>NZ_JBGNYA010000001.1:0-2400000 GCF_041477585.1 Halobellus sp. MBLA0158
ATGTTCAGAGCCTTCCGTTCGGAGGTGGAGGCGGCGGTCGAATCGGCGCTGTCCGCCCTCGACCTCCCGACCGACGACCTCGGGGTCGAAGAGCCCCCGGAGGATATGCCGGCGACGCTGGCGTCGAGCGTCGCGTTCCGCCTGGCCGGCGAGGTCGGCGCGCCCCCGCCGGCCGTCGCCGAGGACGTCGCCAGCGAGATCGACCCCGACGGCTACGAGTACGTCGACCGCGTCGACACGCAGGGCCCGTACGTGAACTTCTACGTCTCCGAGGCCTACTACGCCGACGCCCTCGACGCCGGCCGGGACGCCGGCTACGGCGAACTCCCCGCGACGGGCAAGTCCGTCGTCGTCGAGCACACGAGCGCAAACCCGACCGGCCCGGTCCACGTCGGCCGCGCGCGGAACCCCATCTTCGGCGACGCCGTCGCCCGCCTCCTCGAATACGCCGGCAACGACGTCGAGACGCACTACTACGTCAACGACGCGGGCCGACAGGTCGCGGTGTTCACCTGGGCCTACGAGACCTTCGACGAGTCGGATCTGCCCGACCCCGAGCGCGACCGCGCGGACTACGATCTGGTGCGCTACTACCGGAAGGGCAACGACTTCCTCGAATCCGCCGACGACGAGGCGGTCGCCGAGGCCGAAGCGGAGATCGCCGAGATTATGCAGGGCCTCGAAGCGGGCGACGAGGCGACCTTCGAGCGCGTCGCGACCGTCGTCGATCAGGTGCTCTCGGGGATGCGGACCTCCCTGGAGCGCCTCCCCGCGGAGTTCGACCGGTTCGTCAAGGAGACGGAGTTCATCCGGAACGGCGACGCCGACGAGGTCGTCACGCGGCTGAAAGACTCCGATGCGGCCGTCTACGAGGAGGACGCCTGGCAGTTGGACCTCTCGGAGTACGGCATCGAGAAGAACCTCGTCTTCCTCCGCTCGGACGACACCACCCTCTACACCACCCGCGACCTCGCCCACCACGAGTGGAAGTTCGACAACTACGACGAGGCCGTGACGGTCCTGGGCGAGGACCACAAGCTCCAGGCCGAACAGCTGGAGGCCGCCCTCGACGTGCTGGGCAACGAGACGGACAAGCTCAGACAGACGTTCTACTCGTGGGTGAACCTCCCGGAGGGCGGGATGTCGACCCGCGAGGGCACGGGCGTCGACCTCGACGACCTGCTCGACGAGTCGGTCCGCCGCGCCCGCGAGGAGGTCGAAGACCGCCTCGACACCCGGATCCGCAACGACGACCTGAGCGAGGACGACATCGACCGCATCGCCCGCCAGGTCGGGATCGGCGCGGTCCGCTACGACATCGTCTCCAAGCAGCCAACGAAGGGGATCACCTTCGAGTGGGAGCGCGCGCTGGACTTCGAGGCGCAGTCGGCGCCGTACGTCCAGTACGTCCACGCGCGGTGCTGCGGGATCGAGAGCGAGGCGGCCGAGGCCGGGATCGAGCCCGCCGCCGACGTCTCGGTCCTCACGACCGACGCCGAGCGCGCGCTCATCGAAGAGATCGCGCGCTTCCCCGCGGTGATCGAGCGCGCGGCCGACGACCTCGAACCGCACGTCGTCGCGACGTTCGCCCGCGATTTCGCGGAGACGTTCAACACCTTCTACCGCGAGTGCTCGGTGCTCAACGCCGACGACGAGGCGGTCTCGGCCGCGCGGCTCGGACTCGTCGAGGCGGCGCGCCACACCGTCGCGAACGCCCTCGACGTCCTCGGAATCGAAGCGCCCGAGTCGATGTGAGTCGGTCGGCCCTCCGCTGAGGCCGAGCGGCTCGGATCCGGGACGGCGCTTACAGGAACGGGAGCGCGATCGGGCCGACGGTCCCCGCCACCAGCGAGCCGCCGACGACGAACACCGCCGCGGCCCCGGCGCCCAGCGCCAGCAGTAGGAACAGGACGAGCCACCAGAAGGGAACGCGCGAATCTTTCTCTGCCATACCGACGACTCACCGCACCCGAATAAAAGAAGGTCCCGCTTCGGGCCGCACAGCGGGCGCCCGGGGAAGGGGCACGCCCGACCGCCTCATAGTGATTACTCTCACTGTTTCCCGCCGAACGCCACCCCCGGTGACGGCGTTCAGTGGGAAGAGACGAGAGTAATCACTATCAGCCGAAGAAGCGACCGAAGAGCCCTCGTCCGTTCTCGTCGTCTTCCTCGCTCTCGTCGCTCTCGTCGCCGTTCTCGCCGTCTCCGGTATCGGCGGTGTCGCCGTTCGCGGCCGATCGGGTCGACGACGCGGCCGAGTCGCTCGTCGAGGCGACTTCGTCCGCATCTCCCTCGGAATCGGTGCCGTCGGCGTCCGCGTCACCCTCGGAGTCCTCGTCCGCCAGCGACGTCGTGTACACGCCGCTGTCCGGGTCGTCTGCGACGGCGCCCTCGCGGCCAGCGTCGAGTTCGTCGGGGTCCGCGGGCTCGACCAGCGGCTCGTCCGACGGGGGCGCTTCGGCGTCGTCGACCGCCGCGGGCGACTCGGCCGCGTCGGGAGCGGCGTCCGATGCTGATTCCGAGTCCGGCTCGGAGTCGGCCGCGGCGGCCGTCTCCTCCTCGTCGGGGTCGACCGCGTCAGGATCGAGATCGGCCTCGTGGGAGCCGGCAACGACGATGTCGTCACCGTCCTCGGAGACGTACTCCGCCAGCGCGTCCTCGGGGGAGTCCTCGTCGGTCTCGCCATCGGTCTCGCTGTCGAGATCGATGTCGACGTCGGGGCTGGGGGCGTCGACCGAGACGTCCTCGTCCGGCGCGTCGGATTCCGGCTCCGCGGCGTCCGATTCCGCGGCGTCTGACGCGACGGCGTCCGACTCAGCGACGGTGCCGGCGCCGGCGCCGGCGTCGGCGTCGGCGTCGATCTCCTCGTCCGTGACAGTCGCCGCGAGCGTGCGGAACGCCGCCGCGGCGTCGCTGCCGGGCGCGAAGGTGGTCAGCGGCTCGCCGGCCGCCGCGGCCTGCCCGATCTCGGCGGCGTCGGGGACCGTCCCGAGGATGTCGGCGTCGAGGTGTGCGGCCACCACCTCCGAGTCCGCGTCCGCCGGCGCGGCGCGGGTGAGGACCGCGCCCGCGACGGGGATGTCGAGGCGGTCGGCCACCTGGCGCGTCTTGTCGGTGTCGCCGAGGGCGTCCCGGGTCGGCGTCGACACCAGGATCGCCTCGTCGACGTGGGTGAGCGGGACGACGGTGTCGTTGCTCAGCCCCGCTCCCGTGTCGAGGATGACGTACTCGTAGCGCTCGCGAAGCGCCGCCAGGACCGACTCCATCCCCTCGGGATCGGCGCGGGAGAAGGCGTCGAGGTCCGGCGAGCCGGGGACGACGGCCATCCCGTGCGGCCCCTCGTGGATCGCCTCTTCGACGTCTGCGCCGGCGGATTCCGACCCGCCCGCGCCGTCCGAATCGCCCGGCGCTCCGCCGTCGTCCGCCAGGACGTCGTGGAGCGTCACGTCGCCGAGGGAGACGCCGAGCGCGCTCGCGAGGTTCGCCATTCCGAGGTCCCCGTCGACGACGGCCACGTCCGACCCCGCGGCGGCGAGCACCGCCGCGAGGTTCGCCGCCGTCGTCGTCTTGCCGACCCCCCCTTTCGCGCTGACGACTGCGTATACACGGCCCATAGTCCTGTCTGAGACTCCCACGTCGGGGATATAAATCTGTCCGGGGAATGCGCCGCCGCGGCGGGGGCCGACGCCGCGACGGTCCGGCCGCGAGGGGGTCGCCGCCGGACACGCCCGTAGTCGCAGGTTACTTACCCGCCGGCCGGGCTAGTACTGGTAATGAGTACCGACGCCGAAGAAGTAAACGAAGACCGCCGGAAGTACGAATTTCGGAAGGTCATCGAGGAACTCAAAGACTACGAGGGTTCCGGCACGCAGCTCGTCACGATCTATATCCCCGAGGACAAGCAGATCTCCGACGTCGTCGCCCACGTCACCCAGGAGCACTCCGAGGCCTCCAACATCAAGTCCAAGCAGACCAGAACGAACGTCCAGGACGCGCTCACGTCGATCAAGGACCGCCTGCGCTACTACGACACCTACCCGCCGGAGAACGGCACCGTCATCTTCTCCGGCGCGGTCGACGCCGGCGGCGGCCAGACCGACATGGTGACCCGGGTGCTCGACAGCCCGCCCGAGCCGATCCAGTCGTTCCGCTACCACTGCGACTCGAACTTCCTCACAGAGCCCCTAGAGGAGATGCTGACCGACAAGGGCCTCTTCGGCCTGATCGTCCTCGACCGCCGCGAGGCCAACGTCGGCTGGCTGAAGGGCAAGCGCGTTGAGCCCGTCAAGTCCGCGTCGTCGCTGGTCCCCGGCAAGCAGCGGAAGGGCGGTCAGTCCGCCCAGCGGTTCGCCCGCCTGCGCCTGGAGGCCATCGACAACTTCTACCAGGAGGTCGCGGGGATGGCCAACGACCTGATGGTCGCCAAGCGCCACGAGATCGACGGCATCCTGGTCGGCGGCCCCTCGCCGACGAAAGACGAGTTCCTCGACGGCGACTACCTCCACCACGAGCTCCAGGACCTCGTCGCCGGGAAGTTCGACGTCTCCTACACCGACGAGTCCGGCCTCTACGACCTCGTCGACGCCGCCCAGGACGTCCTCGCCGACCAGGAGGTGATGAAGGACAAGGCCCAGATGGAGGAGTTCTTCAAACAGCTCCACAACGGCGAGAAGGCCACCTACGGGTTCGGGCCGACGCGCAAGAACCTGATGATGGGCGCGGTCGATCGCCTCCTCCTCTCGGAGGACCTCCGCTCCGACGTCGTCGTCTACGAGTGTCCGAACGGCCACGAGCAGTACGAGGTGGTCGATCAGCGTCACGACGATCCCGGCCACGTCTGTACCGAGTGCGGCGAGGAGGCCGAGAAGACCGACCGTGACGACGTGATCGAGCACCTGATGGAGATCGCCGAGCAGCGCGGCACCGAGACCAAGTTCATCTCCACGGACTTCGAGAAGGGCGAGCAGCTGTACGACGCCTTCGGCGGCGTCGCCGGGATCCTGCGGTACTCGACCGGCGTCTAGACACGGCACCTTTTGCGCTGCGGACCGGCGATGCCGGTCCTCGGCAAAAGCTGCACCAAAAGCACATCGTCACCCCCTCAGCGCGGCGGAGCCGCGCTTCGAGGGTTCCTCGGCCCGCTCGCTCACTGCGTTCGCTCGCGGTGCAGCGGTGTACCGTACTTCCGGCTTCGGCCCCCTCGCCACCGACAGTCTCCAGTCGATCCCACCGCTCAGTACCCGAGCAGCGACTCCAACTGCTGGCGGCGACGCCCCAGATCGGCGTGCGGGTCGACGTCGCTGTCGGCGGCGAGTCGGTCCAGCGTCAGGAACACGTCGGCGCCGCCGCGCTCGGCGTGGTCGACGAGCGCCTGAATCGCCGCCCGGTTCGTCGCGAGCGCGTCGAGCAGGCCGAGGAGGAGCACGACCGCGACGCTGCCGTCGCCGTCGGGGATGGCGTCCGGGAGGTCGGCGGCGTCGTGGTGGATCTCGGGGGCCGGATCTGTATCGGCATTCACGTCGGCGTCCGCATCCACGTCGGCGTCGCCAAGCGCGACCGTCCGGAGACAGCGCGGGCAACTCCCGACGACGGCGGCGTCCTCGGGGGCGAACTCCCGCAGGGCCGGCGGGACCTCGACGGAGACGAGCGTGCGGTCGCAGTCGGGGCAGCGAGCGGCCATACTGTGGCTACGCCGCCGGGGAGAAATACGCTGTCGGTCGGCGAGCGGAGCGCGTCCGGGCGACGACAGCGACGGCGAGCCGGCCCCGGATCGGTATCCCTATTCGCGGGGCGGTCGTAGCCGCGGTCGAGAATGGCATCTGACGCCCGCTCGCTTGAGGACCCGCGGACGCACCTCCGCGCGCTCGGGGGCGCACTCGTCGTCGTCGTGCTCGTGGTGCTGCTGGCGTCGGTCGCGGTGTCGCTCGGCTACCCGCTCATCGACGCGGCCGGTATCGCCCGCGACGGCGCCCTGGGGCTGGCGCTCCGCAGCGCGTTCCAGTTCGTCGGCTTCGGCGTCGCCGGCGTCGGCTACCTCGTCGTCACCGACCAGACGGACCTGGTCACGGTGCGGTTCCCGACCCGCGCGGACGCGAAGTGGCTCGCGGGCGGCTTCGTCGCGCTGCTCGGACTCTACCTCGCGGTCTCGGGCGTCCTCACGGCGCTCGGGATCGAGGGCGCCGAGAGCACCATCGTGATGCAGGGCAGCGACCAGCCGGTCTACTTCCTCTATCTGATCCCGGTGACGATCCTGCTGGTCGGGCCGATGGAGGAGCTGATCTTCCGGGGGATCGTCCAGGGGCTGTTCCGACGGGCCTACGGCCCCGCCGTCGCCGTCGCGGCCGCGAGCGCGGTGTTCGCGGCGGTCCACCTGACGTCCTACTCGGGGGAGGGCCTCCTGGCGACGCTCGCGACGGTCCTCGTGCTCGGGGGCGTCCTCGGGATCGTCTACGAGAAGTGCCGGAACCTCGTGGTGCCCGCGGTGGTCCACGGGCTCTTCAACACGGTGCAGTTCCTCGCCGTCTACGCGACGACCACCGGAGTCGTCAGCGGCTGGTGAGCGGTCGCGGAAGCGACGTTCGGTCGCCTCAGGCCGGGTTCTTCCGCGCCAGTTCGGTGCCGCAGATGGGACAGCGGTCGCGGTTCTCCTCGAACTCGCGGCCACACCCCTGACACTGGAAGGTCCACTCGCGCTTCTCGGAGATGCCCTCGCGGGCGATGATCTTCACCGCGACGTCGACGTGGTCGGCGACGTTCTGCATCGCGTAGTCGTCGGTGACGAGCGTGGCGTCGAGCTCGAACGCGGCCGCGAGCAGGCGGACGTCGGTCTCCGAGAGCGTATCGGAGTCTCCGGTCTCGCGGGCCGCGCGCTGGATCTTCTCGACGGTCCCTGCCGCGGGGATGTGGACGTGCATTCCGGACCCCTCGTCGGCGTCGTAGCGGTAGGAGGCCTCGCCTTCCAGTTCCTCCCGGACCATCGGAATGGACGCGATGTCGTCTGTGGTGTGGTACTCGTGGATGAACGCCGAAGAATCGAGAACCTGCATCTGAGCTGATCTCCGTTCGCCTGCGTTACTGTTGGACCACGACGCAGTCGTCGACGCTCTTGACGCGCGAGACTGGGATGCTGAACTTCTCTTCGCCGTCGTCTTGGGTCGTCTCGAAGCGGTGCTGGTCGATGCTGACGTCGTCGAACGGCGACACGAAGAGGTCGCCGATCGCGCCCGTCTTGAGATCCATCTGGATGTTGTGGAGGACGCCGATGTACGTCCCGTTCGAGGTCATCACTTCCTTCCCGGAGAGGTTCTCCGCGAGTTCGTCCGGCATACCCCAGGATACTGCGCACGCCTACATAAACTCCACGGGGGCGTCTGACGGAATCTCCGGGCACATCGGCATCTACGCGTCGAAACCGCCCGCGCGTTCGGTCGCCGACGTCCCGGACACGATGGACTTAACTACAGTCCAGCAGTCACCTATAGGCAAGGAACTTCTCCGGGGTGATTCTCTATGTCTGACACCGACGCCGTCGAGGGGGCCGAAGCCGACGAAGCGGACGGACTGCGGACGCCGATCGTCGCCGTGCTCGGTCACGTCGACCACGGCAAGACGACGCTCTTGGATACGATCCGCGGCTCCGCCGTGAGCGAGGGTGAAGCCGGCGCGATCACCCAGCACATCGGCGCGACCGCCGTTCCGTTGGAGACGGTCTCGGAGATGGCGGGCGACCTAGTCGATCCGACCGACTTCGACCTTCCCGGGCTCCTCTTCATCGACACGCCCGGCCACCACTCGTTCACGACGCTGCGCTCCCGCGGCGGGGCGCTCGCCGACATCGCGGTCGTCGTCGTCGACGTCAACGACGGCTTCCAGCCGCAGACGATCGAGGCGCTGGAGATCCTCCAGCGCACCGGCACGCCGTTCGTCGTCGCCGCCAACAAGATCGACACCACCCCGGGCTGGAACCCCAACGACGGCGCGCCCATCCAGGCCACCTACGAACAGCAGTCCGAGGGCGCCCGGGGCCGCCTCGACGAGAACCTCTATGAGATCATCGGCGATCTCTCCGACGAGGGCTTTTCGGCCGACCTCTACTGGCGCGTCCAGAACTTCACGAAGAACGTCGGCGTCGTGCCCCTCTCGGCGATCACGAGCGAGGGCGTCCCGGACCTGCTTGCGGTCCTGATGGGCCTCTCCCAGCGGTACATGAAAGAGCAGATGGCCATCGACGTCACCGGCCCCGGCGCGGGGACGGTCCTGGAGGTGAAAGACGAGCGGGGGTTCGGCGCGACCGTCGACGTCGTCCTCTACGACGGGAGCATCCGCGCGGACGACGAGATCGTCGTCGGCGGCGTCGACGGCCCGATCGTCACCGAGGTCCGGGCCCTCCTCCAGCCCCGACCGAACGCCGAGATCCGCGTCGAAAAGCGGTTCGACAAGGTCGACGAGGTGCGCGCGGCGGCGGGGATCAAGGTCGCCGCGCCCGAACTCGACGACGCGATGGCGGGCGCCCCGATCCGGGTGATCCGCGACCGCGACAGAGCGGACGTGATCGAGGAGGTCGAGGCCGAACTCGCGGAGATCCAGGTCTCGACCGAGGAGGAGGGCGTCGTCGTCAAGGCCGACACGCTCGGCAGCCTGGAGGCGATGGCGAACGCCCTGCGCGAGGTCGAGATCCCCATCCTCCGCGCGGAGGTGGGCGACATCGCGCCCCGCGACGTCGCGGTCGCCTCGACCGCCAACGAGACGAAGCACAAGGCGATCCTCGGCTTCAACGTCGACGTCCTCTCGAACGCCGAGGACGAACTCGACGAGAGCGACGTGACGCTGTTCGCCGACGACGTCATCTACCAGCTCGTCGAGGAGTACGAGGAGTTCGTCGACGAACTCGAACGCGCCCAACAGGAGACCGTCCTCGACAAGATCGTCCGGCCGTGTCGCTTCCGCATCCTCGAAGACCACGTCTTCCGACAGTCGGACCCCGCGGTCGTCGGCGTCGAGGTGCTCTCGGGCACGCTGAAGAACAACCAACGGGTCGTGAAGTGGGAGGGCAACGAACCCACCCGCGTCGGCCAGCTCTCGGGGATCCAAGAGCAGGGCGAGGACGTCTCGGAGGCGCGCTCGGGGACGCGCGTGTCGGTCGCCATCGACGGGCCCACCGTGGGCCGCCAGATCGAGGAGGGCGACGAGCTGTGGATCGAGCTCCCCGAGAAGCACGCGAAGATCCTCGAACAGGAGCTGTCGGACGACATCCCCGCCGACGAGCTGGAGGCGCTGACGGGCTACCTCGACAAACACCGAAAGCGCGACCCGTTCTGGGGCAAATAGCGACTCTGACCGCGGGCGAAGCTACCGCGCCGTCGGCGTGAGGCCGTCGCCGACGGTATTCATCACCTGGAAGGCGGCGGAGGCGGCGAGGCCGCGGGCCACCTCGTCGCGGTCCTCGTCTGTGAGCCCCGATTCGAGGTCTTCCTCGTCGGGGGTAAAGCCCGCGCTGACCGGGCGACCCGCGGGGGGACGGACGGCGACGGTCGCCTGCGGGCCGTTGGCGCCGTAGGTGAGCTCGGAACCGACCGCGTAGCCCTCGGGCAGATACGCCTCCGTCCGCGAGACGATGCCGGCGACGGCGCTGCGGAGCCGGCGTACCTGCGCTGACGAGAGGTCGACGTCCTCGGGCTTGCCCGCGTCCACGACGCCGGGCGCGCCCGCGTACGGATTGTTTCCGTTCATCGGATGAATAGTCCCGGGTAGGGGGACACGCCGTATAAAAGCGTCGCAACCCCCAATACGTTCGTCGTCCGATCCCGCGGGCGTCGGTCGACCCTCAGAAGATCGGCTCGCTGTCGCCGTACACCGCGAGGGTGACCGCCGTGGTGTAGCCCTCCCCGTCGGCGTCGGCGGTCGTCACCGTCACCTGCTCGTCGACGAACTCCCACTCGCGGAGGTCGCGCCCGGATGCGAGCCCGACGACGACGCTCCGGCGGACGGCCGCGGGGTCCTCGCCGGCGGCCTCGTAGAAGAGCCCCGGACCGGGACCGGTCGCCCAGCCGAGCGCCGCCGAGACGGTGCCGACGCCGCCGGTCGTCGCGCGGGCCTCGACGACGGTGAGCCGCTCGCCGGCGGGGCCGAGGTCGGGCGCGGTGCCGACCTCCTCGACGGTGGCGTCGGCGGGGACGACAGAGGAGACGGGGACCAGATTGTAGTTGTGGACGTTCGCGTCCGCGAGGGCGGCGTCGTAGGAGGCCATCTTCGTGGCCGCATCGCCCACGCCGCGGACGACTCGGATGGTGTTCATACCCGAAGGCAACGCCGCGGAGAATAAGCGGTTACGATCCGGACTCCCGGAGATCGGCGAGAGCGGGCCCGGGACCGATGGGCCGGCGAGCCGGCAGAGCTCAGTACTGGTAGGTCGTCGGACCCGGAATGGTCGTCTGCTCGTCGGCGTCCTCGATCTTCTCGTAGGCGTCGTCGAAGTCCTCGCGGCGGATCTCGGTGCGGCCGTCGCGGATGGCGAACATCCCCGCCTCGGTCGCCAGCGCGGCGATGTCGGCGCCGGAGTAGTCCTCCAGCGACGCCGCGATCTCGCCGAAGTCGACGTCGTCGGCGACGTTCATCTCGCGGGTGTGGATCCGGAGGATGTGCTCGCGGCCCTCGACGTCGGGCTTGGGGACCTCGATGAGGCGGTCGAAGCGCCCCGGCCGGAGGATCGCCTCGTCGAGCATATCGAAGCGGTTCGTCGCGGCCATAATCCGGACCTCACCGCGCTCCTCGAAGCCGTCCATCTCCGAGAGCAGCTGCATCATCGTCCGCTGGACCTCCGCGTCGCCGGAGGTCTTCGAGTCCGTCCGCTTCGAGGCGACGGCGTCGATCTCGTCGATGAAGATCACCGCGGGCTCGCGCTCGGCCGCGAGGTCGAAGAGGTCCCGGACCAGCCGCGAGCCCTCGCCGATGAACTTCCGGAC
The DNA here is from genome assembly GCF_041477585.1 of Halobellus sp. MBLA0158. Taxonomy (NCBI): domain Archaea; kingdom Methanobacteriati; phylum Methanobacteriota; class Halobacteria; order Halobacteriales; family Haloferacaceae; genus Halobellus; species Halobellus rubicundus. Next base: position 10,962 of record NZ_JBGNYA010000001.1, read on the forward strand.
GAGCTCGGAGCCAGCCATCTTGATGAACGTCGCGTCGGTCTCGTTGGCGACGGCCTTCGCAAGCATCGTCTTGCCCGTGCCCGGAGGGCCGTACAGCAGGACGCCGGAGGGCGGGTCGACGCCGACTTCCTCGAACATCTCGGGGCTCTTCAGCGGGTCCTCGACGGCCTCGCGGACCTCCCGCACCTGGTCGTCGATGCCGCCGATGTCCTCGTAGGCCACCTCGGGCGAGTCGTCGATCTCCATCGCCTGCGCGCGGGAGTCGGTCTCGTCGTCGAGGATCTGCTGGATGGCGAAGGAGTCGTTGATCGCGACGCGGTCGCCGGCCTCCAGTTCGGAGTCCAGGTGCGGCGACGCCTCAGTGAGGACCTCCTGATTGTTGCCGTGCTGTTTGATCACGACGCCGTCGTCTGTCAGTTCCTCGACGGTCGCGAGGTACAGCGAGGAGGTCTTCAGCGTCTCGTTGCGGCGCTTGAGCTTCTCGACTTCCTCCCGCAGTTCCTCCTGGCGGTCGGTCGCCTCCGAGAGGCGTTCGTCGAGCTCGTCGTTGACCGAGACGAGGCGCTCGTAGTGCTGGCGGATGGCCGCGAGGCGTTCGGCTTCCGACATCTCTGGATCCAGGTCCAGACGCGGCCGGTCTGGGAGCGACGGACTCCGGGACATCAGTTAGCCGCACTTGGAGGTGGGCGTAAATGTGCTTTTGGGTACGCCCGGTTCCTGTCGGTTCTTAAGTGCTCCCACCGTTCGTCCCCCGATTTTCGCGGACCCGCCTGCGGGAGGAACCGCGCAGATCCGCGGTGCTCGCACCCTACTCTTCGAGCCGCTCGCGCTGGTAATCGCCGTCGTAGACGCCCGCGTGGTCCGCCTCCGCGAGGACGAGCTGGGCCACGCGCGCGCCGCGTTCGAGCCGGACCGGGTGGTGGACCTGCAACAGCCCCTCGCCACGGCCCTCGTAGCCCGCGTCCCAGACGGCCGTGTTGAGCATACACGAATTCCGCATCAGCGTCGAGCGCGGGTAGAGGAAGCCGACGTGACCGTCGGGGATCGCGATCGTCTCCGCGTACTGGAGGATGTAGCCGCCGGGGTCGAGCGCGAAGACGTCCGCGCCCGAGACGACGTCGTCGTCCGCGTCGACGTCGCCGGCGTCGACGGGCGAGATCGACTCGCGCGCGCCGACGGTCTTGCCCTCCCGACCGACGTAGCCGGGAGCGGCGGGTTCGAGGACGTCGCCGAGGGTGAGGTCGACGCCGTTCGGCTGTACCTGGTCGTCGGTGACGGGGTCGATGTGCTCGGCGACGAAAGAGCCGGAGCGGAACATACCGGTGTGGGTGCGACCCGTCCGCAAAACCGTTCCGTCTCGTGATGTGGAACGAATCCCGGTCCCGCCCGTCGGCGACTCCGTCGAATCCCGGAGGGCGGAACCGAAACCCCACCACTGCGGTACTGTCTGTTCGTATCGAATTAGGACCAGCTATGTGTATAAGGATCATATCTCCGACCTCAAACACGCGGGATTTATAGTTGTAGACGGTCGACTGCCGGCTGTTATGGGACAGACGCTCACGGAAAAGATTCTCGACGACCACCTCGTCGAGGGCGACCTCGAACCCGGAGAGGAGATCGGGATCGAGATCGATCAGGTTCTCGCACAGGACACCACCGGAACGATGGTCTGGCTCCAGTTCGAGGCGCTCGAACTGGACGAGGTACAGACGGAACTGGCCGCGCAGTACTGCGACCACCAGACGTACCAGTTCGACTTCAAGAACACCGACGACCACCGCTTCCTGCGGTCGGCCGCGGGCACCTACGGCGCGTACTTCTCCCGTCCGGGCAACGGCATCTGCCACAACGTCCACAAGGAGAACTTCGCCGCGCCCGGGAAGACGCTGCTCGGTTCGGACTCCCACACGCCGACCCCCGGCGGCCTCGGCCAGCTCGCGATCGGCGCCGGCGGCCTCGACATCTCCGTCGCGATGGGCGGCGGCGCCTACTACGTCGAGATGCCGGAAGTCGTCAACGTCCGCCTCGAAGGCGAGCTCCCCGAGTGGTCCAGCGCGAAGGACGTCATCCTCGAGATGCTGCGCCGGCTCTCGGTGAAGGGCGGCGTCGGCAAGGTCTTCGAGTACACCGGTCCGGGCGTCGAGACGCTCTCGGTCCCCGAGCGGACGACGATCACCAACATGGGCACCGAGCTCGGCGCGACCTCGTCGATCTTCCCGACCGACGAGAAGACGAAGGACTACCTGGCGCGCCAGGGCCGCGAAGACGAGTACGTCGAGCTCTCGCCCGACGAGGACGCCGAGTACGCCGACGAGATCGTCATCGACCTCTCGGAGATCGAGCCGCTCGTGGCGAAGCCGTCGATGCCCGACAACGTCGTGCCCGTCCGCGAGGTCGCGGGCGAGTCCGTCGAGCAGGTCATCGTCGGCTCCTGTACGAACGGCGGCTACGAGGACATCCTCCCGGCCGCGAAGATGCTCGAGGGTCGTCAGGTCGACATGAAGACCGAGATGATCGTCGCACCCGGCTCGAAGCAGGCCTCGGAGATCCTCGCCCGCGAGGGCTGGACTGCCGAGATGATGGCGGCCGGCGTCAACTTCTCGGAGGCGACGTGTGGTGCCTGTATCGGCATCGGCCACGTGCCCGCCTCCGATTCGGTCTCGGTGCGGACGTTCAACCGCAACTTCGAGGGCCGCTCGGGCATCGAGGACGACTCGGTCTTCCTCGCCTCGCCGGAGGTCGCCGCCGCCGCGGCGATCAAGGGCGAACTGGTCGACCCCCGCGACCTCGCGGAGGAGCTCGGCGACCTCGAAGCGCCCGGCGTCGAACTCCCCGACGAGTACGACGGCTCGAAGACGGACATCATCGAGCCCGAGGAGGCCGTCGACGACGAACTCGTCAAGGGCCCCAACATCGGGAGCGCACCGATCGGCGAGCCGCTCGAAGCCGACATCGAGGGTGAGGTCCTCCTGAAGATGGAGGACAACATCACGACCGACCACATCATCCCCGCGACGTCGGACATCCTCAAGTACCGCTCGAACATCGAGAAGCTCTCGGAGTTCACGCTCTCGCGCGTCGACGACACGTTCGCACAGCGCGCGCTCGACGCCGACGGCGGCGTCCTCGTCGCCGGCGAGAACTACGGCCAGGGCTCCTCGCGCGAGCACGCGGCGATGTGCCCGCAGTTCCTCGGCATCGAGGCCGTCCTCGCGCAGTCGTTCGCCCGCATCCACAAGGCGAACCTCTTCAACTTCGGGATCGTCCCGCTGGCGATCGACGAGGAGACCTACGCGGACATCGACCAGGGCGACGACGTCGAGATCGTCACCGACGTCGCCGAGGCCGTCGCCTCCGGCGAGACCGAGTTCACGATCCGCGTGAACGACGACTGGGAGGCCACCGCCGAACTCGACGCCTCCGAGCGCGAGCGCCGCATCCTCGAAGCCGGCGGCAAGCTCCGCCTCACCAAGGAACAGTACAGCGAGGACAGCGGCGGCGCGGCGCCCGCCGACGACTGATCGGCACTCGCTGAGCCGCTATTCTTCCGTTTTTTCAGCTCCGAGAGCCGCGGGACCGCGAGTCGCGGTCGGCGGGGCGAGCCAGCGGACTTTTGCCGTTCAGCGCCGAACCGAGACGCGTGAGCGATCGGGATTCCGAGCGACGGCGGGCGGGCCGCGAGGACGCGGCCGGTGACGATCCGGCCCAGAGCCGGGGGGACGCGACGCTCCGCCCGGTCGACCGCGCGGACCTGCTGGACGTGCTCGCGATCGAGCGGGCGTCGTTCTCGGATCCCTGGCCCTACGCGGCCTTCGAGTCCGTCCTCGACGCGCCCGCGTTCCTTGTCGCGGTCCGAACGACGAGCGACGGGACCGAGGAGATCCTCGGCTACGTCGTCGGCGACGTGATGCCGAACCACGGCCGCGACATCGGGCACATCAAGGACCTCGCCGTCAGGCCCGACGCCCGCGGCGAGGGCCTCGGACGCCGACTGCTGCGCGAGGCGCTCCTCTCGCTGTCGCTGTCGGGCGCCGTCGTCGTGAAGCTCGAAGTCCGGGAGGGGAACGACCCCGCGCGGTCGCTGTACCGCGAGGAGGGGTTCGAGCCGACGCGGCGCGTGCCGAACTACTACAACGACGGCGAGGACGCCCTCATCCTCGTCACCGAGGTCGGCGAGTAGCCGCGTGACCGCGGCTCGCCGAGGGATCCACAGGCCCTTGTACGCCGCCGCCCTAGCGCCGACGAGATGGGATACGCCTGTCCGGTCTGCGAGACGCCCCAGCAGGACGCCCGGCACCTCGCGAACCACCTCGCCTTCACCGCGATGGTCCACGGCGACGAGCACGAGGCGTGGCTCGACGAGCACGTCCCCGACTGGTCCGAGCTGGGCGAGGCCGACCTCGGGCCCGAGGTCGCGGAACTCGCTCCCGAGGCCGACTACGACCAGGTGTTCGAGGACACGGCGCACGCGCACGGACACGAGCACGACCACGGGCACGATCACCGGCACGGCGGCGTCGATCCCGCGTCCGCGGCCGCGGCTGGCCAGGGATCGCTGGACGAGGAGACCCAGCGGATACTCGCCGAGGCGCGGGAGCTGACCGCGGAGATGCTCGACGACGAGGATGACGGAGCCGATACGGTCGAGACGGACGAGTCCGACACCGAGGAGTAACGAGCGGGACGCTCTCGGAGGCAGTAGCGAACAGCCGGCAGTCGACGAGCCCGCGCGGCGTCGCCGGGCAACCGCAGAGCCGCGCGGGGCGGGCGTCAGATCACGGCGGTGCTGGCCGCGCGTTCGGATATAAACGCTCGCGCCGCAGGGATCGGTCCGGCCGCGAGAGACCGAAAACGTTTGTGCGCGAGTCGCCGACGAGGGCGTATGGAATCGCAGGGAACGCTGTCGCCGGCGTCGATCGAGGAGGCACGGGCCGCGTTCGAGGCCGCGGGCCCGACCGCCCAGCGAGTCGTCCGAGAGACGGCGAAGGCGATGGAGTTCGACCGCGAGGAGTACCGCGAGCGCGTGACGAGCGACGTCGTCGAGCGGGTGCGGAACGCCCTCTTCGCCGATCGGCTGGCCGTCCGCACGGGCTCGCGCGCGGAGTTCGAGTCGTGGGTCGAGGACCACCCGGACTACGACGTCGAGACGATCGGCAGCGACGACGTCGACCGAATCGCCTGGCACGCCGCGCCGTTCGCCGAGACGGCGCTGGCGGCCACGTTCCAGAACGAGCCCGAGGCCGCGGTGGAGACGCTCCGCCGGCAGGCGTTCGGCCGGCTCTACCGACCGCGGTTCGAAGGCGACGGAGACGAGAACGACGGCGCCGACGCCGCGGGAGGACCGGACCGATGAGCGACGACGGCCGGCGGCACGAGTCCCTCCCCGATCCGGACCCCGAGTGGTCCGTCCGGGAGTCCGCGACCGAGTACGAGACCGGGTGGTACACCGGCGGCTACGACCTCGTCGAGCAGCCGAACGGCACGACGAAGCGGTACTACTGGGCCGAGCTCGCCACGGCGGTCGTCGTCGTCGCGGTCGAGGACGGCTCGCTCGTCTGCGTCGAGCAGTACCGGCCGACGATCCGCACGCGGCAACTGGAGCTGCCGGCCGGCATCGTCGAGGCCGGCGAGTCGTACACCGCGGCGGCGGCCCGCGAACTCCGCGAGGAGACCGGATTCGCCGCCGACAGCACGGCGCTCTTGGAGACGGTCTGGTGTGCGACCGGCGTCCTCAGACACCAGCGGGGCTACGTCTTCGCGACGGACCTCAGGCCCGTCGAGCAGGACCTCGACGACAACGAGTTCCTCTCGGTCCGCTCTCTCCCCGTCGAGGAGGCGCTCGACGCCGTGCGGTCGGGGACGCCGAACGACGCGACCCTGGAGGGGCTCCTCCTGGCCCGCGAGGAGGGGCTCATCTGAGACGGGGACAACGTGAAATACCGCCCCGCCGACTGCCTCCTATGGTCGACATCGGCGACGAAGCCCCCGACTTCACGCTGCCGCTCGCGGGCGGCGAGGCGTACAACGACATAGAACCGTTCACGCTCTCGGAGGCGATCCCGGACGGCCCGACCGTCCTGGCGTTCTATCCGGCCGCCTTCACCAGCGGCTGTACCGAGGAGATGTGCTCCTTCCGGGACTCGATGGGCCTCTTCGACGACCTCGACGCGCAGGTGTACGGCGTGAGCGTCGATCTCCCGTTCTCCCAGAACATCTGGATCCGCCAGGAGGAACTGAACTTCCCGCTGCTTTCGGACTGGGACCACGAGGTGATCTACGACTACGACGTCGTCCTCGAAGACATGTACGGGATGCTCGAAGTCGCAGAGCGCAGCGTCTTCGTCGTCGACACCGACGGAGTCGTGACCTACAAGTGGGTCAAAGAGGGGGACAACCCCGACTTCGACGAGCTCGTCGGCGAGGTCGCCGACGCGGTCGCCGAAGTGGCGGAGGCGTAGCCGACGGACACGGGCGGGTGAACGTCACCGTTAACCCCGGCGACGGCCTTCCGCACGTATGTTCGAAGATCGCCCGGACTGCGAGGAGGTCGTCCTCGTCGGCCGGTCGAACGTGGGGAAGTCGACGCTGATGCGGGAGCTGACGGGCCACTCGAAGATCACCGTGGGCCAAAAGCCCGGCGTCACCCGGTCGCCGAACCACTTCGACTGGGCCTCGGAGGGATTCATGTTCACGGACCTCCCCGGCTTCGGCTTCATGTCCGGCGTCGACGAGAGCCGCCGCGAGCAGATCAAGACCGACGTCGTGCGGTACATCGAGTCGAACGCCGACGAGATCCTCACGGCGGTCCTCGTCGTCGACGGCAAGAGCGTCATCGACATCATCGACCGCCACTCCGGCCCCGACGAGATCCCCCACGACGTCGAGCTGTTCCACTTCCTGTGGGAGCTCGACGTGCCGACGGTCGTCGCCGTCAACAAGATGGACAAGGTCGACGACCGCGACGAGCGGCTGGACGACCTCTGTGATCGCCTGGGACTGCACCCGCCGTGGAAGCAGTGGCGGGAGACGATCGCGCCGATCAGCGCCAAGCGCGGCGACATCGACGCCCTGGAGGAGGCGCTCCGGACGAACTTCCACGAGCAGAAGCGCGACGACCTGCTGAAGTTCGTGAGTTAGCGCGGCGATCTACGGTCGAAAGGTGGCTCGGCGAGAAGGTGTCATCACAAGGGGCTGAGTGGGGGTAACCCTCGTCATCGCCACCGGTCGCACATCGACGTGCCCGACGCAAGAATCCCTCGTTTGGCGCCGAGGCGGGCCCGACGTTCACGTCCACCCTGCGTTTTCGGCGTGTTCTTCGGCGACGGCTCGAACGTCCGCGCCCGATAGCAGTCCGGCCTCGGTCGCGATCCCGTCGATCAATTCTCCCGGAGTGACCTCGAACGTCGGCGCGTGGACCGAGACGTCGCGGTCGCCGTCGTAGACGAGATCGGCGGGCGAGCGCTCGTCTGGGGCCTCCCGATCAGACACCTCAGCGCCAGACGGCCGGACTTTGTCCCGCGAGGCGACGACGTAGACCGGAGCGCCGAGCGAGCGGGCCGCGAGCGCCAGGACTCTGGTTCCGGTCTTGTTCACGACGCCCCCGTCCGGAAACACGGAGTCGGCGCCGACGAGCGCCGCGTCGACGTCGTATCGGTCCAGCGCCGTCGGGAGCGCCGCCTCCGTCGTCAGCGTCACCGCCGCGTCGGTCGCGTCGACGGCCCGCTCAGCGACGTCGACGCCCTCGCGCTCGGGACGCGACTCGGCGACGAGCAGGCGAGCCGGACCCAATCGATCGATGGCCTCGCGGACCGTCCCCGAGCGCGAGAGCGTCGCGATCGCCGTCGCGTCGGCGTCGCGGAGGCGCCTCACCGCCGTCGCGGCGGCTTCCTCGTCGGCCGCGAGCGCCGCGCCGAGGGCGTCGATGGCGCGGTCGACGACCGCATCGGGATCAGGTGCGGCGCCGTCGCTCGCGCGGATCGCGTCGGCGACGACGCGGTCGATCCGGTTCGCGATCGCCGCCATCCCCGGACGGGCCGTGCGGAGGTCGCGCGCGGTCGCGGCGACCGCGTCCCAGTCGTCGGCGTCGGCCTCCGCGGCGGCGTCGCGGAGGGCTTCCAGCGCGCGGGCGGAGATCCACGCCGACCCGTGGGTGCGGTCGCTCTCGACGTCGTCGACCGTCGGCCCGACGCGGCGCCACGTCTCCCAGAGCCGCGGGACCGTCTCTCTGTCCCGGATCGCGGTCGGATCGGTCCACTCGACGGCGGCGAGCTCCTCGTTGGGCGTCACCTCGCGCGTGTCGCTCTCGAAGAGGAACGGATGGACGGTGAACGAGCCCGCCTCGTCGTCGACCGCCAGGGGCTCGCCCGCGCGCACGAGGTCGATGCGGTCGTCGGTCAGGCCGGTCTCCTCGCGGAGTTCGCGCCGCGCGTCCGCCTCGGCGTCGTCGGGGTCGCCCTCGACGTAGCCCGAGACGCCCGCCCAGCGTCCCCGGTACGTCCCGACCGCGTCGCTCCGGCGGGTGAGGAGGACCTCCCCGCGCTCCCGCACGAAACACGTGACCACGTGTGCCATCACGCCGTGATTCGGGTCGAGGGGTAACGGCCTTTTCCCGTTCCGGAGCGCGTCCGGGAGCAGGCGGGGACTCGAACGCGGGGCATACCGGAGACGCCCGCCACCACCTGTTCGCTTTTCACCGGGGCGCGCCCTCGGCCTGTATGGAGCTGTTCGCAGTCCCCGACCTCCCCGAGATCCGGGCGGGCCACGATCTCGCGGCGCTGATCCGCGACGCCGTCGATCTCCGCGAGGACGACGTCGTCTGCGTCGCCTCGACGGTCGTCTCGAAGGCCGAGGGCCGGTCCGCCGACCTCGACGACTTCCCGGCGGGGCCTCGGGCCCGCGAGATCGCCGCACGGCTGGCGGATCACACCGGCGAGGAGAAGGACCCGCGGTTCGCCCAGGCCGTCCTCGAAGAGAGCGTCGAGGTGCTGATGGAGGCGCCGTTCCTCCTGACGGAGACCCGCTTCGGCCACGTCGGCGTCAACGCCGGTATCGACCGCTCGAACACGGCCGGCGGCGACCTCCTGCTCCTCCCGAAACGGCCGAGCGAGAGCGCAGCGCGCATCCGCTCCGGGCTCTCGGCCGACCGCGTGGTCGTCACCGACACCTGCGGCCGGCCCTTCCGACACGGCCAGCGGGGCGTCGCGATCGGCTGGGCCGGCCTCGCGCCGGGGCGAGACTGGCGCGGCGAGCGGGACAGAGACGGCCGCGAACTCGACGTCACCGTCGAGAACGTCGCCGACGAGCTCGCCGCGGCCGCGAACCTCGTGGCGGGCGAGGGCGACGGCGGGACCCCGGTGGTGGTCGTCCGCGACTTCGAGTGGGGCGACCACGGCGAGAGCGACGCCCACTTCCGGGAGGTCGAGACCGACTTCGTCCGGCAGGCGATCCGGGAGTGGTCGTATGAGTGACGACGCGGGCCGTGGGGGGCGCGGCGGACCGACGCTCGGGATCGAACTCGTCCCCGACGAGCCGATTCCGGACGTCGTCGCCGAGGGCGTCGCGGCCGAGCGCGCGGGCTACGACCTCGCGTTCGTCACCTGCCACTACAACAACCGCAGCCCGTTCGCGACGCTCGCGCGGCTCGCCGCCGAGACCGGTGAATTGGAGATCGGTCCGGGGATCGCGAACCCCTACGAGCGCCACCCCGTGACCCTCGCCGCGGAGACGGCGACCGTCGCTGACCAGGCGCCGGACCGGACGGTGTTCGGCATCGGCCCGGGCGATCCCTCGACGCTCCGGAACCTCGGCCTCGACGAGGAGCGGGGGCTCCGATCCGTCCTGGAGGCGTTCGAGGTCGCCCGCGACCTCTGGGCGGGCGAGCGCGTCACCCACGACGGGACGTTCGAGGCGGCGAACGCCGGGCTGAACTTCGCGGTCCCCGGCGAGATCCCCGTCTACGTCGGCGGCGAGGGGCCGCATATGTGCCGGATGGCCGGCAAGCGCGCCGACGGCCTGCTGTTCAACGGCTCGCACCCCGACGACCTCGCGTGGGCGCACGAGCGGGTCGAGGAGGGGCGCGCGGAGCGCGACGGCGACGCGGAGGATTTCGAGTTGCTCGCCTACGCGAGCGTCAGCGTCGGACCGGACGCCGAGGCCGCCCGCGAGGCCGCCCGGCCGCCGGTCGCGTTCGTCGTCGCCGGAGCGGCGCCGCCGGTGCTGGAGCGCCACGGGATCGACGCCGACCGCGCCGAGACGATCGGCGAGCACATCAGCGCCGGAGAGTTCGGCGAGGCGTTCGAGCGCGTGACGCCGGCGATGATCGAGGCGTTCTCGGCCGCCGGGACGCCCGAGACGGTCACAGAACGGATGGCCGCGCTGTTGGACCACGCCGACGGGATCGTCGTCGGCTCGCCGCTGGGCCCGGAGCCCGAAACGGCGATCGGGCTGGCGAGCGAGGCGTTCGAGCGAGCCAGCGAGGAGTAGGCGCCGAAAAGGCAGTCAGCGGGCCGTGCGGTCGGCGGGCGCCTCGCGGGCGCTCGACCCGAGACCCGTGAGGAGATTCACGAGCGCGCCCGCGGCGAGGTACGCGAAGTACGCGACCGTCGCGGTCGTCAGCGCCGCGCCGACGACGAACGACAGGGCGGTGATCGGATCCACGCCGAGCAGCACCTCGAAGACGAAGATCCGGACGAGATCGACGACGCTCGTGAGCAACTGTACGACGAAGCCGAGTACCGAGACCATACCAGCGGGTTCGGACTCATCGTATATGTGTGTGCGGAATCGCGCAGCGAGTCGCCACCGCTAAGCCGACGCCGCCGCAGGGGTCTCGTATGGGCCGGGACCGGTCGCTCGACGAGTTCGTCGGCGGCGGAAGCGACGGCGCCGAGACCGACTCGGACGGCGACGATCACGACGCGGGCGTCGACGTCGACGCGGATTCCGATTCTGACCCCGATGTCGACGAAAGTGCCGATTCTGATCCCGGTATCGACACGGATGCCGAGTCCAATTCTGTCCCCGACGTCGACGCCGATATCGAATCTGACGCCGATTCCGACGAATCCGGCCACCCCGATCCGCAAGACGTCGAGCCGGCGGCGGCGACCTACCGGTGGGAGCCCGACGGCGCGGAGTGTCCGGCCTGCGGCGCGACCGTCGAGCGGCTCTGGTCGGGCGAGGACGGGAAGGGCCAGGTCTGTGCGGACTGCAAGGACTGGTGACGAGAGAGACCGAAAAGAAGCGGGCTATTGCTCCCCGTCGCCGTCGGCGATCCGGAGCGTGAGGACGATCACGACGAGGATCACGCCGCCGATGAGCCAGTAGCCCTCGTCGAAGTAGCCGCGATCGGCGAGCGTCCCGAAGAGCACGGGCCCGGCCGCGCCCAGCGTCGCGGTCGCGGTGCGGACGACCCCCAGACCCGTCCCGCGGACCGAATCCGAGAACGCGTCCGAGAAGTACGACTGCGTGATCGCCCCCGAACCGAGCATCGGGCTCACGAGCGCCGTGACGGCGACGAGCGCGGGGAGCCCCTCCACGAGCGGCAGGATCGCGAAGCCGACGACCGGACCGGCGAGCACCGCGACCAGCGACCAGCGGAGGCCGACCCGGTCGTAGGTCGCGCCGGCGACGGGCTTCACCACGACGCCGACGGCGAAAAAGAGGCTGAAGAGCAGCGACGCCGTCGCCGAGGCGAGGCCCTTCTCCTCGACGAGGTAGGTGGGGTACAGCCCCGTGAACGCCTGCCAGATCAGGATGTAGAGAAAGAGGATGAACGCGATGAGGACGACGTTCTGCCGGCGGAGTTCGGCGAGGACTCGCCGGGCGGTGTCCGTCGAGAGCTCGTCGACGCCGCCCGCGTCGGCGTCGGCGCTGCGGGGCAGCGCGGCCCACAGCGCGACCGCCGCGACGACGAGCAGGGGCGCGATGAACCCGAGGCCGGCCTGCCAGGCGACCGCGGCCGCAATCGCCGCGGCGATCGGCGGGAGGACGGTCTGGCCGAGGTCGCCGGTCGCCATCGTGGCGCCGAGCGCGCTCCCGATCCGATCGGGGTAGAGGTCCGCGAGCATCGTGATCCGCGCGATCGGGTACAGCGACTGGCCGACGCCGACGAGCGCGGTCGCAGCGAAGAGAAAGAGCGCGCTCGGGGCCGAGACGACCGCCGCGATCGCGACCGCGACGACGACCGTGCCGGCGGTCATCACCGAGCGCTCGCTGTATCGGTCCGCCAGGATCCCGCCGGGCAGCTGGCCGAGCGCGGACCCGAGCCACAGGACCGTGACCAGGAGCCCCGCGACCGAGAGGCTCAGGCCGTAGGTCTCCCGGAAGTACGGGAGCAGTACGGGGTAGATCATCCGCGCGCCGAGGAGCGTCCCCCACGTGCCGGCGATGGCGACGAACGGGCGGGCCTTCCCGTCGCCGAGGAGCGCCCGCGCTTCGCGACCGATCGAGGCGACGACGCTCATCGACGCGTCGCGGGGGCGTCGCCCCCGCGGGAGGGAATCGATAGACGGCGACTCATCGGGCGGAACTGGTCGCGACGGCGGTAAATCGGTGTCGAATCGGGTCTTCAGTCCATCCGCGTCCCGCGGCGGCCGAAGCCGCGGACGAGCGTCGCCTCGTCGATCGAGAGCACCGTCGGGCGGCCGTGCGGGCACGCGTACGGATTCTCGCAGGCGCCGAGGCGCTCGATCAGCGCCGCGGCCTCCTCGGCCCCCAGGTCGTCGCCCGCCTTCAGCGACGGGTGGCACGCGAGGTCCGTCAGGAGCGCGTCGCGGCCGTCGTCGGGCGACTCGCCGCGCCGGAGGGCGTCGACGGCGTCCGCGACGCTCGCGGGGTCGGCGGCGCGGCCCATCGGGGCGGGGACCGCGCGCACCCGGACGGTCGATTCTCCGAACGGCTCGATCTCGTACCCCAGCGCCGCGAGGTCGTCGCGGTGGGCGTCGACGGCGGCGCGCTGGGCGGGCGTCAGCTCCACCGTCGCGGCCGGATCGACCGGCGCGCGCGGCGTCTCGCCGTCGACGGCGGCGCGGAGCCGCTCGTAGTTCACGCGCTCGTGGGCCGCGTGCTGGTCGACGACGAGGAGGTCGTCGTCGGCCTCACAGAGCAGATAGAGCTCGCGGAACTGCCCGATGACGTCGACGTCCTCGAACGCCGACTCCGCCTCCGAGAGCGGTTCGAGCGCGTCGTCGAGGTCCATCGAGAGGTCCTCGGCGCGGCGCCTGTCGCTCGTCGAGAGCGCGTCGCGGACGGCGGCCTCGACGCCCGCCGCGACGGCGTCGGGGTCGCGGAGCCTGACCTCGCGCTTCCGCGGGTGGACGTTGTGGTCGGTCCACGAGTCGGGCAGCGACACCGACACGACCGCGATCGGCGCGCGATCGTCCGGCAGGAGGTCGCCGTAGCCCTCGACCACCGCGCGTCGGAGGCGGGCGTTCCGCACGGGGCGGCCGTCGACCGCGACGTAGACGTGTTCGCGCCGAGCGCGCGTGATCGAAGGCTGAACGAGAGCGCCCCGGAGCGTCAGGTCGCCGGCCGAGTCGCCGTCGGCGTCGAGCCCCCGCTCGGCGTCGACCGCGACCGTTCTCGACGCGACCTCGCGGTCGTAGACGCCGAGCAGCGCGTCGTCGAAGGCGCCGGTCCCGGGCGTCGAGAACACCTCGCTGCCGTCGTGTGCGAGGGAGAACGAGACGTCGGGATTGACGAGCGCGTACCGCGAGGCGGCGTCGCTCACGCGCGCGAACTCCGTCGCCGCGGCCGACAGCGACTCGCGACGGGCGGGCGCGTCGGCGAACAGCTCCCGGACGGTGACGGTCGTCCCGCGCCCGCGCCCAGTCGGCTCGACCAGATCGGCCCCCGGGCCGCCGCTCGCGACCACCCGGGTACCGCGGGGGCCGCCGTCGTTCGTCAGGAGTTCGAGAGTCGCGACGGTCGCGACGCTCGGGAGCGCCTCGCCGCGGAAGCCGAGGGTGTCGACCGCCGCGAGCGACACCCCGCGCCGGAGCTTGCTCGTCGTGTGCCGCTCGACGGCGAGTTCGGCGTCCTGCGGGCTCATCCCGCGGCCGTCGTCCCGGACGCGGATCCGCTCTCTGCCGTCGCCCGCGACGTCGACGTCGATCCGGGAGGCGCCCGCGTCGAGGGCGTTTTCGAGCAGTTCGACGACGACGTCCGCGGGCCGGGTGATCACCTCGCCGGCGGCGACGCTGGCGACCGTCTCGTCGTCGAGCCGGCGGACGGCGGCGTCGGCCTGCGCGTCCGGGCGCTCCTCACTCATTCAGTTCGCGCTGTAGGCGTTCCAGGGTGTTGAGGGCTTCGAGCGGCGTGGTCCGCGCCACGTCGAGGTCGCGGAGCTCGGCTAAGACCTCCCGTTCGGCCTCGCCGAGGTCGTCGAAGTCGCCGTCGATCGCCAGTCCCTCGGGGTGCCCGTTCGAGCCGGCGTCGAGGCCGTCGACGTAGGCCGCCAGCGTGTCTCTCGGGTCGTCAGAATCGTCATCGGCGGGATCGCCGGTCGAGACCGACGCGTCGGCTCCGGTATCGGACGAGTCCGCGTCGCCGCCGTCTCTCTCGGTCGCGGCGTCGGACGTGCTCGCGTCGGCCCCCGGCGCCGACGACTCCCGGAGGTGCTCGCGGGCGCGTGCGACCACGCGGTCCGGCACGCCGGCGAGTCTGGCAACCTCGACGCCGTAGGACGACGACGCGGCGCCCTCGGCGACGCGGTGGAGGAACGTCACGTCCGGCGCGTCCGTGTCGGCGTCCGGCGAGTCGGCACCGTCGCCGTCCTTGCCCTCGCCTTTGCTCACCGTGAAGTGGAGATTGAACGCGTTCGGGAGCTCTTCGGCGAGCGCGGTCAGGTCGTGGTAGTGAGTCGCAAAGAGCGTCGTGGCGCCGACCTCGTCGTGGACGAACTCCGTCGTCGCGCGGGCGATCGCGAGGCCGTCGGCCGTCGAGGTCCCTCTCCCCACCTCGTCGAGGAGGACCAGCGAGTCCTCGGTGGCGTCGTGGAGGATCTCGGTGAGTTCGGCCATCTCCCGCATAAACGTCGACTGGCCGCCGGCGATGTCGTCGGAGGCGCCGACTCGGGTGAAGAGCCGGTCCAGCACGGGCAGTTCGGCCGCGTCCGCCGGGACGAAACTGCCGGCCTGCGCGAGCAGGCAGATCAGCGCGACCTGGCGCATGTACGTCGACTTCCCGCTCATGTTCGGCCCGGTGATGACGGCGACGTGACCGTCGGCGAAGTCGATCCCGTTGGGGACGAACTCGGCCTGGGTCCGCTCGACGACCGGGTGCCGACCGGCGTCGATCGCGATCTCCTCGGCGCCCATCTCCGGGCGGACGTAGTCCGCGCTCGCGGCGACGGTCGCGAACGTGGCGAGGACGTCGAGCCGCGCGAGCGCGTCAGCCAGCGACTGGAGCCGCTCGGTCTCGGCGGCGACTTCGGCACGGACGTCCCGGAAGACCTCGTACTCCAGGGCGTCCGCCCGCTCTGCGGCCGAGAGGATCTCGTCCTCCCGGCGCTTGAGTTCGGGCGTGTAGAACCGCTCGGCGTTCTTCAGCGTCTGCCGGCGGGTGTAGTCGTCGGGGACGCGATCGAGGTTGGGGTTCGTCACCTCGATGTAGTAGCCGTGGACCTGATTGTACCCGACTTCGAGGGAGTCGATGCCGGTGCGCTCGCGCTCGCGCTCTTCGAGAGACGAAACCCACTCGCGGCCCTCGCGCTCGGTCGCGCGGATCTCGTCGAGTTCGTCGTCGAAGCCCTCGCTGATGACGCCGCCCTCGGTGATCTCCTGGGGCGGGTCGTCGACGATCGCCTCGCCGATCAGGTCGCGGACGTCCGCCAGTTCGTCCAGCGACTCCCGGAGGTCCGCGAGGGCCTCGGACTCGGCGTCGGCGAGGGCGTCTTTCACCCCGGGGACGACGTCGAGCGTCGTCTTCAGCGCCCGGAGGTCGCGGGCGTTCGCGCGCTCGCGGGAGACGCGGGCGGCGAGGCGTTCGAGGTCGTACACCCGATCGAGGTGGTCGCGGATCGTCTCCCGCGTGAGCGGCCGCGAGAGCAACTCCGCGACGGCGTCGTGGCGGCGTTCGATCTCGGCCTCGTCGATGAGGGGCCGTCGGAGCCACGCTTCCAGTTTCCGGCGGCCGAGGGCGCAGGCGGTCCGGTCGACGGTATCCAAGAGCGTCTCGCCGCGGCCGGGATGCCGCGAGTCGAACAGTTCCAGGCTGCGCATCGCCGTCGCGTCGATCCGGAGCGACTCCCGGAGGTCGTACCGGCGGATCCGCGAGACGTACGAGAGCGCGCCGTCGTCGCCCTGGGTGTACTCGGCGTAGTCGAGCAGCGCGCCGACCGCGCGGCGCTCGACCGGCGAATCGAGGACCGCCGTCGGCTCCGCGACGTACCGCGAGAGCGTCTCGTCGGCCCGGTCGAGCGCGAACGCCTCGGGGCCGCGGTCGGTCAGCATCGTCTCGAAGCCGAGCGCCGACGGGTCGAACCCGAGCCCCGCGGGCGCGAGCACCTCCGGGGGCGCGAGCCGTTCGAGTTCGGTGCTGATTCGGTCGGAGTCGGCGCTCGTCACCTGGCACTCGCCCGTGGAGACGTCGAGGGTCGCGAGCGCGGTCCGGGAGTCGTCGCCATCGCCTCCGGGATTTTGCCTTCCTTCCGCCTCGACGACGGCGGCCAGGTACGTCGCGCTCGCGCGGTCCAGCAGTTCGTCGTCGACGACGGTCCCGGGGCTGACGACGTTCGTGACCGCGCGGTCGACGAGGCCGGAGGCCTCCTCGGCGTCTTCGACCTGGTCGGCGACGGCGACGCGGTACTCCGCGTCCAGCAGGGGTTCGAGGTACGAGGCGGCGTTGTCGATGGGGATGCCCGCCATCGCGTAGGTGCCCGTCGAGTCCTCGCGCTTGGTCAGCGTCACCTCGCAGATCCGGGCGACGACCTCGGCGGCCTCGCAGAAGGCCTCGTAGAAGTCCCCGACCTGAAAGAGCACGATCGCGTCGGGGTGGGCCTCACAGAGGTCGAGGTACTGCGAGAGCATCGGCGTGAGCTCCTCGCGGCGGTCGAGCAGTTTCTGCGGGGGGCCCTCCGGCTGGCGGTCGCGCTCGCCGTCGGCGTCGGTCCGGGTGCCGGATTCGCCCGGCTCCGGGGCTGGCTCCTCGCTTGCGTCGGACCCTGCGCCGTTCACACCTACCGGACGGCGGCCGAAGACCAAAAGCGGACGGGAAGCCGATGGGCGGCGCGCGGCGCGGTCAGGGCTCGCCGCGGAAGCGACCGACGAGCCGGTCGCGGTAGAGATAGCCGACCGCGGACAGGGTGAGGACGACGGCGGCGACCGCGGCGGCGGCGCCGAACCGATCGGCACCGAGGAACTCGCCGACGACGTTCGCGAGGAAGAACGCCGGCGTGCGGCCGACCACCGCGAGCGCGACGAGCTGCCACAGCGGGAGCCGGGTGAGCCCGCCCGCGAAACAGATGACGTCGTCGGGGAGCCCCGGGACGAGAAAGCAGACGAACAGTCCGACGCGGGCGTAGTCGTCGCTGACGGAGTCGAAGGTCGCGAGCGCGTCGTCGTGGACGATCCGCTCGACGTACGCCCGGCCGAACCGCCGCGAGAGCCAGAAGGCGGCCGCGCTCCCGACAGTGATGCCGATCATATTGTAGAGCGTCCCCCACCACGCGCCGAAGAGGTAGCCGGCGACGACCGCCAGGATCTGTCCCGGGACCGGGGCGGCGACGACCTGCACCGCCTGGAGCGCGATCAACACGAGCGGCGCCCAGACGCCGTACTGGCCGATGAACGCCCGGAGCGCGGGGGCGTCGGTCAGGAGCGCGAGGTGCCGGCGGGCGAGGAACGAGAGCCCGGCGACGACGACCGCGACCGCGACGAGGTGGACGAGGAAGCGGCGCTTGTCCTCCGGGGAGGCGAAGATCCGCACCGAGTCGAGCCGCGTCCGGAGCCGCGCCAGGCGTTCGCGCACGCTCTGTCGGACGCCGCCGCGCTACTTGAACGGTACCCCGCCGGCGCCAGCAAAGTTACGTGGTCGCGGGGGCTATGTCGTCCCAACAGCGCGGGCCGACGCGTCGCTGTCGGCGCGGTCGGTGCCGCGCTCGCTGCCCCCACAATGACCGACGTAGACGCCCTATCAGACCCGGAGACGGAGTCGAGTTCGGTCTCCCCG
Source organism: Halobellus sp. MBLA0158 (assembly GCF_041477585.1). Classification (NCBI taxonomy): domain Archaea; kingdom Methanobacteriati; phylum Methanobacteriota; class Halobacteria; order Halobacteriales; family Haloferacaceae; genus Halobellus; species Halobellus rubicundus. Next base: position 29,133 of record NZ_JBGNYA010000001.1, read on the forward strand.
CTTCCCGTCGACGAAGCGGCCGACCTGACCACGCGCATCGCCGACAACGTCGAGCGCGTCATCGTCGGCCACCGCGACGCGATCGAGCACATCCTCGTCGCCCTCTTCGCCCGCGGCCACCTCCTCTTGGAGGACGTCCCGGGCGTCGGCAAGACGATGCTCGCGCGCGCGGTGGCGACCTCGCTGGACGGCTCGTTCAAGCGGGTGCAGTTCACGCCCGACCTCCTGCCCTCCGACGTGACCGGCGTGAACGTCTTCAACGAGAAGACCCGCGAGTTCGAGTTCCGGCCCGGCCCGGTGTTCGCGAACGTCCTGCTGGGCGACGAGATCAACCGCGCGCCGCCGAAGACCCAGGCCGCCCTCCTTGAGGTGATGGCCGAAGAGCAGGTGACCGTCGACGGCGAGACCCACCGCGTCCCGGACCCCTTCACCGTCATCGCGACGCAGAACGACGTCGAGCCCGGCCGGACCTACGAGCTCCCGGTCGCCGAGGTCGACCGCTTCACGAAGAAGATCCGGCTGGGCTACCCCAGCGAGGACGAAGAGACCGAACTCCTGGGCCGGCTCACCGGCGAGCACCCCATCGAGTCCTTAGAGCCGGTGGCCGACGTCGGCGACGTCAGGCGCGCGCGGTCGACCGTCTCCGAGGTCACCGTCCGCGAGCCGGTCCGCGCGTACGTCTCGCGGCTGGCGAAGTACACCCGCGAGCACGCCCGCCTGGGCGCGAGTCCGCGCGGCGCCATCGCGCTCGTCCGGGCCTCACAGGTGCGCGCGGTCTTCGAGGGCCGGGGCTACGTCACGCCCGACGACGTACAGACCGAGGCGCCGACGGTGTGGAGCCACCGCGTCCGGACCGACACGGAGGTCGACGGCGCGACGGTCGTCGAGCGCGCCCTCGAAGAGGTCCCCGTCGAGTGAGTGGTGAGTAGCGAGCCGATGCGACCGACACGACGCGGATACGCCGTCGCGGCCGTCGTCGCCGCCGCCGTGGCCGTCGGCGCGGCGTTCGGGGCGCGCTCGCTGGACGCCGTCGTCCTCCCCGGAATCGTCGCGCTCGTCGCCGCCGCCGTGCAGGTCTGGCGCGCGCCGGCGCCGGGCGTCGAGCGCGCGCTCCCGCCGGCCGACGAGCCCGGAACGACGGGAACGGTCGAACTCCGGCTCGACGCGCCGCGGACCTACCCCGCGACGGTCCGCGATCGGCTACCGGCGGGCGTCGCCGTCGCGGGGAGCGGCGCCGACGGTGAGAGCGCTTCGGGCGAGTCGAACGAGTCGAGCGAGGCCGTCGTCGACGCCGCCATCGGCGGAGCCGTCAGCTACGAAATCGCCCGGCTGCGACGCGGGAGACACGAGATCGGTCCACTCACGGTCGTCGTGACCGACGTGCTCGGGCTCTTCGAGCGCACGATCGCGCTCGACGTCCGCAAGGACCTGCTCGTCTTCCCGCGGGTCCGGCGGCTCTCGGGGTCGGCGGAGGCGAACCTCCGGGCGCTCACCCAGTCGCGGCGGGCGACCCGCCGCGACGAGTTCGACGACCTCCGCGAGTACGTGCGCGGCGACGCGCTCCGGGACGTCCACTGGAAGTCCTCGGCCAAGCGCGGCGAGCTGATGATCCGGGAGTTCACCGCCGAGACCGACCCCGACCGCGTCACCGTCGTCGCGGGCGTCGCCGGCGCGGAGCGGCCGCGCGGCGAGGCCGAAAATGAGGACGAAACCGACTCGGGCGCGGATCCGCTGGCCGACGCGATGGCCGAGGCCGCGGCGACGGTCTGTCTCGCGCTGATCCGCGAGGGCGCGAGCGTGCGGCTCTCGACGCCCGCCGGGGAGGTCGACGCCGGCGTCGACGACACCCGCGCGGTGCTCGATCACCTCGCGGTCGTCGGCCGCGGGCCGGTGCCCGCACTCGACGGCGAGCCCGACGTCGCCGTCGTCGTCGACGACGAGCGGACCGTCGTCCGGTTCGACGGGCGCGGGCACCGCTTCGAGTCGATGATCGGAGAAGCCGACGGGGGCCTTCCGAACGGCCGATCCGCAGTCGGTGCCGACGTCGCAGCCGACGGCGACGCGGACCGTCCGGATGCGTCGAGCGGAGCGGGGCGAGTCGCACCCGCCTCCGGGAACCGCCGCGGCGGGGGGTCGTCCGGATGAGCGCCGTCGAGCGGCGGACGGGCTGGGTCGGGCGCCTGCTCCGCGGGCGAACGCTCGCCGTCGCGGGGCTGGCCGCGCTGACGTGGGCCTACGCGAGCGTCCTCTGGCGCGTGACCGACGTCGTTGGCGGGGGCCAGCAGTTCCTCGGCGTCCTCGTGGCGTCGTTCGGCCTGGCGCTCCTCGTGGGGCGGTTCGTCGGCGTCCGGGTCGCCGTCGGTCTCGCCTCGGCGCTCTTCGGGCTGGGGCTGGCGGGGTACCTGCTCGCGCTCCCGCAGAGCCAGCTCCAGCTGTTGACGCCGCAGCGCGCGCTCGCCGACACGGTGGCGCTCCTGACCGGGCTCTCGATCCTCCGGCTCGTCGGTGCGGGCGTGTGGGCGACTGCGGTCCTCCCCGGCCCTGTCTTCCTCTCGTGGTACCTCGCGGTCCGGCGGCGGTACGTCGCCGCGGCCGTCGCCGGCGGGCTCGCGCTCGGGCTCGTCGTGCTCACCGGTGACGCCGACGGCGTGACGACGCTCGTGGGCGTCCTCGGCGCGACGGCGACCGTGGCCGCGGCGACGTTCGAGCGCCACGGCGTCGACGTCGGCGGGCTCGACGCGCTGACAGTCGTGCTCGCGGCGATGGTCGTCGCCTCGGCGACGCTGACGGTCGTACCCGGAGCGGCCGGATCGCCCATTCTCCCGGACCGCGGCTCGCCCACGGTGGAGGCGAACCTCGTCGAGTCGCGGGACCGGGTCGAGATCGTCGGGAGCATCCGCCTCTCTCCCGAAATCCGGTTCACCGTCGAGAGCCCCCGTCCGCAGTACTGGCAGACCGGCGCCTACGACCGCTACACCGGCGACGGCTGGGTGCGGACCGGGACGGCGAACCGCTACGATGGCCCGCTGCGCGGACCGCCGGGGCCCACCGATCCGCTGGAACAGACCGTCACGGCGCGGGACTCGATGTCGGTCCTCCCGGCGGCGTGGCGGCCGATCTCGCTCGACGGCGCGGTGAGCGAACGCGCGGTCGTGACGCCGCAGGGGACGCTCCGACCCGGCGGGACGCTCCAGTCCGGCGAGCGCTACACCGTCCGCAGCCGGGTCCCGCAGGCGAGCCCCGAGCGCCTCCGGGCGGCCGGAACCGACTACCCCGACCGCGTCACCGACTCGTACCTCCAGCTGCCGTCGAGCACGACCCAGCGGGTCCGCGAGCGGGCCGCGAGCGTCACCGCGGACGCCGAGACGCCCTACGCCGAGGCGGTCGCGATCGAGCGGTACCTGGAGTCGAACAAGGAGTACTCGCTCAGCGTGCCGCCGTCGAGCGGCGACGTCGTCGACACCTTCCTCTTCGAGCGCGACGCCGGCTACTGCACCTACTACGCGACCGCGATGGTCGTGATGCTGCGCTCGGAGGGCGTGCCCGCGCGATTCGTCACGGGCTACACCGCGGGCGAGCGGACGGGCGACGGCGAGTACGCCGTCCGCGGGCTCAACTCCCACGCCTGGGTGGAGGTCTACTTCCCCGATGTGGGGTGGGTCCGCTTCGATCCGACGCCCGGGGGACCTCGGGAGACCGCCGAGGAGGCGCGGCTCACGGAGGCCCGACAGAGCGGCGAGACGAACGTCGACCTCCCGGGGCCGAACGAGACCGTGACGCCGCCGCCGGTCGGAGCGCCCGCGGGTGCGACCACGCCGCAGCTCCCCGCGGGAGCGACGCCGGGGGCGTCGAACACGACGCCGGGGACGACGAACGCGACGCCGACGCCGACACAGGCCGGAAGTTCCCCGGCGAGCGATAGTGGGTCGGGCCCGCTGCCGGTGCCGCTCCCGTCGCTGCCCTCGCGCCGGACGCTCCTGATCGGCGCGGTCGCGCTCGTCGGCCTCACGGCGGGCGCGAGACGGACGGGGACGGCCGGGCGGATGCGGCGGCTGCTCGCGGTCCAGTACCAGCGGCGCCGCGATCCCGAGACCGACGTCGCACGCGCGTACCGGCGGGTCGCGACCGTCCTCGAACGGAGGCACCGGCCGCGGCGGCCCGGCGAGACGCCGCGGGCGTACCTCCGATCGCTCCCCGACGGGCACGGCGGGGCGGCCGAGGCGTGCCGCGTCGGCGACCTGTACGAGCGCGCCAGATACGGGGACGGCGTCGACCGCGACGACGCCGACGAGGCCGTCGCGCTCGCGGACGACCTCGTGCGGTCGGCGACGCCGGTGCTTCGGTGGTTCCGGTCCCGCCCCTGATGCCGCGCGCGGTTCGGTGCCCGGTGAGCGTCGAGGGTCGGCGGCGCCACGGAGCCGCGACGGGCGGTCAGCGAGCGGGCCAAGCGACCGGGCGGCTGTGCGCTCGACGCGGGGTCCCGATACTGTTTAATATCCCCATCTTGTAGTTTCGGACTGTAATGTCGGAAGTCTGCTCGACGTGCGGACTCCCTGAGGAACTCTGCGTCTGCGAGGACGTCGCCAAGGAATCCCAGGAGATCACCATCCGCATCGACGAGCGCCGCTACGGAAAGGAGGTAACGATCATCGAAGGCTTCGACCCCAAGGACGTCGATATGGACAGTCTGTCCTCGGACCTGAAGTCGAAATTCGCCTGCGGCGGCACGGTCGAGGACGGCGCCATCGAACTGCAGGGGAACCACACCGGTCGCGTCGAGGACTTCCTCCGCGACAAGGGCTTCAACGTCGCCTGATCGGTACCGCCTGAGCGTCCCGCGTCGAGCGGCTTTTTCGTTCTTCACGTCGGGAGCCGCGGCGCTGTCGTGACAGCGCCCCGAACCGAAAGACCTCTGCGGGTGGACCGCGCCCATCGGATATGGTCGACTCGGATTGGTGGGTCGGCGTCGCCCTCCCCCCGCTGCTCGAAGTGGTCGGGCTGCTCGCGCTGTCCCTGTCGGACACCGTCGACGGGCCCCCGACCGCGCTGGATGTCCTCCCCGCGGCGTTCGTCCTGCTGAGCCTCGTACTGATTCCCGTGTTCGCGATCGCGCTGTATGTCGACGCGCGAGCGGTCGCGCGGAGCGCGGAGACCTGGACGCCGGATCCCCGCCTGTGGGGCGTCGCGGGCGTGGTCGCGCCCGCGGTCGGGCTCGCGCTCGTCGACTCTCCACTGCTCCTGTTCGTCGGGAGCGCGTACCTCCTCCGTCGGTTCCGACCGCGGGATCCGAGCCCCGCCGGCATCGGCCCGGACGCCCACGAGGCGGTCGGGGAGGCCGACGACCGGGGCGCGTCGGCGGCGAGCGGCCGGTCCCGAGAGCGTGTCTCCCGGTGGTACTACGGCGTCGCGCTCACGGTCGCGGCGTTCGCCGTCCTCGCGGTGGCGGTGCCGCTGCTCGGCGCCGTACTCGGCGTGTCGGCGAACGCGGAGTTCGTCTACGAGACGATCCCGACCGTGGGCGTCTTCCTCCCGCTCGTGGTGCTTTTGGCCCTCGTCGCGGCGCTCGTCCTGATCCCGGTGTTCAGCGTCTCGCTGTACCTCGACGTCCGGGCGGTCCGCGAGAGCGCGGTCGGCTGGACGCCCGACCGCCGGATCTGGGGCGTCGTCGCGGGCGTCCACCTCCTCAACGTACTCGTGCCGATGACGTGGCTGCTGTCGGTGCCCGCGGGCGGGTACTACCTCTGGCTCCGCCACCGGCGGGTCGGGCGGCCGTAGATGAGCGCCGCCGCCGCTCGAAGGCCGGGATGGCAGCCGTTCGACACCCAAGAGGAGAGCGGCGAGACCGACACACTCCAGGGTACCCTCGCGCGTGACCCCGGCGGGTCCGGAACGAATACTTATATGAACCTGTTTAATATTGGTGATCGATAAGCGATGGGACGCGGCGGGGGCGACGAAGTCGACGTCGGCGACATCTCACCAGACGCCTGGCGGCTCCTTCGGGTCGCGGCCGGCTTCGAGCAGCGGACCATCGAACGAAAACTCGACGACATCATGCAGGCTCACGTCTCGATGCTCGAAAACGACACCCGCAGCCTCTCTCGGGACCGCCTGGATCAGCTGTTCGAGCTGTATCGGACCAATTTGACCGACGAGCAGATCCGCGTGCTAGTGGAGCACTTCTGATGACACGGACGCTACGACTACCGGCGAACCGAACGGCCCTGGCACTCCTCGTCGCGCTCGTCGCGACCGCCGCGATCGCCGGCGCGCCGACGCCGCCCGGCCTCGACAGGGCGGGCCAGCTGGCGCTGGCCACGATGGCGCTGGCGGCGATCCTGTGGGTGACGAAGGCGCTGCCGCTGGCGTTGACGGGCCTTCTCATCCCGGTCGTCCTGACGATCTTCGGCGTCTACCAGCGGATGGAGGCCGCGCTGTCCGGCTTCGCCGACCCCCTCATCTTCCTGTTCGTGGCCGGGTTCATGCTGGCGGAGGCGCTCCAGACGCACAACATCGACCGGCGGCTGGCGCTGCATCTCATCAACGCGCTGGGGCGGTCGCCGCGGCTGCTCATCCTGGCGATCATGCTCTCGACGGCGTTCCTCTCGATGTGGGTGTCGAACACGGCCACGACGGCGATGATGATGCCGGTCGCGCTGGGCGTGCTGGCGGGCGTCGTCGGCCGCGACGCCCCGGGCGAGGGAGCCTCCTCGAACATGCGCGTCTCGACGCTGCTCGGGACGGCCTACGCCGCCAGCGTCGGGGGCGTCGGGACGCTCATCGGGACGCCGCCGAACGTCGTCGCCGTGGCCTTCCTCGACCGGCTGGTCGGGATCGAGATCTCGTTCGTTCAGTGGCTCGCAGTCGGGCTGCCGATCGTCGCGGTGACGCTGCCGCTGACGTGGTATCTCCTGACGTTCTGGCTGTATCCGCCGGAGATCGACGACGTGAACGAAGCCCAGTCTCAGGCCGGGGAGTTCCTCTCCGAAGAGGGGCCGATGTCGACGCACGCCCGCCGCGCGACGTACATCTTCGCGGCGACCGCCGCGCTGTGGGTGCTCGGCGGCCTCGGGTTCCTGTTCGAGGGCGTGCTCCCGTCGGCGTGGCAGGTGACGCTGTTCGGCGGGGAGGGCGCGAGCGTCTTCGGGCTGGAGGGCCACCGCGGGATCCTCTACTTCGTCGTGGTCGGCCTGCTGGCGATCCCCGCGCTCGTGGTGAGCGGCGCCGACGACTGGGAGAACCTCATCGACATCGACTGGGGGACGATCCTGCTGTTCGGCGGCGGCATCTCGCTGGCCGACGCGCTGGGGGAGACCGACGCCACCGCGTGGCTCGCGCGGTCGCTCTTCGATACCGTCGTCGGCGCGCCGCTCCCGCTCGTGGTCCTCACCGTCGTCGTATTCGCGGTGCTGGCGACGGAGCTCACCTCGAACACGGCCACGACGACCATCCTGGCGCCGATCCTCATCGGGCTGGGGAGCATCCTCGCCGGGACGCTCGGCGTCGACCCGATCCCGGCCGCCATCTTCCTGACCGTCACCGGGGCGATCGCCGCGAGCTTCGCCTTCGCGCTCCCGGTGGCGACGCCGCCGAACGCGATCGTCTTCGGGAGCGGCCACCTCGAACAGCGCGACATGATCCGCGCGGGCGTGATCCTGAACGCGGTGATGACGCTCGTGCTGACTGTGATGGCCATCCTCCTCTTCGAGTTCGTCTGGCCGCGGGTCCTCTGGTAGCCCGAGTACGGGGCGCATCCACCGTCGCGTCCGCGAGTCTCCTTTCGAACCCCGACGCGTAGCCGGACGAGCACGGTTACGTGCAGTCGGCGAGCGGGCGACCAATCCGGCCGTCCGCGCTCCCGAGCGGTCCGGACGACTACGTAGCCACCAGGACGTCACATATCGATCATTAACATTTATAGCGGTGACATTCAATGAAACGCACAGGTCGTGTATCATCGATACACGCCGGTCTAGCACCTATGACGGACAAACAGAACCGACGGACGTTCCTCAAGGTTGCAGGGAGCACAGGCGCAATCGGAATCACCGGACTCGCAGGCTGTTCCGGCGGCGGGGGCTCGGACTCCGGCGGCGACTCCTCGGGCGACGGCGGCGGCTCGACGGACAGCAGCGGCGGGACGACCGGAAGCTCCGACAGCGGACCGGAGACCATCACCCTCGGAGGGTCGATGAGTCTGACCGGCGACAACGCCGACCTGGGGCAGCTGTACAAGGACGCCTACGAGCTGACGATCCAGCGCATCAACGACAACGGCGGCGTCGAGGCCGGCGACGGCAACACCTACGAGCTGGAGATGATCCTCCGGGACGACGGGACCGACGCCTCGACCTCCAAGAGCATCTACCAGGAGCTCATCGACCGCGAGGGGGTCGACTACCTGCTCGGGCCCTACTCCAGCACGGTCACGCTCCCGGCCAGCGCGGTCGCGGCGCAGAACCAAAAGCCGATGGTCGAGGGCGGCGGCGCGAGCCCCGAGATCTTCGCGCAGGGCAACGAGTGGATCTTCGGCCTCCTGCCGACGGCGAACAAGTACGCGAAGAGCTACATCGACATGTGCCTCGCGCAGGACCCCACGCCGGAGTCGATCGCCATCCTCGCCGAGGACGGCACCTTCAGCCAGTCCACCGCCGACGGCGCGCGGAACAAGATCGAAAACACCGACCTCGAACTGGTCGTCGACCAGACGTTCCCGTCGAGCACCTCGGACCTCTCGACGAACCTGGGTCGCGTGCGCGACGCCGGCGCCGACATCCTGCTGCTGTGTGCCCACCAAAAGCACAACATCATCCTGGCGAACCAGATGGAGAGCCAGAGCGTCAACGTCGACGCCGCGATGGGGACCGTCGGCAGCCTCAACGAGTCGTTCAAGGACGAGGTCGGCGCGAACGGCGACTACATGTACGGCCCCTCCTCGTGGGCGGTCAACGCCGACTTCGAGGACCCGGTGTACGGCTCGACCGGCGAGTTCGTCTCCGCGATCGAGGAGAACTACGACTACACGCCGGACTACCACAGCGCGGCGGGCGAGGCCGTCATTATGACGTTCGTCAACGCGTTCGAGAACGTCAGCGAGATCACGCCCACCAACGTCCGCAACCACATCCGTGACGCGGAGTTCTCGACGGTCTACGGGACGGTCTCCTTCGACGACAGCGGCGTCATCAACAAGAACATGCTCGTCTACCAGTGGCAGCCCGAGCCGGGGCTCCAGATCACCTACCCGGACAACGTCGCGCAGTCGGACCCCATCTACCCGATGCCCGACTGGAGTGAGCGCTGAGACAGATGGCGTTCACGCAGTTCGTCGTCAACGGCCTGCTCATCGGGGCGATCTTCGCGGGGGTCGCCGTCGGCTTCGCGCTCATCTGGGGCGTCGTCGACATCATCAACCTCGCCCACGGCGATATGGTGATGCTCGGCGGCTACACCTCCTACTGGGCGCTGAGCCTCATCACCGGCAACGCGGAGGGCTCGCCGCTGTTGTTCCTGGCGACGATCCCGGCCGCGATCGCGGTGCTGTACGTCGTCGGGTACGTGCTCCAGCGGACGCTGGTGTCGCGGGTGATCGGAACCGACATCTTCCTCACGCTGCTCGTCACCTTCGGCATCAGCATCGCGATCCAGCAGCTGGCGATCCAGGCGTGGTCGGCGAACCCCCGGTCGATCCAGGTCGGCTTCGCCGATCCGTCGATCAACGCCGCGGGGCTCGTGATCCCGAAGATGAAGCTCGTCGCCTTCGTCGGCGCGCTCGTGCTGACCGCCGCGCTCTACCTGTTCCTGCAGAAGACGCGGACGGGGCGGGCGATCCGGGCGGTCTCGCAGAACCCCGAGGCCGCCGCGCTCGTCGGCATCGACGTCGAGCACACCCGAGCGGTCACGTTCGGCATCTCCTCGGCGATCGCCGGCGGCGTCGGGGCGTTCATCGCGACGATCCTCAACATCCAGCCGCAGATGGGCCTCATCTACACGCTCAAGAGCTTCGTCATCGTGGTGTTCGGCGGCGTCGGCTCCATCCCGGGGGCGCTCGCGGGCGGGCTCCTCCTCGGGACGGTCGAGGAACTGACCGCGGGCTTCGTCTCCTCGCAGTGGACGCTCGCGGTGAGCTTCACGCTGCTCATCGTCCTGCTCGTGGTCAAACCGAACGGCCTGTTCGGCCAGGAGGCTGAACGATGAGCACCGGCGAGTCCGACAGCGGCGAAGGACTGCTCCGGTCGATCGTCCCGCCCACGCAGGTCGAACGGGTGTTCGACTTCTGCGACGCCCACGCGTGGAAGCTGCTCCTCGCGATGGTGGTCGTCGGCGCCCTGCCGCCCCTCTTGGGGCTCCAGCAGGGCTACTACATGACCGTCATCTCGGAGATGTACCTCTTCGCCATCCTGGCGCTGTCGTGGGACATCGTCGGCGGCCAGACGGGCTATCCGAGCTTCGGAAATATGGCCTTCTTCGGGATCGGCGGCTACACCACCGCGATCTTGGTGAAGGACTTCGCCGTCGCGTTCCCGGTGGCGATGATCGCCGCCGGACTGCTCGCCGTCGCGTTCGCGGCGGTCATCGGCGCCGCCGTGCTCAGGCTGCGCGGGCACTACTTCGCGATCGCGACGCTCGGCGTCCTGCTCGCGGCCCAGCAGGTCTCGCGGATCATCGACATCACCGGCGGCGCGAGCGGGAAGATCCTGCTCGACGTCCCGCCGGGGACCGTGTTCTACTACCTCTTCTTCGGCGTGCTCGTCGCCGAGATGGCGGTCGTCTACTACCTCTCGAACACGCGGTTCGGGTTCATCCTGAACGCGATCCGCGACGACGAGGAGAAGGCGACCGCGATGGGATTCAACACGGCCTACCACAAGACGGCCGCCTGGATGCTGGCGGCGCTCTTCACCGGCCTCGCGGGCGGGGGGTACAGCCTGTTCAACACCTTCATCGACCCGCAGACGGCGTACAACGGCGCCTGGAACGTCGAGCTGATCGCGATGGCGCTGCTCGGCGGCTCCGGCACCGTCGCCGGCCCGGTCATCGGCGCCTTCGGCCTCCACACCGTCATCGAGTACGTCGAGACCGCCTTCGTCGGCTGGCAGCTCGTGATGCTGGGGCTCGTCGTGATCGTCACCGTGATCGAGTTCCCCGAGGGCTTCGTCGGGACGCTCAGGGAGTACGCCGGCGAGATGGAGTACTACAAGCGCGGCGGGATGGCCGCCGTCGAGGACGAGGAGGTGTCGAGCGATGAGTAAGGCGACTGACCCGACCGACGCGGCGGAGACAGAAGCGACCGCGAGAAGCGACGACCGGGCCGTGCTCCGGACCGACGGCGTCACGAAGCGCTTCGGCGGCCTGACCGCCGTCGACGACGTCAACGTCACGGTGAACGAAGGCGAGATCGTGGGGCTCATCGGCCCCAACGGCGCCGGGAAGTCGACGCTGTTCAACTGCATCACGGGGACGCTCCAGGCCGACGAGGGGTCGGTCTACCTCCAGGGACAGGACGTCACCGGCTGGCCCGAGTACAAGATCGCGCGGGCCGGCCTCGGGCGGATGTTCCAGGAGACCCGGATCTTCGGCGATATGACCGTCGAGAAGAACCTCCTCTTGGCCGCTCAGGAGGGCGGATCCGAGGTGAGCAGTCTGCTCCGCCGGCCGGACGAGTCGCTCCAGGCGCGGGCCCAGGAGCTGCTCGAATACGTCGACCTCGGCGGGCTCGCGAAGACGCGGGCCGGGCGACTGAGCTTCGGCCAACAGAAGCTCATCGAGTTCGCGATGGAGCTGATGGCCGAGCCGGACGTCCTCCTGATGGACGAGCCGGCCGGCGGCATCAACCCCTCGATGCTGGAGAACCTCATCGAGTACATCCGGACCGCCAACGAAGACGAGGAAGCGACGATCTTCCTCATCGAACACAACATGGACTTCGTGATGGAAATCGCCGACCGCATCTACGTCCTCGCCCACGGCGAGCGGATCGCCGAGGGCACGCCCGAAGAGATACAGAACGACCAGCGCGTCCTCGACGCGTACCTGGGGAGGGAGTGATCGTGGCGACGACTTCCGACTCTGAGACCGAAACCGATTCGGACTCGGAACCCGACCCCGAGACCGACCACGGGGACGCGCTCTTGGAGATGCACGACGTCGTGGCCGGCTACGGCAACACGACCGTGCTCCACGACGTCAACATCGCCGTCGACGACGGCCAGATCGCCTGCCTGATCGGCCCGAACGGGTCGGGGAAGTCGACGCTGATGAAGAGCATCTACGGCTTCGCCGACGTCAAGGCGGGGACGGTCACGCTCCGGGGCGAGGACATCACCGGCCGCTCGCCCCAGGAGAACCTCGCCAACGGGATGAGCTACGTCCTGCAGGAAGCGAGCGTCTTCCCGGGGATGAGCGTCCACGAGAACATGCTGATGGGCGGGTACGTCTTCGAGGACGACGAGCGCGCCAACCGCCGCGCCGAGGAGCTCTACGACGAGTTCCCGATCCTCGGAGACATCCGCGACCAGCGCGCCGGGACCCTTTCGGGCGGCCAGCGCCGGCTGCTCGAACTCGCCCGCGCGCTGATGGTCGACCCGGAGGTGATGATGCTCGACGAGCCGTCGATCGGCCTCGAACCGCGCTTCATCGACGACGTCTTCGAGCGGATCAAGCAGCTCAACGACCTAGGGACGACCATCCTGCTCGTCGAACAGAACGCCGAGAAGGGGCTCTCGGTCGCCGATCGCGGGTTCGTGCTCGCGAGCGGCGAGATCAAGTTCACCGGCACCGGCACCGAACTCCTCAACGACGACGAGGTCGGCCGGCTCTACCTGGGGGGATAACCGATGTATCGGATCCTCCTCCCCGTGGACGACGACGCGAAGCGCGCCCGCGCGCAGGCGGACTTCGTCGCCGACCTCCCCGGCATCGACGACATCGAAGTCGTGGTGACCCACACCCTGACCGACGAGGAGGTCGGGGCACCCGACGAACTGCGGAACGTCGACCGTGTCGATACGGTCCGGCTCGTCCGCGACCGCCTCGAAGACCGCGGGCTCGACGTCGAACTCGCCGAGGCCCGACACCCGCCGGCCGACGGCATCCTCGAGATCGCCGCGGAGTTCGACATCGACCACATCGCGATGAGCACCCAGCGGCGCTCGCCGGCGGGGAAGGCCCTGTTCGGAAGCGTCGCTCAGACGGTGTTGCTCGACGCCGACGTGCCGGTCACGATCGTCACGACCGACGACGAATAGACCGGCGAGTCGCGCGGTTTTTCAAGCGGAAATTCGGGATTCTTTCCGCTCGGGAGTGATATCGAATCGGAGACGTTTCGCAGACGAATCCGTTCCTTCGGAAGAACGCGTAAGGGGAGTGGACTCGCTGGGATTTGAACCCAGGGCCTCTTCCTTGCGAAGGAAGCGATCTACCACTGATCTACGAGCCCGCACTCGATTCGAGGATGGCGCGTCATTTGTACCTTCTGTTTCGTCCCCTGCGCGTGAGGCGATCACACGCGAAGAGGTGCGCGTGACGCTGACGCCTTAGCGCCGTGAGCCGACGTGTCGCGAGATCGCGGCGTCGGTCGGGGCGTCAGTCTCGGACCTGCTCAGTCCTCGAGGACGATCTCGATGCTGACGTCGTTCGGCACCTGGATCCGCATCAGCTGCCGGAGGGCGCGTTCGTCGGCGTCGATGTCGATGAGACGCTTGTGAACGCGCATCTCCCAGTGTTCCCACGTGGCGGTCCCCTCGCCGTCGGGGGACTTCCGCGCGGGCACTTCGAGCGTCTTCGTCGGCAGCGGGATCGGACCGCTGAGGTTGACCCCCGTCTTGTTCGCGATCTCGCGAACGTCGTCGCAGATGTCGTCGAGGTCGTCCGGGCTGGTCCCGGCCAGACGGACGCGTGCCTGCTGCATCTATCGCTCGTTGACGTCGAGGACCTTCCCGGCCGCGATGGTCTGACCCATGTCGCGGACCGCGAAGGACCCGAGCTCCGGAATCTCGCCCGACGGCTCGATGCTGAGCGGCTTCTGCGGTCGGACCGTGACGACCGCGGCGTCGCCGGACTGGATGAAGTCGGGGTTCTCCTCGGCGACCTCGCCCGAGGAGGGGTCGAGCTTCTGATCGATGGACTCGATCGTACAGGCGACCTGCGCCGTGTGGGCGTGGAAGACCGGCGTGTAGCCGGCGGTGATGACCGAGGGGTGCTGCATCACGACGATCTGGGCCTGGAACGTCTCGGCGACCGTCGGCGGGTCGTCGGCGGGGCCGCAGACGTCGCCGCGGCGGATGTCGTCCTTGCCGATGCCGCGGACGTTGAACCCGACGTTGTCACCGGGGCCGGCCTGCGGCACTTCCTCGTGGTGCATCTCGACGGTCTTGACCTCGCCGCCGACGTCCGACGGCTGGAAGGAGACGTTGTCGCCGGGGCTGATGGTACCGGTCTCGACGCGTCCGACCGGGACCGTCCCGATGCCCGAGATGGTGTAGACGTCCTGAATCGGCAGGCGGAGCGGCGCGTCCGTCGGCGGCTCCGGCTCCGGGAGGTCGTTGAGCGACTCCAGGAGCGTCGGGCCGTCGTACCAGGACGTGTTCTCGGACCGCTCGGCGACGTTGTCGCCCTCGAAGGCCGAGATCGGGACGTAGGTGGCGTCGTCGGAGTTGAACTGGACCTGCTTGAGGAGCTTGTTGACCTCGTCTTTGACCTGCTTGTAGGAGTCCTCGCTGTAGTCGACGAGGTCCATCTTGTTGATGCCGATGATGAGCTCGTTGATGCCCAGGGTGCGGGCCAGGAAGACGTGCTCGCGGGTCTGCGGCGCGACGCCGTCGTCGGCGGCGACGACGAGCACCGCGTTGTCGGCCTGCGAGGCGCCCGTGATCATATTCTTGACGAAGTCACGGTGGCCCGGACAGTCGACGATGGTGAAGTAGTACTCGTCGGTGTCGAACTCCTGGTGGGCGATGTCGATGGTGACCCCGCGCTCGCGCTCCTCGGCGAGGTTGTCCATCACATAGGCGAACTCGAATCCGCCCTTGCCCTTCTCTTCGGCTTCCTCGCGGTGCTGCTCGATTACGTGCTCGGGGACGGATCCTGTCTCGAACAGGAGTCGCCCGACCAGCGTACTCTTTCCGTGGTCGACGTGGCCGATGATGGCCAGGTTCTGGTGCGGTTTGTCACTCATAGGTGGGTCACGCGCTAAGGCGCTCTGTACCGCCTTCTTTGGCCAGAAAGCCCTAAAACCATTTCGATACGTAGACGGCCGAAACGCCGCAGTATCGCGGTTTGTGGGACCATCTACCACGGGTCGCTGCCGCACTTTTCGACCGGATCGACGCGGAACCGAGTCACCGAAGCGCCGGCAGCGACGCGCGGCGAGCGCGAAAGCGGCCGAAAGGAGCGAAAACGAGCCGATCGCAGGACTGCGGAGGGACCGTGTCGGTATCAGGTAAGATCGACGACGCGATTCCAGCGGCGGCGGTGCCGCAGGCTATCGGTCTTCCAGCCGACCGACGTCGCCCAGCACGGCCGAGGCGGTCTCCGGGCCGCCGGCGCCGCGGCCGCTGAGGTTCAGTTGGCCGGCGTGGTCGGTCTCCAACTGGACGATGTTCCGCGTCCCGGTCACGGCGAGGGCGGCGTTCTGCGGGACGAGCCGCGGCCCGACGCGGATGCCGTCCCGGGTCGCCTCCCCGACGAGCCGGATCGTCCGGCCGTCCTCGGCGGCCAACTCCAGGGCGCTGCCGGGGACGTTCGTGATCCCCTCGACGTCGGCGTCGTCGAGGGTGTACTCCGTCTCGCCCTCGGCGAGCACGTTCGCGAGGATGACGCACTTCAGCGCCGCGTCCGTGCCCTCGACGTCGAAGGTCGGGTCCGCCTCGGCGACGCCGAGGTCCTGGGCCTCCGCGAGGACGTGTTCGTAGTCGATCCCCTCGGCGGCCATCCGCGAGAGGATGAAGTTCGCCGTCCCGTTGAGGACGCCCCGGGCCGCCTCGACGTGCGACGGCGAGAGGTCCTCGACCGTCGAGACGATCGGGATCGCGCCGCCGACGGTGGCCTCGAAGCGGACGTTCCCGGCGCTCTCGCGCTCTAAGTCCCGGACGTCGCCGTAGCGCTCGGCGACCGGCCCCTTGTTCGCGAGGACGACGTGGCGGTCGCGCTCCAGCGCCGTGCGAAGGTGCGAGAAGCCGGGCTCGGCGTCGCCGAGCGTCGTCGGCGTCGCCTCGACGAGGACGTCGTAGTCGGCCTCCAGCGCCGCCTCGGGGTCGGCGTCGCCGACGCGGCCCTCATCGGACTTCCGGTCTAAGGCCGCCTCGGTGTCGATGCCCCCGGCGTCGACGGCGGCCGACGACGAGTCCGCGAAGGCGACGATCCGGTGGCCGTAGTCGGCCGCGAGGTCGACGACTGAGCCGCCGACCGCGCCGGCGCCGACGACCGCGAGTCGCTTGCCGCTCATACGGCTCCCCCCGCGAGGGGTTCGACCACGTGGAGGTCCTTCTCCTCGGCGATCTCGCGGACGAGCGAGATCGCTTCGGCGGTCTCGCCGGCGCGGGTCGCCATCCGGAGCCGGGCGCTGGAGGTGTCGCTGCGCCCCTCCGGCGCGTTGAGCGAGAAGTCCGCGATCGACGTCGAGGGGTACTGTTCGATCCGACGGAGCGTATCGGAGAGGTCCGTGTCGACGAGGTGGCCCACGAGGACGACGACGACCTCCTCGGCGTAGTGTTCGGCGCCCGCCTGGACGACGTTGACGCCCTCGTCGCGCAGCGCGGCGACGATGGCCTCGAAGCGGTCCGGGGTCGCCTCGACGTCGACCTCCACGGGGATGCGGCCACGCGGGGTGACGTTCCCCCGCTCGTGGAAGATCGACAGGAGGTTCCCGCCGTTCGCTGAGATGGGTTCCAGCGCCGCGAGCAGTTGCCCCGGCTGGTCGGCGAGTTCGAGCCGGATCGTGTGGGGCTGGGGCTCGCCGTCGGCGTCGGTGTCGGCGGCGTCGGCGTGGGACGTACGCGAGCGGGTCGCGCCGCCGGAATCGCCGGAGTCCGGTTCCTCGTCGGCGTCCGCGTCGGAATCGAGCGCGGACGTCACTGGCGGATCACTCCCTGGCGGGAGGGGGCCTCACGAGCCACGGTTCGGTGAGAGACGACGACTCGACGGTCCGTCCGGGCGACGGGTCGAGGTCGTGAGGTCGAAGCCGTACACATACCCGAACGTCAACCCCCGGACCGATATAAGCCTTCGTCGATGCACGCGTTGCCGGCGGCGAAAACTGCCGGCGTCCCGCCCGGCGCGCTAGATGCGCGGCAGCGAGATCGTCACCGTGGTCGCGTCGTCGTGTTCGGTGAACGAGATCTCGCCGCCGTGGGTGTCGGCGACGGTCTTTGCGACCCACAGCCCCAGTCCGCTCCCGTGGGTCAGCTGTGTGATGTCGGCCTCGCCGACGACGACGTCCCGCTCGTGGGACGGAATGCCGTCGCCCCGGTCGGAGACCGAGAGCTCGACCGCGTCGGGGAGGACCCGGACCGACGCCTCGACCGGCGGGTCGCCGTGCTCGGCGGCGTTCTCCAGGAGCTCGTCCAGGGCCGTCCGGAGGCCGTCGCTCGCGCGGACCCGCGCGTCGATGTCGTCGGGCGCGTCCACCGAGAACGCCGCGTCGGGGAACCGATCCCGCGCGTGTGCGACCGCGCCCTCGAGTACCGCGACCGGGTCGGTCTCGCGGTACTCCTCGGGGCTCCGGTCCCGCTCGCGGGTGATCGTCTTCGCGCCGTCGGCGAGGCTCCCGACCGTCTCGGCGCTGCGTTTCAGCACGTCCGCGGACTTCTTGAGCCGCTCCTCGCTCGGGACGGTCGCGACGATGTCGGCGTGGCCCGCCAGCACCTGCGCCTCGTTGCGGAGGTTGTGCCGCAGGACGCGGTTCAGCACGGCCGTCCGGCGGCGCTCCCGGGCGAGCTGTTCGGCGCGCACCCGGCGGGCGTCGTAGACGCCGATGATGACGTGGGCCGCCGCGCCGATTGCCAGGAGGTTGCCGACGGTGAACATCGACGGCGCGATCCCGCCCGACAGTCGGTTCTGGGCGTACGCGTGCGCGAGCATCACGCTCCCGAGGACGACGATTCCCAGGAGGTTCCAGATCGCGATCCGGAGCGCGTTGCGGTCGCTGAAGCCGCTGTAATACAGCAGGCCGCCGACGGCGACGAGGCCGAGCGAGACGACGCCCCCGACCGCGCCGAGTACGACCGACAGCGGGCCGCCGCCCGAAAGCAGCGGAAAGAGGTTCGGTACGAGCAAGACGAGACCGGTGGCCGAGATGATGGCGCTCGCGAGGAGCCGGACGGCGGAGGGCCTCGCAGGAGCGACAGACTCCGGCGGCGAGCCGAACCCGACCCGATCGAGGAGCGTGAGGAGTTGTGTGCGCATCTGCTGTTGGCTACTGGTCGGACACCCGCTTGAAATTATGGGGCCGAGTATCGGTGTCGATAGCGGACGGGAAAAACGGAACCGCGTCGAACCGCGGGCCGACGGCGCGCGTGACGCGCGGGGTCACGCGGGCGTCAGATCGTCAGAACTGGTCGACCGACTGCGGGAGTTCGAGCTTCATTCCCTTGCGCTCGCGGATCTCCATGATCTTCTCGCGCTGGAGGTTGTCCGAGAGCACGCGGAAGCCGGCGTTCTCGGTGTTCCACGAGGCGCGGCCCTCCGTCGCCGAGCGGATGTCCGAGGAGAACCCGATCATCTCTTCGACGGGCGCGATGCCCTCGATGACCATCAGGTCGCCCTCCTGGAACATGTCGTCGACGCGGCCGCGACGGCCCTGGATCTCGCCGGACGCCGAGCCCATGTGCTCGGAGGGAACGTCGATGCGGACGTTCTGGATCGGCTCTAAGAGCTTGATGTCGGCGTCGATCAGCGCGCGGTGGACCGCGTCGCGGACGGCCGGGATGACCTGTGCGGGACCGCGGTGGATCGTGTCCTCGTGGAGCTTCGCGTCGTGGAGCCGGAGCAGCGCGCCCTGGACCGGCTCGTTGGCGAGCGGGCCGTCGTCGAGCGCCTCTTCGAGGCCCTCGATCACGAGCTCCATCGTCTCGTTGAGGTGCTGGATCCCCTTCGTGTCGTCGATGAGGATGTTCGTCCCGTGGATGTGCTCGACGTTCTGGGAGGTGTCCTTGTCCATCCCGGCCTCCTGCAGCGCCTCGCGGCGCTCCAGTTCGGGCATATCCATCGAGGCCTCGCCGAGCTTGATCGCGTCGACGACGTCCTCCGGGAGGGGCTCGACCGTGATGTAGAACTTGTTGTGGCGGTTCGGCGAGACGCCCTCGACCTCGCGGGAGGCGTCCTGCGGCGACTCGCGGTAGACGACGATCGGTTCGCCGGTCTGGACCGGGATGCCCTGGTTCTTTTGGATGCGCTGGGTGATCACTTCGAGGTGGAGCTCGCCCTGGCCGCTGATCAGGTGCTCGCCGGTGTCCTCGTTGATCTCCACCCGGATGGTCGGGTCCTCCTTGGCGACCTGCTGGAGCGTCTCGATGAGCTTCGGCAGGTCGTCCATATTCTTCGCCTCCACGCTTTTCGTGATGACCGGCTCGGAGATGTGCTCGATCGACTCGAACGGCGTCATCTCCACCGACGAGACGGTGGAGCCGGCGATGGCGTCACGCAGGCCCGTGACGGCCGCGATGTTCCCCGCGGGGACGCCGCGGTCGAGCTCCTCGCGCTCGCCGCCCATAAAGATCCCCACGGACTGGACACGGTTCTTGCCCGCCGTCCCGGAGACGTACAGCTCCTGGCCCTGCTTGATGGTCCCGCTGAACAGCCGGCCGGTCGCGATCTCGCCGGCGTGGGGGTCCATCGAGATGTCGGTCACCATAAAGACGACCTCGCCGTCGTCGTCGACCTCGCGCATCTGCCGAGCGAGGTCGGTGTCGTCGTCGCCGCGCCAGACGCGCGGGATGCGGCGGGGCTGGGCGTCGAGCGGGTCCGGGAAGTGCTCGGCGACCATATCGAGGACGACGTCCGAAAGCGGCGTCTTCTCGTGGAGCTCGCGGCGCTGGTCGTTGCGCTCCATCTCGATGATCTCGGGGAAGCCGATGCCGGTCTCGGCCATCGACGGCGCGGAGACGCCCCACTTGTAGAGGGCCGACCCGAAGGCGACGGTCCCGTCTTCGACGGAAACCGTCCAGTCGTCGACGTTGTCCATATCCTCGGTCATCCCGCGGATGAGCTCGTTGACGTCGCCGATGACGTCCATCAGCCGCTCTTGCATCTCCTGGGGCCCCTCCTGGAGCTCGGAGATGAGGCGGTCGACCTTGTTGATGAACAGCGCGGGCTTGACGCCCTCGCGCAGCGCCTGCCGGACGACCGTCTCGGTCTGCGGCATCGCGCCCTCGACGGCGTCGACGACGACGAGCGCCCCGTCGACCGCGCGCATCGCGCGGGTCACGTCGCCGCCGAAGTCGACGTGGCCCGGCGTGTCGATGAGGTTGATGAGGTGGTTTTCGTCCTCGTACTCGTGGGTCATCGACACGTTCGCCGCGTCGATGGTGATCCCGCGTTCCTGTTCGTCCTCCTCTGTGTCCATCATCAGCCGGGTGGCCTCGCCCTCGTCGGCGATCATTCCCGCCCCCGCGAGGAGGTTGTCCGTCAGCGTGGTCTTCCCGTGGTCGACGTGAGCGGCGATGGCGATGTTCCGGATCTGCTCCGGTTTGTCCATCAGTTGCTCACACTCTTGTACGATCTTCTTTCGTCGGCCCATTATGTGACCCTGTACCGGCAGGAGGGTCAAAAGGGTAGTGTTTTGCCGCCCGCGGAATCGCCGGATACGGCGGCCGCTGAGCGGGGTATGCACCCTTTTGACACAGTTCGGCGGTTCCGTTCGGCGACTCGGTCGAGCGCCCGCGTCCGGGCCGATCCGGAGTAAGAGTCTTATCGGGCCACCCCGTGAGAACGATACGCATGGACCTACGAGTGCGCGGCGACGTCCCGGCGGACCCGTTCCTCGGCGCGGCGGACCTCCTCGAAACCGAGTGCGACCTCGACCGGCCTGTGTACGTCGACGTCCGGACCGACCCCGACGAGCGGACCTGGGCGGCCCACTACGAGGACCGCCACGTGCTGAACATCTCCCGGCAGGCGGCGACGAGCGCGATGGCGCGCGAACTCGCCGTCCACGAGCTCGCACATATGGCCCGCAACGAGGAGGGGCACGTCTCGCATCACCTCCAGACCGAAGAGGCGCTCTTTCTCGCGCTCTCCGGCGAGTCCGTCGAACGCCGGAAGGTCGCCCACTGCTATCAGATCGCGAACCACATGAAGGACATCTACGCCGACGACATCACGCTCTCGGTGACGCCGCCCGAGAAGCTGGTCTCGTTCCTGGAGTCCGAGCTGGCGCGGGCGGTCGCGACCCGCGAGTCTCCCTCGCCGTGGCCGGACTCCCGACGGGTGACGGCGGGGTCGGACCCCGAGATCACCGCCGTCAACGCGGCGTTCGCGCTCGGCCTCGTCGAGCGCCACGGCGTCGTCGACCGCGACCACCGGCTCTACGACCTCGCGCACGCGGCCGCCGACGACGCCCCCGGCATCAACCTCCAGGCCTTCAAGCGGCGCTTCCGCTCGCTCGGCGAGGACCCCTCCGACAGCGAGTACCGGAAAGCGCTCGTGGACGCGACCCGGGCGTACGCCGTCGGCGAGCCCGGCGGCGGCGACGTCGCCGCCGACTGACCGAACGGGCGCGGAGCCGTCGCTGATCGAGCGTCGAAACGGAGAAGATCGCAGAACCGCGAACCGAACGCCGAACGAGAGGGCGAACGGCCTACCGGGCCGCTTCCGCGACGCGCTCGGACTCTTCCTTCTGGCCGATGGCGTACGACTGGACGTCGTAGTCGGCGGCGCCGACGAGCACCTGCGCGAGCGCCTCGGAGGCGTCCTGGGACGTCTTGTAGGAGCCGCGCTGGGTCCCCTCGGCGATGAACTTCAGCGCCTGGTCGACGCGGCGCTGGGGCGCGACGTCGACGGCCTGCGGGACCGAGATGCCGCCGTACTTGAGGCGGACGGTCTCCTCGCGGGGCGCCGCGTTCTCGACCGCGCGCACGAGCACCTGCACCGGGTTCTCCTCGGTGCGCTCGTGGACCTCCTCGAAGGCCTCCTTGACGATCTTCATCGTCTTCTGCTTGTGGCCCGTGTTGTCCTCGGTCTGCATCAGGCGGTTGACGAGCCGCTCGACGATGCTGATCTCGGACTTCTTGAACTGCTTGGATGCGTGGCGGCCCATCGTGTGGGCGATGGGCGTGACGTTGATGTAGCGCTCGGTCGAGGGGTCCGAGTACTCGATCTCGGTGACGTCCCAGACGCCGAACAGCTGGGCGTTCGTCTCCGCTTCCTCGCTGTCGGCGGGGGCGTCGGGTTCGGGGGATTCGCTCTCGGACATCTTAGCGCACCGGCTTTTCGGCGTTGCCGCGGACCAGTTCGATGAGCGAGACGCCGTTGACCTTCTCGACCTTGTAGTTCACGCCCGAGAGGTCGCCCATCGCGCGACCCTTCGCGCCGCCGATCCCGGCGATCGTGACCTCGTCGTGCTCGTCGATGAACGAGATCGCGCCGTCGCCCGGACAGAAGGCGGTGACCTGCTTGCCGTTCTTGATCAGCTGGACCCGGACGCACTTTCGGATCGCCGAGTTGGGCTGCTTCGCTTCGATCCCGACCTTCTCCAGGACGATCCCGCGTCCCTGCGGGGCCCCTTCGAGGGGATCGGACTTCGCACCGAGACCGCGCTCGCGGCGCGCGTACTCCGAGTCGGACCAGCGTCGCTTCTGCCGGTCCTGCTTGAGTTTGCGCGCGGCGTACTTGCCGTTCGCCATAGTGACCCGGAGTTCCCGGCGGAGCTACTTAAGCCTCCCTTTTCGAGCCCGACGAGACGGACGCAGGGCCGATTAGCGACCCCTAAGGAGGATTCTGCGGCCGTCGTTCGGATTCGAGACACCGCCGCTCCGGAGGGGAAAGCGACTGTCCGGCGTAGAGAGCGTGTCGTTGCCGGCGCTCACCGATCGTCGGGATCGATCGCGTCGCCGTCGGCGCCGTCGGCTGAGCCCCGCCCGCCCGCGGCCGACGCGTCGTCCTCGACGTCGACGGACAGCTCGCCGCTGAGTTCGTGGCCCGACGGCGGCCCGAGCGTCAGGCCGACCTCGTCGAAGCGGGACTTCACGCGCCGCCGGAAGTCCGATTTGAGCGTCACCAGATCGACGTCCATCGGGTCGCCGACCCAGAACTCCGCCCGCAGGCGCACCGAGCTCCCCTCGAAGGAGACCAGCCGCGCGGTCGGGTCGGGCTCTTCGAGGATCCGGTCGTCGCCGCGGGCGACCTCGACCAGCTCCCGGAGCGCGAGCTCCGCGTCGTCGCCGTACGCGACGTCGACGACCTCGTCGACGCGGTAGCGCTGGCGCCCGTACGGCCGGGTGAGCGTGTTCGCGGTCAGCTCCGTGTTGGGGACGGTGACCGTCTCGTTGTTCGGCGTCCGGACGCGGGTCACCCGGAAGTCGACCGCCTCGACGACGCCCTCGCCGCCGGGCCAGGCGATCCAGTCGCCGACGTTGAAGTCGGGGTCGGCGACGAGGAAGAGCCCGCTGACGAGCGAGCCGACGACCTGCTGGCTCGATGCGCCGACGACGAGCGTGAGCGCGGCGGCGACGATCGAGAGATCCGTCAGGAGCCGGCCGAAGCCCGCGCCCGCGATCCCGGCGACGAGCGCGAGGAGGATCACGAACGCGTGGAAGTACGTCTGGACGGCCGTCTCGATGGTAGGGTTGTTCCGGTTCCGCGCGACGACCACCCGGACGACCGCCGGGAGGACGAGCAGCCGCCCGACCGCGTACGTCGCGATCGCGGCGATCGCGAAGCCCGAGACCGCGCGCACGATCTCGGCGTAGGGCTCGCCCGCGATCCCGTCGACCGCGCCCGGAGGGACGAGCTGCGCCGGCGGCGCGCTCGCGAGGGAGAGCAGTCCCTGATACACGTCTCCGACAGCGGGACACGAGTACAAAAAGGTGTAGTCGGCGGCGGGGGCCGATCCACTCGGCCCGCGGCCCGGCTACGTCAGTTGGATGTCGTCGATGTCATAGTGCCGCTCGGCGAGCGTCCGCGCGGTCTCGATGTGCTTTCCCTCGGCGCCGATCGCGACGCCGCGGTCGTCCTCGGGCACCTCGACGTAGGCGACGGTCTCGCCGCCCTGCTCGGAGAGGGTGACGTGCCGGACCGCGGCGGGCGCGAGCGCGCTCTCGACGAACGCGGCGGGCGTGTCGGCGTCCTCGACAAGCTCGACGTCGCGGCCGATCGAGTCCTCGACGGTCCGGACGTGTGCGCCGCCCGGGCCGATCGCCGCGCCCATCTCGCCGGCGGCGACCAGGATGACGACCCGCTCGTCGTAGCAGAGACAATCGCGGGCCGTCGCGCCCGTCTCGTCCTCGAAGAGGGCGATGTATCGCCGCGCCTCGTCGGAGAGCGTGATGCGCATCGGGGTCAGTCGTCCGCGCGGTCCGGGGCCGACGCCGAGGAGCCGCCACCGTCCGCCTTGAGCGAGCCCATCCGTAGGTCGACGTCGCCGGTGCCGATCGAGACGGGCTTGCCGACGATGACGTTCTCGATGACGCCGTCGAGGTCGTCCTCCTCGCCGTGGACCGCGGCGTCGAGCAGGTGATTGACCGTCACCTCGAAGGCCGCCCGCGCGAGCACGGAGTCCTTCGAGCCCGAGATGCCGTGGCGCCCGATCGATTCGATCTCGCCGCGGTTCGTCATAATGTCCGCGACGAGCATCAGGTGCCGGACGTTCACGTCGTCGAGACCCTGCTCGCGCAGCGTCTCCATCGTCTCGTCGATGATCGCCTCGCGGGCCGCCTCGATCCCGAGGTTGCGGTAGATCTCGTGGATGTTGTTGCTCGTGGTGCGGGAGGCGTCGACGCCCTCGATCGAGAGCACGTCGCCGAAGGCCGACCCCTCGGTGTAGAGGACGAACTCCTCGCCGTCGGTCCGCTCGTTGTCCTCCTTGCGGATGACGACGCGGGAGATGTCCTCCAGCCCCTTGAACACGATGTCGCGGAGCTCTTCGACCAACTGGAGGAGCCGCCGGTAGCTCGGCTCGTCGGGGCCGAACTCGATGAGCGTCTCCGACCGACGGGTGTCGACGCCGAGGGCGTCCTCGATCGTCTCGGCGATCTCCTGGGCGACGGTGTCGACGTCGTCGACGGTCGGCCACCGCTCGTCCAGCGTGTCCTCGTTGAGGTCGACCTGGACGATCATGTCCGCGACGTTCGTCGAGATGTCGCCGAGCGCGAGGATCTTCGTCGCCTCCATCTGCCAGACGACCTCGTGGGCGCGCTCGCGGTTCTCGGCGTACTCGTCTTCGAGGTGGACCGTCATCATCGGCGTGTCCGGGGTCTTCCGGGCGTCCACGAGCTCGATGAGCCGCGGGAGGCCCTGCGTGACGTCGATCTCGGCGACGCCCGCGTAGTGGAACGTGTTCATCGTCATCTGCGTCCCGGGCTCGCCGATCGACTGCGCGGAGACGGTCCCGACGGGGTCGTGGGCGTCGACGCGGGAGTCCTCGTACCGCGAGTGGATCGCCTGGGCGATCTCGTCGGCCTGCTCGGTGGTGACGCCCTCCCGGTCTTCGATCGTCTCGTAGATGCGGTGCCGGAGGCTCTCGGGCAGGCCGTAGTCCCGCACGATCGCCTCGATGTCGTCTGTGACGTGTTCGTACTCCTCAGTCATCGGACTCCACCTCCAGGCTCTGGGCCTTGTCGAGGCCCGGCCCGGCGTACTCGGAGATGTTCGTCGGCCGCTCCTGCCGGCCGAGGAACTGCTCCTTTTCGGCCTCGGAGTCGAACTCCGCGTCGAGGATGCGGTCGGCGATGTTCTCGACGTCGATCGGGTTCTCCTCGGAGGAGGAGACCTTCACGGGCGAGGTGCCGTCCTCGCCGAACTCGAACTGGACGACCGTCCCCGAGGTGTCGCGGACGGTGCCGTCGTACTGCGCTTCCAGCTCGGAGAGGGCGTTGATCAGCCGGCGCTGGAGGTACCCGGACTTGGAGGTCCGGACGGCCGTGTCGACCAGCCCCTCGCGGCCGCCCATCGCGTGGAAGAAGAACTCCCGCGGGGTCAGCCCGCCGCGGTAGCTGTTCTCGACGAAGCCGTGGGCCTCCGCCGAGAGGTCGTCCGGCTTGTAGTGGCTGAGGGTCCGCCCCTCGTAGCCGCGGTTGATCCGCTCGCCGCGGACGGCCTGCTGGCCGACGCAGCCGGCCATCTGCGTGAGGTTCAGCATCGAGCCACGCGCGCCGGAGCGGGCCATCACCACGGCGGGGTTGTCGTCGCTGAAGTGGTCCTCGGCGATCTCGCCCGCGGAGTCGCGGGCCTTGCCGAGCTGCTGCATAATCTTCATCTCCAGGGTCTCGTCGACCGTCCGGCCGGGGAGCGATTCGAGCTCGCCGGCCTCGTAGATCTCGATGAGCTCCTCGACGCGGTCGTAGGCGCTGCCGATCGCCTCGTCGACCTGCGCTGTGGCCTCGTCCGGGATGGACTCGTCGTCGATCCCGATCGAGAAGCCGAAGTGCATGATCGCGCGCATCGCCAGCGAGGCGACCTCGTTGACGAACACGCGGGCGCGGGTCTTCGAGTGGAGCTTCGCCAGGGTGTCGACGACCTCGCCGCCGAAGGCGCCGACGGCGTCCTCGTCGATCGTCCCCGAGACGAGCCGCCCGTCCTCGATGACGACCTCGTCGCCGGCCGAGGAGGTGAACTCGAGGTTCAGGTCGTCCGGCAGGAGCTCGCTGAAGAGCTGGCGGCCGGTCCAGTAGGGCTCGCCGGTCTCGTCCTCGCCGACCGGCTCGGGGAGCGTGTCGATGCTCGTCGCCCGGAGCAGGTCGAGCGCCTGCGTCTCGGTGAACTCGGGGTTGCCGTTCGTGAGGAGGTAGGTGCCCGAGATGTGGTCCTGGATCGCGCCGATGATGTTCTCGCCGAAGCGCGGGCTGAGCATCTGCTCTTGGACGCGCATCAGGACGCGGGCCTCCGCGCGCGACTCCTCGGTCTGGAGCGCGTGCATGTTCATCTCGTCGCCGTCGAAGTCGGCGTTGTACGGCGGGCAGACGACGGTGTTGAGCCGGAAGGTCTTGTACGGCATCACGACGACCTCGTGGGCCATAATCGACATCCGGTGGAGTGACGGCTGGCGGTTGAAGATCACGATGTCGCCGTCGATCAGGTGGCGGTTGACCTCCCAGCCGGCGTCGATCTTCTCGGCGAGCTCCTCGCAGTTCTTCTCTGTCACCTTCAGCCGGCGGCCGTCGGGGCGTTTGACGTAGTTGGCGCCGGGGTGGCCCTCGGGGCCGTTGCGGACGTACTGCTTGGCCCGGTCGAGGTTCCGCTCGGAGACGTTCATCGTCTGGGTCATCTCGCGGGCGACGCGCTCGGGGACGCCGACCTCGTTGAGCGAGAGGGTGGGGTCCGGCGAGATGACGGTCCGCGCGGAGAAGTTCACGCGCTTGCCCGACAGCGACCCGCGGAAGCGACCCTCCTTGCCCTTCAGGCGCTGACTGAGCGTCTTGAGCGGCCGGCCGGAGCGGTGTCGCGCCGGCGGCGTGCCCGAGATCTCGTTGTCGATGAAGGTCGTGACGTGGTACTGGAGCAGCTCCCAGAGGTCCTCGATGATCAGCTGGGGCGCGCCGGCCTCGCGGTTCTCCATGAACCGCTGATTGATCCGGATGATGTCGACGAGCTTGTGGGTGAGGTCGTCCTCGGAGCGCTGGCCGTTGTCGAGGGTAATCGACGGCCGCGCGGTGACCGGCGGGACCGGCAGGACGGTCAGGATCATCCACTCGGGCCGCGAGCGGCTCGGGTCGATCCCGAGGGTCTCGATGTCCTCGTCGGGGATGTCCTCGAACCAGTCGCGGATGTCCGAGGGCATGAGCTTGTTCATGTCCTCCTCGGTGAGGTCGACGTCGAGCGCCTTCTCGATCTTCTTTCTGTCGTCGCCGACGGGGCGGAACTCCCCGGAGAGGATGTCGTTCACGCGGCTGACGTCGAGGCCGCTCTCCTCGGCGAGCTCCGACGGGGAGACGCCGCCGTCGCCGTCGTCGTCGGGCTGCATCGCCGAGGCGATGCGCTCGGAGTAGTCGCCCGCGAGGACGTCCTGGACCTCGTAGTAGGTGGTTGGCTTCTCGTGTTTGATGTCGTGCTGGGGCGCGCCGCAGTGCGGGCAGCGGCCCGCCTTCCGCGCCTGGCGCACGGCCGACTTCAACACGTCGGTCCAGTCCTCGCCGAGCTCCTCGTTGCGCTGGAGCGCGTCGCGGTACTCGTCCTGCTCGTCGGCCGTCAGCGAGAGGCGACCGCACTCCCGACAGGTCGAGCGGAGCAGGCGGCGGATGAGCTTGGTGAAGCCGACGTGGATGACGGGCGCGGCGAGCTCGATGTGGCCGAAGTGGCCGTTACACGAGCCCGAGTGCGACCCGCAGGTGCGGCACTCCAGGCCGGGATCGATGACGCCCAGCCGGGGGTCCATCAGGCCCATATCGATGGGGTAGCCGTCGTCGTCGTAGGTGTCCGCGGTGATGATCTTCGTCGCGGACATGTCGCGGTACGTCTCGGGGTCCATCAGCCCGAACTGGATGGCGCCGATCTCTTTGGGTGTCTGCATTGACATTGTGTTAGACTGCGTCTTCGAGGTCCAGTCGCGGTCGGATGCCGAGCGCGATCATCTCATCGAGGAGGAGCTTGAACGCGTAGCTGATCTCGATCTCGTGGATGTCGTCCTCGTCGCCGGTGACGGGGTCGTAGATGCGGCGCTGGCCGCGGTCCTCGACGGCGACCATCCCCGTGTCCGCGGAGATGTACACCGTCTCCTTGTCCGAGGAGTCGAGCAGGCGCTCCTGCAACACCATCGCGGCCCCGTGGCCGATGACGGTGTCGCGCTCCATCTCGCCCAGCCGGAGGCCGCCCTCGCGGGCGCGCCCCTCGGTGGGCTGGCGGGTGAGCACCTGCACCGGCCCGCGCGAGCGGGCGTGCAGCTTGTTGCTCACCATGTGGTACAGCTTGTGGTAGAAGATGGTCCCGACGAAGATCTCGGCCTCGATCTTCTCGCCGGTGACGCCGGAGTACATCACCTCTTTGCCGGAGGACTTGAAGCCGTGGTCTTCGAGCGCCCCCCGGAGTTCCTCTTCGTCTTCGCCCTGGAAGGCGGTGCCGTCGACGCGGCGGCCCTCGAGCGCGCCGACCTTGCCGCCGAGCATCTCCAGGACGTGGCCGACCGTCATCCGCGACGGCAGCGCGTGGGGGTTCAACACGAGGTCGGGCACGACGCCCTCCTCGGTGAACGGCATGTCCTCCTGGGGCGCGAGGTGGCCGACGACGCCCTTCTGGCCGTGGCGGGACGCGAACTTGTCCCCGAGTTCGGGGATCCGCTGGTCGCGGACGGAGACCTTCGCCAGTTTGGAGCCGTCCTCGCCCTCCATCAGCGTGACCGTGTCGACGACGCCCGACTCGCCCGAGCGCATCGTCACGGAGGTCTCCCGTCGCTTCTGCGGCGAGAGCCCGCCCATGTCGTCGGGCTCTTCGAGGAACCTGGGAGGAGATGTCTTCCCGAGGAGGACGGAGTTCTCGTCGACCCGGGTTTCGGGGTTGACGAGGCCGTCCTCGTCGAGGTGGGTGTAGGCGTCCTCGCCGCGGGCGCCGCGGACGTCCTGGCTCGGGATCTCGAAGCGGTCCTCCTGACCGCCGGGGTAGCGGCGCTCCTCGCCCTCGTAGGTCCGGAAGAAGTGCGAGCGCGCCATCGCGCGGTCTACCGAGCCCTGGTTCATCACCAGCGCGTCCTCGATGTTGAAACCTTCATACGACATCACGGCGACGACGAAGTTCTGGGCCGCCGGCCGCTCGTCGAACCCGATCTGCTCTGTGGTCTGGGTCTTGACCATCGACAGCTGCGGGTAGTGGAGGAGGTGCTGGCGCGTGTCGGGCCGGATGCGGTAGTTCGCCGCGGGCAGTCCGAGGGACTGCTTCATCATCCCCGCGCCCATCGTAATCCGGGGCGAGGCGTTGTGCTCGGGGTAGGGGATCATCCCCGCGCCGATGCCGAAGATGAGCTGCGGGTCGATTTCGAGGTGCGTGTGATCCTCTGTGACCTCGTCTTCGTCGACGGCGACGTAGATGTCCTCTTCCTCCTCGGCGTCGATGAACTCGACGTAGCCGCGGTCGACGAGGTCCTCGAACTCCAGGGCGCCCTCCTTGACCGCCTGGATCTCGTCGTCGCCGAGCAGCGGTTCGCCGTTCTCGACGACGATCAGCGGGCGCCGCGCCCGCCCGGCGTCGGCGTTGACGATGACCTCGCGGGTCCGCTCTTTCACCGAGACGTTGACCATCTCGCTGACGTCGCCGCGACGCCGCGCTTCTCGGATCTGTTCTGCGAGCTGTTCGGGGTCGGGATGGGTCCCGACCAGACTGCCGTTGACGTAGACTTTCGCCTCGCGTTGTGCCTGAGCCATGTTAGTCGTCCGCGGGTGTTCCGGTTGCCGGCCCCTCGATGCCGGGGATTCCTTCGACGCCCATCGACGCCAGTTCGCGCTTGAGGGCCTGTTCGTCCTCGATGTTCTGCGAGAGCTCCATCGCCTGTGCGAAGTTCTTCACCAGTCCGCAGTTCGGCCCCTCGGGGGTCTCGGAGGGGCAGATGCGACCCCACTGGGTCGCGTGCAGGTCGCGCGCCTCGAAGTGCGGCTGACTCCGCGACAGCGGGCTCCGGAGCCGCCGGAGGTGCGAGAGCACGCCCATGTAGTCCGTCCGGTCGACGAGCTGGGAGACGCCGGAGCGGCCGCCCACCCAGTTGCCCGTCGCGATCGGGTGTTCGAGCCGCTCTGTGAGCACGTCCGAACGGACGACGGTGTTGACCGTGAGCTGCCGATTCCGCATATTCGCCCGTTCGAGCTGGTACTTCACGTCGCGGGCGAGCTTGTTCAGCGCCGTCCGGAAGAGATCCTTCATCAGGTCGCCGGAGACCTTCAGGCGCTTGTTGGCGTAGTGGTCCTTGTCGTCGGACTCGCGGCGACCGAGCGCGAGCTCGAAGCAGGCCTCGGCCATCCGGCAGAGGTAGTACGCCTTGTTGATGCGGACGTCCTCGTCGTCGACGCCGTCCTCGTGGAGGTGCGGGAGGAGGTAGCGGTCGATGACGTAGTTCGCCCGCTTGAGCTGGTAGTTCTTGCCCTGGCCGCCGGCGACGCGCTTGCCGAGCGTCTCGATGGCCTCCTCTTCGGTCTGGACGTCGGCCTCCTCCAGATTTTCGAGCATGAACTTCACGATCTCGGGGTCGTCGGAGACGCGGTGGACGATCTCCTCGTCGGATTCGAGCCCGAGCGCGCGGACGAGCGTCACGAAGTTCACCGAGCCGGAGACCGAGGGGAAGGAGACTTCGAGCAACCCTTCGCGGTTGCGCTCACACAGCACCAGCGCGCGGTACCCGCGGCGCTGGGAGAACGTCTTCGCGACCTGGATCTCGTCGCCGTACTTGGAGTCGTACTCCGCGAGGATCTTGTTGGGCGCGAGGTCCTCGCTCGTCATCAGCACCCGCTCGGAGCCGTTGACGATGAAGTAGCCGCCGGGGTCGACGGGGTCCTCGCCGATCTCGATCAGGTCCTCGTCGGACAGGCCGGCGATGTTGCACTTCGTCGAGCCGACCATGATCGGCATCCGGCCGACCTTCGTCTCGGTGGTGTCGACGACGACCTCCTCTTCTTCCTCGCCGCCGCGCACGATGGACATCTCCATAAACACCGGCGCGGCGTAGGTGATGTTCCGGAGGCGGGCCTCCTGCGGGAACAGCAGCTCCTCGGAGCCGTCGGCCTCGCGGACGCGCGGGGTCTCGACGCGGACGTCGCCGAGCTCGACGAAGACGGGCTCTTCGCCCTCCTTGTCGCCGATGTCGGTCTCGATCCGTTCCTTCTCGGTGACGACGTCCTGCATCCCCCGCTCGAGGAAGTTGTTGAACGAGCGGAAGTGGTGTTCTGCGAGCCGTTCCTCGGAGAAGTACTCGCGCGAGACGACGCGTCGGTCCTGTCGGTTCATTCGATCACCAGTCGGTAGGATACCGCTTTGTCTGTGGTTCGGGAGTCGCGGACGATCTTGACGACGTCGCCGGGCTCGGCCTCGTCGGGGAGCGCCGGGTCGCGCCGCTTGATCTTCGGGAGATCGGTGCGCTTGACGTCGTACTGCGTCAGCATCGACTCGACCTCCTCCTCATCGATGAGCGTGTGCTCTGGGACGAGCTCGTGTTGGCTTACGTCTACCATGTCTTGTGATGGGGTGTGGGTGGTGAAGAAGTTCTCACGGGATACTACAGCCCGGTTCGGATGGGAGCCATTTAACGCTTGCCAACTCCGAGTCGGAGAAGCGCGGCTCACCGCCACGGGGGACCAAACACCCGTGTTGGGTCGACACACGGACGTGGTGAATATAGATGTTGCGGCGATCGCAACGCGGTCGCGACGCGATTTTATATACCATCACGCCGCCAGCAGCCCCGTGACCTGAGAGCGGTCCCGCGGCGGGCTGCGGGTGTCCGGCACGTCGGCGCGGGCGTGGTAGTGCCGGCTGTTCGCCCTTCGTTCGAGCCGAGCCCCGCGTCCGGCCGCTACTCGACGACGAGGCTCGTCCGGTCGTCGACCGCTTCGGCCTCCTCGAAGTCACCGCCGCCGAGCAGGCCGCGAGCGGCGCGTTTGCCCCACTCCACAGCCGGCTGGGAGAACGTCGACACCGACGCCAGCTCGCCGTAGAGCACGCAGGCGGCCTCCATCTCGTAGAGCAGCGAGCCGAGGCTCCGCTCGTCGACCGCGTCGATCTCGATCCGGATCGCCGGCACGCCCGACGCCGCGAGGCTCGCCTCCGTCGCCTCGAACTCGGCGTCGAGCAGGTCGCCGAGCGAGGAGCCGCCGAGGTACGAGAGGCCCGACAGGTCGGTCTCGGGGATGTCGCGGTCGACGCGCTCCTGCGGCCGGACGAGCGTGACGAGCTTGTCCCGCGGCCCGGCGCGGTAGAGCTGGAGCTGGGAGTGCTGGTCGGTCGCGCCGAGCGCCCGCGCCGGCGTCTGTCCGAGCCCGTCCTTGCCCAGGCTCTCGGCCCACAGCTGCGCGAACCACTCGGCGAACGTCTCCAGGCGCTCGGCGTAGGGCATCATCGCGTTCGTGAGCGCGCCGCGCCCGGCGAGCGCGTACGTGGTCGCGCCGTACGCGTAGGCGGACGTCTCGAACAGCGACCCGGAGAGCCCGTCCGCCGCCTCGGCCGCGCCGTCCCTGATCGCGTCGAGGTCGTGGCCCTGGATCGCCGCGACGGCGAGCCCGACCGTCGAGAGCGCCGAGAACCGCCCGGGGACGCCGTCGGGGACCGGAAGCGACGGGAGGTCGTGTTCGGCCGCCAGCCCGCGGAGGTTCCCCTCCTCGCCGGTGGTGACGAACGTCCGTTCGGTCCAGTCGACGCCCGCGTCCGCCATCGCGTCGCGGACGACGAGGAAGTTCGCGAGCGTCTCCGCCGTCGTCCCCGATTTGGAAACCACGTTCACGACCGTCCGGTCGAGCGGCAGCGACGCCAGCAGTTCGGAGACGTGCTCGGGGTCGACGTTGTCGAGGAAGTACGCGTCCGGGTCCGACGGGGCCGAGAGCGCATCGGCGAAAGTGGCCGCGCCCAGGGCGCTCCCGCCGATGCCGACCGTCAGCACGGCGGCCGGATCGTCGAAGGGCGCGACGGCGCTCCTGATCGCGTCGAGGTCGACGGTGTCGGGGAGATTCAGCGCCGCGTAGCCGTGTTCGGCGTTCCGGCGACCGGCCTCGATCCGCTCGTGGGCCGTCGCCACCTGTTCGTCGAGCCGTTCGAGCGACGCCCGCGAGACGCCCGGGGTCGCATCGAGCGCGCTGCCGAGATCGACGTGCATACGCGTCCACTACCGCGCCGGGCGAAAAAGCGGTCGGTTGGGAGCGCGCCGGGCGAGGTCGCGAGCGCGCCGGACCGGTCCGTTGAAACGCCCGCGCGCCCTACGGCGACCGATGGCATCCGACTACGGCGGCGTCTTCGGGGCGTATCCCTACGCCTTCCGGGCCAGCGAGTCGCGGCTGTTCAAGCTCTACGTCGTCGCGAGCGCGCTCGCCGTCGCCCTCATCGGCCTCTTCGTCGGCATCGCGCTGGTCGTCCTCATCGGCCAGACTGCGGCGGTCCAAGGCGGGTCGCTCACGCTCTCGCGGGCGTTCTACGTCGTGATCGGCCTGCTCGTCGTCCTCCCCGCCGTCGCGCCGACGCTCGTCGTCGCGCGTCGGCGGCGGAAGAACGTCGGGGCGTCGGCGCGCCACGAGGCCGCGCTCGCGATCGCGGGGTTCGTCTTCCTGCTGTCGCTGTACCTCGGCCTGGTCGCGTCGATGCCGGAGACGTTCACGCTGGACGGCGAGACGGTGGCCCGGCCGGCGCCGTCGGGGCTCTTCGCCCCGGTGATCGCCGCGCTGTACGCGATCCCGCCCGTCCTCTCGTGGATCGTCCCGCTCTCGGGTGCGTCGCTCGTCGGGATCGCCCACTGGCTCTTCCGCTGACGTGAGCCGGCGCTCATCGTCGAGTCCGCGACGAAACCCGCAAGTGCGCCGGCCGTCTACCGGCGGGCGATGACTGACGCCGATCCCACGAGCGAAGAGCGGATCGAGGGCACCTTCCTCGTGACCGCCGCGGACGACGCCTCGGCGGTCCTGAAGAACGTCGAGAGCGGACAGGTCCACACGCTGTCGTCGAACCCCGGCGTCGAGCGCAACGACGTCGTCGAGGGCGCCGTCTCGCCGGACCCGCCGATGAACGTCTCTTACCGGCTCATCGAGACGGTCTCGCGGCGGTCGCTGTCGGTCGAGCGGAGCGAGGAGCCGCCGACCGCCAACAGCGAGGAGATCGCCGCGTCCCAGGAGGTCGGCGAGCTCACGCGGAAGCCGCGCGCCGGAGACGGCGAGATCCACGTCATCACCGTTCCCGAGGACGACACCGAGGCGGCCGTCGACGACGTCCTCGACGACGAGGAGGGGCTGCTCTCGCGGGCCGCCCGGCTCGACGTGAACCGGGTCGAGATCCGCTCGTCGCCGGGCGTGCTCGCGGTGCGGTACATGCCGTAGTCGGGGCGGACACCGGACGGTCGAACCCGGTCGTGACTCGCAGAGTCGAGCATAAGAAGGCTTATTCGGCGCGGCTCTCCACCGGCATCTATGGTCGAGTTTACGGTACCGGAGGTCGATTACACCCGGTACACGAACCGCCAGCTGGCGGCGATCCCGCTCGCCGTCCTGGTGGTGGCGCTCCTCGTCATCGCGGGCTGGTACGTGATGACGGGATCGCCGGTGAATCAGGGCATCGCGTTCACCGGCGGGACGGAGGTACAGGTGGCGATCGACGGGCCACAGTCCGCGGCCGAACAGCAGATCAGAGACGCCTTCTCGGCCGAGCCCGAGTCGATCCGCTCGGTGCCGGCACAGAGCGTCTACGTCGTGACGTTCCAGTCCGAGGCGGGGTCCGGGGGCGTGAGCGCCTCCGACCTGGAGCAGCAGGCCGAGGCCGCCGGACTCGACGTCCGATCGATCTCGTCGGTCTCGGCGAGCTTCGGCGCGAACACGCAGGTGCTCGCGCTCGGCGGCCTCGCGGTCGCCTTCCTCGGGATGAGCGTGCTCGTCTTCGCGATGTTCCGCGTGTTTGTCCCCTCGGTCGCGGTCGTGCTCTCGGCGTTCTCCGACATCGTCATCCCGGTCGCCCTGATGAACGTCCTCGGGATCGAGCTGTCGCTGGGGACGGTCGCGGCGCTGTTGATGCTCATCGGGTACTCCGTCGACTCGGACATCCTCCTGAATAACCACATCCTGCGCCGCTCGGGCGACTTCTACGAGTCGACTTACCGCGCGATGCGGACGGGTGTGACGATGACGCTGACGTCGATCGCCGCGATGATCGTGATGACGATCACGGCGACGCTGTTCGGGATCCAACTCCTGGCGGCGATCGGGACCGTCCTCGTCTTCGGGCTCGCCGCGGACCTGATGAACACCTACCTCTTGAATCTGAGCCTGCTCCGCTGGTACAAATTCAAGGGGGTGTCCCGCTGATGGTCGACGTCCGCGACAACTGGCGGATCCTGCTCTTGGTCGTGTTCATCCTCGTCTCCGGGTTCGCGCTACTCTCGCCGACGCTCGCGCCCGACGACGGGGGCGCCGGCGGCGACGTCGCCGCCACGAGCAGCGTGACGAACCTCCAGTACGGTCTCGAACTCTCCGGCGGGACCCGCGTCCGCGCCCCGCTCGTGGGCGTCACCGCCGAGGGCGTCGAGTTCGGCGGCGACGACGCCCGGACCGTAGAGCAGGCCGTGGCCGCGGAGCTCGACGGCGCCGGTCCCGCAGACGTCATCGCCCGCGCCGGCACGGCGGCCGGACAGACGACCGCACAGCCGCAGTCGGGGTCGACCGCGACCGTCGAGGTGACCGCCGAGGGCGTCGCGACCGAAGACCTCGCGTCGGCCCTCGACGCCGCCGGCTACGGATACGAAGACGTCCGCGGGGGCGTCACCGAGGCGACCCGCCAGGAGGTCGTGCGGATCCTCCAGAACAAGATCAACGAGGCCGGCCTCTCGGGCGGGACCGTCCAGCAGGTGACGACCGCGCAGGGCGAGAACTACGTCCTCGTCGAGGTGCCGAACCAGGACGCCTCCCAGGTCCGCGAGCTGGTCGCCGAACGCGGGACCGTCGTCATCGAGGCGTACTACCCGACCGACGGCAACTACACGCGAGAGGTCGCCCTCCAGCAGGACGACTTCCAGAGCATCGGAACGGCCCAGGAGGGCCAGAGCACCGGCGCCTACGTCCCCGTGACCGTCCGGGAGTCGATCGCGCCGGAGTTCCAGCAATCGATGGTCGACACCGGCCTCGCCCAGCAGGGCGGGACCCGGTGTACCTACCAGCAGAACCCCAACGGCACCGAGCCGTGTCTCCTGCTCGTCGTCAACGGCGAGGTGACGAACGCCTTCGGGATGAGTCCCGGCCTCGCTGACACGCTCCGGAGCGGTGCCTGGGCGCAGGACCCCGTGTTCCAGCTCCAGACCACGAACATCTCCGAGGCCCAGCAGGTCTCGATCAACCTCCGCGCGGGCGCGCTCCCTGCCCAACTGGACTTCTCGCAGGACAGCGGCGGGACGGTCTCGTACATCTCACCGAGCCAGGGCGCGGACTTCCGCGTGAACTCGCTCATCACCGGGATCATCGCCGTGCTCGCGGTCAGCGGCGTCGTGTTCGTCCGCTACAGCGACGCCCGCGTCGCGGCGCCGATGATCGTGACGGCGCTCTCGGAGGTCGTCATCCTGCTCGGGTTCGCCGCCGGGATCGGCTACCCGCTTGACCTCTCTGTCATCGCCGGCTTCATCGCCGTGATCGGGACCGGCGTCGACGACCTGATCATCATCGCCGACGAGGTGATGGCCGAAGGAGAGATCAACTCCAGGCGCGTCTTCCAGTCGCGCTTCCGGAAGGCGTTCTGGGTGATCGGCGCGGCGGCGGCGACGACCATCCTCGCGATGTCGCCGCTGGCGATCCTCTCGCTCGGCGATCTCCAGGGCTTCGCCATCTTCACCATCCTCGGCGTCCTCGTCGGGGTGCTCATCACCCGGCCGGCCTACGGCGACATCCTCCGGGCGCTGACGACGGTCGACCGCTGAGCGGTCGGCCATCCCCGATCGGAGCGGGAGCCGAGTCGCCGGACGGCTCTCACCCTATGAGAATAGGCGTCTGTTTAAATGCGAACGCGCTCCAAGGCTGAACTGTACCGGGCGACGACTGATGCCGGACGCTCCGACGAACCCAACGATGCCCACTGATCCCCACCCCCTCGACGTCGATTCGCCCGAAGACGACCGCGGCGCAGCCGGCGAGCCGACGCTCTCCAGCCGGCGTTACGTCGCCCGAATCGAGACCTACGAGGACGCCCCCGACGAGTGTACGATCTTCCCGCAGGACGCGGACGCCGACGAGCTCCCGACGACGTGGGTGTCCGCCGAGGCGGGCTCGTACGTCTCGCTCGAAGCGATGCGGTGAATCGCTCCCGGAGCGGCGCCGTTCAGAACTCCGAGAGCCCCGACTGCTCGGCCGCCGCGAGGACGTCCTCGGACGTCGACCACGACGCCCGGGCGCA
The DNA here is from genome assembly GCF_041477585.1 of Halobellus sp. MBLA0158. Lineage (NCBI taxonomy): Archaea > Methanobacteriati > Methanobacteriota > Halobacteria > Halobacteriales > Haloferacaceae > Halobellus > Halobellus rubicundus. The sequence goes on from NZ_JBGNYA010000001.1 coordinate 67,314, forward strand.
GTCGGGGAGTTCGCCCGTCGCCTCGACGTAGCGCCGGAGGAACTCCCGCGTCGTCGGATCGCTCGGGTACCCGCTCCCGACGGGGCCGTACTCTGCGAATTCGTCGTCGAGCGCCTCGATTCTGGCGTCGCGTTCGACCTTCGCGACGACCGACGCGGCCGCGACGAGCGGATACGTCTCGTCGGCGCCGTGTTCGGCGTACACCGCGACCGACGGACCGCCATCGCTCGCGCGCTCGCGGACGCGGCGCGCGAACCGCGACTCGCTCACGTCGCCCGCGTCGGCGACGACCCGGTCGCCCTCGCGAGCGACCGCCGCGACGGCCTCGGCGTGCGCCGCGACCGTCAGGGAGTTCATATCCGTCTCGGGGTCGTCGATGCGCTCGGTCGGGACGACGGCGACGCCGACGTCGACGTCGGGAGACGTCCGAAGCGCCTCGGCGAGGTCGCGTCGCGTCGCCGGCGAGAGCCGCTTCGAGTCGTCGACGTCGTCCGGAATCCGGGCGGGCGCGGCGCGGACGGCGGCGGCGACCATCGGGCCGAGCACGGGGCCCTTTCCGGCCTCGTCGGTGCCGATGGCGACCTCGTCGGGGTGTGCGTCCGTCGCCCCCTCCTCGTCGTCGCGGTCGTGGGTCATTCCGCGGCGTTCGGGGCGTCGGCGTCGCCCGCGTCGTCGGTGCTCTCGTCGTCCATTCCGTCTCCGCCGTCGACTGCCGATTCGAGGAAGTACGCCTCGTCCTCGAAGTCCCCCTCCTCGCCGTAGACGCCGACGACGTCCAGCGCCGTCACCTCGGCGTCGACGCCGAGCAGGCCGGCGAGGCTCGGCTCGGTCCGCCCCTCGTCGCCGGAGACGAGCTCCTTGATGTAGAGGCCGCCCTCGCCGTGGATTTCGACGGTGGCGTGGTAGGCGTCCTCGCGCTCGCCGTCGGCCTCGTAGACCGACCGTTCGCGGGTGAGATTCGCCCGGCGGTGATCGACGCGGTGGGGCGTGTACTGCTCGATCGTGGCGCCTTCCAGTTCCGCGAGCGCGTCGGCGAGGGCGTCGTCGTCGACGGCGTCGCCGAACTCGACCTCGGCGCGGTACCGCTTCGAGGCGTCCAGGCCCTTGACGCGCTCGACCATCTCGTAGGTCGCGAGCCGCAGTCCCTCGACCTCGACCTTCCCCCCGGCGAAGGCGTTGATGTCGCCCTCCAGGCGCTCGGTGTCGACCCGGCGGCGCCGCGGCTCCATCACCTCGATGACGAACGGCCGGCCGGTGCCGAGCATCCGCGCGTCGACGTCCTCGCGGCCGGCGCCGTGGAACTTCGCGTCGGTGCCGTCCATCACGTCGCGGACGACCGGCGCGGTCAGGCCCTCGACGCTGTCCTGGTAGAGGTAGCCGGTCCCCTCGCAGGTCTCACACTGCTGTTTGCCGACGTAGCCCGAGCCGTCACAGTCGCTGCAGGGCCACTCCGTCTGCGGGATGTCGCGTTCGAGCTTCCGGTAGCGCCCGTAGACGAACGCCGAGTGGACGTCGACCTCGACGCGATCGGCTTCCAGGTCGAGCGTGAACTGCACGTCCGGGCGCCCGAACTCCACGGTCGTGTCGGTGCGGCGGCCGACGCGCTTGCCCACCTCGCGGTTGAACTCCGACTTGAAGAGTTCGCCCGCCTCGGGGTCGAGGCCGGCGGTCTCCCGGAGGAGTTCCTCGTTCTCCTCGATCAGCGGTGGGGTCCGGGTGCCGACCTGGTAGGTGTCGAACGCCGTATCGGAAACGGCGTCGGCACAGCGCGCGGCCCACTCGTCGAACTCGGCGCACCGGCCCTCGCAGACCCAGCAGGACTCGGTGTCGACCGGCTCGTGGGGCTCGTCGTCGTCGAGCGCGGCGGCGATCCGCAGGCTCCGGCCGCGGTCTTCGTTCGTGAGCCCGTGGCTCCGGTCGGCGAAGACCCGGCCGAGACAGGCGTCACAGACCGGGTCCTGCGCGGCGAGCGCGCGGGCGTCGTCGAGGATGCTCATACCGCTACGAACGGGGCGCAGGGCTTCTGTCTTGTCCTTCGGCCCGTGAGGATCGGCGATCAGACGACGCCCGCGACGCCCGAGAGCCACCAGACGGCGGCGAGCCCGGCGGCGCCGACCGCGACCGTCAGGAGGAGTATGCCCAGACCGAGCGCGGCCACGACTCGGCGGTCCCGGCGCTCGCCCCGCGGGTCGTCGAGCCGCGCTTCCAGGAGGCGGACGTTCCGGTCGTTCGCGCGCCAGACCGCGTCGAACGCGTCGCCGACGAGCGGGAGCGAGCCGACGACGGCGTCGACGAGGACGTGGAGGCACATCCGCGCGAGCGTCGCCCGCGGGACGCCCAGCGCCGCGGCCTCGGCGATCACGTAGGCCGAGAGCGCGCCCGCGGCGGCGTCGCCGACGCCCGGGAGCAGGCCCAAGACGGGGTCGAGGCCGACGCGGACGTTCGTGCCCGGAATCGCGACCGCGCTGTCGAGCGCGCGGCTGAGGCGACGGACGCGGGCCAGCCGCACGCGCTCGGCCTCGGTCAGGTCGGCGGCTCGGGGTAGTCGGGCGTCGGCGTCCTCGTCGCGGACGGGAGCGGGGGCGTCTCCGGGCGGCGACTCGTTCGCGCGGGTCACGGTCCATAGACGTCCGGCGGGGGCATCGGCGTTTCGCTCCGCCGGCGGACCCGCCGCTTTGATCGCTCGCGTCGCGCGCCCGCCGCTCCGCCGAGAGGCGGCCCGACCGGCCGCCTTCGTGGTCCTTAGGTCCGCCGAGCCCGAACCGGACGGTAATGGGAACGCCCGCGATCGAGATACGCGACCTGCGGAAGTCCTACGGCGACGTACAGGCGCTGGACGGGATCGACCTCACCGTGCCCGAGGGCTCCTTCTTCGGTCTGCTCGGTCCCAACGGCGCGGGGAAGACGACGTTCATCAACGTCCTCGTCGGCCTAGTCCGCAAGAGCGGCGGGACGGCGCGCGTGTTCGGCCACGACGTCGAAGACGACTACCGGTCGGCGCGCGACCACATCGGCCTCGCGCCCCAGGAGTTCAACGTCGACCGCTTCTTTCCGATCCGCGAGGTCCTAGAGCACAAGGCCGGCTACCACGGCGTCCCGCGGGACGAAGCCGCCGAGAGGGCCGATGAGGTGCTCAAGCGCGTCGGCATCTACGACAAGCGCGACACCCGCTTCGACTGGCTCTCCGGCGGGATGAAGCGCCGCTTTATGCTCGCGCGGGCGCTCATCACCGATCCCGACCTCCTGATCCTCGACGAGCCGACCGCCGGCGTCGACGTCCAGCTCCGGCGCGAGCTCTGGGAGACCATCGTCGACCTCAATCAGCGCGGGACGACGGTCCTGCTCACGACCCACTACATCGAGGAGGCAGAGCGGCTCTGCGACGAGGTCGCGATCCTGGATTCGGGCCGCGTCGTCGACGTCGCCAGCCCCGAGGAGCTGATGGACCGCGGCACCGACGACGTCGTGATCAAACTGCGCGAGGCGCCGACCGCCGTGCCCGACTTCGCGGCCGAGGACGACCGCGTCGAGGAGGTCGACCTCGACGGGGAGCGCCTCGTCGTCACCGCGCGGCAGGGCGGCCTCGTCGCGCCCGATCTCGTCCGACAGCTCGACCGCGCGGGACACGAGATCGTCGACCTGGAGATCCAGCGGACCTCCCTGGAGGAGGTCTTCGTCGAGATGACTCGCCCCGAGGAAGAGCGCGCGACCCCGGAGGTGGCGGTCGAATGAGCTCCGAGACGCGGAGCGATCGGGCCTCCGAGTCGGCCGGTCGCACGGGCCTCACGGGCTTCGTCTCGCTCCTGCGGCGTGAGGTCCTGCGGTTCATCCGCCGGCCGCGCAACACCTTCGTCCCGCCGTTCATCACGAACGTCCTCTACTTCTCGGTGTTCGGCGTCATCCTCGGCGAGCGGATCGACGAGATCGCCGGCGTCCCGTACATCCTCTTCATCCTCCCCGGGCTGGTGGTGCTGGGCGCGATCTCGAACGCCTTCGAGAACACCTCGTTCAACATCTTCCACGGCCGGTGGAACCGCTACATCGAGGAGGTGCTGACCTCGCCGCTCTCGTATCGAACGATGGTCGGCGCGTACGTGCTCGCGGCGGCGATCCGCGGCGCGATCGTCGGGGTCCTGATCGCGCTCATCGGCGCGTTCTTCACCTCCGTCGGCGCGGCCCAGCCGTTCTACCTCGTCGCGTTCGGCGTCGTCATCACGGTGCTCTTCGCGGGCCTCGGCGTCGTCGCCGGGCTCTGGGCCGACGACTTCGACGACCTGACGATGCTGAATCAGTTCATCCTGCGTCCGCTGGTCTTCTTCGGCGGCGTGTTCTACTCGCTGAACGAACTGCCGGAGACGGTCCAGCAGGTGTCGCTCCTGAATCCGATGATCTATATGGTCAACGGCGTCCGGTACGGCTTCCTCGGCGTCAGCGAGGTCGATCCGAACGCGTCCCTCGCGGTCCTGACCGGGCTCGCGGTCGCGGTCGTCGCGCTCGACGTCGCGCTCTTCCGGCGCGGGTACGGCCTGACCGACTGATAGTGATTACTCTCGTCTCTTACCGCCGAACGCCGTTACCGGGGGTGGCGTTCGGCGGTAAACAGTGAGAGTAATCTCTATGAGGCGCGAATGGGGTTCGCTCAGGTGGTCTGCTGACCTCCCGTTGGTGAAATCGCATTTTGTGCCACACGAACCCCTTTAGGGCGACACCCCTACCTCGGTGATGCAGTATGAGCAGTAACTCATCCGCGACCTCGGCGAAGGCGATATTCGTCGTCGCCGTCGTCGCGGCCGTCCTGGTGAGTGCGGTGCTCGCCCCCGTTGCCCACGACTACGCGACCTCCGCCCAGTCCGACGGGACGGTGTCGGTCATCACGGTCTCCGGCACCATCTCGTCGACGACGGTGGACGGGATCGCAGAGGACCTCCGCAACGCGCGGACCAACGAGTCCGTCAAGGCGGTCGTCCTCAAGGTGGACAGCGGCGGCGGGGCCGTCGCTCCCAGCGAGCGATTGTACCTCGAAGTGTTACGAACAGCAGAAGAGATGCCGGTCGTCGCGTCCGTCCAGGGCGTCGGCGCCTCGGGCGCGTACTACGGGATGCTGCCGGCCGACGAGATCTACGTCCTCTCTTCCTCGCAGGTCGGGAGCGTCGGCGTGATCGGGACCGGCGGGACCACCCCGCTTCCGGACTCCGTCATCCGCACGGGGCCCGACAAGGCCCAGCCGACGACCGATCAGCGACGGCGGACGATCGAGTCGCTCAAGCGGCAGTTCGTCGGGCGCGTGATGGAGCACCGCGGCGAGACCATCACCCTCTCGCGCGAGGAGGTCGCCTACGCGAAGACCTACCTCGGGCCGGAGGCCGTCCAGAACGGCTACGCCGACGACATCGGCGCGCTCCCGACGGCGATCGACCGCGCGGCCGAGATGGCCGGGATGGACAACTACGACGTGGCCAGACAGGAGCCGCCGAGTTCGCTCGGCCTGATCCTCCTGGCCAGCGACACCGACAACGGCACGATGATCTACAAACGGAGCGATCGGACGAACGGGCTCGCCCCCGTCACGCAACCGCTGATGGTGGACGAAATCCCCTACTACGACCCGGAGGTGTCGGCGAATGCAAGCGCGTGACCTCACCCGTCCCGCGATCGCGTTCGTCGTCATCGTCGGACTGGTCGTCGGGGCCTCGGCGGTCGCCCCGCTCGTCCTCGGCGGCGGCACGCCCGAGGTGACGAACCTCGCCCAGCAGCAGACCGACGCCGACGCGGTCCGCGTCGCCGCCGCCGAGGAGAGCGGCGAGATCACGATGGACAGCGACGCCGAGAGCAAGACGATCCTCATCGATCAGGCCCACGGGAACGACCTCTCCGACGAGAAGCTCTCGACGCTCGTGAACACGCTCGTCGAGAACGGCCACGAGGTCCGCGTCGTGACCCAAGACCAGGCCCGCGGCGAGGCGTGGAACGAGTCGCTGCGGAGCGCCGACGCGTTCCTCGTCGCTAACCCGAGCCAGCCGTACACGCCGTCGCAGCTCGCGGGCGTCCGCGCCTTCAACGACGCCGGCGGCCGGGTCCTCCTGCTGTCGGATCCGCCCTCCTCCGGCGGCTCGGTGATCAGCCTGCTCGGGGTGGCCGTCTCCCAGCCGTCGAGCGGCGGCCCCAGCCTGAACTCGGCGTTCGGCGTCTCCGCGCAGTCCGGCTACCTGTTCAATATGCAGGAGTACGAGACCAACTTCCAGAGCGTCTACGCGACGCCCGGAAGCGGCTCGCTCTCGGAGGGCGTCGACCGGGCCGTCTTCCACGACGCGGCCGCGGTCTCGACCGCGGACGGCCAGACCGCGCTGTCGACGACCGAGGGGACGAAGCTCTCGACGACGCGCCGCGCCGACACCTACGCGGTGGCGGTGCAGTCCGGCGACGTCGCGATGGTCGGCGACACCGACTTCCTCGCGCCGACGAATGCCTACGTCGCGAGCAACGAAGCCTTCATCGGCAACCTCGCGGACTTCCTCGTGAGCGGCCAGAAGACCGGGAACGCCCCGGCGCCGCCGTCCTCGGGATCGCCGACGGGACCGACCGCGCCGACGCGGCCGACGGCGGTCTGAGACGCGCGGTCGATTCGGACTAAGATCGCCGCTCCCGCGTTCTCCGTCCGCTCTCGGAGCGAAAGCGCGCGATTCTTGACGGGGGCGCGTCGACACCGGCTATGCGACAGTTCCTAATCGTCGGCCACGACGCGCCGACGACGCCCGACTTCTCGCTCGACGACGTCGCGGGCGGCGCCGGCCGCCTCGACGTGCTCTGCCGCTGTGTCACGAGCGCGTTCTTCCTCTCGCACGCGATCCGCGAGGACGTCCGGGTCCACCTCGTCCTCGGCGACGCGTTCACCGTCCGCTTCGACGGCGCGGACCTCCGCCGGCTCAACCCCGACGAGCGGAGCACGGCCGCGCTGATCCGCACGGCGTTAGACCACCGCGAGGACGCGATCGGCCACATACCCGCCGAGAGCACGCCCGGCGTCTCGATCCGCCGGATGGGATTCGAGGCGACGCTCGCCGACCTCGCCGACGAGGCGACCGTCGTCGAACTCCACGAGGACGGCGCCCCCGTCGCGGACGTCGACCCGCCCGCGGACCCGCTCTTCGTGCTCTCGGACCACCGCGACTTCAGCGACGCGGAGGCCGACCTCCTGGCCGACGCGGCGGACGAGCGAGTGCGGCTGAGTCCCGAAGTCCTCCACGCCGACCACGCGATCACCGTCGCGCACAATTACCTGGACACCGACGGCTACACCACCTACTGAGAGATGAGCGACGCCGATGCTGACACCACCGCGGGAGACCGCCGGACTACGCACGCGCCTGACCGCGACGACCGTTTTGCGGTCCCGCTCGTCGGCGTCGCCGTCGATCCGGAGACGCGCTGTGCGCACTGGGACGACGCGGTCGACATCGTGGCGCTCCGCTTCGGTTGTTGTGAGGCGTTCTCGCCGTGCCACGCGTGTCACGACGAGGCCACCGAGCACGATCCCGAGCCGTGGCCGCGCGAGCGGTTCGACGAGCCGGCGGTGCTGTGCGGCGCCTGCGGAGCGACGCTCACGGCGCGGAGGTACCTCGACGGCGACGACGCGTGTCCCGCCTGCGGCGCGGCGTTCAATCCGGGGTGTCGGCGCCACCGGGAGCGGTACTTCGAGGTCGGCGGCGACGGCGAGCCGAACCTCGACGCCTGACGGGCGCGGCGCGGGCTCTGACGGTTCGGAAGCGTTAAAAGAACGAACGACGACGGTACGAGTGTGGGCCGGTGGGGTAGCTTGGTATCCTTCGGCCTTCGGGTGGCCGTAACCGCAGTTCGAATCTGCGCCGGCCCATTTTTCCCCACTTCAGAACGACGAGCCGCCGCTATGGACCGTATTCGCCTTCGGACGGAGGAACGCTCACAGCAGCGCCGCCACGATCACCGCGCCGTTCCACACCGTCACGACGAACCCCAACATACAGAGCGCGAGCGGAACGCCGATGCTGTGCGGGTGAGGGACGATCCGGTACAGGCCATAAAAGCCCGCGACGACGGCGACCTTCAGCGGAACGAGGAGCGGGAGCCCGTAGGTGTTGATCAGCCAGGCCACGAGCGGGCTCGCCTCGACGACCGTGTGCAGGTGATAGCCCGAGAGCGTCGTGACGACGTCGCCGACGAGAAAGAACACTATCGTCCCCTGCCACCAGAGGGGAGTCAGTCCGGACAGCAGTTCGATCGAGGAGTCCGAGTGGGTGTCAATCATCGTCGGGAGGGGGCCTTCGGTGCGGCTTTCGGTCGCGGCGAACGACCACGCGGCGACTGACGCCGCCTGACGGATGGATGACGTGACGTTCGGAAATTCGATTAGACTGACGTGTACTAAGTGTTTGGTTTGCGCCCCGGTCACACGCGATCACACGGCGGCGTACGCGACGAGGTATCCGGCTGCGGCGACCGTGAGCGCCGTGAGCGCGCCGACGACCGCGACGAACCGCGGGTCGCGGTCGAGCCCGGCGGACGATCGGACGGCGTCGCCGCCGCGGGCGGACAGCCAGATCCACCCGCCCACGAGGAGCGCAAGCGGAACGATCGTGAAGCCGAGGACGTGCGCGTCGGCGATCGTCGGCCGCGGGAGGACGAACGCGGCCGGCGCGTACACGAGTCCGAGGCCCGCACGCGGGTCGACGGCGTCGCGGAGGGCGGTCTGCGACCCGCCCGGGGAGGCCAGCTGCGCGTAGACCGCCACGGCGGCCCAGACCGCCGCGACCTCGACGAAGAGGATCCCGAGGAGGTTCAGCGTCGGATCGACCGAGAGGACGACGCGCTCGGTCAGGAGCGGTGGGCCGAACGGCGACAGCAGCGGCGGCGGCGACGCCAGGAAGACGTCGCCGAACGGGTGAGTCAGAAATCCGACGCCGGCGGCGAGCATCGTCGCGGTAGGTGGAAGAGGGGTTCGTCGGGCGACGGCGGCCCCGGCGACGGCCGCGACGAGGAGGAACGCGGCCGCGACGACCGCCGCGGAGAGTCCGACCGTCGAGCGGAAGCCCCACAGGATCGCGAGCCCCGCCAGGAGAGCGACGGCCGCGGTGACGACGGCGGACGGCGACGGGTCGGATCGGCGCGCTCGCCCGACGAGGTGGCCCGCGCCGAAGGCGAGCGTCGCGGCGGCGCCGACGGGGAGCGGATGGGTGACGACGCGGTGGACGCGGTTTGCGACGCCCCAGAACGCCTCCCAGCCGAGCGGGACCCCGCCGGCGACGGCGGCGGCGTACGTGGCGACGGCGTACGCGACGTCGAGGTCCGGGAGGAGCGCCGCGAGCGCGGCGACGCCCGCGAGCGCGAGCGCGGTCCGCGCGTCGCGGCCGGCGCGGCGCGCACCCCACCCCGCGAGGGCGAACGCGAGGCACTCGTGGCCGACGAACATCGCTCGTCTCCGCGCTGGCCGCCGGGCGAGATAGGTCTTGTCCTCGCGGGGCGTCTCCGCTGGCGCGGCCGGCGGCGGATCTTTGTCCGGCGAGCGCCAACGGGTGGTCGTGAACGGGACCGCCATCGACCACGTGAAACTGCAGATCCCCGCCGACGGGATCGAGACCGCACTGGCGTTCTACCGGGACGGGCTCGGCTTCGAGATCGACGGGATGGACCTGTACGAGTCCGGCGAGAAGCCGTTCTTCTCGGTCCGGCTCGCGCCCGGCGCCGTGATCCACCTCGAACCGTCCGACGACTTCGCGGCGCCGTCGCGGACCGCCTACGACCACGTCGCCGTCCGCGTCGACGACACGATCGAGGGGGTCGAGGCGGCGCTCGACGACGCGGGGATCGAGATCGACCGCCGGCTCGACCCGCTGGGCGCGACGGGCGTGGCGCCCGCCGTGTACGTCACGGACCCGTTCGGCTACCGGATCGAACTGAAGGCCGAGCGGGCGTAGCGCCGCGGCGACTCCGGCGGCCGACACCGAACGGTTTTTCTCGCTGTTGCCCCGTGCTACACCCAGTCGATGCGATCCAAGGTCCCCGGACTCGGCGGCTCCCGCTCCGCGGAGCGCGCCGGCGCGCTGCTCGCACTCGCGGGCGTCGTCCTCTTCATCTCCTCGCTCGTCGTCGGCGCCGCGCTCGCCCCGGACGTCGGCGCCGCCACCGACGGCGAGACGCGGCAGACGCTCGTGGGGTCCCACGGCGGCGGCCCCGGTCTCCACGAGAAGGGCTCTGTCTACCTCCTCGACGGCCGCGAGATCCAGTGGCGCGCCGGCGACACGGACAGCTACTTCGACGTCACGATGCTCCCGGACGGGCGGGTGATGGCCGGCTTCATGGACGGCGGCTACACCGACTGTGCCCCCTACGAGTCCCCCTGCACCCGCACCGGCTTCCGGATCATCGATCCGAACGCCGGGAGCGAGGCCGGTCCCGAGATCGTCTCCGAGTACTCCTTCCCGGTCCGGACGCCGAAGAACAGCGAGGTCCACGACGTCGAGCGGCTGGACTCGGGCGAGTACCTCGTCACGGACATGGAGTACGAGCGGATCTTCACCGTGAGCGAGGGCGAGATCACCTGGCAGTGGAACGCCAGCGAGCGCTACGACGCGCCCGCGGATCCGACCCGGACCGACTGGCTCCACATCAACGACGTCGACGTCATCTCCGAGGACCGCTACCTGGTCTCGGTCCGCAACGCGCACCAGCTCGTGATCGTCGAGCGCGGCGAGGGCGTCGTCGAGGTGATCAACGAGGGCGACGGCGACGGCGGCAGCCCGAGCTCGAGGGGCGATCCGACGGTGCTCCGCCAGCAGCACAACCCCCAGTGGCTCGGCAACGGGACCGTGCTGGTCGCCGACAGCCACAACGATCGGATCGTCGAACTGCGGAGAAACGAGAGCGGCGACTGGAACGTCGCGTGGGCGCTCTACGAGGCCGAGGGCGTGACGTTCAACTGGCCGCGCGACGCCGACCGCCTCCCCAACGGCAACACGCTCGTCACCGACTCGCTGAACAAGCGGATCGTGGAGGTGAACCGCACGGGCGCGACCGTCTGGAGTTACGGGACGCCGCAGGTGCCCTACGAGGCCGAGCGACTGCCGGCAGGCGAGCGGGTCGGCGGCGTCGCCTACGCCGACGGCGGCGGCGCGACGACGATCGGCGAGGGCCGGGACGTGCCCGTGCTGTCGTTCCTGCTCGTCGTCCTCCAGACCGGCCTCCAGACGCCGTTCTGGTTCGGCGAGGCCCACGTCGCGGTCGCGCTCATCTCGCTGGCGTGCGTGCTCGGCGGGGCGGGAACGGCCCTGCGGGGTCGGCTCCGCGGGTAGGGCTCGACCGCGAGGACCCCCCTGCTTCTTGCCCGTCGAGGTGGAGACACGGATATGGTCGACAGCGAGCCTTCCAGCGGCGACGACCTGGCCTGGACGACGACCGGGAGCGACATCGACTACGCCTGCCCGGGCTTCGAGGTGCGGCGCGACGACGTGGTCCTGCCGGACGGCACCAAGACGGACTTTCACTACGTCGACGAGCCGCCCGCGGTGGTCGTCCTCCCCTTTACGCCCGACGGCGACGTCGTCCTCGTCGAGGAGTGGCGCCAGGCCGTCGGGCGCGTCAACCGCGGCCTGCCCGCCGGGACGGCCGAGTCCGACGACGCCGACCTCGACGACGCCGCACGCAGGGAACTCGGCGAGGAGACCGGATACGAGGCCGACGCCGTCGAGCACCTCTTCGCCGCCGAGCCGGCCAACGGCCTCCTCGACAGCGTCCACCACTACTTCGTCGCTCGCGGCTGTGAGCCGTCGGGCGAACAGGACCTCGACTTCAACGAGAGCATCCGCGTAGTCACCGCCGACTACGACGACCTCCTGACCGAGGTCCTCGACGGGGACGTCCGCGACGGCCGGACGGCGCTCGGGATCACCCGCTACGAACTCGCGGAGCGCTGGCGGTGAGGCCGGTCGGCCGACGATGACGGCGGCACGCCGACGGTGACGGAGAGCGGAGAGACGAAGCGCTTTGACGAGAACGGAGAGACGAAGCGTTTTGACGCGGGGGTCCGTACTGCGGGTGTGTCCCCCGAAACCGATTCAGTCGGCGGCGCCGACGGGCTCGCGGACGGCGAACGGCTCCGGGCGGTCGTCCGGGCGCTCGCGGCCGCCGTGCTCCTGGCGGGCGTCGGCATCGCGGTCGGCGGGATCCTGGTCCTCGCCGCCGCGTTCGTCTTGGGCCTGTCCGGCGTCGATATCACGCCGCTCCTGAGTATCGTCCTCTCGCTTGCCCTCGCGACCGGCGTCGGCTTCGGCGGCGTCGCGCTCGCGTATCTCCGGTACCGCGGTCAGGGACTGGACTACGTCGGCGTGGCGGTGCCCTCCCTCCGCGAGGTCGCGTTCGTCATCGCCGGCTACGTGGCGGCGATGGGGCTCCTGGTCGTCGCGTCGGTGATCATCTCGACGACCGGCGCGGAGGCCGCGCCGAACACGGCCGCGGAGGTCGGGATGCAGAACCCCGAGATCCTGCTCCTCCTAGTGCCGGCGTCGCTGCTCCTGATCGGACCGGGCGAGGAACTGCTCTACCGCGGCGTCGTCCAGAACCGCCTCGGCGAGGCGCTGCCCGCGCCCGCCGCGATCGTCCTCGCGAGCCTCATCTTCGCGTCGATCCATTACTTCTCGCTCGCTGGCGCGCCGCGGGCGCGACTGGTCAGCATCTCCGTGCTCGTGCTCCCGACGCTGGTCTTCGGAACGGTGTACGAACTCACCGACAACATCGTCGTCCCGGCGCTGATCCACGGGATCTACAACGCGACGCTGTTCTCGATGCTGTATCTCACGCTCCAGTTCGCCGGCTCGGAACAGTTCCCGCAGGCGCTCGTCGCCGGGGTCTTCTGAGCGGCGCGGGCGAGTTCGGGTCGATCCGAGTTCAGGTCGGTCCGAGTTCGGGCCGGATCGAATCCGAGTCAGAATCCGGAACCCGAATCGATCGACGGCGCGTACGCTACACCAACGTCCACGCGAAATAGAGGCCGCCGAGGAGGAACGCGACGCCGACGACCTGGACGAGTCGCCGCCAGCGGGTCGGGAACGCGTTCCCGGCGTCCGCGCCCGCATCCGCCTTTCCCGCCGAGGCGCCGTCCTCGCCGTACCGGCCGTATCGGTCGTCGGGCAGCCGTCCGGCGGCCTGGATCCGGACGACGGTCTCGGGCGAGGCGACGAACAGCAGTCCGAGCGCGACCCCGAGGACGGCGGCCGCGAGCGTGCGGAGGTCGACCATCGGCCGTTACCCGCGCAGGCGCTCGATCCGCTTTTCGATCGGCGGGTGCGTCGCGAACAGGCGGGCGAGGCCGCGCTCCTCGCCGAAGATGCAGAGGGCGTTCACCTGCGAGTCGACCGCGGACTCCTGGGTCCGCTCGTTCCCGCGGCTGATCTTCTCCAGGGCGCGGGCGAGCGGGTCGCCGCCGCCGATGGCGTCGGCGGCGTCGCTGTCGGCGACGTACTCCCGGTACCGGGAGATGGCGAAGACGAAGAGCATCACGAGCAGTTGGGTGATCTGGCCGACGACGATCGCGAGGAAGAAGTCCGCGATGTCGTTGTCGCCGGTCAGGAGCACGGCCCACTGGGCGACGATGGCGACGATGGAGGCGACCCCCTGGCCGAGCACCATCATCACCACGTCGCGGTTGCGGATGTGCGCGAGCTCGTGCGCGAGGACGCCCTCGACCTCGTCGGCGCTCAGCCGCGAGAGCAGTTCCTCGCTGACGACGACCGTGCCCGCGCCCTTGCGACCGACCGCGAAGGCGTTGGGGACGCCCATCCGCGCGATCATCAGCCGCGGCTTCTCGATGCCCATCGACTCCGAGAGCGACTCGACGCGCCGGTGGATCTCCGGGTACCGGTCCTCGGGCAGGTCCTCGGCGCCGACGCTCCGGATCGCCATCCACTTGCCGACCTTGTACTGGACGCCGACGAAGAGCACGCTCCCGAGCAGCACGAGCGAGAGCGGCCAGCCGAAGACGCCCATCACGACCACGGCCGCGACGGCGTAGAAGGCGAACAGGATCGATCCGACGATCGCCATCCGCGCTTTCAGTCCGAGGTGTCTCATACGGGGTTTTGTCGTCCGCGCGGACACAAGAATCCGGTGGTCGGCGGCGAGCGGGGAATCGGCTGACGGCGTCCGAGCTGTTGGCCGAGTGACCGCTCGGACGTGCGTTTATATGCGATGCCGCGGCCAGCGCCACCGTGATCTGACGGTCGCCCCGCGCCGAGAGCGGGTGTTCGGCACAGCGGCGCGGGCTACGGAGCAAGTGTGCCGACTGTACGCTATGCGGCCCGGGAGCGGCGGCGCCGACCGGAAAGCGACGGTTCTTACCGGCGGCTCTCCCTACCCGCGGTATGCGCGATCACTTCGAGGTCCGTCGGGGGGACGCCGCCGGGCGGATCGGCCGGCTGTCGGTCCCCCGCGCGGGCGTCACCGTCGAGACGCCGGCGCTGATGCCGGTCGTCAACCCGAACATCCGGACCATTCCTCCGAGAGAGCTCGAATCGGAGTTCGGCGCGGAGATCCTGATCACGAACTCCTACATCGTCCACAGCACCGACGACCTCCGCGAGCGGGCCGTCGAGGAGGGGCTCCACGACCTCCTCGGCTTCGACGGCGCGATCGTCACCGACTCGGGCTCGTTCCAGCTCGCGGAGTACGGCGAGATCGACGTGACGACGCGGGAGATCCTCGACTTCCAGCACGAGATCGGCTCGGACGTCGGGACGCCGATCGACATCCCCACGCCGCCGGACGTCGGCCGGGAGCGCGCCGAGCGGGAGCTAGAGCAGACCGAGGCGGCCCTGCGGGACGCCGAGGCCGCCGACACCGGCGAGATGCTGGTGAACGCGCCGGTGCAGGGGTCGACGTACCCGGACCTGCGCGAGGCGGCCGCCGGCCGCGCGGACGCGACCGACCTGGACGTGTTCCCCGTCGGCGCGGTCGTGCCGCTGATGAACAGCTACCGCTACGCCGAGATGATCGACGTCGTCGCCGCGGCGAAGCGCGGCCTCGGCCGCGACGCGCCGGTCCACCTGTTCGGCGCGGGCCACCCGATGATGTTCGCGGTCGCGGTCGCGGCCGGCTGTGACCTCTTCGACTCGGCGGCGTACGCCATCTACGCGCGCGACGATCGCTACCTGACCGTGCGGGGAACCGAGCACCTCGAAGACCTGGAGTACTTCCCCTGCTCGTGTGCGGTCTGCGCCGCGCACGATCCCGAGGAACTGCGCGGGTACGACGACGAGGAGCGCGAGCGCCTGCTGGCCGAGCACAACCTCCACGTGTCGTTCGCCGAGATCCGACGCGTGAAGCAGGCGATCCGCTCGGGGAACCTCCTCGAACTAGTGGAGTCGCGGGCGCGGTCCCACCCGGCGATGCTCGACGGCTACCGCGCGCTCCTGGACCACGCCGACCAGCTGGAGCGCGAGGATCCGATCTCGAAGGGCTCGTTCTTCTACCTCTCCGAGGAGTCGGCGCGCCGGCCGGAGGTGCGACGCCACCACGAGCGCGTGACGCGACTCGATCCGGAGGGCGAGGTGCTGCTGACCGAGGGCGGCATCCCCTCGGGCGACGCCTACGACGCGGCCTGGCGGGTCGTGCCGCCGTTCGGGCCGTTCCCGCGGGCGCTCTCGGAGACGTACCCGCTCACGGCCGAGGTCCCCGAGCGGAGCGACCGTCACGCGCAGGAGGCGGCCGCCGAGGGCGTCCGGGAACTGGTCGAAGCCAACCCCGGAACCGAGTTCGTCCTCGCTCACGACGACTGGCCCGCGTCGGCGCTAGCTCGGGTCCCCGATCGGGTCGCAATCGAGACGCTCGGCGGCGGTCGGTAGCCGACGCAGTCACCGCTCATCGGGCGCGACGTCGGCCATCCGCTCGGAGAAGTCCCACGAGTGGAGTCGCTCCGGCGACACCCGGATGCGGACCTCCTCGCGGTCGGGCCCGAGCAGGCGGTCGCCCAGTTCGTTGTCGGTCCCGCCCAAGTACCGCTCGAAGAGCGCCCGGAGCAGTCGCTTTTCGGTGTCCGGCTCGATCGACGCCGTCCCGCGGCCGCGGACGCCGCGGTACGGGTAGTCGTTGGTCGAGACCTCGAAGGAGACCTCGGGCTCGTGTCGGAGGAAGTCCACGACGTCCGCGTCGGCGCTCGTGGCACAGAGGATCTCCCGGTCGCGATCGGCGTCGCCGAGGCCCTCTGCGGGCGACCACCCCTCGTCGTCGACGGCGTCGCCGTCGGCCCAGACGTACCACAGCGAGAGCATCCAGGGGGTGTCGCCGGGCGTCCGGCAGCCGAGGCGAACGGGCACCCGGGCCGCCGTCAGGAACTCGTCGATCCCGGGGCGGGACCACGCGCCGGAGACGTGCATACGCGGGGATGGGACGCGGGGTGGCAAAAGTGCGCGGGCCGATCCGGGTTCGGCGGAAACGGAAGCAGGAGCAGGAGCGGGGACGGGAGTGAGAGGCGAAATGAGGGCTCGCGAACAGACAGATAATTCACGCTCGACAGCGCATGCGGGTGTATGACCGATTACTTTGAGGTACACAGGCGCGACGGGGCCGCCCGCCTGGGGGAGCTCCGACTCTCGGATCCGCTCCGGACGCCGGCGCTCGTCGACGGGAGCGTCGACGACGCGGGCAGCCTCTGGACGGACGAGCGCGGCGTCCCGAAGGGGTACAGGGAGATCCTGACGGTCCTCCCGCACCGGTCGTTCCCGGCGGGCACCGACGAGCGCGTCCAGGAGTCGTTCGCGGTCGACTACCCCGACGTCGACTACCCGAGCGCGGCGGTCGTCACGCCCGAGACGGCCGACGACTACGGCGCCGACGCGTACATCCTCTCGAACGCGAGCGGGTTCGTCGGACACGCCGCGGCCTTCCGCGAGGAGCTCATCGCCGCGCGTGAGGCGCTGCCGGCCGATACGGCGATCTACCTCTCGGGTGTCGCGACCCCGCGCAACGCCGCGACGCTCGTCTACGCCGGCGTCGACCTCCTCGACGCCAAGCGGGCGCGCGTCCGCGGCCTCGAAGGCTTCTATCTCACCTCGGAGGGCGAGTACTTCCTCGAAGACCTCGACGAACTGCCGTGTTCCTGCCCGGCGTGTCGCGGCAAGCACGTCGGCGAGGGCGTCCGCGGCGACGACCCCACGTCGGATCCGGCCGCCTTCGACGGCGAGGACTGCGCCGACCACAACGAGTACGCCCTCGAATCGGAACTGGCGACGGTCCGTCGACGGATCCGCGACGGCCGGCTCCGGGACTACATCGAGGGACAGGCCCGTCACGATCAGTGGCTCACGGCAGCGTTCCGGGAGTTCGACCAGCAGTACGGCTACCTGGAGGAGCGGACGCCCGTCGTCCGCGACACCGAACTCGCCGCCGCGACCGAAGACAGCCTCCGGCGCGTCGAGATCCAGCGGTTCGCCGAGCGCGTGACGACCCGGTACCGAAACCGGTTCTCGAATCCCCTCGTGTTGGTGCCGTGTTCGGCCACGAAGCCATACAGCGAGTCCCAGAGCCACGCGCAGTTCCACGACGCGATCCAGTACCGTGGGCACGTCGCGTCGATGACCTCGCCGATCGGCGTCGTCCCGATGGAACTGGAGCTGACCTACCCCGCCCAGCACTACGACACCGTCGTCACCGGCCGGTGGTCCGAAGACGAGAAGTCGTTCGTCGCCGACGTCCTCGGGCGCTACCTCGATCGCAACGACTACCCGCGGGTGATCGCGCACGTCCCCGACGAGGGCTACCGCGAGATCTGCGAGCGCGTCGCGGCCGACGTCGACGTCCCCTTCGAGTACACCGTCGAGGATCACCCGACTACGACCGATTCGCTCGCGAACCTGATGTCGACCCTCGACGAGGAGCTGAAATACAGCCGCCGCGAGCGCCAGCACAACACCGTGAAGGCGCTCGCGGACTACCAGTTCGGTCCCGGCGCGGGCGACGACCTCTTCGCGGACGTCGACCTGCAGGTCACGAGCCGCTATCCGAAACTGCAGGTCCGCGACGGCGACACCGAGGCGGGAGACGGCAACGACGACGGCCAGCAGTTGGCGACGATGGTCCCGCAGTACGGCGTCCTCTCGCTCACCCTCGACGGCGCCCGCGTCTGGGCGGAGTCCGACGTGCCGACGAAGCGCGTCGAGATCGACGAGTTCGTCCCGCACGGGAGCGTGCTCGCGCCGGGCGTCGTCGACGCCGACGAGGAGATCCGCGTCGGCGACGAGGTCGTCGTCGAGGGGCCGCGCGCCTTCGGCGTCGGCCGCGCGCAGATGTTCGGCGCGGAGATGGCCGAGTCGACCCGCGGCGAGGCGGTACAGATGCGGCACGTCGAAGAAGTAGAGGAGTCGTAGGAGGCACGTATGCCGCCGACAGTCGCCGCGTGCCAACTCGACGTGAGCGACCTGGCCGTCGGAGCCAACCTCGACGCCGTCGAGCGCCGGGTTCGGGACCTTCCGGACCGCGTCGACGTGGCGATCTTCCCGGAGTACGCGCTCACCGGCTTCGTGGCCGACGACCGCATCCGGGACGTCGCTGTCGACCGCGACGGAGAGCCCGTAGACCGAATCGAGGCGTTGGCGCGGGAGTCGACGACGGACCTCCTCGTCGGCTTCGTCGAGCGCGACGGCGACGCGCTGTACAACGCGGCGGGCTACGTCGCGGCCGACGGGTCGCGGACAGTCTACCGGAAGCGACACCTCTGGGATGGCGAGCGGGAAGTGCTTGAACCCGGAAACGATCTGATGACGGTCGACTCGCCCGTCGGCGAAGCGGGAATCCTCACCTGCTACGACCTCAATTTCGTCGGCGACAGCGCCGCGCTCGCGCGCCCGGAGGTCGAAGCCCTGTTCGTGCTCGGCGCCTGGCCCGCGGCCCACAGCGAGAACTGGACCCTCCTGCTGCGTGCGCGGGCGCTGGACGGCGTCCGGTGGACAATCGGCGCGGGGCGAACCGGCAGGCGGAAGCTCGCCGACGCCCGCGAGGTCGCGTACGCGGGCCGGTCGCTGGTCGCGAGCCCCGACGGCGGGATCCGTGCGAGCCTCGACAGGCAGGAGACCGACCTCGTCGTCGACCTCGATCCCAAGGCGCTCGCGCGGCAGCGGGACCTGGTCGGAGTCTACGACGAGGAGGGCGGACGCGGCGGCGAGTCGCGCGCGAGCGAGTGAGTCGCCGATGCCCGCGACTTTTTCATCCTGGCCCCCCTCGGTCGAGGTATGACGGACAACGCACCGGAGACGGACCGCGAGGTCTCCCTCGGCGTGCCGCAGGGCGTTCTCGAATCGCTCCCGGAGGACGGCCAGAACGCCGCGGCCGATATGAAAGAGGCCGTCGCAGGGCTGGAGCGCAGCCTCCAGGGGGCGATCGAGTCGGCCGACTCGGACTCGGAGGCGGCGGGCTACGCCGTCGACGCCATCGAGCACCTCGAAGACCGGATGGAGACCTACGACGGCTTCGTCCCGGAGCTCCGCGCGTGGGGCCAATCGCCGATCTACGCGATCGCGTGGCGGAACCTCTACGCCGAGGTGATCGCCCAGCTCTACGAGCACGAGTGGCTCGCGGACCACATCGACCGCGAGCGGAACTACCGGATGGTCGAAGACGGCATCCGGTTCGGGGACTGACAGGACCTCGGGACGGCGGCGACGTCTGCGACGCACACCAGCGCGCATCTTTTTTGCCGGCCGCGCTCCAGATTCGAGTATGTCGTTGCAACTGCGGTTCTTCGCCACCTTCCGGGAGGCGGTGGGGACGAAGACGATCACCCGCGACTACGACGCCGACACCGTCGGCGACGTCCTCGTCGCGCTCGAACGCGAGTTCGAGGGGCTGGCCGGCGAAATTCTGGACGATGGCGCGGTCCGACCGCAGGTGAACGTCCTCCTGAACGGCCGGGACATCGAACACCAGTCGGGCGTCGAGACGCCGATCGAACCGGACGACACGCTGAGCATCTTCCCGCCCGTCGCGGGCGGGGCGGGGAACGCGTGAGCGCCGAGTGGGAGACCCGCGAGCGGTCCTACCGGGGCATCTCGGTCCGGCTGGCTCGCAAGTACCTCGGAAAGCTCGGCGGCACCGCCGTCGACGACGAGCGCGTCGAGGCCGACGACTGGGCCGCCTCGCTGTCGGCCTCGAAGGTCTCGATCGGCCCGACGCTGGAGCTGACCGAGGTGACGGTGACGTTCGAGGGCGACCCCGACGCCCTGGACGACCTCATCGAGCGCTTCTCGCAGAAGGCGATGCGCGCCGGGGGCTGAGGGGGGACGATGATCGGCGACGGCGCCCCGCGCGGCGGTGACGAGCCCGAGGACGCGGACTCCGAGGGGCCGACGGTCCCGCTCGACGGCGACGTGCTCCTGTACGCGGGCGCGACCGCCAGCGTCGCGCCGGGACAGCTCGGACCGCTGCTCCGCCGGGTGCAAGCGGCGCTCGGCGGTCGGATCGACCGGTACCGACGGGCGTACGAGTGCGTCGCCGACGACGGGGCGCGCGCGGTGTTTCTCTGCCCCGAGGGTCACTGGGCGGAACTCGGCGCGGAGCTGGAACTGACCGACAAGGAAGCCGAGGCCGCCGAACGGGCGCACGCCCAACAGCTCCGGCGGATCGGCACCGAACAGGGTCGCCGGGACGAACTGGAGACGGCCTTAGAGATCAGGGAGGCGGTCGTGATCGGTCGCGACGAGGGGGCGAAAGAGTAGTGGCAGTAGAAATAACGCGCTGAGAGGACCTCAGGACTCGTTGCGCTCTTCTGCTGAGTTCGAGCGTTCCTCGACGGCCTCGTAGTACCGCGAGAGGAACTGCACGCGGGAGGGATCGGCGTCGTCGTCGCCCGGGCCGTCGATCGACTCGGCGTCGGCGGCCGTATCGAAGGCGGCCTCGCGTTCGAGGTCGACCAGGAGGGCTTCGAGGTCGCCCCGAGGCTGGTGACAGAGGTCGCGGTAACACTCCTTGCAGAGGTGTTCGAACGACTTGCCGTGTCGCTCCCAGCGGTTGCCGTGCTTGTCGTACTCGCGCGCCTCCGAGCGGGCGAGCGACGTCCCGCAGGCGATGCAGACCACCGTCGTCTCATCCCGGTTGTTCCGGGAACGCCACATACGGAAGCCCACGACCCACCCGCACTTAGCGTTTTTCCGCGCGGCCCGACGGCGGGGCCGAGTCCGTAGGCCGGGGCGGGGACGGGGATCACGAGTCCGGCCGTGTCGCGTCATTTATCGGCCGGCGCGCCGTTCGGCCGTGTATGCAGGTCAAATCCCGACACCACCTCCGCGCCGACGAGATCGACGACCTGGAGGCGACCATCGAGGCGGGAACGGGCGTCGAACTCGACGGCGACACCTACGAGATGGTCGAGCTCGCCGACGAGTCGTTCGACGTCGTCCTCGTCGACGGCGAGCCCGACGTCGTCCGCCTGGAGGGCGAACCGTCGCTGACCGTCCGGGGCGCGAACCGCCACGAGCCCACGAGGAACGTCGTCACCGTCGACGCGGGCGCGATCTCGTTCGTCAGCGACGGCGCCGACGTGATGCGGCCCGGCATCGTCGAGGCCGACGGCGAGATCGAGGCGGACGACCTCGTCACGGTCGCCGAGGAGACCCACGGGAAGGTGCTGGCGATCGGCCGCGCGCTCGTCGGCGGCGACGAGATGACGGGCGACTCCGGGAAGGTCGTCGAGTCGATCCACCACGTCGGCGACGACCTCTACGAGTTTTCGGTCTGAGGGGCCCGAGGCCGCCGCTCCGGCCCGCGCTCGCGGCCCAGCATCCGAGGCGTCAGACGCGCGTCTGACGTAAGAACTAACGTGTTACTGGCGTTTGGGAGTGGTATGGGGATAATGAGCAAGATCATCAGCGGGGGCGGACAGCACACGACCGACGAGTACCTCGACCTCGATGTCGAGGGGATCGAGGGGTCGACCGGCGAGGCCGGCGCCGGGATGCGCGTCCGCATCGCGACGATCAGCGGGAAACAGGACGTCATCGACATCAAGGACGCCGTCTACGACGGCGACCTGGTGATCGCTGACATCACGCGCCACACGACGAGCGACAGCACGATGGAACACATCATGGACGACCTCCGGCAGGTCGCCGAAGAGGTAAACGGCGACATCGCCCAGAAGGGCGACGACCAGGTCATCATCGCCCCCACCGGCGTCGGCGTCGCGCGGCAGAAACTGAACTGAGTCGCGGCCGCGGTCGGTCCCGTTCGGCGGTCGGACCCGAGCGACGACCGCCGTGTCGACCGCCGGAACCGACGAACTTTCCTCTCCGCTCTCCGTACCGCCGCCCAGATGAGCAAGGACTTCATCGAGGTTCGAGGTGCGGAGGAACACAACCTCAAGGACCTCGACGTCCGGATTCCGCGGGAGACGTTCACCGTCGTCACCGGGCTCTCGGGGTCGGGCAAGTCGTCGCTCGCCTTCGAGACCGTCTACGCCGAGGGCCAGCGGCGGTACATCGAGTCGCTGTCGGCGTACGCCCGCAACTTCCTCGGGCAGATGGACAAGCCCCAGGTCGAGGCCGTCGAGGGGCTCTCGCCGGCGATCTCGATCGACCAGAAGAACGCCGCCAACAACCCCCGCTCGACGGTGGGGACCGTCACCGAACTGCACGACTACCTCCGGCTGCTGTACGCCCGCGTCGGGACGCAGTACGATCCCGTCACCGGGGAGGAGGTCGGCGAGCAGTCCGCCCAGGAGATGGTGAGCCAGCTCCTCGAACTCCCGGAGGGCACCCGCGCGAAGATCGCCGCGCCGGTCGTGCGCGACCAGAAGGGCGCCTTCGAGGATCTCTTCGACGACCTGGTCAGCGAGGGCTACGCCCGCGTCGAGGTCGACGGCGAAGAGTTCGACCTGACGCTCGACGAGCCGGACCTGGACAAGAACTACGACCACACGATCGACGTGATCGTCGACCGCGTGAAGATCCGAACGGAAGACCGCTCGCGGATCGCCGACTCCGTCGAGACGGCCCTGGAGGAGGCCGACGGCGTCCTGAAGGTGATCGTCCCCGACCCGCCCGCGGACGTTCCCTTCGCCTCCAACACCCGCTCGACCGGCGCGCTCGCCGGCGAGGGTGACGACCGGCTCGTCGTCGAGTTCTCGGAGGAACTCGGCAATCCGAACTCGGACTTCCAGTTCTCCGAGATCGAGACGCGCTCGTTTTCGTTCAACAGCCCGCACGGCGCCTGTCCCGAGTGCGAGGGGCTCGGCCAGACCAAGGAGGTCGACGAGGACCTCGTAGTTCGGGACCCCTCGAAGCCGATCAAGCACGTCTTCGAGGCGTGGTCGTACAACCGCTCCTATTATCGAACGCGGCTCGACTCGGTCGCCGAGCACTTCGGCGTGAGCGTCGATACGCCGTTCGAGGAACTCGATCCCGAGGTCCAGCGACAGTTCCTCTACGGCACCGACGAGGAGGTCGTCTTCGAGCGGGAGACCCGGAACGGAACGAGACGGAAGACCAAGCGCTTCGAGGGCGTCATCCCGAACCTCGAACGCCGGCACGTCGAGACCGACTCGGAGTCGACCCGCGAGCACATCGAGGACTATATGGCCGTCACCACCTGCCCGGCCTGCGAGGGGACGCGCCTGAAGGAACAGTCCCGGCACGTGCTCGTCGCGGGGACGTCGATCACCGAGGTGAACCGGATGAGCATCGGCGACGCGCTCGATCACTTCGAGGGCCTGGAGGAGGAACTCACCGACCGCGAGCGGACGATCGCCGAGGAGATCCTCAAGGAGATCCGCGCGCGCCTCGGCTTTATGGAGGAGGTCGGCCTCGAATACCTCACGCTCGACCGCGAGGCCTCGACCCTTTCCGGAGGAGAGAGCCAGCGCATCCGGCTCGCGACCCAGGTCGGCTCCGGGCTCGTGGGCGTGCTGTACGTCCTCGACGAGCCCTCGATCGGGCTCCACCAGCGCGACAACGACCGGCTACTCGACACCCTCGAAGGGCTGCGTGACCTCGGGAACACCCTGCTCGTCGTCGAGCACGACGAGGAGACGATGCGCCGCGCGGACAACATCATCGATATGGGCCCCGGCCCGGGCAAGCGCGGCGGCGAGATCGTCGTCCAGGGCGACTTCGACGACGTCTGCGACACCGAGGACTCCGTCACCGGCGACTACCTCGCCGGGCGGAAGGAGATCCCCGTGCCAGAGGAGCGCCGCGACTCCGACTCCGAACTGCTGATCCGCGGCGCGCGCCAGCACAACCTCAAGGATCTGGACGTCTCTATCCCGATCGGGCAGTTCACCGCGATCACGGGCGTCTCCGGTTCGGGGAAGTCGACCCTGATGCACGAGATCCTCTACAAGGGGCTGGCGCGGGAGATGAACGACAACACCTCGGTCGACCCCGGCGACCACGACGCGATCGAGGGGATCGACGAGATCGAGACCGTCCGCCTGATCGACCAGTCGCCGATCGGTCGGACGCCCCGATCGAACCCCGCGACCTACACCGGCGTCTTCGACTACGTCCGCGAGCTGTTCGCGGAGACGAAGCTCGCCAAGCAGCGCGGCTACGAGAAGGGCCGCTTCTCGTTCAACGTCAAGGGCGGTCGGTGTGAGGCTTGCGGCGGGCAGGGGACCGTGAAGATCGAGATGAACTTCCTCTCGGACGTCTACGTCCCCTGCGAGGAGTGCGACGGCGCGCGCTACAACGACGAGACGCTCGACGTCGAGTACAAGGGCAAGACGATCGCCGACGTGCTCGATATGGAGGTCTCCGAGGCGCTCGAATTCTTCGAGGCCAACTCCCAGCTCCGCCGGCGGCTCCAGTTGCTCGAAGACGTCGGCCTCGGCTATATGACGCTCGGCCAGCCGTCGACGACCCTCTCCGGCGGCGAGGCCCAGCGCGTGAAGCTCGCCGAGGAGCTGGGCAAAAAGCAGACCGGCGATACGCTCTATCTCCTCGACGAGCCCACGACGGGGCTCCACAAGGAGGACGAGCGCAAGCTGATCGAGGTGCTCCAGCGGCTCACCGACAACGGCAACACGGTCGTCGTCGTCGAGCACGAACTCGACCTGGTGAAGAACGCGGACAACATCGTCGACCTCGGGCCCGAGGGCGGCGAGCACGGCGGCGAGGTCGTCGCGACCGGCACGCCCGAAGCGGTCGCCCGGACCGAGGAGTCCCACACGGGGCGATACCTCCGCGACCTGCTCCCCGACGTTGACGCCGAGGGCCCGCGCTCGGACCGGCGGACGCCCGCCAAGCCCGCCGACGACGACTGATCGCCGTTTTCTGGGCGAGCGTTTATATACGATCGCCGGGGCAGACGCTCCGTGATCTGAGAGCGGCCCCGCGTCGTACAGCGGTCGTTCGACACAGCGACGCGGGGTAGACGGGGCAGGTGTCGACTGTACGCCATTCACACGAGACAGCCGCGGCATCCCCCAGCTGCCGCTATCTCCAAGTGAGAACGCCGCGTCGTGACAGATATGAGCACCTGCTACGCCGCCTCGCGGGCGGGCGTGCTGGTCGTCGACATCGGCGCCACGGAAGCCAACGGCGACGCGGCCGGCGTCGCCGCGGGGCCGGCGCTGACGGACCACGACGTCGAGTGCCTCGACGCCGCGAGCGACGCCCCCGAACGGGCCTTCTGCGGGACGTTCGACGCCGGCCTCCACCGGACGGTCGACGGCGGTGAGTCGTGGGAACGGGTCGGGAGCGAGCCGCTTCCGGAGTCGGTAACGAGCGTGACGATCGCACCGCGCGATCCCGACGTCGTCTACGCCGGGACCGAACCGAGCGCCGTCTACCGCTCGACCGACGGCGGCGACACCTGGGAAGAGCTATCGGGGCTCACGGACCTCCCCTCGGCGCCGGAGTGGTCGTTCCCGCCGCGGCCCGACACCCACCACGTCCGCTGGGTCGAGGTCGATCCCAGCGATTCCGACCACCTCTACGTCGCCGTCGAGGCCGGCGCGCTCATCCAGACCCACGACGGCGGCGACACCTGGGAGGAGCGGTCGCCGACCACGCGGCGGGACACCCACTCGATGGCGATCCACCCGGACGCCCCCGACCGCGTCCGCGCCGCCGCGGGCGACGGCTACGCCGAGAGCGACGACGCCGGCCGGAACTGGACGTTCCCGCAAGAGGGGCTGAAACACCGCTACTGCTGGAGCGTCGCGGTCGATCCCGGCGATCCCGAGCGGGTGCTCCTCTCGGCCGCGGCGAGCGCGCGCCGGGCCCACACGCCCGAGCGGGCGGCGTCGTACTTGTACCGACAAGACGGGTCGACGAGTGGCGGCGACGCCGCCTGGGAACGCCTCGACGACGCGGGCGTGCCGACCGGCGAGGGCGTGCTCCGGCCGACGCTCTCGGGCGGGACCGAAGCCGGCGAGCTGTTCGCGCTCACAGACCGCGGGCTCTACCGGACGGGCGACGGCGGCGACGCCTTCGAGCGGGTCGAAGTCGAGTGGCCCGAGTCGTTCCGCGAGCGGACGACCCGCGGACTCGCGGTGGTGTGAAGCGAGCGGCGGCTCCGAGAGGAGTCGCGAGCGAGGACACCGATGCGACAGCGACAGCGAAGGTATTTGCCGCCGCACCCGATAGGGACGGGTGATGTACGATTTCGCGGTCGTGGGCGTCGGCCCCGCGGGGGCGCGCTTCGCGCGGGGCGCGGCCGAGGCGGGCTACGACGTCGTCGCCTTCGAACAGGGGACCGTCGGGACGCCGCTGGCGTGTTCGGGCCACGTCAGCACCGACATCTGGGGGTACGTCCCCGACGACGCGAAGCCCGAACTCCTCCAGAACCGCGTGTACGGCGCCCGCTTCCAAGTCGGCGGCCCGGGATCGACGGGCTACCCGTTCTACAAGCGCGAGGAGGTCTCGAACGTCATCGACCGCGTCGAGCTGGACCGGACGCTCGCCGACTGCGCCCGGGCGGCGGGCGCGGACGTCCGCGAGCGCCACACCGTCGTCGACGTCGACGAGCGCCACGACGGCGTCGAACTGACCGTCTCGAACGCCGGCGAGACCGAGACCGTCCGCGCGAAGATGGTCGCGGGCTGCGACGGGCCGACCTCGCGGGTCCGGCGCGGCTGTGACCTCCCCGAGCCGGGCGAACTCATCCACGGCGTGCTCGCGTTCGATCCCGAGCCCGACGGCGGCGACTTCGTCGACGTCCACCTCACCGCGCCGCGCTTCTTCGCGTGGCGGATCCCCCGCGGCGACGCGGGCGTCGAGTACGGCCTCGCCGCGCCGCCGGGCGAGTCGGTGAACGACCTCTTCGACCGCCTCACCGACGCCTACGACGTCGAGACCGAGCACTTCTGCTCCGGCGCGATCCCGATCGGCCCGCCGGAGCGCGTCCACGGCCGGCGCGTCTTCCTGATCGGCGACGCCGCGGCGCAGACCAAGCCCTTCACCGGCGGCGGGATCCTCTACGGGATGACCGCCGCCGACTGCGCCGTCGACGCCGTCGACCCCGACGACCCGGCGACCCTCCGCGACTACGAGTCCGCGTGGCGCGCCGAACTCTCCCGCGAGATCGCCCTCGGTCACTGGCTCCGGCGGGCATACTCGCTCCCGGAGCCCGTCCAGCACCTCGGGCTGCGGACCCTCTCCGGCGAGATCGGGGTCCACATGGACAAGCCGTCGTCCTTCTTTTCGGCCGCGAACCTGCGGAAGATGCTCGGTATCGGGCGTAGCGGCGAACAGTAAGCGGCGGCGACAGAGATCAAGCACACGGGCCATAACTGACGGCGGCTACGCGTCGCTGTCCGTCTCACAGACCGTTCGGAACCGGAGTCGCACGGTCGCGGGCGCGGACGCGTCGTAGGAGATCTGACCGCCGACCCGCTCTGTGGTCCAACGGACGAGCCACAGGCCGACGCCGCCGGCGTGCTCTGTCGGCCGCTCCTCGTCGGTCTCGAAGACGTTCCGCTCCTCGGGGGGGATCCCCGAGCCCTGGTCGGAGACCGAAAGCGTCGTCCGGTCGTCGCCGGCGTCGATGCGGACAACGACCGGCGGCGCCCCGTGTTCGAGGGCGTTCTCGATGAGCTCGACGATTCCCAGGGAGACGCTCTCGTCGGCCTGGACGACCGCGCGATCGGGGAACTCCGTCCGGACGTCGGCGTCGGGAGAGGCGTCCAAGACCTCCTCGACGGCGTCGGTCGCGATCGCGACGAGGTCCCGGTGTTCGAGCGTCTGTGAGGACTCGTCGACGACGTTGCGGAAGCGCCGCGCGCTCTCGCTCTGCCTGACGAGGTCCTCGCCGGCGTCGGTGATCCGGTCGGCCACCTGCCGCACCGCCGGGTCCTCGTTATCGGCGAGCTGTTGCGCGTAGCCCAGCACGACGTTCATCCGGTTGCGGACGTTGTGGCGGAGGACCCGATCGAGCACCGAGAGGCGCTGCTGCTGGCGGACGGACTCGGTCACGTCGCGCTGGAAGCCGAGGTAGTTCGTGACCTCGCCGACGGCGTTGCGGACGGGCATCACGTCCAGCGCGTTGTGGAACGGATCGCCGTTCTTCCGGTAGTTCAGGATCGTCACCGACACGGGCCGCTCGGCGTCGATGGCCCGCCGGAGCCGGGCGACCGTCTCGTCGCTCGTATCCGCGCCCTGGAGGAACCGACAGTTGCGGCCGATGACCTCCTCGCGGTCGTAGCCCGTGATCTCGGCGAACCGATCGTTGGCGTAGATCATCGGATTGTCCGGGAGCGACGGGTCGGTGATCGTGATGCCGATCGACGCCTCGTCCATCGCGCGTCGGTACAGGTCGAGCCGCCGCTCGCGTTCGATCCGCTCTGTCAGATCCTGCGCGAGGACGAGCCGCTCGTCGCCCTCGCCGGTCAGGACCGCCGAGAACTCACAGATCGCGGCGCCGGTGTCGGTCTCGAAGACGACCGTCCGTGACCGCGCGCTGGACTGGGAGACGTGCGCCGGCGCATCTTCGAGGACGTGCCGGAGCGTCTCCCGGTCCTCGCCGGCGACGAACGACGCGAGCGACTCCCCGCGGACGGCCTCGCGGTCGCGGCCGAGCAGCCCCTCGGCGGCGCGGTTCATCGCCTTGATCGCGCCGTCTTCGACCAGGAACTTCGGGCTCGGCGCCAGCTCGAACAGCCGCCGGTAGCGCTGTTCAGTCTGCCGCAGCTCCTCGTCGAGGCGGCGGCGACGCGACAGCGTGTCGATCCGGAAGCGGAGTCGCCCCGGATCGATCGGCGGCGTCACCACGTCGTCGACCAGCTCGCGGATCTCGGGCGGGAGCCTGTCGAACGCGTCCGCCCGGTTCTCGACGAGCAGACAGGGCATAAAGGGCTGCTGCCGCGACCGCCGTTCGCGGACCTCGGGCTCGATCGCCCGGAGCCCCGGGGCGTCGACGAGGCAGATGTCGAACTCGGGAAGGGAACCGTCGACCCCGATGTCCGGCGAGCACTCGACGAGGGCGTAGCCGGGGGAGTCGCGGACCCAGTCGACGAGGACGTCGCGGTTTCCTCGATTCGAGACCGCCACGAGGACGACCGTGTCGTCGGTCTGCGGCGTCGGATCGGACATACGGGGTCACTCTGGCTCCGACCGGTCCGATCCGTCCCGCGCCTCGGGGTCACGGCTCCGCTCGAAGGGGTGGTCGTCCCCCCAGTCGGGCGTACCGGTGAGGATCCCGCGGAGCCCGGCCAGCGGGTCGCCCACGCGGATCCCCGCGCCCGTGATCTCGAACTCCCGGAGCGTCCGCTCGAAGTCACCGGTGCGCTTTTTGAGCACCCCGACGGCCTTGTGGAGTTCGCCGGAGACTTCGAGATACCGGAGGAACAGGATGTTGTCGGCGAGGTAGCTGATGTGGGTGCTCGTGGGCTCGAAGGTTCCCGTCACCGAATCGAGGTCGTCGATGAAGACGACCGTCACGCCCGTCCGCTTGAGGTAGCGGCCGAGCGCGTGGAGCTCGCGGACGAGGTCGTCCTCCTCGCCCCGGATCGAGAGCCGGTAGCCCGAGATGCCGTCGATCACGACGAACTCCGCGTCCGCGGTCTCGACCTCGCGTCTGACCCGGTGGGCGAACTCGTCGGGCGAGATGGACAGGGGCTCGACCGCCTCGACGACGAGGTCCCCGGAGGCCTCCAGGTCCGCCACCGGCAGTCCGATGCTCGACGCGCGCCGGTGGAAGGTGTCCGGAGTCTCCTCGAAGAGGTAAAAGAGGGCGCGCTCGCCCCGCGCGGCGGCCTCGGTGGCGAACTGAGCGGCGGTCGTCGTCTTGCCGACGCCACTGGATCCGCTGATGACGGTGACCGTGCTCCGCTCGATCCCGCCGTGGAGGAGGTCGTCGAGCTCGTCGACGCCCGAGGGGAGCGTTCCCGAGCGCTCGCGCGGCTGGTGCGCGTCCGGCGAGAGCTTCGTGAACACCGCGATCCCGCCGTCCGAGATCCGCATCGTGTGCGCACCCGAGAAGAAGTCCGACCCGCGGAACTTCGTCACCTCGACCGTCCGGCCCTTGGCGGCGTGGTCGAGGTGGATGCTCCCGTCGCAGAGGTATTCGAGCGTGTGCCGCTCGCCTTCCAGCGCCTGTTGGCCGCTGAAGAGCACCGTCGCCGACTGGTCGGTGAGGTACTGGACGAAGCCCGAGACCTCCTGGCGGAACTGGTACTCGTCGGGCGTGAGATACTGGAGGTGCGTGAGGGGGTCGACGAACACCCGATCGGGCTCGTGGGCCTCGACGGCGTCGACGATCCGGGCCGCGACGTCGTCGCCCTCGACGACGTCCGGCTCGAACACGTCGTAGGACTGCTCGGAGACGAAGCGCTCGGCGCCCGGCGAGAGGTCCAGGAAGTCGATCCCGTCGGTGTCGAAGCCCAGCCCCTCGGCGTCGCGGCGGATGTCCTCGGGGTCCTCCTCGAAGGCGACGAACAGGGCGTTCTCGCCCGCGTCGACGCCCGCGGTGAGGAAGTGGAGCCCGACGATCGTCTTGCCGGTGCCGGCGCCGCCGGTCACCATATACGCTCGCTCCCGGAAGAGCCCCCCGCAGAGGATCTCGTCGAGCCCGTCGATCCCGGTCGAGACGCGAGCGCGTTCGCTCATTGATAGATCGGGGGACCGCGAGATATTGATTGTTTGGGCGGTCCGCCGGGTCGTGTTTAGTTAAGCGCCAGAGTAATATTCGACGTAGAAAATCTACAACGTCGATAATTGCTAGGTGAACTGATTGTCCGGTTACGGTTAGTAACTTAATCAATGTCAAACCCAGAACGGAACGCAGACGTGTGAGATTACTCAAAACCTCACGGATCAGGTGTTACACAAAACAATTACTCACAGTATTAACTAAACACGGCCGTCCGCCGTCTGTCCCGGTCAGCCGTCCGAGTAGTCGGGGAGCCGCGCGGACGTCGCGCTCCCCTCGACGAAGGGAAGCGCCGCCCGGTCGGCGTCGACCGCCCCGTCGCCGGCGGGGACCGAGACCCCTTCGGCGAGGTCGGCGTCGAAGTCGACGAGCGCGAGCGCGATCGGCGCATCGAGCAGCGGACTCGCCGTCGCGCGCGTCACCGCGCCGACGACGTCGCCGTCGGCGCGGACGTCGGCGCCGGAATCGGGAACAGCGTCGCCGTCGATCCGGAGGCCGACGAGGCGCTGGCTCGGCCGGCCGCGATTTTCGACCTTGGAAATGACCTCCTGGCCGACGAAACAGCCCTTCTCGAAGTCGACGGCGTTGCGGAGGCCGAGGACGTTCGGGATCCGGTCGCGGAGTTCGGTCGCGAACAGCGGCGTCCCGGCCTCGGCCGTGAGCGTCTCCCAGGTGCGGTAGCCGAAGGGGACGGCGTTCATCCCGAAGGTGAGGAGCGTCTCGAAGACCCGTTCTGCGGCGTCGGCCGAACAGACGACCTCGTAGCCCTCCTCGCCGGCGAGGCCGTCGCCCGCGACCACGGTCACGCCCTCGCCGCCCATCGACCCGCGGACGAACGACAGCGGCGGCTCCGGCGCGCCCGCCTTGTTGAGGACGCTCGCGACCTTCTCGGTCGACTTCGGTCCGTGAACGCCGAAGACGGCGAAGTCGGTCGAGGCCTCCCGCACGTCGACGTCCTGGATGAAGACCTTCTCGCTCCAGTCGTCGACGAGCGGCCCGGCCCGCGTCGGCGGCGTGAAACAGAGGAGGCGCTCGCCGGCGTTGTAGACGTAGAGGTCCGTCTCGATCCGCCCTTGGGGATCGAGGAGGAGCGCGTAGACTCCCTCGCCGTCGTCGCGGGGGACCCGATTCGAGACGGTGTCGTCGACGAACTCGATCCGGTCGTCGCCCTCGACGACGACGACGCCGTAGCCCATCTCGATCACGCCCGCGCCGTTGCGGACGGCCCGGTGCGTCCGCTCGGGGCGGCCGTAGTGGCGGACGAGCTTGCGGCCGTCGCGCTCTTCGAACGTGGCGCCGTGGTCTTCGTGTTGCTCCGTGACGACGGTCATCGTGCGTCCGTGGGGGCTCCGATGGGAAAACCGCAGCGTCCCGGATCGCTCGGTCGGCCTGATCGCCCGGATCGCCGAGGCCCTCGGAGGCGGCGATCGGACCGATCTGGGCGCTAGAGGCCGAACTTCTCGCGCAACGCCTCGACGAACCCCCGCTCGTCGTGGCGCTCCTCCTCGGGATCGGGGACCACTTTCTCGTCGACGAGGATGACGACCCGGTCGTCGTCACCGTTCTGGACCGAGATCAGCCCGTCGCGCTTCAGGGCGGCGAGCGCCTCCTCGATGCCGTCGATGTCGGCGTCGACGGCGGCCCGCACCTCGAAGACGGTCATCCCCTCTTCGGCACGGTCGACGAGCGCGTCGAGCACCGCTACTTCGACCTCGGGGCGATCTCGGAACTCGCGCCGCGCTCTCATAGGCGGACGTTCGCCCCCATCGGGTATACGCTTACCGCCGCCAGCGCCGCGGGCGGCCTCGGCGGCACGCGCCAGCGGGCTCCGTCTGCCGCCCGTCAGACGCAGGAGGTACACTTTTGGCGCTGACTGCCGGAACAGCGGGTAATGGGACTCAAGTGCCGTCTTCTCGGGCATACGTACGGGGAGCCCGAGGTCGAACGCAACCGGGAGGAACAGGGCGACGAGGTCGTCGTCACGATCCGCGAGATCCAGGCGTGCGAGCGGTGCGGCGACGAACAGGTCGTCAGTCAGAACAAGGAGGTGACGGCGATCCGCTCGCCCGAGGAGGTCGGGCTCGACGGGGACGCCGGGAGCGAAAGCGGCGCCGCCGCCGCGGCGGCCGACGCGGCCCCACAGGACGCCACCGACGGCGAGGCGGCAGAGCAGCCGACCGTGACGCCCGCGGAGTCGACCGCCGACCCGGCCGCCGACGAGGGAACGACCGCGGACGCGACGCCGGAGGGCTCCGAAGCGGAATCGACGGCCGCCGACACGGCGTCGGCCTCGGCGCCGGCCGCGGACGACGGCGGCGTGATCGACGAGGCCGAAGCCGAGACCGGCGGCGCGAGCGACGGCTGGGAGACCGGCAGCGACGATTGGGAGGACGTCGAGCCGGACGGGGACGCCGACGACGCGGTCATCCTCGACGACGCCGAGACCGAGCGCGACGAGACGCAGTGGCCGGAGGAGACCGACACGGACCCCCAGCGGGCCGCCCGCGAATCGGCGGCGCGCGAGGAAGGGGCCGCCGGCGCCGAGCCCGACGCCGACAACGAGGTGACGAACGACGCCGAGATCATCGACGCCGACGACGGGCAGTCGGGCGCCGGCGCGAGTGCGGACGCGAGCGCGGACGCGGACACCGGTCGCGAGCGCGGCGAGTGGGCCGGCCGCGACGCCGGGTCGGCCTCGAACGGCTGGCCCGACCACGAGGGCGAAGACGAGGGCTACGCGGCGACGCCCGGCGGCGACGCGGACGTCGAGTTCGACAGCGGCGGCGGCCTGACGCCCGAGGTGAACGGCCACGCCGACGCCGACGACGACGCCGACGCCGAGACGATCGAGGGGATCGCGGCCGGCGCCGACGACGCGCGGGCGGCCGCCGAGCGGAACGCGGGGGTCCGACCGGAGGCCGCCAGCGAGGGCGAAGAGGGCTTCGCACGCGCCGGGGAGTCCACGACCCTGGAGTCGGACGTGCCGGACGACCGGGTGGAGTTCTACTGTCCGAACTGCGGGCACAGCCGCGTCGCCGGGGCGTCGTCGATGCGCGCCGGCGACATCTGCCCCGAGTGCAAGCAGGGCTACATCGCCGAGCGCGAGCGGTAGCCGACCGACCCCTCGATCGGTGACGAAACAGGTAAACCGCCACCTACCGAACCACGGCCTATGAAGGAGTACAAGATGCGTCGCGGGGAGACCCTCGAAGAGCGCATCCCGGATATGGAGGCGACGGTCGAGGAGTACTTCGGGCCGATCACGGGCACCACCGAGTACAAGGGCAGCGACCTCTACGTCGTCGACGAGCCGGACAACCCCGTGTTCGAGCGCGTCGTGGCGGGCGCCGTTTCCTACGGCAGTAAGAAGGACCGACTCGGCGTGGAGTTCGAAGAGCGCGATCCCACCGAACTTGGCCCCGACGACCTCGAAGCCGCGGGCGACGCCGTCGACGCCAAGAACGACTTCCTCCTGGAGGCGACCGGCCGCGACGCGAAGTCCCGCCGCGACTCGATGAAGCGCGCCGTCGAGGACGACGCCCCGGATTACTGAGCGTCGAGCGCGCCAATCGAAATTCCGCGCGCTCGCGACCCCGCGAGCGTTCGCCGTCGCCGCGATCGGGGACGCGAGACGGACGCCCGGTCCCACTTTTAATTCGGTGCGCCGAGTAGGTCCACGGAGAGATGGCGATCGAAACGATCCTACTAGCCGTCGGCCCGGACGAGAGAGAACGCATCGACCGACTCGTCGAGGCGGCGATCGACGTCGCCGGACCGACGGGAGCGAGAGTGATTCTCGGACACGTGTTCACAGACGAGGAGTTCGAGCGGGCGGTCGGGAACCTCGACCGGGACGTCGAGGTCGGCGAGATCAGCGCCGACGACGTCGCCGGGCGGTTCGTGAATGTCCGCGACGCCGCGGACCAGCTGGAGGCGGCCGGAGTCGACTACGAGATCCGCGGCGCGATCGGCGAGCACGGGCGGGCGATCGTCGAGCTCGCCGACGACGTCGCCGCCGACCGGATCCTCGTCGGCGGCCGCCAGCGTTCGCCCGCCGGCAAGGCCGTCTTCGGGAGCACCGCCCAGGAAGTGCTGCTCAACGCCCCCTGTCCGGTGACCCTCGTCAGGTCGGATACGCGGTGACGCGCGCCGGAGACGGGGCGGGAACGCGGGGCGGCGGTCGGGCCGCCACGCCCGGTACAGCGGCTCCGAACCCGCTTAGTTAAGTGTCGCGGTCACACGTATTCGACACGATGGCCTACTACGTGGGCGTCGACCTCGGGGCGACGAACGTCCGGGCGGTCGTCGCCGACGGCGACGGGACGGTTATCGGATCCGCAGACGACGGCACGCCGCAGGGGCCGACCGGGATCGCGATCACCGAGGCGGTCCTCGGCGTCGTCCGCGAGGCGTGCGGTCACGCGGGCATCGATCCCGAGCAGGCGAACGCCGTGGGGATCGGCTCGATCGGCCCGCTCGACCTCGCGGAGGGGACCGTCGAGGACCCCGCGAACCTCCCCGACACGATCGATCGCATCCCCCTCACCGGGCCGCTTTCGGTCCTCTGTGAGACGGATCGGCTCTTCCTCCACAACGACACGGCCGCGGGCGTCATCGGCGAGCGGTTCTACTCCGAGCGCAACCCCGACGACATGGTCTACCTCACGATCTCCTCGGGGATCGGCGCGGGCGTCTGCGTCGACGGCCACGTCCTCGCGGGCTGGGACGGCAACGCCGGCGAGGTCGGCCACCTGACGCTCGACCCCGAGGGCCAGATCACCTGCGGCTGCGGCCACGACGGCCACTGGGAGGGCTACTGCTCGGGCAACAACATCCCGAACTACGCCGAGTACCTCGCCGAGAAGGAGGACGCCGAGACGGCGCTTCCGGTCGGCGATCCCGACTTCTCGGCGGTCGACGTCTTCGAGCACGCCGACGACGACGCCTTCGCCGCGCACGTGGTCGAGCGCCTCGGCCACTGGAACGCGATGGGCGTCGCCAACATCGTCCACTCCTTCGCGCCGATCATCATCTACGTCGGCGGCGCGGTCGCGCTCAACAACCCCGAACGGGTGTTGGAGCCGATCCGCGAGCGGATGGACGAGATGGTGATGACGAACGTCCCCGAGATCCAGCTGACAAACCTGGGCGACGAGGTCGTCGTCAAGGGGGCGCTCGCGAGCGCGATGACGGAAGGAACGGGCGACCGCACGCGGATGTGAGTGGAGGGGGTCGCCGGCCGCGGGACGGCCGCGGCCTCCGGAATGGAAGATCGTGACACACTTTTCTCGGCTCGCGGCGGCCGCGAGCACAACCGCAAAGTTCCAAACCCTCGAACGCGAAGGGCGTGCAATGAGCGAATCCGAAGGGCCGCTCCGCGAGCGCATCGAGACGTGGATGGTCGGACAGATGCCGATCATCCGGATGCACGGGGGCGAAAGCGTCGTCCGGAAGGCCGACCCCGAGACCGGCGAGGTCGTCGTCGAACTCGGCGGCGCCTGTGCGGGCTGTGGGATCTCCAACATCACCGCCGACAACATCAAGGCCGACCTCATCACGGACTTCGAGGAGGTCGAAGACGTCCGGGTGAAGGTGCCGAGCGCCGGCGACCACACGAACAGCACCGTCGAGGGCGGTCGCGGCGGCGAACTCCAGTACGGCTCCGAAGACCCCGGCCACTTCTGATACCGACGCCCGCGGACAACGTTTAGTCCGCCGAGACCGAGTGAGGACCGTGGCCGACGCCGATCCCGATTCCGACCCCGGCGCGAGACGGGAGTTCGCCTTCGAGCTCGGGCTCTGTGCGCACCTCGAAGCGGCGACCGACTGGCTCGTCGGCCGACAGCTCGGCGCGGCGGTCGAGCGCCCCGGCCGGCGCATCGTCGACGTCGTCGGCGTCGCGCCCGGGCCGGCGTTCGACGACCGCGCACGGATCACCGCCGAGACGGTCCCCGTGCGCGCCGTCGAGAGCGACGTCGGCGTCGGCGAGGCCGTCCCCAGGCGGCGAGCAGTCCGCGAGACCACGGGGCTGACCGACGCGCTCGTCGACCGGGCGATCGAAGTGGGCTTTTTCGCGACCGAGCGCCGCAACGGGCGGGAGTACCTCCGGCAGACGACGCGCTACCCCGACGAGTGGTTCGACCGCCTCGTCGGCATCGAGAACAAGCCCGACCTGGGCTCGCCGGGCGCGCTGGAGCGCCAACTCCGCACGGACGTCTCGCTGGGGCTCTTCGAGGCGGTGATCCTGGCGACGGAGAGCCACGTCACCCGCGCGCACCTGAACCGGATCCCCGACGCCGTCGGCGTCTGGCGGTTCGATCCCGACGTGGGCGAGCGGACCGTGGTCCGCGAGCCGACGGCGCTCGCGACCGACGAGGGTGGCGTCGAACTCGTCGAGCGACGCCCGCTGGAGACCGAGATCGCGATCGTCGCGGCCGACGCGAAGGCGCGGGCGCGGCGGCGGATCGCCGAGCGCGCCTACGGGAAGGGCTGGCGCACCTACGACCTCCCGGCGTGCGAACACGCGGCCGCGACAGACGACGGCCGCCCGTACTGCGCGCGGTTCGAGCGCGTCGTCGACCCGAGCCGGACGTGCCGCGACTGCGACGCCCGAGAGCCGGGGCGCGCGCCGGCGGTCGACGTCGACGCGCTCCGAGCGTCGCGAACGGCCTGGGAGCCCGACCCGTCGG
The DNA here is from genome assembly GCF_041477585.1 of Halobellus sp. MBLA0158. Taxonomy (NCBI): domain Archaea; kingdom Methanobacteriati; phylum Methanobacteriota; class Halobacteria; order Halobacteriales; family Haloferacaceae; genus Halobellus; species Halobellus rubicundus. Next base: position 105,098 of record NZ_JBGNYA010000001.1, read on the forward strand.
GCGTTCGGCGCCGGCAGTCCGGGCTGGACCGTTTTCAGTGACTGAGAATTTTTAGGAATAGCGCCTCGAAGTTGAGATCGCGGTTCTTAGTTGCTGAAAATCGGGCCGTGTTTATACCGTATTCCTCCCGCCATATGCAAATGTGAGGTGAAGGACGATGGCAACTTCAACCCGAACGACGCTCGGCAATCCGCTGGACTTCGACCTGCAGGGGACGATGGCGGGCTACTGGGTCGCGGTCCTGCGCGTGATCACCGGCTACTGGTTCCTCCACGCGGGGATCACCAAGTTCGCCTTCATCGCGGGCGAGCCGTTCAGCGCGCAGGGGTGGCTGGCCAACGCGCCCGCCGCGAGCCCGATCCAGGGCTTCCTCATGTGGGCGGGCCAGACCCCCTGGATGCTGGAGTTCACGAACTTCATGATCCCGATCGGTGAGACGCTCATCGGGCTCGGCCTCGTCGTCGGCGCGCTCGTCAGGCTGGCGAGCTTCTTCGGGGCCTTCCTGATGGTGTTCTTCTACCTCGGGAACGCCGCGTGGAGCCACGGCCTGGTCAACGGCGACCTGATGGGCCTGCTGCTCTTCGTGACGATGGGCGTCCTCGGTGCCGGTCGCGTCCTCGGCCTGGACGCGATCATCGAGGACATGGACTTCGCGGACACCCGGATCGCGAAGTACCTCCTCGGGTGACCCGAGGGCCCGATTCCGGCGCCACCAGTTTCCGTCCGTCTCCGGTGCGGAGCCGCGTTCTGCGTTCGTCGCTCGTCACGCGCTGTCGACGCCCCTGAACTCGAAGCGGGCGCCGCCGCCGTCGCTTTCGGCGACCGTGACCGTCCAGCCGTGCGCCCCGGCGATCTGTTCGACGATCGCGAGACCGAGGCCGCTCCCGGAGTCCCGCGAGGTGTAGCCGGCTTCGAGGACCCGGTCGCGGTCGCCCTCGGGGATCCCGGGGCCGTCGTCGGCGACGAAGAACCCCGAGCCGTCTTCGAGCGCGCCCACGCGGACGGTCACGTCGTCGCCGGCGTGTTCGATCGAGTTCCGAAAGAGGTTCTCGAAGACGTGACGGAGCCGGTCCGGATCGGCCCGAACCGCCGCGTCGGTCTCGACCGCCAACTCCGCGTCGGCGGTGTCGACGGCGGCCCACGACTCGGTGGCGACGGAGGCGAGTTCGACCCGGCTCGTCTCGCCGACCGCCCGCCCCTCGCGGGCGAGCGTGAGGGTGTCGTCGATGATCGTCTCCATCCGGTCGAGCGACGACTGGATGGTCTCGATGTGGTCCTCACAGCCGTCGCAGTCGGGCAGTCGCTTCTGTTCGAGCAGGGTCACGTGGCCGCTCGCGACGTTCAGCGGGTTCCGGAGGTCGTGGGAGACGACGCCGGCGAACTCCTCGAGGCGGTCGCGCTCGCGCTGGAGTTCCTCCTGCTTGAGCCGGATTCGCTCGGCCGCGAGCTCGCGCTCGATGGCCCGGGCCTCGAACACGCCGACCAGGAAGCCGACGCCGGCGCCGATGGCGAGCGCCCACCGCGCCCAACTGAGCGCGACGATCACGAGGTCGGGCGGGAGGGCGACCATCAGCCCGACGTTGATGAGAAGGAAGATCGCGCCGCCGCCGAGCGTCCAGCGGACGATCCGCCCGTACCGGCGCTCGGACACCGTGCTCGCGGCGAGCCGGTAGCTCCCGTAGACGAGGCCGACAGCGAAAGGGAGGGACGTGACCACGCCGACGATGAAGCCGTCCGGGAGCGGGCCGCCGCGCGAGAGCAGGGCGACGACCTCGATCGCGGCCAGGAGGACGAACGCGGCGCCCAGACCCGCGACCGTGCGCAACGCACCCAGATCACGATCGGGAACCCCCGGCATCGATACCCAGGGCTTGCGCGGCTACCGGAAAGGTCTTTCCACTACCCGAAGGCGATCCCGAACCCGCTCACAGCTCGTAGGTCTCGCCGTCGACGGCGAGCGGTTCGGCGAACGCTTCCTCGGCCGGATAGAAGTGGGCGGTGTGGACGATCCGCGTCTCCGCGGCAGCGAGGTCCTCGGCGAGGTCGATCGCGCCCTCGCGGGTCATGTGCTTCGAGCCGAACGTCCGGGGGACGCCGCGGTCGTCGTGGTGGTCGCCGCCGAGCGGGTGGTGCTCGCAGAGCGCGGCGGGGACGATCCCGTCGGCGAGGAACAGGTCCGGATCGCGCAGGACCGCCCGCGACGCCTCGGGGACGGCGTAGTTGGTGTCGCCCGACAGCGAGAGCTTCGCGCCCGTCTCGGGGTCCTCGATCGCGAGCCCGTAGCAGACGAGCGGCGGGTGTTCGACGGGGACGAGCGTCACCTCCAGCCCGCAGACCTCGAAGGGCTCCAGCGGCGTCCGGGGGTGGACGCGCACCCGGTCGAGGTAGTCGTACTTCCGCGTCACGGTCTCGGCGACGCTCTCGCCCGTCTGCGGGTCGGTCTCATCGGCGGCGTAGACCGGGAGGTCGTCGAGCAGCCGGTATGCGTTGCCGAGCCCGTCGAGGTGGTCGAAGTGAATGTGGGTGACGATGCCGGCGTCGGGGAGCGGCACCTCCTGGGTGAGAAACTGATGGCGGAAGTCGGGGCTGAAGTCGACGAGCAGCGACTCGCCGGTGCGCTCGTTCTCGACGTGGACCGAAAAGCGCGTGCGCTCGATCCCCCGGCGCCGCGCCTCGGCGCAGGTGTCGCAGTCGCAGCCGACGGTCGGCGTCCCGGTGGTGTCGCCCGTTCCGAGGAGCGTGACCCGCATCGCCTCGGAGTGAGAACCGAGCGGGCATATATTGTCGCCTCTCCGGTCGACGCCGGCCATTGAAATGCGACGGCGACGGAGGGCCGGTGGTCCCCACCCGACGTGGATACCTCGCGAGCGCGGTCGTCTGCTGCGGCCTCGCGGGATGCATCGGCGGCGGCGAGCCGGAGCTCGTCGTCGCGAACGGCTTCGGCGAACGGATCACCGCCGACGTCACCGCGACGCGCGAGTCGGACGGGCGCGTCGTCGTCGACACGCGGGAGTCGGTGTCGGCAGACGGGCGGGCCGCGTTCCGGTTGGCGACCGACGGCGTCGCGGCGTACCGGATCCAGGTCGTCGCCGTCGACCGCAACGCGGGCGGCAGCGCGACCTAGCGCGTCGCCGAGAGCGACGGGGTCCGAGCCCGCCTCCGTCCGAGCGGCGGCGACTTTTCGGAGCGGTGAGCGCGAGGCGCGGTTCGGCGGCCGGGGAAGCGGAAAGCACTTTCCGTCGGTGGCGGAAGCCCGAGAGGATGGTCCCCTCCGATTCGCACCCGCGGCAGTCAGATCTCGGGCGGCTCTCGCGGCGTCGGCTCCTCGCGCTCGCGTGTACCGCCGCGGCCGGCGGCCTCGCCGGCTGCAACGCCGTGACCGGCCGCGACGACCCCGCCGACCTACACGCCGGCGACTGGCACGCCTACGGCAACGGCCCCGAGAACGGAAATCGCGTGAGCGGCGGCGCGCCCGAGCCCACCGAGCACGCGCCGCTGTATCCCGCAGACTGGTCGTACGCGCCGCCGGTCGTCGACGGCGAAATCGTGTACTTCGCCGCGGAGCGGGAGGCCGTCGCGATCGGATTCGACGGGAGGGAGCGGTGGAGCCGACGGCTCGGCGGCGAGGCGTTCGGGGCGCCCGCGCTCGATCCCGACCGGGGGCGCCTGTACGTGCCGACGCGCGGCGGCGAACAGGGCGGTTCTCCGAGCGACGGCGCGGACGCGGCGTCGGTGGTCGCGCTCTCGGTCGACGGCGGCGACGTCATCGACACCCACCGCGTCGGCGACGGGGCCACCTACGGCGTCACGGTCGTCGACGGCGACGTCTACGCGCGGAGCGCGACGGCCTGCGTCCGGCTCGGCCCGGACGGCACCGAGCGCTGGCGAGTGTCGCTGGAGCCGCTCGTCTACGACGAGTACAACCTCGGCGACTCGACCGCGACGCAGATCCCGCCCGCCGTCGCGGACGACGGGGTCTACGTCCCCGACCGGGACGCGCTCGTCCGGCTCGACCGCGAGAGCGGCGAGGAACGCTGGCGGGTCTCCGTCGACACGCCGTACGCCGCGTCGGTCGTCGACGACCGCGGCGTCGTACAGACGGGGTGGCAGGAGACGGTCGCGGTCGACCGCGCCGGCGAGGAGCGGTGGCGTCGCGACCTCCACAGCCGCGCCGCGGCCGCAGTCGACGGCGACGACGTCTACGTCGTCGCGGGTGACCTCTACGAACTCGACGCCGAGTCGGGGGAGTCGAACTGGCACGCGCACGTGCCGAGCGAGGGCACCGCCGCCCCCGTGGTGACAGACGACAGCGTCGTCGTCGCGGGGAGCGGCGTCCGGGCGTTCCGCCGGGACGCCGGGGGCATTCTCAGCCCGGAGCGACTCCGCTGGCGGGCGGACTCGGTTCACGTGACCGCGTACGCATCGCCCGTGATCGCGGCCGGGGGGCTGCTCGCCGTGGGACCGTTCGGATTGCAGGTGCTCGATACCGGAGACTGAGCGGCGAAACGTCGCCGCGGTTTAGTGGTCGTGGGCGTGATCGTGATCGTGCGAGTGGCCGTCGGAGCCGCCGCCGTCGCCCGCGACCAGCTGTTCGCCGTCGGACATCATATCCATATTCTTGAGGTTGTCGCGCTCTTCGAAGTCCTCGACGGCTTCGACGATGTCGTCTTGGGTGAGCGTCGTCCGCTCTTCGGTCAGCGCCTCCAACACGGCCTCCCGGAGGACCATCCGGAGGTCCGAGCCGGTGAGCCCCTCGGTCAGTTCGGCCGCCTCCTCGGGGTCGAAGTCGGCGATGTCCATCCGCTTTGTGATGATCCGGAGGATGTCCGCACGCATCTGCTCGTCGGGCTTGGGGAAGTTCACGATCTCGTCGAAGCGCCGCCACGCCGCCGAGTCCAGTTGGTCGGGGTGGTTCGTCGCGCCGATGAGGATAACCTCGTCGCGGATGAGCGAGATGTCGTCGATGCTCTTGAGCAGCGTGTTGACCGCGCGCTTCAGCGCCGCGTGCTCGTCGGAGCGGCGCGTCTTCGCCACGGAGTCGAACTCGTCGATGAAGAGGATGCACGGCGAGAGCCGCTTCGCCACCTCGAAGGTCTTCTCGACGTTCTTCGCCGTCTCGCCGAGGTACTGGCTCGTGATCATCGAGAGCTTCACCTCGACGAAGGGGAGGCCGAGTTCGTGCGCGAGCGCCCGCGAGACGGTGGTCTTGCCCGTTCCGGGCGGCCCGACGAAGAGGATCTTCCCGATCTCGCGCAGGCCGATCTCCGCGAGGTACTCGCGGTGTTCGATCGCCTGCATCAGCTTCTGGATCTCGCCCTCCTGATCGGTCGTCAGCACGAGGTCGTCGAGGGTCATCTCGATCTCCTCGGGGGCGCGGACCTGGACGAGGTCCAGCATCTCGGCGTCTTCCTCCTCGTCGAAGTACTCCTCCAGCAGGCTGTCGATCCAGACCCGGTCGGCCTGGATCGGGCGGGTGTGCTCGCGCGCCTCGGCGTGGGTCACGTCGACGTCGTCGCGGTCCTCGACGGCCGCGGCGATCGTCGGGTTCGTCTCTATCCGTTCCCTATCGGCCCGGTCGAGGAACCACTCGATCGCCATCTCCGGCTGCGTCAGAGAGATCCGGCCGGAGAAGTCCTCGCGCTGGGTGAACAGCAGATCCGAGACTGCATCCCAGGGGTGTTCGACGCCGGTCGCCTTCCGGGCGACGCTCTCGGTGACGACGAGCGGTCGCTCGATCCCGACGACGCCCGAGTCGGGGTCGTCGGCGTCGTCGTCTTCGTCGTCGGCATCGGGGTCGGACCAGAAGACGCGGCGGTAGCGGGGCGGGAGATCGTTCTCGTCGAGGTCACGGTCGTCGGTGTAGAGGTGTGCCGTGAGGAGGAACTCGACAACTTCGAGAGCCCGGTTACTCATCCCAAAGACGTTGCCGGGTCACCCGCATAAGCGCGTCGAAAAGGCCCGACACCGAAGCGGCCCGAAAACTCCGCGCCCGGACCTTCGGGTTCTGTGAGCTTTATGCCCACGGCCCGCCCAGGGTGTGGTATGCCGACACCTGTGATCGCCGCCGCGCGCCGAACCCCGTTCGGGAAGGCCGGCGGCGTCTTCGCGGACGTCCGAAGCGAGGACCTCTCTGTGGCGCTCGTCGACCATCTCCTCGACGAGCACGGACTGGAGAGCGACGACATCGACGACCTGATGTGGGGCGTCGCCCAGCAGCGGGGCGAACAGGACAACAACGTCGCCCGCGTGATCGCGCTACTTTCCGACCTCGGAGAGTCGGTCCCGGCGACGTCGATCAACCGCTGGTGTGCCTCCTCGATGCAGGCGATCACCTCCGCGGCGGACGCGATCGCGGCGGGCAACCGCGAGTGCATCATCGCCGGCGGCGTCGAATCGATGTCGCGGGTGCCGATGGACGGCGACTCCTACCAGCACCTCCACCCGGAGCTCTCGGAGCGGTACAACGTCTTCCAGCTCCAGATGGGGATGACCGCCGAGAAGGTCGCCGAGGAGTACGACGTCTCCCGCGAGGCCCAAGACGAGTACGCGCTCCGCTCGCACCGGCGGGCCGCCGAGGCCACCGAGTCAGGGAAGTTCGCCGCGGAGATCGTCCCGTTCGAGGTCGACGGCGAGACGGTGAGCGAAGACGAGGGGATCCGTCCGGACACCTCCCTGGAGGCGCTGTCGGGCCTGTCGCCGGCGTTCACCGGCGACGGGACCGTCACGGCGGGCAACTCCTCGCAGATGACAGACGGCGCGGCCGCGACGCTCGTCACCTCGCGGGCGTTCGCCGAGGAGCGCGGCCTCGACGTCCTCGCCGAAGTGGGGACCAACGCCGTCGCGGGCGTCGATCCGACGGTGATGGGGATCGGCCCCGTTCCCGCCACGCGGGCGCTCTTGGAGCGGGCCGGCACCGACATCGACGACTACGGCCTCGTCGAACTGAACGAGGCGTTCGCGAGCCAGTGCGTCTACGCTCGGCGGGAACTCGGGATCGACGAGGAGCGGTACAACGTCAACGGCGGCGCCATCGCCATCGGACACCCGCTCGGCGCCTCGGGCGCGCGGCTGCCCGTGACGCTCCTCCACGAGATGGAGCGGCGGGACGTAGAGCGCGGGCTGGCGACGCTGTGTGTCGGCTTCGGACAGGGCCAAGCGATCGAGTTCCTGCGGTAGGCGGTCGTCCTACTTGTCGGGGTGGACGAACTCGATCGCTTCCTGGACCTCCTCCTTGCCGCCGATGATCGTGATGCGGTCGCCCTCTTCGAGCGTGCAGTCCGCGTCGGGGACGCGGGTGACGCCGTCGCGCTGGACGAGCGTGATCAGGCAGTCGTCGGGGAGTTCGGGGCCGATCTCGCGGACCGTCCGGCCGATGATCTCCTCGGAGGTGACGTCGATCTCCTGGACGTCGCCAGAGCGGCCGATCTCGCTCATCCAGTCCATCATCGACGGGCGCTCGATGTAGTTGTCCATCGCCTGGGCGGTCGCGAGCGTGGCCGAGATGGGCCGGACGCCCAGCTCCTCGAACGCCTCGGCGTTGTCGGGGTTGTTCACCCGCGCGAGGATCGTCTCGGGGTCGAACTTCGAGCTGGCGAGCTGTGAGACCAGCAGATTCACGTCGTCGTTGCCGGTCGCGCCGACGACGATCCGGGCGTTTTCGGCGCCCGCAGACCGGAGGACGTCCGTGTCGGTCCCGTCGCCGTGGTGGACGGTGAAGCCGGCGTTGCGGGCGGTCTCGACGGTCTCGGGGTCCTGTTCGATGAGCACTACGTTCTCTCCGCGGCCTTCGAGGCGTTCGGCGAGCGTCCGGCCCACCGTGCCGCCTCCGATGATGAGTACGCGCATTGGGATGATGTCCAGGTATTCGGCTATCTGACGGGCGAATCCGCCTTCGACGACGACCGTGACGAGGATGACGAGAAAGACCGTCCCGACGAGGGTGTCGGCCGCCTCGGTGAACCCCGCGTTCCGGAGTTCGATGGCGAAGAGCGTCGCGACCGACGCGGGGATGATCCCGCGGGGGCCGACGAGGCTCATAAACCACTTCTCGCCGGTGCTGAAGCGGTCGCCGTACGCAGAGAGGAAGACGAGCGCCGGGCGGAGCACGAGCGCGACGACTGCGGTGACGAGCAGGCCTCTGGGCCCGATCGTCCGCAGGATGTCGAACTCCAACAGCGCCGCGAGCGCGATGAAGACGAACGAGAGGACGACGAGCGTCACGTCGCCTTTGAACGCCGAGATCTCCTCCTCGTAGGGGATCTCGGCGTTGCCGAGCAGGATGCCGGCGGTCGCGACCGCCGCGATCCCGGCCTCCGTCGCGATGGCGTCGGCGGCGCCGTAGGAGACGAGCGCGCCCGCGAGGACGAGCAGCCGGGCGTTCTGCGGCGCGTTCCCCGGCGACAGATCGACGTAGCGGATCCCGTACAGGAGGACGCCCGCCACGAGGCCGCCGACGAGGATGCCGATGCCGAGCCGCTCGGCGAACAGCCGGAGGAGTTCGGTCGGCGCGGTGACGTCCGTGACGATCGCCTCGAAGATGACGACCGCGAGGATCGCCGCCGTCACGTCGTTGACGATCCCCTCGGTTTCGAGGGCGGCCTCGACGCGGTCCCGCGCGGGGACGACCTCCAGGATCGGGGTGACGACCGTCGGCCCGGTCGCGACGAGCAGGGCGCCGATCAGGAACGCCAGCGGCCACGACGCCCCGAGGAGGACGTGAACGGCCGCGGCGGTCCCGAGGAGCGCGATGGCGGCGCCGACGGTGATGAGCTTCAGCGTCGCCGCCGGGGCCTCACGAAGCTTCGCGATCCGCAGGTGGAAGGCGCCCTCGAAGACGATGATCGCGACCGAGAGCCCGACGATGGCCGACAGCGCGTTCCCGAAGGAGTTCGGACCGACGACGCCGAGGACCTCCGGGCCGAGGAGGATCCCCGAGGCGATGAGGAACACGACGCTCGGGACCCGGTACCGGTCCGAGAGGATCTGCGCGATCACGCCGATCCCGATGATCGCCGCGACGATGGGGATGAGGTTCGCCCCGCCGCCAGTCGCCACTATGGTCCCTCCATTATCTCGGGATGGATCCTAGAGCGGTATAAACCCACACATTCCGGAGGGTTTTATCCCGTCTGATGCTGACGAATAGCTAAGCGAAAGCGGATATCCGTGGACAAATGTGGGGTTATCGGGTCAGTCGTCCTCGTAGAGCATCTCGATCTGGTCGCCGTATCGGTCGAGGATGTTGCGGCGCTTCTTCTTCATCGTCGGCGTCAGCGTGTCGCTCTCGGCGGAGAACTCCTCGGCGACGAGCCGGAAGCGCTTGATCCGCTCGTGGGATTCGAGGCCCTCGTTGACGCCGTCGACCTCCCGCTCGATGCGCTCGCGGACGCGGTCATCGCGGACGACGGCCTCCGGGTCCTCGGGGAGGTCGACGCCCGCGCCGTCGGCCCACTCGCGGAGCCCCGCGAAGTTCGGGACGATCAGCGCGGAGACGAACTTCCGGCCGTCGCCGAGGACGAAGCACTGCTCGACGACGGGACTGGCGGCGAAGGCGTCCTCGATCGGGCCGGGCGCGACGTTCTTGCCCGTCGAGAGGACGATGAGCTGCTTCGCTCGCTCGCGGAAGGCGAGGTAGCCGTCCGGACGCAGTTCGACGATGTCGCCGGTGCGGAACCACCCGTCGTCGGTGAACGCGCGCTCGGTGTCGTCGGGGCGGTTCCAGTAGCCCGAGGAGACGTTCGGCCCGCGGACGAGCAGTTCGCCCACGTCGCCGCCGGCCGCGCCGGTCTCCTCGGGGACGAGGCTCGCGTCGAGATCGACCTCGATGTCCTGGAGCGGCGGGCCGATCGTGCCCACCTTCGGCGCCTCGGGCGGATTGACCGAGACCACGGGGGCGGTCTCGGTGAGGCCGTAGCCCTCCAAGATCGGGAGGTCCATCGCGTGGTACAGCCGGCAGAGCTCCGGCGAGAGGCTCCCGCCGCCGCTGATGAAGAACTCGACGCGCCCGCCGAGGGCCTCGCGCACCTGCGAGAACACGAGCCGGTCCGCGAGGTCGTGTTTCAGCGAGAGCAGCGCGCCGGGGTCGTCCGCCGCTTGGTGTGCCGTCCCGACGTCGACCGCCCACTCGAAGATGCGGCGACGGAGCGGCGACGACGACGCCTGCGACCGGATCGCGTCGTAGAGCTTCTCGTAGACGCGCGGGACGCTCGTGCCCACGGTCGGCCGGACCAACTGGAAGTCCTCCCGAAGCGTGTCCGGGCTCTCGGCGTAGGCGACGGTCGCGCCGGCGGCGAACATCAGGAAGTGGCCCGCGAGCCGCTCGAAGACGTGCGCCAGCGGCAGGAACGAAAGCGTCGTCGAGGCCGCCGACACCGAGGGCGTCGGACGGTCCGGCCGCGGACCGAACCGCCGGTAGCACTGATTCACGTTCGCGCGGAAATTGCGGTGTGTGAGTTCGACGCCCTTCGGCTGGCCAGTCGTGCCCGAGGTGTAGATCAGCGACGCGAGGTCGTCGGGACCGCGGGCATCGAGCCACGACTCGTAGGCGTCGGAATCGAAGGTCTCGGCTCCGCGTTCGTACACCTCGCCGAGCGAGAGGACGTCGTCGCGGTCGCGGACCGCGCCGGCCATCCCGCTCCCGTCGGGGAGGTCGTCGACGACGACGACGAAGGAGAGATCGAGATCCTCCTCGACCGCGAGGACGCGCGAGAGCAGCTCGGCGTTCTCGACGACGACGCCGGCGGCGTCGGGGTCCGAGAGGAGGTACTCGACCTGGGACTCCGAGGAGGAGGTGTAGACGGTGGTGACGACGGCGCCGGCCGCGAGCAGCGCGAAGTCGGTCTGGGCCCACTCCATCCGCGTGTCCGAGAGGACGCCGACGCGGTCGCTGGCGCCGACCCCGAGCGACCGGAAGCCCGCGGCGAGCGCGCGGACGATCTCGCGCATCTCGGCGTAGGTCAGTTCGGCGAACTCGCCGTCCGGCGCCGCCGCGACGGCGCCGCTGGAGACGAGCGATCGGTCGTAGATTCCGCCCTTGTACCGCTGTGCGCCCGACGCCGCGTGCCGCTCGGCGCTTTCTTCGAACATCCGGCCCAGCGTCTCCTCGCCGAGGGCGTCGTCATCAAACGCCGCCTCGGCCTCCCGCCACGACATACCGGCGAGACGCGCCGGGTGGAATTAAATCTACAGTCCTTCGGCGCCGGCCCGTTGTTCGGCGTTGAACGGCGCAGAACGGACGCGCCGTTTACGACGCGGCGGTGTCGTATCGGATCGGATCGCCAATGCCGTGATTAGACGACGAACCGCAGCAGCCACAGCGTCGCCATCCCGGCGACGATGGTCGCGAAGACGTCCTCGACGTACCAGGTGGCCGCGGCCGCGACGATCCCGGCGAGGAGGCGCTCGTTGCCGACGAGCGCGACCGTCCCCCCGGGCGCGACGATCGCCGGGACCGCCAGCGCCGCGAGCACGGCGGGCGGCACGAACCGGAGCGCGTGGACGAGGCGGTCGGGGACGTCGTCGATCCGGCCGAACAGGTAGATGAACGACCCCCGGATCGCGAAGGTACAGACGCCCAGCGCGACGATCGCGCCCCAGACCGCGAGCGGACCGTACTCGGCGGGCATCAGTGCCCACCTCCCGGCTCCGAATCCGCCTCGTCGTCGGCCGATCCCAGGACCGCGTCGGTGGCGACGCCGGCGACGACGCCGACGACGCCTCCGGCGATGAGGCCGAGGTTGAACGGCGCGGCGAAGACGCTCCCCGCGAGCGCGACCGTCCCGCCGACGATCGCCGCGACGGCCTTCGGCGGGGAGGTGACAGTCGGGACCAAGAGACCCAGGAAGACGAGCGGGACCGCGAACTCCAGGCCCCACGAGTCGGGGACGCGCGCGCCGACGACGATTCCGAGGATCGTACAGACCTGCCAGAGGAGCCACAGCGACACCGCCACCGTGAGGTAGTAGTTGCGCCGCTCCGAGGGGGAGAGGTCCTCGTCGCTGTACCGGGCGATAGAGAGCGCGTAGGCCTGGTCGGTCAGGACGTACGCGCAGGCGGTCTTCCACCACGCCCGGAGCGGCCGGAAGCGCGGCGCGATCGACGCCGAGTACATCAGCATCCGGAGATTGATCACGACGCCGGTGAGGACGACCACCAGCAACTCGGCGTTCCGTCCGAACAGGTCGATCGCGGCCAGTTGGGACGCGCCGGCGAAGACGACGACCGAGAGGCCAATCGTCTGGAGGGGCGTGAGGCCGGCGTCGACGCCCGCGGCGCCGGCCACCAGCCCGAACGGGACGAATCCGATCAGGACGGGACCGGCGTCGCGGAGGCCGCGGGCGACCTCTGGCGGGAGCGAAGCGCGGGACACGGCGGGAAGTCGAAGCGGGACGGCTAAACCGCTACCGTTTCGGGCGCGAGCGGGGCGCCGACGGCCTCGGTCCGTCGTACCGTGCGACACCCCTAACTACCTCTCCCGAGTAGGGGCCGCTATGTCGAACGACGCGCAGTCGCAGGCCGGGACGGCCGAGGGGCAAGGCCCCGTCGAGGTCTCTATCGAGGTCGCCCGGCAGTTGGAGGAAAAGCGCGAGGAGCTCTTCGAGGAGTTCGAGATCCGGGACCGGTTCCCGTCCGAGGTTCGCTCGGAGGCGCGCGCGCGGACCGAGGGCATCCAAGCGGAGATCGAAGACGAGATCGACGAGCGGGCGGACCTCCGCGACCTCACGACCTGGACGACCGACCCCGTCGACGCCCAGGACTTCGACGACGCACTCAGCATCGAGGAGGGCGAGGAGACCTACACGCTGTGGGTCCACATCGCCGACGTCACCCACTACGTCCACCCGGGCTCGGAGATGTGGGCCGAGGCCGTCGAGCGCGGCAACACCGTCTATCTGCCCGGCTACACGATCCATATGCTCCCGCCGGTGCTCGCAGAGACGGTCTGTTCGCTCGTCCCCGAGGAGGACCGCCTCGCGCACACGGTCGAGATGGAGATCGACAAGGAGACGCTCTCCTTCGAGAACGTGGACATCTACAAGTCGGTCGTCCACTCCGACGAGCGGCTGACCTACACGCAGTGCGAGCGCCGCCTCGACGACCCCGAGGCGCCGCTCCACGAGGAGAACGCCCTGGTCTACGAGCTCGCCGACCAGCTCCACGAACAGCGCAAGGAGGACGGCTCGCTCGTGTTGAATCCGAGCCGCGACCGCGCCCACACGATCATCGAGGAGTGCATGCTGAAGGCCAACAAGGCCGTCACCCACGAGCTGATGTGGAACCGCGGCGTGGAGGCGATGTACCGCGTCCACCCGCAGCCGACCCCCGATCAGTGGGACGACGCGCTCAGAGAGATCAACGACCTCGACGGCGTGAACATCTCCGGCGCCAACTGGGACGACCCGCGGAAGGCCGTCAACGACGCCTTGGAGAACTCCGAAAAGCGGGCGCTGAACAAGATCCAGCGCGCCGTGCTGAAGGTGATGCCCCGCGCGAAGTACATGAACGACCCCTTCGGCGGACACTACGCCCTGAACTTCGACATCTACGGGCACTTCACCTCGCCGATCCGGCGGCTCTCGGACCTCATCAACCACTGGATCGTCCACGAGAACGACGTCCCCGAGGACCTCGTGGAGCTGTGCGACCGCGCCTCCGAGCGCCAGAAGGACGGCGAGACGGCCGAGCGGCTCTACAAGCAGTTCCTGGAGGAGGTCGGGCTCGACCCCCACGCGGTCAACAACCGCGGGATCGTCACCGTCGACGAGGACGGCGCCGTCGTCAACGAGGAAGGCCTCCCGCCCGAGCGGATCGACCTGCGGGACGAGTGAGCGGGCGCGTCGGCGGCCCCCTCACCGCCGGGCGGCGGTGACTGCCGGTCGACTCAGTGTTTGTGGGTGAAGAGGAGGACCTCGTCCTCGTGGGTGGTCACACAGAGGTCCAAGAGCATACTGAGTTCGAGGCTGTTGTACTCGTCCTCGCAGATGACCAGGTCGTCGAACGGCTCGCCGCAGGCGGGACAGGCGATGGCCACGGTGTTCCGGTACGTCGTCACCCCGCCGGCCGACTCGTGGGGCGTCAGCGACGAAGTGAGCTCCTCGTACTCTTCGTCTTCCATCGTTCCCACGAACGAGACGATCCATCATAATTCTACTCCTCGCGTCGGGCGCCGCGGCGCCGACACCAGCGGCCGGCGACGCCCCGACTCACTCCGCGAGCGGGAGTTCGACGACGAACACCGCGCCCTCGGGCTCGTTGTCCTCGACCCAGACCGCGCCGCCGTAGGCGTCGACGAGCGACTGGACGAGGTAGAGCCCGAGGCCGGTCCCGCTGCTTTCGAGCCCCTTTTCCCCCTTCCCGAAGATGGCTTCCTTTCGGGAATCGGGGACGCCCGGCCCGTTGTCGGCGATGCGGACCCGGGCGACCGCGTCCCCGTCGTCGACGGTCGCGGAGACGACCACCTCGGCGACGTCCTCGTCGTTGTGCTGGACCGCGTTCGAGAGGAGGTTCCCGAACACCGAACTGAGGAGGTCGTCGCCGCGCACCGAGACGTCGGGGAGCGACCCCTCGACGGAGACCGCGGCGTCGGTCGTCGCCGAGCGCAGTTTCTCGATCTCCCCGGAGAGGACGGTCCGGAGGGCCACCGGTCGCGGCTCGTCAGCGTCGGTCAAGAGCAGGTCGGCGATGTTCCGGGCGGTCTCTGTGAGCTCGACCGCGTGGCTCGCGCTCTCGCGGATCTTCTCCAGGTACTGGCGGTTCTGCCGGGTCGTCTCGTCCATCTCCGCGTCCGCGTCCGCATCCGCATCGGGGAAGGACTCCGCCAGGAAATCGGCGTAGGCGGTCACGAGCTGGAGGTCGTTGCGGATGTCGTGGCGGACCACCTGATTCAGGACGTCGAGGTTGTCCCGCTGCTTGCGGAGGCGCTTTTCGTACTCCTTGCGGTCGGTGATGTCGATGTAGACGCCGAACTGGCGCGAGACGCTGCCCTCGGGGTTGATGGGTGCCGACCGGAAGAGGAAGTCGCGGACGCCGTCTTCCGTCCGTCGGCGGACCTCCCGGGTGAGCTGTTCGCCCTCTGCGGCCCGCTCGTCGATCCGCGCGGCCTCGGCGCCGATCTCGTCGTCGTCGGGGACGATCAGGTCGTTGACGTCCCGTCCGATCACCGCTTCGGCGTCGTAGCCGAAGGTCTCCTCGAAGGCCGCGTTGACGTCCCGGAGGTACGTCCCGTCGTCAGTGAGCTCGACGCTGACGATCGGCTCGGGGACGCCCTCGAACAGCGCCTCGAAGCGGTCGCGTTCGCGTCTGAGCGCCCGCTCGCGCGCCCGACTCTCGGCGCGGGACTGCTCGATCGCCCGGCTGACGCGGTTGAAACTGCGCTCGATCTGCTGCCACTCCTCGGCGTCGTCGAGGCTGATCTCGGAGCCGTAGCGCTCGGCTTCCAGCGCCTCGAACCCCGCGAGGAGGCGCTCGATCTGCTGGATGTTCGAGCGGTAGATCCACAGCCCGAATCCGAACAGGACCGCGAGCACCGCCACGATCGAGGCGGCCTGGAGGACCGTCACCGTCCGGATCGTCGACTCGACGTCGGCCCGGTTCTCGCGGACGCTGACGGTCCAGCCCGTCTGTGAGACCGTGACGTTGTGGGCGAATCCGACCGTCTCGATCGGGCTGGAAGTGTAGATCGCCTCCCCCCGCTGTGCGTACATCGTCAGCTGCTGTCCGTCGTCCAGCGTCGACGCGAACGACGAGAAGAAGGCGTGCTCCGAGAGGTGGAAGGCGGCGTTCAGCGTGCCGACGACGCGGCCGTCGCGGGTGATCGGCGTGCTGACCGTGATGATGTAGTTGCCCGAGTCCGCCTCCACGGGGTCGCTGATGTACGTCTCGCCGGCGAGCGCGCGCCGGAAGTACGTCCGGTCGCCGAAGTCCGAGCCGATCAGTTCGCGGCGCGTCTCGGGGGAGACGTCCGAGACGATGTTCGTCATCGTGCCGTTGGCGGCGATGACCGAGGCGCCCGAGAAGTCCGAGCGGTTCCGAAAGCGCGCCAGCGCCCGGCGCTGGGCCGCGGACCCGTGCCGCGCCAGGTCGGGGTTGTCGGCCGCGACCGCGACCGTCCGCTCCAGGGCGGCGAGCTGCCGGTCGAGCGACGAGCCGACGAACTCGGCCGACCGTTCGACCTCCGTCTGCTCCTGGGCGTAGAGCGTCCCCTTGTACTCCTGGAAGCCGACGAAGACGGCCCCCGCGAGCACGACCGCGACCAGCAGGACCGACAGGAGGAAGGCGCGCTTGATCCTCACTACCGACGCTCAGCGACGGTAGCGAATTGAATGTACTGATTCTACGGCGCCGGGCCCTCTACCCGTCGGTCGGTCTCGGCGCGCCCTCGAACCGGCGTTCGCGCGGCCACCGCGACGCCGACGAGGACGCCCGCGGCGTGGCCGACGTTCGCGACGCCGGGAGTGCCGAGAAGCGCCGCCGCGAGGAGCTCGGCGGCGACGAGCGCGACCGCACACGCGCCGAACAGCGTCGCGAGGAGTTCGAGGTCGCTCACGCGGCGGCGGCGCGGAAAGTACGCGACCGCGAAGCCGCCGGACGCGAAGACGACGCCGCTGATCCCGTAGACGGCGATGGTGGGATCGGAGCCGAAGAGCAGGCTCCAGCCCGCCAGCGCGGCGATCGAGCCGGCGGCCGAGACCGCGGCGAGGACGGCGAACCGCCGCGTCGCGAGCGTCGCTTCCGCGACCCGCCCGAAGGCAAAGAGCGTGAGCGCGTTCGGCACGACGTGGGTGAGGCCGCCGTGCAGGAGCGGCGACAGCGGCCACGCGAGCCACGGTGCCCGGAGGTAGACGTAGTTCGTCGTCGCGAAGACCGACGGCGCGTCCCACAGGACGGTCTGGAACGCCTGGAGGGCGTACACCGCACAGACGGCCACGACGAGGAGGTCCGTGATCGGCGCCGACAGCGCGCGGTGCTGGGCCACCACCGGCCGCAGGCCGTTCTCGAACGGCGTGAGCAGATTCGACACCGAGACGCGTCGCATCGGCGCGCTAGTGCGGCCCGCGGGAGTATGAGTGCTTGGGCGGCGAGGGTTTATCACCGAAACCGAGGCCAGGGTCGCCGTGACGTAGCACCAGCCCCGCGCCGAACAGCGGGTGTCCGGCACAGCGGCGCGGGCGAGGGCGGGTGTCGGCTGTTCGCAACCGTCCGAGCGGAGTGGCCGCGCCGCCACCCGCGGACCCGCCGGATTCTTGTCGCGTCGGCGTGAGCGACCGACGTGCGACTCGTACAGGTGATGGTCCCGACCGGAAAGCGCGAGGCGGTCCTCGACGTCCTCGACGACGAGGAGGTCGACTACGCCGTCTCCGACGAGACCAGCGGCCGCGACTACACCGCCGTGGTTACGTTTCCGCTCCCGACGGCCGCCGTCGAGCCGGTCCTCGACCGCCTGCGGGGCGTCGGGATCGAACGGGACGCCTACACCGTCGTCGTGCAGGCCGAGACCGTCGTCTCCGAACAGTTCGAGGCCCTAGAGGAGCGCTACGAGAGCGACGAGGAAGAGACCGGCAACGGCGACCGGATCGCCCGCGAGGAGCTCGTCGCCCGCGCCGACGAGATGGCTCCGACGGTCCGGCCGTACGTCCTGATGACGGCCGTGAGCGCCGTCGTCGCGACCGCGGGACTCCTGCTGGACTCGCCCGCGGTCGTCGTCGGCTCGATGGTCATCGCGCCGCTCATCGGCCCGGCGATGGCCACGAGCGTCGGCACCGTCGTCGACGACAGCGAGCTGGTGCTCCGCGGGGTCAAGCTCCAGGCGCTCGGCGGCGCCCTGGCGATCGGCGCCGCCGCCGTCTTCGCGTTCCTGCTCCGGATGACGAACGTCGTCCCGCTCACCGCCGAGGAGGTCTTCGCGATCGGCGAGGTCCGAGAGCGGCTCGCGCCCGACGTCCTCTCGCTCGTGATCGCGCTCGGCGCGGGGGCCGCCGGCGCGGTCTCGCTGTCCTCGGGCGTCTCCTCGGCGCTCGTCGGGGTGATGATCGCCGCGGCCCTGGTGCCGCCGACCGCGGTCGTGGGGATCGGCATCGCCTGGGGCGCGCCGCAGACCGTCGTCGGCTCGGCGGTGCTCGTCCTCGTGAACATCCTCGCGATCAACCTCGTCGCGCTCGTCGTCCTCTGGCGGCTGGGCTACCGGCCGAAGCTGTGGTTCCGCGAGGAGGAGGCGCGCGCGGCGACGCTCAAGCGGATCGCCGCCCTCGGAGCGGTGCTGCTCCTTCTGACGGGGCTGCTCGGCGCGTTCACCTACAGCGCCTACCGGACCGCAGACTTCGAGGAGGAGGCGACGGCCGCGATCGAGGCCGAACTGCCGCCGGAGGCGACGCTGTTGGATATGGAAGTCGTCTACGAGGGATTCCCGCTCCAGACGCCGCAGCGGATCGTCGTCACCGTTGGATACCCGCCCGGGGCCACCCCGCCAACGGCCGCGAGCGCCATCCGCGACCGAGTGGCGACGCTCGCGCCGGACCCCATCGGACCGTTCGGCCACGCGGACGTCAGCGTCCAGGTCCGGTACGTCGGCGTCGACGCCGCCGCGTAGGCGCGGGTCCGAGGCGAAGACGCAAATCTGCCTTTGCGCTAAGCGCGCGTTCAATACCTGAGCCGTCGTTAGAGCGGTATGAATCGCCGATTTGGGCTCGTCACGATCGCCGTCGCAGCACTGGTACTGTTCGCGGGCTGTGCCGCACCGCTCCAGGCCGACAACGGAACTGCAACAGCCGCGACTGACGCGAGCGGGGATCGCACGATCTCGACCGCCGGGACCGGCGAGGCGTCGGCCGACGCCGACCGCGCGATCGTGACGATCGCCGTCAGCGCCCACGCCGAGACCGCCGAAGCAGCCCGGGACTCGGTCGCCGCGGACGCGGCGCAGTTGCGCGAGGCGCTCCGCGAACTCGGAATCGCGGACCAGGCCGTGCGGACGGTCTCCTACAGGCTCTCGCCCCGGTACGAGTCGCTCGACGGGCGGAGCGGCGGCGAGGTCGCCGGCTACGAGGCGGTCCACGCCTACCGGATCGAGACCGCGCCCGCCGAGGCCGGGCGCGTCGTCGACACCGCCGTCGGCAACGGCGCCAGCGAGGTGTACGGCGTGTCGTTCACGCTGAGCGACGAGGCCCGCGCCGAACTCCGCGCACAGGCGCTGGAGCGCGCGATGGCGGACGCCAGAGCCGACGCCGACGTCGTCGCCGGCGCGGCCGGGCTGTCGGTGACGGGGGTCCAGTCCGTCTCCGTTGGCAGCGACTACGGCCCGATCTACGAGAGCCGAGTCGCGGCCGACGCCGGCGGGGCGGGGACGCAGTTCGACGCCGGTCCCGTGACGGTGACCGCGCGGGTCGACGTCACCTACACCGCGGCGTGAGCCGTCGAAAAAGCGTTTTCCGCGGCGCCCGCTACTCCTGTCGCGACGGCGGGATGTCCGGCTCCCAGGCGACGGCTTCGACCGCGGCGTCGAGGACCTCGTCCACCCCGTCGCCGCCCTCGACGCTCATCTGGTAGTCGGCGTCGATGTCCGTCGAGCGGTCGCTCTTGTTGTTGATCGTGAGGACGGGCACGTCCCGCTCCCGGAAGCGCGTCGCGACCGCGTCGCGCAGCTCCAGTTGGGCCGAGAGCGGATAGCCGCAGGCCTCGCTGGCGTCGACGACGAAAAGCACCGCGTCCGCGAGGTGTTCGAGCGCGCTCACGGCCTGGCGCTCGATGTCGTTTCGGTCCTCCTCGGGGCGGTCGAGCAGCCCCGGCGTGTCGATGATCTGGTACCGGATGCGGTCGCGCTCGAAGTGCCCCACGTGGACGCTCTTGGTCGTGAACGGGTAGCGGGCGATCTCGTTGTGCGCCCGCGTCACCTGATTGACGAACGAGGACTTGCCGACGTTCGGGTAGCCGGCGACGACGATCGCGGGCTCGTCCGGCCGGATGTCGGGCAGCGTCTTCAGCGAGTCGCGGGCCTCGCCGATGCGCTGGAGGTCCTCGGCGACCTCCTCGACGACGTCGGCCATCCGCGCGAACGCCTGCTTGCGGTGCTTCCGGGCCGTCTCGGCGTCCGTGTTCCGGAGCTTGGGCTGGTACTCGCGTCGGAGTTCGCTGATCTGTCGGCTCGCCCAGGTCACCTCCGAGAGGCTCTGTCGCAGTTCGTCGACGTCGACGATGGCGTCCGCGAGTTCGTAGTAGAAGGGGTCGACGGTACCGAAGTCGGGCCACTGCGTCACGACGTTTTCGAGGTTGTCCGAGAGGATCGACGAGGCCGTCTGCAGCATCGACTGCTGGGCCTCCAGCCCGGACTTCGCTCGCCCCGCGCGCGCCGCCCGCGAGAACGCCTTGTCAAGAAGCTCCTCCGACCGGGGCGTCGTCGGAAGGGACTCGAAAATCATTACCACCCCGTACTCGGCCGAGGGGTAAAAGCGCGTCCGTTCGGCCGCCACGCGCGGGATCGCCGATTCGGGAGGCGTCGGCCCGGACCGTTTTAGTCCCGCGGCCCGTCGGCGGCGGTATGGAGACGGACTGGCGCGCGGTGGGGATCGGGTTCGTGGTGATGATCGTCGGATCGATCGCCGGGATCGCCATCCCGCCGATCGGACAGCTCGGCGCCGGGTTCCTCGGCGGCGTCGCCGCGGGCTATCTCGCCGGCGGCGGGATCGGCAACGGCGCGTGGAACGGCCTGCTCGCGGGGTCGATCTCGGGGATCGTCGTCTCCGTCCTGATCGGGCTGATCGGCGGCCTGATCGGGCTGGCTGGCGGCCCGCTCGGCGGACTGCTCGGCGGGGCCGGCGCGTTCCTCGTCGGCATCGTCGTCACGGTTCTGTTCGCGCTCGACAGCGCCATCGGCGGCGCGATCGGCGGGTTCGTCGCCGACTGAGCCGACAGCCGGACAGCCGCGCCCGAGCGGTCAGCCGTCCTCGCCGCGGTCGAGGTACTCCTGCTGGACGGCGACGACCGCCCCCGAGTCCGCGCAGTCGGCGTACCGGCGGAGCGGCTCGTCGTTCAGTTCCAGGAAGGTGTGGCCCCAGGAGAACTTCGAGAGCAGTCCCTCCGCGCGGTCGCGACGCCCGAAGATGGCGAGCGCGGCGGCGAGCGCCTCGACGGTCGTCAGCCGCATCGGCCGCCCGAAGTTGACGGGGTTCGCCGCCACGAGATACGGCAGCGCGCGGTGCTCGCCCGGGAGCGAAAAGCGCGCCTCGCCCGCGGACTCCCACGAGCAGTCGAGCGCGACGAGCGCCCCCGCTCCCGCGTCCGTGTCGGCGTCCGCGGGCGAGAGCGCCCGCTCGGCGTGGGGATTGAGCACGACGCCGTAGGGGGTCGCCCGGTCCGATCGGTGGAGTTCGACGAGGTCAAAGCGGGCGAGGTTTCGCGCCGTACACTTCTCGGGATCGTCGTCGCCCTCGTAGCGGACGTGCAGCGAGCCGCTGAACCCCGCCGCGGACCCGTCGGAGTCGGCGGCGATGCGTTCGTCCGCGGCGGTGTCGGGATCGGCGGTCACAGTCGTCGTAGGCGCCGGAAGCGCGAAAAGCCTTCCTCACTCGCGTCCGCCCGGAACGCGGCTGTGACAGTGATTACTCTCACTGTTTACCGCGAACGCCGTCACCTGGGTGGCGTTCGGCGGTAAGAGACGAGAGTACTCGCTACTCAGGAGTGCATACCCGCTCGGGCGGTTCTGATCTCGACGGTGCCGTCGGCCGACACGCGCACCGTCCTGTTCGACACGGAGAAGACGACGCTGGCGTCGTCGTTTCGCACGGAAGAGAGGAACCGCTCTGCGGGCTCGGTGTCGACGTCGGTGTACAGCGGCCGCCCGTCCAGCGACTCCTCGCTGTCGAGCGCAGAGAGGATCGTCGCATCGAGTTCGTCCGGGCCGTCGAAGTCGTGGTGAGCGACGGTCTTCCACTGCCAGGAGCCGCCGCCTGCGAGATGGTCCGTCCGTTCTGCCATACGTCAGTGGACTGTCCGTACCGATAAGAAGGGGGATGACCGTCGCTCCGGTTTTCGCCGAATTAGCCCGAATATCGCGTTTAATCGGTCGTTACAGGGGCTCAGCCCCGTCAGTCCCGGTCACCGGCGCCGACCGCGGCCTCGCCGACCGGCTCGTGGCCCTCGATGACCTCGGTGCCGCCCATATACGGCCGGAGCGCCTCGGGCACGGTCACGGTGCCGTCGTCGTTCTGGTAGTACTCCAGGATCGCGACCATCACCCGCGGGATGGCGAGTCCCGAGCCGTTCAGGGTGTGGAGGTACTCGGCGGACTCGTGCCGTTCGGGGCGGTACCGCAGGCCCGCGCGCCGCGCCTGGAACGCGCCGAAGTTCGAGACCGACGAGACTTCGAGCCAGCGGCCGCCCTCCTCGGGGCCGCCCTCCATATCGTCGGCCGGCGCCCACACCTCGATGTCGTACTTCTTGCGCTGGGTGAAGCCGAGGTCGCCCGTACACATCTCGAGGATCCGGTACGGGAGGTCGAGCCGCCGGAGCACCTCCTCGGCCTCGTCGACGAGCCCCTCGAAGCGGTCTTCGCTCTCGTCCGGCCGGACGAAGTTCACCATCTCGACCTTGTTGAACTGGTGGACGCGGACGATCCCGCGGGTCTCGGTGCCGTGTTCGCCCGCCTCGCGCCGGAAGTTCGGCGTGTACGCCTGGAGCTTGAGCGGGAGATCGTCGTCCAGCAGGATCTCGTCGCGGTACATATTCGTCACCGGGACCTCCGCGGTCGGGCAGAGCCACAGGTCGTCGTCGTCCCAGGGCTCGTCGTTGGCGCCGCCGAGGCGGTAGGCGTCCTCGGTGAACTTCGGGAACTGCCCGGTGCCGACCATCGATCGGGAGTTCACCGGGATCGGCGGGAAGACGTCGACGTAGCCCTGCTCGCGGTGGAGGTCCAGCATAAACTGGACCAGGGCGTGTTCGAGGCGCGCGCCGTCGCCCTTCGTGAAGTAGAAGCCGCCGCCGGTCACCTTCGCGCCGCGCTGGAAGTCCAGGATGTCGAGGTCCTCGCCGAGGTCGTAGTGGGGGACGACCTCGTCGGGCAGGGTCCGCAGATTGTCGAACCCCTCCCGGCGGCGCTCGACGTTCTCCGACTCGTCCGCGCCGATCGGGACCTCGTCGGCGGGGATCTGCGGGATCTCCAAGAGCGCGGCCTCCAGTTCGGCCTCCAGTTCGTCGGCGCGTGACTCGACGTCTTCGAGCTCCGCTTTGAGCTCCTGGGACCGCTCGATGGCTTCCTGGGCCTCCTCGTCTTTGCCCTCGGCCTTCAGGTCGCCGATCTTCGAGGAGATCTCGTTGCGCTCGTGTCGGAGGTCGTCGCCGCGCTGTTTGAGCTCCCGCCACTCCTCGTCGACGGCGAGGACGCGGTCGAGATCGACGTCCTCGACGCCTTTGTGCTCCAAGGCCGCGCGAACCGCCTCGGGGTTCTCGCGGAGGAACTGTCTCCCGATCATACCCGCGCTTCTTCGGGATGCGGCAAAACCGTGTCGCATCCGCGAGCCGACACCGCGGGATTCGACACGAGCCAACGAAAAGACACATACCCGATGCCGGACTGGATGTCAGTAGCGTGAACTCGCGTATGGCGAATCGGATTCGACGACGGTTCGGGGACGCCTACGAGCGGATGCTCCGGCGGCAGCTCGATTCGGCCCCGACCCACGTCGCGATCATCCAGGACGGAAACCGACGCTACGCCCGCAAACAGGGCGACGACGCGCCCGAGGGCCACCGCGAGGGCGCACAGACGACAGAGCAGGTGCTGGAGTGGTGCGACGAACTGGGGATCGAAGAGCTGACGCTGTATGCCTTCTCGACGGAGAACTTCAACCGCCCCGACGAGGAGCTCGAACCGCTCTTCGACCTCCTCGAATCGAAGCTCTACGAGTTCGCCGACGCCGACCGCGTCCACGAGAACGGCGTCCGGATCGGCGCGATCGGCGACGTGGAGCGGCTCCCCGACCGCGTCCGGGAGGCCGTCGAGTACGCCGAGTCCCGGACCGCCGAGTACGACGCGCTTCGGCTCAACATCGCCCTCGCGTACGGCGGTCGCTCCGAGCTCCTGGGCGCCGCACGGGAGATCGCGCGGGAGGTGGACGCGGGCGAACTCGATCCCGACGACGTCGACACCGACGCCGTCGAGGACCGGCTGGCGCGCCACACCACCCGCGCCGTGGACCTGATCATCCGGACCGGCGGCGACGAGCGGACCTCGAACTTCCTGCCGTGGCACGCCAACGGCAACGAGGCCGCCGTCTACTTCTGTGCGCCCTACTGGCCGGAGTTCTCGAAGATCGACTTCATGCGCGGGCTCCGGACCTACGAGTCCCGCGCCGAGTCCTGGCGCCAGTCCCGGACCGAGCGGGCTGTCGCGCTTTTGCGCGCGGTCGCGGAGACCGAACTCGCCGACGCGAAAACCGTCGCCGGACGGCTCCGCGCGCAACTGCCGTCCGCGGGGGCCCAGGAGGTCTCGGCCGAACTGGAGCGCCAGCACGGCACCGACGCGCCGTCCGTCGAGCGGGCCGACTGATTTCGGACCGTCCGGCGGTCTTCGGGAGGCCGACAACCGCCACGGTCGCCTCGATCGAACAGCGTTAGCGGCCGAACCGCCGCTGTCGGTCCTGGTAGTCCAGGAGCGCCCGGAGGTAGTCGCGGCGGCGGAAGTCCCGCCAGTTGACGTCCGTGAAGTACAGCTCCGAGTAGACCGACTGCCAGATCAGGAAGTCCGAGAGCCGCTCGGCGCCGGTCTTGATCAGCAGATCGGGCTCGTCGTCGAAGACGAGCCGCTCTTCGATGCGGTCGGCGTCGACGTCGTCGGGGGCCAGGTCGCCGGCGTCGACCGCCTCGGCGATCTGCCTGACGGCCGCGGCGAACTCCCGCTTGCCGCCGAGGCCGATGCTGATCCGGATCGGGGCGTCGGCGCGCTCGGTGTCGCCGGGGGCGCGGACGTCGACCGGCCGCGGCGCTTCCACGTTCCGGAGTTCGCGTTCGAGCGTCGGCACGACGGCCTCGTCGAGGACGCTGACAGAGACCGTCACGCGGCGGGCGCCGTACTCGAAGGCCCACTCGAAGAAGTCCGCGAGCGTGTCGTAGGCGCCCTGCTCCAGGAGGTCGCGCTCGGTGATTACGACCGCGACGTGCGCCGGCGGGTCGGCGTCGTGGAGCCGGTAGCGGAGGGCGAGGTACCGATCGTACAGTCCCACGCGAGGCCGTGCGCCGCCGAGCGGTAAATGCTCCGGGGATTCGAGCCCACCTGATACAATGGTTAATAGTGTCATAGAAAGCCATATAATCAAACGTATTCGAACTCTAGTCGTAGTAAACGGGAATATACAGATGGAATTTGCCGAAATTGTTGCTGTATTTCGAACGTGCGGATCGGCGCCGCGGGGGGTCGAACGGCGGTGAGCCACTCGCTGCGGACGGTCGCGCGGCGGCCGCTGGTGCGACACCTGCTGCGCCCGGTCGCGGCGTTCGCGGCCGTGGTCGGGGTCGGAGTCGCGGCGTTCGCGGCCGTGGTCGGGGTCGGAGTCGCGGGATTCAGTTCGCTCGGGGGCGTCGGCGTCGTCGACGCCCTCTTTTGGCTGCTGGATCCCACGAGCATCGAGTTGCACTTTCAGGCGCACGAGGGCCCCGAGACGCTGGTGAAGGGCTATGCGGTCGTGGTCCTCTCGGGGCTCGTCGTCACCGGGCTGTGGATCGGCGAGACGGTCTTTTCGGCGGCCTTCGGCGGGCAGATCAAATCGGAGTTCAAACAGATGCAGATCGAACGCGCGATCGACGAGGCGGAGGGGCACATCATCATCTGCGGCTACGGGACGTTCGGCAAGACCGTCGCCGGGTCGCTGCGCGAGGGCGACCGGGAGGTCGTCGTGATCGAACAGGACGACGCCGAGTACCGGCGCGCGGTCGACGACGACGTCCTCGCGATCCAGGGCGACGCCCGGCGCGAGGAGACGCTGACCGACGCCGGCGTCAAGCGGGCCGCCACGGTCGTCGGCGCCATCGACGACTCGAACGCGAACATCCAGATCGCGATGGCCGCGAGCCAGATCGCGCCGACGGTGCGGCTCGTCGTCCGCGTCGGCGACGAGATGTACGAGCCGCTGGCGCGCCGGGCGGGCGCAGACGAGGTGATCATCCCGGAGATCGCGAGCGCCCGGCAGGTGACGGCGAACCTCTGAGGCGGGCGCCGACGCGGAACCGCGACGCCGTGCCGAAATCGCGACACGCGATGTCGGGACCGTTAAGTGCGCGTCGGCGGAACCCCGGAGCGTGCAACCGACGCTTCGGCGAGCGGGCGGGTTCGCCCTCGTTGGGACGCTCGCGGTCGCCGCCCCGGTGCTCGGCCGGGCGGCGTTCGTCCCGTTCGCCGCCGTCGCCGTCCTCGCGGCGTTCGTGATCACGGACGGGCCGCTGTTCGACCTCTTCGCCCGGCCCGCGGACCGCCGCGAGGGTCGGCTGAACGGCCTCGCCGGCTTCTCGCTCGCGGCGGCCGGCCTCGCGATCCTCGCCACCGAACTGGGCCTGCCGACGGACCTGTACGTCGCGGCGGTGTTCGTCCTCGCGTACGGGAACCTCGGCAAGCGGCTGGTGGCCGAGACCTCCGACGAGCCGTTCCTGGGCGCCGCGGGGTTCGGCGTCGGCGGCGCCGTCGCGGGGTTCGCCGGCCAGGCGGCCGTCTCCTCGCTGACGTCGACGTCGATCGCCGTCCCCCGGTTCGCCTTCCTCGCGGTGGCGGGGACGCTCGTCGCCGCGCTCTTCCGGGAGATGCTCTTCGAGCGCGACGACCCGCTCGTGATGCTCTCGACGGGGCTGTTGCTGTGGCTGTTCGACGCGCTCGCCGTCTCTGTCGGCGTCGTCGACGTCGGCGCCGCGCTCGCGGTCACCGTCGCGCTCGGCTACGCCTCCTACGCGCTCGGCGCGGCCTCCGTCGCCGGGATGCTCTCGGGCGTCCTCCTGGGGCTCTTGGTGATCGTCTTCGGCGGCTTCGGGTGGTTCGCCGTCCTCATCACGTTCTTCGGCGTCGGGTCGCTGTCGACGAAGTTCCGGTACGAGGAGAAGAAGCGCCGCGGCATCGCCGAGGAGAACGAGGGCGCGCGCGGCACCGGCAACGTCCTCGGCAACGCCGCCGTCGCGCTGCTGTGTGTGATCTGCTTCGCCGGCAGCCAGTCGCTCTCGGTCGAGGGCGCAGTCTTCCAGTTCGCCTTCGCGGGGTCGATGGCGGCCGCCCTCAGCGACACGCTCTCCTCGGAGATCGGCGGCCTCTACGACAGCCCGCGGCTCATCACGACCCTCGAGCCAGTCCCGCCGGGGACCGACGGCGGCGTGACCTGGCAGGGCGAGGTGTTCGGACTCCTCGGCGCGCTCGTCGTGGGCGGCGTCGCGCTCGCGCTCCTGCCGGGCGTCTCGCCGACCGGCGCGGGGGTCGTCGTCCTCGGCGGCGTCGTCGGGATGACGGCCGACAGCGTCCTCGGCGCGACCGTCGAGGGGCCGCGGTTCGGCAACGAGGCGGTGAACTTCGCCGCGACGTTCGTCGGCGCGGTCGTGAGCGGCCTCGTCGCCCTGGCGCTGTTGTAGCGATGCCGACGATCCGCCGCGCCCGGCCCGCGGACCTCCCGACGCTCGCGGCGCTCCAGTCCGAACTCGACGCGCCGTCGCCGGACCTCCTCGCGTCGTTCGCCGCCGTCGGCGCCTGCCTCGTCGCCGTCCCCGACGGTGAGCGGGTCGGCGTCGACCGAAATGGGGACGCGACCGACGACGGGCGGCAGCCAGTCGGCTACGTCCTCGTGGTCGGCCGCGGCGACGCGGACGGCGACGGCGGCGACGCCCACCTCGCGGAGCTGGTCGTCCACCCCGATCACCGCCGGGAGGGCTACGGCCGCGCGCTCGTCGGGGCGGCGATCGACCGGCAGGCGCCGGGGACGCGCTTGACGCTGCTCGTCGCGGTCGACAACGGCCCGGCGCGATCGCTCTACGAGTCGGTCGGCTTCCGGCCGATCGCGTACCAGCCGCGGTTCTACGAGGACGGCGACGGACGCACCGACGCGGTCGTCTACGCCTACGACGCCTGATGCGGTTACTCAGTGCGAGTCAGTTCGCGACGGACCGGGCCAGCTGGTCCGCCGTCAGCAGCCGGACGCCGACGGGCTTTTTCACGAACTCGCCGGTCGAATCGGCGACCGCGTGATCGACGCCGCGCTGGGCCGCGACGTCGAGGAGGCGCTGGGTGAACTCGCCGTCGACGACGGCGGCGTAGGGCGCCGGCTCGGCCTCCGAGAGCGCGTCGAAGGCCTCCTCGACGGGGTACTCGCCGGTCGCGACGAGGTCGTCGTCGAGGAGCCGGATCCGGCCGGTGTCGCCGTCGATGACCTCGCGGACGTGGTCCCCGAGCGACTGCGGGCGGGGCGTCTCGTCCCCGGTCCCGTCCGTCTCCTGCCCGGTTTCCTCCGAGTCCGCCGCGTCCCCGTCAGCGTCGACCGACGAATCGCTCTCGGAGTCTTCGGTACGTTCGTCGGCGTCCTCGCTCGCGGGCGCGTCGGCGGGGTCGGTGTCGGCCGCGGTTTCCGCTTCGGATTCCGATTCGGACTCCGGCTCGGGACCCGATTCCGACGCCGATTTCGACTCCGGCTCGGGACCCGATTCCGACGCCGATTTCGACTCCGACTCGGCCGCCGGTTCGGCCGCGGAGTCGGCTTCGGCACCGTCCGGTCCGCCCGTCGCCGACGCCCCGTTCAGGTCCGCCGCCGACGCCTCGGGATCGGAGTCGGCGTCGAACACGAGATCCGCGGGGTCGGCCTCCGGCGGCGGCGCGGGCGCGCGCTCGACGTCCGGGGCCGCCGACGCCGACTCAGTCGTCGGCGACCCCCTGCGAGGGTCCGCGGAGGCGTCCTCCGCGGTCGCGTCCGCGTCCCCGTCCGTGTCCGCGTCCGCGTCGGCATCGAGGTCCTCCTCGGCCGCGGCCTCGAACTCGAAGGAGTCCATCGGGACCTTGTCGCGGAGCGCCGCGAACACCTCGTGGCGCTTGAGGTCCTCGACCGAGCGGCCCGCGGGCGCGAACGCCACGTAGTCGACGTCGCCCACCTGCGAGAGCTCCCGCAGGATGAGTTCGCCGCCGCGGTCGCCGTCGAAGAAGGCCGTCGTCGTGCGCTCTTGGGTAAGCTCCGCGACCGCCTCGGGGACGTTCGTCCCCTCGACGGCGACGGCGTTCTTGATGCCGTAGCCCAGGAGCGTCAGGACGTCCGCGCGCCCCTCGACGACGACGACGGCGTCGGAGTCGGCGACGTTCGGGCCGGCGGGCAGGCCCTCGTACTCGCCGATGTCCTCGATCCGGACGCTCTCTTTGACCTCTTCGAGGATCTCGTTGGAGGACATCACGCTCTCGTCGAACGACTCCGAGAGGAGTTCCTTCGCGCGCTCGACGACCTCGCGGCGCTTGGCCTCGCGGACGTCCTCGATCTCGGTTACCTCGACGGTGGCCCGGCAGGGCCCGACGCGGGTAATCGTCTCCAGGGAGGCCGCGAGAATCGCGGTCTTGACCCGGTCGAGGCTGCTCGCGATGGTGATCGTCCCGAACGACTGGCCGTTCTGGGAGTCGATCTCGACGTCGATGCGTCCGACCTTCGAGGACTGCTGGAGGTCCCGGAGGTCCAGGTCGTCGCCGAGGAGCCCCTCGGTCTGGCCGAAGATGGCCCCGACGACGTCGGAGCGCTCGACGACCCCGTTCGCGGTGATCGCTGCGTGAATGAGATATTTTTCGGTGTCTTCCATTGGTGAATCCCCCCGTGAGGGCGGCGTGATGGTGATGTGCGCGTCATGGGAAGCCCGATGACGTCATTATATATGGGACGCTCGCGGCAAATAACTATCGTGTCGGAGACAGAATATGATAATCGCGCGGTCGTCGCCGACGCGAGCCGCACGGCGCCGGAAGGCGGCGGCGAGTGCAGAACGCCGCCAGGCCGGCGAAGACGGGCGTGAAATCCCGGTCCGGGATGGCGGGTGTGGTCCCAGACCGCCGCCCGGACCGCACGACGACGACCACTCGAATAAGTAACAATTTTTCGTCCGGATTGTCGCCTCGGGCGCATCAGGGTGCTGAGATGACAGTCCATCGATCGCGATCTGTATCATCGATCACTACCGCTCGCCCTTATCGAAGAAAAATTCTCTTCGGTAGTGGTCTTCGAACTTCGAAAGACAATTTTTACGTGTACCGAGCGATGAGAGAGATTCGATGACGCGAAAGAAGACCGATTATCTTTGGATCGGGGTCTTCGCTGTACTCGTGACGTTCGCGATTCCGTGGTTCCTCTGGCGGGACGCGGCGACCTGGCAGGGGCTGCCCGCGTGGCTGTGGTGGCACATCGGGTGGATGGCGCTCGCGTCGGTCGCGTTCTGGCTCTTCACGCGCGGCGCGTGGGACCGCGGGATGGACGTCGACCCCGAGGAGGTGGGCTTCGATGGCTGAGTCGCTCGCCGTCCAGTTGGGCGTCGTCGGCGCGTACCTCCTCGTGGCGCTCGCGGTCGGGCTGGTCGCCTACCGGCTCACCGGCCGCGACGCGGAGGATTACTACCTGGCGAGTCGGTCGATCGGAACCCTGGTGCTGCTCTTTACGACGTTCGCGACGCTGCTGTCGGCGTTCACCTTCTTCGGCGGCCCCACCCTCGCCTACCGGGCCGGGCCGGAGTGGATCCTCGTGATGGGGCTGATGGACGGGATCATCTTCGCGATCCTGTGGTACCTGATCGGCTACCGCCAGTGGCTGATCGGGAAGGTCCGCGGCTACGTCACGCTGGGCGAGATGCTCGGCGACCGCTTCGGCTCCCGGCGCCTCCGGGCGCTCGTGGCGGGCGTCTCGCTGTTCTGGCTGTTCCCGTACGTGATGCTCCAGCAGATGGGCGCGGGCGAGGCCATCGTCGGCCTCACGAACGGCGCGGTCCCCTACTGGGTCGGCGCCGCGGCCATCACGCTGTTCATGATCGTCTACGTCGTCGCCGCGGGCCTCCGCGGCGTCGCCTGGACCGACACGATCCAGGGGCTCTTCATGCTCGGGATCGTCTGGCTCGCCGTCGTCTGGGTGCTCTCCAGCGCCGGCGGGCTCGAATCGGTTTCGGCGTCGATGGCCGAGTCGAAGCCCGAGTTCCTGGCGCTCGGCGGCGGCCTCTACTCGCCGCAGTGGATGATCTCGACGGCGGTGACGATCGCGTTCGGGGTCACGATGTTCCCGCAGATCAATCAGCGCTTCTTCGTCGCGAAGGACGTCGGCGTCCTGAAGCGGTCGTTCGCGCTGTGGCCCGTGCTCGTCGTCCTGCTCTTCGTCCCCGCCTTCCTGCTCGGGTCGTGGGCCGCGGGGCTGGGCGTCGCGGTGCCGGAGGGCGCGAACGTGATCCCGCTCCTCCTGAACGAGTACACCCCCGCGTGGTTCGCGGCGCTCGTGATCGCGGGCGCGATGGCGGCGATGATGTCCTCGTCGGATTCGATGCTGCTGTCGGGATCGTCGTACCTGACGCGGGACCTCTATCGGCCCTTCGTGAACCCCGAGGCCACCGACGAGCGCGAGGCGTGGATCGCCCGGGTCGGCGTCGCCGCCTTCGCGGTCGGGACCTTCGCGGTCAGCCTGTTCCGCCCCGGCACGCTGATCACCGTCGGCGACACCGCCTTCGGCGGCTACGCCCAGCTGGCGCTCCCGGTGCTGGTCGCGCTCTACTGGCCGAAGACGACCCGGCAGGGGATGTTCGCGGGGATTGTCGGCTCGCAGGCGTTCTACCTCCTGCACGTGTTCCTGCCCGCCGTCACCGTCGGCGGCGTGACGGTCTTCGGCACGACGTACTTCACCTGGGACTTCGCGCTCTACGGGATGGCCCTCTCGCTCGTGCTGACCGTCGGCGGGTCGCTGCTCACGACCGCCGACGCCGACGAGCGGGCCGAGACGTTCACCGTCGGGACGCGGGCGGACTGACGGCGGCCCGCTCGGGCTCTGGCGACTCGCC
This sequence comes from Halobellus sp. MBLA0158, assembly GCF_041477585.1. NCBI lineage: Archaea > Methanobacteriati > Methanobacteriota > Halobacteria > Halobacteriales > Haloferacaceae > Halobellus > Halobellus rubicundus. Next base: position 137,093 of record NZ_JBGNYA010000001.1, read on the forward strand.
CGCGGCCGCGGCCCCGTCGTCCACGGCGGCCCGCGTTGCCGGGAGACGGGACCGAGCGAAGCGCTCTTTGTCGATCGTTCCGAGTGTGAGGTATGAACGAACCGGGCGTACAGTCGCTCGTGGACCAGGAGACGATGGCCGCGCGCGTCGACGCCGGCGCGGTCCCCGCGTGGGTGCAGCGGCACTTCGAGACGTTCACCGACGCCCTCCTCGGCGAGCGGAACGGCACGCCGTTCCCGTGTCACTTCGGCACGCAGTCGGTCCGTGACGGCGAGCCACTCTACACGGCGGTCCCCTCGACGACCGATCCCGACGCCCTCCTGTCGTTCCGCGACACCCTGCTGGAGTACCTCGACACCTATCCCGACGCGCCGGGGCGGGCGTCGCTCGTGACGTTCTTCGAGCCGCCGGAGGAGCCGTGGGCCGAAGCCGACTACCACGAGGCGCTGTGGCACGTCCTCCAGTTCCTGCACGTCCACGACCCCGAGCCCTGGCCCGCGGAGATCCCGACCGACCCCGACGACCCCCACTGGGAGTTCTGCTTCGGCGGCGAGCCGATGTTCCCGACCTGCCGGGCGCCGTTCTACGACGAGCGGCAGAGCCGCTACTGCCCGGTCGGCCTGGAGATCACCTTCCAGCCGCGGGCGCTCTTCGAGGGGATCACCCACGACACCGAGGCGGGCCAGCGCGCCCGCGAGCAGATCCAGGGGCGCCTGGAGGAGTACGACGGCGTCTGTCCGCACGCCGACCTGGGCGACTGGGGCGTCGAGGGCGACCGCGAGTGGCCGCAGTACCTCTTCCGGGAAGACCCCGCGCAGTCGCCCGACGAGTGTCCGATCGAGGTGACCCGCGAGCACCCGAAGGCCGCGCCGCCGGCCGACGACTGAGAGAGGACCACGACGAGAGACCGATGACGACCGACGCATCCACCGGAACCGACGGCGCGCTCGCCCTCGACGATCGGGCCGCGCTCGTGCTCGTGGACCTCCAGACCGGCTTCGACGACCCGGCGTGGGGCGAGCGCAACAACCCCGACGCCGAGGCCAACGCCGCCCGCCTGCTGGCGGCCTGGCGCGCCGCGGACCGACCGCTGGTCCACGTCCGCCACGACTCCACGGAGCCCGACTCGCCGCTCCGCGGCGACGCCCCCGGCTTCGCGTGGAAGCCCGAGACCGCGCCCGCCGACGGCGAGACCGTGATGACAAAGCGGGTGAACGCGGCGTTCGTCGGGACCGACCTGGAGGCGTGGCTCCGGGAGCGGGGCTGTGAGTCCGTCGTCGTCGTCGGCCTCACCACCGACCACTGCGTCTCGACGACGACGCGGCTGGCGGAGAACCTCGGCTTCGCGCCGGTGGTCGTCTCGGACGCGACCGCGACCTTCGAGCGCGACGCCCCCGACGGGACGCACTACGGGGCCGAGGAGATGCACCGGACCGCGCTGACCCACCTCCACGGGGAGTTCGCGGCGGTGGCGACGACGGCGGAAGTGTTCGCGGCGGTCGACGCCGCGGGCGCCGCGGCCGGGGACGACGACCGACCGTCGACGGCCGACCGCGGCTGAGAAGATTACGCGCCGCCGCGGGCCGAAATCTAGTCTCGGAAACATTTAGCCGCTTTTATTAGCGAAATGTCCTAGCAACGTAGTATCGATGGGGACGCGCGAGCGGCAGTCGCGAGCAGTCGTGGGAGTCGTGCGAAGATGGGGCCGATGATCGCCCACCTAGCGCTTTTCGGCGCCGGGTCGGTCGCGACAGCGGCGTCGCTCCGGTGGACGCTCCGGAACCGCGGGAAGCGCGCGACGACCGCGTTCGCGGCCTTCCTCTGTGCGGTGCTGATGTGGGCCGGCGCCCAGTCCGCCGAGGTCCTCGGCGGCGCGACCGTCGCGTACTACGCCTCGTTCGGCGTCGAGTTCGCGCGGGGGCTGATGGCGGCCTGTTGGTTCTACTTCACGATGACGTACGCGGGCTACGAGTCCGCGCTCGAATCGGTCCCGGGCCGGGCGCTCGTCGGCGCGGGCACCGGCTTTCTCCTGTTCGCGACGGGCGTCCCGCCGGTCGCGACGGCGCTCACCTTCGAGACGGTCCACCTGGTGCGCGAGCCGTTCGTCGCCGTCGCGCTGCGGGGGTCGACCCCGTACCACTACGCGGCGCAGGTCGTCGGCTACACGCTCGTCGGCGTCGGGACCGTCGCGCTCGCCTACCGGCTCGTCGAGACCGAGTACACGCGTCCGTGGCAGGTCGCGGTCTTCCTGAGCGCGGTCTTTCTGGTCATCGGGTTCGACATCGTCGCGAACGGCCTCCTTGTGCCGGTCGCGGGCGTCGACTACGCGGTCGTGGGGACGGCGGCGGCGTCGGTCGTGTTCATCCTGGCGCTCTACCGCGGCGACCTGTTCGGACACGTCCCGGTCGCGCGCGATCACGCCGTCCGCCACATCGACGAGGGCGTCGTCGTCGTGAACCCCGACGGGCGGATCATCGACGTCAACCGCGCTGCCCGCTCGCTGCTCGATTCGTCCGTCCGCGTCGGAGCCGACATCGAGACCGCGCTGCCGGCCGCGATCGGAACGCACGACCTGCTTACCGACCAGACCCCGGGCCGGGCGACGGTGACGCTTCAGGGAGACGAGTCGCGGCGGCACTACGAGCTGACCGTCTCGACGCTCGATCCGGGCGAGGCGGACGCCGGCGTCGTCGTCATCCTCCGCGACGTCACAGAGCGCGAGGAGTACGAGCGGGAACTCGAACAGTATCGCGCCTTCGTCGAGCAGTCTTCGGACCTGATCACGCTCATCGACGAGGAGGGCCGGATCCGGTACACCAATCCGCAGGTCGAGGCGACGCTCGGCTACTCGCAGGCGGAGCTACAGGACGTGGACTGCCTCGGCTACATCCACCCCGAGGACCGCGAGCGGGTCCAGAGCGCGTTCGAGAGCGTCCTGGAATCGCCGGGGGCGACGACCCGCGTCGACTTCCGCTTCCGCGACGCCGACGGGGAGTGGGTCTGGCTGGAGAGCCGGGGGACGAACCGGCTCGACAACCCCGCGATCGACGGCGTCGTGCTCAATCAGCGCGACGTCACGGCCAAGAAGGAGCGCGCCGCGGAGCTGCGCCGGCAGAACGAGCGCCTCGAACAGTTCGCGAGCTTCGTCTCCCACGACCTGCGGAACCCCCTGAACGTGGCGCAGGGCCGGCTGAGGCTCGCCCGCGAGGAGGCCGACAGCGAGCACCTCGCGTCGGTCGCGCGGGCCCACGACCGGATGGCGGAGCTCATCGACGAGACCCTGGCCTTAGCGCGCGCCGGCACGACCGTCAGCGACGCGAGCGCGGTCGAGCTGGCGTCGCTCGCCCGGACCTGCTGGGGGACGGTGGCGACCGCGTCGGCGGGCCTCGAAGCCGACGCCGACGCGGTCGTCCGCGCCGACGAGTCGCGGCTCCGACAGCTCCTGGAGAACCTCTTCCGCAACGCGATCGAGCACGGCGGCGAGGACGTCACGATCCGCGTGGGACGCCTCGACGACGGCGCGGGGTTCTTCGTCGCCGACGACGGCCCGGGAATCCCCGAGGAGCGCCGGGAGAAGGTGTTCGAGTCGGGCTACTCGACCGGCGACGACGGGGCCGGTATCGGGCTGGCGATCGTCCAGACCATCGCCGAGGCGCACGGCTGGGAGGTCGCGGTCGCGACCGGCGAGGCCGGCGGCGCGCGGTTCGAGTTCAGCGGCGTGACGCTCGTCGAGGACGGCGCGTCGCGGGCGGAAGAGCCGGTCGCCAGTCGACGGGATTGATAACCGTCCCGGCGGACCGTACGGGTATGCAGACCCACATCGTCCCGGTCGGGTTCGACTACGACCGGCTCATCGCGCCCCTCATCCGGGACCAGCAGGACGTCGACCGGGTGATTCTCCTCGAGGGCGCGGTCGGCAGCGAGTCGAACGTCGAGTACTCGCGGAACCTCTCGGGCAAGCTGGAGAAGGACTTCCAGAATCTGCTGGGCGCCGACACCGAGCGGGTCGTCGTCGACGACGTCTACGACTACGACGCCGCGTTCGAGCAGGCCTACGACCTCATCAACGAGGAGCTGGACGCCGCCGCCGAGTCGGAGGTCTGGGTGAACGTCTCGGCGATGCCGCGGCCGGTCTCCTTCGCCTTCGCGACGGCCGCACACTCGATCATGGTCGAGCGCCAAGAGGACCGCGAGCGCATCCACACCTACTACACCGCGCCGGAGAAGTACCTCGAAACCGAGCTCGCAGAGGAGGTCAGGGCCACGAAGGAACTGCTCGGCGAGCTGCGCTCGGGCGCCGACGTCGACGACGAGCGGATCCGCGAGCGCCACGAGTCGGCCGCGGACATCCTAGAGGAGTTCGACGAGCGCGGGACCACCATCGGCGCCAAGCGGATCGGCGACAGCCACATCGTCGAACTCCCGGTGGCGTCCTTCCGGAACGTCAAGCCGTTCGAGGAGGTCATCCTCTTCGAGCTCGGCGAGTACGGGGAGTTCGACTCGGTCTCGGAGCTCGCCGAGACGCTCGCGCGCGACATGAACGAGGAGTACACCGACTCCTTCAGGTCGAAGGTGATCTACAACGTCGACCGGCTCGGCCCCGGCGGGAAGGGCTACATCGAACAGGAGGAACACGGCAAGTCCTACCGGACGCGGCTCTCGCGGATCGGCCAGCTCTGGGTCCGCGCGCACGCCGAAGACGACGTCCTCGGCGACGAGTAGGGGCTGGAGTCGAGGCCCCGGTTTCGATCACTCCTCGTCGACGTCGAGGTGGAACTGCTCGTTTTCGACGACCGCGTTGAGGACGACGCTGGTGTTGGACTCCCGGATGTCGGCGTCGGTCAGGAGCTCCTTGATCTGGTCGTTCATTCCGTCGGTGTCCTCGAACTTCCCGACGGCGATGACGTCGTAGTCGCCCGTGACCTCGTAGACGGTGGTCATCTGCTTGTGGCCCTTCAGATTGTCCGTGATCTCGGGGAGCGCGCTCCCTTCGACCTTCAGCTGGATGATCGCGGTGACGTCGTAGCCGAGCGCGTCGTAGTTGACCCGGGGCGTATAGCCCTCGATGACGCCTTCGTCTTCGAGATCCCGGAGGTGGTTCGAGACCGTCGTCACCGATACGTCGAGTTCTTCCGCGAGGCTGCGGAGGCTCGCGCGGCCATCGCCGAGCAGTGCGTTGATGAGTTTCGCATCGAGGTTTTCGTACGTCATTACACCTAAGATACCTCTGGGGGCATTAGAATTTTACGAATATCCAATTAGGGGAGAGACGAGAGGCATTTGCACTAAGCGATAAGGTCTTTATACTGGGAGTGTTCGGATTCGATTGTCCAGGATATGACGGACGAAAACGCACCAACTCCCGCCACCGACGGGGGACTCTCAGCCGAAGCACAGCGCGTCATCGACGAGATCGAAGAGAAGGACGTCGACTTCCTCCGCCTGCAGTTCACCGACATTCTGGGGACTGTAAAGAACGTCGCCGTCCCGGCCACGCAGGCCGAGAAGGCCTTCACCGACGGCATCTACTTCGACGGGTCGAGCATAGAGGGCTTCGTCCGCATCCAGGAGTCCGACATGCGCCTCAAGCCCGACCCCGAAACGTTCGCGGTCCTGCCGTGGCGCGACGGCCGCTCGGCGCGGCTCATCTGTGACGTCATCAACACCTCCACGGGCGAGCCCTTCGAGGGCGACCCGCGCCGCGTCCTGAAGAACGTCCTCGAACGCGCCGAGGACATGGGCTACGAGGTCAACGTCGCCCCCGAACCGGAGTTCTTCCTGTTCGAGGAGGACGAAGAGGGCCGCGCGACGACGAAGACCAGCGACGCCGGCGGCTACTTCGACCTCGCGCCGAAGGACCTCGCTTCGGACGTCCGCCGCGACATCATCTACGGCCTCGAACAGATGGGCTTCGAGATCGAGGCCAGCCACCACGAGGTCGCCGAGGGGCAACACGAGATCAACTTCGAGTACGACGACGCGCTCTCGACGGCCGACAACGTCGCGACGTTCCGGACGGTCGTCCGCGCCATCGCGGCCCAGCACGACCTCCACGCGACGTTCATGCCCAAGCCGATCCCGAAGATCAACGGCTCGGGGATGCACACCCACATGTCGCTGTTCGAGGACGGAGAGAACGCCTTCCACGACCCCGACGACGAGTTCGACCTCTCCGAGACGGCGCACTCGTTCCTCGCGGGCATCCTCGAACACGCGCCGGCCATCACGGCCGTCGCCGACCCGACGGTGAACTCCTACAAGCGCCTCGTCCCCGGCTACGAGGCGCCGGTCTACATCGCGTGGTCCGACCGCAACCGCTCGGCGCTCATCCGGAAGCCGGCCGCGCGCGTGCCGGCCGCCTCCCGGATCGAGGCCCGCTTCCCCGACCCGTCCTGTAACCCCTACCTCGCCTTCGCGGCGCTGCTGTCGGCCGGTCTCGACGGGATCGAGAAGGGCCTCGACTGCCCCGACCCGGTCCGGGAGAACATCTACGAGTTCGACGAGCAGAAGCGCCAGGAGTACGGCATCGAGACGCTCCCGGAGAACCTCGGCGAGGCCGTCGACGCGCTCGAAGAGGACGAGGTCATCGCGGATGCGCTCGGCGAGCACGTCTTCGAGAAGTTCGTCGAAGCCAAGAGCCAGGAGTACGACGAGTTCCGCGTCGACGTCTCCCAGTGGGAACTCGACCGCTACCTCGAGACCTACTGAACGGCGTCAGTCCGTCCCGATTTCTTTTTTGCGCGCTACGCACTGCCACGCGATCGTGAGCGGCGGCTGCGGCTGTCGCGGACGACGTTACGCGTCGGCGCCGCCGCTCACGCGTCGTCGCCGGAGGCGTCGCCGACGAGAAGCGGCAGCGACAGGAGTACGACCGCGCCGACGGCGCCCGCGGCGACGACGACCCGCGCGTTCTCCGAGAGCTCGGCCGCGCCGCTCATCGCCGCGAGCGCGACGGCGAGTCCGCCGACGCCCACGGCGAGCGAGCGCGGCGAGGGATCGATCGCGGCCGCGGCCGCCTGCGGCCCGAAGCGGTACCACGAGAGCGTCCCGCCCAGGGCCGTGCCGACGCCCAGGAGGAGTTCGCTCTCGCCGGGCGCGACGGCGAGGCCGGCCAGCCCGAGGAGGAAGGCGAGGCCGAACAGCGCGGTGACGTGGCGGTGCTCGGGCGTCGCGAGCGCGCCCGTCGGATCCGATGACGAGAATCCGGGGCCGAGCGCGACGGCCGCGAGGAGGAACGCGATACCGATCCCGACGCCGGCGACGACGTCCGCGAGGTAGTGGACGCCGATCAGCACCCGCGAGAGCGCGACGACGGCGACGACGGCGCCCGCGATTCCGAGTCGGCGTCGCCAGCGCCCCCGGGTCGCCAGCACCGCGACGCCGCCCCAGAACATCGTCGATCCGAGGGCGTGACCGCTGGGGAAGCCGTACCCGCCGCGGTAGGAGGTTGGCGGGCGCGGGAGCGCGAAGAGGTGTTTGAGCCCGATCGTGAGCCCGATCGCACAGAGCCCGAGCGCGAGCGCGAACGCCGCAGAGCGCCGCGGGATCCCGGCCCGCTCGCCGAGCAGGTACGCCAGCGCGACGAGCGAGAGGAGCAGATAGGGGTTTCCGAGGTGGGTGAGCCACCAGAACGCGGCGGCGACGGCCTCGGGCAGCGACTCCGCGAACGCCACCTCGCCGACGCCGCGGGTCGCGAGCGGCAGCGCGGTCGGGTGCATCGGTACGCCTCTCGCCGGGCGAGCGACAAATACCTGCGGGAAGCGGGACGGGCGAACCGCGCGGCGGCCAGGCGGTCAGGAGCGCCGGTCGCGGACCCAGTCGACCAGCCGGCCGGGCACGCCGAGGGCGTTGAGGCCGACGCCGAAGATCACAAAGAGGAGATAGAGGCCGAGCGTCGAGAGGTAGATGACGAGCATCGCGACGACCGCGAGCAGGTCCGAGAGGAAGTAGAACGCAGCGATCGTGGCCGCGGTGCCGTAGAGCAGGACCAGATACGGACCCCAGCCGCGGGCCTTCCCCCGCCGGAGGCGGCCGCGGACGTACCGGCGCATCTCGGATGTGACCTCGGGGCGGTCGACCGTCCGCGAGTCGACCTCCTCCTCGAAGGCGTCGAGGTCGGCGCGGAGTTCCTCGATCTCCCGTTCGAGCTTCTCGATGTCGGGCGCCCCGCGGGGTTCGACCTCGGTCCCGTCGTCGTCGGCCTCCTCGCTCGGCGTCGTCGCGTCGCCTTCGCTCATCGTCCGGTCGTCACGTCGGTCCCGCGGGTGTTGTAGCTGCCGGTCTCGGTCCCGAGCGGACGTGAGCGCGGCCTCGGCCGCGGGCCCGCTCGTCGAAGTCGCGGTCGCCGCCGACGAGCCCGCAGCGACCCCCGGGAGTCCGGTCCGGCCCGACAGGACCGCGTTCACGGCCGCGCCGGTGAGGACGAGCAGCCCGGAGAGGTAGAACCACGTCACGAGAAGCAGGAGGCCGCCGAGCGCGCCCGCGACGCCGCTCGTCGCCTGGGCGTAGAGCCCGAAGGCCGCGCTCAGGATCGCCCAGCCGACCGCCGCGAACAGCGCGCCCGGAAACGCCTGGCGGACCGGGACCCGGACGTCCGGGATCACGGCGTAGAGCGGCACGAACGCCGCCGCGAGGAATCCCAGGAGCACGAGCGGCCCCAGGACGTCCACGAGCGGGAGGTCGGCGACGGCGATGAGCGCGGCGACGACCGCGACGCCGACGGTCGCGACGCCGAGCGTGACGAGCGTGACGAGGCCGTCCGAGAGCTGTCGCAGGAGCGGGCTCGTCGGGTAGCCGTAGATCCGGGCGAAGGCGACGTCTACGCCGCGGAACAGCTTCAGCGCGCCCCAGACCGTCACGGCCAGGCTCAGCGCGGAGACGGTCCCGCGGCCGGTCCCGTCCGCGAGCGCGTCGGTCACGAGCTCGGAGCCGGTCGGCAGCAGGTAGCGCTGGGCGATTGACTGGACCTGGGCGGCGAGGTCCGCCCCGCCGAGGACCGTCGCGGCCACGACGGCCAGGGTCAGGATCGGCACGAGCGAGACGAGGACGTAGTAGGAGATCCCCGCCGCGAGGAACGTGACCTCGCGCTCGCGGACGGTCGCGACGACAGAGCGGGAGACGGCCGGGAGAGAGGTGCGGGCGCTCACGGCGGAGGGTTCGGCCGATCGGACAAAGAGTGTACGGGGAACAGGGGGCGGGAAAATGACAGAGCGGCGGCGCGGGCAGGAGACGGCTCAGTCGGCGTCCGCGTCGGCGGTCGCCTCGCGGATCTCGGGGACGGTCGCGTCGGTCTTGAACGAGGTGCCCGAGTAGTGGGCGCGGGTCGCCGCGAAGCCGGCGTCGCAGAGGTCCGCGAGGAAGTCGTCCATCGCGGGCGCCGAGCGGCTCCACTGCTTGCAGAGGCGGTGCTGGTCGTAGTGGGTCGGCGTGTCGAGTTCGGCTTCGAGCGCGTCCAACAGGCGCTCGGCGTGGGCGGCCTCGCCCATCTCCTCGCCGACCGCGTCGGCGACGCCCCGGACGAACTCCCGGTCGCGGACCGATCCGAGGTAGATCGGTCCGGCGGTGAGCAGGCGGTCGCCGCCGCAGGCGTCGCACGTCTCCGGCGGGTGGGCGACGAGGCCGTACTCGTGGGTCCGGCGGAGGCAGTCCTCGCAGTGGTGGACGTACCCCAGATCGTCGATCAGGCCGTCCGCGCGGGTCGCGCGGGCGTCGAGTTCGAGGTAGACCCGGGCGTAGTGGCGCGTGGCGTGCGAGAGGATCGGCACCGCGGCCTTGTCGTAGCGGGCGGCGGTGCGGATCAGCGCCGAGAGCAGCACTCGAAGCCCCATCTCGGGGTGGTAGTCGGTGTTCTGCGGGAGCGTCGCGTACTTGCGGATCCCCGAACGCTGGTGGGCGCCGCAGAGCGGCGCGGTGTCGGTCGCGGTGACGCAGACCAGATTGCGGGCGTTGGCGAACGCCGCGTCCGCGAAGGGGATCGGCGTGCCGAAGGGGTCCAGGTCGACGACGTCGAACACCCGCTCGCAGTCGTAGAGGAGGGCGTTGACGTCGCGCTCGACCGCCTCGCCGTCGAGGTCGTTGCGCGCGAGGTTCTCGCGGGCGAGCGCGACGGCGTCGGCGTCGACGTCGGCGCAGGTGACGTCGTAGCCCTCGGCGGCGGCGCGGACCCCGCGGATCCCGCTGGCGGCCATCGCGTCGAGGTAGGAGTCGACGCGGGGCTCGCGCTCGCGGTAGGCGCGGAGCACCGCCACCGTGACGTCGCGGTTGAGTTCCTGGGTCGGGTTGTAGAACACGTCGTCGCCAGCGCCCTCGGAAGCGCCGTCGCGGGCGTCGGGGACCGCGACCTCGACGCCGCCCTCACGAACGTCCATAGCGGGGGAGGACGCTCCGCGGCGAAAAGCGATGCGATGCGGAGCTGACGGGCACCGGTGGGATTTTGTCCGGCCCCTGGCAACCCACGGGCGTGAGCGACGGCGGCGACTCCGAGAGCGGTCGCGATCCGACCGAGGAGCGCCGCGACTCCGCCGACAGCGACGGCCAGGGCTCCGACGGCAAGTCCGAAGATGGAGCCGACGTCGGAACCGAATCCGGGACCGCACCCGAACCGTACGTCGTCCCGACCGAAGCCGGCGACGAGCGCGAGACAGCGTGGCGCCGGGAGCTGGAGCGCGAGGGCGAGCTGACGCCGGGCGCGGTCGAGACCATCGTCGACCTCCACGACGGTCGCGGCGCCCGGGCGGTCGAGGCCGTCTCCGAGGGGCGGATCAAGCGCTACCGGGACTTCACGGTCGTCGTCGGCCACGAGGACGAGTACGTCGTCGAGGACGGCGGCTGCACCTGCAAGGACAGCGAGTACAACCTCGATCCCGAGGAGCCGCTGGAGCGCTGCTGGCACGTCCTCGCGGTGGCGATCGCCGAGCGCATCGGCGAGGTCGACCGCCACGAGATGTGGTACTCCGAGGTGCGGGACTTCCTGTAACTCCGCGAATACGTATTCCGATCCCGTCATCACGCCCTGAGCTCAGGGCCGGACCCACCTTCCGCTCGCGCCCTCCGCACCGTTTTTACCCCGCCTCGGCGAACGGCCGACAATGCCCACCATCGACGAGAAGCGCGTGTACACGGACAACGCGGGGACCGAGACCGTCTACCTCGCGACGGGCCTGGGCGTCGTCGCCGTCGCCGTCTCCGACGACCTGATCGGGGAGTTCGGGATCGCCCATCGGTGTGCGGCGCGCGACGTCGCGACCGCGGGTTCGCTCGTCGCGGTCGCGACAGACGAGGCCGTCTTCCTCGCCGACCGGAGCGAGAGCGACGCCGGGGACGCCGAGGGCGGCTCCACCGTCGTCGCCGCCGAGGGGCTCTCCTTCGCCGAGACCGGTTTCGGTCCGGCGACGGCGGTCGGCTTCGACGACGGCTCGCTCGTCGCCGGCGACGGGGCCGGGCGGGTCGCGCGGCTGACGGACCCAACCCCCGACACCGCGGCCGAGGACGGGTGGACCGACCTCGGGACGGCGGGCTCGGTGCGCGCCATCGACGGCGGCCTCGTCGCCGCCGCCGACGGCGTCTACCGGCTCGGGTCGTCGTCGCTCACCCATACCGGCCTCGACGACGCGCGCGACGTCGACGCCGAGCCGCTCGTCGCGACGGGAGCGGGGCTCTACAAGCTCGGCAACGGCTGGATGGATGTCCTCGACGGGGCGGTCGACGCCGTCGACGCGGCGGGCGAGCGCGCGCAGGCCGTCCGGGATGGCGAGCTCTACGTCCGGACCGCCGCGGGCGCGACCCAGGAGTGGCGCGCCGAGGAGCTCCCGGTCGACGAGCCGGTCGCGGCCGTGGCCCACGGCATCGACGCCTCCTACGCCGTCACCGAGCACGGGACGTTCGCGGTGCGACTGCCGGACGGCGAGTGGCGCTACCGCGGCGTGGGCGTCCGCGACGTCGTGGCCGCCGCGGTGTAGCACAGATCGCCACCGCGACGACCGCGCCGAACCGGACGGAAAGGGGTTTTACCGCGCGTCGTGAGACATCGGATATGATCGTACCCGGCGGATCCTCGCAGGCCCTCGCGGCGGCGCTCTCGGCGGAGCTGGGCGAGCCGCTCGCGGCCGTGACCTACGACCGCTTCCCCGACGGCGAGACGTACGCCGCCGTGCCCGAGTTCGATGCCGAGCGCGCGGTGGTGGTCGCGACGACCGACTCGAACGACGCGTGGGTCGAACTGCTCCAGCTCCAGGACGCCGTCCGCGAGGCCGGCGCGAGCGAGGTCGTGACCGTGCTCCCGTATATGGGCTACGCGCGGCAGGACCGCGCGTTCGAGGACGGCGGTCCCGTCTCGGCGCGGGCGATGGCGCGGGCGGTCTCGACGGGCACCGACCGCGTCGTGCTCGTGAATCCGCACGAGACCTCGATTTCGGACTTCTTCGACGTCCACGTCACCGTCTGCGACGCCGCCGGGCGCCTGGCCGAACCCCTCCCCGGGGATCTGACCGACCCGCTCTTCCTCGCGCCCGACGCCGGCGCAATCGACCTCGCGGAGTCGGCGTGTGCGGCCTACGGGCGCGGCGAGACCGACTACTTCGAGAAGACGCGCCACTCCGGGACCGACGTCGAGATCACTCCGAGCGACGCCGACGCCCGAGGGCGGGACGTCGTGATCGTCGACGACATCGTCGCGACCGGGTCGACGATGAGCGAGGCCATCGCGCACCTGAACGACGGCGGATCCGAGCGGGTCTTCGCGACCTGCGTCCACCCGCTCTTGGCCCGGAGCGCCCGCACGAAACTGGAGCGCGCCGGCGTCGAGCGGATCGTCGGCACCGACACGATCGAGCGGGACGTCAGTGCCGTCTCGGTCGCGCCGGTCGTCGCCAGCGCGGTCGACGCCGTCGAAGTCGCCTAAGGATCGATGACCGACGACGGGAACGGGACCAAAAGCGGTGATCCGGACCCGCTGTTTCCCGAGGACCGACACGTCCTCGAAGCCGACTGCGCGCGCTGTCCCGACCTGGTGGCGTGCCGCGAGCAAATCTCGTGGGGCACCGGCGACCGCGACGCCGCGGTGCTGGCGGTCGGCGAGGCGCCGGGCGCGGGCGCTCCCGACGCCGAGACCTGGCGCGGCGGCAACTGGACCGGTCGGGCGTACACGACCCGCCACTCGGGGCGCCGCATTCGGAAACTGCTCACGGACGCCGGCCACCCCGACGCGTACGTCACGAACGCCGTCAAGTGCTTCCCGTGCGACGGCGCGGGGTCGAACCGCGAGCCCACCGCCGACGAGCGGGCGAACTGCCGGGCTCACCTCGAACGCGAACTCGACACCGTCGATCCGGCTGTCGTCGTCGCGACCGGAAAGCACGCGACGACGAGCGTGCTGGCGCTCGACGGCCGCGAATTAGATGGGTTTATCGACTCGATCCTGGAGCCGATCGATCTCGAATCGGCGGACGCGACGCTGCTGCCGATCCTACATCCCTCGTACCAAGACGTCTGGCGCGCCCGCCTCGGCTACGACGACGGCGAGTATCGGGACGCGGTCTGCGAGGCGATCCGGAACGCGGTCGGCGAACGGGCGTGAGTCGCGGCGACGAGGGATCCGAGGGCATCCCTCCGAGGCGGTCACGGTCTCGGAGTTCGAACCGGACGCGGACCTGCGCCCGAACACAGACCGAACTTACTTCGGCGATCCGTACGACCGAACGCGTATGAGCGACGATCCGACCATCTTCGAGCAGATCATCGACGGCGACATCCCCGGGCGCATCGTCTACGAGACCGAGACGGTCGCGGCCTTCCTCGACGCCAACCCCCTCGCGCCCGGCCACACCCTCGTCGTCCCGAAAGAGCCCTACGAGCGCCTCGACGAGCTGCCCGACGACGTCGCCGCGGACGTCTGGGCCGCCGTTCAGGAGCTGACGCCGCGGATCGAAGACGCCGTCGACGCCGACGCGACGACCGTCGGGGTCAACAACGGCCCGGCGGCGGGCCAGGAGGTCCCGCACGTCCACGTCCACGTCGTGCCGCGGTTCGAGGGCGACGGCGGCGGGCCGATCCACGCCGTCGCCGGGTCGCGGCCGAACCTCTCCGACGCGGAGATGGACGAGATCGCGGCGGACATCGAAGCGAGCGACTGAGCGGCCGACGCCGACCCCTTCTCGCGGCCGCGGCCGACCGGATCACTTAAATCCGAGTGCGCGGCCAGGTGCGGTATGTCAGACACAGACCGCGGGACGGCGTCCGTCGTCGCGTTCGCGGGTGCGACGGGCGGCGCGGGCACGACGCGGACGGTCGTCGAAGTCGCCGCCGCGCTCGCGGCCGACGGGCGCGAAGTGTGCGTCGTCGACGCCGCCTACGCGACCCAGGGCCTCGGCGAGTACCTCGACGGACGGCTCGCGCCCGACGTGACCGCGCTCGTGACCGACGAGCGCGACGCCGACCTCGGCGCCGGACTGGTCGAGATGGACCTCGGCGTCTCCGGGCGGGTGGCTGCCGCGCCGGCGAACGCGCCCTTCGAGCGGCTCGCCCGGGCGAAGACTGTCGAGGCCGCCGAGGCCCTCGAAGCGCGGATCGAGACGGCGGCCGCGCGGTTCGATCACGTCCTCCTCGACGTCCCGCCGATCGCGGCGAACCAGGCCGTCGCCGCGGTGAACGCCGCGGACCGGATCGCCGTCGTCGCGCCGGGGTCCGACAGAGGGACGGAAGCCGTCCAGCGGACGCACGAGCGCCTCGCCGACGTCGGAGCCGAGGCGTCGCTCGTGGTCGCGGTCCGCGGCGACGGGGTCGGTGACCTGTCGATCCCGGCGACGAAAGCGACTGACGCCGCGGCGGCCCCCGCGTGTCTCGGCGCGACCGGCGCGTTCGCGACCGCGATCGAGCGGGTCGCCGCCGCGGCGGTCGGCGAGGAGATCGTCGTGCCCGAAGCGGACAGCGGCTTCCTGGGAACGGTCGGGGAGTACGTGGGCCGATAAGAGAGCAGTCGCAGAATCGAATCCGGGCAGCTACCGGAGGTCGCCGCCGGCGCTCATCGTCTCCGCCAGGGCGTCGCGCTTCGAGACGAGGGCGTCGCCGGCGATCGGCGCCGACGCGTCCCGGCGGACCGCCTCGGCGAGTTCGGGGATCGGTTCGTGGGTCTCAACGTACGCCGCGAGCGCGAACTCCGCCTCGCTGGCGCCGGTGAGTTCCAGCGCGTCCGCCCGCGCGATGCGGCCGTCGAGCCAGTCGCGGAGCACGCGGCGGGCCGTCGGAGCGAGCGGCGTCACGCCCTCGAAGCCGCAGCGGTGGAGGAGCTTCGCGGCCGTGACCTCCGCGACCGCGGCCGCCCCGGCCGCGTCGCCGACGCTGCCGCCCGACTCGTAGCCGTCGAGAACCTCCCCCGCCGCGACGGCCGAGCACGGCAGCTCGTCCTCGTACGCGCGGAGGCGGGCGTCGCGGTCGACGCCCGTGTCGTCGACGGTCGCCACGCCGCGGTCGACCTGCGCCGTCGTCAGTTCCAGTCCCGCCGCGATGTCCGACAGACTCATCGCTCGACTCTCCCGCGCGATCGCATAAGGTGTTTCGTTTTCGGTATCTTATTCGATAATTGTAACCGACCGGTCACCGGTAGGTAACACCTCGCTTTTCCGGCCCGAAACGGGCGTTTCTTCCTTCATTTAAATATGGCTTCGAGCCCAATTTTCAGATGTGATGAGTGAAGCACCCGCCGCCGACGCCGCCGCGCCCACGAACGCCTGCCCCGAATGCGGGGGTCACCCCGAGACGGCCCGCGGCGAGACCCT
The DNA here is from genome assembly GCF_041477585.1 of Halobellus sp. MBLA0158. Classification (NCBI taxonomy): domain Archaea; kingdom Methanobacteriati; phylum Methanobacteriota; class Halobacteria; order Halobacteriales; family Haloferacaceae; genus Halobellus; species Halobellus rubicundus. The sequence goes on from NZ_JBGNYA010000001.1 coordinate 152,863, forward strand.
CTGTGGTGACTGCGGGCTCGTGCTCTCGGAGTACCGGATCGACCACGGCCCCGACTGGCGCTCGTTCGACGACAGCGACACCGACCCGAAGCGGACGGGCGCGCCGCTGACGCGGTCGCGCCACGACCGCGGGCTGTCGACCGAGATCGGCCGCTCGACGCGCGTGAAGGGCCGGAAGCGGCGCCGACTCGCCCGGATGCGTCGCCAACACAACCGCGCGCGCATCGCCTCGAAGCGGGAGCGCAATCAGGTGTACGCGTTCACCGAGATCCGGCGGCTCACGGGCGCCCTGTCGCTTCCCGAGCGCATCCGCGACCACGCCTGCTCGCTGTTCCGCTCCGCGCAGTCCGAGGACCTCCTCCGCGGCCGCTCGCTCGAGGGGTTCGCCGCGGCCGCCGTCTACGCCGCCTGCCGGATCGCGCGCGTCTCGCGGACGGTCGACGAGGTCGCCGACGCCGCGAAGGCGACGAAGGGAGAGCAGACGACCGCCTACGACGCGATCAACCGCGAACTCGGCCTCCCCGTCGGCCCGATCGACCCCGCGGAGTACCTGCCCCGGTTCGCCTCGGAGCTGGACCTCGTCGGCGAGGTCGAACGGCGCGCCCGGGAGTACGTCGACGAGGCCGCAGAGCGGGGTCTCTCTGTCGGTCGGAACCCCAGCGGCGTCGCCGCGGCCTGCCTCTACACCGCCGGTCGCGACCTCGGCGTCGGGGTGACGCAGCGCGACGCCGCCGACGTGGCGGGCGTGACCCCGGTGACGCTCCGCTCGACGTACCAGCAGCTCCGCGAGGAGTGAGCGCGGCGGCGAGTCGAAAGCGACGTCGAAAACGAGTTCTCAGACGCGTTTCGTCCGCCGAACAGCGTCGGCGACGGTCGTGACCGCGCGGGCGGCCCGCGTCGACGGCGCCGACCGGACCACCGGCCGGAACGACTCGACGGTCTGGCCCACGCGCGGATCGGCGGGGACCGTCACGGCCGGCGCGCCGAGGACGTCCCTGAAGGCCGCCTCGGGCGGGTCGTCGACGGCGCGGTTGATCACGACCGCGACGAGCCCGGCGCCGAGTTCGCGGGCGAGTTCACGGGAGCGCACGGCGTCGGCGAGCGCGTAGGCGTCGGGCGAGGCGACGACGACGCAGGCGTCCGCGACCGCGAGCGGCACGCCGGCGTCGGCTTTCATCCCCGCGGGACAGTCGACGACGACGTCGCCGTAGGCGGCCTCGACTGCCCGGAGCGCGCTCTCTAATTTGGTCACGTCGGCTGCGCGGGCGCCCGCGAGCGAGCGGCCGCACGGGAGGAGCCGCACGGGGCCCGTCTCGCGGACCGCCTCGATCGGATCCGCGCGCCCGGCGAGCACGTCGTGGAGGTCCGGGCCCGGCCCGGTCGGCAGGTCCGCCATCCCGAGGTCGGCGTCGACGACCGTGGCGTCGAGGGCGGCCCCGAGTTCGACCGCGAGCGTGGACTTGCCGACGCCGCCCTTTCCGCCCGTGACGGCGAGGATCACCGGCCCGCCTCCGTCGCCAACTGAGACTCGGACAGCCCCGCCGCGCCCTCGGCCAGCGCCGTCGCGACCGGCTCGGGATTCGCGGCCGCCGCCCGCGACAGCAGGCGTTCGACGCGTTCCAGCGCCCCGCGGAGCGCCGTCGTGTCCGCTCCGAGCCTGTCGGGGACTGCCGCGACGGCGTCTGGATCTCCGCAGTCTTCGAGAACCGACGCCGCTTCCGCCGCCGACGCGTCGGTCAGCCGCTCCGCGCGCTCGACGCGCGCCTCGACGGCATCGAGCCACGCGGCGACCGAATCGGGGAGGTCCGGATCCGCGTCGTCACGCGGACCGTCGCCTGGGTGCCCTGTGAGATCGACAGACTCCACGGAGCCTGTGGGCACCGCGTCGGCGGGCGGTACCGACCGCCCGAGATCGCGGACGGCGGCAGCGACGTGGCCCGTGTCTTCTTCGTTTCCGCCGTCCGACGGGCCGAGAAGTTCGACCGCGACGGGCGCTTCGGATTCCTCGACGACGCGCGGACAGGCGTAGCCGACGCCGAGAGAGCCGTTCGCCGGGAGCGTCCCCGTGAATTCCCCGTCGTCCCACCCGTCGGCGGGGACGCCCTCGGTCCGCGGCGGCAGAACGGGACCGTCGAGTCGGTTCCGGAGACGGACGCGAAGCGGCGCATCGACGTCGCTGTGGAGTTCCACGCGGACGAGCGTCACCGCCCGGACGGCGTCGGTCGCGGCGGTGACGTCGACCGGCGGGCGCTCCGAGACGGCCGATTCGGAATCGAGCGATTCCGGCGGCGGATGGATCTGCATACGGCGCCTGGCCGCGGGTTCGGATATAAACTCCCGGTCGGATTCAGCAGATCACGAGCGGCGCGGCGAGGAGCGCCGCCGTCGCCCTCGCGCCCCCGAGCCACGCAACGACGTCGGGCGCGACGATCACCGGGGCTCGGACGGGCGCGAGGCGGGCCGCGGCGAGCGCGTCCGCGAGCGCTTCCGGCTCGTCGGTCGGGGTCCGATCCTCGCCGGGACCGGCGTCCATCCCTGCGAGCACCCGCCGACGGGCGGTCGCGAAGTCGTCTTCGACCGCGGCGACGCGGGCCGCTCTGACCGCGCGTTCCTCGTTTCCGATCCGGTCTTCGAGTCGGAGCCGCGCCGCGCGCCGATCCCGGACGGACCGGGCACGAGCAGCCAGAAGCGACAGGCGTTCCTCGGCGGCGATCCGCTCGGTCGCGACCTCCGAGAGCCGGCGCATCGTCTCCGACAGCGACCCCTCGGCGGCGGCGAGCGCCTCCGCCGTCGCGTCGGTCGCCTCGGCGTCGCGGAGCGCGGTGACCCGCCCGCGGATCGTCGCGACGCGCTCCCGCAGTCGCTCGGTCTCGGTGCCGACCTCGGCGGCGCGACGGCGTGCCTCCCGGAGTTCGGCGGCGTCGACGGGCGTGGACGGCGCGTCGCGGAGGGCCCGACGAGCCGCAGTGAGAGACTCGTCGTGGTCGGTCTCGACGCCGCGGGCGGCCGCGACGGCCGCCAGCGCGGATCGGCGATCGATCCCGGCTTCGGCCGTCAGAAGTGCGACGTGGGCGTGCGCGGGACCCGGCGCGGGCGCGTGGATCGCGGGGGAGTCGGTCGGCACCGGACCGCCGGCCCGGACGGCGTCAACGAGGGCACGACGCGGCGGCCTCTCCGGCCGAGCGCGGAGGTCGACGACCGGCCCAGAAAAGCGGGGCCCGTCCGCGAGGAGTACCTGGAACGTCTCGTCGGCGTCGCGCGGATCGCCGTCACCGCTCACAGCTCCCGCTCGCGCATCGCGTCCGACGGCGGGTGGTCGGTCCCGGCCGCGAAGCGGTCGTACGGCGTGCTCGGCGACTCCCGCCGCGCGTAGGCGACGGCGGCCTCCCGAACGCCTTCGGGCGCGTCGGCGAACTCGTTGAACGGCTCGGTCCGCTCGACCTGCACGTCGCCGGCGTGCCGCTCCCGGAGCCGACAGGCCAGGAACGCGCCGTACTCCGTCTCGCGCAGCAGCGCGGCGCGGCCGAACCGACGGACGACGGTCTCCTCGTGGGCTCGACACGCGTTCCGCAGCGCCTCGCGCGCACGGCGCGAGTAGGTCACCACCAGCAACACGACTACCTCGCGGTCCACGCGGGGTGATAAAAGTCTACTCACACCGGCGAGACGTCGACGTCGAGCGATTCCGGCTCGGCGTCGAGCAACTCGGCGATGCGCTCGCGCGCGGCGGCCTCGCTCTCGGCGACGACGACGAGCCCGTGCGCGCGGCCCTCCCCCGTCGCCTGATAGGCCCGTACGTCCGCTTCCGTCTCGAAGTCGGTCGCGTACGTCCGGAGGATCGTCACGACGCGCTGTTCGGTCGCCGCGAGGTCGGCCTCGCCGGACTCGAAGTCGCCGAGCGCCTCTTCGATGTTCCGGAGCGCGGAGATGCGGTCCATCTACGTCGTCCGGAGGTAGTCCTGCCGAGGCTCGTAGAGCTCGCCCTTGCGCTTCAGGTTCTCGATCTCGCCTTCGGCCTTCGACTCGTCGAGGCCCAGGTCGGCGGTCGCGCGCTCGATCACCTCCTCGACGGGCGCGCCCTCCTCGTACTCGTCTTCCAGCTCTTCGATCAGGTGCTTGATGTTCTTGATCCGGTCCCGCTGGTTCTTCGAGGTGCCGGTCTCGACGATGTCGGCGTCGAACTCGCCCGTCTCGGGGTCCATCCCGATGTCGCGGAGACACGACTCGACGATCTCGGTCACGCGGACGGCGTCCTCGCGCTCGACCGTGTCGGAGAGGCGGAGCCGCGCCGACGCCTCGGAGAGCCGGACGAGCGCTTCGAGCTTCCGCGCGGTCACCGGCACGGGGGCGTCGTCGTCGGCACCCTTCGCCCGGAAGTCGACGTAGAAGTCGCGGATGACCTCCTTCGCCTCCTCGGTCATCGTCGGGTAGCAGTTGCGCTTGGCGTAGGCGATGTACTTCCGGAGGAGCTCGGCGTCGATCTCGGGGGTGACCTCCTCGGTGGCGCTGTCGACCTCGTCGTCTGTGAACTCCGAGCTCGGGACCTTCGACTTCTGGGTGTGGAGCTCGCCCGCGTAGTTGGTGTTGATGATGTGCTCTGCGAGCTCGGCGTCGGACTCGGGATCGGGGTCGTCGGTGACGGTGAAGATCAGGTCGAACCGCGAGATGAGCGCGGGTTCGAGGTCGATCTGCTCGCCGATCGGTTCGTACTGGTCGAAGCGGCCGTACTTCGGGTTCGCGGCACCGAGTAGCGAACACCGGGATTTGAGGGTGGCGTTGATTCCGGCCTTCGAGACGGAGATGGAATTGTGGAGGACGACGCCGCCGCTGACGAACGTGTTCGTCGGCTCGACGGTCACGTCGTAGACCCACTCGCAGGCGTGCTCGCCCTCGTTCGGCACCGTCTGGACGTCCCGTACGCGGTAGTAACGCAGGTCGCACCTGGATTCCAGTGCGTCGATCCGCCTCTCCGCTTCCGTAAGTGCGTCTTCGATCGCGCCGACGGCGTTCCTTCGCATCTCGGCCCGTCGTGCGGCGGTGTAGCCGCCGTCTTCGGCGTAGTGGACGGCGCTCGTCGTCGCCGCCGGGAGCCGATCGGCGAGCTGTCTCCCCGACCAGCCGACGAGTTCGCGAGCTTCGGCGAGCGTCGAGACGTCGTCGATCCCGGCGCGGATCGTCTCGGTCCGCTCGCGAAGCGTCTCTAGCTCCGTTTCGACAGTGCTGATCTGGACGCCGTATTCCTCATCGAGAGCCGCTCTGAAGCGACCGTCGAGCGGGATTCCGAGGAGGCGTTTGAGCGAGCGGAGTTCCCTCGCGGCGCTCGTCGGGAGGACGTCGTGATGGCGTTCCGTCTCGTTGCTCCGTTCGACGAACTGCTGGGCTTTCTCGTAGCGATCGTCGGCCGGTTCCACGACCGCTTCGACGAAGCGCTCCGTGGAATCGCCCATCACGTACGTCTTCCAGGAATCCTCGGCCTCGTCGTGGTGGATCCGGGACGCCACGCCGATCTTCAGAAGCGCGTCGGCGTAGTCTTCGGCGAGGCCCGGAGAGGCGGTCGAGAAGGACATCGCCTCGCTTTCGACGCCGCCGTCGCCGGCGAACGCGCCGACGAGGAAGCGCCGGATCTCCTCTTCGGAGGCGCCGAGGACGGCCGCCGGCATCCGCTTCTGCCGCGATTTCTCCATCACTTCCGGGAAATTCGACTCGAACCACCGGTAGAGCTTCGTCGACACCCACCGCTTCGTGGTCGTCCCGGCGCCGTTGACCGCGTCCGTGCTCCCCAAGCCGAAGAGGTCGCCCATCAGCCGATCCATCCGGTCGAGGAGCCGTTCGTCCTGGTTCGAGAACCCGATCTCGTGGGTCCGGCCGCCGGAGTAGGAGTGTCCCTCCGCGGTCAGAAATCCGAGCACCTCCGCGAGATCGGGCGACATCTCGTTCGGGAAATCGACGTCGCGCTCCTTGCCTCGGTGCTCTTCGTCGGCGAGCGGCATCGGTGCCGCCGAGTTCGGGAGTTTCCGTGGTGCGGGGACGAAATCTCCCTCCGAGATGTCGGCGGCGTCGACCGTCCCGACCGCGCCCCCGTCGTCGACGAACATCGGGTGTTCCGGCGTGACCGTCACAGAGCGCCCGTTCGAGAGCGTGACGCGGACGAACTCCTCGGGCGCCTCGTGTCGGCTCACGCGGTCGATCGGGACTTTTTCGACGTCGTTCGCGTCGAGATCGACCGTGTGGACGCCGACGTCGTCGACGGGGAGGATCTCGCAGTCGACACCGTCGACGACGTCGTCGGCGCGCTCGTCCATCAGGGAATCCACGAACGGGCCGATCTCGACGCGCCGGCCATCCGATAGGAGAATCTCGGATTTCGGGTGGTAGGACTGCTGTTCGAGCGCTTCGTGCATCGCGCTTCGATCCTCTGAGTTGTGTACGATCATTCCGTTCGCGACGAAATTGTGCGTTCCTTGCACGGTGAGATCGTACACCTTGGGTGACCGGTCGCGGCTCTCGATTTCATCGTAGATGGACTCGATCCGAATCCGAACATCGTCCAGCAGATCGAAGGCGGCCTCACTGACTCGCTCGAAGTTATCGACATCGACTGTTCTCGAGAACCATCGCGAGACAGTCGATCCCGCGACGCCTAGTTCGTCCGCGAGCCGCTGGAACGAAACGCCGTGTCGTTCGAGTTCGGATCTGAGTTCGACCCACGACTCGGCCGTCGGCTCCGTATCGAGTAGCTTCCGGGCGCGTTCTCGGGCACAATCGCGGTCGCAACCGAGTTCGTCGGCTAACTGTCGCTCTAAGACGGGGATCTTGTCGTCGTCGGATGCCGGCGACGTCGGTTCGACTGATTCGATCCGACGCCACCGAACGTCGGCCGCGACCAGTTCGGAGACTCCTTCGATATCGGTTTCTACGACGGTTTTCAGGATATTTCGGAGTCGTTCGGCGACTGTTTCCCGTAGCGCGTCGTCCTGTTCCCAGTGGTAAGAGATCCGTTGCTGTGTGTACGCAGTCCCCGCAGCGAGTTCGCGCTGTGAGACGTGGTACTCGTCGCGGAGAACGTTGAGAACAGTCCACGACGGGGGTTCGTCTAACAGGTCGAGATCAGTGTACGCCTGGCGACGGCGTGCGGCGAACGCAGAGACGATCCGTTTTGCTCGATGGAGCGAGGGGTTCGCATCGCCGTTCTCGAAGTTACAGTACGTCGCCCCGTTGAGTCCACATTCGGACTGATGAAGTCGCAGCGACTTCCGTATCTGCCGGAGTCGGTCTCCAATATCCGGGAGGACGTCGATAATCGCTCTGTCTCCGGTGGTCCGTCCAGCGGCCTCATCCAGCGCCGACTGCTTCCGGTCCAGCGTGAATCCGATCTCCCGGTTGTACGAATCTATGGAGTCCGCCGCAGTAATCGCCAAGACGTAGAGGTCACGCTTGTTTTCACGCGAACGCGTCTGTATCTGACAGCGAATGCTGAACTCCGAGAGGAGCATCTTCGACCCCAACAGCAGATCGTAGCTGCTGGAGTGGATCTTGACCGACCGTTCGTCTACGGTCCCCTCCGAATCGGCGAGCGCTCGGATGAAAGCGGCCTTCGTTTCCCCATCGCTTCGAGTGACTTCGACCGGGACACGTTTTCCCTCGTACGTCTCGAGATTCAGCCCCGACTCAAGGAGGTCGTCGACGTACTCCTTCCCGTGGAGGCGGACTGTTTCGACCCCGTCGTCTCGCTGTTCGCTCGGGTGTCGGACCGCTTTTTTGCCGTACGCCTTCCGGCAGACCGACTCGAAATGACTGAGGAGTTGTTCTTCCTTGTTCGTAAACCGAATTCCGTGGCTTCCTCCGGTATCGTGGCTGTAGACGTTGCCGTCGCCGGCGAGATACCCTAGTATCGCACCCTTCGCCGGAGAGAGATCCGCCGCGGGACCGGAAGTATCTCCGGCCGTCTGCGGAGTTGGAGCCGACGCCGTACCCCCGTCAGTCGCCGTGTCCTGAACGGTCTCGGGAACGTACACCCAATCGCCGGCTTCGAGTTCCGCAGTCGCTCTCTCGCGGCGGTCGCCGCCCTCGAAGACGAAGAACGGATGGTCGGCAGTTGCAGACACCGACTCGCCGGATTCCAGCGTCACCTCATAGAGCGTATCGGGAGCGTTGTACTCGTGAACGGCAGTGACGGGGCGTTGAACGAGTTTTCCGTCCTGCGCGAGCGTCCAGACCCCGGTGACGTCGTCTCGGATCGTCCGACCGTTCGACAGCGGTTCTACCGTGCCTGACGATGCTGCCTCGCGGGCGAGTTCGCGGATCGGCCGGATCCCGTCTGTCGTGTGCACGAGCGTGTCTCCGGTCACACACCTCATCTTGTCGAGCTCGTCGACGGCCGCGATCCCCTTGTCGGCGAGCACGAGCGCGCCGGCTTCGAGCGTCCACTGCTGTCCGTCGCCGAAGTCGTCGCGGACGGCCGCCGCGGTGAGCCCCGCCGAGGAACTCCCTTTCCCCGACGTGTAGACGGATCGTGGAGCAATATTGCGTATATATTGCAACATTGCGCTCTTCCCGGTCCCGGGGTCCCCGATAAGAAGCATATGCAGGTCCCCGCGGATCCGGGATCCGTCCGGGAGGTGCTTCGTGACCCCCGAAAAGAGCTGGAGGATCATCGCGAGCTTCTCCTGCTCGTAGCCGTAGATCGAGGGCGCGACCGAGGCGACCATCTTCTCGTAGATGTCGGGCTCGTTCGAGAGGTCGACGATCTCGGCGACGTCCTCGTCTGTGATGTCCATATCCTCGAACTCCTCGTCTTCGATCTCCACCGAGACGCCGTCCATGTAGAGGTCGAAGATGGGCGTCTTCTCGTTGCCGGAGGTCTGCTGTTCGATGTGGAGGACGCCCGTGACGGTGACGTGGTCGCCCGCGGTCACCTTCCCGGTGACGTCGTCTTCGAGGTCGATGTCGATGCTCTGTGGCGTCTCGCCGCCCCGCAGGCCCTCGGGGCTCTCCTGAACGCGCACCTTCTGGGCGTCGACGAACTCCGACTGGTCGAAGTCGACGTGGAACGGCCCCTGGCGCTCGCAGCCCTGGCACTCGTGGGGCTCCTGGAAGCCGCTGTCCGATTGCGGAATGTAGGTCATCGTCCCGCAGCGCTGGCACTCGAAGGCGGCCTCGGTGATCTTCGGCCGGACGTCGGTGGCCTTGCGGACGATCCCCTGGACGGCGATCAGGCGCCCGATGTGGTCGTCGTGGACCCGGATGTCACGGATGTCGACCGTCTCGGGGAGCCCGCGGAGGCGGACGTGCGCGCGGCCCAGTTTGACGTCGGCGGGGAGGTCATAGAGGCGCAGCGCCTCTTCTGCGTACTCGCGGATCTGGTCGGGCTGCTTGCGGTAGTCCTCGGCGAGCTCGGTGTCGAACTTGTAGAGGTCCTCGTAGTCGACGTAGAGCGAGCGCTGCTCGTTCGGGTACTTCTGCGCGAGCGTGCCGATCTCGTCGCGGTAGTACTTCCGGTAGAACTGGATGAACCGGTCGGTGAGGTCGCGCGAGTCTTGGGGGGCCTGGGCCATCGCACCGGAGTAGGGACCTCACCGGGTAAGAGTCTTCGCCACCCGCGGCGGAAGTGATCGGTCGGGACTCACAGCGACACGTCGGTCTCGATGTCTTCTGTGGCCTCGCGCAGGCCGTCCTCGCGGGCGTCCTCCGCGAGCCGCGTCGAGAGGTCCGCGTCTGTGAGCAGTTCCGCGAAGGCGTCGCGGAAGCGGTGGCTCGCGCGCCGGGAGGCGAGGTCGGCCGCCGCGACGCGGCGATAGCGGCGGACCGTCTCGGCGTCGGGCGCGGAGTCGACGCCCTCCGACGCCGCGAGCGATTCGGCCAGATCGACATCGTCGACATCCGCGCCGGTCCCGACGCCGCCCTCGTCGCTCGCCCGCGACACGAGCGCGCGGAGTCGCTCGTAGGGGAACGGGGCGTCGCGGTCGGTCGCCGCGACGAGGTGGAGGTCCATCCGCGCGCGGAAGATATCGTCCGCGTCTGCGTCGGTGTCGAGCGACGCCGCGAGTGCGGCGTCGGCGTCCCGCGACCACGACTCCGGCCCGGCGCCGTCGATCTCGGGTTCGAAGAAGCCGCGGACGACCTCCCGGAGGTCGGCCGTCGACAGCGACGACGCGAAGTCGTAGCGCTCGCGCATCTCCTCGACGAGTTCGGTCAGGCGCTCGTCGACGGTCGCGTCGTCGGCGCTCGACAGCGACCCGCGCGGGTCGGACTGGGACTCCGTCACGGTCTCCTCGCCCGTGGTCGACACGAACAGGTCGCGGAGTTCGGCCGTCTTGTCGTCCATCGGGCGGCGATACGCCCCGCGGACGTACAAAGATTGTCGTCGGGCGCGCCTCCGATGCGATCCGCACGGTCCCTACCCAATTCGTAAACCGAACGATTCATACGAGTTTACGAGACACGGGAGAGTATGTCGACAGAGACGGAGTCGGTCGAACTCGTCGGCGACGACGTCGTCGGCAACGTCGCGCGGGCGGCGTTGTTTGCGGCGCTCACCGGCGCGTTCGCGTACGTGTCGTTTCCAAATCCGATCTCGCCCGTCCCGGTGAGCCTCCAGGTGCTCGGGGTCTTCCTCGCGGGGATCTTCCTCGGGCCGGTCTGGGGCGGCGTCTCGCTCGCGTTCTACCTCGCCGCGGGGGCCGCCGGCGCGCCGATCTTCGCGGGCGGCTCCGCCGGCATCGGCCCGCTCGTCGGCTACACCGCGGGCTACCTCTGGTCGTACCCGATCGCCGCCGCGCTGATCGGCGCCGTCGTCCACGGCACCGACGACCTCGCGGACCCGAAGAACGTCGGGACGGCCCGGCTCGTCGCCGGGATGGTCGCCGGGACGGTCGTGATCTACGCGCTCGGGACGGTCGGTTTCTCCCTGGTCCAGAACGTCGGGCTCGTGGAGGCCTTCACCGTGAGCGCGCTGGCGTTCGTGCCGTTCGAGGCCGTGAAGATCGCCGCCGCCGTCGGCGTCGTCCGGAGCGACGCGGCCGCGGCCGCGTGAAGCGCCTCGTCAGACTCAGGGCGACGAGAGCCGCACCGTGATCCGCACCGAGAACCTAGTCCACCGCTACGGCGACGCCGTCGCGGTCGACGGCGTCTCGATCGAGATCGGGGACGGCGAGTGCGTCGTCCTCGCGGGCGCGAACGGCTCCGGCAAGACAACCCTCGTGCGGCACTTCAACGGCCTCTTAGAGCCCGATTCGGGATCGGTCGCGGTGAACGGCCGCGCGGTCGGCGCGGACCTCGTGGCCGCTCGGACCGCCGTGGGGATGGTGTTTCAGGATCCGAGAGACCAGTTCGTCGCGGCCACCGTCGGCGCCGACGTCGCCTTCGGGCCCGAGAACCTCGGGCTCGAACGGGGAGAAATCGACCGGCGCGTCGCGGACGCGCTGGCAGCGGTGAACCTCGCCGGCCGCGAAGACGACCGCGTGACAGACCTCTCGGGCGGCGAGCGCGAGCGCGTCGCGATCGCGGGCGCCGTGGCGATGGAGCCCGACCACCTCGTCCTCGACGAGCCGTTCACCGGGCTCGACGCGCCCGCCCGCGAGTCGGTCCTCGATCGCCTCCGCGCGCTCGCCGCCGACGGAACGAGCGTCGTGGTCGTGACCCACGACCTGCGCGACGTCCTCGACCTCGCCGATCGGGTGGTCGCGATGTCGGCGGGGCGCGTCGTCGTCGACGATGACCCCGAAACCGCGCGGGCGGCTCTTCCCGACTACGACGTGCGGGTGCCCGAAGCAGAGCGCGGGAGCACTGACGCGCGGAGCGACGGATGCTGAGCTACCGCCCCGGCGACTCCCTCGCTCACCGGCTCGACCCGCGGACCAAGCTCCTCTGCCAGGCGGCGTTCGCGCTCGCGGCGTTCGCCCACACGACGCCCCGCGGGCTCGCCGCGCTGACGGGCGTCGCCGGGCTCTTTCTGGCCAGCGGCCGCGTCTCGCCGATCCGCGCGGTCCGCGGCTACCTGCCCGCGCTTCCCTTCCTGGTCGCCGGGCCGCTCGTGGCGACCGTCGGCGTCGACCTCCGCGGGTGGACGGTCGGCCTCGATTCCGGCGCGGCCGCCGGCCCGCTGCTCGCGAGCTACCGCGTCCTCCTGATCCTCCTCGTGTCGGCGACGTACCTGGAGACGACGCCCGTCCGCGACTCCCGCGCGGCGATCCAGCGGCTCGTGCCCGGGAAGCCCGGGCGACTGCTGGGCGTCGGCGTCGCGCTCGTGTTCCGGTTCGTGCCGCTCCTGCGGGCGGATCTCGGTCGCGTCCGGGACGCCTCGCGGGCGAGGCTCGGCACGGAGCGGCCGCTTCGGGACCGGATGCAGGTCGTCGCGGCCGCCGGACTCCGACGGGCGTTCGGCCGGGCCGACCGGCTCGCGCTCGCGCTCCGGGCCCGGTGTTTCGCGTGGAATCCCACGCTCCCGGCGCTCCGGTTCGGTCGGTCCGACGCCCTCGGGCTGGGCGTCGCGGGCGCGCTGGCGGCGTCGGCGCTGCTCTGATCAGACGGGGACCGCGACCGCCGTTACGACCCTTCGTACTCCTTCTCGAAGCCGCGGAACTCCGTGCGGTGGGCCTCCTCGTCGGCCAGGATCGTCACCGCGAGGTCCTCCGTCACGGGGTCGTCGGCCTCCTCGGCGGCGTCGATGAGATCCCGGTAGGTCGCGATCGCGTCCTCCTCGGCGTCGAGGACGCCGCGGATGACAGCGAGGACGTCCGTGGTGTCCTCGGGCGGCTGGAGGGTCGTCTGGGTCGCCTCGAACGCGGCCGACCCGGGCGGGTGCTCGTCGAGCTGTTTGAGCCGATTGCCGAGCTGCTCGGCGTGGGTGAGTTCCTCCTGGATGTCCTGCTGGAGGGACTCTTTGATCTCCTCGGCGCGGACGCCGTCGAGGACGATCGAGTTCGAGAGGTAGTTCATCACGGTCTCGATCTCGTCCTGATACGCCTTCTGCAGCAGCCGGACGACTTCGTCAGACATAGCGTCCGTAGTTCGACGGGCGGCGGCAAGATACTGTCGACGGCGAGAACCGTCGCCCCGACCCGTCGGGGTCATACTGTCGGACACAAGTCTGTGAAGAATTTCGGCGCCCGGGGCGGCGAATATCTTGAAACAGTTGTGTCCGACAGTATCAGGAGCGCGAGGCATCGACGTCGATGGCATCGACCGGACAGATGTCGACACACAGCATACAGTCGATGCACTGGTCCTCGTAGGTCGGCTCGACCTTCCGCTCCGATTCGGGGTGGTCGGGCGTGTCGACCCACGTGAACACGTCGACCGGACAGTTCTCCAGACACGCGCCGTCGGCGATGCAGATGTCGTAGTCGACGGCGACGTGGGTGCCGTGGATGCCCAGTTTCTCCGGCGGGTCGACGGGACCCCAGACGTCGACCCCGTTTTCGGTGCCGACCTGCTCGCGGTTGCTGTCGAAGTTCGGATCGATTCCCATTTGCCGCCCTTTCTCCCGACGGGAGGAAAACGGCGTCGGTGTCGCGGACGGGCGGACGTACCTCTTTACGCTCCGGCGTCCTCGGAGGGGTATGGCCCCGCCACGATCGACGGCGACGCGACGACGACTCCTCCGCGGTATCGGCACCGGCATCGGATCCGCGGCACTGACCGGTCTCGCCGGCTGTCTCGGCGGCGCGCCGAGGGCCGACGGCGGCTCTCCCGGCCCGGACGACGGAGGCGGCACCGGCGGGGCCACGGACACCCGCCCCAGCGGCACGGGCGGGCCGGGCGTCACGATCGCCGCCGTCGACGGCGCGATCGACCTTCCGATCGAGCCCGAGGTGGAAATCGTCCGCGAGGCCGCGACGGCCGCGCACCCGCCGCGCCTCCGGACCGTCCTCACCAACGCGGGCGACGAGCGCGTCAGAGTCGGCGAGGGCCGAGCGGTACACTTCGAGTACGTCAGGGACGGCTCGGGCGCGCTCGTGTTGCTCCCGGGCGGAGAGGAGTTCCCCGCTGAGCCCGATTGCTGGCGACTCACGGACGACGTCGCCGTCACCGAGGAGTACCGGACCTTCGAGATCGACGCCGGCGGATCGAGCGGTCGCCCGGTCGACCTCTATGCGACCCCCGGCGAGGACGCCTGCCTCCCGGTCGGGGAGTACCGCTTCGAGACCACGATCTCGATCGTGTCCGAGGACGCAGAGCCGCAGTCGTCCGCGGAGTGGGGCTTTACGATCCTCTTGGAGTGAGGCCGTTCGCACCCCCTGATTGACATTCGGGAGGGCCGAACGGTCGCTATGGGACGGGTCAACGAAGCCGACCTCGACTGGAGCGAGACCGAACGCGAGACGACGCACTTCCGGCGCAAGGAACTGGGCGCCGAGACCGACGTCTCCGACCTCGGCGCGAGCCTCTATGAGCTCCCGCCGGGCGGGTCGTCGTGGCCGTACCACTTCCACACCGGAAATGCAGAGGCGATCTACGTGCTCTCGGGCCGCGGGACCCTCCGGACGCCCGACGGCGAGGAACCCATCGCGGCGGGCGACTACTGCGACTTCCCCGCCAGCGAGGACGGCGCCCACCGGCTCCGCAACGACGGCGACGAGCCGCTGCGCTTCCTCGCGGTGTCGACGATGCGGGACCCGGACGTGACGGTCTATCCCGACTCGGGGAAGATCGGCGTCTACGCGGGCTCGCCGCCCGGCGGCGACGAGGACGAGCGCGTCGTCGCGGGCTACTACCGCGAGGACGACGACGTGGATTACTGGGAGGACGAATCTTAGCCGCGACAGAGCGGGCCCGGCGCTACTGCGCGGGCGCCTCTCGCACGCGACGGACGTGCGAGGTGAAGTTCTCGAAGAGCCGCTTCGTCCGGCAGGCGGCCTCGTAGTTGTCCCGGTCGATGCCGTCCAGCACGGACTGGATCCGCTCGTCGGGCAGGTCCTTGCCCTTCGTCACCGTCGCGGCGGTGTCGCGGTCGTACTCGGGGTGGAACTGGACGCCCCAGGCGTCGCCGCACCGGAAGGCGTGGACTCCGTAGTCGTTCTCGGCGAGCAGTTCGGCGTCGGGCGGGAGTTCGGTGACGACGTCCGAGTGGGTCGTGAAGGCCGTGAACGACTCGGGGATGCCCTCGAAGAGGTCGTCGTCTTCGAGTTTGCGGATCTCCCGGTAGCCGATCTCGTACTCGCCCATGTCCTCGACGCGGCCGCCGAGCGCCGACGCGAGGACCTGGTGGCCGTAACAGACGCCCAGGATCGGGAGGCCGCGCTCGTGGGCCGCGGCGACGTAGTCGACGAGCGGCCGGATCCAGTCGCGGTCCCAGTAGACGGAGGTCCGCGAGCCCGTGATCACGACGCCGTCGAAGTCGAAGCCCGCCGGGCGGTCGTTGTCCGTGACGTCGAACTCGACGAGGTCCGCGTCGAGTTCGCGCCGGAAGTTCCGCCGGGTGTGATCGCTCTTCGAGGCGTCGAGGAGGGCGAGGCGTGGTCGGTCGCGTGCCGCAGTCATCGTCTGGACGAGGCGACGCGGAGGGAAGTGGCTTGCGCCGGGTCGCGAGGACTGGACGCCCGTCTACCCGTCGGCCAGGAACCCGAGCAGTTCGTCGTTGACCCGCTTTGAGGCCTCGACGTGGACGAGGTGGCCGGCGTCCTCGACGGCACGGAACGCCCCGCGCGGGAGGCCCTCGGCCAGCGTCCGACCCCGCTCGACCGGCCAAATTGCGTCGTCGGCGCCGTGGAGCACGAGCGCCGGCTCTGTGATCTCGTAGAGCGCGTCGGAGACGTCGAAGTCCGAGACGGCGGCCGCTTGGGCCGCCCACGCCGCCCGGTCGGCGTCCTCGCTCGCGCGCCACTCGACCATCCGCTCGACCTCGCCGGGGCGGTCGTCGACGAAGGACGGAGAGAGCGCCGCCGCGAGCGACCGTTCGAGCGCGTCGGGGTCGTCGGGTGCGCCCCACAGCGGATCGAGGTCGAGGCCGTCGCCGCGGGCGGCGGTGCCGACGAGCGTGAGGCTGTCCACGCGGGCCGTCTCGCGGGCGGCGGAGAGCGCGACCATCCCGCCGAGGCCCGCGCCGACGACGTGCGCCGAGCGGGCGCCGGCGTCCGAGAGGACCGTCGTGAGGTCGTCGGCGAGCGTCGAAACCGAGTACGGGCCCGCGGGCGCGTCCGATCGCCCGCACCCGCGGAGGTCGGCCACGAGGCTCCGGTAGGGCCCGGCGACCGCGGCGTGTTGCCAGCCCCACTGCCAGGCGCCGTAGCCGACGTCGCCGACGAAGGCGACCGTCTCGCCGGCGCCGGCCGTCTCGTAGTAGAGGTCGACGCCGTCGTTCGAGACCGTGGGCATACCGGACGGTGGGCCGCGGACGGTTTAGGCGTCCCGGAGCCGGTCGGAAAACGGGAACAAGAACGGAAGCGAAGACGGGAGTCGAAGCGAGAGCAGGAACGGAAACGGCTGTCGCGACCCCACTCTATCCGGCCCGACAGCTGACCGTCCACTCGTCGTCGCCCTCGTATTCGAGGACCGCATCGAAGAGCGTCTTGAGGAGTTCGACGGTCTGGTCGTCCTGAGCAGTCGAATCGAAGAAGAACTGCCCGCACGCGTCGGCCGCGCGGAGCCGGCTCGTGAGCACGTGGAGGAACCGGTAGACGATCTGCGGGTCCGCGTACTGGAGCAACACCGTCAGCGACTCCACGGTCACGACCGGGTCGTTCCACTCGTTCAGGTACGGTGTGAACTTCACGCCGACGCCGGTGAGGTTCGAGGGGCTCGCGACGGTCTCGACCGAGAGCGCCTCGGCGGGGTCGTCGGCGTCAGCGAGGTCCGGGGTCGTGATCAGGGCGGCGTTCGCGGGCCCGCCGTCGACCACCTCGGCCCACTCGTCGTACCATCCCGACGGCGGCGTCGAGAAGTCGACGCCGAGGACGTCGACCTCGTCGCGGCCGTTGAGAAGTAGGCGCTTGCACCGGCCGTCCGCGGCGGCGGCGGTCCGCGGACGGAGGACGAGAACGGCGTTAGCGTCACCGATCCGTTCGACGGCCTGTTCTAAGGAGGACACAATGTTAGATCGATTACAGCTGTCGATAAGTCTTTTGTCGGCGGAACCGACGACCGCCAACGCGACGACGAGAGCGGGGGCGTCTCAGGCGCTCTGGACCGCGCGGAGGACCTCGGGCGCTTCTTCGAGCGTCTCGTCGAGGGCGTCGACGTCGGGACCGCCGCCCTGGGCGAAGTCCGGCGGGCCGCCCCCGCCGCCGCCGACCTTCGCGGCGAGTCGGCCGACGACCTCGCCCGCGTTGATCCCGACGTCGTCGGGGACGCCGACGACGAACTGGGCGCTGTCGCCCGCGCCCGAGCCGAGGACGGCGATCGTGCCCTCCTCGACGAGCGCGTTGGCGGTCGCGCGCAGCTCGTCGGCGTCGCCGTCGAGCCGCCGGACGACCGCGGGCGTCCCGTCGACGTCGATGGCGTCCTCGCCGGCCGCGGCGCGCGCCTCCGCGAGCTCGGTCTTCAGCCGGTCGATCGTCTTGCCGCGCTCCTTCCACTCGGTGAAGAACCGCTCGGCGGTCTCGGGGACGTCCTCGGGCGTCACGTCGAGCACGTCGGCCGCCTCGTAGAGCGCGTCCTCGGTGCGCTGGGTGGCCTCGATCGCGGCGTCGCCGGCGGCGAAGGCGATCCGCTCGACGCCGTCTTGGACCGGCTCCGTCGAGAGGATCTTGATCGCGCCGATGTCGCCCGTCCGGCTCACGTGGGTGCCGCCGCAGGCCTGGACGTCGTCGCCGACGGTGATGGTGCGGATCGTCTCGCCCGGCGGGATGCCGCCCTGGTAGAGGTCGAAGCCGTGTTCCTTCTCGGCCTCGTGGCGGTCGGGCCAGCGCTGCTTGACCGTGAGGTTCTGCCGGACGACGTCGTTGGCGACCGCCTCGATCTCCTTCACCTCCTCGCGGGTGATGCGCTCGTAGTGGGCGACGTCCAGGCGGGCGCGGTCGGTGCCCTTCTGCGCGCCGGCCTGGCGGACGTGCTCGCCGAGGACCTGCCGCGCCGCGTAGCCGATCACGTGGGTCGCGGTGTGGTGGCGCATCAGGCGGCGGCGGCGCTCGACGTCGAGCTGCCCGCGGACGAACTCGCCCTTGCCGGGGTTGGCGTCGGCGCGGTGGAGGACCACGCCGCTTCGGGCCTGGACGTCCGTGACCTGGACGGTCGCGTCGTCTGTCGCGAGCGTCCCGTGGTCGGCGGGCTGGCCCCCGCCCTCGGGGTAGAACATCGTCTGGTCGAGGACGACGTCGTAGCCCTCCTCGCGCTCGATGACGTCCAGCACGACGGCCTCGAACTCCGTGCGCTCCTGGTCGTCGTAGTAGAGCTTCTCGGTCTCCGGAAGGTCAGCGAGGCGCTCCTCGCGCTCTACGGCCTCGCGGGAGGCGCCCTCGCCGCCGTGGCGGTCGGCCACGAGCGAGTAGAAGTCGTCGGGGACGTCGACGTCGGCGCCGCGCTCGTCGGCGATCTCCGCGACCATCTCGGGCTGGATGCCGTGGGAGTCGTACAGCTCGATGAGCTCTTCGACCGGGATGGGTTCGTCCTTGTCGGCGTAGTCGGCCGCGAGCGTCTCGACCTTCCGGCGGCCGCGTTCGAGCGTCTCGCGGTACTTGCGCTCTTCCGTTCGGACGATGTCGCGGATCGTGTCGCGGTTCTCGTAGCCCAGGCGCTCGGCCTGCATATCGACGAGCTCGTCGAGCGGCGCGTCGACGCCGACGTCGTCGACGAGGCGCTTCGTGCGGCGGAGGACCATCCGCGCGAGGTAGCCCGTGCCGACGTTCGAGGGGACGATCTCGTCGCCGAACATGTACGCCAGCGTCCGGCAGTGGTCGGCGATGGCGTAGATCGTCTCCAGGGGTTCGAGGAGTTCGGTGAGTTCCTCGCGGTCGACGCCGAGCTCGTCGGCGACGTCGGCGCGGGCGGCCGTCAGGTCGTCGACCTCGTCGATGTCGAGGTAGCCCGAGAGCTTCGCCGCGCGGTGGACGAGCTCCTCGTCCTCGTCGGTGAGCTCGATCCCGGCGTTGTCCTTCAGGAATTCGATCATCTCGGGGTAGACCGCCTCATAGACGGTGGGGGTCCCCTGGGACACCCACGTCCAGCGTTCGAGGCCGTAGCCGGTGTCGACGATGTAGGTGTCCATCGGCGAGTACCGGTTCCCGTCTTTCATCTCGTAGTCACCCTCCTCGTCCTGTTCCATCGACATGAAGACGAGCGTGGCGAGCTCGGCGCCCCGGTATAAGACCTCGAAGGCGGGCCCGGCGTTGCCGCCGCCGACCCACGGGTCCTCGATGTAGGTGATCTCCTCCAGGTTCGCGCCCATGTGCTCGAAGAACTCGTCGCAGAGCTCGACGGTCTTGTCTTTCCAGTAGACCTCGCCCTCGTAGGCGTAGGCGTCTTCGACCTCCTCGCGGGCGTTGAAGGCGTGGTGGGCCATCATCTCGAAGGCCATCGTGTGGCGGCCGGTCTTGCCCACGTTGTCGATGTCCTGCATCCGGATGCAGGGCTGGGAGATACAGAGCGGGTTCGCCGGCGGCGGGGTCTGGCCCGAGGTGACGAGCGGCTGGAAGTCGTAGATCGACGCCTGGGTCAGGAGGACGTCGTCGCGCCAGCGGTTGGCGGCGACGGGGTACGGCTCGATGCGCTCGTGGCCGTGCTCCTCGAAGAACGAGAGGAACTCCTCGCGCATCTCTTCGAGGGTGTACTCCTCGTCGAAGCCGGGGTTGTCGATGAAGGAGTAGTCGTCCGCGGGCGGTTCGCCGCAGGTCTCGCGGTCGGGGTCCCGCGTCCAGAAGTGGACGCCGGTCACCGGACACTGCTTCCGGTGGAACCCCTCCTCCTCGAAGTAGTCGAGACGGTACTCCGCTTCGAGTTCACTCATTACGAGTCAGTTGGCCAACGGCCGGGTAAAACAGTTCCGGGTGCGCGAGATCGCGGACGGGAGCGCGAGCCCGTTTAACGAGGGATTAGACCCGCGACGGGCGCTCGGACGCTCACTCTTCGGCCGCCAGCGACGCCAACAGCGCCTCCAGTTGGACCCGCTCGTTGGCGCCGGCGGTGATCCGGTAGTCGGCCTCGCCGATGCGCTCCATCAGCCGGATCGTCGTCCGCTCGTCGAGGTCGAAGTCCCACGCCGAGCGGTGCAGTTGGTCGATGATGTCGCCGCCGGCCATCCCGGTGTCGACCAGCAGCGTCTCCAGTTTCGCGCGGGCGCTCGCGAAGTCGCCCTCGATGGCGGCGCTGACCATCTCCTCGATGTCCTCGGGCCTCGCCGTGGAAGTGATCATAAACACCGCCTCCTCGTCGACGACGTCGCCCGTCGTGGCCGCCGCCTGGAGGGAGTTGATCGCGCGGCGCATATCGCCGCCCGCGGCGTAGACCAGGGCGTCGAGGCCGTCGTCTGTCACCTCGATGTCCTCGCTCGCGGCGATCTCTTCGACCTGGTCGCGGACGGCCGCGTCCGAGAGCGGCGCGAAGCGGAACACCGCACAGCGGGACTGGATCGGGTCGATGATCTTCGAGGAGTAGTTACACGAGAGGATGAAGCGCGTGTTGTCGGAGAACTGCTCCATCGTCCGGCGGAGCGCCGACTGGGCGTCGTCGGTGAGCGAGTCGGCCTCGTCGAGGAAGATGATCCGGTAGTCGTGGCCGCCGAACGACGACCGCGCGAAGTTCTTGATTCTATCTCTGACGACGTCGATACCGCGCTCGTCGGAGGCGTTGAGTTCGAGGAAGTTCTCCTCCCAGTCGTCGCCGTAGAGTTCGCGCGCGATGGCGGTGGCTGCGGTCGTGTTGTGCATTACCGTCGGGACGTCACCGGCGACGTAGTTTCGCGAAGATGGGACAGTGAGGTCGTACACGCGGCGAGACTCGTCGACCGTTTCGACGTGAGTCACCTCGTCGTAATAGAGGTCCGAGTCGGCGACCCGCGAAACGTCGTCGAGGAGTTCGATTACGTCGAGCGAGAGCATCTCGTTCGCCACCGTACGGAGTCGATCCGCCACCGTCTCGAACCGGGCCAGCGATCCGAGTTCGTGATCGTCAGTGTTCAGGAGATTGTTTACGTCGAGACCGCGGAGATCAGTTCCCTCCGCGATCCGTTCGTAAGAGACGCCGAGCGCGTCGACGCACGTCGAGAGGTCACGCTGTAGCCGTTCGATGTCCGGTCCGCTTCCGGACGGCGAATCGGGAACTGAGGGGTCCGGTCCCGCGTCAAATTCGGACACAAGGCGACAGACACGCGATGCGTATGGAGTCCGCCGCCCGTCTGCGTATTCGAGTAATCGGTCGCTCCGAACGCCAGTGGACTCGCTGACTTCCCGCCGAACGGAGATGGGTTCGAGAGACTCGCGCGTCCCGATCCACGTCGCTGGTATCGCACTGGTGGTATCGAGTTCCCGCGAGAGGGCTTCGATGCGAGAAAGAACTTCCTGTGCCGATTCTAACCGCTCCGTCGCCGCTTCGACGACGTCTGTGAGTTCCGCCCGGTGTGTCTCTCGTCCGGGGTTCTTCGGATCGAGCGTGTTCGAGAGGAGCGACTCGACGGGGAGATTGAGACGCTCGCACAGACGCCGAGCGGCTCGCTGTCGTGGGATCGTGTCGTGGTTTGGATTCGAGGCTTTTCTCGCATTCGCCTCGAGCTTCCGCTGTTTTGCGTCGATATCGAATCCGACCTGCTCGGAGAACCGTCTGAGCGCCGGAGCACCCGAAATATAGAGGGCGTGGTACTCACGTATGGTCCCGGATCCGTTGGTCGCAGACTTCTCGACCGTTTTGCGACGGCTCGGGACACCGAACGACGAGAGGAGGTACGAGAGCAGCGTGATGTGTGCTTCGTTCTTTTGGATCAGTTCGATGATGCCGTGATCCGAAACGTGCGCCTCGCCGTCGAACATCGCACGAAGGAACGCCGCGCGGCTCTCGTCGTCGCCGGCGACGAGCGTCGATCCGATTCCCGTGCCACCGCTCGCGCTCTCGAAGACGTCGAACGACGCACGGAGCAGGTGCGTGAGCATCTTCGACCGGAGTGCGACGTAGGGGACATCCTTCTGGATGCCGCGCTCGGGGGCGAGAGCGAACAGCGACTCGGCCGCACTAGCGAACGCATCGCAGAGCCCGTCGTCGGTGTTGTAGAACTTGATCCGGCCGTTCTCGATCCGCGCTTCGGCCACCGCGAGACCGACGAACCGCGCCAGCTCGGGCGTCAGTCGCCACGGCGGCGTGATCGGTCGAGAGCGCCCGCCGGACGCGCTGACGTACTGGATCGATTCGACACCCGCGCGCAGCCGGTCGGTAGACGCGTCCAGCGCGCGGAGTGCCGACGGTGAGACCGTCGTCTCGGGGAGGTCGAACTCGGCGGCGAACGCGTCGGTAACGGAAACCCGGATCCGATCGTCGTCGACCGCGTCAAGCCAGTCGAGGGCGACGCGTTCTCCGTCGGCGTTCCCGGAAGGGGTCGGTGTCCGTCGCGGTCGAGCGATCCGGTCGCCGTCGGTGACCTCGGCCGCTTCCTTCCAACTGAGACCGTCTTCGGTCGCGACGAGCAGTTTGTGCTCGGGCGTGACTTCCATCACGTTCCCGTCGCGCGTCTCGATCCGCCGGAGTTCAGAGGTCCGCTTGCCGAACACGTGTGAGGGGCGGACGTACTCGAAGTCGTTCGAATCCGTGAGCGAGAGCACTTCCAGGTCGTCGTCGGGATCGTCGAACCCCTCGACATCGCCGACGACGGAGCCGATACGCTCGACACCGTGATTCGTGAGTACTGGCGTATCACCCGTCACGCACTTCCCCACGCCGGCCGGACCGGCGAAGAGCAGGTGCGGCAGGTCGTCGCGGTCGACGTACGACTGGAGTCGGTCGACGATCTCCTCCTGTCCGTGGATGTCTGCCAGCCGCTCTGGCCGGAACTTCTCGATCCAGATCTCGCGCCCGGCCGGGGTGTCGTCGTCCGCGGGCGCGTCGGCCTCGCTCATACGGACCAGACGGATCCGGCGGGTGATAAACCACCCGCGTTCCGATCGGCCGGCTGGCGGAGGATCGACGGCGACGGCGACACCGGAGCGAAACGCGCAAGCCCGCGACGCGTCAAGCGGGGATATGCGCGTGCGCGTCGAAGTCGTCGGCGAGGGCGAAACGGACGTCGAAGTCGACGACGACGGGACCTACGCCGACGTCGTCCGGGCGGTGGGCTACTCGCCGCACGAGACCTCGGTCCTCGTCGACGGCTCGCCGGTGCCGGAGGACCAGCCGGTCGAGGCCGAGCGAGTGCGGGTGCTCAGGCTCATCAAGGGCGGCGCGGAGTGACGGGCGATGGCGGCCACCGTCCGCGAGGCGACCGGCGACGACGCCGACGACATCGAGCGGCTGCTCGACGCCGCGATGCTGGATTTCTCACGGGAACGGCTCAGACAGCGGATCGAGCGCGGCAGCGCGCTCGTCGCCGTCGTCGGCGACGGGGCGGATGACGAGCGCGTCGTCGGGGGGTGCGTGTTCGACGACCCCGCTCGGGCACCCGCGAGCGTCGGCGACGCGGACGCTCCGGTCACCGAGATCGAACACGTCGCCGTCCACCGCTCGCGACGCGGGCGCGGGATCGGCCGCGCGCTCGTGGCGGCGGTCGACGAGCGCGCGACCGGGCCGCTGATCGCGCGGTTCCGCGAGTCGGTGCGGCCCTTCTACGAGTCGCTCGGGTTCGAGATCCGCGAGGACGGCGCCGATATGTCCGAGAAGCGCCTGCTCGGTGTCCGGGTCTGAGTCAGATCAGCGGCTCGACCAGGTCCCGGCCGGCCGCCAGGAGGGCGTCGGCGCGCTCCTGGCTCGCGGCCTCCGCGTAGACGCGCATCTTCGGTTCGGTGCCCGAGGGCCGGATCAGGAACCACGAGCCGTCGTCGAGCAGGAGCTTGAAGCCGTCGAGGGTGACGACCTCGGCGATGTCGCGGCCGGCGACCTGCTCGGGGAGGGCGTCGTCGAGGTCGGCGATGACCCGCTCCTTCTCGGCGTCGGGGCAGTCGAGGCTGATCTTGTCCGCGACGATGTCGCCGTGAGTGTCGAGCAGGCGGTCGACGCGCTCGTCCATCGGCTCCTCGGCTACGGCGGCGGCGCCGAGCAGCGCCATCAGGACGCCGTCCTTCTCGCGGACGTGACCCCGGATGGAGAAGCCGCCGGACTCCTCGCCGCCCATCAGGGCGTCGTGCTCGGCCATCCCCTCGGCGACCCACTTGAAGCCGACCGCGGTCTCGAAGACCTCCTCGCCGTGTGCCTCCGCGATGCGGTCGATCAGGAACGTCGTCGAGACCGTCCGGATCGCCGGGCCCGAGTCGGATTCGAGCAGGTAGTCGTAGGCGGCCGCGAAGAAGAGGTTCTCGTCGAGGTGGCCGCGGTCGGGCGTGACGAACGCGACGCGGTCGGCGTCGCCGTCGTTGGCGACGCCCAGGTCCGCGTCGTGGGCCTCGACGGCCTCGACGAGGGGTTCGAGGTTCTCGGCGCTCGGCTCGGGCGGCGTCCCGCCGAACTCGGGATCCCGGTCGTCGCGGATGCACACCACCTCGGCGCCCGCCGAGCGGAGGAGTTCGTCGGTGACGCCCCGGCCCGAGCCGTGCATCGCGTCGTGGACCACCGTCAGCCCCGAGAGGTCCGCGTCGATCAGGTCGCGGGCGTGCTCGAAGTGCGGCGTCGCCAGGTCGACCCGGCGGACGGCGCCGCGCTCGCCCTCCGGGAGAAGTTCGGGCTCGCGGAGCCGCTCTGCGACGGCGTCGGTCACGGCTGGCAGCGCCGGGGCGCCGTCGGCGGGGATGAACTTCACGCCGTTGTACTCGGGGGGGTTGTGGGAGGCCGTGATCATCAGCGCGCCCGAGAGCCCCCGGTCGGCGATCGCGTACGCGACGAGCGGCGTCGGGCAGTCGCGCTCGGGGAGGAGCACGTCGAAGCCGTTGCCGGTGAGCACGTCGGCCAGCGAGCCGGCGAACCCCTCGGAGCTCGGCCGGGCGTCGTAGCCGACGAGGACGGGCTCTGTGAACCCCTCGTCGCGGAGGTAGTCCGCGACCGCCTGGCCGACGATCCGGACCCGATCGTCGGTGAAGGTATCGAGCGTCGCGCGCCACCCGTCGGTGCCGAAAGAGATCGCGTTCGCGTCCATACTGCGGTGTTTCCGTCAGCGATCAAAAAGGTACGGCGCCCGACGACCTCGACGGGTCGCCCCGCCGCGCTTTTCGGGGTCGGCGTCCGAGTGAGAGTAATGCTCACCGTCGTCGCCATCAGCGGCAGCCGCCGGGACCGGAGCTACACCCGCAAGTCGCTCGGGATCGTCCTCGAGGCCGTCGGAGACGAGCCCGACGTCGAGACCGACTGCATCAATCTGGCCGCGGCCGACCTGCCGCTGTACCACCCCGACCGGGACGAACAGGGTCAGTCCGAGACGCTGACGCGTCGCGTCCGCGAGGCCGAGGCCGTCGTCATCGGCTCGCCGGTGTACCACGGCTCGTACTCCTCGACGTTCCGGAACTTCCACGACTACTGCTCGAAAGACGAGTTCCGCGACACCGCCGTCGGCCTCGTCGCGACCGCCGGCGGCGGCTCCTACGGCGCGACCCTCGAACACATGCGGAGCACCGTCCGCGGCGTCCACGGCCACACCGTCCCCGAACAGGTCGGGATCCGGAAGGCGTCGAGCAAGTACGACGGTGACGACCTCACCGACGACGACACGCGGCGGCGACTCGAAGAGCTGGGCGCGGCGGTCCTCGCGGAGGCGCGGCGACTGCATCCCAACGCCTGAGCCGGGAGCGCGCCAGCCGGCGGATGGCCCTCAATCGAGGCCGACCAGCCGCTCCTTGTCGGCCCGCGAGAGCTGTTTGATCTCGTACTCGCGGGACATCGCCGCGGACTTCGAGTCGAAGGACTCGACGTGGGCGAGTTCGACCGGCGTCCGCCCGCGCGTGTACTTCGCGCCCTCGCCGGCGTCGTGCTCGGCGACGCGCCGCTCGACATCGGTGGTGTAGCCCGTATAGAGCGAGCCGTCCGCACAGGAGAGGACGTAGACGTAGTGGTCGGCGGTCATTCGCCCCGACGCTACTCGACGCTGATCGTCTCCACGACATCGGCCAGCGCCGCGCTGTCGGGCGAGGCGTGAGTGACGGAGAGCGGCGAGACCGAGACCGCGGCGTCGACGAGCGCCCGCCGGTCGGTGCCGACGGGGTAGCGCTCGCGGTGTTCGTCGGTCGGCGGGAAGGGGCTCTCCCAGCCGACGACGCCCGGCCAGGTCCGGTCCTGGAGGCGGACGACGTGCTCGTCGGAGGCGAGGTCGTCGGGGTCGACCCCGTCGAGTTCCAGGTCCGACGAGAGCGCGCCGTCGGCCGCGACGCCCTCGGGCGAGACGTGCTCGACGTCCTGCTCGTAGTCGTGGTACGGCTCGGTGAGGATGACCGGCGGCGACGACGCGTCGACGGGGGCGTTGACGTTCAGGAGATCGACGTCGTCGTAGACGCCGGCGTCGAGCGCGCGGGCGACGAGCCGGCGGGCGATCCGGGCCGGTCGGGCGAAGTCGTACTCCTCGGGCGGCGAGAGGAAGAAGTCGGTGGAGTGGTACGCCGAGATGGCGAG
Organism: Halobellus sp. MBLA0158; assembly: GCF_041477585.1. Lineage (NCBI taxonomy): Archaea > Methanobacteriati > Methanobacteriota > Halobacteria > Halobacteriales > Haloferacaceae > Halobellus > Halobellus rubicundus. Next base: position 179,458 of record NZ_JBGNYA010000001.1, read on the forward strand.
CGCGGGCGTCCCGAGGAAGGCCGACTCGATGCCGGCGCCGACGGTGCCCGAGCGCCCGACGACGTAGTTGCCGGCGTTCGGGCCGTTGTTGACGCCGGAGACGACGACGTCGAAGTCGGTGTCGAGCCCGCGGAGGCCGTAGGCGACGCAGTCGGCGGGCGTGCCGTCGAGGGCGACGCCCCAGGGGTGGTCGCGGACGATGGCGGTGTGGCTCCGGGTCCGGCCGACGCCGCTCTGGTTCGAGGCCGGCGCGACCACGGTGACGTCGCCGAGCGCCGTGAGCTCGGTGCGGAGCGTGGCGAGCCCCGGCGCGTCGATGCCGTCGTCGTTGGTCAGGAGAATCGTGGGGGAGGGACCGTCGCTCATTACGCGTACGTTCGTGGAGAGTCAGGTAGCCCTTCCGGTCCGCGGCGCGGTGGCGCGCGGCCGCACCGCTCGGGAACGCGGAATTAGCGGACCGGACGGCGGTTCACCCGCCCGGCCGCAGAACGGAACACGGCTTCGCGTGGTGGTCTGAGTCCGCTTCAGTGGTCACGCTGTGCGGGTCCGCTGTCTCGCGACCTCCGCGATCCCCGCGTTCGCCGAGCAGTTTGGACAGGCGAGGAGTCGCCCGTTCTCGTCGGCGAACACGCGCGCGAACCGATCGGAGACGTGTGACCCGCAATGGTCACAGGTTGGCATGCGTGTGTCCGGCAGCCACCAGTTGCCGGTATCCCGGATACGAGCGCGCCCCATATTAGGCTTCCCGCGCGTGCGCGTGAGCGTTCGATTTGTGCAGAAATACGGCGCATAATCGGACGTTTGTCTGTGTCTGTGTCGCACACCGCCGCCTCGTTCGGCGCGCGTGGCGACAGCGAGCGGGTCGGTCCCTACTCGCGCGCGGCGGCGATGGCGCGGGCGATGAGCCCCGCCTGCGTGCCGGCGACGAAGCCTGCGTCGACGTTGACGACCGAGAGGACGGTACAGGACTGGAGCAGCCCCGCGAGCGCCGCCTCGCCGTCGCCGCCGTGGCCGTAGCCCGTCGAAATCGGAAGGCCGACGACGGGCGTGTCGACCAGCCCGGCCACGACGGTCGGGAGCGCCCCCTCCCGGCCCGCGGCGACGACGAGGACGTCGGCCTCGCGGAGCAGTTCCAGGTGGTCGAGCACGCGCCCCAGGTGGGCCACGCCGACGTCGTCGACGCGCTCGACGGTCGCGCCCATCGCGTCGAGGACGGTCTTGGCCTCGCCCGCCGCGGCCGCGTCGGCCGTGCCGCCGGTGACGACGCCGACCGTCGCGTCGATCGATGGGGGCTCGAACCGATCTGTTCGAGCGACGAGCGTCCGGGCGCGCTCGTCGTGGTCGAGGTCGACCGCGACGTCGATTTCGGCGTCGACGATCTCGGCCACGGCCGCGACGTCGTCCTCGCCCGCGCGGGTCACGAGCGCGCGGCCGGTCGATTCGAGCGCCGCCGCCGCGAGCGCGGCGACCTCGGCGGGCGTCTTCCCGGCGGCGAGGATGCCCTCGGGCGCGCCGCGGCGGTGCTCGCGGGCCGCGTCGAACCGCCCGGCGGCGGTCGTGACGTAGCCCGACAGTCGCGCTTCGGCGGCCGCCGGCGAGAATTCCCCGTCGGCGACGGCCTCCAGAACATCGCGCATAGCCGCGGTCGATCTGCGAGGGGGACGTAGCTGTCGCTTCCGTCGGGCGGGCGCGCCCGTGTCGTCAGCGCGCCCTCGACCGCCGTTTCGCGCGGCGCGGAAGCCCTTCGACGGCGAATTCGAGATCCCGCTCCGTTGCGAGCCCTGGGTATATAAATTATTCCCCTGCGAAACCCCGCAGACGACGGGCACGGACGGAGACGCCGGCGTTTTGGAAAATATTTTTATATAGGGCCGATATAGGAGGACCTGTATGGCAGACCTCATTGTCAAGGCAGCCGTCAAGGAAGCGCTTCAGGACAAAAACGTCGCTTCTGATTTCTACGACGCGCTCGACGAAGAAGTCGAAGAACTGCTCGAAGACGCGGCCCGTCGCGCGGAACAGAACGACCGCAAGACGGTCCAGCCGCGCGACCTGTAACTCGGGAGAACGACTCCGATTTTTTGCGACGCCACCCGCTGAGCCGTCGGTCTCGCGTTCGCGACTATTCTCGGGTCCGGACCTCGACCCCGTCGTCGGTACCGACGTAGACGGCGTCCGCCAGCCCGACGAACAGGCCGTGTTCGACGACGCCGGGGACCGCGGCGAGATCGGCCGCCAGGGCCGCGGGCTCTGCGATCGCGCCGAAGTCGCAGTCGAGGACGACGTTCCCGTTGTCGGTGACGACCGGCCCGTCCTTGCGCTCGGCCCGCCGGAGCGTCGGCTCGCCGCCCAGGGCGTCGACGTCGCGCTCGACGGCCGCTCGGGCGTCGGGGAGGACCTCGACGGGCACCGAGCGGGAGAGCGTCTCGGCCGTCTTCGAGGGGTCGGCGACGACGACGAAGCGCTCGGCGGCGGCGTCGACGACCTTCTCGCGGGCGTGGGCCGCGCCGCCGCCCTTGATCGCATCGAGTCTCGAATCGAGCTGGTCCGCGCCGTCGATCGCGACGTCGATCCGCTCGACCTCGTCGAGCGCCCGGAGGGGGACGCCGACCTCCCGCGCGAGCTGGCGGGAGTCGAACGACGTCGGGACGCCGACGACGTCGAGGCCGTCGTCGACCGCCCGGCCGAGCGCGCGGATGGCGTACGCGGCGGTGCTGCCCGTGCCGAGCCCGACCACGTCGCCGTCGTCGACCGCCTCGGCGGCGCGCTCGCCGGCGCGCCGCTTCTGGTCGTCGGTGCCGCCGGTGGTCTTCATACGCGCCGCCTCGCCTCGCGCGGGCACAAAAGTTCCGCTCTCTCGGTCGACGTCAGAGCCGCTCCAGCACGGCGTCGGCGTCGTAGGCCAGCGACAGCGACCGCGACCGCCCCCGGCCCTCGACGTCGGCGTACGAGGCATCGAGCACGCCCAGCTGGTCGAGCTTGTTGACGATCTCGGAGTACCGCGTGTAGCCGAGGTCGGTCTCCTCGTGGAACGCCTCGTAGACCGCGCCCGCCTGGTCGCCGTCGTGCTCGGCGACGACGCGGACGAGGTCGCGCTCCCGGTCCGAGAGCCCGCGGAGCCGCCGCGAGAGGTGGACGTACTTGGACTTCTCGTAGGCGGCCTCGACGTCTTCGACCTCGACGGTTCGGCTCGCGCGCATCTCGGCGTGGAGGCCGGCCCGCCGGAGCAGGTCGATTCCTACCCTGAGGTCGCCGCTCTCGGCGGTGAGTTCGGCCACTCGGTCGAGTTCGGGCGCGCCGACGACGTCCTCGTGGAACCCCCGGCGCACGCGCTCCCGCAGGATGTCGACGATCTCGTTGACGTCGTAGACCGGGAAATACACCTCCTCCGGCCGGAAGACGCTCTGGACGCGGCCGTCGAGCTCCTCGATCACGTCGAGCGCGAGGTCCGAGGAGACGACGACGACGCCGATCCGGGCGCCCGAGTGCGCCTCGTGGGCCCGCAGGAGCGAGTACAGCGTGTCGGAGGCCTCGTTCTCGTAGAAGAGGTAGTTCACGTCGTCGAGGGCGACCGCCAGCACCTCGTCTTCCTCGACGAGGCGGTCTGTGATCTGGCTGAAGAGCTTCTTGAACGAGATGCCCGAGGAGGGAGGTTCGTACTCGAAGATGTGCTCGAAGATCCGCGAGAAGACGGCGTATCGCGTCGAGTCGACCTGGCAGTTGACGCGGACGGTCTGGACACCGCTCTGGGCGCCGAGCTCGCCGAAGAGCTTCTGGACCGCCGTGGTCTTGCCCGTCCCCGGCGGGCCGCGGACCATCGTGTTCAGCGGTCGCGAGCCCCGGACCGCGGGCCGAAGCGCGTACTTCAGGCTCTCCAGTTGGCTCTCGCGGTGCTCGAACGTCTCGGGGACGTAGTCGATCTCGAAGACGTGCTCGTCGCGGAAGACGGTCTCGTCCCACGACAGCATCCCCTCCTCGGGGTCGTCCCTCATCGGTTCAATCACGGCCAGGAATCTACTTAACCGTTCCCCAGCGCGGGGGCGTGCGCCTCACTCCGTGACGAGCCGATACGCGCGGAACGCGGCGAAGAGGCCGACGCCGAGCGCGACGAGGCCGAGCGCGAGCGCCGTGAGCGAGGCCGACCCGCGGAGGAAGGGGCCGATCCCGCCGACTGCGATCGACAGCGCGATCGCCGCGAGCGCCAGGTAAAACAGGATCAGCGTCGCGGTGCCGACGACGTCCCAGACCGCGTCGCGGGTCGCGCGGTAGACGAGGGCGTAGGCGTCGTCGGCGTCGAGATCGGCGAGCGTCGTCTCGGCGGAGGAGTCGGGGACCATACCGGCGCTTGTGCCGAAACGGACAAAAAACCCCGCTCAGAACTTCCGCAGCAGGCGGTCGTAGAACGCCGAGTCTGAGGCGTCGCCGTCGGCGAGCTTCTCGACGATGAGCTCGGGCGTCGAGCGCGCGAGGTGGTCCTTCACCGGCGAGCGGTTCACCACCAGCTCGCCGTCCTCCAGCCCGAGCGCCTCGATGCCGTCGACCGCGACGTCGAAGGCGGCGACCTCGCGGATCTCGCCCGCCAGGTGGGAGACGAAGACGGCCGTCGCGTCCTGCTCGGAGAGCGCCTCCAGGATGCCGGCGATGATCTTCGCCGAGGCGCCCGGCTCGGTGATGCTCTCCAGTTCGTCGACGAGCACGAGGCGGTTCGCCTCGCCGTCGACCAGGTCCCGGAAGTCCCGGAGCGTGCTCTCGAAGGCGCCGGCGTCGAGCGTCCCCTGGGTCTTGGCGTAGTAGTGCAGTTCGGAGAAGCGTTCGAGCCGGACCCGCTCGGCCGGAACGGGCAGGCCCATCTGGGCGAGGACGACGACGAGCGCGACGAGATCGAGCGTCGAGGTCTTGCCGCCGGAGTTGACTCCCGACAGCAGCGTCGCGCCCGAGACGCGGTAGTCGACGGGATCGACGTCCTCGAAGTCGACGTCCAGGAGGGGCGAGCGGCCGCCCTCGATGGCGAAGCCGCGGGGTGCGTCGTCGCTCTCCCGGCCGTCGACGAACTCCGGGAGCGTGCAGTCGAAGTCGTCGTCGAACCGCGCGACCGCGAGCTCGACGTCGAGTTCGAGCGCGTCGCGGGCGAGCGTCTCCACGGACTCGCGGAGGTCCGAGAGGTCCGCGGCGAGCTCGCGCTTCAGGCGGGCAGCCCGCTGGTCGCGGGCGGCCTTGAGCTCGGTTCGGAGCCGCGAGACCACCGAGTCGTTGTGCTCGACCGGAAACGAGGGGTCGTCGGGGAAGGCGCGCTCGGCGAAGTCGGCCTCGCCGGGCCCGAGGTCGAGCGCCTCGATCAGGTGCTCGCGCGCGGCCGCGACGGCGGCGTCGTACTCGTCGGCCAGTTCGCGGTCGAGCAGGGAGTCGACGCGCGCGCCCTGTTCGACTAAGGAGAGGAAGTCCGTGCCCTCGATGGTCACGTCGCGCTCGCGGATCGCGTCGCGGAGGCGGTCGTTGGCGACGGACTCCGCGGTGCCGACGGCGGCGTCGAGGTCGTCGACCGCGGTAGAGAGGCGATCGAGTTTGGCGTCGCCGACGACGGTGCCGTCCTCGTCCAGGCGATCGAGCGCGTCGCGGAGGCTGTCGGGGTCGCAGGGCGGGTCGAGGTCGGCCGCCTCGTGGACGGCCACCGCCGCGAGGATCCGCTCGCGGTTCGCCGCGAAGAACGCCAGCACGCGCTCGGGGACGATCTCCTCCTGCTCGTCGAGCGCGTCGGGGCGTACCCGGACATCGCCCTCGACGTCGACGCCGGCGAACTGCTCGTCGAGGGCGATCACGGTGGCGTACGACCGGGCGAGCTCGGCGAGCCCGCGGGCGTCGTCGACGACTTCGACCGACAGTTCGGGGAACGCCTCGTCGGCCTCGGCGTAGCGCTCGGCGTCGGCGGTGGCCAGACAGCGGTCGCGGACGCGACGCGTCGGCGGCGGATCGAGCGGTTCGACGCCGGAGAGCGCGTCCAGCACGTCGGGGTCGGGCGCGCGCTCGGTCGCGCGCTCGACGAACTCCCGCACCTCGGCGATGCGGGAGGACGACCGCGTCGGGTAGAACGTCTCGATCCGCCGGGCCGCGTAGTCGGTGACGGTCCGCTCGCGCAACAGTTCGCAGACGTCGTCGTAGATCTCCCGCGCGCGATCGGTCGCGAGGAAGCCGCCGTCGTCGTCGTGTCGTCGCCGGATCGCCCCGCGGGCGACGGCGGCCGCGCGCCCCTCCGAGAGGCCGGGGGCGCGGGCGAGCGCCGCGACGTCGCCCTCTTCCAGTGCCCGCTCGGCGTCGTCGAGTTCCGACAGCGCCGCCGCCGTCTTCTCGCCGACGCCCGGGATCGCCTCGAACTCCATTCGGGGATGGGTTGGCCCCCCATCGGACAAAACCTTGTGGGTATCCGTGCCACGGCCTCGCACCCCGATCGCGACGCGTCGCGCTTTTGCGAGTGCGTCGAGTAGCGCGGATATGCAACCCGAGACGGACGTCGAGGGCGGCGCGACGGGCGCGACGGGAGCGACCGACGCGGACGCGACGCCATCGGCGCGGGAGAAGGCCGAGGCCGTCCGCGAGTCGCTGTCGGCCCGCGACGGCGTCCTCGTCGCCTTCTCCGGCGGCGTCGACTCCGCGGTCGTCGCCGCGCTCGCAGACGATGCCCTCGGCGACGACGCCGTGGCCTGCACGGCGAAGTCCGAGACGCTGCCCGACGCCGAACTCGACGACGCAAAGCGGGTCGCGTCCGAGATCGGCATCCGCCACGAGGTCGTCGAGTTCTCCGAGCTTGACGACCCCGACTTCGTGCGGAACGACGGCGAGCGGTGCTATCACTGCCGGACGATGCGGCTCGGCCGGATGTACGAGGCCGCCGCCGAACTGGGCATCGAGACGATCTGTGACGGCACCAACGCCTCCGATCCGGGCGAGGGCCACCGCCCCGGGCTCCGCGCGGTCGAGGAACTGGAGGTGCGGTCGCCGCTCCTGGAGGCCGGCATCGAGAAGGAAGAAGTGAGAGCGATCGCCGACGACCTCGGGCTCTCGGTCGCGGACAAGCCCGCGATGGCGTGTCTCTCCTCGCGGATTCCGACCGGCCTCGAAGTGACGAACGAGCGGCTCACGCGGATCGAGAAGGCAGAGCGCGTCCTCAGAGAGTGGGGCTTCTCGCAGTTCCGCGTCCGCGACCACGACGGCCTCGCGCGCATCGAGATCGACCCCGACGAACTCGACGCGGCGCTGAATCACGACTTCGTCGTCGCCGCCCGCGAGCACCTCTCGGACCTGGGCTTCGAGCACGTGACGCTCGACCTCCACGGGTACCGGACGGGGAGCGTCAGCCCCGAGGGAGACGAATCGGAGCCGGACGAAAGCAGCGAGAGGGACGCCGAGCCGGTCGTCGCCGACGTCTTCGACGCGGAGTACCCGACCCGGTAGGCGTCAGTTCCCGGAGCCGGTCCACCGGAGCGCGAGCAGCGTCCCCTCGAACAGGCCGATCATCGTCAGCGCGATGATGATCGGCGCCATCCCGGTCGGGTCCGGGGAGACGAGGAAGGCGAGCCCGAGGAACGTCCCCCAGAAGAGCAAGCGGCGCTCCTCCAGCCACGTCCGGGTGACGAGGTTCATCATAATCGCCAGCATCACGAAGAGGGGAATCTGGAAGATGATGGCGTTGTAGCCCATCAGGATCAGGATGAGGTTGAACGTCTCCTTGAGGCCGAACGCCACGAGCGCCGTCCCGGTCGTATAGGAGGTGAAGTACGCGAAGATCGCCGGCAGGACGATGAAGTGCGCGAAGGAGATGCCGATGAACGCCAACACGACGCTCGTCGGGACGGCCGCGAGGTAGTACCGGCGCTCCTTCGGATAGAGGCCCGGCCGCATAAACAGGTACGTCTCGTAGACGAACACCGGGAGCGCGACGACGAGGCCGCCGAGCGCGGCCACCTTCAGTTCGGTGAGGAGGAGTTCGAGCGGCCCGTAGACCCGCGGCCGGCGGTCGACCATCTCGGGCGCGCCGGGGATGTGCTTGTTCCAGAGGAAGTCGATGACCTCCGTAGAGCTGACGAGATCCAGCCCGAACGCGGAGTTCACCAGGTCGGCGCCGGGGTACAGGAGCAGCGTGACGATGCCGCCGACGCCGAGGACGACCGCCAGCCGGCGGATCATCTCCTCGATGTGGTCCGCCAGCGGCATCTCCTCGTCGCTCTCGGGGCCCTCGGGCTCGAACCCCTCGTCGACGACGGGCGCGGGGTCGGCGACGCCGGTCTCGCCGGCGTTCACCGAGGCGCCGCCGTCGGTGCCGGCGACGATCTCCTCCGAGGAGGGGCCGATCTCGGAGTCGGTGGCGGTGTCGGCGTCGAAGTCCGGGTCGGAGTCCGAATCCGAGTCCGAGTCCGAATCTTCCTCGTCGTCCGCTGTCTTCTTTGCGTCGTCGTCTGCGGCGTCGTCGTCTGCGGCGTCGGCCGCGACGTCGGCGACTGACGGCGCTTCGGGGTCGTCGGCCGTCTCGGAGTCGGCATCGGTGTCGGAGTCGGCATCGCCGCCCGAGTCAGGATCAGCATCGGTATCCGAATCAGCATCGGCGTCCGATTCCGTGTCGGCGTCCGAGGCGGGATCCTCCGACGACGACGAGCCGGCCGCGGCGGCGACGTCTTCGGCCCGCGGGTGGATGTCCGGCGTCTCCGTCGGCGGGTCGACGTCGGAGTCCGACCCCGACTCCGACCCCGACTCGGTGTTCGCGTTCCCGTCCGCATCCGTGTCCGTGTTCCCGTCCGGGTCCGTATCTGCATCTGCATCCGATTCGGGGCTCGACTCCCTATCCGGCTCGGAGTCCGAGTCAGGGTCGGGAGTCGCGTCGGGGTCGCGGTCGGGCGCCGAGTCCGCGTCGTCCGCGTCGTCCCCGGGACTGACGCCGGACGCGTCGCTGTCGGCGTGATCGCCCCCGGCTTCGTCGCCGTCGGGCGTCCGGTCCGGATCCTCCCCGTCGTCGGCCATTCGTCTGAGATTGGCTGCCCGGTTCTTATAGGCCTTTCCGCATCGGCTCGCGGCCGTCCCCGACGATCGGAGTCGGGCCACGGCGACGCGGACGCGGGGCCCCCGGGCTGGCCCGGCCGAGAGCGCCGGTCGAAAAGATTGATAACTGCGAGCGGGTTCACTTCGGGTATGTCCGGCGCGCTCGACGAGGATACGAGAGAGACGCTCGACGCCGGCCGGGAGACCGCCGGCGCGATGCTTCGAGCCGCGCAGAAGGACCTACAGAAGGTCTTCATCGTCTTCCTCGTCGGCTTCCTCGGGACGTTCTACGCGCTCCGCCTCTACGTCTGGGACTTCTTCAAGCGGGTGACCCGCGCGCGGATGTCCGCGCAGGTCAGCGGCGAGGTCTCCATCATCGCCCAGACGCCGTTCGACGTGATCCTCCTGCAGGCGAAGATCGGCCTCGTTGTCGGGATCATCTTCGCGCTCCCGATATTCGTCTACTTCTCGCGGGACGCGCTCAAAGAGCGCGGGCTGTGGCCCTCCTCGCCGATCCCGGCCTGGCAGCTCGGACTCCTCGTCGGCACGATGGGGCTCCTCTTCGCCCTCGGCGTCGGCTACGGCTACTACGTCTTCTTCCCCTTCACCTTCGCGTTCCTGGCGCAGAACGCCCTCTCGGCGGGGTTCACGCCGACCTACTCCATCGTCAAGTGGGCGCAGTTCATCTTCCTGCTGACGGTCTCGTTCGGCCTCGCGAGCCAGCTCCCGCTCGCGATGACCGCGCTCTCCTACGGGGAGATCGTCCCCTACGAGACGTTCCGCGACAAGTGGCGCCACGCCGTCGTCGGCGTCTTCGCCGCCGGCGCGCTGTTCACGCCGCCGGACCCGTTCACCCAGATTATGTGGGCGATCCCGGTGATGACGCTGTACGGCGTCAGCCTCTACCTCGCGAAGGTCGTCACCGTCGCCCGCCGCGGCAGCGAGCAGATGGACGTCGTCGGGAGCGTCCGGGCGCACTGGAACGTCGTCGCGGGCGTCGGCGTCGTCGGCGGACTCGCGGTCTACGCCTTCTTCGAGCGCGGCGGCGTCGCGCTCTTCAACGCCGGGCTCGATCTGATCGGCAGCGACTACGCGGTGTTCGCGCCGGCGTCGACGGCCGTCCTGGCCGGCTACGTCCTGCTCGCGGGCGTCGCCGCCGCGGTCCTCGCCGTCGGCTACGTCGTCTACCGCGACATCGACGAGATGGCCGTCGTCGAGGCCGGCGTGGGCGACCCCTCGGCGATCGACCTCGCGGACCTCGACGCCGGCGGCGTGCGGGCGGCCCCGCCCGAGGTCTTCGCCGAGATGAGCGAGGACGAGGCGATGGCCGCCGCGGGCGACGCCCTCGACGCCGGGAACAAGGAGAAGGCCCAGGCGATCGTCGACCGGTTCGACGCCGACGGCGGGGCCGGCCAAGAGGGCGACGCGGACGGAGCCGCCGGCGCGGCCGCCGCGGGCGGCGCCGAGCAGGCGACTGGAGGAGGGATCGGCAGCCGGGCCCGCCGCGCCGGGAGCGCGTTCTTCGACGAGTACAGCGGCGACGACGCGACCGAGGAGAGCGACGAAACCGACGACGCAGACGACGACTTCGAGGGCTACTACACCGACGTCCAGTTCATCCTCGACTCCCTGACCTCGAACGCGTTCCGCATCGTCGCGGTGTTCATGGCGGTGCTCGCGGTCACGTTCGGCTGGCTCTACACGGGCGGCATCAAGCGCGTCTACGAGGACTTCCTCTCGCGGCTGCCCGCGCAGGTCCGCCCGAACGAGGTGCTCGACGTGGTCGCGCTCCACCCGATGGAGGCGCTGATCTTCGAGGTGAAGTTCTCGACGATCATCGCGGTCATCGTGACGCTCCCGCTCGTGGCCTACTACGCGTGGCCGGCGCTCCGCGAGCGCAACGTCATCAGACAGCGCCGCCGCGCGGTCTTCCTGTGGACCGGCGCGCTCGCCGCGGGGCTGTTGGGCGGTTTCGCGCTCGGCTACACCACGATCGCGCCCTCGGTGATCTCCTGGCTCGTCAACGACACCGTCCGGGCGAACATGGTGATCGCCTACCGCATCACCAACTTCTTCTGGCTCATCTTCTTCACCACCGCCGGCATCGGCATCCTCGCCGACGTCCCGATCCTGATGATCCTCCTCAACAGCGCGGGCGTCGGCTACGAGACGATGCGGAGCCGCTGGCGCGAGGTGACCGTCGGGGTGCTGGCGGTCGCGGCGCTCTTCACGCCGGCGGACGTCCTCACGATGTTCCTCGTGACGATCCCGCTGATGGCCGCCTATATGATCGGCCTAGGCGTCTTGTTCGTGCTCACGCTCGGCGGCCGTCGGGATCTGGCGCCGCCGCGGACGGCCGACGTCTAGAGCGGGCGGACGTGCGCTCACCGAGGCGGAGCGGTTCTCGAAGCACCGCGAGGATCACCGCGACTCTCCGGAGTCAAAGAGATTCGCCAGTAGCGTGTCCTCCGCCTTCCGGAGGTGTCCTTGCAGCGTCGGCCGCGAGATGTCGAGCGTCTCGGCCACGTCTTCGGCCGAACTCTCGCGGGGCCACTCGAAGTAGCCGGCCCGATACGCCACTTCGAGCGCCTCCCGCTGTCTGTCTGTGAGTTCCTCGGCCGCCGTCTCGGCGAGCGCCGTCCCGCAGTCCAGCGACTGCGTCGGATCGCGCTGGCGTTTGGCTTCCAGTCGGGTCTCGGGAAACGCCCGCTGGAGTTCGTCGACCAGCGAGCGCATCTCGCGCTCGGACGGAACCTCGACGGAGCACTCGATGCGGTCCTCGGTGGCGGTCAGTCTGAGGACGTTGAGGCTGCGACCGGCGACGATTCCGATGAGGGATCGCTCCGGGACGGTCCACTCGATGAGGCCGCCCCGATCGTCGGTCTGAATGACTCTGCACCCGCCGTCGGACGCGCCTTCGAGCGCGTCCGCGACGCGGTTCGGGCGGTCGGTGGTCTCGACGTACGCGGTGTCGCCGCGGCCGCCGTCGGTGACGATGGCGCTGAGTTCCAGCCGAGACCCCGTCTCCAGCGTCGCGTCCAGCAGCGGCGCGTCCTCGTCGCTGCTCCGAAGTTCGAGCTCGACGGTCGTCCCGTCGCTGAGCAGCTGGCGGTTCTCGACGGCGTTGATCGCGTGACCGATCGTCAGGCCGAGTTCGGTGAGGACTTCGCGTTCGTGCGTCTCGGTCTCGGCGGAGAGCTCGCGATCAGCACGCAGTCCCAGTGCTCCGTAGACCGTCCGGCGGTAGACCAGCGGCACGACGGCCCAGCTCCCGGACCCGTCCGCGGTCGGGACGTCGATGGCGGACCGGCCCCCGTCCTGGATGTCGTCGCCGCTCAACAGGGCGGACAGCTTGTCGGGGTCGCACGGGTCGCCCGCGACCGTCCAGCGGTCGGCGTCGCCGCTCCACGTCGGAATGTCGGCGACGCAGGCTGTCTGATACAGGCCGCTCTCGGCCAGGTGATCGCACACGGCCCGCTCGATCTCCTCGCGGGAAGCCGCCGAGGCCAACACGCGGTTGACGCCGCGGATGACCGAGTTCAGCTCCTGGAGCCACTGGAGTTCGTCGCGCTGTCGTCTCAGTTGGCGCTCCCGGCGCTTGCGTTCCGTGACGTCCGAGATCAGGAGCGTATGCCCCACGAGGTCGTCGCGTCGGTTCCGGATCGGCGACGTGCGCACCTCGTACACCGAGCCGTCGCGTTCGAACTTCGAGAGCGCGTCGTCGGTGTCGAAGTCGAGCGACTCCGCGTCGACGATCGAGCGGATCGACCGTCCCAGGACCTCATCCGGGGCGGCGTCCAACAGCTCCGAGGCCGCCGGATTGCAGTAGATGACGCGTCGGTCGGTGTCGACGATGACGACGCCCTCTTCCAGGTCCTGTATGGCAGAGCGGCGCCCGAGCTGGCGGGTCGCGGGCACGATGTCGAACAGCCGGTGTCGGAAGATCGCGTATCCGAACGTGGTCCCGGTGACGACGAAGGCGTACGGCGTCAGATCGAGCGTCGGATCCCGCAGCGGCGACAGCCCGGAGACCGTCAACACGCTGGCGATCATCGGCGCGACGGCGCCGACGAAGAGGAGGATCGACTGGTCCAGATACAGCTGTTCGGACACCCAAGCGAGGCGTACGAGAAGCCCCGTTCCGGCGAGTATGAGCCCGTAGGTGTAGACGACGTATACCCAGAACCACGGCCCGAATTCCTGGTCGAGGAGCGCCAGGCCGGCGACCGGATCGAGCGCGTTGTGGACCCACATCAGACCGTGCCACGGATTGGTCCAGACCAGCAGGATCGTCAGCGCCGGCACGACCGACAGAAGCCCGACAGACGTCCGCGTGACCAGCTGTTCCGAGCCGGTGTACTCCATCGCGAACAGCAGCCAGAAGAGCGGCACGAGCGCGGTTCCGATCCACTGCACCTTGTCTATCAGTAGTCTGAACGGCTCGTGCAGCGTCAGCAGCCCGAGGAGATGCGCACCCGAGTAGATGGTGAACACCGCCATCAGCGCGGCGAACGACCGCGTCCCGTGCTCGGCCCGTCGCCAGGCGTACCCAGCGAGGACGGCTGTAACGACTGTCGTGGCGGCGAGCACGAGGACGTGGAACGCGACCACAGTATCGTTCATAGGACGTGCTGGCGCGTCGCGTGGTCCATCGGAAAGTGAGTGGAATGTTAGCATATATGAATAAAAATTTTGCTGTGATCGGAACGGCGCTCGGCAGGGAAATGTGGCTCTCGTGGCAGCGATTCGGGATCGATCGGTCGTTATATCGGACATTAACGCCCACGTCGCGTCGCTAATTTCCGATTAAGCGATCTGTCAACAGAGTCCGCTAGATTTCGGGTTACTGATTTCGACCCGTAGAGTACATCTCAGTCGGGTTTCTGAGCTCCGATCGGAGAGGCATCCCCTTCGGGATGGATTGCCATAGGAGAGACCACAGCAGGAAGAATCCACGGCGAGGAAACGACCCGAATCGGATTTCCGTGGGGCCCGGATGCGACCGCGTCGTCCGCGCTAGCGACGCTACCAGTGTAGCGAGTGGTTCTATTGAAGTCTGTCGACCAGTCGGGGCTATGACAATCCGTGGCAGGGGACCGCGTAGTGACGGGAGCGTACGGCGCGCGCCGTACGCTCCCGACCACAGCGGTCGCGGAGGGCATCGCTCGATCGCGGATCGACGACGGAGTCAGGAAACAGTGCGGGGCGGTCGCGTATGAACCACGACTCGAAGGCGGGGCGTGCGGTAGTCCTCGCAGCGCTCGTAGTGATTTCGATGGTCGCTGCCGGGGTTGGTATCGCCGGGAGCGCAGCGGCGAGCGAATCCACCGGGGAGGGTGCGACCGGCCAGAGCGCAGCGCCTCTCGCGTCGGCGAACAGCATATCAGACGGCAGCGCGAGTGCTTCAGGCGATCTCTCCGGTGCCGCAGAGCCAAGAGACGAGGCCGCACAGGTCGCAGTCACTCCAAGTGATCTCTCGGGGAACGGAACCGCGGACGACCCGTACGTAATTACTAATGCCTCGCAGCTGCAGGCGATGGAAGACGACCTGGACGCTCACTACCGACTGGGCGACGACATCGACGCCTCGAACACCACCACGTGGAACGGTGGGAGGGGATTCGATCCCGTTGGATCCAACACGACGTCGTTCACGGGAACGTTCGACGGAATGGGTCACGACATTACAGGGTTGACCATAGATCGGACTGAAAACAACCTCTCCGCACCGGTGGGTCTTTTCACCCGAGTCGGATCATCGGCACGCATCGAGAATGTTGATTTAGAACAGGTGTCAATCGCTGCGAATCGTTCGCTCGGAAGTCACGGCTTTAGCGGGGATAATCTATATGGTGTAGGTGCGCTCGCTGGGGAGAGCGAGGGAACAGTTCAGGATGTTTCGGTAAGTGGTCAGGTGTCCGGAGCGTACGACGTAGGCGGATTGATCGGAATTAGTTCCGGCTCCGTCAGAAATGTCTCTGCCAGCGCCACGACCGTTGGGACCAACGGGGTGGGGGGACTCATCGGAACGGTGGAGTCGGGCGGCACGGTCGCCGACGTGACGCTTCGTGACCCGACCGTACTGGTGTATCGAGCAGACCAAAATGACAGCCTTCGTTTCTATGGAATCGGTGGCCTCACCGGACGCCTCAACGATGGAAGTCGGATTGAGAACGTAACGGCAGAGGTGAATGTCACTGTGACTCGATCGTCGATTGCAAACCTCTCCGAGGGCTACTATGTAGGTGGATTGGTCGGTGCGAGTGGCGGCACAGTCACGGACGTTCACACGAGCGGCCGAGTGAGAGGATATCTCGATGTGGGAGGGATAATTGGACTCCAAGAGGGGAACACCACGAATATATCGAGTAATGCCACTGTCGTCGGGATTGCCGACATCGGAGGGGTTACCGGACAGCTGAATGACGGAAGGCTCGTTAACGCAACGTCAAGCGGCTACATAGATGGATACCCGTACGACGGTGTCGACGAGGTGCAGTCGGAGGCCTCCGGACTTGGTGGACTCATTGGAGAGACGGCCGGCGGCACCGTTCGGAACGCTTCCAGCAGCGCGACGATCAACGCGTCGTACTCAAGTTCGTCGGGAGGTCTCGTCGGATCGAACGGAGCAACGTTGATTGATGTCACGGCAAGTGGGTATGTGAATGCCACACCCTCGGGATCAGTACCGACGATCAACGAGGATATCGGGGGACTCGCTGGCACGAACAGCGGGACGATTCGAAACGCCACGGCCACCGGTCGCGTGGACGGGGCCTTTGGAGACAGTCGCTCGTTAGGCACTAACAGAATCGGCGGCCTCGTGGGCGATAATTCGGGGACGATCCGGAATGCCTCCGCGACTGGCCGAGTGACGGGTTCCGACAACGTCGGGGGGCTTGCTGGCGAAAGCTCCGGGACGATTCGGATCGCAGCTGCGCGGGGCGACGTCAACGCTTCCAGGTATAGAGTCGGTGGGCTCGTCGGATTATACGAAGGTGATACGATCACGAACACGTCGGCGCGCGGGTCAGTGAATGGTTCGGAACGCGTCGGAGGGCTCGTCGGCGAGAGTCGTGGTAACGGGATCAATCACTCTTTCGCGGTCGGGAACGTCACCGGTTCGAATCTGACAGGTGGAGTCGTGGGATCGAAAGCTGACGAGTTCGATGGCTCAATTCATTCGTATTGGGACATCGAAACGACCGGCCAGGACTCATCCGCTGGCGAAAGAGATAGCTACCAAGATCCCGACGGACTCCAGACCAGCCAGATGACCGGAGAAGCCGCCGAGTCAAATATGACCGAACTGTCGTTTGGGACAGTTTGGTACACTAGGGCGAACGACTACCCAGTCCTCGCGGCGCGGACGGATCCGAGCACGCTGTTCTCGATCGCGAGCGCGAGCGTGGTTGACGCGACCGACGCGAACGGGAACGTCACGACGAACGATGCGATCGAAGTTCGAGCGGATATCGATGGTGTCGTCGACTCCGTCACAGCGAACACCTCATCGTTCGGCGGACCGGAGTCGCTATCCCTCTCCGACGGGGACGGCGACGGGACGTACAATGGCACGTTCACCGTCTCGGCGACGGGCCGAGACGACGACTACCGGATCGAGATTACGGCAACGAATACAAACAGTGTCACATCAGCGGAGACGAATCAGATCCGACTGGATACGAGCCAGCCCGTGTTCAGGTTCGATACCGGCGACGGCATCGTTGATCTCGAAAACAACGACGGAGAAGTCGGTGACGGAGATCGGGTCGGCGTCAATATCACCGCCTACGACACCGACTCCGGGCTAGCGACCCTCCAAGCGAGCGCGTCCGACTTCGGTGCCGGTTCGGTCACGCTGACCGAGTACCGAGACGGCAGTTACACCGGCACATTCACCGTCGACGCGGCGAACGCATCGTCGGACGGATCGTACGCCGTCAGTGGATCGGCCACGAACGGCGTCGGCCAAACGACGACCGCCACGTCCGACGACCTCGTGCTAAACACGTCGCGAACGCCTTCGGATTCGACCCCACCGGTGCTCACTAACGCGACCATCACCGACTTCGGGAATCCGTTCGCCGACTTCTACGTGAACGACGGCGACGAGGTGTTCATCAACGTCACAGTCACCGACTCGGGCGGCAGCGGTGTCGTGAGCGTCGAAGCCGACGCGAGCGGCTTCGGTGCTGGGACGGTGAATCTCACCGACGGGGATAACGATAGCGTCTACAACGCCACGTTCACCGTCAACGGCTCCAGGGTCTCCGGGGAAGACTTGATCATCAGGCCCGAGATCACCGCAACCGACGGTGCAGGGTACAGTAACAGTACAAAACCGGAAGACAAGGTCGGGAACAGAGTGTATCTGGACACGGTTCCACCAGAAGCGAACCTCACCGCCAATCGGACAACTATCCAACCGGGAGACGCGATCAGGCTCAACGCCAGTGGATCGAGCGATGGCAGCTTCCGTGACCTCGAATCCATCCGCTGGGACTTCGACGGCGACGGCACCGTCGAACAGTCTGGGTCATTTTCGAGAAATTCGGAGGTCACATACCAGTACGTCTCGGCAGGCACGTATGCAGCCGAAGTCAACGTGAGTGACGACGCCGGCAACACGAACACCACGTCGATCACCATCGACGTGAGCGAGACGAACCGGGCGCCGACGGCGACCGACGACGGCTACACCACCTCGGAAGATGTGCCGCTGACCGTCGACGCGTCCCGGGGCGTGTTAGCGAACGACACGGATCCGGACGGCGACTCGCTGACTGCGACGCTCGCGAGCGGGCCGACGAACGGGACGCTCTCGCTGAATGCAAACGGGAGCTTCACCTACACCCCGGATCAGAACTTCGCCGGAACCGATTCGTTCACCTACAACGCCAGCGACGGCGAATTCAACAGCACCGCGACGGTCACAGTAACGGTATCCCCGGTGAACGACGCGCCGGTCGCACGCGACAATAACTATACCGTCAGCGAGAGCACCGACCGCAGCGACTCGGTGTTGAGCGTCTCGGAACCGGGAGTGCTGGGGAACGACTCCGATCCGGAGAATGACACGCTGGCCGCGGCGCTCGTGAGCGGCCCGACGAACGGGAGCCTCACGCTCTACGCGAACGGGAGCCTCCGCTACACGCCAGAGCAGGGCTTCGTCGGCACGGATTCCTTCACCTACAACGCCACCGACGGACGGGCGAACGACACGGCCACAGTCACGATCAGCGTGACCGGGACGAACCAGGCGCCGACGGCGGACGACGACAGCTACACCACGACCGAGAACGAGACGCTGAACGTCACGGATCCGGGCGTCCTGGACGACGATCAGGATCCGGACGACGGAGACACCCTCACCGCTGTCGTGGATACCGGCCCGGAGAACGGAACGCTGGATCTCAACGCGACCGGCGGCTTCTCGTACGATCCGAACCCCGGCTTCAACGGCACGGATTCGTTCACCTACAACGCCAGCGACGGACAGGCGAACGACACCGCGACCGTCACCATCACCGTCGAGCCGTCGGGGCCGAGTGATTCGACGCCCCCGGCGCTCTCGAATCCGACGCTGACCGACGCGAGCGACGGCGACGGCTACGTCGCCGACGACGACCGGATCGCCGCGGCGGTCACAGTCACCGACAGCGGCGGGAGCGGCCTCGACGGGGTCGGCGTCAACGCCGGCCGGTTCGGCGCCGGGACCGTGAACCTCACCGACGCCAACGGCGACGACACCTACAACGCCACGTTCCGCGTCGACGACACCGACGCCGGAAACGACGGAACGGTCACGCCGCTCTTCCGCGCCGTCGACAACGCGAGCAACATAAACACCACGAGCGGGCCCTCGCTCACCCTGGACACCGAGCCGCCAACGGCGAGCGTCACCGCCAACCGAACGTCGATCGCGCCGGGAGAGACGGTTCGGTTCAACGCGAGCACCTCCACCGACAACCTCGCCGACGGACTCTCCCACCACCGATGGGACTTCGATTCCGACGGCGGGATCGACGCGAACAGGTCCTTCGATGACACCGCGACCGTCGCACACGCGTTCCAGTCGAACGGGACGTATGCGGTCGAACTCACCGTCTCGGACCGCGCCGAGAATACAAACACCACGTCGATCACCGTCGACGTGAAAGAAGCGAATCGGGCGCCGACGGCGGACGACGACGGGTACAACACGCCGGAGAATACCACGCTGACCGTCGACGCGTCCCAAGGCGTGTTAGCGAACGACACGGATCCGGACGGCGACTCGCTGACCGCGACGCTCGTGAGTAGCCCCGCGAACGGAAGCCTCTCGCTGGATGCGAACGGGGGCTTCACTTACGTCCCGAACCAGAGCTTCGTCGGCACCGACTCCTTCACCTACAACGCCACCGACGGCGAATTCAACAGTACCGCAACGGTCACGATCAGCGTCACGGCGACGAACAGCGCACCGATCGCGCGTAACGACAGTTACACTGCGAGCGAGAACACGACGCTGGGCGTTTCAGCACCGGGCGTCCTCTTCAACGACTCCGATCCGAACAACGATTCACTCGCGGTCGGCATAGTGGACGGTCCGGACAACGGAACGCTGATCCTCAACGCGAGCGGAAGCTTCGCGTACACGCCCGACTCTGGCTTCACCGGATCCGACTCCTTCACGTACGACGCCAGCGACGGACAGGCCAACGACACCGCGACCGCCACCATCACGGTCGAGCCGTCGGAGCCGGATGATTCAACGTCTCCGGCTCTCACAATTCCAACCCTCAGCGACCTGAGTGACGGCGACGGCTACGTCGCCGACGGGGATCTGATCGGTGCAGTGGTAACGGTCGACGACGCCGGCGACAGCGGGATCGCGAACGTCTGGATCAACGCGAGCCGGTTCGGCGCCGGAAACGTCACCCTCACCGACGGCAACGACGATAGCGTCTACAACGCCACGTTCGCCGTCGACGACTCGAACGCGGGGGGAGACGGGAGCGTTACCCCGACGTTCTACGCTGCGGACGGTGCAGGCAACGACAATTCGACGTCCGGGCCCTCGCTGATCCTCGATACGACCGCTCCGGGCGTGTCGATCGACGCCAGCAATATGACCGTCGGAATCGGCGAGACGGTCGACTTCGCTGCGTTCGCGGGCGACCCGTCGTCGATCGAGAGCTACGACTGGCAGCTCGGTGACGGAACGGACGCCAGCGGACCGACGGTGAACCACTCATACGCCGCCGCGGGGACGTACACGGTCGAACTCACAGTCACCGACGGCGCGGGGAACACGGAGACCTCGACCACCATAATAACGGTCGAAACCGAGGATCAGCCGGCGGCGCCACCATCGGAGCCGGTCGTCAGCGCGCCCGAAGACCAGCAATACGTGCCCAGCGTGGGCGGAACCCCAGAGATCAGCTACAACGCCACGGGCGTCATCGATCCCGCGGACGTCGGCCTCGTGGTGCGGAACGCGACCGCTGGCAACGACACCGTCGTCGCGAGCGCGACGCCCGATAGCGACGAAGGGGTCGAAGAAGTGCGGATCCCCGGCGGCACGCTCTCGGGAGACGTCACGCTGAACGTCACGCTCGTGAACACAACTGAGGAGAGGGTCTACGCGTCTGATCTGGTGAACCTCACCGCGGTGACCGCACCGGCGATCCTCACGCCCGCGAACGGCACCTACGATCCGACGGCCGAGACCACGATCGGAACGTTCCACGTCGCGGAGGGCGTCATCGCGTCCGGAGACGTCGGCATCCGCCTGCGGAACGTCACCGGGACCAACGACACCGTGGTCGCGAGGAACACGTCCGTGCCGCCGATCGGGAACGCCAACACGACAGTCCCGTCCAGAGCACTCGCCGGCAACGTCACGCTGCGGGCCGAGTTGTACAACACCTCCAACGGAAGCACGGCAGCCGCCGGGCTGGTGAACCTCACGACGACGACGACGGACGGGGACGACGAGGCGGACGGCGGCGTGGACGAGCCCGCACCGACCGTCCTCGTCCCGGGTGATAGCACGTACGACCCCACCGAGGAACTCAACGTCGGGATCGAGTACAACGCGACGGGATTCGTCGCGCCCGACGACATCGAGATTCGGTTCCGGAACGCGACCGCTGGCAACGGCACGGTCGTCGCGACAGCGACGCCCGAAAGCGCGAGCGGGAGCGCGGGAGTCACGATCCCCGCCGGCACGCTCGCCGGCGACGTCACCATCAACGTCACCCTCGCGAACGGCACGACAGACGTCGTCTACGCGTCCGGGCTGGTGACCTTCACCGCCGAGACGGTCGACGGCGGAGGTGGCGGAGGTGGCGGAGGTGGCGGAGGTGAGGGTAGCGCTCCGCCCGCGCCGGCGATCTTCGCGCCGGCGAACGACACCTACAATCCGGACGTCACGTTCAATTTCACGGCGTTATACAACGCCACGGGCGTCATCGCACCGGCGGACGTCGGCGTCCGCCTCCGGAACGTCACTGACGGCAATTCGACTGTCGTGGCGAGAAACACCACCCTCTCGGATCTCGGCGAAGCCCGGCTGCGAGTCGAAGCCGGCGCGCTCGACGGCAACGTCACCGTGCGGACCGAGCTCTACAACACGACGAACCCCGGTACCACGGCGGCCGAGGGGATCACCAATCTGACCGTCGGCGCGGCCGACGCGGCGCCGACCGCCTTGCCGTCCGTCCCCTCGACGGCGAGCGTGAATCAGTCGGTCACGCTCGACGGACGGCCGTCCGTCGACGACGGCGCCATCGCGAACTACAACTGGACCGTCGTGGCGCCGAACGGGAACGTGACCGACCTCACGGGAGCGAGGGCGACGTTCGTCCCGAATCAGACCGGGACGTACAACGTCACTCTCACTGTCACTGACGACGCGGGCAAGACCGACAGCGAGAACCGAACCATCGAAGTCTCCGGCGGGCCGTTCGTCGTCGCGTCGAGCCTGAGCCACGTCGGCGGCGCACAGCCCGACTTGGCCAACGTCGGCCTGCGCGCGGAGTTCTCCAGCGGGCTCCTCCAAGTCCAGCTCAGAAACGAGTCCTACGTCGGCCGCGAAGCGGGCGAGCCGGGCGGCAACTACGAACTCGACGGACTCGGCGTCACCGACTCCACCCGAATCCGGGTGAACGTCACCGTCGCGAATTTCACGCCGCGGGTCCTGATCGGCTCCGCCCGCAACGTGACTTGGTCGCGGACGCGCACCGCCGACGGCGACTGGCGGCTCTCGATCGCGGGATCGCCGGCGGAGGTCCACTCGTACTTCGAGAATGGAACCGGTCCGGAGGAGTGGAACGGATCGCTGGTCGCGACGGAGTCACAGAATCGGACCATCTCCTACGCCGTCGACGGACTTTCGACGGTCTCGCCCGCGTACCGCGAGCGGCTGAACGGCAGCGTCTTCATCACCGACGCCCAGCGGTTCGGAGCGCCGACGTACAACGCCTCGGCGACCCCGGATCGGGTGGAACTGGAGGTCGCGGCGCCGCACTACGAGACCGACGGCGAGACCGTCAATGAGGGCTTCTTCGAGGCGTACCTCCCCCCGTCGCTGCTCGACGAGTGGGGCGTGAGTACCTCGGATCTCGTCGGGACGTTCAACGGATCGCGCCGGGATGCCACCGTCTCGGCCGTTTCGGGCGGGGGCGCGGCGATCGCGTTCAACGTCACCTACTCCGAGGGGACCGCCGCAGTGACGTACGACACGTCGAACGAGACAACCGACGCGCCGATCGCGAGCAACGACAGCTACGCCGTCAAGCGGAACGCGACCCTGTCGGTCGCCGAGCCGGGCGTGCTCGGCAACGACTCCGATCCGGCGGGCGATCTGAACGCGTCGGTCGTCGACGGGCCGGAAAACGGATCGCTCACCCTCTACGAGAACGGTTCGTTCGCCTACGATCCCGACGAGGCGTTCGTCGGCACCGACTCGTTCACCTACGAGGCGACGAACGAAAGCGGCGGGACGGACAACGCGACCGTGGTCGTCAGGGTCGTCGCTCCCCGGCCCGCTGACGTCGTTTCCGCGGTCGAGGTCGACGGTACGATCGAACTGGTGACCAACCGATCCGCCGCCGTCCGGCCGGGATCGCTGCGGGTTCGGCTCGATGGGACCGAGGTGTACAACGCCTCCGACAGATCGACTGCGGGGCCGGTCGGCGGAGTCACCGTCACGCCCGCGGCCGGGAACGCCAGCGCGCGTCACACCGTTGTGCTGACGAGCGGCGGCGACGCGGTCGAAGTCGATCCCGTCCGGAATCTGTCGGTGTCGCTGACGCTGAATGCGACGACGGCGGGCGTCACCGCCACGAGTCGGGTGTCCGAGGAGGTGACCGTCACCGGCGCGGTCGTCAAGGAAAGCGGCGGATTCGACAGCTCTGAGGATGCCCAGCGTATCTACCAGGGGACTCCGCTGGCCGTGCAGTCGGACGTCTCCGGGCCGAACACGGTCCTGTACTTCGATACCACCGGACAGATGCTCTCGACCGGGCCGAATAGTACCGTGCTGGCTCTGAACACGTCCGAATTCGGATTCAACGTCGGCGAGACGACGGGAGTCGAGTTCGCTGACGACGGCGGGAAGGTCGAGTACTTCGAGCTCGCCGACCTCGGCTGGTCGGTCGCCGTCGCCGACGCGACCGTCACCACCGATCAAGTCGTCGAGGCCACCGTCTCGGCCAACCGGGGCGGAGAACCGTTCACCGCGACAGTGACCGACGCGAACGGCGACATCGTGGCGACGAAGCAACTGACACTGGACGGCGACGGTAGTACGACGGTGACGTTCGACCCGGCCACCGTCGACGGGCTCGACGCCGGCGGGACATACACCGTGACGGCGACCGACGATCGAACCGGCAACGTCGCCACGGACACGGTCGAGATCATCGAGCCGGCGTTCTTCGACGTCGCGATCGACTCGACGAACGCGCCGGTAGTCGCGGGCGAGAACCTCACCGTCGACGTGACCGTCTCCAACACGGGCGGCGAGGGCGGCAGTCGAACGATCTCCCTGCTCGTCGACGGCACGGAGCGAAACAACACGTCGGTCGAGGTCGCGGCGGACGGCTCCGAGTCCGTGTCCCTCGCGTGGAACACGACCGGCGCCGACGCCGGCGACTACGTCGTCGAGGTCGCGAGCGAAGATGATACGACGACGGAGACCGTGACCGTGGAGGTCCCGGGGCCGAACATCACCGTCGATTCCGCGTCGCTCTCGACGGGAACGATCACAGTCGGAGAGACACCTACTGTCACCGCGACGGTGACCAATAGGGGAGCAGTGGAAGCTACAGAGCGCATCGCACTGTCCGCAGACGAGACGCCGCTCGCGATTCAGGAAGTGACACTGGGAGCCAGCAACACGACCGAAATCACCTTCGCCGAGTACGGCGCGTCGCTCGATCCCGGCACCTACGAGATTCGCGTCGGGAATCAGAGTGCGGGAACGCTCACCGTCGAGGAGTCGTCGTCGGGGACCGGAGCGCCCGGGTTCGGCGTCGGCACCGCCGTCGGGGCGCTCGCCCTCGTCGTCCTGTGGACGCGGAGACGGCGCTGACGTCTCACGCCGTCATACGCTACAACAGGAGGTCTTCCCAGTCTTCGGGGTGCTCGCTCGGATCGAGCGTGACCGGCTCCAGGCGGCGCGCGCCCTTCACCGTTCGCGTGCCCGACACGCCGGGGGCCGCGAACCGCGGCTCGGCCTCCACGGCCCGGTCCTCGAACGCCAGGACGCCGTCGAGCGCGGCGCCGATCGGCACGCAGACGGTGAAGCCGTCGGCGCCCTCGACCTGGAGGTGGGTCGTCTCGTCGGGGACGTCGGCCGCGACGAGCAGCGAGCCGACCGCGAGGCCGCTCCAGCCGTCGGCGACGAGGTCGCCCGACGAACAGCGGAATTGCCCCTCGATCGCGGTCGTCTCGTAGTCGTGGTCGGGCGGGAGCGGCACGGGAATCCGGACGGTGCTCTCGCCGGTCACCGTGACGTGCGCCTCAGCCGTCTCCATCATCTGTCGGCGGATCTTGGCAGTCCGCGGATTTAGTCCCTGCCCCCGCCGTCCGCCGCGCCGGCGCCGAGAGCGAACGCCTAAATATTCGCGAGAGAATCCTCGGATATGGCCAAGATAAGCGTAGAGATCCCCGACGAGCTGCTCGCGGACCTCGACGAGCACGTCGGCGACGACGGGAAGTTCGTCAACCGCAGCGACGCGGTCCGGGCCTCGATCCGCAAGACGCTGGATATGCTGGACGACATCGACGCCCGACACGGGCGGTTGGACGATGAGTGAGCGGTCCCAGGTCGGCTCGGTCGCGCTCGTCGCGCTGTTCGTGACGGCGCTGACGACGGCGCAGCTGACCGCCTCGAAGCTGCTCGCCTTTTCGCTGCCGGTCGAACTGCCGGTCACGGGCGCGATCATCATCCTCCCCGGAGCGGCGCTGGCGTACGCGCTGACCTTCTTCGCGTCGGACTGTTACTCCGAGCTGTACGGGCGCCGCGCCGCGCAGGTGATGGTCAACGTCGGCTTCGTGATGAACTTCGTCCTCCTGGCGCTGGTCTGGAGCACGATCCTCGCGCCGGCGGCCAACCCCGAGTCGGCCTCGCAGTTCCGCGCGGTGCTCGCGCCGGGGACGAACATCGTCCTCGGGAGCCTGCTGGCCTACGTCGTGAGCCAGAACTGGGACGTGCTCGTGTTCCACCGCATCCGCGAGGCGACCGGCGAGTCGATGCTGTGGCTCCGGAACATCGGCTCGACCGCGACGAGCCAGGCGATCGACACGGTGATCTTCGTCGGCGTCGCGTTCTACGTCGCGCCGCGGGTGCTCGGCTTCGGCCCGCGGTTCGAGATTCCCGTGATCCTCTCGCTGATCGTCGGCCAGTACCTCCTGAAACTGCTCATCGCGCTCGTGGACACGCCGTTCGTCTACGCCGTGGTCGCGGCGCTCGGCGGATCGCAGATCGGAGCGGACGACGAGGGCTGGGCGCCCGAGTGAGCTCGGAACTTAGGCTTACGCCGCGTCGTCGCCGTTGAGAACCTCGGCGAAGCCGTAGTTCGCCTTGACGTCGTCGACGCGGATCCGGACCGACTCGCCGGTCTCGACGCCCGGCACGAACAGCGTGTAGCCGTCGATCTTGACGACGCCGTCGCCCTCGCTGCCCACGTCGTCGACGACGACGTCCAGTTCGTCGCCTTCCGAGACGGGCGCGGTGACGCGGTGTTTGCCGACGAGATACAGTTCCGACGAGGAGTCCCGCGAGGCGTCCGGACGGATCGTGCGGACGTACTCGAACTCCGCGTCGATGTCGTCTTTCAGCTCCTCCAGGTCGGGCCCGTCGAAGACCTTCGCGGCGAAGTCGCCGCCCGCGGGCAGGAGGTCGAGCGCGACCTCCAGGGCCTGGCGCGCGAGGTGGACGGACCGGGCGTGATCCAGCGAGTACTCGCCGGTCATATTCGGCGCCATATCCGAGACGACCGCGTCGGCGCCGTCGTCGCCGACGCGCTCTCTGAGCTCGGTTTTGGTCTCTTCGTCGGTCATATCGCCGCGGATCGTCTCGACGTTCGCCAGGTCGAGGTCGCGGATGCGCTGGAAGTCGACGCCGACGACGGTGCCCTCGGTCCCGACGGCCTCGCTCGCGACCTGGAGCCACCCACCGGGGGCGGCGCCGAGGTCGACGACGGTGTTGCCGGGGCCGAACAGCCCCGCCTGCCGGTCGAGCTGCTTCAGTTTGTACGCCGAGCGGGCGCGGTAGCCCTCCTGTTTGGCCTTGTTGTAGTATTCGTCCTTCCCCGCCATCGTCAGGTCACCGGGGACCGTCGCGGCTCCCCGTCGCGTGAAATACCGGTCATAACCGTCTCCACGCCACCGACGCTGAAATGGGTGCCGACTCGACCGTGAATCGACCGTCCGGCGCGGAAGTCGGCCACTGCGCTCGCGTCGCGCGCGCGATGAACCAAGAGTATTTTTAAGCCCGCTGTTCGTACCTCCGCGCATATGTTCAAGGCCATCGTGGGCGCGTCGACGCTGCAGGACGCGCTGGACTCGGTGAGCGTGCTGGTCGACGAGTGTAAGATCCGGCTGAACGAGGACGAACTGGCGATCCGCGCGGTCGACCCCGCGAACGTCGGGATGGTGGATCTCTCGCTCGACGCGGCGGCGTTCGAGTCCTACGAGGCCGACGGCGGCGTGATCGGCGTCAACCTCGCGAAGCTGGAGGACTTCGTCGGGATGGCCAGCGGCGACCAGCTCGTCGAGCTCGAACTCGACGAGGAGACCCGAAAGCTAAACATCCGAATGGACGGCCTCTCCTCGACGCTCGCGCTCATCGACCCCGACTCCATCCGCCAGGAGCCCGATATCCCGGATCTTGATCTCTCCGCGGAGATCGTCCTGGAGGGCGCCCAGCTGGACCGCGGGATCAAGGCCGCCGACATGGTCTCCGATCACGTCCGGCTCCGCGTGGACGCCGACGAGGAGGCCTTCCACATCGAGGCCCAGGGCGACACCGACGACGTCGACTTCGAGCTCGACGCCGACGACCTGATCGCGCTCACCGCCGGCGCGGCCGACTCGCTGTTCTCGCTGGACTACCTGAAGGACATGAACAAGGCGATCCCGAAGGACGCCGAGGTGACGATCGAGCTCGGCGAGGAGTTCCCGGTGAAGATCCACTACGCGGTCGCGGAGGGCCAGGGCAACATCACGTACATGCTCGCGCCCCGGATCCAGAGCGAATAGGTACGCTCACCCGCGGTGGCGGTCGATGACGCGCTTTGCCGCCTCGGCCTTCTCCTTCCAGCCGTATCCCGCCTCGTAGACGTGGCGCTTCGAGTCGACGAGCGCCGCGGGCGAGGGCTCCTCGAAGCCGCCGCGGGCCCACGCGCCGCTGTCTTCGAGCCACTCGATCACGTTCTCGCGGGTCTCGGACCACGAGAGCCCGACCATCTCGTACCACGCGATCATCGCGAACACCGCGTTGTCGTGGCAGCCGGGGACGCTCCCTCTGGTGTACAGGGTCCGCATCGGCTCGCGGGTCGGCTCTGCGACCTGCTCGCGGAACTCCGCGGCGGTCCGGAGGCGGAGCACGTCGTTGTTCTCCGTCACCCGCTCGTCGCGCTTGAGGCGTTCGAGCGCCGAGCGGTGGAGCGCGCCCCACTCGCCGTCGACGGCGTCGTAGAGGTCCGCCTCCGCGACGGGGCCGGCCGAGAGCCGGGCGACGATGTCGGTGTAGGCCTTCTCGACGTCGGGCCAGGGCGTGCCCTCGAAGTCGCAGTCGGCGTCGTGGAGGCTGTTCGTGGCCCGGCAGTCGGGACACGGGTAGTCGAAGCGCGGCACAGGGAAAGAAGGGCGGCGGCCGGTCTTAGGTGCCACGGTGTGGGCGATGCGTCCGCGGGCGGGCGACGGAGAGAGGCGTCCGATCGTCGTGTTTATTCGGCGGCGGCCGAGATAGAAAGCCGATGCCGATCGACCCGCTCTACGCCCGGTATCCCTTCTTCGAGGGCGCGCGCGAGGCCGTCCGCGAGGCGGACATCTCGCCGGCGGCGCTCGTCGTCGAGGACGCCCCGGCGGTCGAGCGCGGCCGCGAGCGGGTCGAACGCGCCCTGATGGAGGGAACGGTCGCCGCCGAGGAGCCGAAGCGGTGGGACCGCCGCGAGGAACTGCTCTCGTATCCGATCGCGCGGATCCTCGTCTCGCTGGTCGACACGCCCGCCGCCGTCGACAAGTACGCCACCGCGGAGGCGTCGACGGCGCGGGAGCGTTTCGAGGCCGACTTCGGCGGCGCGGAGTTCCAGAGCACCGGCCGAGCGCGCGCGTCGTTGGACGAGGTCCTCCGCGAGTTCGACCTCGACGGCGACGTCCGCCCGGACCGCGGCGGCGACGGACCGGGACGGAGCGGCCCGTCGAGCCAGGCAGGCCGCGGCGGCGCGGGCCCCGGATCGGGCGGGGATGCGGGCCGCACCGCCTCCCACTACTGGGTCGCCCTGGGCCCCTATCTCGAACTCGGCGAGGGAAGCTGGGGGAGTCGCTGGCGACTCGTCAACCGCGAGGTGCGCGACGGCGAGGTGCGCGTGGAGTCCGCGGAGCTGTCGCGGCTGCTTGAGGCGGCCGTCGAGCGCCGGGTGAGCGAGGGGCTCCCGTTCGAGGTGAGCGGGACCGACGGCGGCGACGCCATCGCCGACGCGCTCGATTCAGCCGTGGCCGACCTCCGCTCGCTCCTGAACGACCACGACGCCGGCACCGGGGAGGCGATCGAAGCCGTGGTGCCGGCGCTGTTCCCGCCGTGTATGAAGGCGCTCGTCCAGCGGGCCCGGAGCGGGGAGTCCCTGCCCGAGCACGCGGAGTTCTCGCTGGTGTCGTTCCTCGTCGCGCTCGGGATGGACGGCGAGGACGTCACGACGCTGCTCGGAGTCGCGGACCCGGAGAGCGACGGAGACGAAACAGGGGAAGGAAGCGAAGAGAGCGACGGCGATGACGAGCGTCCCGCCGAGCGGATCCGAACGCGCGTGGAGTACCTCTCGGATTCCGACAGGACCCAGTACCCGCCGCCGTCGTGTGCGACGATGCAGTCCTACGGGACCTGCGTCGACCCCGACGAGCGCTGTGAGAGGATCTCGCACCCGCTGTCGTACTACACGGACGCCCTCGCCAACGCCGGCGACGTCCGCGACTGGCGGGAGGCGACGAGCGGAGAGTGATCACGATGAGCCAGTCACTCGTCGAGGAAGACGCCCGTGAGCGCCATCACGACGATGAAGAGCGCGACCGCGCCCACGAGGGCGAGGCCGCCGTCGTTCCCGAGGTCGGGCCCGAAGGTCGCCCCGATGCCGACGAACACGGCGAAGAAAACGCCGACAGAGACGATGGAGACGACGATCTTCCGCCGCATCTCCGCGTCGATTTCCATACCTCCGCCTTCCGGTGGCCGTTCTAAAAGGGCTTCGATGCGGCGCTGACGCCGGTTCGCGGTCGTCGGCGTCGATCCGGCCGCGCGCGTTCAGGCGTCCGGCGCGTCGCCGTCGTCTGTGGGTCCGTCGGACGTCGCCTCCTCGACGTCGGTCAGCCGCGCCTGCGCCGGCCCGCCGACGAACGACTCGAAGGACTCGCCCTCGGCGAGCGCGGTCTCCTTTTTCACTCGGTAGTTACCGCCGTCCGTCACGTGCAGGTCGCCGGGGTGGAAGAAGTACCACGACTCGCGGTCGAACCGGACGCCGATCCGGGCCTTCGCGCCGAAGTTCCGCGCGAAGTAGATCAGCGCCTCCACCTCCTCGCCGGTGAGGTAGATCGGCCGCCCGGAGCTGGATTTGGCCTCGATGGCGTAGAACACCTCGCCGTCGCCGGCGAGCACGTCCGGGAGCTCGCGGTCGGTCGCCGAGCCCGAGGCGGGAGCGCGCATCACCGCGAAGCCGGCCTCGTCGAGGCGGTTGACGAGTTCGCGCTCGCGGCGGTCGCCCTTCCGGTTCGAGGACATACCCGCTCTCGGTCCGAGAGGGTCTTAAACCGGACGACACGGTCGCCGTGAGTCGGCCGCGAACCCGCGAGTATATATATCGAAAACCCCATCAGTCGAGTACTACGCGCCTCCGGCCGGAGCGGAGCGTCGCTGGAGGCCGAGCTCGGGGACTACATGGACGCTGATACCGCGGTCTCGAACGTCGTGCTCGTCACGGTCGACTCGCTGCGAGCCGACGCGCTCGGCACCTACGATTCGGACCGCCACACCCCCGTCTTCGACGGCCTGGCAGGTCGCGGCACCGTCTTCGAGCGGGCGTTCGCGACCGGGAACTGGACCCCGTTTTCCTTCCCGTCGATCCTGGCCTCGCGGCCGGTGTTCGCCGACTCCGGCCGGATCGGGGTCGACGGCGCGCCGACGCTGGCGTCGGTCCTCTCCGAGAGCGGCGTCGCGACCGGCGGCTTCAACGCCGCCAACGGCTTTCTCACCTCTCACTGGGGCTACGACGACGGCTTCGACGAGTTCGAGCCGTTCGTCGCGAGCGTCGGCGGCAGCCTCTACAGCCGCTACCTCGCGACCCATCCGACGGTCGAGGCGTGGCTCCAGCTCGCGGCCTCGCCCTTCCGACGGCTGCGTTCGCGGCTCGCGGGCGACGTCGACGACCGGCCCTTCCTCGACACCTCGCGGATGTTCGACGTCGAGCACGCCGCGACGGCGTTCCTCGAATCCGTCGAGGGGCCGTTCTTCCTCTGGATCCACTACATGGACGCCCACACGCCCTACGTCCCCGCGCCGCGGTACATCCGCGAGGTCTCCGACAGCCGCGTCGGTACCCACCGGATGCTCCACGCCCACACCCGGACCGGGCTCGGCTGGGAGGTCGGCGAGCGTACCCTCGCCGATCTCCGGACGCTCTATCAGGCGGCCGTCCGCCAGGTCGACGCCAGCGTCGGCCGGCTGCTCGACGCGCTCGACGCCGAGGGGCTCTCCGAGGAGACCGCCGTGGTGCTCGCGGGCGACCACGGCGAGGAGTTCCAGGAGCACGGCCACCTGGCGCACTACCCCAAGCTGTACGACGAACTGATCCGCGTGCCGCTCATCGTCGACGTGCCGGGCGCGGAGAGCCGGCGGGTCGACGGCCAGGTCGGTCTCGATGCGGTCCCGCCGACCGTGACCGACCTGCTCGGCGTCGACGCCCCCGACGTCTGGACCGGCTCGTCGCTCCGGCCGACGGTCCGCGACGGCGCCGCGCCCCCGGACGAGCCGGTCGTCTCGGTCACCGTCCGCGACGAGGACGTGACCGCCCAGCCGATCCCGCGGGGCCTCGACGACGGCGACCTGCTCGTGAGTGTCCGGGACCGCGATTGGACCTACATTCGAAACGTCGACCGCGAGACCGAAGGACTGTACTTCCGTCCCGACGACCCCGACCAACAGATGGATCTCGCAGGGAACGTCGCGGACGGTCGCGGGGGCGACATCGGGGGAGAGGCGCGGACGGTCGTCGACCGCTTCCGGCCGCTCGTCGACGCGCACGTCGAACTCATCCGGGAACGAGACGGCGATGGCGAGGGCGAGTCGGAGCAGTCGGCGGAGATGGACGCGGACCTCGGCGCGCGGCTGGAGGCACTCGGGTACAAGTAGCGATGCTCCGGCGCTTTCTTCGCAACCTCCATAGCGGTCCGCTCGCGCTCCAGCTGCGGCGGTTCGTCGTCGTCGGCGCCGTGACCGCCGGGATCCAGATGGTTCTGTTGTGGCTGTTCGTCGACGTCTCGGGGCTGTACTACCTCCTGGGCGCGGTGATCTCGATCGAGATCACGATCGTGCTCTCGTACGTGCTCAACAACGCCTGGACCTTCCAGGCGACGCCGAACACGGGGATGAACTACCTCTACGGCCTGCTGCGCACGAACGTCGTCCGCGGGACGGCGATCCCGATCCAGATCGGCGTGCTCTATGCGCTCGTCGAGTGGCTGTCGCTGTTCTACCTGCTCGCGAACGCCGTCGCCATCGTGATCAGCGGCGTCTACCGGTACGTGCTCGACGCGAAGTGGACGTGGGGGCAGTAAGCGGCGCGGGGACGAACTCCGATTACGTCCCGTGGCTCCAGCT
Source organism: Halobellus sp. MBLA0158 (assembly GCF_041477585.1). Lineage (NCBI taxonomy): Archaea > Methanobacteriati > Methanobacteriota > Halobacteria > Halobacteriales > Haloferacaceae > Halobellus > Halobellus rubicundus. The sequence goes on from NZ_JBGNYA010000001.1 coordinate 212,063, forward strand.
GTCTATGTACTCCGCCTGCGCGTCCGAGAGGGAGTCGATCTCGACGCCCTCGGCCGCCAGTTTGATCTCGGCGACCTCGCGGTCGAGGTCGTCGGGGACGTCGTGGACCCCGGCGTCGTAGGCGCCGCCGTTCTCGACGAGCTCGCGGACACAGACCGCCTGGATGCCGAACGACTGGTCCATCACCTCCGCGGGGTGGCCGAGCGCGACCGGCGCGGCGAGGTTGACGAGGCGCCCTTCGGCGATGACGTTGAGGCGGCGGCCGTCGTCCATCTCGTAGGCGCGGACGCCGTCGCGGGCCTCGTACTCGTCGACCGCGAGGTCCGAGAGCGCGTCGAGATCGATCTCGATGTCGAAGTGGCCGGCGTTCGCGAGCAGGACGCCGTCTTTCATCTCCGCGAAGTCCTCGCGGGTGATGACGTCGCGGTTGCCGGTCGTGGTGACGAACACGTCGCCGACTGCGGCGGCCTCGTTCATCGGCATCACGTCGTAGCCCTCCATGTGCGCCTCCAGGGCGCGGCGGGGCTCGACCTCGGTGACGATGACGTTCGCGTTCTGGCCCGCGGCCTTCTTCGCGACGCCCTTGCCGCAGTAGCCGTAGCCCGCGACGACGACGTTCTTGCCCGCAAAGGAGAGGTTCGTCGTCATCGCGATCGTCGCGAGCGAGGACTCGCCGGTGCCGTGGACGTTGTCGAAGAGCCGCTTCATCGGCGTGTCGTTGACGGCGAAGACGGGGTATTTCAGCTCGCCGTCGTCGTCCATCGCGCGCAGGCGGTGGACGCCCGTGGTGGTCTCTTCGGCGCCGCCGACGATGGTGTCGATGAGTTCGGGGTGGTCCTCGTGGATGGCGTAGACCATATCCATCCCGTCGTCGACGGTGATCGTCGGCTCGTGGGCGACGACCGACTCGATCGCGGCGTAGTAGTCCTCGTCGTCGACGCCGCGCTTCGCGTAGGAGGTGATGGCGTCGTGTTCGTCGAGCGCCGCGCTCACGTCGTCGTGGGTCGAGAGGGGGTTACAGCCCGTGATCGCGACCTCGGCGCCGCCGAGCGCCAGCAGTTCGACGAGGTTCGCCGTCTTGGCCTCGACGTGCATCGCCATCCCGATCGTCTGGCCCGCCAGCGGCTGTTCCTCGCGGAACTGCTCGCGGAGTTCCTGGAGGATGGGCATGTGTTGCAGCGCCCAGTCCATCTTCCGGCGGCCCTCGTCGCGAGCGGCCGCGACGTCGTCGAGGTGCTCGCTGATCGGTGGATACGTGCTCTTGCTCATACCCCCGATTGCGACAGGTGAAAGAAAACGCTGCCGAACCACCTTTTTACTTCGTCGGGTGCGCAGAGCGCACCCTCCTCGCAAAAAGCTGGACCAAAAAGGATCCGCGAGGCTCGCTCTGCTCGCCTCGCGGTGCGCTCACTGGAGAGTACCACTGGAACGGATACTCCACGGACGATCAGAGATCGAAGCGAAGAGTAGAGGGGTCAGCTGTCGGCGCTACCGTGATTTTATATGCGAACACGGGACCAGCGCCCCCGTGACGTAGCGAATACCCCGCGTCGGGAAGCGGTTGTCCGGCACGTCGGCGCGGGAAGCGGCGGTGCCGGCTGTTCGCCAACGATCCAGCAGTGTGCCTCACTCGGGGAGTGAGAACTCCAGCACGTCGCCTTCGGTGATTCCGCGATCGGTCGTCCAGTCGTAGTTGACTTCGAGGACGTACTGCCCGCGACCCGGATAGCGCTGGTCTTCGCCGTCCTCGTCGGGGGCGGGTTCGGGCGCGTGGTGGATCCGGGTGATGGTGCCGTCGCCATCGGCGTAGACGATGTCGAGCCCGAAGTCCATCTCCCGCATCACGTAGGTGTGATTGCCGACGGCGTCGTAGACGAAGAACATCCCGCGGTCCGCCGGCAGAGAGTCGGTCTCGCTCAGACCGCGATAACGGAGCTGTCCGGTGTCGGCAATAGCCGCTGTGACGGACCCGAGCAGGTCGCCGTTCGGAGACCGGACTTCCACTACTGTCGTCTCGTAGCCGCGGAAGATCGGAGTACCGGTGGTCATATCCGCCGTCGCCGTCGGGGACGTCTCGGTACCGGTCGCCGCGACATCCGAAGTCGTATCGGACGCCGGCGTCGGCTCGGTGCCGGAATCCGACGGGGCGCCCGCGCATCCCGACGCCCCCACAGCGGCAGCGCCGAGCAGTCCGAGGTACGTGCGACGCCGCATCGTCACTCCGCGCGGGCGACGAGGTCCACCGCGCGCTTTCGCGCCGTCTCGACGACGCGCTCCGCATCGAGCGTCAGGACCTCTCGGTCCCGCATCAGCACCTGCCCGTCGCAGACCGTGTGCCGGACGTCAGATCCACGGACGGCGTACGCCAAGTGGCTCACGAGGTCGTGGGCGGGCGCGAGGTGCGGCGCGTCGAGGTCGACGACCGCGAGGTCGGCCGCCGCGCCGGCTTCGATCCGCCCGCCAGGGAGCGACAGCGCCGCGGCGCCGCCTTCGGTCGCCATCCGGACAGCCGCCGCAGCGGGGACGGCCGCGGCGTCGTCGGCGCCGAGCTTGCCGAGCATCGCGGCGTCCCGGAGCTCGTCGAAGAGGTCGAGGTCGTTGTTGGAGGCGGCCCCGTCGGTGCCGAGCGCGACCGTCACGCCGGCGTCGAGGAGGTCCTGAACGGGCGCGATGCCCGAGGCGAGCTTCATATTCGACGCCGGACAGTGGACGACCGCCGCGTCCTGCTCGGCGAGGAGGTCGATCTCGGCCTCGTCGACGTGGACGCCGTGAGCGAGGAACGAGGTCTCCGAGAGGAGGCCGACGTCGTCGGCGTATTCGAGCGGCCGCTCGCCGCGTTCGTCGACGATCGGCTCGACCTCCTCGCGCGTCTCGTTCGCGTGCGTATGCACCGGGACGCCGGCGTCGCGAGCGGCGTCGACGGCCTCGCGGAGGAGCGGCTCCGCGACGGTCGTGAGCGAGTGGGGCATCACCGCCGTCCGGACCCGGCCGTCGGCGGCGCCGTCGTACTCGCGAGCGACGTCGACGCTCTCTTCGACGTCGGCGCGGGCCGCCTCGTCGTCTTTGCCGACGGTGACGACGCCGTGGCCGAGTCGGGCACGCAGGCCGGCGCGGTCGACCGCGTCGACGATCTCGGGGACGTGGAAGTACATATCGGCGAAGGCGGTGGTGCCCGAGCGGATCATCTCGACGAGCCCGAGTTCGGCGCCGGCGCGGACGTCCTCCGGGCCGAGTTCGGCCTCGGCCGGCCAGATGTCCTCGCGGAGCCACGCATCGAGCGGCTTGTCGTCGGCGTAGCCCCGGAGAAGCGTCATCGCGACGTGCGTGTGCGCGTTCACGAGCCCCGGGATCACGAGGCCGCCCGCGGCGTCGAGTGTCTCGTCGACCTCGTGGTCGACCGCGAGATCCGGCCCGACAGCGTCGATGACGCCGTCGTCGCGATCGATCACCACGTCCGCGTCCACGACCTCGAAGTCCGGCCTGAGGACTCGTCCGCCGGCGACCAGGAGCGTGTTCGATGACATACCGTGCGGTACCGACGGCGCGGGTATCATACTGTCGTCTGGCGGCGGCAGAGCGCCGGCCGCGAGGCTCCCCGAACGGACCGGTACCGGGTCCCAGCGCCGGTCAGAGCCAGTCTCGCAGAACTTAAACCGGGGCGTGACGAACCTCCGCCTATGAGCGACGACGAGAACGGGGGGCGACGAGACCTCCGGATGCCCGACGACGACGAGGTGTTCGCCGTCGTCACGAATATGCTCGGGGCGAACCGCGTGAAAGTCCGCTGTGCCGACGGCGTCGAGCGGACCGCGCGGATTCCCGGCCGGATGCAAAAGCGCATCTGGATCCGCGAGGACGACGTCGTCCTGGTCGAGCCCTGGGACTGGCAGGACGAGAAGGCCGACGTGGTGTGGCGCTACGAGAAGTCCGAGGCCGACCAACTGCGCGAGGAAGGCCACATCCAGTGACCGTGCCCCGAGCGCCCGCGGCCGGACCGACGAGAGACTGATTCGATGACCGACCCCGAGCGCGGTTCCGACCCCGATCCCGACCCGGATTTCGACGACGACGAGGACTTCGGCTTCTTGGCGCCCGACGAGGTAGAAGCGCCCGGCGACGAGTGGGAGGAGATCGACGTCACCGACACCGAGGCAGACCGGATCGCCCGGCGCCGCGATCGGGAGTTCGACGAGTTCCGGAAGCGGCTGAAGGACGCCGACCAGTTCAAGGTCGAGCAGTCGGTCTTCGACGACGCCACCTTCGCGGCGATCTACAAGCTCGTCCAGGACGGCCACATCGACGCCTTCGGCGGGCCGATCTCGACGGGGAAGGAGGCGAACGTCTATGAGGCGCTGGGGAGCCACGACGGGAGCGAGCGGGACGTCGCGGTGAAGATCTACCGCATCAACGCCTCGAACTTCCGGCAGATGCGGGAGTACCTGGAGGGCGACCCGCGCTTCGAGGGCCTCGGCAACGACAAGAAGCAGGTCGTCCTCGCGTGGACGCGCAAGGAGTTCGCGAACCTGAAGCGGGCGCGGGAGGCCGGCGTCCGCGTCCCCGAACCGATCGCCGTCGAGCGGAACGTCCTCGTGATGGAGCTGGTCGGGCTCGTCGAAGACCGGGCGCGGCGGCTCGCCGAGGTCGACGTCGAGAACCCCGAGACGGCCTACGACGTCGTCAGCGAGTATATGCGGCGGCTCTACTCCGCAGGCTTGGTCCACGGCGACCTCTCGGAGTACAATATGATCATCCACGACGGCGAACTCGTCGTGATCGACCTCGGCCAGGCGGTGACGGTCCACCACCCCAACGCCGACGAGTTCCTCCGGCGCGACTGCCGGAACGTGGCCGCCTTCTTCGGCCGGCAGGGGCTCGACGCGAGCGGCGACGAGCTCTACGACTTCGTCACCGCGGTCGAGCCCGAGCCCGCCGGCGAGCCCGACGGGCCGGACGTCGCCGACGGATAACGCTTCCGCGCCGGGGTGCGAAGGAACGCTTAAACGGCTCCACCGGGTAGCGAGGCGTATGCAACACGTGAAGGTACCGCAGGATCGGATCGGCGTCCTCATCGGCGAGGGCGGCGAGACGATGCGGGAGATCGAACGCCGGGCCGAGGTGCGCCTCGACATCGACTCCGAGAGCGGCGCCGTCGCTATCGACGACGTGGGCGACCCCGTGTTGGGGATGCTCGCGCCCGACGTCGTGCGGGCGATCGGTCGCGGCTTCACCCCCGAGGCCGCGCTCTCCATCCTCGACGACGAACTGCGGACGTTCGAGCTGGTCGACCTCGAATCGCACACCCGGAACAAGAACGACCTCCAGCGGCAGAAGGGCCGACTCATCGGCGAGAACGGCCGGACGCGAGAGCTGATGGAAGAGCTCACCGGCGCCGAGGTCGTGATCAAGGGCACGACCCTCGGCGTGATCGGACAGCCCGAGGAGGTCGAGGCGGTGCGGCGCGCGGTGGGGATGATCCTCGACGGCGCGCCCCACGGAGCCGTCTACTCGTTCCTCGAACGGAAGCACAACGAACTGACCCAGGGCTTCGACGTCCGGCAGTCCGGCTGAGTCGGCCGCGTCGGTCCCCGCGTCCGGGCTCGGCCCCGGAGTGGGTCGTCGTCTCCGTTCTCAGTTCGCGCCGTACCGCTCCGAGAGGTGTCGCCGGACCCGACGCGCCGCGTCGGCGTCGAGGGTCCAGACCCCGTCCCATTCGTCGCCGTCGTCGGTCACAGCGATGAGCGCCGCGCCCTCGCCGTCCCCGTCGGCGGGCGGCGTGAACACCACGAACCACCCGTTTCTGATCTCGGGGGCGTCGTCGTTGTGGACCGTGAGCGGCGAGGACACCACCCGCTTCGGGCTCCCGAGGCCGTAGACGTGGACATCGAGGTCGGTGTGGGAAAGCTGCCGATAGGCGCGTTCAGTGCCGCGTTCGTCCGCGATGCGGGAGAGCCGCTGGAAGCCCGTGTGGAGTTCGCCCTCGCCGTGGCGGAGCGCCATCGCCTCGATGTACCGGGAGATCTCGATGAGGAGGAGCTTCCCCTTCGTACCGGCCGGGTAGCCGCGGACGCGGAACCGCGTGCCTTCGAGGTTGTGAACGACGTCGGGGGTCTGGATCTCCGAGAGGGGCCGGGCCCCCGTGATGTAGATGTCGGAGTTGACCGCGAGGACGGAGTCGCGGACGTCGGTGAACGGGGACTCGGCGACGACGCTGCCGTCGCGCCGCAGTTGGACGATGTCCGAGTCCGAGAGGATCCGGGTGGCCTCGGAGACCGACACGGGCTGGTCCGAAAAGAGCGAATCCAGCATCCGCGCGACCATCGGCGGCTGTTCGCTGTTAACGATCGAAAGCGACGTCTCCCGCTCTCCGGATGCGAATTCCTCGATGAAGTCCCGGAGTGCCATTGCACCCTCCTAAGACCACTCCCGATATTAGCGCTTTGGCACGGTATCACGTTCGATAACCACCGATACGGGCTTCCGACGGATACGGGGCCCAGAACGGGAGAAAAACAATATAAAAGCACTCGATGTGGTAGTCGTTACCACGGACATTCGCCCGTCGGAGGGCCTCTCCCGGACCGGTAGCGTTACTTTTTTATAGAATCACAAACAATCAACGGGCGACTATGTCTCAGCGAATGCAGCAGGGCCAGCCCATGATCATTCTGGGCGAGGACTCCCAGCGCACACAGGGGAAGGACGCGCAGTCGATGAACATCTCGGCCGGCAAAGCCGTCGCCGAGTCCGTCCGGACCACGCTGGGTCCGAAAGGGATGGACAAGATGCTCGTCGACTCCGGCGGGTCCGTCGTCGTGACCAACGACGGCGTAACCATCCTCAAGGAGATGGACATCGACCACCCGGCGGCGAACATGATCGTCGAGGTCTCCGAGACCCAGGAGGACGAGGTCGGAGACGGAACGACGACCGCCGTCGTCGTGGCCGGTGAGCTCCTCGATCAGGCCGAAGAGCTCATCGAGCAGGACGTCCACGCGACCACCATCGCCCAGGGCTACCGCCAGGCTGCAGAGAAGGCCAAGGAGATCCTCGAGGAGAACGCCATCGAGGTCTCGAAGGAGGACCGCGAGACGCTCGTCAAGATCGCCGAGACGGCGATGACGGGCAAGGGCGCAGAGTCCTCGAAGGACCAGCTCGCCGAGCTCGTCGTCGACGCCGTGCTGGCGGTCGCCGACGAGAACTCCGTCGACACCGACAACGTCTCCGTCGAGAAGGTCGTCGGCGGCGCCATCGAGAACTCCGAGCTCGTCGAGGGCGTCATCGTGGACAAAGAGCGCGTCCACGAGAACATGCCCTTCGGCGTCGAGGACGCCGACGTCGCGCTGTTCGACGGCGCGCTGGAGGTCCGCGAGACGGAGATCGACGCCGAGGTCAACGTCACCGACCCCGACCAGCTCCAGCAGTTCCTCGACCAGGAAGAAGAACAGCTCAAGGAGATGGTCGACAAGCTCGTCGACGTCGGCGCCGACGTCGTCTTCGTCGGTGACGGCATCGACGACATGGCCCAGCACTACCTCGCGAAGGAGGGTATTCTGGCCGTTCGCCGCGCGAAGTCCTCCGACCTGAAGAAGCTCGCCCGCGCGACCGGCGGCAACGTCGTCGGCTCGCTCGACGACATCGAGGCCGACGACCTCGGCTTCGCCGGCTCCGTCGCCCAGAAGGACATCGGCGGCGACGAGCGCATCTTCGTCGAGGACGTCGAGGACGCCAAATCCGTCACGCTCATCCTCCGCGGCGGCACCGAGCACGTCGTCGACGAGCTTGAACGCGCCATCGAGGACTCCCTGGGCGTCGTGAAGACGACCCTCAACGACGGCAAGGTCCTGCCCGGCGGCGGCGCGCCGGAGACCGAACTGTCGATGGAGCTCGGCGAGTTCGCCAGCTCCGTCGGCGGCCGCGAGCAGCTCGCGATCGAGGCGTTCACCGAGGCGCTCGACGTCATCCCGCGCACCCTCGCCGAGAACGCCGGCCTCGACCCCATCGAGTCGCTCGTCAACCTCCGCAAGGAGCACGCTGACGGCGATATCGGTGCGGGCCTGGACGCCTACACCGGCGAGATCGTCAACATGGAGGACGACGGCGTCGTCGAACCCCTCCGCGTCAAGACGCAGGCCATCGAGTCCGCCACCGAGGCGGCCGTGATGATCCTCCGCATCGACGACGTCATCGCCGCCGGCGACCTCAAGGGCGGCGGCAGCGACGACGGCGGCGACGAGGGCGGCGCGCCCGGCGGCGCCGGCGGTATGGGCGGCATGGGCGGCATGGGCGGTATGGGCGGCGCAATGTAAGCGTCGGCTCCAGGCCAACACCCACCCCCCCACCGACCGCAGTTCAGTACCGCCCGCCGAACGCCAGCGACCGATTTTCTTCGCGAACGGACCGCGTAGCGGTAGCGCCGTCGCTTGAGACGGCGTCGTCGACGAGGAGTGTCCGGATTGCGGTCGCTCGCTGGCGCACAGCCGAGGCGACGAGTGAGGGGCAAGAGGGACCCGATCCGGAATGCGAAAGAGGGAAACGGAGAGCGAAGAACGAAAAGCGAGACGGCGAGCGGCGACGGTTACTCGGTCCGGTCGATGTCGATCTGCTCGCGGATCGCGGCCAGTTCCTCGGAGTCCGCGAGCGCTTCGACCTGCGTCCGGAAGTGCCGCTCACACAGCCCGACCTTGATTCCGTCCTTCTCCGCGGCGTACGCGGCATCCCGGTCGCAGTAGTGGCACTTCATACGAGAGGCTTCGTTCTCGATGGGGTTTAACTCTATGCTCCCGGCTATCTCGGCCGAGAACGGGCGTCATACACCCGGCAGACGAGCGGCGAACGCGTCGAAGTCAGCCGCCGGCGGCCCGGCCACGCCGAGGGTCCGGTCGTGGGCGTCGGAGCCGCCGGTCCGGACGAGGTCGGCCTCCTCGGCCACGCGATCGACCAGGGCGGGATCCTCGCGCTCGGCGCTCGATCCGCTGTAGGGGTAGTACCGCTCGACGGCGTCCAGATCGCGGGCCAGATCGAGCGCGGCGTCCGGGTCGGGATAGCGGAACGGGTGGGCGAGGCCGACGACCGCACACGACTCCCGGAGCACCTCGACGCCGGTCGCGGCGTCGGGGACGTAGCGTTCGACGTAGCAAGGGCCGTCGTCGCCGATCAGGTGCTCGAAGGCGCCTTTGTAGTCGTACGAGGCGTCGCTCTCGGCGATGGCGCGGGCGATGGTCGGCCGGCCGAGGCCCTCGCGGAGTTCGACGTCGAGCGTGACGTCAAGATGGGCTTCGACCTTCCGGACGATCTCGGCCCCGCGGCGCTTCCTGTCTTCTTGGATCCGGTCTGTGACCGACCGGAGCCCCCCGGTCGCCTCGACGCCGTAGCCCAGGAGGTCGAGCCGCTGGTCGCCGGCGTCGACGCGGAGTTCGATCCCGCGGATCACGGTCACGCCCTCTCGGGTCGTCACCGGGGCGTCCAGCTCCGGGTGAATCCGGTCGTGATCGGTGACCGCGACGACGTCGACGCCGCCCTCGCGCGCGGCGGCCGCGAGGTCCGGGACCGTCAGGACGCCGTCCGACGCCGTCGTGTGGACGTGGAGATCGGCCGACGGCGCCGGGCCGTCGGGATCGCCGTGTCGGTCGAGAGGCACAGTGGGGCGTCGGCGACGGAGCGCTTTATTCCTTGTGTGGTGAGCAAATTCATATTAGTGACGTAATATTTGATATTAGGATATATTACGTATTAATCTTCTACAAATACCATAACAGAAAACCATTAAGAACCTCCGGCATGCAGATACGGGTGCAATGCGCTTGAACCGCACCGGCGAACTCATCGACGCTCACGAGTTCCCGGCGACGACCGAGGAACTCATCGAGGCGTACGGCGACCAGACTATCGAACTCCCCAACGGGTCCGCCCGCCTCGGAGACGTACTCGCCCGTGCGGGTTCGGAGACCTACACGGACGCCGACGACGCCCGCTCGGCCCTTCACTGCGGGCTCGGCCACGAGGCCATCGGCCGACGGTATTACAGCGACCGCGACGCCTACGCGATGGGCGAGGACGGTCCACAGCAGGTCTCCTTCTGAAGCGACCGAAGCGAATTTCTTAGAACGGTAGTTCGAGGGGCACGCGCCCCTTCGTGTACCCCTCCACCCGACCGGACGGTCTGAGTCGGAAGACCGCGGCCGGCCGGTGGTGGACCTCCGGCTGCTCGGCGAGGATCGCCCGCCACTCGTCGTCGGGGAACGACGAGCAGTCGACGAAGAGGACGACGCCGCCGCCGTGTTCTTCCAGTTGGCCGTCGGACTTCGTCTCGGCGGTGTCGCGGACGGCGGCGATCGGCGTCCCGGCGCTCCGCCTGGCCGTCGGCGTCGGGCGCGTCACCTCGACGAGGATGGCGTCCTCGCCCTTTCCCGCCCGGTAATCGATGGCGTGGCCCGTCGAGACGTCGATCTCCGGTTCGATCTCGTAGCCCGCCTTGACGAGGAGGTGGCCGACGTTGAACTCGCCCATCGCGGCGGTCATCCGCGTGAGATCGAGGTACTCGGAGGTGCCGAGCTTGCCGGCCATCACCTCCCGCCAGTCGTCGAGCGCGCGGGTGCGGAAGAACGACTCGTAGAACTCCAGGGCCTCGTCGCGGTCGGCGTCGGGAAAGCCCGCGGCATGGTCGCGGAAGAACTCCCGGGTCGTCTCGCGGCCGTCCTTCGAGAGGAAGACGGGGAGGAAGAACCACGAGAGGTGCGGGTACGGTTCGAGCCAGGGGCTCTCCTCGTGCAGTTGGGCGGTGAGTTCGCGCGTCGCCCACCGCGAGACGTCGCTCGGGACGTGCTCGAAGCTGTACTTGTCGGTGCGCCAGAGCGCCTCGGGCGTCTCGGTGTTGCCGAGCCAGTAGGCCTCGTCGTCGGACCACAGAAAGAGAGCGACGTCGCCGTTGTCCATCTCGAAGCGCTCGCCGGTGTAGCCCTCCGGGGGACGGAACCACGGGGAGCGGCGCGTCGCGCCGAGATTCCGGTCGAGATCGCGGTAGATCTGCCCGACCACCCGGTCTTCGGTCCAGCGACCAGGGGCGTATCGAAAGCGTAGGGGGCGTGCCACGGTCGTACTAACGCGTCGACCCGTTTATACTGTCGGCTCTGCGGCCCCAGAATCGGCACCGACGTACGGAGCGGCGACACATATATGTGGGTAACACTCTCACGGTATGGTGTATCATGTCGATGGGCGCATACGACGATGACGAACACGAACGTCGTGAGCGGAAGAACGGTGCGGTCGATACGGACTTCTCCGACGACCGAACGGTGTATCGGGGATCCGTGGAGTACGAGGCCGGCGAGTCGGCGGAGGCGCTCCTCGACCAGTTCAAAGAGCTCAACGGGAGCTGAATCCGGCTCTTCTAGCCGCGCACGCGGAGCGTCGCCATCGCCGCCACGGAGACGACGGCGACGGCGACGACGTGGCCGCCGACCGCGACGAGCAGCACCGGCCGGTCCAGGAGGAACGGCACCATCGCCAACTGGAAGAGGCCGAACGCGACGTTCGTCGCGTCGAGCCGGCGGAGCTGGCGGGCGGTCTCCGGGTCGACCTCGAACCGTAGCGAGCGCCACAGCGCGACGACGGCCGCCCACCACGAGGTCCCGATCCGGTAGCAGAGGTCCCAGAGGATCAACAGCGTGAGGTACACCGCGGGCACGGGCGGCTCGGGGCCGAACAGCCCTTCGAGGAGCCCCGGTCCGGCGGTCTGCGGGTCGAAGACGAATAGGTGCGTCACCAGGGCGACGAACGCGAGCACGCCGAGGACGACCTCGATGCTCGACCCGAAGAGGAGCCGTCGGTACGGCTCGGGCAGGTCGAGTCGTCGCGTCCGCCGCCCGAACCGCCGCATCACGACGCTGCCGGCGGCGGCGACCGCCACCGCGACCGTGCCCGGGAGGACGGCGTTCCAGAGGTCGTACGCCCACGCGAGGACGAGTACGCCGGTCTCGAAAAGCACGAGCTGGATCGCCATCGCCTGCAGGTCCGTGAGGTCGACGCCGGGGACCGCGCCGACGATGCTCTCGTAGACCCAGGTCTCGCCGTACGGCTCGGCCTCCGACCGGAGTTCGGGGCGGGCCATCAGCGACCGACCCGTCCCGAGGCGCCGGCGTCGGTCTCGCGGGGCGATTCGTCGCCGAGCGCCCGCGCCACGGCCTCGTCGAACGGCGTTCGGTCGACGTCGATCAGCGACTCGATGCGGTGGTCGCGGACGACGACGGGGTTTTTCAGCCCCTCGATCAGCGGGCGCGCGACCGCGGCGGGGACGTCGGTGACGAGGTCGACCCACAGCGAGGACAGGCGCGTCGAGAGCACGGGCACCGGGAGGACGACCGGCCGCCGGCCGCGCTTGGCGCCGACCCGGAGCAGGATCTCACGGTAGGTGAGGACGTCCGGCCCGCCGATCTCGTAGGTCTCGCCCGCGGTCTCGGGGAGGGAAAGCACCCCCACGAGGTACGCGATGGCGTCGTCGACGAAGATGGGCTGGCACTTCGTGTCGACCCACCGCGGCGTCACCATCACCGGCAGCCGCGAGGAGAGTTGCCGGATCATCTCGAAACTCGCCGACCCCCGGCCGATCAGGATCGCGGCCCGGAGCGTCGTGAGCGCGTAGTCGGCGTCGCCGAGGATCCGCTCGACCTCGCGGCGCGAGCGCAGGTGCTCGGAGAGCCGGTCCCGGTCCTCGCCGAGGCCGCCGAGGTAGATCACGCGCTCGACCCCGGCCGCGGCGGCCGCGTCCGCGAAGTTCCGCGCCGCGCGGCGGTCGCGCGCCTCGAAGTCGGCGCCGGCGCGCATCGAGTGGACCAGGTAGTAGGCGGCGTCGACCTCCAGCGCCGCGTCGAAGCTCCCCGGCTCCAGCAGGTCGCCCTCGACGGTCCGAACGCCGTCGGGGGCGTCGTAGCGCCCGGCGTCGCGGACCAGGGCGGTCACGTCGTGGCCGGCGTCGAGGAGCGCCGGGACGAGCCGGCATCCGACGAACCCCGTCGCCCCCGTCACGAGCACGTCCATAGCGGCGGGAGGGCCCCGAGCCTGTTAACGGTTCTCGCCGGGGGACGGATATACGGGTATATGGGCGTCAAAAGCACTCAATAGGGCTCTTAGTTACGCTCATACGGCGATCGGTCGACCGACCCGTATGGACGCGCTCGCGGACGCACAGACCGAAGCGTCGCTCGCCGATCGGATCATCCCCTCCCGGGCCTCGATCCCCGAGGAGCCGCCCGCGGGGAACTACGTCGTCATCGACGTGACGCACTTTTCGACCACCGTGGTGGAACTGTTCGCCAACGGCGCGGAGTACGTCCACGTCACCGAAGAGCGGGGCGACGAACACGCCTTCAAGGAGTCGACGCCGCGGGCGCGGATCGGCGGCGGCAGCAGCCCCGAGTACACGCCCGAGCCGGGCTATGACTTCTTCAACTCCCCGAGCTACGTGCAGGACGTCGACGTCGAGGGGCGCCCCACGGCGATGACCTCGACGAACGGCGGCAACGCGGTCACCGACCTCAGACGGCGCGGGGGCGACGACGTCTCGATCTACGTCGGCGGGCTGACGAACGCCGCCGCGGTCGCAGACCACCTCGACGGCGCCGAGCGGACGTACCTGGTCGCCGCCGGCTCGAAGGGCAAGCCCTCGCCGGAGGACACCGTGGGCGCGACCGTGATCGCGCGCCACCTCGACGGCGATCCCCCGAGCGCGGACGAGCAGGCCCTCTACGAGCAGATCGCCTACCTCGGCAAGGCCCACAAGTACGAGCGGAAGGCCGACGTCCGGATGACCGATCTGGTCGAGTACGACCTCCGCGCCAACTCCCGGGAGATCGTCCCGGAGCTTCGAGGACAGAAGCTCTACGACGCCGCGGAGTGATGCGGGCGGACTGCCACGCGCACACGACCTACTCCGACGGGGCCGAGATGGGAGCGATGCTCGATGCGGCCGACCGGGCGGGTCTCGACGCCGTCGGCCTGACCGACCACTGCATCGTCGTCGACGACGACTTCGGCCGGCGGGAGCGGTACGACCTCGTCGAGACCTACGAGGAGCGCCGCGAGGAGATTCACCGCTACCGCGACCGGATCGACGTCGACGTGCTCGACGCCGCCGAAGTGAGCTACGTCGCCGACGCGGAGGCGGAGACGCGGCGGTTCCTCGATTCGGCGGATTTCGCGTACACCATCGGGAGCGTCCACTTCGCGGGCGAGTACGACTACACGAGCGGGTCGCAGTACGCGGCCGCGAGCGACGAGGAGCGGCGGGCGGCGGTCGAGCGGTACTACGACGCCGTCGTGTCCGCCGTCGACGCGGGGCTGTTCGACGTGCTCGGTCACCTCGACCTGCCCGAGCGCGTGCCGCAGCTCCGGGGGCACTCGGCGCGGCGCGACTACGAGCGCGTCGCCGCGGCGCTGGCCGAAAGCGACACCCTCCCGGAGATCAACGCCGGCCGCCTCCACGACTCGCTGGGACGAGTCCACCCCGATCCGGCGATGATCGAGTGCTTCCGCGCCGAGGGCGTCCCGTTCGTCGTCGGCTCCGACAGCCACGCGCCGGCGGAGCTCCGCGAGCGAGTGCCCGCGCTTCGGGCGTTTCTGGACGACGCCGACGTCTCGGTCGTCGACGTCGATGCGGTCGTCTCCGGGTGATCCGAGGGTCTACCCCTCAGAGGAACACCCACAGCGCCGCGACGAACAGCAGGGAACCGAAGACGAACGAGACGTCCCGCGGCGCGAGCTGCATATGGCCGGTGCGGAGCCGGCGGCTGTCGGGATCGCCAAGGGAGCGGGAGAACCCCTTCGTCTCCATCGCTTCCACGGTCACCCGCGCGCGCTTGGCGACGTTGAAGATCAGCGGGTAGAACGCCTTCGCGGAGAGCTTCAGGAGGTACGCGAAGTACCGCCACTTCAGGAACCCCTTCTTCTCGGGGACCTTGCTCCGGAGGCGGAAGGAGTTGATGAGGTTGTGGTACTCCTCGACCAGCAGCGGCATCATCCGATAGCCGTACGTGATCGCGAAGGTGAGCTGGCGCGGCACGCCCAGCCGGAGCATCCCCTGGCTGATCTTCTTCGGACTCATCGCCGAGAAGACGGCCAGGCTGATGACGGAGATGATCGTGAGCTTCAGGAAGAACGGCACGACGGCGCCGACGGCGTCGATACCGACCTCCTGGCTGGTCAGGGCGGTGTGGACGCCGCGGCCGACGGCCGTCGCGACGATGTCGGCGGACTCGGCGAACACGTCGGGGTTCAGCGTCACGACCGCGTCGGCGACGCGGGAGGCATTCGCGCCGACGTAGCCCACCGCCCGGACGAGGCCGCCGACGAAGGGGACCATCACGACGAAGAAGCCGACGTTCGTGAGCTGGCCGAAGAGCAAGAGCGCCAGGAGGTACTTGCTGACCTGCGAGAGCGCCGCCAGGACGAGCGCGGCCGCGAGCATCGCGACGAGCGGGAGCGTGTCGTAGAACAGCCACGGAATGATGACGAAGAGGACGCTCCAGACCAGCACGACGCGCGGATCGAACGTGTTCAAGAGCGCGTCGTCGTTGTCGTAGGCCGTCCGCATCAGATCGACCTTGATGTCGTTGATCGAGATGTCCGAGAGGGCGTCGACGTACTTCACGAGGACCCCTCCGAGAGCACCTCGACCATCGCGTCGGTCGTCAGAGCCGGCGGGGCGACGTCCAGTTCGTCGCAGAGTTCGACCACCTGCGGCGGGCGGAGGTCGGTCTCGGCGAGGAGTTCGGGGTCGTCGAACACGCGCTCCGGCGGCGCGTCGGCGAGGATCCCGCCGTCGGCCATCACGATCACCCGATCGGCCCACGAGGCGACCAGTTCGAGGTCGTGGGAGGCGATGACGACCGTCTCGACGCGGCCCTCCGCCTTCCGGAGCATCCCGGTGACCTCGCGGCGACTCTGGAGGTCGAGGCTCCCGGTCGGCTCGTCGAGCAGCACGACCGTCGGGTCGGTGGCCAGGCCGATCCCGAGCGAGGCCCGGCGCTGCTGGCCGAGGCTCATCAGCCGGCCGTCGCGGTCGGCCAGATCCTCCAGGTCCAGATACGCGATGATCTCCTCGACGCGCTCGTCGACGTCAGTCGCACCGCGGTTCCGCAGGTAGTACGCGACGTCCTTCCGGACCGTGTCCTCAACGAACATCTCCTCGGGGTTCTGGTGGATGTAGACGGTGTCGTCGGCCAGCTCCTCGGGGAGGCTCTCGCGCGTATCGTGGCCGAGGACCGTCACCGTTCCCTCGTCGGGCGATTCGAGGCCGGTGATGAGCCGCAGCAGCGTCGACTTGCCGGCGCCGTTCGCGCCGACCAGGGCGACGCGGTCGCCGGCGTACAGCTCCAGGTCGAGGCCGTCGAGCACTCGGTTGTGACCCTCCCGGAGCGTCGGGTATCCGTGACCGACATCGTCAAGCGTGACGAGCGACTCGTCGGCCGCGTTCCTCATCCCTCCGCCCTCCGCGCCGCCGTCGGCCGCCGTCCGCGGCGGGCCGTGCGTCGCGCCGGCGTCGGGGAACGCCGCTCCCGCCTCCGCGACCGTGACCGGGTACCGGCCGTCGGGGAGGGTCCCCATCTCGGACGGCAAATCGGCCGCGATCTGGGTCACCTGCGGCGGGTGGATGTCGTGTTCGAGCAAGTCGTCGAGGCGGTTCAGCCCGACCTCGACCGGCTCCGTCCAGGCGACGCCGCCGTCGGAGACGAGCGCCATCCGGTCGCAGTAGTCCGCGATGAACTCGGAGTGGTGCTCGATGACGATGATCGTCTTCCCGTGTTCGTCGTGGAGTCGGCGGAGCTGCTCGTAGGTCGCGCGGGCGTTCTGCGGATCCAGCTGGGCGGCCGGCTCGTCGATCAGGATGTACTCGGGATCCATCGCGAGCACGCCCGCGAGCGCGACCAAGTGCTGTTGGCCGCCGCTCAGCTCCCAGACGAAGCGGTCCTCGTGGTCGAGCAGGCCGACGGTCTCCAGCGCCCGCGTGGCGCGCTCGGCGTAGTCGTCGAGGCCGTGATTCAGGGGGGCGAACTCCACGTCCTCGCGCACCGTCGACTGGACGAGCTGATTCTCGAAGTCCTGGAACACGTAGCCGACCTCGCGCGAGAGCTCGGCGACGTCTGACTCGCGGGTGTCGGTTCCGTTGACGGTCACTCGGCCGTCGAAATCGCCCTCGAAGAAGTGCGGAATCAGCCCGTTGAACGTCTTGCACAGCGTCGTCTTCCCGCTGCCGTTGCCCCCGACGATCGCGGTGAACGAGCCGGACTCGATCGTGAGCGAGGCGTCGCGCAGGACGGGCTCGTCGCTGCCCGGATATCGAAACGTCAGATCGGCTACCTCGATGCTGTTGTCGCTCATAAAAACGGGAGAGGACTCAGACCTCGGTCTTCTGCTGTCGGTAGAACACGAGCCCGAAGGCCAGCAGCGCCGCGATGACGATCGGGACGAACAGGAACGACTGGCCGTAGGTCTCGACGAACTGCGGCTGGAACGTGATGAGCCCGCCGCTGGTCTCGCTGAGCGTCTCGAAGACGAACGCGACCGGCAGGAGGAGGACCCAGGCGACGAGCCGCTTCATCGCCGTCCGATCGAACATCGGGCCGTCACGACCGCTCAGCGGCTCCATCCCGAGGAGCGGCTCGATCTTCCCGCGGAGCCGCGGGTACAGGAAGTACGCCGGGACCGCGCCGAAGACGATCCCCGCGACGATGATCTGGACGAGCGCGCCCATCCCCTCGGTCGCCCAGACCGTCTCCGGGAGCCACTGGATCGCTTCGAGCTCCTCGACGCCGACGTAGAACTTCCCGACGTCGATGAGCCACGCGGCGAACTCCTCCATCGCCTTCGCGAGGAACCCGAGAGCGGCGATCTGCTTCGGGTCCGACGGGTCGGTCACGAGCGCCATCACGAAGAACCACGACGCCGTGATGACGACGAGGCCCTCGATCGCGCCCAGCGCGCTGAAGTCGCCGATCAGGATCTCCCCGAAGACGATCCCGCCGACCGGGATCGCCAGGCACGCCCAGAAGGACCGGAACAGCAGGACGACCGCCATCGCGACGAACCAGAAGGGGCCGATCGAGACCCCGAGACCGCCGATCGAGAACTCCGGGAGGAGTTCCGTGATCATACTCTGCAACCCGTGCAGGGACATCACCAGAATGAACACCATCATGTCCCTGTGGTCGAAGCTGAACACCCCGTCCGTACCGCTCGATGTATTCATCGCCATCCACGCGGGAATCGAGAAACCGACTACTTAACCGATAATATGAGTGATATTTCCGGGTCGGTTCCCGCCCCGTACGGTCGGTAGCGTTGCATACCGAACAGTAGTCTATAGACGGGTACGTTCCCGAAAGGTTCGTCGAGCCTCACCGCGCTCACTCCCCGACGGCGTCCCAGCCGGGCGTCTCCGGCGCGCCGCGGGCGACCTCGACGTCGTCGGCCGACGGCGGATCGGACGCGCGCGCTCCGACCTCGCTCGCGGCGTCGGCCCACGCCTCGACCGCGCGGCCGACCCACGAGTCGGCGTCGAGGACGTCGGCGGTGGCGGCCGCGGCGCGGTCCTCGTCGACCGCGAGCGATCCCGGTCGGGAGCCGGCGGCGATGCCGACGAACGCGGCCCGGTCGGTGGCGGTGAGGCCGTCGTTCGAGAGGCGGTCGACGACGCCGGAGAGCTCCTCGGCGTCGGGGTAGGCGAACACCTTCGCGCCGACCGCCTGAGGGCCGAGCAGGGGCCCGGCGCCATCCTCGGGGTCGTCGTCGAGGAGGCGGTCGCCGCCGAACGCGGCCTCGACGCGCTCGCACTCGGACTCGACGTCGAGGTCGAGGTTCCGCCCGGGGTAGGTCGCGCACTCGTCGGGGTACAGGTCACCGCCGTGGATCCGACACTGGAGCGTCTCGGGATCGAGGAACGCGCACGTTTCGAGCCAGCGCCGCTCGGTCCCGAACGGCGCGACCGGCTTCGGGACGTGGGCGAGCCCGACGAAGAACGCGGGCCGGCCGGCGATAGCGGCGAGGCGGACGCCGTCGACGACGACGCCCGGCGTGTCTTCGTCGACCCGCCAGAGCCGCGGTCGGAGGGCGTCGCCGAGGCCGCGCTCGACGAACCGCGCGACCTCGTCGCGGGTCAGGGGGACGAAGTTGTACGCGTCGTCGAGGGGCTCGCCAGGGCCGCGGCGCTCGTGGTCCGAGGGTTCCTCGGCGATCGGCCGCCAGTCCAGACAGCAGCCGGCACAGCCCTCGCAGTTCAGTTCCATCGTGACGTCACGTCTCCGGCGGGTCGGCGTCCGGCCCCGGGTGGGTCGGTTCGGTCGCCGCGTCGACCGGCGGTCGGTCCCGGAGGACGAGCACGGGCGCGACCGCGCCGGTGGCGACCCGCTCGGCGTCATCACCCAGGAGCGCGCCCACGATCGACTCCGCACCCTCGCGCATCGCGATGACGTCGACCTCGGCGGACCGGTCGACGATGTCGCGGAGCGGCGCGTCCGTCACCGACGTCTCGGTCGCGAGCCGCGCCCCGTCGAAACCGCGGTCGCGGAGGCGCGCGGCCGCCCGCTCGACGGCGCGCTCGGGGTCGAACTCGCTTCCTTCGGTGGCGACTCCCCAGAGCGTCACGCGCGCGTCGCCCGCCGTCGAGAGGGTCGCGATCAGGTCCGCGAGGCGGCCGTCGTCGATCGACCCGCGGATCGGGACGAGCACCTCCTCGATGGCGCCGGTCGGGTTCGGGATGAGGACCGCCGTCGCGCCCACCTCGTCGGCGACGCGGTCGATCGTCTGCCGGCGGTCGTGGGTGAACACCACCCGGGTCTCGGGGTCGCCGCCGGCGCCCCGGAACGTCTCGGCGACGTCGTCGACGGCCTCCCGAGCGCGGTCCTCGAACTGGAGGCTCGCCTGTTCCGTCGGCGTCTGCTCGGGGAGGACGTGGTAGCCGAGGACGATCACCTCCGCCGGCGCCAAGTACGCCGCGAGCGGCTCGGGGACCGTCTGGCCCTCCAGGACCGCGAGCGGCAGGAGCACCACGGGCGGTTCGCGGATCGCGAGGTCGTCGGGCTGCGTGTCGGGCATCGTCAGAGCGCCCCCTTGAGTCGGACGTCGTCGGCGTAGTACTTGTACCACCCGGCGGCCGCGAGCATTATCGCGAGCCCGATGAGCTGAGATTCCAGCTGCATAAACAGGATCAGGCCCGCGCTCGCGACCGCGCCCAGCCCCGCGACGAGCCGATAGGCGGGGACGCGGAACGCGGGGTCGTACCACGCGGGCTCGTCGCGCCGCATCGCGATGAGGGCGACGCACATCAGGCAGTACATCACCAGGTGGAGGAACGAGGCGACCTCCGCGAGCACCTCGACCTCGCCGAGCGCGACGAGCACGAGCACCGGCCCGCCCGCCATCGACAGCGCGACGTGCGGCGTCCCGTAGCGGAGGTTCATCCGCCCGGCGACGCCGGGGATGAGCGCGTCCTTGCTCACCGCGAACACGGCCCGCGAGGTCGAGAGGATCGACGCGTTCGCGCTCGAAACGGTGGCGAGCAGGCCGGCGACGAGGATCGCGATCGCGCCCGCCGCGCCGACGAAGTCACGGGCGACCTCCACGATCGCGGTCTCGCCGAACGACGCCAGTTCGGCGCTGGTGAAGGCGCTCGTCGCGACGAAGATGGTCGCGACGTAGAGGACGCCGACGATGACGACCGAGGCGACCATCGCCAGCGGGAGGTTGCGGCCGGGCTGTTTGATGTCGCCCGCGACGGTCGCGACCTGGGCGAAACCGAGGTACGAGGTGAAGACGAGCGCCGCGGTCGTGAACACCGGCGTCAGGCCGAACGGCGCGAACGTCTCCGGCGTGCTGGCGCGGCCGAACACGCCGACGGCGTCGAGGCCGCCGTAGCCGAGGAAGAAGACCAAGATGGCGAGCAGGAGGCCGACGACGTAGTTCTGGAGCGCCGCGGCGTTTTCGGTCCCGAAGAGGTTCAGCGCGGTGAGGAAGACGCCGAAGACGAGCGCCAGCGGGACCACGACGGGCACGCCGCCGACGGCGACGCCGGCCTCCGCGAGCACGGCGGCCGCGTAGTTGCCGAAGCCGACGAGGTAGAACGCGGTCGCGAACACGAGGCCGAGCCAGATGCTGATCCCCACGACCGCGCCCGGAAGCGCCCCGAGCGCCCGGGAGATGAAGTAGTAGCCCCCGCCGGACTTCGGCATCGCGGTCGCCAGCTCGGACGCCGGGAGCGCGACGAGCAGGGCGATCACCGCCCCGAGGCCGAACGAGAGCGCCGCGGCGGGCCCCGCGCGGCCGGCCGCCAGCCCCGGGAAGACGAAGATGCCCGCGCCGATCATCGTCCCGACGCCGATCGCGATGCCGCCCGAGAGACCGATCGTCCGCTCCAGTTCGGTGCCCGCCTCGGTGACCGACGGCTCGTCCGCCCCCTCGGCGGTCGTCACCGCCACCGTCTGCGGCGCCTCCCCGTCGCGGTTCTCCCCCTCGGGGGGCCTCGCAGGCTCCGAAGCTGTCATTCGATCGATCGTTCGACGTGGGGGTAGTAGAAACCCCGGGCCGACGGGTCGGGGGCGGAGCGGGATCGTTCCGCGCCGGAGGACGTTTCACTCCCGGACGCCCAGAATCGAGTATGACGAGCGAACCCTGCGAGGCCTGCGGCCGGTCGGTCCGGATCGCCGGCGGCATCGGCGACTTCTGGTCGTTCGAGGGGCAATCGAGCGGCGGGATGACGCTGGAGCTCGACGACGGCGGCGAGTACTTCCTGTGTCTGGACTGCATCGACCGCCTGCCGGACGACCGGGAAGTGACGAGCGAGGACGTCGAGTCGCTGTGAAGAAGCGGGGCAGTGACGTCCCGACGGCGTGACCGCCCGCCGTCTGAAGGGTTTTTATCCGCGTGCGGCACAGGGTCGGTGTGGACCCCGATCGGATCCCCGAGTCGTTCCCCGCCCCGAGCTTCCGCGGCACGCAAGAGCAAGCGCTCGCGGACATCCGCGACGCCTTCGCCGCGGGCAACGACGTCGTCCTCGTGCGCGCGCCGACCGGGAGCGGCAAGTCGCTCCTCGCGCGGGCGATAGCGGGCGCGGCCGCGACGACCGACGACGTGACGCCCGCCGAGGCGACAGACGCCTACTACACGACGCCGCAGGTCTCCCAGCTCGACGACGTCGCCGCCGACCCCCTGCTCGACGACCTGAACGTCATCCGGGGCAAGTCGAACTACACCTGCATCCTCAACGGCGAGACCGACACGCCCGTCGACCGGGCGCCCTGCGTCCGACAGTCGGGGTTCGACTGCTCGGTCCGGCACCGCTGTCCGTACTTCTCCGATCGCGCGATCGCCTCGAACCGCCGGATCGCCGCGATGACGCTGGCGTACTTCATGCAGACCGCCGGCTCCGACGTGTTCCGCAAGCGGGACGTCGTCGTGATCGACGAGGCCCACGGCCTCGCGGAGTGGGCCGAGATGTACGCGACCGTCGACCTGAACCCCCGGACGGTCCCCGTCTGGGACGACGTCGGCGTCCCGGACGTCGCCGGCGCCACCGACACCCTCGAACGGACGGTGCGCTTCGCCGAGACGCTCGCGGGCGTCTGCGAGCGCGCGAAGGACGACCTCCTGCGGAAGCCGGAACTGACGCCGGACGAGGCGGCGCGGCGGGACCGCCTCCAGGAACTGCGGTCCGAACTCCAGTGGTTCGTCGAGGACTACCGCGACCCCGAGAGCCCGACCACCTGGGTCGTCGACCAGCCCGACGGCGAGGGCGGCCCGATCACGATCAAGCCGCTCGATCCCGCCCGGTACCTCCACCACACGGTCTGGGACCGCGGCAACAAATTTGCCCTTCTATCGGCGACGATCCTCAACAAGGCGGCCTTCTGCCGCGGCGTCGGCCTCGACCCCGCGAACGTCGCCCTCGTCGACGTCGAGCACACCTTCCCGGTCGAGAACCGCCCGCTGTACGACGTCACCCAGGGGAAGATGACCTACGAGGAGCGCGACGAGACCCTACCCAAGATCGCGCGGACGCTCGTTCGGATTATGGCGAAGCACAGCGACGAGAAGGGGCTCGTCCACTGCCACTCCTACGCGATCCAGTCCGAACTCCGGAAGCGACTCGCCCAGCTCGGCCTCGGGGGTCGCGTCCGAGCGCACGACCGCGAGGACCGCGACGCCGAACTCGAATCCTGGAAGGCGACCGACGACCCCGACGTCTTCCTCTCGGTGAAGATGGAGGAGGCGCTCGACCTCGCGGGCGATCTCTGCCGCTGGCAGGTCGTCTGCAAGGCGCCGTATCTCAACACCAACGACTCCCGCGTGGCCCGCCGGCTGGAGGAGGGCCAGTGGTCCTGGTATCGACGGACCGCCCTCCGGACGGTGATTCAGGCCTGCGGGCGCGTCGTCCGCGCCCCCGACGACTACGGCGCGACGTACCTCGCGGACTCCTCCCTGCTCGATCTCTTCGAGCGCACGCGGGGCGATATGCCGGCGTGGTTCCGCGACCAGGTCGATCGGCTCTCGACGCCCGACCTCCCCGCGTTCGACCAGGTCGCGGCCGGCGGCCGCGGCGGACCGTCCCGATCGAACCGCGGGAACACAGGGGACGGAGGCCGGCAGGGCGCGCGGTCCCGCGGCAGGTCCGCGTCGCGCTCGGCGCGGTCCGGAGCGAACGGCAGTCAGCGCGACCGGAGCGACCGAAGCAGCGGCACCGACGGCGGAAGCGGGAGCGGGAGTGAGAGCGGGAGTGGCGGCGACGACCGATCGGATCACCCGCTCTCTGACGTCTGGGGCGATCGGTAGCGTCCGGCCGGCTCAGAACAGCAGCGCGGCGCCGTACGCGAACGACGACCCGACCATCAGGAGAACGAGGACGAGCGCGAGCAGTTGCTGGCGGTCCATACCCCCGGTAGCGGCCGCACCGATTCAATACTTTCGGCGCTCTCCGACCCCGTCGGATTGTGAGAGTACACGGGAATCGAACGAATTGCGAAACAGATACGTAATGAACGTTAATTTATGTTTACATCAGCAAACCGAATACGCGAGTAATCAACTGAACGTTTTGCATTATAGCGGATCGATATGTGTTTGGGACGGTATATCACAGAATACTTAACATCCCTAGTCGCGTTGGGTCAGGTGTCCCGCAATGTATACCCACGGGCTGAACACGGCGATGACGCTATACCAGACCGGCACACTGACACTCTCGCAGGCGGCGGCCCGCGCGGGTCGCTCGACGGAGGCGTTCGCGACGGCGCTCGAACGCCACGGGATCACGATCCGCGAAAAGCAGCTCCGGCCGGGACCGGCGAGCGGACCGGCACCGACCGACGGACCGACCCGGGCGGACTGACCGAAGGCCCGTTCTCCGGCTCTCAGGACGCGTCCGCGTCGTCAGTGTCCACCGCGTCCGCCGGGAGGACGTGGAGGCCCGCGCGGCTCTTTATCACGGGAACGGTATCGGCGTCGCCGTCGACGTACGACGGCCGTGCGATCGTTTTTGACTCGTAGGTCTCGGGGTCGAGCACCTGGATCGCGTACTCGTCTTCGACGGCGACGACGGTGGTCTCCGAAGCGTCCCCGACCGTGCCGAGCCGTCGCGCGTCGGGCGTCTCGCCCTCCTCGAAGGACGCCTCGTAGGGGTCACCGGTGGCGAGGCGGACCCCCTTGAGGTTGCCGCGGACGCTCCGGACGAGGACCGGACCGTCATCGTCGTCGGGGTCGATGACGTCGCCGGGCGTGAACTTGGGGAGGCGGACGGCGTAGGTCACGCGGTAGACCTCGTTGCCGTCGCTGTCTTCGGTCACGAGCGTCGGGTACTCCTCGACGTGGCCGCCGAGTTCGCGGACGATCCGCTTTGCGACCCCGCCGCCGATCTGGTTCGTCGAGAGCTTGATGTCGGTGCCGTCGCCCGTCTCTGTGACCTCCGAGACGAACGCGTTGCGGTCGCCGGTCGCCTCGCGCTCGGCGACGTACGCTTCGGCGATCTCGACCGCGCGCTGTTCTTCCTCGGCCGTGGGCGTCCGCTCGTCGGCCCGGATCTGGACGATGCTGGCGTAGTAGCCGCCGGCGATCCGGCCGCAGCGATCGCAGGTCTGCCGGGAGATGAAGACCGGGACGGTCACCTGCTCCTCGCGGTAGGTGTCGCGGACGATCCCCGAGAAGGTGCAGTGCATCCGGATGGTGTTTTCGTCCACCTGTTCGGGCTCGACGCCCCAGCGGACGTCCTCGGCCTTCAGGTGGACGCCGAGCGCCTCGGTCACCTGCTCGACCGCGACGTCGGTGTAGTCGCGGGCGCCGACGTCGACCCAGCGGTTGCCCTCGTGGACCGCCCCGCACTGGGAGCACACCCGGACCTCGATCCGGTCGGGGGCGTCGACGAGGTCGAAGTCCGCGAAGTAGCAGTCGTCACAGAGGACGGCGTCGCGCTCGCGGGGCTCGCCCGGGAGGGGCTCCTCGCGCTCCGGCACCGGATCCCCGCACCGCGGACAGAAGTCGCCCGAACTCATCGTCACACGTAGACGACCGAGGCGGTTAAGCGCGACGAAGCGGGGCGGTCGACGGCGACGGCGACACGAATCGGGCGCGTCCGTCGGCCCCAACACCGTTTATTAGCCCGAAGCCGTAGACGCGGGTATGGAGTGGAAATCCGACTGGGGACTCCGGGGCCGGATGGTCCTGACGATGTTCCTGCTCTTTGCCCTCTACATCGTGTTCGTCGGCGCGCTGTGGTGGACGGACTCGTTCGTCTTCCTCCCGCTTATGGGCGCGTTCGTCCTCGCGCAGTTCTTCTTCAGCGACCGGCTCGCGCTCTACAGCATGGGCGCGAAGACGGTCACAGAAGAGGAGTATCCCGAACTCCACGCGACCGTCTCGCGGCTCAGCCAGCAGGCGGACCTGCCGAAGCCGACCGTCGCCGTCGCCGATTCACGGGTGCCGAACGCCTTCGCGGCCGGGCGGTCCCAGAAGAAGGCGACCGTTTGTGTGACGACCGGGCTGCTGCGGACGCTCGACCGCGACGAGCTCGAAGGCGTGATCGCCCACGAACTCGCCCACGTGAAGAACCGCGACGTGATGGTGATGACGATCGCGTCGTTCCTCTCGACGGTCGCGTTCATGATCGTCCGGATGGGCTTTTGGTTCGGCGGCGGCCGCGACCGCCAGGGCGGGGGCGGGATCATCGTCGCGATCGTGGCCTCGCTCGTCGTCTGGATCGTCTCGTTCTTCCTGATCCGGGCGCTGTCGCGCTACCGCGAGTTCGCCGCCGACCGGGGCGGCGCGCTCATCACCGGCCAGCCCTCGGCGCTGGCGTCGGCGCTCTTGACGATCGACGGCCGGATGGACCGAGTGCCCAGGGAGGACCTCCGCGAGCAGTCCGAGATGAACGCGTTCTTCATCGTTCCCCTGAAGAGCGACTTCATCGGGAAACTGTTCAGCACGCACCCCGCGACCGAAAAGCGCGTCGAGCGCCTCCGCGAACTGGAACGGGAGATGGAGACCCAGTAACGGATGGGCCTCTTCGACACCATCAGGGCCGTCCTCGGCACGAGCGCCGAGGCGGACGCGACCCGCGACGCCGACCCCGAGGACCTCTTCGGGATAAGCACCGCCTACGTCACGATGGAGGCCGACCTCGGCTTTCGTTCCGTGGGCGCGGCGGCGCTCTGCTTTTCGGGCGTCGACAGCACCGACTTCGAGGCGACTGTCGACGACGTCGAGGCGATCCTCCGCGCCGGCGAGGAAGAGACCGGGACCACCTTCGACGTCCGCGAGGACAGCCACGGCTGGGAGTGGGTCGTCCTCCGCGACGACGACCCCGAGGACCTCGTCACCTCGGTCCACTTCGCGGCCGACGAGTTCCGCGAGCGCGGCTACGGCTCGCGCCTGCTCGCGGCCGTGTTCGGGTTCGAGCGCGAGGGCGACGGCGACCGCGCCTACTGGATCTACTCGTTCCGGCGCGGGGCGTACTACCCGTTCGCGCCCGAGCGGGGCAAAGAGCGGAATCAGCGCCTCGAATTCAAGCTCGAATCCGTCCTCGACGGAGAACTGGAACTCGAAGGCGACGAGTCCTACTGGTACCCGATGTGGCCCGACCGCGACGGCGGCCACCCCTGGGACTGACAGGCAGGGTCGCTGAAAGAGCCGACTGAGTCTCCGCGGGCTATTTACCCGTCGGACCGGTGGACAGAAGCGATGCCCTCCAGACAACAGCCGACGCGCCGCCGGCTGCTCGCCGCGGCCGGGTCCCTCCTCGGCGCGACTGCGCTCGCGGGCTGCGGCGGCAGCGGCTCGGCGTCGGGGTCCTCCCGGGTCGCGCCCGGATCCGACCCGCCCGAGGACGCGCTCGTCGACCCGCCGCACGTCAGCCTCCGGAACGGCGACAGAGAACCGATCGTGTGGAGCGAGACGCCGAGCGAGACCGAGTCCGCCGGCGCCGGCGGCGAAACGCCCGAGATCGACAGCTGGACGCATCACGTCGTCGCCAGCGACGAGGCCGCCGCGGCCCTCACCTTCGCCGACGTCGACGGCGTCGACGAGGCGCGGGCGTTCCTCGACGAGACGGACTTCGGCTCGGAGACGGTCTACGTCGAGCGGCACCTCGTCGGCGAGTGTTACCACCACCGGCTCTGTTGGGTCCGCTGGACCGACTCGGAGATCGAGACCGACTACGCGCGGGTGCTCCGCGACGCCGACGTCGCCTGCGAGGCCGACGCCCGCGACGTGGTGACGAACCTGATCCGCCTCCCCGCGACGCTGGAGCCGGGCCAGATCAACAGTTACGGTTCGAGCGGCGGCGGAGGCCGGTGCCGCCGGCCCGAGGGCGGCGAACCGACGGAGGTGGACGCGTCGTGAGCCGGGAGCGTTCGGCGATCGGCCGGCGGCGACTCCTGGCGATCTCCGGCACGGGCGCGCTCGCGGCGCTCGCCGGCTGTTCGGGCTTTCTGTCCGGGGAGAGCGAGCCGACCGTCGACGCCGACGCGCTGGCCGAGGCGGTGAGCAGCGACGCGCCGGCGGTCCCGGAGACAGTCCCTATCGACATCGAGGCGTCGTTCGTCGACGAACAGGAGTCGATCGCGCGCTCGGCGCTCGACGGCGTGCCCGCGCCGTTCGACCGCGAGGAGATCCCCAACGGCGTGATCCGCGAGCGGCTGAACGGCGTCTACGAGTCCGCGACCGAGTCGATCGACCGGGTCGACGAGGCGCTGACGCCGTACGACCGCCTCGACCGGGCGAACGGCGCCCGCGTCGACGCTCACGAGGTCCAAGCGGCGTGGCGCGCGATCGATACGGACCTGACGGTCTCGGAACTCACAGCCGAGGCGCCGGCCATCGCGGGGAGCGTCGACGAGGTCGACGCGCGGTGGTCCTACGTCGGCGACGATCCGGTCCGGGCGGTGGTCGTCCACGACGAGATCGGCACCGAGATCCGCGCCGCGCGGAACTGGCTCGACTCCCGGCACCGCCGCACCGCCCACGACGGCGGCACGGCGCTCGAAGTCGGGGCGCTCGCCTCGGACCACGAGCGCGCCCGGACGAGCGTCGCGGTCGCGTCGTACCTCTTCGATCGGTTCCGGGCGAGCCTCGACGCCAGCGCCGACCTGCGCCCGCGCTTCGAGGCGGCCCGCGCGACGCTCCGGACGCGAGTGCTCGACCGGATGGAGTCGCTGCCGCCCCGGGACGTCGACGAGCCGACGTCGCTCGTCGATCGGGACGTCGGCGAGACGGCGGGCGTGCGGGCGCTCGCCAGCCTGGGCTCGGACGCCCGGTTCCGCGCCGACAGCGTCGCCGACGCCGAAAGCGACGAGGGGCCCTCTCCCGCGAGCGACGTCCTCTCGCTGGCCGACGTCCTGGTGTACGTCCGCGCGTTCGCGTCCCTCCGCGAGCGGATCGAGGACGGCGACGACATCGCCGTCGAGGGCGTCGAGGACGTGGCCGCGGTCCGCGAATCGGCGATCGACGCCGTCGCCGAGGCTCGCGACGCGGACCGCGGAGCGCTCCTCGTCGACGCGATGCTCCCCGGGTTCGCCAGCGAGATCCGCTGGGCCGACGACCGCATGGGGCGGGCCTCGGGCACCGTCAGGGTCGATTCGGTCGCCTACGACGCCATCGACTACGTGGTCGCTGGCGCGACCTGTCGGGCGCTCCCGCCGGTGTGTGCCGAGGCCGCGACCGCGCTCCGGAACGGCTCCTCCTGAGTCTCGACCGCGCTTTTCACCGATAAACGTTCGCGCCCGCGATCGAGTCGCGTCGCCCGCGTCCGGCGCTTTCACTTTCACCACGGTGTTAACGAGGGTTTATGTGGGCGTGGGCCTCAGAGGAGGGTACGATGCCAGAAGACGATCTCGAGAGTCTCCCGGGAGTCGGCCCAGCGACAGCGGACAAACTCGTCGAAGCGGGATTCGAGAGCTACCAGGCGATCGCGGTCGCGAGCCCGGGCGAGATGTCGAACACGGCGGACGTGGGGGAGTCGACCGCCGCGGACATCATCAACGCCGCGCGCGAGGCCGCCGACATCGGCGGCTTCGAGACGGGCGCGGCGGTGCTGGAGCGACGCGAGCAGATCGGCAAGCTCTCCTGGCGGATCCCCGAGGTCGACGAGCTGCTCGGCGGCGGGATCGAGACCCAGTCCATCACCGAGGTCTACGGGGAGTTCGGGGCCGGCAAGTCCCAGGTGACCCACCAGATGGCCGTTAACGTCCAACTGCCCCCCGAACACGGCGGGCTCGGCGGCTCCTGTATCTTCATCGACTCCGAGGACACCTTCCGCCCCGAGCGGATCGACGACATGGTCCGCGGCCTCGACGACGAGGTCATCGAGGACCTGCTCGAACGCCGCGAGATCGAGGGCACTCCGGGCGACGACGAGACGATGTCGGACCTGCTCGATTCGTTCCTGGACCACATCCACGTCGCGAAGGCGTTCAACTCCAACCACCAGATCCTCCTCGCCGAGAAGGCCAAGGAGCTCGCCCGCGACAACGAGGAGGCGGAGTTCCCCGTCCGCCTGCTCTGTGTCGACTCGCTGACCGCGCACTTCCGCGCGGAGTACGTCGGCCGGGGCGAACTCGCCGAGCGCCAGCAGAAGCTCAACAAGCACCTCCACGACCTGATGCGGATCGGCGACCTCTACAACACCGCCGTCCTGGTGACGAACCAGGTCGCCTCCAACCCGGACTCGTACTTCGGCGACCCGACCCAGCCGATCGGCGGCAACATCCTGGGCCACACCTCGACGTTCCGGATGTACCTCCGGAAGTCGAAGGGCGACAAGCGGATCGTCCGCCTCGTGGACGCGCCGAACCTCGCCGACGGCGAGGCCGTGATGCGCGTCCAAGACGAGGGGCTCAAGCCCGAGTAACCGACCGGCGCACACCCACACGGGTCGTTGCAGAGCCGCGACAATCGGCGTCAGAATTTTATGATCATTATATTTATTTCCAAATATGTCGCCCGAGAACCTACAGGAGATGGTGGATGGCACCGATGACCTCGTAGGGACGTTCAGAGACCGGGACCTGGAGGCTTCGATCTGGGACTACCCGGACAAGCCCTACGACTTCCCGGCGGAGTTCAGCAACTGGATCCGCGAGCAGAAGGCCTGGCGCGAGCAGTGCGCCGTCATCGATCAGTCCTTCCACATGACCCACTTCAGGGTCACCGGAGACGACGACGAGGCCCAGGACCTCTTCGAGACGGTCGGGATCAACAGCTTCGCCGACTGGCGCGACGGCGAGCCGCCGCGGGCCAAGCAGTTCGTCGCGCTCAACCCCGACGGCTACGTGATCGGCGACTGCATCCTCTTTTGGCTCGAAGAGGGCCACTACCTGTTCGTCGGCGAAGAGCCCGTCAGCAACTGGACGACCTATCAGGCCGAGAAGGGGGGCTACGACGTCGACTGCGAGATGATCTACAATCCGCTCGGGCCGCGGGATCCGGAGTACTTCCGGTTCGAGATTATGGGCCCGAACGCGATCGACCTGATGGCCGAGGCCGTCGACGGCGACCTCCCCGAGATCCCGTTCTTCCAGATGGACGAGCTCTCGATCCAGGGCGTCGACGCGTACGCCCTGGGCCACCAGATGACGAGCGAGCGCGGGATCGAGATCTTCGGCGACTACGAGCACCACGACGAGGTGCTGGACCACATCTTCGCGGTCGGCGAGGACTACGGCCTCCGGCAGGTCGGCAACAAGGCCTACATCACCACCGGGATCGAACTGGGGTGGATCCCGCTCCCGCTGCCGGCGGTGTACGACAGCCCCGAGATGGAGGCGTACCGCGAGTGGCTCCCGATGGAGTCGATGGAGGCGAACTTCGTCCTCGGCGGGAGCTACGTCTCCGAGGACATCTCGGACTACTACGCGACCCTCGGCGGACTCGGATACGACCACATCGCGAAGTTCGACCACGACTTCATCGGCCGCGAGGCGCTCGAAGAAAACGAGGCGCTCCTCGACGGCGAACAGAAGGTGACCTTCATCATCGACGACGAAGACATTATGAAGGTCTGGGGCTCGCTGCTGGAAGAAGGCGAGACCTACAAGTTCCTGACGATGCCCGAAGTGCCGTACCGCTCGGAGCTCTCCCGGTACGACGAGATCCTAAAGGACGGCGAGACCGTCGGGATGGCGAAGCACATGGACTACAGCTACAACGAGCGTGAGTTCGCCGCCCTCGGGTGGATCGACACGGAGTACGCCGAGCCCGGCACGCGGGTCACGATGCGCTGGGGCGAGCCCGACACCGAGAAGTCCCAGATCGAACCGCACGCGATGACCGAACTCAGGGCGACCGTCGCCCCGGCGCCGTACATGAAGAAGGACCGCGAGAAGGCGTTCGCGGACTGATTCGAGCCGTTTCGAGTCTCCTGCGCACGGGTTTCCGTTTTTCGTCCGAGGCCGACGAATCAGGAATCAGGAATCAGCCGATCGGCCGCCGTTTGAACCTCCGAAGTTGAATAGGGAACTTCTATGAGAGATAGAGAAACATACATTTAGAAATACGATACTTACTGATCTATACACACAGAAATTTTATGAATACCTGGACGTATGATATACTGTATGACGCCGCTATCCAGCCTCGGCGTGTTCGTCGCACTCGCCGTCGCCGGGACCGCGATCGCAGCACACCGGGGACACGTCCCGCCGGCGAAGCAGACCCACCTCTTCGAGACGCCCGACGGCGAGCGGGCCAATCCGCTCGCGGACGTCGTGGCCGGCGCGAAGATGGCGACGGAGACCGGCCTGTGTCACCGGTGCGGCGCCACGCTCGGCGGCCCCTACGAGTACTGCGTCACCTGTCGCCCGAACGGGGCGGTCCACGCGGACTGAGCGCCCGCTCGTCGGGCCCTCCGACCGCGAGATCCGTCGAAAACGAACCGACGCTACCGAGCGATCGGAGACCGACACCGCCCGAATCCGAGCGGTGAACGCCGCCGACCGCGCCGACGCGTCAGTCCTCTTCGGTCGTCGTCCGGTCGATCTCGATGTCGCCGCGGTGGATGGCCGCGCCGTCCTGGGCCACCTGCCGGGCGAGGACGGCGCATTTGATCCGCATCGGCGAGATGTCGACGCCGAGCATCTCGGTGACGTCGTCGGTGTCCATCGCGTCGAGTTCCGACAGCGTCATCCCGCGGAGCTTCTCCGAGAGCATACTCGCAGAGGCCTGACTGATCGCACAGCCGTTCCCGGTGAACGTCACGAATTCGATGGTCTCGCCGTCGTCTTCGAGGCTGACGTTCACCGTGATCGTGTCGCCGCAGGAGGGGTTCTCCCCGGTGTGGGAGAAGTCCGGATCCGACATCTCCCCCTTGTTCCGGGGGTTCTTGTAGTGATCCAGAATCTGCTGGCGATACATATCCGAGCCCAGTCCCATTGTTGGGAGAGCGTACGACAGTCTCGCGCAAAAGGGTTCCGCCGGCCGGCGCGGGCGGTCAGAAGAGCCCGAAGCTCCGAGCGAGGTCCGCGACGGTGTTGATGACGACCCACTTCACGGCGTTGGTCGTGCCGACCCCGGAGAGCCGGATGTCGCCGGCGGCGACCGCGTCACGGAAGACGACCGCGGGGTTGTCGGCGGCGATGATCTCGTCGAACGTCTCACGGTCGAGCGACATCCGCAGGGTCGCGTCCGAGCGGGCGCCCTGGTCGAGTTCGGTCATCCGGAGTTGGCCGTCGAGGCGGAACGAGAACGTCGCCGTCGCGCCGTCGGCGTCGGTGACGACGAGGTTCACGCGCTCGTTCTCCAGTTGGTCGCCCGCGACGCCGAGGTCGACCGCCGTGATAGACTCGTTGTAGACGGCGACCATCCCCCCGAACTCCGCGAACGCCTCGTCGGCCCACTCGGGCTGGTCCGACTGGCCGACGGCGAGTCCGCTCGTGACGACGAGGAGCGCGAGGAGCGTCGCGAGCCACCGGAGAGAACCGACCGAACGTGCGGAATTCATACCCTCGGTACGCGAGCGACGGCAATAAAGCGGTAGTGAGCGGTGTTAGCACGAGACCCCTCAGGCGGGGGCCTCGGCGGCGTCGTCCGCGGCGAGGCGCGTCCACTTCTTCTCGACGTCGCGGTTCGCGACGACGACGACGTCGCCGTCGGTGTTCCGGAACCGGGTCTTCCGGAGTTCGATCGACTCCACGGTCCCAGTGACGGGGTCGGCCTTCACCTCGTCGCCGGGGTTGAAGTCAGGGTCACGGAGGAGATACACCCCGGCGACGGTGTCGGCGATCATGTTCGACAGGGCGTAGGAGACGCCGAGCGCGACGAAGCCGGCGGCGGTGCCGAGGCTCGCGGCGATCTCGCCCATCCCGAAGATGTTCAAGAGCGCCAGGGCGACGCCGAACCACAGGAACACGCTCGCGATCGTCACCCCGAGGTCGACGACGAGCCCCTGGTCCGCGGGGTAGACGGCGTCGAGCGTGCGCCGGAGCGCGCGCGTGAGCAGTTTGATCCCGACGTAGGCGATCGCGAGAAAGACGAGACCGGTGAGGAGCTTCGGGACGGCCGCCTGAATCCCGGTCGCGAACTCGCCGAGCGTCCGCTCGATCGTCTCGAAGAGGAATCGGGTCACGGTGGGCATCGCTGCCGGGAGGTCGGCGGTGAGCCACTAAGGGTTTCGGGAGGCCGAGAGAGAACGCCGCTCAGGCGAAGAGCTGCCGGGCGTCGTCGACGGCGTCGACGAGGGCGTCGATCTCCTTGGTCGTGTTGTAGATGTAGAACGACGCGCGGGTGGAGGCGGGCACCCCGAGCTTGTCGTGCAGCGGCTGGGTGCAGTGGTCGCCCGCGCGGATCGCCACGCCGTGGTCGTTGAGGATGCTGGAGAGGTCGTGGGCGTGGACGCCCTCCAGATTGAACGCGACGAGCCCGCCGCGGTCGTCGCCCGGCGGCCCGTAGATCTCGATGTCGTCGAACGCCGAGAGCCGGTCGTAGGCGTACTCCGCGAGCAGGTCCTCGTGGGCCTGGACGTTCTCCATCCCCACCGAATCGAGGTAGTCGATCGCGGCCTCCAGGGCGATGCCCTGGGCGATCACGGGCGTGCCGGCCTCGAACTTCCAGGGGAGGTCCTCCCAGGTCGAGTCCTCGTAGGTGACGCTCCGGATCATCTCGCCGCCGTAGAGGTACGGCTGCATCTCTTCGAGGAGGTGTTCCTTCCCGTAGAGCACGCCGATCCCGGTCGGGCCGAGCATCTTGTGGCCCGAGAAGGCGAGGAAGTCGGCGTCGATCTCGCCGACGTCGACCGGGCGGGTCGGGACCGACTGTGCGCCGTCGACGAAGATGTGCGCGTCGTGGTCGTGGGCGAGGTCGGCCAGGTCGGCCACGGGCACGACCGTCCCGAGCGTGTTCGAGACGTGGACGACAGAGACCATCGCCGTCGAGTCGTCGATGAGTTCGGCGGCGTGGTCCATATCCAGGCGGCCGTCCTCGTCGACGCGGACGTACTCGACGCTCGCGCCGGTCTTCTTGGCGATCTGCTGCCAGGTGACAAGCGAGGCGTGGTGCTCCATCTCGGTCAGGACGACCGTGTCGCCGGGGCCGAGTTCGGCGAGGCCCCACGCGTAGGCGACGAGGTTCATCGCCTCGGTGGTGTTCTTCGTGAAGACGATCTCCTCGCGGCCCTCGGCGCCGATGAACTCCGCGACGCGGTCGTGGGCCTCCTCGTAGGCGACGGAGGCCTCCTGGCTCAGATGGTGGATGCCGCGGTGGACGTTGGAGTTGTAGCCGCGGTAGTAGTCGACGATGCTGTCGACGACGGGCTCGGGGGTGTGGCTCGTCGCCGCGTTGTCGAGGTAGACGAGCGGCCGGGTGTCGTCGGGGCCCTCGCCCGGCGTCTCGATGTCGCCGCCGACCTTCCGGTCGAGGATCGGGAAGTCCTCCCGGATCGAGGCGACGTCGATCGGATACGATTCCTGAGTTCCCATTGGGGAGGCGTAACGGCCGCAGGACTAACACGGCTTCGGTATTGGCAGGAACGACGTCGAGCGACGACGCGGCGAGCGGGACGACGCTCCCCGCCGACTGCCTGTGTACCGGTCCGCCGTCGGTCAATCGTCGAAGAGGTGCGCGTCGTAGGCGTCGCTGGACTCCCGGACCAGCCGCTCCGTGCCGTCGTGGTCCGCCAGTTCGCCGTCGTCGAGGCCGGCGTTGATCTCCTCGATGGTGTCGGCGGTCACCTTCTCTGTGACCTCGAACTCCTCGACGGGGCGGAGGAGCCCCCACATCGCCCCCACGGAGTGGAGGACGACGGCCACGGGCGTGAGCACGAGGTACAGCGGCCACAGCACCGGATGCTTCTTGTAGGCGACGACGCCGAACAGCATATACACGAACAGAATGCCGAGAAGCCCCGTCGAGAGCAGGCTGTAGAGGTCCATCCCGGGTGCGGTTCCGGGCAGGAGGTACGAGGCGGCCACGAGCAGGGGGACGAACGGCGAGAACGACCACGCGACGACGCGGGTGAAGTACAGCGGCCGGTACCACGGCGGCAAGAGATGGTCGTCGCCGATCGTGCCCGACATCCACCGTCGCCGCTGCTTGAACATCGCCCACAGCGACGGCGGCGCCTGATTGCGGAAGCGCTTGTCGACCAGCTGATACTCCAGGTCGTACCTGTCCGCGGCGCGCCAGATGAGGTTCGTGTCCTCGGTGATCGTCGCCACGTTCCAGCCGAGTTCCTCCTCTATTTCGCGACGGATCGCGAAGCCGCCGCCCCACGCGTAGAGCGGGTAGCTCAGCCGGTGGAAGCCGAGCTGTTCGAACTGATAGCCCGTCCGGAAGATCTCACAGAGGTAGGTGAGCCGCGAGCCGGTGTAGATCGGCTTTTCTGTGAACTGCACGAAGTCGGCGTCCGGCAGCCCGGTCAGCCCGGTCACGAGCGTGTCCTCGTCGAGATAGAGGATGTACTCCGTGTCGCAGGCGACGTGTCGCCGCGCCCACTCGACGGCCCGGCCCTTGTTCGTCGCCTTGCAGTCGAACTCCTCGGGGACGACGTGGACGGTCGCGCCCTCGACGTCGATGTCGCGCTCGGCGACCACCCGAACGTCGGCGATCCCCTCCGGGAGCGCGTCGACGGTCTGCTGGACGACCGCGGCCGCGTCGATCGTGAGAATCCGGACCTGAATGTCGTCGAGCCCCCACGCCTCGTCGGTGGCGGGCGCCCAGTTCCGCGAGAGGAGCGCGGTCTCGACGAGCCACCAGATCGCGGAGAGACCGTAGACGGCGAGAGCGGCCCACAGGAGCACCGAGAGGACGGTCTGTGGCGACGTGAGATCGACCACGTTCCGACTCGCCCCCGGACCGAAAAAGGTCTGTCCGTTCGATCGCTCCGGCCCCGCCTACATCCAGAGCAGCTGCGCGTGGTAGGTGCCGTCGACGACGAGCACGCGCTCCTCGTCGACGATGCCGGCCTCGACCGCGACGCCCACCGCGCGCTCGCCGACGATGTTGGCGACGCTGGCGCGGGTGAGGCTGTCGATCACGGTCTCCGCGTCGGCCTCGGCGGCCTCCTCGCCGCCGTAGAAGTCCTCTGTGACCTCCAGGGAGACGTCGCCGTCGACGTAGGTCTCGCCGAGGCACTCGGGGTCGCAGACCGAGACGAGCAGGCCCTCAGGCGTCTGTCGCTCGCGGAGTAACATCACCGCTCTCGCTGTCTGTCGAGGGGCTCCTGGGCGTCCTCGACCAGGTCACCCAGGCCCTGCGGCTGGCCGCCCTGCTCTGGCTGGCCGCCCTGACCCTGCTCCAGCAGCTCCTGTTCGCGCTCCTCGCGCAGTTCGTCGGCCTGCTGTTGGGTCCGTTCGGCCTCCTCGTCGCGGCCGAGCTCTTCGAGCGCGCGGGCTTTCTCTTCGAGGACGTCGGCGGTGCGCATCCCCAGGCGGATGGCGTTGTCGAAGGCGTTGACCGCGTCCTCGTTGAGGCCGCGCTCGTGGAGGAAGAAGCCGCGGTTGTACCACGCCTGCGGGAAGCGCGGGTCGATCTCGACCGCGCGCTCGGCGTGGTGGAGCGCCTC
This sequence comes from Halobellus sp. MBLA0158, assembly GCF_041477585.1. Taxonomy (NCBI): domain Archaea; kingdom Methanobacteriati; phylum Methanobacteriota; class Halobacteria; order Halobacteriales; family Haloferacaceae; genus Halobellus; species Halobellus rubicundus. The sequence goes on from NZ_JBGNYA010000001.1 coordinate 249,582, forward strand.
CTCGACCTCGCCGGCGTTCCAGAGCGCGTACGCGAGGTTGGTCTCCGCGGAGGCGGCGTGCTCGGAGTCGTCGTCGATGCGGAGCGCCTCGCGGTAGGCGCCGATGGCCTCGTCCCACTCCTCCAGTTCGGCGTGGGCCGCGCCCTTGTTGACCCAGGCCTCCTGGGCCTCCAGGGAGTCCTCGTCGCCGAACCGCGCCGCGCGCTCGAAGGTCTCTGTCGCCTCCTCGAAGCGGTTGATCTGCATATACGAGAGCCCGACGTCGATGAGCTTCTCGACGTCGACCTGGTCGGAGGCGATGTTCCGTCGGTCGAGTTCGTCGGTGACGACGCGGGAGTCCACGGGGTCGACTTTCGTCGGGTCGACCTTCAGCTCCGGCGGGTCGAGGGTGAACTCCTCGTAGTCCTCGTCGAACCCCTGGCCGGAGGAGAACTCGTGGTCGTCGCGCTCGCCGTCTGTCATACCGTTCGATTCACGGTCAGGACGGTTAAGCACTACGTCACGGGAAGCGCCAGCGAGAACGCGAGCGCGCGGCGAGCCGGGCGCTCCGTCTATCGGGCGCTCCGACTACCGCTCGGCGTGCTCGTCGACGACGAGGACGGGCACCTGCGTCTCCCGCAGGACGTGCTCGGCGACGCTCCCGAGCAGCGCCCGCGAGAGGCCCGAGCGGCCGTGCGATCCCATCACGACGAGGTCGATGTCGTTCTCCTCGGCGAACTTCCGGATCGCACGGGCCGGCTGACCGGCGCGGACGTGCTCTTCGACCGTCAGACCGTGTTCGGCGGCCGCGTCGGCGACCTGGCCGGTCGCCCGCTCGGCGCTCTCTTTGACCTCGGGCATCTCGTCGAGGTGGCCCTGACGGATGCGGTCGACCTGTTCGGTCCCCAGCGAGTAGCTGGTGGCGTCGACGTCGATGACGTAGAGCGCGTGGATCGTCGCGCCGTACTTCTCGGCGAGGTCGATCGCGTGGTCGACGGCGACCTCGGCGGTGTCGCTTCCGTCGGTCGGAACGAGGATGGTGTCGTACATCAGTCGTCACCGGGGGCGTGACCCCCGTCTGTCGCCGCGACGTCTTCCGCGCTCTCGGTTCGGGACATCGGCTCGGGGCTGTGACACTGCCGGACCAGCCGCTTCGTCGACTCCGGCGGGTCCTCTGTCACGTACGAGACCGCGATCGTGATCGCGAACACGAGCGGCGTGCCGACCAAGGCGGCGCCGATCGCGGGGAAGACGTCCCCGAAGGCCTGGCTGAACGGGAGGATGAGGTCGTTGACGACGGCCGCGATCCAGATCGCGAGCCCGACGGACATCCCCGCGAGGGCGCCCTGGCGGTTCGTCTTCTCCCACCACAGCCCGAGGAAGAACATCGGGAACAGCACGATCGCCGCCAGCGAGAACGCCAGGGCGACGAGCTGACCGATGAGGGCCGGCGGGTCCAGCGCCGTGACCGTGACGATGACCCCCAGGAGGACGATCGTCCCGCGGCCGACGAGCACCTGCTCGCGCTGGGTCGCGTCGGGGTTGATGATGTTGGTGTAGATGTCGTGAGAGACCGCCGAGGAGGCGGTGATGAAGAGCCCGGCCGTGGTCGCGATGGCGGCGGCGATGCCGCCGGCCGCGACGAGGCCGACGAACCACGTCGGGAGGCTCGACAGCTGCGCCGCGAGCACGACGATGAGGTCGCCCTCGCCGCCGGACATCCCGCCGGAGGCGGCGTAGGTCGGGCCGTACTGCGAGGCGTCGTAGAGGTCGACGCCGAAGGCCGCCAGCGCCGGCGCGCCCCAGTACAGCAGCATGATGAAGAACAGCCCCCAGACGGTCGAGTGGCGGGCGGTCCGCTCGTTCTCGACCGTGTAGAAGCGGACTAAGACGTGCGGGAGCCCGCAGGTCCCGAAGACGAGCGAGAACGCGGTCGCGATCCACAGGAAGTACGAGGCGTTGGCGAACGGCTGGGAGAACTCGGCGTTGAGGTCGCTGATGAGCGCGCCGTACTCGATCTGCGGCAGGACGGTCGAGTAGCCGTTGACGATGCCGACGACGTAGACCGCCGCGAGGAAGGCGACGATGAGGATGACGTACTGGACGGCCATATTCTTCGTCGCGCCCATCATCCCCGAGAGGGTCAGGTAGGCGACGGTGATCGCCATCATCACGACGACCATCGTGACGTAGTCGGTCCCGAAGACGTAGAGGCCGACGAGGCCCATCCCGCGCGCCTGCCCGACGGAGTAGACGAACCCGATCAGGATCGTCGTCGCCGCGCCGAGCGCGCGGGCCGTATCGGAGTTGAAGCGGTCGCCCACGAAGTCGGGGGCGGTGTACTTCCCGAACCGGCGCATCTGCGCCGCGAGGAAGATCAGGAGGACGAAGTAGCCCGCGGTCCAGCCGATGATGAACGCCAGGCCGTAGAAGCCAGACAGCGCCACCAGCCCGGCCAGACCGAGGAACGACGCCGCGGACATCCAGTTCGCGCCGATGGCCATCCCGTTTTCGATGTTCCCGATCGAGCGGCCGGCGACCCACATCCCCTCGGTGTCGGCGACCTTGAACAGGTAGCCGACCACGAGGAACAGCGCCAGCATCGCGACGACCATCACGGCCGGGATCGGCTTGAACGAAATGTCGAGCGCCTCCGGCAGGAGATCGCCGGACTGCAGCAGGACCGACGCGGCGGCGCTCACTGCACCTCACCCCCGTCGGCGGCGGCCGTCTCGGCGTCGGCGTCGCCGCCCGCGTCGACCTCGGCGGTCGAGTGGTCGATGCCGTACTTCTCGTCGAGCCTGTCGCGCCGGCGCGAGTAGATGAACGCCAAGACCAGCGAGCTCGTCGGCGCGAGGAACGCGACCGAGAAGTAGTGCGCCGGGAAGTCGATGATCGGGATCGGCTGGGTCATCAGCCCGGGCGCCAGGTACGTCGCCGTCACCGGGCCCCACGTGAGGACGACCCAGGCGAGAAATCCCGCCCAGACCTGCTTCAGGTGGTCGCGCATAAACGGCGTGCTCGGCTTCAGGAGGTTGATTTCGGCCTCCAGGTAGTCGACGTCGCCGTCGGCGACGCCGCCGTCGGGGACGGCCCGGCCTCGGTCGTCGGTTTCGGTGCAGTCGTCCGTCGCGTCTCCGGCCCGGTCCGCCGCTACGCCCCCGCTGGGAGCGCCGGCCGCGCCGTGAGTGTCTGTGTCTGTCATAGATTCGCTCTCTCGGTCAGTCCTGTACCTGTACACGGATCTCCTCGACGATCTCGGGGTTGCGGAGCGTGGAGGTGTCACCCAGTTCCTCGCCGTTGGCGATGTCCTCCAGGAGCCGCCGCATAATCTTCCCGGACCGGGTCTTCGGGAGTTCGGGCGTGAAGATCACCTGCTCGGGGCGGGCGATCGGGCCGATGGCGTTCTCGACGCCCGCGACGATCCGCTCGCGGAGGTCGTCGTCGCCGGCGTGGCCCTCCTCGGTGATGACGTAGGCGTAGACGGCCTCGCCCTTGACCTCGTGGTCGCCACCGACGACGGCGGCCTCGGCGACGCCCTCGACGCCGACGATGGCCGACTCGATCTCCATCGTCCCCAGGCGGTGACCCGAGACGTTGATCACGTCGTCGACCCGACCCAGAACGGTGATGTAGCCGTCGTCGTCGATCTTCGCGCCGTCCTCGGGGAAGTACACCCACTCGTCGGGGTCGTCGCTGTCGGTGTCGGAGTACTCCGCCCAGTACTCCTCGATGTAGCGCTCGTCGTTGCGGTACAGCGTCCGCAACATCCCCGGCCAGGGCTTCTGGACGGTGAGGTAGCCCGCGCGGCCGGCGCCGACCTCCTCGCCCTCTGTGTCGACGATCCGGGCGTCGACGCCGGGGAGCGGCGGCCCCGCCGACCCGGGCTTCATATCCTTCACGCCCGGGAGGGTGGTGACCATCATCCCGCCCGTCTCGGTCTGCCACCACGTGTCGACGATCGGGCACTGCTCGTTCCCGATGTGCTTGTAGTACCACTTCCACGCGCGGGGGTTGATCGGCTCGCCGACCGTGCCCAGCAGACGGAGGCTGGAGAGGTCGTGCCGTTCGGGGTACTCCGAACCCCACTTCATAAACGCCCGAATCGCCGTCGGTGCGGTGTAGAGCTGCGTCGCCTCGTACTCGTCGACGATCTGCCAGAGGCGGTCCTTGTCGGGGTGGTCCGGCGTGCCCTCGTACATCACCGTCGTCGTGCCGAGCGCGAGCGGCCCGTAGACGATGTAGGAGTGGCCCGTGATCCACCCGATGTCCGCCGAGCAGAAGTACGTGTCATCGGGCTCGATGTCGAGGACGGCCTGGGACGTCCAGGCGGCCCACGAGAGGTAGCCCCCCGTGGTGTGTTTGACGCCCTTCGGCTGACCCGTCGTCCCCGAGGTGTACATCAGGAACAGCATGTCTTCGGCGTCGCGGGCGACGGGGTCGACCTCGGCCCCCTGGTTGGCGGCGACGAGGTCGCCGTAGTCGTGTTGAGTGCCTTTGAGATCGTGGCCGAAGCCGTCGCCGTTCGGGCCGAGACGGTCGACGACGACCGTCGCCTCGACCTCGTGGTCGACGCCCGCGAGGCCCTCGTTCGCCTTCTGGAGGTGGTCGAGCGGGTCGCCGCGGCGGTAGTACCCGTCGCAGGTGATCAGGTACTCCGAGTCCGCGGCGTTCATCCGGGTCGCGAGCGCGTCCGCCGAGAAGCCCGCGAAGACGACCGAGTGCGGCGCGCCGATCCGGGCGCACGCCAGCATCGCGATCGGCAGCTCGGGGATCATCGGCATATACATCGTGACCACGTCGTCCTCGCCGACGCCGAGGTCGCGGAGCGCCGCGGCGAACTCGTTCACCTCGCGGTGGAGCTCCGCGTAGGTATAGGTGCGGTCGTCCTCCTCGACCGGTTCGCCGACCCACTCGATCGCGGCCTCGTCGCCGCGCTCGTCGAGGTGGCGGTCCAAGCAGTTCGCCGAGGCGTTGAGTTCGCCGCCCGTGAACCACTCGTAGAACGGCGGGTTCGAGTCGTCGAGGACGGTGTCGTAGTCGTCGTCCCACGAGAGCAGGTCCGCGGCGGCCTGCCAGCACTCCGGCCAGTTCTCCTCGAACTCCTCGTAGATCGCGTCGTCCGCGACGTTCGCCTGTTCGACGAACGCCTCGGACGGCTCGAAGACGTCCTGTTCGGCGAGCCGCGCTTCCAGTTCTACGTCGTCATCTCCCATGGTCTATCACTCACAATCGGACACCCCCACATAAACGGCGGTTCTAAATATGCCAATTATTCACGCGGGAAAACGGGCCACGGGGGCTAACTGTTGCAAAGCGGGCGTCGCCTCGCCGCCCGGTTACAGCTCGGAGCGCGGCGCCGCGTCGTCGAAGAACGCCGTCAGAAGCTTCTGCTGGGCCTTTCGGAGGTGATTGTGGAGCGTCGGCGAGGAGACCTCAAGCGAGTCCGCCAGCTCCTCGGCGGTCGAGCCGCGGGGCCACTCGAAGTAGCCGCTGTGGTAGGCCGCCCGGAGGACGGTCGCCTGCCGGTCCGAGAGCCGGTCGGCGAGCCGCTCGCGGAAGCCCACGTCGGTCTCGACGGGGCGGTCCTCCTGCCGCTTCGCCGACAGCGACACCCCCGGGTACGCGTCGGTCACGGCGTCGACCGCCGCGCGGACGTCGGCGTCGCCGGGGATCTCGCCCGTGAGCGTCGCCGCGCCGTCCTCGGCGACGAGCGAGCGGACCCGCGCGCCGCGGTCGACGAGCGCCAGGGCGGGCGCGTCGGTCACGACGACCTCGACGGCGGCGCCGTCGCCGTAGTCCTCGATGAGCCGCGTGTCGGCGACGGCGTCGGCCGCGTCGGCGTGCGACAGCACCGGATCCGCGCCCGCGCCGCGCGTCACGAGGTAGTAGAGCAGCGACCCGTCGCCGACGGGGACCGCGCCGGAGAGTTCGACCCGGCAGTCGAGCGCCCCCGAGAGGTCGGCGACGAACGACGACGCCGCGGGACAGCGGAAGTCGAGTTCGACGACGGTGTCCGCGAGGAGGAGGCGCTTCCGCTGGACCGCCGCGAGCGCGTGACCGACCTGCGTCCCGAGGACGGCGAGGGCGTCCCGGCGGGCGTCGCCCACCGGCCGCCGCACGCCGATCCCGAGCACGCCCCAGCGGGTGTCGTCCCGACGGACCGGGACCAGCGCCAGCGGGCCGCGCTCTGACTCGCGGACGCGCACGTCCCGCTCGTCGCGGGCGCGGGCGTCCGGATCGTAGCCGTCGAGCGCCGTCTCGGCGGCGGCCGCGTCGACGCCGACGGCCTCCCGCACGGCGAACGCCTCCCCGGTCCGCTCGGCCAGCCAGGCGAAGCGGACGCCCTCGGCGTCGGCGAGGCACGCGCACGCCGTCCGAGCGGTCTCGTCGACCGTGGCGACGCCGAGCAGTTCGGCGCCCAGGTCGGCCGCGAGCGCGACGTCCCGTCCGAGGCCGTCAAGCGCCGTCGCGGCGCCGTCGAGCGCGGCCGCGACGGCCTCGCGGTCCGGGTCCGACAGGAGCGGCGCGAGGCGCTCCAGCCGCCAGCCGCCGAGCGCACAGACCACGCGCGGGGGGACGCCGTCGTCTATGAGTTCGGCCGCGAAGTGCCACCGGAGGTCCCGGGAGGAGGCGTCGACCCCGTCGACGCGGTCGGCGACCTCGCCCACGAGCATCTGGAGGCGGCGGGGCGACACCGTAAGTAGGGGATCGTCCTCGCCCGCGCCGACGCTGCCGGCGTACTTCCGGAGGTCGTGTTCCACGCCCGCGGGCAGATAGGCGTCGCGGGCGACGTCTCCGTCCGCGTCCCTGACTGCGAGGAAGTGCGTGCCGTCGTGCGATTCGACGTCCGCGAGGCGGACGCGCGTCATCTCGCCGGGGCGGAGTCCGACCTCGCCGCCGAGTCGCAGCACGAGGTCCTCGCGGTGGGTTTCGGTGGCCCGTCGGAGCCGACGGTACTCGCTGGCGGCCGGGGGATCCATCTGTCGTTTCGGGAGATCGTAACAGTGCGAAATAAATCTGTGCGTGATAGCGATCTTATTTCCCGTAACGAACTTTCAGGGCTGTAACCGAGCAAAAAGCCGTTTCGGAATTCGCTTTTTCCCGAAACTACTTGTCGTGGGTCCGCGATCGGAGTTCGCCGAGGATCTCGGGGTTGCGGAGCGCGGAGGTGTCGCCCAGGTCCTCGTCGTTGGCGACGGCGCGGAGCAGCCGCCGCATCACCTTCCCCGAGCGGGTCTTGGGGAGGTCGGGGGTGAAGACGACCGCCGCCGGGATCGCGACCGCGCCGATGGCGTCCTCGACGGCGTCGCGGATGCGCTGTCGGAGGTCGGCCTCTGGGGCGTCGCGCTCGGGGGCGACGTACGCGTAGATGGCGGTGCCGGTCGACTCGTCGTCGGCGCCGACGACGGCGGCCTCGGCGACGCCCTCGACGCCGACGATGGTGGACTCTAGTTCCATCGTGCTGAAGCGCCGCCCGGCGACGTTGACCGCCTCGTCGATCCGACCGAGGAACGTGAGGTAGCCCTCTGCGTCCGCGACGGCGCCGTCCTCGGGGTGGTACCGCCAGGGGCCGGCGTCGGGCGACTCCGAGGGAGCGACCGAGTCGGACGAGTCGGCGTCGGCCGCCGTCCGCCGGCCGTCGCGCGCGCCCCAGCCGGTCCCGTTCGCGAGCGCCCGCGGCATCCCCGGCCAGGGCCGGGTGAGCACGAGCTCGCCGGACTCGCCGGGGTCGACGGGCTCGCCGCCGGCGTCGACGACGGCCGCGCCGATTCCCGGGAGCGGCCGGCCCGCCGAGCCGGGCTTCATCGGGTCGACGCCGGGGAGCGTCGAGACGAGGATCGCGCCGGTCTCGGTCTGCCACCACGTGTCGACGACGGGGCACTCGCCGCCGCCGATGTGCTCGCGGTACCACCGCCAGGTCGGCTCGTCGATGGGCTCGCCGACCGTGCCCAGGAGTCGGAGGCTGGAGAGGTCGTGGCGGGCGGGGTGCTCCTTCCCCCACTTCATGAACGCGCGGATCGCCGTCGGCGCCGTGTAGAACACGTCGACGGCGTGGCGGTCGACCAGTTTCCAGAGGCGGTCCTTCTCGGGGTGGTCGGCGGTGCCGCCGTAGAGGACCGTGGTCGTGCCGAGCGCGAGCGGCCCGTAGACGATGTAGGAGTGGCCCGTGATCCACCCGATGTCCGCCGAGCACCAGTGGGTGTCCTCCGGGCGGATGTCCAGCACCGAGCGCGCGGTCCAGGCGACGTGCGCGAGGTACCCGCCCGTCGTGTGGGTGACGCCCCGCGGCTCGCCGGTCGTCCCCGAGGTGTAGATGCGGAAGAGCGAGTCGGCGGCGTCGCGGGCGACGGGGTCGACTTCCGCGCCCGCGTGATCGGCGACGAGGTCGCCGTAGTCGTGGTAGCCCGGGCCGAGGTGGACGCCCTGGCCGAGGTGGTCGAGCACCACGACCTCGACGTCGTGGTCCAGCGCGAGCCGCGCGTTGTCGGCCTTGTTCTTCTGGGCGATGGCGTCGCCGCGGCGGTAGTAGCCGTCGCAGGTGACGAGGTACGCCGAGTCCGCGCGGGCCATCCGCTCGGCCAGGGCGTCCGCGGAGAAGCCCGCGAAGACGACGTTGTGGATCGCGCCCAGGCGGGCGCACGCGAGCATCGCGACGGGGAGTTCGGGCACCATCGGGAGGTACAGCGTGACCACGTCGTCCTCGCCGACGCCGAGGTCGCGGAGCGCCGCGGCGAACTCGTTGACCTCGCGGTGGAGTTCGAGATAGGTGTAGCTCCGGGAGTCGCCGAGCGGGCCCTCCCAGACGAGCGCCCGTTGGTTCTTGCGCTCGTCGAGGTGCCGGTCGACGCAGTTGTAGGAGGCGTTCAGACGACCGTCGGGAAACCACTCGAAGGGCGGCGTCTCGCCGCCGCGGAAGACCGTCTCGGGGTCGTCGTCCCACGAGAGCAGGTCGCCCGCCCGGCGCCAGCAGTCGGGCCACTCGGACTCGAACGCGTCGTACACGTCGGGATCGGACACGGTGGCCTGCCGGCGGAACCACTCCGGCGGCGGGATGCGCTCGCCCCCCAGTCGGGGCCGACCCGAGCCCTCTCCTGTCATCGTCTCATCGTCGGTGCCGGTACGGGCATAAGCCTCCCGCTCGCGGCGGGAACCGCGGGGACGTCCGGCGCTCGCGGCGGCGCCGGCCGCGCGTCCCGTCGCATTTTCACCGCCGGCGGACGTGCCCCCCGATATGCGACTCTTCGTCAGCATCGACCTCCCGGACCGGCTGGCCGACGCGGTCGCGGCGGCCCAAGAGCGGTTCGCCGGCGCCGAGGGGCTCCGGTTCGTCGATCCCGAACAGGCGCACCTGACGCTCTTCTTCCTCGGCGAGGTCGACCCGGGGCGGCGCGACGAGATCGAGGCCGCGCTCGACCGCGCCGTCAACGGCGCCGGCGTCGATCCTTTCGAGCTCCGCGTCGGGGGCTTCGGCGTGTTCCCCGCGATGGACTACATCAGCGTCGTCTGGGCCGGCGTCCGCGAGGATGGGGGTGCCGCGGCGACGACTCGGCTGGCCGCCGCGGTCGAAGACGAGCTCACGGCGCTCGGCTTCGAGGCCGACGACCACGACTTCACGCCGCACGTGACGCTCGCGCGGATGGACGACGCGCGCGGGAAGGCGCTCGTCCAGGACGTCGTCCGCGACGCCGACCCCGACCTCGGCGCGTTCACCGTCGAGGAGATCCGACTGAAGGAGAGCACCCTCCGCGACGACGGGCCGGAGTACGAGACGGTCGCGTCGTTCCCGCTGTGAGCGGGAGGCGGGCGCGGCGGGGGACAGCGAATCAGTCGGCGGCGGTATCGGGACCGGGCCGGTCGCGCCACCGCCGCAGTTCCGCGCGGATGGCCGCCCGCTTGACCAGGACGAACCCCACGAAGATGACCGCGAAGCCGGCGACAGTCGTCGGCGCGAGCGACTCGCCGAGCGCGAGCCAGCCCGCGAGCGCGGCGAACGTCGGGATCACGTATTCGAGGAGGCTCACCTCGATCGGCCCGACGCGCCGGAGGAGCCAGAAGTACAGCGCGAAGCCGCCCGCGCCCGCGACGACCGCCAGGTAGAGGAGCGACGCGACGGCGGCGGGCGTCCAGACCGCGTCGCCGAGGGACTCCCAGGGGAGGGCCGCGCTCGTCGCGTGGAGGACCGCGGCGCCGACGAGCATCATCCAGGCCTGCTCGGCGACGGTCGGCATCGTCGTGGGGGCGTCGTGGGTGAGGACCGCCCCGAGCGCGAACGCGAGCGCGGAGGCGAAGACGAGCCCCACGCCGAGGAGGTCCGCGCCCGCCAGCGCCGTCGGATCGGGGTCCGCGATCGTGACGACGCCGGCGAAGCCGAGGAGGACGCCGACGAGGGAGACGGGCGAGAGCCGCTCGCGGGCGGCGGTGAGGCGGGTCAGCGCGGGCGTGACGACGGGGATCAACCCGAGCAGGACGGCGGCGACGGCGCTCGTGACGTAGAGCTGGCCGGCGAACAGGAGCGCGTGGTGAACGCCGACGAGGAGGACGCCGCCGGCGGCGATGGGGCGCCACTCCGCGCCGGCGGGTCGGAGGCGGTCCCCGCGCCAGGCGGCGAGCGCGAAGAGGAGCGCGGCCGCGACGTCGAAGCGGACCGCGGCGAGCAGCGCCGGCGGAATCGACGCGAGGGCGACCTTCGTCACGGGGAAGGCGGTCCCCCAGACCGCGGCCACGAGGAGGAACGCGAGGATCGTGCGGCGACGCATACCGCCGCGGAGGCGGGGTGCGGAGTTGAATGGCTCGAATCCGTTCGGTGATGTCCGCGGGCGGACGCGTCGCCGACGGTGCGGGGGCTGAGAGGCGCTCGCACGCCCCGGCGGCGAAGGAACAAGATTTTATGCGGTCCGGGGATAGAGGCGAGCACTATGAGCAAGAAGTCCAAGGCCAAGAAGAAGCGCCTGGCCAAGCTGGAGCGTCAGAACACGCGCGTTCCCGCCTGGGTGATGATGAAGACTGACATGGAAGTCACGCGCAACCCCAAGCGCCGCAACTGGCGGCGAAGTGACACGGACGAGTAAGGATGAGCGCCAGCGACTTCGAGGAACGCGTCATCACGGTACCGCTCCGGGACGTCAAGGCCGAGCCCGCTCACGCACGCGCGGGCAAGGCGATGTCCCTGATCCGCGAGCACCTCGCACAGCACTTCTCGGTCGACGAGGGCGCCGTCCGCCTGGACCCCTCGCTCAACGAGACGGTGTGGGCCCGGGGGGACCAAAAGCCCCCGAGCAAGCTCCGGGTTCGCGCCGCCCGGTTCGACGAGGACGGCGAGTCCATCGTCGAGGCGGAGCCCGCCGAATAGCGTGCTCCGCGCCTCCTTCGCCGGGTCGCCGTACGTCGGCGTCTTCGCCCGCGCGACGGATCACGTCCTCATCGTCCGTTCGGACGCCGACGACGATGTCGTCGACGCGATGACCGACGAGCTCTCGGTCCCGGCAGTGGCCACCACGGTCGGCGGCTCCGGCACCGTCGGCGCGCTCGCGGTCGGCAACGAGAACGGGATCCTCGTGACGAGCCAGGCGACCCGGAGGGAGAGAGAGGCGATCGAGTCGGCGGCGGGCGTCCCCGTCGCCGAGCTCGCGGGGCAGATCAACGCGGTCGGCAACGTCGTCCTCGCGAACGACTACGGCGCGTACGTCCACCCCGACCTCTCGGACGCGGCCGTCGAGACCGTCGAGGAGGTCCTGGAGGTGCCCGTCGAGCGCGGGAACCTCGCGGACGTCCAGACCGTCGGGACCGCCGCCGTCGCGACAAACGAGGGCGCGCTCTGTCACCCCAAGTCCCGGGAGCCCGAACTGGAGGCCCTGGAGGAGCACCTCGACGTCCGCGCGGACATCGGGACGGTGAACTACGGCGCGCCGCTGGTCGGCTCGGGGCTCGTCTGCAACGCCGCCGGCTACGTCGCCGGCGAGGACACGACCGGCCCGGAGCTGAGCCGGATCGAGGACGCGCTCGGCTACCTGGAGTAGCGCGCTTTTCTCCCGCCGCGCGGATTCCGTCCGCGAGACGCGTTCGCGGCCGATTTTCCCCTCCCGCCCGAAAGCCCGAGTAGGAAGATACTTCCCGCTCGCTCGGGAATCCGAGGGTATGAGTCAGTACGCAGTGAGCGGCCGGTTCCAGAGCCGCGACGGGTTCAGCGAGTTCAACACGGTCGTCGACGCGCCCAACGAGGACGTCGCTCGCGAGCGCGTCTACGCGAACATCGGGAGCCAGCACGGCCTGAAGCGGACCCAGATCGAGATCGACGGCGTCGCAGAGGAGGCCACAGCATGATGGGCGGCGGCCAGCAGCAACTCCAGCAGCTCTCCCAGGAACTGCAGGCGATCGACGAGGAGATCGAGGAACTGGAGTCCCAGGTCGAAGAGCTCCAGACCGAACAGACCGAGATCGACGAGGCGATCGAGGCGATCGGGTCGCTGGAGACGGGCTCGACCGTCCAGGTCCCCCTCGGCGGCGGCGCGTACGTCCGCGCGGAGGTCCAGGACATCGACGAGATCATCGTCGGCCTCGGCGCCGACTTCGCGGCCGAGCAGTCCGCCGACGACGCCGTCGAGGCGCTCGAAACCAAGCGCGACGCGCTCGACGACCGCATCGCGGACGTCCGCGAGGACATCGCCGAGCTCGAAAGCGAGAGCGACGAGCTCGAACAGCAGGCCCAGCAGATGCAACAGCAGATGCAGCAGCAGCAGATGCAGCAGATGCAGCAGCAGAGCGGCGACGACGAGTAAGCGCCCCCAGCGCCGAGTCGGGCCGGATCTCCGGGCCGGCGCGGCGCAAACGCGGTACACGCGGTAGATCACTATGTTCGACGGACTGAAGAACAAACTCAACAGTTTCCGCGAGGACGTCGAGGAGACCGCCGAGGAGAAGCAGGCCGAGGCCGACGAGACCGCGGCCGCCGAGACGGCCGAGGCAGACGCGGACGTCGCGGCCGACAGCGGCGAGGCGACCGACGCCGACGCGGCGGCTGCGGCCGATACCGACGCCGACGCCGAGACGGACTCCGAGTCCGAACCGACCGACGGGGCGGGCCTCGCGTCCGAGGAGGCGGCCGCCGCGCTCGACGAAGAGCGCGAGGAGGACGCCGGTCCCGGTCGGCTCCAGCGCGCCGCCGCCTTCGCCACGGGGAAGGTCATCATCGAGGAAGACGACCTCGAAGACCCCCTCTGGGAGCTGGAGATGGCGCTCTTAGAGAGCGACGTCGAGATGAACGTCGCCGAGGAGATCCTCGACACCGTCCGCGAGAAGATGGTCGGCGAGACCCGCGCCCAGGTCCAGACGACGGGCGAGCTCGTCGAGGAGGCGCTCCACGACGCTCTCTACGAGGTAATCAGCGTCGGTCAGTTCGACTTCGACGAGCGGGTCCGGTCGGCCGAAAAGCCCGTGACCATCGTCTTCACCGGCGTCAACGGCGTCGGCAAGACCACGAGCATCGCGAAGCTCGCGCGCTACCTCGAAGACCGGGGGCTGTCGGTCGTGATGGCGAACGGCGACACCTACCGCGCCGGCGCGAACGAGCAGATCAGGAAGCACGCCGACAACCTCGATCAGAAGCTCATCACCCACGAGCAGGGCGGCGACCCCGCCGCGGTGCTGTACGACGCCGTCGAGTACGCCGAGGCCCACGACGTCGACGTCGTCCTCGGCGACACGGCCGGACGGCTCCACACCTCCAACGACCTGATGGCGCAGTTGGAGAAGATCGACCGCGTCGTCAACCCCGATATGACGCTGTTCGTCGACGAGGCGGTCGCGGGCCAGGACGCCGTCGAGCGCGCCAAGAAGTTCAACGACGCCGCCGAGATCGACGGCGCCGTCCTCACGAAGGCCGACGCCGACTCGAACGGCGGCGCGGCCATCTCCATCGCGTACGTCACCGGCAAGCCGATTCTCTTTCTGGGAACGGGCCAGGGCTACGACGACCTCGAACGGTTCGACCCCGAGCGGATGGTCGACCGCCTGGTGGGCGAGGAGCCGTAGTCGGGCGCCTACGCGTCCCCGTCGGACTGGAACGGCTCGCCGACCGCCGACCGGGGAAGCAGACTCAGGAACTCCAGTTCGAGGTCCTCGCTGGAGGCGAAGCGGTCGGTGTGGGAGTCCCGAAGCACCTCGTCGACGGTGACCGACCCGTCGGCCAGCCACACGGTCACGTCGCCGCACTCGCGGGCCGCCCGCGACGGCGAGAGCGGGAAGGAAAGCCCCGAGAAGACCGTGCCGATTCTGTTGAGTCTGATCGATTCTGTCATAATCACCCCGTGTACGCTCGATAACATAATAAATGTATATGATATACTTCGGTCGGGCGGCGTCCCCTCAGACAGAACGGAAGCGCGGAGAGACGGGTCCGCGGCGGCGACAGCGACCGCGGGCCCGGACGGCGCTCACCGGTCGGCGGGCGGCCGCTGGACCTCCTCGGCGATCGGTTCGTCCAGCGAGAGGTGCATCGAGAGGTTCGACTGGGTCCGCTCTGTGACCTCGAAGTCGACGTTGCGGTAGACGGAGATGGCGCGGCGGTTCCCCTTGGCGACGTCGAGCCGGAGCGCGTCGTGGCCCCGGTCCTCGGCGTACGCGATGAGGTGCCGGATCAGTTCGGAGCCGACCCCGCGGTTCTGGTAGTCGTCGTGGACGAAGATCACGAACTGGGGCTCGTCGGTCCCGGCCGGGACGACGCCGACGTGGCCGGCGATCCGGCCGTCGTCGGCGGCGACCAGATTCCAGCCCTCATCGGTGAGCCTGATCAGCCACTCCTCGATCTTGGTCCGACTCCCCGGCGGCAGCCCCATCGTCCGGTTCGTCGCGTCGATGTCTTCGTACATCTCCACGAGCGCGTCGAAGTCGGCCTCCTCGTAGGGCCGCACGAGCAGCGGGACCGCCTCGCCGTCGACGAAGCGGGGGCACCGCGGCGGACACATCGCCGTCCCGGTACACTCCGACGGATCCCAGTAGCGACACTCGGTGTCGATCGCGGTGTCGGTCTCGATCTCGGGATCAGTTCCGGCATCGACGTCGATCTCGGTCTCAGGGTCAGCGCCGGAGTCGAAGTCGGGGTCGGGGTCGTTGGGGCCGGTGTCGGTCATAGCCCGTCCCCTCCGTCACCGCACGGGCGGGCGTCCCCGGATCTACGCCGTCCCGCCGCGGGAGCGCGTCGGGGGCACGGGACGGGACCGCCGCGGATCGCTGTCGCCGGCGACGGCGGGCCCGCTGGGAGGTCGCGACCCCGGACGTGGGCTCGAACGTCGGTCATTGCAGAGGAATACGTCCCTTGGGGACATGTATCTTACTTCGAATACCTTCGGACGCGTCGGAGGCGACGCGCCCGTGCGAACGGCGGCTCGGGCGAAGAGAGCGTCACTCGACCGCCAACGCGGCGCCGAGCGCGATCATCGCGCCCCCGCCGAGCCACGAGAGCCGGGCGGTCGTCGTCGACGACGACAAGAGCGCGCCGACGCGGCCGGACGCGACCGCGACGCCGCCGAGGTAGACGGCGGTCAGCGCGGCGTACGTCGCCCCGAGGAGCAGCATCCGAACCGGGGAGTCGGGGCCAGCGCCCGCGAATCCGGGGAGGAACGCGAGGAAGAACAGCGCCACTTTCGGATTCAGGGCGTTGACGAGGACGCCCCGGCGGAAGCTCCCGGCCGCCGGCTCGGCCGCGGCGTCGCCGGCGCCGAATTCGTCGTTTCGGATCGCCTGCACGCCGAGGTAGACGAGGTAGACCGCGCCGGCGTACTTCACCGCGCGGTACGCGACGGGCGCGGCGCGGAGGAGCGCCGCCAGCCCGAGCGTCGCCACCGCGGTGTGAAAGAGGACGCCGGTCGAGATGCCGAGCGCGGAGCGGACGCCCGCGGCGCGGCTCTGGATCCCGCGGGTGAGGACGTACATCGTGTCGGGGCCCGGAGTGAGGATGAGCGCGACGGCGGCGGCGCAAAACGCGAGGAAAGTGGGGAGCTCGGGAAAGAGCGCCATCGGCTCGGACTCGGTCGCGCCCGCAGAAAAAGCCTTTACCCGGGCGGCGGCGTAGAGAGGGGTAATGGTACTCGATAATCTCGGGAGTTCCCTGCGCTCCAGTCTGGATAAACTGCAGGGGAAGTCCCGCCTCGACGAGGAGGACGTCGAGGAGATCGTCAAGGAGATCCAGCGCTCGCTGCTCTCTGCGGACGTCGAAGTCGATCTCGTGATGGACCTGTCCTCGTCGATCGAAGAGCGGGCGCTCGAAGAAGAGCCCCCGGGCGGGACGTCGGCGCGGGACCACGTCCTCAAGATCGTCTACGAGGAGCTCGTCGACCTCGTCGGCGAGTCGACGGATCTCCCCCTGGAGTCGCAGACGATCCTGCTCGCCGGCCTCCAGGGGTCCGGCAAGACCACGAGCGCCGCCAAGATGGCGTGGTGGTTCTCGAAGAAGGGGCTCCGCCCCGCGGTCATCCAGACCGACACCTTCCGGCCCGGCGCCTACGACCAGGCCAAGCAGATGTGCGAGCGCGCCGAGGTGTCGTTCTACGGCGACCCCGACGAGTCGGACCCGGTGACGATCGCCCGCGAGGGCCTCGAAGCGACGGAGGAGGCGGACGTCCACATCGTCGACACCGCCGGCCGCCACGCGCTCGAAGACGACCTCATCGACGAGATCGAAGAGATCGAGTCGGTCGTCGACCCCGACCGCTCGCTCCTCGTCCTGGACGCCGCGATCGGCCAAGGCGCCAAGGAACAGGCCCGCGAGTTCGACTCCTCGATCGGCATCGACGGGGTCGTCGTCACCAAACTCGACGGGACCGCGAAGGGCGGCGGCGCGCTGACCGCCGTCAACGAGACCGGCTCCTCGATCGCCTTCCTCGGGACCGGCGAGACCGTCCAGGACATCGAGCGCTTCGAGCCCAACGGCTTCATCTCCCGGCTCCTGGGGATGGGCGACCTCAAGCAGCTCTCCGAGCGCGTCGAGCGCGCGATGGCCGAGACCCAGGAGGAAGACGACGACTGGGACCCCGAGGATATCATGGAGGGGTCGTTCACCCTCAAGGATATGCAAAAGCAGATGGAGGCGATGAACCGGATGGGGCCCCTGGACCAGGTGCTCGACATGATCCCCGGACTGGGCGGCGGCTTCAAGGACCAGCTCCCGGACGACGCGATGGACGTCACCCAGGACCGGATGCGCGCTTTCGACGTCATCATGGACTCGATGACCGACGACGAACTGGAGAACCCGCGCTCGATCGGCGCCTCCCGCGTCCGCCGGATCGCCCAGGGGTCGGGCAAGGACGAAGAGACCGTCCGGGAACTGCTCGAACAGCACAAGATGATGGAACAGACCATCCAGCAGTTCCAGGGGATGGGCGACGGCGACATGCAGCGGATGATGAAGAAGCTCCAGAACCAGGGCGGCGGTGGCGGAATGGGCGGCCTCGGCGGCGGGGGCGGCGGCCTCGGCCCGTTCGGCGACTGATCGGCGCACGGACCCCGACCGCGCGCCCGACGCGTCCGATTTTTTACCCCTCGCGTTCTCGCCTCTCGTATGACCGTCCGGGAGGCCGCGCGAGAGGCGTATCGCGAGGCGCTCCCGGCGCTCGCCGCGAGCCTCGTCGGCGGGCTGATCGCGGGCGTCGTGCTCAGCGGGATGCGCGCCGAACTCCGCGACGTCTCCGGACTCTTGGTTCTGGTCCCGGCGCTCCTAGCCACCCGCGGGAACGTCTACGGCTCGCTCGGCGCGCGGATCTCGACGGCGCTCCACCAGGGCCTCGTCGAACCCCGGGTCCGCGGCGGCGACGAGCGGCTCCGGTCGGCGGTCGCGGCCGCGCTCGCGAACGGCCTGCTCGCGTCGGCGTTCGCCGCCGTCGCGGTCTTCGCGATCCTCACGGCGCTCGGCAGACCGGTCGCGTCGCTCCCGACGCTCGTCGCCATCGCGCTCGTCGCGGGGCTGCTCTCGGGCGTCGCGCTCTCGGCCGTCGTCGTCACCGCGGTCTTCGCCGGCTACCGCCGCGGCCGCGACCCCGACACGCTCGTGGGGCCGCTCGTGACGACCACCGGCGACGTCTTCGGCGTGTTCTTCCTGCTCGCGGCGGTCAGGCTGGTGCTCCGCCTCGCGGAGGTGGTCTGAGTGTCGACCGAGTGGACCGTCCGCGCGATCTCGCGGGCGATGCTGCCCGTGCTCCTCGTCCTGACGCTCGTCGAGGTCGGGAGCGGGCTCGTGCTCGGGAGCTTCGAGGCGCAGTTGCTCGAATACCCGACGCTGCTCGCGCTCGTGCCCGTCACGATCGGGACCGCCGGCAACCTCGGGAGCATCCTCGCGGCCCGGCTCTCGACGGCGTTCCACCTCGGGACGCTCTCGTTCGATCCGCGCGACGAGACCCTCGCCGGCAACGCGGTCGCGACGCTGGCGCTCGCGGTCTCGATCTTCCCCGTCGTCGGGATCGGCGCCTGGGGGCTCACCGCGCTGGCCAGCGGCGTCCGGCTGGCGCCCGAGACGGTCGTCGCCATCTCGCTGACCTCGGGGATCGCGCTGGCGGTCCTGGCGGTCGGCGTGACCCTGACGGTGACGTACGTCGCCTACCGCTTCCGGCTCGACCCCGACGACGTGGTGATCCCGATCGTGACGAACACCTGCGACGTGCTCGGCGTGGTGGTGCTGTTCGCGACGGTGCAGTTGCTGTTGTGACGTCAGCTGCTGAGCCGACCGTCGGGCCGAACGCCGTGCCGCAACCGACGCCGATTAGTCCGCGGACGTCCGAGACGAACGCGTGCAACTGCCGGGAGCCCTCGACGCCGTCTGGCCGGTGCTCGTCGAGGTAGCGCCGCGTGTCGCCCGCATCGCGGTGTTCATCGGAATCGGCGTCTTCCTCGCGAACGTCGCCGTCGGCTTCGGGCTCGTCGAGAAGATCGCGGCGTTCTCGAAGTACCTCACCCGGCCCGCGAACCTCCCCGACGAGGTCGGGACCGCGATCGTCACGACCGCGGCCTCGACGACCGCCGGCTACGGGATGCTCGCTGACTTCCGGGAGTCCGGGCGGCTGAACGACGCCGAGACGCTGATCGCGGTGACGATGAACACCTTCTTCGGCTTCGTCCAGCACATTTTCACGTTCTACGCTCCCGTGTTGATCCCGATCTTGGGCCTCGAAGTCGGCCTGCTCTACGTCGGCGCCCGCGCCGCGATCGCGCTCGGGATCACGATCGCGGGCGTCCTCGCCGGGGCGATGTTGCTCTCGCGCGGCCCCGCAGGCGACCGGCCCGCGACCGCGGCGGTCGACGGCGGCGTCGAGACGCCGGACGACGGCTCGGTTCCCGACCACGATATCGACGACGGCGACGACGAGGAGTCGCCCGCGGCGGTGGTCCGCACCGCGGCCGAGAAGACCTGGCCGAAGCTCAAGCGGATCGTCCCGCGGCTCGCGCTCGTCTACGTCGTCGTGACTCTCTTGGTCCGCACGCAGGACCTCCGCGCGGTCACGGGCATCGCCGAGCCGCTGACCGCACTGCTGGGGCTGCCGGGGGCGTCGCTGCCGGTGATCGCCGTGTTCGCGTTCGACACCACCGCCGGCGCGGCGACCATCGCGCCGATGATCGGCGGGACGTTCACGCCGCGGACCGCGGTCGCGACGATGCTTCTCGGCGGGATCGTCTCCTTCGCGGTCTCGACGTTCAAGCGCTCGATCCCGTTCCAGTACGGGATCTGGGGGCCGGCGTTCGGGTCGAAGGTGATCGTCGTCAACACGGCGCTGAAGGTCGTCTTCATCGCCGCGGCGCTGGCCGTGTTGCTCGTGCCGGTCTGAGGCAGGGATCGCGACCGCCGGGACCGAATTACCGCTCTCCCTCGTCGAAGTCGATCGGTTTTCCTTCCTCGGTCGGCGGCGCGACGTGGTCGATGTACGAGTCGACGTCGGGCTCGTGGACGGTGACGTGGACCTCGATGTCGCCGAGTTCGTCGGGGTTGCCGACGGCGAAGTTGATCGTGCCCTTGAACGCGGCCTGCTTCTTCAGCGAGAAGGAAAAGCCCTCCTCGTCGGCGCGCTTTGCGAACTCCCGCCGGGCGGTGTCGAGGATCTCCTGTTCGTGCAGCCGCTCGGAGAAGCGCTCCAGCGAGTGGGTCGCGCCGACGAGCTCCTTGTCTCGGTGTTCGAACTCGACGTTCGGGAACAGATTCCGCACCGCGTCCTCGACGCGGTCTGTAACCTCGGTGTCGCGCACGGGGGCGACGATGCGGGCCTCGACGCGGTAGATCACGGCGCACCACCCGCCGTTCGGACCTGGACGTAGTCGTCGCCGCCGATCCGGTCGAGGTCCTCGTCGAGGATCGCGCGGACCCGCTCGCGGAACGCTTCCAGGGAGTCCGTGTTCCGGACGACGACGTCCGCGCGGTCCATCACCTCGCCCATCCCGAAGCCGAGTTCGCGCTCCTCGCGCTCGCGGAGGGCCTCGCGGTCGAGGTCGGTGTCGTCCCGGCCGCGTTCGAGCAGGCGGTCCGCGCGGGTCTCGAACGGCGCTTCGACGCTCACGAGGTGGAAGTCGTCGCCGAACGCCTCGCGGAAGCGGTCGAGTTCGACGTCCGAGCGGAGGCCGTCGACGAGGACGACGTCGCTTTCTTCCAGTTCGGACTCGATCATCGGGAGCGACCGCTCGGCGATGGCGGCGGGGCCGTCCTCCTCGCGGAGCGTCTTCGCCATCTCGCCGTGGTGCTCTGCGGGGTCGAATCCGCGCTCGCGGCAGGCCTTCCGGATCACGTCGCCCATCGTGACGACCGGGACGCCGGCCTCGCGAGCGACCGCGGCGGCCTCGCCCTTGCCGCTCCCGGGCAGTCCGACGGTGCCGATGACCTTCATTACGCGACGGTTCTCGGTTGCGGACCTTACGCGTTCCGCTCCCTGCGCGTTCCGGCCGGCGCTCACGACGTCATCCACATTCCTTTTTACCGCCCGCCGACTGCCTTCCGACGAGGGCGCGTAGCTCAGTCGGACAGAGCGTCGGACTTCTAATCCGATGGTCGCGGGTTCGAATCCCGTCGCGCTCGTGCAGCGAGGAACGAAGTGACGAGCGAACCAGCGCGCGGGATTCGAATCAGGGAGCGAACGGAGCGAGCGACCGTGGTTCGAATTCCGTCTCGCTCGTTCGGCCTTCGGCCTCACTCGCCCGACGTACTCCCGATCGCTTCGCTCTCGGGAGTCCCGTCGCGCTCTTCATCCCGACGAGTAACCGCGAGCGGTGAGAACAGCGTCGACGCGCTTGATCGAGAGGATTCGGTCGCGGCGGAGTAAGTAACGTGTTGTAACCGGGTTTCTGTGGGTAATCGTTATCAGCCTCGCCGCTGCAATGGCCGGTATGGCCGAGAGCACCGGTGAATCGGACGCCGCGATGGAACTGGAGGTGTGGTGTGCCGGCGAGGACTGGTGCCCGGTGACGACGACCTCGTCGCTCATCGGCAAGAAGTGGCACCCCGTCATCATCCATCGGCTCCTCGAACACGGGCCGAGCGGCTTTAACGAACTGAAAGACGACGTCGACGGGATTTCGAGCAAGGTCCTCTCGGAGAGCCTGGAGGACCTCGGCGAGAAACAGCTCGTCCGCCGAACGGTCGTCAGCGAGAAGCCGTATCGGGTCGAATACTCACTCACAACCCACGGCGAGTCCCTCGAACCGGTGATCTACGCGATGCGCGACTGGGGGCTCGAACACCTCACTGAGCCGACCGATGAGAACGACGCGAACGGCTGACTCCGAGGCTGTCTCGGGTGGGATCGGCGGAGGGACCACACGATGAACCCGACGAAGCGAGTCCGGCTCGGCGGGCTCTTGATCGCGGTCTCCGGCTTCGGGATCACCCGGCTGTTCGTCGCCGAGACCGTCCGGGTCGATATGCCGGTGCTGTTCATCCTCGCGGGCCTCCTCCCGCTGATCGTCGGGCTGGTGTTGACCGCCTACGGCGTCGCGCTGGCGGTCGGTCCCTTCGGCGCCGAGTACGTGAACACGGTCGCGCGCTGGCACCTCCTCGGCGTCGGCGGGATGGCGATCGTGTTCGCGATCACGGGGCTCGATCAGTTCGTCCGCACCGGCACCGTCGCCGTCGGCAGCGAGTCGCCACTCCTCGTCGCGAACGTGCTCCTGGGCGGGGCCGTCGGCGGGACGCTCACGGGAATCCACGCGGGGACCTCGCGCCGCCAACAGCGCGAGATCAGCCGATCGGCCAACCGGGCGCTCCTCGTCAATCGCCTCCTCAAGCACGAGGTGCTGAACGCGATCACGATCATCGACGGCCACGCCGACCTCCTGAGCGACGGCGACGGGGACCGCCCGGAGTCGATGTCGGCGATCCGACGGGCGGTCGAGCGGATCCGGTCGACGATCAGAGACGTCGGGACGGTCGCTCGTGACCGGGGCGGGGGCGCCGGGGTCGACCTCGAACGGATCGTGCGCGAGGAAGTCGCCGCCGCGGGCGACGCCCACGATGCGGCCGTCGACCTCGCCGTACACACGGCCGACGCGTCGAGCACGGCCGACGAGCGGATCGCCATCGTGGTCCGCGAGCTGCTCGAAAACGCCGCGATGTACGGCGGCGACCGCGGCGTCTCGGTGTCGCTCGACGAGGCGTCGGGCGCGGTCGAACTGTCTGTCACCGACGACGGACCGGGACTGCCGGAGCGACAGCGAGCTCTCTTGGAAGAGGGTCAGTTCCCCGAGTACGACGACCCCGCCGCGGGGTTCGGCCTCCAGATCGTCCGCCTGCTCGTGACCCAGTTCGGCGGGCGGATCCGCGTCGAGGACGCCGCCGAGGGCGGAACGCGGATCACCGTCGTGCTCCCGCGCAACGACGAGACGGCCGTGAACGCGGCGACCATCGGGCTCTCGTTTCCGAACCTCACGGGCGCGGTCGTCGGCGGGGTGCTCGGCGGGGTCGCGATGGGCGTCGTGTTTCAGGCGTCGACCGGACTCCTCCCGGTGATCGGCTCGCTCTACGGGATCGGGAGCCCGCTCGTCGGGTGGGTCACCCACCTGTTCCACAGCGCGGTCTTCGGCCTGCTCTTCGCGGCGGTCACCGCCGCCGCGCCGGTCGCGCGGGTCGCCTCCGGGACCGTTCGCTGCGCCGTGCTCGGGCTCGTGTGGGGGGTCGTCCTGTGGCTCGTCGCCGCCGGCGTGGTGATGCCGCTGTGGCTCTCGCTCGTCGGCGTGCCCGCCTCGCTGCCGAACCTCTCGCTCGTCGGCCTCGTCGGCCACGCTGTCTGGGGCGTCGTCCTCGGGGTGGCCTACGATCGGTTGATCGAGATGGCGCTCGTCGAGCGGCTGGGGCGACGGGCGCGCGTTCGGTGAGAACCGCTATTCCGGGTTACCTCGGGGTTAGGGCGCGCTTTTGGGAACCGATACCATACGTCGAGTATGGATCGAGCGCCGACCCGCAGAGCGTTCCTCGCCGCCGTCGGCGTCGCCTCGCTCGCGGGCTGTCTCGGCGGGCGGACGCCCGGCGGAGCCCTCGGTTCCGGCGACGAGACCGGCGTCAGTACGACAGCAGAGAGTCAGGAATTCCCGTTCCCGACCACCGGCGAGACCCGCCCGCTGCCGGCGACGCCGTCGTCGATCCGGGAAGACGCGGTCTCCGGCGGCCCGCCGAAGGACGGCATCCCCTCCATCGACGATCCGGCGTTCGTGTCGGCCGAGGCCGCGGAGGGACTGCGACCGGGCGACCCCGTCTTCGGCGTCGCCCGCGGCGGCGATCGGAAGGCCTACCCACAGTCGATCCTCGTCAAGCACGAGATCTGCAACGACGTCGTCGACGGGACGCCGGTCAGCGTCACGTACTGTCCGCTCACCGGGACCGCGATGGGGTTCGAGCGCGGCGAGACGACCTTCGGGGTGTCGGGGCGGCTGGTGAACAACAACCTGATTATGTACGACCGGGCCACCGAGACCTGGTGGCCGCAGGTGCTCGCGACGTCGATCCCCGGGCCGTGGAACGAGGCGCCCCCGACGCGGTCGCTGTCGGAGTTCCGGGTCGTCTGGACGACCTGGGAGCGGTGGTCGGAGACGCACCCGGACACGGCGGTCCTCTCCCGCGACACGGGCTTCGCCGACAACTACGACCAAGACCCGTACGGAACGTACAATCCGCGTTCGGGCTACTACGCCCCGGCGTCGGCGCCGATGTTCGAACCGCTGTCGCGGGACGACAGGCTCCAGCCCAAGCGGGTCGTCATCGGCGCGCGGACCCCCGCCGGCGCGGTCGCCTTCGGGAAGAACCGCCTCCGGCGCGAGAAGGTGCTCCGCGGGGACCTCGGCGGGACGCCGGTCGTCGCGGTCTACGAGCCGACGCTCGATACGGGCTACGTCTACCGCGACCCCGACGAGACGCGCTACGAGTACCGCGAGGGGCGGATCGTCGACGGGTCGGGAGCGGAGCACGATCCGGCGTCGCTCCCCCGCGATCGCGTGCTGGCGTTCGACGCGATGTGGTTCGCCTGGCGCGGGTTCTACCCGGAGACGACGCTCTATGCCTGAGACGCCGGTCGCGGACGGGCCGCGGCGGATCCTGGGTCGGACGGCCGCAGCGCTCGGAGCCGCCGGACGGCGCCGGGACGCTGCGGGCGTCTTCCTCGTCGCGGGCGCCCTGTACTTCCTCGCGTACCTCTACACCCTGGGCGACCTCGCCGTGGGCGGCGGCTCCGGCGTGACGATCCGCGTCGCTGACGACCTCTCGCGGGCGTTCGCGAGCCTCGGCTTCTTCCGGTTCGGCGCCGTCGCTGTCGTCAACGCGGGTCCGGTCACCTACCTGTTCTCGCCGCTGAACGCCCTGCTGGCGCTCTGTCTCGCGACGCTCGTCGGCGCGAACCTCTCGCTCACGTACCTCGGGGTCGTCCAGCCGCGGGCCTGCGGCCTGGAGAGTTCCGCGGGGGTGCTCGCGGGCGTTCCCGCGCTGCTCTCGGGCGCCGCCTGTTGCGGGCCGACGATCCTCCTAGCGGTCGGCGTCCAGGCCGGCGCGGCGATCGTCTCGGGGTTTCAGCTCCTCGTGCCTGTCGCGGTCGCGATGCTCGTCGGGAGCCTGCTGTTGATCGGGCGGAACGTCGATCCGGCGCTGGCGTGACCCGGGGGACGATGACACGCCCGTAACCCGGTTACTGGTCGGTTCGCGTGCGCTTTTCACCCACCGGGATCAAACGCGAGCGCAATGGCGAACGCAGCAGTCGTGATCCTCGCGGGCACCGAATCGCACGCCGACCTCGGGCGGCTCGTCAACGGCCTCGAAGCGGCCAAGGAGTTCGCCGAGACCGAGGGCGACGAACTCGAACTCATCTTCGACGGCGCGGGAACCCAGTGGATTCCCGAGCTCGAAGACGAAGACCACAGCTATCACGAGCTCTACCGGGCCGTCCGCGACGAGACGTCGGTGTGTGACTACTGCGTCGGGGCGTTCGACGTCGACGACGCGGTCGAGGACGCCGGCGTACCCACCCTCGACGACCACGAGGGCCACCCGAGCGTCCGATCGCTCGTCGACGACGACTACGAGATCATCACGTTCTGAGGCGACGGCGACCCATCGCCGACGCGCGTGCGGACGGCTTCCGAAGCGTTTAATCGAATTCCGACTCCTTTCTCATCCGATATGACGAAAGTCAGCATCGTCGGCGCCGCCGGGACGGTCGGCGCCACCGCCGGGTACAACCTCGCGCTGCGCGACGTGGTGGACGAACTGGTCTTCGTCGACATTCCCGACAAGGAAGACGAGACCGTCGGACAGGCCGCGGACGCGAACCACGGGATCGCCTACGACTCCAACACCGAGGTCGTCCAGGGCACCTACGAGGACACCGCGGGCTCGGACGTCGTCGTCATCACCGCGGGCATCCCGCGCCAGCCCGGCCAGACCCGGATCGACCTCGCGGGCGACAACGCGCCGATTATGGACGACATCGGCTCCTCGCTCGCCGAGCATACCGACGACTTCGTCTCGGTCACGACCTCGAACCCCGTCGACCTGCTGAACCGCCACCTCTACGAGTCGGGCGACCGCGACCGCCACAAGGTGATCGGCTTCGGCGGCCGCCTCGACTCCGCGCGCTTCCGCTACGTGCTCAGCCAGCGCTTCGACGTGCCCGTGAAGAACGTCGAGGCGACGATCCTCGGCGAGCACGGCGACGCCCAGGTCCCGGTCTTCTCCAAGGTGCGCGTCGACGGCGCCGACCCCGACTTCGCCGCCGACGAGCGCGAGGAGATCCTCGGCGACCTCCAGGAGTCGGCGATGGACGTCATCGAGCGCAAGGGCGCGACCCAGTGGGGTCCGGCCACGGGCGTCGCCCACATGGTCGAGGCGATCCTCCGCGACACCGGCGCGGTGCTCCCCGGCTCGATCGTCCTCGACGGCGAGTACGGCTACGAGGACACCGCCTTCGGCGTTCCGATCAAACTCGGCTCGGACGGCGTCGAGGAGGTCGTCGAGTGGGACCTCGACGACTACGAGGCCGACCTGATGGACGACGCCGCCGAGAAGCTCAGCGACCAGTACGACAAGATCGCGTAAGCGCGTCAGCGGACCCGCGTTTTCTCCTCTCGATCGCCGCTCAGTCGGTCACGACACCCGCGACCGACGGGATCGCGTCCACGACGCCGGCCGCGACGCCGTAGGCCGCCAGCGCGTGCGCCCGCGGCCAGTTGTCGAGGATGTCGGTCTCGGTGAGGTAGCCGTCGCCCTTCGAGAGGTAGTAGCCCGCCGCGCGCAGGAGCCACTGCTCGAACGCGTTGCCGGTCGCGGCGATCCGGTAGGTCCCGTCGACCGCCCGGCGTTTCACGTCCAAGAGCAGCGACTGCGGGACCGACGAGCGACCGCGGAGCCGCTCGACCGCGGCCTCCCCGGTCGAAAAGCCGTGGAACTTCGCGAGCGCGGTCGCGAGCGTCGTCGTCTCCAGGCCGTCGAGGCCGTCTCGGCGGGCCCACTGGGCGTCTTCGAGCGCGCCCTCGCCAGGTTCGAGCGCCAGCAGCCGGTTCCAGGCGGTGTCGCGCGGCGTCTCCTCGCGGACGCGCCGGGAGTCGTACCACTCCTCGCCGCGGGCGAACTCCTGCACCCGCGACCGGTACGTCTCGCGAGCGGACGCGAGGTCGACCCGGACCGGCACGGACTGCCGCGCACCGAACGTCCGGTGGAACTGGCGGGCGTCGTCGAGGTAGCGGACCGAGCGCTCGTGGTTCCGGACCGCACGGGCCAGCGCCTTCTCGCGGACGCGCTCGGAATGCTCATCGAGAGCCGCACGGTCGACCTCGGCGTTCGTGCCGGCGATCGCCGCCACGTGGAGCCGCGTCTCGATCAGGTCGGCCCAGACCATCGCCTCGGCGGGCGCGTCGCTCTCGTAGCGGAGCCCGGAGCGGAAGTCGTCGATGCCGGGCGCCGGACCGGTCTGTGCCGGACCGTCGGGGCCGATCGTGACGTCGTCGAGCGTCGCGGCCGCGGCGCCGAGCGCCAGCGCGACGTATCTGACGTGGGAACGCACCGCACCGAGCGTCTCGAAGGACGGCGGGTGCGACTCCGCGAGGAACTCTCGGGCGTCGGCGACGCTGCCCTCGATACCGAAGAAGCGGTCGCCGTCGAGGTGGCCGGCGGCGCGGGCGCGGTCGACGATCGGCGCCGCGCGTTCGGTGAGGTCGCGGAGGTGGTCGATCGCCGAATCGCGGTGTTCGGGGCGGACGAGCGCGACGTCCTGGTGGCTGACGCCGTCGGGGTAGGGGACCGCCGCGGGACCGGCCGCGGCGACCGCGCCCGCGCCGAGGAGGCCGGTGACGCCGACGGCGCCGCCGAGTCGGAGGAGCGCGCGTCGGGAGATGGAGGGACCAGTCACAGGGACGGTCTTCGACGGTGAGCCCAATACGTCTTGCCCCGGCGGCCGCTCGGCGGGAACCTCGGTCTACGCGGTGGCGGCCTGGAGGTCCGAGAGGTACGACGCGAGATCGGTGGTCGTGACCATCCCGATGACGGCGCCGTCGTCGTCGACGACCGGAACGTGGTGGATCCCGTGGTCGATCATCGACTCGGCGATCTGGGCGATCGGCACCTGCGCCGTCGTCGTGACCGCGGTGTCGGACATATACGCGGAGACGGGCGTCTGGTCCTTCGGCTGTCGCTCGGCGACGATCTGCACGAAGTCCGTCCGCGTGAGGATGCCGACGAGCTGGCCGTCTTCGACCACGACGACGGAGCCGATCTCCTCGTCGAGCATCTTCTGTGCGGCGTCTTCGACCAGCGTATCGGGCGAGACGGTGTGGACCGGCGAGGACATCACGCGTGCGACGAAAATATCGTCCATACCTCGGATACGGCATCAACGACTATTAAGAATTCTGCAGGCGGCGACACCTTCGCCGAGCGGCCGGCGGTGACGCGAGCGTTTATCAGTGAGAGCGGGACCAGGCCCCGCGTGGTGTGAACGACGCCCCGCGCCGGGCAGCGGTTGTTCGGCACGTCGGCGCGGGAGGCGGTTCGGAGATCAGGTGCCGACTGTTCGCTCTTCCCGCTCATAGTGATTACTCTCGTCTCTTACCGCCGAACGCCGTCACCGGGGGGTGGCGTTCGGCGGTAAACAGTGAGAGCAATCACTATCAAAGCCGCTCGCGGATCGTCCGCGCGGTCTGCTCGCCGACGCCCGGGACGTCCGTCAGGTCCGCCGTCGACGCCGCGCGGACGTTCTCGACGCTCCCGAACCGACGGAGGAGCGCCCGTCTGGTCTGCTCGCCGACACCGGGGACGTCTTCGAGCACCGTGCGGACGTCGTCGCGGAGCGTCTGGTGGTACTGGACCGCGAAGCGGTGCGCCTCGTCGCGGACGCGCTGGAGCACGTGGAGCGCCGGGTGGTCGTCGTCCCAGTCGCGGACGCCGTCGGGGGTGACGACGAGCTCCCGCTCTTTCGCGAGCGCGACGGCCGGGACGTCCCAGCCGACCTCCGCGAGCGCGTCGGTCGCGGCGCCGAGTTGGCCCTCGCCGCCGTCGATCAGCAACAGGTCCGGATCGGGGCGATCGTCTCGGCCCTCGACCGCCCGCTCGGCGCGCCAGCGGACGAGCTCGCGCATCCGCGCGTAGTCGTCGTTGCCGTCGGCGAGTCGCTTTCGCCGATACGCCGACTTCTCGGCCGAGCCGTCGACGAAGCAGACGTTACTTCCGACGACGGCCTTCCCCTGGGCGTGGCTCACGTCGAAGCCCTCGATCCGCGAGACAGAACCGAGGCCGAGCGCGTCAGCGAGCGCGCCGAGTTCGTCGTCGTGATCCGGCCCGCGTCGGGCGTTCTTGAGCGCGAGGTCGACGAGCTTCGCCTCTCGGCCCGCACCCGGAACGCGGAGGTCGACGCCCTCGGCGCGGAGCCACGACGTCACGTCCGCGTCGTCGGGGCGCTCCGAGCAGAGGATTGCGTCGGGAAGCTCCCGCTCGGCGTAGTACTGGGTGAGGAACGCGGTGAGCACCGCGGCCGAGCGCTCGCCGCCCTCCAGCGCGTCGAGTCGGTGCCGCGAGCGGTCGACGAGCTGGCCGCGCTCGCTGTGGAGCCGCGCGACCGTCGCGGTGTCGCCCTCGACGGCGACGCCGAGGACGTCGACGGTCCGCTCGTCGGACTGCGCCGAGATGGCCTCCTCGCCGCCGGCGTGGAACGACTCGACCGCGTCGAGCCGATCGTGCAGATTCGCCGCCCGTTCGAACTGTTCGCCCTCGGCGGCGGATTCCATCTCCCGGCGGAGCGGATCCGCCAGCACGCCGGTCTCGCCCTCGAAGAACCGGATCACGGACTCGACATCCTCCCGATAGGCGTCGACGTCGATCTCGCCGGTGCAGGGCGCGCTACAGAGCCCCATCTCGTAGTCGAGACACGGTCGGTCGCGGTTGGCGTACTTGTGGTCCGAGCAGCCGCGGAGGCCGTAGGTCTCCCGGAGCGCCTTCACGACGGTCTCGACCCGGCCCTTGTCGGTGAACGGCCCGAAGACGGTCGCGCCGGGGTCGGGGTCGCGCGTCACCTCGATCCGCGGGATCCGGTGGTCGGTGAGCTGGACCAAGGGGTAGGACTTGTCGTCCTTCAGCCGGACGTTGTAGCGCGGCTGGTGGCGCTTGATCAGGTTCGCTTCGAGCAGCAGCGCCTGCGTCTCGGTGTCGGTGACGGCGACGTCGATCGATTCCGCGCGGTCGACCATCCGGCGGATCCGCTCGCCGCGCGGGTCGGCGTACGACCGGACCCGGTCGCGGAGGTCGACGGCCTTGCCGACGTAGAGGACGTCGTCGCCGTCGAGGAACTGGTAGACCCCGGGGTCGGTCGGCAGCTCCGCGGCGCGGGCGCGGAGGTCGCTGCGCTCCATCGGCCGGAAGTAGCGGATCGAGCGGCTTGAGCGTGACGCGACGGAGCGGAGCGGCTACGCTCGCGCCCGCCGTCGGGCCGCGAGGAGCGCGACGGAGCGGAGCGGCTACGCTCGCGCCCGCCGTCGGGCCGCGAGGAGCGCGACGCCGCCCAGATCGGTGAGGAGGAAGGCGACGGCGGCGCTCGGTGTCGGGCCGAGCCCGGCCGCCTCCGTCCCGACGAGGTAGCAGGCGACGAACGCCGTCGCCGCAACGGCGCAGGCGACGAGGATCCACGCGACCGCAGCGCCCGCCCGGTCGTAGGCGGGCCAGTACTCGTCGTAGGCGGTCGGGACGACGACGCCGAGCGTCACCAGGAGGAGGAAGCTCCCCGGACCGGAACCGAAGGCAGAGCGGAAAGCGTAGGCGGCCGGCAGCGCCGCGGCGACGCCCGCGAAGATGGTGAGCTGTCGTTGCGCGGTCGCCCATCGGTAGATCGCCGATCGGGAGTTCGTGGAGGGCATACGTCGAAGATCCGACGGCGGGAGAATAAAACCGAGGGCGCATAGCCGATGGAGACGGTAGCTACAAGCCGCGCCTCGACCACCGTGAGGTATGGACGAAGGCGAACGCGACGACGACGACGCCGAAACCGTCCGCTGCTGGCTCGTCGAACGGACCTACACGGACCGCGGACTCGTCGATATGGTGTACGCGACGCCCGACGGCGCCCGCGTCCGCCGGAAGCAGGTGTCGACGACGGTGATGCGACAGCGGGGGCAGGGAACGTCCGCGGCCGTCGAGGTCGACCGCGACGACCTCGAATCGGTGGACGACGACGAGACCCGCGAGCGCTACGCCGCGGAGGTCGAACGCGTGCGCGAGCAGTACGATCCCGACGACGAGATCTGACGCCGTGCGGCGCCGACGCCGCCGCCGGACCGATCTCAGAGCTGATTCTCTCACCAAACGCTTTATGAACGGACCAGACAACCCTCGGCTATGGCTGCTATCGAACTCGACGGGGTGACAAAGCGGTTCGAGGACGTCACCGCCGTCTCGGACCTCTCGTTGACCGTCGAGGAGGGGGAGGTCTTCGGCTTCCTCGGCCCGAACGGCGCCGGGAAGTCGACGACGATCAATCTCCTCCTCGATTTCGTTCGCCCGACGGCGGGGAAGGTGTCCGTCCTCGGACACGACGCCCGCGCCGAGAGCGTCGCCGTCCGGGAGCGGACCGGCGTCCTCCCGGAGGGCTTCGACGTGTACGACCGGCTGACCGGCCGCGCGCACGTCGAGTTCGCGATCGACTCCAAGGAGGCCGACGCCGACCCCGACGCCGTGCTGGAGCGCGTCGGCCTCGCCGACGCCGCCGACAGGCAGGCCGGCGGGTACTCGAAGGGGATGCGCCAGCGGCTCGCGCTCGCGATGGCGCTCGTCGGCGAGCCCGACCTCCTGATCCTCGACGAGCCCTCCTCGGGGCTCGACCCCGCGGGCGCCAAGGAGATGCGCGAGATCGTCCTCGAAGAGGCCGAGCGCGGCACGACCGTCTTCTTCTCCAGTCACATCCTCGAACAGGTCGAGGCGGTCTGCGACCGCGTCGGCATCCTCCGGGCGGGCGAACTCGTCGCGGTGGACTCGATCGACGGGCTGCGGGAGGCCTCCGACGCCGACGCGACGCTCCGGGTCGCCGTCGGCGAGCCCGTCGACGACGACGTCCTCGACGCGGTGCGGGCGCTCGACGGCGTCCGGCACGTCGAGCGCGACGGCGACGACGCCGTCCGCGTGGGCTGCGACAGCGACGCCAAGACCCGCGTCGTGAGCGAGATCGAAGACCACGGGGTGAGCGTGACCGACTTCACGACCGAGGAGGCGTCGCTCGAAGACCTGTTCCTCGCGTACACCGAGGGCGACAGGGAGGAGGCGGTCGAGGCGGACGTCGAGTCCGACGAAGCCTCCGATTCGACCGAAGCATCGTCGGCTGACGCCGAGGCCGACGATGCGGCCGCCGAAGGGGAAGCGGCCACCGGAGAGGAGGTCCAGCGATGAGCTGGCAGGCCGTCGCCCGCAAGGAGTTCCGCGACGCGATCCGCTCGCGGTGGCTCCACGGCTCGACGCTCTTCTTCGCGCTCTTCCTGGGCGGCGCCGCGGCGCTGTTCTTCGGCGTCCTGCTCGGTCCCGACAGCCGTCAGGTGTCGAACCTCTTCGGGTTCTTCGCCAGCCTCGGCGTCTTCAGCTTCTCGTTCCCCGGGCTGCTCGCGCTCGTGCTCGGGTTCATATCGCTGTCGACCTCGTACGGCTCGATCACCGAAGAGCGGGAGTCGGGCTCGGTGAAGCTGCTCCTCTCGCTGCCGAACTCCCGGCTCGACGTCGTCGTCGGGAAGTTCCTCGGCCGCTCGGCGGTGGTCGTCGCCGCGCTGCTCGTGGGCTTTTTCGCGGCGTTCGTCGTCCTGCTCGTGACCGGGACGCGCCTCGAACTCGGCTCGTTCGTGCCGCAGATCGCGCTCACCGCGCTCCTCGGCGCCGCGTTCGTCTCGGTCGGGCTGTGCCTCTCGGCTCTCGCGGACTCGAACCGCGAGGCGACGCTGGCGACGATGGGGCTGTACCTGGTGTTCGCGGTCCTCTGGGGCTCGATCTCGGAGGGGATCCCGAAGCTCCTGAACTACGCGGCCGAGCAGGTCGGGATGAACGTCGCCAACGTCACCCGGGCCCAGATCGGGGTCTTCCTGAAGTACCTGAATCCGCTGAAGACCTACGAGACGCTCGCGGCGCAGCTGTACTACGGTCCGGCGCAGGCGCGGCTCGTCAGTACGACCTTCGGCGAGCGCGCCGTGCTCGCGCCGATCCTTGAGGGGACGCTGCCCTTCTACTTCTCGGGGTGGTTCCTCTTTCTCGTCCTCGTCGCGTGGATCGTCCTGCCCGCGGCGGTCGGCTACTGGGCGTTCGAGCGCGCCGACCTCTGATTGCGGCTCACTCCTCTTCCGGCGGGTACTCGATCCCGCGTTCGGCCAGCAGCGTCGCGAACGCCTCCTCGTCGAGCGTCGGCACGTCGTTCGCCGCGGCGTCCTCGCGCTTCGTCTGCCCTGGGTTCTCGCCGACGACGAGGTAGTCCGTGTTGCCGGAGACGCTCCCGGTCGCGGTCGCGCCGTGGCGCTCCACGAGCGACTGGGCCGCGTCGCGCGTGACCGACAGCGACCCCGTGAAGACGAACGTCAGGCCGTCTAAGGCGTCGCTTCCTTCTTCCTCGACGGACTCGGGCTCGACGCCCAGTTCGCGGAGCTCCGCGACGGCCGCGCGGTTGCCCTCGTTCGCGAAGAACTCCGCGACGTGTTCGGCGACCGTCGGACCGACGTCGTCGACGGTCTCCAGTTCGTCCTCCGAGGCGTCCATCACCGCATCGAGGTCGCCGAACTGGCGGGCGAGGTTCCGGGCGGTGTGCTCGCCGACCTCGGGGATGCCGAGCGCGACGAGGAAGTCCGGGAGCGGCGGCGACGTCGTGGCCTCGATCGCGGAGACGAGGTTCCGGGCGCTCGTCTCGCCCCAGCCCGGCAGGTCGGCGACGTCGTCGGGATCGAGCCGGTAGAGGTCCGGAAGCGACGACAGCACGCCGGCGTCGACCAGCTGCTCGACGCGCTCCTCGCCGAGGCCGTCGATGTCGAGCGCCTGCCGACTCCCGTAGTGGACGATCGCCCGCACCAGCTGGGCGTCGCAGGTGAGCCCGCCGGTGCAGAACGCCAGCGGGCCGTCGCGCTCGACGGGGCTGTCGCAGACCGGGCAGGTCTCGGGGAAGTCGAAGGTGCCGTCGGCGCGCTTTTCGACGACCTCGGCGACTTCAGGGATGACGTCGCCCGCGCGGCGGACCCGGACCTCGTCGCCGACGTCGACGCCGAGCCGCTCGATCTCCTCGGGGTTGTGGAGCGAGGCGCGCGAGACGGTGACGCCGCCGACGTCGACCGGCTCCAGGAGGGCGACGGGCGTCAGCCGGCCGGTGCGGCCGACCTGGACGACGACGTCGGTGACGCGGGTGACCTCCGCGCGCGGCGGGAATTTGTAGGCGAAGGCCCAGCGCACCGACCGGCTCGTCGCGCCCAGTTCCTCGCGGGCGTCGCGGGCGTCGACCTTGATCACGGTGCCGTCGATCTCGTAGTCGAGGGCCTCGCGGGCGTCGAGCAGGTCGTCGCGGTAGTCGATCGCCCCCTCGATCGAGTCGACGACGTCGACGCGGTCGGTGACGTGGAGGCCCCACTCGCGGAGCCGGTCGAGCGTCTCTCGCTGGCTGTCGGGCACCCGGCTGGCGTCGAGGACGTCGTAAAAGAAGCAGTCCAGGGGCCGGTCGGCGACGACCGAGGGGTCGAGCTGGCGGAGCGTCCCCGCGGCGGCGTTCCGGGGGTTGGCGAAGGGATCCTCGCCGCGTTCGACGCGCTCGCGGTTGTGCTCGCGGAACGCCTCGCGCGGCATGAACACCTCGCCGCGCACCGCGAGCCGCTCGGGCGGGTCGCCGCCCAGTCGGAGCGGGACCGACCGGATCGTCCGGACCTGTTCGGTGACGTCGTCGCCGACTGCGCCGTCCCCGCGGGTCGCCGCGCGGACGTACTCGCCGTCCTCGTAGACGACCTCGACGGAGAGCCCGTCGAACTTCGGCTCGCAGACGTAGTCGACGTCGCCGACGTCCTCGCGGACGCGCCGGTCGAACTCACGAACCTCGTCGGCGTCGGTCGACTGCTCGATCGAGAGCATCGGCGCGACGTGTTCGACCGTGTCGAGTTCGTCGAGCGGTTCGCCGCCGACGCGCCGGGTGGGGCTCCCCTCGCGGTCGAGATCGAAGGCCTCCTCCAGGTCCTGAAGGCGCGCGAACAGGTCGTCGTAGGCGCGGTCCGAGATCAGCGGGTCGGCGCGGACGTAGTAGCGGTAGTCGTGCTCGCGGATCGCCTCGCGGAGCGTCTCGGCCTGCGCGGCGGCCTCGTCGCGGGAGAGATCCGCGACGGGCGCGAAGTCCGTGTCGGGGTCGCGGAGGTAGGGGTTGTCGGGGTCGGCGTACGCGAGGTCCGCGTCGTCTTCGGCTGTCGCTGCGGCGTCGGCCGACGCGTCGTCGCTCATTTGTCGGCCACTCGAACGGGGCGGAGTTAGGTGCTTCGTCGCGGGCCGCGGGCGAGCGCCGGCGGGCCGCCGCGGCCCGGAAACCAAACTCGGATTCGGGTGAACGAGGCGGTGAACGGCGACTGTGTCGGGGGAAACCCGTACCGCTTATCCCTGCGGACTGCAATCGCCGCGTATGGAAGAGGACTTCCTGCTCCTCAACCCCGGCCCGGTGCCCGTCACCGACGAGGTGGCGGCGGCGATGGACGAGCCGATGGTGTCCCACCGGTCCGCGGCGTTCGAGGCGGTCTACGAGCGAGCACAGGACGGTCTCGACTACATCTTCGAGGAGTCCACCCTGGAGGGAGTCTCCACCGCGACGACGGGCGGCGGGACGACGCTTCTCCTCAACGGGACGGCCACGATGGGAATGGAGGCCGCGGTCGCCAATCTGGTGGGCGACGGCGGCCACGTGGTCTCGCTCGTCAACGGGAAGTTCGGCCGCCGCTTCGCCCGCATCGCCGAGCGCTACGCCGACGTCACCCGCGTCGAGGTCCCGTGGGGCGAATCGATCCCCCTGGAGGACGTCCGCGCGGTCGTCACCGACGAGACCGACGTGGTGACGATGGTTCACAACGAGACCAGTACTGGCCTGCTGAATCCGGTCGAGGGCGTCGGCGAGATCGCCGAGGAGTACGACGCCCGCTTCGTCGTCGACGGCGTCACCTCGATCGGCGGCGACGTGTTCAAGATCGACGACTGGAACGTCGACATCGCCGTCACCGACGCGCAGAAGGCGCTCGCGGCCCCGCCGGGCATCAGCGCGATGTACGTGACAGAGGAGGTGAAAGACGATCTGGACGGCGAGGCCGCGCCGTTCTACGAGGACCTGGAGTGGCACCTTCGGAAATCCGAATCCCACCAGACGCCCTTCACGAGCGCGGTGCCGCTGTTCCGCGCGATGGCGGTCGCCGTCGAGGACATCGTCGAGGAGACGATGCCGACGCGGATCGCCCGACACCGCCGCCAGTCGGCCGCCTTCCGCGCCGGCTTCACCGCGATGGGGCTGGACCTCTTCGCGGACGCGACGGGCGCGACCGAGCTCTCGAACACCCTCACAGCGGTCTCGCTGCCCGAGGAGGTCTACGGCGACGACGCCGACGCCTTCTTCGACGGCGTCGACGCGCGAAACGTCAGCATCTCCGGCGGCCAGGCCCACCTCGGCGGGGCGATCTTCCGCGTGAGCAACATGGGCGGCCTCCCCGACGAGGCCATCCTCCGGGGCGTCCGGACCGTCGGCGAGGCGATGGCCGACGCGGGCGTGGACGTCGACGTCGACGCCGGTGTCGCGGCCGCGCGCGAGGAACTGGACCTGACCGAGGCCGCGTCCGCCGACGACTGAGCGCCGATCCGCCTCGACCCTCGACCTTCTCGTTCGACGTACTCCCGCCAGCCGTGCGACCGTCGGGTACCCCGTCGACTCGGCCGTAACCGACGGTTATAAGCCTCCGAACGAATATGCGTAATGTACATAGTATGGTCGATGGGTTCCACACCCGGAGTCTCCACGCCGGCCAAGAGCCGGACGAGACGACGGGCGCTCGCGCGCCGCCGATCTACCAGACGACCTCCTACGCCTTCGGGGACGCCGATCACGCGGCGGACCTCTACGCGCTGGAGGCCGACGGCGACGTCTACTCGCGGATCTCCAATCCCACGACTCGCATCCTCGAAGAGCGCCTCGCGGCGCTGGAGGGCGGCGTCGCCGCCGTCGCCACCGCCTCGGGGATGGCCGCGCTCGACTCCGCGACGAGCGTCCTCGCGAGCGCGGGCGACAACGTCGTCGCCTCCTCGGACATGTACGGCGGCACCGCGACCTACCTCACGAAGATGGCGACCCGCCGCGGCGTCGAGATCCGGGTCGTCGACACCCTCGACTACGACGCCTTTGCGGACCGGATCGACGAGGACACCGCCTTCGTCCACGTTGAGACGATCGCGAATCCATCGCTGAAGACGCCCGACTTCGAGCGCCTCGCCGACATCGCACACGCGAACGCGGCGCCCCTCGTCGTCGACAACACCTTCGCGACGCCGTACCTCTGTCGCCCGCTGGAACACGGCGCCGATATCGTCTGGGAGTCGACGACGAAGTGGATCCACGGGTCGGGAACCACAGTGGGGGGAATCCTCGTCGACGGCGGGACCTTCCCCTGGGAACACGCCGACTACGACGAACTCTCGGGCGAGAACCCCGCGTTCGGCATCGACTTCGTCGAGCGCTACGGCGAGGCCGCCTTCGCCAACGCGGTCCGCCAGCGTGCGCTCCGGACCCTCGGCAATCAGCAGTCGCCCTTCGACGCCTGGCAGACGATCCAGGGCCTGGAGACCCTGCCGCTCAGGATGCAGCGCCACTGCGAGAACGCCCGTGCGGTCGCGGAGTTCCTCCGGGACCACGAGGACGTCGCGTGGGTGTCGTATCCGGGCTTCGAGGAGCACCCGACCCACGCGAACGCGACGCGGTACCTCGGTTCGGACGAGGAGAGCAGAAGCGAGTACGGCGGGATGGTCACCTTCGGGCTCGCCGCGGGCTTCGAGGCGGCGAAGCGGACCTGCGAGGAGACCGACCTCGCCTCGTTCCTCGCGAACATCGGCGACGCGAAGACGCTCGTGATCCACCCCGCCTCGACGACCCACGCCCAGTTGAGCGAGGAGGAACAGCGCGCCGCAGGACTCAGCCCCGAGATGGTCCGCCTGTCGGTCGGCATCGAGGACGAGGCGGACGTCATCGCCGACCTGGACCGCGCGATCAGCGCGGCGACCCAAAGGGTTTCGGGCGGCGACGCGAAGGGGGGAGACAGCGAATGAAGACAGACAGCGGGACCGTCGACCTCGGGCGGTTCGACTTCGCCTCCGGCGACGAGATCGAGAACCTCGAAGTCGCCTACGAGACCTACGGGGAGTTCGACGGCGACAACGCGGTCCTGATCTGCCACGCCCTCACCGGCAGCCAGAACGTCGCGGGCTACGGCTCGGAGACGACCGGCCAGGCCCGCGCGTGGTGGAACGACATCGTCGGCCCCGGGAAGGCGATCGACACGAACGACTACTACGTCGTCTGCGCGAACGTCCCCGGGTCGTGTTACGGCACCACGGGGCCGGCATCCGAGGACCCCGAGGGCGAGGTCTACGGCACCGACTTCCCGCCCGTGACGGTCGCCGACTGGACGCGCTCCCAGCGCCTGCTGCTGGACGAACTCGGCGTCGGCCGCCTCCACGCGGTCGTCGGCGGCAGCGTCGGCGGGATGAACGCCCTCGACTGGGCGAAGCGCTACCCCGACGACGCCCGGTACGTCGTCTCGGTCGCGGCCGCGGCACGTCTCGACGCGCAGTGCCTCGCGCTCGACGCCATCGCGCGGCGGGCGATCACGACCGATC
The DNA here is from genome assembly GCF_041477585.1 of Halobellus sp. MBLA0158. Lineage (NCBI taxonomy): Archaea > Methanobacteriati > Methanobacteriota > Halobacteria > Halobacteriales > Haloferacaceae > Halobellus > Halobellus rubicundus. The sequence goes on from NZ_JBGNYA010000001.1 coordinate 288,388, forward strand.
CGCACTGGAACGGCGGCGAGTACTACGACCGGGACGAGGCACCGACAGACGGCCTCGCGCTCGCCCGGCAGATCGGCCACGTGATGTACCTCTCGAAGGCGTCGATGGAGGGGAAGTTCGGCCGGCGCGCAGCGGGGCGAGACGCCCGCCGCGACTCCTTCCCCTCGGACCCCGCGGCGGCGTTCTTCCCGTACCGCGACGTGGAGTCGTACCTCGACTACCAGGCCGAGAAGTTCGTCGACCGCTTCGACGCCAACTCCTACCTCTATCTCACCCGCGCGATGGACGACTACGACCTCGCGGAGGGCTACGAGGACGACGCCCAGGCCGTCGCCGCCTTCGAGGGCGAGGCCCTGTTGCTCTCCTTTACGGGTGACTGGCACTTCACGACCGAGCAGTCGGAGACGCTCGCGGCGGCGTTCCGGGAGGCGGGCGCGCCGGTGGCTCACCACGTCATCGAGTCGGACCACGGCCACGACGCGTTCCTCGTCGAGCCCGAGAAGGTCGGGCCGCCGCTCCGGGACTTCCTCGATTCGGGCGTCGAGGGCCGCGCGGTCCACGACACCGACGCCGACGCCGATTCGGGGCCCGGCGGCGACTTCGCGCCCGTCCACGCGTCGCTGTTCAGTCAGTAGGCGCGGCGCAGTCGACGGGCTGTCGGAACCCGAACGCACTTTTCGGTCCGCGCCGTCCGGACGCCTGTGACTCCTGCCGAACTCCTCGCGCGGCTCGTCGGCCTCCTCGTCGCCGCCGCGGGCGCCGCCCTCGCGTACGGCGGCTTGCTCGTGCCGATCGCCGGCGCACCCGGCGTGGCCCCGCTCGCTCGCGGCGCGGTCGCGAACCTCGTCGTCGCCGGGGGACTCGCCGGCCTCGGCTTCCTCGCGGCGGGCCTCGCCGTCGTCGTCGACCGCGGGCGCCCGCTCGCGGTCTCCGTCGGCGGACTGGTCCTCGTCGCGGTCGTCGCGCTCCTCGCCGTCGGGACCGATTCGTCACAGACCGTCCTCGGCGTGGGCGTCGTCGCCGCGGCGACGCTCCTCGCGGGCGCCTCGATCGAGGGGAGCCCGGCGTGAGACCGTGACGCCGGATCCGCGGACGGCGTCGTAGATACCGGCGGAATTTGCTCACGTCACGTCGGTTAGGCCGCCGCTCCGAGAAGGGCAGCCTATGGCAGACGACGAAGAGCAGCCACTCGGGTTCGGGACGCGAAGCCTCCACGCGGGACAGGAGCCCGATCCGGCCACCGGCGCGCGGGCACAGCCGATCTACCAGACCACCTCGTACGTCTTCGACGACGCCGAGGACGCCGCGGGGCAGTTCGCCCTGGAGAAGGAGGGGTTCATCTACAGCCGGCTCATGAATCCGACGGTCGCGACGCTCCAGGAGCGCCTGGCGTCGCTCGAAGGGGGCATCGGCGCCGCGGCGACGGCCTCGGGGATGGCCTCGCTCGACCTGGCGACGTTCCTGCTCGCGAGCGCCGGCGACAACATCGTGACGGCGTCGTCGCTCTACGGGGGCACCTACACGTACTTCACCCACACCGTCGAGCGCCGCGGGATCACGACGCGCTTCGTCGACACCCTCGACTACGAGGCCTACGAGGAGGCGATAGACGAGGACACCGCCTACGTCCACCTGGAGACGATCGGCAACCCCGCGCTGGTCACGCCGGACATCGAGCGGATCGCCGACATCGCCCACGACAACGACGTCCCGCTGTTCGTCGACAACACCTTCGCGACGCCGTACCTCTGCCGGCCGATCGAGCACGGCGCCGACCTCGTGTGGAACTCCACGACGAAGTGGATCCACGGCGCCGGCACGACGATCGGCGGGGTCCTCGTCGACGGCGGGTCGTTCCCGTGGGCCGAACACGCCGAGAAGTACCCCGAGATCGGCGCCCCCAACCCCGCCTACCACGGCGTCAACTTCGCCGAGCGCTTCGGCGACGCGGCGTTCACCTACGCCGCCATCGCCCGCGGCCTGCGCGACCTCGGCAACGCCCAGTCGCCGTTCGACGCCTGGAACACCTTAGAGAAACTGGAGTCGCTGCCGATGCGGATGGAGCGCCACTGCGAGAACGCGATGGCCGTCGCGGAGTACCTGGAGGACCACGACGAGGTCTCCTGGATCAACTATCCCGGCCTGGAGAGCCACGAGACCCACGAGGAGGCCTCCGAATATCTGGAGGGCGGCTACGGCGGGATGATCACCTTCGGCCTGGAGGCCGGCTACGACGCCGCCCGCGACACCGTCGACAACGTCGAACTCGCCTCGCTCCTGGCGAACGTCGGCGACGCGAAGACGCTCGTGATCCACCCCGCCTCGACGACCCACCAGCAGCTCACAGAGGAGGAACAGCGCGCCGCGGGCGTGACGCCGGATATGGTCCGCCTGTCGGTCGGCATCGAGGACGTCGACGACATCATCGCCGACCTCGATCAGGCGATCGAGCGCGCGACGAACTGATCGGCGAGCCGGCTCGGGCGCGTGAGCGACGGGCGCGCCGGCCGTGCGATGGTGACGTTTTTCCTCCCCTGTCCTGAACGGGGAGTGTGGTCGAAGCACTCCTCATCGTCGGGCTCCTGGTCGCGATGTTCGTCGGGTTCAACATCGGCGGCTCATCGACGGGGGTCGCGTTCGGCCCCGCGGTCGGGAGCGGCCTCGTCTCGAAGCTCGGCGCGGCCGCGCTGATGACGGCGTTCGCGCTGCTCGGGGCGTGGACGGCGGGCCGCGAGGTCATCGAGACGATGGGCGGCCGGATCGTCCCCGAAAGCGAGTTCACGCTGGCCGCAAGCGTGGCCGTCCTCTTCTTCGTCGGCCTCGCGCTCTTGATCTCGAACACCTTCGGCGTCCCCGCCTCGACGTCGATGACGGCGGTCGGCGCCATCGCCGGACTCGGGGTCGCCTCGGGCACGCTCGACGAGGGCGTGATGCTCGAGATCATCTCCTGGTGGATCGTCGCGCCCGTGATCGCCTTCTGGATCTGCGCGGTGATCGGCCGGTACGTCTACCCCTACCTCGACGCCAAACTGAAGCTCGATCGCTCGCCGGGGGCGGTCCTCGAAGTCGACCGGAGCGGCGCGATCCCGCGGCCCCGGCTCGGGCCGAACACGACGCCACGCGAACTCGGCAGCGTCACTCTCGTGGTCGTGATCGCCTGCTACATGGCCTATTCGGCGGGCGCGTCGAACGCCGCCAACGCGGTCGCGCCGCTCGTCGGCAACGGCGCAGTGTCGATGAACAACGGGATCTTCCTGGCGGCGGGCGCGATCGGACTGGGCGCGTTCACCATCGCCCGGCGGACGCTCGACACCGTTGGCAACGACCTCACCGAACTGCCGATCCTCGCGGCGCTCGTCGTCGAGACGGTGTCGGCGTCGCTGATCGCGATGCTGTCGTACCTCGGCATCCCGGCGAGCCTCGCGGTGTCGGCGACGATGTGCATCGTCGGGCTCGGCTGGGGGCGGGCCACCCGCACGGTGACGCTCGGCGAGGCGCTCAGCGGCGACACGCCCGCGATGTCCGTCGACGCGCTGACGACCGAGACCGCCGACGAGGTGCCGCGGATGGGCGAGGAGTCGTCGGCGGACCTCGCCGGAACGGACCTGTTCGACCCGGGGACCACCGGCCGGGTCATCTTCTTTTGGCTCCTCACGCCGAGCCTCTCGGCCGCGGCGTCGTATGCGCTCTTTGCGACCGTGCCGCTGTAGCGTCCGGCGATCCGGTCGCTTCCCGGATCGGTTTCTCGATCGCCCAAAACCCCACGTTCGTTTCGCTGAAGCGGTAATACGGTCGAAGAGCAGTTCTGGATCGAACAGCAAAGTCTAATGGGGTGGCATACAAACCGGCTGGTGAGATGCCTACCGTAGAATACCTCAACTACGAAGTGCTGGACGATCAGGGCTGGGATATGGACGACGACGACCTCTTCGAGAAGGCGGCCGACGCCGACCTGGACGACGAGGACCACGGCACGCTCGAGGTCAATCAGGGCGAGTACATCCTGGAAGCCGCCGAGGCTCAGGGCTACGACTGGCCGTTCTCGTGCCGTGCAGGCGCCTGTGCGAACTGCGCGTCGATCCTCAAGGAGGGCGAGATCGATATGGACATGCAGCAGATCCTCTCCGACGAGGAGGTCTCCGAGAAGAACGTCCGCCTGACCTGCATCGGGTCGCCCGCGGCCGAGGAAGTCAAGATCGTCTACAACGCGAAGCACCTCGACTACCTCCAGAACCGCGTCATCTAAGCCGGATCCCGGGCGTCAGCCCGAGAGCGGACTCCGGAACCGACTCCGACCACCATTTTTCTGAGGCCGCCCCGACAGCCGCACGCCCGCGAACTGCCGGACGCCGTCGGCGGATCGAGCCCCGTGAGGGTATCGAACCAAAGGCCTAAGCCCGTCGGTGCCGAACGCGTAGGTATGAGTACGGACGCTACGGGCGGCGACGACGACCTGAAGGAGCGCGTCACGAACTTCCTGCGCCGGAACTTCCCGCAGATCCAGATGCACGGCGGTTCGGCCGCGATCCAGCACATCGACCGCGAGAAGGGCGAGGTCACGGTGATGCTCGGCGGCGCGTGTTCGGGCTGTGGCATCTCCCCGATGACGATCCAGGCGATCAAGAGCCGGATGGTCAAGGAGATCCCCGAGATCGAGACGGTCCACGCCGAGACCGGAATGGGCGGTGGCGGCCACGACGGCGGCGGGATGTCGCCGTCCTTCCCCGGCGAGACCGAGGGCGAAGAGCGCGACAGCGACGAAGGCCCGCAGGCCCCGTTCTAACGCTTCGCGTCGATTTGCGCCAGTCGGTGGTCAGCAATCAGCGATCAGATGCGGACTCGGACCGAATTCGATCGACTCCGACACCCCTGGCGACACCGGACCGGTGACTCTTTGACGCCGACGCTGTGAGAGGTGGGTATGAGTGCCGAATCGCCGGATAACGTCCTCTTCGTGGTGATGGACACGGTCCGGAAGGACCGCCTCACCCCCTACGGGTACGACCGGCCGACGACGCCGACGCTCGACGCCTTCGCCGAGGAGGCCACCGTCTTCGAGCAGGCCGTCGCGCCGGCGCCGTGGACGCTCCCGGTCCACGCGTCGCTCTTCACCGGAATGTACCCCTCCCAGCACGGCGCCGACCAGGAGAACCCCTACCTGGAGGGCGCGACCACGCTCGCGGAGACGCTCTCGGATGCGGGCTACGACACCGCCTGCTACTCCTCGAACGCCTGGATCACGCCGTACACCCACCTCACCGACGGCTTCGACGACCAGGACAACTTCTTCGAGGTGATGCCCGGCGACTTCCTCTCGGGCCCGCTCGCCCGCGCGTGGAAGACGATGAACGACAACGACGCGCTCCGGGCGATCGCGGACAAGCTCGTCAGCCTCGGCAACACCGCCCACGAGTACTTCGCCGGCGGCGAGGGCGCCGACTCGAAGACGCCCGCCCTCGTCGACCGGACGATGGAGTTCCTCGACGACAGCGACCGCGCGTTCGCGTTCATCAATCTGATGGACGCCCACCTGCCGTACCACCCGCCCGAGGAGTTCGCCCGGGAGTTCGCCCCCGGCGTCGACTCGACCGAGGTGTGTCAGAACTCCAAGGAGTACAACTCCGGCGCCCGCGACATCGGCGACGAGGAGTGGGAGGACATCCGGAGCCTCTACGACGCCGAGATCGCCCACATCGACGACCAACTGGGGCGGCTGTTCGACTGGCTGCGGTCGGAGGGCAAGTGGGACGAGACGATGGTCGTCGTCTGTGCCGACCACGGCGAACTTCACGGCGAACACGACCTCTACGGCCACGAGTTCTGCCTGTACGATCCGCTCGTGAACGTCCCGCTGCTTGTCAAACACCCCGAGCTGGAGGCGGAGCGCCGCGCCGACCAGGTCGAGCTCGTCGACCTGTACCACACCGTCCTCGACGCCCTCGACGTCGAGGGCGGAACGCCCGCCGCGGCGGGCGAGACGGCAGTCCCGCTCGACCGCACGCGTTCGCTCCTCTCCGAGTCGTATCGCGAGTTCGGCCGCGTCGACGACGACGCCCGCGACCCGGGACAGCGCGGCGACGGCGTGGACGCCTTCATCGAGTACTCTCGGCCCGTCGTCGAGCTCAAGCAGTTGGAGGAGAAGGCCGCCGACGCGGGGATCACGCTCCCCGAGGACTCCCGGTTCTACTCGCGGATGCGCGCCGCGCGCCGGACCGACGCGAAGTACGTCCGGATCGACCGGATCGACGACGAGGCCTACCGGCTCGATTCGGACCCCGGCGAGACGGACAACGTCGCGGGCGAGGGTGACCCGGAGGTCGAGGCGACCGAGGCGGCGCTCGCGGACTTCGAGTCGGCGGTCGGCGGCGCCTGGACCGACGCGCTCGACGACGACGTCACCGACGACACCGTCGAGGAGATGGACGACGAGGCCCAAGAGCGCCTGCGGGACCTCGGATACTTGGAGTGACGGTCACCGCGGCGCCGTGACGCTGTTGCGATCGCGACCGCGACCACCCCTCGGACTCAAGCGTCGGCGGTCTGGATCTCGAATCGGGCGCCGCCGCTGGCGCTCTCGCCGACGTCGAGGTCCCAGCCGTGGCCGGTGACGATCCGATCGACGATCGCGAGGCCGAACCCGCTTCCGTCCTTGCTCGTCGTGTACCCCCGATCGAAGACGTGTTCGCGGTGTTCCGGCGGGATGCCGGGACCGTCGTCTTCGATGAACACGCCGCCGCCGTCGAGCACGCCGGCGGTGATCGCCACGTCGCTGCCTCCGTGTTCGACCGCGTTCCGGACGAGGTTCTCGAACGCCTCGGTGAGGCGCGTCGGGTCGCATTCGAGCGAGACGCTGCCGGTGATTTCGAGCGAACTCCCGGTCGCCCGGACGTTGTCGTAGCTCTCTCGCATCAGCTCTTCGAACGCCGCCGGCTGTCGATCGCCGATCGTATCGCCCTCTTTCGCCAGCGCGAGGATCTCGTCGATGAGCGTGTCCATCCGAGTGATGGCGTCCAGCGCCGTGTCGAGCCGCTCGCTCTCCTGTTCCTTGGCCGCGAGTCGGATGTTCCCGTTCGCGATATTCAGGGGGTTTCGGAGGTCGTGGGCGACCGTCGACGCGAACTCTTCGAGCTGCTCGATCGTCTCCAGTAGGTCCTGTTGGTACACCTTTCGATCGGAGATATCGCGGGTCAGCCCGACGAGCGAGACGACGGTGCCGTCGTCGTCGAGGACGGGCTTACACCGGGATTCGACCCACAGCTGGACCGCCTCGGACTTGTCGACCCGGTACTCGACGAGCTGGGGCTCGCCCTCGGAGGCGCGACGCATCGCCTGTTCGACGCGCGCCCTGTCGCCGTCGTGGATGCGTTCGAGGAACGACGTGGGGTCGGCGCGGAGCTCCGAGGTCGGCTGGCCGAACAGCGGTTCGTGTCTGTCGTTGATAAACCGCAGCTCCGACCAGTCCGGCGCGAACACCCACAGCACCTGGTCTGTGACCGAGACGATCTCGCGCAGCCGATCGTTCGTCCGCTCGATCTCCTGTTGGCTCCGCCGGTGCTCGACGTACGTGACGATCTTCTGGACGAGCAGCGGCGCCTGATTCTCGACTGTCTCTTGGATCACGTAGTCGGTGACGCCCGCCTCGATGGCCCGACTCGCGACCGTCTCGTCGCCGGTGTTCGTAAACAGCAGGAAGGGGACGTCGGGGTCGACTTCTCGGACCCGCCTGAGGAACTCGACGCCGGTCTGCGCCGGCATATGATAATCGCAGAGAATGCAGTCGATGTCGGCGTCGGCGTCGCTCCGGCCGTCGGCGAAGATCTCCCACCCGCGGTCGGGGGTCGCGGCCGTCCGGACGTGCAGGCGATCGCTCTCGTCGGTCAGCTGCGTGCGCAGGAGCTCCAACTGCGGCTCGTCGTCGTTGACGTAGAGAACCTCGATATCCGGTTCGCTGGTCATTGCCGGAAACAACCCCCGATCCGGCATAATACTTCACGTCCGAGCTTCAATTCGGAGAATCACGCGTCGATCCCGTCGGATCGCAGCCTCGAATCACATAAAGTCCGCGATGCCGGACTGTTTGTTCTTGTCGTTCTCGAAGACGGACTCGAGGGACCGCTCCAGGACTTCGAGCCGCTGTTTCGTGTACTCGCGGCAGCCGAACTCCTCGGCGACGTGGATGGCGGTGTCTATGTACTTGTTGACGGACCCGCGGTGGACCGTCAGATTCACCCGGCCGCCGCACTCCCGGCACTCGCCGGTGAGCGGCATTCGCCGGTACTTCTCGCCGCAGTCGAGACACCGGGTCTCCTGGCGGGAGAAGGCGCGGAGGTTCCCGATCAGGTCCGGGAGGAAGTGGTACTCGATGACGCGCTCTGCGACGTCGGTCTCGTTGACGGCCCGCAGTTTGCGCGAGAGTTCGAGCTGGGCGTCCATCTTGTCCATCATCGACCCGAGCGTCTTGTACGCCGAGAGGTCCGGGCCGAGGGCGATGTCGGAGGTGTCGTGGGTGTGGTCGAAGCCGCGGTACTCGTCGTCGGTGCCGAGGGTGTCCTCGCCGAGTTTTATGGCGTCCTCGACGGCGCCGGGGTCGGCCATCTCGCGGGTGGCCTCGTAGAATTCGAGGGGGTACTGCCGGACGATGTCCATGTTGTGCGCCTCGTCGTCGATCTCGCTGGGGTCGATCCGCGAGGACATCACCAGGGGCGCGTCCATCTGACCGCCGCGCTTGTCGGGGAGGTAGGACTTCGAGAAGTTCAGGAGGCCGTCCATCAGCAGCATCACGCAATCTTCGTCTCCGTCGCATTGACCGGCATATAATCTATTTGTCAATAGTGTGTGCGTATCCTGGACGGTGAGACAATAGGTATGATCAATATCGCTTTCGACGTACTCAATCGTCACAATCGTATCCGAACTCCGTCCGCCGTCGGCGTGCGCTTGCTCCAGCGCGTCAGTGGCCGTGATGTCATCGATCGGTGGATCTCCCGGAACAGCGAGATTGTCACCAGCGTCCATCTCCGTCACCTCGACCTTCTCAATCCCTCTGTTCCACCGACAGAGCCGATGATCCGGAGTGACGGTGATCTCCCGCCCGCTCCGCGTCTCCACGCGTACGAGATGCTCCGGCGCGATGTGTTTCGAGACCGCTTCGACCGGTTTCAGGACCTCCTCGCCGTCTTCGGTTATCGACGGGACGTACACGTCGCCGTCGAGTTCCTGGACGAGCGTTCCGAAGTCGTCCTCGTCGGGGTCGTCGAGTCGCGGCTCTACGAGATCGCGAATCGGCTCGTGGTGCCACTCGTCGGCCTCGTCTCGGTACCACACCTTCGTCTCGGGGTGGAAACAGTTCCGACGCTTGGCGGCGTGAAAGTACGGATGCGCGTATCCGACGGCCGCGGAGGTGAAGCCGACGACGCGGCCGACAACGGCAGCAGAAGTGTGCGGCGCCATCCCGAAGACGAGTTCGCCGACGAGGTCCTCGCGCTCGTCGACCTCGTAGAACGGCGGCAGGTCGTAGAAGTTTTCCAGGAGGTCGTCGACGAAGTCGGCGGTCTTGAGCATATGCTCTGCCGCGCCGTCCGAGAGGACGATGTCCTGGACTTTGAGTTCGACCAGCTGGTCGTCGAACTCCAGAGGCTCGCCGTCGATGTCGGTCTCGTAACCGAGCTCGCGGAAGTCCTCGGCCGTGACGTCCAGTTCCGAGGGCCGGACCGCCGTGACCGGCAGGTCCGTCATATCGTAGCGGACCGTCCCGTCCTTGAACGAGGTGACGCCGTTCTTCGCCCGGAGGACGCCCTTGGCCATCGGCTCGGGCGTCTTGTCCGCCGAGGTGAGTCCCTGGACGCCCTTCAGGATGTCGTAGGCGGACTCGCGCTCGCCCACCTGTTCGAGCGCGTCGCGGTACTCCTCGCCGACGTCGACCGAGAACCACTCGGCGCTCGTGACCTCGCGCTCGCACCCGTCGCAGTAGACGCGGCCGGACTCGTCGGGCTCGACGACGCGGCCGCACTCCTCGCACTCGTAGTGGGGCTCGGTGTGGGCGTCGCACTCCGGACAGCGGGTCCGGAAGGTGTGGGCGTCGCACTCCGGGCAGAGCCGGTCGCCCACGCGGACGTCGACGACGCCGCGGCGCCCCTGGTCGTCCCTGAACCGCGCGGCCTCGCCGACATCGCGCTGGCTGCCGCCGGCGTCGCCGATCGGAAAGAGCGTGTGGACCGCCGGCGAGAGGTCGCGGGACTCGGACTTCTCGGGCCGGCCCATCCGGTTGCCGATGCGGGTCGGCGCGCGCTCCCGGACCTCGAACGGGGCGACCTCGTTGACGGCTTCGAGCGCGCTCTCGCCGTCGTCCCACTCGTGAGCGCGCGCGGAGAGGTCCTCGGGCGTCCAGTCGCGGTCGAGCGTTCCCCCCTCGACGTCGAAGCCGAGCGAGCGGACCAAGAGTCGCCACTCCGGCACCGCGATCGTCTCCTCGCGTCGGGTGTGTTCGACGAGCAGGTGCTCCAGGGCGCTCGCGACCCGCTCGGAGAGCGGGAGGACGAGCGCGTCGGCGTCGCGTCCCCGGTCGCCCTCTGCGCCGGCGCGGTCGGCCTCGGAGCCGTCACCGGGCGCGCGATCTACGACGCCGCCGTCGGCCTCGGCGGCGACGACCCGGCCGGCGTCGACTGCGTCCGCGAGCGCCGCGAAGTCGTCGACCGAGACGTCGTGCCAGAGGTAGGTGTAGTCCGGATGGAGCGGGCAGTCGTAGTCGGTCGCCCACGCGACCGCCTCCGCGGGCGTCGGGTGTTCTAAGTCGACGCCGGGGTCGTCCGCGAGCGCCTGGACCGGGGCGCCGGCGTCTTCGAACTCCTGGACCCACCACTCGTAGACGTAGGAGGCGGGCGCGAGCGGGTGATTGTTCTCGACGAACTCGCCGTAGTTGACCAGGTACTCGCCGAGGTCGATGATCTTCTCGACGCCGTTTCTGATTTCCAGCGCCTCCGCGGGGTCGTCGATCTGCCGGACGTCGCCGTTCGCCAGTCTGACGGTCGGCCCCTCGATGGAGTCGACGGGGATGACGCCCGCGGCCTTGCCCGGCCGCTCGGTCTTGATCTGCGTGCCGGTCGCGAGGAAATCGTCGACGAGGTGCATCGTCGCCGGGTGGACGCCCGCGGTCGCGAAGCCGTGGTTGCGGGCGCGGCCGTAGCGGAGGCGGAAGCCGCCCGCGGCGCTCGGGTGGCCGAAGACCGGCCGGCCGGCGATCAGGTCCCGGAGGTACTTCTCGGAGGGGTCGAGCCGCGGCGGGCCCGCGGGGCGGTCGTCCTCCGAGTCGGGGGCGTCGCCGTCGCGCTCGGATCCCTCCTCGGTCTCGTCGCCGTCGCCGTCGCTCTCTGCCGAGTCGTCGGCCTCCTCATCTCCGCCTCCGTCTTTCGCATCGGCGTCGGCGCCGCCGTCATCCTTTCCGATCGTTCCGTCGATGAGGTCCTGAAGCCACGGCCAGTCGACCTCGTCGAGGCCGCGGGTGTACCGCTGGATCTTCGGGGCCTTCAGCGCGATCCCCTCCGCGAGGACGAGACACATCCCCCCGCGCGGGGAGTTGGTGTCGACGCGTTCGAGGTCCCGGAAGCCCGAGACCTCCTCGTCGCCGGTGGCCTCGCCGTCCAGCATAATCGGCATGTGCTCGGCGATGAACTTCGTCTCCTTGTCCTTCGGCGAGTACTGGAGCCCCGTCTCCTTGTCGTAGAGGCCCACCTCCTCGGCGTAGCGCTCGATCTCCGCCGAGCGGGCCTTGTACTCGTCGATGTCGAGCAGCGAGCGGGCGTAGTCGGCGACGAGGACGGAGAGCGCCTGGGCGGTCCCGCCCGCAGAGCGGATCGGCCCGGCGTAGTAGACGTTGACGAACTCCGTGCCGTCGTCGTTCTCCAAGATCTCGACGCGGTCGATCCCCTCGATGGGCGCGGCGACGACGCCCTCGGTGAGGAGCGCCACGGCGGTCCGGACCGCGCCCTCGACCTTGCCGGCCCGGCCCTCGTAGTCGCCGACGGTGCCCTCGACGAAGTCGGTGACCAGTTCGAGGGCGGCCTCCTCGCGGGACATCTGGCCTTCGAGCTCGCGGACGCGCTCGGCGACGCCGTCGATCCCGAGGATGTTCTCCACGCGGTCGGCCATGTCCTTCGCGACCGGGATCTCGACCTCGGGCTCGGGGTCGCGGCCCTGCGCCTTCGCGCGCTCGGCGCGGTCGAACGCCTCGTCGAGGCGGGATTCGATCCGCTCGAAGTACCGCTCGTCCTCGGGCCGCATTACAGCCAGAGGTCCAGATCGGTCGGTTCGTGGTGCTCGCGGACGAGCGGTTCGTCGAACGCGCGGAGGTGGACCTCGCCGGCGAACACCGTCGCGGCGTTGAGGTGGCCCGCGAGCGCCTGGCCGCTCTCGCGGGAGAGCACGGCGTGGGTGTGCGCGAAGGTCTCGCCGTCGAGGTCGGCGACGTTGCCGACGCAGGCCGCGACTTCCAGGGGCTCGTCGAAGGTCACAGACCGGTACTCCTTGTCGTCCTGGTCGTAGAACCACACCTCGGCGTCCTGGACGGCGCCCATCGCCTGGAACCACGCGGCGTCGATGTCTTCGAGGTCGGCGAACTCCTCGATCTCCGTCCGCCAGTCGGCCCCCGTTTCGAGTCGCAGGAGGAACTCCCGAGTCGACTCGACTTCGCGATACTGCATACCCGTTCCGTGGAGAGACGCGGACAAAAATCTACGTGTCTGCGCGTCGCGGGGGGGTCCGCGACCGCGGCGCGGACCCGAAAGCGTACGTCGGTGCCGGTCCGAACGCGAACGATGAGCGACGCCGGAGAGGGTGACGATGACGACGCCGGTCTCGTCGATCGGGCGAAATCGGCCGGGATCGAAGTCGCCGGCGTCGTCGTCGACGCGGTGCTCGATGCGCTGTGAGCGGCGCTACCGTGACTCGCTCGCCTTCGCGGCCAACAGCAGGAAGGCCAGCACGCCCATAAACCAGACCACGAGGGCGAACGCGGCCGACCGGCCGCCGTAGTACGATGCGAAGGCGAGCGGGCTCACGCTCAGGCCGAACAGGCCCACGGCGCGGCCGAGGCGGTCGGCCCGGTCGTCGAACCGGAGCCACTCGCCGAGCAGGGAGGCGTCGGTGGCGAGGGCGAAGTACGCGGCCCCGGCGTAGACGGCCGCCGTCCCGACCGCGACGAACCAATCGGGCACGAGCAGGACGTAGAGCGCCGCGCCGACCGCGACGCCGACCGCGAGCCCGAGGGCGAGATGTCTGTCCACGGGGAGAGCGTGCCCGTCGGCGGTGTTCAACGTTGTGGACGGTCCCGAGCGCGGTCGCTACGCGGCGGGACGCGACCGAAGAATGCGGATCCGGATGAGCAGGACCGTCCGATCAGGCCCACTCGTCGAGCGACGGCGCCTCCGATACTCGCATCGAGAGCCACGCATCGTCGCGGGAGATGTCCGCGATAATGAACTCCGACTGAGCGGGGGTGGAGTCCACCGAGGCCATCACCTCGGCGCGCGACGCGTCGGACACGGCCGTCGCATTCGGCGTCATGTTTGTGAATGTGTCTCAGCCATACATAAACCCGTCGAATCGATGGCGCGAGTATCACACGAATATGTATATTTCGTCGCGAGTAACGACACAGATGAGCGGTAATCCATCGTACTTACCCACGAATGATTTGCTTTGCGCGGATAAATTCGTCGTTCTGATATGGAATAGTCCGTGAGATGCTATGTCGTGGCAATCGCTCCCAGACGCGGGACGGGTCGCGGGTCGGGCGGCCGGCGGCGAGGGCGACGCGACACGAGACCGCTTCGGGGCGGGCGGACGCGCCGCGAAACGGGGGCGACGGGCCGACACGCGGAGCGAACGGGGCTTCAAAGAGTACAAGAGGTGTGGCGCAGTAAGGCGCCGTATGAACGTTGCCGACGCGATGACTCCCCGCGAGGACGTGGTGGTCGTAGAACTCCCGGGGACTCGCGACGACGTGCTGGAGTATCTCCAGGAGCGCGGCTTCTCTTCGGTCCCGGTCGTCAAGCGGACCGACGAGGGCGAGGAGTACAGAGGGCTCGTCTCCCGCGAGGAACTGATCGAACGCCCCGACGAGGACCAGCTCGCGGTCCTGATGCGGGACGTCCCGACCGTCACGGCCGACGCGAGCGTCGTCGAGGCGGCGCGCCTGATGTTCGACAGCGGGACGCGGCGCGTCCCCGTCGTCGACGGCGTGCTTGAGGGCATCATCACCGTCACCGACGTCGTCCACGCGATCGCGCGCGGAGAGGTCGACCTGGACGTCACCGCCGGCGAGATCGCCACCCGCGACGTCAACACGACCTACACGGAGACGCCGCTGCCGGTCGCCGAGCGCGAGCTCTACTACGCGAACGTCCCCTACGCGGTCTGTCTCGACGACGAGGGATCGATGGCCGGCATCCTCACCGAGGTCGACATCATCGAGGTCGCCCGCGTCGTCGAGGGCGAAGACGACACCGGCGACTCCGTGGCCGGCCAGGACGACGAGTGGATGTGGGAGGGGATCAAGGCCGTCGGCAACCGCTACATCCCGACCCGGAACGTCGAGATCCCGGCCGAGCCCGTCTCGACGTTCATGTCCGGCGACCTCGTGACCGTCCCGAAGAGCAAGCCCGCCGTCGAGGTGGCCCAGGCGATGATCACAGAAGACATCGAGCAGATCCCGCTCGTGACGGGCGACCAGCTCGTCGGCATCGTCCGCGACATCGACCTGCTGGAGGCGCTGGAATGAGTCAGGAGGAAACCGAGGGCGAACGGCTCGCGGAACTGGCCAAGCGCCGCGGCTACTTCTTCGGCGCGAGCGGCGCCTACGGCGGCGCGGCGGGCTTCTACACGTTCGGGCCGCAGGGCGCGTCGCTGAAGTCGAACGTCGAGGACGCCTGGCGCGAGCGCTTCACCGTCCAGGAGGGCAACTTCGAGGTCGAGGCGCCGACGATCATGCCCGAGCCCGTCTTCGAGGCCTCGGGCCACCTCGACGGCTTCGACGACATGCTCGTGGAATGTCCCCAGTGCGGCGAGTCCCACCGCGCGGACCACCTCATCGAGGACGAGACGGGCATCGAGGAGGCCGAGACGCTGCCCATCCCCGAGGTCGAAGACCTGATCGAAGAACACGAGATCCAGTGTCCCGCCTGCGGCGCGCACCTCGCGGGCGAGCCGGTCGACGACTTCAATCTGATGTTCGAGACGAACATCGGTCCCGGGTCGTCGACGCCGGGGTACCTCCGGCCCGAGACCGCTCAGGGCATCTTCGTGGAGTTCCCGCGGATCAAGGAGTACGCGCGCAACAGCCTCCCGTTCGGCGTGACCCAGATCGGGCGGGCCTACCGGAACGAGATCTCGCCGCGGAAGAGCATCGTCCGCACCCGGGAGTTCACCCAGGCGGAGCTGGAGCAGTTCGTCGACCCCGAGCGCGACGAGCCCGATCTGGAGTCGGTGAAAGACGTCGAGGTGACGCTCTACCCCGCGACCGAGCAGGAGCAAGACGACGGCGGCTACGTCGAGACGACGGTCGGCGCGGCGGTCGAGGAGGGCATCGTCGGCGACGCGTGGGTCGGCTACTTCCTCGGCGTCGCCCAGGAGTGGTACGAGCGGATCGGCGTGGATATGGACCGCTTCCGCTTCCGCCAGCACCTCCCCGGCGAGCGCGCCCACTACGCCGCGGACTGCTGGGACGCCGAGAGCGAGGTCGACGGCGACTGGATCGAGATCGCCGGCTTCGCCTACCGGGGCGATTACGACCTCTCGAAGCACGACGAGTACGGCGACGACGAGTTCACGATCTTCCGGCAGTTCGACGAGCCGAAGGAGGTCGAAGAGGCCGTCGTCGAGCCCGACATGAGCGTCCTCGGCCCCGAGTTCGGCGGCGCCGCCGGCGACGTGAAGGCGGCGCTCGAAGACCTCGCCGAGCGCGATCCCTCGGCGTTCGAGGGCGACGTCGTCGAGGTCGAGGTCGACGGCGAGACCCACGAGGTCGACGCCGACGTGGCGAACTTCCGCATCGAAGAACGGACCGTCTCCGGCGAGCACATCACGCCGCACGTGATCGAGCCGTCGTTCGGCGTCGACCGGACGGTGTACACCCTGCTCGCGCACGCCTACGAGCGCGACGAGGTCGACGGCGAGGCGCGGAGCTTCCTGTCGCTCTCGCCGGAGGTCGCGCCGACCGACGTCGGCGTCTTCCCGCTCGTCTCGAACGTCGAGCGGCTCGTCGAGCGCGCCGAGGGGATCGTCGACGACCTTCGAACCGCGGGCTTCAGCGTCGTCTACGACGACTCCGGCAGCATCGGCCGCCGCTACCGCCGCCAGGACGAGGTCGGCACGCCGTTCTGCGTCACCGTCGACCGCGACGGGCTCGAAGGCGACGGCCCCGACACCGTCACGATCCGCGAGCGCGACACCGCGCGGCAGGTCCGCGTCCCCGTTTCGGACCTCGTCGACGAACTGCGGGCGGTCGAGAGCGGCGACCGGCCGTTCGACGACCTGGTCGACGCCTACGAGCTCGTCGCGCCGGGCGCCGACGGGTAACGATGGCGCTCGCCCGCGTCTCGACAGCCGAACTGCAGCGGCGACTCGTCCACGCGAGCGGGACGGGACTGGTGCTGCTGTACGTCTTCAGCGTCGTGACGTGGGCGCAGTTCGGCCGGCTGATGCTCTTTGCCGCCGCGGTCGCGGCCGTCCTGGAGACGCTTCGCCTCTTCGTCGGCCTCGACTGGGCGATCTACGACCGGCTCACCCGCCCGTACGAGGAGACGAACGTCGCGGGCTACGCGCTGTATATGTTCAGCATCACCGCCGTCGCGCTCGTCTTCGCGCCGCACCTGGCCGTGCCGGCGGCGCTGATGCTGACGATCGGCGACCCGATCTCGGGGCTGCTCGGCACGACGCGCGAGGCCGACGAGGCAAAGCGCGTCGAGACGCTCGGCGCGATGTTCCTGGTCTGTCTCCTCGTGTCGGCGCCGTTCCTCGTCCCCGTCGCGGGCGCCGTCGCCGGCGGCGCGGCGTCGGTCGCGGCCGCGCTCGCTGCCACTCTCGCGGACGGCTTCAAGCCCGTCATCGCGGGCTACGTCGTCGACGACAATCTCTCGATCCCGCCGGTCGCGGCCGTCGCGGGCGGGGTCGTGCTGGCGGTCGCTGGCGCGGCGCCCGTCGTCGGATGAGGGTCTCGGGCCCGGCGCCGCTCACAGGGCGATTTTTGTACCGCAGGGCCGAACCGGGGAGCGTGACCGTCTACGAGAGCGACCTCCCTGGCGTCGGAAAGAAGCACGAGATCGACCTGCCGGACGGCTCACAGCTCGTCGTCGTGACCCACAACGAGGGGCGGCGCGAGGTGTTCCAGCGGCCGACCCCCGACGCCGACTCCGAGAAGCTCTTCGAGCTCCCCGACGACCTGGCGCGCCAGGTGGGCACGATCCTCGAAGGCGCGTACTTCCAGCCCGTCGAGTCGAAGAGCGTCGAGACGCTGCTCGGCGGCGACACGCTCTTGGAGTGGGTCGAAATCGACGCCGACTCGCCGGTCGCGGGCCAGACCCTCGGCGAGGCCGACCTCCGACAGGAGACGGGCGCGTCGGTCGTCGCCATCGAGCGCGGCGACGCGGTGATGCCGTCTCCCGGCAGCGACACCACGATCGAGGCGGGCGACACGCTCGTCGTCGTCGGGAGCCGCGAGGCCTACAAGGCGTTCGAGTCGCAAGTGATAGACGGCGCCGAGAGCGACGACGGCCCGGACGGCGGATAATGGCCGCCGGACTCCTCGAACTCGGCGAACTGTTCGTCGTCCTCGCGGTCGCCGGCGCCGTCGCGCTCCGGATCGGCCTCTCTGTCATCCCGCTCTACGTCGTCGGCGGGATGGCCGCCGGGCCGTTCGTCGCCGGTCGGCTCGGGGTTCCGTACGTCCCGAACGGCGAACTGCTCACGGTCCTGGCCGAGGTCGGGATCGTCCTGCTCCTCTTCTTTCTGGGGCTGGAGTTCAGCCTCGATCGGCTGTTGGCGTCGCGCTCTGCGATCACCCGCGCGGGCGTGATCGACGTCGCGATCAATCTCCCGCTGGGGATCGCGCTGGGGCTCGCGCTCGGGTGGTCGGTCGTGGAGGCGCTGCTCCTCGGCGGCATCGTCTACATCTCCTCGTCGGCGATCGTCACGAAGACGCTCATCGACCTCGGGTGGATCGCCAACGAGGAGGCCGAGCCGATCCTCGGCACGCTGGTCTTCGAGGACCTCTTCATCGCGGTCTACCTCGCGGTCGTCACCTCGCTCGTCCTCGGTGGTGGCGGGGGCGCCGGCGGCCTGGGCGGCGTCGCCCGCTCGCTGGCGATCGCCTTCGGCTTCCTGGGGCTGCTGCTCGTCGCCGTCCAGTACGGGACGGCGTTCTTCGCCCGCGTGCTCGACGTCCCCGAGACGGAGGCGTTCGTGCTCCGGACGCTCGCGGTCGTCGTCCCCGTCGCCGGCGTCGCGCTGGCGCTGGGCGTGAGCGAGGCCGTCGCGGCCTTCTTCGTCGGGATGGGCTTCTCGACGAGCGGCCACCGCGAGCGGATCGAACAGCTCCTCACGCCGGTCCGCGACGTCTTCGCGGCGGTCTTCTTCTTCTGGATCGGCGTCGGCACCGACCCGCTGACGCTCGCGACCGTCGCCGTCCCGCTCGTCGCGGCGGTCGTCCTGACGACGCCCGCGAAGGTCCTCTCGGGCTACTTCGGGGGCCAGGCGTACGGGCTCTCCGAGCGGCGCTCGCTCCGGGTCGGCGTCGGGCTGGTCCCCCGCGGGGAGTTCTCGCTCGTCATCGCCGCCCTGGCCGCGAGCGGGTCGACGCCGGTCCTACAGGAGACGATCCCCGCGCTCGCGGTGGGCTACGTGCTCGTGATGAGCGGGCTCGGGACGGTCCTGATGCAGCGCTCGGACGTCGTCGAGACGATCGTCGGCCGGATCCGGCCGGTCGACGGGGCCTCGCGATGAGCGATGGACCCGCCGTCGGCGTCGACGCCTGCCCCGCCGGCTGGGTCGCGAGCGTCCGCGACGCCGACGGCCTCCGCGTCGAGACGCACGAGTCGTTCGCGTCGGTCGCCGAGGCCTACCCCGAGGGGCGGATCCTCGTCGACATCCCGATCGGACTGCCGGCGGGGAGTCGACGCCGCTGCGACGAGGTCGCAAGCGACCTGCTGGGGTGTCGCGGCATCTCCGTCTTCTACCCGCCGAGCGAGCGCGCGGTCGAGCGCGACGACTACGACGCCGCCAGCGACGCCCACCGCGCGGACGTGGGCTACGGACTCTCCCGGCAGGCGTTTCACATCCGGGAGGAGATCCGGGAGATCGCCGAGGTCGCGGGCGACGGCTACGACGGCCGGATCCGGGAGGCCCACCCGGAGCTCTGTTTCGCCGGGCTGAACGGGCAGCCGATCGCCTACGCGAAGTCCGGCGAGCGCGGGCGTCGGCTCCGGCGCGCGCTCCTGAGCGACGCGGTCGAGGGCGCGGAAGCGGCGTACGCGGACGCGCTGGAGCGATACCCGCGGAGCGCGGTCGGCCGCGACGACGTCCTCGACGCGATGGTGCTCGCGGTCGCCGCCGCGGCGCCGTCGCTCTCGACCGCGCCGCCGGACCCCGACGGCGACGAGCCGCGGATCTACTACCTCGGGTTCGCGGTCCGAGGCCCGTGAACGCCCGCGTCGGCGCCGACGCGTCCCGAAAACGTTTAGTGCGACGGCTGAACTGTATACCGACGATGACAGGGCGCTCTCGGACGCTCGCTCGCGTTCTCCCGAGAGCCGCCGCTACGGCCGTCTCGGCGCCCCACGCGCCGATCGCCGCCGACGTCGACGCCGGCGCGCGACGCCGACGACGACGGGCCGCCTAGGCCCACCACTCCTCTCCTTTCCACGTCCCGTCGATCCGACCCGGAAGCGACAAGCGTCTTTTCGGTCCGGTTACAGGCATTGCTGTGGTTTAATTTCTGAACTCTAAACCGTGTAATTTATACACGAGAGCGACTGATTCGGAGGTATAATGACAAGCGTGGCACTCGCGTTCTCCGGCGGGCTCGACACCACGGTGTGCGTGTCGCTCCTGCAGGAGGAGTACGGCTACGACGAGGTCGTCGGCGTCACGGTCGACGTCGGCCAGCCCGAATCGGAGTTCGAGGAGGCACAGGAGACGGCGGACGCCCACGGCCTGGACCTGCACGTCGTCGACGCGAAAGAGGAGTTCGCCGAGCTCTGCTTCGACTCGGTGCGCGCGAACGCGACCTACCAGGGCTACCCCCTCGGGACCGCGCTGGCGCGGCCAGTCATCGCGAACGCCATCCTCGAAGTCGCCGAGGAGGAGGGCTGTGACGCGCTCGCGCACGGCTGCACCGGCAAGGGCAACGACCAGCTCCGCTTCGAGGTCGTCTGGCGCGCCTCCGACCTCGACGTCGTCGCGCCCGTCCGCGAGATGGAACTCACCCGCGAGTGGGAACAGGAGTACGCCGAAGAGCACGATCTCCCCGTCCAGTCCGGCAACTCCGGTGTCTGGTCGATCGACACCAACCTCTGGAGCCGCTCGGTCGAGGGCGGCCAGCTGGAAGACCCCAGCTACGTGCCGCCGGAGGACATCTACGAGTGGACCCAGGACCCCGCGACGAACACCGAGACCGAACTAGTGGAGATCGAGTTCGAGGACGGCTACCCCGTCGCGCTCGACGGCGAGGAGCTCTCACCCGTCGAACTCATCGAGCAGCTGAACGCCCAAGCGGGCAAGCACGGCGTCGGCCGCACGGATATGATGGAAGACCGGATGCTCGGGCTGAAGGTCCGCGAGAACTACGAGCACCCGGCGGCGACGACGCTTCTCACCGCCCACGAGGCCCTAGAGCAACTGGTGCTCACGAAGGACGAGCGCGACTTCAAGCGCTCCATCGACGACGAGTGGGCCCAGAAGGGCTACGAGGGCCTCGTCGAGCACCCGCTCGTCGGCGCGCTGGAGGGCTTCATCGACGAGACCCAGTCGCGCGTGACCGGCACCGTGACCGTGAAGTTCGAGGGCGGCCAGGCCCGCGCGGTCGGCCGCGAGTCCGGCTACGCGGTCTACTCCGAGGACGCCGCCTCGTTCAACACCTCCGGCGTCGGCGACATCACCCAGCAGGACGCCACGGGCGTCGCGAAGTACCACGGCTTCCAGTCGCGCCTCGCCAACGCCGCGACCGAGGCCGCGGAAGGCGACGACGAAGGCGACTGGGAGTAAGCGACGATGACCGAGGGCGAGGGACCGGACGACGCGAGCGTGGTCCGGCGGGACCGCTTCAGCGGCGGCCCCGCCCGCGGATTTCTGTCCAGCCTCGCGGCCGACGAGCGCATCTTCCAAGCCGACCTCGCGGTCGACCGCGCGCACGTGGTGATGCTCGCCGAGCAGGGCATAATCGAATTCGACGTCGCGGGCGAGATCCTCGCCGCGTTGGAGGAAGTCGAGGCTGCGGGCCACGGCGCGCTCCCCGACGGCGAGGACGTCCACGAGGCGATCGAGACGGCCGTCGTCGACCACATCGGCCCGGACGGCGGAAAGATGCACACCGCCCGGAGCCGCAACGACGAGGTCGCCGCCTGCATCCGCCACCGCCTGCGCGAGGACCTGCTCGACGCGGCCGAGGGCACCGTCGCGCTGCGCGAGGCGCTCGTCGAGGTCGCCGAGGAGCACGTCGACACCGTGATGCCGGGCTACACACACCTCCAGCCGGCCCAGCCCACGACCCTCGCGCACTTCCTCCTCTCCTACGAGTCCGCGGTCGCCCGCGACACGGCGCGGCTGCTCGACGCCTACGACCGGACGAACCGCTCGCCGCTCGGCGCGGCGGCGTTCGCGGGGACGCCGTTCGATATCGACAGGGAGCGGACCGCGGCGCTGCTCGGCTTCGACGGGATCGTCGAGAACTCGATGGACGCCTCGGCGGGGAGGGACTTCCTCGCAGAGGCGACCAGCGCGCTCGCGACGCACGCGGTAACGCTGTCGGGGCTCGCCGAGGACCTGGTGATCTTCGCGAACAAGGGCTTCGTCGACCTCGCGGACGACTACTCCTCGACGTCGTCGATCATGCCGCAGAAGGTCAACCCCGACACGCTCGAACTCGTCCGCGCGGTCGCGGGCGACGCCGTCGGCGACCTGACCGGCCTGCTGACGACGCTGAAGGGGCTGCCGCGGGCGTACAACCGCGATCTCCAGCGCGCGACGCCGCACGCCTGGGAGACCGTCGACGCCGTCTCGGAGGCGACGGCAGTCGCCGCGGGCGCGGTCGCGACCGCCGACTGGCCCGTCGAGACGCTCGCCGCGGAGGCGGGCGCGGGCTTCTCGACGGCGACCGGCGTCGCCGACGCGCTCGCGATGGCGGGCGTGCCGTTCCGCACCGCCCACGAGGTGCTCGCCGAGGCGGCCGAGCGCGCCGGCGGCGAGACACCCGACGTCGCAACACTTGACGAGGTCGCAGCCGACGTACTCGGCGACTCCCTCTTCGAGTACGTGGACCGGGCGGATGTCGAGGCCGTGCTCGATCCCGGAGAGAGCGTGACGAGCCGGGACTCCGTCGGCGGCCCCGCCCCCGAGGCGGTGGCCCGCCAGCTCGACGCCGCCGAGGAGCGCCGCGCCGCGGACTCGGCCGCGATCGCCGAGCGCCGCGACGCGCTCGACAAAGCGGCGTCGACGCTGGAGGCGGAGGTGGCCGGCTATGTCTGACGCGCGACCCGAGCCGCGCGCCGACGGCCGCGCGTCGCGGGGGCCGCCGGACCCGCCGCGCGGGCGTCGATCGCGACGGTCCCCCTCCCGGGGACGATAACATATGAAATCAGACATAGATTTCACACGGGCGGACTGATCGACTGTTTCACGCCGTTAGTAGTATCGCCGTTCAGGTAATTTATCCGATAACTTCGATGGGTTTAAGTCGCTTCCACGCCGACCGACGGGTATGGCAGAAACCGTCACCGCAGAAGACCCGCTTACCGGAGAGGAGATCGAGATCCCCGCCGACGTCGAGGTCGGCGAGATCGTCGACAGCCCGGCGACCGGCGCCGAACTGGAAGTCGTCTCCGTCGACCCGATCACGCTCGAAGAAGCCCCGGAACTCGAAGAGGACTGGGGCGAGTGAGATGAAGGTTGGGCTGCTCTACTCCCGGATCCGGAAAGACGAGAAGCTCCTCCTGGGGGAGCTCCGCGACCGCGACCACGAGATCGAGAAGATCGACGTCCGGAAGGAGCAGTTCAACGTCTCGGAAGCGCCCGACGTCTTCGCGGACGTGGACGTCGTCGTCGACCGCTGTCTGGCGACGAGCCGGAGCGTCTACATCACGCAGTTCCTCGACGCCTACGACGTGCCCGTCATCAACTCGGCCGAGACCGCCGACGTCTGTGCCGACAAGGTGAAAAACAGCTTAGCGCTGGAGGACGCCGGCGTCCCGACGCCGAACACGGAGGTCGCGTTCACGACCGACAGCGCCCTGGAGACGATCGAGAAGTTCGGCTACCCCTGCGTGATCAAGCCCGTCGTGGGCTCGTGGGGGCGGCTGATGGCGAAGGTCGAGTCCCGCTCGGCCGCCGAGGCCATCCTCGAACACAAGGCGACGCTGGGCCACTACCAGCACAAGGTGTTCTACGTCCAGGAGTTCGTCGAGAAGCCCGGCCGTGATATCCGCGTCGTGGCCGTCGACGGCGAGCCCGTCGCCGCGATGACGCGCTCGTCGGATCACTGGCTCACCAACGCCGCCAAGGGCGGCGAGGTCGCGGCCTTCGAGGTCGACGACCGCGTCCGCGAACTCGTCGCCGACGCGTCCGACGCCGTCGGCGGCGGTCTGCTCGGCGTCGACCTGATGGAGACAGGCGAGGATTACACCGTCCACGAGGTCAATCACACAGTGGAATTCAAGGCGCTCAACGACGCCGTCGACGTCGACGTCCCCGCCGAAGTGGTCGACTGGATCGAAAACAAGGTGGCGACGGAGACCGAGGCGAGCGTATGAGCGAGCACTACACCGCCGCCGTCGTCGGCGGCTCGGGCTTCACCGGCGGCGAGCTCCTGCGGCTCCTCTATCAGCACCCCGACTTCGACGTCGTCCAGGCGACGAGCAGATCGAAGGAGCGCAAGACCGTGGGCCACGTCCACCCGAACCTCCGGGAGATGGACCTCCGCTTTACCTCTCCCGAGGACCTCGAATCCGTGGACGTGCTGTTCGCGGCGACGCCCCACGGCGTCTCGATGGAGCACATCGACCGGTTTCAGGAGGCCGCGGACACCGTCGTCGACCTCTCGGCGGACTTCCGCCTGAGTACCGAAGAACAGTACGACGAGTGGTACGACGGCCACGTCTGTCCCGAGTACTTAGAGGAGGCCGAGTACGCGCTGCCCGAGATCAATAGAGAAAATCTCCCCGGCGCGAGCCTGATCGCCTCCGGCGGCTGCAACGCCACCGCGACGATCCTGGGGCTGAAGCCATTGTTCGATGCCGGGATCCTCGAAGGCGACGAGCAGGCCGTCGTCGACGTGAAGGTCGGCTCCTCGGAGGGCGGCGCCGGCGGCGGCGACGCCTCCAGCCACCCCGAGCGCTCGGGCATCGTCCGCCCCTACGCGCCGACGGGCCACCGCCACGAGGCCGAGATCGAGGAGTTTCTTGGATTATCGGTCTCGTTCACCGTCCACGCGGTCGATATGACCCGCGGCGCGAGCGCGACCTGCCACCTCTTTCCCGATCGGCCGGTCTCGAAGGGCGACCTCTGGAGCGCCTACCGCGACGCCTACGCCGACGAGCCGTTTATGCGGACCGTCGCCGGCGGGGGCGGCGTCTACCGCTACCCCGAGCCGAAGGCCGTCGCCGGGACCAATTTTGGAGAGGTCGGCTTCGAGGTCGATCCCGGCAATCGGAGACTGGTCGTCTTCTCGGCGATCGACAACATGATGAAGGGCTCGGCCGGACAGGCCGTCCACGCCGCGAACGTCGCGCTCGGCCTCGACGAGACCGCGGGACTGGAGTTCGCCGGCCTCCACCCCGTCGGCGCGCCCTGACCGCACGCGACTCCACCTCACGATGACGTACGATACCACACCACACGACGCACGCGCCGCGCGCCAGATGCCCGAGGACGACGCGGATCCGCGAGTCCGAGCCGACGGGGGCGAGCGCGGCGACGGGAAGCCGCCGGTCGTCGTGAAGGTGGGCGGCGCCCGCGCGGTCGATCCCGCGGGCGCGGTCGAGGACGTCGCGGACCTCGTCGCCGAGGGACGGGAGGTCGTCGTCGTCCACGGCGGCTCGACCGCCGTCGACGACACGCTCGAAGAACTCGGCGAGGAGCCCACCTACGTCGAGACGCCCGGCGGCGTCGTCGGGCGCTTCACCGACGAGCGCACGATGGAGGTGTTCACGATGGTGATGCCCGGTAAACTGAACACCGACCTCACCGTCACCCTGCGGAACGCGGGCGTCGACGCCGTCGGTCTCTCGGGCGTCGACGGCGGCCTGCTTTCGGGCCCGCGGAAGTCCGCGGTGCGCGTGATCGAGGACGGCAAGAAGAAGATCAAGCGCGGCGACCACTCGGGGAAGATCACCGACGTGAACGCCGACCTGCTCGAACTCTTGTTGAAAGAGGGCCACACGCCGGTCGTCACCGTGCCGATGCTGGCAGACGACGGCGTCGCGGTCAACGCCGACGCCGACCGGGCCGCCGCGGCCGTCGCGGGCGCGCTCGGGGCCGAACTGGTCGTCCTCACCGACGTCGCCGGCGTCTACCGCGACCCCGACGACGAATCGACGCTGATCGGGTCGGTCGCGACCCCGGCGGAATTCGACGCGCTAAAGGACGCTGCGGAAGGGTTTATGACCAAGAAAGTGATGGCAGCCAAAGAGGCGCTCGACGGCGGGGCGACGACCGTGATCGTCGCGGACGCGAACGCCGACGATCCGATCCTGGCCGCACTCGGCGGGACCGGCACCCACATCGAGGCGAGCGCGGTCGCAGACGGCGAGGAGGTGGACGGATGAGCGGCGGCTTCGTCTTCTCCGAGAAGCCGATCCAGATCGAGTCCGGCGAGGGCGCGTACCTCTACAGCCCCGACGGCACCGAGTACCTCGACTTCGGCGCCTCCTACGCCGTCGCCGCGCTCGGCCACGCCCACCCCGCGGTGACAGAGGCCGTCCAGGCGCAGGCCGAGAAACTGACCTACGTGCAGGCCTCCTACCCGGTCGAAGCGCGGACCGACCTCTACGAGAAACTGGCCGCGCTGGGGCCGGGCGACGCCGACAACGTCTGGCTCTGTAACTCCGGGACCGAGGCCAACGAGGCGGCGATGAAGTTCGCCCGCTCGGCGACGGGGCGCTCGAAGATCGTCGCGACGAAGCGCGGCTTCCACGGCCGGACGCTGGGGTCGCTCGCTTTGACCTGGAAGGACAAGTACAAGGCGCCGTTCGAGCCGCTTGCCGGCGGCGTGGAGTTCGTCCCCTACGGCGACAGCGAGGCCCTCGCCGAGGCGGTCGACGAGGAGACGGCGGCGCTCTTCTTGGAGCCGATCCAGGGCGAGGGCGGGATCCATCCCGCCTCCGCGGAATATCTCGAACGCGCCCGCGAGGTGACCGAGGACGCGGGCGCGGCGCTCGTCTTCGACGAGATCCAGACGGGCGTCGGCCGGACCGGCGACCTCTGGGCCTGCGAGGGCGTCGGCGTCGGCGTCGAGCCCGACATCCTCACCTCCGCGAAGGGGATCGCCAACGGGCTCCCGCTCGGCGCGACCCTCGTGCAGGACTGGATCGCCGAGGAGCCCGGCGACCACGGCTCGACGTTCTCCGGCGGGCCGGTCGTCGCCGCCGCGGCCAACGCGACCCTGGAGACGATCGTCGACGAAGACGTGCCCGGCAACGCCGCGCGCGTCGGCGAGTACCTCCGGAGCGAGATCGAGGCTGCGGTCGACGAACACGACCTCCCCGTCAGGGAGGTCCGCGGCGTCGGCCTGATGATCGGGATCCAGGTGAAGCGGGGGGCAAACCGCGTGCTGAAGAACCTCGCGCTCTCCGAGCAGGTGCTCGCGCTGCCGGCGGGCCGGACGGTCGTCCGGCTGCTCCCGCCGCTCACGATCGACGAGAGCCACGCCGACCAGTTCGTCGACTCGCTCGTGGAGGTGCTCGGATGAGCCTCGAACTCGATCCCGACGACCTCGACGAGATGGAGTCGAAGGCCGAACCGGCCGCGGCCGAATCCGATCCGACGGACGCCGACCCGACCGAGCTCGTCGAGTTCGACCCCGACAGCGTCGACGTCGCGGGCGACGGCGGCACGGCGTTCACCGCGACCGACCACGACGTCTTCGACGTCGAGCCGGGGCTCACCGAGGGGCTGAACGAGGCCCAGACCCTGCTCGCGGATCTGGTCTCGATCCCCTCGCCGTCCGGCCAGGAGGCCGCCGCGGCCGAGCGGCTGAAGGCGTTCTTCGAGGCCCACGACCGCGAGGTGTGGATCGACGAGGTCGGCAACGTGCGCGCGCCCGCCGACGACTCGGTCCTCCTGACCTCGCACATCGACACCGTGCCGGGCGACGTGCCCGTGCGGATCGAAAACGGCGTGCTCTGGGGTCGCGGGACCGTCGACGCGACCGGGCCGCTGGCGGCGATGGCCGTCGCGGCCGTCGAGACAGGCGTCTCCTTCGTCGGCGTCGTCCAGGAGGAGACCAGTTCCACCGGCGCGTGGCACCTCGTCGAGGACCGCGAGGCGCCCGAGGCGGTGATCAACGGCGAGCCCTCGGGCTGGGACGGCATCACCCTCGGGTACCGCGGCTTCCTCGCGGGCACGTACGTCTCGACGAGCGAACTCGGCCACTCCTCGCGCCCCGAGGACAACGCCATCCAGTCGGCGGTGAACTGGTGGTCCAGCGTCGCGGACTTCTTCGACGAGGACGAGTCCGACGGCGTCTTCGACACGGTGACGACAAAGCCCGTGAGCTTCGACGGCGGCCCGACGGAGGACGGCCTCGCGGTCGAGGCGACCGTCGACGTCCAGTTCCGCGTGCCCCCGAAGTTCACCATCGACGACATCCGGGAGGTCGCGGAGGGCGAACTCACCAGGGGAAGCGTCCACTGGGAAAAGCCCATCCCGCCCGTGATGACGAGCCCGCGCACCGAGGTCGGCCGCGCGTTCCGCGTCGCGATCCGCGGGGCCGGCGGCGAGCCGAGACTGCTCAGGAAGACCGGCACCAGCGACATGAACATCTACGCCGGCGCGTGGGACTGCCCGATGGCGACCTACGGCCCGGGTGACTCCGATCTGGATCACGCCCCGAACGAACACCTCGACCTCGCGGAGTACGACAGCTCGATCGACGTCCTCGTGGACGTCTGCGAGCGCCTGCAGGAGTGAGAGAGATGCTCGAAACCGACCACTTCCTCGACATCGACGACCTCGCGACGGACGAACTGCACGCGGTGCTGGACCGCGCCGCGGCGATCAAGGCCGGCGAGGACGACACCGAACTCCCGGACCACACCCTGGGGATGCTCTTCGAGAAGCCCAGTACCCGAACCAGAATCTCCTTCGAGACCGGGATGACGCAGTTGGGCGGCCACGCCATCTTCCTCGGCCCCGACGACATCCAACTGGGCCACGGCGAGCCGCTGTCGGACACCTCGCGGGTGCTCTCGCGGTACGTCGACGCCGTGATGGCGCGGCTGTTCGACCACGAGGACCTCCTGGAGATCGCCGAGTACTCGGACGTCCCCGTCGTCAACGGCCTCACCGACGACGCCCACCCGTGCCAGACGCTCGCGGACCTCCTGACGATCCAGGAGGCCTTCGGCGGCTTCGAGGACGTCCAGGCCGCCTGGGTCGGCGACGGCAACAACGTCGGCCAGTCGTTCGTGATCGGCGCGGCGATGGTCGGCCTGGACCTGACGGTCGCGACGCCCGACGGCTACGGGATGAGCGAGGACGTGCTCGACCAGGCCGAGGCGATCGGTCATCCGCCGACGGTCGTCGACGACCCCGCCGAGGCCGTCGCCGACGCCGACGTGGTCTACACCGACGTGTGGATCTCGATGGGCCAGGAGGACCAACGCGAGGAGAAGCTCGCGGCGTTCGAGGGCTATCAGGTGAACGAGGAACTGCTCTCGGACTCCGACGCGCAGGTGATGCACTGCCTGCCCGCCCACCGCGGTGAGGAGATCACTCACGACGTCCTCGAATCCGACCGCGCGCTCGTCTGGGACCAGGCCGAGAACCGCCTGCACGCCCAGAAGGGCCTGCTCGTCGAACTGCTGGACGCCTGAGGCCCGAGAGCGACCCGCGGAATCGCCCTCAGAGGTCGACCGAGCCTTTTAATCCGAGGAGGGCGGAGGAGTCACCGTGTCCACGACCGGCGAGTACGAGCGGTTCTTCCCCTACGAGGAACCGTACCCGAATCAGCGCTCGGCGATGGAAGAGATCGCCGCGGCGCTGGACGACGAGCGCGACGTCCTCCTTGAGGGCGCCCCCGGGACGGGAAAGACCCTCTCGGCGCTCGTGCCCGCGCTCGACTACGCGCGGCGGACCGACAAGACGGTCGTGATCACGACGAACGTCCACCAGCAGATGCGGCAGTTCGTCGAGGACGCCCGCGCGATCACCCGCGAGGAGCCCCTCCGCGCCGTGGTGTTCAAGGGCAAGTCCTCGATGTGCCACATCGACGTCGAGTACCAGGAGTGTCAGACCCTCCGCGACACCACCCGGACGCTCGTCGAGAAGGAAGAAGAGCGGGCGGAGCTCTCAGAGCAGGCGGAGGCGCTCTTGGACCGCATCCGCGAGGGGGCCGACGGCGCCGGCGAGGCCAGAAGCGCCGTCACCGACGAACTCGACGAGATCGAGTCCGAGCTCGAAGACCTCCGGGACGGGAACGTCTGCGAGCACTACTACAACAACCTCACCGGGTCGAACGACGAGTTCTTCGAGTGGCTCTTCGACGACGTCCGAACGCCCGAAGAGATCTACGAGTACGCCCACGAGCGGAAGCTCTGCGGGTACGAACTCCTCAAGGAGGGGATGGAGGCGGTCGATCTGGTCGTCTGCAACTACCACCACCTCTTGGATCCGAACATCCGCGAGCAGTTCTTCCGCTGGCTCGGCCGCGAGCCCGAGGAGGTCGTGACCGTCTTCGACGAGGCCCACAACATCGAGTCGGCCGCCAGAGACCACGCGAGTCGGACGCTGACCGAGAACACCTTGGAAGAAGCGCTCGCGGAACTGGAAGACGCCGACGACTCCCGCGCGGCGCCCGCCGAGAACGTCCTCTCGGCGTTCCTGGGCGCGCTGCGGGAGACCTACGACGACGCGTTCGGCTTCGGCGAGCGCGAGCAGGTCTGCGACGACTGGTACGACCTCTCGATCGCCAACGCAGATCGGCGGGACGACCTGACGCTTTCCTTCCTGGACCGCTACGAAGGTCGCGGCATCGACGCGGAGGTCGACCTGGCGCTCCAGCTCGGCCGCGCGCTCGACCGGGAGTACGAGGAGGCCTACCGCGAGGGGGAGGCGACGACGCGCTCGGAGTGCCAGACCCTCCAGGCCGCGGAGTTCATTGCCGCGTGGATGGCCGACGGCGCGAAGCTCGGACAGCACCCGATGTGCTCGGTGCGCCGCGACGCCGGCACCGACGAGATCTACGGCCGCGCGGAGCTGTACACCTGCATCCCCCGCGAGGTGACCGAAGCGCTGTTCGAGGAGGTCCACGCGAGCATCCTGATGTCGGCGACGCTCCGACCGTTCGACGTCGCCGAGGACGTCCTGGGCCTGTCGGATCCGGCGACGATGGCCTACGGGCTCGAATACCCCGAGGAGCGCCGCCGGACGCTCGCGGTCGAGGCACCGGCGCTCTTCAGCTCCGAGCGGAACGACCCCGAGACCCAGTCGGCCGTCGCCGACGTCCTGGCGGATGCGACGCGCTTTACGCCCGGGAACGCGCTCTTCTTCTTTCCCTCCTACGCCGAGGCCGAGCGCTACCACGACCGCCTGCGGTCGCGCGAAGACGTGACGACGCGAGTCCTGCTCGACGGCTCCGACGTCGACACGGAATCGCTCCGCCGGGAGTTCGTCGGGAGCGACGACGCCGCGCTGTTCACCTCGCTGTGGGGCACCCTCGCCGAGGGCGTGAGCTTCGACGGCGACGACGCCCGGACCGTCGCGGTCGTCGGCGTGCCGTATCCACACTTATCCGAGCGGATGGAAGCGATCCAACACGCCTATAACCGCGCCTACGACGACCGCGAGTCGGCGGGCTGGCGCTACGCGGTCGAGATCCCGACGATCCGGAAGACCCGACAGGCGCTCGGGCGCGTGATCCGCTCGCCCGAGGACTTCGGCGTCCGACTGCTCGTAGACAAGCGCTACACCCAGCGGAGCGCGGACATGGGGAAGTACGGCGTCCGCGACAGCTTCCCGCCCGGAGAGCGGGCCGAACTGCTCGACGTGGCCCCCGAGAAACTGAAGTTCGCGATGCTGAACTTCTACGCCGACCTCGACGCCTACGACGGGGAGCCGCCGGCGCCCTGAGGCGAGATGGGCGTTTGCGAGGAGGAAACAGGAACGAAACCCGAGACGGTGCCCGGAAACGGCCGAACGGCTCATACCGCTGCAAGCCAACTAGGTCTCGATGCCTCCGATGCGAACCCAGCCGCCGGGACCCGCCGGCGTGCCCGTGTTCGGCAACAGCCGGCAGTACGCCCGCGACCCCTTCGCCTTCCTCACGAGCGTCACCGAGGCCTACGGCGACGTCGTCCGGTTCGACCTCGGCCCGCTTGAGACGTACCTCCTCACCAACCCCGCGGACATCGAGCGAGTGCTCGTCTCCGAGGCGTCGAAGTTCGGCAAGACCGACGTCGAGAACGACGCCATCGGCACGCTGCTCGGCGACGGCCTCCTCCTGAGCGAGGGCGAGACCTGGCAGAGACAGCGGCAGTTGGCCCAGCCGGCATTCAGCCCGCAGCGGGTCGCCAGCCTGGGCGAGGTGATCGTCCGCAACGCCCGCGAGATGCTCGACGACTGGGAGGCCGGCGAGGTCCGCGACATTCAGTTGGAAATGGCGCGGGTGACCGTCAGGGTCATCGTCGAGGCGATGTTCGGCGCCCAACTCTCCGAGGACCAGACCGAGACGATTCAGGAGCACCTCGAACCGCTCGGCCGGCGCTTCGAGCCCGATCCGATCCGCGCCGTCGTCCCCGAGTGGGCGCCGACGCGAGAGAACCGGGAGTACCACCGCTCGGTTCGGGCCCTTGAGGCGATCATCGACGACCTCGTCGCCGAGCGCCGCGGGACCGAACGCGACGCGTCAGTCGACCCAGCGGCCGAGGCGGTCGGCGACGAGGGGCAGCCGATGGACCTGCTGTCGATCCTGCTCAGGGCGCGCGATCGCGGCGAGCAGAGTGACGAACAGCTCCGCGACGAGCTGATGACGATGCTGCTCGCCGGCCACGACACCACGGCGCTGGCGCTGACCTACGCGTGGTACCTCCTGTCGGAACACCCCGAGGCGGCGGCGCGAGTCCACGACGAACTGGAGGCGGTCTGCGGCGGCGACCCGCCGACGGCGGCCGACGCGCGGGAGCTCGACTACCTCGAACGCGTGCTCCAGGAGTCGATGCGGCTGTATCCGCCCGTCTACGCGCTGTTCCGCGAACCGAAGGTCGACGTCCGGCTGGGCGGCTACCGGATCCCGAAGGGGTCGGCGCTGATGCTGTCCCAGTGGGCCGTCCACCGCTCGGGGCGGTGGTATCGGAACCCCGAGGCGTTCGACCCCGACCGCTGGCTCCCCGAGCGCCGGAACGAACGCCCGCGGTTCGCGTACTTCCCGTTCGGGGGCGGTCCGCGCCACTGCATCGGCAAGCACCTCTCGCTGTTGGAGGCGAAGCTGATCCTCGGGACCGTCGCCCAGGAGTACGAACTGGACTACGTCCGCGACGAGCCCTTCGAGCTCCGCGGGTCGCTGACGATGCACCCCGACGAGCCGATGGGGATGCGGATCCGGCCCCGGACGGAGTGAGGCGGGCCACCGAACCGCTTACGGGAAGTCACCGCAGCGGGAGCCGCGCCGCGTCCTCGCGATGCCGCGAGTCCCAGATCCGGAGTTCGTCGGCGGTCCAGGCGATCGGATCGATCTCGCGACGTCGAACGAGGTCGCGGGCGTCCTCGACGCTCCCGCCGCGCGCGAGGGTGACGTGCGGGACGTAGTCGTCGCCCTCGATTTCCTCGACGGTTCCGAAAGCCTCGCAGAGCCGACGGTGCAGCGCGTGGAGTCCGGGGCTCTCGACGGCGAGATAGACCACCGGCCCGGTGCCGCGCGGCGGGTCCGCGAAGCAGTCCAGCCCGGATATGCGGAGATCGATCGGCCCGGAGGCGGCATCCCGGAGTAGCGGGCGCAGTCGCTCGCGGAGCCGCGGGAGCGAGTGGGCGTCGGGGTCGAGGCCGGTGTCGAAGCGCTTGACGACGAGCGTGTGGCGGTCGCGGATCCGCTCGAAGCGCGTCAGCTCCGGATGGAGGTCGCCGGCGACGCGGGCGATCCGTCCGGGAACCGGGACGTTCAGACTGAACACGGATGGTATGGATCGCGGACGCGCAAGAAGCCGTCGGGTCGGTCGATCAGATCCGATCGAGGAGCCACAGGACGATCAGGACAATAACGAGTAGTCCCAGAAGGGGTTGTAGTGGTCCTAGGAGTAATCCAACGAAACTCTCGATTAGCTCCACGACGAGCAATAGGACAACAAGGACCAGCACGATCTTGAGGAGCGATTCGACCTCCAGTTCGGCGCGGTCGGCGTCGGGCAACGGAACACGCATAGGCGTCACATCGGCGGGGATAATCAAGTGTCTTCGGATGGTTGCGGTCGAATTTAGCGGAATTTAGCCGCTGCGGTCGAGCGTAACGATAGTAATCCAGATATTTTCAAAATAGGTAATTTATCGTACTATTCTTTAGTCGTTACTACGGCCGCTATTAGGCATTTTCAGCGACTAAATCGTATATGACGAGATTAGAAAACAGGCAGCTATGATATCTGTTTAGATTACTATTTTGAGCATAGAATTGGAATCGGTACCCCGACCGAGCGCGGCCACGGGGTCCGGATCGGCGTTATTCGTCCGCTTCGTCGACAGCCTGGAACCGACGGCCGTCGGGGTCGCGGAAGTTGCAGATCGTCCGGCCGGTCTTCTCGACGTAGTAGGGATCGACGACGCGCTCGACGCCCGCGTCGCGGAGTTCGTCGGCGAGCTGTTCGACGTCGTCGTGAGCGAAGGCGATGTGGTTGATGCCGGGGACCTCCTCGCCCTCGACGGTGTGGATCTCGAAGATCGGCCCGTCGCCGTCGGCGGGTTCGAGCTCGTAGGAGGTACCGTGGTGCTCCGTCTGACGCAGTTCCTCGTAGCCGAGCTTCTTCAGGAACTCCGCCATCTCGTCTGCGTCACTCGCCTCTATCTCGATGTGGTCGATTTTTCCAAGCACGCTCTTCTATTGAGGATAGTAGTATAAATAAATTCTTCAATTAGCGAATTTTTTATATACTATTTTGGAGTCGCATCGGAAACCAATCCGTCGAACGGACAGCGTGCGCGCGCCAACGGCTCACGACGTGTCCGCGTGGGCGATGTTGAGTTCGAGTTCGTTGACGAAGCTCAGGAGCGTCGCTCGGACCTCCTCGTCCAGCGGATCGCCCTTCATCCGGTGGTAGGGACCGGTGACCGAGCACGCGCCGATGACCTCGTCGTCGGGGACGAGCGGCGCCGCGATCGCCACGAGCCCCTCCACGCTCTCGCCGATGTTGTACGCGTAGCCGCGCTCTCGGACCGCCGCGAGTTCGTCGAGCAGGTCGTCGACGTCGGTGATGGTGTTGTCGGTGACGCTGGGGAGCGGCCCGCCGTCGAACAGCCGCTCGATCTCCTCGCGGGAGTGCCGCGAGAGGAGGCACTTGCCCGCGGCGGTTTCGTGGGGGTAAAGCCGTTTGCCGACTCTGGTGCGGGTCGGAACCCCCCGGCTCCCCGCCTCCCGAAAGAGCGTGATCGTGCGGTCGTTTTCGAGGACGGTGTAGATGCTCGTCTCGTTGGTCTCCAACGCGAGCTCCCGCATCTTCTGTTTGATGATCCGCGAGCCGGGGTGGTCGTATCGGATTCGCCCGCCGATGTCGAGAAAGCGCAGCCCGAGCCGATACTGCCCGTCTTCCCGTACGACGAAGCCGTTCTGCTGGAGCGTCTTCAGGTGCTTGTACGCGCCGCCCTTCGAGAGACCGGCGTGCGCCGCGATCTCGGTCACGCTCGCGAGGCCGAGGTCCTCCATCGCGGCGATGACTTCGTGGGAGGTCTCCACCGACTTGATCGTCGGCGTCCCCTTCGGCGGACCCGCATTCGGTTCCGACTGGTCCATATCCCCCGTTGTCGAGCGCATCGCTTAACTCTTTGTGAGAAACGGATTAGAAAAATCGTTTCTGAAGAAGAAACCTAATTTATTCGAGGGGAGGTCCAAGATCGGCTGGATACAGTCAGTATAGACATCGGATCGGGTTCGAGTACAGCCCTCAAACGCTAATATACACTTGGCTTTGCTGAATTGCTCTCATCGGCGGTCGCGTCTCGTCACAGAAGCACCGTAGAAATCTGCGAATATTGGTTTGCGAGAGGGAAACACGAGAAAATGAATCGATAACGCCCGAATCGGGCCACCCAAACCGGAAGGCACAGTTTCGGAGATCGTCCGACAGACGGTCGATTGACCCGATATTTGCCCGTCCGAAGGGTAACATATGTACGGATGTTATATTTTGGTGCCTTCTATCCCTATATATCAAGCGCACGCCTCCACCACCAAGAGCCGGATATACCGATTATCTGCTTCGATATGCCTAAATATAAATTTTCGTAGTTATATTTTATTCTTATAATATATTCGCTAATTAGATTCGATTCTTTCTCTTATTGCGCTTAAAGTGGGTTTATTAGGGCATTTTACTTAATATATGCTACCTATATTAGTACTGTATTTTTGTTCTTTTTCGTTTTTAGTATTTATTATGTTATTAACTGCATTCTTGTCATTCAGACGATGCGAAGCGCGGCCGCGACAACCGAAGTATCGAGACGACCGCGCGGAACACCCTTAATGTGACACGTTCCCAATGGCCGATATGGCGAGCCTCTTCCGCGAACTGGGCCGGCTGTCCGCCCGTGGTCTCCCCGACTGGATCGCGCCCGCGACCGGCGTCGCCCTCATCGCCCTCGTCGTCTTCGCCCTCTTCGGGAGCGATCCGGCCACCGTCCTCGGTCTGGTCGTCCTCGCGCTCGCGGCCGCGACGGTGTACAGCGCGGTCGAGATCGTCGACGCCTACGACAAGGAGGCGCTGACGGTCTTCGGCGAGTACCGAAAGCTGCTCGAACCGGGCCTGAACGTGATCCCGCCGTTCGTCTCGCGGACGTATCCCTTCGATATGCGGACCCAGACGATCGACGTCCCGAAGCAGGAGGCGATCACCCGCGACAACTCCCCCGTGACCGCCGACGCCGTCGTCTACATCCGCGTGATGGACGCCAAGCGGGCCTTCCTGGAGGTCGACGACTACCAGCGCGCGGTCTCGAACCTCGCACAGACCACGCTCCGGGCGGTGCTCGGCGATATGGAACTCGACGAGACCCTATCTGAAAGAGAGAAGATCAACCGCCGCATCAACGAGGAGCTCGACGAGCCCACAGACGAGTGGGGCATCCGCGTCGAGAGCGTCGAGGTCCGGGCGGTCAAGCCCAGCCGGGACGTCGAGGACGCGATGGAAGAACAAACCTCCGCCGAGCGCCGCCGCCGGGCGATGATCCTCGAAGCCCAGGGCGAGCGGCGCTCGGCGATCGAGACCGCCCAGGGCGAACAGCAGGCGAACGTCATCAGCGCCCAGGGCGAAAAGCAGGCCTCGGTCCTCCGCGCGCAGGGGGACGCGGTCGCGACCGTGTTGCGGGCGCGGGCCGCCGAGTCGATGGGCGAGCGGGCGATCGTCGACCGGGGGTTGGAGACGCTGACGTCGATCGGGACGTCGCCGTCGACGACCTACGTCCTGCCGCAGGAGCTCACCAGCCTCCTGGGTCGCTACGGCCGCCGGCTGACCGACTCCGACCTCCAGGAGTCGGCCGGCCTAGAGAGTCTCGACTTCGACGCGGAGACCCGCGAACTGCTCGGCCTCGACGAGGTGGAGGCGATCGTCGACTCCGTCGACGAGATCGAGGCCGCCGAGGGCGTCGACGACCTCCCCGAACGGGGTGCGGAGGCGTCCGACACCGACGTCGACCTGAACGTCGACGGCGCGTACGAGACGCAGTGAGAGTACTCACGATGAGACGCATGGCCGCCGCGACCGTCCGCCGTGCGTCCGAGAGACCGCCCGAATAATCGTTAACATTATCCCACGCCCGGCGCATAATTGAGATATGAGCCACGAACGCGGACCGGCCGCCCCACGCGGCGAGGCGACGCCACCGACGCCGGAGCACCGGATTCTGAACCGGGTGAAACGACACTTCCTCGAGTGGGCCGATCGGTACGTCGAGATGCGCGTCCGCGCGATCGAGAAGTAGGCTCGCTCTCACCGTCGGGACCGGCCCGACAGCGTAGCGGATTCTCTCGTCGGAGACCCTGATCCGACGACGGATTTTCTGTGCTTCCAGTCGAAGGTACGGCTACCCGTTCGGGGTCGGCGAGGCGACGTTACTCCAGTTCGCCGTCGCCGCGGACCGTGAGCACCGGCACGGGCGAGTGGCGCACGACGCGCTCCGTGACGCTGCCGACGAGGTAGCGGTCGAGACCGGAGCGCCCGTGGGTCCCCATCACGACGACGTCGGCGCCCAGTTCGTCGACTAAGTCGAGGATCTCGTCCTGCGGGATGCCGGTCGCGACCGTCCGTTCGACCGCGACGGCGTCGGGGAGCCGCGCGACCGTCTCCGCGATCGAGGCCTCGGCGCGGTCGTGTTCTGCGTCCTCCCAGACCTCGGGGGCGAGCCCGCTGCTCGGGCTCTCGAAGCGGTTCCGGCTGTCGGCGATCGAGACGACGTGGACGGTCGCCTCGGACGTCTCCGCGAGCGTTCCGGCGTGCGTCGCCGCCGCGAGCGACGCCTCGCTTCCGTCGGTCGGAAGCAGGATCGTCTCGTAGGGGCCGGCCATCTCAGGCGACCCCCGCGGCCATCAGGAAGAGCGCGACCGAGATGATCGCAAAGAGCACGCCGACGAAGCCCTTGATCGTCGACGTCTCGAGCGCGTTCGAGACGTAGGGGGCGATCTGGCCGCCGGTGACCGTCGCCGGGACCGTGAAGACGACCATATTCCACGGCGTCGACGCCAGGCTGAGCGAGTGGCCACCGACGAGCCCGCCGCCGAAGACGTGGACGAGCGACGCGAGGATCGCCGTCAGCGCGACCACGATGTGGTTCGTGCCGATGGCGACGCGGACCGGCACCTTGGTGCCGAGCATCGAGATGATGCCGAGTTCGCCGGCGCCGAACCCGGCCAGCCCCTGGAACGTCCCGCCGATGCTGTAGTTGGCGAACCGCCGGAGGTAGCCGCCGCGGGTGTAGCGGTAGTCGTCGCCCTCGCGGTCGACGCGGGTGACGTTGCCCTCCTCGTCGGTGTCGACGCCGGCGGGGCCGAGCTTGTCCGCGTCGTTCGGCAGGTCGGCCTGGCCGCCGTCGACCGCCGCGTCGGGGTCGACCTCGCCGTCGACGTCCGCGGCCGCGTCGGCGTCGTCGGACTCGCCGGCGTCGTGGTCCAGGTCGGTCTTGAACAGGAGGTACGACGCCGTGAGCAACGCGATCCCCAGCAGCGCGTGGAATACCGGCTCGGGGACGATGAACGACAGCAGCGCCCCGCCGACGACGAAGGGGACCGCGCCGCCGACGATGGTGAGCGCCAGCCGGCGGTCGACGAGGCCGTACTGGATGAACGCGATCGACGAACTCGACAGGCCGAACGCCTCGCTGATCAGCCCGACCTTGACGATCGTCTCGGGCTCCAGCGGCGCGGCGACCAGCGGGTACAGGAAGATCAGGAACGGCACGAACAGCGCCGAGCCGCTGATCCCGACGGTGTTGACGATCGTCGCGCCGGTCAGGAACACCGGGAACAGCCACCAGAACTGGAGCCAGTAGTCGGTCCCGGCGTCCGCCGGCGTCGGCGCGGCGAAGAACACGCCGACGACGAAGACGAGCGGCGCGAGGAACACGAACACGTGCTGGTACCGGAGGAACGATCGCTGGACGCGGTCGTATGAGACAGAACTCATTGGTATTTGAACTTAGTTGGCGGTCGGGCGCTCGATCGTCCGGCCGGAAGAACGAGCGCGGGGCGACCGGGCGATCGAGACGGCGGCATACTCACGAACTGTGGCGACGGCGAGGGGCGCGTCCGGTGCGGGCGACGACCGACAGGTGCGGCGGGACATCTACGTGATCCCCCCGCGGGTATCGCGACGGAAGTGCTGGCCGACACCGCGGCGCGCCGAATCCTGACTCATCGTAGCCGCCCGGTAGCAACGACCGAGGAATAAATCTTGAGGTTCGGGGACGTCCGTGCGAGTGCGTACCGCGGCGGCGTCGGGGGAATCGGCCCGGGAGGCCACGTAGTCGCGGGCGCGCTCAGTCCTCATCGGCGTCTTCACGCCCCGGCGTGACATCGACTGGCTCGTCGCCCGCGGGCACGCCGTCGACGGGGTCCTCCGCGGGGACTGGGTCCAGCGGGTCGTCGCCGGGGTCGACGCCCTCGTCCGGTTCGTCGTCGACGATTCCGAACTCCTGGCGGAGGTCGCGGATGCGGTCGCGGATGTCCGCGGCCAACTCGAATTCGAGGTTGTCGGCCGCCTCCTGCATCCGCTCTTCGAGGTAGGCGATCCGCTCGCGGGCTTCCTCTTCGTCTCCGGGATCCTCGTCCGGCGAGGCCGACCCGCTGCCGCCGCTGCCGGGGAGGTTCGCCTCGCCGATTTCCTTTTCGATCGTCTGCGGCTCGAATCCGTGTTCCTCGTTGTACTCCCGCTGGATCCGCCGGCGGCGACGCGTCTCCTCGATCGCCGACTCCATCGCGTCGGTCGTGTCGTCGGCATAGAGGACGACCTGGCCCTCGACGTTCCGCGCCGCCCGGCCCATCGTCTGGACGAGCGTCGTCTCCGAGCGGAGGAAGCCCTCCTGGTCGGCGTCGAGGATGGCGACAAGCGAGACCTCGGGGATGTCCAGCCCCTCCCGCAGGAGATTGATGCCGACGAGCACGTCGATGTTTCCGAGCCGCAGGTCCCGCACCAGCTCGTGGCGCTCCAGCGTGTCGGTCTCGTCGTGCATGTACGCGACGTCGACGCCCGACTCTTCGAGGAACTCCGTGAGGTCCTCGGCCATCCGCTTCGTGAGCGTCGTGACGAGCACGCGCTCGTCGCGCTCGATCCGTTCGTCGATGCGGTCCATCAGGTCGTCGACCTGACCGGTGGCGTCTTCGACCTCGATCTCGGGGTCGACCAAGTGGGTCGGCCGGACGATCTGCTCGACGATCTGCTCGGAGTGCTCGCGCTCGTAGTCGCCGGGCGTCGCCGAGACGTACAGCGTCCGGTCGGTCTTCTCCTCGAACTCCTCGAAGGTGAGCGGGCGGTTGTCGTAGGCGGTGGGGAGCCGGAAGCCGTTCTCGACCAGGGAGTCCTTCCGGGACTTGTCGCCCGCGAACTGCCCGCGGATCTGGGGGAGCGTCTGGTGGGACTCGTCGACGACGGTGAGGAAGTCGTCGGGGAAGTAATCGAGGAGGGTGTAGGGCGGCTCGCCGGACTCCCGGTCGGAGAGGTGGACCGAGTAGTTCTCGATGCCCGAGCAGTGGCCCGTCTCCCGGAGCATCTCGATGTCGAAGGTCGTGCGCTCCTCGATGCGCTGGGCGGCGACGAGGTCGCCCTGGCGCTCGAAGTAGCTCACGCGCTCGTGCATCAGCTCCTCGATCTCGTCGATCGCGTCCTCCAGTCGCTCGTCGGGGATCGAGTAGTGCTCGGCCGGGTGGACCAGGACGGCGGGCTCCTCGGAGACGACCTCGCCGTTCAGGGGATCGAGCTTCGTGAGGCGGTCGATCTCGTCGCCCCAGAACTCGATGCGGACGGCGTAGCGGCCGTACATCGGGTACACCTCGACGGTGTCGCCCCGGACGCGGAAGGTGCCCTGCTGGAAGTCGACGTCGTTGCGCTCGTAGTTCAGGTCCACCAGTTTGGAGAGGAGGTCGTCGCGGTCGAGCCGGTCGCCGCGCTCGATCCGGAGCGCCATCTCCGTGTAGTTCGCCGGGTCGCCGAGGCCGTAGATCGCCGAGACCGAGGCGACGACGATGACGTCGTCGCGGGTGAGGAGCGACCGCGTCGCCGAGTGGCGGAGCCGGTCGATCTCCTCGTTGATCGACATATCCTTGTCGATGTAGGTGTCGGTCTGCTCGACGTAGGCCTCCGGCTGGTAGTAGTCGTAGTAGGAGACGAAGTACTCGACCGCGTTGTCGGGGAACAGATTTCGGAACTCCTCGTACAGCTGCGCGGCGAGGGTCTTGTTGTGGGCGATCACCAGCGTGGGCTGTTGGAGCTCCTCGACGGCCCACGAGACGGTGTTGGTCTTCCCCGATCCCGTGACGCCGAGCAGGGTCTGCTTTGTCATCCCGGACTCGAAGCCCTCGACCAGCTGCTCGATGGCGTCGGGCTGGTCGCCCGCGGGATCGAACGGCGCGTCGACGCGGAACGCCCGCTCGGCTGCCGGCCTGTCGGGCGCGAGCGGACTCGATCCGGAGGTGTCGCTCATCGGGATTCGATAGGAGACACACGCACTTGAGGGGGTCGGTCCGGGCGGTTCCGACGAGCTAACTCAGGAAGAGCCGCCGGTCGGCGCGCTCGTGTTCGGCCGACAGCACGTCGACGAGCGGCGCGAACGGCGCCATCTCCGCGAGCGAGCGGCCGGCGCTGTCGTCGATGGCGGCCTCTATCGCCGGCGCGAGGTCGTCGAGGACGCCCTGGAGGTCCGTGTGGCTGATGCCGATCAGCCGCT
The DNA here is from genome assembly GCF_041477585.1 of Halobellus sp. MBLA0158. Taxonomy (NCBI): domain Archaea; kingdom Methanobacteriati; phylum Methanobacteriota; class Halobacteria; order Halobacteriales; family Haloferacaceae; genus Halobellus; species Halobellus rubicundus. The sequence goes on from NZ_JBGNYA010000001.1 coordinate 330,430, forward strand.
GGGCCGCCTGGAGCAGGCCGGTGACGAACTCGTGGCAGGCGAGCAGGCACGCCTCGCGGACGGGGACGCCCTCGCGCGCCGCGACCGCGCCCAGGGCGACCGCGTAATTCCCGGGCGCGTCCGCGTCGTCCTCGCCGACGCGCGACGCGTAGGCGTCAAGCAGGTCGTCGTCGCCGACCTCGGTCTGGAGGGCGAGGAGCCGCTCGCCGGTCCGCTCGCTCGACTCGCGGAACTCCGCGGGCGTCGTCGTCGCCGTCAGCCGGCGGTCGGCCGCGACGACGCCCGCGAGGTCCCCGTCGGCGGCGGCCGCGTGGGCGTGCCGGAGCGCGACCAGGTCGCCGGGACCGATCTGTCGCCGGAGGTACGATGCGAGGAGCGCTCGGAGGTCGTCGGCGTCGTCGATCCGGTCGGCGGCCGCGAACTGCTCGACCGCGTAGGAGACGCTGTCGGTGCCGACCGGGAGCGCCGAGTCCGCGAGGCGGAACGCCGCGAGCGCAGGCTCACTCATCGGCGGCCTCCTCGATTTCGGCGTCGGTCGGCGAGTCGCGAGCGTGCGCGTGATCGTGGTCGCCGTGGCTGTGATCGTGCCCGTGAGCCCGATCGCCGTGACCGTGTTCGTGGTCGTGGCCGCGGCTCCCACCGTGACTGTGCCCGTGTCCGGCCTCGGCCCCCGAATGCGAGTGGTCCGGCGTCGCGATCGTGCCGGGCGCGTCGCCGTCGAACAGCGCGGGCGAGACGTCCTCGTAGCCGATTGAGGCCCCCGCGGGGAGGAGCGGTCGGATCTCGCCCTCCATCCGCTCGTGGTCCTCGGTGACGGGGAAGTACGCGCGCGGGCCGTCGACCGCGAGGTCCCAGTGGCGGTTGCCGGCCGCGTGGCCGAGCGCCAGCGCGTCGGTCAGGTCGGCGTCGACGGCGTCGGCGAGATCGACGACGAGCGCGGTCGTCGACGCCAGGGAGACGAGCACCGGCCGGCCCTCGTCGGTCGCGAGCACGTCGCCGTCCGCGAGCGTCTCGCCGACGACGATGCCGATGTCTTCCCCCGAATCGGTCTCGGTCCGGACGCGCGACCGGCGGCGCTCCTCGTCCGAGAGCGTCACCGAGAGCGCGGCGTCGGGGTCGGGCCGCACCTCGTCGCGGTGGCCGAGGTAGGTGTCGGCGAGCCGCATCAGTTCTTCCTCCGCGGCGGGACGTCCGCGCCGACGAGTTCGGTCCGGGCTTCGCTCCAGGCCGCCCGCAGCGACGCGACGACGGCGTCCGTGCGGTGGCCGAGCGCGCGGATCGCGACGCCGGCGTCGTTCGGGAGCGCGGTCGCGCCGGCCGCGACGTCGGTATCGGTCTCCGCGTCCGCGTCGGAATCGGCGACGGTACCGGAGGTCGAATCCGTCCCATCCGCGTCGACGGCCGCGGCGTGGAGCGCGTCGGCGAACGACGCCAGCGACGGCATCGCGTCGTCGGCAGCGAGATCCGGCGCGAGGACGAAGAGCGTGCCGTACACCGCGTACTCCCCGAGGACGCCCGGTTCGGTGGGGTCGCCCTCGGCGGGACAGAGGTGCGCGTCGTCGGCGACGAGGAGGCGACCCTCGCGGCGGGCCCGGAGCCGCGAGGCGAACCGATCGAAGGCGAAGCGCTCGCCGCGGGCGAGGCGGCCGGGGACGACGACCTCGCCGACGACGGCGCTGGCGCCGGGCGCGAGGTCGACCGAGAGCCGCTGGCAGTAGCGCGCGTCGGCGTGGAGGATCAGCGGCTCGGGGACGTACTCCAGGTGGCCGCCTTTGTCGACCTGGAGGTCGACCGCGACGCCGCCGTAGTTCGCGTCCATCGAGAGCACCTTCGTCGAGCTCCCGGTGGAGACGTGCGCGACGGCGCCCTCGCCCGCGCGGATCGACACGTCGTGGCGGTCGCCCTGGGCGATGCCGCCGGAGGGCGACTGGACGTAGACCGCCTCGCCGCGCGGATGGGGATCGTGTCCGAGGGTGCCCGAGACGTGGAACGGGACCCGCGCGTAGTCGCGGACGAGCCGCGTCGTCCCGTCGGTGACGGCGAAGGAGAGGTCCAGTTTCCCCGTTTTGCCCGGCGCGCCGACGCCGACCGAGGGGACCGTCTCGTCCGCGTAGGCCTCAAACGCCGGGTGGAGCGCCGCGTCGTCGCGGTCGGAGTCGGCGCCGGCCGGAGCGTCGCCCGTCGCGTCTTCGCGCCCCGCCGCCTCGCGGTCGTCGGCCTCGGCTGTCGTCTCGGCGGCCATCTACGCGAACAGCACTCCCTCGCGGACGTGGTCGAGGACGGCCTCGACCCCCTCGCCCGTCTTGCAGTTCGTCGTGACGAACGGCCCGTCGCGGACCGCCTCCGCGTCCGCCTTCATCGCGTCGAGGTCGGCGCCGACGTGGGGCGCGAGGTCCGTCTTGTTGATCACGAGCAGGTCGCACTCGACGACGCCGGGGCCGCGCTTGCGCGGGATGTCCTCGCCCTCGGCGACGCTGATGACGTATAGGGAGTAGTCCGCGAGTTCGGGGTTGAACGTCGCCGCGAGGTTGTCGCCGCCGCTCTCGACGAGGACGAGGTCGAGGTCCAGGTGGTCGGCGAGGAAGTCGTCGACCTGCGCGAGGTTCATCGAGGGATCCTCGCGGATGCCCGTGTGCGGGCAGGCGCCGGTCTCGACGCCCGCGACGAGGTCCTCGGGGACGATGCCCGCAAAGCGCTCGCGGAGCGCGTCGGCGTCCTCCTGGGTGAGGATGTCGTTGGCGATGACGCCGACGTCGAGGCCGCGCTCGCGGAGTTTCGGCACCAGTTCGCTCACGAGCGACGTCTTCCCCGAGCCGACGGGGCCGCCGATGCCGACGGTGGCGACGTCGCGGTGGGTGAGGCTCACGCGGCGTCACCTCCCGGGTCGGCGTCGGTAGCGTCGGTGGAGGAGTCAGTGGGGGAGTCGGCGTCGACGTCGCCGCCGCCCGCGGGTCGACCGCCGTCGGTGCTCGGATTGCGGACGGTGTCGCTCCGGATGGGGTCGTGGACCGTCACCAGCTTGGTCCCGTCGGGGAAGACCGGCTCGACCTGGATCCGGTCGATCATCGACGGCACGCCGTCCATCACGTCCTCCTGGCCCAGCAGTTGGGTCGCCTCCGCGCGGATCTCCGCGACGGTCCAGCCCTCGCGGGCGCGCTCGAACATCCAATCGGAGATGTACGCGATCGTCTCGGGGTGATTCAGCACGACGCCGCGCTCCTTGCGGCGGCGCGCGAGCTCTGCGACCATAAAGACCGTCAGCCGCTCTTCGTCCTTGGGTGTGAGATTCATTCTGTTCGACGCTCAGAGCATATACCGCTGGGTGAGTGGCAGTTCCTCGGCCGGCTCGCAGGTGACGACCTCGCCGTCGACCCGGACCTCGAAGGTCTCGGGGTCGATCTCGATCTCGTCGGGGCAGTAGTCGTTGTAGTGCATCGACGACTTCTCGACCGTCCGGGTTCCGGAGACGGGGACGACGTCGGTGGCGAGGTCGTACGCCTCGCCGACGCCCGCCTCGGCCGCGGCCGGGCTGACGAACGCCAGCGTGTTCTCCTGGACCGCCGAGCCCATCGCGCCGGCGCGGGGGCGCTGCTTGATCGGCTCGCAGGTCATCAGCGAGCCGTTCGCCTCGCCCATCTCGGAGTAGGCGGGGAAGCCGCCCTTGAACGTGATCTCGGGCTTGATGCCGAAGGAGGCGGGGTCCCAGACGACGAGATCCGCGAGCTTCCCGGGTTCGAGACTCCCGACGTAGTCGTCGATCCCCGCCGATATCGCGGGGTTGATCGTGTACTTCGCGAGGTAGCGCTTGATGCGGTGGTTGTCCGCGTCGCTGCCCTCGTCCTCGGGGAGCGGGCCGCGCTGGGACTTCATCTTCGAGGCCATCTGCCAGGTCCGACAGATCAGCTCCGCCATCCGCCCCATCGCCTGGGAGTCGGTGGTCATCATCGAGATGGCGCCCTCGTCGTGGAGGACGTCCTCGGCGGCGATGGTCTCCGCGCGGATCCGCGACTCCGCGAACGCGACGTCCTCGGGGACGTCGGGGCTCAGGTGGTGACACACCATCACCATGTCCAGGTGCTCGTCGAAGGTGTTGACCGTGTACGGGATCGAGGGGTTCGTCGAGGATGGGAGGACGTTCGAGTCGCCGATCGCGGCCATAATGTCGGGCGCGTGGCCGCCGCCGGCGCCCTCGATGTGGAAGAGGTGGATCGTCCGCCCGTCGATCGCGCCCTGGGTGTTCTCCAGGAAGCCCGCCTCGTTGAGAGTGTCTGTGTGCATACACACCTGGACGTCCTCCTCGTCGGCGACCGAGAGCGCGGTATCGATCGCCTTCGGGGTCGAGCCCCAGTCCTCGTGGAGCTTGAGCCCGCAGGCGCCGGCTTCGAGCTGCTCGCGGAGCGGCCCCGGTCGGGAGGCGTTGCCCTTCGCGTAGAAGCCGACGTTCACCGGCCACTCCTCGGCGGCGCGCAGGAATTGTTCCACGTTTCGCGGCCCGGGCGTGCAGGTGGTCGCGCCGCCGCCGTAGCCGCCGCCGAGCATCGTCGTGATCCCCGAGGCGAGCGCGTGTTCGACCAGCTGTCCGGAGTTGAAGTGGACGTGGATGTCGAGGCCGCCAGGGGTGACGATCTTCCCCTCCGCGGGGTAGGCGTCGGTGCCGGGGCCGACCACCATATCGACGCCGTCCATCGTTTCTGGGTTTCCTGCTTTCCCGATCCCGGCGATCTCGCCGTCGCGGATCCCGACGTCGGCGACGACGACGCCCTGGACCGGATCGAGGACGATCGCGTTCGTCAGCACCCAGTCGAGGGCGCCCTCCTCGTTCGTGACGCCCGGCGCCTGGCCCTGGCCGTCGCGGAGCGTCTTTCCGCCGCCGAAGACGGCCTCGTCGCCGGGCGTCCGGAGGTCGCGTTCGATCTCCAGGAACAGTTCGGTGTCGCCGAGGCGGACCTGCCCGCCCGTGGTCGGGCCGTAGAGATCGGCGTAGTCGCCGCGGTCGATCTCGCGCGTCACGACTCGTCGCCTCCCGTGTCGCCGAAGCCGGTCTCGCGAGCGCGGGCGACGGCCTCGTCTTCGCCCTCGGTCACGGTGCCGTCGACGAGGTCGTTCATCCCGACCGCGCGGCGCTTGCCGCCGATCTCGACCAACTCGACGGTCGTCCTGTCGCCCGGCTCGAAGCGCTTCGCCGTGCCCGCGGGGACGTTCAGGCGCTTGCCGAACGCCGCCCGGCGATCGAACTCCAGGGCCGCGTTGGCCTCGAAGAAGTGGAAGTGCGAGCCGACCTGGACGGGCCGGTCGCCCGTGTTCGCGACGTCGACGGTCGTCGTCTCGCGTCCCTCGTTGATCTCGACGGTGCCGTCGCCCGGCCGGACCTCGCCCGGCGTGACGCCGTCCTCAGCCACGGCGCATCACCCGCCGGGAGCGGGGCCGACGGCGCGGTTCCGTTCGTGTGTATCGCATCCAGTGGGCGTTGACCGCTATTTAATAAATACACGCGCTTAGATGAAAAATTCGCAGTTAGATAGCCCATCAGAAAATAAAATAAGCTTATTTGGTACAGAATATGGTATGTCTCATCCTTAATTCCCTATCCACGAGATAATTATGACAATCGTGTTATTTCCCGGATTGTCAGCCGCGTTTCGGTGAATATTGCGGCCCCGAAAACATATTTTGTAGTGATTCGCCGACGTGGGAGTGATGTTTTCGAACGGCGGACCTGCGGCGGAATCGACCACGCGGGAAGTGACGGACGGATGAGCGGGGCGGTCTACGGAGCGATGGCGACCGCCGCCGTCCTCGGGGCGACCCACGCGGTCGAGCCGGATCACGTGGCCGGCATCTCCTCGCTCACGAGCCGCTACGGCGACTCCCGGCTCTCGGCGCTGGCGGGCGCGTGCTTCAGCCTCGGGCACGTCGCGCTCGTCGTCTGCTGGCTCGGCGTCGGCTATCTCCTCCTGGGACGGACCTCCTTCCCCGCCGTCCTCGACGCCGTCGGCACGGTCGGCGTGGTGGCCCTGCTCGGCGCGCTCGGGATCGGGACGGCCTGGAGCGGGCTCCGCTCGCTGCGTCGCGGCCGCGACCACGACCACGGCGAGGGGGCACACGACCACGACGGCGCCCACAGCCACTTCCACGTCCACGGGCGCTGGGGACACACCCACGCCCACGCCCGGACCGACCACGACCACGGCGTCCGAACGTACCTCCGGACGGGCCTGGTCGGCGCGCTCTTTACGCTCTCGCCGCCGATGTCGATGATACTCTTCGCGTCGACCCTGTTTCCCGCGCACGGCGCCGACGTCGTCGCGCTCTCGGTCGGCGCCTACGCCGTCGCGATCGTCGGCACGATGAGCCTCGTCGGCGCCGGCGTCGGGACGCTCTTCGGACTCGTGAGCGTCGACGCCCGGACCGCAGGGATCGCGCGGACGCTCGCCGGCGTGCTGATCACCGCCGTCGCGGCGTGGGTGGGGCTCGGGCTGTTCTAAGCCCGGAGGGGCCGTGCCGACGCCCTCCGTCGATTCTCGTCGACGCCACACGGGATCGAGGCGGCGTGTGAAACACTCTTGTGAGTCGGTGCAGAATCCCCGCGTATGGCCCGAGAACTGCTCCAGGAGGCGAGCGATCGACTCCGCGAGGCCGCCGAGGCCGCGAGCGGCGACGCACAGCAGCGCATCTACGACCAGTCGGACGCGATCGCGACGCTGGCGACGCGCGACCGCGGTCCCGACCACGGGCGGCTGGCCCGCCACATGAACGCGCTCGGCGAACTGGCCGACGACACCGAGGGCGAGGTCCGCGAGGCCGTCGTCGAGGCGCGCGAGAAGCTCTCGACGTTCCGCGAGGGCGTCGAGGGCGTCTGAGTCGGATCGGCGCGGAGCGACGACTGCCGATACCCCTCTATTTCTGGTGGAGATGGCGCCTGAGACGACGAGTGACGACCGCGGCGTGAGAAATCGGCCCGGCGAGATCAGCAGACGTTCTTCGGCTTGATGCCCATCGACTGGAGCGTCTCGACGTAGTCGTCGTAGGCGGCCTCGATCACGGCGTCGGCCGCGTCCCCGGCCAGGTCCCAGTCGTCGCCGTCGCAGGCCGCATCGAGCGCCTCGGCGACGCGGTCGCGTTCGGATTCGAGGTCCGAGCGGAGCCCGCGGAAGTCGTTCGCGGCCATCGGATCGGCGTCGCCGACGAAGAAGCCGACCATCTGACCGACGTACTCCAGGGACACCAGGTAGCGACCGAGGAGGCCGCCCAGGCGCTCCGGCGTCGACTCGAAGCCGTCGAGGGCGTCGTACAGCGGCGCGGACTCGTCGAGCGAGGGGTCGTCGGCGACGGATTCGGCGTGCTCGCGGGCGGCCGCGGCGAGGTCCGCGTAGAGCGATCGGACGTCGGCGTCGCCGTCGTCGGCCCAGTCGTCGAGGACCGACGCGAGCGCGAGGGCGTCCGCGGCCGCGGCCGCGCGGACGCTGTCGCCGTCCATCTCGCCCGCGGTGAGCGCGTACATCGCCTTCGAGGAACCCAGCCGCGAGAAGGCCGTCTCGTGGTCGTCTCGGAGCGCCGCTTCGAGGTCGGAAGCGTTCATATCCGCCAGATGCGCGCCGACGCGCTTGTAGCCATCGACACCGCCCGAACACCTATGCCGCCGCGTCGAGACGTGCCGGGCGTGAAGCCCTCCACCGCCCTCCGGACCGGCTGGCGGGCGCTCGCCGAGCGCTCGGCGTCGGTCCTCCCGCTCTATCTGCTCGCGAGCGGGCTGTACGGTATCGCGCGCGTCCCGCTGCTCGTGGCCGGCTTGGTCGCCCTCTGGATCGCCGGCGCGAGCGGTCGTCTGGATCCGTTCGTCGAGGTGCTGCGCCGGAGTCAACGCGAGGCGAGCGGCGATGCGGCCGGCTCCGACCCGTTCGCCTCGGGGACCGTGAATCCCGACCAGCTCGGACCGGGGTTCGGCGACGCGGTCGGGAACCTCCTCACGCCCGAGATCGTCGCGCTCCTGGCGCTCGGCGCGCTCGGCGCAGTCGTCCTCGGCATCGTCGCCTCCGCGGTCGGGAGCGCGGTCGCGGTCGGCGGCATCGCCGGCCTCCTCCGTGGCGACGACGGCGTCCGCGCGGGGGTCGACGGCGCCGCGGCGTACTGGCGCTCGATCCTCGGCGTTCGCGTCCTCCTCCTTCTCGCCCTCGCGGTCGTGGTCGTCCCGCTGGGGAGCGTCGTCGCCGGCGTCGCGAGCGCGGTCCTCGGCGCGGCCGCGTCGGCGAGCGGGGCCGGGGCCGCGCCGTCCGTCGGGGGGTCGGTCGCCGCTGCCGGGATCGCCGTCCTGGGCGCGCTCGTCGGCGCGGTGCTCGTCCTCGTGGTCGTGCTGCTCTTCGCCTTCGCGGAGCAGGCGGTCGTCGTCGACGACGCGGGCGCCCTGGCGGCGGTCCGCCGGAGCGTCCGGTTCCCCCTCGACCGGCCGACGGCGTTCCTCGGCTACGTCGCCGTCGCGTTCGGCGCGCTCGTCGTCAGCGTGACGGTCGCGGTCGCGGGGTCGCTGACCGGCACGGCGCGACTGACGGGGCTCGTGGGCGCGATCGCGCTCCCGCCGATCGTCGACGGGTACAAGACCTCGGTGTACGCCGAGACCGCGCTCCCGGACGATCCGAATCCGACGCCGCTGGACGAGCGGGCGCGGGCGGCGTTCCTCGGCGGCCTCCGTGAGGTCGGAGCGTTCGTCCGCGACCACCCCGTCGCGAACCTCGCGGCGCTCGCCTGCATCCTCGCCGGCGGCGCGATCGGCTGGGTCGCGACCTCCTCGTTCGGCGTGACGCTGCCCGTCGGCAGCGACGTCGGCGACGTCTTCGCCGGCGGGCCGCTGGGGCCCGTCGGGACGGCCGTGAACCTCGCGGTCAACAACTGGCTCGTCGCGGCCGACCTCGCGTATAGCGGGCTGGCCGCGGGCGTGCCCGCGGTCGTGAGCCTCGGCTTCAACGGCCTGCTCGTCGGCGCCGTCGGCGGCGTGTTCGATCCGACGGCGTTCGCGGCGCTGGTGGCGCCCCACGGCGTCGTCGAAGTCCCCGCACTCGTCGTCGGCGGGGGGCTCGGCCTCCACCTCGGCGCCGTCGTCCTCGGCGCGTTCCGGGGTCGGCGCGGCGCCGACGACGTCGTCGACGCGGTGCGCTTGGCCTACCGCGTGCTCCTCGGACTGGCGCCGCTGTTCGTCGTTGCCGGACTCATCGAGGCGTTCCTCACGCCGGCGATCGCGGCGCTGGTGCTCGGCGGGTGAAAGAAACGGAAAATCGGAGTCGGCCGCGTTACTCGGCGTCGCCGGTCTCGATCGGGGCGCCGACGAGGTTGCCCCACTCGGTCCAGGAACCGTCGTAGTTGATGGTGTCCTCGTAGCCGAGCAGTTCGTGGAGCGCGAACCAGGCGACCGAGGAGCGCTCGCCGATGCGGCAGTAGGCGACGGTCGTCCCCTCGCCGTCGATGCCGTGTTCGGCGTAGAGCTCTTGGAGCTCCTCTCGGGTCTTGAACGTGCCGTCGTCGTTCGTGACGGCGGCCCACGAGATGTTCTGTGCGCCGGGGATGTGGCCGCCGCGCTGGGCCGTCTCCTGCAGTCCCGGCGGGGCGAGGATGTCGCCGCGGAACTCCTCGGGCGAGCGCACGTCGACGAGCGGAATGCCGCGCTCGACGGCGTTCTCGACGTCCTCGCGGTACGCGCGGATGGACTCGCGCGGGCCGGAGGCCGTGTACTCGACGGCGGGGAAGTCAGGGACCTCGTCCGTCGTCGGATAGTCGTTGTCGATCCAGTAGTCGCGGCCGCCGTCGAGGAGCTTGACGTCTTCGTGGCCGTAGTACTTGAACTGCCAGTAGGTGTAGGCGGCGAACCAGTTGGAGTTGTCGCCGTACAGCACAACCGTGGAGTCCTCGGAGATGCCATGGCTGCCCAGCAGCTCCTCGAAGTCGTCCTTGTCGAGGATGTCGCGGTTGGTCTGGTCCTGAAGCTGGCTCTCCCAGTTGAAGCCGATCGCGCCGGGCGCGTGACCCTCGTCGTACGCCTCGGTGTCGACGTCGACTTCCACCAGTCGATAGTCGGAGTCGTCGCTCTGGAACTCGTCGAGGTGCTCTTCTACCCACTCCGGGGAGACGAGCACGTCTTTCGCGTAGCCGTCGTCTGTCATTGCGTTTCCCCAATAGACCCCATCCCGTATAATCCTCACATCTACGGCGCGTACTGCCCATCCTCCCACTATCCAGAAAATGTTGCCGGTTCAATCGCACGTGTGGGAGACTGCGGGCGCGACGACGAGACGGGGGCCGCGTTCCGAGCACATTCCCGGCAATATAATCTTGTTTCTCTGACACCGACGTCTCGCGGCCGGATCGGCCACGTTGAAGGCCCGGCTTCCCGAACCCACGGATATGTACGAGAACGTCGTCGTGTCGGCCGCGTGGCTGGCCGAGCGGCTCGGAGACGAGGACACGAGCGTGATCGACGTCCGCGACGGCTGGGAGTTCGACGGCATCGGCCACGTTCCGGGTGCAGTGAACGTCCCGTTCGAGGAGTTCCGCAGCGAGGCCGGCGACGAGGGGATGCTCCCCGGCGCGGAGCCCTGGGAGCGACTCCTCTCGGCGGCGGGCGTCGGGCCCGAGGACCACCTCGTCGCCTACGACGACACCCACGGCGTCTTCGCGGCGCGCTTCCTCGTGACCGCCGAGCTGTACGGCCATCCGATCGAGAAACTGCACCTGCTCGACGGCGACTACAGCGCGTGGAACCGGGAGCGCGAGACCACCTCGGAGTCGCCGTCGTCCGAGCCGACGGAGTACGCCGTCCGGGAGCCCGAGCGCTCGCCGCTCGTCGACTACGAGACCGTCCGGGACGCCCTGGACGACGAGGGAATCGTGATCGTCGACACCCGCGATCCGCGGGAGTTCGCGGAGGGCCACCTCCCCGGCGCGGTCAACGTCGACTGGCGCGAGCTCGTCGACGACGAGACGCGCGGGCTGAAGCCCGAGGCCGACCTCCGGGAGATCCTCGAAGCCGCCGGGATTGTCCCCGACGCTCACATTCTTCTGTACTGCAACACCGCGCGCCGGATCAGCCACACCTACGTCGTCCTGCGGTCGCTCGGCTACGAGGACGTCGGCTTCTACGAGGGGAGCCTCACGGAGTGGACAGAGCGCGGCGGCCCCGTCGAGACGGGGAGCGAAACGGAATCGGAGTAGCGGAGGCGAGGTGCCCCGCGCCGGTCGCTCTCGGCTGTCGCGGGGCGACGGGTTTTATTCGCGCCCCGGCAGAGACTGAGGTATGCCGATGCGCCAGCTGCGATCCTGTGACTTCTGCGACGAGGAGGCGACGGGCGTCTACGAGGTCGTCCCTCCGGAGCTGTCGCCGACGGAGGGCGAACAGCGACGACTCGTGCTCTGCGGGGACTGCCGAGAGACTCTCGAAGGCGTGCTCGCGCCCCTGCTCGCGCGGCTCGGCGTCGAGGGCGAGGCCGAAGGCGACGAGAACAGAGCAACTCCGGCCGACGAGGACGTCGCGCCGACGGACTCCTTCGCCGACGACGACCCCGGTGGCACGTCGCTGTCCGAGTCCGGACAGGGCGGGATTCCGGACCTGCGGGCGGGCGGGAACGAACCGAGTGCGGGCGGAAGCGGCGGAAGCGACGAGAGCGGCGGAAGTGCCGGAAGCGTCGGAAGCGACGAAGGTGGCGGCGACGGCGAACGCGACGACGGCGACAGCAACAAAAGCGACGACGCCACCGACGGGCACGCGGACGTCGGCCTCGAGATCGACGCCGCCGACTCGGACGCCGGGCCGGATCGGGTGGTCGACGAGGAAGCGCTCCCGCCGCTCGACGGGAGCGACGCGGCGGCGCCGACAGACGAGGACTCGGAGTCGAAAGCGGAGTCGGGGCTCGGAGAAGCGGACGAAGCCTCGGCGTCAGAAACGGCGGACGACGGGCCGACCTCGACGGCCGCGCCCGGCGAGGAGCCGCCGAAGTTCCGGACCGTGATGCGCCTCCTCGGCAACCGGGAGTTCCCCGTCGCCCGCGGCGAGATCGTCGAGCTCGCGACGAGCGCGTACGACCTCGGGGAGGGAGAGGTCGACGAGATCCTGGCGTACGCCGTCGACCGCGACCTGCTCGAAGACGACGGCGAGACGCTGCGGAAGGCCTGATAGTGGTTACTATGAATTACAGCGCGCCCTTCGTGCTCGGCGTGTCGCTCCGCCGGGAGTCGATCCGCGTGGCGTCGTCGAGCGCGCGCGCGATCGCCTTGAACAGCGCCTCGACCTCGTGGTGGGCGTTCTCGCCGTCGACCCCGACGTGCAGCGTCAGCCCGGCGTTCATCGCCAGCGAGTAGGCGAAGTGGCGGGCCATATCGCTCGTGAAGTCGCCGATCCGGGACTGGGAGAAGGACCCCTCGAACTCGAAGTGCGGCCGCCCGCTGACGTCGACGACGACGTCCGCGACCGCCTCGTCGAGCGGGACCCGCCGGTCGGCGTAGCGGACGATGCCGCGCTTGTCGCCGAGCGCCTCAGCCAGGGCCTCCCCGAGGACGATCGCGACGTCCTCGACGGTGTGGTGGTCGTCGATCTCCAGGTCGCCGTCGCAGCGGACCGTGAGGTCGAAGAGGCCGTGCTTGGCGAACGACTCCAGCATATGGTCGAAGAAGCCGATCCCCGTCTCGACCGCGCTGTCGCCGTCGCCGTCGACCGCCAGCGTGAGGTCGATCGTCGTCTCGGCCGTCTCGCGGGTGACGGCGGCCTCGCGGGCCGCGGCGTCGCCCTCGTCGGCGTCGGTGTCGGTCATACCGGCGAATCGACGCGCGCGCCTATGATCGTTGTGCCTCTCCCCCGGGGCTGCACGGTGCGCCCGCCGTCCGAAAGTGGTACGTCGCGGGCGGGCGAGGCTCAGGTATGCGCATCGCCGTCCCCAACAAGGGCCGCCTGCACGACCCGAGCGTCGACCTGCTGGAACGGGCGGGGCTCCACATCGAGAGCGCCGCGGACCGGAAGCTCTACGCCGACACCGTCGACCCCGAGGTGACGGTGCTCTTCGCCCGCGCCGCCGACATCCCGGAGTACGTCGCCGACGGCGCCGCCGCGGTGGGGATCACCGGCCGCGATCAGGTCGTCGAGTCGGGCTGTGACCTCGTCGAGCTGGTCGACCTGGAGTTCGGTCGGTGTCGCCTGGTCCTCGCCGCGCCCGAGGAGGGCGACATCACGTCCCCCGAGGGCCTCGCAGGCGGGAGCGTCGCGACGGAGTTCCCGCGGATCACCCGCGAGTACCTGGAGCGGGAGGGCATCGACGCCGACGTCGTGGAGGTGACGGGCGCGACCGAACTGACGCCGCACGTCGAGATGGCCGACGCCATCGTCGACATCACCTCGACGGGGACGACCCTCCGGATGAACCGCCTGGCCGTGATCGACGAGGTGCTCGACTCCTCGGTCCGGCTGTACGCCCACCCGGACTACGCCGACGACCCCAAGGTCGAACAGCTGGTGACGGCCTTCGAGTCGGTGCTGGCGGCCGAGGACAAGCGCTACGTGATGATGAACGTCCCCCGCGAGCGCCTCGACGACGTCCGCGAGGTCATTCCGGGACTGGACGGCCCGACGGTGATGGACGTCGCCGGCGACGACACCGTCGCGGTCCACGTAGTCGTCGACGAGCGCGACGTCTTCGAGGTCATCAACGACCTCAAGGCGGTCGGCGCCTCGGGGATCCTCGTCACCGAGATCGAGCGGCTCGTGGAGTAAATCGCGGCGCGCCAGAGCGCCCCGCGTGCCAGATCAGCCGGGCGCGCTCTGGATGATCGCCAGCACGCCGAAGAGGATCGTCCCGAGGATGACGCTGACGACGAAGTGGATCAGCGTGATGTACGCCGACAGGCGGCGCGACTCGCCGTAGAGGAGGTAGATCGCGACCCCGTCGAGGGCGATCGCGATGGCGAGCGCCGCAAAGAGGGCCGGCGGGCTGTTCCGCGCGAACGCGGCCGCGAGGACGCTCACCACCGCCGGGATCGGGCCGACGACGAACGCGTTGCGGACGGGGACGTCGCCGAGGACGTTGCGGGCGGCGATGTGTGCCGTCACCGAGAGGAAGATCGCGAAGGACGCGAACGTGCCGGCGATCGCGATCGGGGTCGCGGAGGACGACTGAAGCGGGATCGAGAGCGGAGCGGGAGCTACCATCGGGCGTGAGACGAAACCGGGGCCTCAGTCGTCGAGCAGGCCGAGTTCACTGAGACGGGAGGTGATGACGTCGACGGCCTCGCGGGCGTCGTCGGGCTCCTTGCCGCCGGTGATGACGAGCTTCCCGGAGCCGAAGAGCAGCGCCACGACAGAGGGCTCGTCGAGGCGGTAGACGAGGCCGGGGAACTGCTCGGGCTCGTACTCGATGTTTTCGAGGCCGAGGCCGATGGCGATGGCGTTGAGGTTCAGATTGCGGCCCAGATCCGCAGAAGTGACGATGTTCTGGACCGTGATCTCGGGGTCGTCGTCGACGGGGATCTGGAGGTCTCGCAGCTTCTCGAAGACGATGTGGAGGCTCTCGTGGACGTCGTCTGTGGACTTCGCACCGGTGCAGACGATCTTGCCGGAGCGGAAGATGAGGGCGGCGGACTTGGGCTCTTGGGTCCGGTAGACGAGGCCGGGGAACTGCTCGGGGTCGTAGTCGGCCCCTTCGAGGTCCATCGCGACGCTCTGGAGGTCGAGCTCCTGGCCGATCCCCGTGGAGGCGACGACGTTTTCGATGTTGATGGTGTCCTTGGGATCGCTCATAGACGACTTAAATCTCGTATTTAAGGTTTAAAAAGATTGGTGCGCGGATCGACGCGCCGACGAGGGGCGTCAGCGACCGGTCGGAACCGGCAGTCGACACGCTGATTGGCGACCGGAGCGAGGTGGGAGCGTGTACTACCTGGAGCTCGCGGGCGAGGCGGGAGACGAGGCCTTCGCCGCGCTGGAAGCCGAGCGCGCCGCGGCCTCGGCCGTCGAACGGGTCGCGCCCGGCCTCGCGACCGCCCGCGGGATCCGCGCCGATCGCGTCCCGACGCTGGCGTACACCCGCCGCGTCTCCGAACTGGTCGGCCGGACCGACGCCGACGTCGCGAGCGCGGTCGCGGTGCTCGAAGCGGCGTCGTTCGACCGCTCGGGGACGGTCGCCGTCCGCGCCCGGAACGTCCGCGCGACCGCCGAGGTGAGCACGTCGGCGGCCGAGCGGGAGCTCGGCGGCGTCCTCGTCGACCGGGGGTTCGACGTCGACCTCGACGATCCCGACCACGAGCTTCGCGTCTGTTTCGCCGACGACGTCTGTCTCGTGGGCTGGGCCGTCGCCGAGCGCGACGCCGCCTTCGGGTCGCGGGCGCCGACAGATCGGCCCTTCTTCCAGCCCGGGAGCATGGCGCCGATGGACGCCCGCGCGTACGTCAACCTCGCCGCCGGCCCCGCGCTCCCGGACGCGACCGTCGTCGACCCGATGTGCGGGACCGGCGGGCTGCTCGTCGAGGCCGGGCTCGTCGGCGCGCGGGCCGTCGGCTCCGACGCGCAGGCGAAGATGGCGTCGGGGGCGGCGGAGAACCTCGCGCACTACCTCGACGACGACGCGGCGGCCGCGAGCGCGAACCCGGACTGGGCCGCCGTCCGCGGCGACGCCACGGAACTCCCGTTCGCCGACGACGCCGCCGACGGCGTCGTCTTCGACGCGCCGTACGGCCGCCAGTCGAAGATCGCCGGCCACGAACTCGAAGACCTGGTCGCGGGCGCGCTCGCGGAGGCCGCGCGGATCGCGCCGTCGTGCGTGCTCGTCGCCGACCGCTCGTGGACGGACGCGGCCGAGGCCGCCGGCTGGCGGGTCGACGAGCGGTTCGAGCGCCGCGTCCACCGGTCGCTCGACCGGCACGTCCACGTCCTGAAGCGGTCGTAGACGGGACCTGAGCGGGCGCTTTCAGGACCGCAGCAGCCACCCGAAGACGAGCGGCGCGAACAGCAGCGTCAGCGGGATCAGGATCCACACCTGGCCCGCGAGCACGTCGTACTGCGCGACAGTTTCGCTCGCGGGTGTCCCCTCTAGATGGCCGACGAGGAACTCGAAGCCGACCGTGAGGACCGTCCAGCCGGCCCCGATCGCGAGCAGTTCCGCCGGCGAGTAGTCGACGGTCGCCGTCGCGAAGAACGCCCCCGAGACGGCGAGGATCGCCGCCGCGAGGAGCGCGGTGCTGAGGACGTGACCGGAGTATTCGCCGATCCGAGGGACCAAAACGAGCTCTCGGAAGACGCCGTTCGCGACCGCGACGATCGCCATCAGGATCCAGACGGCGAGCGGGTAGACGAACGCGGGCGCAGGGACGGAGAGAGCGAGTGTGGTCATCGTCGATCACCCGTCGATAGGGCGCCCGCGAGGAAAGCCGAGTCGGTGGTCGTCACCGGGTGAGAACCGTCAGTCAGAGGTCGAACCGCCCCATCTGACCCGCTTATCGCTCCCGCGCGGCGACGATCGACTCGCCCGCGCGGACGCGGTCGCCCTCGGTGACGAGGAGATCCGCGCGGTCGTAGGCGGGCGGCAGCAACACGTCGGCCCGGGAGCCGAAGTCGATGTGGCCGATCCGCTCCGCGCGGGCGAGGTCGTCGCCCTCGGCGACGTAGGGGTGGATCCGCCGGGCGAACGCGCCCGCGATGAGGGAGATCTCGGCCGGCCCCTCGTCGGTCGCGACCGCGACGTCGACGCGCTCGTTGCGCTCGGAGTCCTTCGAGAACGCCGGGCGGTGAGCGCCCGATCGGTGGGTGACGCGCTCGATTCGGCCATCGAGGGGGGCGCGGTTCACGTGGACGTCAGTGACGTTCATAAACACGCCCACGCGGAGCTGGTCGCCCTCCTCGCGGACGACCGAGACGCGCCCGTCGGCGGGCGAGACGACGCCCGGGCCCGACGGCCGGCGTTCGGGGTCGCGGAAGAACCACGCGACGAAGCCACCGATCGCGATCGCGGCGAGCGCGAGGGGGAACGCGAGCGGGGCCAACACCGCGGCCGCCGCGAACGCCGGGACGGCGAACCGCCGGACGCCGGGGGCAAAGCGCATCGGTCAGGCGAGCGCCTCCCCGTCGAGTTCGCGCTGGCCGCCGGCCCACGCCGCGAGCAGGTGGGTGAGGTGGAGCCGCGCGTCGTTGCCCTCCGCGAGGTCGAGGTCGACCGCGCCCGCGAGGCGGTGCAGCCGGACGAGGTTCGACTCGCCGAACGCCTCGGGATAGGTGTCGGCAACGCGGAGCAGTTCCGAGAGCAGCTCCTGGCCGCCGAAGCCGCGGTCGTCGAGGAGCTCGGTGAGTTTGTCGCGGGCGTCGCCGACGTCTCCCCGAGCGGCCGAATCCAGCACGGCCTTCAGTTCGTCGTCGTGGCCGGCCTCCGAGAGCGCCGTCTGGGCCGACTCGACCGTGATCTCGCCGTCGCCCTCGACGGCGGCGTGCTGGGCCGCCAGAACGGCGTACCGGAGGTCGCCGTCGGCCTTCGAGGCGACGAGATTCAGCGCCATCGGGTCGGCGTCGACGTCCTCGCGGTCCGTAATCTCCGACAGAACGCCCTCGATCTCGTCGGTCGTCGGCGCGCGGACCGGGACCGGGAAACAGCGCGAGCGGATCGGCGGGATCAGCTTCGAGGGCTGGCGCGTCGTGATCACGAACTGGGTGTTCCGGTGGTACTGCTCCATCACGCGGCGGAGCGCCTGCTGGAAGTCCTCGCGGATGGTCTCGGCGTTGTCGAGCAGCACCGTCTTGTACGTCCCCGAGGCGGGCCGGTACGACGCGAGCTCCTGCATCACGTGGGAGATCATATCCCGCTTGGACCACTCGCGTTTGTACTTGTTCCCCTTGCCGCCGCGGCGGTACTGCTTGGAGAACTCCGTCTGCCCCTGGAGGAAGCGCGAGAAGCGCGGGTCCTCGCGGATCTCCTTTTTCGTCCGGTCGAAGAAGTCAGCGACGTTGATCTCGACGAGGTCCGCGTCGGGATCCTCGTGGGCCTCGCGAGCGAGCGCGCGAACGGCCGCGGTCTTGCCGACGCCGGGCGGGCCCTGGACCACGAGGTTCATCGGTTCGTCGACCGTGCGGGCGAGCCGCTCGCGGACCTCCGACTGCGGGAGGTCGGAGACCGAGGGCGCGTGCGTGTCCGTCCACAGGGGCGCGTCCATCGACGGCAGGTAGTCGGCGGGGGGGTAAGAAACTCTCCCTCCGCGCTCGGCACGGCCGCAGATTGGGTGTCGACGCCGGTCGCTCAGGAGCGGCGCTCGGACTCGGGTTCGCGCTCGCGGCCGAGTTCAGCGGATCCGGACTCGGGATGGGTCCCTGCTCCGCTCGCCGCTTCGGATCCGTCCCGGCCGCGGGTGACGCGTTCGCGGGCGTTCTCGGGCGTATCGGTCTCCAGGAGCACTTCCAGCTTCCGCTCGAACTGCGCTTCGGAGAGGTCGCCGCGGGCGTAGCGGTCGCGGAGGCGGTCGAGCGCGTCATCGACGCCCTCGGACTCGTCCGCGCGATCCGTCCGCTCGTCGACTCGGCGCCGGCGCTCGGCCGACTCCGAGCGGTCGTCAGCCTCGTCGCGGGCGCGGTGTCCGCGGAGGAGCGACACCAGCGGGACGACGACGGCGTACCCGATGACGAAGATGATCCAGAAGTCGACCGCCTCGAGGACCGGCACGCCGAACAGCGAGCCGAGGCCCGCCCCCAGGACCAAGAGCGCGGTGGCGCCGACGACCGGGTCGTCCGAGTCCGCCGGGTCCGGGTCGCTCCACCACCGCTCGCTCCGCGAGGCGTCGCGCCGCTCGCTCATAGTCGAGGTGTCGGGAGAGCGAGGGAAAGGTGTATCGCCGCCGCGGGCGTCGCTCGGAGGGCGTCGAGGCGGCCGATCCGACACGCGTTTACCACGCCGACGCCGAGGACGGGTATGTCGATGCGCGTGACGTTCCTCGGGACGGGCGGGGCCGTGCCGACGACGGAGCGAGCGCCGAGCGCGTTCCTCGTCGAGCGCGAGGGCGAGCGGCTGCTGTTCGACTGCGGCGAGGGCACCCAGCGGCAGATGATGCGGTTCGGCACCGGCTTTTCGGTCTCGCACGTGTTCGTCACGCACCTCCACGGCGACCACGTCCTCGGGATTCCGGGGCTGATCCAGACGCTCGACTTCAACGACCGCGAGGAGCCGATCGCGATCCACGGCCCCCCCGGGTCGAAGGGCCACCTCAAGGACCTCGTCGAAGCCGGGGGCTACCGGCCCGGGTTCCCGGTCACCGTCCACGAGGTCCGGCCGGACGGCGTCGCGCTCGACGGCGACGACTACGAGGTCCGGACCTTCCCGACCGAGCACCGGAGCAGCAGCTCGATGGGCTACGCGCTCGTCGAGGACGACCGCCGCGGTCGGTTCGACCGGGAGAAGGCCGAGGAACTCGGCGTGCCCGTCGGCCCAAAGTTCGGCAGGCTCCACGACGGCGAGGCCGTCGAACTCGACGACGGGACCGTCGTCCGGCCCGAGCAGGTCGTGGGCGAGCCCCGGCCCGGGCGCAAGTTCGTCTACACCGGCGACACGCGCCCCGTCGATGCGACTGTCGAAGTGACGGACGCGCCGGACCTGCTGATCCACGACGCCACGTTCGCCGCGGAGTGGGCCGACCGCGCGAGACAGACCGGCCACTCGACGGCCCGTGAGGCGGCCGAGATCGCCACCCGCGCGGGGGCGAAGCGACTCGCGCTCACGCACGTCTCCTCGCGGTACGCCGGGGACGCGAGTCCGGTCGAACGGGAAGCAAAGGAGGCGTTCGCGGGGGAGTCGGCCTTCGTCCCCGACGACGGACAGAAGGTCGAGGTGCCGTATCCCGACGCCGACGCGGAGTGAGCGGCGGCTCCGTGGGGAAGTAGCGAACAGCCGGCAGCGGCGGTCCCGCGCGGGCGTGCCGGACAACCGCTGACCGGCGCGGGGCGAGCGTTACGTCACGGCCGCGTTGGTCCCGTGCTCAGTCATAAACGCTCGGAGTCAGAGCCCGGTGATCTCGGCGTGGCATATATATCTACACGCGACTAATCCGGTGACGTGAACGACCGGACGAGCGCACTCGACTCCCTCGTTTTCGGTGTGGACATCCAGAGCGGCGACGTCCGCGGCGACGCGCCCTCCTACGCGCTCGTCGCCTTCGACGGCGAGAACGTCGACCGCGACGTCGTCTCCCACCGGAAGCTCCGCCGCCTGCTCGACCGCGAGGAGCCCGCGATGCTCGCGACCGACAACATGTACGAGCTGGCGGCCGACAAGGACGAACTCGTCCACTTTCTCAGGACTATCCCCGAGGCGACGAAGCTGGTCCAGGTGACCGGCGCCGAGCGGCCCGAGCCGCTCTCGCGGGTCGCCTCCCGTCACGGCGTCCCCTACGGCAAGAAGCCGATGAAGGAGGCCGAGGCGGCGGCGCGGCTCGCGGCCGCCAACGTCGGCTACGAGGTGTCGGCCTTCGGCGACACCACGACCGTGAAGGTCGCGCGCGGGCGCTCGACCGGGAAGGGCGGCTGGAGCCAGGACCGCTACACCCGACGGATCCACGGGTCGGTGAAGCGCCGCGCACGCGAGGTCACAGAGCGGCTCAAGCAGGCCGACCTCGACTTCGAGAAGGACGTGACCGAGAAGTACGGCGGCTACGCCAACGCCGTCTTCACCGTGGAGGCGCCGCCCGCTGACATCCCGCTCTCGGCGGGGCGCTCCGGCGACACCCGGATCGAGATCGAGCGCGAGCGCCGGGACGGCATCGAGTTCGAGCCGCTCGTGAAGCGCCGCGATCACGTCTTCGTCGGGATCGACCCCGGGACCACGACCGCGGCGGCGGTCGTCGGCCTCGACGGGGGCGTCCTCGACGTCTACTCGACGCGGACGGCCGACACCGCCGACGTGATCGAGTGGCTGATCGAGCGCGGCCGGCCGGTCGTCGTCGCGGCCGACGTGACGCCGATGCCCGAAACCGTCGAGAAGTTCCGCCGAAGCTTCGACGCCGCGGCGTGGACGCCCAGTTCCGACCTCCCGGTCGACGAGAAGCTCCACCGGACCCGGGAGGCGTCCTACGAGAACGACCACCAGCGGGACGCGCTCGCGGCGGCGCTCTTCGCGTTCGACGACCACGAGGACCAGCTCGATCGGATCTCCCAGAAAGTCCCCCCGGACATCGAGCGCGGCGAGGTCGTCGCCCGCGTCGTCGCCGGCGAGGAGTCCGTCGAGGCCGTCCTGCGTGACCTCCGGGACGACGAGGACGAATCGGAAGACGACTCCGAGCACCACGAGCGCGAACTCACAGAGGAAGAAGAGGAGATCCGTCGGCTCCGGACCCGCGTCGAGCGCCTGGAGTCCCACGTCGAGGACCTCAACGACACGATCGACGAGCGCGAGGCCGAGATCGACGAGTACGAGGAGAAGCTCTCGGAGGCCAAGCGCGAGGAGCGCCGCGAGGCCAGGGAGCGCCGCGAGGTGAAGCGCCTCGAACGCGAGAACGACCGCCTCGAACGGCGCGTCGACGAGCTCGAAGCGAAGAACGAAGAGCTCGACGAGAAGCTCGAACGGCTCAAGCGCCTCTGGAAGCTCGATCACTCGAACTTTTCAGATGTCGACACCGACGGCGACCTCGTCTCGGTGAAGGTGATCGAGCAGTTCACCCGCGACGCCATCCAGGCGGCAGACGAGCAGTACGGCCTCGCGGCCGGCGACGTGGTCTACCTCCGGGACGCCTCGGGCGCCGGGCGCTCGACCGCAGAGCTCTTGGCGGAGATCGATCCGCGCGTCGTCCTGCGATCCGGCGGGGGGCTCTCGGACGTCGCCGACCGGATCCTCTTCGAACACGAGATCCCGGTCGCGCCCGCCGACGACGTCGCGATCCAGGAGGTCGACGAGCTCGCGGTCGCCAGCGAGGCCGACGTCGAGGCGGCGATCGACGACTGGGAGCGCCGCGCCGAAGCGCGCCGCAAGGAGCGGAAGGCCTCGATGGTCGACCAGATCATCTCCGAGCACCGCGCCGAGACCAGAAGCGAGTCGCGGTGAGCGGGCGGCGGGCGCGCGAACGCCTACGCTCGCGGGTCGGCCTCGACTTCGTGCGGGGCGTCGGGCTGGCCGACGAAGTAGTAGATCACGAACCCGAGGAACGGCAGGAGGAACGCGAGCGCGGTCCAGCCCAGCGGGGAACCGCTCTCGCGGCCGTTGGCGTCGAGGTAGACCCAGCCGGGCAGCGCGATGTGCGCCACCAGAAAGTAGACCGCGAATCCGAAGAAGTACGCGAGCGTCCCCAGGTCGGCGATCACGAGCCACATCACGAACAGCGGGACGAACGCCACGGCGACCAACCCTCCGAGGACGACGAGCGGCGAGCGAGTCGTAGCCATCGTCCCGCCTTGGATCCGCGCGGGTATGACGCTTTCCGGTCGGTCGCGGGCGGCGCCGCGAGGACGGCGTCGGCGCCAACCCAGAAGTCATATGCCGCCGTCGCGACTCCCCTCCCGTATGGACGCCTACGACCTGATCACCCGGAACGTCTCCGAGGTGGTCACAGACGAGGAAGTGCGCGCGCTAGCCGACTCCCCGGACGGAAAGCGGGCGTACGTGGGCTACGAGCCCTCCGGCGTCCTCCACATCGGCCACATGCTGACCGCGAACAAGCTCATCGAGCTCCAGGAGGCGGGCTTCGAGGTCGTCGTCCTCCTGGCCGACGTCCACGCCTACCTCAACGACAAGGGGACCTTCGAGGAGATCCGCGAGACGGCGACGCGGATGCAAGAGCAGTTCGTCGCCTACGGGCTCGAAGAGTCACAGACGGAGTTCGTGCTCGGCTCGGAGTTCCAGCTCGACGAGGAGTACATCCTCGACCTCCACGCGCTCGAACTGGAGACGTCGCTCTCGCGGGCCGAGCGCGCGATGGCCGAGATCGCCAGCGGCGACGGCGCGACGGTCGCCCAGGCCGTCTACCCGCTGATGCAGGCGCTGGACATCGTCTACCTCGACGTCGACCTCGCGATCGGCGGGATGGAACAGCGGAAGGTCCACATGCTCGCTCGCGACGCCCTCCCGAGCATCGACGCCGACGCGCCGACCTGTCTGCACACGCCGCTGATCGCCGATCTGACCACCGGCGTCGGGAAGATGTCGAGCTCCGAGGGGCTCTCGCTCTCGATGGAGGATTCCGAATCGGACATCGAAGAGAAGGTCAACAAGGCCTACTGCCCGCCGACGGCCGATCCCGATCCGACCGACGACGGCGAGGAGCGGGAGAATCCCGTCCTCCAGATCTTCGAGTACCACGTCTTCCCGCGCTTCGGCGAGGTCGTCGTCGAGCGGCCCGAGAAGTACGGCGGCGACCTGATCTACGACGCCTACGCGGACCTCGAAGCCGACCTCGAATCCGGCGAGCTCCACCCGGCGGACGCCAAGGGCGCGCTTGCGACCTACCTGAACGATCTGATCGCGCCCGGCCGCGAGAAGATCCGGGAGCAGCGGAACTGAGACCGGTCCCCGATCAGGCGTCCATCGCGGCTTCGAGCGTGAACGTGCCCTCGTAGAGCGCGGTCCCGACGACCACGGCGGCCGCGCCGGCCTCTCGGAGCGCACGGACGTCGTCGAGCGAGGCGACGCCGCCGGAGGCGACGACGGGGATGTCGACCGCCTCGACGACGCGCCGGGTCACGCCGGCCTGGACGCCCTCGTGTCGGCCCTCGACGTCGACGTCGGTGAAGAGGATCGCGCCGGCCCCGAGGTCCTCGTAGCGGGCGGCGGCCTCGGCGGGGTCGAGGCCCGTGCTCTCGGTCCAGCCCGAGACGACGACCTCGCCGTCCTTGGCGTCGAGGCTCACCATCACGCGGCCCGGGTGGGAGTCCGAAATCGCTTCGACCAGGTCGGGCTCCTCGACGGCCGCAGTGCCGAGGATCACGCGCTCGACGCCGCGGTCGAGCAGGTCCGTCGCGTCCTCGCGGGTCCGGATGCCGCCGCCGAGCTGGACCGGGACGTCGACGGCCTCGACGACGGCCTCGACGGCGTCTGCGTTCTGCCGCTCGCCCTCGAAGGCGCCGTCGAGGTCGACGAGGTGGAGCGTCTCCGCGCCCGCCTCGACCCACCGGCGGGCCGCCGCGACGGGGTCGCCGTAGCGCTTCTCGGTGCCGCGTTCGCCCTGGACGAGCTGGACGACCTCGCCGTCCTGCATATCGACGGCGGGGACGACCTCGAAGGCGGGGAAGGGGTCGGTGTCGGACATAGCCGCCCCTCGGCGGGGCAGCGGCCTAAAGTCTCCGTCTCGGTCTCCGGAACGTCGCAGTCGCTGGAGCGAGCGGCCGCGTGGTCGCTCACTCCGTGAGCGGGAGGAGGATCCCGAACACGAACGGCGAGAGGAGCGCGAGCGCCACGCCGAGCCACTCCGCGTCGACGAGCAGGGCGTGCTCCCAGGCGGGGACCGCCATACCGGTGCTCGCGAGGGCGAACTCGCCGAGCGCGCCGAAGGCGAACAGGCCGAGACCGAAGAGGGTGCTGCGTTTCGTGAGCGTCGGGTAGTCGATGTCGCCGTAGCGTCCTGCCATAGTCGACTGATTCGGCAAGTCCGTCTTATCGGTTCCGTTCGGGCGGCGAGCGCCGTGCAACGAACCGAGCCGAACCGAAAGGCCCACAATGGCATACGGCGAGCGGCCGGTATGTCGAGTACACTCGCCGAACTCGCGCCCGAACTGCTCGAAGTCCTCGTGTTCGGACTGGGATCGGCCGGGCTGTCCGTCGTCGGCGTCGCTGTCGAGCGCTTCGCCGTGGCGACCGCACAGGGCGGCGAGGTCGGCCTCGGAGTGTGGGCCGCCGTGATGGGCGCCGTCGCGCTGTACTTCGCGTACTACGTGGCGGCGGACAAGGTCGTCCCCGCGTGGAGCGAACTCAAGCGCGCGGCGGGCGGCGCGTCCGCCCGCACCGAGTGATCACGGCGGGCGAGGCGGGTCCCCGTTCGCAATCGCTTTCACGACGGCCCGAAGATGGTCCCACGATGAAACTGTTCGGTTCGAGCGGCACCCGGGGCGTCGTCGGCGACGGCCTGACGCCCGAGTTCGTCCTCCGGGTCGCCCGGGCGGCCGGGACCGTCTGGGAGGTCGACCGCGCCGTCGTCGCGCGCGACACCCGGACGACCGGCGAGATGCTTTCGAACGCCGCCACGAGCGGGCTCCAGAGCGTCGGCGTCGACGTGGATCGGCTCGGCCCGACGCCGACGCCCGCGGCGGTCCGCTACGCCGGCACGCACGAACGGCCGGGCATCCTGATCACCGCCTCGCACAATCCGCCCGAGTACAACGGCGTGAAGCTCGTCGGCGCCGACGGCGTCGAGCTCTCAGTCGCAGAGCTCGAACGGATCGAAGAGCACGTCCTCGGCGAGGACTTCTCGACCGCGGCCTGGGACGCCGTCGGCGACGTGCGCGAGGTCGAGACGGCGAACCGCGAGTACGTCGCAGACCTGCTTTCCGCCGTCGACCGCGAGGCGATCGCCGCCGCCGACCTCACCGTCGCGCTCGATCCGGGCCACGGCGCGGGCGCACTGACGAGCCCCGAGTTCTTCCGGGAGCTGGGCTGTGAGGTCGTCACGGTCAACGCGAACCCCGACGGCCACTTCCCCGGTCGGGACTCCGAGCCGGTCGGGTCGAACCTCACGGACCTCAAGTCGCTCGTCGCGGCCGCCGACGCGGACGTGGGGATCGCCCACGACGGCGACGCCGACCGCGCGGTCTTCGTCGACGAGACGGGGGCGTTCGTCCCCGGGGAGTCCTCGCTGGCCGCGCTCGCGGCCGAGGCGCTGGAGCCGGGCGACACCGCGGTCGCCGCCGTCAACGTCTCCCAGCGCCTCGTCGACGTCTGTCAGGCGGCCGGCGCCGACCTCGAACTGACGCCGATCGGCTCGACGAACATCATCACGCGGATCCGCGAGCTCCGCGCCGCCGGCGAGCACGTCCCCATCGCCGGCGAGGGCAACGGCGGGATCTTCTTCCCGCCGTACTGGATCGTCCGCGACGGGGCCTACGTCGGCGCGAAGTTCCTCGAACTCGTCGCCGAGCGCCCCGCGAGCGAGGTCGTCGCCCCCTACACCGACTACGAGAACGTCCGCGTGAACCTCGGCTACGAGAGCGAGGCCGAACTGGAGGCGATGCTGGCGGCGGCCCGCGAGTACGCCGAGGCGGCCGACGCCGAGCCGAACACGAAGGACGGCTACCGCCTCGACTACGGCGACGCGTGGGTGCTCGTCCGCCCCTCGGGGACCGAACCGAAAGTGCGGGTCTACGCCGAGTCGACGTCGCGAGCGGAGGCACAGGAGCTCGCCGACGAGGCCGCCGACGCGCTCCGCGAGGCGCGCGAGCGGGCGTAGCGGCTCGATCGGCTCATAGTGATTACTCTCGTCTCTTACCGCCGAACGCCACCCCCGGTAACGGCGTTCGGCGGTAAACAGTGAGAGCAATCACTATCACAGCGCGAGCACGCCCAGCAGCGCACAGACCGCGCCCAGCGCGAGCAGGACGAACCCGCGCTCTATGGAGACGTCGTCGCGGCGCCGTTCGGCGGCGTCGGACTCGGGAATCCGGTCCGGATCGTCCGCCGGCCCGAGCCGGGCGAGCGCGTCCGAGCGCCCTCGGCCCGCGCGCCGGGTGAGGTGCTCGATCGCCCGACGCGTCCGGAGCGCCCGGGCGCCGAAGTAAAAAGACAGGAGCGCGGCCGCGAAGGCGACCGCCGAGACGACCACCATCAGCCCGAGCCCGTCTGTGCGGCCGCGGACTCGCTTTCGTCCAGCGCGGTCGCGAGCCGCTCGCGGGCGTCGCGGAGGCGGTCCAGCTCCGCCGCGACGGCGCCCGTCTGGACGCGCTCGCGGGTCGCGGCGTCGAGTTCCTCGTGGGCCCGGAGCGCGAATCGGAGGTCCGCGTAGTCCTCGCGGCGGGTCAGGTCCCGGACCTCTCGGAGCCGCGCGACCGTCTCCTCGCTCGCGAACCGGCCGAGGAGCGAGATCGCCTCGACCGCCCACGCCCGGAGTGTCCCCGCGGACGGCGGCGGCA
Organism: Halobellus sp. MBLA0158; assembly: GCF_041477585.1. Lineage (NCBI taxonomy): Archaea > Methanobacteriati > Methanobacteriota > Halobacteria > Halobacteriales > Haloferacaceae > Halobellus > Halobellus rubicundus. Next base: position 357,461 of record NZ_JBGNYA010000001.1, read on the forward strand.
GGGCGATCGAGAGCGGGTCGGCAGAGAGCCGTTCGAGGAACGTCCGGTGGACCGCGACGTTGGTCTGGAGCGCCGCCGGATCCTCGGCGTAGTGATCCAGTTTCGAGCCGGTGTACTCCGCGTACTCCAGGAGCGTCGGGACCGGCTCGTCGGCGTCGGGGCTCTCGCGGGCGAACTGCCGGAGGTCCCGCGGCGGCGAGCGGAAGTCCACCAGGGGGAACGACTCGGCGCGCTCCAGGAGGCCGATCACGGCCGCGATCGACGCCGACTCGTAGAACGTCACGAACTCCTCGCGGACGGCCTCGTTGTACGCCGCGATCGGCTCGCGGAGCTCCTCGACGGGGGCGTCGAGGTCGGCGTCGGCGAAGGCCAGCACCTCCTCGCGGGACTCGATCGCGTCGTCGAGGTCCGAGAGCCGGAGCTTCGCGTCCCGACGCGCCTTCGAGAGTGCCTCTTCCGTCTCCTCTCGCCGGTCGAGGAGGTCGACGTACTCGCCCGCCGGTTCGAGGTCCGCGCGGGCGCCGGCGAAGTCGTCGTCGCTGAGTCGGCGGCGGTCCATCCGCTCGGCGGCCGCCTCGAAGGCCTCGCTCGCGGGGACCGACTCGGGCAGGTCCTCGACAAGCCCGAGGAAGCGGTCCTGGAACTCCACGTAGGCCTGGAAGTCGCCCGTGCCCGTCGCGGAGTCCTCGTAGCGGTCGAGCAGTCGGACGGCCTTCCGGTAGGCGTCGGCGGCCTCGACGACCGAGTCCTCGCCGACGTCAGCGATGCGCTCTTCGACCGCGTCGCGCCGCTCCCGCGCCTCGCCGAGCGCGTCGAGGCAGTCCTCGACGTCGGCCAGGAGCGCTTCCATCCGCGCTTCGGGGTCGGCCTCGGCGTCGGCGTCGACCGATTCGGATCCGGACATCGGGACTCACTCGTAGACCGCGTCGGGGTCGAAGACGCGCTCGCCGACGGTCTCGCCGTCGACCGTGCGGTAGAAGCACGAGCGGTGGCCCGTGTGGCAGGCGCCGCCGGTCTGGTCGACGAGGTAGAGGAGCGTGTCGGCGTCGCAGTCGACGCGGATCTCCCGCACGTCCTGGGTGTGGCCGCTGGTGGCGCCCTTCTCCCAGAGCTCCTCGCGGCTGCGTGAGTAGTAGTGCGCCCGGCCGGTCTCGCGGGTGCGTTCGAGCGCCTCGGGCGAGACGTACGCCAGCATCAGCACCTCGCCGGAGTCGGCGTCCTGTGCGACGGCGGGGACGAGGCCGTCCTCGCCGAAGTCGACCGCGACGTCATCTGTCATTGCTCCGATGTCGGCGAGGGCGGCCGATAGGTCTTTTGCCCCCGTCGGCGGGGGCGTCCCCTACACGATGCCCAGCGCGCCGAGCACGCCGAAGACGACGTCGCCGTAGGTGAACGCGACGACCGTGCCGACGAACATCGGGACGATGAACGGGATGCCCGGCGAGATCCACACCCGGTCGCGCTCGGCGACGATCGCGAGGCCGCCGCGGAGCTTCTCGGGCGTCGTGCCGTACGCCGAGCCCTCGATGTCGTCGAGGAACGCCTCGGCGCCCCACTCGTCGTCCGGGTCGACCGCGACTGGCTCGGCGTCGCCGTCGGTCGCTTCTGGCTCCGGTGTCGCGTCGGCTTCGTCGCCTCCGTCGCCTCCGTCGCCGACGGCGCCGTCGGTGGCCGGATACGTCGCGTCGATGCTCGCCGGATCGCGGAACGCCTCGGGATCCTCGCGGAGGTCCGAGAGCGACGCGCCGCGCCAGCGGAGGTACATCCGCAGGGCGTCGAGGTCGAGGCCGGACCTCGAAAAGCCGTCGGGCGTCTCGAAGAGCCGGCCGTGCGCCGTCGAGAGGTCCGCGACGTCGACCCGGCGGCCGAGGAAGCCCACCGGGAACCGGAAGTCGCCGTCCAGCAGATTCCGCCCCGCGATGCCGAGCGGGTAGGCGATCGCGAGGACGACCGTGTTCGTGAGGACGGTCATCGAGAAGACCCCGAGCGTGGTCACGACCACCGGGAGCGTGAAGCCCGAGAAGTAGTACGTTGGGAACGTCGGGAGCAGGATGGCGATGGTGATGAGCGCCTTCGCGTCGGCGCCGCCGAAGCCGCCGACCAGCCAGAACAGGTAGGCGATCGGCGCGACGATGAAGAGGCTGATCGCGACGCGGACGAAGAACAGCAGGTCGCCCGGCGCCGCGAGCGAGAGGTGCGAGAGCGCGTCCCACGCGAGGAGCGCGACGCCCAACGCGACGAGGGGGTACCAGGTCCGGCTGGGCACCCGCCGCGTCTCGACGTCGCGCCACGCCGCCCACCCCAGGACGGGCACGACGACCAGGCGGAGGATGTCGGGTACGCTGGCGAACATACAGGGGAAGCGAACCCGGGGGAGTTGTAGTTTGCGTCTGACGGCCCCCGCGCTCGGCTATCGACCGAGGAGCCCCGAGAGCCGTTCGTACCCGCCGTGGTACGCGAAGAGATACCCCAGCGGGACGGCGACGGCGGCCGCGACGCCGACGAAGTACAGCTGCGAGAACGGGTCCGGCGGGAACAGCAGCGCCGCGGCGAGGTCGGCGGCGATGACCGCCGCGAAGAAGAAGATCCCAAAGCGCACGAGCCGTTCGTCCATCCGAACCCTCTCCTCCTCGCCTACTCGGAGTCGTCCAGCCCGAAGACGTTGCGGTGCTCCGCGCGGAGCTCCGAGAGGTACTCTTCTAAGACCGCCGAGAGCTTCTCGTCGTCGACGATGACCGCCGTCAGGCGCTCTGTGGGGTTCTCGGGGAGCTCGATCCGGAAGTCGCCGTCCTCGTAGAAGGGCTCGGACTCGTTGAGGATCTGCTGGTCGATGGCGTGGATCAGCTCGGAGTCGTACTGCTCGTTCATCGTCTCGAAGGCGTTCTTGTACGCGCGCTGGAGCTCGGCGAAGTAGTTCGCGTACTTGTCTTCGAACTTCTCGGGGTCGAAGTCGGCCATACGCACTCTTGGCTGCGGCCGGTACAAACCGGTTTTGTGTCCCCCGCGTCGGCCGCGGCGACGTCGGCACGCCCGGCCGCGAGTCCCCCACGTATTTGACGCGTCACCGACTGGTCGCGGGTATGAGCGTCGCCGGAAGTATGAACGGCCTCGAGATCACCCTCCGACTGCTCGCTGGCGTCGCGCTGATCCTCGCGAACGGCTTCTTCGTCGCCATCGAGTTCGCGCTCACGCGCGTCCGGCAGTACCCCGAATCCGAGTTCGACGAGCCGGGGCTGCGCCGGGCGTGGGAGATGACAGACGACCTCGAAATCTACCTCACGAGCTGTCAGGTCGGGATCACCGCCTCCAGCATCGCGGTCGGGATCGTCGCCGAGCCGGCGCTGGCGACGCTCTTCGATCCGTACTTCGAGTCGACGGTGCTCGCGTCGGTCGGCGCGGGCGGGATCATCGCGTTCCTGATCATCAATCTCCTGCACCTCACCCACGGCGAGCAGACGCCGACGTACCTGGGCGTCGAGCGCTCGAAGTTCGTCGCGCGCCACGGCGCGACCCCGCTGTACTGGTTCGCGAAGCTCATCGCGCCGATCATCGCCGTCGGCGACGGCGTCGCCAAGTGGACGCTCAAGCTGTTCGGCGTCGAGATGACGGGCGCGTGGCTGGAGGCCGAGACCGACGCGATCGAGTCGCGGGCGGACCTCCGACACGAACTCGGGTCGGTCCTCGAACGCGGAGACCTGCCCGAGGAGCGCCGCGAGGAGGTTCTCAACGCCCTCGACGTCGGCGAGCGGGCGATCGCGGACGCGATGACCCCGGTCGAGGAGATCGTCTTCCTCTCGACGGAGGTCCCGATCGAGGAGAACCTCGACCGGATCGGCTCGAACCCCCACACGCGCCTGCCGCTCGTCGGCGCGGACCCGAGCGACTTCCGCGGGATCGTCTACGTGCCGGCGGTCGTCGGGAACGTGGACGCACTCCGGGACGGGACGACGAGCCTAGCTGAGATCGCGGCGCCGCCGATGACGCTGGCGGCAGACACACACATCAGCGACGCGGTCGATCAGTTCCAGGTCGAGCGCCAGGAGCTCGCCCTGGTCGTCGAGGACGGCGACGTGGTCGGGCTCTTGACCGCGACCGACGCCTTCGAGGCCGTGATGGGCGACTTAGAAGACCCGCTCGACGTCGAGGCCGACCGCAGCGACGACCACCCGGTCTCGCCCGACGAGAGCGGGTGAGTGAGCGCGGGAGCGCGCCGCCGCCCGCGGTCGAGGTCGGCGCCGAAGATGCCACCGTATTTGTGGGTCGGCGTTGATGGGTCCGTATGTTCGACGACGTCCTCTTCCCGACCGACGGGAGCGGCGGTGCCGCCAGAGTCCTCGATCACGTCCTCGACCTGGCCGAGGCGCACGACGCCACGCTGCACATCCTCTCGGCCGCACAGACCGACAGCGACGCCCTCACCCGGGGGCGCGAGGACATCGCCGCGGAGATCGAATCGCGAGCGCGGGCGGCCGTGGACACGGCCGCCGACCGCGCCGCCGACCGCGGGGTCGAGACCGTCAGAGCCGTCGAGACCGCCGCGCCCGCCGACGCCATCGTCGCCTACGCCGCCTCGGGGGGCGACGACGGTGACGGCGGCGTCGACCTGATCGCGATGCCGACCCACGGCCGCACGGGTATCGAGCGACTCCTCCTGGGGAGCACGACCGAGCGCGTCGTCAGGCGCTCGCCCGCGCCGGTCCTCGCAGTCGGCCCCGACGAGGAGCGGGAGCTCGCGTACCCGTACGAGCGCGTGCTCGCGCCGACCGACGGGAGCGCCTGCGCGGACGTCGCCGTCGGCCTCGGCGCCGACCTCGCGGCCGCGACGGACGCCCGCCTCGACGTCCTCTCGGTCGTCGACGTGGCGCACCTCGGCCTCGACGCCCGCGTCGACCTCCAGATCGACCAGCTGGAAGCGAACGCCGAGCAGTTCGTCGAGAGCGGCGTCGACCTCGCAAGCGACGCGGGCGTCGCCGAAGAGGCCATCACCAGCGAGGTCGTGACGGGCACCTCGGCGCACCGCGAGATCAACAAGTACGTCTCCGAACACGACGTGGATCTGATCGTGGTCGGCACTCACGGCCGCACCGGCGTCGATCGCTACCTCCTCGGGAGCGTGACCGAGAAGCTCCTCCGGACCGCGTCGGTGCCAGTGCTGACCGTCCGGCGGCCCGCGGACGAGACCGAAGGAAACTGACGGACCGATTAGGCGTCTTCGTCTCCGCTCGCCCCGTCTCGCTCTTCGATCTCGGCCTCGACGCGCTCTTCGACCCGGCGGTCGACGCGCTCCTGGACTTCCTCGTCGATCTGTTCCTGCACCTCTTCGTCCACGCGCTCTTGGACTTCCTCGTCGATCTGTTCTTGGACCTGCTCGTCCACGCGCTCTTGGACCTCTTGGTCCAGCCGCTCGTCGACCCGCTCCTGAACTTCTTCGCCGACGGTCGCTTCGACCCGCTCTTCGACTTCCTCGCCGACCTGTTCGTCGACGGTCGCTTCCACCTGCTCTTCGACTTCCCTGCCGACCTGTTCTTCGACCTCGGCTTCGACCTGAGTCTCGGCCTCCCGGGAGACGGCCTCTTCGAGGATGCGCTCGTAGATCGACATCTTCTCCCAGATCCGGAGGAGGTACCCGACGACGAGGCCGCCCTCGAAGGCCGCCACGCGCGGATCGACGCGGAAGACGAGATAGGCGAACCCGGCGATGAAGAGCGCGCCGTAGAGCAGTTCGATGTGGAACTGCGTCTCCCGGCCGCGGAACCGTCCGGACAGCGTGCTCGGTGCCATCGTTCGAGCGATACTACACCGCTCGGCGACTAAAGCGAACCGACGGACTGCGAGGACCCCGAAGGGACCGCCGCTAGGTCAGGAGGTGGAGCCGCTCTGCGGCCTCGAACGCCGCGAAGGCGACCGCGCCGGCGACAGTCGGGGTCGCAATCCACGTGGAGACGATCCGCTTCGTGACGCGCGGATCGAACAGCTTCAGCCGGTCGGCCGCCTGCGTCTCGCGTTCGGCCGCGGTGAGGCCCTCGGGCCGCGCGATCGCTCGCAACGGGATCTGGCGGCTGGCGCGTCCCCACCCCAGGCCGATGATGCAAGCGGTGAGGACGACCGCCAGGCTCGCCGGGATCCCAGCCCAACTGAGCCCGGTGAGGATCGACGCGGCGATCGACTCCGCGATCAGCGAGGCCTCCAGCGAGAGGTCGGTGATGTCCTCGCCGACCGTCTCCATCGTCCGGTGACCGAGCGCGAACGCGCCGACGCCGATGGCGAGGCCCCCGACCGCGACGCCCGGGAGCATCCCGAGCTGGCCGGAGCCGACCAGCGGCGCGACCGCGTTGGCGACGTTCGACGCGCCGGCGGAGAAGGCCATATAACAGCCGATGCCGACGACGACGAACTCGGCCAGTCGGCTGTTCCGCGACTCCAGGTCGAGCGCGTCCACCACGGCGTCGTAGAGGTAGCGGCCGACGAACGCACAGAGCCAGAAGGCGAGGATCGTCGAGAGGAGCCACCAGAGGACGACGACGCCGACGGTCTCCCAGTTGAGCACGCCGAGCGCCGCGCCCATCCCGACGACCGCGGCCACGGCCGTCTGGCTGGTGCTCGTCGAGACCTTCAGCACGTTCCCCAGGAGGATCGCGAGCCCGATGAAAAGCAGGACGCCGATCGACGCGCCGAGGGTGAAGTACTCCGCGGGGACGAAGCCGCTACCCAGCGTCCGAACGACGTTGGTGCCGACGGTGAAGCCGCCGAGCAGCACGAACAGCGCCATCAGCGCAGAGGCCGTGCGCATCGAGACGACGCCGCTCCCGGTCGCCGGGCCGAACGCGACCCCCGTCGAGGAACCGCCGATGTTGATCCCGACGAACGCCGCCACGGCGACGCCGACGACGAACAGCGCCGAGGACATCGTTCGGAGGTGAGATGGTCGGCTCAAAGAGTCTGTCCGTTCGCGTCGATTCGGCGGACGTCGCCCGAAAAAACGCGTCCTGTCGGACGGAGAAGTCAGGGGACCCGACTCGACGTCGGGCGACCGACTACGCCGCGGTCGCGGTTCTCACCCCTCGATGGGGATGGTCTGGCCGTGGGTGTCGCCCTCCGCTTCGAGCGGGAGCGTCACTTCGAGGACGCCGTTGGTGTAGGTCGCCGTGATGGCGTCCTCGTCGACGTCCTTGGGGAAGCGGAGGCGTCGGTGGTACGTCCGCTTGCGGCCGCGCTCCTCGTTGACGTGTTCGGCCGCGATGTTCAGGACGCCGTCGTCCCACGCGAGGTCGATGTCCTCGCGCGTGAACCCCGGCATCTCGACCGCGAGGACGAACTCGTCGTCTTCCTCGTACAGTTCGTAGTCGGTACTCCCGGCGTCACCGAAGATACGGGACGGGAATTCGAGGCCCTGCATCCAGGAACTGGCGGGATCAGTCGGCAGCGCCATTGCTGATCACCTCAGTTCCACGTGGTACTTGTGCGCGGTTCGTAATAAAAATTATTGATATTTGATAGTTTGTCAAAAACTGGCGAATGCAGGGGCAGCAGTTCAGTCGATTCGATCTATTTTGTATAGCATTATATGATTTGTACGCTGTCGCGTCGGTCGGTGCACCGATCACCCGGATCAGCGACAGAGCGCCCGGAGAGGGTCGAGAGAACGCGTTCCGTAGACGAGCGGCAGACCGTTGGGCGCCGTGAGGGATCCGGTCGTCGTTGACGGGGCAGTCGGCGAGTCGTCGCCTGATCGAGACGAAATCTCTCCGGCCCCGCCGATCAAGTGCGACTCGCCGTCGCGCATCTGCGACCCCGCCTGAATCGACAGCGAGGAGCCGGATCCGAAGCGCGAGAAAAAGCTCGTGAAGAGCGATGGAGACGCGATCAGTACAGAACAGGGCTATCGGTCCTCTAGCGCTAAAATAAATCTCATAATGCTATATCGAATCCAAATACGTGGCGTCCCCCATCCCTAACTGAAACCCCTGGAGAGAGTTCGTCCCGTCAGGACAACTGCTCGCCGACGATGCGGTCGGCCTCGGCGACGAACTCGGCCTGCGTCCCGGCGGGGATCGTCGCTCCGGCCGCGACGTCGTGACCGCCGCCGTCGCCGCCGACCGCGCGGGATGCCTCGCGCATCACCCGCGAGAGATCCAGGCCCTTCCGGACGAGCACGTGCGACCCGCGCGCGCTCACCTTGATCTCCTCGGCGGACTTCTCGGCGAAGGCGATGATCGGAATGTCGCCGCGGATCCCCGAGGCGCCGACGGCCATCCCCGCGACGATCCCGACGATGGTTTCGCGGATGCGCGTGCCCGCGTCGAACCACTGGAGGTGCTCTTCGACGGTCGTCCCCTCGTTTTTGACCCACTGGAGCCCCTCCGAGAGGTTCCGGCGGTGGTTCCTGAGCAGCGTGCGCGCGCGGTCGAGCGCCGCCTCGCGGTCGCCCAGACAGACCGCGAGGCCGACGTCGGCGCGCTCGTACCGCGCGGTCGCGTTCAGGAGCGTCGAGAACTCGCTGACGTCTCTGAGCTCCGTTCCGGGGGCCTCGTCGGTGAGGGTGTAGGTCGTGCCGACCAACGCGTCGATCCGGTCGGCGGGGACACCCGAGGCGATGGCTCGCTTGAGGAGCGCGCTCACGACGGTCTGGCGTTCGGCCATCGTCAGATCGACCCAGCGGCGCCACTCGCCGTCCGCCTTCAGGTCGAGATCGAGCCCCGAGAGGAACTCGATCGCGCCGTTCTCGTCGTTCGTGATCCCGGGGATGCGGACGTCGGTAGCGTACTCCAGGAACTTCGGGAGCGGGCGGGTCTGGCGGCCGTACACCAGGAGATCGGTCGCCTCTTCGACGACGCCGGCCGCGACGCCCTCCTCGACGATGCCCTGATTCGCGCCCGAGAGGCCGCCGTCGCTCGCCTGCATATCCCCCACTGCGCCGACGACCGCCAGCGCGGCGAGGTCGCGGTTGTCGCCGCCGCTCGGTTCGAGTGCGCGCGCGAGGACGTAGCTCGCGCCCGCGCCGGAGAGTTCGGACGCGCCGTCGATCCCGACGAGCAGGGGATTGAGGTGGTGGTCGGGCTCGGGCGCGTCCGCCACCTCGGCGGGCTGGTGGTGATCGGCGATGACGGGCGTGAACGTGCCGTCGGCCGCGTAGGGAGCGATGACGTCCAACTGACCGCTCCCGAAGTCGGTGAACAGCACGGTGTCGTAGTCGGTGGCCGCGATCCGCGCGACCTCCGTCTCGTCCAGCTGCTTTGCGAACACGGTCTCGAAGGGGAGCCCGGCGCGTTCGAGCGCCGTCGCGGCGACCGCCGCGCTGGTCAGGCCGTCGGCGTCGATGTGGGAGGCGAGCAGCACGCGGTCGGCGTCGCGGAGCCGGTCCGCGCAAGCGGCCGCGCGCTCGCGGAGCTCCGGGACCGGCCCGCCGCGTTCCTCGGTCGTGTTCGCGCTCATACCCGTCGGTGGGGCGCTCTCGGATTTAAACCCACGTTCCACGCAGTTCCAGTCCAGCCTCGCTTCGGCCCCGCTTAGATCCGCCGGACGACGAGGAGGAGAAGCGCGGCGCCGACCCCGGCGAGGGCGGCGAGCAGGACCCAGGCGGCGTCGTAGCCGCCGGTCTCGACGAGATAGCCGAAGAGGGGCGGCGTCACCACGCCGCCGACGTTGATCGCGGTCTGGCCGCCGGCAGTGGCCGCGCCCACCTCGTCGCCGTCGACGAGGTCGGTGAGACACGAGTAGAACACGCCGGTCGAGCCGTGGATCGACACGCCCAGGCCGGCGAAGAGGACGAACGCGACCGCGATCGACCCCGGCGCGACCGCGACCGCGCCGAACAGCGTCGCGCCGAGACCGAGCTGGCCGAGCGCGACGAGCGCAGAGCCCCGCGCGCCGCCGAGGCGGTCGGCGAGCCCGCCGGCGCCGATTCGCGCGGCGCTGCCGGTGAGTTGCGTGAGCGCGAGCGCGGCGCCCCCGGCCGCGGCGCTGGCGCCCACGGCGTCCTGGACGTAGAGGACGATGTACCCGAGCATCGTGAAGATCGACGCGCCGACGAAGAAGCCCGCGGCGACGAGGACGACGTACGTGCGCCGCCCCAGCAGGCCGCGCACGTCGGGCACCGAGAGGTCGCCGGTGCCCGGCCGGCCGCGGTACCGGAGCGCGAAGATCCCGGCGTAGCCGAGGGCCAGGACGGAGATCGCCCAGAAGCCGACCTCCCAGGCGGCGACGGCCGCGACGCCCGTGACCACGAGCGAGGCCGCCGCGCTCCCGGTCGTGACGCCGACCTGCTTGAGCCCCATCGCGAGGCTCGTCCGACCGGGAGGCGCGGCGGCGACGATGCCGCGGTTCGAGGCGGGCATCGCCGTCGAGTACGCCGCGCCGAGGAGGGCGCCGGCCGCGAGCACCGCGGCGTAGGTGGGCGCGAGCGAGACCGCGACCGCCGCGACCGCCAGCCCCGCGAGTCCGGCGATCATCACGGGGCGCTCGCCGTAGCCGTCGACGGCCGCGCCGCTGGGAAACAGCGCGACCGTGTAGCCGACGAGCGCGGCCGTGAGGAAGAAGCCGACCAGCGACTCCGAGAGGGAAAAGGCCTCGCGGACGAAGCCCGTCGCGGCGAAGATGCTGTAGTAACAGAGGCTCGCCGCCGTCTGCCAGCCGGCGACGAGCCCGACCGGCCGCCACTCGTCCAGCGACTTCAGCACGTCCGGGCCTCGTCGAGTGGGCGACTTCACCCTGTCGAGTCAGTCGTGGTACGTCGGCGCGGCCTCTTCGACGACGGCCGTGGCGAGCGACTCGAAGGTGGCCTCCTCGGGCACGACGTCGACGCGGACGCCGTAGCCCTCGGCGGTCTCCTCGGTCGGGGCGCCGATGGCGCCGACGACGGCGGCGTTGAGGCCGCGGATCGCCTCCGCCTCGACGTCGCGCTCGGCGGCGGCGTCGAGGAAGTTCTCGACGATGAGCGACGACGTGAAGCAGACCGCGTCGAGTTCGCCGCCGGCGGCCATCACCGCGGACTGGCCCGAGCCCTCGGAGCGGACTAGGCGGTAGAGCACCGTCTCGTGGACCTCCGCGCCCGCCTCGCGCAGGCCGTCGAGGAGGACGTCGCTACCGTGGTCGCTGCGCGCGACCTCGATCCGGCGGCCCGCGACGTCGCCTTCGAGCGCCGCGACGAGCCCCGCGGAGGTGTACTCCTCGGGGACGACGTCGACCGTCCAGCCCGCCTCGCGGGCCTTCGCGGCGGTCTTCGGGCCGATGCAGGCGAGCGTCGCGCCGCCGGGGGACCACCCCGCCTCGGCGAGGAGTTCGACGCCGGTCTTGCTCGTGAGGACGACGACGTCCGGGTCGGAAGGGGCGTCGCCCGCGGGACCGCCCCCGTCGGCGCCGGGCGTGTTCCCGGTCGGCTCGACCGCGAGCATCGGATCCGGGACCGGGATCGCGCCGAGCGATTCGAGCAGTTCGACGGCGTCGACCATCCGCTCGTCGTCCGGGCGGAAGACGGCGACGCGGACCTCGCGGGTCATTCCTCGCTCACCGCCGCGGAGCGGTTCCGAAGGAACTCCGTCACGCGCTCGCGCGTGGCCGCGACCTCCCCGATCACGGTGATCGCGGGCGGTTCGATCCCCGCCGAATCTCGCACGTCGACGATCGTCTCCAGGGTCCCGCTCGCGACGCGCATCCCCGGCCGAGTCGCCTTCTCGACGAGCGCGACCGGCGTCTCGGGGTCCATCCCGGCCTCGCGGAGCGCGGCGGTGTAGTCCGGGAGCTTGCCGACGCCCATCAGGACGACGATCGTGCCGCCCGTCGCCGCGAGCGCGTCCCAGTTCACGGCCGACTCCTCCTTCGTCGGGTCCTCGTGGCCCGTCACGAACGAGACCGAGGAGGCGTGGTCGCGGTGGGTGACCGGGATGCCTGCGGTTCCGGGGCCGGCGACCGCGCTCGTGATGCCGGGGACGACCTCGAAGGGGACGCCCTCGTTCGCGAGGTGTTCCATCTCCTCGCCGCCGCGGCCGAAGACGAACGGGTCGCCGCCCTTCAGCCGGACGACGTGCTTGCCCTCGCGGGCGAGCTCGACGAGCCGGCGGTTGGTGTACTCCTGGGGCGTCCACTCGCCGCCGGCGCGCTTGCCGACGTCCTCCCGCTTGTCCTCGGGGATCGACTCGATGATCTCCGGGCCGGGGAGCTTGTCGTGGAGGACGACGTCGGCGTCTTCGAGCAGGCGCTTCGCCTTCACCGTCAGGAGTTCGGGATCGCCGGGGCCGCTGCCGACGAGGGAGACGAGGCCGGTCGAGTCCGCCGCATCTCCGTCTGCGCGTTCGTCCGCTCGCTCGCTGCCGCCGTCGGTGAGAAGCTCGTCGCGCATCGTCACTCCTCCGCCGTTTCGCGTGCGGCCGCAATCAGGTCGTCGGCGCCGCGGTCCGCGAGGTCGGCCGCGAACTCCGCCGCGGCGTTGGCGTGGTCGCGGACGGGCAGGTCGCGGCTCGCTTGAATCTCCTCGTCGCCGTCGGCCGAGAGGACGCGGGCCGTCGCGTGGACGTGCTCGCCCTGGAGCTTCGCGTGGACGCCGATCGGCGCGATACAGCCCCCGCCGAGTTCGGCGAGCACCGTGCGCTCGACAGTCGTCTCGACGCGCGTCCGCGGGTGGTCGAGCGTCGAGCGGATCCGCTCTGTCGCGTCGGCGTCGCCGCGGGCGGTGACCGCGATGGCGCCCTGGCCGGGCGCGGGCACGAACGACGCGGGATCGAGGCGGTCGTACTCGACGTGGTGCAGCAGGCCCGCGCGGCGCAGGCCGGCCTCCGCGAGGACGATGGCGTCGTACTCGACGTCGATCTCGCGTTCGAGCGCGCGGCGCTCGATCTCGGCCAGCCCGTCGAACCACTCCTCGATCGACCGCTCGAACTCGGGGGCGTCGTCGTCTCCGTCCTCGTCACCGTTCTCGTCGGCGGCGACGGGGTCTTCGCCCTTCTCGTCGCGGTCGGCCTCGACGCGCCGTTCGTGTTCGGCCTGGAGGCCGGGCGCGAGCAGTTTCTCGATCCGCGTGTCGACGTTGCCGCGGAGAGGCTCGACCGCCAGATCGGGACGTTCGGCCAGGAGCTGGGCCTTCCGCCGGAGCGAGGAGGTGCCGACGACGGCGCCGTGCGGGAGGTCTTCGAGCGCGGTCCCGTCGGGCGAGAGGAGCAGGTCCGCTGCGGACTCGCGCTCGGGGACGCCGGCGACGACGAGGTCGGCCGAGCCCTCGGTCGGCATATCTTTCATCGAGTGGACAGCGGCGTCGACCGCGCCGTCGAGGACCTTCTCGTCGAGCGCGCGGACGAACGCACCGGTCTTGCCGAGCCGGTGGATCAGCTCGTCCCGGATCTGGTCGCCGCGCGTCTCCACCTCGACGAGTTCGACGTCCAGCCGCCGGTCCGCGAGCGCGTCCCGGACGCTCGCCGCCTGCCGGAGCGCCAGATCGGAACTCCGGGTGGCCAATCGGAGTGTGCCGCGTGTGGTCATTAGCGACTCCTCGGCGGCCACGGGTGAAAAGGTCACCACTTCCGTCGCGTCGGCGGCGCTCGGCATCGAAACGGATGGCGGCGTCTGCGAGTCTTCGCGCACCCGACCGCACGCCGTCGTGCGATCGGATGCGAATCGGTCGCAAGCGCTACTTTTTCCGCCTGACGGGTCGCAGTCGCGTCCGTGTCCCTCGCGAACCGCGCCGTCGACGAGACCGCCGAGTTCCTCCACGTGGCGCTCCTGTGGCTCTTTCTCAACCCCGCGTTCGGCCCGGTGGCCGTCGCCGTCTCGGCGCTCCCGCTCTCGCCGTCGCCTCTCGCGGGACAGGAAGGGCTGATCGCCGCGTTCCTCACGGTCTGCGGCGTCGCCGTGATCCGGTTCTACGATCCCTCGTGGGACCTGGTCCGGGCGTTCGTCGCGGGCGGGGCGACGGCCAGTGGCTTTCTGGCCCTGTACGTCCTCTCGGGCGCCGACGACGCCGTCCCCGCAGGCGGTTCCTGGGCCGCCTTCGGCCGCGTCGTCGCGTACTGGCTCGTCGCGCTCGGCGTCGGCGTGGCGCTGGCGCATCCGCGGACCTGGCGGCGCCTGCGGCGCGCCGTCGCCGTCGAGGAGCGGACCTCGGACTGAGGGAGAGGGACGGCGGTCAGGGCGTCCCGACCGCGACGTGGCGCTTGTAGAGGTAGTACAGCGCCACGACGAGGCTCAGCGTGAACGCGCTGGCGACGACCGTGACGAGCGCCACGAGCCCCCACAGCAGCGGGTCGGGCGACCACGACGCCTCCGACTCGGCGATGGCCCGCGCGTCGACGTAGGTCGCGATCGGGAACATCACGGTGAGCAGGAGGCCCGCGAGCCCCACGATCGGGAAGACGACGAAGGCCCCCAGGAGCGAGACGATCCCGCCGGTGAGGAACAGATCGAAGAGGAACGCCCCGAGGAAGAAGACGGCGAGGACGCCTCCGAGAACGACGTAGAGCGGGACGGCCGCGATCCAGTACCACCAGCGGGAGTCGACCTCGGCCCGCGGCAGGTAGTCGCTCACGGGGTCGTCGATCCGGTCGGCCGATCCGGCCGTCTCGTCGCGCGAAGCGGCGTCCATACCGCCGAGTACACCGGTGGCCTACAAAAAATCGCGGGGCGAGCGACCTACCGCATACTGAAACTCGGGTGCCAGCGATTTGTTCCGTCGGCCGAAAATAATTTAGTCAATATTTCTACGAATATGATAATTTTATTATTGTTCATTTTGTTTCTAGTGTGGACTCAAACTCCGTCAGGAACATATTCTCAAACTAGAATCCAAATTTTGTATCCTATATTATATAGTAATATTTCGTATTTTTACCGGATACATCCTCCTGGGCCAAGATACTCTAACAGATGTACTTGTGTGATAGAAATTCGGAGAAGGCGCTGGGACAGACATCAGCCGACAGTTGCATCCCGATATACGGAATTATACTACTTTTGTGAGGAGATGAATCAGCCCGAGTCGTCGTGAAAACCACGATTAGAATTTGAATTCCGACATTCGGAATTCGATGCGTGTAGATCCACCATCGTCTAGAATGTCCGGCGTTGAGGACGCTGGCGAACGCACTTTCTGTCTACCTTCCCGATATCCGGGAAATATAAGTTCGATGCGCGGGAACGTATGGTATGGAAAACCAGAACGCATCCCGGGTCAAGACGACCGAAACGTCGTTCGAGATCCTGGAAATCCTCTTCGAGGAGGGCGAGGCGACGCGGGAGGAGCTCGAAGAGCGGCTGGGGCTGGCGACGAGCACCGTCCATCGGCACCTGGCGACGCTCCAGGAGTACGGGTACGTCGTCCCCGGGACCGAGGGGTACCGGCTGAGCTTCAAGTTCCTCACCTTCGGGGGGTTCCTCCGCCGGGAGGTGCCCGGCTACCCGATGATCAAGCAGAAGGTCGACGACCTCGCGGCCCAGACCGACGAGCGGGCGCAGTTCATCATCCGGGAAGGGACCGATCGCGTGTACCTCTACACCGAGATCGGCGACAACCCCGTTCAGACCGGCGCCCACACGGGCCGACGCGGGCCGATCTACTCCAGCGCCGCCGGGAAGTCGATCGTCGCCTACCTCCCCGAAGCGAAGCGCGAGGAACTCATCGACTCGTTTTCCCTGGAGCGGACGGGGCCGAACACGATCACGGATCCCGACGAACTCCGCGCGGACCTGGCGGAGATCCGCGAGCGGGGGTACGCGCTCAACCGCGAGGAGTCGACCGCGGGCGTCCACGCCATCGGCGCGCCGGTCCGGGTGAACGACGACGAGATCATCGGCGCGATCAGCGTCTCCGGGCCCGCGACGCGGCTCAAGAGCGACCGGCTGGAGGACGAACTGCCCGACCTGGTGTTGGCGGCGACGAACGAGCTCCAGCTACACATCGAACACAGCTGAATCGGAGGAAACGCGCCTGAGAGGCACTCACAGGGCAGATTCCAAAAGAGATTAAGCCGCGAGCCTGCTACCACCGATACCGTGACGACACCCCAGCCGACGAAGCGGCCGACCGACGCCGCGTACCTCGACGGCGACCCCGATGTCCCGTCGGAACTGCTCAGCCTCCCGTGGATCGACCCGCACAACCACGCTCACACCCTCTCGTGGAACGACCGGGAGCGCTACGCGCTCGCGGGCTGCCGCGCGATGCTGATGATCGCCTCCGGCGCCCACTGGACCCCCTACCGCCCCGTCGCCGCCGACGACGTGCGGTACCTCTGGGACGACGCGATCAACCGCCGCGCGGCCATCGAGCGGAACCACTTCTACGAGGCGAAACTCGGCATCGGCGCGCCGACGCGCATCCGCATCGAGGACCCCGACGCGCTGTTCGACGCGATGGAGGCCTACGTCCAGTTGGACGAGGTGGCCGCGGTCGGCGAGACCGGGATCACCCCTTCCCAACACGTCAGCGCCTGGCCGCTCGACGAGCAGCGCGCGGCCGTCGGGCGCCAGTTCGAGATCGCCGCCGACGCCGACCTGCCGGTCGTCCTCCACACGCCGAACAAGTCGATCGGTCCGGATCGCCAGTACCGCGACGGGATGGCCGTGCCGGGCTACGAGAAGAACGTCGCCCTCGGCGCGGACCCCGTGATCGATGCCGACACCCCCGCGCTGGAGGCGGTCCGGATCGACGTCGAAATCGCCCGCGAGGTCGGCCTCGACGAAGAGCGGATCGTCGCCTCCCACGCCGACGGCAACAACCTCGAATTCCTCTTGGAGGAGACCGGCTGCTACGCGAGCTTCACGCTGGGGCACTCGTGGATGACCGGCGTGACGCCCGCCGACATCGCGGACGCGATCGAGACCTACGGCCCCGAGCGGATCATGGTCGACACCGACTGCGCCAACATCCTCCGCTCGGACCCGTTCTCGCTGAAGCGAGCGATCCTCGAACTCTACCGGCTGGGCGTCGACGTCGAGGACATCCGGCGGGTCGTCTGGAAGAATCCGCGGTCGGTGCTCGGCCTCGGCGACGCGTGAGCAGGCCGGGGCGTCGCTTCAGTCGTCTTCTTCCTGGAGGTTCGCGCGGCGGCGGTCCTTCTTGTACGGCGTCTCCGCGACGGTCGCTTGGACCTCCTTTTGGACGTGCCGCTCGACGGTCGGACTGCGGCGGTTCTCGCCTTCGCCCCACAGGACCGTCACCTCGGTCCCGGGTTCGGCGTACTCGGTGTCGACGACGGCGAGCGAGAGCATCTTGCGGAAGTAGTACGTGTAGCCCCGCATCGTGGCGACGCCGACGTCCTCGCCGTCCTTCACGACCCGGTCGGCGACCATCGCCCGCTTCTGCTGGTGAGGCATATCCATATACTTGTAGGTGTCGTCGGTCTCGAAGAGCGAATCGTAGACCGTCTTGACGTCCTCGTCGGCCCACTCCAGGGTGACGAGCGTGCGCTCGGGGTTCGCCTGTTTCTCCTTGAGCGCCTCGCTGCCGATGAAGTCGTCGTCCTCGTCGACGTACCAGTCCCAGCCGAGTTCGACGGGGTCGCGGTACCAGTCGGTGATGTCGTCGGAGTCGAAGCTCCCCTCCAGCGGGTGGGTGATCAGATCGCGGTGCATGTGCTCGCGGAGCCAGTCGCGGTACTCGGCCATATCGTCGTGGAGGATCGCCGAGACGTAGTCGCGGATCCGCGTCGGGATGCCGGATTCGAGCTGATTGATCGCGGAGGTCTTGACGCTGAGCCGGCGGATGCCGTACTCCTGGCCCGCCTCCAAGATCGCGTTCCAGACGTCCTCGCCGGCCTCGCCGGGGCCCTGGAGCTCGAAGCCGATCTCGCCGGACATCCCGAAGCGCACGGCGCGGACGTCGTGACCGGCGATCTCGATGTAGCCGAAGTGCATGAAGTCGACGTCGCGGGGCGCCTCGCCCGCGACCTCGTCGAGCACCTTCAGGGAGTTCGGGCCCTGGATCTGGAAGTTGAAGGTGTCGCGCCACTCCGTGTCGGCGTCGTAGTCGCCCTTCTCCAGGTGATAGGCCGTCCAGTACGACGGCACGCCGTGGATGACGAACTCCTCTTCGCCCTCGCGGACGAGGACGCCGTCGGCGACGACATCGCCGTCCTCGTTGACCTGCACGAGGTGCTTGCCCGCGCCGACGGCGTAGTCGTCGAAGGAGTTGATGCTGACGTCCGAGAGGAGTTCGAGCGCGTCCGGCCCGGTCAGTCGGAGGTTCGCGAGGAACGTCCAGTCGCCGAGGTAGCACGTCTCCTTCCAGGAGAGCTGTTCTTCGATCCAGTGGGTGTACTCGCCGGGACGGCGGCCGCCGAAGTCCTCGCGGCGGTTGGCCGTCTGCATCGCGCTCACTG
Source organism: Halobellus sp. MBLA0158 (assembly GCF_041477585.1). Taxonomy (NCBI): domain Archaea; kingdom Methanobacteriati; phylum Methanobacteriota; class Halobacteria; order Halobacteriales; family Haloferacaceae; genus Halobellus; species Halobellus rubicundus. The sequence goes on from NZ_JBGNYA010000001.1 coordinate 375,760, forward strand.
GACTCTCGTCTACTTCGTCGGGATCTGCCTCGCCCATAGGTCCGGATCTCTCACGATCAATTTAACTGTTTGGGCGCCGGCACTCCGAGGATCCGATCCGGATCTGCCACCAACGTTTATTATGGACGAACCAGAGCGTAGCCGTATGGCGTTGTTACTCGGTACCGATGCCGGACTGTATCGCGTGGGCGACGTCCCGTTCGACCGGGACGAAGCCGAGCAGGTGGTCGACTGCGGGATGGTGACCGCCGTCGAGACGTTCGACTCACACGACGGCGTGTTCGTCGCCTCGACGGAGGGCGCCTACCGATCGACCGACGGCGGCCACACCTGGGAGGACCTGGAGGTGCCCCTCGGCGACCGCTTCTGGCACGCGGGCCAGAGCGAGGTGTGGTCGATCCTGGGGACCGAAGACGCGCTCTACGCGGGGACGAACGATCCCTACATCTTCCGCTCGACCGACGGCGGCGACACGTGGGCCGAGTGCAAGGGCTTCCGCGACCTGCCCTCGCGCGGCCACTGGGAGTCGCCGATCGACCCCCACTACGCCCGGCTTCGCGTGCTGGAGCAGGTCCCGGGCCGCCCCGACCAGCTCATCGCGGGCGTCGAGGCCGGTGGGATCCACGTGAGCTACGACGGCGGGCAGACCTGGGAGGACCGCCGCGACACCATCGTCGACGACATCCACCACGTCCTGCCGATCACCGAGGACGTCTGGCTCGCCGCGACGGGCTACCTCGACCACAACCTCGAAAATCTGGGCCTGGGCCACGCGGTCGCGGCGGGTGGGCTCCACCGGACGACCGACGGCGGCGAGTCCTGGACGCGGATCGACCAGGGCAACGACTTCTCCTACATCCGCCGGGTGTTCATCCACGACGGGGCCGTCATCTTCTGCGGCGGCGAGGAGGCCCCGCCCGCCTGGCGCGAGGACGACCACGAGGTGGCGCTCTTCGAGTCGACGAACTTCGGCCGCGACTGGGAGCGCGTCGACTTCCCCGGCGAGCCCCACGAGGTGATCGAGACGTGGGCGATCCACGACGGCGACGTCGTCTGCGGCTCGGGCCTCTTCGACGTGCCCGAACCGCGCGACGACGTCGAGGGGCGACTGATGCGCAGAAACGACGACGGCACCTACGAGACGGTCGGACGGATCGAGGCGAACGTCAGCCGGATCGAACCGGTCTGAAACCGCGGGCGGCGAGTCGAAATCAGTCCGCGCGGCCGCGGAGCGCCTCGACGAGGAAGGTGACGGTCGCGCCGATCAGCGCGATGTTCTTCAGGAAGTGGATCTTCTGGTTCGCCTTTTCGCCGCCCTCGAACCGCCAGAAGCTATGGATCACCGGCGTGGTCGAGAGGAAGAACAGGAGCACCATCGCCGCCGCCACGAGCGGCCACACCCACAGCGTCAGCAGGAGGGTCGCGACGAGGAGCATCCCGGTCGCCAGCGGGACCAGGAGTTCGGCGGCGGGGAGACCGCGGTCCTTGGCGATCTCGACGCGCTTGTCGTTGTTCCGGAAGCCGTCGACGCTCATATAGAAGAGCGTCCCGCCGAACAGCAGGCGGCCCAGGAAGGACGGCGGGCGTCTGGAGTCGGCGTCGTCGTCGCCGTCAGTCATCGGACTCACCCCGCAAGGAATCGATACGGAATACGTCGCTGTTGAGTCGCATATCGGGAGAATAATTCCGCCTACCGATACATAATCCTTGCCACCAGAGATGACGATTGTCCCGAGTAGCTGATTGGAACAGAAGGCGAGGGTTCTAACAGACTTTTTTTCTCGAAATCACGTACTCAGGTCTATTATTGCAATATTTATTCGGGTTTGGACAACGGCAAGAGGGAGTAACGTCCGTTAATAGACAAGCCGGTACTTCGATAAACGCTGTCCTAAAGACAAACTAAGGATCACTACTATGTGAGAAAATCCGGAGATATAGATGAGTTAATTCCAGACACTGGACCGGCAGGTATATTTATTCTCAAATAAAGATGAATAATATGGCACGAAGTAGCCAGGCCTCCGATAGACTTGTCATCGATTTCGGCGCGCACTTACACCCGACCGATCCCGAAGAGTTCCAGGCGTTCAGAGAATTTATTGAAGAATCAGATGGAAGTGCCATACACTCCGAGATGAATGCACTCGCCGCTCGGTACGAGGAATCCGGAATCGACGGTGCTGTTCTTTCTTCTCCCTTCTTTATGGGTAATGGTGATTTGGACCGCGTCGAAACCGGCAACGATGAACTGCTGAAAACCGTCAACGGTTGGGACAATTATTATGCCCTCGCTGGGATTCCGACGGCAGCAGGGGGCGAAGAGGCAGCGGCAGAGTTTGAGCGTTGTTTGAACGCGGGCTTCAATGGCGGAGCGCTCGAAACCAAAACTGACGGAATCGAACTACACGACCCGGAAGTCGAACCGATTCTTGAGGTGGCTGATCAAACTGGCGCACCTATCCTCGTTCACCCGAAACTCAACGAATCTCTCCATCCCGATGCTCTTGACGATACGTGGCGGCTGAATGCAATTTTCGGTCGTGAGGTCGCGTTGGCAGAGAGCATCTGCAAAGTCGTCCATACGGGTGTTCTGGATCGCTACCCGAATCTCAACCTCGTCTATCACCACACTGCGGGCAACATCGCCAGTATGATGGGGAGAATCGCGCTACAATTAGACGAGGGCCGATGGCCCGGTATGGAGGACGTAGTTGGGTTCGATGAGTTCAAGAGCCAAGTTGAGGAACGGATCTACCTCGACAGTTCGGGTTATTACGGGCGTAGCTCCCCGTTCCGTACTACGTTAGAGGAGTTCCCGTCCTCACAGCTGCTGTTTGGCTCGGACTTCCCCTACGAAACCCGAGTCCCGGAGGTGTTCGATAAGATCGTGTCGAGCATCGACGAAGTCTCCTCCGATGCCGATACTCGTCGGATTTTGAGTGACAACGCGCTCGACCTGCTTGTTAACGTCTAAATCCACTATTCAAGGGAACGAAATTTCAGCGAAAGGCTATTGTCCCATATTACCAAGTGGGCTGTTGTGAGTGAAACCGTGACCGAGCACGAGATTATCGATTTCGCGGCGCACATACACCCAGACGATCCGCCAGAGAACGAATTCGCCCATAGGTTCGTAGAACGCGATATCGGTGACGTCTATCGAAATATAGAGCGTTATTCCGAGTGTTACGACCAAGCCGGAATAGACAGCGCGGTGCTTTCACAGCCATACTATCTGGGGCATCATAGTGCGGAACGTGCAAGGAGCGCAAACGACGCCCTGTTCGAGATTATCCGAGACCGACCGAAGTACTACGGGCTAGCATCGATCCCGACGGCGGCAGGGGGCGAAGAGGCGGCAGCGGAGTTCGAGCGTTGTTTGAACGCGGGCTTCAACGGCGGGGCTCTCGAAACCAAGACGGATGGAATCGAACTGCACGACGCCGAAGTCGAACCCATCCTCGAAGTCGCCGACCAAACTGGCGCACCTATCCTCGTTCACCCGAAACTCAACGAATCCCTTCACCCCGACGCCCTCGACGATACGTGGATGCTCAACGCCGTTTTCGGTCGTGAGGTCGCGTTGGCAGAGAGCATCTGCAAAGTCGTCCATACGGGTGTTCTGGATCGCTACCCGAATCTCAACCTCGTCTATCACCACACTGCGGGCAACATCGCCAGTATGATGGGAAGGATTCACAATCAAATGGAGAAGTTTCCCCCTGAAGTTTGGGCGGGATCGGCTGATGATCAGATAAAATCCTACCGCGAGTTCAAACGGCAACTCGAATCACGCATCTACCTGGATATTTCGGGGCACTACGGTCAAAACAGCACACTCAGGACTGCGTTGTCGGAATTTCCGACGTCACAGCTCCTTTTCGGGACGGACTTTCCATTCGAGACGCGTACCACCGAGGATTTCGATCAGTTCGTCAACAGCGTTGGGGCAGAGTGCTCGGAGACAGATGCACATCGGATCTTCAGCGAAAACGCGCTGAACCTCCTTGTGGCCGCGTAGCGCTTCACTCGTTCCGCGCTTCGTACCTACGATGGCTATGCTGCAGTGAATCATAATGGTTGTTAGTGGGAAAAGTATAAATATCGCTATGAAGATGTAGCACTTGTTGTTCCTATGGTATCAAGAAGGTCCGTGCTTAAGACCGGTGCATTGTCAGTAGTTAGCGCTTCACTAGCAGGCTGTTCTGGAAATGGCGGAAGCGATGGGGGAGATGGAGGCAGTGGCGATAGCGGCGGAAGCGATGGAAGTGACGGAAGTGGTGGAGAAGTCACATCCAGCAGTGGCGACCTCCAGACAGTTCGGATCACACTGGGTCCGGCTGGATTCGCTGGGATGGTCAGGCAGCATCTGACTGAAGATACCGATATACTCGAATCCCGAATGAATGAAGCGGGCTATACCGCCGAAGTTCGCGAGACATGGCAGGGAGCGACCCAGTTCGCTGCTGGTGGTCCGGACTTTTCCAATATTGGCACCATCGAAGCCGCACGTCTCGCTGCCGAACGGGAGCTAAATATTGCAGTTGTCGCTCGTGTGGCAGCGAATTGGGCCGGAATGTTTGTCAGGCCTGGATCAGACTACGATCCAGAGGTTGCGGGTGGAAAAGAAGAAGCATTCCGAGCATTAGCGGAGGATGACGCACTGATTGGGATCGGGTCGTGGGGCGGCGGTGACTATCCCGGACACCAGATTCTCGCATCGGATATGGGGCTTCGCTTCGCCCGAGAGGACAGCGATTTCAACATTCAGACAGCCAATTACGGGGCCTTGGGTCAACTCGTTGCCGACGGCGATCTCGCGGCAGGGTCCACTGGACCAGTTCTCGGTGCGGTCGATCTAGTACGAAACGAGGAGATCGTTCCGATATATTACCCCGCAGACTATCTCAGCGAACTTGGTTTCGGCGAGATGAATATCAACACATGGGTTACCACGCAGGAGTTCGTCGACAATAACCGCGGTGCTGCTGAGGCGTTGGTTCAATCCTGGTACGAGGGGACCTCCTGGCTCCACGAGAACGCACTTAGCGTCGTCGAGGACGATCAGTGGTGGGGTGGGATCGGAGCAGAAAGCGAAGAGGGAGCAAAGTGGATGGTCAGATATGGCCTGTTCAACGAGTACACGCTCGATAGTCCATATATTTACGAGGAGCCCGAACTCTCCGATGAATACGTCGAGGGTGATCAAGCTCTACTGGAAGAAGCTGCCGCACTCGGAACCATCCCGGAGAGCTGGGCGGACTATCTCACGTATGCGCAAATTCCGCAGGAATAATCGATGAGTGTCCCGACCAGCGAGCGGATCAGCCTGAGAGCTCGTATACCTGAGCAGTTGATATCGAACGAGAAGGTAGTGTTCGTAGAGGCGTTTGTCGTCTTAGTCCTCGTCTGGTCAGGCCTCGCTCACGGATTGGAGATGACGGATACCATCTCCTCCCCGATGTTGGTCGGAGCGAGTCTGTACGAACTTCTCATCAGTATGGAATGGCTCATCCACGTTCAAACCACACTCCAACGGAGCCTGTATGGCTTCGTCGTGACAATGGTGGTTGGAACGTTTTTGGGGATACTAATGGGTATGAGTGATTTCTGGCGAGATGCACTGAAAGATTTCGTTACTATCGGCCTCGCGCTACCGTCATTGTTTGCAGTGGTTTTCGTAGCAATGTGGTACGCGCCGACCGGGCTCGTGACCGAGCTTACTCCGACTGTCGCAGCAATGACTATCGGATTTCCGTTTGTGACACAAAACGTGTATCAGGGTATCCGCGGTGTCGATATGGATCTGGTCGATATGTCCAACTCGTTCGAGGTCTCACGTAGAGAAATGATCCGACACGTCCTTCTCCCGTCGGTCTTGCCGGAGTGGTTCTCGGGCGTTCGGTACGCGTTCGCAATCGCCTGGAAGATCACAACTCTCGCCGAGTTAATCGTCGCCGAGATCGGTGTCGGCTTTATGATCAACGAAGGGATGCGCACGCTGTCTTTAACGTCAGTACTCACGTGGACCGTTCTGTTCCTCATCGTCATTCTCTTCGTCGAGTACGGTATTCTCCAACAGATCGAGAAACGGCTCTTCGCGTGGCGGCAATCGGAGGGAATCGCGTGGGCATAATGCGCTATAGTGAGTCGGAACTGGCCACACAGAACTATCGACAATCATCGCAACAAAAAGGGCGCTAAAAATGAGTTCACACCAATCATCAACAGAAGATCGGTCGAGTCCAGCAGTGACATCCGCGGATGCTGGGGCGATCAAAGTACAGAACCTCGCGAAAGAGTATGAGACCGAGGGTGGAATGGAACTCGTCTTCGAGGACGTGTCGTTTGAAATCGAGCCCTCGAGCTTCGTGACGCTCATCGGGAAATCCGGTAGTGGGAAGTCAACACTGCTCGACATCGTTAGCGGCATTACGAAAGCGACGGCTGGATCAGTGACGTTCGATCCCCCAGACGTAGAACTCGGTCACGTATTCCAGTCACCACGGTTGCTTCCGTGGCGGACCTGCCTAAAGAACATCGAGTACGTTCACAAGGACAATCCCGACTACACCGACGACCTAGCTAAGCAATATCTCGATATGGTCGGGCTGAGTGATCACTACAACAAATACCCAACCCAACTCTCTGGTGGACAACAACAGCGAGTCGGGATCGCTCGAGCGCTGAGTATCGATCCAGAAATATTGCTAATGGACGAACCGTTCAGTAATCTCGACGAGATCACAGCTGAAAGTCTGCGGCAGGAGCTACTACAAATCTGGGGGGAACTAAACAAGACAATATTCTTCGTGACGCACGATATAACCGAAGCGATCGAATTGTCCGATCGAATCCTTATGATCGGTAACGGTGAGATCTATGGAGACGTTTCAGTCGATCTCGACCGACCACGGGATCTCGAATCGAACGAGTTCCTTCAATTCCGCCAGCAGGCGATAGACAAGTTCCACAGTATCGAGTGAATATGGCAACGAAAAATAAATTCTCTGGGATTGGCGGAATAAATCTTCTCGGAGGAGGCTGGCCAGCAAGGGTATTCGGTGTGGGGCTTCTGTTCGCCGGATGGTTCGCATTAGCTTGGTACTTCCCGAACGAACTGATGCCGTTCCCCATAGAAACGCTGGTATTAGCCACGGAGTTCGTTCGTAGTGGTGTTATTTGGGGCCATCTTTTCGCTACTCTGTGGCGTATTCTGTGGGGCTTTACTGGATCAATGGCGATTGGGATCGCTCTCGGAGTGGCGATGGGATCGTCACGATTCGGTCGGCTGTTTTTTGTTCCATACACCGTTTTTGGTCTCTCTATCCCGGCAGTCGCGTGGGCGGCAATTGCTCTCCTCATTTTCGGTTTCTCCGATCTAACGATCGTGTTCGCAACTGTAGCTGTTACTTATCCGTATATTGCGATCAATATTTGGAAAGGTGTAGAAAATATTGACGCAGATCTCATCAAAATGAGCAAATCATTCGATGTCTCGAATATCCAGATGCTTCGGCATATGATTCTGCCGAGTATCGGATCTGCACTCTTCGCATCCGTCCGATTCGGTCTCGCGATTTCGTGGAAGATCGTCACTATCGGCGAGGTATTCGCAGCGAACAACGGTATTGGAGCGATATTGTTCGAGGCTTACGAATTGTACCGGTTCGAAGAAGCGTGGGCGTGGGCAGTTATTTTCATTATTTTCTTGCTGCTTATTGAGTATGCTATCTTCAAACCGCTCGAGCGGCGTGTTCAGAATTACCGACAAGATGTTGATTTCTCGGGAGGTGCAGTCACGTAACTATCCCCTATCTTCCCCTCCGTAATTCCAGCCCTATTCAAGTGAAGCCAAGAAATCAGACCGCGGATACAACCACCCCGGGCGGCAGGGCTTCCCAGAGAGTTCAGCCGTTCCGACGATGGACTCGAATTCGAAACACAATAATGATAACTGCACTAGTACCGAGATGTTCGGAGAAGAAAAGATCGACTCAGTGCCGATGCGCCCGGCCGGAGCAGCCGGACTCACGGTCGTCGCTCCGGGCCCGAAAGGCGCGGTCGATCGCGACACGAACACCAACGACAAGAGAATATGACTGACGAAAGCAAGATACTCGACGGCATCACGGTGGTAGATCTCTCGACGTTCGTCACGGGCGGCTTCTGCTCTGCGATGCTCGCGAACCAGGGCGCAGACGTGATCAAAGTCGAACAGCCCGGCTACGGCGACGCGATCCGCCACTCGGGCCCACCGTTCATCCAGGAGGAATCGCCGTACTACTGGACGGTGAACTACGGGAAGGAGAGCATCGAACTGGACCTGAAGAACCCCCGGGCGGTGGAGGCGCTCTACGAACTGGCCGAGGAGGCGGACGTCTTCATCCAGAACTACCGCCCCGGGGTCGCAGAGCGCCTCGGCGTCGACTACGAGTCGATCAAGGAACACAACGACGACGTCGTCTACCTCGCCGTGTCGGCGTTCGGCCAGACCGGGCCGTGGCGCGAGCGGACCGGATACGACCTCCTCATCCAGGGGATGAGCGGCATCATGAGCGTCACCGGTGAGGAGGACAGACAGCCGGTGAAGGTCGGGCTCCCGATGACGGACCTGATCACGGCGATGTGGGCCGCCTTCGGCGTCACCTCGGCGCTCTACAAGCGCGCGCGGACCGGCGAGGGCGAGTACATCGACCTCGGGATGCTGGAGTCGACGCTCCCGTGGCTCACCAAGCAGGCCGGCCAGGTCTTCGCCGGCGAGGAGCCCGAGCGGATGGGAACGAAAGACCCCGTGCTCGCGCCCTACCAGACGTTCGAGACGAAGGACGGCTACATCAACATCTGCATCCTCAACGAGAAGCTCTGGGGCGAACTGTGCGAGGCCCTCGACCGGCCGGAACTGGAGGACGACGACCGGTTCGCGACGAACGCCGACCGGGTCGGCAACGTCGACGCGCTGGAAGCAGAGATCGAAGACACCCTCGCCGACGGGACCACCGAAGAGTGGATCGAGACCATCGCCGAGGAGGGCGGCGTCCCGGCGGGGCCCGTCTACGACGTCGAGGAGGCGCTGAACAACCCCCAGATCGACGCCCGCGGGACGATCACGGAGATCGACCACCCCGAACTCGGGACGATCCCCGTGATCGAGCATCCCCTGAAGTTCGAGAACGCCGACAACGGCTTCGAGCTCCCGCCGCCGCTGCTCGGCGAGCACAACCGCAAGGTGTTCAGGCGGCTGGGCTACGCCGAAGAGGAGATCGACGAGATGGAGGCCGCCGGCGTCTTCGGTGATCGAGATGGCTCAGCGGAGTGAACGCGAGCGGCCGCGACGGCGCGGAGCCGACGCCGGGCGGCGGAGCGCGAGGCGATGACCGGGGTCGGGATCGACGGCGTCGGGATGACCGAGTTCGCCTCCGAGACCGACGACTCCGTGCTCGAACTCGGGAGCCGCGCCGCCGAGCGGGCGCTCGCGGACGCGGGCCGTCCCGGAGAGATCACCTCCGTCCACGTCGGGAACGCGCTCGCGGGCCAACTGACGACGCAGGCGGGCGTCGCGAACGCGCTGACGTCGTATCTCGGTATCGAGGGCGCCCGCGCCGACCGGGTGGAGAACACGAGCGCCAGCGGCGCGAGCGCGCTCCACCGCGGCATCGACGCGGTCCGCGAGGGCGACTCCGAGGTGGCGCTCGTCGTCGGCGTCGAGAAGATGTCCGGCGGCGCGACGGCCGAGGTGACGGAGGCGATCAGCCGGCTGGTCCACGCCCGGGAGTACGCCCAGGGGCTGACGCTGCCCTCCTTCGCGGGACTTGCGGCCGGCGCGTACCTCGATCGCTACGACGCACCCAGGGAGTCGCTGGCGGCGGTCGCGGTGAAGAACCACGCGAACGCCGTCCACAACCGATTCGCGCAGTTTCAGAAGGCCGTCACGGTCGAGTCGGCGCTGGAGTCGCCGGTGATCGCCGAACCGCTCCGGCTCTACGACTGCTGTTCGATGACCGACGGGGCGGCCGCGGTCGTCCTCTGCCGCGACGGCGACGTCGACGTCTCGGGCGTCGCCAGCGCCACGGGGACCCACGCGGTCGCGTCGCGTTCGGACCTGCTCGACTTCGAGAGCGTGCGGCGGGCCGGAAAGCGGGCGTTCGACCGCGCGGGACTCGGTCCCGACGACGTCGACGTCGCGTGCATCCACGACGCGTTCACGATCCTGGAACTGCTCGAACTGGAGGAGCTCGGCTTCTACGAGGCCGGGACGGCGTGGCGGGCGGTCCGGGACGGCGAGACCGACCTCGACGGGTCGCTCCCCGTGAACCCCGGGGGCGGCCTCAAGGCGCGCGGACACCCGCTCGGCGCGACCGGCGTGGCGCAGATCGTCGAACTGGTCTGGCAGCTGCGCGGCGACGCGCCCGCGGAGCGGCGGGTCGACGGTCCAGAGACCGGCCTGGCGATCAACGTCGCCGGCTTCGGTAACAACAGCGTGTGTACCCTCCTGAGCGGATGACCGGAACGCGAGACGGATCCCCCGACCGAAACGGACTGCGAGCGGACGAGGCCTTCGAGTGTCCGGACTGCGGGGCGCGGTGGTACTACACCCGGCACCGCTGTCCCGACTGCGGCGAACGCGAGGCGGCGACCGTCGAACTCGGCGTCGGCGAGCTCGTGGCGGCGACCCGCGTCGAGGTGACGCCGGCGGACGTCCGCAGTCCGAACCGCCTCGGGGTCGCGGCGTTCGGCGACGTCCGCCTCGTCGCCCAGATCGACGGGAGCGACGTCGACGTCGGCGACCGCGTCGCGTTCGACGGCGCCTACGCGCTGCGCGAGGGCGACGAGCGCCGGGAACCGCGGCTGACGGCCGCCGACGAGTCGGACGCGTAGCCCGCGGGGTTTACTGGGCGGTAAATTTTTACCCTCCGGGTCAGACGTCACATCAGGGATGACACAAACAATCATCCAGAATGGGACCGTAGTGTCTCTCGATCCGGACGTCGGCGACTTCGACGAGGCGGACGTCCTGATCGAGGACGGCGAGATCGTGGAGATCGGACCGGGGCTGTCGGCCGCGAACGCGGAGGTGATCGACGCCTCCGACCACATCGTACTGCCGGGCTTCGTCGACTCGCACATCCACCTGGCACAGACGCAGGTCAGAGGCATCGCGGGGGACTGGTCGCTGATGGGCGAGTACTTCGATCACATGCTCGGCAACATCACCGGGCTCTATCAGCCGGAGGATATGTACCTCGGGGGCCTCTTCGGCGCGCTGGAGAAGCTCCACACGGGGACGACGACGGCGTTGGACTGGTCGTATCCGAACTCGCTCGAACACGGCGAGCGAGCCATCGACGCGCTGAAGGACGCCGGCCTGCGCGCGGTGTACACCTACGGCCCGCCGGGCGACGACGCGGCGAAGTGGTGGTTCGAGAGCGACGTCGGACTGCCCGAGGACAACATCCGCGAGCTCCACGAGGAGATGATCCGCGACGACGACCTCCTCAGCCTGGCACTCGGCCTGCGCGGGCCGGACTTCTGCGTCGACGAGACCGCCCTCAGGGACCTGGAGCTGGCGCGCGAACTGGACGCGCTCGCGACGATCCACATGGGTGCAGCCCTCTGGCCCTCGTCGGTCTACGGCGAGGACTACCAGGGCTTCGGCTGCCTCGAAGACGAGCTCGGCCCTGACGTCAACGTCGCCCACGCGAACCACTTCGCCCAGGAAGACATCGACCTCGCGGTCGAGGCGGGCGTCTCCTTCTCGGCGTCGCCCGAGGTCGAGATGCAGATGGGCCACGGCATCCCCGTGACCGGGAAGGTCCTCGACGCCGGGGGGCGGCCGACCTGGGGCGTCGACGTCTGTTCGAGCATCAGCGGCGACATGGGCAGCCAGATGCGGATCGGCCTGCAGGTCCAGCGGATGTTCGACAACCAGAAGATCCTCGAAAGCGACGAGGAGGTCACCGAAGTCGGACTGTCCTGCCGCGACACCCTGGAGATGGCCACGATCGAGGGCGCGAAGGCGCTGGGACTGGAAGACGAGATCGGGACACTCACGCCGGGCAAGCGGGCGGACGTTATCCTGCTCGACACGAGCGACTTCATGACGGCGCCGGCGCACTCGCCGGTCCAGACGGCCGTCTTCCAGGCCGACCCCTCGCACATCGACACGGTGCTCGTCGACGGCGAGGTCGTAAAGCGCGACGGCCGCCTGGAGAACCCCCTCGTCGACGAGGAGTTCGACCGGTTCGTCGAGTCCGGACACCGCCTCCTCGACGAGGCCGGCATCGAGGTCTGAGGTCCCGAATGCCATCCGAAGCACAAAAGACGCCGGTCCGTGAAACGGGATCCGTATGAGACTCGGACAATACAGCGCGGGCGACGAAGAGCCGTGGTGCGGCGCGCCGACCGACGACGGGCGCGTCGTCAGTCTCCCCGAGGCCGGCGCGGCCGCGGGGCTCGACCTGCCGCGGCGGACCGACCAGTTCCTCGCGGAGTGGGAGTGGCAGCGCAAGGCCGAACTGGCCGTCGAGTACGCCGATTCGACGGGCGCGGGCGTCTACGACGCCGACGACGTGGCGCCGACGGCGCCGGTGAGCGACCCGGAGAAGATCGTCTGCGTCGGCCTCAACTACGTCGACCACGCCGAGGAGGGCGACAACCCCATCCCGGACACGCCGGTCCTGTTCTCGAAGTTCCCGACGTCGGTCAACGGGCCCGGCGGGACGATCGAGTGGGACCCCGATCTGACCGAGAAGGTCGACTACGAGGCGGAGCTCGTGGTCGTCATCGGCGAGGAGGCGCATCGCGTCGACGAGGACGAGGCGCTCGACCACGTCGCGGGCTACCTCGTCGGCAACGACGTCTCCGCGCGGGACCTCCAGCACGGCGACGGCCAGTGGGTCCGCGGCAAGAGCCTGGACACCTTCGCGCCGATCGGCCCCGAGCTCGTCACCAAAGACGAGGTCGCGGACCCGGAGGACCTCGACATCTGGACCGAGGTGAACGGCGAGCGCCTCCAGGAGTCGACGACGGCGAACCTCATCTTCGGTATCGACGAGCTGGTGTCGTTCTGCAGCCAGGCGTTCACGCTGGAGCCGGGCGACCTGCTCTTCACGGGCACGCCGCCGGGGGTCGGCGTCTACCGCGAGCCGCCGGTCCTGTTGGAGGAAGGCGACGAGGTCACGGTCGGAATCGAAAATATCGGCAGATTAGTAAATAGCTGCTCGTATCTGTAATTCGGTATTTCGTTTTCTTTTATTTCGGGCTTTTCATATCTTACTCTCCCTTTCTCCGAACTATATCTATTTTGTTATAATATTCCGTATATATCTTATTATTAATAGTATGTCCCGCTGTCGGGGGAGAGAGAAACGAAACAGAACGAGAGCGAAACCGCGAGGCCCTTACAGCGCTTCCTTGTACGCTTCGAGCGTCCGCTCTATGTCCTCGTCGGTGTGGGCGTAGGAGACGAACTGCGACTCGAACTGATTGGCGGTGAGGAAGATGCCCCGCTCTTTCATCTCCTGCCAGAAGATCCGCTCCCAGCGCTCGGTCTCGGCGTCGGCGACGTCGGCGCCGGTCTTCGGGCAGTACTCGTAGCGCGCACAGGAGTCGCGCTGGCGACAGCCGGCGTCGCAGACGCCTTCCTCGTCGGCGTCCGCGGGCCCCTCGCGGGTGAAGATCGTCTTGAACATCGAGTCGGTGCCGACGACGGTGTAGGAGGGCGCCTGGTCGGCGCAGATCTCGGCGATCCCGCGGCGGAGGCGCTCGCCGAGGCGGTTGACGTGCTCGTAGACGTCGTTCTCGGCGGCGTATTTGAGGGTCTCGTAGCCCGCGGCCATCGTCACCGGGTGGCCCGAGAACGTCCCGGACTGGAAGACCTCCCCCGCGGGAGTGAACTGCTCGATGATCTCCGACTTTCCGCCGATCGCGCCGACCGGGAAGCCGCCGCCGACGATCTTGCCGAAGGTCGTCACGTCGGGCGTGACGCCGAACTTCCCCTGGGCGCACTGGAGGCCGCCGACGCGGAAGCCCGTGATGACCTCGTCGAAGATCAGGAGCGAGTCGTGGGTCGCAGTCAGTTCCCGGAGGCGTTCGAGGTAGCCGTCGACGGGCAGGACGATCCCCGTGTTGCCGAGGATCGGTTCGGTGAGGACGGCGGCGATGTCGTCGCCGTGCTCTTCGAAGACCGCCTCGATGGTGTCGACGTCGTTGAACGGGACCGGGATCGTGTGCTCGGCGAACGCCGAGGGGATGCCCGGGCTGCTGGGTTCGGCGCCGTCGGGCCCGCCCTCGACGAGCGTCGACTCCTGGGCGCCGTGATAGCCGCCCTGCATCACGACGATCTTGTCGCGGCCGGTGTAGCCGCGGGCCAAGCGGACCGCCGAGACCGTCGCCTCGGTCCCGGAGTTGACGAAGCGGACCATCTCCACCGAGGGGACGTGGCGGGCGACGAACTCCGCGAGGTCGACCTCGATCTCGGTGGGCGCGCCGTACATCGGGCCCTCGGCGGCGTGGGACTGGATGGCCGACTGGACGGGCTCGGGCAGGTCGTGGCCGTACAGGAGCGGCCCGTAGCCGTTCACGTAGTCGATGTAGCGGTTCCCGTCGGCGTCGACGACGTGGGCACCGTCGCCGCGCTGGACGAAGAACGGGTACGGGCGCGTCGCCCGGACCGAAGAGTTGACGCCGCCCGGAATGACGGACAGCGCGCGGTCGTACAGCGCCCGCGACTCGTCGTGGTTCATACCTCCGGCTTCGGTCGGGCGTTCAAAATCATTGTCGCTTCGAGCGGTCGGCGGCGCGCACGGACGGGGGACCGCAGGCCCGCGGGGCCCGAGACCGCGGGACCCGGAACCGCGGAATCACTCCCCGCGGAGCCACTCCAGGGCCGTCGAGTCCGTGGCGTCCGCGTCGGCAGTCGGTCCATCCACCGACCCCGCCTCGGAAGCGCCCGCAGCGGCGCCGGGGGACGCGTCGGTATCGCCCCCGGCGGGCGGCGTCTCGTCGGCGTACCGCTCGGCCAGGAGGAGCCCCACGGCGTCGTTCAGCGCGTGGATCGCGATCAGCGCCGGGAGCGAGCGGAACCACAGGTAGAGCAGCGTCGTCACCAGGGCGGGCTGGGCGATGCGGATGACGGCGTCGCGGTCCCAGGTGTCGCCGACGTGACCGAGCGTGAACGCGAGAAAGGAGATCCCGCCCGCGAGCGGGGGACTGCCGGTGAGCGCGAGCAGCCGTTCGAGCGCGTAGCCGTGGAAGGCGGTCTCCTCGGTCGCGCCCGCGGTGAACGCGACGAACAGGCGTTCGGGCACCGACAGGGCGGCGAAGGAGCCGAGGCCGGCCGCGAGGCTCTCGCCGCCGTCGCCGACTTTCGCCCACAGCGGCGCGGTCGCGATGTTCACGCCGACCATCGCCGCGAGGCCGACCGCGACCTGGGAGACCAACTGCTCGGGCGAGCCGATCCGCCAGCCGATCGACGCGAGCGTGTTGCCTTCGAGGGCGACGACCGCGAGGAGCGTCGCCGGGACGGCCCACTTCCAGAGGTGTTCGCGGAGCGCGGTCGCGCGGGGCCGGTCCCGGGCCGCCGGATCGGCCGCCGAGCCCGCGGCTCTTGCCGTCGCTCGGCGAAGCCGGTCGAGCAGCTCGAAGCCGACGAGCGCCACGACGAGCCCGACGGCGGTGACCGGGGTGAGTGCCACACCAAAAGAGGCGACAGGATCGGTCTTTGTTTTTTCTCTCCGGAGCGGGACTAGAACAGAATCCGCCGACGGTCGCCCGCTCGTCGCGCCGCGGGCGCTTATACCGCGTCGGGGCCGGTCTTGCCCGTGCGGATCTGGTAGGCCGATTCGACCGGCAGGACGAACACCTTGCCGTCGCCCTTCTCGCCGGTGTGGGCCGCCTCGCCGATCGCTTCGACGACGTCGTCGGCGGGGATGTCGGCGACGACGCACTCGACTTTCACCTTCTGGTGGAGGTCGACCGTGTACTCCTCGCCGCGCCACTGTCCCTTCTTCGCGGGCTGGGAGCCCCGCCCTGAGACGTTCGTGACGGTGAGCGAGGGGGCACCGATCTCGGCGAGTGCCTGTTTCACGTCACTCAGCTTGTCCGGGCGAACGAACGCCATCACCAGCTTGATCTCTCGGTCGTCTGCGTCGCTCATAGGTTGTCCTCCGTTTCGGAGACCGAATCAGTTTCGACACCCGAAGCGGGTGCGTGCGATGCGTCGGCGACGCCGCCGTCGGGGCGGATCTGTCCGCCGTCGACGCGGGCGCCCGACTCGTCGGGGCTGCCGAACTCGGGGTAGGTGTCGACGCCGTGCTCGGAGGTGTCGAGCCCTTCGAGTTCGTGTTCGCGGGAGACTCGGGCCTGGCCGGCGGCGCGGAACGCGCCGAAGACCAGCGCCGTGGCGGCGAAGGTCCACAGCGCGATGACGACGACGCCGACGACCTGCGGGATCAGGAGGCCGACGAACGAGGCGCTACCGTTCCAAAAGCCCGTCGCGACGAACGGGTACGCCAGGGCGCCGAGGACGCCCGCGGAGCCGTGGACGGGGAAGACCGCACAGACGTCGTCGATGTTGAGGCGCTTCTCGACGAACTCGAAGACGATCGGGAGCTGGGCGCCGGCGAGCAGACCGACCGCGAGCGCGCCGGGCCAGACGATGGCGTCGGCAATGGACGTGATGCCGACGAGTCCGGCGAGGACGCCGTTGGCGACGTAGAGCGTGTCGACCTTGCCGGTCTTGTACAGCGCGACGGCGGCCGCGCCGATCGCGCCGGCGGCCATCCCGAGGGTCGTCACGAGCGCGACGCGGCCGACCGTCGCGAACGAGCCGAGGACGACGCCGCCGGAGTCGTTCAGCGCGAGCGGCGACGCCGAGGTGCCGACGTTGAAGCCGTACCAGCCGAACGCCAGGATGAGCGTCCCCAGCACGGCGAAGGTCAGCGAGTGGCCGGGGATGACGTTCGCGGAGCCGTCGTCGTTGAAGCGGTCCATCCGCGGGCCGATGATCCACGCCGCGGTGAGACCGGCGATGCCGCCCATCGCGTGGACGATCACGCCGCCCGCGAAGTCGTGGAAGCCGAGCCCCGAGAGGAAGCCGCCGGCCCAGGTGAAGCCGACGACGACCGGGTAGATCACGGCCGCGAGCAGGATCGTGTAGCCGACGTACGCGCGGAGCTTCGCGCGGCCGGCGACGGCGCCGGAGACGATCGTCGCCGCCGTCATCGCGAACACCGCGCCGAACAGCCAGCTCACCCAGGCGCCCGCGGCGCCCGCCTCGGGCATATACAGCGAGGTGAACGCGCCCGCGACGGAGTACGAGCCCCCGCCGGTCAGGCCGCCCGTGATCGTCGAGATCGCGGCCCCGACGAGGAAGTAGATCACGACGCCGACGCTCCAGGTCAGGAGGTTCTTCGTCAGTTGGTTCGCGACGTTCTTCGAGCGGACCTGGCCCGCTTCGAGCATCGCGAAGCCGGCGTGCATGAAGAAGATCAGGAACGTCACCGTCAGGACCCAGATCATGTTCACGCCCTGGACCAGGGCCGAAAAGTCCGACTGCAGTGTGGTGCTCAGCATACGATACCCCTCTCGTGTGGTGCTCCGATTTGGCTTGGACGATCGTACATCTGTTGTGTCGATTCGCGATAGTTCGTTCGCGAATCCCGGTCGATTGTAACCACTTAGGAGGATATAATAATTTTCGTTTATATTTTCAAATAATTCTGTCTTCTGAGAACGCTCGTCCAATACACTATGAGATACAATGAGTATAAGGTCGTACCTGGAAGGAAAAGGAGACAAATGTTGCCTAGCTTTGCGACATATGTGTGACCAAACGAACGGGCGGGAGCGCGGCGACGGGCGCCCGGCCGAGTCGGCGGCGCGGGCGGCCGCGTCCGAGTTCGGGGGAGTCGACGAGGACGATAGCGGCGGTTCGGCGTCGGCAGCGACTGTGACGAAGACCGCGAGAAGCGAGCAGAGAGGCACGGAGCTGTCGAGTGCGTGGCGTCGACGAGTGTCGACGAGAGTCACGAGCTAAGGGACGATAGGAGGCGATGGGAAACGAAGCAAGACGGAAGCGAGCAGAGCTGAGAGAACTGAGAGAACTGAAAGAATTGAAAGAACTGAGAGAAAAGGAACGAAAAGAGCGGAAGGAGACCGAAAGCGAACGGACCAGCGGAGAGGAAGCGGAGAAGACGGATGGGATTGGACGGTTCAGGCGGCCGGGAGCGTCCGGCCGGGCGGCGCGCCTACACCGCGTCGGGCCCCGTCTTGCCCGTGCGGATCTGGTAGGCCGATTCGACCGGCAGGACGAACACCTTGCCGTCGCCCTTCTCGTCGGTGTGGGCCGCGTCGACGATCGCCTCGGCGACGTCGTCGGCGGGGATGTCGGCGACGACGCATTCGACCTTCACCTTCTGGTGGAGGTCGACCGTGTACTCCTCGCCGCGCCACTGTCCCTTCTTCGCGGGCTGGGAGCCCCGGCCCGAGACGTTCGTGACGGTGAGGGAAGGCGCGCCGACTTCGGCCAGCGCCTGTTTCACGTCGCTCAGCTTGTCCGGCCGAATGAACGCCATCACCAGTTTGATTTCAGTGTCACTCATTGTCGTTCACCTCCGTCTCCGCGACCGGCACACCGCCGTCGGTGCGGACATCGCCGCCGTCGGTGGCGACGGTGCTGTCGCGGGTCTCGTTGGGCACGAACTCGGGGTAGACCGAGACGCCGTGTTCGCCCTCGTCGAGCCCTTCGCTCTCTTCTTCCTCGCTCACGCGCAGGCCCACGACCGAGTCGATCGCAGCCAGCACGACCGCCGAGGCGACGATCGTCCACAGCGCGATGACGATGACGCCGATGACCTGGAGCGCGAGCTGGTTCGCCGCGAAGCCGCTGACCGAGAAGATCGGGATCAGCGCGGTGCCGACCGCGCCCGCGACGCCGTGGACCGCGAAGACGCCGCAGACGTCGTCGACCTTCAGCGTGTCGACGGTGAAGCGGAAGGCGGGCAGCACCAGGAAGCCGGCGAAGCCGCCGAGCAGCGCGCCGCCCCACCACGTGACGTGCGGGACCGCGCCGGTCACGGCGACGAGGCCGGCCAGCAGGCCGTTAGCCGTCCAGAGCGGGTCGGGCTTGCCCTGGTAGTACGACGAGGTGACCATCGCCATCGCGCCGCCGGCGCCCATCCCGAGCGTGGTGTTGAGCGCGACGCGGCCGAGCGCGGCGCCCATGAAGGTGAGGCTGCCGTCCTCGCCGACCGCGAGGATCGTCGCCTGCGTGCCGACGTTGAAGCCGTACCAGCCGAACGCCAGGATGAACGTCCCGAGCACGGCGAGCAGCATCGAGTGGCCGGGGATGGCCTGGCTGTTGCCGCTGGAGTCGTAGCGGCCCTTGCGGGCGCCGACCATCTTCGCCGCGACGAGTCCGGCGACGCCGCCGCACATGTGGACGACGGTCGCGCCGGCGAAGTCGAGGTAGCCGGTGCCGAGCGCGGCGCCGATGAAGCCGCTCCCCGAGAGCAGGCCGCCGCCCCAGGTGAAGCCGACGACGACGGGGTAGATGAACGCCGTCATCAGGATCGTGAAGATCACGTACGCGCTGAAGTTCATCCGTTCGGCGACGGCGCCGGAGACGATCGTCGCCGCCGTCATCGCGAACACCGCGCCGAACAGCCAGCCGATCCAGGCGTTCGGGTCGCCGATGTACGCGAACGCGCCGGCGACGCTCCCGCCGGAGGTGAGCGCGCCGACGACGCTGACGACGCCCGACCCGATGATGAAGTAGATCAGGACGCCGAGGAACCAGTCGCTCATATTCTTCATCAGCACGTTCCCGACGTTCTTCGCGCGGACCTGACCCGATTCCAGCAAGGCGAAGCCCGGCTGCATAAAGAAGATCAGGAACGAGACGACGAGCACCCAGACGTTGTTGACGCCCGAGGCGATCGCCGACGGATCCACTTGCAGCGGCGCTACCATACTGCCACCTCACGATCGAAACGTTCGGTCACCTGTGCTCCGAAACCGCTGTGATTCGTAGTGTATCTCACGGGAAATCCTCAAGCAAAGGTAGTATATAAAATTTGGAGTTGAATATGTCCAAAATAACCATCCATACGCAGACATTCGTATGATTTGGGTAATAATATTATGTATATAAGGACCAGCATCAGATACTGGTACGTGCTGGTACGGTAAATTATTGGACGTATGTTCAGGCAAATCCTGCCCAATCGCCCGTTTCAGGTCGTGCGCGCCGGATAAAATTCGAATTACGAGAGATCAGACCGAAGCCGCGGCGGCCCGGTCAGAGCCGGTGGGCGACGTCCTCGGCGAAGTACGTGACGATGAGGTCGGCGCCCGCCCGCTTCATCGCCAGCAGCGACTCGTAGGCCGTCTCTTCGAGGTCGAGCCAGCCCTTCTCGGCGGCGGCGTGGATCATCGCGTACTCGCCGGAGACGTTGTACGCGGCGACCGGCCGGTCGAATCCCTCCCGGACCGCGCGCACCACGTCGAGATAGGCGAGCGCCGGCTTGACCATCAGCGCGTCCGCGCCCTGGTCGACGTCGAGGCGGGCCTCCCGGAGCGCCTCGCGGCCGTTCGCGGGATCCATCTGGTAGTGACGGCGGTCGCCGAACGCGGGCGCGCCGTCGGCGGCGTCGCGGAAGGGCCCGTAGAAGGCGCTCTCGTACTTCACGGCGTACGAGAGGATCGGGAGGTCCGCGAAGCCGGCGTCGTCGAGGGCGGTCCGGATCGCCGCGATCATCCCGTCGGTCATCGAACTCGGCGCGACCATATCCGCGCCCGCCTCGGCGTGGGAGACGGCGGTCTTCGCGAGCAGGTCGAGCGTCGGGTCGTTCTGGACCGTCAGCGTCGGGTCCGACTCCGCGTCGGGTTCGAGGACGCCGCAGTGGCCGTGGCTCGTGTACTCACACAGGCAGACGTCGGTGATCACGTACGCGTCGGTCTCGGCGGTGATCCGGCGGACCGCCTCCTGGACGACGCCGTCGTCCGCCCACGCGCGCGTGCCGCGTTCGTCTTTGGACTCGGGGATGCCGAACACCATCACCGCCTCGACGCCGGTCTCCCGCACCTCCTCGACGCGGGCGACCGCCTCGTCGACCGGCACTCGCTCGTGGTTCGGCATCGACTCGATCGGCACCCGCTCGTCGGTCGTCGCGTCGACGAACACGGGGGCGACGAGGTCCGTCGCGTCCAGGTCGGTCTCGCTGACGAGCGGTCGGATCCCGTCCCGTCGGAGCCGGCGGGGGCGGTCGGTGAGGTCCATAGCGGGGCTTCGCGGCCGGCGGAAAAAATCGCATCGGACCGCGGCCGGGCTCCGAGGAGCGCGGAGCGAAATACGTTTGTGCGACTCGCCGATACGAGTGGACGATGGTGCCGGCCGCCGCCCTCCAACTCGACGCGATGCCGCCGCAGCTGCTGGCGCTGCTCGAATCGGAGTGGGCGTACCTCGCCCTCTTCGGCGTCTTCGTCCTCGAAGGCGCGATGCTGATGTACTTCATGCCGAGCGAACTCATCGTGCCGGGGTCGCTTCTGCTCCTCGGGACGGACGCGCTCGTCCCGGTCCTCGGGATCGCCGTCCTCGGAGCGACGGTCGGCCAGTACGCGCTGTTCAAGCTCGCCCAGCGCGGCGGCCGCGAGTACCTCCTCCAAAAGCGGTGGTTCCGCATCGAAGAGGCCAAGCTCGACCGCTTCGACGGGTGGTTCGAGCGCTGGGGCCCGATCGTGGTCCCGGTGAGCAACGCGCTGCTTTTCACCCGCGGGATGCTGACCGTGCCCGCCGGCTTCGCGGAGATGGACGACCGGCGGTTCCTGGCCCTGTCGGCGCTCGGGACGCTGGTCTTCGAGGTCGCGCTCGCGGGGCTGTACCTCTACGCCGACACGCTGTTGTAACCGGCCCCCAGGGTTTTTGGGGCGCCGCTCGGAGTCGACGGTATGCCATCGTTACGAACGGAGACGGCCGGCGCCGTCCGCGACGCCGTCCCATTTCTGGCCATTATGCTCGTGTGGCTCGTCGTGTCGCTCCTGTTGTACGGCCTGTTTATGCTCACGAAGCCGGGCGTCGAATACCCGACGTGGGCCTACGTGACGCCCTTCGTACCGGGACTGATCGGATTCTTCGGACACGCCCTCCGGCAGGCGCTCGCGGTGGTGGCCGAGTGAGCGTCCCGGAGGATTTTTCGAGATACGGCGCGTGAAAGCCGGGTGTGAGCGACTTCGACGAGGAAGCCGAGCGGCGGCGACTGCGCGAAAAGTACGAGAAGGACGAAGAGCGGCGCAAGGAGACCCAGCAGATGAGCGAGCTCCTCCTGAAGGGAGCGACGATGACGAACCAACACTGCGGCGAGTGCGGCTCGCCGATCTTCCGGTACGACGGACAGGAGTTCTGTCCGAGTTGCCAGCGCGTCGCGGGCGAGGCCGGAACGGAATCGGACGCGGGATCGGAAGCGGCATCCGCCGAATCCGCCGAAGCCGACGAGGCAGCCCAGTCGACGCCCGAAACGCCCCAGCAGGGGGATCAGCGCCCCGGCGAGCCGAGCCCGACTCCCGACGCGAACGCCGGAGCCGACTCGATCGACGTCGACGCGGTCGGCCCCGTCGACGAGGCGCAGGACGCGGGAGAGGCCGGGTTGGAGGCCTCCACGATGCCAGAGCGCCCCGGAGCCGCGGGCCAGCGCGACACCGACCCGGGACGGGTGCCCGGAGGGACGGCCCGGTCCGGCTCGGGGAACGATCCGGCGGAGTCGGTCCCCGAGCGCCGTCCGGAGTCGGGGGCGACCGAGGCGTCCGACGTCGGGAGCGCGCGGGCGGCGCTCCTGCGCGCGCTGACGCGACACGCCGAACTGGCCGAGGCGACCGACGACCCGCGGCGGGCGAAAGATCACCTCGCCGCGGCGCGCGAGGCGAGCGAGGCGCTCGACGCGCTCGATCGGTGACCGGGGTGCTCTACGCCGCGAGCGCTCCCGCCAGTTTCAGGCGGACGTAACCGAGGTACGGGACGCGGAAGCGCGCGGTGCCGCGGATCCACTCGGGGCGCACCGGGCCGGCGATGTCGCTGGCCTGGTCGTAGCGGCCGTTGGCGTCGCCCTTGGTGATGAAGCCGGCGTGCGGGGCCGGGCAGTTCGCGAGTTGCTCACAGTCGCCGGCGCGCATGTACGAGGGGTCGGCCTCGTCGTACCAGTTTTCCCCCTCCTCGACGTAGAAGTGCGCGCGGTGGATGATCGGCGAGCCGCGCCGGGTGGGCGGGTCGTAGATCACCACCGAGCCGTTGCCGCCGAAGCTCCGGTAGCCGCGCTCGTCGCCGATCTCGACGGTGACGACGCCCGTGTCGTCGTGGGCGTAGCCCGGCGTGAACCGCTGGGGCTCGGTCACGAAGATCAGGTCGCCGCGCTGCATATGCGGCTCCATACTCCCGCTCTCGACGGCGACCATCGGCGGCCAGACGCCGCTGATCGCAAAGAGCAGCAGGCCGACCGCGAGGACCGCGAGCGCGCTGTAGAGCGTCTCGCGGATGAAGAGCAGCGGGCCGCTCTGGGCGGTGCGGAAGCGCGTGAGGAGGCTCTGCGAGCCGGCGGCGGTCGAGCTCGGCTGGGGGCGCGGGCGCTCGTCCTTCCGGGACTCGGCGACGCCGACCGGAACGTCGGGCTCGTTGCCCTCCGCGTCGGGATCGTAGGTGGCGGTGGACTCCCGGGGCGTGCCGTCCTCGCCGCCGTCGCCGCCGTCGCTGGGGTCAGAAGACGCCGCGGAATCGTCGACTCGCCGCCCGACGTCGCTCCCCTCGTCGTCCGTCATCTACCGGGCTTACTGCGTGGGCGCGTTTCAACTTTCTGGGGTAGTCCCGGGCGAACCGTCGGGAGCGACGGCCGAGCGGCGGCGTCGGACGGCCGCACCGGAGCGACCGCGTCGGGTCGCGGCCCCGGGACAGTACGCTTTTCTTCCGCAACCGCGTTCTCCGGGTGTGCCTCTGGAGACGCCGGTGCGGATCGTTCGGGAGCTCGCCGGGCGCGGCTACAACGCCGAACAGACGGCGGTGACTCTCATCGCGGGCGCCGACGACCCGGCGCGCGCGCTCGAACGGGTCGTCGACGCGGCCGACGACGACGCGCTCCGGATCACGGCCGAGGACGTCCGGGCGGCGCTCGTCGACGGGACCGCGGCCGCGCCGTCTCCGGATCCAGAACACCCCTCTACTTCTGGTGGAATCGAAGACGAAAATCGACAGACAGAGTCAGATATCGATTCGGAAAATAGTCCAGTAGAAGCAGAGGTTTCTGAGGAGATGGAATCGGCGGCACGGGACGGGAGCGCGGTCGGGCCGACCGATGACACCGGTGGGTCGGATGCGACGAGCGCCGCCGACACCGGTGCGTCCGGTGCGACGGGCGCTGCCGACACCGGGAACGCGCCGAGCGCCGCAGACGCCGCGGGCCGGACGGTCGACCCGTCGCTCCGTTCGCTGGAGGTGAGCGGCGACATCACGGGCCAGAGCACTGGCACGGGCGAGTACGGGGACTTCGTGAAGGTGTTCCGGGACCGCTACGAGAAGCTCTCCAAGCAGCTCCGGGGGCGGGTGAACCACCGCCCCGCCGAGGCGATCCAGTCGATGAACGGCGGCAGCGACGCGGCGATGATCGGCCTCGTCAACGACATCCGGTCGACGAAGAGCGGCCACTGGCTCGTCGAGCTCGAAGACACCACGGGGACCTTCCCGTGTCTGGTGATGAAGGACCGCGACTTCGCCGGCCTCGTCGACGAGCTCCTCTTAGACGAGTGCATCGCCGTCGGGGGGACGCTCTCGGACGACGCGGGGATCATGTTCGTCGACTCGCTGTACTTCCCGGACGTCCCCCGGACGTACTCGCCGAACACCGCCGACCGTGAGGTCCAGGCCGCGCTGATCTCGGACGTCCACGTCGGCAGCGAGGAGTTCGAGGCCGACGCCTGGGGCCGCTTCGCCGACTGGCTCCACACCGAGGAGGCCGCGCGCGTGGAGTACCTCCTCATCGCGGGCGACATGGTCGAGGGCGTCGGCGTCTACCCCGGCCAGGACGAGGAACTCGACATCGTCGACATCTACGAGCAGTACGAGGCCTTCTCGGAGCACCTCAAGGACGTCCCCGGCGACATCGAGATCCTGATGATCCCCGGGAACCACGACGCCGTCCGGCTCGCCGAGCCCCAGCCCGGCTTCGACGAGCGCCTGCGGGACATCATGACCGCCCACGACGCCCGGATCACGGGTAATCCCTCCTTGGTGACCGTCGAGGGCGTGAAGATCCAGATGTACCACGGCGTCTCCCTCGACGAGGTGATCGCCGAACTGCCCGAGGAGAAGGCCAGCTACGACGACCCGCACAAGGCGATGTACCAGCTCCTGAAGAAGCGCCACGTCGCGCCGCAGTTCGGCGGGAAGACCCGGCTCGCGCCCGAGGAGAAGGACTACCTTGTGATGGAGGAGGTCCCGGACGTCTTCCACACCGGCCACGTCCACAAGCTCGGCTGGGGGAAGTACCACAACGTCCTGGCCGTCAACTCCGGCTGCTGGCAGGCCCAGACCGACTTCCAGAAGTCCGTCAACATCGACCCAGACGTGGGCTACGCGCCGATCCTCGACCTCGACACGCTGGACATGACCGTGCGGAAGTTCTCATAGTCGACCGGTGGTGTCCCGTCAGTCGCCGTCGGGGCGGAACCGATACCGGGTCGTCGGCTCGCCGTCGAACCGCGGTCCCGGCCCGACGGGGTCGAAGCCGGCGGCCCTGGCGGCGGCCTCGGCGTCCTCGTCCGAGCGGGTGACCACGTACTCGACGTCGAATCCCTCGTTGACGGCGAAGCGGATCGGCTCGGCGAGCAGTCGCTCTGCGACCCCCTCGTCGCCGGCCAGCTGGGTCACGTGGACCGTGCCGTCGCGGACGTCGAAGGCGACGAACCCGAGGACGGCCTCCTCGTTGCCCTCGGCGACGTCCGCGTTCGGTCCCGCCGCCGACTCGTCGGCGACCGCGAGGCGGACCGTCCGGTCGTGGACGACGTTCCGGAGCGCGTCCGCGGGGAGGTCCACGATGGATCCGAGCGTCTCGGCGTCGGCTTCGACGGCGTCCCGGATCGTGACGTCCATACCTCGATATTCGGCCGGAGGAACTTAAACGGACGCCGCGGACCGAACCGCGGCGAGGCCGCGGTGTGCCGAGGGAGTCGGGCCGAACGTGTAGGAGGACAGAAATTCGGCAACCGTTGGGCCGGGAGACAAGATTTTACACTACCCCACGCAATCCCTCGACAATGACAACGCACCACTCGCAGTTCCAGGGCCGAGCAGGGGAGGACCGACCGTGCGCGTAGTCGCGAAGTTCGGCGGCACCTCGCTGGGGAGCGGCGACCGGATCAACCGCGCCGCCGACTCCATCGCCGCCGCCGTCGAGGAGGGCCACGAGATCGCCGTCGTCGCGAGCGCGATGGGGAGCACGACCGACGACCTCCTCGACGAGATCGAGTTCGAGGCCGACGACCGCGACCGCGCGGAGATCGTCTCGATGGGCGAGCGGACCAGCGTCCGGATGCTCAAGGCCGCGCTCGCGGCGCGCGGCGTCGACGCGATGTTCGTCGAGCCCGGCTCCGACGAGTGGCCGGTCATCACGAACGACCTCGGCGAGGTCGACGTCGAGGAGACACAGCGCCGCGCGGCCGCCCTCGCCGAGGACCTCGACGGCGTCGTCCCGGTCGTCACGGGCTTTCTCGCACAGAACCACGAGGGCGAGATCACCACGCTCGGCCGCGGCGGCTCGGACACCACGGCCGTGATGCTCGGCCGGTATATGGATGCCGACGAGGTCGTGATCGTGACCGACGTCGAGGGCGTGATGACCGGCGACCCCCACGTCGTCGAGGGCGCGCGCAACGTCGGCCGGATCACCGTCGACGAGCTCCGGAACCTCTCGTTCCGCGGCGCCGAGGTGGTCGCGCCGTCGGCGCTGACCTACAAGCACGGCGGCCTCGACGTCCGGGTCGTCCACTACCAGCACGGCGACCTCCTCACCGGCGGGACGCTCATCGAGGGCGAGTTCGAGAACCTCATCGACATGCAGGACGAGCCGCTGGCGTGTCTCACCGTCGCCGGCCGGGCGATCCGGAACAGCCCGGGCATCCTCGCGGACCTCTCGCAGGCGCTCCGGAACGCCGACATCAACATCGACGCCGTCGCCTCCGGGATGGACTCGATCACGTTCTACGTCGGCGAGGATCGCGCCGAGGAGGCCGAGAACCTCCTGCACTCGAAGGTCGTCGACGACCAGACGCTCTCGTCGGTGACGGTCGACGACGACGTCGCCGTCATCCGCGTGACGGGCGGCGAACTGCCGAACCGGCCGGGCGTCATCCTCGACATCGTCCAGCCGATCTCCGAGGCCGGCATCAACATCCACGACGTGATCACCTCCGCGACGTCGGTGGCGATCTTCGTCGCGTGGGACGACAGGGAAGAGACGCTCGAAATCGTCCAAGAGGAGTTCTGACGCGATTCCCAGCCGCGCGACCTGCCGCCGCGCGTGCTCACCGCCCCTCGTAGAGCCGTTCGCCGATCCGGTCCGGGAGCCCCGCCTCCGTGACGGCGTCCGCCACGCGGTCGACGTCGTACTCGACGCGCCGCTCCTCGACCGCGAGGTCGTCGAGATCGACGAGCGCGTACGCCGCCCGCGGGTCGCCGTCGCGGGGCTGTCCGACGCTACCGGGGTTCATCACGATCCCCTCGTCGAAGACCTCGTGGCCCTGGACGTGGGTGTGGCCGGTCACGAGGACGTCTTCGGACCCGAGCATCCGCGCCGAGAACTCCTCGGGGTAGGTGTAGCGGTCGGGATCGTCCGGGTGGCCGTGGACGAGTTTTATTCGGTCATCGAGGACCGTCCGGTCGTCGGGGAGGTCCGCGAGCCACGCGAGCGCGTCGTCGTCGAGCTCCTCGCGGGCGTAGTCGACACCGGCGGCCGCCATCGAGTTGAAGCGGAACGCCGTGCCCGAGGCGACCGCGCGGTCGTGGTTGCCCATCACCGTCGGGATCGCCCGCTCGCGGACGGTCGCGACGCATTCGGCGGGCCAGGGGTTGTAGCCGACGACGTCGCCCGCGCAGACGACGGCGTCGACCGGCGGGAGGTCCTCGAAGACCGCATCGAGCGCGACTTTGTTCGCGTGGACGTCGGAGATGACCGCGACCTGCATACGCGAGCGTACGAGAGGAAGCGGCAAAAGGGTGGGTCCGCCGGCGGCGGGACGGCGGCGGCAGAGCGCGCCCGAGCCCGGTCCGCGCAGGCGTCCCGGGCGGGGTCTCGGGAAATCCCCGGGGCGTCCCGTCAGTCGCCGTTGTGGAAGCCGACGGCGACGTCGCCGCCGTCGTAGGTGACGCCCGCGGCGCAGACGGCGTGTTCGTAGTCGAGGTCGTAGGCGCGCCGGGCGATCTCGGCGGGGTCCTCCGAGGCGTCGCCGGCGAAGTCGATGGGGGTCGGCTCGTCCTCCTCGTAGGTGGCGACGAGGGTCGGCTCGGCGACCGATTCGACGACGAGCGCGTCCCGGCGGACGATGCCGACGTAGGAATCGTCGCCGACGACGCCCGCGACGCGCGGGGTGTCGTAGTCGTCCTTCTCGTAGTCGAGCGCCAAGAGGGCGGTCGCGAGCGCGTCGCGAGCGGGGTAGCCGAGGTCGAGCTTCTCGGCGATCGGATCGACGTGGGAGCCGTTGCCGACGACGACCGCGTCGCCGCCCTCGCGGACGCAGTTGTAGGAAACGTAGGGGTTGTCGTTCTCCGGCGTGTCGGGCGTCGGGCCGACTGTGAGCGTGCCGTCCCGGTCTGCGATCCGGCGGTTGGGGAACGAGCGGGAGGAGACGCGGTAGGCGCCGAAGTCGGGCGCGACGATCACGAACCGTCCGATGTACATACACGAACGTGGTCAAGAGGCCGGTAAATAGGTGATGGAATGTACACGAAAGCGCTGGTCGGACGGCGACCGGCCTCCGCGAACGCCGCCGGTACCGCCTCTGCCGCCTGCGCCGCCGATGGCACCAACATTCTTGACTCCGCCTGTCAACGGTTCGAACCGATGCCCTCCGCACCATCCACCGAACCGACCGGCGGCGGCACCGCCGATACGACGACCGAATCGGTCCCCGCAGCGATCGACACCTCGCGGCTCGCGACGTTCTTCGGCACGCTCCTCGCGCTCGTGGTCGGCTTCGTCGTCGCCGCCCGCGTCGCGAGCGTCCGGCTCGTCGCCGTCGCACCGGTGTATATGTTCACGCCCCTCGTCGCCGCCGCGGTCACGATGCTCCGGAGCGACGTCTCGCTCGACGAGATCGGCGGGCGGATCGGCCGCCTCCGCTGGTACCTCGCCGCCGCGGTGGCGGCCCTCGCGCTCGTCGTCGTCGCGCTCGGGGTGGCGGTGGCGATGCCCGGGGTGGCGTTCGACCCGACGGCGGATCCGACGCCCGGCATCGGACTCCCGTCCGGAGCCGTCGGGGTCGTCGCGGTCGCCGGCCTGGTCCTCGGACTCGGAATGACCGTCAACGCGGCCTTCGCGCTGGGCGAGGAGGCGGGCTGGCGGGGCTATCTGCTCTGGGAGCTCGCGCCGCTGGGGTTCTGGCGGGCGAGCGCCCTGATCGGCGTCTGCTGGGGGCTCTGGCACGCGCCGGTGATCCTCGACGGCTACAACTACCCGTCGTTCCCGCTGGTCGGCGTCCTCGCGATGACGGCCGCGACGGTGGCGTTCTCGCCGCTCTACACCTACGTCTGCCTCCGGGCGCGGTCGGTGCTGGCCGCGGCCGCCTTCCACGGCGTCTTCAACGCCGCCGCGGGGATCGTCACCGCCTACGCGGCTGCGGAGACGACGCTCCTCGACGAACTGGTGGCGAGTCCCGTCGGCCTCGGCGGCATCGCGGCCTTCGGGCTCGCGACGGCGGCGCTGGCGGCCGTCGGTACTCCCGAGTTGTCGCGGTCGGCTCTCGGCGGCGAGCGCTCCGAGTCCGACGGGTCGACGCGGGGGTGAACACCCCGTCGAGGCCGGGGTTCGCCGCCCGCGGGACCCGACTTCGCAACACTCATATGGAGCCACGGGCTACGAACGGTTGCGCAGTCCCATGGGGTAGTGGCCAATCCTGAAGCCTTCTGGGGGCTTCGACCCAGGTTCGAATCCTGGTGGGACTACTTCTCGTATCCTCGTGCCCGATAGCGACATCCGACCGCCGCAATCTCCACCTGAAACGAAGGGGTTGGAGGGTTCGCTCGGGTCGGGAGCGCTACTTCTCGACGACCAACAGCGCCACCCGTTCGAGGACCAGCGCCTCGACGTCGCCGTCGACGGCGTCAAGTTCCGCGTCGGTGATCCCGAAGAACTCGCGGACGCGGTCGGGGTCGTAGTCGCCGAGCGTCGGCTCGGAGCGGTCGAGGATCCGCGAGCGGACCGCCTCCGCCGCCTCCGTCTCGTCGCCGCCGTCGACGAGGATGACGGCGCGGTTCGGCCCCTCGTCGACGCCGAGTTCGAGCGCGTCGGTGATCTGTCGACGTCCCGCGGCGTACAGCAGGATCTCGACGGCGCGGTCGCGGGCGACGTTCTCGCCGCGTTCGATCGCCCTGTCGGCCAGCTCCACCGCGCGTTCGAGGTGGCGGCGGCTCACGACGTAGCGGGCGTCGAACGCCTGGACCGTCGCGCCCGTGTCGCCGGCGACGTCGGCCAGCGCGGCGACGAACGCGTCGACGTCGTCGACGGCGACGACGCCCTCGACGAGCCTCATCGCTCCCTCCCGCTCATCCGAAATCACCCAGGCTGGACTGCGCTTCCGGGTCGCCGTCGGCGTCGTCCGAGTCGGTCGGGGACGTCGACGACGGATCGAGGGACGTCGACGCGTCGCCCGCACCCTCGGAGACGTCGTCCATCGAGGGATCCTGCCGGCCCACGTTTTCGAGGATGCGCTCGGCGGTCTTCCGGCGGCCGCGGAGGGCGCGGAGGACCGTCGACTTATCGGCCTCGCGGAGGTCCGCGCGGGTCTCGACCCCGGCCTCGTAGAGCCGGCGGGCGCGCTTGCGGCCGACGTTGCGGACGCCCGCCAGATCGAGCAGGTCCTCGCGGACGCCGTACTGGACGCGCTTTTTGACCTCGCGGACCGGGACGGCGGGGAGTCCGACCTCGCCCGCGAGCCGTTCGGCCGCGCCCAGCAGCCACTCGGCGGTCTCGACCTTGCCGCGGATGTCGCCGGGGCCGACGCCGTAGCGCTCCGTGATCCGGTCCTCGTCGACCTCCCTGGCCCAGTCTTCGAG
Organism: Halobellus sp. MBLA0158; assembly: GCF_041477585.1. Taxonomy (NCBI): domain Archaea; kingdom Methanobacteriati; phylum Methanobacteriota; class Halobacteria; order Halobacteriales; family Haloferacaceae; genus Halobellus; species Halobellus rubicundus. The sequence continues at coordinate 407,066 of NZ_JBGNYA010000001.1, forward strand.
CATCCGCGCCGTCTTCAGCGCCGAGAGCCACTCCTCGAAGCGGACGTCCTCGTACTCGGAGGGCGTCCGCCCCAACAGCTCGGCCTCGCGCTCGTAGCAGACCTCGGTGTACTCCTCGCGGTCGCCGGATTTCAGGTAGAGCTGGTACATATCCGGCGTGCGCGAGACGAGGTGGAAGAGCCCGAGCGCCGTCGGGTAGGTGATGTCCGAGTCGTCGGCGGAGTCGCCGGCCGCGTCGGCGTCTGCGTCGTCGCTCGACTCTTCGGCCGATCCCGACGCCAGTTCGCTGGCCCGCTGGAAGCCCGAGTCGGCCGCGGCGTCTTCGCCTTCGGACGCCGAGCGTGCCGAGCCGCCGTCCCCGAGCGCCCGCACCATCTCGCCGCGGTTGGCGTCGGCCCACTCCAGGCCGTCGATGATCTCGGCGGCGGTCATCGGATCCAGGTACAGTTGCGAGACCGTGTGGCCGATGCCCGTCGCAGTGAGCGTGCCGTCCTCGCGCTCTATGAAGCCGTTGCGGTCGAGGTACGCGAGGACGTCGTCGGTCACTCGCTCCAGGCGACCCGACTCGTCGGTCTGGGTCGCATAGAGCGTCCGGTCCAGGAACTCCAGCAGTTCGTCCCGGGTGTGGGCGAAGCCGGACGCGACCGTCGCGAGCGCGTGCGTCCGCAGCGCGGGCTCGGCGGCGAGCTTCGAGCGGACGGGCTCGGGATCGGCCCAGATGTACCGCTCGAACAGCTCGTCTCTGGTCTCCGAATTCTTCGCGAGCAGGACGGCCTCGCCGTAGGGATCCAAGCCCGGCCGGCCGGCCCGACCCATCATCTGGTGGACTTCGAGGACGTCGAGCGGCTTCATCCCGCCGAACTCGCCGTCGTAGCGCCGCCAGTCGCGGACGATCACCCGCCGGCTGGGCGTGTTGACGCCGGCGGCGAGCGTCGGCGTCGCCGACACGCACTTGACGAGGCGGTCGCGGAAGGCCTCCTCGACGAGCGAGCGGTGCTCGGGCGCGAGGCCGGCGTGGTGGAACGCCGCGCCCTTCGCGACGCAGTCCGCGAGCGTGTCGCTCGTTTCGGCGTCGGAGACGTCCCTGATCTCGGTCGCGAGCTCGGCGAGTCGGCCGCGCTCGTCGTCGGTGAGGTGGGTCGCCGTGACGTCCTTGAGGCGCTTTGCCGCCGCCTCGGCGTTCCGCCGGGAGTTCACGAACACGAGCGAGGAGCCCTGGTCGTCGCCGTCGGCGCCGTCGTCCCCGGCCAGGGCGTCGTCGACGAGCGCGGCCGTGGGGCGTTCGCCGGAGCCGACGGGGACCTCGCGCTGGCTCCCGTCGTCGAAGGTGATCGCGTTCCCGTAGTGGACGCCCATCCGGAGGTCGATCGGCCGCCACGCCGACTCGACGAGCTCGGCGTCGAGCCACTCGGCGACGACGTCGGCGTTGCCGACAGTGGCCGAGAGGGCGACGATCTGGAGGCCGGGGTTCAGCGTCCGCAGTTTCCCGAGCGTGACCTCCAGGGTGGGGCCGCGCTCGGCGTCGTCGACGAGGTGGACCTCGTCGGCGACGACGCAGGTCAGGTCGTCGATCCAGCCCGCGCCGTTGCGGACCAGGGAGTCGACCTTCTCGGAGGTCGCGACGACGATGTCGCGGGAGGCGAGCCACTCGCCGTCGGAGTCGTAGTTGCCCGTCGAGACGCCGACGTCGAAGCCGTACGCTTCCCAGCGCTCGAACTCGACCTTCTTCTCTGAGGCGAGCGCGCGGAGGGGGACGATGTAGAGCGCTTTCCCCCCGCGGGCGACGCTCGAAAGCATCGCGAGCTCCGCGATCAGCGTCTTGCCCGAGGCGGTCGGGACGGCGGCGACGAGGCTCTCGCCGCGGGTCACGCCGGCCTCGACGGCCTCGGCCTGGGGCGGGTACAGCTCCTCGATCCCTTCCTCGCGGAGGTGGTCGGCGACCCCCGCTGGCAGTTCGGGCACGTCCGCCGGGTGCATCTACCCCGGCTACGCCGTTCTCGCGTTTAAATTGTCGGAGACCGATCGGCCGACGTCTCCGGTGCCATACCCAGAGGCGTCGTCAGGGATATGTGTCCCGTCGCCGAACGGGAGGTATGAAGATCCGCTTCGACCGGGACACGTGCATCGGGATGTTCCAGTGCGTCGACGAGTGGGACGCCTTCGAGAAGAACCTCGACACGGGGAAGGCCGACCTCGCCGGCGCCGACGAGGTCGACGACGACGTCTTCGAGCTGGAGGTCCCCGACGACGCGGAGCTGGACGCGGAGTTCGCCGCCCGGGCGTGTCCCGTCGACGCGATCGAGCTGTACGACGGCGACGAGCAGGTGGTGTGAGGCCGGCCGCGGGCGAACGGGCCGCCGCGGTACCGGACCAGCACAATCGTTATATACGATGCTGGAGAGTTACTCCATTTGAGGGAACTATGAGCCACCGAAGTCGCGATGGGAACCTCTCGGAGTGGGCGGACCTCGTCGGCGCCTCCCTGCCGGACTCCGTAGAGGACGCCGACGACGCGAACGGTCGGTCGGACGCCGTCCGGGGCGGCGAGGCCGCCGACGCGTTCGGCTACGAGTTCGGGTCGGACGCGGATCGGTGATCCCCGACCGATCGCTCGGTCCGCGATCCGGGTAGCTATCGGCCCCGAGACGTCGCTTTTCACTTTCACTCCCGCCGGCGAACCCTTAACAGCGACCGCGCCCAATCGGGCGTGATGGCGGCCACCGACGACCCCGCGTACGTCGATCACCCCCTCCTGAACCCCGGGTTCATCGAGCGGCGCCGGTACCAGCTCGAACTCGCGGGCACCGCGCGGAACGCCCACACCCTCGTCTGTCTCCCGACCGGGCTCGGCAAGACGACGGTGAGCCTGCTCGTGACGGCCGACCGGCTCGACGAGCACGGCGGCACGGCGCTCTTTCTCGCGCCCACGAAGCCGCTCGTCCAGCAGCACGCGGAGTTCTACCGCGAGGCGCTCGCGATCCCCGACGAGGAGATCGTCGTCTTCACCGGCGAGATCAGCCCCGACGACCGGGCCGAGGCCTGGGACGACGCGCGGGTCGTCGTCGCGACGCCGCAGGTCGTCGAGAACGACCTCGTCGGCAGCCGGATCTCCCTCGCGGAGGTCACCCACCTCACCTTCGACGAGTGCCACCGCGCGACCGGCGACTACGCCTACGTTTACATCGCCGAGCGCTACCACGAAGACGCCGAAACGCCGCTCGTGACCGGGATGAGCGCCTCCCCCGGCGGGGACGAGGACGCGATCCTGACGGTGTGTCGGAACCTCGGGATCACCGAGGTCGAGGTGATGACCGAAGACGACGCCGACGTCGACGAGTACACCCACGACACCTCCGTCGAGTGGGAGCGGATCGAGCTCCCCGACGAGATCCTGCAGATCAGAGACGCCCTCAACGAGGTGATCAAGGACCGCCTCCAGAAGCTGAAGCAGCTGGGGGTGACGAACACGACCCAGCCCGACGTCTCCCAAAAGCAGCTGAATCAGATGCGCGGGAAGCTCCAGGAGCTGATGAACGCCGACAAGTCGGAGGGGTACAAGGGGATGTCCACCCACGCGGAGGTGATGAAGCTCCGGCGGGCGGTCGAGCTCGTCGAGACCCAGTCGGTCGAGTCCGTCCGCAGGTACTTCGAGCGCCAGCGCAACGCCGCGCGCTCGTCGGGCGCGTCGAAGGCGAGCCAGCGGCTCGTCGCCGAGCCCCGAGTGCGAGAGGCGATGAAGCTCGCGGAGTCCTTCGACGGGACGCACCCGAAGTTCTCGCGTGCGAGGATCCTGCTGGCCCAGACGCTCGGCATCGAGGGCGGCGAGCGCGTGATCGTCTTCACGGAGTCCCGCGACACCGCCGAAGCGCTGACGGAGTTCCTCTCGGCGTCGTTCGCGGTGGAGAAGTTCGTCGGCCAGGGCGACAAGGAGAGCTCCGAGGGGATGACCCAGAAGGAGCAACAGGAGACCCTCGACGCGTTCCGAAACGGAGAGTTCGAGGTGCTCGTCTCGACCTCGGTCGCCGAGGAGGGCCTGGACGTCCCCGAAGTCGATCTCGTGTGCTTCTTCGAGCCGGTGCCGACCGCGATCCGGTCGATCCAGCGGAAGGGTCGGACCGGTCGGCAGGCCGAGGGCCGGGTCGTCGTGCTCCTGGCCGAAGACACCCGCGACGAGGCGTACTTCTGGATCTCGCGCCGGCGCGAGAAGGAGATGGAGTCCGAACTCCGGGAGCTCAAGAGCGTCGCGGGCGACATCGAGTCCGAACTCAATCCGCCGCAGGGGGCGCTGGACGCGTACGAGAGTGCGGCCGAGGGCGAGCCGGAAGACGCGAACGGCGGATCGACGACGGACGCCGAGCCGAGCGGCGGATCCGCGGCGGACGCCGCCGAAAGCGACGGCGGCACCGAATCGGCCGCGGGCGCTCAGACCGACGGCCAGGCGGGGCTGACGGACTTCGGCGCCACCGACGAGGAGATCGAGCGGGCGCGGGGAGACGAGAACGTCGACGGCGAGGCCGGCGACGACGAAGCCGACGAGTCCGACAAATCCGACGACTCGGAGGGAATCGTCGCGACCGCCGGCGACGACGCCGACGAGACCGAGATCGTCGTCGACCAGCGCGAGCTCGACGCCGCGATCGCGAAGGACCTCTCGAAGCGCGACGGCGTCCGCACCCGCCTGGAGACGCTGGCGGTCGGCGACTACGTCCTCTCCGATCGCGTCGCGGTCGAGCGGAAGTCCGTCAGCGACTTCCTCGACACCCTCTTGGACGGCGAGCGCTCGCTGTTCGAGCAGATCGGCGACCTCGCCCGCGCGTACGCACGTCCCGTGTTGATCGTCGAGGGCGACGGCCTCTACGAGGAGCGGAACGTCCACCCCGGCGCGATCCGGGGCGCGCTCGCGTCGCTGGCGGTCGATTTCGACGTGAGCGTCCTCCGGACCAGAGACGAGGACGACACCGCCGAACTCCTCCTGACGATCGCCGAGCGCGAGCAGGGCGAGCGCGACCGGACGGTGAGCGTCCACGGCGAGAAGAGCGCGAAGACGCTCGCCGAACAGCAGGAGTACGTCGTCTCGTCGATCGCCGACATCGGCCCCGTGACCGCCCAGTCGCTCCTACAGGAGTTCGGGACCGTCGAGGGCGTGATGACCGCGCGCGAGGACGACCTCCGGGAGGTCGACGGCGTCGGCGAGGTGACGGCCGAGCGGATCCGCGAGGTCGTCGGCAGCGACTACGAGTAGCGGGCTCAGCCCTCGTCGCCCGCGGGGCCGGACTCGGAATCGGCCGACTCCGCCGGGCTCAGTTCCGCCGGATTCAGCTCCGCGGAGAGCAGCGACGCCGACTCGACGAACAGCGCGACAGCCAGCGGGCCGGCGACGACGCCGAGCGCGCCGAGGGTGAGCGCGCCGCCGAAGAACCCCACGAAGTAGAGGCTCCCCGGGATCCGCGCCGTCTCGCGGGCGAGTCGGGGGCGGATGAGCACGTCCGGGAGCCACGCGACGACGAAGCCGCCGACGAGGAAGACGAGCGCCGCCTGGACCGGCTGGCCGAGCGCGACGTGGTAGGCCGCCAGCCCGGCCAAGAGGACGCTCGGGCCGACGATCGGGATGAACTGGAGGACGGCGGCGATGGTCGCGAGCGTCACGACCGCGTCGTAGCCGAGCGCGAAGAAGACCGGGACGGCGAGGACGAACGTGCCGAGCGCGGTGACCGCCTGGAGGACGTAGATCGCGAACAGCGTGTCGCGGGCGCGGCGGTTGAGCGACCGGGCGGCGTCGCGGTAGGTCGGGGGCACGAGCGCCAGCGCCGCGCGGTGGGCGTCCTCGCCGTAGAACAGCAGCGAGTAGACGAGGAAGACGAACAGCGTGACCTTCACGAGCAGGACGGGCGCGGCCGTCGCGGCGCGGCGGGCGGCGCGCTCGACGACGACGACCGCGAGGTCGGTGAGCGACTCCAGCGTGAGGAGGTACTCGAACCCCAGGACCGAAATATCGATCTCCGCCGGGAGCAGGCCGATCACGGCGACGAAGGAGTCGAAGCGGAGGTACGCCACGACCGCCAGCGGCGCGAGGAGCAGCAGCGTCGCCAGGAACGCCGCCGCGGTCGTGCCGGCACTCGCGACCCGGCGGGACTGCCCCCGATCGACGATCTCCTGGCGGAGCGGCCACAGGAGGTACGCGACGGTGACGGCGAAGAAGACCGTCCCGAGGACCGACGCCAGGAGGGCGGCCGCGAGCGCGCCGGCGGCGACGAACAGGCCCCCGAGCGCGTACCGACGATGCTGTGACATACCTCGGGCCTCAGGGCGCGGGATGATGAACGTTGCTACGGGAGCGGGGCCGGCCGGGACTGGGTTCGGTCGGCGATTCACCACGGTTAAATACCACTGAGTGTGATCACTCGGTAATGAGACGGAGAACGTTCCTTCGTGCGGTCGGTGCGGGCGGCGTCGCTGGGCTGGCCGGCTGTACCGGCGGCGACGGCGGCTCCACCGAGACGAGCGGCGGCGAGACTGAGACCGCGACCGGAACGGCGACCGGGACGGCCGGCGGCACGCCCGAACTGGTCGTCGCGACCTACGGCGCGTTCGTCGACGCGCCCTCGACGAGCCCCGGGCCGTGGATCAAGGAGGCCTTCGAGTCGGAGTTCGACGCGACGCTCACCTTCGCGACGCCCGACAGCGAGATCAACTACTTCATCGAGCGGGCGCTCCGCGACGTCGAGATCGAGGCCGACGCCTACGTCGGGCTCAACGTCGATATGCTCATCCGGATCGACGAGCGGCTCGACGACGGGCTGTTCACGGCCGTCGACGACGTCGACGGCCAGGGCGACGTCAAGGACGGGCTGAACTTCGATCCGCAGGGCCGGATCGTCCCCTACGACACCAGCTACGTCAGTCTGGTCTACAACGAGACGATGGACGGCGGGGAGTTCGCCGCGCCGGAGACCTTCGACGGCCTGCTCGAATCCGCCTACGAGGGCGACCTCCTCGTCCAGAACCCGGCCGCGAGCTCGACGGGGAAGTCCTTCCTCCTCCACACGATCAAGGCGAAGGGCGAGGACGGCTACCTCGACTACTGGCAACGGCTCCAGGACAACGGCGCGCGCGTCCTCTCCGATTGGAGCACCTCGTACAACGCCTACCTGGAGGAGGAGGCGCCGATGGTCGTCTCCTACTCGACCGACCAGGTGTACGCCAACCGCGAGGGCCAAGACCTCGCGAAGCACCGGATTCGGTTCCTGAACGATCAGGGCTACGCCTACCCCGAGGGGATGTCGGTCTTCCGCGACGCCGACGACCCCGACCTCGCACGGCGGTTCCTCGAATTCATGCTCCGGCCCGACGTCCAGGGCGAGATCGCCCAGCGGAACGTCGCGTTCCCGGCGACGACGACCGCCGAACTCCCCGGCGACTTCGCCGAGTACGCCCAGGCGCCGCCGGAAGCAGTCACCTTCACGTACGACGCCCTGCGAGACAACGTGAGTGAGTGGACCTCGGCGTGGGAACGGCAGTTCGCCAGCAACTGACGCCGGAGGCGACGACGGACCATCCGTGAGTACCGCCCTTCGGGACGCCGCGTCCGGACTCGGGAGTCGCCTCCGAGCGGCGGCCTCGGCGATCGAGGCCCGCCTCCTGACCCTGGGGATGGTCGCGACCGCGCTCGTCCTCGTCGTGGTCTTCTACTACCCGGTCGCGACGGTGTTCGTCGACAGCGTCCTCGTCGACGGGCAATTCACGATCGAGCCCCTGGTCTCGGTGCTGACCTCGCGGTTCTACCTCGTCGAGATCTTCGGCTTCACCGCCTATCAGGCGCTCCTGTCGACAGTCGCGTCCGTCGTCTTGGGCCTGCCGGGCGCCTGGCTCCTGGCGCGCTTCGAGTTCCCCGGCCGGGAGACGCTCCGGTCGCTGACGATCCTCCCGTTCGTGATGCCGTCGATCATGGTCGCGATCGGCTTCGTCGCGACGTTCGGACAGAACGGGACGCTGAACGCGGTCCTGCGGGCGCTCGGGCTGCCGACGGTCGAACTGCTCTTCACGCTGCCGGCGATCGTCATCGCGCACGCGTTCTACAACGCGCCGCTCGTGGCGCGGGTGACGACCGCGGCCTGGGAGAGCGTCGACGCCTCGGCGATCGAGACCGCACGGAGCCTCGGCGCGTCGCCGACGCGGGCCTTCCGCGACGTCGTCGTGCCCCAGTTGCTCCCCGCGGTGGCGGTCGGCGCGACGCTGACGTTCGTGTTCACGTTCGCGTCGTTCCCGATCGTGCTGGCGCTCGGCGGCTTCCGGCTGGCCACCGTCGAGGTGTTCATCTACTCGCGGATCCAGAACCTCGCGTACGCCGAGGCCGCCTCGCTGGCGGTCGTCGAGACCGCGATCTCGCTGGGGCTGACGTACCTCTATCTCCGCTACGAGGGTCGACAGCGGGCGTCCGGGCAGGGCGCGCGGCCGCAACCCAGACGGTCGCTGTGGCCCAGGCGTGGCGGTGCCGAGGACGGGATCGGAGCCGACGCCTGGGACCTCCGGGAGATCGCGACGCGAGTCGGGATCGCGGCCTACGCCCTCGTCGTCCTCGCGGTGTTCGTCGTCCCGATCGCCTCGATGGTGCTGACGAGCCTCACCGGGCCCGAAGGCGAGCTGTCACTCCGGCACTACCGCTTCCTCCTGGAGCGCCAGCGGACCGGCGCGGCCTACCAGGTCCGGCCGCTCCCGGCGATCGAGAACTCGCTGCTGTTCGGCGCGGGGACGCTCCTCGTGGCGGTCCCGATGGGCGTCCTGATGGCGGTGCTGACGACGCGGGACTTCCGCGGGCGGGCGGTCGTCGACGCGCTGTCGATGGCGCCGCTGGCGGTCTCGGGGATCGTCGTCGGCCTCGGCCTTCTCCGGGGGCTCGTGTTCGGCGTCGAGGTCTTCGGGACGCGGCTCACCGTGACCGGCGCGCTCGCGGTCGTCGCGGCCCACGCCGTTGGCGCGTATCCGTTCGTGACGCGGAACGTCGCCCCGCTGTTGCGGAACCTCGATCCGAGACTGGTCGAGTCCGCGCGGAGCCTCGGCGCGAGTCGGGCGCGGGCGCTCGTCGACATCGAACTCCCGCTCGTCGCCGCCGGCGTCGTCGCGGGCGCGGCCTTCGCCTTCGCGATCAGCATCGGAGAGTTCGACTCGACGGTCGTCCTCGCGGAGGGGTCGACGAGCTACACGATGCCCGTCGCCGTCGAGCGCTACCTCGGGCGGCGGCTGGGCCCGGCGACCGCGATGGGCTGTCTCTTACTCCTGGTGACGAGCCTGAGCTTCGTCGTGATCGAGCGGTTCGGGGGCCAGTACAGCGGCCGGGGAGGATTCTGAGAATGGAACTGACACTCGACGGCGTGCGGAAGGCGTACGGCGAGACGACCGCCCTCGGCGGGAGCGGCGGCATCGACCTCCAGGTGAACGACGGGGAGTTCTTCACGCTCGTCGGCCCCTCGGGCTGCGGCAAGACCACGACGCTCCGGCTGGTGGCGGGGTTCGAGCCGCCCACGGCGGGCGAGATCCGATTCGACGGCCGCGAGATGCGCGGCGTGCCGCCCGAAGACCGGGGCGTCGGCGTCGTGTTCCAGAACTACGCGCTCTTCCCGCACCTCTCGGTCGCCGAGAACGTCGCCTACGGACTCCGGTTCGCCGATCCGCCCGGCGGCGAGATCCGCGAGGAGCGGGTGGCGTCGCTCCTCGAACTGGTGGACCTCCCCGACGCGGGCGACCGCGACCCCAACGAACTCTCCGGGGGGCAACAGCAGCGCGTCGCGCTCGCGCGGGCGCTGGCGCCCGGGCCGGATCTTTTACTCTTGGACGAACCGATGAGCGCGCTCGACGCCCGCCTGCGGGAGCGCCTCCGGATGCAGGTCAAGGAGATCCAGTCGGAGCTCGGGATCACCACGGTCTACGTGACCCACGACCAGGAGGAGGCGCTGGCGATCTCGGACCGCGTGGCCGTGATGAACGACGGCGAGGTGGCGCAGGTCGGGACGCCGCGGGACGTGTACCGCCGCCCCGCCACCCGGTTCGTGGCGAACTTCGTCGGCGACAACAACGTCTTCGAGGGGACGGTCGTCGACGTCGATATCGACATCGGCACCGACGTCCGGGGCGTCGAGGGCATCGATACCGAGATCGGCGCCGGGAATGGGAACGGGGACTCGGCCAGAACGGGCGGATCCGGCGACGAACCCGGTAAATCTCCAGGTGAAAGAGAGGGGTTCGGCGCCGTCGCAGTCGACGTCGGCGGAAAGCGGATGGCGGTCACGACCGAACGCGCGGTCGACCCCGGCGATCGGGTGCTGTTCTGCGTGCGGCCCGAGTCAATGCGCGTGTTCGGCGGATCGCGCTCGGACGAGTCGGGGCTCCGCTCGTCGGCGTCGAGCGGTTCGGAGAACATCCTCGACGCCACGGTGTCGAACGCGGAGTTCCTGGGCGAGTCCACCCGGTCGTACCTGGCGTGGCGCGGCCGCGAACTGACGGTCCGGACGGTCGATCCCCTCAACGGCGACGTGCGCGTCGGCTTCGACCCCGCGGCGGCCCACGTCGTCGAGGTCGGTGACAGTGGGTGAGCGAGACTGATGATCCGCGGCGGATGAGCGGGTGCGGCTGACGCAGTCGGAAGATCAGGGCGCGACGCCGACGGTGAGGAGCGTTCCGTACGTCCGGTAGCGCTCGACCATCGCCTCGCGGGAGTCCCAATCGTCGGTCGGGAACGCTTCCGCGGAGGGGATCTCGACCTCGCGGTCGGGGATGTTGTCCTGGCCGGCGACGGAGAGTCCGGCGTCGCGGAACGCCTCGCGGTATTCGTCCCCGGACCAGCGGGTCATCTCGACGTCGATCCGCTCCTGCCACGCGTGGGAGTGGACGTTCTCCTCGTAGTAGTTCACTGCGCAGTAGAAGGTGCCGCCGGGGCGGAGCACCCGCCGGACCTCTTCGAGAGTGTGGTGCGGATCGGCGGCGTAGTAGAACGCCTCCATACTCCAGACGTGGTCGATCGAGCCGTCGGCGAAGGGGAGTGCGTCGAAGTCGCCGACGACGTAGGCGACGTCGGGGTCGTCGGTGTAGGAGCGGGCGTTCCGGACCATCTCCGGCGACCCGTCGAGGCCGTAGACCCGCCCGGCGTCCTGCGTCTCGCGGAGCGCGCGGCCCGCGTAGCCGCTGCCGCAGCCGAGATCGAGGATCGTGTCCCCCGGCTCGACGGGCATCCGTGCGAGGGCGTGCTTCGCCGTGTGCCAGTGTCGCTCTTCCATTCCCCGGTCGCGGCCGTCGGCCGCCCAGGCGTCGAACTCGGCGCGAACGCTCATACTCGTCCGTCGGGCGGGCGGCACAAGAACGGTCTGCTTCCACGGGCCGGTCGCTTTCCGCGGGCGACGTCGCGGCGGCCGCCGACTTCCCTGCACGTATATATGCCAGGCCCCGTCGATGGGACGTATGGTCGGACGCCGTCGGCGCTTCGCGCTCTCCGATACCGCCCAGCAGATCATCGGGGGCTTCCTGCTCGCCGGGCCGTTCGTCGTCACCGAGGAGGTGTGGGTCCTCGCGCGGAGCATGTCGTGGCCCCAGGCGCTCCTGACGGTCGTCATCGTCTTCGTCATCGGCTACGGCGCGCTCTACAAGGCCGACGACCGCGACCCGGACAGAGAGACCGAAGTCGGCGGGGTGCCCGTGCGGTTCATCTCGCTCGTCTCCGTTTCGTACCTCTCGGTGGTGATCCTCGCCGTCGCGTTCAACGCGCCCGGGACGTTCCTCGGCGTGGATGCCGGAGCGGGCTCGTTGCGACCGCTCGTCGTTCCGGCGGGGCTCGGCGCGACCGTCAAGGCGATCAGCATCGGCGCGATATTCAGCGTGATCGGGGCGGCGACCGCCGACTCGCTGTACTGACCCCACAGACCGAGGGCGACCTCGGGACGTCTCCCGCATCGTTAAGTCGACGCGGCCGGACCAACGGGTATGGATTACACGCTCGCTATCGAGAACGCACCGGATTCGATCCCGGGCGGTACCGGAGTCCTCCTCCTCCATCCGAGCATCGGGGCGACAGACCGGATCGACACCGACTTCCTGAAGACCGACACCGATCACTTCCTCGTCGTCTCCACCCGAACGACGGCCCGCGAGGTCGAACAGAAGCTCGAACACTACGACGTCGACGAATCGAAGGCGGTCGTCCTCGACACCCTCTCTGTCGAGCGCGGCTACTCGCGGCGCGGGAGCGAGCGCGTCCACTACGTCGCCGCCCCCGACGACCTGGACGGGATCGTCCAGAAGACCCGGGAGTTTCTGGAGTCCCACGACGGGAAGGTACGCGTCAGCGTCGATTCGGTGACCGAGATGGCGTACTACGCCGACGTCGACGGCGCGTACGAGGCGAGCAAACAGCTCCTCGAACTGCTCGACGAACACGACGCGGTCGGGCTGTTCCACCTCTCGAACGAGGTCCACGACGAGGAGACGATCCGACGGTTCCGCGACCTGTTCGACGGGATCGTCGAACTCGACGTCGACGGCGGCGTGACCGCGGAGTTCTGATACTGTCGGGCGGGACCGTCCGACGGGAGGGTCACTCGTCGGCGGCGTCTTCGTCGGCCCCGTTCCCGCGGGCGTCGTCTCCGCTCGCGTCCCCGGCGGCGTCGAGCTTCTCGAAGGTCTTTTCGGCCCACTGGACCCCGTAGTCGGAGCCGTGTTCGACGAACGCCCGGGTGTCCAGGGCGGCGAACGGCGCGGGGAGGTCGAGGTCGTGTTTGACCGCCGAGCAGGCGTACTCGGTCGCCTCCGCGAACGACGTGCCGCCGCGGGCGACCGCGCGCGGAAGCGTCGAGAGCCGGCCGCGGAGCCGCTCGCCGGCGTCGGCCCAGGCGTCGTAGAGGGCGGGGTGGGCCTCCTCCCACTCGCGGAACGTCTCCCTGGTCTGGAGCCCCAGCCAGGCGTCGTAGAGCGCGGCGGCGATCTGGTAGACGTCGGCCGGGGACAGCGGGACGACCGCATCGAGCTCGCGGTAGGCGCCGTCGAAGAACGGGAGGAAGTGCTCGGGCGCGCCGGTGCCGATCTGGACGAACGCCTCCGCGACCAGGAACTCCAGGAAGTCGTCGGGGGTGCCCTCCGCGCGCTTCTTCACGAGCACGATCGGGGGGTCGGTCTGGCGGCTCCAGACGACGGTGCCGTCGCCGGGCATCCCGATCGTGAAGTCCGAGCCGGCGTATCTGACGAGCGCGTCGGGGGCGTCCGGCGGGAGCCACTCCGCCGGGTAGGTCGCTGGATCGAGGCCGTCGACGAACAGCCCCAGGTCCTCCGCCGCGGCCGGCGGAATCGTCTCGAAGTCGGTCCCGACGTCGAGGGCGACCGCGTCGGGCGCGTGGGCGTCGCGGACGGCGGCGACGGTCGAAGACAGATCGCGTCGGTCGAACATAGTGTCCCTTGTCGGTGGGATCTCTTGAGCGGCGCGGCTTCCGCAGAAGAAGAGCGGCTATCCGAACGCGAGCGCGGCAATGATGGCGATGGCGAGGACGGCCGACACACCGACGGTACCGAGGACGATCTTCGTCGCTTGGCTCATACTGACACCCTGGCAACGGGGGCGCTTAAAACCAGCCAATCCGTCGCAACGGTCGACTCGGGGCCGGAGAGACGGCATCGGGAGGGAGTAGGAGGTAGAAGGTAAGAGACGTCGCGGTCAAGGACGGGATCGGGACGGAGGTGCGGATTCCGTGAGCGACTTCAGACGTCGTCCGGATCGGGCGTCGTGTCCCACGTGTCGGGCACTTCGATGACGTACCGGCCGTCTTCCTGCAGGGAGATGATGTACTCCGTCCGGTCGTACAGCTCCATCAGATTGAGTTCGTACTCGCCGGGGGCGACGATCTTGATGCTCTCGAACTGTTCGTTGAGCTCCTCTCTGAGCTCGTCGAGATCGGGGCGCTCGTCGCTCGACGGCTCGATGACTCGACCGTCGGCGTCGGGCGGCGGGGAAGCGGTGCCGCCTGTGCCCCCTGTTTCGGGTCCGCGCTCCGACTCGTCGGGGGCCGCAGCCGCGATTTCGTCCGGCGAAACGACGTCGCTGCGGGCTTCGGCCTGCGCCGCGTCCTCAGGGGGCTCGTCGGGCGACAGCGTGTCGGCCGTCGACGATCCCGGCGGGTCGGACGACGACGCGGTCGACGCGGCCTCCGTCGAGTCGGGTGCGGGCTGGGATTCGGATCGTGGTTCGGGCTCGGATTCGGGATCGGCATCCGGTGCGTTTCGGGTGGACGCCGATCCGCCCGCCGGAGTGTCACGTCGCAGGGGCGACTCGTCCTCGTCACGCTGATTCGGCCACTCGCGGGAGGAGGCGAGGGGGTCCCGATCGGAATCGGAACCGGAATCAGGGTCGGAATCCGCAGACGCCGAGGACTCTCCGAGCGCTCGGTCGGCCGCGTCGCTCCAGGCCGTCGAAGTCCCGGTTCCGGGGTCGGAGTCGGAAACTGAGTCAGAGGCGGATCCGGACTCGGGAGCGTCGGCCCCCGCGCCGGGCGCGCGTGTGTCCGATCGATTTTCCGGGGCGGTCCGCTCGCTCTCCGGAGTGGCGTCGGACTTTCGGGCGGTGGTCCCGCCCTCCGGACTGCTCGTTCCCTCGTCCGGCGTCGTCGCCGAGGCCGGGCGGAACTGGAACTTGTTGCCGCCGCAGTTCGGACACCCCGACAGCATCTCCTTCGACCCGTCGGCGAACACTCGACCGCAGTTCGTGCATTCGTGAGGCATCTGTGGTTACTGGGGGGCTGTGGTCGGGGCGGGAGCCGGGGGCGGCGTCATCGGTGTGTCCCTGTCATCGGTCACTTGTCTGGCCGTGCCTCGCTCACTTCCGCGAGACGAGCGCGCTGATGAGGTTCTCGTCCTTGTGGAGCGTCTCGATCTGGTTCGCGGGACCGATGACGGTGAGCTTCTTGTCCGACTCCTTGCCCATCAGGCGCCCGAGGAGGCCCTGATTTCCCTTCCGGGACTGGGGGTAGGTCTCGATCTCGATCCCGTTGAACTCGTCGGGGCTGATCTCGGTCATCGTGACCTCGATGAGCTTCGACTCCTCGTCGGGCGAGAGCCCCTCTTCGAGGACGACGATGTTGCCGTCGCGGACGCCATCGAGGATGAGACGGATCTTCTCCATACTCGTCAGCCCCTCCATCCGGGCACCGCTGATCAGGTCGATCTGGACGCCGTCTCCGGTCTCACCTGGTGTAACTTCCGGCATCGTGGTCACCCGAAGTACTCCGCGATCTTCGCGTAGACTTCGTCCATGTTGTTCCCCTCCAGCGCCGACAGCGGGACAGTCTCGTGCTGGGGGAACGCGTTGGCGATGCGCTGGACGTTCGAGTCTTCGAGGTCGGTCTTGTTCGCGAAGATGAGCACGGGGAGATCCTGGCTCTCGATGATCCCGATGAGCATCGTGTTGACCTGCGTGAACGGGTCCTCGGTGCTGTCGAGCACGTAGATGACGCCGTCGACGTCCTCGCGGAGCCAGTGCATCGCCTCCGCGACGCCCTCGGTCGCCTCGCGGGACCGCCGGACGGCGTCGTCTTTGTCCATATCGTGTTCGAGGAACTCCTTGTAGTCGACCTTCGTCGTCACGCCCGGCGTGTCGACGATGTCGATGCTCACGGTCTTGCCGTCGCGCTCGATCTCGACGTTCTCCTTTCGGCGTGCGCGTCGGGTCTCGTGGGGGATGTGGCTCTCGGGGCCGACGGCGTCGCCGGTCCAGTCGCGTGCGATTCGGTTTGCGAGGGTCGTCTTCCCGGCGTTGGGTGGTCCGTAGATGCCGATCCGCTTGGGCTCGGCATCCGAGAACATCCGGTCGACGGCCCGTGAGATGCTATCTCTGAGGTCTGTGAACAGTCCCATCCTGGCCTCCCGCGCCTCCCGATCCGATCCGTGGTCGTGGAGGGCGTATGGAGGTATCACATTCCCGTGTTCACTTAAACACTGCGTCAGACGGCCCGCAGAGCGGAGGTCGATACGGAGAATTCGAACGGTTCAGGTCGGTGATAGGCCGGTTCCGGTACCGGACTCGATAGCAGATGTCGCGAACGGATCGTCGGGATCGAGTTCGAGCGAACGAAACGACAGTCGCTTCCTGTGTCTGCCTACCGTCCCGATCCTCTCCCGATCTCCGGTCTCCCGACTCCTAATCACCAACTCCCCTCCCGACACCCAACTCCCCCACCCCTTCGTTTCAACTGGAAACGTCCGACCCTGTGTGACAGAACGCGCTCGGGAATAAAATCCGTATAAAAGTATAATAAAATTAAATAATAGATGTTGTTGTTTTATTTCTAGTTTTGGAGTACGGGTCTGTTTTCTATTCTGCTGTGATAAAGCTACCGCTATCTAGAGCACCCGCTCACCCACCCCACCCCATCGATCGCTGTTCCACTCGAAACGAAGGGGTGGGGGAGGGGCCGACCGAGTATCCTCGAATCCGAGAACTGTTACCAAGTCAAATCGTGTCGATGTCGACCGAGAATCCCGGCTCGCCCAGTGGTACATCACGGGCGAGTGCCGATCGTGCCGAGAGATTCACAGCGAGATGACCGAAACCCGAGCGTATCAGCCTCTCTTGCACCACTTCCGAGCGATTCGGTTCAGGTATCGACGCGTCGGTTCGTGTCTCCCAAGAGAAAAGAGGCAAGTTTTTTGTAGGACCTGTTCGTCTGGTTCGTCTGCATCAACTGGACACGTCGCCGAGAGAAAAACGCCGCAATTCGGTTTTTCTCTCCCTACACGTCGGATCTACCGGACGCGGGGACGTGATTTCCAGTCGAAATTGGGGGGTTCATCGATGGACGAAGACACGCAATCCGGGAACGAAGGCACTGCCGACGGGGGCGACGACGTCGAGTCCGACACGCGACCCGACGCTCGCTCACTCGTCGAGGAAGCGGAGCCGAACGGGGACGAGACGGCTGATAGCTCTGACGCCGTCGACGGTTCGCCCGGCGGCGACGGCGCGCGCAGCGGCGGTTCGACCGCCGATCGCGACGCCCAGAACGCGGCGATCACGGACGAGTTCCCGGTCGACTCACCGACGGACGACTCGGACGGGTCCGACGATGTCGACGGGTCGACCGAATCCGACGAGTCCGACGGAGCGGACGACCCGTCCGTCTCCGACCCACCGGTGGAGGCCGGCTCGTCCGCCGCCGACGGGGACGACTCGCCGACCGCGACGACCGCGGAGGACATCGACATCGGCGAGAGCATCGGCCCGAGCGACCCGAGTTCGCTCCGGATCGGCGGGTCCGGGTCGGCTTCGTACACCGACTCGGACGCGGAGACCGACGCCGTCGACGACGCGGACCCCGACGCGCGGTCGTCGGATCTCAGCCTCGACGAGGTCGTCCTCGACGACGACGACAGCCAGGGGCTCTTCGACGACCTGCTCTCGGGCGAGCCCATCTTCGAGAACAAGGAGGTCCTCCGGCCCTCCTACACCCCCCACGAACTCCCCCACCGGACCGAGCAGATCAACCAGATGGCGACGATCCTCGTCTCGGCGCTGCGCGGCGAGACCCCCTCGAACATCCTGATCTACGGGAAGACCGGGACCGGCAAGACCGCGAGCGCGAAGTTCGTCAGCCAGGAGCTGGAGTCGACCTCCAAGAAGTACGACGTCCCCTGCGAGGTCGAGTACATCAACTGCGAGGTCACCGACACCCAGTACCGCGTCCTCGCGCAGCTCGCGAACAAGTTCATCGAGAAGAACCAGGACGTCATCGACGACGAACTCGAAGAACTGACCGACCTGCGCGACTCGGCGTCGAACACCGCCGACGCGGACGCGGCGCTCGTCGGCACCGACTTCGAGACGGTCGCCGACGTCGAGGCCCGAATCGAGGAGCTCGAAGCCGACCGCGACGAGATGGAGCAGGTGCCGATGACCGGGTGGCCGACGGACCGCGTCTACTCCACGTTCTTCGACGCCGTCGACTACGAGGAGCGCGTCGTCGTGATTATGCTCGACGAGATCGACAAGCTCGTCGAGAAGTCCGGCGACGACACGCTCTACAATCTCTCGCGGATGAACTCCGAGCTCGACAACTCCCGGATCTCCATCATGGGGATCTCGAACGACCTGAAGTTCACCGACTTCCTCGACCCCCGCGTCAAGTCCAGCCTCGGCGAGGAGGAGATCGTCTTCCCGCCGTACGACGCGAATCAGCTCCGCGACATCCTCCAGCACCGCGCGAACGTCGCGTTCAAGCAGGACGCGCTCACCGACGACGTCATCCCGCTGTGTGCGGCCTTCGCCGCGCAGGAACACGGCGACGCCCGGCGTGCGCTCGATCTCCTCCGGACTGCGGGCGAACTCGCCGAGCGCGGGCAGGCCGACACCGTCGAGGAGGCCCACGTCCGCAAGGCCCAGGACAAGATCGAACTCGACCGCGTCGTCGAGGTGGTACGCACCCTCCCCACCCAGTCGAAGATCGTCCTCTTCGCGACCATCCTCCTGGAGAAGAACGGCGTCCGCAACGTGAACACCGGCGAGGTGTTCAACATCTACAAGCGGCTCTGCGAGGAGATCGACGCCGACGTCCTCACCCAGCGCCGCGTGACCGACCTGATCTCCGAACTCGATATGCTCGGCATCGTCAACGCCGTCGTCGTCTCGAAGGGCCGGTACGGGCGCACGAAGGAGATCTCGCTTTCGGTCCCGATCGAGGAGACCGAGGCGGTGCTGCTGTCGGACTCCCGGCTGGGCGACATCGAGAACGCCCAGCCGTTCGTGCAGGCGCGGTTCGACAACTGATAGTGATCGCTCTCGTCTCTTACCGCCGAACGCTACTCTAATACTCCTGGCCGCAGACCGTACCGACCGTGTTCGACGAGATAATGGAGAAGTTCGAGGGGAGCCCGAGCCAGCAGGAGGTCATCCGGCTCCTCTTGGAGCGCGGCTTCTCGGTCAACGACGACGGGCGCGTCGTCTCCGGCGGGATCGAGATCCCGAACACGGGGATCGCCCGCGAGATCGGCGTCGACCGCCGCGTCGTCGACTCCACCACCACGGCGATCCTCGAAGACGAAGAGCTCCGGCGCATCTTCCAGAACATCTCGTCGATCCCGAGTCTGATGGACCTCGCGCCCGTCCTCGACCTCTCGGTGCTCACCGTCGAGGTCAACGACGCCGAGCGCCCCGGCATCGTCGCGGAGGTCACCACCCGGCTCGCCGACCGCGGCATCTCGATCCGACAGACGATCAGCGAGGACCCCGAGTTCACCGACGAGCCGAAGCTCTACGTCATCACCGACGAGCCGGTCCCCGGTGACCTCCTGAACGAGCTCTCCGAACTGGCGTTCGTCCGCCGCATCAGCATCGCGTGACCTCCGATCCAGACTCCGGGCCCGGACCCGGACCCGAATCCGGTTCTGCTCCCGACGCCGACAGCGACTCGACCGCCGACCGCGCCGACACCTTCCGGACCGTCGACGGCCCCGGCGAGGCCGCCTTCGAGATCCGCGGCTCGGAGTTCGTCGGCTACGTCGCGCCCGCGGACTCGGTCGACGCCGCCGAGTCGTTCGTCGAGCGCATCCGCGAGCGCCACGCCGACGCGACGCACAACGTCCCCGCGTACCGCGTCCCCGCCGGCGAGGGCGGAAGCGCCCGATCGCCCGACGGCTCGACGATGCTCCGCGAGTACCAGTCCGACGACGGCGAGCCGAGCGGCTCGGCGGGGAAGCCGGCCCTGAACGTCCTCGTCCAGCGGGAACTCCGAAACGTCGCCGCGGTCGTCACGCGCTACTACGGCGGGACGAACCTCGGCGTCGGCGGCCTCGCCCGAGCCTACTCCCGCGCGGTGAAGGAGGCCGTCGACGACGCCGGCGTCGTCGAGTCCGTCCCCCACGAGCGCTTTTCGGTCACCGTCGCGTACGACGACTCCGGGACCGTCCGCGGCCTCCTGGAGAGCGAGGGCGTCGAGTTCGACGCGTCCTACGAGGCCGAGGTGTCGTTTTCGGTCCGGGCGCCCGTCGACTCGGCCGCCGACCTCCGGGACCGGATCCGGAGCGCCACAAGCGGGCGCGCGTCCATCGAGCGCTGACGCAGTCGATTGCTGATGCGGCCGATTAGCGATCTCAGATCCGCCCCGCCCCACCCGTCGCGACCCTCGCCATCCCCGACGACCGCGTCCGCGACGCGTCGTGCGTACTGTTCTCACATCCCGGCTCCCGATCCTATTGGGGTCGGCTTCCCGCGGTTCCTTTCGAACCGAATTCGCACGACACCACCGACGTTCGAGGTGAAATCGAGGGGTCCGCATCGGGGCGCCGGGTTCCCTCCCGACGTTTCGGTGCGTCCGATACGTGACTCGTTCTCACAGTTCGGCTCCTGATCCTATTGGGGTCGGCTTCCGGCGGTTCGTTTCGAAATGAATCCGGACGACGGCGGCGTTATTCGAGGCGAAACCGGGGGGTTCGGTCCGGTCGGGCCCCAAGGCTCAAACCGGCTTTTGTGTCACCCCCGGGTACTTGGGGGCGGCTCCTGAAGGGCCGGTATGGTCGACATCGACTCCGAGACGCTGTTCAACGGCGCGGCGGCGGCCCTCACCACGATCGCCGTCCTCTTTTTCGTCTTCAACGTCGAGTGGGGCTACTCGCCGGTCTCGAAGGTCCTGCTCGCGCTGGCGTTCCTCGCGGGCGTCTTCGCGATCACCCAGCGGACCGAGGACAGACAGCTCACGTTCCTCGGCTACGCCTCTCTCGTCATCTCACTCGTCGGGCTCCTCTTCTATCTGGTGAACACGTTCGCCGGAGACGACGTGGTCGCCGTCGTCGGACTGCTGGTGCTCGCGGTGGCGCTCTTTGTGCTCCGGACCCGCTTCGACGACCGGAATCACCTGCTGACCGCCGAGCGGGCGACCACGCTCCTCGGCGTCCTCGTGGTCGTCGCGGCCGTGGTCCTCGTGGCCGATGTCGCGACCGGCGGGCTCGCCTACGAACTCCAGCCGCAGAGCCAGGTCGAGGTCGCGCAGTCGCCCCGTGGGGACCTCCGCGTCGCGTCCGTCGTCGTGACGAATCCGACGCCGCTCCCCGAGCGCGTCGAGACCCCGGACTACGCGGTCTGTGCGGCGGGCGACTGGAGCGAGTTCCGGCGGCCGAGCGAGCCCGGTCGCGAGCGGCCGCCGGTCCGCGCGAACCTGAACGTCCAGGACGGCTACAACGAACACGTGATGAGCTTCGGGTCGAAGACCTACCCCGTGACGCTGTACCTCGACGCCGCCAACGTCTCCGGGGAGACGTTCTCGGTCCGCCGGACTGACGCCTGCCCGGACGACGCCACCGGCGAGCCGTACCTCGCGATCTTCGAGTCGTCGTCGGACCGGCCGTATATGCGTCCGGTCTGAAGCGATCGCCCCCGTCGCGACCGCCCGGCTGTCTCGACCGTCCCCGCGGTCGGCGTCAGTCGACGATGATGTCGGCGTCCTCGTCGTAGCTCTCTTCGCGGGACCGCGGCTGCATCTCGGCCCGGTAGCGCTCGATCCAGTCCGCGAAGCACGCCGGACAGAGCCGCTGGCTGTCGACCTCCGAGCGGTCGACGTTCAACTGGACGGTCCGCGCGAGTGGCTCTTCGATCGGGTCGCCGCAGGCGTCGCAGGGCTCGCTCCCGGTCATACGTGCCCGTGGGCGACGCGTCGGTAAAGGTGTTCACCCCGCTCGGGCCGCAGGTCGGCCGCTCGTCGCCCCTCACGTCGTCCTGAACGCCCGGTCGCCCGCGTCGCCGAGGCCGGGCACGATGTACCCGTCGTCGTCGAGGTGGTCGTCGATGGCGACCGTCAGCAGATCCGCGTCGGGGAACTCCCGGCCGACGCGAAGCAGGCCGTCGGGCGCCGAAACCGCCGAGAGGACGAACACGTCGGCGGGATCCGCGTCGGTGGAGCCGAGGACGTGGTCGAGGACGGCGCACATCGTCGAGCCCGTCGCGAGCATCGGGTCGGCCACGATGACGGTGTCGTCGTCGGTGATCTCGGGGATCTTCACGTAGTCGATGGTGATCGGGAACTCCCCCTCGTCGTTCATCCCGGCCTCCTCGTCGCGGCCGGCGCTGATGACGCCCTGTTTGGCTCGCGGGAACGCCTTCAGGAGCCCCTCGACGAACGGCGTCGCCGCGCGCAGGACGTTGACGATCACGACGTCGTCGAGGCCGCGGACCCGCTCGCCGGTGGTCTCGGTCAGCGGCGTCTCGACGGTGACGTACTCGGTCTCCATCGCGCCGTCGATGATCTCGTAGCCGCAGATCCGGCCGAGCTTGACGAGCCCCTTCCGGAACGCCACCTGCTCGGTCTCGACGTCGCGGAGTCGCGAGAGCGTGTCCTTCGCGAGTGCGTGCGTGATCAGATACGCGTCGTCGCGGTCTTCGATGGCCATTGTCCCACAGTCGCGGCACGACCTACATAACTCACGGGGTCGCTCACCGGCGTCACTCGCGGGCGCCGCCGTCGCCGGTCGCCCCGCCGTCGCTACCGCGTGACGACGTAGGTGACCGCCATCACCACGAGTGCCAGCGACGCCACGTTCACCGGCGTGAACGCCGCGATATCGGCGAAGCTCAGTCCCCAGATAACGACCGCCGCGAAGATCGACGAGAGGACGAGGTTCATCGCGAAGAGCACGCGCGGGTCTCCTTCCGAGGTCGTCTCCATACGATGGCGTCGGGGGCGGCCTACACATATTTTGCGCCGGCGACCCCATATCGAGCTATGCTCGCGCGAAACCGGGAGGGTGAGCCCGTCGATCCGGTCCCGTTCGTCGTCGTGGCCGGCTCCGCGTGGCTCCTGTGTCTCTCCTTCGGCCCGCTGTACCTCGACGCCTTCGCGGTCCCGTGGCCCCGCGGGCTCGCGGTCTCGGCAGCCGCCGCGCTCGTGGCGACGGTGTGGGCCCACCGCCGGTTCGTCTGGACGGTCGACCCGGCGGTCCGCCGCGAGATCCCCGCGGACCTCCGCTTCCGCCGCCTCTGTTACGGGATGATCGTCTTCGGCGTCGTCTTCCTCCTCCTGACCGTCGCCGCGTTCGCGAGCGCCGGCTGAGGCCGAAGGGCGGTCGTCCGCTCCGGACGCACGAGCGAGGCGGACCTTTGTACGTCAGGATCGTTTCGCACAGATATGGGACTGATTGGCACGCTGAAGGACGCCTTCGAGGCCTCGACGGAGTCGCCGAACCGGGGCGAGTCCGCCTCGGAGGTCCGCGGTTCGTACTGGTGTCACGACTGCGCGGAGCGGATTCCGGCGAAAGAGGTCGCCGGCGACGCGCCGCCGACCTGCCCGGACTGCGGCGACGAGATGGAACTGGAGCGCTCGCCCGGTTCGACGGGCTGCGCCTGCTGAAGCGAATTCGAGATCAGTTTGTCGGCGCCGCGAGCGCGGTCTC
The DNA here is from genome assembly GCF_041477585.1 of Halobellus sp. MBLA0158. Lineage (NCBI taxonomy): Archaea > Methanobacteriati > Methanobacteriota > Halobacteria > Halobacteriales > Haloferacaceae > Halobellus > Halobellus rubicundus. Next base: position 430,460 of record NZ_JBGNYA010000001.1, read on the forward strand.
CCCGCCCGGCTCTGACGGGAACTGACCCAACCCCGACAGCGACGCCCACGCGTCGGGTCCCGACTCGAACTCCGCGTCGGTCAGGAGTGCCTCGTCGAGCCGCGCGCGGAGGGAGTCCTCGTCGACGTCCTGCCCGATGAACACCAGTTCCGTGCGCCTGTCACCCCACTCGTCGTCCCACTCGAAGCCGAGGTCCGAGCGGTTGTTCCGATAGCTCCGCTGTTCGAACTCCGGCAGGCTCGCGATCCACCGCCCGGTGACCTTGACGGCGGCCGACGGGCCCGCCTGGCTGAACGTGAGGTGGGCGTCCTCGCGGCCGGCGACCCAGAGGTGGCCCTTCGAGCGGATCACCGACGAGGGGAGATCCGCGAGCACGGCCGCGATCCGCTCGGGGTGGAACGGCCGGCGGCGGCGGTAGGTGAACGACGAGATGCCGAAGTCCTCCTCGGGGTGGACGTGGTCGTGGTCGTCGCCGTGGTCGTGCCCTTCGTGCGTATGATCGTGTCCGTCGCTGCCGTGGTCGTGCGCTGCTCCGTCGTGTTCGTCGCCGTCTCGCTCGTCGCCCTCTAACACCTGCTTCCACCCGGCCCGTTCTGCGGCGGCGCCGGGCTCGAACACCCCGAGGCCGAGGACCTCGTCGACGTCGATCTCGCTGTAGGTCGTCGGGTGGATGCGAGCGTCCGGGCGCAGCGTCCGGACGACCTCCTCGACGTGCGCCAGTTCGTCGTCGGTCACGAGGTCGGTCTTGTTCAGGAGGACCACGTCGGCGAACTCGACCTGCTCGACGAGCAGTTCCGACAGCGGCCGGGTCTCCCCGTCGCCGTCGGTCGCGACCGCCTCGGTCGGATCGCCGTCGGGGTCGAAGGTGTCCGCAAAGAGCCGGCTGTCGACGACGGCGACGACGGCGTCGACGCGGTAGCGCGCGGCGGCGGGCGACCCGCCGGTGAACAGCCGCGCGACCGGACCCGGGTCGCTGATGCCCGAGGGCTCGACGACGAGGTGGTCGAAGGACCGCTCCTGTGCCAGCCGGACGACCGCGGTTTCGAGGTCGTCGCGGAGCTCACAGCAGATGCAGCCGTTCGACAGCTCGGTGACGGTCCCGTCGGCGACCGAGAGCTCGGACGCCTCGTCGACGAGGTCGGCGTCGACGTTCAGTTCGCCCATATCGTTCACGAGCACCGCAACGTCGCGGTCGGCGGCGCCCGCCAGCAGCCGATTGAGCAGCGTCGTCTTCCCCGCGCCGAGGCTCCCGGTGAGGATCGTCACCGGCGTCCCGTCCGTCGAAGTCGCCATACGCTCCGTCGGCGACGGCGCCACTTCAACGTGCGGGCGCGGGGCGGCTCACCCCGACCGAAGGCGGGCGGGCCGGCGGTGCGATACGCTTTTGTCGCGGCGTCCGTACCTCGCGCTATGTCGCTGGCCGACCGGATCGAACGCTTCAGAGCGCGCCTCGCCGAGTGGTTCCGAGGGCTCTACCACGGGATGGTCTCCCACCCGGCCTACGAGAAGATCGAAAAGGAGGCCGAAGACGTCGAGGACACGTTCATGCTCGCGTGCTTCCCCGAGGCGTTCGGCATCCCCTCGCCGGTGTCGTACTACACCGCGGAGCTGCTTCCGTACCTCGAAGACGAGTTCGAGGCCTGGGAGCGCCGGATGTGGGACCGCGGGTCGCTCCTCGAACGCAAGGGCCAGCAGTACCACTTCTGACGATGCGCAAACACGTCTTCTTCGGCGGCAAGGGCGGCGTCGGCAAGACCACGATGTCGTCGGCGTACGCGCTCCGCTGTGCCCGCGCGGACCTCAGCACCCTGATCGTCTCGACGGACCCGGCCCACAGCACCTCAGACGTCTTCGACCAGCAGTTCGACGACGACCCCGCGTCGGTCGAGGGGATCGAGAACCTCGACGCGATGGAGATCGACCCCGAGGCCGAGACCGAGCGGCACCTGATGGAGACGAAACGGGCGATGAGCGACCAGGTGAGCGCCGCGATGGTCAACGAGATCGACCGCCAGATCGAGATGGCCCACCAGACGCCCGGCGCCTACGAGGCCGCGCTGATGGACCGCTTCATCGACGTGATGCGCGAGGCCGACGACTACGACCGCGTCGTCTTCGACACCTCCCCGACCGGAGGGACGCTTCGCCTCCTCTCCCTGCCGGAGATGCTGGAGGGCTGGATCGACCGGCTCGCCCACAAGCGCGAGAAGGCGATCGAACTCTACGAGCGGGCGGCCATCGGCAACAACGAGCCCCGGCGGATGATGGACGGCGATCCGATCCTCGACCGGCTGCGCACCCGCAAGGAGCGCTTCGAGTTCGCCGGCGATCGACTGCGAAACGACGCGGCCTTCTTCCTCGTGGTCAACCCCGACGAGCTGTCGCTCCGTGAGACGAGCCGCGCCATCGACGAACTCCAGTCCTACGGGCTCGACGTCCGCGGGCTCGCGGTCAATCGGCTCACGCCCGAGCCCGAAGACCACGAGGAGGGCCGCGGCGCCCGCTTCCTCCGCGACCGGGTCGAGACCGAGCGCGAACACCTCGACGAACTCCGCGAGTCGTTCGGCCCGCCGGTCGTCGCCGAGGTCGAGACCCGCGTCTCCGAGGTGAAGGGGAGCATCCTCGAAACGGTCGCGTCTGAGCTCGACATCGACGTCGGCGTCGAGCCCGCCTCGGCCCCCGAGTGACCGTTCGTCCGATCCGACACGCTCGGACCGGTGTTCGATCTCCCCGCGGTCGGGCAGAATTCGTCCGTTCGCAGCCGACAAATGCGCTCAATGATCGTTAACATTATACGTGATTCTTTCACAATCACGCGTGGGGTTATAACAATATGGTTCAGGTGCTATGGCTCGTCATAGCGGTACTCGTACTGTTCAGCGTAGGGTACATCGGGTACTCGAAATACCTCGCGCAGTTCGTCGACCTCGACGACAGTCGTGAGACACCGGCACACAAGTACGAGGACGGACAGGAGTATGTCCCATCTAAGAAACCTGTCCTCCTCGGCCACCACTACTCCAGCATCGCCGGCGGGGCGCCGATCGTCGGCCCGATCACCGCGGGCGTCCTCTGGGGCTGGGTGCCCGCGCTTGCGTGGATCGCGATCGGCAATCCGCTGATGGGCGCCGTCCACGACTTCTCGGCGCTGTCGGCCAGCCTCCGACACGAGGGGAAGTCGATCGGCTATATCATCGGCGAGTACGTCGGCGAGCGCGGCAAGAACATGCTCCTGTGGTTCGCGTTCCTGACGATCATCCTCGTCGTGGCGGTGTTCGCCCTCGTCGTGGCGATCGTCTTCAACGCCTTCCCGCAGGCGGCGACCGCCAGCCTGATCTACATCGGGCTCGCGCTCCTGCTCGGCGCGTGGCTCTACCAGTTCGACCTCCCGTTCCTCGCGGGGACCGGGCTGTTCGTCGCGCTGATGTTCGTCGGCGTCTGGGTCGGCATCCAGTACCCGCTCGCGCTGGTGCCCGGCGGCGAGTATCCGGCCGGCACGATCGTCCTCTTCGGCTCCGATATGTCGTGGCTCCCGGCGGCGGGTGCCTTCGGCGCCAACACGGCCGCGTGGATCCCGATCATCCTGATCTACGGGGCGATCGCGAGCGCACTTCCAGTGTGGATGCTGCTCCAGCCGCGTGACTACCTCTCGTCGTTCCTCCTGTACACCGGAGTCGGCGGCGGGCTGCTCGCGGTCATCGTCGGCACGCTCCTCGGCACGTCGAGCCAGCCGCTCGTGACCAGCCTCGAACCGTTCTACGGATTCACCGCGCGCAACGGGAACCCGCTGTTCCCGCTGCTGTTCATCACGATCGCCTGCGGGACGATCAGCGGCTTCCACTCGCTGGTCTCCTCGGGCACGACCGCGAAGCAGCTGAACCGCGAGACCGACGCCCGCGCGATCGGCTACGGCGGGATGCTCGGCGAGGGCCTCCTCGCGACGCTCGCGCTCATCACGGTCGCGCTCGTCGCGCCCGACGTCGGCGGCGGCATCGGCCTGGCGCTGCCGACGTTCGCCTCCGGCGGCGCGATCCTGCTCACGAGCTTCGGCATCCCGACCTCCTTCGGGGGGCCGTTCATGGCGCTCGTGCTCGTGAGCTTCCTCCTCACCTCGACCGACACGGCCGTCCGCCTCGGCCGCTATATGATGGAGGAGATCATCGAGACGCCCGAGACGTCCGTCCAGTCGTTCGCCGCGGACCGCTACGGCAACGCCGCGGTCCAGACCATCCCGGCGTACGTCCTCATCGCCAGCGGCTCGTGGTCGACGCTCTGGCAGCTCTTCGGCGGCGCCAATCAGCTGCTCGCCGCGCTGGCGCTGCTCACCGCGACGGTCTGGCTGGCGAACTGGAACGACTCCAAGCAGCTCCTCAGCACCGGCGGCCCGATGGCGGCGATGGTCGTCATCACGGTCTCCGGCCTGCTGTGGCTCGCGTTCAAGACGAACCTCTACGACAAGTTCCTGAATCCCGAGTGGATGGCGAGTGCGGGCCTCGTCCAGATGCTCTCGGCGGCGACGCAGATCGTCCTCGCGCTCGTGTTGGTCTACCTCGGCCTGTCGCTCGTCAAGATGGGCTACGAGAACATCCAGTCGGTCCGTAGCGGCGAGCAGTCCGGCGGGTTCTCGCCCGGCGACGACTGATCGGACCTCGGACCGGCTCTCTGAACTTTCCTCTCCGTTTTTACTCCGACGAGCGGCGCGGCTACCGTCCGCCGAGCCGCCGGGCCACCGCCTCGCGCAGCCGCCCGAACACGCTCCGGCGCTCTGCGGGCGGCACGTCACGCCACAGCGCGAACGCCTCCGCGGAGTCGGCGCTCTCGCTCTTTACGATCGCCTCGCGCTCGGGCGCGACGACCGCGACGTTGACCTCGTAGTGGCCGTAGTAGCCGAACTTCAACAGATTCCGGTCGCGGAAGCCCTCGACGAACTCCGCGACGTCCGCGGGGATCTCCTCGGCGACGAGGACGAACGTGAAGTCCGTTCCGAAGTGCTCCTCGTCGGGGACGAGCCACTCCGCCGAGTCCGCGAGGTCGTGGCCGAGTTGGATCAGCCGTTCCAGGTCCGCGACGGTCGGCCGGTCCCGCCGCCGGGCGAACAGGAACTCCCGGTGCTCGTGGTTCGCGTAGTCGAGCGCGGGGTGGAAGAAGTGCTTTTGGCTCTCCATCCGCATCTCGGCGTAGAGGGCGAACCGCTCGTCGTCGACCGCGCGGTCCCGTTCGAGGTCGTAGTTGAACATCAGGCGGTCCGAGACCCGGTCGAGATACTCGTCGTCCCAGACGGGCACCTCGGAGAGGTCGATGCCGACCTCCTCGGCCGCCTCGACCGGATCGAACGGCTCGGACTGTTCGGACATCAGTCCTCGGCGTCGTAGGCGACGGCGTCGCCGTCGACGGCCGGCGCGCCGATCGCGAGCACGACGACGTCCCCGTCGGCGTCGTCGGGGTTGTAGGCCCGCTGGGGGCTCTCGGGGTCGACCGCGAACAGCTCGTCGGTCTCGACCTCGAAGGACTCCTCGGGCGTCTCGACGGCGAGCGTCCCCGAGAGGACGTAGAACGCCTCTTCCTGTTCCTCGTGGTAGTGGTACGCGAGCGGCAGCTGCTCGCCCGGCTCGGCACGGAAGCGATTGATCGCGACGTTCTCCAGGCCCGCGGCCGCCCCGAGGCGGCGCAGTTCGCACGGTCGCCCGTCGGCGGGCGTCACGTCCTCGTAGTCCACAGTCCGGTATCCCATACGCCCACACTCCGCATACAGGCACTAAAGCCGCTCGGGACCGGCGCCATCTTCCCCCAATTTTAATGTCGTTTGCCTCCCTCCCGTCGGTACGATGCGCACGAACGACAACACCGAGTCCTGCGGCCGCTGTGCGATGTCGACGGTCGTGGACGCGACCGACCCGGACCGCGAGGGCCCCTTCGACGGCGACCGGATCGAGGTCGACGAGGACTCCCTCCGCCGGGCCTCCCCGAGCGCGTGGCTCGGCGGGATCGTCCGCCGGCTGGATCGGGCGGCGACCGACTTCATCCACGGGCGCTGAGCGGCGTCTCGCGTCCTCGCGCGGCGAAATCGTTCGATGCGGTGTGCAGGACGGTCCCACGGTCCGGAGTAGACTTTTATACCTCGCCGTCCCTACCCCGTCAGAAGCGATGGAAGAGAGCGTCTCCGGATTCAAGGTTCGGGGCTCGTGGGGCGACGTCGTCGAGCACGGCGAACGCATCACCCGCGCGCTCCGCGACGCCGGCGTCGAGAGCGACGCCTTCGAGGAGTGGGACGAGTGGCGCCCGAAGTCCCACGAGCGCCTCTCGAAGGACGTGAGCGAGAAGACCGCCGTCCAGGCCAGCGTCGCCGAAGGAGAAGGGGAGAAGGCCGGCAAGGGCCCCGACGAAGACCTCCAGACGGCGGGCGAGCGCCTCTCCGAGTCCTACGAGCGCGTCGAGGAGGGCGACAGCGACGGCGCCGTCGAGCGCTGGTCGGAGTCGCTCGGGTACGTCGCCCGCGCCGCCGACTCCGCCGGCCGCCGGGCGCTCCGCCGCGTCGAGAACACGGTCTACCAGCGCGTGATGACCCAACTGGCGCCCTACTACTTCGACAACGAACTCGTGAGCGCCAACATCCAGAAGTCCGCCCGCGGCGACGACGAGGTGACGTTCATCTTCGAGGTGAACATCAACGACGACGACCTCAAAGACGAGGTCAGCGACCGCCTCGCGGCCTTCGACGACGAGGTGACCCGCTGGCACGTCGACACGCCGAAGGAGACAGAAACCGCCGAGGCCGCAGAGGGCGTCGAGCCGCCGGAGTCCGAGGAGCGCTCGCGCTCGACGACGAACTGAGAACGGGGCGGGGCGCCGGTGCCGCGCCGCGGACCGCCAACAGTCATAGTCTCCGGGCCGTATGATCGGGTATGTCCGACCCGCTCCGGATCGAGTCCGGCGAACTGACCGCCGCGGAGATCCTCGAGGCGCTCCGGGAGGGGCGCCGCGTCGTCGTCGAGGCCGAACTGCTCGGCGGCACCCACGAACTCTCGCTCCGACACGACGGCGACATCTACTACTGCGACACCCCGACGACGCTCCACAAGCACGACGACGAGGCGGGGATGCGCGCCTGCATCGAGAAGATGGGATACGGCCGCGCGGAGTAGCCGTCGCGGGGCCGATGTCGCTGTCTCCCTCCCCGCCCACCTCGCCCGCCCGCCTCATCGCGTTCGCCCTCCTCCCCGGAACTGCCGCTACCCCGGATTTTAGTCGCGTCGGCGGTGAACGGCGTGTATGGCCGACGTACCAGAGATGAGCGACCTCCTGGAGACCGAGGATCCGGGGTTCCAGCAGGTGCTGGCCTGCGTCTTCGGGATCCAGCGCCACGAGAGCCGGACCTATCTCACGCTGCTCGACAATCCGGGGAGCACGGTCGCGGAGCTCGCGGACATCCTCGACCGCGACCGGAGCAACGTCAACCGCTCGCTGACGACGCTGATGGAGAAGGGCCTCGCCGCGCGGGAGCGCCGCCTCCTCGATTCGGGCGGGTACATCTACCAGTACACCGCGACCGACCTCCCCGAGGCCAAGGAGATGCTCCACGGCGCCCTCGACGAGTGGGTCGAGCGCGTCCACCGGAGCATCGACGAGTACGGCGCCGAAGAGGTGGCCTAGCGCGTCGGCCGCCGGTCGCCGGCCCCGTCGGACGCGCGAACCGCCCCCCTTTTCACCGGCGAACGCGAGGAGTCCCACAATGAGCCTCGAACTCACCGCGCCCGCGCCCGACGCCCCGGACGTCGCCGACGACGGCGTCTGGCTCGCGGACATCGAGACCGGCGAGACGTACGCGCCGTTCGACGAGATCAGGTACACCGGCGAGGACGGCAACCTTCTCGAAGTCCGCTACGCCGACCCGCCGACGTTCGAGGACTTCCGAGGCCAGGGCCGCGGCGTCTGGCGCTACCGCGCCGCCCTCCCCTTCGACGAGGGCGTGAGCCTCCCCGAGGGCGACACGCCGCTCCACGAGGCGCCGCGCCTGCGCGAGTCGATCGGCGTCGAGACCCTCCGCGTCAAACACGAGGGCATGAACCCCACCGGGTCGTTCAAAGATAGGGGAATGACCGTCGGCGTCCGCGTCGCGCGGGAACTCGGCGTCGACCGCCTCGCGTGCGCCTCGACGGGGAACACCTCCGCGGCACTGGCGGCCTACGGCGCCCGCGGCGGGATGGAGACGCTCGTCCTCCTCCCCTCGGGGAAGGTCGCCGCCGGCAAGATCGCCCAGGCGGCGCTCCACGACGCCCGGATCCTGGAGGTCGACGGCAACTTCGACGCCTGTCTCGACATCGTCCAGGACCTCGCTCAGCGCGGCGAGGTGTACCTCCTCAATTCGCTCAATCCCTTCCGCCTCGAGGGCCAGAAGACGATCGGCCTCGAAATCCTAGAGGAGTTCCGCGACGACTACGGCCGCTTCCCCGACCGGATCGTCCTGCCCGTCGGCAACGCGGGCAACACCTCCGCGCTCTACAAGGCGTTCCGCGAGCTCGTCCAGTCCGGCGCGCTCGACCCCACCGAGGTCCCGAAGCTCACCGGCGTCCAGGCCGAGGGCGCCGCGCCGATGGTCGAGGCCGTCGAGCACGGCTGGGCGGACACAGAGCGCTGGGAGGAAGTCGAGACCCGCGCGACCGCGATCCGGATCGGCAACCCCGTGAACGCGCCGAAGGCGCTGCCCGGCATCCGCGAGACCGGCGGGACCGCCGTCTCCGTCTCGGACGACGCCATCACCGAGGCCCAGCGCGACCTCGCGAAGGAGGGCATCGGCGTCGAGCCCGCCTCGGCGGCCTCGGTCGCCGGGCTGAAGAAACTCCGCGACAGGGGCGTCGTCGACGCCGACGAGGACGTCGTCTGCCTCACCACCGGCCACCTGCTGAAGGACCCCGACGCGGCCTTCGAGGCCGGCGGCGACCCCGAGCCCGTCGCCAACGACACCCAGGCCGTGCTCGATCTCATCGGGGCGAACTGAGGTCGAACGCCGACCCTTTCGGGTCGATCACTCGCCGGGCAGCCCGGTAAGATTCTCCTATCAGTCTCGGAACATTATTCATCATTATAGTATGTGTATAAATACGTGCAGCGCGTCTATCGGGTGGTAATCAGTACCCGCTCCTCTGCGGACGGACCATCCCACAGCGGTTCCGGGAGATCCGAAGTGGAACAGGCATGCTTACCGAGACTACCTATGTCTGTCAACAGCCAATTACCGGTCAGCGGTGCCGATAGTGCGGATACCGAGCAGAACGGATTCCGACTCTCCCGGCGCTCCGCGCTCAGGGGGCTCGCGGGTGCGGGACTGGTCAGTCTCGTCGGGGTTCCGGCCTTCGCCGGCTCGGCGGCCGCGACCTCCGCGAACGTCTCGCTCGTGCAGTCCGACCTTAGCAGCAACATCACGGGGATGGGCACGGGACCGCTACCGGGCTCGACCGCCTACCTCACCGGGAGCCCGTCGTTCGTCGGCGGTGACTACGACGCGTACGTGTCCGGACTCGCGAGCTTCTACGGCAGCGGGGGGACGTTCTCCAGCGGATCCGCGTGGATCTGGGGCTCGCCGGACGGCACGGCCGCACACGACGAACCCGCGGGCGAACTGATCCGCATCGAGGAGACGGTCGTTCTCACAGATTTGAACGGCCCCTTCACGCTCGAATTCGCCGCGGACAACCTCGTCGCCGCGTACGTGAACGGTTCGCTCGTCGGCACGAGCGTCGATTGGATGGTCCCGAAGAAGGTGACGCTGACCAACCTCGTGGTCGGCCCGAACACCATCGAGATCCGCGGGATGAACGCCGGCTCCGACGCCGACGGCGACGGGGTGGCGAACGACCCGAATCCGGCGGCTGTCAGGTTCGAGCTCGTGGGACCCGAACAGCCCGCCGCGATCGCCCTCGACATCGACGTCAAGCCCGGCAACGGCGACGAGACCGACCCGATCAACCCCGACGCGAGGGGCGTGATCCCGGTCGTCGTCTACTCGATCCCCGACTTCGATGCGGCCTCCCTGGACGTCTCGACGCTCCGGTTCGGTTCCGCCGCCGCGGTGGACGCCGGTGCCGGTGCGAGCGCGGCGCACGGCGGGCACGCCGAGGACGTCGACGGCGACGGCCTGGTGGACCTCGTGCTCCACTTCCCGTCGTCGGACGCCGGCTTCGCTGCGGGCGACACCGAGGCCAAGCTCGTCGGGCAGACGGCCGACGGCACCGACGCGGTCGGCTCCGATGTCGTCAGAACCGTCGGCGGCAAGGGGCGGGGCCGCGGTCGCTGACCGAGCGGGTCGGATCCCTTTCGGGACCGAGTTCGTCTTCGGCTGAACGTATTTTCCGTCTCAGATATCGTTTCATCGGCCCGCAGACGTCCGTTCGTCGCCCGTCTGACGGGAATTCTTGAATATGTAGTACTACGTACCACGTACCACATATGGCCTCGTCGTCATCACTGACCTCCTCGGGCGGCGACGCGCCCGGCCCGGATCCCGAGCGCGCGGCGCGCCCGCTCCTCGTCGATCGGATCGCCGAACTGGAGGAGGAACACGAACGGCTCGCAGCGGCGAACGCCGAACTGGAGCGGGAGAACGAACGCCTGAAGCGGCGTCTCCGCCGTCGCCGCCGCGAGCGTCAGGACGTGATCGATCGCTACGAGCGACAGCTCCGCCGGCGGACGGCCGAACTGCAACGCGAGCGCGACCGGAGCGACGAGCGGCGGACCGGGGCTCGTGGGCGGATCGCCGCCGCCGTGCTCGCGATCGGGCGACGGTTCGCCGAACGCTGTCCCGGGCTGTGACGGTCGGTAGCGCCGCGTCGAAGGAATCGGACGGCCTCTTCGGAGGCTACTCCTCGTCGCGGTCGTCCTGGCCGTTGAGCGTGAGGTAGGTGACGTCGATCATCCGCTCGTCGGCGAGGATCGTCTCGACCACCTCTTGGGGAACGGGATCGTCGAGGTTGTAGACGGTGAGCGCCTCGCCACCCTCCTCGTCGCGGCGGGCGTTGAACATCCCCGCGATGTTGATGTCGTAGTCGCCGAGCACCGAGCCGATGAAGCCGATGACGCCCGGCCGGTCGGCGTTGCGGGCGACGAGCATCTTTCCGTGGGGGATCGCGTCGACCCGGTACCCGTCGATCTTGACGATCCGCGGGTCGTCGCCGGCGAAGAGCGTCCCGCAGACGCTCAGGGAGTCCTCGTCGTTGCCGACGCGGACCGTCACGAGGCTCTGGAAGTCCTCCGACTGGAGGCGCTTGGACTCGGTGACGTCGATGCCGCGCTCCTCGGCGATCTGCGGCGCGTTCACGGAGTTGACCTGCCACTCCAGCGGCTCGAAGACGCCCTTCAGCGCGGAGGCGGTGACGAGCTCGACGTCCTCCTCGGCGATGTCGCCCTCGTACTCGACCTCGACCGAGGAGATCCGGCCGTCGAGCAGCTGGGCGGCGATCTTCCCGGCCGTCTCGGCGAGGCCGATGTACGGTCGAATGCGCGGGAACACGCTCTCGTCGACCGAGGGCGCGTTCAGCGCGTTCATCACGGGCTCGCCCGCGAACGCGGCGTCGATCTGATCGGCGATCGAGGTGGCGACGTTCTCCTGGGCGGCCTCGGTGGAGGCGCCCAGGTGCGGCGTCACGACGATCTCGTCGACGTCCAGGAGGGGACTGTCCGGCGAGACGGGCTCGTCGGCGAAGACGTCGACCGCCGCGCCGTCGAGGACGCCGTCGTCGACCGCCGCCGCGAGCGCGTCCTCGTCGACGACGCCGCCGCGGGCGCAGTTGACGAGGAAGCCGCCGCCCATCAGTTCGAGCTCCTCGGTCGAGATCATCCCCTCGGTCTCGGGGGTCAGCGGCGTGTGGACCGTCAGGAAGTCCGCCGCTTCGAGGCACTCCTCGAACTCGACCAGCTCCGCGCCGAGGCGCTCGGCGCGCTCCTCGCTGATGTAGGGGTCGAAGGCGACCAGATCCATCCCGAGGCCGTCGAGCCGCTTTGCGACCTCCTGGCCGACGCGGCCGAGGCCGACGATGCCCAGGGTCTTGCCGTTGAGTTCGGTGCCGAGGTAGTCGCTTTTCGCCCACTCGCCGTCCTTCAGGCGGGCGTGGGCCTGCGGGATCGAGCGCGCCGCGGCGAACGACATCGCGACCGTGTGCTCGGCGGCCGCGCGGACGTTCCCCTCCGGCGCGTTGGCGACGATCACGCCGTGTTCGGTGGCGGCGTCGATGTCGATGTTGTCGACGCCGATCCCGGCGCGACCGACGATGACGAGGTCGGGTGCGGCCTCGAAGACCGCCTCGGTGACCTCGGTTCCGGACCGAACGACGAGCGCGTTGGCGTCCGAGACGGCCTCCAGTAGCGCTTCGCCCTCCACGTCGTAGGCTGTCTCTACGTCGTGGCCCGACGAGCGGAGGCGTTCCAACCCCGCGTCGTCGATCGGGTCCGTAATAAGCACCTTCATATGCTCACCCCTATCTCGCTTCCGGGGTTAAACGTTTCTTCTCGCCGCTGACGAGGGTTTGAGCCCTGTTATCGACTACCGTGGCGTCGCGGATAGGAGATTTGAAAGCCTCCGCTTGCGACCTCCGAGTATGCGACTCGTGGCCTTCGACTTCGACGGAACGCTTTCGGACTCGGAGATGACGGTCCTCCTCGGCGAGCGGATGGACGTCGCCGACCGGATGGCGGACATCACGGAACGCGCGATGAACGACGAGCTCTCCTACGCCGAGAGCCTCCGCGAGCGCGCGTCGCTCCTCGACGGCCTCGAAGCGGAGGGCGCCGAGGAGGCCTTCGGCCAGGTGCGGCTCCGCCCCGGCGCGGCCGACCTCATCGAGCGCCTGCGCGACGCCGGCCACCACGTCGCGATCCTCACCGGCGGCTTCGAGCGCGGCGTCGAGCGCGCACTGGAGCGCGAGGGCGTCGCGGTCGACACCATCGTCGCCAACAGGCTCCCGATCGAGGGCGGACGCCTCACCGGCGACGTCGAGGGGCCGCTCATCACGGGCACGAAGGACGACGCCCTGGAGTCGCTCGCGGACGATCTCGACGTTCCCCTCTCGCGGACGATCGCGGTCGGCGACGGCGCCAACGACCTCCCGATGCTGGAGGTCGCGGGGCTCTCTGTCGGCTACCTCCCGAAGGACGCCGTCCGCCCCGCCTGCGACGTCGTCGTCGCCTCGATGTACCGGCTCGGGAAGGTGCTGGAGGGGTACAACGTCGTCAAGCGAGAATAGCGGTCGAGACGACGCCTCGACCGGCCCTACAGGTACTGAACACCGCGGTCTGATTCCCTGCGGCTCTCCAGGTGACTGTCGACCTGCTTTACTACCTCGCCGATTCGTCGGCCGGCCTGTCGGACGTAGATCACCCCGGCGTGTTCGAGTCCCTCTCCCTCGACGAGCGAGAGAAAGTCGTCATCGAAGGTCAGAAGAATCCAGTCTCGGTCAGTGGCGTACCGCAACTGTTCGCGGTCCGGTTCTCCGAGCGTATCCTCGTCACGAGCGGTATGTACCACCCACCCTCGGTTTCGGAGACCGTCGGCAACCGGGATCCAGATACTCTCGTCGCAGTAGATCGGACGCATCAGGCGGATGCTGTCTCGGACGTCGTCGGTCGGAGCTCGTCGATGTGGTCGTAGTAGTACGCCAGTGCTCGGTGTACGTCAGCCAAGTCGAGATCCGGGTACAATTGGACGATCTCGTCTGGCTCGTATCCGCTGTGTTCGTACGCGACGGCGATGTCTTTCACGCGAATCCCCGTGCCTTCAATCGTCGGCTCACCGTCGCTGTGATCCGGATCTCGTACGATGCTCATACGCGTACTAGACCGTTCTCCGACTTGAAATAACGGGTCAGGGTGACGCGCCCTTCGACGCACTCACTCCGCGTCCGCGACGTTCGCGTTCCGCATCGCCGCGAGATCGGCCGCCAGCGCCTCCGCGATGGCCTTCGAGAGCCCCGGCGGGACGGCGTTGCCGACGACCTTCAACTGCGTGCTCTTGGGGCCCTGGAACACGTAGTCGTCGGGGAACGACTGGAGGATCGCGCACTCGCGGACGGTCCCCACGCGGTTCTCGACGGGGTGGATGAACGGCGCGTTGTGGTTCTCCTTGACCGTGATCGAGGGCTCGTCGCGGGGGAGCCGCCGCCAGCTGTCGCCGTAGCTCTCGTAGAGGCTCTCGCCGGGTTCGACCTCGGCGATCCGCTCCCGCATCTCCGCGGAGTGGTCGGTCTTGTCGTGGTTCGGCAGGCCCTCGATTTCTTTCTCTAGGAGAGCCTCCTCAACGGTCACGTACGGCTTCAGTTGTCGCCCGGTCAGCGTCGCCTGCTTCGAGGGGCCGTGGGTGCGCTCGGGGTAAGTGGGAAGGGAGCCGTCGCGACGCCCCTGGAAGATCACCCGGCGGCGGTTCTGCGGGACGCCGTAGTCGGCGGCGTTGAGCGTCTCGTAGGCGGGCTTCTCGTAGCCCGCGCGCTCGAAGCCCTCCAGGATCGCCCGGAGGGTGTCCCCGCCCTCCATCGACTTGATCCCGGGGACGTTCTCCATCACGAATGCGTCAGGCTCGACGAACTCGACGAAGTCGATGAACGTACCCACCAGGTAGTTCCGCTCGTCGTCGGGGTCGCGGTGGCCGGCGATGCTGAACCCCTTGCACGGCGGGCCGCCGATCACGACGTCGATCTCGTCCGCGTCGATCGGATGCGACTCGAAGAACTCTGCGGGCTCGACCGCCGAGAGGTCCGCCTGGATCGCCAGCGCGTCCTCGTGGTTGTGCTCGAACGTCGCGAGGAAGTCGGCCTCGACGTCGACGCCGGCGACGACGTCGTAGCCGGCCTGCAGGAACCCCTCCGAGAGGCCCCCGCCGCCGCAGAAGAGATCGAGCACGCGGATCGACGATCGATCGAGGTCTGTGTCCGGCATTCGCGGGTCTCTCCGAGTCTCGTCGCCGACCGTATTTAAAAATCGCGGGCCGGGAGTCCGGCCCGGAACGCTCGACCGATCGCGCCTCCGATTACTGTTCGGCGCGCTGTGCCGCGCACCGGTACCCCTCGTCGGTCTCTGCGAGTTCGCCTCGCTCGACCAACTCCGCCAGCGCGCGCTCGACCTCGGCCTCGCTCAGGCCGCTCCCTTCGAGGGTCTGGAGGACCTGGTCCTTCGAGAGGGCCACGAGGCGCTCGCCGTCGCAGTTCAGATCGACGATCTGTTGGACCAACTCCAGGGTGTTTTCGGATAGGTGCGTGGACACGGTGCGTTCTCGCTACCGAACCATCGGGGGCAGAGGATATAAATGATCGTACAATTATGAACTCGGGTTCCGTTTGTCGGTGTTCCCGCACAGTGGTCACTCTCGCCGTTTACCGCCGAACGCCATCCCCGGTGACGGCGTTCAGCGGCGAGAGACGAGGGTAATCACTGTCAGCCCTCCAGTTCCTCGTGGAGCGCCGCCCGCCACGCCTGCGGATTGTACCACCCGCAGCCGACACAGCCGATCTCGTCGTCGTACTCCTCGTCGCCCTCGTAGTAGTACTCGATCTCCAGGAACGGCGGGCGCGTGCCGGTCTCGACGCAGGACTCGCACTTGCGGCTCTTCAGGAGATTGTGCTTCCGCGAGAGGAGCTGGAAGTGCGCTTTCACCTCCGCGTCGCTCATCGACTCGTAGTCGAAGCTCTCGGACTCCTCCCAGCGGACCTCCGGAACCCGGTGGTCGACCTCCAGGGTCGTGCTCGGCGAGGAGCCGTCGAAGGCGTCGCGGTGGTCGTAGAGGTCGCGGACGCGCCGCTTGAACGAGTCCGGCATCTCCTGGCGGGTGATCGACTGCTGGGTCGGGAAGGGGTACTTGAGCTTCCGGTGGAACGTCGTCGCCTCGCAGGTCTCGCAGTGGCGGTAGTCGCCCTGGCCCTGCCCCGTGTTCTGGACGAACTCGAATCCCTCCTTGCGGAGCATCTGGATGTCCTTCGCGGGCTGGGAACTCGGGAGTTCGCAGGCCGAGCAGTGCCACTCGCAGTCCGCGAGCGTCTCGAAGGTCGCGGCGCGTTTGGTGCCCTCGTTCGAGGGGTTCCAGTCGCGCGTGGCGTACTCGTGGACGCGCTCGCCGAACTCCGTGAGCGCGTAGGTGTCGCCGTCGCGCTCGACGATCCCCTCGGACGCGAACTCGTTGAGGATCGCTTCGAGGTCGGCCTTCGCGCCCGCGTCGCCGCCGCCCGTCACCGTCTTGGTGCCGTCGGCGAGGGAGTCGAGCACCGCGCGTCGCTTCCGGTCTTCCCTGATCGACAGGATCAGGTCCGCCGTCGCCTCGTCCATCCCGGGCATACGCCTACCGATGCTCCGGGGAGTCAAAGGACTACGGGACGGCGGTCGCCCGTCTCACAGCGCGATCAACACGACCGCGACGACGGCGAGCGCCAGGCCGGCCAGGTTCGCGGCGCTGAGCGCGACGTCCAGATACAGGACGCCGACGACCACGGGGACGACGAAGTACAGCGCGGCAATCGCCGAGATGATCGCCATATTTCCTCGCGTGAGCGCGGCGTAGAAACTGATGCTGCCCGCGGCGAGAAACGCGCCCGACGCCAGCGCGAACGCGACGTCCGTGCGCGTGCCGGTGATCGGCCGCTTGGCCCAGAGCACGTAGACCCCGGCGATGGCGATGCTCGCCACGTACGACAGGAAGACGGCGTTGACCGCCGACACCGACCGCGTCGCGAAGCCGGCGGTCACCGCCCACCCGCCGAAAAGGAGCAGCGCCCCCAGCGCCAGCGCGATGCCGGTCGAGATCATACGTCGCTTCCCGTGTCCAGCGACCCGTCGATGGTCCGGTGGGGGTACGGGATCGTGATGCCCGCCTCCTCGAAGCGCTCGGTGACCGACTGGACGAACCGCCCGCGGATCCCCAGGAAGTCCGAGCCGCCGGGATCTTCGATCCAGATCCGGCTCTGCAGGCCGAAGGAGGCCTCGTTGATCTCGACGAGGCGCACCGACGGCGCCGGGTCGTCGAGGATCCCATCCCGGGCTTCGGCCTCCTCGACGATGATGTCCATCGCCTCGTCGATGTCGTCGCCGAGGCCGATCCGGAACGTGAACTTCAGGCGGAGCGTCCCGTTCTTGTCGTAGTTCTTGATCACGCCGTCTGTGAGCTGTGAGTTCGGGACGGTGAGGTGCTCGTTGTCGAAGGTCCGGACCCGGCTCACCCGCAGGCTGATGTCCTCGACGTAGCCGGAGTTGCCCTCCCACTCGATCCAGTCGCCCGTCCGGAACGGCTCGTCCGTGTAGATGAACACGCCCGCGACGAAGTTCTTCAGCACGTCCTGCATCGCGAACCCGATCGCCAGCGTCGCGGCGGCCGTCACCGTCGAGAGCGCCACCAGGATGTTCCCGAAGCCGGCGAAGGAGAAGGCGAGCCCGACGGCGACGAACACCAGGAGGCCGTAGACCACGAGCGTGAGGGGCTTTCGGACGTGCGGCTCGATCCCTCGCCTGTCGAGGAGTTTGGCGACAAGCGGGACGACGGCGAGCTTGCTGACGGCGTAGACCCCCAGGAACACCACGACGAAGACGACCGCCGAGGCGGCTGCGTTCGCGAGCTGCGTCGGGAGCCCCAGCTCCGCGAGCAGTTGGCTGAGAAAGCTATCGGGCCTCGCCGCCGTCTGGAGCGCGGTCGGCGTCATTCTGTCCCCCGCGCCGGGCGTGTCGCTGCCGCGGTCGTGACGTCTCGTGTCCCGAACATCTCACCCGGACTTCGGCCGGGAGACGTTTATTTCGTCGGCCGGCGGACGGCTCGCCCTCGCGAGCGGCGGCGCGGTTCGGGCCTCCGTTTCCCCTGAGTCCCCAGGGACTCATAGTGATTACTCTCGTCTCTTACCGCCGAACGCCACCCCCGGTAACGGCGTTCGGCGGTAAACAGTGAGAGTAATCACTATCAGTCGCCCGCCGTCCGCGCCCGCTGGCGCGCGGCCTCGACGCTCTCGCCGTCGCGCAGGACGGCGTCGACGAACAGCTCGCCCGCCTTGTACGACGAGCGCACCATCGGGCCCGACGCGCAGTAGAGGAAGCCGAGTTCCTCCTCGGCGACCCGCCGCCACGTCTCGAAGGCGTCGGGGTGGACGTACTCGAAGACGTCCAGGTGCGACCGCGAGGGCTGGAGGTACTGGCCGAGGGTCACGATGTCGACGTCCGCCTCTCGGAGGTCCGAGAGCGTCTGGTAGATCTCGTGGTCGTACTCGCCGAGGCCGAGCATCAGGCTCGTCTTGGTGTAGACGTCCGATTCCTCGGACACCTGTTCGAGCACCGACAGCGACTGCTCGTAGCCCGCGCGGCGGTCCCGGACGGGCCACTGGAGGCGCTCTACGGTCTCGACGTTGTGCGCGATCACGTCGGGGCCGGCGTCGACGATCTTCCGTACCAATCGGGGCTCGCCCTGGAAGTCGGGGATGAGCACCTCGACGAGGATGCCGGGATCCCGGTCCTTGATCTCGCGGATGGTCTCGGCGAAGTGCCCCGCGCCCTGGTCGGGCAGGTCGTCGCGGTCGACGGAGGTGAGCACGACGTAGTCCAGACCGATCTCGGCGACGGCGTCGGCGACGTTCGCGGGCTCGTCGGGGTCGAGCGCCTCCATCCCTCCCGTTTCGACGTCGCAGAAGTTACAGCCGCGCGAGCAGCGGTCGCCCATCAGCATGAACGTCGCCGTGCCGGGGCCGTTGCGGCCGCTCCAGCACTCGCCCATATTCGGGCAGTTCGCCTCCTCGCAGACCGTGTGGAGGTCCCGGTCCCGGAGCGTCTCCTTGATGTCGGTGAACCGACGCCCCGACGGCGGTCGCATCTTCAGCCAGTCCGGCTTCCGCCTGCCCGTGCCGCTCATACGCCCACCTTTGTGCGCCCGAGCAAAAGCCTGCGGGTGACGGGCCTCGCCTCGCCGCGGGGGTCGGGTCCGCCGTCGAGTCTGCGACCGCCCGGTCAGGCCGGCAGGTCCATCGCCACCGTCGTTCCGGAGCCGTCCGCCGCGATCAGTCGCAGGTCCCCGCCGCGCGCGTCCGCGACCCACTTGACGAGCCACAGCCCCAGCCCCGAGGCGTGCTGGAGCTGTGTGATCTCCCGGTTCTCGGCGACGACGGACCACTCCGTCTCGGGGATGCCCGGCCCGTCGTCGGTGACCGCGAACCGGATCGTTCCCTCGTCGGTGTCGGTGACCGCGACCTCGACGACCGAGTCCGGCTCGGGGGTCCCGTACTCGATCGCGTTTTCGACCAGTTCCCGCAGCGCGCTCTCGACCAGTTCGTCGTACCGGACGCGCGCCGCCACGTCGACGGCGACCCGAACGTCGACCGCGTCGGATCCGACCGTCGTGGCGACGAGCCGTCGGAGCCGCGATTCGGTCTCCTCGGGCGAGAGCCGGTCGCTCTCGGCGTCGCTGTTCCGGAGCACGCGCTGTATGGCCTGGGCCGTCTCGCTCGTGTCGACGAGCGACCGGCAGGCGCTTGCGATCTCGGTCGCGTGATCGACGAGCCGGTCGTCGTCGGCCTCGGACTTGATGAGGTCCGCCCGGCCCTGGATGACGTTGGTCCGGTTCCGGAGATTGTGCCGGAGGAGCCGATGCAGCACCTGGAGGTGCGTGCCCTGCCGCTTGACCTCCGTCACGTCGGTCAGCACGACGAACGCCCGTTCGACGTCGCCGCTCCTGTAGGGGACGCTCCGGAGCAGGTAGGCGTTCACCCCGCCGTCGGTCCGGGCGCGGACCTCGCGTTCGATCCCGGTCTCGCGCTCGCTGACGTCTTCGAGCGCGTCCCGGATCTCGGCCGGGAGGACCTCGCCGGCGTCGGCGAGCGGGACGCCCTCCAGGTCGTCGTCGGTCCCGTCGGTCAGGTCGACGAACGGCTCGTTGGCGGCGTGGATCTCCGCCTCCTCGCCCCCGAACGACAGATCGACGAGCGGGTCGGTCAGCGAGCCGAACAGTTCGGAAAACCGCGTGTGCTGACGGGACGCCTCCTCCTGTGCCAGGCGGAGTTCGCGGATGTTCTGGACGGTCCCGACCACGCCGTCCCCGCTGGGTTGGGCGATCGGCGTCGCCGAGATCCGGGCGGGGACCACGCCGCCGTCGCGGGTCTCCAGGCCCGTCTCGACGGCGTCGGAGTCACCCGAAAGCGAGACCAGCCGCTCGGCGACCGCGTCGTCGTCGAGGACGTCCGCGATGTTCGTTCCGACGAGCCGCGAGCGCGTCGTCCCGAGCGTCTCCGCCAGCGACTCAGTCACCAGCGTGAACGCGCCCTCGTCGTCGATGGTGAACAGCATATCGTCGACCGTCTCGACGAGCGCCTCGTACCGCCGCCGCTCCTGGTCGCGCTCGACGCGCTCGAACACCGATTCGGCGGTCGCGGTCAGCAGTTCGAGGAAGCGCCGCTCGTCCTCGCTGAATCCGTCCTCGTCCCGGTGGCCGACGCTGAGTACCCGCGAGTCGCCGATCGGGAGGTACATGCTCGCGTCGATCGGGGTGTCCGGGAGGTGGTCCTCGTCGGCGGCGGTGACGGTTCGCCCCTCCGTGAACGCCGTCCCGACGTGGCCCTCGTCGGCGTCGTAGCGCGGCCGCTCGCCCAGCGTCCCGGCGACGCCGTCGGACGCCGCGATCGGGACGAGCTCGTCGGTCGCCGCGTCGTGTTCGCGGACGACCGCGCCGTCGGTCTCGATGGTGTTGGCCGCGACGTCGACGACCCGCTCTGCGACCGCCGTGGTCGTCTCGGCGGCGACCATGTCCTGGGTGGCCTCCAGCAGATTGTTCAGGATCCGCTGGCGCCGACGCTGGCGGCTGATGTCCCGGAGGGTGCCCACGGTCCCGGAGAAGGAGCCGTCCTCCAGCGGCCGCAGCGTCATCCGGTCGGTACACGGGATCCGCTCGCCGTCTTTCGTGATCAGTTCGACGTCGAGCTTGGCGATCGAGATCTCCCGCTCCGCCGAATCGTCGGTCCCCCGCAGCAGTTCCCTGAGGGCGTCTTCGGCCTCCTCGACGGTCCGGTCGTCCTTGATCAGGTGGACCGACGAGCCCAGGAGCTCCTCGCGGTCGTAGCCGGTGATCTCGCAGAGCGCGTCGTTGACGAAGATGAACCGCCCCTCCTCGTCGAGGATGTAGACGGCGTCGCCGACGGTCTTCACCAGGTACTCGTACAGCGTCTGATCCGTCGCGCCCCGCCGCTTTGCGGTGATCTCGCGGACGTAGGCCGCCGCCCCGTCGTCGTCCGGGTAGATCGTGACCTCGAACCACCGGTCGTCGGGCGTCGTGACCTCCACTCGCGTCACCTCGCCCGTCTCTCGGGCCTCTCGGAGTTCGCCTCTGATCTGTTCGGCCGACGCGGGCGTGAGGACGTCCCACAGCGACGCCCCGACGGCGTCGGCGCCGTCGACGTCGAGGAACCCCGCCGCCGCGCTGTTGAGGTAGGTCACGGCGTCGTCGCCGTCCACCTCGATGATCCCGTCGTCGATACGCTCTAACGCCCGGACCGGGCCGCTGTCGGTGCCCACGGCTCGGTCCGGATCGGTGCCCGCGCCGCTCCCACCGACGCTTCCGAACGCGCGTTCGGCCTTCGCCGCGAGGAGCGCGGGGTCGTCTCCCGGCGTCCAGGTCAGGGCGTCGACCGCGCCGGCGTCGAGCGCCCGCGCGGCCGCCGCGGCGTCGGCCGACACCCAGACCGTCGGGCGATCGATGCGCTCCGGGACGGCGTCGGCGGCGAACACGATGGCTCCGGCATCTTTCCGAGAGGGCGAGTCGGCGCCGAACGCCGCGGCGTCGGCGAGTTCGCCGATGGCGAGTTCGGTCCTGGCCGCGAGCGTTTCCAGCACGGATTCGAGTTCGTCTCGTGTGGCGGTGTACTCGCCGTCCACGTACGGACGGACGGACAGAGCGTGCGTTTCCGAGACGGGAGACATTCGGTTTTGGGACCATCTCGGGACCGTTACTTCAACGTTGGTGCCGGCTTATCAGATGTGATCTTCTCGGGAGTTTTCGGCCGCTGCGGGGCCCGTTCTCCGGACCGACGGCCGGTGATTGCGACCGATTGTCATTACCCAAAAATGATTATGTTTTGCTCCCGTAGCCGCCGCAAATGCTCCACGCGAAGGGACCGCTCTGCACGGTCGACCTCTCCGACCGCACAGCGACCCGCACCGACATCGACGACCTCCTCGCCGAGACGATCGGCGGCCGGGCGACGGCGACGCACCTCGCTCACGATCGGATCCCGTTCGACGCCGACCCGTTCGGCCCGGAGAACCGCGCGTACCTCTCGACGGGGCCGCTCCAGCACTCGCGGATGAGCTTCACCGGGCGGATGAATATGACGGCGCTGTCGCCGCTGACCGACGGCCTCTGCTCGTCGAACGCGGGGGGCTACCTCTCGCGGAACTTCGGCGACACGGGGATCAGCGTGCTCGAACTGGTCGGCGAGAGCGACGACCTGCTGGCGGTCCACGTCCGCGACGACGGCGTGACCTTCGAGGAAGTGCCCGAACTGGAAGGGGCGCTCGTCCCCGAGGTGAGCGATTACGCCGAGGAACACTACGACCTCGGCCCGGAACACTGCGTCGCGATCGGTCCCGCGGGGGAGAACCTCGTGCGGTTCGCCAGCGTGATGACCTTCGACTCGCGGGCGTTCGGCCGCGGCGGCTTCGGCGCGGTCCTGGGTTCGAAGAACGTGAAACTGGTCACCTTCGAGGGCGACGCCCGCCCGCCGGTCGAGGTGCCCGAGGGCGTCGCCGCCGACGTCCACCGCGCGGCCGCCACCGCCGACGACTCGATGAAGCGCCAGGGGACCGCGGGCGGCACGGAGTTCATCAACGACAACTTCTCGCTGCCGACCCGGTACTTCGATGAGTACGAGTTCGAACACGCCGCCGCCATCGGCGGCAACGCCGTCGAGGCAAAGAAGTACGAGAAGGCGGCCTGCTCGCAGTGCGCTTTCGCGTGCAAGCTGCCGACCCGCGACGAGGAGGCCGGAGTCGAGACCGAGGGCCCCGAGTTCGAGACGATCTACTCCTTCGGGTCGAGCCAGGGCGTCGGCGACCTCGTCGAGGTGATGAAGGCGAACGAGCTCTGCGACCAGTACGGGATGGACACCATCTCCGCGGGCGTCACCGTCGCGGCCTACCTCGCCAGTGAGGACGAGTTCGGGAACGCCGAGCTCGCCCAAGACGTCACCGAACGGATCGCCCGCCGGGAGGGCGTCGGCGACCTGCTCGCGGAGGGCGTCCACCGCGTCCACGACGACCTCGGCGTCGCGGACATGACGATGAAGGGGATGGAGTTCGCCGCCCACGACGGGCGCGTCCTCCACGGGCTCGGCCTCCAGTACGCCGTCGCGAACCGCGGCGGCGACCACCTCTACGGCGAGATGATGGGCCTCACCTACGGCGGCGTCATCGAGGCCGAGGGGACGACAGACAAAGTGGGGACGCTCGTCGAACAGGAGAACTACTGCGCGTTCCGCGACTCCGCGATCGTCTGTGCGTTCTCGGGGCAGTACATCGACGAGGAGACCTTCGAGGCGCTGTTCGACGCCGACTACGACGACCTCCTCGACGTCGGCGCCGGCGTGATCGAGCGCGAGCGCCACTTCAACAACCGCCGCGGGTACGACCGCGCCGACGACGAACTCCCGTACGACCTCCCCGACGTCGACGCCGCCATTCGGGACTACTACGACGCGCGCGACTGGACCGACGAGGGAGTCGTGCCGGACGCCCGGTTCGGGGCCGGCGGGGCTCAGGCGCCCGCCGACGACTGAGCGCCGCAGTCTCCTCCACTCGCTCGCGCTTCGCTATCCGCCGTAGACGGCCGTCGTCACGCGCAGCACGTCGCCCTCCGACAGCGGCGTCTTCGTCCCCTCGTCGTGCTGGACGTGTCGGCCGTTCAGCGTCACCACGACGTCGCCGGCCAGGCCCTCGCCGTCCCGGAGCTCTCCCTCCAGCCCCGCGTACCGCGCTTCGAGCTCGCCGAGGAGTTCGCCGACGGTGTCGGCGTCGGTGTCGACGACGACCGTCTTTGTCCCGACGGGCTCGCGGAACGGCCCGAAGAAGCCGCACTCGACTCGCATACCGGCGCTTCGGTAGCGGGGGTAATGAGCGGTGGGGACGCGCGGACGAGACGGCCGACAGTCTGAGGTCCCGCGACTTCCGATCGTGCGTATGGCCGAGACGGTCCCGCTCACGGTCGTCGACGGCGACGCGGAGACGGTCGTCGAGGTCGAACGCGGCGCGAACCTCCGCGAGGCGCTCCGCGAGCGCGGCTTTTCGGTCTACGGGACGGTCTCGCGGCACGCCAACTGCGGCGGTCGTGGGCTCTGTGCGACCTGCACCGTCGAGGTCGATCCCGCGCCGGAGCCGACCCACTGGCACGACGCCGCCGCGGTCCGGTTCGGCTACCCCCGGCTCTCTTGCCAGATCACGGTCACGGAGCCGATGACGGTCAGGCTCCTCGACAAACGCGTGTGGGGACAGATCCTGCCGCGGCGGCGCGACGGGAGCGAGGACGGCGGCGACACGCCCGGTGGCGACTGAGTGCGTCGCGCGCGGCCCCCTCTGTGCCGATGGAGAAACGACTTTGCCGCCGGAGTTCCCCCTCCCAACTATGACTCGTCTCGCTCCCCGTTCTCTCGCTCCCGCCCCGAGGGGTTCCCCGGCCCGACCCGCTCGGAGGTGCGGCGCGTGAAGGTCGCCGAGGTCGTCCCGGAGTTCGCCGACGCCTTCGGCTTCGATGAGTTCAATCGGATGCAGCGGGAGGCCGCGCCGGCGATCCTCGAACGCGACGAGAACGTCGTCGCGGCCGCGCCGACCGCTTCCGGCAAGACGGCGCTCGCGGAGCTGGCGATCTGTCGCACGCTCGCCGACGGCGGCACCGCGCTCTTCGTCGCGCCCCTGCGCGCGCTCACGAACGAGAAGGAATCCGAGTGGGAGCGCTTCGAGGAACTCGGCTACTCGGTCTACGTCGTCACCGGCGAGCGCGATCTCAACCCCCGCCGCGCCGAGCGCGCGGACATCCTCGTGATGACGCCCGAGAAGACCGACTCCGCGACGCGGAAACACGACTCGGCGCGTTACTCCTTCGTCGCCGACGTCGACTGCGTCGTCATCGACGAGGTCCACCTGCTGGATTCGGACACCCGCGGCGGCGTGCTCGAAGTGACCGTCTCGCGACTCCGCCGGATCTGCGATCCCCGGATCGTGGCGCTGTCGGCGACGATGCCCAACATCGAGGACGTCGCGGCGTGGCTCGACGCGGCCCCGGAGACGACATTCGAGTTCGGCGACGAGTACCGCCCGGTCGACCTCCACGCGGGCGTGAAGACCTACTCCCACGGCGACAACGCCTTCGCCGACAAGTACCGGCGGCTCTACACTGCCTTGGATCTCGCCGAAGAGCACATCCGCGAGGACGGCCAGGCGCTCGTGTTCGTCTCCTCGCGGCAGGACGCCGTCCGCGCGGCCGGCAAATCGCGGGACGTCATCGCCGAGCGCGACATCCCGATGGGCGCCCGCGGCGACTACGACTTCCACACCGAGGCCAAGGAACTCGACGACGACGCGCTCGCGAAGGGCGTCCCCGACGGCGTCGCCTTCCACCACGCGGGGCTCTCGAAGGACGACCGCGACCGCGTCGAGTCGTGGTTCAAGGAGGGCAAGATCCAACTGCTCTTCTCGACGTCGACGCTCGCGTGGGGCGTGAACCTCCCCGCGCGCTGCGTCGTCATCCGCGACACGAAGTACCACGACCCGCTGGAAGGCGAGGTCGATATCTCGCCGCTCGACATCCTCCAGATGCTCGGGCGCGCGGGGCGGCCGGGCTACGATGACGTCGGCTACGGCTGGGTCGTCTGCGACCGCGCGGACGCCGACAAGTACCGGCGCCTGCTCCGGGACGGCAAGGAGATCGAGTCCCGACTCGCGGAGGACCTCGACTCCCACCTCAACGCCGAGATCGCGATGGGCACGATACGGGACCTCGACGACGTGCTCTCGTGGCTGGAGACGACGTTCTACTACCGGCGCGCGCAGTCGAAGCCCGACGAGTACGACTTCGCGCACCTCCGCGACCGGGTGCGGGAGACGCTGGAATCGCTCGTCGACCGCGGCTTCGTCGAGATGGGCGAGGACCTCTCGGTCGGCGGGACGGCGCTCGGCCGCCTCGCCTCGAAGTACTACCTCCGGCTCGAAACCGCAGAGCGCTTCCGCGACCTCTGCGCGCGGGAGACGATCGACGCTGACGGGGTCCTGGAGACGGTCGCGGGCGCCGCGGAGTTCCGCTCGGTCTCGGCCAGGCAGTCCGAGTCCGACGCCGTCGACGCGGTGCTCTCGGACGTCGCGACCGACTTAGAGGACGGCCCCCGGAAGGTGCTGGCGATCCTCCACGCCGGGATGCAGAACAGCACCCCCGCGGACCTGCGCTCGGACGCGTGGATCATCCGGCAGAACGCCCTCAGGCTCCTCTCGGCGCTCCGGGAGTTCCTCGCCGAGTTCGCGGGCCCGCGGGCGGCCAACCTCGCGCGCCGCGTCGAGGCCCGCGTCGAACACGGCGTCCCGCGGGAGGCGGTCGGGCTCACCGCCGTCGACGGCATCGGCCCCAACCGCGCGCGGACGCTCGCGACGGGCGGGCTCCGCAGTCCCGCGGACGTCGCCGACGCCGGCACCGACGAACTCGAACGGGCCGGGCTCTCGGCGGGCGTCGCCGAGCGCGTCGTCGAGAACGCCCGCTCGCACCCCGCGATCGACGTCTCCTGGGGCGACTTCCCCGACAGCGTCGCCGCCGGCGAGAACGAGCTGTGCGAGGTCGTCGTCCGCAACCGCGGCGGCGGCGCGGCGGTCGGCGTCCGCGTGACGGTCAACGACGTCGAGATGACGACGAAGGAGGCGTACCTCTCGGAGTCGCTTTCGGTCCCGGTCGGCGTCTTCGGCGCCGACGCCGACGAACTGGAGTACGCCGTCGAGGTGACGTTCCCCGAGGCGCCGCTGTATCCGGTGCGCGCGACGCGGACCGTCGCCGTCGAGTAGGAGCTACTCGCTCCCCAGGAAGACCCGCCTGAGTCCCTCGGGGCCGTCGGCGACGACCTCCGCGCGCGAGAGATCCAACTCCGCGTTGTGCGTCGTGCGGAACGCGACGGTGTAGGCGCCCGCCCGCACGGCGGCCTCGATGCCGTTGAGCGAGTCCTCGATCACGACGCAGTCGGCGGGCTCGGCGCCGAGTTCCGCGGCCGCGCGCTCGTAGATGTGCGGTTCGGGCTTCCCCGGCTCGTCGATGTCCTCGGCGCTCAGCACCAGATCGAGCGGGCCGAGATCGAACCGCTCGCGGACGATCGCGATCCACGACTGCGGCGCCGACGAGACGATCGCGAGCGGTCGGCCCTCGGCTCTGAGAGAATCGAACAGCGCCGGGATCCCCTCGGTCAGCCTCACGTCCTCGCCGTACAGCGACTCGGCGCGGTCCTGGTAGGCCGCGACGAACTCGTCCTTCGTCACGGTCGTCCCGTACTCCCGGTCGAGGTAGTCGTAGATTTCGTAATACGGCATCCCCGTCACCTCCTCGTGGGCGGGGTCGCCGCCCTCGATCGCCGCCGCGAAGACCCACTCGTCCTCGAAGCGGTGCCAGTACGTCTCCGAGTCGACGAGCACGCCGTCCATATCGAACAACACCGGGCCGTCGGGCAGTGCCGATCGACCGCCGCCGTCGCCGTCGTCTCCGTCGTCGCCTGCGTCCATACCCCCCGTCGCACGCCTTCGGACAAAGACCTTCGCGAGTGGGTTCTTGACCGAGGACGGGACCACCCCCGCCGTATGTCCGAGACGATCCGCGTCTTCGCCGGCGATTGCACGACGACCTTCGATGGCGCCCGCGACTGCGCCCGCACGCACCGCGGCCGCGTCGCGGTCGTGGTCAAGCCCGACCGCACCGTGCTGGTCCACGACGCCGACGGCTACCAGCCCGTGGCGTGGCTGACGCGCCCCGATTCCCTGACGGTCGAGACCGACTCCGGGGGCTTCGGCCTCGTCGCCCGCGCCGACGACCAGACCCTCCGCGTCGTCGCCAACGAATCTTCGGGCTGGGTCGAGTACCCGGTCACGGAGGCGGGCGTGCCGGTCGGCTCGCACCCGGAGACGGGCGAGCCGCTGGTCCGCGCGGGCGGCGCCGTGGTCGGTCTCGATTCGGATGCCAGATTCCCGCTCCCGGCGGGCGCGACCGTCCTCGACGACACCTGCGACGAGTGCGGTCTACCGACGATCCGCGCGGAGGCCGGCGACGCCTTCGAGCTCTGTCTCGACCGCTCGTGTGCGTCGCTCGACGACGCCGTCCGCGAGCGGTTCGACCGCGCGTGGACCTGTCCGGACTGCGGCTCGGACCTCCGGATCATCCGCCGGGGCGGCCGCCTGCTCGCCGGCTGCGACGCCTACCCGGACTGCGAGACGGCCTTTTCGATCCCCGCTGGCGTCGTCGTCGACGAGTGCGCCTGCGGGCTCCCGGTCTTCGAGACGGCGCGGGGCCGGCGATGTCTCGACGGGATCTGCGACCGCTTCGCGGGGTGATCCGGCCCACCCGCCGACCGCAGGCCCTATGTCCCCGCCGCGTCCGCTCTCGGGTATGGAGGGGACACTGGCCGACGGGGTGGTCCGCGTCGGCGGCGACGCCAGACAGCGGTTCTACGACTCCCGGGGCTACGGCCGGCCGCTCGACCGGAACCGCATCGAACTGGCGCCCGTCGAGGCCGCCCACCTGCTCGCGCGCGGCGACCTCGACGCCGTCGTGGACGACGAACGCGACGGCGACGGCGGCGCCTCGCGCCGCCTCGACTTCCGCGCGTACCTCGCCCGGACGGGCGCGACGCTCCGCTTCGCGGTCTACAAGGACCTCCGCGATCGGGGCTTCTACCTCTCGCCCGCCCGCGCGGAGTGGCCGGGCGTCGGCGGCGACGCGGCCGGCTCCGACGACGTCGACTTCGTCGTCTACCCCCGCGGGGAGGGCCCCTGGGACGACGAGATCGCCTACCGGATCCGGGTCGCGGGTGAGCGCGAGCCCGTCCGCGCGGACTCCCTCGGCGGCGTCACCCTCGCGGTCGTCGACGAGGACGGCGAGCTGACGTACTTCGAGACCGACCGCGAGCCCGACCTCGTCGCCGACGCGGAGGGGGAGCCCGCCCACGACGTTCCCGCAGGCAGCGATCGGACCGTCGCTCCCGACGCGGACGCCGAGCCGTCGCTCCCCGAGGGGGTCGCCGCCGACCTCCTCGGCGACCGCGTCGTCTGCTACGGCGACGCCGACGCGCTCTACGAGCGGCGGTTCTACGGCCAGCGGCTGTTCGGCCGCAACGCCGAGGAGGGGCCGATCCAGCTCTCGCTCGTCGAGGGCGCGTACCTCGCCCAGCGCGGCGTCGTCGACGCCGACCCCGCGGCCGTGGTCGCGCTCGGCCGGGAGGTCGAGGGCGAGCGCTTCGACCGCCGCTTGCGGACCTACGCGGACCTGCGGGACCGCGGCGTCGTCCCCAAGAGCGGCTTCAAGTTCGGGGCGGACTTCCGGGTGTACGCCGAGTTCACGGACGTCGACTCGCTCTCGCACTCGACGGACCTCGTGCGCGTGGTCGCGCCGGATCACGTCTTCTACCCGCGGGACCTCTCGCTCGACGTCCGGCTCGCCGGCGGGGTCCGGAAGCGAATGGTTTTTGCGCTCACCGCGGCCAACGGCGAGATAGACTGGCTCTCGGTTGCCCGACTCACCCCGTGAGCCACTCCCGCATATGACACGAGACCACGACGCTCCCGAGCGCGAGGCGGCGGACGACGAGCAGACGCGACCGGCGCGTCCGGACGGCGGCGCGGACGCCGACAGCGCCGCCGGCGCCGACGACGTCGCGCTCGACCCGTGGGGCTCTTCGACGATCGCCGACTACCGGAAGCTCTTCGAGGAGTTCGGCATCGGCGAGTTCGACGACGTCCTCGCGGAGGTCCCGAACCCCCACTACCTGATGCGCCGGGGCGTCATCTTCGGCCACCGCGACTACGAGCCCGTCGCCGAGGCGCTGCGCGAGGGCGAGGAGGCGGCCGTCCTCTCGGGCTTCATGCCGACCGGCGACCCCCACATCGGCCACAAGCTGGTCTTCGACGAGATCATCTGGCACCAAGAGCAGGGCGCCGACGCCTACGGGCTGATCGCCGACCTGGAGGCTCACTCGGCCCGCGGGATGAGCTGGGAGGAGATCGACGAGCACGCCCGCGATTACCTCCTCAGCCTGCTCGCGCTCGGCTTCGACCCCGAGGAGGGCGAGCTCTACCGCCAATCGGAAAACCGGGAGCTTCAGGACCTCGCCTTCGAGCTCGGCTCGAAGGCGAACTTCTCGGAGTTCCAGGGCATCTACGGCTTCGACGGCGAGACCAACGTCTCGCACATGCAGTCGGTCGTGACCCAGATGGCCGACATCCTCTATCCCCAGCTCGAAGAGCCCAAGCCGACGGTCATCCCCGTGGGCCCGGACCAGGATCCCCACGTCCGCTTCGCCCGCGACCTCGCGGCGCGGATGCGCTTCTTCGGCGTGACGGAGGCGTACGCGAGCTTCGAGCTCGACGACGCCGAGCGCGCGCTCGTCGGCGCCGTCTACGAGGAGCGCGAGGCCTACGCCGAAGAGCCCGACCGCCCGCGCTGTGAGGAGGCCGGCGCGTGGCTGGCCGAACTGGACGACGCGGACCTCGACGAACTCGGCGTCGTCGTCGACGACCGAGTGCGGGAGTCCGCCGTCGACAAACTCGACAACAGCGGGATGGAGCCGCTCCGTCCCCGCGTTCGCTTCCTCGATCTCAACGCGACCGACGAGGCCTTCGAGAGTCTGGTCGAGGCCATCGACGGCGAGAAGCGCCGCTACGACGAGCACGTCGACGCCTTCGATCTCGATCCCGAAGCGGCCGAAGAATTAGCGAGGGAGGTCGAACTCGACCACGGCGGCTACGGCTTCGTCCCGCCGTCGTCGATCTACCACCGATTCATGACCGGCCTCACTGGTGGAAAAATGTCGTCGTCGATTCCGGCCTCGCACATCTCCCTCCTGGACGACCCCGAGGAGGGCTACGACAAGGTGAAGGCCGCGACGACGGGCGGCCGCGACACCGCCGAAGAGCAGCGCGAACTCGGCGGGAAGGCCGACGAGTGTCCCGTCTACGAGCTCTACGCGTACCTGCTCGCGGGCGACGACGACGAGTTCGCGAAGGAAGTCTACGACGAGTGCGTCGGCGGCGAGCGCCTCTGCGGCGGCTGCAAGGAGCAGGCCGCCGAACTGATGCGGGAGTTCCTCGAAGACCACCAGGAGAAACGCGAGGAGGTCGAAGCACTCCTTGACGACCTGGACATCTCCCTGACGTCGTCGCGGCGGGGCGTCGCGCCGGGCGACGACTGACCGCGACCGATTCCGCTACTCGACCTCGCTACTCGACCTCGCTACTCGATCGAGAGGTCGCCGCCGGCCGCCTCGCTCGCGCCTTCCTTCCACTCGATCTCGAACTCGATGGAGAGTTCGCCGTTCCCCTCTGTGGGCCCCTCGCGCTCGGCCTTCACCTCGAAGGCCGCCGTCGCGGGCGGATCCATCGTGATCGACTGCCCGCCCGCGGAGAGGGTGATCGCCCCGCCCGACTCTAGCTTCTCGGCGACCTCGCGGAGGTACGACGCGATCGCCGCTCGGTCCTGGGTGCTCTCGGACTCGAAGAGGACTTCTTCCGGCATACGTCTCCCTTCGCCGCACAGGCCCATAAACGCGCGCTCGATTCACCGTGCTAACGATCCGCACGATTTCGCAACGGTTTTGTCGGCGGCGGGTCCACCCACGCGTATGCGCCACGGACCCGACTCCGCGCGCGGCGTCGCCCGCCGATCGACCGACTCCGACGGGTCCGGCTTCTTTTTCGGGACCGCCTGACGACGGCGGACCCGGGGCCGGGGGGCGCCGACGTCCCGGCCCGGCGAAACCGTCCGATCCGGTCTCCCTGGCAGCGAAGCCCGCGGTCTTCGGAACTGCTAACTGGCGGCCGCGCAGTAGACGCGACAACGACTCCCCGATATCCAGAATGAAGCTCCCCGAATCACAGGTCGCGGCGCTGAACGCCGCGAGCGCGACGGACGAGACGCCGATCGATCGACTCGCCGAGGAGGCGGGCCTGAAGCCCGAGACCGCGACGCAGGCGGTCTTCGAGCTCCGCGACGAGGGCCTGCTTGAGGTCACAGAACGCGAGTCGGTCGAGTACGAACTGACAGACGAGGGCGCCGAGTACGTCGAGTCGGGCCTCCCAGAGGTGCGGCTGTACCGCACCGCCGTCGAGGCCGGCACCGACGACGCCCCGGCGCAGATGGGCCGAATCATCGGTGCCTCGGGCCTTGAAGGCCCTGAGATCGACATCGCCCTGGCGAACTTCGGCCGGAAGGGCTACGGCGACATCGACAGCGGCGAGCTCTCGGCCGATCCCGACGCCGACGCGGACGACGACCCCGAGGCAGCCGCGCTGGCCGCGCTCGCGGAGGGCGGGGCCGTCGACGACGTCGATGCCGACGTCCTCGATCAGCTCGTCTCCCGGAATCTGCTGGACCGCCACGAGCGCGTCGTCCGGACGATCACACTAACCGACGCGGGCGTCACCGCGCTGATGGAGGGCATAGAGACCGCCGAGACGGTCGACCGGCTCACGCCCGAGATGCTCACCTCCGGCGAGTGGCAGGACGTGGAGTTCACCGAGTACAACGTCGAGGCCGACGCGCCCGAGGTCCGGGGCGGCAAGACCCACGTCCTCCGCCAGACGGCCGAGCGCGTGAAGGACGTCCTCGTCGGGATGGGCTTCCAGGAGATGGAGGGCCCCCACGCCGACGCGGACTTCTGGATCAACGACTGCTTGTTTATGCCGCAGGACCACCCCGCGCGGACCCACTGGGACCGCTTCGCGCTCGACGTGCCGCCGATCGAGCACCTCCCCGAGGACCTGGTCGACCGCGTCGAGTCCGCCCACCGCGAGGGCGTCGGCGAGGACGGCGACGGCTATCACTCGCCGTGGTCGGAGGACTTCGCCCGCGCGGTCGCGCTCCGCGGCCACACCACGTCGCTGTCGATGCGCTACCTCTCGGGGACGGAAGTCGGCGAACTCGAACCCCCGCAGCGGTACTTCTCCGTCGAGAAGGTCTACCGCAACGACACGCTGGACGCGACCCACCTGCTGGAGTTCTTCCAGATCGAGGGCTGGGTGATGGCTGAAAATCTTTCAGTCCGGGATCTGATGGGCACCTTCGTGGAGTTCTACGAGCAGTTCGGCATCACCGACATCCAGTTCAAACCGCACTACAACCCCTACACCGAGCCCTCCTTCGAGCTGTTCGGCAAGCACCCCACCACGGGCGAACTCATCGAGATCGGCAACTCCGGGATGTTCCGCGACGAGGTGCTCGAACCGCTCGGCGTCGAACACGACGTGATGGCGTGGGGCCTCGCCCTGGAACGACTGGCGATGCTGACCACCGGCGCCGAGGACATCCGCGATCTGCACGGCACGCTAGCTGATCTGGACTTCCTCCGCGGCGCGGAGGTGACCTACTGATGCCCGTCGTCGACATCGACCCCGACGAACTCCGCGAGCTGACCGGTCACGACGAGAAGGACGACGAAGAACTGAAATCGGACCTCTTCGGCCTCGGCCTGGAGTTCGAGGGCGAGACCGAAGACGGGCTCTTGCAGTTCGAGTTCGGGCCCGACAGGCTGGATCGCCTCTCGGTCGAGGGCGTCGCGCGCTCGCTGCGGTACCACTACGGCGACGACCGCGGCGTCCGGGTGCCCGACACCAACGACCCCGACTTCACCTACGTCGTCGACGAGGACGTCCCGGACGAGCGGCCGTACGTCACGGGCGCGATCGTCCGCGGCGTCGACCTCGACGAGCGGAGTCTGGACTCGCTGATCCAGCTCCAGGAGAAGCTCCACGCCACGATGGGCCGCAAGCGCGCGAAGGGCGCGATCGGCATCCACGATCTGGTCGCGATCAAGGGCGAGGTCCTCCGCGAGGACGCGTCGGGCAACTCCATCACCTACACCGGAATCGAGCCCGACGACGACACCTTCGTCCCGCTCGACAGCGACAGGGAGCTGACGCCCGCGGAGGTCTTGGAGGAACATCCGACCGGCGAGACCTACGCCGACATCGTCGCCGACTACGACCGCTACCCCGCGATCTACGACGAGCTCGGGCTGTTCTCGTTCCCGCCGGTCATCAACGGCCGCCGGACCGAGGTCTCGACGGACTCGACGGACTTGCTCGTCGAACTCACCGGCACCGACCAGTGGACGATCGACCGGATGTGCAACATCATCTGCTACGCGCTCTCGGCGCGCGGGGCGACGATCGAGGAGGTCGAAATCGAGTATGGGGATCGTACCCTGGTCCGCCCGGACTTCGAGGTCGAGACCAAGTCGGTGAGCCACGATCGCATCGAGACGATGCTCGGCGTCGACTTCGAGCCCCGAGAGGTGATCGATCTGTTCGAGCGCTCCGGGCTGGACGCCGTCGTCGCGGACGACGAGGGCGCGAACGCGGACGAGGGCGAATCCGGCGATGGCGACGCCGCTACCACCTACGACGTGTCGATCCCGCCGTACCGCGTCGACGTGCTCCACCCGCTCGACCTCGTCGACGACGTCGGCCGCGCGTACGGCTTCGACGAGATCGAACCCCGATACCCCGACATCGGGACGGTCGGTGGGCGCCACGAGCGCTCGCGCCTGGAGGCGGCGACCCGGAACACGCTCACCGGGCTGGGCTTCGAGGACCTCCTGAACTTCCATATGACCTCGGAGGAGGAGGCCTACGACCGGATGAACGTCGAGGCCGGGACCGAGTACCTCGGCGGCGGCGAGCCCGTCGAGATCACCGAGCCCTACAGCGAGGACTACACCATCCTCCGGCAGTGGGCGCTGCCCTCGCTTGTGATGGTCTTGGAGAACAACACCCACCGCGCCTACCCGCAGGACCTCGCGGAGGTCGGGCTCGTGGCCGAGCGCGACGACGACGTGAACACTCGCGTGCGCGAGCGCCGGCACGTCGCGGGCGTGCTCGCGCGCCACGACGCGACCTACGAGGACGCCAAGGCCCGCCTGCAGGCGATCTGCCGGGACTTCGACGTCGACCTCGCGACGCCGCCGACCGACCATCCCTCGTTCATCGACGGCCGCGTGGCCGCGGTCGAGATCGACGGCGAGGCGGTGGGCGTCGTGGGCGAGCTCCACCCCCGCGTCTTGGTCGAACACGACCTCGAACTGCCGGTGGCGGCCTTCGAGTTCGAGCTCGACGCGCTGGCGGACTGACCGCCTAATCGAGCCACTTAACAGCCCGCCCGCCGGTATTTCCGCCCAGGATGCCGAGCGGAGAATACGACCCCGACACCGTCGAGGCGAAGTGGCAAGACCGGTGGGTCGACGACGAGACCTACGCCTACGAGGGCGCCGCAGACCCCGACACCGCCTTCTCGATCGACTCGCCGCCGCCGACGGTATCGGGGAGCCTCCACTGGGGCCACGTCTACGGCTTCACGCTCCAGGACTTCGTCGCGCGCTTCAACCGGATGCGCGGCAAGGAGGTCTACTTCCCGTTCGGCTACGACGACAACGGCATCGCCTCCGAGCGCCTCGCCGAGGACGAACTCGACGTGCGCCACCAGGACTACGAGCGCCGGGAGTTCCAGCGGATGACCCAGGAGGTCTGCGCCGAGTACGAGGCCGAGTTCACAGAGAAGATGCAGGACCTCGGCATCTCGATCGACTGGAACCAGACCTACCAGACCATCTCGCCGGAGGTCCGGCGCATCTCCCAGCTCTCCTTCATCGACCTCTACGAGCAGGGTCGGGAGTACCGCCAGCGCGCGCCGGCGATCTGGTGTCCCGAGTGCGAGACGGCGATCTCGCAGGTCGAGACCGAAGACGACGAGCAGCCGAGTCACTTCCACGACATCGCCTTCGAGGTCGTCGGCAGCGGTGACGAGGACGAAGAGGCGTTCACCATCTCGACGACGCGGCCCGAACTCCTCCCCGCCTGCGTCGCGGTCTTCGTCCACCCCGACGACGACGAGAATCAGTACCTCGTCGGCGAGACCGCGCGGATCCCGCTGTTCGACCAGGAGGTCCCGATCCTCGAAGACGAGCGCGTCGATATGGAGACGGGCTCGGGCGTCGTGATGTGCTGTACCTTCGGCGACCAGACCGACATCGAGTGGTACCAGGCCCACGACCTCGACCTCCGGATCGCGATCGACGAGTCGGGGACGCTGACCGACGTCGCCGGCGAGTACGAGGGGCTCTCTTCGGAGGAGGCCCGCGAGGCCATCGTCGAGGACCTCGACGACGCGGGCGCGCTCTTGGACCGCTGGGAGATCACCCACACCGTGAACGTCCACGAGCGCTGCGGCACCGGGGTCGAGTTCCTCGTCAAGGACCAGTGGTACGTCGAACTGCTGGACAAGCGCGAGGAGTACCTCCAGGCCGGCCGGGAGATGGACTGGTACCCCGAGAAGATGTTTACCCGGTACCGAAACTGGATCGAGGGCCTCCAGTGGGACTGGTCGATCTCCCGCCAGCGCTCCTCGGGTATTCCGTTCCCGGTCTGGTACTGCGCCGAGTGCGACGAGCCGGTGCTGGCCGAGAAGGAGAACCTCCCGGTCGACCCGCTGAGCGACGAGCCGCCCGTCGACGCCTGTCCCGAGTGCGGCCACGATGAGTTCGAGCCCGAGGACGACGTCTTCGACACGTGGGCGACGTCGTCGCTGACGCCGCTGATCAACGCCGGGTGGGACTGGGACGGCGAGGCCGAGGAGTTCACCTTCGAGAACCCCGAGCTCTACCAGTTCGACCTCCGGCCGCAGGGCCACGACATCATCTCCTTTTGGCTCTTCCACACCGTCGTCAAGTGCTACGAGCACACCGGCGAGGTGCCGTTCGACAGCGTGATGATAAACGGGATGGTCCTCGACGAGAACCGCGAGAAGATGTCCAAGTCGAAGGGCAACATCGTCGCGCCCGACGAGGTCGTCTCGAAGTATCCGGTCGACGCGGCGCGCTACTGGGCCGCGGGCTCGGCCGTCGGCGACGACCTCCCCTACTCGGAGAAGGGCCTGCGGGCGGGCGAGAAGCTCCTCCGGAAGCTCTGGAACGCTTCCAAACTGGTCGAGAGCCTGACCGACGAGGCCCCCGAGGACTTCGACCACGACGACCTCGCGGCGCTGGACCGCTGGCTGCTGGCCGAACTCGACCGCGAGATCGAGCGGCTGACGGAGCGCTTCGCCGACCGGGAGTTCTCGAAGGCCCGCGACGGCCTGCGGGGCTTCTTCTGGCACACCTTCTGCGACGACTACCTGGAGATCGCGAAACAGCGCGTCCGCGACGGCGGCGATCCCTCTGCGGCCTACACGCTGGAGGTCGCCCACCGGCGGTTCCTCAAGCTCTTCGCGCCCATCCTCGCGCACGCGACCGAGGAGCTGTGGCACGATATGCACGGCGACGGGAGCGTCCATCGGACCGAGTGGCCCGAGCCGCTCGGCGTCGACGCCGACTTCGCGGCCGGCGAGACGGCGATGGCCGTCGTCGGCGCGCTCCGCAAGTACAAGAGCGACGAACAGCTGCCGATGAACGCCGCGCTCGACCGCGTCGAGATCTGGGGCGACGTCTCCGGGTTCGAAGACGACATCTCCGGCGTGATGCACGTCGAGGAGCTGGCGACCTTAGACGAGCGCCCGGCGGTCGAGTCGGTCGTCACCGGCGTCGACCTCGATTACTCGCTCGTCGGCCCGGAGTTCGGCAGCCAGGTGCCGGACATCGAGGCCGCGATCGAGGCGGGCGACTACGAGGTCGTCGACGGCGAACTCCACGCTGCGGGCGCCGAGCTCGGAGCGGAAATGTTCGAGATCGAAGAGGAGCGGCAGTACCTCGGCGAGGGCGAGATGGTCGAAGCCGGCGACGCCATCGTCGTCGTCCACAACGAGGCGTAACGGTCGCGCTCGACCCGTCGTTGGCTTTTACAGGTCCGCGCCGACCGCGTCCTTGATCCGGTCGAAGCCGTCCCGGTCCAGCAGTTCGAGCAGTTCCTCGTTGATGTCGCGTGCGAGCGTCGGGCCCTCGTAGACCAGGCCGGTGTAGAGCTGGACGAGGCTCGCGCCCGCACGGATCTTCGCGTACGCGCCCGCGGCGTCGGAGACCCCACCGACGCCGACGACGGGGGCGTCCGTGCGCTCGGCGACGAACCGCACCATCTCGGTCGCACGGTCCTCGATCGGCGCGCCCGAGAGCCCGCCCTTCTCGGCCCGGTTGGGGCTCCGGAGGCCCTCGGGCCGGTCGGTCGTCGTGTTGGTGGCGATGACGCCGTCGAGGTCGAAGTCGTCGACGACCGCGAGGGCGTCCTCGATCGCCGGCTCGGGGAGGTCCGGCGAGAGCTTCACCAGGAGGGGCGCGGCGCCGGCGTCGACGAGTTCGCCGAGGATCGCCTCTAGGGAGTCGCGGTTCTGGAGTTCGCGCATCCCCTCGCTGTTCGGACAGGAGACGTTGACCGCGAGGTAGTCGGCGCTGTCGGCCACCTGTTCGTACGTGTAACGGTAGTCCTCGGGAGCGTCGTCGGCGTCGGTCGCCTCCGAGAGCGCGACGTTGACGCCGACGGGGATCCCCGGATTGGGGCCGATCCGAAGCCGCTCGCCGACGGCGTCGGCGCCCTCGTTGTTGAGGCCCATCCGGTTGACGATCGCCCGGTCTTCGACGAGGCGGAACATCCGCGGACGGGGATTGCCGGGCTGTGCGCGGGCGGTGACGCCGCCGACCTCGACGTGGCCGAAGCCGAGCGCGCCGAGGACCGCGGGGAGTTCGGCGTTCTTGTCGAAGCCGGCGGCGACGCCGACCGGATTGGGAAAGGACTCGCCGAACGCCTCGACCCGCAGGCGGTCGTCGTCGACGGCGAGTCGCCGCCGGAGCGCGTCCTCGGCCGGGGTGTGCTGGACGGCTCGCAGTCCGCGGTGGACGAGCCGGTGGGCGGTCTCGGCGGGCAGCGAGAACAGAACTGGTCCGGCCGCGCGGTAGGCCGATCGGATCACGGCGTCGCCCACCCTCGGCTGTCGTCTCGCCGGTCTCCCCCTCGCGACCGGTCGGGCCCTCGGATCATCCCTCAGAAGTCGTGTTCGACGTCGTCGGGGTCGGCCTTCTGGATGATGATCTTGCCGTCCCGGACCCGAACGAACACCTCGTCGCCGATCTCCATCCCGGCCACGGCGAGTTCGTCCTCGTGGAGGTTCACGTGGACGTTGTGGTACTCGCCGTGTTCGTCTTTCGCGCCACTCGGGCTGAGCTTCTTTTTCCGAACCATCGGAGCTGTCTAGCCGAAGGTTCGCCGCAGGATATACATAAGTGTTGTTTACGCCCTGCCCATCTGATTCGTTCGATTGGGGGACGCTCGCCGCCGGACGCCGACCCGCCGCCGAACGATCGGGCCTCCTCCGTTCGGGATCTCCGCTCGACGGAGCGAGGATTCGAGCGCGAAAACCCCCGTACCGCAGTCCATTTTGCCGGTATATTTAAGCCAGACCATGTGTTTCCTTGACATAGAGGTACGAACAATGGTACGCGAGGACGGCAAGCGGAACTTCGTGATGCTCGAAGACGGCGAAAAGACCAAGCAGTTCACCGGTCGGATGCCGCGACAGGCGGCCCTGAAGGCGGCCCGTCGGCTCGAAGGCTACGAGTCCTACGGGTCCGAGGACGAGGCCAAGGAGGATCCGACGGAGATCAGACTGCTCGAACGAGGGACCGACCGAGTCCACATCTACGACGCCTGGGCCTGGCACGACAGCGCGCCGGACGACAAACCGGGGTGGATGCAGGACAACGAGGTGTCGACAGTCACTCGGGGCAACGTCTCGAAGCAGGGGATCGAACACATCGACAAGTAGCGTCGCCGTCGCGTCCGCGCGCTGGCCGCCCGCCGACGTAGGGCCGTCTCTCGCCAGCGTCGGAGACCGTCCCACCGGGTTCGACACCGCTTTGTCCGTCCCGCAGTAACGAATTTCCGCGCGGTTATCATCCGAGTAGACCGCACGCGCGACGCGTGGGATGACGGCTCGGCCTCCGACCGCGCGATATTCTGATGTCACGCCCGCGTGCGTGTGCAGTAACCTTCGTCGAGTCGCATCGTTCGACGCTCACCCTCTCGGTGTGAAATCGCATAACGAAGCGGGGACGGTTCGACGGCCTTTTATGTAACCCCGGCATTCGGATTAGTACGCGGAAGCCCGCCCGGGACGCCCCGGACGGGACCTCGCCGGAACGCACTCGCAGGGCGCGTCGGCGCCGCCGACTCGGAGACGGGTCGGGGCGATACGACGGGCTTAAGTGTTCGAGTCGGTTCCGGTTGAATGCGAACGACACACCGCGACTGGGCGCGGTTCGATCCCGTTCCCGATCGGACACGCCGACTTCGGTCGGCAGCGAGGTGGATCGGTGCCTTTATGGCTCCGAGCGACCTACGCTTACGTCCGCAAGAGATGAGGATTCCACCCCTGCGGTCCGCCGTACAGATGGGATCTGATGTTAGCCTTGGTGGTTCGGTGACACCTGTCTGGTCGATCCGAACCACACGGACCACGCAATGATATATGGTGATTCTCCCATCATCCGATGGGAAATCCCGCCACACCCCTCTCCCCGCACGGGGAGAGACCCATTCCGGTTGATCCTGCCGGAGGCCATTGCTATCGGAGTCCGATTTAGCCATGCTAGTCGCGCGAGTTCAGACTCGCGGCAAATAGCTCAGTAACACGTGGCCAAACTACCCTCTAGACACGGACAACCTCGGGAAACTGAGGCTAACCCGTGATACCGCTCTCACGCTGGAATGCCGAGAGCTGCAAACACTACGGTGCTAGAGGATGTGGCTGCGGCCGATTAGGTAGACGGTGGGGTAACGGCCCACCGTGCCCATAATCGGTACGGGTTGTGAGAGCAAGAGCCCGGAGACGGAATCTGAGACAAGATTCCGGGCCCTACGGGGCGCAGCAGGCGCGAAACCTTTACACTGCACGCAAGTGCGATAAGGGGACTCCGAGTGCGAGGGCATATCGTCCTCGCTTTTCAGCACCGTAGGGTGGTGCTGGAACAAGGACTGGGCAAGACCGGTGCCAGCCGCCGCGGTAATACCGGCAGTCCAAGTGATGGCCGATCTTATTGGGCCTAAAGCGTCCGTAGCCGGCCTCGAAAGTCCGTCGGGAAATCCACGCGCCCAACGCGTGGGCGTCCGGCGGAAACTCCGAGGCTTGGGACCGGAAGGCTCGAGGGGTACGTCCGGGGTAGGAGTGAAATCCCGTAATCCCGGACGGACCACCGATGGCGAAAGCACCTCGAGAAGACGGATCCGACGGTGAGGGACGAAAGCTAGGGTCTCGAACCGGATTAGATACCCGGGTAGTCCTAGCCGTAAACGATGTTCGCTAGGTGTGGCACTGGCTACGCGCCAGTGCTGTGCCGTAGGGAAGCCGAGAAGCGAACCGCCTGGGAAGTACGTCTGCAAGGATGAAACTTAAAGGAATTGGCGGGGGAGCACTACAACCGGAGGAGCCTGCGGTTTAATTGGACTCAACGCCGGACATCTCACCAGCTCCGACTACAGTGATGACGGTCAGGTTGATGACCTCGCCACGACGCTGTAGAGAGGAGGTGCATGGCCGCCGTCAGCTCGTACCGTGAGGCGTCCTGTTAAGTCAGGCAACGAGCGAGACCCGCACTCCTAATTGCCAGCAGCAGTCTCGACTGGCTGGGTACATTAGGAGGACTGCCAGTGCCAAACTGGAGGAAGGAACGGGCAACGGTAGGTCAGTATGCCCCGAATGAGCTGGGCTACACGCGGGCTACAATGGCCAAGACAATGGGTCGCAACCTCGAAAGAGGACGCTAATCTCCGAAACTTGGTCGTAGTTCGGATTGAGGGCTGAAACTCGCCCTCACGAAGCTGGATTCGGTAGTAGTCGCCTTTCACAAGAAGGCGGCGAATACGTCCCTGCTCCTTGCACACACCGCCCGTCAAAGCACCCGAGTGAGGTCCGGATGAGGCCATCTCACGATGGTCGAATCTGGGCTTCGCAAGGGGGCTTAAGTCGTAACAAGGTAGCCGTAGGGGAATCTGCGGCTGGATCACCTCCTACAGACCGAGACCAGGCCGACGCGCCTGGCTCACTTTCACTCATCGCGTGGATCGTGTACCAGATCGACCGGACAGGCACCTTAGAACCACCAAGGCTAACAGGGCCCGTAGCTCAGCGGTAGAGCACCTCCTTTGCAAGGAGGACGCCCTGGGTTCAAATCCCAGCGGGTCCATACTTGGGCGCTCATCATCGCGAAACACATCCCTTAAGTGGGAGACAGCGCGAGGATGAGATCCCAACGAACTGATGCACCATCCCGTGAAAGCGCGGATGGGAAGGGTTCGACGCACGCTCCGGCCGCCACCGGACGTGCAATGACGACCGTGTGTACGCGCGCAATCCAGACGCCCACTGAACCCGTTCACACGAACGGCTCGTGGACGTCACAGATCACTGTACCAGTATACTGTCCACTACGGACAGTCCGTCTGTCGGAAGACAGACACACCGCCTATCACTACGATAGGCACCTAACAGACGGTCTCGCCTACCCAGGCGAGACTGGTTCCAACGACACTCAATACCGTTGGCTACTGTACTGGCTGGTGGATGGCTCGGCTCGAGAGCCGACGACGGACGTGCCAAGCTGCGAAAAGCCCGAGGGAGTCGCACGGAGACTAAGAACTCGGGATCTCCGAATGGGAATCCCCACCGCAATTGCCTCGCGCAATGGGGAACGCTCCGAATTGAAACATCTCAGTAGGAGCAGGAACAAAAAGCAACCGCGATGTCGCTAGTAACCGCGAGTGAACACGACACAGTCCAAACCGAAGCCCTCACGGGCAATGTGGTGTTCGGACTGACCATAATGAGACACGCTCTCACGAGAAATCTCCTGGAACGGAGTGCGATACAGGGTGACAGCCCCGTATCGTGAGAGCGAGTCTCTGGGTCAGCTCCAGAGTAGCGAGGATTGGATATTCCTCGTGAACATCGCAGGCATCAACTGCGAAGACTAAACACTCCTCGAGACCGATAGCGAACAAGTAGCGTGAGCGAACGCTGAAAAGCACCCCGAACAGGGCGGTGCAATAGGGCCTGAACTCAGTCAGTGATAGAACGACGCGGCACAAAAGGTCCTCAAGAAAACGACCGTGGGGCGACCCACCAGTAGAAACCTGAGGAAGCCGGTGTCACGTCGTGCGTTTTGAAAAACGACCCAGGGAGTGCATCCCTATGGCAAGCCTAACTGGATCATCCAGGCAGGCGCAGGGAAACCGATATGGCCGCAGCACTTTGTGCCAGGGCCACCGTGTTCAAGCGCGGGGAGTCATAGTGATGCTACCCGAAACCGAGTGATCTACGCGCGGGCAAGGTGAAGCGTGGCGAAAGCTGCGTGGAGGCCTGCAAGAGTTGGTGTCCTACAATACCCTCTCGTGACCCGTGCGTAGGGGTGAAAGGCCCATCGAACTCGGCAACAGCTGGTTCCAGCCGAAACATGTCGAAGCATGACCTCGACCGAGGTAGTCTGCGAGGTAGAGCGACCGATTGGATGACCCGCCTCCGAGAGGAGTCGGCCATCCTGTCGAACTCCGAACTTGCAGACGCCGTAGACGTCGGGAATCCGGACTGCGGGGTAAGCCTGTGGTCCGTGAGGGAGACAACCCAGAGCCGGGTTAAGGTCCCCAAGTGTGGATTAAGTGCAACCGAAGGTGGTCTCGAGCCCTAAACAGCCGGGAGGTGAGCTTAGAAGCAGCTACCCTCTAAGAAAAGCGTAACAGCTTACCGGCCGAGGTTCGAGGCGCCCAAAATGATCGGGGCTCAAATCCACCACCGAGACCTGGCAACGCCCATCACAGGGCGACTTAGTAGGCTTGGCGTACTGATCGGGCGGAAGCTCGGGCGAGAGCTCGCGTGGACCGATTAGTAACGAAAATCCTGGTCACAGTAGCAGCGAGAGTCGGGTGCGAACCCCGACGGCCTAACGAGCAAGGGTTCCTCGGCACTGCCACTCAGCCGAGGGTTAGCCGGTCCTAAGTCCTACCGTAACTCGACTAGGACAATTGGCAAACTGGTTAATATTCCAGTGCCACCGTGCATCACGCCGACGCTTTGGGAAACAGCGAGCGGGGCCTTCGCCCCGTCGAATCGTGGAAGATCGTGGACGCCGTAACGGCAAGAAGCGATCGAATCGCGAGACAGCGCAAGTCGCTGGTACCGAGAGCCCGTGAAAAGGCGCACGGTGACCGTACCGAGATCCGACACAGGTGCTCAGGCAGCGAAAGCCAAGGCCTGTCGGGACCAACCGGCGTTAGGGAATTCGGCAAGTTAGTCCCGTACCTTCGGAAGAAGGGATGCCTGCTTTTCATCGAGCAGGTCGCAGTGACTCGGACGCTCCGACTGTGTAGTAACAACATAGGTGACCGCAAATCCGCAAGGACTCG
This sequence comes from Halobellus sp. MBLA0158, assembly GCF_041477585.1. Lineage (NCBI taxonomy): Archaea > Methanobacteriati > Methanobacteriota > Halobacteria > Halobacteriales > Haloferacaceae > Halobellus > Halobellus rubicundus. The sequence goes on from NZ_JBGNYA010000001.1 coordinate 475,028, forward strand.
TACGGTCACTGAATCCTGCCCAGTGCGGGTATCTGAACACCTCGTACAAGAGGACGAAGGACCCGTCAACGGCGGGGGTAACTATGACCCTCTTAAGGTAGCGTAGTACCTTGCCGCTTCAGTAGCGGCTTGCATGAATGGATCAACGAGAGCGTCACTGTCCCAACGCTGGGCCCGGTGAACTGTACGTTCCAGTGCGGAGTCTGGAGACCCCCAAGGGGAAGCGAAGACCCTATAGAGCTTTACTGCAGGCTGTCGCTGGGACGTGGTCGCTAACGTGCAGGATAGGTAGGAGTCATTACACAGGTACCCGCGCTAGCGGGCCACCGAGACACTCCTGAAATACTACCCGTTAGTGACTGCGACCCTCACTCCTGGCGGAGGACACCGGTAGCCGGGCAGTTTGACTGGGGCGGTACGCGCTCGAAAAGATATCGAGCGCGCCCAAAGATTTCCTCATCCGGGTCGGAAACCCGGAGAAGAGCGCAAGAGCAAACGGAAGTCTGACAGTGATCTTCCCAACGAGGATCGCTGACGCGAAAGCGTGGTCTAGCGAACCAACGAGGCTCCTGGATGGGGCCCGTTGATGACAGAAAAGCTACCTTAGGGATAACAGAGTCGTCACCCGCAAGAGCACATATCGACCGGGTGGCTTGCTACCTCGATGTCGGTTCCCTCCATCCTGCCTGTGCAGAAGCAGGCAAGGGTGAGGTTGTTCGCCTATTAAAGGAGGTCGTGAGCTGGGTTTAGACCGTCGTGAGACAGGTCGGCTGCTATCTATTGGGGGTGTATTGGTACCTGCGAGGAACGGTCGTATAGTACGAGAGGAACTACGACTGGGTGCCGCTGGTGTATCGGTTGTCCGAGAGGGCAGATGCCGAGCAGCCACGCACCACGGGGTAAGAGCTGAACGCATCTAAGCTCGAAACCCACCTCAAAAAGAGGTACCACCGAGGACACTCGTAGAAGACGAGTTCGATAGACTCGGGGTGTACGCACCGAGGCAACGAGGTGTGAGCCCGCGAGCACTAACAGTCCAAAGCCACACTCATATCGAGACTTGAGTGTCAGACAGAACCGCAACACGACTGGTACGTGAGACGCTCACGAACCACCGTGCGAGCGGGTTCAGGCGGTAACTGGATTGCGCGCACTACACACGGTCGAATCCATCGGACCGATCAGCGAGACGCCACCGACAGTGGTCGACGAACTGTTCGATACCGAGCAGTTCAAGATGGTTCGATTCCATCAGTCGGCTTGAAGGCGGCCAGAGCGGCAGGGAAACACCCGTACCCATCCCGAACACGGAAGTTAAGCCTGCCAGCGTGTCAGCAAGTACTGGAGTGAGCGATCCTCTGGGAACACTGACTCGCCGCCTCACCACTCATACTACACTCATCACACACCGAGAGCGACACGCTCGCCCAAACGAGCGGGACGCTCTCAACCCTCGATCATCACCATCCCATAGCCGCGGCTCTTCCCGTCGATCCCACGCCCACGGTGCTGCGTCGGACCGCTAGGCTTAAACGACGAAACGGAATAGAGAATACTGCGCCAAGGTGGCAGAGTCTGGCCGAACGCGTCCGCCTGCAGAGCGGATCATCGCCGGTTCAAATCCGGCCCTTGGCTTGTCTTTTGTCTGTGGATACGCCTAACTGGAAACGGCACAGGCGCGCTTTCCGGTAACTCGACCCACGCCGACTGTTTAAGTGTCCGTACTCACACGTTTCGACAGCACCGATGATCGTCCGCCCGCGGGTCTTCGACGACGCGTGGCCGCCCGACAAGTTGCAACACCGAGACGGCGCCGTCGAAGCCCTCTCGCGGGCATTCGATCCTGCGACCGCCGGCCGGGAGGCCCAGAGCGCCGTCGTTCACGGGCCCCGGGGCGTCGGGAAGACCGCCCTCGCCCGGCACGTCATCCGTCGCCTGGAGCGGCACGCGGGCGTGTCGGTCGTGCTGGTCGGCGCCCTCGGCGCGACGACCGAGTCGATCCTCCGACGGGTGATCGCGGCCGCTCCGGGACACGCCAATCCGTCCCGGAGTGCGACCGTCCAGGACCTCCGGTGGAAGCTTCGCAAACAGGTCGATCGACCGATCGTTCTCGTCCTCGACGAGGCGGAGGGGCTGTCGTCGACCGACGCGCTGGACCACCTGCTGGCGGTCGACCGACTGTCGATCGTCGGCATCGTCCGACGGGAGAACCGCTGGCTCGGCCGCCTCAGCGGGGGCGTTCGGCGCCGGATCGACGTCTCGGTCGGCCTCGATCGCTACCGCGTCGACGAACTCGTCGCGATCCTCCGCGCCCGCGCCGACAGGGGGCTGGCCGGCGACCCCGTCACCGACCGGCAACTGGCGTACGTCGCCGACGCGGTCGCCGGTATCGCGCGCCACGGCATCCAATCGTTGCGGGCCGCGGCCGCGCTCGCCGACGAACGCGAGCACCGGGAGATCCGGGATGCGGACATCGACGATGCCTTCGCTCGCGCTCGCGCCCGCATCCGGAATCTGAACCTCCGCTCCCTGCCGGTACACCACCGCCTCGTCTACGCGGTGATCCGCGAGGCCGGCGAGATCACAGAGAGCGAACTGGACGCGCGCTACGCCGACGTCGCCGACGCGGTGTATCGCGGGACGGGCCTCGATCCGATCGACACCCGCGGCCGACGGATGGCACTCCGGCGGCTCGAAGCCTACGACCTGATCGACAGGGACGATCGGACCTACCGCGTGAGCGACGAGTCGATTTCGACGGGGCTGCCACTCCCCGCGAAGGACCGGGAGTGAGGGGCAGAGCAGCGAAGAACTACCGAAGAGCCGCGTTCGTCCCGACGGCGACGGACCTCAGCGGCCCTGATCGACGAGTACCGACGTCGCGAACGCGCCGCGCTCCGGGGCGTCGAACGTCGGAATTCCGAGGTCTTCCATCCGCTTCCGATCGGGTTCGAGGGGCTCGTAGGGGCCGGCGACGGTGAAGACGATCGGCTTGTCGACCTCCTCGGCGAGCGCTTCGAGCTCCTCGATCGGATAGCCCAGCGAGTGCTCGAAGATCTCGTAGACCGAGACGATGTCGACGTTGTCGTCGCGGGCCACGGCGTCGATGACCTCGCCGAACTGGGGCATCGGCCGGCCCGTGTCCACGGGGTTCTCGTCGTAGGTGAAGCCCAAAAGCAGGTCGTCGAGGCGCTCGCGGGTCTCGGCGGTGAGGTCGGGGAAGGTCGCGCCGCGCTCTGCAAGATAGTCCGACATCATAATCCCGGGTCCGGCCTGTGCGGTGACGAGCCCGACGTTCGGACCGTCCGGCGTGGGCGACTTCGCGAGGACGCGGCTCGCATCGAGGAGCTCCGTCACCGAGTCGGCCATCACGCCGCCGTTATCGGTAAGGATCTCCTCGTAGCGCTCGTAGGATTGGTTCGGCGCGGCCGTGTGCGCCTCGACGAAGTCGTGCATCCGGTTGCCCGACTTGAGAGCGACGATCGGGGTGCTCGCGTCGGCGACGACCTCCTCGAACGCGTCGATCTCGGTGGTCCCCTCGATGTGGAGGCCGATCGCCTTCGTCTGTGGGTCCTCGTCGAGCATCGGGATGACGTCCGCGAAGTCCGTGTTCACGCGGTTGCCCAGCCCGTACATCCCTGAGATGCCGTACCCCTCGCGTTCCAACTGGAAGGTCGCCGTCACGCCGATCCCGCCGCTCTGTGCGACGACGGCGACGTCGCCCCGCTCGATCTCGTCGAAGCCGGGGACGAACGAACTGTAGATGTTCCTGTGCGGGATGATGTGGCCGGCCGTGTTCGGGCCCAGTACCGCGAGGTCGTGTTCCTCGGCGGTCTGTCGGATCTGCTCTTGTCGCTCCTGGCCCTCCTCGCCGGCCTCGGCGAATCCGCCGGCGAAGATGACCGCGGCGCCGACGCCGGCCTCCGCGCAGTCTTCGATGACGCCCGGCGTGGCCGGGGCCGGGACACAGCAGAGCGCGAGGTCGGCGTCGGTGTCGGCCACCGAGTCGACGAACTCGTAGCCGTAGACCTCGCCGTCGCCCGACGGATTGACCGGATAGACGGGCCCGTCGAACTCCTTCGCGTTCGCCATCGCGTCGTTGCCCAGTTTGCCCGGCGTCGCCGACGCGCCGATGACCGCGATGCTCTCCGGATCGAACAGGTCCGAGATTCCCATACGAAGTTGGTCGGACAAGAAAGCATATATACTTCGATGTCGGCCGCTGTCTGCGCCAGTGCTCTCGAATCCGAATCGCGGTGTCGGCCGCCGCGTACCGGCCGTACCGGCGCCGTCACCGGACCTCGTGGTTCGCGAAAACGGTAACCGTTATACGCCACGTGGCCAAATCCGGAGATATGCAACGACGCGCCGCGGCGATCTACGCCGCACTCTTCATCGTCATCGGGGCGGCCTCGTACTCGCTCATCGCGACGGCGCAGGCGCCGCACGTCGAGTTCGAGAATCCGGAGTACGAACTCGCACAGGGCGACCAGTTCCAGGTCGGCGGACAGACCTACACGGTCTCGTCGATCTCATCGTCCGAACAGGGCGGCGGCCACGGCACCGCGGCCACGACCGTGATCGAGGGCGAACTCCAGTACACCAACGAGTCCGCGCGCTACACCGTGGCCTGGGAGAACAACACGACCCAGGAGTTCGACGGCCAGCAGTGGCGCGTGCTCGTCGAGAACGCCTCGGACCCGACAGAGTTCACGCTGCGTGAGGACATCAACGAGTCCGCCATCCTCGCCGAGGACCCAGACGCCAGCAGCGAGCTGGTGACCCAGAACGGCACCCAGTACGTCGTGCTCAACGAGAGCGAACTCGTCCCGGCCGCCGAGTACTTCCCCGAGCCGGAGACGCGGAGCTACGCCGAGGGCGACACCGTCCAGTACGAGGGCAACGCCACGTCTGTCGACGCCGTGACGACGAGCGGCGTCACGCTGGCGTGGAACGCCCCCCGGACGAACAGCATCTCGGTCGGCAACGACGCGAACGTGACGCTCAGCGGCGAGACGTACCTCGCGCACTTCGCCGACGACTCGACGCTCCAGCTCACCCAGAACTTCGAGAGCTACCGCCAGCAGAACGCCGAGATCGATCAGTTCACGCTCCACAAGAACGGCCTCTGGGGCGTCAGCATCATCTCCTTCCTCACCGTGGTCTTCCTCGCCGGCTTCGCGTACCTTCCGTCGCGGTACTGACCCGCGCTCTCGTTTTCCGGCCATTCGCCGCCAGGCCGACGTTCTCCCGTCCGACGTCGTTCCCTAACAATGATCATAAATCGGTAGAATGATGTGTGCGGCTGTGTTCCACGCCGGTATGTCGATTCAGCGGCCGTCCGGCGTCGATTCGGAGTGGTGCCCCGACTGCGGCGAGGAGATGGCGTTCAGCGGCGTCCAGCCCGCGGGCTACGCACAGTTCTTCTGCGAGCAGTGTCGCTATCGGCGGGACACCTTCGTCGGCGAGGCGGCCGACTAATCGTCGTCGGACTCGGCACCGGTGACACCGGTGTCACTTCGATACTTAAGGCCGTGGCGGTGTTACGGTGCGTATGAGCGACGAGACGCCAGTCACCGCAGACCGGCCCGACAGCCCGATCCACACGACCGGGACCGACCACATCACGATCTGGGGGAGCAACGAGGAAGACACCGTCGCGTTCTACCGCGACCTCCTGGGGATGCCGCTCGTCCTCCGCCAGCCCAACCTCGACGACCCCTCGCAGACCCACCTCTTCTTCGATACCGGCGACGGCCGCATCCTGACGGTGTTCGTCGGCGACCGCGCCTCCAACCGCGGCCCCCAGCGCGGCGGCACCGGCTCGGTCCACCACCTCTGTTTCAGCGTCGCCCCCGAGGACTTCGAGGACGTCGCGCAGGCGCTCGACGACCACAACCGTCAGTACAACGTCTTCGACCGCGGGATCTTCTTTTCGCTCTACACCCACGACAACAACGGCCTCGTGATCGAACTGTCGACCGACAAGTACGACATCCCCGACGACCGCCGCGGCGAGGTGCTCGCGAAGGCTCAAGAGCTCCGCGTCGAAGACGGCGCCGACTACGCGCAGGACGAGCACATGAAGGCCGCCCTGGAGGAACTCGGCCTCGACGCGACCGCCTACGACCTCCCCGACGCGGCCTCGGGCGTCGGCGGCGTCGAGTGAGAACGGGCCCGATCGCTCACTCGCCGACCTCGACGAGCACCTTGATCGCCTCGCGCTCGTCCATCGCGCGGTAGCCCTCGGCGACGTTCTCCAGGTCGACGGTCTTCGTGAAGATCGGCGCGGGATCGAGCGTGCCTTGGAGGACGTCGGCCATCAGGTCCTCCGCGTACGCGCGGACGGGCGCGACGCCGCCCCGGAGGCCGATATTGTCGCCGAAGAACGAGAACAGATCGAGGCCGCCGTCGAGGCCGTGGGGGACGCCCACGTAGCCGACGGTGCCGCCCGGCCGGCAGACCTCGACGGCGGTCTCCATCGAGGAGGCGGCGCCGACGCACTCGGCGACGTGGTTCGCGCCGCCGTTCGTCAGCTCCAGGACGCGCTCTGTCGCGGCCTCGCCGCGCTCTCCGACGACGTCCGTGGCGCCGAACTCCTCGGCGAGCGCGAGCCGGTCCTCGTGGTGGCCGACGGCGACGATCCGCTCGGCGCCCAGGCGGCGCGCCGCGAGCACCGCACACAGCCCGACGGCGCCGTCGCCGACGACGACGCAGGTGTCGCCCGCCTCGACGCCGGCGCTGACGACCGCGTGGTGGCCCGTCCCCATCACGTCCGTGAGGGGTAACAGCGAGCGGAGCGCGTCCTCGTCGTCGGCGTAGCGGTCCGGTACGCGGACGAGCGTCCCGTCGGCGTGGGGACAGCGGATCTTCTCGCCCTGCGCGCCGCCGTTGTCGCCGCCCCAGCCGTCGCCGTTGACACAGGAGGTATGCAGGCCCTTCCGACAGAACTCACAGGTGCCGCAGCTCGCCTTGAACGGCGCGAAGACGCGGTCGCCCGGCTCGACCGAGCGGACGTCGTCGCCGACGGCCTCGACGATCCCCATCGGCTCGTGACCGATCAGGGATCCCGTCTCGCGGTCGCTGTCGCCGCGGTAGAACCACAGGTCCGACCCGCAGACCGCCGTGTGGGTCACGCGGACGACGGCGTCGGTCGGCTCGTCGAGTTCCGGTTCGGGCACGTCCTCGACCCGGACGTCGCGGGGGCCGTGATACACTGCTGCGCGCATACCGGGGCTCGGTCCGCCCGGCGCAAAAAGCCCGGGAAGGGGGTGCCGTTCGCCGGTGCCGCTCGGCGACTCGCGAGCCGCCGCGTCCGGATCCGGGCCGAAACGGTTATACGATAGTTTAGGTATACCTAAACTATGCCCGACATCGCCGCCGCCGTCGAGGACCTGACCGCCGCGCGGCGACGCGTCCGCGACGAGCACCGCGCGACAGAGAAGCAGCGCCGCGGGTTCGAGCAGTTCCGCCGGGTCGTCGTCGAGACCGACCCCGTCTCGGTCGGGGGCGCCGAGCGCGCGCTCTCGGCCGGCGAGGCGACGGCCGCGGCCGCGACGACCGACGACCGGTGCCGCCGGGTCCGCTCGGCCTTCGAAGAGCAGGTCGCCCCGCACGTCGACGGCGAGGCGGCCGCCGACGTCCGCACCGCGCTCGCCAGCGAACTGAGCGCGGAGGTCGCGATCGCGCTCGCCAGCGAGGGCGGCGGCAACCGCTTCACCGAGCCCCTCCAGCGCGCCATCCTCACCCACGTCGAACAGCGGCTCGCCGAGAGCGACGTGATGCTGCGGACGCTGGACCGCGAGCGCGCCTCCCTCGACGACGCCGTCGAGACGCTGAAGTCGGTCCGGGGGTCGCTGCCGGCGGCGGACGCCGCGACGGTGATCCTCGCGGACGACGAGACGCTGTGGAAGCGCCGCCGGCGGATCGAGTCCCTCGAAGCCGACCTCGAAGCGGCGATCGAGGCGCGCCAGTCGACGCTGGATTCGGTGACCGCGAGCGAGGTGAAGGCCGGGATCGGCCACGACACGGTCGTCGAGTACCTCTTCGGCGACCGCGAGACGACCTATCCCGCCCTCGACGCGCTCCTCCGGGGCGTCCGCGAGTGCCAGCGTCGTCGGGATCGCTTCGACGAGGCCCTCGACGACGAGACCTCGGGCCGCTGACTCGACGCGCCGTTCGGTCTGACGCCGTCGGGTGACCGATTGCGAATCGAAATTTTTGCTTACCGAGTCACGGCGTCGGTTCGTCGACCCGACTGCCCGTCGCGTCGGCCGCGGGCCACCGCTCCTCCTGGACGATCAGGTCGTAGAACGGGAGGTGGCGGTCGTAGCGCCGGAGGGTCGCCCGATACCGCTCGGCGGCCCGGGCGGCGCGTTCGGCCCGCGTCCGACTCGCGAAGCGCCGGCCGTCGATCGGCACCGGCCGCTCGCCGGTCCGCCCGCAGACGACGACGTAGTCGCCGCGGTCGCTCGCGAGGGCGTCGATCTGGTCGCTGAGTGCCGTGAGCGAAGGGGGTGTCATCGTGCGAGTGGAGTGGAGTAGAGAACGGGCTACTCGACCACGACCGTCCCGGTCATCCCGGCGGCCTCGTGGGGGATGCAGTAGTACTCGTGGCTCCCGGTGGTCTCGAAGGTGCGGACGTACGACTGGCCCGACTGGACGGCGCCCCGGCCCTCCTCCCAGCCGGACTCGGCGGCCGACTGCGACTCGAAGCCGCCCGAAGCCCAGTAGGTCGCGCCGTCGGGCAGGTCCTCCTCGTAGGCCGTCACCGAGTGGGGTTCGCCGGCGCTGTGGGCCCACGCCACTTTGTCGCCCTGCGAGACGGTGAGTTCGGCCGGCTCGAAGGCGACCGCCTGCATATCCACGACGTGGTCGGCGTCCTCGGGGACGCCCTCGACGACGTTCGGTCCGCCCTGGAGCGACGAGTCGCCGCCGCTCTCGCCCGATTCCGACCCGCCGCCGGAGAGGTCGAGATCGAGCGGGACGTCCTCGACGGCGTCGACGAGCGCGAACTGCCCGTACTGGGCGGCGTCGGCGAACGAGCCGGCGGCCACCGCGACGTCGCCGCCCTCGTCGAGCGCCGTGAGGTAGGCGTCGAGCCGCCTCTCGAACGTCTCGTAGGCGTTGTGGTCGGCCTCCTCGATGAGCTCGTGGACGCGCGCCTCCTCGAAGTGCGCGAAGGCGTCCTGCATCACGCGCCCCGCGGCGTCCGCGTTCGAGCCGCCGCCGCTGCCGACGATGGCGTACGCCGAGGCGACGGCCTCGGCGTTGAACGTCGTCGCGGGCGCGTAGACATCTTCGCCGTTGCCGGCGGCGTCGATGAGCGCCGACAGCGCGGCCTCGAAGGACTCGTAGCGCGACTCGTCGGCCGCCTCCAGGGCCTCGTGGTAGCCGCCCGCGCCGGCCTCGAAGTGCTGGAAGGCCTCTTGGCCGACGGCCCGGGCTCGCGCGTCGTCGCCGAGGGCGTCCACGGCCGACGCGTCGAAGCCGCGCGCGGCCAGGTACGCCGCCTCGGCGCCGCTCACCGTCGGCGTCGAGCCGGCCGCGGTCGCGAACTCCAGGAGCGTCGACTGCACGCCCTCGTAGTGGGTCGCGACGGCGTCGTCGTCGCCGGCGCCGAACGCGTCGATGAGGCCGCTGAGGTGCTCCTCCTCGAAGCTCGCGTACAGCTCCTCGCTCGTCGACTCCACCGTCTCGTGGACGTCGAGTTCGTTCTCCTCGAAGCGCGAGAAGAGGTCCTCGGCCGCGGACGCGGCGACGTCGCCCTCGCCGCGGCGGTAGCGCTCGCGGGCGTCGGCGAACCGCGCCCGGAAGAACGCCGCTTCCAGCAGCGGCGCGTTCGAGCCCGCGAGCGCCTCGATCCCAGCCACGAGGTTTGAGTCGACCGTCGCGAGCGCCTCGTCGGCGCCCTCGCTGTCGCCGGACTCGATCGCGGACTGGAGCGACGAGAGCCCGGACTCGAAGCCCTCGTAGGCCTCGCCGTCGGCCTCCTCCAGGGCCTCGTGGGCCCGCGCGCCCTCGAAGTGCGCGAAGACGTCCTGGACCATCGTCGCCGCCCGCTCGACCTCGCCGACCGCCGCGAGCCACCGGGCGTCGTGGACGCGCGCCCGGTAGATCGTCAGGCCCGCGGCGTGGGCGTAGTTCGTCGAAGGACCGCCGGCGCCGGCCAGCGCGGCGGCGTCCCAGCCGCGCGCCTGGAGCGCGGCGAGGTGGCCCGTTCCGGCGTGGGTCTCGCTCGGGGCCACGGCGTAGCTCCCGTCGACGGCAGCCGTGAACGCGGCCTTCGCCTCCGTGCGGACCCCCTCGGCGTCGCCATCCTCGGCCGCCGAAACGACCCCGTCGAGAGCGCTCTCGAAGCGGTCGTACGCGTCGTCCGCGGCGGATTCCAGGGCGTCCGAGACCGACGCGGCCTCGAAGCGGTTCCGGACCGCCTCCGCGACGTCCCCGGCGGCGGCGGTCTCGCCGACCGTCGCGGCCACCGCGGCGTTCCGGGCAGTGACGCCGAGCAACTGGAGGTCGAGCGCGTCGGCGGTGGCGCCGTCGACGACCGTCCGCTGGGCCGCCGAGAGCGCGGCGTCGGCGTTCGCGGCCGCCTCGCGGGCGCGTTCGAGGTCGCCCGCGGCGAGCCCCTCGGTGCGCAGCGCGCCGAGCGCACCCTCGAAGCCCTCGTAGTTCTCCTCGCCCGTCGATTCGAGCACCTCGTGAGCGCCGTAGGCGCCCGAGGCCCCCTCGAACCGGGCGAAGGTGTTCTGGACGACCCGCGCGCCCGACCCGGGCTCGCCGGCGACGCCGAGCGCGAGCGCGTCCCACACCCGGGCGCGGTAGGCGTTCCACTCCGCGGCGACGGCGGCGTGCGCGGTGATCCCCGCCGGACTCGACGCCGACGTCGATGTCGCGTCAGCGCTCCCGGTCTCGGATGCGGCTTCCGTTCCCGCCCCGTTCGTCTCTCGGCTGTTGCACCCTGCGAGGCCGAACGTGGCCAGCGCGGCCGCGCCGGCCGACAACAGATCGCGTCTTCGTGGAGCCATATTTTTAGGCTAGCCTAAAACAACTTAGTCGCTTCGAATTTTAGGCCGACCTAATCCTCGTCGAGCGCGCGGTGCGGGGCGATGTGCGGGCCGGTCGACGCCTCGCTGTCGACGCTGGCGTCGACGCGGAACACCTCCGAGAGGAGCTCCTCGGTGACGACCTCGCGCGGCGGCCCCCAGTCGTAGGGCTCGCCGTCCTTCATCGCCACGAGGTTGTCCGCGAAGCGCGCGGCCTGGCCGATGTCGTGGAGCACGACGCCGACGGTGACGCCCTGCTCGCGGTTGAGCGTCCGGATCACCTCCATCACCCGGAGCTGGTGGTGGAGATCGAGGTACGTCGTCGGCTCGTCTAAGAGGAGGACGTCCGTCTCCTGGGCCAGCACCATCGCGATCCACGCGAGCTGTTTCTGCCCGCCGCTGAGGTTCTTCATCTCCTTGTCGCGGAGGTGGTCGACGCCCGCCAGGTCGATCGCGCGCTCGACGGCCCGGCGGTCGTCGTCGTTGACGGACTCGAAGAAGCCGCGGTGGGGGTACCGGCCGTGGTACGCGAGCTCCTCGACGGTGAGGCTCGCCGGCGAGTCGTGCTCCTGGGAGAGGAGGCCGAGCCGCCGAGCGAGCTCCTTCGAATCGAGGGTCTGCACCGCCTCGCCGTCGATCCGGACCTGCCCCGCCTCGGGGGCGAGCTGGTCGGCCATCGTCTTCAAGAGCGTGCTCTTGCCGCTGCCGTTTGGGCCGACGAGCGCCGTCACCTCGCCCGCGGGCAGGAGGACGGTCTCGCACTCGACGACCGGCTCGTCGGTCGTGGGGTAGCCGATCGCGAGGCCCTCGCCGCGCAGTTCGACGGCCGGGCGGCGACCGGTCGATTCGGCGGCGTCGGGGTCGCGGTCGCTCTCGTTTACCCCTGTTCCACTGTCGCCGCCACCGTCGTCGTCGCGGCTGCTGTCAGCCGACGGGTCGCTCCCGGCGGGCTCGGTCGCGTCGCCGTCGGCCGCTGCCTCGCTCTCGGAGGCCGATCCGTCTTTCGCCGTCTCGTCCGTCCCGTTCGTCAGTCGATCGAGCGTCTTCCGCATCAGATCTCACCCAGCGCGTCCTGGCGCTGCATCAGGTAGAGGAAGTACGGTCCGCCGACGAGTCCCGTCACGATGCCGACGGGCACCTGCGTCGAGGACCCGACGAGCACTTCCAGGCCGAGCCGCGCGCCGACGTCGGCGGCGACCATCAGCGCGGGCCCGGCGAAGAGACAGCCGACGATCAGCTTCCGGTACTCGCTGCCGACGACGTTGCGGACCAGGTGCGGCACGATCAGCCCGACGAAGCCGACGATCCCGGCGACGGCGATGCTCGCGGCGGCCGCCAGCACCGCGATCCCCGAGAGCGCAAAGCGGACCCGCTCGACGGACATCCCGAGGGACTTCGCGGTGCTCTCGCCGAGGAGCAGGACGTTCAGCTGCCGCGCGCTCCCGAGCGCGAGCACCGTGGCGAGGATCGTCCACGGGAGCGCCATCCGGACCTGGGCCCAGTCGGTGCCGGTCAGCGAGCCCGTGGTCCACGCGATCGCGGACTGGACGACGCCGATGTCGCTCGCGAAGAAGAACAGCCCCGTCTGGAGCGACTGGAAGACGGTGCCGACGATCACGCCGGCCAGCACGAGCCTGACGGGCGAGGTCCCGTTCTTCCAGGCGATCGCGTAGACGACGAGGAAGGCGAGGGCCCCGCCGGCCGCCGCGACGAGCGGCAGGACCGTCGAGAGCCCCGAGAACACCACGAGCGTGAGCAGGATCGCCAGCCCGGCGCCCGAGGAGACCCCGAGGATGAACGGGCTCGCCAGCTCGTTCCGCGTGACGGCCTGGAAGATCGCCCCGGAGACCGCGAGGTTCATCCCCACGAGGACGGCGACGAACACCCGCGGCAGGCGGATGTTCCAGACGATGAGGCTCCGGCGGTTCATCTCCGGGAGCTCGGCGCCGAAGACGAACGCCTCCCACGCCCGCGGCTCGAAGAGCACCTCGGGGTTGAACACGGCGTGCCACGCCTGGAGCGCGGACATCGAGTAGGAGCCGAAGCTCACCTGGATCAGGCCGCCCGCGGCGACGACCGCCACGCTCGCGACACAGAGACTCAGCAGGGCGCCGTTGCCGTCGGCGAGCCACCGGCAGGTCGCGGACGCTCCGGTACCGGACCCGGCCCCCGATCCGGATTCGGCCTCCGACCCCGACCCGGAGTGCGCGCGTTCGGTCACGGCTCGAAGTCCCCGGTGACGATGTCGGCGACGCGCTGTCTGTCGAACAGCTCCTCGCCCCCGAACACGTCGGGGTACAGCCCGCGCGCGGCCGTTTCGAGCTGGAAGAGGTGGATGATCGGCCCCTGGTAGGTGAGACCGCCGTAGAACACTCTCCCCTCGCGCACGGCGGTGAGTTCGCTCGCGACGTCGTGGCTCTCCAGGTGCGAGACGACGTTCTCCTCGAAGTACGCGTCGGTGATCTCGCCTTGGATCCGCACGGCGATGGCGTCGGGATCGATCTCTAAGAGCGTCTCGTAGTCGATCGTGCCGCCGCCGGCCTGCGCGTCGGTGACGCCGTGGGCCGCGAGCGCGTCGTCGACCCCGAGGTCCCGCCACTGCTTCGACTGCGTGCCCTCGCCGATCAGGTAGGGGTAGAACGACTCCGGCGGCATCCCGGCGGGGTAGAGCACCGCGAGTTCGGGGGTCGCCGACGGGAGCCGCGACCGGACGTCCGCGAGGATCTCGTCGTGGTAGGCCGCGAACGCCTCGTAGCGCTCGCGCTCGTCGAACGCCTCGGCGAGCTTCTCGAAGGCCTCGTAGAGGGAGTAGTACCGATACGAGTGCCAGTCGTACACCCGCGTGAATCCGGTGTTGCCGAGGAACGGCGCGACGTTCTCGCGGATCTCCTCGACGTCGGCCTCGCTCCAGCCGAGTCGGTGGATTATGAAGTTCGGGTCGACGACGTGGAGGTCGGCGTCGAGTTCGTAGAACACCTCCTTGCCGGTGCCATCCTGCCAGAGCTGGGTGAGCGACTCCGCGTCGACGTCGACGCCGGGGAGGCCGTCGTAGTGGTGGGTCCCGAACCGCGCGCGGACGCCGATGCCGGCCAGGCCGTCGGCCTGGCCGAGCGCGACGCCCATATCCGCGTAGTCGCCGGTGTAGGGCACCCACCGCTCGGGGACGGACTCGAAGGCGACCTCGCCGACGGGCGCCATCCGCACCGAGTAGGACCCGCCGTTCGCGGACTCGGCCGAGTCGCTCGCGGCCGTCGACGGCGCGGTCGTGTCGGCGGCCGTCTCCTCGCCCGCGTCGGTCGCCGTCGAGTCGGCCGACGACGAGCCGCCCAGACAGCCCGAGAGGAGCCCGGCGGCGCCGACGAGGCTCCCGTACTTCAGGTACTCCCGCCGGGTCCGCCGCTCTCGCGCGGGATCGGGTCGCATCTCAGAACTCCCCGTTGACGACGTCCGCGACGCGCTGCCGGTCGAACAGCGCCTCGTCGACGTCGTAGAGCGTCCGCGCGAGCCGCTCTGTCACGACGAGGTTCGTGATCGGGCCCTGGTACAGCGGCCCCGCGCGGTAGACGTCGCCGTTCGCGACGGCGGTGAGTTCGCTCGCGACGTCGTGGCCTTCCATATACTGGACGACGGTGTTTTGGAACTCCTCGCCTGTCTTGGCCTCCTGGCCGCGGACTAGGAGCACCTCGGGGTCGACCTCCAGCAGCGTCTCGTAGTCGATGGCGCCGCGGCTGGAGTAGAAGTCCTTGACGTCGCTCGTCGCCAGCGCGTCCTTCACCTTCAGGTCGTTGAGGTGCTTGAAGCTCGTGCCCTCGTCGACGACGTACGGGTAGAACGTCTCGGGCTCGTCGCCGCCGCCCCAGACGACCGCGACCTCGGGGCGCTCGCTCCGGCCGGGGACGACCGGCGCCAGCGCGGACTGGAAGTCGGCGTGGATCTCCTCGAAGGCCGCGAAGCGCTCCCGCTCTTGGAACACGTCGGCGAGCTTCTCGAAGGCCTCATAGAGGGTGTAGTACCGGTAATCCGCGTGCCAGGGGTAGCTCCGCGAGAAGATGCTGTTGCCGAAGATCGGCCCGATCTGGGTCCGGAGCTCGTCGACGTCGCTTTCGGCCCACTTGCCGCGGTTCAGGAGGAAGTTCGGATCGAAGACGTGGACGTCGGCGTCGATCGCGTAGAACTGCTCTTTGCCGACGCCGCCGTCGCCCCACAGCTTCGCGATCCCGCTCTTGTCGACGCTCACGTCCGGGATCTCGTCGTAGTAGCGCGTGTGGTAGCGGCCGGGGAGCCAGACGCCCTTCGGGGCTTCCTGCCCCAGCGCGATGCCCATATCCGCCCAGCTGCCGTTGTTCGCGACCCACGTCTCCGGGACGGACTCGAAGGTGACCTCGCCGACCGGCTCGATCTCGACGGTGTAGGGCTCTGATGCGGCTGTCTCGGTCGCCGTCTGTGTCGCCGTCGCCGTCTCGCTCTCGGTGCCTGCGTCGGTCGAGGTGGCGTCCGATTCCGACTGCCCGCTGCATCCCGCGAACAGTCCGGCCGCCGCCACCCCGGCGCCGTACCGCAGATACTCCCGCCGCGTCGCGTCCGTCTCGTCGCTCCGATCGGATACCATACGTTTTAGGCCTCCCTAAACACTAAAGGCCTTTTCGAAGTTTGGGTGTGCCTAAAACGCGGCGGGCGGGCGATCGAAGCCCAAGAAATATATAGTCTACATAGAGAAAATAGTGCTACATATGAGTATGTTCGTCGAGAAACGGCATTCGATCGACCCGCTCGGGCGGTGACCGATGGCGCCGTTCAGTCCCGAATCCCTGCCGTTGGACGTCAACGTCCTCCACCTGTTCATCGCGGGCGCGCTGGGGATGCTGCTCGGCCTGGAGCGCGAGTGGTCGAACAAGGCCGCGGGCATCCGGACGTTCACGCTCACGAGCCTCGTGGGCGTCGCGGCCGCGACGATCGGGGAGACGGTCCTCCTCGCGCTCGGCGGCGTGCTCGTCCTCGTCCAGGGGCTCCTGCTCGGTGCTCGGGGCCTGCTCGCCGAGGCGCGCGGCGTGACCGACGACGCCGACGTCTCGGAGATGGGCGGCAGCCTCGCGCTGACGACCTCCACGTCGCTGCTGGTCGCTTACGCCGTCGGCGTGCTGGTCGGCAGCGACTACGTCCTCGTGGGCGTCGTCATCGCGATCACCTCCTCGTTCCTCCTGGTGCTCCGGCGGGAACTGCACTCCTTCGCGAATCAGCTCTCCCACCAGGAAGTCCGCGGCGCGGCCGAGTTCGCGATCATCGCCTTCGTCGTCTACCCGCTCCTGCCCGCCGGGCAGTACGGCCCGTGGAACGCCATTGACCCGCAGCTGGTCTGGATGCTCGTGATCGCGGTCAGCGCGATCGGCTTCGCGAACTACGCGATTATGCAGCGCTACGGCGGTCGCGGGATGCTCATCACGGGCTTTTTCGGCGGGCTCGTGAACTCCACCGCCGTCATCGGCGAGATCGCGAACCGCGCGAAACTGAACGTCGGAATGCTGGATCTGGCGGTCGCGACGATCCTCGTCGCCGACGCCGCGATGGCCGTCCGGAACCTCGTGATCGTCGTCGCGTTCGTCCCCCAGTCGGCGCTCAGCGTCGGGCTCCCGCTCGGGCTCATCGCCGTCGGCGGCGTGTTGCTGACGGGCTACGAGCGGAACTGGCGCGAGGAGTTCGATATCGACCTGGACTCGCCGTTCAGCAGCACGAACGCCCTGACGTTCGGCCTGCTGTTCCTCGCGGTGCTCGTGCTCACCGCGGGCGCCCAGCAGATGTTCGGCACCGCGGGCTTCCTCGTGACGAGCTTCCTCAGCGGCCTGCTGTCGAGCGGCACCACCACGACGACGGCGGTCTCGCTCGCGAGCACCGGCCAGATCACGCCCGCGGTCGCCGCCCGGGGCGTGCTCGCGGGGACGCTCGCGAGCATCCTCGTGAAGATCTGGCTCGCGATCGGGATCAACCGACAGCTCCTTCGTCCGGTTGTCATTCGGTCCGCATACCTCTCGATTCTGGGGCTCGTCGGCCTGCTCGGCGTGCAGGTGTTGTGATCTGAGCCTCGGAGGTGCCGCACAGCCGCGGCCCAGTCGCTGCCCGATCGTCGACCTCTCGAAAGCCATCGCCGTCGGAAACGACCTGCCGTCCTCCCGAGGGTCAGCGCTTGCGTCGCCCCGGTACTCCACGTCGCAGACGCTCAGCAGACGTTCGCGCCGATGAACCGCTGTGCGACGGCAAGCGCTTCCTCCGGCCGTTCGCTCTCGTTCGTGGAGGGCATCGTGAAACTCGGCCACGGTGCGGCGATTATAGTAGCGTTTGCAACTGATTGCTCGTCCGATCGCACGACAGCGTGCGATCGAGCGAGTGAAGACTTGCAAACGCTACTATAGCTCTGTCGGTGCTTCGCCAATCTCCGACGAGTCCGTGCCGAGCGGCGAACGGTGGTCGCGACGGGGTCGAACGCCCGGTCTATCCCGCCCGCTTCAGTATCTGGGGGGTCACGATCACTTCCAAGACCGCGATTCCGAGCGCGACCCAACGGATCGTGCCGTCGAGGAAGAAGTACGCGATACCTGCGATTATCAGGGCGTTGCTGATGCTCAGCCCGTACCGTACTACCGGGCTCTGAAACGGGGAGGGCATACACGAAACAGATAGGAGACGAACATATATGATTTTACTAATCGATGCGTTACCAAGAGAGCTTATTCGAGATAGATGAACGGATCCGACGGGACTCCCGCGAGCGAAGCGAGCGAGAGGTCGTCGGGGGAGTGAGGCCGAAGGCCGAACGGACCCGACGGGACTTGGAACCACGGTCGCTCATTGCGTTCGCTCCCTGATTCAAATCCCGCGGCTGTCGCTATTCTCCGCTCACTTCGTTCGCAGGAAAACGGACCCGACGGGATTTGAACCCATTCGTCCTAACGGACGAATAACCGCAGCCGGACCGCACACCCGCTCCCGTCTGTCGGTGGAGATGACCACCGATGGAACGAACCCCATACGACTCGCACAAGCTCGAACCGCTATCGCCCTCAGAAGGATTGGAGATGTTCCTATCTGAGAAATGTGACGACCTCGCTCAAAGCACTCTCCAGTCTTACCGTCGGCGTATTAACCACTTCATCAGATATTGTGAGACCCGCGATATCGACAATCTGAACAACCTGACGGGGCGCGATCTATACCGATTCCGTGTCTTCAGACGGGACGAGGGTGACTTAGCAAAGCCTTCTCTGAAGAGTCAACTCACCGCTGTCCGGTCCTTCATCAAGTTCGCTGAACGTATCGATGCCTGCCCCGAAGACCTGCATCGAGACGTCGTCTTACCTTCGATGAATCCTGGTGAGGACGTGCGTGACAACATCATCGCAGTCGAAGAAGCGCAGCAAATCATAGATTATCTCGATAAGTTCCACTACGCCTCTTACCGTCACGCTCTCTTTGCAACTGCGTGGGAGACACATCTACGCACAGGAACGCTTCACTCCCTCGACGTGAGTGACCTGCTGGTCGAAGAGCAGGCTCTCAGAATTGAGCATCGCCCGGATACTGGAACTCGATTGAAGAACGGTCGTCGGGCAAACCGTGTTATCGCTATCTCTTCAGATCTTGTGAGTATCCTAACTGACCACATTGAGCACGAGCGACCATCGATCGAAGACAAGTATGGTCGGAAACCTTTATTCGCCTCACAGCAGGGTCGGATGAGTAAGTCTAATCTTCGACAGACCTGCTATGCTGTAACTCGACCGTGCTTCTATACGGACGAGTGTCCCGCCGGCAGAGATCTTGACGACTGTCAGGCTACGAAGTATGAATATGCTACAAGTTGTCCAGACTCAGAGTCGCTACACGCGGTCAGACGGGGAGGAATAACCTATCGCCTCTCTGAGGACGTCCCTATGGAAGTCGTGAGCGATAGAGGAAATGTCTCTCGCCGTGTTCTCGAAGAGCACTACGATGCACGAGATGAGATGACTCGGATGGCGCAACGTAGGAAACATCTCAACCTTGACTGACTCTTTCCCATCGTAGAGAATACCGGTGGGGTGGTCCCTCTGTCACGAGAATTCTTTCTGGACTCCACTAACACATCTCAACACAGACTTTCTCTTCAACTCAATACGAGAAAATCTGTGACAGTTGTGACTCCCCACCGGTATTCACCGGGCGCGAGTGATACTTACGAATCCATTAGAGAGAAGCCGGTATAGACACGTTTTCGCTCACCATCGGAACGCCGCTGTTCGACAGAGGCGCCTTTCTTTTTCAGAGTAGAAGTGAACTTGTGTTTCGAGAACACCTCCATACTTTCCGACTTGGCGAACGACTCATAAGCGGAATAGGCCTCATCTTTCCCAACAGAGCCATCCGGTTCTCGGTCAAGGCGACGACTGATGAACCGCTCAACCGAGTTCCCATACGTCTCCCAGATGCGTCGATTATCTGAGGGTGTCGGCTCATTCGTAAACCGGCCCTGTTCTTCGAGACGCTGGTAACCCTCAATCGCCCAATTCAGGATACCTGCTAACTCCTGGTCAGCTGTGAGCTTCTCCGATAGTTTCGGGTCCTGCTCTTGTCGCGGGATGCGCTCAGGGAAGACCACGGTGAGCCACCGATTCCAGAACCCGTCATCCTCTGACGAGCGAGAAGGTGGCTGGTTTGCTGCGAAGATGTGCTTCGTTCGAGGCTCGAATCGGAACGGGTCCTGATTCTTGCGCTCTGCTCGAACAGGATTCCCTGCGGTGAGTTCCTTGATTTTCCCTGCGTTCTTGATGTCGGTCGAGTCAAGGTCGTGCCGAATGTTCACCATTCGACCGACTAACTCGGCCTCACCCCATCGCTGGTTGGCGAGATACTGCACCGAGAGGTTGACTGTACTATCAGCTCCGAATAGCGCCTGAAGCAGGTCGAGAAACACGCTCTTGCCTGCGTCGGTCGGTCCGAGCAAGAGGAGCGCTTTCTTGTGGTTTGTCTGAGGTTGAAGACAGTAGCCGACAAACTCCTGCAACTGCGGAATCTTCTCATCGGGACAGACGTCTTCGAGGAACTCGCGGAATTGAGGGCACTCCGCTTCAGGGTCGTACTCAACGGGCAACCGTGACCGGAAGTTGTAACCCGGACTGAAGTCCGACATCTCTCCTGTCTCGATGTCTACGACTCCGTTAGCGACACAGACAGATGAACCACTTTGACCGAATTTTTCGCGGTCGAGGAATCCACCGGCCTTGAGCCGTCCAATGATTTCCCGTGCCTCGCGCCCATTGTAGTGGAGTTCCAACATCTCCTCCAAACGAGCCTTCACGGTCTGCTCAGCGTCCGATTCATATACGCCCGTCTCGGGATTGTAGCAATACATTTGCTCGTTATCTGAGATTGTGATGAAGTCGTACTCCTTTCGGAGCAGACGGACAGCCAGATCACGGGCAGAGTCAGTCTGTCCCTTCTCCGAGTACAGGTCTTTCACCTGCTTCCAACTGTGGTCTGGTCCCTCTATGCTGACAGACCACGCCTCTGGAGTCTGCCAGAATTTGCTGAAGGCATCGGCATACTCATCGTCCAATTCAGTTATCAACTCAACGACCTCATCGGACTCAAGCGACTGTGCTTCGAGCCGGTCCTGCACTTCTCGGGCGTTAGCGTCTCCCACAGGATGGGCGATGATGCTCTTCTCGTCGGGCCAAATCCAGTCTGATGGTGACTCGATGATGGCCTCCACGATATTACCTTGTATGGCTGTCTGCTGACGCTCGTCGGGATGATCAGGTAGGTCGTATCCTGCCTCACGACCGGCCTCGAAGAGTTCAGCCCACTCTTGCGCCGTCAGGTCGCGGTTCTTCCAATCACCGCAACTGATGACGTCTTGCTCTATCCCGATAAGGTGGAGCGCGTTGCCAGCTACATCGTGCCGGAAACAGTGCCACGTCTCGCCACCTTCGAAGACTTTGAAGTTCGTGCCAGTTTCGGACCCGTGGTAGGGGTGACTGACCCGCTTATCCTCCGAAAATGACGAACTGAGTACGTCGAATACGTCGAGTTCGACATCGTTCGGTGGACTATTGGAAAACGTCTGTACTTCCGATGACTCGAGGGTATCATCTTCGGTGTGGCTCTGCAACCATTCCTCGAATTCGGACGGAGTGTTACAAGTCGTGGGAGTTACCGACAGATGGTCTCCCGTCATCGTGATGTACTGGCCGGAATCGTAGACTTCGATACAGTCAGTATCAATCCACCAGTCCGGTTCCTGCACATCCTTCAACCAAATGTGGAGGCCCGTCGCGGATGGCGATACTTCGGCGTAGGAGTCGCACTCGCGTAGTGCATCGATCACCCACTCCTCTGGCTCACCGGTCTCAGGGTTGCACACATCGTCAAAGTCGATGGCGAGGAATGGGTCATCTTCAGTGAGGACGAAACCAACTTGAAGTCCGACCTGATTCGAGGAGGCTTCAACAGCTTCCTCGAAACTGCCCCACGTCGTTGGGTCATTCGTTCGGGCCGTTCGGCCACTCCCGTTCGGTACTCGGGGGATCTTCCGCTTCCGGTCTCCATCTTCGACCCGCTCCCAACATACCCACTGGTCGAGGGCCTGCAACTCCTCAGGAACAGGATGTTCCGTTTCCTGTTCCTCATCGGATGGATCAGCCAAGCCTAGTTCCTCGTCCGTAATTCGGACTTCTCCACTCATTGGTGACCCTCGTAGAGAATCGTCCCATCGCTCAGACGTGCGGAACTCGCGTAGTTGACTGTCCAGTGACTGCTGTGCAGCTTGTCGAAATCATCGAACTCCTCTGACTCACCGGACTCAGATTCATCAACGACTCGAATACCGTTGAAGTGTGTGACTTTACCCTGCTCGGCAAAATCTTCGTGTGCGTAGCCGTGATGCTTCACGTAGTGGAAGCCTGGCTTCTCTTTGCTCATTGGTTCGTTCTGCTCATCGTTCGGTCGCGGACGGTACACCTGTCGCTCGTCGTGCGATTTGTTCGGGTTCATAGTCGGTCAAGCGCCCGGATCAGTTTTCGACCAGACGCATCTACACAAACGGGCCATTGATACTTAAATGACCTTTGCACTAGTAGTGCAACGCCCCACAAAAAAGATGAATTTAAATTTTGAAGAGGGAATAAAATACAATGATGCTCCAATTGGTGTAGAAAGAAAGCAAACAGAGTATTTGACTTCGAGTACCCCCGTCCAAATTAATCCAATATACCGACTCCCATCACAGCAGTCAAATAGTCTGTCGCGGAGGTCTGAATATGAGCGAGTCCTATCTGGTTGAGGTCAAAAAATCTGTTTTAGTCGAGACTTCTTTGACGCCTAAAGACTTCGACCCAGTGAGCAATCTTACACTTACTGACGATTTCGACGAACGGATTCTGATGGAGTTTACATCACCAGATGACGCGAGAGAGTGGATCAATACACTAAATCCAAAGCTATCTCATAGGGTTGGACGGCTTTCTATTTATGATACTCATCCTCAAGATGAATCTGAGGTAGATGCCTACCTTAGATTCAGTCCCCGACATTGACCGTACATAATTGCGGAAGATATCCTATAACCGAAGTACACCCTCAGGGACGACAGCAGAGTGCTGCGAGGTCGCTCGCAGCGATGTCTGAAGGACCAGTGCGGTAATCGGGAGGCTTCCCTTGACTCCAGTGATTGACTCCTCCTCAAAGTCGTTCGGAGCGATCTGTTGTCCATCTGTCCCTCGAAGCGATTCTACCTCGAAGTGTGGATGACGGAGTAGTCGTCGCATCAGACCAGCCTCTTCCGAGTAGACAGAGACGCGGTCATCGACCTTCGAGAAACTCATAGTCGTCTCTTTCTCGACAGAGTGAAGGGACGTATCTTCTTCAACTGCGTCAACCAGCTCACTCATCATCGTAATCTGGTCGCTCATCGATTGAGGTACCACGTCGGCGAATTCGACGGAGCCGACGTCGTTTCCGTTCAGCCTTCGATAACTCCTCGTGATCGATCTCATCAATAGGCGGAGCTTCTTCTTCGACGAGAGATTCGAGTGCTGCGATGATTCGTTTCTCATTGACTTTCTTCAACTGTGTTGCGAGATCATCATTGACGTCGACGTAGTAGCGAGTCATCGTTCTTCCACCTCATCAAGCAATTGTCCGATGACGTATCCGAGCGGGATACTTTCAGAGTATTCGTAATCGCGATACTTCTTCAACCGTGCGTGCTCCTCATCGGAGACACGCACTCTTTTATGTCTCACCATTTATATAATATATGCGTCGGATAACTTAAATGAAACAAGGATTCACCAGTTGTAGGATTACAGTGACAGAGGCTCATAGAGAGAATCAGCATTTTCCGGTTTGCGAGCCAATGACGGCACCATACGGGTAAATCCGTGGCACATTCGGTTAACGCAGTATAGTGGTCTCAGCCGCTTCTGGAATTAGATCCGAATAGGCGGCTCTGTATAAAAAACCATTTATAAAATATTTAAAATAAAACTATTTGGGCAGAATATTGAATCACTCACCGGGACGGGAAAGTTCTATAGGGTCTTCTCGACTGGTTTGGTCTATGACCGAGTATATGCTCAAATCGTATAGGTTAGAAAATTACAAGTCCATCAAAAACTCGCCCGATATTGATTTGAACGGGCTAACACTCATTTTGGGTCCAAATAGTTCTGGGAAGACAAATATACTTGAGTCTTTGATTTTATTAAAACAATCTCTTGACCAAGGAGATATTAGCTTAACACTCAATGGAGATTATATTGACTTAGGAGAATATAGAGATATTGTCCATATGAAGGACCCTTCTGAGAGGATTGGATACAGGTTCACTTTTCGAAGAGATTCAACAGAGGGTGACGAAGATGTAGAATACGAGTGCCCTATCTGCCACAAAGAATACCTTAGATACGAGGGGCATTATACAAATCATTTAGCCGATGAACATCCACAATTTTGGGAAATTTGTGGTGGAAAATATGGAGAAGATATAAAAAAGTATGAAGACTTCCTCATTTCTGATATGAATGTTGAGATATACCACAAATATAATGAAGAGGTTAAGTCAAGTATGTTTGACGAATTGCGATTTGTTAATCCTCCACCGTTCTCTGGTCTATTCCTCTCTGAACTACGAATACAGGCTACAGAATCCGGATTTACTGTAACTGCCGACGATATTGAAGGAAGGAGAATATTAGAGATCTCGGTCAGAGAAGAGGAGTTGGATGCTGACTATCCAGATGATTTATCTGGCCTAATAAGATTGATTAGAAGAATAGCATTTCTCTATGTCGGAGGGTCTGATGACGATAACAGGCTTCCTTGGCAGTATAGGTACGAAATCAGTAAGAGCGGCGAAAACGGGTCTTTCCCAGACATATACAAACACTCTGAACAACTTGCTGAAATATACGATAGCGTTTACCAACAAGGAATAGAATACGCTAAAAATTATGAGGACAGCATTCAGGCCCTCGCAGCCGGTCTATTAGGTCGAACCAGTTCAATCGCAAGGAGTCAACTGGAGCCAATAAAGATTCTTAGCGAGTCATTAGATGAGCTGGTGCATATTGGTCCACTCAGAAGGAATCCTCAAAGAATATATTTCGGAAGTGGTGGGAGGCCAGGTCAGCTTTACTCTCAAGGAGAAAATATAGAAGATATGATATTTAAGGCTCAACAGAGCGGTGAGTCTCAATTAATAGAGAAGACGAACCAGTGGTTATCTGATTGTGGATTTGATGTTCAATTAGGAATATCTGAGGTTGGATTCGGTGATTTATACCAGTTAGTGGTGGAAGAAGATGGTCTCTCGATAAATTTAGCTGATTCTGGGTTTGGATTGTCCCAGACTTTGCCAATTATTGTTAGAGCTGTGAATATGGACTTAAAAAGAGAGCAAGAGCAGGAGCGCTCCAATATGACCCGCTGGGTCCCACCCCGTTCAAGACAAGTTCAAAATAGGTTTATGATGTTAATTGAACAGCCGGAGATTCATCTTAATCCACGAATAGAAGCTGATATAGGTGACTTTTTCATCGATATTATTGAGAGCGACATAGATTTGATTATTGAAACTCATTCTGAACACCTCCTAAATCGAATACAGAGAAGAGTCGCAGATGATACCATTGAAGATGACCGTGTATCTATATATTTCGTTTCAAAACCGGAGGAAGAGAGCGATATCGAGGAAATTATTATGGATTCAAATGGGAGATTTGACAATTGGCCAGCCGGATTCTTCCAGGACGATTTTGAGGAAGCAATTGAAATCTTGAAAGAATCACTACCAAACTCTGAGACTATTCAATAATGCCTGACTCAGCAGCCGTAGATACGAATATATTGGTTCACGCGTCAGACGGTGATATCGACGCTGACCAGTATATGGAATCTCTCTATATTTTAGTACGCCTTCTTGAAGATAATTTATTTGCGCTGGCTATCGACAATGAATATGAAATATTAGATGAATATCGACAGAATTTGGATTCAATCAACACAGACCACTGCAATGCACTCCAGGAATTTATTCAGCGACAAGTCTACCAGAAACAGGGTGAAGAAGGGGTAGCTATTCATATTCCAATCCCAGAGAGCCAAGTTTCGGAATTAGATGAAATGGGCTTCCATAGCTCAGATATGAAATTTGTTCGAATTGCTCCTGCTACAGGAATGGAAATCATCGCCAGTTCTGATGGACGTTCCTTTTTAGAAGATGAGTATAAAGATTGGATAGAGAGTAATTTAGATGTTAATGTCCACGATACTTCAGAATTCAAAGAATATTTAGACGATTTATAAGCACGGAGGAATTGAGATTGGTCCTCATTCTCACTTATTATCTTGTAGTTAGAGAAGCACCTCCCACGCAGTTTGAACATACGCAGACCCACCTCGACGAACGTAGACATCTGAATACCGAGGGAGTTTAACAGGTGTCACGACAATTGTTCTGTACACCCTGCTACACAGTATTGGAGTTTCTCCTCCGACTCAATCGACCACAAGCCGTGACAGTAGGTACACCCACCGGTAATCAGGCGACCATCTCGTCCGAGGATTGCTGTTTACCGACTTGTCCCTCATCGGTAGAATAGCACAGTCGGACGAGTGGAAAGTTCTGACATAGAATCAACACGAACCATACCGCTCCTTTTCATCCAAACCGTCCATAATTAGGATGTATGAGCTTTCTACCAAGGAATTAAGTTTCCCCACCGTATCAAACATTGCAGAACGCAACACGCTGTCGGGTGCTCCGGAACTGGGAACCCCTCCGTGAACTACACTATACTACCTCAAAGGACCACACTTCACCAATATCGTCTATCCGGAATGTATACTCCCCGGAATCAGATGGAGCAGTAACAGTTCCCGATTCCCGAGTTCTCGTTTCTCCTGCTGGAATTGTTAGTTCGAATTGTGTATCCTCATAAGTGTACCATTCTGAACGATCTCTTTTCACAGATAGGGTAGAGACAATACTACTATCTCGGTTTGCGGTGTTCTCTAATTCCAGACTATAGCTGTACGACTCGTCTGGCTGGAGTGACTCTGGCCCACTATATGAAATCAGTTTGGCCTCTCCGTCACCTAATGGTGAATTTAAACTAAACTCCCCGATTGTTTTGGATGAGACTTTTCCACTAATGTTGTCCTTGATTATGACCTCCGCCTCATATTCACCAAGATCCCAGCCTTCGGTTTCAAAATCGAAGGCTCCTTCCCACTCTTGATACCCTTCTCCGTCTACTAATTGTTGATCTTCGCTTGAGGTTTGAGCAACCCTTGTGCCAGAGGAATCGAAAATTCTCGCTTGTTTCGTTATGTCGTGCTCGCCGTCGTGGACTTGAACGCTGTACCTGTAGCCGATAACAATAGAAGCACCTCGGCCAGCTCCTTCGATAGATCTCGCTGTAACATCCCCGAATTCCTGCCACTCTGATACAAGATTTACATTAGAAACTACGGGCTTTAGCGAGGTTGGTGTTGAACTTCTTGTCGGAGTTGAGGTTTCTATCGGTGAGGGCGTCGGGGTGTTCTCAGCAGTATCTTCTGTCTCCTCTTCACTTTGAGAATCTCCTAAACATCCAGCCAGAAGAGCTAATGATGTGCCCGTGATAACCTCTCTTCGCTTCATAATACCATCTTAACAGGTGGTGGCTTATGATTTTGCCTAACACCATCTCCTCTATCCATAGCGGCAATCAATAGAAGTCAAAGATTTTTGACGACCGCTCATTTTTATGCGGAATATGAAATCCTCTGTGCTACTGGAGCAACTTGCTGATGACTTCGCTTCAATAATCTCTTCTATTGATACAGAGGCAGAACACGATCGATGGCAAGCAGGTATCGGCCCCTTCGAGGAAGAGCGACAAATCGAGATGCTCCGAGATGCTCTCGAAGGAGACATCAGCTACTCCATCGAGACGGAAGCGCCGTATCTTGATGGAGGACAACGTGTTGACCTCTTCATCGAGAGCGAGGAGACAGCGATTCCGGTCGAGGCGAAGCTCCTCCGCTTCCGTTACGACAATGGGAATATTGACCCGAACAGTTTTGCGAAGGTTTTCAGCCCCTTCCCCGAACGGACCACGTCGACCCTCCTCACAGACGCTCAAAAGCTCCACGAGGCAGGCTTTGAGGAGAGTGGCGGACTGCTTGGACTCTACTACGAGCCCGCAGACGAGTCATATGAGCGGATGAGTCCCGAAGCTGTCGCGGAAAAGTTCGCTCTCGATGTCGACTATTGGTATGAATTCGAGGTTGAGCTGAGGAACATCGCTCACTTCGAGGGACTGCGTCACCCTGTGCATCAACAGGGAGCCATCATAACGTGGGAGATTATCGAATGACCCGAGAAATCGGTCTCGTCAGTTGCGTCAAGACCAAGCGAGACGAGCCTGCAATGCCGAAGGAACTCTACACCTCCGACTACTTCGAGAAGATGCATTTCTACGCCGAACAGTATCACGACGACTGGTGGATACTCTCGGCCAAACACGGTCTCCTTGACCCAGACGGAGAGCCTATCGAACCATACGACGAAACACTCAGTGGCGCGAGAGTGGCGACAAAGCGAGAGTGGGCCGAGAGGGTAGCTGGCCAGTTAGACGAGGAAGGCTTGCTTTCGGACGACGTGACGCTCGTTCTCCACGCGGGCAAGGACTACTACGAAGAATTGCTCCCACTCATCGAAGACAGAGGGGTTTCTGTCGAGATACCGACTGAGGGCTTACGAATTGGGAAGACGAAGGCTTGGTACAAGGAACGGATATGACGGAAGCTGATTTCTACGCTCTCGACTGGCTTGACCTCAACTGGTCCGAGTGGAAACCACTCGACGCAGACTCGTTCTCGGGGGTGCCCAAAGAAGCGGGACTGTACCGTATCCGCCATCGGGAAAACGAACGCGACCACCTCGAATATATCGGTGAGTCCGGTGATACACGAAGACGGATTCAGAGCCTCGCCAGAGGAACCTACGCAGAGGAGATGCCCTACCGTGACCCACATACTGCGGCTCCCTGCCTCTGGGCAGTTCGAGATGACGTTGGCTCTGCGCTCGAAGTCTCACACACGACTTCGCCAAAGGCACAAGACGAGCAACATCGTAAAGGCATAGAGGCGGCTCTCATCGCCCTCCACCGACGCGAGACGAACCGTAGCCCGACAGCGAACTTCGGTCGAATCATCGACGGCTACAAGCAATCTTCATACAGCTACAACGATCCTGCGTACAAGGGTGGCCGTCTCGAATCGGGTGAGGAGGAACCTAATTCTGCGAGTGGCATCGAGCCTCCAGACTGGCAGAACTGGTGTGAACCACTCGCCCGAGACTGGATGGGCCTCGACTGGTCGGAGCCGTACCGACTTGCAGAACGCCTCGACGCCGACCCACCTGACACGGGGGTCTATCGTATCTGGTACGAGGGGCAGGCTTCGACCTTGGCATACATCGGGGAATCCAGCAATATCTCTTCACGTCTCTACAACCACGAGCAGACCTTCGGAGAGAACACGCTCTTTGCCTACGCTAAGCGGAGTGATCTCAATGCCCCGCACAAGCGCGCGGAAGTAGAAACTGACCTCATCGGAGCCTACTACCTCGAAATCGGGGAAGCACCGCTCGTGCAGTTTGGATATTCG
The DNA here is from genome assembly GCF_041477585.1 of Halobellus sp. MBLA0158. Taxonomy (NCBI): domain Archaea; kingdom Methanobacteriati; phylum Methanobacteriota; class Halobacteria; order Halobacteriales; family Haloferacaceae; genus Halobellus; species Halobellus rubicundus. Next base: position 504,259 of record NZ_JBGNYA010000001.1, read on the forward strand.
GGAAACAATCCTCCGTGACCACCGATAATTGGATACCGGGGTTGGTGCTGTCACAACAATTTTTCGGATCCACTTTTGCCACACACATAGTATCAACAGTTCTCTTCGATTCAATTGATTGAGACCTGTGACAGTTGGTACACCCCACCGGTATTCAGTTGATTATGTTGTTCAGTTCTATTGTATACTGAGTTGCTTCCCGCGGGTAGAGTTGTGCGATCAAGCTATCGGTGAGTCCCATTCCTATCGACAGCGTATTCTGACCCTGTAGAGTAACTAAATATATCTCAGATCATATCTTGTCCAGTAGGTCAGACTTCTTTTCCGCAAATTCCTCATCGTTAACGACGCCTTGATCATGTAGTGCTTTTAACTGTTCAAGCTGTTCCAGCGGATCTGGTTCGGAGTTTTTCGCTTGAACAGTATTGGGTTGCTTTGCCTCGGACATCTTCTCGCGAATGAAGCGGGTTATCTCACGGAGTTCATCTTTCCCAGGCTCATGCGCCTCAATATGGTAGGTTTGACCTGGTGTCTGAAGCGTAAGACGCTTGTTTACCAGTCCTGTGTCCATATCGACGCTCGTGATGTTTGAATATGGAACCGATCTTTCATCATTACCGAGGAACTGCGGCACTTTCACCGCGACTCGACGGTCGGTAACCACTGCGCGGACGTAGCCTCTTGTCCCTGACTTTCGGCTGCGGTCGTCGCCAAACAGTGACCCACCTGCTCCAGAACCTTCCACGTCAACCGTCGATCCCCTTGTCAAGAAATGGACGACCTCATCGTCATCAAGGATGTCGACTATCTTCTTTAGTCGATCAGGCGTTACATAGCTTCCACACGGTTTGTCGCTTTCGGGCAGTCGTTCATCTAGAGAGAGTTGTTTCTTATCAGTACTCTCATTCCAGAGCGCTCCAAAATCCGAAATCGGCGTCAGATAATTTTCACCATTCGCCTCACCGGCAGAATCAGCCTTATCTCGAATGTATTCCGCGGCATCTTCCAGTTCTCCTTTATTCTGACTGACGTACATATCATACTCTGCTCTCTCCGTAACGATGGTTAACTTTGATTTTGTAAGGCCAGTCTTGCTCCGAGCATCTTCCACCATCTCATATGATGCTGCCATCGCTTCGTTACCGTTAGCGAAAAAAATAATTCGTTGGTCTGTTATAAGACAGAGACTCCGATTCTCATTAGTTACACCGCTCCCTACGGCCTCCCCGTTTTTTTGAATCCCTTTGCTTACGTTGAAAAAGAAATGGTGCGGCTGCTCATCCTCTTTTAGCACCTCAAGAAGGGGCTTTACTGTGAGGTAGTCACTTTCCAAGCGCTTTGTCGTCACCGTGAGAACATCACTTGTAACGCTATCACCACGGGCGCTTGACGCCAAAGTGTCGGCTTCCCCACCGTCTCCACCGCTTCCGAATAAACCCATATCATCTCGTATTGTCCTTACTACTTAATTGTCACTTGTGTTATTATCACTGGTCAGACCTGGATATGAAAGATTCGAGTATTGTGTGTCGTGTCGCTCGTGAAAACCCTCACCTGTTGATGGTCCCAACAAGGCCAAAAACAACCATCGAAAGAACTAGATGGCTACAGTCAGTAGTTCTTCGTACCGACAGACGGGAGCATCCTGCGTCTCGTCACATCCGCTCGGTGGAACTGTGGACGGTTTGAGCAATAAATGCCTATCGCACAATTCCATCGCTGTGCAGTGATTCCGAAACGAGACGTACGAGAACGGACCCGACGGGATTTGAACCCGCGACATCCTGGTCCGGAACCAGGGACTCTGTCCACTGAGCTACGGGCCCTCGAACACGAGTAGACCGTCGGGTGGTTTAACCGTTGTGAACGGAGGAAAGCGGGGTCGAAAGGAAAGGCGATGTCGATCGTCTCAGGGCGCCTCGCCCGTCTCGATCGTGAAGTCCGCGCGGGGGTACGCGACGCAGGTGAGGGTGTAGCCCTCGTCGAGTTCGGCGTCGTCGAGCATCTGTTGGTTGTCGTGCTCGACGTAGTCCTCGGAGTTGCCGCCGGACGTGATCTGGCCGGCACAGGAGACACACTGCCCCTGGCGGCAGGCGTAGGGGAGATCCCAGCCGTGGTCTTCGCCCTGATCGAGGATCGGCTCGTTGTTCGCGAGCTCGATCGTCTCGCCCTGCTTGGCGAACTCGACCTCGTAGTACTCGATCTCGTCTTCGGGGATGTCGGCGGGACTCGATTCCTCGGCCTCGCCGCCCTCTTCGAGTTCGGCGCCCTCCTCGCCGCCGGCGACCGCTCCCGCGGGCGCCGCGCCGCCGCCGATGGATCGGTTCATCGGCTCCGGGAAGTCCGTCTCCGGCAGGGTGCTCGCGCGCTCGTCGAGCACCTCCTGGGAGATATCACCGGTGGGCGTCCACCCGGTGCCGCGGGCGTAGTGAAGCGCAACCGCGAGAAGCGTCAGGGTCACCCCGAGACCCAGCCCCACGAAGTTGATTTCGACCATATCGGCGGTATGAAGTCGGGGGTTAAGGAAATTGTGATTGCCGCGCCGCCGCTCCGGCGCCGTTCGCGGATCTCACTCCTCGCGCCGCTGTACTTCGTGGCGGCCGAAGCCGTAGCGCAGGCGGTTCGCGAGCCGCCGGCTGAACCGTCCGTCGTCGGCGCGGCTGCCGAAGCGCTCGGCGAGCGCCTGGTAGATGAGCGGGACCGGCACCTCCTGTTCGAGCGCCTCCTGGACGGTCCAGGTGCCGGTCGACCCGCCCGCGACGTGGTCGGCGACGTCGCCGAGGTCGGTACCCTCCTCGCGGAAGGCCTCCTCGCAGAGTTCGAGCAGCCACGAGCGGATGACCGCGCCGTTGTTCCAGGTGCGGGCGACCGACTCCAGGTCGAGGTCGTAGCGGCCGTCCGCCAGGAGCTCGAAGCCCTCGCCGTAGGCCTGCATCAGGGCGTACTCGACGCCGTTGTGGACCATCTTGACGTAGTGGCCCGAGCCGCTCTCGCCCATCCTGTCGTGGCCGTCGGGGCCGGTCGCGACGGCGTCGAAGACGGGCGTCATCGCCTCGTAGGCCCACTCGGGCCCGCCGATCATCAGCGAGAAGCCGAGTTCGGCGCCCGCGGGGCCGCCGGAGGTCCCGCAGTCGAGGTAGGCCGCGTCGGTCGAGTCGGCCCGCCGGACCGACGCCTCGAAGTGGGAGTTGCCGCCGTCGACGACGACGTCTTCGGGGCCCAGGTGCGGTTTGAGTTCTTCCAGGGTCGCGTCGACGGCCTCGCCGGCCGGCACCATCAGCCAGATCCGCTTGTCGTCGCCGAGCCGATCGGTGAGGTCGTCGAGGTCCTCCGCGGGCGTCGCGCCCGCGTCGGCGGCGGTCGCGACCGCCTCCGCGTCGAGGTCGAACGCCACCACGTCGTGTCCGGCTTCGAGAACGCGGTCGACGACGATCTGTCCCATCCGGCCGAGCCCGACTACGCCCAGTTGCATACGAGCGCCTCCAGTCGCGGGCGGCGTAGTGATTGCGGTTTGCCGGCGGTGCGCTGGTGTGGTTGCCGATGCCAGCGGCTCAGAGCCGACCCACGAGCGCGTCGGCGAGGCGGCCGGCCGCGTCCGGGTCGGCCCGGAAGAACAGTTCGGGCTCGACGAGTTCGACCTCGATCAGCCGGAACGTGCCGTCCCGCTCGATGCCGTCGACGCGGGCGTACAGCGGACGCTCGCCGTTCAGTTCGGCGGTAACGGCCTCGACGACCCGGCGTCCCTGTGCTTTGATCTCCGCGCGCGGGGACGCGGCCGCGACACGTCCGCCGTGTTCTGACTGGACCCGGAAATCGCCGCGTTCCGGCTCCTTGCGGACCGCGTGGCTGTACTCGCCGTCGAAGTAGACCAGCGACAGTTCGCCGCGGACGATCTCCGGGGCGTACCGCTGGATCAGGACGTCCCGCCGCGCGAGGAGGTCCGAAAGCCAGTCCTGCTCGGCGTCGGCGTCGCCCTTCGGGATCCGTTTCGTCTCAAACGCGCCCGCGCTCACGGCGGGCTTGACGACCGCTTCGTCCCACCCGCGCGCGTCGAACACGTCCGCGAGCGCGACGTCGGTCCCGCGCTCGACGTACTCGGTTTCGAGCACTGGGATCCCTCGCTCGGCCAGATCCCGGAGGTAGCGCTTGTGGCCGTTCCACCGCAGCGTCGCCGGCGGATTCCACACCGCAGACGAGGCGGTATCGAGCCGGTCGACCCACGCCGCGAATGCTTCCGGATGCCGGTAGTAGTCCCAGATCGAGCGGACCACGACCGCGTCGTAGTCGCCCCACGCGACCGACTCGTCGGACCAGACGACGGGCTCGGGATCGGCTCCGCGGTCGCGGAGCGCGGCGACGAAGTCCGCGTCGTCGTCGATGAGCGAGGGCAGATCCGCGGAGGTAGCGAGGGCGATGTCGGTCACGACCGCACTCGCACGCGTCGGGCGATAAGCGTTTTTCACTGCGCTCGCGAGGGGACGTATGGACGAACGCATTCGCGAACACGCCGAGCTGTTGGTCGACTGGAGCGCCCGAATCGAAGCCGGGGACGACGTCGTCCTCAGCGTCGAGGAGGACGCCCACGACCTCGCGGTCGCCGTCGCCGAGGTGCTCGGCGAGCGCGGCGCGAACGTCGTGACGACCTACGACTCCGCGGAGGTCTCCCGCGCGTACCTGCGCGCCCACGACGACGACTTCGAGGCGCCGGACCACGAACTGGCGCTCTACGAGAACGCCGATTCGGTGCTGGCGTTGCGCGGCGGCCGCAACACCTACGCGACCGCGGACGTCGACGGCGAGACCCGGCAGGCGGTCTCGCGGGCGAAACAGCCCGTCCGGGAGGCGCGCCTCGCGACCGACTGGGTGCTGACAGTCCACCCCACCCGCTCGCTCGCCCAGCAGGCCGGGATGTCCTACGAGGCGTATCGGGACTTCGTCTACGACGCCGTCCTCCGCGACTGGGAGTCGCTGGCCGAGGAGATGCAGGAACTGAAGGAGATCCTCGACGCCGCCAGCGAGGTCCGACTGGTCTCGGCCGGGACCGACCTCACGATGTCGATCGAGGGCCGAACGGCCGTCAACTCCGCCGCCTCGGTCGCCTACGACTCCCATAATCTCCCCTCCGGCGAGGTCTTCACCGCGCCCGCCGACACCGAGGGGACGGTCCACTTCGACGTGCCGATGACGATCGAGGGCTCGCGCGTGCGCGACGTGACGCTCGAATTCGCGGACGGCGAGGTCGTCGACTACGCGGCCGACGTCGGCGAGGCGGCGATCGCGGACGTCCTCGACACCGACGAGGGGGCCCGTCGCCTCGGCGAACTCGGGATCGGGATGAACCGCGGCATCGACCGCGTCACCGAGAACATCCTCTTCGACGAGAAGATGGGCGATACGGTACATCTCGCGCTCGGGCGCGCGTACGAGGCCTGTCTGCCCGAGGGCGAGTCGGGCAACGACTCGGCCGTCCACGTCGACCTCATCACCGACGTGAGCGAGGACTCGCGGATCGAAGTCGACGGCGAGGTCGTCCAGCGGAACGGCCGCTTCCGCTGGGAGGACGGCTTCGAGTCCGCGTAGGCGCTCTGGCGCCGCTGGAGCGTTTCGAGGGAGTCGCTTTCGACGTACTTTTTATCGGCGGCCGTCTCGCCTTCCGTATGGCTGAATTCAAAGTCGTCGTCTCCGACGAGACCGGAGACACCCAGCAGTTCGAGGTCGACGGACAGGACGCGAACCGATTCCTCGGTCGCGAGCTCGGCGACGAGGTCGACGGCGGCGCCGTCGGCCTCGACGGCTACACGCTCGAACTCACCGGCGGCTCCGACGAAGCGGGCCGTCCGATGCGCGCCGACGTCGCCGGCGCGAACCTGAAGGAGCTCCTCCTCGAAGGCGGGGTCGGTTACAACCCCTCCCGCGACGGCGAGCGCAAGCGCATCACCGTCCGGGGCCGGCAGGTCTCCGAGGCGACCGCGCAGGTGAACGCCTCGCTCGTCGACGGCACGTTCGGCGACGACGAAGACGAGACCGAAGCCGAGGACGAAGCGGAAGCGGCCGAGGACGACGCCGACGAGGCTGACGCCGACGAAGACGAAGACGAAGACGAAGACACCGAAGAGTAGCTCACTCGACCGTGGCCGAGCGCGTCCCGAGCGATCACGACTCCGTGACCTCCTTCCGGGCGAGCGTCGCCCGCAGCGGCGGGACTCGCCGTCCCTGCCTCCGGCTCCCCGACGACGCCGCGGTCGCAGAGGGTGACGTCGTCCGCCTGCTGCTCGACGGCACCACTACCTTTGCCCGGGTGAGCGCCGACTCCCGCGGCCTCCTCGTCCGCGGCGCCTACGACAACGAGCGACTGGCCCGCGAGCCCCGCGAGGGCGAGAACCGCCTCGTCGAGTGGTGCGAGCGCCACGACCGCGGCCCCGACGACGCCGTCGAACTCGACGAACTCGATCCCGGCTACTGCTACGGCCTCCGCGAGCCCGGCGACCGCGTGGTCTACGACGTCCCGGCCCGTCCGAACGAGTCGCTCCGGGACATCGCCTCTTCCTTCCGCGACTGACCTGGCTCGCCCCGTCCGCGTGAGTAAGTCTTACCACCGCTCCGTCGCTCCTTCGGGTATGAGTCAGGTTCCCGAGCGCGACGCCATCGACCCCGAGTACAAGTGGGACCTCACGGACATCTACCCGGACGACGAGGCCTGGGAGGCGGCCTACGAGGCCGTTTCCGACCGCGTCGACGAGCTCCGCGAGTACGAGGGCCACGTGACCGACGACCCCGAGACGCTGCTGGAGCTGCTCGAACTCCGCGAGGAGATCCTCCGGGAGGTCTCGAAGGTCACGAGCTACGCGAGCCTCCGGAGCGCCGAGGACACCCGGAATCAGGAGTACCAGGCGCTCCAGGCGAAGGCCGAGTCGCTGTCGTCGTCGGCGCGCTCTGCGGTCAGCTACCTCGATCCCGAGATTCAGGAGTTCGACGAGGACGAGGTCGAGGCGTTCATCGACGCCGAGCCCGCCCTCGCCGCGTACGAACACTACTTCGACGACGTGTTGCGGACGAAGCCCCACACCCGCTCGGCGGAGGTCGAAGAGCTCCTGGCCGAACTCGGGGAGATCGCGGGCGCGTCCTCCGACATCTACGGGATGCTCTCGAACGCGGATATGACGTTCCCGACCGTCGAGCGCCCGGACGGCGAATCGGTGGAGATCACCCAGGGCAACTTCACGAAGCTCCAGAAGCACCCCGACCGCGACTTCCGCCGCGAGGTCTACGAGTCCTTCTACGAGGAGTGGGCCGACGTCCGCAACGCCGTCGGCACGTCGCTGAAGAACAGCGTGAAGAAGGACGTGAAGTACGCCCGAGCGCGGAACTACGACACCGCCCGCCAGGCCGCCCTCGACGGGCCGAACGTCCCGGTCGAGGTCTACGACACGCTCGTCGAGACGGTCCGGGACAACCTCGACAGCCTCCACCGCCACGCCGAACTCAAGCGGGAGGCCCTCGGCTTCGATGACCTCCGGATGTGGGACCTGTATATGTCGCTGACGGGCGACGAGGGACCGGAGATCCCCTACGAGCGGGCGACCGAGTACATCGTCGAGTCGGTGGCGCCGCTCGGCGAGGCCTATCAGTCGCGCGTCCGCGAGGGGCTCGACGCCCGATGGGTCGACGTCTACGAGAACCGCGGGAAGCGCTCGGGGGCCTTCTCGGCGGGCACCTACGACACCCAGCCGTTCATCCTGATGAACTACCAGGACGACATCTCCTCGATGTTCACGCTGGCGCACGAGCTGGGCCACTCGCTGCACTCCGAACTCGCGAAGGACGCCCAGCCGTGGCAGTACGCCGACTATACGATCTTCGTCGCGGAGGTCGCCTCGACGGTCAACGAGACGCTCCTCACGCATCACCTCCTGGAGACCGTCGAGGACGACGATCTCCGGATGCACGTCCTCGACGAGTACCTGGAGCGGTTCCGCTCGACGCTCTTCCGACAGACGATGTTCGCGGACTTCGAGCTCCGGATCCACGAGATCGCCGAGGACGACGGCGCCCTCACGCCCGACCGCTTCGACGAGCTCTACCGCGACCTGAAGGGGGAGTTCTACGCGCCCGCGGAACTGGACGACCACATCGCCCGCGAGTGGATGCGGATTCCGCACTTCTACTACAACTACTACGTCTACCAGTACGCGACGGGCATCTCGGCGGCGGTCGCGATCGTCGATCGGATCCTCGACGACGGCGAGGACGCGGCCGACGCCTACCGCGAGGCGCTGGCGCTCGGCGGCTCGGAGTACCCGATGGACGTGCTCCGGACCGCCGGCGTCGAGATGACCGACTCGGCGCCGATCGAGTCGGCCATCTCGGTGTACGACGACTACCTCGACCGGATGGCCGAACTGCTCTGAGGTCGCGATCCTAAGAGGGTCGCCCCCAACCCAAGCGGTAAGCCGCTCGCGTCCCCCGATCCGGTATGGACCCGCACCACGCCGCACGCGAGCGCGCGGCGTCGCTGCCGCTCGATGCCCTTTCGACGCGGCTCGCCGGCGACGTCGTCGTGCCGACCGACGACGGCTACGACGAGGCGCGCCGCGTCTGGAACGGGATGGTGAACGCCTACCCGATGGTCATCGCGTACTGCCGGTCGGCCGACGACGTCGTCGACTGCGTCGCCTTCGCTCGCGACCACGGTCTCTCCGTGTCGGTTCGGAGCGGCGGTCACAGCGTCTCGGGGGCGTCCGTCGCGGGGGACCTCGTCGTCGACTGCTCGCGGATGGAGTGGGTCCGCGTCGACCCCGACGCGCGGACGGCACGGGTCGGCCCGGGGGCGACGTGGGGGACGGTCGACCGCGCGACGCAGTCGGTCGGACTCGCGACGCCCGGCGGTGTCTACTCCGAGACGGGCGTCGCGGGGCTCACGCTCGGCGGCGGCACCGGCTACCTCTCGCCGAAGCACGGATTCACGGCTGACAATCTCCGTGCCGTCGACGTCGTCACCGGATCGGGCGAGCGCATCACCGCGGACGCAGAGCGCAACGCGGATCTCCTCTGGGCCGCCCGCGGCGGCGGCACCGTCGGCGTCGTCACGGCCTTCGAGTTCGAGCTCCACCCGCTCGATCACGACATCGCCTACGCCGAGTCGTGGCTGCCGCTCGACGAGGCGGACGCGACGCTCGCCGCGTACCGCTCGTATCAGCGGACCGCGCCCGCCGAGTCCTGCATCTTCCCGTACTTCGATACGGTGCCATCGACGGCCGCGTTCCCGAGCGAGCGACGCGGCGACCCGGCGTTGGTCCTCGCGGGCGTCTACGCCGGCGCGCCGGAACACGCTCGCGAGGGGCTCGGCCCCGTTGTCGACCACGACGCGGCGTTCGCGTCGTCGTTCGAGACGATGTCGTACCTGGAGCTCCAGACGATGATGGACGACGACTTCCCCGCGGGCCGGCGCTACTACTGGAAGTCGGTCCCGCTCGCGACGCTCGAAGACGGGGCTATCGAGACGTTGCGGGACGCGGCCGAGCGTGCGCCCTCGTCGCTGTCGACGATCGTCCTCTGGCCGATGCACGGCGCAGTCTCGGAGGCCGAGGCCGACACGAGCCCCGTCGTCGGTCGCGACGCGGCGGTCGTCGCGAACGTCGAGGCCGCGTGGGACGATCCGCTGGCGACCGAGCGGACCGTCGAATGGGTTCGCGAGACCTGTCGGGAACTCCGGGCGGATGCGTCGCTCGCGGGAACGCTTCCGAACTTCGCGGGCGGCAGCGACCCCGACGCCGACGACGTGTACGCGGGGAACGCGGCGCGGCTTCGGGAGGTCCGGGAGCGGTACGATCCGGACGGGATCTTCACTCACGAGCGCGAGTGAGCGGAGCGACAGCTAGTGGTGGCGTCGTATGGCGAACAGTCGGCACCTGATTTCCGAACCGCTCCCCGCGCCGACGTGCCGAGCGACCGCGGCCCGACGCGGAGCGTCTCTCAGATCACGGCGGCGTTGGCCGCGGCTTCGCACATAAACGCCCGCCTCCGACTCGTCGTGAAGGCGGGATCCGGACCGCCCGGCAGAGCCGTAGCCGACAGTATAAGTGAACCGACGCCCAATCCGATGGTATGAATCATCGGACACTGGGCGATTCCGACGTGGAAGTGAGCGAAGTCGGGTTCGGCGCGTGGGTCGTTGGCACCGACTGGTGGGGCGATCGGACTCGGGACGACGCGATCGGGATGCTCCACCACGCGATCGAGGAGGGCATCACCTACTTCGACACCGGCGACGTGTACGGCCACGGCGAGAGCGAGGAGGTCCTCGGCGAGGCCCTCGCGGACTACCGCGAGGAGGTCACCGTCGCCACGAAGGTCGGCTACGACTTCTACAATCACCCGCAGGCCGGCCACGGCGAACTCCCGAAGGAGATCACCGGCGAGTGGATCCGTTCGGCGACCGAAAAGAGCCTCGATCGGCTGGATATGGAGTACGTCGACGTCCTCCAGCTGCACAACGCCAACGTCGACGAGGTCGACGAGGACGTGCTCGAAACCCTCGACGAGCTCCGCGAGGAGGGCCTCGTCCGCGCGGTCGGCTGGGCGCTCGGCCCCTCGATCGGCTGGCTCGCCGAGGGAGATATGGCGATCGAAGCGGAGTTCGACTCCGTCCAGCTGGTCTGGAACCTCTTCGAGCAGGAGGTCGGCAACCACTTCCTGGAGACCATCGAGGAGACGGGCTCTTCCACGAGCCTGATCCCCCGCGTGCCCCACTCGTCGGGCCTCCTGAACGAACAGGTGACGCCCGAGACCGGTCACGACCTCGACGACCACCGCGGCTTCCGCCCCGACGCCTGGTACGAGACGGGCTGGGAGAAGATCGAGTCCCTCCGCTTCCTCGAACGCGACGGCGAGCGCACGATGGGTCAGGCCGCCATCGCGTATCTCCTCTCCCACGATCCGGTCGCGACCGTGACGCCGACCTTCCACACGAAGGAGGACATCACCGCGTGGGCGGCCGCCTCGGAGGTCCCGAAGCTCACAGACGAGGAGTTGGCCCGCGTCGCCGACCTCTACGAGACGAACTTCGGCGTCGACCGCGACGACGGGATGGACGAGCTCCGCTCGTCGGTCGGCGGCGAGGACATCCGGGCGGCGGGTATCGACAAGCGGGCGACGAGCGGCCCGCGGAACACGGCCTCGTCGGACTGACGTGCGCGGTTTCACTCCGAGCCGACGCGCGGCGTTCGCCGCGCTGACGGCGGTCGCCCACCTCGCGCTGACCGCGTGGGTCCGCCGCGACGCCCGCGAGCGCGGGACGGACCCGTTCCCCTGGGACGTCCTGACGCTCTTGACCGGCGTCGCCGGCGCACTCGCGTACCGCCGGCGCCGCTGAGCGTCGACGCGAACGCTGCGTCGGGGGACGCCCCCACCGAACTTACTTTTCCTCCGACACACAACTCGGCGCTATGACGGTCCTCCACCGCCTCGGAACGCGGCTCTCCGCGTACGTCGCCGCCGTCGCGCGGAGCCCTCCCCTGTTCGGCCTCGTCGTCGGGCTCTGGATCGCCGTGCTGTCGGCGTTCACGCTCGCGAATCCGCTGATAGCGTTCCTCGTCACCGCCCCGACCGCGATGCTCTTCTGGTACGGCGTGCTGTACGCGTCCGACCGCCTCCGCGGCACCGACGCCGGCGAGTCGACGCCGTTAGCGTCGGCGGACACGCAGCGATCCGAGGCCGACTCGGCCTCTGGACGGCTGGGCGGGCTCTTCGGCGGCGACGACCGCGACGACGCCCCGACCGAAGAGCGCGCGATCCAGCGCCTCCGCACCCGGTACGCCGAGGGCGAGATCGACCACGAGGAGTTCGAGCGCCGCCTGGAGGCGCTCGTCGAGACCGAGGGACTGCTCGACGGGTCGGGCGACGACCGCGCTGCAGACCGCGAGCGATCGGTCGCCCGCGAGCGCTGAGTACCCCTCCGTTTCGCTTCGAAACCACGCGACGGCGACGCGTCTGACGCTGGAGTCGCAGCCGACGAAGAACGGTTCGCTGAGGGTTACGCCAGGAAGACGTGTCGCGGCCGGTCCGCGAGGACGTCGCGACCCCACTTGACGGTCTCGCTGAACTCCTCGGAGCGGAAGAACGCCATCGCGTTCTCGCGGGCGTCCCACTGGCTGGCGATGAACATGTCGTTCTCGTCTTCGACGTTCACCATCAGGTCCGTGTCCTGGTGGCCCTCCATTTCGGCGAGGAGGCCCTCGACCTCGTCGAACGTCTCGTGGAAGTCCTCGCGGAACTCCGGTTTCACCGTGTAGAACATCCCCATCGTCCCGAAGCCCGAGCCGGACTCCTCGCCGGCGCGGGCGACGATCCCGGGGAGGTCCGAGAGGAATCCCGCCGCGGTTTCGGCGGCCGACTGGGTGTCCCAGATGCTCACGACGGCGCTGCGGTCACGGTTTCGGGCCTCGTAGACGGCCGTCTTGACGTGCGTGCCGTAGTGCTCGAAGTTGCCCCGGAGCCCTTCGACCTCGTCGAACAGCTCGTCGGTCTCGGCCTCCGAGTAGAGGACCGTCGCGTAGACGTCCTCGCCGTGGGGCTGGCCGGCGTAGATGTCCATATCCGCCAGCGCCTCGCGGATGTCGACGTCCTCGTCGTCGGCGTCGTCGGCGTCGGCGGAGTCGTCGCCGTGGGCGTGCTCGTGGTCGCCGCCGTGCCCGTGTGCGTCGCCCGAACCGTGCTCGTGTCCGTGACCGTGGCCCTCACCGTGCGGGTGGCCGGACTCGTCGCCGTCGCTCGTCGGCACGGTTTCGCCCTCCAGGTACGCGCCGAGGTCCGCGGGCGGGAAGCGCCGGCCGACGTAGAACTGGCCGAACTCCCCGTACTTCGAGGAGACCTCGTCGAAGCGCATGTCGTAGACGATGTCCTTGATGTGTGTCGGCTCGTCCGAAAAGAGCGTCACGCCCCACTCGTAGTCGTCGAAGCCGACCGACGAGGAGATGACCTGCTTGATCTTTCCGGCGTAGGCCTTGCCGGTCTCGGCGTGGGTCTCCATCATGTCCGCGCGCTCTTCGAAGTCGAGGTCGTACCAGTTGTGCTCCTCCCCGCGGCGCTTCGACATCGGGTAGAAGGAGACGTACTCGCCGTCGGGGATGTCGGGCGTCAGTTTGCCCTCCATGTACTCCCGGAGCCGGTCCTCGACCGACTCGGGGTCCTCGAAGTACTCCGGCGTGGAGTACCCCGAGATCTCGGTCACGGAGACGTATGAGGTCGGCTGTGCTGTGAACGCTGCGAGAGCGGTCTGCTCGAACTGGCGCTCCGCCCTGGAGAGGTCGTCGAGCGTCGGCCGGAAGTGGACGACGAGCAGGTCGGCCTTGTGGCCGAGGACCGAGAAGACGGCCGAGTCGCCCTCCTCGGCGTCTGTGACCTCCTCGTGGCGGCGGAGGTATTCGGTCCCCTCTGCGATCGCGCGGTCCCGCTCGTGCTCGGGCGCGTCGCGCCACCCGTCCCAGTCGACGGTGCGGAAGTCGTGCAGCACGAACCAGCCCTCGTCTGTCGGTGGGGCCTCAGGCATAGGATCCGGTAGGGACGCCTCCCGTATGGGCGTTGCGAGTCGTTCTCGGGCCGCGGGAATCGAACCGCTCGACGGCGGCCGCGACTACCCGCCGAGGACCGTCGGCCCGAAGACCAACAGCAGCAGCGAGGCCAGCATCGTCAGGCCGATCCCGGTCGTGATCGTGGTCACGACCCGGTCCCGGTCCGCGATGGGCAGCCGGGAGACGACCGCCTCGACGCTCGCCCGGAGGATCCGACCGCCGTCGAGCGGGTAGCCCGGGATGCAGTTGAACAGACCCAACTGGAGGTTGATCCAGGCCGTCCAGAAGGCGACGTTCGCGAGCAGGAACACGCCCGATCCGAGGAAGCCGAGCGGCCCGGCGACGGCGTAGAAGTTGGACACGCTCCCGGTGAAGCCGGGGAAGTTCGGGATGCCCAGGACGAGCGACGCGAGCGGCAGCACGAGGGAGACGTACACCGTCGCCAGCGGCGACTCGCCGATCGCGCCCGACAGGCCGGAGGCGTCGGGGCCGCCGTCGCCGCCGAGGAGTTCGAGGTACGTGCCGGCGGGGTAGGACTGCACGCCGAAGTCGGTGAGGAGCAGCCCGCTCGTCCCCGGGAAGATGTTGACGCCGAGGAAGCCGTTGCCGTCCTGTGGGTTCTCCCCGAGCGTCACGTCGTAGGTCTCGACCGAGCCGTCGTGATAGACCTCCACCGGGACCGTCTCGCCCGGCGCGGTCCCGTCGAGGACGCGAGTGAGCTCCGTCGAGGAGACCACGCGCCGGCCGTCGATCGCGGTCACGATCACGCCCGGCTCAGTCGGCGCGCCGGCCTGCGCGAGGGGCCCGTCCGCGACGACGCGGGTCAGGTAGGCGCCGACCGGGATCGTGACGGTCCCGCGGTCGGTCGTGAGCCGCGCGAAGCGGTCCTCGCCGACGGCCTCGGCGAAGCCGGTGCGGGTGTAGACCGCCGTGCCGTTCACCCGCGTGACGCCGATCGGATCGCTCCCGACGCTGATGTTCGCCGGGTTGCCGGCGACCGAGCCCGCGACGATCAGCGACCGCTCGACGTCGACCGTCCGACGCGCGCGGTCGGCGGCGCTCTCGCCGCCGTCGACTTCGACCGTGACGGTCCGCGCGTCGGTGCCGAGCAGGGCGGCGTCGAGCGAACTCTCGTTGCCGACCGGCACGCCCCCGACGGCGGTGATCCGATCGCCCTGTCCGATGCCCGCCTCCGCGGCCGGCGAGCCGTCGTAGGCGCCCTGCACGGCCATCCCGGAGGCGACGCCGATGCTCCCGATGATCGGCCCGAAGAGCAGGGCGAACGCGACGAAGGTGACGAAGAAGTTGTTCGTGACGCCCGCGGCGAACATCCGCGTCCGGCCGCCCCTGTCGGCGTTCCGCTGGCTCTCCTCGTCCGGCTGGACGAACGCGCCGAGCGGAATGATGGTGAAGAGGAAGACTCCCATCGACTCGATGTCGATGTCCTCGACGCGACAGAGGATCCCGTGGCCGCCCTCGTGGACGACGAGGCCGACGAGCAGACCGAAGACGATCTCCGGCGCGACAGACAGCGGCAGGAAGTCGTTGACGCCGGGGATGACGAGGAAGTTCTGCGGCTGATTCACCTGCGAGGGCGCCGGGGGGTTCCGCGCGATGGCGATCCCCTGGACGAGCAGGAAGAGGAACATCCCCGCCATGATGACGAGCGCGGCGCCGACGCCGAGGTTCGTCCACGCGCGCCAGAAGCGCTTCGGCGTCGCGATCCAGTCGATGAAGTCGCGGCCGCGCTTGGTGTGTATGGTCGTGAACGGCCCGCGGATCCGCACCGAGTCCGGGAGCAGGCCGCGCTGTGAGAGGAAAAACGTCGCCATCGAGTACGCGGCGAGGCCGACGAGTACCCACAGAAGCGTGTTCATCGTCCGATTCGAAGTGGCGGGCGCGGAAATGTGTTATTACCCACCTCGTCCTGGGGACGGCTCCCGCCCACTCCGCTCGCGACGGTCGAGCGTGCTATGCGGAGCGGCGTACAGCCCCGAACGGCAGTCTTACGGTCTCCGACGGAGCAGAGGAGCGACAGCCGAGCCCGTCACACGTCGAATCCGTTCCGCCTGAGCGCTTCCGCCAGCTCGCCGTCGGGCTCTGCGGAGAACTCGACCAGCGACGACTCCGGCCGCGTCGTCGTGTACAGATCGGAGTCGATGTTGTCCGGAATCTCGTTCGCGTGCGTCTTATCGACGACTGCAACCGTTATCTTCGGTCCCGTGTTCGCGTCTTTCGACTCACTCATCGATCGGATATACGGGCGAGGGACGTTTGGCCTTTGGCATTCGGGTGTGGGATCCAGCGACGCGCCGGCCTGCTTCCTAAGTGGCTCCAGACGGGAACTGGGCGATGCGATGGACGAAGCACTCGAAGTCGTCGACGTCGTGGCCGACTCGGGGCTGGAAGGCGTCGTGACCTGGCTGCTGCGTCTGCTCGGACTCGTCGCCCTCGTCGCGGGCGTCGGGCTCTGGCTCCTCACCGAGATGGGGCTGCTCTGGCTTCCGGCCCTCCTGATCCTCGTCGGACTCGTCCTGCTCGTCGCGCCCAGCATCCTCCTCGTGGTGGCGGAATTCGCGTAGGTCCGATTGAGGAGTCGACCGACGACTCGACGAACGGACGACCCGACGACCCGACGAACAACCCTTTTGCCGATGCCGACCCACACCTCGTAGATGTTCGACAGCCGCTCCTACGAGGTCCGCCAGCGCATCTCGATCGGGAACAAGTACCGGATCTACGAGGGCGATTCACCCATCCTCGAATCCGCACAGAAGAAGCTCCGGCTCAAGGAGGACTTCCGCTTCACCGACCCGGAGACCGGGACAGAGCGCTACCGCGTGAAGGCCGACAGTGTGCTCGACATCGCCGCCGCCTACGACATCGTCGACTCGCAGACCGGCGAGCGCGTGGGCGCGGTCAAGCGCGAGGCCGTCTCGTTTTTCAAACACGAGTACTCCCTGCTGGGCCCCGACGGCGACCTCGTGGCGACGATCCGCGAGGACAACGTCCCGCTGGCGATCGCGCGCCGGCTGCTCACGACGCTGATCCCCTTCTCCTACGAGATCGTCACGCCGGAGGGCGACACCGTCGGCGAGGCGAACGGGGCGTTCTCGCTCCGCGACAGGTACTCGATCGACCTCTTCGACGACGCG
Source organism: Halobellus sp. MBLA0158 (assembly GCF_041477585.1). Lineage (NCBI taxonomy): Archaea > Methanobacteriati > Methanobacteriota > Halobacteria > Halobacteriales > Haloferacaceae > Halobellus > Halobellus rubicundus. Next base: position 520,982 of record NZ_JBGNYA010000001.1, read on the forward strand.
CTCGATCCGCGGCTCGCCGTGGTCGGGATGGTCGTCATCGACGCGATCGAGGAGAACTAACCCACCCTTTTCTCGACCAAAAAACGGCCGCTCGGCTCGCACCGCGAGCCTCGCGGTACGACCGCTGGAGACTCCGCAACCGCACCGCTTCTGCACCGCTCCGACGACGCCCCGTTATCCTTCGCGCCGCAACCGCGTCACCACGAACTCCGTGTCGAGTTCCCCGAGGAACTCCCCGAGGCGCGGCCCCTGCGGCTGGTCGAAGAAGAGCCGGTAGCCCGCCTCGAAGAAGTCGCCGACATCGACGTCGTGCCGACGCGCGGTCTCGTACATCTCCCCTTGGATCTCCTCGCCGTCGTGGCCGGCTTCGACGAAGTCCGCGAGGTCGGAGAGCGCGGCCGCGACGTCGCCGTCGACCTCGGAGAAGTCGACGTCGGGCAGCTCCTCTTGGATCCGGTAGTTGTACTCGTTGTCCAGGCGCTCGGCCCACGCGCGCGCCCGGTCGACCCGTTCGAGGGCCTCCTCGATCGCCCACTCGGGGGTGTCGTCGTCGACGTAGCCCTCGTTTCTGGCCATCTCGATCCGGAGGTCGCGGTCGTCTGTCATCCCCAGGACGGCCGCGAACGTGTAGGGAAGGCGGATCCGATCCTCGCGCACCTCGTCGACGACGAACGGGTACGCCCGCTCGGCGAACGCCGAGAGCGTCTCGTCGTCGACGTCGCCGAAGTACGCCCGCTCGAAGCGGTCGAAGTCGTCGACCAACTGATCGAGTCTGGAGATATCGAGGTCGCGGGCCTTCCGCGGATTGAGCACGAAGAAGTACCGGAGGACCTCCGGTTCGAGGAGGTCGAGCATCTCCGCGACGGTGACGATGTTGCCCTGCGACGAGGAGAGCGCCTCGCCGTTGAGCGTGAACCACTCGTAGACCATCGGGACCGGCGGCTCGATCCCGAGGACGTTGCGGGCGATGTCCTGGCCGGAGGGCCACGACCCCTCGGCGTGGTCCTTGCCGAACGGCTCGAAGTCGACGCCGAGCACCTGCCACTGGGCGGGCCACTCGAAGCGCCAGGGCAGTTTGCCCTCGCGGAAGGTCGCGGTGCCCTCGTGGCCGCAGCCCTCGATGGTCTCGTCGCCGACGGTCATATCGGTGCAGACGTACTCGACCGTCCGCGAGTCGAGGTCGACCGACGTCACCGTCTCGGTGATCTTCCCGCACTCCGCACAGATCGGATTGAAGGGGACGTAGTCCTCGTCGACCTTCGACTGGTATTCGGAGAGCACGTCCCGCGCCTCGTCGGCGTGTTCGAGCACGTGCGCGACGACGTCCTCGAAGGTGCCGTCCTCGTAGAGATCCGTGTTCGAGACCATCTCGACGGGGACCCCGAGGCGGTCGGCGTCGGCCTTCAGGAGCGCCGCGAAGTGCGCGGCGTAGGAGTCGGACTCGCCGAAGGGGTCCGGGATGTCGGTGTAGGGTTTCCCCAGGTTCCGCCCGAGCGCGCCGGCGTCGACGTCGCCGAGGCCGACGATCTCGCCGTCGACGTCCGCGAGCTTCCGGGGGAGCTTCCGGAGCGGGTCGCGGTCGTCGCTCGTGAACACCTGCCGGACCTCGTGGCCGCGCTCGCGGAGCACCTCGGCGACGAAGTACCCGCGGATGATCTCGTTGAAGTTCCCGAGGTGGGCGACGCCGGAGGGCGAGACGCCGCCCTTGATGACGATCGGCTCGTCGGGCTCGCGGGCCTCGATCTCGTCGGCGACCGCCTCGGCCCAGAAGTCGCGCTTCGATTCGCCCGCCGGCTCCGCGTCCGCCGTCTCGTCACTCATCGCCCACCCAGTAGCTCGGTTCGTCGTCGCTTCCCGCGGGCACGATGTCGGTCCCGCCGTGGTCGCCCCGGAGCACCGCGTCGGCGATCCGCTCGGGGTCGGTCCCGTCGAGGACGACCGTCCGCATCTCCGCGCGCTCGATGAGCTTCGCCGCGAGCAGGTCGACGGGCGCGGAGGCGCCCGCGTCGCGGCTCATCGGCGCGATCACGTCGACGAGTTCGCCCGCCGTCAGCCGCTCGTACTTCTCGGCGCCGTCGTCGGCGCTCGGGTCGGCGCTGTAGACGCCGTCGACGCTCGTGGCGTAGATGAGGAGATCCGCGTCGACGTACTCCGCGAGCGCGGCCGCGACCGCGTCGGTGGTCTGGCCGGGCATAATGCCGCCCATCACCGAAATGTCGCCGTGGCGGAGGGCGTCGCCGGCCTCCTCGTAGTCGTGGGCGACCTTCGGATCGACCTGCGAGCCGAGGGCGGCGATCAGGAGCCGCGCGTTGATCCGCGTGACGTCGATGCCGATCTGGTCGAGCTGGACCTCGTTGGCGCCGAGTTCGCGGGCCGCTCCGATGTAGTCGCGGGCGACGCCGCCGCCGCCGACGACGGCGCCGATCTCGCAGCCCTCGTCCGCGAGCCGTTCGACGACCGCTGCGTGGCCCTCGACCCGGCGGGCGTCGAGGTCCGGCGCGAGCACGCTCCCACCGATGGAGACGACGACTCTCATTGCCCCGTCGTTGCCGCGAACCGGGCTTAAGGGTTGTCAACCGCGTATGCCGGCGCGTCGCCGGCGGTCGTCCGACCGTCGTCGCGCGGCCCGCCGTCTCGTCCACTCGCCCGTCCGACAGTGTAAAGCCGATCGCCGCCCCGACACGGGAGTATGCAGGTACTCGGAGTCGTCGGCGCCGGCGCGTCGACCCTGTGCGAGCGCGTCGCGCCCCACCTCGACGGCCGTGTCGCCGTGGTCGAACGCCGCGCGGGCGACGCCGACGGCGACTCGTCGGCCGCGCCCGAGACGGATGCCAACCATCCCGACGGCGTCGATACCGCTTACGCGCTCGGTGACGGATCGTGGAGCGCCGCCGGCGGCGACCGCTCGCTGGACGACGTGCTCGACGACCTCGCCCCGACGTACGACCACGCGCTGCTCGTCGGCTTTCCGGACGCCGCGTTCCCGACGGTCGCGCTGGGCGACGCCACGGCCTCGAACGTCGCTCTCGACGCCGCCGACGCCGACGCGGTCGACGTCGAATCCGTCCTGGAGACGATCGCCGACGCCGAGCCCCACGTCACGCTCGAAGCGCTCGTCGAGCAGGTGAAGGCCTCCCCCCGGGCCGACCGCGCCGGCGCGATCGCGACGTTCACCGGCCGGGTCCGGACCAAGGACGGCGAAGAGGACCCCGAGACGCTCGAACTGACCTTCGAGAAGTACGAGGGCGTCGCCGAAGAGCGGATGCGGGAGATCGAGTCCGAACTGATGGAGCGCGACGGCGTCCAGGAGGTCGTCTGCTTCCACCGCACCGGCACCCTTCAGTCGGGCGAGGACATCGTCTTCGTCGTCGTCCTCGCCGGCCACCGCGAGGAGGCCTTCGAGACCGTCTCGGACGGCATCAACCGCCTGAAGGACGAGGTCCCGATCTTCAAGCGCGAGACCACGGTCGAAGAGGACTTCTGGGTCCACGACCGCCAGTAATCGGCCGCGATTCCGCCTCTCGATCGATTTCTTCTCGCCGGATTCGACTCCGCGCGCTGTGATTTCTCGTCGCCACCGCGGCCGTCTCGTGCGGAATCTGCCTCGAATTGGGCCGTTTCACCGGGATATAAATTCATTCTTTATTCTGTGAACTAAAGACTTAGAAGACGATATAAAACGTAAAAACGAATTTGAACTGCTTCTAAACGATCCGAACGATCACGGTTTACCGGTGAATCGAGCCGAATTCCTCCCAACGTTCCTCCCTTTATATACTCCCCCGACGACAAGCGGGGAGCGAGGTGACACAGATGAGCGCAACCACGACACCCTCCACCGAGACTGCCGCCGACGACGTACCCAAAGAAGAGCGCTTGAAGTCCTTCCTCCTGGAGAAGGCCCAGGACGGGGAGATGTACTTCAAGTCCAAGTTCATCGCCGAGGAGGTCGGTCTCTCGCCCAAGGAGATCGGCGCCCTGATGGTGAAGCTCAAGGACTCCGCCTCGGAACTCACCGTCGAGAAGTGGTCGTACACGAGCGCGACCACTTGGCGAGTCGAACCCGCCGACGCGGCGTAAGCGCTCATCGCCCCTGAATTGGTCCGCGCGACCGCCGCGTCGTCTCCGAACCGCCCGCCGAACTGACTTCCTCCCCGTTTCCACGCCCGTAGCGACGCCTCCGCCCCCGCCGTGCGTCGCCTCTGTCGGGGAGTTTATCCGACTGTGCGCCCTACCGGCGTTCGATGGATTCCCCCGATTCGGTGGCCGGACCGCCGGTCGACGCCCTCCGATCGGTGTTCCACCTCCAGGAGACCAGACGCGACGGGGACCGGGTGGTCTTCTACGGCGAGTCGCTCGTCCCCGAGCAGATGCTCCTCCGCGAGGTGTGGGGGGCGTTCCGCGAGGCCGGCTACGAGATACAGGTCTCGACGACCCGCGGCCCCCGCGACGACGTCGTCGTCGCCCGGCCGACGGCGAACGGCGTCGACGGGATCCCCTGGAAGAACCTCGTGCTCTTTTCGGCGACGATCGTCTCGACGCTCCTGGTCGGGGCGCTTACGTGGTACTACATTCCGCTCTCGGACCTCCTCGCGGATCCCCTCCTGGTGCTCCGCGCCTGGCCGTTCACGGTCGCGATCCTGGGCGTCCTCGCGACGCACGAACTCGGCCACTACGTGATGGGGCGCTACCACGGCGTCGACGTCTCCCTGCCCTACGTGATCCCCTTCATCTTCCCGTTCGGCACGCTCGGCGCGATCATCCGGATGCGCGGGCAGATGCCCGACCGCGAGACGCTCTTCGACATCGGCGTGGCCGGGCCGCTGGCCGGGCTGGCCGCGACGATCGTGGTCACCGCGGTCGGCCTCTCGCTGCCGCCGATCGAGGTCCCGCCGTGGGCGCTCCGGGGTTCCGGCCAGGTGATCGTCTTCAACAATCCGCCGCTGTTGAACCTCCTCGCGTCGCTGCTGGGCGAGCCGACAGAGTACGCCGACCCGAGCGTCGCCGTCAATCCGGTGATCATCGGCGGCTGGGTCGGGATGTTCTTCACCGTCCTCAATCTCCTCCCCGTCGGACAGCTGGACGGCGGCCACATCCTCCGGGCGATGCTCGGTGAGTCCCAGGAGCGCGTCGCGGCGGTCGTCCCCGCGGCCCTCTTCGGCATCGCGGCGTACCTCCACTACGGTCTCGGCTACGCGCTGAACGAGTCGGTCGGCCTCTGGGCGTTCTGGGGGCTGCTCTCGGCGTTCATCGCGTTCAAGGGCCCCGCGAACCCGATCGACGATTCGCCGCTCGATGCGCCCCGGCTGGTCGTCGGCGTCCTCACCTTCGCGCTCGGGGCGCTCTGCTTCCTGCTCGTCCCGGTCGAAGTGATGGCTGCATAGCCGGGCTTTCGAGTCCCGGGCGAATCACCTCGTCTCGGACTCACTCGTGGGTGTAGCCCTCGTCGGCGAGCGGCTCGCCGTCCATCCGGACGCCCTCGCTCGCCTCCGTGACCGTCCCGATCGCCGAGAGCGGCACCGGCGAGGCGGCGCGCGCGTCGCCGAGGCTCGCCCGCGGGAGCGCACAGACGAGTTCGAAGTCCTCGCCGACGCCCGTCGCCATTCGCTTCCGGTCCGCCGCGTCGGTCGCGTACTCCTCTACCGCGTCGTGGACCGGAATCCGGTCCCACGAGACGTCGAAACCGACCTCCGAGGCCTCCGCGAGCTGGTGGAGCGACCGCGCGAGGCCGTCCGAGGAGTCCATCATCGCGGTCGCGTGCGGCGCGAGCGCCTGTCCGGCCGCGACCCGCGGCGGGAACCGAAAGAGGTCGTTGCCGCGGTCGACGTCGTCGGCCTCGAACGCCCGGAGCGCCGCGGCGGTCCGACCCACGGTCCCAGTGACGCAGACGACGTTGCCGGGCTCCGCTCCCGACCGGCGGACCGGCGCGTCGGTCTCGCCGAGGGCGGTCGACGCGACCGTGAACTCCGTCCCGGTGTCGAGGTCGCCGCCGACGTACTCGGCGCCGACGGCGTCGCAGACGTCCACCGCGCCCTCGACGAACGCGTCGAGTTCCTCCTCCACGAGGCTCGGAGCGGCGTAGGCGGCGACTGCGGCGGTCGCGTCGGCGCCCATCGCGGCCACGTCCGACAGCGACGCGCCGACGGAGCGCCAGCCGGCGGTGTAGCGGGTCGTCCCCGCCGGGAAGTCGGTCGCCTCGTGGAGCATATCGGTCGTCACCACGAGGCCGTCGACGACGGCGGCGTCGTCGCCGGCGGCGGGGAGCGCGGCCGCGAGTCGCCGGAGCGCCGAGCGTTCGTCCATACCCGCGATCCGGCCCCGTCGGGCAAAAAGCCGACGTCACGCTGGCGCGGGCGGCGGACCAGCCCTCGCGCGTTCGCGAGCGGCAACGGTTCGCACACTGCCGCCGGTTTCGATGGCTTGATGGCCGGAAGGGCCGAGGTCCGGATATGGTCCGCGAGAACCTCCGAGCGACGGTCCTCGGGTTCGTCGCGGCCGTCGGCGTCTTCGCGCTCCTGTTCTACTTCGCGGGCGTCGACGACCTCGTGGCCACGCTTCGGGACGCGGACCCGCAGTACCTCGTCTTCGTGCTCCTCGCGACGCTCGCGTGGCTGGCGGCCTGGAGCCTCTCGCTGAACACGGTGCTCGACGTGCTCGGCGTCGAACTCTCCTACGTCTCGTCGTTCCTGGTCTTCGCCGGCGCGACGTTCTCGAACAACATCACCCCCTTCGGACAGGCCGGCGGCGAGCCCGTGACGGCGTACCTCATCTCCCGCGCCGCCGACGCCGAGTACGAGCGGAGCCTCGCGGCCATCGCCAGCGTCGACACGCTGAACTTCGTCCCCTCGATCACGATCGCGCTCGTCGGCGCGGGCTACTTCGCCACCGAGGTCGCGCTCAGCACGAACGAGAACATCCTGGCCGCCATCGGCGCCGTGGTCGCGCTCGCGGTGCTCGTGCCCGGCCTCGTCTACGCCGGCTGGCGCCGCCGCTACCGGCTCGAAGCCCGCGTCGTCAGCGCGCTCACGCCGCTGATCCGCTCGCTCGCCGACCGGCTCCCGCGCGTGTCGGTCCCGACGCCCGAGGGGATCGAGCGCCGGATCAACGGCTTCTTCCGGGCGATCGAGCGCGTCGCCTCCAACCCCCGGGGGCTGGCGCTGGCGCTCGGCGCGTCGGCGGCGGGCTGGCTCTGTCAGATGCTCGCGCTCTGGCTCGCGTTCGGCGCCATCGGCGTCGACGTGCGGCTCTCGGTCGCGCTCGTCGTCGTCCCGATCGCCGCGATCGCGGGCGTGACACCGCTTCCCGGCGGGGCCGGCGGGATCGAGACCGTGCTCGTAGTCCTGCTCTTGGCCGCGCCGCTCCCTACCATCACCGAACCGATCGCCGTCGCCGCCGTCGTCATCTTCCGCGGCGCGATCTACTGGGTGCCGACGATCCTCGGCGGCGCGGTCGTCGCCTGGATCGGCTCCGGGCTCGGCATCGGCGCCGGTCCCGAGTAGGTCGAACGCGACGGCGGCGGCTCCGCGACGAGTCCGCGATCGGTTCTCGCCGGACCCCCGAGAGTGCCTCTCACGCCCCGTAGCGCCGATACGATGGCTTTAAACGACGCCGTCGGGAATTGGTCCCTATGGTAAGTGTCTACGACGTTCCGGCCGACGCCCTCATCGAGGACGTCGCCGACCGGCTCGCGGACCGAATCGAGGAGCCCGACTGGATCGACTTCGCCAAGACCGGCCAGACCAAGGAACTGCCGCCCCAGCAGGACGACTTCTGGTACGTCCGCGCGGCGTCGCTCCTCCGCAAGGTCGCAAAGGAGGGCCCGATCGGCGTCGACCGCCTCTCGACGGAGTACGGCGGCCGCAAGCGTGGCTCGAACCGCTACAAGGTCTCGGGCAACAGCTCCGGCACCGGGAGCAAGAAGGTCATCCGGAAGGCGCTCCAGCAGCTCGAAGAGGAGGGCCTCGTCGAGACCGCGAAGGGCCAGGGCCGCCGCATCACCGCCGAGGGCCAGAGCTTCCTCGACAACGCCGCCGCCGACGTCCTCGACGAGCTCGACCGGCCGGAACTCGAACGCTACGCGTAACCTCGATCCGCGCGTCGATATCAGCCGCCTCCCGACGACGTAACCGTTTTTAGCACTGCGACGGAATTTCACACCGATGAGTGGATCCCCCGACGACGACCGACTGGAGGAACTGCGCGAACAGAAGATGCAGGAGCTCCGCGAGCAGGCCCAGGGCGGACAGGGCGGGCAGGACCGCGAGGCCGCCCAGGAAGCCGCACGCGAGCAGGCGGAGGCCAAACAGGAGGCGATGCTGAAGCAGTATCTCACCGACGGCGCCCGCCAGCGGCTCAACGCCGTCGAGATGTCGAAGCCCGACTTCGCGGAGAAGGTGAAAAAGCAGGTCCTCGCCTTGGCCCAGAGCGGCCGCATCCAGGGCCGCATCGACGAAGACCAGATGCGCGACCTGCTCAAGGAACTGCAGCCCGAGTCGAAGAGCTTCGACATCCGGCGCCGATAGCGGACCCGTGGACCTCGCGCTCCTCTTCAGCGGCGGCAAGGACTCGACGCTCGCGGGGTTGTTCCTCGATTCCTTCTACGACGTGCGGCTGGTGACGGGCCGCTTCGGCGTCACCGACGACTGGGAGCACGCGGCGGCGGCCGCCGACCGGCTCGGCTACCCCTTCGAGGCCGTCGACCTCGACCGCGACGTCGCCGAGGAGGCGGCGGCGCGGATGCGCGAGGACGGCTACCCCCGAAACGGGATCCAGCGCGTCCACGAGCACGCCCTCGAACGCGCCGCCGACCTCGACGTCGACGCCGTCGCCGACGGCACCCGCCGGGACGACCGCGTCCCCACCGTCTCGCGCGCCCAGGCCCAGAGCCTCGAAGACCGCCACGGCGTCGACTACCTCTCGCCGCTGGCCGGCCTGGGCCGCCACGCCGTCGACCGCCTCGTCGACGAGAACTTAGACGTCGAGACCGGCCCCTCCGCGGAGATCCCGAAGGGCGACTACGAGGCCGAACTCCGCGAACTGATCGCCCGCGAGGGCGGCCGCGAGGCCGTCGATCGGGTGTTCCCGGACCACGAGCAGTCGTACGTCCGCGGGTTCGCCGACGACTGACCGCCGGCGGCGACCGCCTCCGCTCCGGCGCTTCGCCCCGCGTTTTCGATCCGAATCCGAACCCCTTTCTCCCGGCGTCTTCGACCTCCGCTCGTGTTCTCGCTCGGCCCCGGCGTCGCCTACTCCGTCGTCGCCGCCTTCGTCTGGGGGACGTACATCTTCGTTCTGAAGCGCTACTTCCGCGGGTATCCCGGAACCGTCCTCACCGCTGGCATCAACGCCGCCGCGGTCGCGTGGTACCTCCCGCTCGTGACGCTGCGGTCGCGGGCTCTGCGGACGGCCCCGGACCCCGCGTCGCTCGGCGCCGCCGCGCTAGCCGATCCTTTCGGGACCGCCGTCCTCGTCGCGACCGTCCTCTCGACCGCGGCGGCGTTCCTGGCGTTCCTGCGGGCGATCGACGTCGGCGAGGTGTCCTACGTGGCGCCGATCAGCAAGATCGTCCCCGTCTTCGTGCTCCCGATCGAGGTGCTCTTTCTCCACCAGCGGCTGACCCCGTTGCAGGTCGCGGGCGTCGTCGTCGCCACACTCGCGGTCTACGTCGCGAACTACCGCTCGGGACCGCTCCTGGCTCCGCTCCGCAAGGCGGCGTCCTCGCGGGCGGCACAGCTGGCGCTCGCGAGCGCGGCGTGCTACGCGATCAGCGACGTGGGAAAGCGCGTCGTCCTCCAGGAGCTGTCCGTTCCGCTGTCGCTGTGGGTGCCGACCGTCTTGGGCGGCGTGCTGCTCGTCGTGCTCCCGCTGGCCGCCCGCGAGTGGGTCCCGCTCCGGGGCGACCTCCCGAAGTTCGTGCTGGCCGGTGCTGGCGTCGCGCTCGGCGAGCACGTGACCGCGCTGGCGTTCTCGGCCGCGCCGGCGTCGGTCGCCTCGCCCATCATCAACACCCAGGCCGTCGTCGCGGTCGTCCTCGGTGGGCTCGTCCTCCGCGAGGAGGCGTTCGGCACGCGGCTCGTCGCCGCCGGGCTGGCGGTCGCGGGCGTGGGGCTCATCGCGGTGTAGTCACGCGGCTTCAACAGTTTCAAGCGCGACACCGCCGAAACCCGGCGTATGTACGACCGACTCAAGGGCTTTCGCGACTTCTACCCCGAGGAGATGGCCCCGCGGCGGGAGGTCATCGACACGCTGGAGGCGACCGCCGCCCGCTACGGCTTCCGCGAGATCTCGACGCCCGCGCTGGAGCGCACCGAGATGTACGTCGACAAGAGCGGCGAGGAGATCGTCGAAGAGCTGTACGCCTTCGAGGACAAGGGCGGCCGCGAGGTGTCGCTGACGCCGGAGCTGACGCCGACGGTCGCCCGGATGGTCGTCGCCAAACAGCAGGAGCTCTCCAAGCCGATCAAGTGGGTCTCGACCCGCCCGTTCTGGCGCTTCGAGCAGGTCCAACAAGGGAGATTCAGGGAGTTCTACCAGACCAACGTCGACATCTTCGGCTCCGCGGAGCCGGAGGCCGACGCCGAGATCCTGGCGTTCGCGGCCGACGCGCTCACCGACCTCGGCCTGACGGGCGAGGACTTCGAGTTCCGGGTCTCCCACCGGGACATCCTCAGCGGGCTCCTCGACGCCTTCGACGCCGAGGTCGACACCCGCGACGCGATCCGCGCGGTCGACAAGCGCGCCAAGGTCGGAGAGACCGAGTACCTGGGCCTGCTCTCCGATGCGGGCCTCTCCTACGACCAGGCCCGGGAGTTCGACGACCTCGTCGCGACCGGCGACCTCGACGCGATCGCCGAGTTCGGCGGCGACGACGTCGCGGCGGCCGTCGGAAACCTGGAGAACGTCCTCGCGGCGGCCGAGGACTTCGGCGCCCGCGAGTACTGCGAGGTGTCGCTGACGACCGCACGCGGCCTCGATTACTACACGGGCGTCGTCTTCGAGTGCTTCGACTCGACGGGCGAGATCTCCAGATCCGTGTTCGGCGGCGGCCGCTACGACGACCTCATCGAGAGCTTCGGCGGCCAGCCCACGCCCGCGGTCGGCGTCGCGCCCGGCCTCGCGCCGCTTTCCCTCCTGTGTCAGCGCGCCGGCGTCTGGCCCGAGGAGGCGCTCGCGACCGACTACTACGTCCTCACGGTCGGCGACACCCGCGACGTGGCGTCCCGGATCGCCCGCGACCTCCGCGCCGCGGGCAACGTCGTCGAGGTGGACGTCTCCGGCCGGAGCTTCGGCGCGCAGATGGGCTACGCCGACAGCATCAACGCCGAGACGGTCGTGATCGTCGGCGAGCAGGATCTCGCGAACGGCGAGGTGACGGTGAAGGACATGGCCTCCGGCGACCAGACCACTGCCCCCGTCGAGGAGTTCCCCGGCGACCGCGACGCGCCGACCTACGACGACCTCGCGTAGGCGATGGGCACTGACACGGACTCCGATATCGATGTCGACCCCGACGCCGATGCCGACACCGACGCTCGTCCCGACTCGGAGTACCGGATGCGCGCCTTCCGCGTCGCCTACGACGGCCGTCCGTTCTACGGCTTCCAGCGCCAGCCCTCGGTCCCGACCGTCGAGGACGCGATCTTCGACGCGCTCGACGACCTCGGCGTCTTCGACCGCGAGAGCGCCCACCGGCCGGACGGCTACGCCGCGGCCGGCCGGACCGACGCGGGCGTCTCCGCGCTCGCCCAGACGGTCGCTTTCCGCTGTCCCGAGTGGTGTACGCCGCGCGCGCTGAACGGCGAACTCCCGGCGGACGTCCGGGCGTGGGCCGCCGCAGAGGCCCCCGCGGAGTTCCACGCGACCCACGACGCCGAGCGCAGAACGTACGTCTACGACCTCTACGGACCGACTCTCGACGACGAACGCGTCGACGCGGCGGCCGCGGCGCTGTCGGGCCAACACGACTTTCACAACCTCACGCCCGACGACGCGGGCACCGAACGCGAGGTCGCGATCCGGGCCGAGCGCGACGGCGACTTCGTGACGCTCCGAGTCGCGGCCGGCGGTTTCCCCCGCAATCTCGTCCGGCGACTCGCTTCGGTCATCCGGTGCGTCGGGAGCGGCGAGCGGGGGACCGCGTGGGTCGACGACCTGCTCGGCCCCGAGGCGCTCAACGGCCCCGACGGGGTGCCGCCGGCGCCGCCCGAACCGCTGCTGCTCGCCGACGTCGACTATCCGGGGCTGGCGTTCGACCGCGACGACCGGGCCGCGACGAGCGCGGCCGCGGTCTTCTCGGCGCGACGGCGCGACCATCTCGTCCGCGCCCGCGTGGCCGGTCGAGTGGCCGACGGAGTCGGAGAGGGCGAGACGTCGCCGGAACGCCCCGACTGAAGAACGACCCGGCTGAACAGTTATCACCGGCGTTGGCGAAACGCCCGTATGGTTCCCTCCCCGCCGCCCACCGCACAGCCCCACCGCGACGCCGCCTACCGCTTCGCCGTCGGCGCGGCGTACTTCGCGGTCATCTCCGGGCTCGGCTCGCTCGCGGCCGTGCTCTTCGGCCCGTTCGGCGTCGTCGTGAGCGTCCTCGTCTCGCTCGTCGGCGTCTACTACGGCGGCATCGAGGTCGCACGCGGCGTCGATATCGTGGTCAGATACGCGATGCGCGAATCCGGCGGTGAGAGCGAGCCGGCGGACGGTGGGCCACAGGAGCCGGACTCGGCGGAGTGACCTACCAGCCGTCGAACTTGTCGCGCCGGTAGAGGTCGATCTCGTGGACGGTCGAGCGGTCCTGCGCGGCGGCGAAGGCGATGGCCTCGGCGACCTCCTCGGGCTCTGTCACCTCGCCGGGCTCGAAGCGCTCCTCGAAGGTCTCGCCGGACTCGCTGCCGAACTCGGTTCGGACCTCGGTGGGGTTGACGACGCTGACGCCGATCCCGTCCGAGCCGACCTGTCCCTCGACGCTGTGGGCGAAGCCGCGGACCCACCATTTCGTCGCCGCGTAGACCGGATTGAACGGCCGGGGGTACTGGCCGGCGAAACTGCCGACGAAGACGAGGTTGCCCTCGGTCTCCCGGAGGTGCGGGATCGCCGCCCGGGTTGCGAAGAAGTAGCCGTCGGCGTTCGTCTCCATCATCAGGCGGTAGTCCTCGGTCGAGAGCTCCTCGACGTCGCTGCCGACGCCGACGCCGACGTTGTTCACGAGGACGTCGAGGCGGCCGAACGTCTCGACGGTCTCTGCGACCATCGCCTCGACCTGGTCCTCCTCGCGGACGTCCGTCGGGACGACGAGCGTCTCGACGCCGTGCGCGGCTTCGAGGTCGTCGGCGAGGGCGTCGAGCCGCTCGCGACGCCGCGCCGCGACTGCGACGTCCGCGCCCTCGCGGGCGAGCGCGTGCGCCGTCTCTTCGCCGATTCCCGAGCTGGCCCCCGTGACGAGGGCGACGCTGTCCTGGAGTGTCACGTCCGAGTGGTCTCGACCGAGCGCCTTGAGTCCTCGGCCCGTCGAGCCCTCGCCCGCGGTTCTCTCCGACTCAGTCGCGACGCAGCCGTTCGAGGAGCCCCGTCAGCCGGTCGATCGAACTGCTCGTGAGGATGTCCAGCAGCCGCTCGCTCCGGTCGTACATCGTTCGGAGGGACTCGATCCGTTCGAGGTCCGCCTGCGCCTGCTCGTCGTCGACGCCGTCGAGGCGGTCGGCGGCCGAATCGAGCGCCCGCGTCATCACGTCGATCTCGCGGCGGACCTCGTGCTGGAGGAACTTCTGGACCACGTGCCAGAAGTCCGTCTCGGCCTCGTAGAACGCCTTCTTCCCCTCGCCCGGGACCGACCGCCGGTGGACGAGGTGGAGTCGGTTCAGCTTCTGCATCGCGGTGCTGACCGTCGACTTGGCGTACCCGCTCTCTTCGACCAGTTCGTCGAGCGAGAGCGGTTCGTTCTCGAAGAAGAGGACGCCGTAGAGCCGGCCGTAGCTCTGATTCAGACCGTACACCTCCGCGCTCCGCTCTAGGGCCTGGATGACTTCCTCGCGCGCCTGTTCGACCGGGTCGTCGCGGGCCGTGCCGGCGTCGTCGGCACCTTCGTTCATAATATTCGGTAACTCCCGAAAATACTAAATCTTATCGAACAGAATATTCGGAACACACCGAATATGATGAATACAGTCTCCGCGGGATCGTCCCGCACGCGGCGGATCGATGCCCTCCCGAGCGCCGGAGGTGAACCCCGATGAAGCGGCTCGCTCTGGCCCTCCTGCTCGTCGGCTCGCTGTTCTCGGTCGGGGCGGCGGCCGAGGTCCGCGGCAGCCCCGAACTGCACGCCTCCCTCCCGGACGACACCGTGGTCCCCGGGTCGGAGACGACTCTCCGCGTCACCGTCACCAACGACGGTACGCTCCGGAGCGGCGAACGCCCGGCTCTCGACGAGATGGCCACGACGGCCCGGGGCGTCGACGTCTCGCTCGACGCCGGCGGCGCGCCGATCGAGATCGACACCGGGAGTCGATCGATCGGCCGGCTCCGCGCGGGCGACCAGGCGCGAATCGGCTTCGACGTCACCGTTCCGGAGGACGCGGCGCCGGGAACGTACGCGCTCGATCTCACCGCGACCTACGAGTACTACGGGACGATCGACACCGGCGGCACCGACACTCGCTACGTCGAGCGGACCAGGACCCGGCACTTCGACCTCAGCGTCGAGGTCGACGACCGGGCGGCGTTCGCGGTCGTCGCCACCGACGCCGACGTCCGCGTCGGCTCCGTCGGGACGGTGAACGTGACGATGCGGAACGTCGGCTCGGAGGCGGCCAACGCGACGCGCGTCCGGCTCGCCTCCGAGGCCCCGGCGCTCCGGTTCGGCGGCACCGCCGAGGCCAGCCGCTTCGCGGGCGACTGGGCCCCCGGAGAGACGCGCACGCTCTCGTACCAGGTCGCCGCCGCGCCCGACGCCGCCGTCGAGCGGCACGCAGTCACCGCTGTCGCGACCTTCGAGGATGACGACGGCGTCGCCGTCGAATCCGACCGACTCGGCCTCGGCGTGGTTCCCCGCCCCGAGCAGACGTTCCGCGTCGTCGCCACCGAGCGCGACGTCGCGGTCGGCGAGGACGGCACCGTCTCGCTGACGCTCCGCAACGACGGTCCCCTGGCGGTGACCGACGCGACCGTCACGGTCGGATCGCCCCGTCACCTCCGCGTGGCCGGCGGGGCGAACGCCACGCGCTTCCTCGGCGACTGGGCCCCCGGCGAACGCCGGACCGTCACGTACGAGCTTCGGGCCACGGAGGCGGCCGAGCCGCGGA
The DNA here is from genome assembly GCF_041477585.1 of Halobellus sp. MBLA0158. Lineage (NCBI taxonomy): Archaea > Methanobacteriati > Methanobacteriota > Halobacteria > Halobacteriales > Haloferacaceae > Halobellus > Halobellus rubicundus. The sequence goes on from NZ_JBGNYA010000001.1 coordinate 536,275, forward strand.
ACTACTCGCTTCCGGTCTCGGTCGGCTACCGCGACGCCGACGGCGACCGGGCGACAGAGCGCGTCGGCCCGGTCGGCGTGCGACCCGCGGCCGAGCCGACGACGCTCGCCGTCGAGCCGGTGAACGCCACCCTCGGCATCGACGCCGCGAACGCCGTCCGGGTCCGCGTGCGGAACGTCGGCGACGAGCGGCTCACCGACGTCCGCGCCCGACTGGCCGTCGAGGATCCCTACGAGAGCGACAACCCGACGAGCTACGTCGACTCCCTGGCGCCGGGCGAGAGCACGACGATGACCTTCGAGCTGACGACCCCCGAGGACGGTGTCCCCACGCGCGATGCGATCCCGCTCGCGGTGACCGCCGACACGCCCGACGACGAGCGCGTCACCTACGACGGGTACTACGTCCCGGTCACGATCTCGGACGCCGGCGGTGCGACCCGACTTCTCCCGATCGTCGGCGTCGGCGCGGCGGCCCTCGCCGCTCTCGGCGGCGCGTGGTGGTGGTACGAGCGATGATCGGGGGCGCCGCCGACTCACCGAAGCGTAAATCCGGCGGAGAGTCCGGATCGGACGAGTCCGGTGGACCCAACGCGGAGGTCGTCCTCCGGGGGTCCGACCTGGCGAAGACTTACTCCTCTAAGCTCCCCTTCGGCCGCGATATCGAGGTGCTGACCGGCGCGAGCGTCGCCATCCGGCGCGGCGAGGTCGTCGGCATCGTGGGCGGCAACGGCTCGGGCAAGTCGACGCTGATGAAGATCCTGGTGGGCGCGCTCGACGCCGACGACGGCTCCGTGACGGTCAACGGACGCATCGGCTGGTGCCCCCAGGACGAACTGCTGTACGACCGGCTCACCGTCGCGGAGACCTTCCGGCTGTTCGGCGAGGGCTACGGGATGGACCGTTCGGAGATCGAAGCCGCCCGCGACCGCCTCGCCGAGACGCTGGACTTCGAGGCGTTCCTCGACTACCGGATCGACCGGCTCTCGGGCGGCAATCGCCAGAAGGTGAACCTCTCGATCGCCCTGATGCACGACCCCGACGTGCTCCTCTTAGACGAGCCCTACACGGGCTTCGACTGGGAGACCTACCTCGCCTTCTGGGACCTCACCGAAGAGCTCAGAGAGCGCGGGACGGCGGTGGCGATCATCTCGCACCTGATCAACGAACAGGAGCGGTTCGATCGCATCCTCGAACTCGCCGACGGCACGCTCAGCGACGTGACGGACCAGGGATCGAGCCAGGCCGGCGCGGAGGGGATACGATGACGGCGGACGCCCGCGCGGGCGAGCGACTGCGGGTCGGCCTCGGCGCGGCGATCAGGGAGTTCGTCCGCGAGCCGATCAACCTCGCCCTCATCCTCGCGCTGCCGCCGGTCGTCATCACGAGCTACGAGTCGGTGCTGTCGGCGTTCCCGCGGCTCCCGTATATGACGACGGACCCGGAGGCGCTCGGCGCCACCGCCGGAGCGCTCTTCGTCGCCGCGTTCCTCCCGGGCGTGATCGGGCTCTTTCAGGTGATCAGCGCCCAGCGCGCCGACGAGCGGCTCTCGCTCGCGGGCTTTCCGACGCCGGTGCTCTTCGCCTCCCGGCTGGCCGCGGTCTGTCTCGCCGCCGTCGTCACCGCCGCGCTCTCGCTGGCCGTGCTGGCGACGAGCACCGAGGTCGAGTCCCTCGCGTTGGGGTTCCTGACGCTGGCGTTCGTCGGCGGACTCTACGGGCTCGTCGGGATGCTGATCGGGACGGTCCTCCCCCGCGAACTCGAAGGGTCGCTGGCGCTGATCTTCGTCGTCGACGTCGACGAGGCGCTCGCGAGCGGCGTGATGGCGACCGACGCGGCGGCGACGAAGCTCTTCCCGCTCCACTACCCGCATCAGGTGTTCCGAGCCGCGGTCGACGGCCGAGCCCCGGACCTCGTCGACCTCGTCGCCGCCGGCACCTACGGCCTCGTCGTCCTCGCTACGACCGTCCTCGTCTACACCGTGCTCGCCGGTGCCGGGGGTGAGACGAGATGAGCACGCTCCGGACGGCCTTCGAGATGGGCGTCCGCGAGTACGCGCGGACGCCGGTCCTGCTCGCGCTCTTGGCGTTCCTCCCGGTATACCTGATTCTGGTCTTCGCCTGGGTAATGCCGGAGAGCCGAGCCGCGGTCGAGGTCCCCGTTCAGGGCGCGATGTCCGTCGAGATGGCGACGCTCACGACGGTCCTGACGACGCCGATGGCCGCCGCGTTCGTCGGCGGGGCGGCCGGGCTGTTCCTGATGCAGTCCGCGAGCGCAGTCGACGGCCGGCTCGCGCTCGTCGGCGCCGACGCCTCCGAGATCGTCGCCGCCCGCGCCGGCGTCTTGGTGCTCGCGGCCGCCGCGGGCAGCGTCGTCTCCGTCGGCGTCCTGTCGACGGTCGCGTCGGTCGAGCGCGGCCTGTGGTACCTGCTCGCGACCTTCCTCGTCGGTCTGCTGTACGGCGGCGTCGGGGCGCTCGTCGGCCTCGCGCTGAACCGGCTCGCGGGGATCTACGTCCTGATGTTCGGCCCGTTCCTCGACCTGTTTCTCGCCCAGAGCCCGCTGACCGACGAGACGCACGTCCTCGCGCCGCTTCTCCCCGGCCACTTCCCGATGAAACTGGCCTTCGACGCCGCGCTGACCGCGCGCGTGAGGCCGGCGAATCTGTGGTTCAGTCTCGCATACCTAACCGTCCTCGCCCTCGTGGTCGGCGCGGCCTTCAGGCGCGCGATACGCGTCGACTGATAGTGATTACACTCGTCCCTTACCGCCGAACGCCACCCCAGTGACGGCGTTCGGCAGTAAACAGTGAGAGTAATTACTATGACCCGAGTCTCTCAGGGGCTCGATGCCGTCGACCTCAAGCTTTATGATATGTCTCCCGAGATACACCTGTATGGGACTCGCGCGAGGCGTTCGACAGGTATACAGGGGATACGGCATCGCCGCGGTCGTCTGGGCCGGCTGGTCGCTCGTCTGGATCGCGACCGACATCCGGATGGACCCCGCGACTATCGGCTACGGGTGGCTCACCATCGCGGCGGTCGGATTCGTCCTGGGCGTCACGATGACCGGGATGCGCGTCCACGGCGACTTCCAGCTCTTCCGGGTCGCCGAGAACCGCCGGCACATTCGACGGTTCAACGACCACTCGCTGAGCGGGGCGCCGCTGAATCTCTACGCCGGGCTGCTCGCCGTGTGGGCCGTTCTCACGGTGGCGTGGGTGACCGGGGCGATCACCGCGGTCGGAACGGCGCTCATCGGCTACGGCTGGCTCGCGATCGCGCTGTACGGCGGCGTCCTCACCCTCGGCCTGGCGGTCGAACACAAACAGCAGCTCCTCGATGCGGTCGACGACGTCGCGCCGATCGCGACCAACTGATAGCGATCACTCTCACTGTTTACCGCGAACGCCACTCCCGGTGACGGCGTTCGGTGCTAAGAAACGAGAGTAATCACTTGAGCCGTCGGCCCTACCTCAGTACTCGTCGCCGTCGATCAGCAGTTGTTCCGTCGGCGAGCGGTCGAACTGGTAGACGCGGACGTCCGAAAACAGCAGTAGCGTCCCCAGGATGACCCAGACGCTTCCGATCGCCGCCGCCCAACCCCAGCTGGTGAACACCCCCACGGCGTAGTGCAGAAGCCACGTCCCGACGCCGAATCCGACGAGGAGCACCCCGGCGGAGACGCTGGTTTCCGCGTGCGACGATTTCTTGTCACTCATACCACCTCGTAGGTCGGACTCCCTGTTATATGCTCGCCCTTGATTATCACACACGATATCTGAATCCGAGAAATCAGTAATTCACCTAAATTCCGCACTATGGGGCTATATTGACGCAGTATATTCTCATCTCTGGATATCACAGCTGAAACAGAACGCGTCGGTGTGATCGCTCACTTCACGACCGTCACGGGGACGGTCGCCTTCTCGACCAGTCCCTTGGCGACGCTTCCCACGATCTCGACGCGGCCCGAAAGCCCGCGGTGGCCGACGATGATGCCGTCGATCGCCTCCTCGTCGGCGTACTCGACGATGCTCTCGACCGGGTCGCCGTAGAGGAGCGTCGTCTCGACGTCCACGTCGGCGTCGGCCGCCCGTTCCCGGGCGTCGTCGAGGACCTCTTGGCCCCGGCGCTCGGCGACCTCGATGTCCTCGGTGTAGATCCGCTCGCCCACCTCGGAGTGGGTCGGCGCCTCCGCTTCGGCGTCCTCGACGAGCACGCGCGGCTCGACCGCGTACGCGACGACGAGGGACGCGTCGGCCCGCTCACCGACGTCGAGCGCGTGTTCGAGCGCCTCGGTACTCGACTCCGAACCGTCGACGGCGACGAGGTACTGCATCACTCCTCGGACTTGGACCGGAAGCGGTATAGTAGTTAGTCACAGCACAGACGAGCGCCGGATGACTGCCGGCCGATACGCCGGGCAGTCGGAGAGCGGCGATCAGTAGAGCAGTTGGCTGCAGGTCCCACAGAGGTTCTCCTCTTTGACGTCGACCTCGCGGACCGTCGGGGAGAACGACATCACGCACTTGCTGTTGTCGCAGTGCTCCAGGCCGAGAGTGTGGCCGATCTCGTGGACGACCTCCTTGCGGACCCGGTCGGCGAACACCTCCGACTGAGGCTTGGTCGTGATTCCGCCGTCCGAGGACGTCTGGAGCCGGTGGGTGGAGATCACGGAGCCGTTGCCGTTCAGGTACGCGAGGCCGAAGACGTAGTTCCGCCGCCGGTAGTAGAGGTCCTGGGAGGTGATGCCGATGTTCTTCTCGCCCGTCCCGACCCGGCTCGCCAGCTCGATGAACTGCTCGGCCCGGTACTGATTCCGGCTCCGGTCGAACGCGCCGTCGGGGATCGACTGCTCCTCCTGCACCGTCACGTCGCAATCGTAGACCCCTCGAAGCGCGGCCGAGGCCTCGCGCTTGACCTGCGCGGAGAGGTCCCCGATCGGCACGATGTCGACGAGCATAGCAGGGCTTATGGGGGGTGGACTGATAAATATCCCGCCGTGAATACGCCGCGTGAGAACGCCCTCGTCGGCCGATTTTCGACCTACGGGTCGGCCGTCGAGATCGGCGTCGGTCGCCGTCCCGACGTCGCGGTCGCGCTCGCCGAGGCGGGGGTCGACGTCACCGTCACCGACGTCGCCGCGGCCGACGAACTGGGAGTTCCGTCGTCGCTCCGATTCGTCCGCGACGACGTCGTCGCCGCCGGCGAGCGCGACCACCCCGGCGAGTCCTACGAGGCCGCCCTGGTCTACGGGCTGAATCTCCCGCCGGAGCTCCACCGCCCAACACGAAACGTCGCCCGCGCGGTCGACGCCGACTTCCTGTTCACGACGCTCGGTTACGACTCGCCGGCGATTCCCGTAGACACCGAGTCGCTCCCCGAAGGCGAGACGCTGTACGTCGCCCGCGAGGGCGTGTAAGTCCGGTCCAATTGTACCGATAGTACCAATTCTCGAATGCCGAAAAAGCCGACCTGGCGGGCGCTCCGGGACGAAGCGGCGTTACTCGATGTCGATCCGGTGGGACTCGTCGTCGTCGACGACGAGCTTGGGGAGCGACACGGTGAGGACGCCGTTGTTGTAGCCCGCCGAGGCGCCGTCGGGGCGTACCTCACCGGGGAGTCGGATCGAGCGGTGCGCCGACTGCGAGCGGCGCTCGCGGTGGACGTAGTGGTCGCGTTCGTCGGCCTCGTCGGCCTCGCGCGCGGCCTCGATCGTCAGCATCCGGTCGTCGACCGTGATCTCGATGTCGTCCTTCTCGTAGCCCGGGAGGTCGACGACCGCGACGAACGCCTCGGGCTCCTCGCGGAGGTCGATCGCCATCTCGCGGCCGAACGATCGGGGGCCGTCGAGCTGGCTGCTCATCTCCTCGAACTGTCGGGACATCCGCGCGAAGAGGTCATCGAACGCGAATTCGTCGAAACCGGGGGAACGCTTCATCATTGTAAATTCACCGACCACCAGGAGGCGCGCTGAGATAATAAATACAGACGGACGTATGCGCGCAGATCGCACGCTCGGGCGCCGAAAGTGCCGGATTCTGGACTTCAGTCGACGACGTGCTGGCGGTCGTAGGAGCCGAGCCGCTTCACCCACCCGTCGGCGGCGATCTCTTCGACCTCTTCGAGCGCCTCCTTCGCGCGGTCCTCGTAGAGGCCGGCCTCGAAGTCGATGTGGAAGAGGTAGTCGCCGAGGCGGTTGCCGCTCGGGCGCGATTCGATCCGCGAGAGATTGATGTCCCGCTCGGCGAACGCTTCCAGCAGTTCGAGGAGGAGCCCCGGATAGTTCGCGTTCGGGTAGACGACGACCGTCGACTTGCCGCCGCCCTGCGAGCGCTCGCTGGCGGGCGCGACGACGAAAAAGCGCGTCGAGTTCGAAGAGCGGTCCTGGATGTCCTCGGCGACGACGACGAGGTCGTCGCCGGCGTTGCCGGGGTGGCCGATCCCGGCGACGGTGGGGTCATCGCGGGCGTACTCGACGCCCTTCGCGGTGCTCGTGACCGCCTCCAGGTCGACGTCGGGGTACTCGCGTTCGAGGTACGAGCGGCACTGCGCGAGCGCCTGGGAGTGGGAGGCGACCGTCTCGAAGTTGGGGGACTGCGCGAGGAGGGCGTGGCGGATCGGCGTGACGATCTCCTGGGTCACGGCGATGTCGGAGTCGGCGATGGCGTCGAGCGTCTCGGTGACGCTGCCCTCGATGCTGTTTTCGATGGGCACGACGCCCCGCTCGAACTTCCCGGCGTCGACGGCGGCCACGATCGCCGAGACCGACTCGCGGAAGACCACGTCGTCGGAGACGGCGCTGGCGGCGCGGTGGGAGTACGTTCCTTCGGGGCCCAGCGTGACTACCTGCATAGGGCCGTCTACTCCGAGGGATCCTAAAAGCCCGTCGGGGACGCGCCCCGCCGCTCCGGCGGCGTGGGACGGTTACCGCTCGGCGCAGTACTCGACGAAGTTCCGCAGGATCCGCAGGCCGGTCTCGCCGGACTTCTCGGGGTGGAACTGCGTGCCGAAGACGTTGCCCGCCTCGTTGGCGATCACCGCCGGGAACGACACGCCGTAGTCGGCGGTCGCCACCACGGCGTCGGGGTCGTCCGGCTCGGCGTAGTAGGAGTGGACGAAGTAGGCGTACTCCCCGTCGACTCCCTCGACGATCGGGTGCTCGCGCTCGATACGCAGTTCGTTCCAGCCCATGTGCGGCACCTTCCGGTCGCGCTCGAACCGGACGTTCGTCCCGGGGACGAAATCGAGCCCCTCCACTTGGCCCTGGCCGGCGTGGTCGGCCTCCTCGCTCGTGGTGAGGAGCATCTGCATCCCGAGGCAGATCCCGAAGATCGGCTGGCCCCGGTCGGCGGCGGCGGCGAGCGGTTCGCGGAAGGGCCCCGCGTTCTCCATCCCCTCGCTGAACGCGCCCACGCCCGGGAGCACGATCCCGTCGGCGGCCGCGAAGTCGTCGGGGTCGTCGGTGATCTCGACCGCGGCGCCGGCGCGTTCGAGCCCGCGCTGTGCGCTACGGAGGTTTCCGAGTCCGTAGTCGACGAGGACGACCTCCGCTACCGTCTGAGCGCTCATACGACCACTTCGAGGGGGCGGGTGAAATCGCTTCCGACACTCTCGATTACCTCCCGGATCACTGTTGATTTTATTCGTCACTGTTTGGCTATATATTGTGGAATCAGAATCTTTATGCGGCTGATACAGTAGTTCCATATGATCGTATGACGAAACGACGTGCGTTTCTCAAGTCCGCGGGGGCCGTCGGGGTCGCCGGACTCATCGCTGGGTGTAGCGGCGGTTCGAGTGGCGGCGGAAGTACCGAATCCGATGGAGAGACCGATACGGCGACGGCGACACAGACCGCGACGCCGGCCGCGGGGATGACCTTCGGCGGCGACGACACGGTCAACTTCGGCATCTCGCCGTCGGTCCCCCAGGAGGACCTTGAGGTCCAGTACGCGCCCTTCATGGACCACATCGGGAGCTACCTACGGGAAAACCACGACGTTCCCGAGGGTCTGGCGGTCGAAGGGACCGTCGGCAGCAACTACAGCGCCATCATCCAGTCGCTCGGCCAGGGCACGACCGACATCGCCGAGACCGGACCGTTCGCGGCCGCGCTCGGCGTGAAGACCGGCAACGCGGAGATCATCCTCCAGCGGTACGGCTACGGCAGCTGGGAGTACACGAGCATCATCGCCACTCCCAACGACAGCGACATCACGGAGCTGTCGGACCTCTCGGGCAAGACCGTCGCCTTCTCCGACCGGCTGTCGACGAGCGGCTGCCTGTACCCCCTGTACAGCATGTCCACGCAGGGCGGCCTCGACGTCGGCGAGCTCCCCGAAGGGAACGGCTCGCAGGCCGAGTTCGACGCGCGGTTCGCCGGCGGCCACGTCGGGTCCTACACCCTCCTCGAACAGGGCCAGGTCGACGCCGCCGCGATGGGCGGCTTCGTCCGCGACACAAGCACCGGGCCCGCGCCCGAGGACTGGCAGGAGGTCGCTACGACCCTCCACGAGGACAACGGGCTGCCGCGCGCCCCGCTCGTCGTCTCGCCGGAACTGAGCGACGAGGCCAAGACCGCCTTGCAGCAGTCGATCCTCGAAGGGCCCGACAGCATCTACTACGGCCAGGACGGCGAGGACGGCACCGACGACGACCTCTGGTTCGGCGACGTCCGCGAGGCCTCCCAGGACCGCTACCAGTCCGTCATCGACGTTGCGAACGAACTCGGCGTCGGCACCGACATCTTCGAGTAATCGCTCGACCCGGCCGCCCGGCTACATCCGCGTCGTTTTTCGGGCCACCGGGCCTCCATCCACCCACCACTGACAGATGCCCACAATCGAATTCGAGAACGTCACCAAAGTATACGGGGAAGACACCGTCGCGCTGGACGACGTGTCGTTCACCATCTCGGAAGGCGAGTTCGTCATCCTGCTCGGGCCGTCGGGAGCGGGCAAGTCGACGATGCTCCGGGTGCTGAACGGCCTCACGGATCCGACCGAGGGAACGGTCCGGATCGGCGGCGCGGAGATCTCCGGGAACCGGAGCGAGGTCGGGATGGTGTTCCAGGAACACTACCTCATCGAGAGCAAGAGCGCCTTCGGCAACGCCCTCACGGGGGCGCTGTCCCGAAACGGCCTGCTGCGTAGCCTCCTCGGTCTGCACTCGGACCACGACAAGACCACCGCCCTGGAGTCGCTCCAGACCGTCGGGCTGCTCGACGAGGCCGGCCAACGCGCGGAGTCGATGAGCGGCGGCCAAAAGCAGCGGGTCGGGATCGCCCGTGCGCTCGTCCAGGAGCCCGAGATCCTGCTCGCCGACGAGCCGGTCGCCAGCCTCGACCCGAAGGCCGCCCGCGAGGTGATGCGCTATCTCAAGAAGGCCGCGACCGAACAGGACCTCACAACGGTGACGAGTCTCCACCAGGTGAACATCGCCCGCGAGTTCGGCGACCGCTTCCTCGGGATCCGCGACGGCGAAGTGATCTTCGACGGCGACGCCGACGACCTCACGATGGAAGAGATGGACCGAATCTACTACGGCGGCGAGGCCGGCGACGAGTCGCTCAAGAACGACCCGACGGGCACCGATTCGGTGCCGTCCGGAGCGCCCGGAGCGAACGCCGCCGCCGACGGAGGTGACGGAACGTGAGCTCCGAATCCGCCGGCTCCGCCGGCTCCGACGTCCGGGAGAAGCTCCGCTCGCTGGACCGGCTGCGGCGCCTCCGCTATCTGCTGTGGCTGGCGATCCTCGGCGCCGTCGTCGGCGTGACCTACTGGGGATTCGGCTTCATCGGCTTCCAGGCCGGCGTGGTCGCCGGGCGGTTCCCCGCGATGTACGACTTCATCGCGCAGGGCTTCTTCCCGCCCGATTTCCAGAACTTCACCATCTACACGAAGGACAACGACATCACCGGGCTCCAGGCGATCCCGGCGAGCTTCCGGAACTGGGGCGCGCCGATCTTCCAGAGCTTCGGCTCGCCGCGGCTGTCGCTCGTGAAGGCCAGCCTGGTGACGCTGCTGCTCGGCTTTATGGGCACCGTGCTCGCGTTCCCCGGGGCGCTGATCCTCGGCGTCCTGGGGAGCGAACGCGTCACGCCGTTTCCCTTCAACTTCATCTTCCGCGGCACGCTGAGCGCGATCCGCGCGATCCCCGCGATCGTCTGGATCTTCCTCTACATCCCGATCGGCCCGCCGAGCCAGATCACCGCGGTGCTGGCGATCGGCACCGACAGCATCGGGAACCTCGGCCGCCTGTTCACCGACGACCTCGAAGAGATCGACGAGGGGCCGATCGAGGCCATCCGATCGACCGGCGCGTCGGGCACACAGACGGTGAGCTTCGGGATGCTGAGTCAGGTGTCGCGCTCGTTCATCGCCTGGACGCTGTACATCCTGGAGATCAACACCCGGATCGCCATCTCGCTCGGCGTCGTCGGCGCCGGCGGCCTCGGGCTGATGATCCGGAACAGCCAGGACCTCTTCCAGTTCAGACAGACCGCCGCGGGCCTGATCATGGTGTTCATCGTCGTCCTCGGGATCGAGCTGATCTCCTCGCGGATCCGGGCTCGGCTCCGCCCCGGCGAACACTCCGGCAAGGGCCTCGTCGAGGCCGTACGCGACCTCTTCGACCCGAAGAAGTGGCTCGGCGTCGGAAAGCCCCGCGACTAGAACTCTCCGAGGCTCGACTGCCCGCCGCCGCCCTCTCCGACGCCGGCGATGTCGGCGGCGCGGGCGATCGTCTCGAAGAACGTCTCGCGCTGACTCCCGTCGTAGAGGGTCGCCGCCGGGTGGACGGAGATCACGGTCCGGTAGCTCCGGTCGCCGACCCGAGCGTCGACGACGTCGCCCGCCTCGTTCGTGACGGCCACCGACCGGTCCAGCAGGTGCTCTGAGGGCACCTTCCCGAGCGTCACGAGCAGTTCCGGATCGACGGCGTCGAGTTCGCGTTCGAGGTGACCGCGGCAGTTCGCGAGCTCGCCGCTCCTGGGATCGCGGTTCTCCGGCGGGCGACAGCGCACGCAGTTCGTGATCCGGACGTCGGCGCGGGCGAGCCCGGCGTCTCGGAGGGCCTCGTCGAGGACGCTCCCGGAGCGTCCCACGAACGGCTCGCCCTCCGCGTCCTCGTTGGCGCCGGGCGCCTCGCCGAGGAACACCAGCTCGGCGTCGTCGGGGCCGACCCCGTTGACGATCCGCGAGCGCGACGCGACCAGGTCGGGACACCGCTCGCAGGCCGCGACGTCGGGCCCGTCGGTCCGCACGGTCGCGTCCCCGCCGTCGGCGTCGCCGCCTCCATCCTGGGTCATATCGGAGAGGCGACCGGGCGCGACTTACCCGTGACGGTCCTCGCCGTCTTCGTCTCCCTCGCGGTCGTCGCGGGCGCGCCACTCCCGGGCCCCGCGGGCGGCGAGGCGCGCGACCCGCAGAGGCTCGGGGCGACCGCCCGCGGGCGTGAAGCCGCGGACGACACGCTCGGCGTCGTCACCGTCGAGCCCGAGGCTCCGCACGAACACCATCTCGCCGTTCACCTCCATCTCCCGGCGCGGCGGCAACCCCTCGTAGACGCCGAGCCGCGCGTCGCGCGCGTCGCCGTCGAAGTGCTCGCGGAGCGCGGTCTCGAGCCCCGGGCTGTCCTCGTAGGAGACGGCACAGACCGGCCGGTCGGCGGCGTCGACGACCGCCTCAAGGTCGACGAGGTTGAACCACGCGGGCGCGACGCCCGAGAGCAACACGTACTGGACGTCCTCGCGGGCCGTTCGATCGACGACGTCGCAGACGGCGTCGGTGGCGTCGAGACCGCCGACGGTCGCCGTCGCGAACCCGACGCCGTCGACCGTCCGGTCGGCGCGGACGACCGCGCCGCAGAAGACACAGCGGCCGCTGGCCTCGTCGGTCGACTCCGCGATGCCGAGCGCTCGCGTGCCCGGCTTCACCTGCGAGTCAGCCCCCGCCGGCCGCGCCGACGTTCCGCTGTCGGCCCCGCCGTTCGTCCGGCGACGGCGACACCCCCGGTCGCGCGGTTCGGGTCGTCACTCCTCTTTGATGTCTTTGAGCCGATCCAGGAGTTCGTCGTTCGATGCCCCGATTTCGAACTCTACGTCTCCCCGGTGGTCCGCCTGGGAGGTAGCGACGCCGTCGTCGTCTTCGAGATCGGTATCGAAGTCCTGGTTCTCTTGTTCGGACTCGTCGTAGCTCCCAAATCCCATACACGGATAGATACCGTCGGCAGCGGTAAAAAACACACGCAGGTCCGAGACCGAATCCGGTGACTGGGAGGCCCCGCCGACCGCGCCGCCAGAGCCTTTTTCGCCGCGGCTTCGAATCGGGAGGTATGGAGATCCACACCGTCACCGAGAGCGCCGAGGAGTTCACCTGCAACGCGTACCTGCTCGCCGGCGAGTCGTCCGCGCTGGTCGATGCGGGCACGATGCCGGGCGTCGAGGACGTCGTCGCCGACCACGTCGACGACCTCGACGCGGTGGTCCTGACACACCAGCACCGCGATCACGTGGGCGAACTGGACGCCGTTCTCGATCGGTTCGACGCCGACCTCTACGCCTACGGCGACCACCCGCGCCGAACCGCGGCGCTGGAAGACGGACAGACGATCGAGCTTGCGGGCGAGGCCTACGAGGTCGTCCACACGCCCGGCCACGCCGACGACCACGTGTCGCTCGTCGGCGAGACGCGCGTCTTCAGCGGCGACGTCGTCGTCTACAACGACGGCGCCTTCGACGACGGGAGCTTCGGCCGGACGGATATGCCCGGCCAGTCCCGCGAGGAGCTCATCGAGAGCCTCCGGCGGCTGCTGGACCGGCTGCCGGAGACGGTGGAGGCGCTGTACGCGGGCCACGGCGACGTCTACCGCGCGGACCCGGTGGGCGAAGCAGACTCCGTCCGCGACGTGATCGAGCGCGCGCTCGACCGCGCCGAGCGCCGGGAGCCGAAGTACCCCGACGAGTAGCGCGGCTCTCCGCCCGTGTCCCCGCTTCAGCGAGCGACGGTCGTCGGCGTCAGCGACGGATCGCCCGCCGGAGGCGGCCGCCCCTCGCCCTAAATATTATTTTCGTTCACTACAAACCGGCTGGCGATGCCGACATGCGAGAACTGCGGCTCGTTCGTCACCGCGGAGTACGTCCGGGTGTTCGCCCCGAACGGGATGGAGAACCCGCGCGTCTGCCCCAACTGCGAGGACAAGGTCCGCGACGGGGCCGACGTCCGAGAGGCCCGAGCGACGCGACACTGACGCGGCGGCGGATTCCAGCCTCCTTTTACCGCTCCGCGCCGTCTCGACCCTATGAGCAAACTCGAGGCGTTCCTCGCGGGCGAGCGCCACGACGACGTCGCGCTGTTCCTCACGGAGTCGTACCTCGACAGCCAGCACAAGCTCCCGAAGATGGGCGAGACCGTCGAGAACGGCTACGTGCTCGTGGTCCCGGGCGACGACGGCCGGCGGGCGTTCTCCGCGGGCACCGGGATGGACGCGATGGAGTTCGCCCGCGGCGCGATGGAACGGCGGGGCCACATCTCCCGATCGCTGGACGGCGGCGAGTGTCCGGCGCGGGAGGACGGCGACGCCGGAGACGAGGCCGACGCTGACGGGGCGGACGCTCACGAGGTGGAGTTCATCTTCGCCTTCTCGGAGGCGCAAAACGAGGAGGTCGGCGGCCTCTACGAGCGCGGCGACGTGGTCCACGCGTATGCACACTGCGCCTGCGGCGCGAGCTACTCGGACAAGTGGGTCGTCGGCGCGGAGGGAGAGACGGGCGTCCAGCCCGGCGAGTCCGAGCCGGCCGAAGCGGAGTAAGAGCGAACAGCCGACACGGCCGCTCCCGCGCCGACGTGTCGGGCAACCGCGTCCCGGCGCGGGACTGGCGTCAAACCACACCGCGGCTGGCCGCGTGTTCGTATATAAGGGTTCGCGCCGTCGCTCTTGTTCCGTCTTCGCTCTTATTCCGCGGACGACTCGTCGCTTTCGACGTCGGCTTCGCTCTCTTCTTCGGCTTCGCTTTCGACGTCGGCCGCGACTTCTTCGAACGCCCGGAGGATCACCCGCTTCGCGGTCGCGCCCTGGGTCGTCCAGTGGTGGGCGTAATCGAGCATATCGTCGTAGATCTCGGGCTTGCAGCCCGCGGCGCGCGGGTGGCCGCCGCCGTTGACCTTCCGGGCGACCTCGTGGGCGCGCTCGAACCCCTCGGAGCCGCGGATGCTCGCGCTCCCGGCGGGCTTGACGATCACGGCCCCGTCGGCGCCCTCCTCGCGCAGCGCCTCGGCGACCTCGTTCTGCGAGCACCGGCCGTAGGTGACGCCGATCGTCCAGGGGCCGACCGACTTCAGTTCCGCGCGGGCGACGGCGGCCTCGATCAGCTGCTGTTTTTCGACCCGCCGGAGTTCGATGTACTCTTCGACGACCTCGGGGAGGTCGACGCCGAAGACGCCGACGACGGTGACGTACTCCTCGGGGTCTGTCCAGTAGGCGTAATCCGCGAGGTCGTCGCTCCGTGGGTCTTCCTTCAGCCAGAGGTCGTGGTCGCGGGTGACGGCCGCGAGTTCGGTCCACCGCTCGTCGAAGTCGTAGTCGAGTTCGCGGAGCGTCACGTCGGTCGAGCACTCCTCGTCGGACGCGCCGACGACGAGGTCGGCGCCGGTCTCGCGGACCTTTTCGGCCGTTTCGTCGTCCCACTGGTGGTGGTCGTACCAGGCGACCGACGCCGCCAGGTCGGAGACGGCGGCGAGCTCGTCTTCGATCCACGCGTACTCGTCGGGACAGATGTCGCAGACGTAGAGGTCGATCCCCGCGGCCGCGTACTCGGCGACGTGTTCGAGCGCCTCGTCCAGCGAATATGGCCCCGCGCCGACGAGCGCGACCGTCGAGCGCGCGGCCGCCTCGTCCGTCTCCTCCTCGTCTTCGTCGCTCTCATCGTCGAGGGGCTCGTCGCGCTCCCAGCGCTCGACGCGGTCTGTCACCGACTCCTCGAACGTCGCCCACTCCAGGGTGGCGTCGTACATCTCCCGAACGAGCGCGACACAGCCCAGCCCGTCGGCGTCGGTGTCGGCGACGACGACCGCCTCCGCGCCGTCGACCGCCTCGGCGATCCGCTCTTCGGTCCGGTCTTCGTCCAGGGAGTCCGGGTAGAAGAAGCCCGTCCCCGGAAGCTGTGACTTCCGCGGGAGCGAGAGGCTCGCGCTGTCGATGAGTTCGTCTTCCATACCCCCGACGACGGGAGCCGCGGTGAAAACCGACGTGGTTCCGCGGGCGCGTCCGCCGGCCCTGTCGGTCAGCCCGCCTGCTCGGGCGTCCCGATCAGCTCCTCGTCGCTCTCGTCGGTGGCGAGCTGTCGGACCGTGAGCACCGGCACCGGACACGTCCGGACCACGCGCTCGGCGACCGATCCGATGAGGAATCGGTTCTCGCCGTGTCGGCCGCGGGTCCCCATCGCGACGACGTCGGCGTCGACCTCGCGGGCGTACTCGTCGATCACGGAGGGCGGGTGGCCCTCCTCGATCGCGCCGGTCACCTCGCGATCGGTCGACTCGCGGACCTCCGCGATCGCTTCCGTGCCCCGGTCTTCGAGCGCCTCGGCCATCTCGTCGCGGAGCCGCTCCGGCGACGAGGCCACGTCGCCCTCGTCGATGACATAGAGGCAGTGGACCGCCGCGTCGAAGCGGTCGGCGAGGTCCAGCGCCACGTCGACGGCCCGCCTGACGCTCTCGGAGCCGTCGGTCGCGATGACGATGGTCTCGAACATACCCCCGGATTCGCCGGGGTCCGGGATAAATCCCCGCGGGCCGCGGCGGTCGGGAGCGGGCGCGCCGATAGTATGTGGATTTTTGCCGCCGGGCGTCACAGAGGGGAGTATGACTGACCGCCGGCCGCTGTCCGTCGACCTCGTGCTCGTCCCGGTGGACGCGAGCGACGAGTCGACGGAGGCGGTAACGTACGCGACCGCGATCGCCGACGAGTACGACGCGGGCGTCCACGTCGTCCACGTGCTCGGCGAGGACGTCGTCAAGGCCATCGAGGAGGGACGCGTCGACGACGAGGCGGTCGCCGCCGACGGCGAGGCGATAATGGAGTCCGCCGAGTCGATCGCCGCCGAGCAGGGCGTCGAGCTCTCGACTTCGGTCGCCTACGGCTTCTCGACGAAGATGAAGCTCCGTCATCCGGGAAGCGTCGTCCTCGACACCGCAGAGGAGCTGTCGGCGGACTTCCTCGTCGTCCCGCGCGAGCCGCTGTCGGGCGATCCCGGCGAGGTGCTCGCGAAGGCCGCCGAGTACGTGCTCCTGTATGCGAGCCAGCCCGTGCTGTCGGTCTGAGCGGTCGATTCTGCCTTCCCGTCATCCCCCCTCGTCGCGCCCGTCGGCCAGTCGGATCGCCATCTCCAGCTCGAAGCTCTCGGAGTCGCTGACCTCGAAGCCGATCTTCTTGTAGAGGCCGACCGCGGGGCTGTTCCACCGCTCGACGGTGAGCCACACCTTCTCGACGCCCTGTTCGGCCCCGTAGCCCAGCAGGGTCTTCATCAGGCGCGTGCCGATCCCCGCCTCCTGGTACTTCTGGAGGACGAAGATCGCGAGCTCGTAGGCGTCCTGGTCGGGCACGAGCGTCGCGTGGCCCGCGGCGTCGTCGCCGTCCCACGCGATGACGTTGAGGCAGTCGCCGCTCAGGATGTTGTCGAGCCACTCGCGGATGCGTCGCTCCTGGCTCGGCGGGATGCCCTGGGCGCGGTCCGCCGGGTCGAACGCCACGTACATCGACGCGAGCGCCTCGTACTCCGCGTCGCTTCCGTCGTACGCGCGGATCTCGATGTCGCGGCCCTCGCGGTCCTCGAAGGTCAGGGGCGGTCCCTCGAACGGCCCGGCCACCACGTCGGGGAACAGACGGTCTCGGGTCATCGGACGAGCGTCACGCTGACGTGGGAGTTCAGGAGGACGAACTCGGCCGTACTGCCCAGTTGGATCTTCCCCATCGGACTGGTCGTGCCGCCGCCGATGACGATCCGGTCGAAGCCCTCCGATTCGGCGATGTCGACCAGTTCGCTCCCGGCGTCGGCGTCCAGGTACCTGATCTCCGCGGTGAGGCCCCGCTCGTCGAGGGCCTGCTGTACGTCGGCTTCGATGTCGTCGACCGACCGCTCGCCGTCGTCGTCGATGATCGCAACCGTCAGATCGTCGCCCGCCTCGACCGCGCGCTCGGCAGTCCGCTCTAGCGCCTGGAGGGAGTCGTCGCCGGCGCCGAGTCCCAGCAGAATTCTCATACGCCGGATGTCGACGGCGGAGTAGAAAAATCGTCGGGTACGAACTACGGCGAGGCGTCGGACTCTATGGGGCTCGCTTCCCGTTCGATCTCGTGGACCGTCAGATCGTCGTCGAAGGTGAGCGTGATCGAATCGCCCTCGTACGCGTAGGTGACGGTCACGCGCCAGGGATCCTCCGAACGGATCCGTGGGCGCTGGACCTCGATCGGGACTTTCAGCATCAGGTGCTCTCGGAGGTCGATGCCCCGTCGGTGACAGAACGACACCACCGCCGGGTGTAGATAGCCGGCGTACTCGACGCCCGTCGTGAGAAACCAGTGACAGACGGTACAGTTGAAGCGGATCACCGGCTCCGACTCGGTGGCGTCGTCGACGTCCGAGCCTCGGTACGGGTAGTCGAATCCGGTGTCCACCGATCCCCCGCAGTACAGACAGTACCCCTGAGTCAGCGCGAAGTTCTCCGACCACATCTGCTTCCGCATCCCCTCCCGGAGCGACTCCGGCCGCTCGGGATCGAACGCGCTCGGTCGGAGGGGCGAGCCCTCGATCACGACGTCGCAGTGTTCGCACTCGCCGTACACGCGGTGGTCCTCGTACCGGATCGACAGCGGCTTCCCGCACTCCTCGTGGTCGAGGTCCAACTCGAACGGGCCGACCGCCGGGCTCCCGCTGAGAACGCCCGATCGGACGAACTGGTAGATCCGGAGGCCCCGGAGTGTCAGCCGGTAGCCCTCCTCGGTCCGCTCGACGTACCCCTGTTCGCGGAGCTTGTCGAGGTGATAGGTGGTCTGTCCGCTGTCGGACAGGCCGATCTGCTCCATCAGTTCGGAGAACCGTCGGGTGCCGTACCGCCCGTCTCGGACGACCGCCCCGAGGCTCGCGATGATCCGGAGCCGGGTCTCGTTGGCGACCGCCTTGAGCGCTTCGTCGTCGAGTCCGACGTGGTCCGGCGGTTGTCGGCTCACGCTCGGGCCTCGTCGCCGAGACGGAAAACGATTCTGTCAGTGGGGGTTCTCGCTCGGGAACGATCGCCGTCGCTGTCGTCTTCGTCGACGCCGTCGGGACGGGCCGCAGGCTGCGTGTACGAAAGGTGCGCGACCGTCGCCGGTGCAGAGGCACAAACACCGGACGACGCCCGGCCGAGTTACCACCCCGGCGTATTATTTCACTCGACGCGAGTTGAAAAACCCGCGGTGAAATTTTCTTCACAAACGGCGCCGACACGAATCCGACCGTGTCGTGATGCGGTTTCGCCCCGGCGACAGAACGCTTTTTGCCGTCGGCGCGACACGCGGCAGTATGGACGACGACGCCGAGGCGCCGACGCCGGACGCGCCGCGGGCCGACGAGGACGTGGACCGCCCGGCCGAGGGGAGCGACGCCGGCGGCGGCGAGACCGACCGCGACGGCGACGGCTCGTCGAGTGCGCGCGATCGCTCCAACACCGACGGGCCCTCGGACGCCGGCGACTCCTCTGAGGTCGGCGACGTCGCCGCCGGCGATGCGGCGGCCGACACCGACGCCGATGCCGACGACGCGGCCGGCACAGCCCCCGAGGACGGGACGCCGGCCGACGTGCGGAAGTACGCCCGGTTCAAGAAGGTCGACGGCGCGCAGTACGACCGCGTCAACGACTTCCTCCGGGACCGCACGTACATCACCGCCCGCGAGTGGGCGATCGCCCGCCTGTGTGCGGACTTCCGGACCGAGACCGGCGTCGAGATGACCAAGATCGGCGAGAATCTCCCCGAACTGGTCCCCTTTATGACCGACACCTACACGCCGCAGGCGGTCAATCAGGCCCGCTCGTCGTTCGAGGACAAGATCCGAAAGTCGGGCGCGACGTTCCTCTACGGCGCGATGTCGGGCTTTTTCACCGCCGAGGAGCTCGACGAGATGATGTACGAGGTCACAGAGATCGCGAAATTCTTACTCGAGGTCGAAGGCGTCGACCTCTCCGTCGAGGAGGAACTGGAGGCCGAAGAGCGGATCTCGAGCGTGATGCGGGAAGTCCGGGAAGCGAGCGCCGACCTGCGGGCCGAAGAACTCACCGAAGACGGCGACGACGCGTAATCGGGGCCGCATCCTCCGTCGGCAGTCCGTCCGGCATCGAATCGCCGATCGATCGGCGATCGATTGTCGACCGATCGTCGAGTAATTCTCCGCCGACTGACGTATCTACTCGCTGTCTCTTCGGGATCCGTTTCTGGACGTCTCCCGACTCACTCGCGTATAACCCCACGTTGTCGAATCTGACCCGATCGAATCTCTCGTCTTACAATCCCGCCGAAACGGCCGTACATATTGTATAAACACGTACCCGCAGAATGGTACAGTTTGTACGTGCAAGGCTTCCTTACGACTAACTATACAAATACAGGAAAGATCTTTTTAATCATCTTCAAGCTTCCACTGATGACGGTAATATGAGCGCAAACGACTGCAAATCGATCGAAATAACGAACAATACGAAACCTACTGGCGCGTCGGTTCGGGGGGTGTGCCAGTGAGCGTCATCGTCTACGGGCTGGCGGCGATCATCGTCCTGATGATGGTCATCGGGCTCTACGTCGCCCGGAAGGTCAAGGGCGACAGCATCAACTACATCGTCGCCGGTCGGGGGCTCATCCTTCCGTTGGCCGCCGCGACGCTTATGGCGCAATCGCTGGACTCGAACGCCACACTCGGGAACACGGACCTCGTCGCGGCCGCCGGCTTCTGGGCCGGCGCGGCGCTGCCGGTCGGCCTGGCGCTGTGTCTCACCCTCACCGGGCTCTTCTTCGCCAAGCCGATGAACCGGATGAACCTCACGACGCTCCCGGACTTCTTCCGCCGGAAGTACGGCCGGTCGTCCGAGATCGTCGCCAGCCTGATTATGTCCGTCGCGTACGCGTTCCTCCTCGCGGGGAACCTCGTCGCCGGCGGCTATCTCTTCCAGATCTTCGTCGGCACGAGCTTCGAGCTCGGCGTGTTCATCATCGCGGGGCTCGTGCTCGCGTACACCGTCGCCGGCGGGCTGTTCGCCGTGGCCTACACCGACGTGTTGCAGGCGCTCGTCGCCTTCGTCGGGTCGATGGCGCTCATCGTCTTCGTCGCGACCCAGTACGGCATCACCATCCCGAGCGGGATGGGGCCCACGAACCTCGGGCAGCTCACCGACCCGAGCCAGGGCGCCTACATCAACCTCGCGACCATCGTCGCGCTCGGCCTGGGCGACATCGTCGCCATCGACTTCATGGAGCGGGTGTTCGCGGCCGACAGCCCCGAGACCGCACAGAAGGCCTGCTTCGTCGGGGCCGCGGGCACGCTGATCATCGGCATCCCGTTCTCGATGGTGGCGCTATCGGCGAACTCCATCCTGGCGGCGCTGGGCGTCCAGTCCGGTAGCCAAGCGGTGCTGTACACGCTGCTGCAGAACGCGGTCCCGCCGTGGCTGGCGGCGCTCGTCCTCGCGGGCATCGTCGCCGCCTCCTTCTCGACGAGCGACGGGGCCATCCTCGGCACCTCGGCGGTCATCGCCCGGAACGTCGGCGACATCCGCGTGAACGAGCAACCGAGCAACGCGGTCGCGGCCGACGGCGGCACCGAGGAGGGCTTCTTCGGCACCGAGAGCGACAAACTGCTCACGGTCACCCGCCTGATGTCCGTCCCGATCACGCTGCTCGGCATCTTCTTCGCCATCCAGGTATCGGCCACCGGGATGCTGCTGGTGCTCGCGTTCGACATTATGCTGGCGGGCGCGTTCGTCCCGCTTCTGTTCGGCCTCTACTGGTCGGAGATGGCGAACACGCCCGCCGCGCTCGCCTCGATGCTCGCGGGGTCGGCGACGCGCCTGCTGCTGTTCGTGCTCGTGCCGACGACCTACGCCTACGAGAACACGCTCCTGTACATCCCCAACGACATCTTCACCTCGGCCTTCGACGGCCTGCCGACGTTCATCGCCGCGGGCGTGAGCCTCGTCGTCTTCGTCGCCGTCGCCTACGCGACGCGCAACACCCACGACGCGCGCACGCTCTCGATCCACGAGCAGGGGCAGGGCCAGTACGCCGACGACTGACGCAAATATTTCCACGTTCGTATTCATTTTGCGACCGTCAGAAAATATTCGAACATATCAAAGAGCATTTATCGCTACTCCGTAAATCATAGGCCGAAATAAATGCGAACATCTGGGTCTCGATCTCGGACATACCGCGAGCGCCGTCGGGAGGATCCGCCGTGAGCTCGGACGACCTCAGGATGAAGCGGAAGATCCAGAAACTGGGATCTTCCACGCTCGCGGTGACGCTCCCGGCGGAGTGGGCGCGCGAGCAGGGCCTCGAAAAGGGCGACGAACTCGTCGTCCAGCGCGACGAGAGCAGCGGGTCGCTGCTTGTGGTCCCGGACACGCCCGCCGAGACGGAGGCGACGGCGACGATCGACGTCGCGTCGCTCGACCCGGAGTCCGTCCGACGGGCCATCCTCGCGCAGTACGTCCTCGGCCGGCAGCTCATCGAGGTCGAGAGCGACGGGCCGATCGGGCCGCCGATCTTCGAGGCCATCACCGAGACCGAGCGCCGGCTGATGGGCCTGGGCGTCGTCGAGGAGGGGATCGACACGGTCGCGATCCGCTGTTCGGTCGACCCCGGCGACTTCGAGCTCCCGACGCTGATGGACCGGCTGTGGCGCACGGAGGCGACGATGCGGTCGGAGGCCGTCGAGGCGCTCCTCTCGTCGGACACCGACCTCGCAGAGCGAGCCATCGGCCGCCAGCGCCAGGTCGAGAAGCTGTTCTACCTCTTTCTCCGCCTGGTGTTCACGACCTACCGCAACCCCCGCCTCAACGAGTCGGTCGGCCTGGAGACCGGCTTCCCCCTGATCGGCTACCGGTCCGTCGCCCAGGACGTCGTGCTGATGGCGGGCGCGGCCCGCGACCTGGCCGACGACGTCATCGATGCCGGCGGCGTCGCCCTCGACGCGGAGACCCAGGAGCTGCTGACGGAGGTCGCGACCGCGCTCGAAGACGCCGCGACCGCGACCCGCCAGGCGGTCACGAACCCGACGACGACCGCGACGAGCGAGGGCCGCGAGGCGCTCGCGACGTTCGCGTCACACGCCGACCGAGCCCAGGAACACCTCGAATCGGCCCGGCCCGAACCCCTGCTCGCGCTCCAGCGAATCCTGCTCGCGCTCCGCCGGAGCGCCGACCACGCCGAAGACAGCCTCGACGTGGCGACGCACTTCGCCTTCCACTCGACCGGCGCCGTCGAGACGAACGGCGTCTGAGCGCCGGTAGGCGGCCGTCCCTCGGTTCTCTTCTCCATCCCCCAGCACCGTCGCCTTCCACTTGTGACGCGGGCCTTCCCTTACCTTCGACACCTCCTCGCGAATATAAGGTCTCAAAGGTCACATCGAGAGTACATACCCGCACAAGCCTGTGTGAGGTGCTTGGATATATTCCAAGAAACGCTTTTCTAAGTAAACGAACCACGCTTATTTGTCGTGAATTAGCCGACGTACGTTCGGCTATTTCGGCGACTACGACCGATCCACTACAATGACAGAGGACAGATCCGGCCGCGACATCTACGGCGAAGCGTACGAGGAAGCGAACGAACCCATCTTCAGCGGCATCCCGACGTTCCTGAAGCTCCCCCAGGTCGACCGCGACAGCCTGGCGGACGAGGACGTCGACATCGGCATCCTGGGCGCGCCGCTGGACACGGCCACGACGATCCGGCCGGGCACCCGCTACGGCCCCCGCGCGGTCCGCGCGGCGTCGACGGTGCCCTCGCCGCCGTACCAGCACTTCAACATCGAGACCGGCGTCGACCCCTTCGACACCTTCAGCGTCGCCGACACCGGCGACGCGGCGGTCTCGCCCGGCGACACGCGCCAGAGCCAGCTCAACATCGAGGACGCCGTCTACGAGATCTCCGAACAGGCGACGCCGATCGTCATCGGCGGCGACCACTCCATCTCCTATCCCGACATCAAGGGCTGGGCGGAGGCCAACGGCTACGACGACATCGGCCTGATCCACTTCGACTGCCACGCCGACACCGGCGACGAGGGCCTCACCGGCTTCGAGTACGACCACGGCGCCTGGGTCAAGCGCGTCTACGACGACGACCTGATGGCCGGCGAGAACTACACGCTCATCGGCCCGCGCGGCTTCTGGCCCGGCCCCGACACCTACGAGGAGATGCGCGAGGCCGGAATGAAGTGGTACACCGCGATGGAGGTCGGCAATATGGACCTCGACGACATCGTCGCCGACGCCGTCGAGCGCGCGACCGACGGCACAGACGCCGTCTGGGTCTCCTTCGACGTCGACGTGATGGAGCCCGCCTACGCGCCCGGCACCGGCGAGCCCGAACCGGGCGGCCTCATCCCGCGCGAGGCGATCTATATGGTCCGCGAGGTCGTCAAGGCGCTCGATCCCGACGACTTCGGCTTCGACGTCGTCGAGGTCTCGCCCGCCTACGACGCCAGCGACACCAACTCCTACAACGGCGGCATCACGAGCGGCTTCGCCAACCGCCTCATCATCGAGGTGATGGGAAGTATGGCCCTCGCGGAGAAGGGCCTCGACGAGGGCTCGCCGATCAAGCCGAAGGAGCCTCTCGGACCGAGCGGGAGCGCCGCGACGCCCGCCGACGACGACTGACCGCCGACTGCGGCAGCGACTCGCCGCTCCGGAACCCACCGACCCGTTTCGCGCCGCTCAGAGCTCCACCGTCTCGCCGACCGCCGGCGCCGACGCCCGGTATCCCTCCCCGTTCAGTTCCTCGGCGAAGGCCTCACAGCGATCGCCGTGATTGACGAAGACCGGCACGTCGCGGTACTCGGAGAGCAGTTCCAAGAGGCCCTCGCGGTCGGCGTGCGCGGAGAAGTCGTACCACTCCACCTGGGCGCTGATCGGCATCACCCGCCCGTCGATCTCGGCGCGGCCCCGCTCTAGGAGGTCGCGTCCGGGCGTCCCCTCGACCTGGTAGCCCGTCAGCGCGATCTTGTTCGTCGGGTTCGCCCTGATCGCCGGGACGTAGGTCATCGCCGGCCCGCCCGAGAGCATCCCGCTCGTGGTCACGATCACGGTGTTCTGGTCGGCGATGCGCTTCCGCTGGCCGTCGCGTCCGTCGACGAACCGGGCGTTCGACTTCGCGCGCCGGAGCGCGTCGGCGTCCCGGACGAACTCGGGGTGTCGCCGCAGCATCTCGGTCACGCCCTTGCCCATCCCGTCGACGTAGCAGTCGATGTCGTTGGCCTCGCAGACGAGCAGTATCTCCTGGGTCCGGCCGATGGCGAACGCCGGGACGACGACGGTGCCGCCCTCCCAGACGGTCGTCCGGAGGCTCTCTGCGAACCGCCGTTCGATCGCTGCGCGGGCCTCGTGTTCGACGTCCGAGTACGTGCTCTCACAGATCACGGCGTCCGCCTCGGGGCGGGCGGTCGACGCCGACACGAGCCGCTGGTCGTCGGTGTGGAAGTCGGCGGTGTACAGCAGGCGCGCGTCGCCGTCGTCGACGAGCACGTGGGCGCTCCCGGGGATGTGGCCCGCGTCGAACAGCGTCACCTCGTGGCCCGCGGCCTCGAAGGACTCCCCGTAGCCGTGGGTCTCCGAGACCTGCGTGACGCGCCGGAGCTCCTCCTCGGTGAACGGGCAGTCGTAGGTCCCGCCGTGGAGCCTGAGCGTGTCGCGGGCGAGCGTCAGCGCGAGCTCCCGGGTGGGCGGCGTCCAGTGGATCGGCGGTCGGCGGTCGCCGGACAACAGCGAGGGGATCGCGCCGACGTGATCGAGGTGGCCGTGGGAGGCGACGACCGCCTCCGGCTCGGGCGTCTCGACGGGGAACTGCGGCGGATTCCCGGTCAGGGTTCCGTAGTCCAAGAGCAGCGAGTCGTTCACGAGGATGGCGCTCCGGCCCACCTCGCGGGCGCCGCCGAGAAACCGAACGTCCATCGCGTCCCGCTACCGACTCCGTCCGCTTGGGTCCGTCGCTTTCGCGTCAGTTCTATTCCTCGTTCGGCACCGCCCGGACCTCGAACTCGCGGTAGCCGCCGTAGGCGGTGTCGAGCGCGCCCAGCCACCAGTTCCAGCGGTCGGCCACGCTGGAGTCCTCGGGCGCGTCGTCGAGGTTGCGGACGATGGCCTCGATCGTGAGCGGTTCGCCCCGGTCCTCGGCGACGACGCCCGCGTCCGCGAGGTCGCGGGCCTGTCTGGCGACGACGCGGTACTCCGCGTCGGTGCCGTCGAAGGCGTCTTCGAGCGCTTCCGCCAGTTCGTCGGCCTCGAAGCGGGCCATCTCCAGCGTCGGGGTCTCGGAGTCGCCGTTTTCGGTCATAGCTCGGCCTACGTGATCGACAGAAAAGAATCCGCCGACGCGCGTCCCGATCAGGTCCACCACTCGCTCCGGCGCTCGTCGTAGTCGGCGTCCCGGAACGGCGGCGGCTTGTCCGCGTCCTCCTCGGCGCCGAAGCCGTACGCCAGCCAGTAGCCCGTGTGCCACGCCACGGCGTCGGTGTCGAGGTCGACGAGCGAGACCCGGAGCTGCGAGTAGGTCTCGATCGCGCCGTCGCCGTCGGGGTCCCAGCCTCGGGTCTCCCCGCAGGACGCCGCGCCCGACCCGCACGGCGAGGTCCCGGCCGATCGGACGACGATCTCGGCGTCGCTGGCGTTGTCGACGCGCGTGAAGGTGATGTTGGTCGGCATTCCCGGCGCGTCGTCCTCGTAGTACTCCAGCGCGTGGCGGACCTGCTCGCGGGCGCCCGCGGGGTCGGACGCGTTCGCGACGTCGACGTAAACGGTGAAGTCGGCGTCGTCCCACGGGAAGGCGCGCTCTGTCGCG
Organism: Halobellus sp. MBLA0158; assembly: GCF_041477585.1. Classification (NCBI taxonomy): domain Archaea; kingdom Methanobacteriati; phylum Methanobacteriota; class Halobacteria; order Halobacteriales; family Haloferacaceae; genus Halobellus; species Halobellus rubicundus. The sequence goes on from NZ_JBGNYA010000001.1 coordinate 562,364, forward strand.
TTCGGCCGTTCCTCGGTGTAGAGCACCGACCGACTGGCCATGATCTCCTGCGGCGCGTCGTCGTGCCGGAGCCCGAGGGTGTGACCGAGTTCGTGCTCGATGATCCGCACCGTGGAGTCGTCCGAGAAGCCGGTGCGGACGTAGACGGTCTCGGGCCGCGTGATCTGCCGGCGGTCCTCGATCAGCGGCGCACAGCCGGCGGCGTCGTCGGCGCCCTCACAGACCGGGACCGTGTCGACGAATTCGACGATCAGGTCCGGGTTCGACGCGTCCGGCCGGACCGCGTAGTCGACGGGGAATCCGGCGAAGCGCTCGGCGCTGGCCTCCCAGTAGGCGGTTGCCTCCTCGACCAGCGGCGTCCACTCCCGGCCGGTGCCCGCGGTGTCGCGGACCGAGACCACGATCGGCTCGTCGCCCCACGGACTCCGCCGGTCGGCGACGGCCGTCGGCGTCGCGGTCGGCGTCCCCGAGGGCGTCGTCGCCGTCGGCTCGGCGGTCCTCGCGGTCGATCCGGTCGTCGTCGGGGACGCTCCGACGGTCGTCGTCGTTGCGGGCTCGCTCTCTGGCTCCGTCGCCGGCAACTCCGCGACCGGGCTCGCACAGCCCGCGAGCACGACGAGGAGCGCGAGGCCCGCCGCGACCGCGACCCCGGACGACCGGTTCGGCATACGCTCGGAGAGGGCCGTCGCGGCAAAGAAGGTTCGGTACCGACCGACGGAAGCGGGGTGGGGTGCCGAAACCGACGCCCCTATCGCCGGCGCCGCCGCTCTCGGGCGTGAGCGGCTGAGAGGAGTAAGCCCCCTTCTGTTCGGCTCGGCATTCGGCTGAGCGTCAGCGCCCTGTCCGGACTACCTTGTCGGCGCTGACTTGCACCGGTGAGGATTCGCCGTTCCATCCGTTCTCGGCCGTCTGCGGCCTCGCGGCCGCGGGCCCTCCGCGGGTCAGCTCCCCTTCCTTGCGGTCGGGTTCGCGCGTTCGCGTCTCCGCGAACGCCGCCGACGGCGAGGCCGTCGACGCGCGTCATCGGTCGGGCCGAGGGGTCTCGTTTCTGTTCCAGAGCCAGCCGTCTCCGACTCCGGGCTTGCGCCCGGTCACCCGTCCGGACGGTGGGGGGACTTTCCTCATCGGTCCGGTCGGACCGACGGGGGCCGAGCTCTCTCTGCCGATCGGATCTTGGGCGGAGATCCGGATAAGCCGTTCGGTCCCCCGGTTTCGTCGGTCGAACGCGTCGGCGGCGGGACGCGAGAAAATGAACTCGGTCGTCAGTAAGTCCGGGCATCGATCCAAACCCCGCCGAACCGACGCTCACAGCCGTATACGTCCGAGATAGAAGGGAAGCGTTCAAGTCGGGCGAGCGCCTCCACAACTGTATGTCCGAGGCGCAGACCGTTCGTCTCTCCTACGACGACGGGGCGAGGGCGGTCGAGCTAGCGCGTGAATCGGTCGAATCGTACGTTCTCCACGGACAGCGCGAACAGCCGGGCAGTATGCGGGACGCCTTCTACGCCCGCACCGGCGCGTTCGTCCGCATCCGGTCCACGCGCGGCCGCGGTCGCCTCCGGGGATGTGCCGGCGCGTACCGCGGCAACGACCAACTGGGCCACGCGATCGTCGACGCCGCGATCCAGGCCGCCTCCGGCGACTCCTGCGGCTCGGAGATCGAACAGCCCGAACTGTCGAACCTCACCATCTCCGTCTGCGTCGTCTGCGACTACACCCAGACCGACCGACCGCTCGACGACGTCGACCTGGGGACACACGGCGTCGTCGTAGACAAGGACGGCAACCACGGCTGGCTCTATCCGACGATCCCGATCGAGAACGGCTGGAACGAAGAACAGTTCCTCACCCACGCCTGCCGGAAGGCGGGCCTCTCCCCGCTCGCCTGGCAGGACGACGACACCACGGTCACGCTTTTCGACGGTCAGGTCTTCCGCGAGCGCGCCGACGGCGGCAGCGTCGAAGAACTGTAAGCGACGGCGCCGACGCCAGCGACGCTGACTCTGACGGCCGACACGCGACCCTCGACAGCCGAGTAGAGACGACCGTCCGCCGGATCGCGGCGTCGATACGACTACCACCGGGCCCCCGTCCGCCGGATCGCGGCGTCGATACGACTACCACCGGGCCCCCGGCCGCCGCTACAGGTGCGACGTGTCGCCGGAGAAGTCGAGCCGCCACTCGCCCGCCTCCGTCCCCTCCTCACCGCCGACCTGTTCGACCCGCGTGAGCCCGCACAGCGGCGCGTCGACGCCGTCCGTCGAGCCGACGAGCCCGTCGACCACGCCGCCGATGGTGAGGCCGTGGCCGACCACGAGGACGGTCCCCGGCTCGTCGGCGACGATCCGACGGACCGTCTCCCCGACCCGCGCCGTCGCCGCCGCGCCCGTCTCCGGGAACGTCGGCCGGACGTACGGCTCGCGGTCGGCCCGGATCGTGTCGAACCGCGCGGTCAGTTCGTCGACGGGGAGCGTCTCCGGCTCGGCGTCGAACCACTCCGGGTTCCGGTGTTCGCCGAGTCCCGGTTCGAGCCGTCCCTCCCGTCTGATCTCCCGGCAGATCTCGTCTGCGGTCTCGACCGTCCGCAGAAACGGCGAGGCGTAGACGGCGTCGAACGGCGGCCCCGACTCCGCGAGCCGGCGGCCGACGCGCCAGGCCGCCCAGCGCCCCAGTTCCGTCAGCGGCGGGTCGTGGAGCCGCTCGGCGTGCGCTTCCCAGTCGGGGTCGACGGTGTCCTGCCGTTCGCCGTGCCTGACCGCCCAGACGACGTCCGCCATACGCGCACTACGCGGTCGCGACGCATAGCTTCCGCGCCGGGGCGGATCGCTGTCAGCGGCGGGGCGGTGGGTCGACGGATCGGCGTTCGAGACGGGAATGGGCCGCTACTCCGCGCCGTACGCACACAGGTCCGCGTCCCGCGCCGCCCGCTCGGCCGCCGCGTCGATGTCGAACGCGACGTCCTCGACGACCTCGCCGTCGCGGAGCAGCGGCTGGAGGAGCACCTCGCCGTCGTCGGGGCCGTCGCGGTCGCGCAGGCCGACGTGGTGGCCGCCGTCGGCCGTCCGGTAGACCTCCTTCGCGCCGGTGAGCTTGCCGCGTTTGGCCGCCGGCTCGCCGTCGACCTCGACGATGTCGAGCGCGAAGTCGACGGGGTCGGCGTTGGAGACGTAGCCGCCGACGCCGAAGCCGTCGGCGACGTCCCGGAGCTCGCGGAGTTCCTCGGGCCCCAGTCCGCCCGAAACGAAGACCCCGACGTCCTCGTGGCCGTGGGCGTCGAGCGTCCAGCGGACCTCCTTGATGATGTGCTGGAAGTCCCCGCGGCGCGAGCCGGTGGTGTCGAGGCGGACGCTGTCGAGGCGGTCGCCGAGGGCTTCGGCGGCCCGCAGCGCCTCGTCGGTCTCGTCGGAGTAGGTGTCACACAGCGCGACCCGCGGCACGTCCTCGCCGACGGCCTCGTCGAAAGCCGTCCAGGCCTCCTCCTGGTTCCCCCGGCCGAAACAGATCACGAGCGCGTGCGGCATCGTCCCGCCGGCCTCCTTCCCCAGCACGTCCCCCGCGGCGACGTGCGAGAAGCCGTCGAGGCCCGCGACCAGCGCGCTCCGCTCGATCATCGCCGCCACGGAGGGGTGGACGTGGCGCGCGCCGAACGAGAGCACGAGCGAGTCGGGCGCGGCCCGCCGGACGTCGAGCGCGGCGGTCGCGACCCCCGAGGCGTGCGAGAGGAAGCCCAGGATCGACGTCTCCAGCCGCGCGAACTCCAGGTAGTCGCCCTCGATCCGCATCACCGGCCCGCCGTCGAAGAGCCGCCCCGACGGGATCGCGTCGACGTCGACGTCCCGCCCTTCGAGCAGCGCCGCGACGTCCTTCACGCCCGCCAGGAGCTCGTAGTCGCCGTCGGGGAACTGATCGGCGGTGATCTCCGCGACGACGCGGGGGTTCCGCCCGGCGTGCCGGAGCGTCGTCTCCGTCCGGTCGAAGTACGCGTCGGTCGCCCTGCCCTCCCGGATCGCGTCGGGCCCGACGATGTCGAAGTCCATACGCGGGGTTCGACCGGCGCGCTGAAAAATTCACTCGTTCGTCCGCCGAATCCGAAGGGGATTCCTCTTCAACGACGCGGACGCTCGGCCGCCGCTGCTACGACGACTGAGACGACTGGGGCCGGATGTCGTCGAGGTCCGACACCGTCGGGCCGTTGACGATCGTCACGCGCGTGCCCGACCGCGTCACGCGGAAGGCGTCCGCGTAACTGCCCTCGGGGACGACGTACGTGTTCTCGGCGCGCTGTTCGGCGTCGTGGGCGTCGAGGATGGCCTGGTACGCCCGCCGGAACTCTCTGGCGTCCTGCGCTGTGTCCCACTCGGTCACCCAGACGTAGCCGAACTCCTCGCCGTCGCCGACTTCCTTCTGGTAGGGGAACAGCCGGTCGTTGGCCCACCCCGCCGACGGCTCGGCGTCGTAGTTGTAGGTGTCGTAGGGGCCGTCGGCGTTCCCGAGCGTCCGCGTGTCGATCGTCTCGGCGTCGGCGGTCCGGGCCTGGTACCAGAACATCACGTACATCGACGCCTCGCCGACGGTGTCGGAGCCGTCTTCGCCCTGCTCGGGGAACGTCTCCCAGCCGTTCCGCGCGCGGTCGCGGTAGGTGATCGGCGTCGGCGTCTCCGAAGTGCGGTGGATGATCTGCTCGGAGGAGACCGGCGGCTCGCGGAAGCGCTCCTCGACGGCGCCCCAGCCCTCGGTGCTGACGAGGTCGTGGACGTAGACCGGGCCGTCGGAGTAGGGCTGGAAGATCGTCAGGAAGATGCCGAGGTTCGACGGGCCGGCGCCTCCGCCGCCCCCGCTGCCGCCGCTGGGGGCGGGCGTCGGGACGCACTCCCACGCGCCGCCGCACCGCTCGACGTACCGCTGTTCGATGTAGCTCGCGTCGCCCTCGACGAGCCCGTCGGTCGCGAGCTGGGCGTCCTGGGTCTCGCCCCCGTACTTCGACTTGGTGAGGTCGTAGTGCTGGTCCTGGAGCGCGTGGACGAGCTCGTGGATCAGGGTCGTGTTGCTGATCGTCGGCGACTCGGGCGTTCCGGTGATCACCTTGATCTCGTCGTCCGTGGGCGAGTAGAAGCCGGCGACGGCCGCGCTCCGGGTGCTGCTGATCGCCGATCCGCTCCCCTGGGACTCGCCGACGACGAACAGCGCCTCCCAGATCTGGTCGTTCCACTGGCTGTACTCGCTCGGCCCCGCAGACGAGTCGCCGCCGGACGAGCGGTTGCGGTACTCCGCCCTGGAGATGACAGACACCGGGACGCGTTGCTCGAACTCGCGCCCGCGGAGGTACTCGACGCGGGCCATCGCCCGGCCGACGTACGCCCGGAGTTCGTCGTCCGAGAGCCCGTCGGACTGGTCGACGTCGATCGACTCGTTGTGCCAGTAGCCGTCCTCCCAGCCGAGCGGGTCGCCGGCCGGGTCGTCGAAGTCGTCGTTCGGGACGCCGACCTCACCGCCGGGGCCGCCCGCCGGATCGGACTCCATCGCCGGCGCGGCGCAGCCGGCGAGCACGAGCAACAGGGCGACCGCCGGAACGACGAGACCGCGTCTCCGCCTCATTGGCGGGGAATGGGTCCACGCGGGGAAGTGCCTTTCTGCCGGGCGTCGCCGGCGTCCGTCGACCGCTGTGGGAGAACGCATTTGCCGCTGTGTCGGCGACGTTCGAACACCGATGCCTACGTTCGACGCCGAACGCACGGCCCTGGTCGTCGTGGATATGCAGAACGGCTTCTGCCACCCCGAGGGGAGCCTCTACGCGCCCGGGAGCGAGGCGGTCGTCGACGACGTCGCCGCGCTCGTCGCGGACGCCCGCGACGCGGGCGCGCAGGTCGTCTACACGCGCGACGTCCACCCGCCCGAGCAGTTCGCGGACGCGCACTACTACGACGAGTTCGAGCAGTGGGGCGAACACGTCCTCGAAGGGTCGTGGGACGCCGAGCTCGTCGACGACCTCGACGTGCGCGAGTCCGACCACGTCGTCGAGAAGCACACCTACGACGCCTTCCACCAGACCGAACTCGACGGGTGGCTCTCGGCCCGCGGGATCGACGACCTCGTGTTCTGCGGGACGCTCGCGAACGTCTGCGTGCTCCACACCGCCGGGAGCGCGGGCCTCCGGGACTACCGGCCAGTCCTCGTCGAGGACGCGATCGGCGCGATCGAAGCCGACCACCGCGAGTACGCACTCGACCACGCCGACTGGCTGTTCGGCGAGGTCACAGCGCGCGAGGAAGTCACATTCGAGGAGTAGCGCGGCGCCGCCGTCTCACCCCAGTCGGATCGGATCGTCGCTGTCGCGGATCGACACGCGGACCCGCTCGCCGACCGCGAACGTCCGGTCCGGACAGACGAGCTTCGCGCCGAACTCCGGGTCGATCCCGGCGAACAGCGACAGCCCGGTGATGCGCTCGCCGTTCGCGAGGACGTCGACGTCGCGCCAGGCGACCGTGCGGCCCACGCAGTCACCGACCGAGTGACCGAGGAACGACACCGCACCGTCGGCGCCTCTGCTCTCACCATCGCCGAGTGGGCCGCTTCCGAGCGCCCCGCCGCCGGCGTAGTGGGCGAAGCCGCCGTCGAGGGCGACTTCCTCCTTTCCGGCTCCCGCGTTCGCAACCCCGCCGATCCCGACGAACCGCTCGCCCGGCGCGGGATGGGCCGGCGCGTCGAGGAGGGCGTACGTCTCGCCGACTTCGGTCACCCGGCCGGTGCCATCCCACGACAGCGGCTCGACGTCGGCGGCGACGTCGATCGGCAGCGACCCGCCGGCGCGGTGGAGGTTCTGGTCACTCCGCCGGAATCCGAGGTGGACGTGGTTTCCGACCCACGGCGCGAAGAAGCCCGAGCGGATCATCGGCCCGAGCGAGTCGCCGACGGCGACGCGGTCGCCGGCCTCGACCGTCGGGCGGACGTGGAGGATCCGGGCCACCAGCCCGTCCGCGGATCGGTCGTCGCCTCCGGTTCCGAAACCGAGCCCGCTCTCCTCGCTGTCGACCGCGACGAGGATCAGGAACTCCTCGTCGGCGGCGTAGGACTTCGGCGGCGCGCGGACGGTCCGCGTCTCGACGACCTCGCCCGCGACCGGCGAGCGGGCGTCGTTTCCCTCAGGATAGAGGTCGATCGCACACCCCGAGTCGTGCGCCGGGTACGGCGAATTGTACAGCGAGAAGCGGCGATAGCGACGGAGCGTCGACGCCGGGAGTGACACGGACGCGTCGCTCGCCGATGCGTCCTCGCCCCCACCGCCATCTCGGCGCGCACTTCTCGTCACCGGGACTCACCGACCATACCGGACCGGCGGACCGAGAGCGCTTAGGCTCGTCGGCACGTGGTCCGAACGTGATCGAACGCGTCCGACCCGACGCCGATCGAGTCCGCGTCGTCCGCGGCTGCGCGCCCACGCTCGACGCCGATCGGTCGGTCCTCGACGATGTGGTCGCCCGCGCCGCCGACAGCGACGCGCCGGCGCTGCGGGTCTGGACGCCGCACCGACAGCTCGCGTTCGGCCGTCGGGACGCGCGCTCGGACGGCTACGAACGCGCTCGCGAGGTTGCCGAACGCCGCGGCTACCCGCCGATCGAGCGGTCGGTCGGCGGCCGGGCCGTCGCCTACACCGGGACGACGGTCGCCTTCGCGGCCGTGATTCCCGCCGAGGATCCCCGGCAGGGACTCGAAGACCGCTACGAGGCCGCGACGGCGGCGGTCGTGCGCTCCCTGCGGACGATCGGCGTGCCCGCGCGGCGCGGCGAGCCCGAGGCGTCGTTCTGCCCGGGCGACTACTCCGTGCAGGGCCACGGGAAGATCGCCGGCCTCGCACAGCGGATCGGTCGCGACGCGGCGCGCGTCTCCGGCGTCGTCGTCGCCGATAGCCACGCGGAGATCGCCGCCGTTCTCGCAGAGGTGTACGACGCGCTCGACGTCCCGTTCGATCCCGACTCGGTGGGGAGCGTGGCGCGAAGCGGCGGCCCGGCCGCCTCTGGGACCGTCATCGACGCGCTCGTCGACGCGTTCTGCGGCTCGCTCGCGCGCGAATCAGTCGACGTCGACTCGGTACGGGACGGTTCGACCAGTCGCGACCTCGACGAGCCGAACCGCCGGGCTTAGGTCGCCTGCGGCTGACGCCCGCGTATGTCGACGCTCTTTCGCGACGCGCGGCTCGCCGACGGGCGGGTCCGCGACGTCCGCACCGAATCGGGTCGGATCGCCGAGGTGGCCGCGTCGATCGACGCCGACGCGGACCGCGTCGTCGACGCCGACGGCCGACTGCTCCTGCCGGGCGCCATCGACGCCCACGTCCACTTCCGCGAGCCGGGCCACGGCCACAAAGAGACCTGGACGACCGGCTCGCAGAGCGCGGCCGCCGGCGGCGTGACGACCGTCGTCGACCAGCCGAACACGACGCCGCCGACCGTCTCCGGCGCGGCGTTCGACGAGAAGGCGTCGCTCGCTGAGGCCTCGGTCGTCGACTACGGAATCAACGGCGGCGTCACGCCCGACTGGGACCCCGAATCGCTGTTCGACCGCCCGCTGTTCGCGCTCGGCGAGGTCTTCCTGGCGGACTCGACGGGCGATATGGGCATCGAGGCCGACCGCTTCGCCGACGCGGTCGAGCGCGCGGCCGCCCGCGACGTGGTCGTCACTGTCCACGCCGAGGACGCGGATCTGTTCGACGACTCCGCCCGCGACCGCGACGCGGGCGGAGTCGGCCGCGACGCCGACGCCGACGTCTGGAGTCAGTTCAGATCTCCGGAGGCCGAGGCGGCCGCTGTCGAGCGCGCGGTCGAGGTCGGCGCCGAGACGGGCGGCGAGATCCACATCGCCCACACGAGCACGCCCGAGGGCGTCGACGCCGCGGTCGCGGGCGGCGCGACGTGCGAGGTGACGCCGCACCACCTCTTCCTCTCGCGCGAGGACGCGACCGAACTGGGCACCTACGGCCGGATGAACCCGCCACTCCGCGGCGAGGAGCGGCGCGCCGGGCTCTGGGACCGCCTCGTCGACGGCGACGTCGACATCGTCGCGACCGACCACGCGCCGCACACCGTCGAGGAGAAGGAAGCCGGCCTGTGGGACGCGCCGAGCGGCGTCCCCGGCGTCGAGACGATGCTGCCGCTGCTCCTCGAACGCGCGCGGCGGGACGAGATCTCCTACGAGCGCGTCCGCGACGTCACCGCCGCGAACGTCGCCGACGCCTTCGACCTCCCGAACAAGGGTCGGGTCCGCGAGGGATGCGACGCTGACCTCGTCCTCGTCGACCCCGAGAACGCCCGCGAGATCCGCGGCGACGACCTCCACTCGAAGTGCGGGTGGACGCCGTTCGAGGGCCGGACGGGCGTCTTCCCGGACCTCACGATGGTCCGCGGTCGCGTGGTCTTCGACGGCGACTCCGTCACCGACGAGCCGATCGGCGAGAACGTCCGGCGGTAGCGTCCTCGCGTCCGACCCCTGCGGTTCGGCTGGAGATCGGACTCTGTGGCCGTTCACTGGCGTTTTGGCGAACAGCCGACACCCGCGACCGACCCGCGCCGACGTGTCGGACAACCGCTGACCGACGCGGGGCCGTTCTCAGTTCACGGACGGCCTGGCCTCGGTATCGTATGTAAACGCTCGCGCCGCGGACCGCCGGCCGCGACTCACAGCCGCCGGTCGTCGAGCGCGGGGAACGACTCCCGTACCTCCTGAATCTCGTCGCGATCGATCGTCGCGTGCGCCGCTCCGGGTTCGCGGCCGGCGTTGGCGCGCTCGACGCCCCAGGGATCGACGACGACGCTCTCGCCCGCGAGGTCGACGTCCCGGACCGATCCGGCGAGGTTCGCCGCGACGAGGAGCGACTGATTCTCCACCGCGCGCGTCCGGGCGAAGAGGTGCCAGTGATCGCGCCGCTCGCTCGGCCACGCCGACGTGACGAGGAGGGTTTCGACGCCTTCGTCGACGAGCGACCGGTAGAGCGCCGGAAACCGGAGATCGTAGCAGGTCGTCAGCCCGAGCGTGCCGAGGTCGGTGTCGACGGCGCAGGCCTCCTCGCCGGGCGTGAGCCGACGCGCTTCCTCGGACTCGTAGCCGAAGAGGTGCATCTTGCGATAGGTCGCGAGGAGATCACCGCCGGGACCGAACAGCACCGAGGTGTTGTACAGGTCGTCGCCTTCGCGCTCGACGATGCTCCCGCCGTGGAGGTGGATCGAGCACTCGTCCGCGAGGTCGGCGAGGCGCTCGGTGGTGGGCCCCGGAACCGGCTCGGCCGCGTCGTCGTAGGCGTCGAAGGCGAAGTAGCCCACCGGCCACATCTCCGGGAGGACTACGAAGTCCGCGCCGCGTTCGGCGGCGTCACGGATCCGCGCCGTGGCCCGGGCTCGGTTCCCCTCGGGATCGTTCCGCGCCGGGAGCTGGACGGCCGCGACGTGCATATTCGACCTTCGAGCCCCGGGCGTGTAAAAGCGGACGGCGGGCGACACGCGCGACCGGTCGCCCGCTCGGCCGTGCGCGAGTCGAACCGACCGGCGAAAGCTATCTACCGTCGGCCGGCGCAGGTGGCGGTATGACGGACCCCTTCGTCGTGATCGGCGGCGACGCCGCCGGTCTCTCGGCCGCGAGCAAGTGCCTGCGCGAGGACCCCGAGCGCGACGTCGTCGTCTTCGAGAAGGGTCGGTGGATCTCCTACGCCCACTGCGGCACCCCCTACTTCGTGAAGGGCGAGGTCGACCGCCTCGAAGACCTCCTCTCTCTGTCGCCCGAGGAGGCCGACGAGCGCGGCATCGACCTCCGGCGCGGCCACGAGGTCGTCGCGATCGACACCGACGCGCGGACCGTCACGGTCGAATCCGGTTCGGAGACCTTCGAGCAGGCCTACGGCGACCTCCTCGTCGCTACCGGGGCCCGCGCGGTCGACGATCCGATCGAGGGCGCGGCGCTCGACGGCGTCTTCACGCTCCACGGCCTCGACGACGCGGCGGCGATCCGAGCCTTCCTGACGCCGCCCGAGGAGTTCGATATCGCGGACCTCGGCGGCGGCGACGCCCTCGACGCGTCGGCGATCGAGCGCTACGGCGAGCTGGCTCCCCCCGAGACGGTCGCGGTCGTCGGCGCGGGCTACGTCGGCGTCGAGATGGCCGAGGCGTTCGACGCCTGGGACCTCGACGTCCACGTCTTCCAGCGCTCCGAGCGACCCGTTCCGGGCTTCGGCGACGCCGTCGGCGACGCGGTCGCGGAGGCGCTCCGGGACGCGGACGTCACGACCCACTTCGGCGAGGAGGTCGTCCGGCTCCGCGGCGACGACGCGGTCGAGTCGGTGGTCTGTGATACCGGCTCGGAACTCGACGTCGACGCCGCGCTCGTCGGCATCGGCATCCGGCCCAATACCGAACTGATCGAGGGTACGCCGATCGAACGCGGGGAGTCGGGCGCGATCGCCACCGACGCCTACGGTCGGACGTCGGTTGAGGACGTCTACGCCGCGGGTGACGTCGCCGAGATGCCTCACGCCGTCACCGACGCGCCGACCTGGGATCCGCTCGGCCTTCCCGCGAACCGCGCCGGCCGAGCCATCGGCGCCACGGTCGGCGGCGACCCCACGCCGGTCGGCGCCGTCGCCGACACGGCGATGGTGAAGGCCTTCGACCTGGAGTGCGGCCGGACCGGGATTTTGGATCCGGACCGCGCCCGCGAGGCCGGCTTCGATCCCGTCTCGGAGACGATCACCGCCGGGTCGCGCTCGGGCTACTACCCCGGCGCCGCGGAGACGACCGTCACGCTCGTCGCCGACCGCGACTCCGGTCGCTTGCTCGGCGGCAGCATCGCCGGCACCGATCGCGCGGCCGTCCGCATCGACACCGTCGCGACGGCGCTCGGCGCGGAACTGACCGTCGCGGAACTCGAACGCCAGGACCTCGGTTACGCGCCGCCGTTCAGTCCCGTCTGGGATCCCGTGCTCGTCGCCGCGAAGGTGCTGAACGGGAACCTCTGACGCCCCCTCACCTTCCTGCTCGGGCGCGTGCTGTCGCGCGCTCCGTCGCGCGGCACACGCACGCGAGGGATGACGAGCGAGCGCCGCGAGCGAGGAATCGGCTGGGGAGGACGTGGCGGTCGGGCGGGACTGGAAAGGGCCGTCCGGATACTCGCACCGCTCCTCACGTCGTTTGGAGCCGACTCGACGGGCCGGGAGGGACTTGAACTACGGTCGCTGCTCGCTCCGCTCGCGACGCTCCCTAGTTCACGTCTCCCGACGAACTCGAACCACGGCTCGCTCCGCTCGCCGGGTTCTCACGGGCCGGGAGGGACTTGAACCAAGCCCGGACGTGCTCGCTCCGCTGTGCTCGCCCGGTCCGGTTCAATTCCTCCGGATACTCGCGTCGCTCCTCACTTCGTTCGGAGCCGACTCGACGGGCCGGGAGGGACTTGAACCCCCGACCGTCTGGTTAAAAGCCAGACGCTCTGCCGAACTGAGCTACCGGCCCGCAGGGTGGGGTAACTGACGGGCCGTGATAAGCGTTTGCTCTCGCACGGCGTCGGGCGATCCGGCCGTCTACCCGCGAGAAGAACATATATTCGTCCCCCCACAGAACGTTCTGGGTACGGCGTGATTCATTGGACTCGTGCGGCGGGCGGATCCGGAACGCAGCCGCGGGGCACCGGCCCCGCCCAGAGGTGTCGATGACCGCGGGCGCTTTCTCCCCGACTGTCCTCGTCGACGGCGACGACGCGCTTCTCGCGACGGTGCGGTCGGCCGTCGCGGACCGGACCCCCGCGGTCCGCGTCGTCGGACCGGATTCGACCCAGCACCGCTCGGCCGACTGCATCGTCGCCCGCACGGCTCCCGCGTCAGTCGAGGGCGACGTAACGCGCGGCGGACCCGATGTCGTCCTCTATCCCCGGACCCCCGACGACGACCTGGCCCGCCGTGCGGCTGGCGCGGCGGGCGTCCGCTACCTCCCGGCGTCGATCGACACCGACGGCGCCGACCTGCTCGCCGATGCGATCGACGCGTTCGTCTCCGTGCGGGAGCGCGGCGGCGACCCCGACGCCGCGGACGAGGCGTCTGCCGCTGACGCTACCGGCCTCATCGAAGAAGCGACCGCTCTCGCCGGGGTCGGCGGCTGGGCGTACGATCCCGACGCGGAGACGGTCACCTGGACCGCGGAGACCTACCGCCTGCACGGCGTTCCCGAGTCCTTCGAGCCGACACCCGAGCGGGCGGTCTCGTTCTACCACCCGGACGACCGCGACGCCGTCCGCGCCGACATCGAGCGCGCGGTCTCGGGCGAACCGTTCGACGCCACCTACCGACTCCGGCGGGCCGACGGCGAACTCCGGTGGGTCAGATCGAAGGCGGCGCCCGTCGTCGAGGACGGCTCGGTCGTGGCCGTCCGCGGCGCGTTCCAGGACGTCACGGAGCGCGAAAAGCGCGAGAACACCGTCCGGCGGTTCAAGCGGGCCATCGAGGCGGCCGGACACGCCATCTTCATCACCGACAGGAGCGGCGAGATCGAGTACGTCAACCCCGCCTTCGAGGAGGTGACGGGCTACCGCTCCGAGGAGGCGATCGGCCGCGACCCCTCGATCCTCAAATCGGGGCAGATGGACCGGACCTACTACTCGGACCTCTGGAGCACGATCCTCTCGGGCGAGGTCTGGTCGGAGCCGATCGTGAACGCGCGCAAGTCCGGCGAGCACTACCACGCCTCCGAGACGATCGCGCCGATCACCGGCGTCGACGGGACCATCGAGGGGTTCGTCGCGATCCAGACCGACGTCACAGAACAGGTCCGAACCCGCGAGCGGCTCGAGACGTTCGAGGAGATCGTCAACCGCCTCGACGACCCGATTATGCTCCAGAACCGCGACGGCACGTTCCGCGTCCTCAACGACGCCGTGGCGGAGTACGCCGACCGCTCGAAGGCGGAACTGATCGACGCCGACGAGTTCGCGTTTATGGACGACGTCACCGCCCGGCGGATCCAACGGGAGAAGGGGGCCGTGCTCGACTCCGAGTCGACGATCACCTACGAGGTCACGCCGACGTTCCCGACGAAGGGCACCCGGTCGGTCATCACGACGCGGTACCCGCACTACGACGGCGACGGCAACGTCGACGGGACGGTCGCTATCTGCCGGGACGTCACGGAGCGGGCCGAACGCGAGCACCAGCTCCGGGTGCTCGATCGCATCCTCCGACACAACCTCTACAACAAGATGAACCTCGTCCTCGGCCACGCGGAACTGCTCGAAGAGCGGACCGAGGGCCGAATCTGCGAGTCCGCGCGGAAGATCCGGGAGACGGGCGACGCCCTGGTCGAACTCGCGGACAAGGAGCGCCGGATCGTCGACCTCCTCACAGACGAGTCCGAGCGGCAGCGGCTCGCCCTCCGGCCGATCATCACGGAGGTTGTCGGGGAGCTCCGCGCGGCCCATCCGGACCGGGAGATCGCGCTCGACTGCGCGGAGCCGTTCGAGGTCTGTACGATCCCCGAACTCCGCGATGCCCTCGCCGAACTCCTGCGGAACGCCGTGGTCCACACCGAGCCGGACGCCGACGTCGCCGTCAGAGTCGAACGCGCGGACGGACGCGTCGTCGTGACCGTCGCCGACACGGGGCCCGGGATCCCCGAGATGGAACAACAGGCCGCCCACAGCCCCGGGGACATCACGCCGCTGTTCCACGGCTCCGGGCTGGGCCTCCAGTTCGTCTACCACGTCGTCCAGCGCTCCGGCGGGACGCTCCGGTTCGGCGCCCGCGACGTCGGCTCCCTGCTCGATGCGGACGCGATCGGGGCGAGCGTCTCGCTGTCGCTCGTTCCGCAGCCGAACGAGGAGCCGAACGAGGACGCCCGCGACTCGGCGGACGGCACTGACGCCGACGCCAACGTCGACGCGGCGAGCTGACCGCGCCGGCGGGCGGCTCACTCGGGCGAGACCGATTCCTCGGCGAAGTAGGCCTCCAGGGCCTCGCCGACCAGCTCGCCCGGCTCGCGGTTCTCGATCGAGGCCCGGCGGCGGAGCTCGCGGTAGATCTCCAGGGGGAGCGACAGCTCGACCCGGCCGAGTTCGATCCCCCGCTCTGCGAGCGCGTCGGCGGCGCTCGTGGTCCCGTCGACCTCGCTGGCGATCCGGCGGACCTCGCGGACCGTGAGGTCGGCGTCGACGACGGCCCACGCCAGGTCGAAGCGATCGACGCCGGAGACGCGCGCGATGTGCTTGGCGGCCGTCGGGGCGATGTCGCCGCGGGCGACGTGCCGGCGGATCGCCTGCGGGAGGTCGTGGACGCGCGCCCACTTGCGGACGAACGAGACGGAGACGTCGCCGCCGGCGCGCTCGACCGCCTCCTTGTAGGAGCCGACGCCCCGCACGAGCGCCGCGCACGCGGCCGCGCCGCGGAGCATATACACGTTGTCGGCGGCGCCGACGGTGTTCTCCGAGAAGGCGCGAACCGTCTCGGCGGCCTCAGCGACGCTTTCGGGGTCGTCGGGGTCGAAGCCGACCGCCTCCTCGGCGCGCTCGCCGGTGACGGCGGGGTCCGCGCGGACGACCGGCTGGCCGATGGGCTCTTCGCGGTCGGCTGGCGGGCGTCCGGGGGCGTCGTCGGGCATCGTCTGTCCTACGTAGCGAGTCCGGCACTAAAAGGCTCTTCCCGTCGTGCGCCCGGCGCGGCGATCACGCCGCAGAAACCCTCGCCCCGTCGGAGACGAGCCGGCCGGGTCGCGTGCGCCTCGGGGACGTCTCCGCCGAGCGCGTTCGGGGGATTACTCCTCGCGGCCTTCGGAGAGGTGCTCCCAGATTTCGGTACACCCGGCGCCGTCCGAGAGGTCGTCGAGATGGCTGTGCTCCGGTTCGGCTTCGGCGTCGGTCTCGTCCGCGTCTGTCTCGTCGAATTCCATCGTCGGGCTCATCGCTGGTACCTCGCAGTAGTCAGTGTCACCGCATCATAGAGTTCCGGAGCGACGTCCGCGGGGGCGTGCTGTCGCGCCCCGCCGGCGTCGGTGGTCGGCGTTCGGTCATCGATCTGGACTGACTCACTCATCGAATTCCCATATGGAGCCGACCCACATAAGGGGCGCTTCCGGTGTAAATCGCACCCCCACTCCCGGATACCAGAAATTCGTTCCGGAACCTATGACACGTCAGAACGGCGAAAACCGCACCACTGCGTCACGATAGGGCATCCTCTCCACCGTCGGCGACAGCGTCGCCCTTTGTGACCGCCGTCAGAGTCGGGGTCATAGAGCACATAGCGGGGGTGTGACCACTCGACTTCGCATCCTCGACGACGGGGCCTGGCTCTCCGTCGACGACAGCCGGCGGGTGAGCGTGAGCGAACTCTGGCGCCTTCGGAGCGACGATTTCTGCGATTGCGACCTCGCGGACCTGGTCGTCGAGAACTTCCAGGAGATCGGCGTCGACGGCTCCACCGTCGAGGTCCGCGTCTACGGCCAGTGCATCGCCTGCGGCACCAAATCCACGACCGGCTGGATCCCCGTGGGCCGGATCGTCGACGGCGAATACGTCGATCTGGACCGGGAGAGCGTCCTGCGCGCCCGTCCGGACGCGTGACCGACGATACCGGCAACATTCTCCGCAGAGCGGGAGCAGCGGGAAGGGTTGACGAAAAGGAGTATGCTTTGAAGGTGGGTGTGTTGTAACCGATAACGATGCCATCGGACGTCGAGAAATGGAAATCCGAAGTCTACGGTAACGAGATACGAGAGCACCTGTTCAGGTTCGCCGAGGAGGGCTTCGACGCCATCCCGGACGACGAGCGCGACGCGTGGTTCGAGCGCTTCAAGTGGTGGGGTCTGTACCACCAGCGGAACGGCCAGGAAGGCTACTTCATGATGCGGATCGGGACGCCGAACGGCGTGCTCGAACCGGGCCAACTGAAGGTCGTCGGCGAGATCGCCGACGAATACGCGAGAGGCCCGGGCACGAACCCGATCTTCGGCGACGCCTACGCCGACTGGACGACGCGGCAGTCGATCCAGCTCCACTGGATCGAACTCTCCGACGTCCCCGAGATCTTCGAGAAGCTCGAAGCGAACGGTCTCTCGACCCAGCAGGCGTGTGGCGACTCCTGGCGGAACATCGTCGGCAACCCCGTCGCCGGCAAGGACGGCCAGGAGGTCATCGACGCCTGGCCCGTCATCCGCGAGCTCAACGAGACGTTCAAGGGCAACGACGACCACTCGAACCTCCCGCGGAAGTGGAAGGTCTCGGTGACGGGCTCGGCCGACGGCTCCGGCCAGGGCGACATCAACGACCTCGCCTTCGAGCCCGCCTACAAGGAGATCGACGGCGAGGACGTCGTCGGCTTCAACGTCCGCGTCGGCGGCGGCCTCGCGCGCAACGAGCCGCGCTTCGCCCGCGACATCGACGTGTGGGTCCGCCCCGAGAACGTCTCGGACGTCGCCGGCGGCCTCTCGGCGCTCTTCCGCGACAACGGCGACCGCGAGGACCGCTACAACGCCCGCATCAAGTTCCTCGTCGACGAGTGGGGCCCCGAGAAGGTCCGCGAGACGCTCCAGGAGGAGTACGTCGACTTCGAGCTCCACACCGCCGGCCGCGACGTCCGCGAGGAGTACACCTACAACACCGGCGAGGGCGAGCGCAACGACCTCGTCGGCGTCCACGAGCAGAAGGACGGCAAGTACTTCGTCGGCCTGAACGTCCTCGTCGGTCGGATGGGCGCCGAGGACGTCCTCGAACTCGCCGACCTCGCCGAGGAGTACGGCTCCGGCGAGGTCCGCCTCTCCCAGCGGCAGAACGTCATCGTCACCGACGTCCCCGAGGAGAACCTCGACGCGTTCCTCGAAGAGGACCTGCTGGAGCACTACTCGCCGGACCCCTCGCCGTTCATGCGCGGCTCGATCGCGTGTACCGGCACCGAGTTCTGTTCGCTCTCGATCGTCGAGACCAAAAATCGACAAGTGCGCTACGCGCGCTGGCTGAAGGAGAACGTCGACCTCCCCGAGGACGTCGACGAGTTCCACATCCACCTCTCGGGCTGTACCGCCTCCTGCGCCCAGCCGCAGATCGCCGACGTTAGCCTCCGCGGGATGAAGACGCGGAAGGACGGCGAGGCGGTCGAGGCGCTCGACGTCGGCCTCGGCGGCGGCCTCGGCGACGAGCCGCAGTTCGCACGCTGGGTCACCCAGCGCGTCCCCGTCGACGAGGTCCCCGGCGCGCTCGCGAACCTCATCGAGTCGTTCGCCGACGAGCGCGAGGAGGGCGAGTCCTTCCGCGCGTTCGTCGCCCGCCACGACGACGAGGAACTCGACGAGCTCGTCGAGCCCGAGGAGACGGACTACGAGGACCCGATGATGCACAACACGAAGATGACGTGGTACCCCTACGCCGAGGAGGACGGGATGGACGCCGCTCCGCCCGCCCCGGCCGACGACTGATCCGGGTGGCGTAGCCGGCTCCCGATCCCGATCCCGATCCCGGCCTCGGCTTCGACTCCGACGCCCCACCCTCGACGTCCGACCGGAGCGGTACCCACTTCCCGCCCGGCCCCCTTTTCGCGCCTATGCCCAACCGCCTGCTCAAAGTCAACGCCTACACGACGCTCGACCTCGTCGACGCCGCGGCCCGCGGCCACGACTTCGAAGACGAGGCCGTCGCGGTGCTGAACGTCACCTCGCCGCGCGAGGACCCCGACCACGTGAAGTTCCAACTGGAACTGGACAACTCCCAGCTGGAGTCGGTCCCGGCCCACGCCGACGAGGTGACGCTCTCGCCGGATCAGGCCCGGACGATCGCGGACGCGCTCAATTCCCACGCCGACAAGGTCGAGGCGAACCTCGCAGACGAGGGCGACGGGGACGACGCGTAAGTCCCGTCTTCTTCCGAGCCGTCGCTCTCAGAGCCCCCAGATCCCGGCGATCCCCACCGTTCCTACGACCGCGAGGAGCACCTGTAACGGCCCGCCGACGCGGAGGAAGTCCGCGAACTCGTAGCCGCCCGGGCCGTAGACCATCAGATTCGTCTGGTAGCCCACGGGCGTCGCGAACGACGTCGCGGCCGCGAACGCCGCCGCGAGCAGGAACGAGAACTCGTTCGCGCCGAGCCGCGCGGCCGCGTCGACCGCGACCGGGATCGCGAGCACGACGGTTGCGACGGGAGTGATGACGCTGGCGAGCGCCCCGACCGCGAGGTAGAGCACGAACAGCACGGCGAGCAGGGGGAGCACGCCGCCGGCCGCGACGAGGAGTTCCGCGAGGAGCGCCGCGCCGCCGGTCTCGGTGAGCGCCAGTCCGAGCGGGATGACGCCCGCGAGCAGGAAGACGACGTTCCAGGAGACCGCGTCGTAGGCGTCGGCGGTGGTGAGACAGCCCGTGACGACCATCGCGACCACGCCCGCGAGCGCGGCGATCACTATCGGGAGGAGATCGAGCGCCGCGACGGCGACGACCGCGAAGAGGATCCCGACCGCGACTGGCGTCTTCGGCGAGACCGGCGGGAGCGCGTCGTCTCCGCCCGCGCGGTCCTCGCGCGGTTCGTCCACGACGACGAGATCGCCGGTGTCCCGGAAGTACTGGACCGACGCCGGAGTCGTGCGGAGCAAGAGCAGGTCGCCGGCCTGGAGCGTCTGCGATCCCAGGTCGGTCCGCGTCAGGGTCCCCTCCCGGCGAATCGCGAGCACGGTCGTCCGGTGGTACTCGCGGAAGCCCGTCTCGGCGACGGCCTCGCCGACGTAGCGGGAGCCCTCGGGGACGATCGCGCGCGCCAGCCGCCCCTCCGTCGCCGTCGACTCGAAGGTGTCCTCGGTGACCGACTCGCGGACGAGGTGGCTCACGCCGGCCGCCTCGCGGAAGCGGTTCACTGCCTGGAGCGACCCGTGGACGACGATGGTGTCGCCGGCCTCGATCGGCGTGTCGGCGTGCGGGCCGGCGAACGCCTCGCCATCCCGGCGGAGTTGCAGGAGGCGGATTTCGGGATGCTCGGCGTCGAACGCCTCGACCGAGGCGCCGACCGCCGTCGACTCCGGGCGGACGCGGACGAGCGCGAGGTGGTCGTCGAGGTCGAACTCCGAGATGGGATCGCTGTCGACGGGGATCCGCGCGGGCGTGAGCCGCCGGCCGACGGTCAGGAGGTAGGCGCCGCCGACGAGCACGAGCGGGAGGCCCAGTTTGGTGAACTCGAACATCCCGATCCCGTCTCGACCCGCGACGAGCCGGCGGGCGAGGTCGCTCGCGAGGACGTTCGTCGAGGTGCCGACGAGCGTGAGCGTCCCGCCGAGGATCGCCGCGTAGGAGAGCGGCAAGAGGAGCTTCGAGGGGCTGGTGTTCGACCGCTCGGCCAGGTCCGTGATCATCGGGATGAACACGGCGACCACCGGCGTGTTGTTGATGACGCCCGCGATGGGGCTCGTCGTCCCGACCGTCGCCACGAGCGCGCGGAACTCGTCGCCGCCGGTGAACGCCGCGAGCTCGACCCCCAGGCGCCTGATCACGCCCGTCTCCTGGATTCCGGCGCTCAGCATATACATCGCGATGATCGTGACCGTCGCGGGGTTGGCGAAGCCCGAGATCGCCGCGCGCGGGCCGACGCCGGTCCACGGCTCGAAGACGACGAGCGCGGCGACGACGGCGATCGCGGTCACGTCGTTCGGGACGATCTCGGTGACGAACGCGACGAGCGCGGCGACGACGAGCGCGAACACGACGACCACGCCGGGGATCCCGAGCGGCGGCATACGACTGCGCCTCACCCGGCGGGGAGATATACGTTTCGTGGCGGCCGCGTCCGTCCGCGCGGCGCTCGTCCGGGACCGCCACCCACTTCGGGCTCGGCGGCCTCCTCGAAGCGAATGCTCGCTGCTCCCCTCGCCGGACTGGCCGACGCGCTCGCTCCGTTCCGCGCCGCGGTCGTGCCGGCGCTCTCGGACCCGACCGTGCTGGCCGCGTGGGCGGTCCTCGTCGCGCTCGCGCTCGGCGCGCTCCTGTGGGACCTGCGGACGCGAAACGCCGCGATCCCGTCGCTGATGAAGGGCGTCTGGACGCTCGTCGTCCTCTATGCGGGGCCGTTCGGGCTCGCGGTCTACTGGCGGAGCGGCCGCTCGGAGATGGCTCGCGACTCGCTGTGGCGCCGCGGCGCGCGCTCGACGGCCCACTGCTTTTCGGGCTGCGGCGCGGGCGAGGTCACCGGCGTCGTCGTCCTCGTGGGCCTGCTCACGATCGAGAGCACGCTCGCGACGACGCTCGGCACGTTCGCGCTCGCGTACCTGTTCGGCTACGCCCTCACCGTCGGCCCGCTCCTCCAGGACGGCGAGAGCCTCGGGACCGCCGTCCGCGACGCGCTCTACACGGAGACGCCGAGCATCACCGTGATGGAGGTCGTCGCCATCGGGACCGACGTGCTCCTCGCGGGCGAGGCCACGATCGGCACCGCGCTGTTCTGGGGCGCGCTGATCTTCTCGCTGTCGCTCGGGTTCGCCGCGGCCTACCCGATCAATGTCGCGCTCATTGCTGTCGGCATCAAGGAGGGAATGGGCGACCCGACGGCGATGGACGGCGCGAGCGCGATCTGATACGAATCTTTGAAAGTGAATTCTACAACATCTATACCTTCGAAACGAAACTGAATTAGCTATCAAAACCTCATAGTCGAAGTGGTAATCGTGGTAAGTGTGGAGTGCGTACAATATCACGGTGAGACCGATGACACAACAGTACTCCACGCGGTGGCTCGTCGGCGGCGTCGTCGCCCTGGCCGCGCTGGTGTTTCTCGCGCCGCTCCTGGTCGGTGGCGGCGCGATGGGCTGGGGCGGAATGGGCGCCGGAATGACCGGCGGAATGGGTAGCGGAACGTGGGGCCCGATGCACGGCGGCTGGATGATGGACGGTGCGACGGCGGGAGCGGGTGGCTGGTGGTGGCTCCTGCTCGCCGCGCTGTGGCGACTCCTCGTGCTCGCGGCCCTCGTCGGCGGCGGGTACCTCCTGTACCGCGCCGTCGTCGGCGACGGCGTCGGCGATGTCGACGGCACGGGCGCCGACCCGGCCATCCGCGAACTGCGGACGGCCTACGCCCGCGGCGACCTCTCCGACGAGGAGTACGAGCGCCGCCGCGAACGCCTCGAAAACGAGTGATCAGACGCTCACGGCGGCCGTCTCGGCCCTTCGGCCGCTACGCCGACGCCTCGTAGCCGGCGTCGTCGACGGCCGCGACGAGGGAATCGACGTCGGCGTCGCCCTCGACCGTGGCCGACTCGGCGTCTCGGTCGGCCGTCGCGGACTCGACGCCCGCGACCGACTCCAAGGCCTCCTCGACGGTCTGTTCGCAGTGGCCGCAGCTCATCCCTTCGACGGTGATCGTACGCGTCGTCATCGCCTCTCGCTAGGGGCTGCCCGTCTATGCCGATTTTCGTTTTCGTGGTTCGGATTCTCCCCCGGGGTTCGCTTTGGAAACGAAAGGCAGGCGGGAAACTGACTTACGACCTCGGGGTTAATTCCCGGTATGTCCACGCTCGACGAGATCGACGTGCGGATCCTCGAACTCCTGGTGGAAGACGCGCGACGGCCGTACAGCGACATCGCCGAGCGGGTCGACCTCTCGCCGCCCGCCGTCTCCGATCGGGTGGAGCGCCTGCGCGAATCCGGCGTCATCCGGCGGTTCACCGTCGACGTCGACCGCTCGCAGCTCCGCGCCGGCGTGCCCGTGCTCGTGACGCTCGAACTCCCCGCCGACGCCGTCGACGACGTCCGCGACGACGTCCTGGAGGCCGAGCCGGTCGAGCACGTCTTCGTCACCGCCGAGGGCGACGTGGTGTTCCACGGCCGCCTGCGCGCCGACGCCGTCCGCGAGCAGCTCGACCGGCTCGTCGACCTCTCGCGCGTCGACGACTACGCGGTGACCGTCGTCGGCGACGTCGAGTGGAGCCCGGCGGTCGGCGGCGCGGAGTTCGCGCTGTCGTGTGCGGAGTGCGGCAACACCGTCACGAGCGAGGGCCGCAGCGAGCGGTTCGGCGGCGAGCGCTACCACTTCTGTTGTCCCTCCTGTCTGGCGCAGTTCCGCGAGCGGTACGAGCGGTTCGAGGCCGACGCCGCGTAGCTCGGCACTTTCGATTCGAAAGTTCGGGACCGCTGCGAGTACGGATCCGAAAGGGGAAATCGGCGTAAGAGAGGGACCCGTACACTAGGACAATGAGTACACGAACCGACCACATCGACGTGATGGGGATGTCCTGTGCCAACTGCTCGCAGACGGTGCAGGGCGCCGTGGAGGCCCTCGACGGCGTCGAGGAGGCCGCGGTCAACTTCGCGACCGACGAGGCCGCCGTCACCTACGATCCCGAGGAGGCGTCGCTGTCGGCGATCTACGACGCGATTGCCGAGGCCGGCTACGATCCCGTCTCGGAGACGGTCTCGATCGCCATCACGGACCTGTCCTGTGCGAACTGCGCGGAGACGAACCAACGGGCGCTGGAGTCGACGCCGGGCGTCCTCTCGGCGGACGTGAACTTCGCGACCGACGAGGCGTCCGTGACCTACAACCCCGCCGACGCCTCGCTCGACGACCTCTACGACGCCATCGCGTCGGCGGGCTACTCGCCGGTGCGAGAGCGCGGTGAGGGAGGCCCCGACGGGGACTCGGGCGAGTCCGACTCCGGCGGCGACGCCCGCGACGCCGCCCGCAAGGCCGAGATCCGGCGGCAGAAGCGCCTCACGCTCTTCGGGGCCGCGCTCTCGCTGCCGCTCTTGGCGATGCTCGCCGCGCACCTCTTCGCGCCCGACCTCCTCCCCGAGACGGTCCCCGGGACGGGCCTGCCGTTCGGCTGGGTCGCGTTCGCGCTCGCGACGCCCGTGCAGGTCGTCCTCGGGCGGGAGTTCTACGAGAACAGCTACACCGCCCTGGTGCGGAACCGCACGGCCAATATGGACGTGCTGATCGCGCTCGGCTCGACGACGGCGTACCTCTACTCGGTGATCGCGCTCGTCGGGATCCTCCCGAACGCGGGGCTGTACTTCGATACGGCCGCGCTCATCCTCGTGTTCATCACGCTCGGGAACTACCTCGAAGCGCGCTCGAAGGGCCAGGCCTCCGAGGCGCTGCGCTCCCTGCTTGAGATGGAGGCCGACACGGCCACGCTGGTCGAAGACGGCGAGGAGCGCGAGGTGCCCTTGGACGAGGTGGAAGTCGGCGACCGGATGAAGGTCCGGCCGGGCGAGAAGATCCCGACCGACGGCGTCGTCGTCGACGGCGAGTCCGCGGTCGACGAGTCGATGGTGACCGGCGAGTCCGTGCCCGTCTCGAAGGCGCCGGGCGACGAGGTCGTCGGCTCGACGGTGAATCAGAACGGCGTCCTCGTGGTCGAGGCCACGAAGGTCGGCGCCGACACCGCGATCCAGCAGATCGTCCAGACCGTCAAGGAGGCCCAGTCGCGCCAGCCGGAGATCCAGAACCTCGCCGACCGGATCTCGGCGTACTTCGTGCCCGCGGTCATCGCGAACGCGCTCTTCTGGGCCGCCGTCTGGGCGCTCTTCCCGGCCCAGCTCGCGGGCGTCGTCGAGGCGCTCCCGCTGTGGGGCGTCGTCGCCGGCGGCCCGGCCGTCGCGGGCGGCACCGTCTCGACGCTCGAATTCGCCGTCCTGGTGTTCGCCTCCGCCGTGCTCATCGCCTGTCCCTGCGCGCTCGGACTCGCGACGCCCGCGGCGACGATGGTCGGGACCTCTATCGGCGCGCAGAACGGCGTGCTGTTCAAGGGCGGCGACATCTTAGAGCGCGTCCGCGACGTCGACACGGTCGTCTTCGACAAGACCGGGACGCTGACCGAGGGCGAGATGGCGCTGACAGACGTCGTCCCCGTCGAGCGGGCGGCCGACGGCGGGCAACTCCGCGAGCGCGACGCGACGGACGCCGGCGACGAGGCCGAGACCGAGCGCTCCGACGCCGAGACCGACCTCCTGCGCCTCGCGGCCGCGGTCGAACAGCACAGCGAGCACCCGCTGGCTCGCGCCATCGTCGAGGGCGCCGAAGAACGCGGCATCGACCTCCCGGAGGCGACGGACTTCGAGAACGTCCCCGGGCAGGGCGTCCGCGCGACGGTCGACGGGGACACGATCCTGGTCGGTAACCGCCGGCTGCTCGAAGCCGCCGGGATCGATCCGACGCCGGCCGAAGACGCGATGGCGCGGCTCGAATCCGAGGGCAAGACCGCGATGCTCGTCGGGCGGGTCTCCAGCGACGGCGACGAGGAGGCCGATGCGGCCAGCGACGCTGACGCCGGCGAAGTCCTCGGCGTCGTCGCCGACGCCGACACCGTGAAGCCGAGCGCGGCCGACGCCGTGGCCGCCCTCCGCGAACGCGGCGTCGACGTCCATATGATCACCGGCGACAACGAGCGGACCGCGCGCGCCGTCGCCGAGGAAGTCGGCATCGATCCCGCGAACGTCCGCGCGGGGGTCCTCCCCGAGGAGAAGGCCGACGCCGTGGAGTCGATCCAGTCCGACGGGCGGAAGGCGATGATGGTCGGCGACGGCGTCAACGACGCGCCCGCGCTGGCGGCCGCCTTCGTCGGCACCGCGATCGGCTCCGGAACCGACGTCGCCATCGAGGCCGCCGACGTGACGCTGATGCGCGACGACCCGACCGACGTGGTGAAGGCCATCCGGATCTCCGCGGGGACGCTCGCGAAGATCAAGCAGAACCTCTTCTGGGCGCTCGGCTACAACACCGCGATGATCCCCCTCGCCTCCCTTGGGCTCCTCCAGCCCATCCTCGCGGCGGGCGCGATGGCGCTGTCGTCGGTGTCGGTGCTGACAAACAGCCTGCTCTTCCGGCGCTACACGCCGGACCACGACTACCGACTCCTCGGATTCCTCCGGGGCGGGAACTGATCGGACTCCTCCGATCCGGTCGGTCGATTCCTGCGCACATCCGAACGGATTTGCCGTCGGAGTCCGAACCCGGCGTCGATGACCAAAGTCAACGTCTCCCTCCCTGCGGAGGCGGAAGCCAACGTCCAGGCCTTCATCGACGAGGTCGACGAGCGACTCGCCTCCGACGAGGACACCTGCCGCGTCGTCACCGAGACGCTCGTCGACCTCCACGGGGACAGAGAGGCGTACGACCGCTGGCAGGCCGGCGAGGAGATCTCGCCCGCAGAGCGCGTTCGGCTCCAGGGCTATGACCCCTGCAACGCGACGCTGGAATCGGAGTACTACGCCGAGAAGGACGACGACCGATTCCAGCGCTCGAAGTACCTTCAGTGGCTCTGGCGGCAGTTCGACGCGACGCCGATGGCCGACAACGTCGCCTTCGCGCTCCGGTTCCGGCAGATGCTCGCCGAGCACCTCTTCGAGGAGTGCGGCGACGACTGCCGCTTCTTCAAGGGCATCACCTTCACCTACGGGCACAACATCTCCGTCGGCGACAACGTCGTCATCCACGACGACGTCCACCTCGACGACCGCGGGAAGCTGACGATCGGCGACCGCGCGTCGATCTCGGACGACGTCCACCTCTACAGCCACGACCACGACACCGTCGACCAGACGCGGGTCGCGAACTACCACACGATCGTCGGCGACGACGCCCGCGTCACCTACGACGCGATGGTCCGCGCGGGCCGTCGCGTCGGCGAGAACGCCATCGTCGGCGCGCGCTCGGTCGTCCAGGGCGACGTCCCCGACCACCACATCGCCGCGGGCATCCCCGCCAAGAGCCTGAAAGTGAAGGACGGCTGGGAGTCGGCAGCCGATCCCGTCGAGGATCGATTACCGAACCGACAGGAGGAACGACGGATCGACTACGACCTGCCCGAGGACCTCGACGCCTTCGACGAGTTCCAGCGGGACCTGACGCCGCCGGACCGCTCCTGAGGCTCCGACGCCGCCGGCTTGCCCCTACTCCGACGACTCCCGCCCGTCGTCCCCGGGCGGTCCTTCAGAGGCACCGGCGCTCGGCCGCAACGCGTCGCCGTCTCCGGCGGCGTCGGCCCGCGGGAGGGTCACCACGAACGTCGTCCCGGTGGGCTCGTTGTCCTCGACGCGGATGTCGCCGCCGTAGCCGTCCACGAGCGTCCGCACGAGCGACAGTCCGCCGCCGTCGCCGTCCGGCGGCGACTCGAAGAGCGCCTCCTTCTCCGCGTCTGGAATCCCCGACCCGTTGTCGCTGACCCGCAGCGTGACAGCCGCGGCTTCCGCCTCGACGGCGACCTCGATCTCGGGCTCGTCGGCGTCGTTGTGCTCGGCGGCGTTCTCGAGGAGGTTGTCCACGACCGACCGCAGCCCGGCGTTCGCGGTGACGGGCGCCCGATCCGGCAGGTCGGTCACGACCGGGACATCGAACGCGTTCTCGGTCTGTGTGGCCATCTCCGCGGCCATCGAGGCCAGATCGACCGTGTCGAGGTCGGGTTCGCCGATCAGCGTGTTCGTGATCGCCCGCGTGGTCTCGATCCGGGTGAGCGCCTCCGCGGACTTCTCTTCGATGACCGCGGAGGAGTCGGGGCCGCGGGCCGGGTCGCCGCTTTCGTCGTCGGCGAGGAGTTCGGCGTGGCCGCGGATCACGTTCAGGTCGTTGCGGAGGTCGTGCCGGATGAGGCTGTTGACGAAGGTCAGCGCGTCGGTGACGGTCCGCGCCCGGCGGGCGTCCCGCAGCGCCCGGACGTTGTAGTACCCGGCGACGACGCCGGCCAGCGCCCCGGCCTCGGCCGCGATCAACAGCGGGAAGACGGGCTCGGCAGGGATCCGTCCCTCGAAGAGCCGAACGACGAAGGTCGCACCGATCGCCGCGACGAACAGCGCGCTCCCGCCGACACACCACTGAGCGATCCGGCGGTGGTCCGCGGCCGAGAGCCCCCGCTTGGAGAGCCAGTACCCGACGTACGCGAGTGCGAGCGCGGGCACGCTGTCCAGCACGAACGCGGCGACCGGACCGCCCACGCTGCGCAGGGCTCTGGCCTCTTGCCTGTAGTGGACGAGCGCGACCAGGAACAACGCCGCGCCGTACCCGACAATGAGCCACGGATATGGGTCCCGACCTCTCCGATCCATACCCACACATCGACGGTGCCAGTGATGAGTATTGTGCCGGACGAACCCGCCGACTGCGACTCGGTGGATTCCGTTCTCGAAGCGGGGTTTCGTTTCCTCGGCCATTCACTACACCAGCGCCCGATATCCACCGACCTCGACGGTCGAACGTCGATCCTCTCTCCTAATGGTCCTGACAGGAGTGGTGAATAGCCATACCGCGATAGGGAAGTAGGTGCTCAGCGTAACGTCGATGGTCCATTTGGTTTATTTCATAACTTATTTGCCGTAAAATATCTCGTTAGCGCCCTTATGCGCCGGCCGGGAGTCCCGCGAGTGAACGGAGTGAGTGAGGGGGACGTCGGCCGGCAAACGACCGCGGGGAGTGCGCCGGCCGGGAATTGAACCCGGGCTAGTGGCTTGGGAAGCCACTGTCCTACCACTGGACCACCGGCGCGCAGTTGAAACAGAGCCACAGCCTCGACTTAAGGATGACGGAACGCCGAATCGCCGTCTCACGCGTCCAGCCGGTAGAAGAGCGCCTCGAAGTCGTCGCCGCTCAGCTCTTCCATATGCGACTCCGACTCCGCTCTGAGCTCTTGGATTTCGGCCTCCAGGCTCTGGAACCGCTCGTCGGACTCCAGCTCCGACTTCGGTAGTTCGGCGAGCAGCGCCTCCCGCTGTGAGAGGCGCATAAAGAACTCCCGGAGGGTTTCCGTATACTCCGACCGGCGAAGCAGTCGGTCGATGACGTCCCCGAGTTGGCTCTCCTCGACGGGCTTTGTGATGTAGGCGTCGAAGCCCATCTCCAGGATGTCGAAGTCGGGATCGACGGCCGTGATCATCGCGATGGCGCACTCCGGGAACTCCGCGCGGACCTTCTGGAGCACCTCGTCGCCCGACATCCCCGGCATCCGACGGTCCAAGAGCACCACGTCGACTGACTCGTCCACCCGTTCGATTGCGGTCTCGCCGTCGTAGGCCGTCTCGACGGCGTAGTCGTCCGCGAGCCACGCCGCGTACAGGTCGGCCAGGTCGCGCTCGTCGTCGACGATCAGAACGTTCGGACGGTCGGCCATTGTGTTGGCTCTACTACATTATGGGTCGTCGGAGAAATAAGTCTTCTTCCGGCCGCCGAGCGCTCGTGGCGTCTCCGTCTTCTGACCTATCCACGCGCCGTTCTGCGACGATTCCGGACGTCAAGATTTATAGTCCGCCTCCAGTAGTGTCCGGTATGCGAGACGACGAGGACGAGTCCCACGCGGTCGACGACGACCGCTCCTCGTCGCTTTCGGACCTCGCCGATCGGCTCGACGACGACCCCGAGGTCGACACGGACAGGGGCAGGGACGACGCCGACGAGGGCACCAAGCCGACGCTCTCGGACCTGGCCGACTCGATCAGCCGACGGCGCGGGGCCGGCGCCGACGTCGACGACGCGGACCTCGCGGAGTGGGACTTCGTCTCCGGCGACGCGGCGGACGGCGAGCCGCTGGACCCCAAGACCGAAGCCGTCCTGGAGCTGACCGGCGAAGCCGCGAACGTCCTCCTCAGCGGTCCCGGAGACGTCCCGGCCGAAGAGAGCCTCTGCTCGCGGCTGATGTCTTCTTCGGACGATGGGCCGGTCAATCTGCTCGTGATCGCGATCACCGAGACGCCGAGCGAGCGGCTCTCGGTCCTGGAGAACTACCTCTCGGGGCCGGTCGGCGAGACGGCCGTCGTCGACGTCCGGAACTACAACCGCGAGGTCAACTACGAGCAGTACGACGGCCCCGTCGACATCCGCACCGTCTCCAGTCCGCAGGACCTCCGCCGGATCGGTATCGTGACGAGCAAACTCCTCTCCAACTGGGAGGAGGCGCCCGGCGAGACGCGGCTGTGCTTTCACTCGCTGTCGGACCTGCTCCGCCTGAACGACGACCGCCAGCGGGTGTTTCGATTCCTCCACGTGCTTCGGGGTCGGGTCCGCGCCGCCGGCGCGCGCGCGCACTTCCACCTCGATCCCACCCGACACGACGACCCCGACGTCGGGACCTTCGAGTCGCTGTTCGATACGGTGTTGCAGTTCGACGAGGACGGCTCCGTCTCGCTGTTGTAGCCGAGCTTTACCTGAGGACCTGGCCGCCGGCCATTACGTGTCGCCGTCGCCGTTCTCCTCGCGCCGGAGCTCTTCGAGGTCGCCGAACGGACTGTCGCTCTGTGTCGGCTCCGCGTCGCGCTCGGACGCGTCAGACGTCGGCCCGTCGCTCGCGTCCCCCGAGTCCGCTGTCCCGCCGAACTCGAACCCGGAGCCGTCGTCCGAGCCCGTCGACGCCGTCGAGTCTGTCGTGTCCGCCGGATCGTCCGCCCGCCGTTCGTCGACCTCGCTCCCTCCGCCGAGCGCGGATCCGTCGTCGCCGAAGGGCGTCTCCAGGTCGATCGACTCCGGCGGCCGCTCGACGTCGGCGTCGCTCTTGTCGGTGCTGTCGGCCTCGCTGTGTCGACGGTCACGGCTTCGACCTCCCGGCTCCGTGCTCGCGTCCGCGTCGTCGCTCGCGGTCGACGGGGGACCTCCGGAGGCCCGATCGCCGACGGTTTCGTCCAGTTCCGGTGGGGTGTCGAGCCCGTCGGCGGGCTCTGTCGGTCCGTCCGTCGGCGGTGCGCCCGTCCCGTGGTCGTCAGAGCGACCCCGCCTCGGCTCTCGCTCCTCTCGGGTCCGCTCTCCACTCGGCAGCGGTCCCGAGCGCTCCCCCGTCGCCGACCGGCCCCCGTCGCGTCCGTCGTTCGCGGTCGTCACGACGGTGTCGGTGAAGAGCCACCACCGACTCTCGGTCTCGACGCCGGACAGCGGTGCGTCGCAGTGCGGACAGTACGGTCGAGCGAGCAGATCGAGATCGATCTCCTCCCCGCAGGCCGCACACTCGCCGGCGTGCGCGTCGTGGGCTGCGGCCTCCTGTTTGATCGACTGGAGGGCGTCCCACTCCTCGCGGAGCCGTTCGAGCTCCCGCTCCTGGCGCGACCCCGTGCTTTCGATCTCGTGTTCGAGCCCGTCAGTCCGATCGAGGAGGTACTCCAGGATCGTCCGGAGGCTGTCGAACTCCGCGTCCAGCCACGCTTCGACCTGTTCGTGTTCGTCTTCCAGCGCGGCCTGTCGATCCGTGAGGTCCGCTTCCACGGCCTCGATCCGCCCTGTGAGTGCCGTCTCTGTCGACTCCGCGCTCGCGGCCACCTCGTCGAGTTCCGACTCGACCTCGCTCAGGCGCTCCGCGAGGGCGTCGAACAGCTGATCGAGCGTCTGTCCGTGTTCGACTTCAGACTCCAGGCCGGTCTCGAGCGCTTCCAACTCCGATTCGAGGTCGTCGATCCGCTCTTCGAGGTCGGCGGCCGTCGGCGTCGCCTCCGCCCGTGAGTCGTCGTCGGCCTCGCCGTGCTCTCCGTCGGGCTGGTCGCGGCGCCGTGGCGCGGATCCGTTACTCGGTTGTCCCGTCTCGGAGCCGTCCCCGTCGGGGAATCGACCCCCGCTTCCGGGGGCCGCATCGCGTCTGCGGATCGGCGCTCCGGCCCCGCCGGAGTCGTCGAGCAGCTGGGTCATCTCGTTGAGCGTCCAGTACGACGAGACGAGCTGCTCGAAGACTTCCTCGCGCGACATTCCCTGGCTTTCGGCCTGTTGGTCGAGCCACGCCTCAAAGGACGTGCTCGCGGAGTCGTCGCCACCAGGGAATTCGTCGGACATTCAAGGCGCTCCTGACGCATATAACCACAGCGACGACAAAAGTTTTGTTGCGAAAGCGGTAATCCGGCGATATGGCTCCGCTCGGCTGTCGCGTAATCCCTGTCTGTCCCCCTCCCTTCCCCACCGATGGCGTTTGAACACCGAGCCAAGCTGTTCGTCAGCGAGAACGTCCGCCTCATCGCGGGAGTGCTGCTCGTTCTGGGCCTCCTCTGTTTCGCCGGCGCGGGCTACGTGTTCGTCACGCCGACGACCCAGACGCTGACAGAACAGACCGACCAGCAGACCTTCAGCACGCGCGTCGACGAGAGCGCGCTCGTGACCCAGGCGACCCCGCTGTACGACGAGGGCGAACGGATCGAGAACCGCTCTGTGTACTTCACGGGGATCTCGCCCGAACTCACCTTCGCGATGAACACGAGCGTCCCCGCCGACCAGCAGGTGGAGGTCCACCAGCAGCTGTCGCTGGAGCTCGTCGGCCTTCGGGGCGACCAGCCATTCTACCGCTCGGAGCGGTCGATCGTGGATACGACCCGGCAGGTCCAGGACGGCCGGGTCTCGACGACGGCCACGGTGAACGTCTCCGACGTCTCCCAAGAGCTCGCGGTGCTCGTCGAGGAGGTCGGCAACGCCGGGCAGTTCCAGCTCCGGCTCCAGATGAACGTCACCTACAGCACCGACGCGTACCAGGGGTCGTTGCAGTCGACGGTCCCCTTCGTCATCTCGGGGAACTCCTACTACGTCGACGGGGCGCTCTCGGCCGAGCGCACGGAGTCGACGACGGTCACCCGGGAGATCACCCAACCGCCGAGCCCCGTGGAGTACGGCGCGCTCGCGGTCCTCGGGCTCCTGATGGTCGGCGCCGCGGCCGCGGTCACGCGGGTCGAAGACCGGGTGGATCCCGAGGAGCTGCGGACGCGCATCGCCCACGACCAACACCAGGAGTGGATCTCCCGCGGGCAGTTCCCCACCGACTCCGAGAAGCAGTACATCTCGATCCTCACCCTCGAAGACCTCGTCGACGTCGCGATCGACACGAACCGCCGGGTCATCCACGACCCGCAGATCGACGCCTACGCGGTGATCGACAGCTCCGAGATCTACTACTACGCGCTGGAGGACGTCGAAGCCGGCGAGTGGCTGGAGATCTGAGTCGGCGGCGAAATCCCTCTCGGTATCGACAGCCGATCCCGGTGTCTTCTCAGAGGAACCGCCGCTTGAGCTGCTGGACGAACGTGACGTTCCGCTTTTCGGAGCGCATCCGGATCGGGCCGATGCCGACCGCGATGAGCCCGCTCGCGACCGTGCCCAGCGTCAGGACGAGGTCGATCGCGGCGACGGCGGCGAGCGGATGCACGGCGTGCAGCGAGAGCAGCAGCGACCGCGGGAGGATCGGCAGGTACCGCCACTGTGAGATGCTCCGCGTGTACGCGCCCGTCTCCTCGGGCGCCAAAATCAGCAGCTGCGTCGTCTGCTCGGAGCGCCCGTTCACGACGAATGCCGACCGCGAGACCCTGACGCCGTCGCTCTGCGGTTCGAGCACCGTGAGGACGGGCACGTAGCCGTCGTTGGTGACGGTGTACTCCACGGAGTTTTGTCCCCCGACGGGGAGCACGAGCGGGTCGTCGTTCGGCGACTCCGAACTGACGATGTCGAAGGAGGTCGTCCCCGAGGGCAACACCATACTGGCGGTCGCCGGCGCCGTGACGATGAGGACGAGCACGAGCAGGAACGTCGAGGTCTTGATGTAGTTCCCGCGGCGCCTGTTCCGCCCGCCGGTCGACCGGTCGCTCGTCACCGCGTCGACGACGAAGCCGACGGCGATGATGGCGACGCCGACCCACACGAGCGACTGCGCCGACCCGCCCCCGCCCAAGAGCGCCCCGATCCCGGTCGCCGCCATCGCCCCGGTGGCGAACTCCTGGACGGTGACGACGGCGACGCCGAGGTTTCGGAGCACGACCGCCTGACCGTTGACCTGGAGCGCCTTCGCGACGATCTGGTCCCGCGAGACGGGCGGTTCGGCCCCGGACTGGTCGGTGAAGGGGTTGGCGTCGCCCTTGGTGATGTAGCCCTCCTCCGTCTCCCTGACGATCCGGTGGGTCGTGAGCCCGCCGCCGTGGAGTTCCTCGGCCTGGAACGTGACCACGTCGCCGGATTCGATCGGCCCCGCGACCGCCATCGGGACCGCGACGAAGCCGTCGCCGGGGTTCATCGTGGGCGCCATACTGCCGGTCTCGACGTAGCCCAAGAGCACGGGCTGGCCGGCCGCCTGGCCGAACAGCATCGCGCCGACGGCCGCAAAGAGCAGCAGCAAGACCGCGTACTCCAGGACTTTCGAGACCTTCACGCGCGCCGATAGGAAGCCGATCGGTATAACGCTTGATCCGCGACGCCGCCGACGCTACGGCGCGGCGGACTCGACGGCCTCCAAGAGCTCGTCCTGGTTGTAGGGCTTGACCAGGTACACGTCGGCGCCCGCCTCAAGCGCGCGCTCGCGCACGTCCGCGTCGGCGGCGACGGTGCTGACGACCACGCCGACGCCCCGATCGATCTCCTTGATCGCTTCGGTGGCCTCGATGCCGGTCCCCTCGTGGAGATTGAGGTCCATCACGACGACGTCGGCCCCGTTCTCGCGGACCGCCTCGACCGCCCCGTCCGCCGTCGTGACGATGTCGACGACGTCGTGGACGCCGCGGAGATACCGCTCGATGAGGGTTGCTTGCATACCGATGTCTTCGGCGATCAGGACGTCTGCCATCTCGGTGGGGGCTCCTCGCCGACCGCGTGGTGCTCCAAGCCGACGCGTCTCGGTCCGGAGGCGTGCTACGAATCGCTAACACACCGCACGCAATTATCGGGGATAACGACCCGCTGGACTTGAAACTATCCCCTCGGTCATCGTTCGCTGTTTCCATCCGGCCCACATACCGGACCACAAATCGCCATAAATCGACGATTAAGCGCCGTTTCGACGGTTACAAGCCGGCCTTTCGATTCGCACGCTCGGCTTGAATCTGCTTCAAGCGACGGAATACAAAGTGGGTGTAGTGGTAAGGGATAGGTAGAGGCGCGGCCCCCGCGCCAAGGAGCACACAACTATGGCACTCAGCAGACGCAACATACTGATCGGACTCGGAGCATTGGTCGGCGGCGGCGGCGCGCTCGTCGGTACGGGCGCGTTCACTACCGTTAGTGCGGAGCGGTCCGTAGACGTAAGTACAGCAGGAGATGCGGACGCGTTCTTACAGATTGAAGACGACAGTTCGTACGTCCAGGGTGGTGACAATGATGCCCTGCAAATCAATCTCGATGCAGATGGAGGCAACACGGACGCGGATTCGGGATTCAATGATGAGGCTGTCACAGAGCTCGCGGGAGTGATTCGGATCACGAATAACGCTGCCGACGAGAGTACGGCTACGATCGGTCTGTCAACAGAGGCAGCCGACAGTGCGAGTGCAAGCGGGAGTGTGACTGTCACAGTTGATGATGGAGATTCTGGAAATAGTAATGTTGCTGATATAGAAGTACTCGTTTCCAACAATGCCGGCGATTTCGATGGCTCTACTACAGATCTCGCTGTTGGCGAGACAGCATATTTGGATGTCCGTGTGGATACTCGCGATGACAGTATTAGTGGGGTTGACGCAAACGAAATCACTATTGTCGCAAACGAATCAACTGCCGATCAGGGCGTGACGGATACGCCTACATCGTAATCATTCCCCAAGCTTATACAACACAAATTTCAAATCAAATATGAAACGCAGACAAGTCATCACGGCATTCGGCACGCTCGCAATCGGCACTGGGACAGCGCTTGGGACGGGCGCATTTGACGCGACATCGACCAGCAGTAGTTCAGCGATGTCAATCGTCACACAGAATCAAGACGCAGATATTGAGATTGTTCCTGGTGATGGTGCGCCCTCGACCACCGGAAGCACTAGCGGGAATATAAAAAGAGGCACATTCAACTCGGTACCAAATGTGGATCAAATGCCAATAGCGGCAGTTAGTGGCACTGGACCGGGTATGGTTCAATTACAGGTGTATACCACCACTGACAATAGTGGCAGCGACCCGACATTTAGTGATATTATTGAAGTCAATAATCTTGATAATGTCGCCTATAATGTAGGATTCGTGTTCAGTGGTATCTCGAACGTTAGTGGAGATGACATCGAGGAAATATATCAATTTAGGTATGATTCTGGCAATGGCAGCCGAACTGTGTCTGAAGAAATTCAACCGGATTCCAATGGTGATTTCAGCAATAAAAGCTTCAGCAGCATCAACCCAATAGTCATTAATACGGGTGGATCTGCGCAGGTCTCTTTGGACTATGACGCCCAGTTCGTTCCTGACGAATATGATCTTGAACCCGGTAACTTCAGCAATAATTCTGCGGAGGGACCGTTTGATTCGGACGGGGACTTTGATGAAGTCGCTGAGTCAACTCAATTTGTTAATGAAGTTACCGCTGTAGCTAACGAAACAACGGTACAATAGAGTTTTCAACGTCGGATACGCTCGGCATTTAAGCGTAATCCGGACCTAATTCCTCTAGATAATGCTTACCCGCCGTCAACTCATCGCTGGCCTTGGAAGTGCTGCGATCAGCGGCGGCATTGTCAGTTCGACGGCAGCGTTCACTGCAACTTCATCCAACTCTACTGCCTCCTTCACCGTCGTAGCCCCGAATTATATCGAACTCCGAGCTGTCAACGACCCTCCGATCCACGTCGAAACAAACGACGACGGCATTGTCACGAAACTCACGCCCGGCAACGACACTGGCCTCAACGAATACGCCATCACACGCTTCGAGGATATTGTCGAAGTACACAACGTCAGCAGCGTAGCGCTCTCGGGATTGTACTTCGATTTCGTGGTCGAAAGTGAAAGCGACACGCTCAGTTCGAGTGATGCCACGGAGATCGAAGAAACACTATCGGTCACGGCCGGATCCGAAACCCTGACGACGACCGGTGAGTCCGGCGACGATCTCTTGGCGGTGAGCGATGCCGAGTCCGCTGCTGACGGCATACTTTCGTCGGGCGAGGAGTCCGTCCCCTTCGGCGTTCAGGTCGATCTCATTCCCGACAGCGGCGAAAGTTCCCTCTCGGATCTCCCGGACCCGAACGATTTCTCGGCGACGCTCCGCGTGATCGTCGAGACAGAGGAGTAGTCGGACTGCTGGACGAAGTTAGTTATCGTCCACCCGAGATTCGGGGACAGATTATATGTAGGCATTGCTAAAATTGAACGGTAGTCGATGGGACAACGCAGCGCAGAGGAGTTGGCCGAAGGGGAAGTCGATACTGGCCTCAGCGACGAGTCCGACGACGAGACTGAACTGCAGCGCGACGAGATCTTCGATCTGATGAGCAATCACCGCCGTCGGTACGCCATCCACTACTGCAAGCAGGCCGACGGCCCCGTCGCCCTCTCGGACCTCGCCGAAC
Source organism: Halobellus sp. MBLA0158 (assembly GCF_041477585.1). Classification (NCBI taxonomy): domain Archaea; kingdom Methanobacteriati; phylum Methanobacteriota; class Halobacteria; order Halobacteriales; family Haloferacaceae; genus Halobellus; species Halobellus rubicundus. Next base: position 599,536 of record NZ_JBGNYA010000001.1, read on the forward strand.
AGGTCGCCGCCTGGGAACACGACAAGGATGTCGCAGAGGTCACTTCCGCCGAGCGCAAGACGACCTACACCTCGCTGCAGCAGACACACCTCCCGCGGCTCGATCGTGCGGGTGTCGTCGACTTCGACGGCAGCGAGATCGAACTCAGCGACCGCATCGAGCGCCTGGATATCTACCTGGATATCGTCCCCGCGAACTCGGTGTCGTGGGGGATGTATTACCTCGGGCTGTCGGCGTTCTCGCTCGTGGTGCTCGCGGCGCTGTGGGTCGATTTCCTCCCGACCGACGGAATCCCCGTGTTAGCGTACCCCGCGGTCCTCATCGCGATGTTCGCGGTCTCTGCGGGATACCACGCCTACGTGAATCACAAGTACCGCTTCGAGAACCTCGAACGGCCGCCGTGAGGGCGAACCGGGACGACGAACGTCGAACGCCGACCGGTCCTGATTCTCAGCCCGCCTGAACGCTCCCCTGCGCGGGCGTCCCGTTCACCGTGATGCCGCTGGGGCTGTAGACGACCGTCGAATCCCGGTCCTGCATTACTGCTCCGTCGATCGCGAGCGTCGCCGACGCCTGATTGAGCGTGAGCGACGCCTCGCCGTTCTTGGACCTGATCTCGGCGTTGTCGAGGGTCATATCGCCCGACGACGTGAGCTTGATCTGCTTGTTGGTGTCGATGACCGCGCCGCTCGCGAGCAGTTCGGCGTTCGATTTGAGTTCGATCTGGCCGTTCTTGCTCTGGATCGTCGCGTCGGTGATGTCGAGCGCTCCCGATTCCGCCGTGAGCTTGATCTGCTTGTTCGTGGTGATCGACGCGCGGTCCGCGTCGATGCTCGGACTCTTGAGTTTGATCTGGCCGTTCTTGGAGTCGACCGTCGAGTCCGTGAGCGTGAGCGTGCCGGACTCGGACTCGACGTCGATCTGCTTGTTCGTGGTGATCGACGCGCCGCTCGCGTCGATCGGGTAGCCCTTGAGTTTGATCTGGCCGTTCTTGGAGTCGACGGTCGCGTCCGTGAGCGTCAGCGCGCCGGACTCGCTCGAGAGCTTCACCTGCTTGTTGGTCGTGACCGTCGACCCCGACGCGTCGACGCTGGGGCCTTTGAGTTCGACCTGCCCGTTCTTGGAGTCGACCGTCGAGTCCGTGAGCGTCAGCGCCTCGGACTCGGACTCGACTTTGATCTGCTTGTTGCTCGTGATCGTCGTCCCGCTCGCCGTGATCTCCTTTGCTTTGAGGTCGACCTGGCCGTTCTTGGTGTCGATCGTCGAGTCGCGGAACGAGACCGTGCCGTCGTCGGCCTCGATCTTGAGCTGCTTGTTGGTCTTGAGCGTCGTCTCGTCGACGACCACCGACTTCGCCTCGATGTCTACCTGGGCGTTCCTGAAGTCGATCGTCTCGCCGCCGCCGGCGATCACGAGGGCGGCGCTGTCGTTGTCGAAGGAGGCCAGGTCCTCGACGATCTGGTCGCCTTCGTTGAACGAGAGGTCCTCGTTCCCGTCGATGTAGGCGATCGCATCGCCCGGCGGCTCGCCCGGATCCGGCGGTCCGCCACCGCTCCGGCCCGGACAGTCGTACTCGACGGGGGCTTCGAGCGTCGCGCCCGTGATCGTGGCCGAGTCGCTCTCCGCCTCGATCACGTCGATGGTGAGCGTCGCCGTGCCCGCGCCGCCCTTCGGCGGGACGCACGACACCTCGATCGGCGTGGTCCCCCCCTGGGGGATCGTCACCGTCTCCGAGGGGTTCGCGACGGAGAGCGAGCCGACGCTCACGCTCGCCTCGTACTGGACGGTCGCACCGGAGTCGAGGTTGTTCTCCAGTTCGGCCACCGTGGTCGAACTCCCCGGCTGGGTCACCACGTTGTTCGTCCCGTCGATCGCGATGAACGCCTCGCTGTCGCCGGCGACGGCGACGTCGACCGGCCGGTCGCCCGCGATGGTGCTGAAGCTCCCCGTGGGCACGATGGTGAGCATCGCGCCGAGGATGACGAGCGACAGCCCGATGTACTGGAGCGACCGCTGCATCAGGATCTACGGGAAGCTACACACCGCATTGTCTTGTGTACTTCGACTGGTAGACACGTCTCGCGGCGGGAAGCCCGCTCGATCCCGCCCTCAGAGATCGAGGCCCTCGCTGTGGCTGTGGTCGTCGTCGGGGAACGTCCCCTCTACGACCGCGTCCCGGTACGCCTCGATCGCGTCGCGCATCTCGCCGCGCACGTCGCCGAAGGCTCTCGCGAACGACGGCACCGACGGCGAGAGCCCCACGGCGTCGTTGACGACGAGTACCTGCCCGTCGGTGTCGGGGCCGGCGCCGATCCCGATGACGGGAATCTCCAGGGCCTCCGTCACCGCGGCTCCGACCTCGCGGGGCACGTGCTCCATCACGAGCCCGAAGGCGCCCGCCTCCTGGTGGGCCTCCGCGAGGTCCAGAATCTCGGCGGCCTGCTCCTCGGTGGTTCCCTGGCGGGCGTACCCGCCGATGCCGTGGACGTGCTGGGGGGTCAGCCCGAGATGGGCCATCACGGGAATCCCCACCTGGGTCAGCCGCTCTGTCAGCTCGACGGTGTGCGGCCCGGACTCGATCTTGACCGCCTGCGCGCCCGCCTCCTTCAGGAGCCGGCCGGCGTTCGCGACGCTCTCGGCGGGATCGACGCCGTAGGAGAGGAACGGCAGATCCGAGATGACGAGCGCCTCGTCGACGGCGCGGGCCACGGCCGCGGTCGCCCGCGCGACGTCGTCCATCGTCACCGGGATCGTCGAGTCGTAGCCGAGCATCGCGTTCCCCAGGCTGTCGCCGACGAGCACGCTGTCGATCCCCGCCTCGTCGACGAGCTCTGCCGTCGGGGCGTCGTAGGCCGTGAGCATCGTGATCGGCTCGTCCTGTTCCCGGAGGTCCGCGACTGTGACCATACCTCATCCATTCCCGAGGAGGCCCTTGAATGGCTACGCTCCGTCGCTGTCTCCGTCGTCGTCACCGTCACCGTCGCCGTCGCCGTCGTCGGAGCTCTCCCCGTGTCCCCGTCCCGCCTCCCACGCCCGGATCAGCGTCCACAGCGTCCGGTTCGTGGGGACGTCGATCCCGGCCTCACGCGCCCGCTCGACCACGTACCCGTTGATTACGTCGATCTCGGTCCGCCGGCCACGCCGGACGTCGTGGCACATCGACGACTCGTTTTCCGCGGTCGCGTCGACGACCGCCTCGACCGCCTCGATCGTCTCCGCCTCGCCGAGGTCGACGCCGACCGCCTGAGCCGTCGCGGCGACCTCGCGGGCGATCGGCGCCACGAGGTCGGCCGCTGGCGGGGCGGCGAGCGCGCCGTTCTCGGCGCGAGCGAGCGCGGTCGTGGGGTTGATCGCGGCGTTGACCGCGAGCTTCTCCCAGAGCCGCTTCCGGATGCCGTCGGCGTCGACCCGCTCGGCGTCGATCTCCGCGGCGCGGAAGGCCTCGGCGACCTCGCCGGCGACGCCGTCGCAGTCGCGTGGCTCCCAGGGGCCGACGACGAGGTCGCCCGCGCCGTTCCACGTCACCTCGCCGGGCGCCTCCCGGACCGCGCCGTAGCTCGTCGTCCCCCCGAGGACCGGGCAGTCGAGGGCGCCTGCGAGCACGTCCTCGTTTCCCATCCCGTTCTGGAGCGAGCAGACTGCCCGGAAGTCGCCGGTCCGGAGCTCGCGGGCCGCGCTCTCGGTGTCGAAGGCCTTCACCGTCACGAGCGCGAGGTCCGCCGCGAGGCCGGTCCCGTCTGTCGTCGCGTCCGGCCGGACCGTGAACGCCTCGCGACCGGTGATCCGGAGGCCCTCCTGCCGGACCGCGTCGACGTGGGCCTCCCGGCCGACGAGGGTGACGTCGTGGTCGGGAACGCACGCCAGCAGGCCGCCGAGGAGGCTCCCGATGCTCCCCGCGCCGAAGACGACGATCTCCATATCGGGGCCACACCGCGGACCGAAAAAGCCGTTCCGCCCGCCGCTCCCGCCGCCTGCGTCCTCCGCGAAAAGTGTACACGTGTCCACAGATCCGCCGGGACGGGTGGGTATTAGTGTCTCGAGGCGGTACTCACTACCGATGACTACGGACCAAGTGGTCCTCGAAGCAGACGCACCGCTCGACCTCCGCCTCTCGGAGTCGGAACTCGAAGCGACCGCCGACCACCTCGCCTCGTTCATCGCAGACACCGTCGAGGCCGCCGGCGCCGAAGGGGCCGTCCTCGGTCTCTCGGGCGGCATCGACAGCACCACCGTCGCATACCTGGCGGCCGAGGCGCTCGGCCCGGAGAACGTCCACGGGCTCGTGATGCCGAGCGTCGCGAACACCGAGGACAACATGAGCGACGCCGAGTGGGTCGCCCAGGAGCTGGGGCTGGAGTACGACGTCGTCGAGATCCAGCCCATCGCCGAGACGTTCTTCGACGCGTTCCCGGAGGCCGCGGACGACCGGACCGCCGCGGGGAACGTCTACGTCCGCACCCGCGCCGTGCTGAACTACTTCGTCGCCAACCACGAGGGCAAGGTCGTCCTCGGGACGGGCAACCGCTCGGAGGCGCTGACGGGCTACTTCACGAAGTACGGCGACCAGGCGGTCGACTGCAACCCGATCGGGAACCTCTACAAACAGCAGGTCCGCCAGCTCGCGGCCCACCTGGGCGCGCCCGAGCGCCTGGTGACGAAGACGCCCTCCGCGGAGATGTGGACCGGCCAGACCGACGAGGAGGAGATGGGCCTCGACTACGACACCCTCGACGCCGTCCTCGCGCTCCACGTCGACGGCCCGCTCTCCGTGGCCGCGACGGTCCGGCAGCTGGACGTCACCGAAGACCAGATTGAGCGCGTCGTCGAACTCTACGAGGGGAGCGCCCACAAGCGGTCGATGCCGCCCGCGCCGGAGCCGCTGCACCGCTGATCACTCCCCTCTGCGCGTCCGTTCCGCGCCGCCCCCTGCCCGACCGCGACGCTTTTAGCCCGAGACCGACGATGCTCCGCCGATGCGACTCGGAATCTTCGGGACGCTCCAGCTGGCGGCCACGCTGATCTTCGCCGCGCCCGTCGCCGTCTTCGGCCTCTCCCGGCTCGCGGCCGGCGAGACGCTCCTCGGCACCGGCGCCGTCGTCGTCGCCGTCGGGATGGTCGTCCTCCCGCAGTACCTCACGACGCCGAGCGACCTCCCCGGCGAAGCGGCCGAGCGAGTCGTCGGCGCGGTCGTCAAAGAGCCCGAGGACGACGAGAACTGACGCCTCCTCCGCTTTACTCGTCGCGCCGAGGCGCGAACGACGGCTCGCCGTCGCCCACTTTCTCGTATCCGTCTTCCGTGACGACGACCGCCGCTCCCAGTCTGACACAGCCCTCGTCGGGATCGACGACGCTCGGCGCCACCGCCAGCACCGTTCCCGGCCGTAGCTCCGCACCGCTCGCGAACGGCCGCTCCCGCGCCGAGAGCCCGATTCCGTGGACCGTCGCGAGCGGCCCGCGCGCCGACTTCCCGCCCGGATCGAACCCGAACGCGGCCACCTCGGCGTCGGCCTCGCGGGCCACGGTCGCGGCGTCGACGCCGGGTTCGATCTCGCCGAGCGCGGCGTCGAGCGCGGCCTCGACCGCGACGTAGGCCCGCCGCTCCCAGCCGCCGTCGCTGTCGACGGCGAGCGTCCGCGCACAGGCGCCGTGGTAGCCGTGCGGCCCGCGCGGGGCGACCTCGATCCGGATCGGTTCGGCCCGCCGGATCGCGCTCTCCGGGTCCGCCGCCTCGCCGTCGGGCGTCGTCGCGCCCGCCGAGACGACCGTGTTGCCGGCGCTCCGGACCCCTCGCCGCGCGAGGTCGGCGTCGATCTCCCGCCGGAGCCGCTCGGCGGTGAGCGGTTCGTCCCGCCAGCGGAGCCCGCCGTCCGCGACGTCGGCCGCCGCCAGAATCGACTCCGCGTGTCGAACGGCCCCGATTCCCGCCCGCTGGACGGCGCGGATCGCGCCGCATTCGCTCTCGGCCTTCGTCGCTCGCGCCGCTCGGACGGCGTTCGTCGAGCGGGGTTCGTAGCCCGCGCGTTCGAGGTAGACGGCGGCATCGTGGGGAATCGTCGCCGGCGTGAGGACGGTCGCGTCCGCGTCCGAACGCGTGCCGAGCGCGTCGTCGAGGACGGCCGCGGCGCGCTCGCCGGGCGGGGCTCTGAGACTCTCGGTCGCGACGCGCCCGTCGAACTGTCGGCGGGCGCGCTCCGTGTACCCCTGGGGCGCACACAGCACCCGCTCGTCGGCGACGCGGACGAACGCGTACTCGCGCTCGGGGCCGTCGAACCCCGTCAGATATCCGAGATCGGGGTCGGCTCCGTCGCCGACCGCGACGAAGCCGACGGGGTCGTCGCTGCCGCCGCGCTCGTCCGGCTCGGCCAGCAGATCCTCCACGAAGCCGTCGTCGATCCGGGGCCGCTCGGGGAGGTCGTCTCCGGGCACGCTTCGCCGTCAGGCGTCCGGCTCGGGCGCCGGCGCCTCGCCCTCCTGGGCCGCCTCCAGTAGGTCCTCGACGGACTCGTCGCGGATCTCGTTGTGGAGGAGCACGCTCACCGGCAGCGTCGGCGCGCCGCTGACGAGGTTCTCGAGGAGGACGAGCCGCTCGCGCGCCCGCGACATCCCGACGTAGAAGACCCGGCGCTCGTTGTCGGTGAGGATCGGCACGGGGTCGGTGCTGGAGGTGAACTCCTCGACGCCCGCCACCTCCTCGTCGTCGACGGAGGCGGCCATCTGCTCGACGACCTTCTCTGTCAGGTCGGTCGCGACGAAGACGTGGTCGGCCTCGCGACCCTTCGCCGAGTGGATCGTCCCGATCCGGACGCGGTTCGGATCCATTCCCCTGTATTCGCCGTCGAAGTACGCCTCGACGGAGTTGCGCTGGAACGAGGTGACCTTCCGGAGCATGTCGCCCGCCGAGTCGGCGTCGGGCGCGAAGGGCGCGAACTCGTTGATGACGTCGGGGTCGACCGTCATCTCGGTCAGGTCCTCGACGCCCGCTTCCTCTTTCAGGTCGTCGATGCGGTCGAACAGCTCGTCGCGGTCGTTCGTCCCGAACGCCGAGTCCTGGAGCATGTCCGCGAGCCGGCGCGCCTGGAGGCCGTCCAGCGGCTCGTCCCGATCGAGGGCCTCGATGCCGCGGACGTACTGGGTCAGCCGGTCGGTCCACATCCGCTGGTCGGTGAGCGCCGAGAAGGGCATCCCCAGCGGGAGGAACTCGTCGATGAACTGGAACAGCTGGTAGCGCGCGCGGAACAGCACCATAATCGTCTCGTCGTCGTCGCCCTGCTCGATGGTGTAGCGGACGTTCCGCGCCAGGTCCAGCATCGACGGGGAGTCGATCCCCTCGACGACCCCGCCTTCCTTCCGGGGCTTCAGGTCCTTCTCCTGGCGCTTGTCGATGTGGCGGATCTCCTGATTGACGACGTTCAGGACGCGCGAGGGGAGGCGGTACGAATTCGGAAGGACCTCGTCCTCGTCGCGCTCGGCGTCCAAGAGGAGGTTCGGGTCCGCGCCCTGCCAGGCGTAGACGACCTGGTCGTCGTCGCCGGCGATGAGGACCCGCTCCATGTGCGGCTTCCACTCCTCGTAGACATCGTACTGGAGGGTGGTGATGTCCTGGAACTCGTCGATCACGAGGTAGTCGACGTGGGGGACGAGCGAGCGCTGCTTCACGCGTTCGAGCATGTCCGCGAAGCCGACGAGGCCGTGTTCGCCCTTGTAGGCGCGCCACGCGCGGATCACGTCCGGCACGTCGATCCGGTCGTCGTCGGAGGGCCACGTCGGGGTGTACTTGTTGCCCTCCTGGGCGTTCGGGTCGATCTCCGGCGGCAGCCGCACCTCGTCGACGTTCCACTGGAAGGGGACGTCGTACCAGTCGGCGACGTCTCGGCGGGTCCGCTGGAGCCACTGGCTCGTCGCGATGATCTTGTTGCCGATCGTCGTCGACCGGGCGGTCCGGCGGCCGGCGCCGCCGTACTCGTCTTCGAACTCGATGCCGTAGTCCTCGCAGAACTCCTTTTTGTCACTCTCGCCGACGACATCGTTGCGCGAGAGGTCCAGCAGCTCGTAGGCCTTCGCGTGCATCGTCGCGACGTTGCCCTTCAGCGCCCGCGGGCTCACGTCGAGCCGCTCTGCGAGTCGCTCGCGCACCTCGGCGGCCGCCGCACGGGTGTACGAGACGACGAGGATGTCGCGAATCGTGATGTCGTCCTGCTCTAGGAGTCCGTCGACTCGATCGAGCAGTGCCGTCGTCTTCCCGCTGCCGGGGCCACCGAACAGCCGGGTGACCGTCGCGTCCGAGTCGCTCATTGGACACGTTCACGCACTTGTACCTGATAAACTACCTGTTTCGAAAACGTAATTGTGGAGCCGTTCGGCGCCGCGCGAGGAACGGACTCAGGCCCGCGGATCCCACCCACAGACGCCGCAGTCGTTCGCCGCGGAGTCGTGAAGCGCACCGCACTCCGGACACTGCTTTTTGTTATACGATGTCTCCCACTCTACAGTTTCCATATCGTGACCGCGGTCGTCGAGGAACTGGTCGAACAGGGCATCGTCGGAGCTCGGTGCTGAGGCCATACACGCTATGGTATGGCGTACCAATACTTAGTTGTACTGCCGCGTTTCGCCCCGTGAGAATCAGAAAATTCCAGAGCGGATGTCGGCTTATAGTGATTACTCTCGTCTCTTAGCGCCGAACGCCGTCACCGGAGGGCGTTCGGCGGTAAACAGTGAGAGTAATCACTATCAGACCGAATCGAGGTCGTAGAGCGATCCGTACTTGTCGGTGACGTACTCGACGAAGGCGTCGGCGGTGAACGGCTCGCCGGTCGCCCGTTCGACCAGTTCGTCGGTCTCGTAGCGCGCGCCGTGGCGGTGGACGTTGTCGGTGAGCCACTCGTGGAGCGTCTCGAAGTCGCCCTCGCGGACCCCTTCGTCGAGCGCGTCCGCGCCGACGTCGTCTTCTATGGCGGCGTACAACTGCGCGGCCATCGCCGACCCGAGCGAGTACGTGGGGAAGTACCCGAAGTTGCCGTGGCTCCAGTGGATGTCCTGGAGGCAGCCCTCGGCGTCGTTCTCGGGGCGGATCCCGAGGTACTCCTCGTACTTGTCGTTCCAGACGGCCGGCACTTCCGCGACGTCGAGGTCGCCCGCGATCAGCGCGCGCTCGATCTCGAACCGGATCACGATGTGGAGGTGGTAGGTGAGTTCGTCGGCCTCGACGCGGATGAGGTTGTCCTCGTACACCTGGTTCGCCGTCTCGTAGGCCTCCCGCGGCGTCACCGACTCGGCCTGCGGGAAGTGCTCGGCGACGGTCGGCAGGAACGACTCCCAGAACGCCTGCGAGCGCCCGACGTGGTTCTCCCAGAGCCGCGACTGGGACTCGTGGACCGAGAGGTCGCGGTCCTGGCCCAGCGGCGAGCCGTAGTGCTCGTCGGGGAGCCCGAGCGTGTAGGTCGCGTGGCCGAACTCGTGGATCGTCGAGAGGAGCGACCCCAGCGGGTCGGCCTCGTCGAACCGGGTCGTCACCCGCGCGTCGAAGGTCGTCCCCGTCGAGAACGGATGCGAGGCGGTGTCGAGCCGCCCCCGGTCCCACGGGTAGCCGAGCGTCGAGAGCGCGTCCCGACAGAGCGCCTCCTGATCGTCGGCGGGGTACGTTCCCAGCGAGGTGAACGCGTCGGTCGTCAGGTCGACCTCGGAGGCCCTGATCTCCTCGATCATCGGCACGAGCGTCTCCCGGATGTCCGCGAGGATCGACTCCGCGCGCTCCAGGGAGAGACACGGCTCGAAGTCCTCGAAGAGCACCTCGTAGGCGTCGCGGTCGGGGTCGACGTGCTCGGCGTACTCCCGCTTGAGTTCGACGTGCTTCTCTAAGTACGGCGCGAACGTCTCGAAGTCGCTTTCGGCCTTCGCCTCCTCCCACGCGGACAGCGCCTCCGAGGAAGTCGTCGACATCTCCTCGACCAGCTCGGCGGGCACGGCGTCGGCGCGCTCGTACTCGCGGCGGATCTCGCGCACGACGGCCGCCCGCTCGGCGGTCAGCTCGGCCGCGTCGAGCTCGTCGAGCGCCGACCCGACCGCGTCGTCGGTCAGGAGGTCGTGGGAGACCGACGACAGCGTCGAGAGCTGCTGGGACCGCGCCGGCGTCCCGCCCTCGGGCATCATCACCTGCTGGTCCCACGAGAGGAGCCCGCCCGCCTCGCGGACGTTCGTCACGCGCCGGTACTGGTCCAGAAGCGTCTCGTAGGCGGCCGGGGGCTCGTCGCCCTCGCCGTCGCCCGCAGCGTCGGATGCGTCTGTCGCCATCGTCGAAGCCTGGGAGGCGCGCGCGTATCAAGCCGACGCCTCCGGCGACGGGCCGGGACGCCGGCGGTCGGGTGTCGACCGCTCGCGGACGCACCGCTACTCGGCCGGCCACCGCTCGGCGAGCCCCCGGTAGATCCGGTAGCACCGCGACAGGACGTCGAGGGCGACCGACTCCCCGGCGGTGTGGGCCTCGCCGGGCTCGGCGGCGCCGACGACGACGCAGTCCGTCCCGGCGTCGGCGAGCCACCCCGCGTCAGTCGCGTGGGGCTTGGTGACGTGTTCGGGCGTCGCGTCCTGTGCCGCGTCGGCGGCGGCGAGCGCCGCGTCGGCGAAGCCGGCGTCGCCGCACGCCATCGGCGGGAGGTCCTGATCCACCGTCCACTCGACGCCGTCGACGGCCTCGACGCGCTCCAGCGGCGCGCGCTCCCCGGGGACGGTGCGCTCGTCGACAGTCACGGTCGCGGACTCGGGAATGACGTTCCACGCCGACCCACCCTCGATCTCGGTGACGACGACGCTTCCGTTCACTTCCTGACCCAGCACCGTCGCCGCCGGCGCGTCGAGGTCGCGGACGACGTCGACGGCGTCGCAGGCGCGGTAGACGGCGTTTTCGCCCGCCGCGGGCTCGCTGGCGTGCGCGGCGGTCCCCCGCGCGGTGATCGTCGATCCGCGGCGGCCGCGGTGGGCGACCGCCACGTCGGTCTGGTCGTCGCCCGCGTAGTTTGTCGAGCCCTCGCCGACGACCGCGTAGTCCGGCGCGAAGCCGTCGCTGATTGCGGCGCGGGCGCCCACGCCGCCCTGCTCCTCGCCAACGAAGGAGGCGAAGACCAGTTCGGCCGCGGGCTGGGCATCGCGGAAGGCGACCATCGCGGCCGCCAGCGACCCCTTCATATCGGCCGTGCCGCGGCCGTACAGCCGGCCGTCGCGCTCGTCGACGACGTACTCGGCTTCGGCCTCGGCCTCGTCTCCCCCCGCATCCCGGGCTGAACCGTCCCGGAGTTGTGACTCGTCGGGCTCGACCACGTCGTGGTGGCCGACCAGCGCGAGCGACTCGTCTCCCCGGCCCCGCCGGGCGAAGACGTTGCCGTGATCGTCCCGCTGGACTGCGGCGTCGGTCTCCTCGCGGAGCCACGACTCGATGGCGTCGCCCGCGGCCGTCTCGTCGTCGTGGCTCGGGATCGAGACCAGCCGTCGCGTCAGCGCCTCGACCTCGCTCTCGTTCGCGCGCACACCGGAGTGTCGCCGCCATCGGTTGAAAAGGCTCGGGCTCGGGGCTTGCCGCCGGCCCGGTGAAGCGGCGAATCTGTGGCCCAACGGAGCACGAAAGTGGCGAGCGTCCGAACCGACGGCGATGCGAGCCTACGAAGTCCAGGAGACAGATCCCGACTACGAGGGCGTGGTGCAGGTCGAACGCGACCGGCCGACTCCCGGCGCCGGCGAGGCGCTCGTCCGGATCCGGGCGGCGTCGCTGAACTACCGCGACCTCGCGATCGCGGACTCCGAACTGATCTACCCCGGCACCGACCTCCCGGTCGTCCCCCTCTCGGACGGCGCGGGCGAGGTCGTCGCGGTCGGCGACGGCGTCTCTGACCTGTCGGAGGGCGACCGCGTCGCGACGCCGTTCGCGCCCGACTGGATCGACGGCCCCAGCGCGCCCGAGAAGGTCGCGCGCTCGACCGGCGGCAACGTCGACGGCGCGCTGGCGGAGTACGCGGTCTTCCCCGCCGAGAGCCTCACGACGCTCCCCGAGCACCTCTCCTACGAGCAGGGCGCGACGCTCTCCTGCGCCGGCCTGACGGCGTGGCGCGCGCTCGCGGAGGACGGCGACCTCGGCGCCGGCGAGTCGGTGCTGGCGCTCGGCACCGGCGGCGTCTCGACGTTCGCGCTCCAGTTCGCGAAGCTCCACGGGGCGGAGGTCGTCGTCACCTCCTCCAGCGACGAGAAGCTCGACCGCGCCCGCGACCTCGGCGCCGACGAGACGATCAACTACGAGGCGACGCCCGAGTGGGGGCCGGTCGTCGCCGAGGAGCTGGGCGGCGTCGACCACGTGGTCGAGGTCGGCGGCCCCAACACGCTCGAACAGTCGCTCCAGGCGGCGGCCCACGGCGGCCACGTCCACCTCATCGGCGTTCTCGCCGGCCAGGCGGGCCAGGTCGACCCCTCGCCGATCCTGGCGAAGGCGCTCGACGTCGAGGGCGTCATCGGCGTCGGGAGCCAGGCGATGTTCGAGCGGATGACCGAAGCGATGCGCGTCGCGGAGCTGGAGCCCGTCGTCGACCGCGTCTTCGACTTCGACGAAGCGAGGGAGGCCTACCGCTACGTCGAGGCCGGAAACCACCAGGGCAAGGTCGTGATCAGCGTCGACTGAGAGTAATCAGTATGAGGATCAGGCCTCGACGGCCCGCTCTTCGAAGAACGCGAGGTCGTGGATCCGGCTGTCCTGGGTGAGTTCGGGGTGGAACGAGGTCCCCACGACGACCCCGTCGCGGACGGCGACCGGGCGGCCGTCCCACTCGGCCAGCACCTCCACGCCGTCGCCGACCTCGTCGATGACGGGCGCGCGGATGAACACCGCCGGGAACGGCTCGTCGAGGCCGGCGACGTCCAGCGGCGCCTCGAAGCTGTCGACCTGGCGGCCGAAGGCGTTGCGGTCGACGGTCGCGTCCAGGACGTCGAGTGTGTCGACGCGGTCGTCCTTGGCGTCCCGCGAGGCGACGATGAGCCCCGCGCAGGTCGCGAGGACGGGCTTTTCGGCCTCGACGTGAGCGACGATCTCCTCGTCGATGCCCTCGCGGGCGAGGAGTCGCGAGATCGCGGTCGACTCCCCGCCCGGCAGGAGCAACACGTCGCAGTCGGGGACGTGCCCCGACTGTCTGATCTCGACTACCTCGACCTCCTCGCCGTGGGCCGCGCCGGCGCGCCGGATCGCGGCGGCGTGTTCGGAGACGTCGCCCTGAACGGCGACGACACCCGCTCGTAACATACGCGTGGCTCGGGGGTGAGTGGACAAAAAGCGTCCGTTCGCCTCGCCGACCTCAGATCGCGACGACGTTCAGGACGAGCACGCCGATCCCGAAGAGGAGTCCGAACGCGACGACGGTCTTGGGGTCGATGCGGATGGCGTTGCGATCCTCGGCGTCGAAGTAGCGAACGAGGCCCGCGCTCGACATCAGGCCGCCGCTGTTCTGGCCGCTGCTCATACTCCCACCTCGGTGGTCCGGCGCCTAAACGTTTCGGATGCGCGGTTCCGCGGTCGCCGACCCGACCGGCCGCGACTGCGGCGGAGTCCGCTTCCGGGCGGAATTGATCCTGTGGAAACGCTTATGCGACGCCCCGCGTTACGTCGCTACGCACACGATGACCGTCCGAGTACTCGACTTCTACGCCGACTGGTGCGGCCCGTGTAAGAAACAGGACCCGATCCTCGACGAACTCGAATCGGAGTACGGCGACGTCGACTTTCAGAAGATCGACGTCGACGAGGAACAGGACCTCGCGAATCAGTACCAGGTCCGCTCGCTGCCGACGGTCGTCGTCGAGCGGGACGGCGAGATCGTCGACCGCTTCGTCGGGTTCACCCAGCGCGAGGACATCGAAGACGCGCTCAATCAGGCCGCCCAGCCGGCCGGCGCCTGACCCGCGCCCGACCACCGAGTTCCGCCGCCGCCGCTCTGTTCCGCCTTTTCGGCCCCGATCGCACGACCCGGAGTCGCCCGTCTCGCAAGCGTTATACTGCCGCGTCCGGTAGCGGGGCGTATGCCAAAGAACGAGGCCGCGGTCGACCGGATGCTGGAAAAGCAGATCTGTATGCGCTGCAACGCGCGGAATCCCCAGCGCGCCGAGCAGTGCCGCAAGTGCGGGTACAAGAACCTTCGACCCAAGTCGAAGGAACGCCGCACCGCGTAATCGACGGTCTCGCTTCTCTCGCCGTCTCCGACGCGTCAGCGGCGGCGCTCTTCTAACCGAATCTTGGCACCGACGCCGCCGTCGCCGACGACAACCCAAAAACAGAACGTCGGACCGCTCTACGCCCCTCGGGCCCACAGCACCGTCGCGTCGACGGCGTCCGCGAGGTCGCGCTTGTGCGTCACCGCGAGCGCGATCGTCAGTCCGACGCCGTACAGCGCGATGGCGATCCACCCGTAGCCGACGAGCGCGGCGTCGATCCCGGCGACGAGCCCCGCCGTCCACGCGCCGGTGAGGACCGCCCACCCGACGAGCGCCGCGACGTACGCGTAGAGCGGCGCGCCGCTCAGGCGGTGCTCGTCGAAGCGCGCGAGCCGCCGTCGGTTCGGCTCGGTCCGGAACAGGCCGTCGCCCCGGAGGTGTACCGACGCCATCGACACCCCGACGACGGCGCCGAACGCCGCGATTGCGAGCCACCCGTAGCCGAGCACCGACGGGTCCATCCGCAGATCCGTTCCGAGCCAGACCGCCGACCAGCCCGCCCACACGATCACCGCGGCGCCGTAGCCGCGGTACGCCTGCCGAATGACTCCTTCCAGAGACATAGGTCACGTATGCTAACGACCATCATAAATACATACGGTAATTTATGTATATTATACGACTAAAACGTCGAGAACCAAATTCGGCGTCCGCGGCGCGCCGTTTCGGCCGCGCGGCGTCCGCTACGGCGCGTAGTAGTACTCGCCCTGTTTCTTCTGCTTGCGGTCCAACTGCGATCCGGGCTTGTTGATCCGAGGGCGCTGAGTCCGCTCGTCGCGGCGGAACGTGATGTCCAGGTCCGCGAGGAAGTCGTTCATCCCCGCGCGCATCTCCTGGGGCGCCGCGGCGTGGCCGTACTCGGAGGGTTCGCCGTCGAACACCATCAGCCGGTCCGCGAGCAGGTCGATCATGTAGATGTCGTGGTCGATGACGAGCACCGTCTCGTCGTGGTTCTCGGCGTACCGCCGGATGGCGCTCGTCGCCTGCACGCGCTGTTCGACGTCCAAGTGCGCCGAGGGCTCGTCCATCACGTACAGGTCGGCGTCCTCGGAGAGACACGCCGCGATGGCGACACGCTGGCGCTCCCCGCCCGAGAGGTCGTCGAGGTTCCGCTCCATAATCCGGTCGAGCTGGAGCGGGTCCGCGACCTCGGTCTTCCAGTAGGAGGTGCCGAAGTCGTCGGTGATCGACGAGAGGAAGGCGTCGACGCGCATCGGCTGGTCGATCTCGATGTACTGCGGCTTGTAGGAGATGTCGAGCCGGAAGTCGAGTTCGCCCTCGTCGGGGGAGAGCGCGCCCGTGAAGAGCTTCGCGAGCGTCGACTTCCCGATCCCGTTGGGACCGACGACGCCCAGGACCTCCGACTCGTAGATCGTCCCGGCCTCGACTTCGAGGGCGAACTCGCCCTCGCCGTAGGACTTCCGGAGCTCGGGGTAGTCGACGAGCGGCGTCGACTTCGAGGTCTCGCGGGGGGCGTGCTCGTGGAACTCGATCTCGTTCGGCCGGATCCGCATGTTCTCGTTGGAGAGGTAGCCCGTGAGGTACTCGTTGATGCCGTTTCTGACGGACTTCGGGTCGGTGATGACGCCGAAGGCGCCGGGCTCACCGTAGGCGACGTGGAGGGTGTCGGCGAGGAGGTCCAAGATCGCGAGGTCGTGTTCGACCGCCAGCACCGCGCGGTCTTCCTCCTCGGCGAGTTCGCGGATCAGCCGCGCCGCGGTGACGCGCTGGCCGATGTCGAGGTACGGCGAGATCTCGTCGAGGAAGTAGAAGTCCCGGTCGCGAGCGAGCGTGGCCGCGAGCGCGACCCGCTGGAGCTCGCCGCCCGAGAGCGTATCGAGCGGCTGGTCGACGACCGGGCGGATGCCCAGCCGGTCGATGTAGTCGTCGAGCGCGCCGCGCTCGTCGGTCGACTCCAGGAGGTCGATCGTCGTGCCGTCGAACTGCTTGGGGAGCTGGTCGACGTACTGGGGCTTGCGCGCGATCGACACCTCGTCGTTCCGCACGCGCTCGACGTAGGTCTGGAGCTCGGTCCCGCGGAAGCGGTCGAGGACGGCCTCCCAGGTCGGCTCCTCGTCGTGGGCGCCGAGGTTCGGCACCATCTCGCCCGCGAGCGCCCGGACGGCGGTCGTCTTCCCGATCCCGTTCGGCCCGAGGATCCCGGTCACAGAGCCCGATTCGGGGACCGGCAGCCCGTAGAGCGCGAAGGCGTTCTCGCCGTAGCGGTGGACCGGCTCCTGGTCCAGCTCGGTGGGCAGATTGATGATCTCGATGGCGTCGAAGGGGCACTTCTCGACGCAGATGCCGCAGGTCTCGCCGAGGCAGACCTCTTCCGAAATGCGAATCTGGTCTGGGTCGCCGTCGAAGGGCTCGTCCTCCTCGTAGTACTCGCCGCGGGTGACGATGCACTCCTTTCCGGTTCGATTGGGCGGGCAGTAGTTCGCGCACTCGTAACTGCAGCGGTCGGGCTGACACCGATCGAGATCGACGACCGCGATGCTGTCGTCCGCCATAGCTTACAGCGCGACGCCCTCGGTCAGGAGAATGCCGAACGTGATGAACCACAGCGCGAACGTCATGAACGCCACGTAGAGGTAGTCCTTCGCCCCGAAGTCGGAGACGTCGATCCCGCCCAGCCGCAGGATCGGGAACTGGAGGACGACGAACCCCGCGACGATCATCAGCGACTGCCGGCTCGTCGCGGCGTCGACGCCGGTCCCGACGACGTTCGCCGACGCCAAGGCGGCGGCGACGCCGGCCAGACAGGCGAGCGTGGTGACCGTGACGCCCCGGAGGTGATCGGAGAGTCCGCTCTGCGTTTCCGTAGCCATAGGTACGCCTCCGACACCCGGCGTCAAAAGCCGTTCGTTCCCGCAGCGACCGCCGACGCCGCGGCCTACAGCTCGAAAGTGGTGATCGTGCCGAACAGCCCGGTCGTCACGTCTACCGGATCGAGGCCGGCGCGCGCGACGATCCGCCGGGGCTCCTGCGTCCAGCGACAGCCCGCGTTCGCGTAGTGGGCGTCCGAACGCCAGTCCTGATACCGGGCGATGATGCCGACGTCGCTCCGGCCGTGTTCGACCAGACGGATCGTCCCGCCGGGCGCACGGACGCGATCCATCTCCCCGAGCGCGGCGACCGGATCCGGGAACGTACACGTCGACAGCGCCGAGAGCACCGCGTCGAACGCCCCGTCGTCGAAGTCGAGGTCCTGGGCGTCCATCCGGTACAGGTCCCCGTCGATCCCGAGGCGATCGAGCCGGTCCCGCGCCTTCGCGAGCATCTCGCCGCTGATGTCGACGCCGACGTACTCGACCGATTCGGGGAGGTACTCGGCGTTCGTGCCCGTCCCGCAGGCGACGTCGAGCACCCGGCCGCCCACGTCGCCGAAGCGCTCGCGCCGGTACCGGCCGGTGACGAGTCGCTCGATCCGCTCGAAGCGGTGCAGCCAGTCGGCGTACTCGTCGTACGACGCCCGGATCTCGTCGAGCGACATCGGGCGGTCCAGGCCGGCCGTCTCTGCGGGCTCGGGGGTCGCCGCCGACTCGCCCGCCTCGCGCCCCGTCGGATCGGTCTCCCGCCCGTGGTCCCGCTCGCGGCGACGGGCGGACATCAGGGATCGACCTCCCCGACGCAGGCACAGCCCTCGTCGGCGCCCCGCCTCGGCTCCCGCCCTCCGTCACCGCCGAACTCTCGCCCCGCGAGCCGCGCCAGCGCCGCCAGGGCGCCGTCGAGCGGCAGGGCCTGGGTCGCGACCTCGGGGCGCGCGGCCGCCCACCGCTCGTACTCGTCGCGGGAGACGAACGCCTTGCTGTGCGGACAGACCCGGCCGTACATCCGCTCGGGAGTCACGGGCCCGCCCGGCGGGCTCGCGTCGCGTTCGACCCCGAACGAGAGCACGGCCCCGTCGGGCGCGTTGACCGCCCCGTCGGCGTCGTATTCGACGCTCAGCCCGCGGCCCTCCAGCGGCGAGACGGTCCGGACCGTGACGTCGCCGCCGCGTAGCCCGGCGTAGATGAAGGCGTCCGTGACACACCGGAACGACTGCGACTCGCCGCCGGCGACCGCGCGGTGCGGGGACGCGTCGGTCGTACAGAGGTCCGTGGCGCGCGCCGGGCGGCCCAGGGCGTCGGCGAAGGTTGCCATCATCCGCCCCCACAGGTCGCCGAAGGTCTCCGGCTCGGCGTCGAAGCCGAAGGCGTCGGCGGCGTGCCGCCGGACCGGCTGGTCGAGTTCGATGCTCGCGTCGTCGGTCGCTCGCTCGTCGGACATCACACTCGAAACGACGGGACGCCGACGGATCGCCCTGGCTCCCACGCACGTGGGGGGATTTATCCCCCGCTCTCCCGGCCGTCACCGGCCGTCAGAGAGCAGCGCCGCGAAGACGTTCCGCTGTGCCCGCTGGAGGTGCTCTCGCACCGTCGAGGGATCGAGGCCGAGCGCGTCGCCGACCTCCTCGGTCGTCGCGCCGCGGGGGACGTCGAAGTACCCCCGATCGAACGCGGCTCGGAGGACCTCCCGCTGCCGCGGCGTCGCCGCGTCCAGCGGATCATCGGGCCCCTCGTAGTCCGACATCGCCCGCAGGAGCACGTCCGCGCCGGCGGCCTCGTACTCGCGGACGCGCTCGCCGATGGCCTCGTGGCTCCCGAGGATGGTCACGTCGAGTCCCTCTTCGGTCGGATCGATCCCGCGCTGGGCGACGTCGGTCTCGTGGTACGGCTCGACCGCGTCGCCGACGTCCGAGACCGCGACCTTGCAGAGGTACGCCACGCTCCCGCGGTCGTCGATGCGCTCCCACCATTCGACCTCCGAGCGCGCGTCCAGGCGGTCCTCGGCGACGGCGTCTTCGACCGTGACGACGAGCAGGCAGCCCGATCCGCGACACTGGAGTTCGCTGACCCGCCGGAGTCCCGCGCGTCGGAAGACCGAGACGAGCGCTCCGATCCCGAGATCGGCCAACTCGGCGTCGGAGAGGTGGATCGTCGCCTCGCGCATACGGGCTCCTTGCACCCGTTGCCGTCAAAGTTCTGGCGGGGGCGCGCCCGCCGGTGCGGCGCCCGGTTCGCATTCGAAGTCGTTAAGAGCGCCACGGCGGTAGCGTGACTAACTCGCTGGTCGAACGGGACGCCAGCGGGCACCCGAGAGATCGGGACGAAATGTGGGCCGGCGTCGAACGCCGCCCGAATCGCAAGCGCCCGTGGTGACACAATGGCACGAAGCTTCTACTCCCACATCAAGGACGCGTGGAAGCAGCCCGGCGACGGCAAGCTCGCCGAGCTGCAGTGGCAACGAAAGCAGGAGTGGCGCGACCAGGGCGCCATCGTCCGCGTCGACCGACCGACGCGCCTCGACAAGGCCCGCGAGCTCGGCTACAAGGCCAAGCAGGGCATCGTCGTGGTGCGCGTCTCCGTCCGCAAGGGCGGCGCCCGCAAGCAGCGCTTCAAGGCCGGCCGCCGGTCGAAGCGCCAGGGCGTAAACCGCATCGGCCGCCGCAAGAGCATCCAGCGCATCGCCGAGGAACGGGCCGCGCGCAAGCACCCGAACCTCCGGACGCTCGCCTCCTACTGGGTCGGCGAAGACGGCTCCCAGAAGTGGCACGAGGTGATCCTCGTCGATCCCGAGCACCCCGCGATCGAGAACGACGACGACCTCAACTGGATCTGCAGCGACGACCAGAAGGGCCGGGCGTTCCGCGGCCTCACCAACGCCGGCAAGTCCAACCGCGGCCTCCGGACTCGCGGCAAGGGCGCCGAGCACACCCGCCCGAGCATCTCCTCGGACCGCCGGCGCGGAAAGTAACGGCGCGGCCGTCCCTCGACGCTCCGATCGGATTCTCCGTTTTTTTCGCGCGGACCAACTCCAGAGGTCGCTACTTCGAGCACATAACGACACCTTCGACTCCCCGCTCGCGAGAATCACCCTCATCTTTTTTCAATACCGACTGACCACCGCGGGGTATGGAACTCGAAGGCGACTCACAGTGTCCGAAGTGCCGATCCGACGACGTCGAGGCCGAGGAGGGCGGCCTGCGGGTCTGCGGGAACTGCGGGCTCCGCTGGCAGGCCTGACGGCGGGTCCGGCCGCGGCCGCACCGTTTTTTCGGAACTGATCCGCCAGCGGCGACTCCGTCGCCCGGTCAGAACGGCGCCTCGGGGCCGTCGGTCGGCCCCTCGTCGGGAGCGGCCGCCGATCCCGTCGACGATGAGCGGTCCTCGGTCGGACCGTCCCAGGCGTCGAAGCCGCCGCGGAGGCTCGACACGTCCGCGTCGAGGTGGCGGTCCAGCACCGACGCGACCCGCTTGGAACTCTTGCCGACGTAACAGGCGACGACGACCTCGTCGGCCCGCGCCCACGCCGCGTCGAGGGCGGCCGTCGAGAGGCGGTTCGGCGGGACGTTCACCGCGCCCGCGATGTGGCCGTCGGCGTAGGAGGCCGGGTCCCTGATGTCGACGACCGAGACCGCGGGGTCGTCGTCGGCGTGAGCGTCTACATCCGAGTCGCCGTCGCCGCCCCCGTCGACGTCGTCGAGTCGCGCACGCAGCGCCGCGGGCGTGATCTCGTCTACCATCTCGCCTCACTCTACGGCCCGCCGCGGAAACACGCTTCGGTCCCGCCTCGGGGTCGACCTCACTCGCGCGGGTCCCGATCCGGGCCGGGGTACTCGCCGCCCGCGACCTCCCCGTAGAGGCCCTCGGGATCGAACAGCGTCGCGAACGCCCGCGGGTGGCGGGCGCTCACCGACAGGCGGCCGCCGAGCGTCGCGCTCGCCTGCGTCGAGAGGAGCCGCTCGTCGAGGGACAGCAGGTGCATCGCGCCGCCGCGGTACGCCGAGGCCAGCGCCGGGTGGTCGCCGAGGGGCTGGGAGACGGGCTCGCGCCACGCGTCGACCCGCTCGCGCCAGTCCGCCGCGAGGGCGTCGTCGGCGAGGTCGGCCACGACCGCCGCGGCGTCGTCCACGAGCGGGTCGCTCGCGACGAGGGCCGTCCAGGAGTGGGCCCGGAGGTGATCGAGCGCGCGCCGGGCGTCGCCGTCGACCAGGAGGTCGGCCGCGAGGACGTCGGCGTCGGCGACGACGCGCGCCGGCCCGGACTCCGCCGGCGGCGACACGTCGCCGTCGCTCCCGGTCGCGTCGCTACCGTCCCGCTCCCGATCGCGGACCCGTTCGAGCGCCCGGCCGATCGCCGCCTCGTCGACGTCGGCCTCGGCCGCCCGGTCGAAGAGCGCGCCCCACGATTCCATACGTCGGATTCGAAGACGGTCACAAGAAGGCTACCGGTTTCGCCGGCCGCGGGACCGTCGTCTGCCGCGCTTCGGCCTCCGTTGTCCCCCAATCCCGGTGACGCCCTTCCGGCCGCGACCGGCCGGGTCCACGGACGGTTGTCGGGCGCTCTGGGTGGGTCGCTGCCAGAAGTGAAATAAAATTTACCTGTGAGCGAAAATGAACGACTGGCGCCGCGTCGGTTCACTCAGATGCGGATGAATCAGCGGATCTTCGGTCCGTCCCGTCGATCGACGGGATCGGCGCCTATTAAGTAATAATTCTTACAATACTTATATGCTCCGTGGGGAATTTACATTCGGTGAGATGAATCCAGGGGTGGGCTACTCTTCGAGACCGTGTCGGGGGGCGCGGTCTCGATTCGGATACAGAACTCTCGTCTCTCACGGTCCCGACACTCGCATTTCGGGCCCGTATCGATCGTCACCTTCGACTCGCGTTCACCTGCTCGATAGCTTATGGCCGAGTGGCTGACGCCGACGGTCGCCATCGCGCTCATGTACCTGGGGGCGGTGCCCTCGGTGGCGATCATCTACGTCCTCTACGAGCACCGGCACAACCCCGGCGTCCCGTGGTTTCTGGCACTGATGGGGATCACCACGGTCTGGGCGGTGCTCTTCGCCACGTTCACGCTCGTCAGGTCGCCCGCGATCACGCTCGCCCTGGCGAACCTCTTCTGGGCGGCCGTTCCCTCCACGGCGGTCGCGATGTTCCTCCTGGCGTACGAGTACGTCTTTCGGACGGTCGCCTCCCGTCGGCTGATCTCGGCGCTCTTCGCGCCGGTCGCCGTGCTGTTTCTGCTGTCGTGGAGCAATCCCGGAAACCTCGTGTTCACGTCCGCGTACGGCATCGGCCCGGACGGATTCCTCTACGTCCCGCCGCTCGGCGGGCCGGTCAAGATCCTGGTGACGAAGGTCTACGGCTACCTCCTGGCGTCGTTCGCGGCGGGGATGTTCGTGGGCGAGGCCCTGCGAACGAGAGGGGTTCGCCGCCGACAGACGCTCTACCTGCTCGTCATCCTCTGTGCGCTCGCGGCCACGACCCTGATCAAGATCGTGGGGCTGGTCCCCGAGTACTTCGATCCCACGTCGGCCGCCTACTCCGTTTCGGGGCTGTTGTTCGCGTACTCGATCGAGAAGCACGGCCTCCTGAAGTTCGCGTCGGTGGCGCGCGACCAGGCGTTCCAGGAGGTCAAAGACGTCATCGTCGTGGTCGATCCCGACGACGTCGTGGTCGAGATCAACCGAGCGGGCTCCGACCTGCTCGGTGAAGCGGTGCTCGGCAAGCCGCTCGCCGAGGTGCTGCCGGACCCGTCCGAGAGCCCCGGCGAGACGCACGGCCGGACCGTCGCACTCGACGGGGCGGACGGTCGGCGCTACTTCTCCGAGCAGACCTCGCGCATCCCGTACGGACGCGGGGACCCCGGACAGCTGGTGGTGCTCCGCGAGATCACCGACCTCAAGCAGCGACAGGACGAACTCTCCCTGCTGAAGCAGATTCTCGTCCGGGTCTTCCGGCACAATATGCGCAACGACTTCAACGTCATCGAGGGGTACGCCTCGGAGATCCGACAGCGGGGCGACGGCCGGATCACCGAGATGGCCGCGACGATCCAAGAGCGGGCGCGACACCTCCAACAGGAGTCCGAAAAGGCCCGGGAGCTGGAGACGTTCTTCGGCGACGAGGACCCGGTCGCGGTCTCGCTCCGTGACGAGATCGACGGCATCGTCTCGCGGTACGAGGACCGGTCCGACGTCGTGATCCGTCAGTCCGTCGACGACGTGACCGTGCTGGTCGACCCGAAGTTCGGCCTCGCGCTGGACGAGCTCGTCGACAACGCGATCACCCACCACGAGTCCGCGGGGCCGGTCGAGATCACGATCTCCACGGAGTGCGACGACGACCTGGTGGTCCTGACCTTCGAGGACAACGGCCAGGGCATCCCCGGCGAGGAGATCCGGGTGCTCGACGCGGGCGAGGAGACGAACTTACAGCACTCCTCGGGCATCGGCCTGTGGCTCGTCCAGCTCATCGTGACCCGACCCGGCGGGAAACTGCACATCGACTCGGGGCCCGAGGGGGCGCGGATCGAACTGCACCTCCCGCGCGGGGACGACGCCGACTGAGCGCCCGGCGCGACCACGGGACGGCACGGGCGACCGACCGAAGCTAGATCAGGAGTTGGATGTCGGCCTCGGCCATGTCCTGGATGGCCGTCGCCGCGCCGACGCCCGTGCGGACGCCGTCGTAGAAGTCGTCCTCGTCGTAGCCCATCAGGTCGATCGTCATCTGACAGGCCTGGAACTCCACGCCCATCTCCAGGGAGGTCTCGATGAGCTCCTCGATGGTCGCGGTGTCGTTGTCTTCGATCCGCCGTTCCATCATCGAGGTCGTGACGCGGTCCATCCCGGGGAGCGCGCCGACGACGTTCGGGACCGGCATATTGGGGTTGCCGACCGAACTGAGCTTGAGGTCCGTCGAGCGCTCCTCGTGGAGGATGTCCAGGCCCCAGAAGGTGTGGAAGACCGTCACCTCGTAGCCGAACGCGGCGGCCGTGCTCGCCAGGATGAGCGGCGGGTACGCCATGTCGAGCGTCCCTTTCGTGGCGATGATGGACATCTTCTTTCCGCCGTCGTCGGCGTCGCCCTCGGCCAGCCGCGCTTCGAGCTCGTCGACGCGGGCGGCCAACTCCGCGCGCGTCGGCGCGTCGTCATCCGATGGAGCGTTCTCCGCGTCGGCGCCGGAGGCGTCCGTACTCATCTCAGCGCACCTCCGTTGCCGTCGGCGCGTGCCCCGAGATGATTCCCGGACGGCGCTGCGGGCCCTCGCGGGCTCTCGCTGTCGACGGTGGATCCGACCTTGCCCATCGTCTACTCCGTCTTGCGCACGTAGTGCGTGTACACGTCGCCCTCTTCGACCTGGTCCAGCATCTCGACGCCGTCGGTGCCGGACGCCCAGCCGTCGAGGTCGCTCATACTGCCGGGGTCCGTGGCGACCACTTCCAGCACGTCGCCCTCGTCGAGGTCGTCGACGGCGGACTTCGTCTTCACGACCGGCATCGGACACGAGGCACCTTTCACGTCGAGCGTCTCCGTGATGTCGAAATTCACACTCATTGTAGGTCCGCTCCTTGTTCGTATTGGAGCTACTGCACAATACTGATGCGGAGATTAAAAGAATGTCGATTCTTGTATCTACGGCACACTTCTACTCCCGCGAATTTTCTGATCCAACACGCGGTCGCGCTCGGAAACGCGCGGAAAACAGTACTAGCTGATCGCAGTGAACGGCAGATGTGCGGATATGTCGGAATCAGAACTGTCTCTCGGCTCCGTCTGCCGTTCGATCGACGCGTCGCTTCCGTTTCTCCCGACTATCTATATTGCATAAAATACGAACTACTATGCAAACCCTTTTGTGCGCCTACCCGGTACGAACGGATGCACAACATGGATCCCGAAGACTTCCCGACGCCCGACGCGGACGTCGAGAGTGTCGACCCGGAAACGCTCAAGGACCGCATCGACGCCGGCGAGGACGTCACGATCCTCGACGCGCGGATGCAGTCCGATTACGAGGAGTGGCGCATCGACGGCGAGAACGTCACCTCGATCAACGTCCCGTACTTCCAGTTCCTCGACGAGGAGATCGACGACGACGTCCTCGCTTCGATCCCCGACGACCGCGAGGTCACCGTCCTGTGTGCGAAGGGCGGCGCCAGCGAGTACGTCGCGGGGACGCTCGCAGAACGGGGATACGACGTCGATCACCTCGAAGACGGAATGAACGGCTGGGCGCGCATCTACGAGCGCGTCGAGGTCGCCCGGTACGACGGCGCCGGCACCCTCTATCAGTACCAGCGGCCCTCCTCGGGCTGTCTCGGCTACCTGCTCGTCGCCGACGGCGAGGCGGCCGTCGTCGACCCGCTGCGGGCCTTCACCGACCGCTACCTCGACGACGCCGACGAACTCGGCGCCGACCTCGTCTACGCCCTCGATACGCACATCCACGCGGACCACATCTCGGGCGTGCGCGACCTCGACGAGGCGGGCGTCGAGGGCGTCGTCCCCGCGAACGCGGTCGACCGCGGCGTCACCTACGCCGACGAGCTGACGACGGCCGCCGACGGCGACACCTTCGAGGTCGGGGGAGCGACCGTCGAAGCTATCTACACGCCGGGCCACACTACCGGTATGACCTCCTACCTGCTCGGTGGGAGCCTGCTCGCGACCGGCGACGGGCTCTTCGTCGAGAGCGTCGCCCGCCCCGACCTCGAAGAGGGCGACGAGGGCGCCCCCGACGCGGCGCGGCTGCTCTACGAATCGCTCCAGGAGCGCGTGCTCTCGCTCCCGGACGACACGCTCGTCGGCGGCGCCCACTTCAGCGACGCCGCCGAGCCCGCCGCCGACGGGACCTACACGGCCCCGATCGGCGACCTCGTCGCGGAGATGGACGCGCTCTCGATGGACGAGGACGCGTTCGTCGACCTGATCCTCGCGGATATGCCGCCGCGGCCGGCCAACTACGAGGAGATCATCGCGACCAACCTCGGACAGCACGCCGTCGACGACGAGGAGGCGTTCACCCTCGAACTCGGGCCGAACAACTGCGCGGCGAGCCAGGAATCGCTCGCGGGTGACTGAGCGGGCCGATGATCGCTGATCCGGTACCGCTCCAGCTGTTCGCCGAGCTGTTCCCCGACGGGATCAGCCGCTACGCCGTCGGCGGACTGCTCGTGGGCCTCGGCGCGGTCGTGATCTACGTCGGGACCGGCATCGCCGCCGGCGCGAGCACCTTCCTGGAGTCGACGCTGTCGTACGTCTCCGAGCAGTCGCGGTTCCAGCGGTACGTCGGCTCGCGGGACTGGCGCGTCGTGTTCACGCTCGGAATCGTCCTCGGCGCGTTCGCCTTCGCCGCGACCGTCCAGTCGGGCGTGCTCGCGACGCCCCTCTACGACCCCGGCTCGACCGAGGGGCTGTACGAGGCCTTCGGCGTGACGCTGTGGACGACGGACGTCCAGCCGTGGCGGCTGTTCGTCGGCGGCGTCCTGGTCGGGATCGGCACCCGGATCGGCAAGGGGTGTACCTCCGGTCACGGCGTCTGCGGCGTCGGCTCGGCCTCGAAGACGTCGCTCGTCGGCGTCGCGACGTTCCTCTTCGTCGCCATCGTGACCGCGCAGGTCGTCGCCGCCTTGGGGGTGAGTCCATAAGATGGCTGATCGGCATCCCCTCTTTATGCCGCTGATCCTCGTCGGCGGGCTGATCTTCGGCTTCGGGCTCGGCTTCAGCCAGATGGCCCGGCCGGAGGTCGTCTTGGACTTCCTCCAGTTCGAGGACTTCGGCCTGCTCTTCGTGATGTTCGGCGCCGCGATCGTCACCGGGGTCGGCTTCGCCGTGATGCCCCGGATCCGCGACGCAGCGCCGCTGACGGGCGACCCATACGAGCGCCGGCTCAAGCCCTTCGACCGGAACGTCCTGGTCGGGGGCGCGATCTTCGGCGTCGGCTGGGGGCTCTCGGGCATCTGCCCCGGCGCGGCCTACGCCAGCCTGGGCGTCGGCAACGTCACCATCCTGTGGGCGCTCGCCGGGATGTTCGTCGGCGCGTACCTCCAGGGCTACGTCCGGAGCTGAGCCCGCCTCTTCGCCCTTTTCGTATCGCCCCCGACCGCGTGAGCGCCCTCGCTGCGCCCGCGCCCGCGACGATCCCGATCCACTGCCGACCACTCTTCCCTCCCCGCCGACGCTGGTTTCGCCTGTCAGCCTGGGATAATTACCAGACTGCGACAGGATGTGTGCTAGAAGTCT
Source organism: Halobellus sp. MBLA0158 (assembly GCF_041477585.1). NCBI lineage: Archaea > Methanobacteriati > Methanobacteriota > Halobacteria > Halobacteriales > Haloferacaceae > Halobellus > Halobellus rubicundus. The sequence goes on from NZ_JBGNYA010000001.1 coordinate 626,857, forward strand.
GCCTCTCGTCTGACGCGGTTTTAAGTCACGAACGGCCGATCACACACTCGGGCGCGCACCGACGGCCTCACGGGGCTTCGGCCTCGTGATGGGAGCGCTCGCACGTCCCGCTCGTTCGATCGCCTCGCGGTCGCGAGTCCCAGTGTGGGCGCTCCCGTCGCTCCCATCCTCCCACCGCGCGCCCGGCACGCGGCGTTGCACCCCGGTTCGACGGCGTCGTCGTCCCCCCGGCGACGCACTCGACCGCCTTTCGGCGCTCGTTCCCTCACTCGCCCAGCAGCGCCGCTCGCGTCCGTTCGAGCCCGTCGTCGTCGACCACGAGCGCGAGCTGGTCGCCGGCCTCGACGACGGTTCCGGGGAGGGGAATCGTCATCTCCTCGCGCTCGCGACCGTGCGCGTAGATCCGCCCGAAGTCGCCGAGGTCGATCTCGTTGACCTTCTGTCCGACCACCGGCGCGTCCGCGGGGATCGTCACCGTCGTGAGCCGGAGCTGTTCTGTGAGCTCGCCGAGCGCGTTGAAGCTCCCGCCGAGGAGCGCCGTCTTCGCGCCCGCAGCGCCCAGCCGCTCGGGGTAGACGACCTCGTCGACGTCCTCCTCGTAGCGCTCGTAGATCTCCTCCCGGTAGTCCTCGCTGATCCGCATCACCACGCGACAGCCGAAGCGCTTGCCGATCATACAGGCCGCGAAGTTGCTGTTCGGATCGCCGGTGAAGCCGCCGAGCGCGACGGCGTTCTCGACGCCAGCCCGCTTCAGCACCGACTCGTTGGTCCCGTCGCCCTCGACGACCTCGAAGCCGGCCTCGCGGGCCCGGTCGGCCTTGTCGGGGTCGTTCTCGACGACGACGACCGCCCGGCCCTCCTCGTGGAGGATCCGCGCGGTCCGCGCGCCCACCCGTCCGTACCCGACGATGATGAACGTCATATGCCAACGTAACACACTCCGCACACAAAAGCGTGGACCCGCACGGAGCCGGGAAGTCCGGGACGGAAGCGGAGGACACGCGGCGTCGACTCATTCCGCGTCCGTGGCGTTCGCCGCCAGGAGGCGCTCGCGGATGGTCTCGACGAGGTCGGAGAGCCGCTCGGTGCCGAACAGCGCCACGAGGAGCGCGCCGACGCTGTCGAAGACGAGGTCCAGGATCGTGTCCTCCAGCCCGTACTGAATCAGGACGGCCTCCGCGCCCGCCGCGTCCGCCGCGAGTCGCCCGACGAACTCGACGACCTCCCAGAACACGCCGAGCGCGAGCGTGAAGAGGAGCAGGAACACCGAGAGGAACCGCGGGGGAAAGGAGACGGCCTCCGAATGGAGGTCGATGGCGCGGGTGGCGGCGTAGCCGACGGCGGCGACGAGCGCGGCCGAGAACGTGTGTGTCAAGTGATCGTACCACACGATATTCTCGTAGAGGCCGATCATCCCGAGCGTGTGGAGGAGCACCGCGAGCGTCACCACGAGCGTGAGCCCCGGCGAGAGGCGGAGATTCCAGTCCCGCCGGAGGAGCGCGGGCAGGTAGGTCACGCCGAGGGCGAAGACGGCGTTGACGACGACCCCGAGGTTCAGCGTCGCGACGCCGACGCCGAGGACGACCGCGATGGTCATCCGCATCGCGCTCGCTGCGAGCCGCGCGGCCGTCGTCCGGGAGGGAAGCCGCATAGCCGGCCGTTCGCGGCCCGTGGTGAAAAACGGGAGCCCCGCGAATCTGGCATATTCCTCGCCAATACGTGCTAGCGCGACACACGAAACGGTCTTACGCCGGATTCGCCTACTACACGGTGATGATGGCCACCACGCACGCGCTCGCGGGCGTCGTGCTCGCCGTGACCGTCGGCGCGTTGTTCCCCGAGAGCGCGGCCGGAACGTCGCTCCTGCCGGTCGCCGCCGCGGCGCTGGGCGGCCTGTTCCCGGACTTCGACCTCTACGCCGGCCACCGCCGGACGCTCCACTTCCCGGTGTACTTCGGCGTCGCCGCCGCCCTCGCGACCCCCGTCGCGGTCGCGGTCGGGACGCCCCTCGCCGTCGGCGCGGCCCTGTTCCTCGCCGCCGCGGCGCTGCACTCGGCGATGGACGCCCTCGGCGGCGGGCTCGAACTGAAGCCGTGGCTCGGGACCTCCGAGCGGGCCGTCTACAGCCACTACCACGGCCGGTGGATCCGCCCCCGCCGGTGGATCCGCTACGACGGCGCCCCCGAGGACCTCGCGCTCGCGGTCGGCTTCGCGGTCCCCGCGGCGTTCGTCCTCGACGGCCTCGCCGAGTCGGTCGTGTTCGCCGCCGTCGCGGTCTCGGCCGTCTACGTGCTGCTGCGGAAGCCGATGGTGCTCGCCGCCGAAGTCGTCGTCGACGCGCTCCCCGATCAGCTCGTGGCCCGCCTTCCGGCCCGGTTCGTCGAGGACTTCCGGTAATCGTTTTCGCTTCTGCCGTCGCTGGGTGCGGCCCTCGCCCTCTGCCGCGCTCTTTCTCGACGTCGCGATCAGGCCATCGACAAGGTCGACACGACGAGTCCGACGAGGAACACCGCCAGCGCGACGACGGTGCTCCACCGCGACCACGCCGACTCCCCGGACCCGCCCTCGCGGGTGAACACGAACACCACGCCCGCGAGTGCCAGTAGCAGTACCGCCGCAGCGTACACGGTGTACAGTATCCCTGCCATATGCTATGAATTATCACGATAGTACAAAAAGATGGACCCGATCGACCCCCGATCGGGGCCGCGGGAACCGGGGACTGCGGCGGGCCAAAGGGTAATGTCGATCCCCCTGTTACGGGGTGGTATGCGAATCGAACTCAGGGTCTGCAAGCACTGCCACGAGGGCGAACACGGAAACGAGCAGAAGACCGCCGTGACGCGGGATATGGTCCGGTGCGCAAAGCAGGTCAGAGAGTACAAGGACCTCGTGAGCCTCGACGGCGTGTACATCACGATGGTCGAAGAGGGCGACCCCGGCGGCGCGGAGGCGCTCCCGGCCATCGTCGCCCGCATCGAGAACGACCAGGTCGCCCTCTCGGACACCCAGCTCGTGATGGAAGACCAGGACGGCAATATGCTCGTCTACCCGGAGCCCGAGGACATCCTGAACGTCCTCACGCGCAACATCGATCAGATACAGGAACAGACGCGTCAGGACGTCACCGTCGAGCTCTCCGAGCAGGGCGCGAAGCTCCTCTGAGAGGAGAGGCGAAAAATACTAAATGGGAGAACGGCGACGGTCTCCGGTCAGTCTTCTGCGGGCTCGCCGCCGTCGGTGGCGGTGCGGCCCTCCTCGCTGACTTCCTTTTCGAGTTCGCGCTCCCAGCGGACGCGCAGCACGTTCCCGTACATCGACAGCACGAGGCCGAAGAGCAGGACGAAGATGCCGATGTTGATCCCGACGGTCAAGAGGAGGTTCGTCGGCCCGCCGCCGATGGCGATCTCGCGGGGGACGGGATACCCCTCGTCGAACAGGCTCCCCAACAGCACCGAGACGATGCCGATGACGACGAACGAGCCCATCACCGTCGAGGCCCACCGCCAGGAGGGCGACAGCGACAGATTCTCGATGCCGGTGCCCTCCGGCTCCCCGTCGCCGTGGTGCTCCGGCACCATGCTCCGCGGGATGAACGCCTTCGTCTCGATGGGGTAGAACGCGGGGTGGAAGCCGTGTTCGTAGATGTGGAACATCACGCCCATCAGCATGATGACGCCGAGCAGTCCGTGGAAGACGACGAACGCCATCGCGGCCGCCTTCGTCGCGAAGAGGTCCATAATTCCGGTCTTGCTCCAGATGAGCAGCCCCGAGATGGTCAGAAGCGTCAGCTCGATGGCGAAGATGAACACGACGCCCTTGCCGACGTACGACAGCAAGGGCACCTCGTCGGCCGTGTGACCGGCGAACTGTCGGGCGTTGGGATGGCGTTCGTCGGCCCGTCCGAGCATAAACCTGATGTCCTGAACGAACGCCTCCATATCTCCCCGTTTGGGCAGGATCTCTCGGAAGTTGCTCCGACCGGTCGGAGAGATCACTTGGAGGACGATCCAGAACACGACGAGAGCGACGAGGCCGGCGCCCGCGACCCGGTGGACGGCGGCCACGCCCGCGGTGCCGCCCATCAGGCTCGCCAGCCACCACAGTTCGTCGTTGAACATGATGCCGTAGCCGGTGAAAAACAGGAAGAACACGTCCAGCGCCAAAAGCGAGTGGAAGACCGTGGTGACGCGCGTGAACTTCCCGTGATCGAGGTTGGTCATTCGGACCCACCTCCCTCACCGCCGGTGGTGCCGCCGTCGGCGGCGACGGCCTCGCCGCCCGTCTCGTCGGGCTGGCGCATCCGGTTGGCCAGCCGCCGGAACGCCGCCCAGTGGAGGAACACCATCAGGAGGATGAAAAGCCCCATCAGGACGTCGGCGGCGTGGACCAGGGCGACGAGGAAGTCCAGCGAGGGGATGGTGTTCCCGGCCACCCAGTCGGCCCCGACCCCGCGGCTGGGACCGGTCGCCGTCGGGCCCACCCGGAACAGCGTCTCGTAGAACGGGCCGAACCCCGAGGCCCACCAGATGGACAGCGCCGCCACCGCGACCCCGACGAGCGCGCTGAGGTAGACCTGCCAGGCCTCGTACCCCCGGACCTCGGGGAGGTCCTCCGCGTGGCTCATGCGAACTCACCGGCGTTCTCGCCGAAGATGATGTTCATCGCGACGTCGTTGAAGAAGACGCCGCTGTCGCGCTTTTCCATCTCGTCGGCGATCTCGCCGGGCGAGCCGACGAGGATAGCGTCGGTGGCGCACTCCTCGGCGCAGGCCGGGCCCTTGCCGACGTCCTGGCGCTCTTCGCACATCGTACACTTGTCCATCGTCCCGCCCGTGCCGAACAGCTTGGCGGCCCCCTCGTCCTCCTCGGGGAACTGCGGCGCGCCGAACGGACAGGCCGACAGGCAGTACTGACAGCCGATACAGAGGTCGTCGCGGACGTCGACGAAGTCGCCGTCGGTCTTGATGAGCGAGTCGGTCGGACAGACCGACACGCAGGGCGCGTCCGAGCAGTGGTAACACTGCATCGGAATGGCCGTCTCGCCGGGATTTTCGCCGGCCTCCAGCGCCCGGCCGCTGGCGGCGTTCATCCCGTCGGCGCCCTCTTGGCCCTCCAGCATCGTCGAGATGCTGATCCGCTGTTCGTCCCGCGGCACGTCCCACGTCCGCTTGCAGGCGACGACGCACCCGCCGCAGTCGATGCAGGCCTCCACGTCGGGGAAGATGCGGGTCCCCTCGCCGACACTCATCACGCCATCACTCATTACTTCCTTAGATGATTTTGACATTCGGTGTCACCTCCTATTGGACCGCCTCGCTGTCGCGGACGTCGAAGTCCTTCTGGAGACCCACGCCCTCGCGGTCCTGCGGGAACTCGATGTCGACGTCCATATTGAGCTGTTCGAGCAGCTCCGGCGTCGCCGGGCGGACGGCCACCATCGACACCTTCGTCTCCTGCATCTGGGTCTCGACGTCGTAGCCGCGCGCCGTGATGGCGTTGGCCGAGTCGCCGATCGCGTAGGGGACCATCCCCTCGGGGTATTTGTCCTCGAGGCTCTGGCCCTTGAAGACGCCGCCCCAGTGGTACGGCAGGAACACCTCGCTGTCGTTGGGGCGGTCGGTCACGCGGGCCTTCACCAGCACGGAGCCCTTGTCGGTCGAGGAGACGACCACGAGATCGCCGCCGTCGACGCCGAGCTCGTCGGCCTTCGCGGGCGTCATCTCGGCGTACATATGCGGCTGCAGGTCGGCGGTGTGGATGTTGTTCCGCGTCTCCGCGCCGCCGCCCTGGTGTTCGACCTGCCGGCCGGTCGTCATGATCGTATCGAGGTCCGGCCCGTCGCCGTCGCCGTGGATGATGTCCGTCGCCCGCTGCTGTTCGACGGCGTTGTTCTGGTCGAGCCGGTAGAAGTTGAGCTGTTGGCCGTTCGCGGGCCACTCTTCGACCAGGTCCGGCCGCGGGCTCTCGATGGGCTCGCGGTGGACTGGCACCTTGTCGAGGAAGTTCCAGACGACCGCCCGCGCCCGCCCGCGTCCGGTCGGAGCGTCGACCTGCCGGTAGTCGTACTGCTCGTAGAACTCCTCGTCGATGTCCTTGTCCATCAGCGGGTTCTGATTCAGCGCCTGCGCGGCCGTGTAGACCGACTGATCGGGACTCAGCGCGTGTTCCTGCGGGATCGTGAGTTCGTCCGACTGCGTGCTCCGCGTCGGATCGAGCACGCTCTCGGGGAAGGTGGTCTTCCAGCCCGGATACTCGGGCACGCCGTGGACCATCCCGTCCTCGGCGCTCTCGCGCTCGCCCGCCCAGTCGGGGTCGTAGGGATCACGCAGGAGGCTCAGCGCGTCCGCCTGGCTGTCGTAGGTGTCGCCGACGGCGTCGAGCGTCTCCTGGAACGGGTACGGTTCGTCGGTCGGCATCGCGTCCCAGTCCTCGGGGGTCGGCGCCTGCACGCCCCAGCGCGCGCGGAAGTCCTGGCCGCCCTCGCGGGGGTCCCAGTCGTCGTTCCAGATGATGGGCGTACCCGGGTGGCCCTCGCCCCAGCAGGGCCAGGGCAGCATCCAGTACTCGCCCTCGACGGGCGTCCCCGGCGCCCCCTGCAGGTCCTCGTCGGAGAACGCGTAGTCGTACTCCAGGTGCTGCTGGAGGCGCTCGGGCGTCTGGCGGTAGCCGATGGTCATCGTCCCGAGGTTGAACTCCCGGATGACCGACTCGTAGCTGGACTTGCCGTTGTGGATCTCCGGGCCCTCGCCCCAGTCGAAGTGCTCGCCGAAGCCCAGGCGGTCGGCCAGCTCCTGCATAATCTGCAGGTCGGGCTTGGAGTTGTGCTTCGGCGGGCCGACCGGCTCGGACCACTGGGTCGAGCGGTGGGAGTTGGTCAGCGAGCGGTAGTGCTCGTACTGGCTGGAGGCCGGCAACAGCAACACCGGCGGTCCCTCCTCGTAGTCGGGGAGAACGCTCGCCACGGAGGGGAACAGGTCGATGACCACGAGCAGGTCGAGGTTCTCCATCCCCTCTTTCATCTGTTCCATCTCGCTGATGGAGTTCGCCGAGTGGCCCCAGAACACCGCGATCTTCAGCTGATCGGGCTGGTAGATCGGCGTCTCCTGATACCGGTCACCCTGATCGAGCGCCGCCTCGAACCACCGGGCGACCGTCAGCCCGTTCTGGAACATCATCGAGTTCTCGGCGGGGTTGGCCGGACCGTGGCCCGGATCGTCCCGGCTCTCCGGGAGGTCGGCGTCCTCCGAGCCCTCGTACTGCGGGCTCTGTCTGATGTACTTGTCCGGCGGCATCAGCTCGAACCGGTCGTACATGTCCGCGAACGAGGTGGAGCCGCTCGTCTGCGGCGTGTTGTCCCACACGTCGGCCCACCACGACCAGCCGCCGGGCGTCAGCCCGTAGTACCCCGGCAGGATGTGGCTCGCCACCGCGAGGTCGGTCGCGCCCTGGACGTTGGCGTGGCCGCGCATCACCTGCAGGCCGCCGCCGACGCGCGCCGAGCTTCCGGACGCGAGGCTCGTGAGCGCGTACGAGCGGATGTTCTGGGTGCCGTTGTTGTGCTGGGTGCCGCCCATCGCCCACTCGATCTGGACGTGCGGGCGGTTCTCGGCGATGAGGTCCGCGATGCGTTCGATGTCCTCGACCGAGACCCAGGTGATGTCGGAGACGGTCTCCTTGTCGTAGCGGTCGAGTTCCGCGGCCGCGTCCTCCCAGCCCTGGACGCGGTCTGTCAGCATGTTCTGCCCGCTGTCGTCGGCGTCGGGGTCGACCGCCAGCCCGTGGCGGTCCCGGAGGTCCTTGATGACGCCCATCATCAGCGCCACGTCGGTCCCGGGACGGAACCGGACGAACTCGTCGGCGTGGGCCGCGGTCTTGGTGAACCGCGGGTCCAGACAGAGGATGGTCCCGCCGCGCTTCTGGCCCTCCAGGATGTGCTGCATCGCGATGGGGTGGGCCTCGGCGGGGTTCTGCCCGACGATGATGTTGAGCTCGAAGTTCCGGTAGTCGTTGATCGTGTTCGTCATCGCGCCGTAGCCCCACGTGTTCGCGAGGCCGGCGACGGTCGTCGAGTGGCAGATCCGCGCCTGGTGGTCGATGTTGTTCGTGCCCATGAACGCCGCCAGCTTCCTGATGGCGTAGGACTCCTCGTTGGAGTGGTGGGCGCTGCCGAGCAACATCACGCTCTCGCGGCTGAGTTCCTGGTCGACGTCGACGGCGTCCGACGGGCTCGTCGGATCGTCGGGCCACAGCGCCCGGATGTCCGTGGCCAGCCGGTCGTAGGCGTCGTCCCACGAGAGCTTGCGCCACTCGCCGTCCTCCTGTATCATCGGGTGCTTGACCCGCTTTTCGGAGTGTTCGGTCTCGTAGATGCCGGCGCCCTTCGAACACAGCGACCCGCTGTTTATCGGGTGTTCTTCCCACGGCTCCATTCCGACGAACGCGTCGCCCTGCTTTTCGCCCAGGAAGCCGCACCCGACCGAACAGTAGTTACAGATCGTCTTCGAACGCTCGCCCGTGGTGTCTTGCCCGTCGACCTCGCCCTCGCCCTGTGCGAGTGCCTGTCCGACGCCTCCACCAGCCAGCGTCAGCCCCCCCGCCAAGGCGCTCGCTTTCAGGAACGACCGCCGGTCGAGGTCGAGCGATACCGGTTCAGCACTCATACACAGTCCCTCGGTATGCGAATTGGTAGCATAGCCGACTCCCATAGTGCTTCCGTGCAATCTATAATAAAAGTTAACGTTGGATTTAGGGCAACCTAAACCAAAATCCAGTAATTTTCGCCGGGAGTGAAACGGGATTCAGTTTCGATTCGGCGATTCGGCGAAAGGCATTTGGGTAGGTCACCCATGCCACAGGCTATGAACGTCGGCGCCTTCGTGTGTTCCTGTGGTGGCTCCTGTGACATCGATCTCGAGTCCGTTCGGGACGGCGTCCGCGACGTCGACGTGGTCGCCAGCTCCGAACTGCTCTGTCAGGACGGGCGGGAGCCGATGGCGCAGGTCATCGAGGAGTACGACCTCGACCAGGTCATCGCGACGACGCCCGCCGACAGTTGCCAGGCGCGCATCCGCGAGGTCGCGGACGCACAGGGGCTCCACCCCGACGCCACCGCGTTCGTCGACCACCGCGAGGGCGCCGCCTGGGTCCACGACGAGCAGGCGGCCACGGAGAAGGTGGCGCGCCTGATCAACCGCACGTACGCCGGCCTCGAACAGGAGGCCATCTCGCGGACCGTCTCCCGCGACGCGGGCGACAGCGTGGCGGTCGTCGGCGACGCCGAGGGCGCGGCGGCGCTCGCCGACACCGCCGACGTGACGCTGATCGCCGACGGCCGGGACTTCGCCGACGTCGAGGAGCTGTCGGACGTGACCGTCGAGCGCGGCCGCGTGACGGCGGTCGAGGGCCACTTCGGCGCCTTCGAGCTGACGCTGGAGGCGCGGGTCACAGACAACTGCATCGACTGTATGGAGTGCGTCCGGGAAGGCCCCGACGGGATGGTGACCGCCGATCCCGTCGACGTCGCGCCCGAGGCCGACGGCGGCGAGTGGGTCGAGGTCTGTCCGACCGACGCGATCGACCTTGACGGCGTCGAGCGGACGCTCACCTTCGATCAGGTGGTGATCCCGGGCGCCCGGCCCGCGGCCCCGGCCGGCGAGGTCGGGCTCTACACCAGCCAGATCGACGCCGGCACCGTCGCGGCCGTCGAGTCCCGCCTCGGCGGCATCGAACACCCGCAGTACCTCGATCTCGATATGGACGTGTGCGCGTCCGGCGCGTCCAGTCAGCGGGGGTGCAACGAGTGCGTCGACGCCTGCCCCCACGGCGCCGTCGACCGGGTCGCCGTCGACGAGGTGGCCTTCGACGAGGTGGCCTGTCAGGACTGCGGCGCCTGCACGAGTTCGTGTCCGACGGGTGCCACGGGGCTCAGAGAGCCCTCCAACGAGCGCATCGCCCGCGAGGTGGAGGCCCTGCTGACCGCCGAGAACGACGAGGGCGGGTGGTTCTCGTGGGGGAGCGACGCCGCCATCGACACCGAGGTGGTCGCGTTCGTCTGCTCGGAGCGGGCCGCAGAGCGCCTCCGGGCCTACGGCCGCCGCGCCCGCCACGCCGACGACGTCGACTACCCGCCGGTCCTGCCCGTCGAGGTCAACTGCACGGACACGGTCGGCGAGGCCCACGTGATGCACGCGCTCGCCGCGGGCGCCGACGGCGTGGCCGTCGTCGGGTGCGGCGGCGACTGCCTGCACTCGGGGCCCGACCCGAAGGTCGAGCTGGTCGAGCGGCTGAACCGCGCGACGACGGACCTCGGCCTCGGCGAGCGCGTCGGCTTCTTCGCGCCCGAGACCGAGGGGCCGGACTCGTTCGTCGCGGAACTGTCGACGTTCGTCGACGGCCTCGAGGAGTCGCCGGTCCCGGCGGGCGAACACGTCGCCGAGGGCCGCGCCCGCGACGTCGCCGCCGGCGCCGGGAGCGGCGGTGCCGCGATGGCCGACGGCGGCCCGCGACCGCCCGGCGGCGACGGTCACGGCCCCGCGTTCAACAGCCACGAGTGGACCCTAGAGAGCGTGCGGACCATCACCGACTACGTCGACCCCGAGCGCGACGTCGTCCGCGGGCTGAAGGACTTCGGCTGGATGGATGTCTCGGACGCCTGCAACCTCACGCCGACGTGTACGAACCTCTGTCCGACCGACGCGGTCCAGCGCACCGACGAGGCGGACCTGCTGTTCAACCACGAGCGCTGTGTCAACTGCGGCCTCTGCGAGGAGGGCTGTCCCGAGACGGCCATCACGATGCGGGACGGTCTGGACCTCTCGCGGCTGCCCGAGAACCGCGGCGGCGAGGCCTGGGAGACGGTCTACGAGGGCGAGATCCTGGAGTGCGTCCGGTGCGGCAAGCCCTTCACGAGCGTCGAGTCCGCCGAGAAGATCCAAGACGAGGTCGGCGAGCAGGTGGCCGGCATCGCCCCCGACAGCGACCACAGCATCTTCGAGTACTGCAGCGACTGTCGCGCGGGGCTCCTCTTCCAGCGGGGTGAGAACTGATGGACGACGCCGCCGTCTACGACGCCCGCCTCGAACTGGTGGACTTCTGCATCGAGGTGTTCTGGGACACGCCGGGCGAGGAGTTCGTCGCCGAGCTGTTGGACGGGTCGGTGTCGATGCCCGACGACCCGATCACCGACCACATCGACGAGGGCTTCGAGCGGCTCGAAGCCTGGCGCGAGCGCAACCGCGACCGCTCGCCCGAGTCGGTCCACCAGGAACTGGAGCGGGAGTACACCCTCCTGTTCGTCGGGCCGCGTCCCCCCGTGCTCCCCCACGAGACGTACTACCGGGACGACACCGACTTCCTCGGGGAGGGGCTGGCCGAGGTGTCGGCCAGCTACGCGGCCGCCGGGTGGAGCCCCCCGGAGGAGTACCCCGAAGAGGACGACTTCATCGCCGTCGAGTTGGCCTTCCTGCGGCACCTGATCGAGCGCCAGCGGCGGGGCGACGCGGAGACGGTCGGCTTCGAGCGGGTGTTCATCGAAGAGCACCTCCAGCAGTGGGTCGACCCGTTCCTCGCGGAGATGCGCGAGGAGGCCGACGACGGGCTGTTCCTCGCGGCCGCGCTGCTCTTCCGCGGGCTCGTCACCTTCGAGGACGAACTGGTCGCCCAGCTCGCCTGAGGCGCTAGCCCGCGCGGTAGACGGCGGCGAAGGAGGTCGCGAGCGCGACCGCCGCCAGCGCGACGGCCACGGGCGTCGACTGCTCGACGGTCCGCTCCATAATGTGGTAGGCGGTCCAGCTCTGTTCGAACTCCGCGAGCAGGGCCACGAAGCCGACGGCGCCGACCACGATACACAGCACCACGAGACTCGCGAGGGCGACCGATCCGGCGTACCGGCCGGTCTCACGCATCGTCGATCACCGCCCGGCCGACGACCAAGATCACGAACAGCGGGCCGAGCACGACGAGCAGCCGGCTGACGAAGACGGCGGTGTAACTGAGCGTCGACTGCAGGTGAATCGCCCAGTGCCAGGTGCCCTTCACCTCGGCGATGATGGCGACGGTGCCGACGAGCAACAGCGACAGCCCCAGCAGCGCCGTCAGGAGATACACCGCGATGCGGACGTACCCCAGGGCGGTCGCGGCGTCGATTCCCATCCGGCCGTCGGACTCTACGGCCATCCGCCCACCTCCCGGCGATAGATGTCGAAGAGCACGAGGAAGAACACGACGGCACCGACGCCGAGGATGGTGACGGCCAGCCGCGGCGACAGCGGCAGATTCGGCCCGGCGTGGATGGGAACGAGTGTCACACACACGGGAATACGGGCAGAGTAAGTAAACGCTTGCGCCCACGCAACGCTTTTGTCGACGTACCCCTAGTCGCGTGCAATGTCATCACGCCGCACAGTACTGGGCACACTGGCCGGCCTCTGCAGCAGCCTCGGGCTCTCGGGCTGTATGCGCGTTCTCGGAGAGCGCGCGCCGACGCCCGCGGACCTGCCGCCGAATCCCCACGCCGAGGGCCTGCCCGACCGCCAGCACGCCTGGGACGGCGCGCTCCGGAGCGACCGCCACGGCAATCTCCTGCCGCCCCGCCACCACCGCGTGCTCCTCTTGGACCTGGACACGACGCCCGACGACGACGCCGCCCGGACCGTCGAGCGGGCGATGCGCACGCTGGAGGGCGCCTACGACTGGGGTCCCGACGGCCTGTTCCACATGCTGGCGTGGGGGTCGCGGTACTTCGAGCGGCGCGGGCGGCTCGACTCCGGGCCCATCAGGGAACCGCGGGTCATCTCCCGGACGGACGACCCGGACCTCCTCGCGTTCGACGCCGCGGTGGTCTTGGCCAGCGACGTGCCCTCGCACCTGGCCGCGGCCGAGAGCGCGCTCCGCGGGGACCGCGAGACGCTGAACGGCGTGTCCGTCGACGCCCACCTCGCCGAGGTGTTCGCCGTCCGCGGCCGCCGAACGGGGTTCGTCGGCGAGGGGCTCCCCGCGGCACACACGGACGCCGAGGGGGTGCCCGCGGGCGCCGTCCCCGAGGACGCGCCGCTCTTCACGGGCTTCTTCTCGGGGCGGCAGGGCACCCAGGCCACCGAGGACCGGGTCACCATCGCGGACGGCCCCTACGAGGGCGGGACGACGATGCACCTCTCGCGGCTCGATGAGTCGCTGTCGGGCTGGTGGGACCTGAGCGAGTCCGAACGGGTCGAGCGGATGTTCTCCGGCGACGTCGACCCCGCGGACCTGGCGGACTTCGAGACCACGGTCCCCTTCACGGGCGGGGTGGCAGAGCGCGTCGCCGACCACGGCGTCGCGGGGCACCACGAGAAGGTCGCCCGCGCCCGCGAGGACGGCCGGCCGATCATCCTCCGGCGGGACTTCAACACCGTCGACGGCGGGCAGGCGGGCCTCCACTTCCTCTCGTTGCAGGCGTCGCTCGCGGACTTCGAGAAGACGCGACGAGCGATGAACGGGTGGTACCTCCGCGACGACCACGAGGACGTGACCGACCGCTCGAACAACGGCCTGTTGGACTTCATCACGGTCGCTTCCCGGGCGAACTTCTACGTCCCGCCCCGGCGGAATCGGGCCTTCCCCTGACCTTCGATTACTCCTCGTCGGGCGCGGTCACGTCGCCGTCGACCTCGCCGGGGCTCATGTCGACCGGCCAGACGCCGTGGTCCCAGACCTTGAACCCGTTGTACTCCTCGACGGCCCCCTCCGGCTCGTAGTCCGTCTCGTGGTGTGCCATACCACACCAGTCTGCGGGCCGGCGGCTTAACGTTTGTGTCGGGCCGACTGCCGGTCGCCGTTCGCCGGCGGTCGCACTCTCCGGCCGCGGTGAGCACCGCAGGACGATACTGGGGGCCGGAGCCGAACGGGAGCGGGAGCGAGAACGATAATGAGACCGAGACCGAGATCGGGTGCCAGCGGTCTCAGGTCGGTGGCGCGTTCGGCGGCCGCTCCTCGTCGTCGTCGAGGAAGACGCTGGCGAAGAGGTCGACGTGCAGTTTCAGGACCGCCGCCTCGTCGATGCCCGCCTCCGCGGCCTGGGATTCGAGGAACGCGGCGAGGTCGTCGGTCGGCTCGTAGCGCACCTCCCGGCCGTCGACGGTGAATTCGACCTCGTGGACGCCCGCGACGAGGTGTTCGATCTCCAAGAGCGCCTGCTCGACCTTGGTCTCTAAGGCCTCCTCGGTGTCCATCAACCGCTGTTCGCCCCACTCTTCGGCCGCCGCGTGAAAGCGGTCGTCGACGGTGAACGAGAGGGTCAATACGACACCCCCTCGCCCTCGAAGGCCGTCTCCCAGAGCGTCTCCTCGCCGCACTCCGGGCACTCCTGTTTGAGCTCTGACCGCTCGAACCGCCCGAGGTTGGCCATCGTCCCGCAGACGGAACACTCGAAGTACGGCATCACTGGGGCGGCCAGGTCTCGGGTGCGGGATCGGCTTCCGTGACCTCGCTGTAGAGGCCGACGAGCAGGCCGAGGAACGCGATCAACACGAGGAGCCCAACGACGCCGCCGACGGCCGTCTGACCGACGTACGCCGACGTGTCGAAGGCCATCCAGTTGAACCGTCCCGCTACGTCCAGTACCGTCAGCACCGTCCACAGCGTCGCGACCAGTATCGCGACGGTGACGATGCGCGCCTCCCTGAGTGCCGTTCGCAAGCTCATTGTGTACGCCTCTCACGGATATTGCACACCGGCCGTCAAAAAACTATGTCACGCACCCTCGTGGTCCCAGCCGGCCTTCTCGGCGGCCTCCGACAGCGGGAGGAACTCCCAGCCGGCCCGCTCGGCGATGCCCTCCTCGCCCTCGCGGCCGACAAGCACCAGCCGCTCGGCGTAGAACATCGAGTTCTCGTCGATGTCGGCGAGCCGCTCGGCCGGCTCCATCCCCGATCCGTTGAAGAAGTCCAGATCGAGGTGGTGGTCGCGCTGGAACTTGTTGAGGACGTGCGCGGGGACGCCGCCGACGATGCCGATCCAGTCCGCCCAGCGGTTCGCGTCGGCGAACGCCCCCGACGGATTCGCCAGCGCCGTCGCCGCCTCGTAGGTCAGCGCCAGCGTCATCTCGTCCACGCCGCGGCCGTGCGGGCCGGCGTTCTCCGCGTCGGATCCGCTCGCCGCGTCCGCGTCGGCCCCGTCGGCCGCGCTCGACTCGCCTCCGGCGACGCCGCCCGCACCGCCGCCCTCCTTCGGAATGCCGACGGGCTTGTCCTTATCCGAGCGGGGGACGTGTGGGACCCGCGTCTCGGCGGGGTCGGCCCGGGCCGCCTCGCCGTCGGCCGCGGCGTCGACGGTCCCGGATCCGTCGTCGGAGTCCGGGCTTCCGGGTGGTGCTGATACGCCCGCGGCCGCTGTTCCGTCGTCGCGGTCGCCCCCGGGCGCCGTGTTCTCGGGACTGAGCCAGTCGCCGTCGTCCGAATCGTCCTCGCGCTCGCCTTCGGTCGTCAGTTCGTCCAGATTTACGTGGTCGGTCATCGTTCGAGTGGCCTCCCCGCGCCCGGCGCGTGCTCGGCCTGCGGTCCGCCGTCGGAAGCGGGGTGTGTCATCTGGTGTCACAAGCGGACGTCGAGTGATAAAGTTTCCGCGGGACGGCGCTCCGGTCGCTCGGCGGACGTGAGGCCGTTCGGACGAACGCGCGGTAGAAAGAGCCTAGGCCGGGATTTGAACCCGGGGTCTCGTCCTTACCAAGGCGTTGACACCTTCCGTGGCCTGAAACCCGAGTTTTGTCCGGAGTCAGGCAACACGTTTTCGACCGGTTTGTTGAGTGTCGACGCTGTCTTGGATTCTGCCGTATTTTCGGGTGCTGGCAGGTTTCTCCGTCACTGTAGTATTATCTTGCACCCTCTTGAAACACCGGGCAAGCAGGCTTCGGGCCTGAGATATAATGCGAGGTCCGAAGGTATACTTCCCGAGGGAGTCCAACATCTCGGCGGCTTCATTCCGCGTGAGGGGGTCGTCACAGATTTCATCGTTTCCGGTGACAGGGGGTATCCTAACTATATCGCGCATCCCACGTGTATCAGCTGGATATGTCCTGGTGGAGCGCAGTCCTTTGCCTACGAAGGATTGCGTGCTAGTGCTCTAATTCTATCTCCTCCAGAGCCAACCTAATGAATTGGTATTCGACGTCATTTTCATCAAGGTCTGAAAGTTCTGAGATTGTGATATTCTCTAGTTCGATTTCAGGGATGTCATCAATTAGCTGGAGGCCCGGGGGTAGACCATTAGCCGGCCCTGCTCTTCTTACTGATTCCGTCATTAAAACGGGGAACAGTGTAAGTCCGTCACCGGAATAGCGGTTTTTGAACTCACGGAAATGTGCATCAGGCGGATTTGGGAAATTTTTGTAGAAGACTATCTGGAACAGTAGTTGATGGTGATCTCGAATTTTTCCCTGCTCAATCTGTTCTTGTTCTATTTCCTTCGCTGCGGCTTTCGCAGGTTCCCGTTGTGGACTTGGCAGAATGATAGTAGTGTACGTATCCCCTCGATCTACGAAGGAACAAATGATATTCTCCTCTCTATCAGTTGATTCACCATTGTTCCATTTATACAGAGTTTCAAAGAATGCCTCTGCCATTTCTTTTTCACTAAATATCACCCCGATAGACCATCCACTCGGAGTCCCAACATAGAGGTTTCCTTCCCACGTCGAGTTATCCCACTTCTCAGGCAAGGGATGAACAAAGGCGCTCGTGATTGACAGGACGATTCTCTCTAATATTTGCTCTATTATTATTAGACCGATAGATAGACCAATTCCGAAAGGAGATCGAATAGAAATAATAGAAGTGATAACACCAATTAGCGTTAGTACCCTTCCTGTCCATTTCACCTTCGTTTCGTGTGTCTCGTGAACGACAATTTTTGGGAGATGACCTTCCTTCTCGATTCTAATCCAATTCCTACGCCGATTATTAGCCAAAATAAGTTTGTTGCGTACTCTAATCCAGTAGCGCCGAAAGAGATCACGAAGAGGCCAGTCAATACCCATCAGAAGATACCAGTCATAATAGGTATTAGAAACCTTTGCTGAACGTAACCGTCCAAATGCCCGCAGCGAAACTGGAATTAGCAGATTATTCGGTTATATCTTGTTCAAGATTTACCTTAATCGATAGAATATGAATTGAATTCTCGTCCAGTGGCTCCTCTTCCCCACCGTCTGCATAGAAGCCATCACCTCGTCTGAAATCTGAACCGTAGCCAGTAAGATGGTTAATCCGGTTATAGGTATGCTCATTTCCGATATATCCCATAAACAATTCCGTAAATAGCGATTTCGGCTGCTTGCTGTGATATTTCTGGGTCAAGATTGTATCATCCTCAAATTCTCTTAAGTCAGTTCCCACAACCGATACTGCAGGAACAACCGCCATCCCGTTGGTAGAATAATCAATTACGAATGAATCTGTAGTGAGTCGAAGCATACTTTCGCACTGTTCCCTCAATTTACCAAAATTAGTATAATGTCCACTTTCCCGCCTCTTTGCTTGAACTAATATCGCCGTTTGTAGTGTGTAGCCAGATGATGAGACATCATACATAATTGCATAATCTGCACCTATATCACTCTCCATATGTCTTTGGACTCTGTCAGCAGTCACATAGAACTCGTCAGGAATACTGTCGTTAGAAGGAACGTGGCTAGCGATTTCTTGAAGGAATCCACTAGTAATATCATCCTCTTCTTTATGGATTGCAGGATCGGATATAGAGTAGTTGTCAATTGTATTCTCCGCTGCTTCTTGGATTTCCTCACCTAATGCGTAAGCATAACTCCCGTAATCCTTAATCATAGAGAGAGTTGAATCGTAGAGTGGAATATAATTAATCAATAGGAAGAAGAGTATACCCCAGAATATCTCGGGTGATCTAAATATCCCTGATATAATCACGCCGTCTCTCTGCTTTGTCAGCGCTTGAACCCTTGTTGTAGTGTTTGTCCAGTACCTTTCCGCTCATATTGACCTGTTCTCTGGTCACGTCCTTGGGTTGTCTCGTGTTCTGAGTGTCTATCCGATCGATGACCGTTTAGCTAAACACGGTCTGAGAGGCGCGTGAGATAAAGAAGGAGGTCGCGTTCAGATGGGTCTGAGGAATATTTAGACTCAGGTCATTTTCAAATTCTCTATTGAAATCTTGGTTTCACCTTCTTGTTCTGCTTTTCTCCCTGCTTTGTGTAGTGTTTTGAGTGCTGTTCGGCAGTCACCTGAGTTTTCGGCTACCTGTTGGGCGATGGCCTCGATGACTTCGTCCGGTACGGCTCCAGGCTGAAACGCCTTCTCGGCTCGTTTCTCAAGGATTTCCTGGAGCTGTGAAGCGTTGTAGGGCTGGAATTGGAGTGTTTGACAGTTCAAACGTGAGCGGCTTCTGGGATCGAGTTGGACTTGTTGTGGTGGCTGGTTGGAGACCATTACTAGGCCGAGGCTGTTTTGGCTTTCTTGGTTGACCATTGAGAGGTCGTAGATGACTTCGGTGGGGTCTTCCAGTTGGTCAAATTCGTCGATTGCGACGGCAACGCCTCGGTTTTTGTCCAGCCACTCCTTGATCTTCGACAGGAGTTCGTCGATGGGTTTGCCCTTCCGCGGTGCTGGGTACCCGAATTGTATAAGTAGTTCTGTTAGGAGGCTGGGGCGGGTGTTGTATTTCCAAGAGTTGATGAAGACGGCTTTGCCCGAGGTTTCGTCTTCGAATTTGTCGAAGACGTGTTTGACTGTCGTTGATTTCCCTATGCCGGCGGGTCCGTGTACCAACAGATTCTCCGGCGTTTTTCCGTGTCTTACGGGTTTGATTGCTTGTGCTATGCGTTGGATCTCTGTTTCTCGGCCTACCGGTTTCTCCGGTTGGTGGCCGCTGTCAAGGTATTTTTCCGACCGGAAAATGTTCCCTTCTGAATTGGATTCAAACACGTCTGGTTTGGACACCTCCCTAAGTGATTCTGTTTTTCCGAGTTTTAGTTTCAAAAGAGAGGGTTGGCTCCTTGTTTCACTTGCAGAGCCGTAGACAAACCAGAAAACAACCGGAATAACCGGTACAACCCTCGTAACGGCTTTAAATAACAGTTCACCCTTATTTACAACTAATAACCTCTGACTCAACCGAACACCGGTACCTGAAAACCAGTATACCGCTTGTAACCATCCGACCTTTTCCTGCTACTATGAACTCCTCTACGTCTTTGATCTCCGACCCAGGACCACTCCAACCCGAAACAATACCACTCGAATTTGAGTGCCGGCAACAAGCACTGGAACAACTCAAAAACCGTGCTGACAGCGGCCGGAACATCCACCTCTACGGAGAAAGAGGTACTGGAAAAACCCACCTCACACTATCCACTCTCCAATCAATGGATGACGTGCAAACCTGCTACGTCGACTGCCGACACTGCCAAACACAGTACCAAATACTTCAACAAATCCTCCGAAAATTGACCGGAGAACCCGTCAAAGACGGATTACACACTTCCACGCTTCAACGCCGAATCGAAGACCGGACTACCGCAGTACAGACAATAATCGTCTTAGATGAAATCGATTTCCTACTACAAGAAGACGAAGACAGCACTCTCTACCACCTCTCACGCACATCCAACCCAATCCACCTCGTCACTATTTCACCCAACAAAACCGAATTACAAGACCACTTAGAAGAAAGAACATACAGTTCTCTCCAACCCCAAACCATCCAACTACAACCATATACCGAAGACCAAACCTACCAAATCCTGCTACAAAGAGCACAGAAAGCCCTAAAACCACAGACACTGCAAAAACAAGCCCTCGGAAAAATCACCTCACAAGCCGACGATCTCAAGTCTGGTCTGCATTGGCTGAAAGCAGCTGCCGAAACAGCAGAAAACGCAGTAACCGTCTCCACCGTTGAACAAACCCGAGAGAAGGCTTTCAAGCAGCACGCACAGCAACTGCTACAACCATTCACCCAGCACCACCACCTAACCCATCAAGCCATCAAAGAACTCCACAGTGAACTTGGAACAGTGACTGCTGGAGATGTCTACCAAAAATACCGTGAACTCACGGACAAACACGAAATAGACTCACTGACTG
Organism: Halobellus sp. MBLA0158; assembly: GCF_041477585.1. NCBI lineage: Archaea > Methanobacteriati > Methanobacteriota > Halobacteria > Halobacteriales > Haloferacaceae > Halobellus > Halobellus rubicundus. The sequence goes on from NZ_JBGNYA010000001.1 coordinate 646,946, forward strand.
ACCGGAGGATCAGCGACTATCTCAAGCACTTAGAGCTGCTTGATTTGATCGAGGCAGAATATCACTACGGTGGACGAAAAGGTAAAACCAGGGAGATCACCGTCAAGAGATCCGTATCTAATCCATAATAGCAATTAATATACTGTTATCCTAACCCGTGTGTGGTGCTCGGGCCAATCTCCTCACCAAACGATACGAGATCTTCTGATGGCAGCCAAGTAACAAAATATTCTTTCAATTATTGTGATGACTCGTAGTAACTGGGACTGCATCGTAGATGTTTGGGATTGGAACGAGTATCTGCGAAACCGATGAAATGTTAATCCGATGAATAGCGTGGATTGAGTTCGGCCTCGATTGCTTCCTCTATTAGTCGCCTTCGTTCACGGCTCCCTGTCACCTCAACGTACTTGATCGCTGTTCTATCCCAAATATTTCCTTCCCGACCTCCTTCTATATTGATTTCATCATCATCTTCGACCAACGCCAACAGATTACTCCCGCTCCTTGTACGAAAGTGATCGCTGATGCGTCGAATTAGAGCCTGCGTCTCCCCAACGTACAACAATTCACCCGTCCTCCGATCATAGATACCATACACGACACTTCGTTTTGATGCACTCGGTTCCTGAAGTTTGAATTCTCTGATAAGTCGTTTATCCTCTGCATTCAAAGACTTCGCTATTTCTCCTGAAACCAAGTCATCGAGACCCATAGAGTTATTAAACGAGTGGTAGGACCGTAAATCTTCAGCAGAGTTTGGCTCTACTCGTAGTCTGTTACAAATCACTGGTAAAAGATGAAATCAAATTGAAAACCACTGTGACAAAAATTAGATAATATAGAAATCATTCCTTCCTCCTACTTCCGAATTAAGAAAATTCGACCATCAATTCCCTAGGCTTCTTTCACGTCACCATCAAGGTATTGATGGTACTCAAAGTAGTTTTGTTCATCTATATCCTCGGCCATTTCCCTAATACCTCCTTCCAAATATTGCTCCATAATATCCTTCAAATCCTCTGCAGAAGCATCCTCGTGCCGACGTTCAATCATCGTTCGGAGAACCTTGTCTTGGTCTAAGGATTCCATCTTTATTGGCTTATTTGTGCTCTTCGGTTCCTCACGTCGTTCTTCTTTGAAACCAACCGCAATCGCCAGATTCGCTATTTGGGTGTTTTCCACCGGATTACCGTCGTTGTTCTCCAGTGTTTCATTAATCGAGGTCGCTACCTTGTCGAATTTCTCGGTCGTGACGTGAACGGTTTGAGCACCGGATATTTTGTCGAATTCCATTATTTCACCTTATTAAGCTCTGAGTCCTTTCCATCAGGCTTGATTTCGTAGTGAGCACCAATCTCCTGTTGAACGGATTCACCAAGATCACGAAGTTCGGAATCCGTTACGAGCAGTAGGAGCGGCTCATCCAGCGACGCAAAGAACTCACCTTGCGCCTCACTGTTAGTCAAGTCGAGACGGCCAGCAACGGTATCGAACACAATCGTCGAGGAATAACGGGCGTACTTATTGAGGCCGAAAATAAAGCTGAGAGCGGTTAATTGCGATTCGCCTGCTGACGGTTGGTGATTGACCATATCCTTTGTCTCGCCGTCGACCTCGATAAGCTGGAGAACATAGGAATCGTCCTCATCTGGACTCCCACGGAAATCAAGTCCCTTGTAGCGCTCGCTCATAAACTCAGACTGCGCTACCTGATTGAACACCTCATTCATTTCATCCCGGATCTTTTTCCGCTTCTCCCGGACGTGCTCCTCACGTATCTTTTTCAATTTCTCAATAGCAGTCTTAGCCGCCTCAATCTTATCGGCAACTTCTTCCAGATCCTTGTTCGAGGAGCGCTCTTCCCGCTTATTCTCTAACTTCTTGATCTCCTGATTCTTTTTCTGAATCTTCTCTTCTCGATCCTCGATATCCTCTCGAAGATCCCTAATGTCGTTTTCGAGCTGCTTGATATTCTGTTCTAACGTGTCTCTCTCACTTTCATCAGGAACGCCTCCTAATTCATCTAACAGCTCATCACGGCGCTCCTGCTTCTCATCAATCTCGTCCGTAATCTCTTCAAGCCGGACTTGTTTGTCACCAGGAGCATCTTCGGGTGCTTCGACGGAGTCAAGCCTATCCCGCATCTCACGCAGTTCAACTATTCTCTCCGTAATTTGCTCCTTCAGATCCTCATCGTGGTTCTCGTGATCGTGCTGTTTCAGATATTCAATATCTTCGTTCCCGCAAATCGGGCACTCACCGTCTCTGGCTTCTTCAGTTAGTTCGTAGATAATCTGGTTACGCTCAATCTCCGATAGTTGCTCGTCATATTCCTCAATCTGATTCTCAAGTTCCTGTTTTAAATCGACGACATCGTCAAACAGAATAGCGTAAGCAGTCCACGACCCGACCACCACTATCTCTCCGTCTTGATGACCCCTCCGGGTAGCGATCAGTCCTGAACGAGGGTCTATTGCCTGTTTCGATATTATGGTCTTGTAAAAAAGTGGTAAAGAATACAGTGGCTGCTGAGATTCTTTCTGTCCGATCCTGATGTCATAGTGAGAGAAACTCGTCGAATAGCTCGGTGTCACTAGCTTCTTCTAATTTGCGGAGAAGTTCCCGGCGTTCCTGCTCCAATTTTTGTTTGTCGTGCCAGTGCTGCTGTTTCTCTTCTCGCAACTGGCGGTAGAACGAACTAATCTGGTTTTTCAATTCTTGTCGTTCTCCGGTTTTTCCAGTTCTCTGTTTGTAAAGCGATTCGAGCCTGTCTGTGTACCAACTAAGTTTGGATTCGAGTTCGTCGACGATCTCCCTGTGAATCTCATCACGCTCTTCGAGCTGTTGTTCGATGCGTTCGAGTTCTTTTTCAAGACGTTGTTGCTGCCGCTGACCGGTCTCCTCCAATAATTCGTTGATGTCGAATTCGGGGTTATCGAGGTAGTCCACAGAAAACAAAAAATGGGGTGAAGGAGGTATTGGTGGTTAGTCTTCGCCGTGTTGCAGAAGCCCCCGGTATTCCCTTGCCCTCTCTCGATACAACTTAGGCAAATCCTTGATCTCTTCCTCGCTCCAAGAATTGACTTCTTTCAACAGCTCTTCTGCCTCAGCTAGTCGACGTGATAGTACCTGTGACATACTTACACAAACTTTAGAAGATGTTGAATTGTTTTGTCTCAGTCCTTGTATCGGTTGAAATCGGGTTTAACAGGGAATTAGTCTTGCTGTAGCAGAATAAACAGATAATTTGTAATGGTGGAAGGCTTCCACCGCGTCAACTTAGAGAAGGTTAACGCCTTCAAAGTCGACAACCGATACCTGTTCAAGCACTACTTCGAGGGAGACGAGGTCTTCGCCCGTCTAAGAAAACACTACAACCACAACCAGTACCGGTTCGAAGTCCCGGTTGAAGATTTTGAAGAAACCAAGTCATTCCTCGCAGAACAGGGTTATGGACTCGTCGCTGTTCAGGCGGCGGAAGAGTTCGTGGTGGTGGTACGGAAGTATACTGAGCATCCGGGTAACATCTTCAAGCAATCAGTTACCCAACGAAGTATACCGAAGTACAACTGCTTCCTGATGACCACCCAAACCGCAGTCAAAGAAGCAGCCGCCCAAACCAGCACCGCCAAACCACTCAACAAAACCAAGATCGACAACCCATTCTAACCCCCAGAGCGCCACAAAAACAGTCAATAATACCCACCTCTTGACTTCTGAATCACTCAATACGGAAGACCTATCCACCACACGAGGTTGTGCAAGAGTGAGTGTGGATCAGTAGTTATCCAGGGTAAGCCATCTGTAGATCTATCTGAAAGGATATTTACTCAGTTTCCGCAGCAATATCGAGCGCACGCTCGTGAACTTCGGTCAGGACTGGTGCTAATTCGACGAACTCCTCGAAGGCCTGTGCCAGCGTCTCGTAGAATCCTTCGGGACCACGTTTCGGGTCGAAGGAGTACCATTTCTGGGCCTGTGTCTTGTTGCCTCTGCCGTGTTCGATATCGTGTCGCTCACGAATCGTGGCCAGATCGTCATAGAACTCTTCGTTCGTTAAGTCCTTGAACGCGTTCCTATAGGCGTCGGGTACGCCGTTGGGCGAAGTGTAGACTCGGAACCTGAGCTCACCCTCAGCCCACGTCTCTCGTTTACGCACGAACTGCTGAAATTCAAGTCGATACCGGGCGTCGTCAACAGCCTTGACTGGCTTTCCGTCGGCGTCACATCGCCAACCGTGCTTGAACAGCAGGCCGTACTTCGAAGGATCACAGTACCACTCGTCGGTCAGGCTCTCGGGAGCATACCGCTCACGAAACCGAGTCGCCCAGCGGTCCCGTTCTCGCTTCCGGACCGCCTCGAAGGCCTTTCGTGCGGTCCTGATCTCGTCGTAGTGTTCGATGTACAGTGCCATCTGCTCGCGCTGGCGTTCGGTGTACTCCTGGTCTTCCATACTAACCTCCTCGCTGATCGCATCACGGAAATCCCGCAACTGCGCTGCTCCCCGTTCGGTCGCGCCGCCTCGTGTCGACAGCAATACGTCGTCGAACACGTCGACAACCGTATGCCAAGACACGTCATAAAACCTATCAGCTACAGAATCAGAACGGGTAGCCTTAGAGATGTAAACGTGGTACTCATCGCTTGGTGGGACTGATACGTTATCCGGCAAGAAATTATCTTGAACATACTGAGTGGTCTGGTTTCTCCCCTCGCTGGCGTTGACTTTCAGTTCGAAACACACGGACCACTCTTCAGGGCAGTAGGCAAGCAGGTCCGGACGGTTGCCACCAGTGCTCTGGACTTCTGACTCCACGACGATTTCGTCGCCAGACTGGTGGTCGAATTCGGCACTCCCGTCGTGGTCGGCAACCACTGCGAGTATACCGTCTAGAATTGCCGTCTTGAAGCCGTGTGGTTCTGACGGGTCGAGGAAGTACCTGAGCAGACGGTTCCAGTAGGCCTCTGTTTGCTGCTGGTTCAGCACCGCTAGCGTCGGCCGCGGTGGCTCCTCAATTTCGGGAACTGACCGGACTGCGGTCGCGAACGTCTCCAGTGTCGTCTGTAGGTGCTTGACTGATTGGTCCACCTTGCTAGTTATATACACTCACAGTCACTTATATTTCTAGACCAGTGGAATGCGTGCTCTCGCCAGCTGCTTCCCCCCGTTCCTGATGGGGTACCGATACTATCTCGAAAAATCGGCTCCATAAATCCAGACGGATATTCACCAAACAGGATTCAATCCTAAATCGAGCCAAGCCGAATATCAGCATTTTAGGCTTTTACTCCCACCATTTCAGTTCTTTACTAAGCTCCGATTGACATCTTCCACATCGATAGCGATGCTTTGCATACGGTCGTCCAGTTTCTTCGTCAATCAGAAAGTCCGCAATAAGTATAAGTTCAAGATTATTTTCCTCACCACATTTCAGACAGGTAGTCACGGAAGAGTGATCGTTGAGTCAGAAGTTATTTTTTATCCTCATATTTAAGAGTAATACGGTACTAGAATAGGTCAACCGACAGAACATATTAGTTACTTGATCACTAATATGTAGTATGGTCGGTTGGGAAGACCACAAAGATGTATATCCACAAGAGAAAAAATACAGCGTAGTTGTACTTGATCCGTGGAAAGCACCCGACGACGACGATTTTGTCTACAAAATCAAGGAAATTGATACCCTTGAAGAAGGGCCAGAAAACACTGCGGGAAAAGGCCCTATGAAAGGAGAGTCTATATTCGTTCTCGATCAGGATGGGAATACTATATCTCTTCCAGAAGAGTTAGAAAAATCTGGAGTAGAAGAGGATGGGAGTGTCTAGTTTGGAGCATTGAGCCAGGAAACAAACGCTTGGAGCCAATTTTCGGCAGTTTCGAGGTTCGGCGTTTGAGTTAGAGGAGGGGCGCAGCATTGGGAGACCACAGAGATCCACGCCGTGACACCTAGTATATCCTCATCTCTCCGGCACTGCAACAGATACCCTCCACAGATTCGATGCCGAAATGGACGAACTCAGAATACGTGGCAACCGTCGTCGATGTCCTCGCTATTGGTGTTCTCGTATTCTACAGTTCGGTCATACAAACTGGCCCAACCGTTGATGAAATCCTATTCGTTTTGCTAAGCATCACTGTCCCTGTGACTATTGCATACGAGATTGCTCGTCGCCGGCTGTGACCGACTCGCGCTGGGTATCTCGCATAGTTATCGGAATACTCTGTCGAACTGGTAGAACCTTTACGATCAATACGCACGCAAGCTCCGCGGCGCATTCAATTGGGAGATTGTGGAATAAACCACCGTGAGAAGAGTTCTATGACATTCTAGTCGATTACTTCTGCGAATCCGACATTTTTCCTCACTTCTTCTACCCTGATTTTGGGCTGCTCACCGGGTGCAGCTCCTGGAACGATCAGGACGTACCCACGGTCGACCTTCGCAATTCCGTCTCCCTGATCACCCACAGATTCAATCGTTACCTCCAAGGTTTCGCCTTCACTTACCGGCGGACCACTGCTTTCATCAACCATTTGGCGTCCATCTGCTTCATCCTCCGAAACAGCTTCTTCGGCTTCAAGCAATGCAACACGGACAGTCTCACCCTTGTCGACAGATCCGAGATCTAGTTCGCGGTCAGGAACCTCCACGACATAACCTCCGTCTCTCTTCGTGACCTCTGCTGTGTAGACGGTATGAACCGAATTAGGAACTTCAACCATAGTCTTCTCAAAATGCAGACGGAGTCAACTTAAATACCTTCTAACGTTACTGAGTCGGGTTACAGATACATTCGTACTTTTTTCCAGCCAGTTGTAGGATATGGCTGTTATCCATTGAAGACCGCCTCTTGGATTTGTTCGAGTTCGTTGGTTTCACGGAGTTTGATACCTTCTGAAAAGATTTCCTGGAGTTTTTCCCCGTAGCTCTCAGCACTTTCCACTGATTCAACGAGGACCTGGAACTCGTACCGGTTTCCATCGAACCGTTTTTCTTCGATTTCTTGACGTATGTCCTGTACTGTGCGTCGTGATTCTAGAAGGTCGTTTTCTACGATGATTTGGATGTCGATGTCGCTTGCGCGGTCCGCTTCTCCTCGTGCTACGCTTCCGAACAGGATTACTCCGGCGACGTCGACGTCGGTTTGATCGAGTTGGTCGAGGAATGCTTTGACTGGTGTTCTGAACTCTTCTTGCGGTATCGACAGGAGTGGATCATCGGGGTTGTGGTACCGTGTTCTGTTGGCTTTGATCAGTTTTTTTCGTCCTTTTCTCTGTGTTTGGATGAGGTCTGCGGCTTCTAGGACGTTGAGTGCTGTTTGGATGGTATCGCCTCCGTGTTCGGTGGTGTTGCGGATTTCTGTGACTGTGAATTCTTGGTGGGGGTTTCGTAGGAAGAGTAGTAGGATGTCTTGGGTTGCTTGGTTTCGGAAGAGTCGTTGTTGGGGTAGAGGAAATTGGATGTAGACCCCACTCCCCTTCTCGTCAGTATAACTGGTCATAACCAGTAATACTGGTCAAATTTTTATATTTCTAACCCCCCGCCTTCTCACTGTAACTTATCCAAACGCTCCAACTTATCCAAAACCCCGTTCTCTTCCAACTCAGACAATTTCTCCAACACGTCTTGCTTTTCCTCACGGCTTTTCTCTTCTCTCAAGTTGAGGGGGCGTCCGCAGCTACGGCACTCACTGTACTGCGATTGATTCTCCGAACCGCAGAACGAGCATTCAATTTTCTGGTCTTCTTCTGTACTTGAGTCAAGACCGTATTGGTCGCGGATTGCTCTGTTGACGTCGTCGTTGTTGAGATGGACATAGACTTTAGCGCGGTCACTTCCTGGCTTCCAGCCGGCGAACTTGTTCAACTGCTCATACCCCATAAACGTCGCAACCTCAGTCAAACGAGTATGCCGCAAATTGTATGGAGTGCGTTTATTCTCCGGAATATCAGCCTTTTCACACGCATTTTTGAATCCGCGTCGGAAAGCATCGTACTTCATCCGATCCGCCAAATCAGGCTCATAGGCGCAAGATTCGTCGTGGTGGTGCGGGATCTCACCACAGTTACTGCACTGTTGCTGCTCAGTCTTAACCCACAGAGGAGCATTAGGATCCTCAATATCGCCAGGCTCCCCGCCCAAGGGATGAGACGCGATCCACTCTCGTAGAGGTCTCCCCGATCGGACAAGCTGGTTCGTCCTGTCTGGCGTTCCCTTCGCACCTTCCAAGTAGATAAAATCGCCTTTCTCGTTGGACGTGAAGTCTCCAATATTACGGGAAAGTAGTTCACCTGGCCGCGCCGCAGACTCGTACAAAACGTAGGTAAAGGCTCTATCACGGGTGCTCGTAAAGCTCCGAACCAACTGTTTCAGTTCATCTTCCGTAAACAGGTCTTCACGGGAGACAGAGGTCGGCTTATTGCTTTTGTGAACCGAAAAGAACTGGACCTTTTCGGGTGCCTGACCCTTGTTCTTCGCCGTGTACAGCTTCTTGACCGCGCAACGGAACTTGTGCTTCGTTGCCTCCGCGTAATCACTACGATTCAAGGCCGCGACGACATTCTTGATTTCTTGCTCAGAAGCACCGTCTATAACAAAATCTTCAGGCGCAAACTTATCGAGAATGGTTTTCCAAGCGTAGGCATACCGCTGCTGTTGGCTTTCGCCGATGCCTTCTGCCGCAGCGTGGTTGATCAAGTCGCGGACTGCCTCGAAATTCTCCTGAGAGACCTCGTCTTCCAGATTTTGAAGAGCGTTAGATACGTTGATGTATTCGGTCGTGGTCATAGTTCTTCGAATCACGTAATGGATAGAGAAGGAAGGAGAGGAAACACAGAGATTCGAATGATGGCTGGTCCACTGAAGCGTTGATTGAGTTGGCCGGTGGGAACCCTTGCCGGCGTTCTCTTGCCCCCGCTCTCACTTGGTGTCCATTGAACCGTTCGTAGATTGGACTCGCAGACCCTGATACGAACAGTTAAGAGGTCGTTTTTTACTTTCTCTTGTCTTCTCCTTCCTTCGATTGGGTTTTCAAGAGAAAATTAGTGTTTTACTTTTAAATTAATTTGCTTCAGATACGATTCCTAATCTGGTTTTTCCCCTCCTTGATGGTTTCAATCGGGCTGAGGATTCTGCCCGTGATACGGTCTGCGAGTGAGATGATTCTAGCTAACCAGTGTTTGGATGGCTGTTCTACGACCTTCCAGTCGTCTTGCTCTAATGATCGAGCAATTGGCTTTCGATGCGCATCTCCACAACTCACAAAGACGTTCTCGAATCCGTTTTCAGCAGTTATCTCTTGGATTCTCTCGGTCATATAGTCGTCACGACCGCCTTTGGCCTCGCCTTCGATCAACCCGAAGAATCCGAGCGGCCAAGTCAACCCGAAAAATAATACAAGCAGGACAGCAGCCAGATAGGGAATCCACGTCGGAGCTGTCAACCCGAGAAAGCCGAGTCCTCGAATTACAACTTGTCCGGTCGAGCCTAATACAATCAGAGTGAATATAGGTGAGCCGAGGAGGAGAAAGGTCCGTTTCCATCGAGGAACCATTTCATATGTTTCGTGGACATCAGCGTCAACTTCAAAGAACGGAGTACCCGATTCCTCAACCTTCTCCCTGAACTCCTCTGGAGGATTATAGACACGGCCAAAGGTCGCTCCATACATCAAATGACCTACCGCATAAAACGAGTATCCAACCGTGAGATCTCTCTCAAAATAATCCTTATCGTGGCCCTCACGAAATACCGCATCAAAACCGGACAGATCCAGCTGCATCAAAGCCTGTCTATCCTTCTCCGACAAATGAACCTCGCCCTGAATCTCAGCCCTCGGCATTCTTCCTAAACTCTGCTTGTAACTACAGAAATCCACCGAACTATCAATCCTCTCGTAGGTGAAAAAATATATAGAATATTCGTATTAAATTTAAATAACTTCTTCAGCTAATCTTTCAAAGTCATCTCTGAGCTTTTGATTTCGATTGCTGTCCGAATATGGTCTTACGCAGGCTTGTCTAACCGTTTCATAGCCTACATCGTTACTGTCTGACACAGTCTGAATTGCTTTTTCCAGCTTGGCCTGGCTTTTCTCCTTACCGCCACGAATGGTAACATCTTCGCGGTTATATTTGAGAAATTCTTCTGCGACTTCGTACCGATACAACAGATCCTGGTCGCTACCAGTATGGTCTGGGAGTATCTCTCGAAGTGAACCGACCAATTCTTCGCCGTGTTTCTCGATTACAACATCCCAGACAGTTCTTATGCCAGGCATCGTCGGTACCTGGATGCTGTACTTTGAGTCTGGGAATACGTCCTCAGAGAGATCAGTGTCTTCTGTCAATATGGATCAGCACCATTTCGTATGGTGCAATTGACGATAGGTGGGCTGGTAAAATATAGCGACCGACGCCCAAAATCAGCAGTCATCACAGTTCTAGACATTTTCCCTGCTAACAATAATACAGCCTCAAAACAAGACACACAAACCTTTCCGATCAGCCGAAACCGCCGAACCACCTACAATGACAAGCTCTCCACGTCGTTGAACCGTCGAAGCAGCCGAAACACTACCTGATCTGGATCTAATCCGTTCTCCTGTAGTCTTTGCTGTAATCCGTCTTGGATTTCTTTGTTCCGGCAGGCAATCCAGATAGTGAAGTCTCGGTTGAGGTGTTTCTCTACGTGTTGGATTTCTCTTGGTTTGTCTCCCATTGCGACTTCGACCGCTAACTCCGTGTTTCCCATATTGATGTAGATGTCGGCATCGAACTTTTCTAGGAAGGCGTCCCAGCCGGCTTCCTCGAACAGGTCTCGTATCTTGTGCTGCCAGTATTGGTGGATGATTCCGCCACGACCCCCGTGTTTCACTTCCAGATCTAGATCTTTTTCAGCGTATTTTCGGCCTTGTTCGGTGAGTTGCAGCAGCTTTCGCTTGTCCTCTTGTTGGTGGATTCTGCGTTCAACTGCTACGCCCTCGTCGACGAGCTCGTTCTTCGCCTTGTTTCCCTTGTACCGACTGGAAAAATCGCTGTATCTCTCGGTCAGTGGTCGGAACGGATCGTTGACAACGTCTTCGAGAAGTCTTTCAGCACTGCTGGAGAGCTGTACCTCGCTGTTTGGATCACGGGGGTCGCTTGGAATCTCCGATCCTTGTTCTTCGTTGCTGTTGCTTGGTCCGATTTTTTCTCGGAAGTCGGGGGTGGTTTCTCTTGGACTATGGCTGAGTTTTTCCCAGTTCTCGGCTTGCTGTTTTCGCAGCTCTTTGTCTGAGACATTCTTGTCTAACCGGTAGTTGTCGAGTTTGACCGGTACCGGACTACGGTTTCCGACCTGGACAACTGCTTCACCTGTATCGAGTTCCTGTGCAAATTCCATCTGCCGCTTAGACAAATTCATCGACTCCGCGACGGCTTGGAACTGCTTCTGATCACCAGTAGACAGCAAAGCTTTGGTGTAGGTATTGGCCTTGATCGAGTCCGTCAACTTCGACGCCTCTTGGTCTGCTACGACTAGTCCTTCACCGAATTCCCGCATCTTCGCCGTCAACTCATCAATCTCCGGAATACCCGACGCATCCTGTCTTTCTTTGTAGACACTGAAGACTCGTTTGCCTTCATCCAAGAAGAAAGCGTGATTCAAACCACTGTCTCGCTGGTTCTGAGCTAACCGGTACTCGTAGACGTATGCGAACAAGATCTCCATCAAAAAGTTCTGGACATCCCGAGAGAGGCCGTCAAACTCGAAGACAACATCCCGATCCAGAAGCTCTTCCGCTCCGTATCCCTTGCTGCAGTCGAGCACTGTTCCTGCAACCAAGTTCATCGACTCCAACCGGTTCAACAGTGTGTCGCGGTAATCCGACGCTTTCCGTACATAATTCAACCTCTCTTTCCTGATCAACAGCTCCAGTTCGTGCAAACTCGGAAACGGTTCCTCAAAACTATCAAACAAGCCGTACAACCGGTATAGCTCGATGATTTTCTTCAACAGGTAGTTTTTCGATCCGCTCAACAACGCAGTGCTATGCCCAAAGATCTCAGCGAAAACCTGCGCCCAACGCCTCGGTGAAACATTTCTTGGCGGCCTCAACGGATTCAACTTGATCTCAGACCAAGGCAGCACCAACAAACCATCCAAACCCTCTACAAGATGGCGGTAATCCTGCTTCAAATCAAAAGCCCAAAACGGCCTACCCAACTCCTCCATCAAGTTATAGAACAACGTCGTCTTCCCCGAACCCGACTGCCCCACAGCCAACAGATGCTTGGTAAAATCGTCCTGTGAAAGACCGAATGAACCGCCTCGAAACGTCTCACCCAAAGAAACTTCACCAAACCACGTTCTCTCATCAAACGGGTACTGCCAGTTCTGCACCGACTTACCGATCACTGCTTTCAACGCCGCCTCCTGCAATCCATCGTTCTGAGAAATTCCCGCAGCTAGAACCAATCGCCGAACACTGGGGTCCTCAAGCAAACCCCTTTGATCCGCTACGCTCAGAAGCCGTTCCCCAGAATCCACCACAGATGACTACAGATCTCAAAGAATCTCAAAACAGGAAGGGTATAGCCTGTTTCAAATGAAGAATCCTCCAATAAAGGCTCTGAAAAACAAGAATTTTAATAAAAATTGTCAGACAAAAATTGGATATGACTATTCAGAAGAGCGAAGAACACAGCAACGGAGCACCAACCATCGAAGGCACCGGCATACGAGTCGAAGATATCGCCAATACATACGAACACAGCGAATACAGCCCTGATGAAATAACAGAACTATACCCGGACCTATCTCTCAGCGACGTCCATACAGCACTCGCATACTACTACAAAAACATCGAAAAATTCCGCTCCAAAAGCCCTGAAACAGGCGTCTCCGCGTAGTGCTCCTACTCAGATAAACCCAGTCTCTCTTTGCTACACGTACTGTTTTATATCTTGGTCTACCATTTCTATTTGTAGAAACAAAGAGGTGACTGGGATCGTGATAGATGTGGACGAAGACGCCGAAATCCTACGTGAAAGCGGCGGCTTCAGCTCTCGCAACGAAGTAGTTGAAGAAGCGTTTAGAGCGCTTCTCAAAGAAAATCCTGAACTCCGTATCGAGTTCGCTGTCGAAAAATACCGGTCTGGATCAGTCAGCCTGAACCGAGCCGCCGAAATAGCCGGCAAATCCACTGAAGAATTCAAAGAGATTCTCAAAAACCGTGGAATCGAACGCAGCATCGGCTTTCTCTCAGAGGAAGATCGCGAACAGCGTTTGAACGAGATGTGAAGCAGGTTAGATGGTCGTCGTCGACAACAATATTCTAAGCTCTCTTTCCAAAATCAACCGACTGAACCTGCTGAACAAGGTATTTGACCAAGTCTCAACAATACCATCAGTTATCGAAGAACTTCACGGCGGCGGAGTCGCAGATTCAGAGTTTGTTGGGAGAATTGAAGAAAAGAAATCAAACAACGGCGGCTGGCTCAAAATCCGCTCACTGACCGAAGAAGAACTCGAATTCGCCGAAAAAGTTATCGATAACTCTCTATCTTTTACAGATGCTGAATGTATCGCAGCCGCAAAAACACAGGACAAAATCCTACTCACCGACGACAAACACGTAGGCGAAATCGCATCACAAAACAACATCAAAGTCTGGGATCTAAAACTGTTTATACAAGCCTGTATAGTCAAAGACCTGATCGAAACACAACCACAGTTAGACAAACTCATCCAACAGCTTGAAACAGAAGATAATTACCAATTTACCGGCCAAGACCGCGAAGACCTGAAAAAACGGCTATGACTGAAGTTAGGAACAACTGAACCTCTACTTCAGTTGAAACAAGATTCCAAACGAACTGGATCTAACTTTTAAACCGATCCTCTTCTTGAAAACAACAATACTGCAGCTCCTACGAGCGCAATGATCGTAGCTAACGGTCCGAAGCCCGGTGCCTCCGATCCTGTCGTCTCTGCAGGTGTTGTCGAAATCGGCTCTTCCGTAGTAGTGGTAGTTGTTGAAGTATTCTGAACGGTCAGCGTTGCAAGTTGATCTCCAACGATCAGGGTGTACTCTCCTGGTTCCTCAAACGTAGGTAGATATACGAGAGTCGCGTTCTCTCCCGGTTCAAGATTATCTACTTGGCTACTAGAACCAATACCTTCCTGTAGAGTACCGTCGCGGTAGACTTCAAGAGTATATGATGCGTTTGTCGTTTCTGTACCATTATTGTAGACCACAGCCTCCACTCCAACACTATCGCCTTCATCTATCGTGGTCCGCGTAAGAGTTAGATCAGTGATTTCCGTAGAGATCTCACCGTCATCCGATCCTCCACCACCCGGACCGGTACCGCCGCCACCATCGGACGAATCACCGTCAGTCGAAGTAACGTTTATCGATGCTACTTGACGCTGTATCCCTGTGAAGCGGTCAGTAACCCGGATCTGATAATCACCGGCAGAGATATCGGTATCTGCAAGATCGAAACTAAACGCTGCTTCGCCTTGTCCATCAAGTGTGTAGACTTGACTCACAGCAACAGAGCTGCTGGACTCATTGACCAGTCCAATACGGATTTCCCGGGCAGCCACGTTCGACTCAATTGTACCGCTAAGTGTCGCCGACGTATTCACAGTTGAAGAGTCAACCGACGCCGCAAACTCCAGCCGCGCCACTTCGAACGTCGAGGTTTCAACCCCTGCGACACTGACCTGATAATCACCGGTTGAAACTGCCTCTGTATCCAGCAACGCGATCCGGCTATCACTACCCGTCGACAGTTCCTGAACCAGCGTCCCATTCTGAGAGATCGTCACATCCGAGTTAACCGTATCTGTAACAACTGCAAGTATTGAACCTCTGTACACGCCTACATTATCGCCTGAGTGGACAGAAACCGGTGCCCGAGTAACAGACACGTTCTGCGGAGTATCCAACGGCACATCCTCGGTACTAACAATACCATCTTCAAGACGGAGCGTCAGCTCCGAGATGATAACTTGATCAAGCTCGATGACAGCACGACCACCATCTATCTGCACAGTTGTGTTCGTAGTATCAATCTGTGCCCCATCAGCGTACAACTCAAAGTTGCCGCTAAGATTCTGCACCGGTTCTGAGAACGCTACTTCGATCGCCGGAGACCCATCCGCCTGCCTGTACTGCACAGCACTTCTGACCTCTGGCGACGTTTCTGTAGTAGTATTGGTTGAACTTACAGTGATCTTAGATAACCAGAACTGGCTTTCAGCTTCTGTCGCACCCTGATCACCTCCCAGCACGAACTCTCCCAGCCCTGTCTGAACCGCAGAATAGACTGTAGTGTTCTCAGGAACGGAGTAATTGCCAACCCCCATTCTATCTCCACTATCTGAAAGCCTGAGAATCTCCTTGTCCTCAGTTACAGCTGAAATGTTTCCGTCAAATACCGTTACATCAATCGGCGGCCCAGTATCGTAGGTACGATCCCACTCAACGTTGTTACTCGGAGTGACGCGGACAACCCGGAGCGAACCAGTCGTCTCGTTAGTACCGGTAACGAGGATATCCCCATCAGGCAGTGTTTGTAGCTGCGGCGAAGACAGATTGGGGACGGTCCGTTCCCACCTTTTGCTTCCATCAGCTTGGAGAGCGTACAGGTAGGTCGGCTCAGAATTGAAGCCTGCGACACTGAACACTGCTCCATCACCCAGACCTGCTCCACTGTAAGATAACGCACCGTACGAATCGTTGGTTATCGACAGAGTCCGGTTCCACTGCTCAACCCCACCTGAATCCGTCCGGATAAACCTCGACTTACGATCATCACTACAACAAGTATTACCAGCTAAGAACATAGCGCTACCATCACTTTCGACAATAGCCTCGTAGGTACCTCCAGAAAGATCGTCGGCACGCTGCCAAACAACACTACCGTTGCTGTCGAGTTTGACGAACGTATCTATACCTACAGTGACGAAACCCCCGTCACTGGTTCTAATAATATCCTTACTCGTGTCAACATAGCCAGGGTCTGCAGTAGTAATCCATTCCCGATTTCCATCAGACCCAGCTTTGAGAACAGTTACATTAGTCTCTGACCCAGAGTCGCTTACATTAGCATCCGTAACACCCGCAAGTACAACTCCTCCGTCACCAGCTTTAATCAGTTCTCCAAATCTGGAGGTGGCTGCCTGATCAGTCTCGTAACTCCGACTCCAATTACTGGTAGTGGTAAAGGAGACAGTCCGAGTAGAGAAATGCGGAACATTGAACGCAACCCAAGAACTCTGGCCCGGCCCACCAGATTTGTTGACCACAAACGGTTGTTCCTCACCATCAAGATACATCGTAAGATCGTCGATATCCTGTGACGCAGATATCGCTTGAGTCTGAAGATAGAAAGTCACATTCTCAGCATCATCAGGCGCAGAAATAGCGATCGAATAATTCGTCGACGACGAACGGAGAACATCAACAGAGGTTTTGTCACTGCTTGCAACAGATTTCTCAACCCTGATTTGACCGGCGAGATCCGCATCCACTTGATCAGAACCCAGCCTAACCGTCTCAGAGAACGACGCGATATTCGAGACGTTTTCGACAGGAGTGACGGAAAGGGCGTCATCAGTGAAGGATGTACTGATATTTAGACTTGCACCACTTGGCGTCTCCAGTGATACAACGTATCCGTAGTCACCCGCCGGAAGTACAGACTGCGAGATATTCGTTCGGAACGAGTCCGTATTGTTGTCAACGCGTAGCGTACGGGTTAGTATAGGTGTCGCTTCCCACGTTTTGGCCGTATCGTAAACCCTGAGGATAGCCTCTGTATCTCGCGGGAAGAACTGTTTTGGCATCGAAACAGTGATAGTATCGTCGTTAATCGATGTCGTCGGTTCGCCTTCATAGCCGAAGATAAGAGGCCTCGAAGCCGTCGCAGCGACGGCTTCGCCATCTTCGCTACGTAATTTGATTGAATAGTTTATGAGACCGCGCTCGGTCGGAATAGACCCGCTTTCGACCGTCAAATTGTACTTTTCGACGCCAGTGGATGTGTAGCGATGGAGTTTCGGACTCCCAGAAACTGGGTCTCCCTGTGAGCCGAAGAACAAGAGCGCAAACTCGCTATCGTTTGCTATCGTGACGGATTCTGTGACTGAAGCGGTGAACTGAGGTTGTCCTTCTCGAACGAATACGAACTGGTAATTCGACCCATTATCGAAGGCCAGTTCTGTGTCTGATTCTACTGCTACAAGGTTTGATATGACCGTTGGATCCTTTCTTGGATTTGAAATCGTGTAAAGAACATCTGGATAGGTTAGTTCTAGCTCTTTGGGCGAATCGCTGTCTCCACCAGTATCTATATCCCACGCAAGTACTGGATAATCGCTCGGTTTTGTTACCCAGATGTTATCGAAGTCAAGCCCGCTCATATTCGATGCTGCCGCCGATCCCTGCATTTCAGCCGTCGTTAAACCGATCGCACTCCCAGCGGACGTAGTCTGACCTGTTGCTTGTTCATCCCAGTATGAATCCATAACAGTCCCAGAGTTACGACCTACCAATCCTCCGACTTGAGTGTCTCCAGTTACATATCCAACAGCGAATGAATCTCGGATTGTGGCCCCGAGGTTACGTCCAACGAGCCCACCAACCTGTGTAGAACCAGTCACATTTCCAGACGCCTTCGCGCTTTGAATTACGCTGTCGTTCTCATTTTCTCCGACGAGCCCACCAACCTGTGTAGAACCAGTCACATCACCAGACGCTGTGACATTCTGAATCGTGCTGTTGTGAACAGCGCTTCCGACAAAACCACCGGTTACCTCGGAACCGTTGACGTTTCCTGTCGAATACGATGACTCTACTGTTGCATTATCTGAATTAATTCCAATCAGGCCACCAGTGAAATATGTTCCGGAAACATTCCCAGTCGCATATGATAAGGTCACTCTACCTCCTTGTGAAAGTGAATTGAAATTATCGTTCCTGCCGATCAGTCCGCCTACTTGGAACGTTCCATTGACATTTCCTGTAGCGTACGATGCTATTACTGTAGTGTTATCAGAATTATACGCAACAAGTCCTCCCACCCACCCAGAACCATTGACGTATCCTGACGCATTTGACGATGTTACTATACCGTTCCCGTCATTGTATCCGACAAGCCCACCTATGACCTCTGTCCCGGAAACATTCCCAGTCGCATACGAGGACTTTACTGCACTGTTCTCATTGTTACTTCCGACAAGACCACCGATGAGTTCTGTCCCGGAAACATTCCCTGTCGCATAGGATGACTCTATATTAGCATTATCATAGGTAGAGCCGACAAGACCACCAACTCTATCTACTCCGGTCACTTTTCCAGAAGCTCTTCCATCATAGAGAGTACTGTTGTTATAAACATCTCCAGCAAGTCCGCCAACAGAATAAGAACCGTTGACATCCCCGGATGCCGATACATTCTGAAGTGAGCTATGATCCTTAGCATCTCCGACTAACCCGCCCAGAGAATAGGTGCCAGTTACATTTCCGGACGCTGTGGCGTTCTGAATCGTGCTGTAGCTGGCACTAACTCCAATAAGTCCGCCCAAGCCAACAATACCCTCCACGTTGCCGGACGCCGTTATATTCCGAAGTGTGCTATTACCTTCAGCATTGCCGACAAGCCCGCCTACAGCATAGTAAGAGCCGGTTACATTTCCAGATGCTGCCGCACTCTTGATCGTGCTGTTGCTGTAAGAGCTCCCGACTAAGCCGCCTACAAAGTCTGAACCGTTCACATCGCCAGACGCTGCCGCACTCTTGATCGTGCTGTTGCCTATGGTGTCTCCGACAAGTCCACCTACATCATTCTCGAAGCCCATTACATTTCCCGAGGCTGTCGCACTCTTGATTGTGCTGTTGTACCTACTCTGTCCGACAAGTCCTCCAACTTCGCTGGAGCCAGTTACATTCCCGGATGCTGTGACGTTCCTAAGTGCAGTATTGTATATAATTCGTCCTACAAGTCCACCTACATTGTCAGAGCCGTTCACATTCCCCGATGCCGTTGCGCTCTGAATCGTGCCGTTATCCCTAGCTTTTCCTACAAGCCCCCCTACGAAGTAACTAGATCCGTTCACATCGCCAGACGCTGCCGCACTCTTGATCGTGCTGTTGCTAGCACTGAATCCGACGATTCCACCCACAAAGCTAGACCCAGTCACAGTTCCAGATGCGGAGATATTCTGAAGTCTGCTGTTATCCTCAGCCTCTCCGACAAGCCCCCCGACGCTACCGGATCCGGTCACGTTTCCGGAGGCTATCGCACTCTTGATCATACTGTTATCAACGCTTCCGACAAGTCCGCCCACATCGTTAGAACCGGTAACGTTTCCAGAGGCTGTCACATCCTGAATCGCGCTGTTGGCGTAAGCATTTCCAGCGAGTCCACCCACTGAGAAACCACTACCCTGTACATTCCCAGAGACTGCGACATTCTGAACTGTGCTGTTGCCAACACTACCGGCGAGTCCGCCTACATCTTCTGAACCAGTTGCTCCGAGTTGCGCAAGCGAGACATATTCAATCGTTGCTGACTCAATATAGCTAAAGAGTCCAATGCCACTTTCATTCGGACGTTCGATCGTAAGTCCAGTTACTGTATGATTGTTTCCGTCTAGCGATCCAGAGAACGAACTTACGGGATCAAATCCACGCTCATTACCCCACTGCGCAGTTCTGGAGGCATCAATATCGGCAACTAATTCATAATGCGCGTTCGGGTCATCTTCCATCGCCTGTAGTTCCGATGCGTTCGAGACCTGGTACGGATCAGCCCGCGTACCACCCCCAGGCAAGTCACTTGCATCAATATCCACTAAAGATCCATCTCCCCGGTCGTCTCCGCTATCGTCAGGAATAGATATCGTATCAGATTGTCCAGATCCACCATCATTTCCACCTGAATCTTCCGCAGTGCGTAGGATTGCAGTATAATCTCCTGACCCATCAACAGAATAATTTGAAGTATAAGTATGGTTATCTACGTCTCTTTCAATAAAGTCACTTCTGCGTAAATTCGTTACAACTGTTGTGCCGCGGATTAGATCAACGCTAATTCTGGAAAGTGGCTCTGAGGAGGTGAGATTAATTCTGAGAGCACTTCCATCGGTTTTTGAAAGAGAGATAGAGGGTGCAGATTCATCTACATCTTCTTGTACTGAAATTGTAGAACTGGTAGTGTCGACAAGCCCGCTACTATCAGTAACAGTCAGTGAAACTACCTTTTCACCTGCACTATTGAATGTATAATCTGGGCTGATACCTGTCGCCTCAATACTTCCATCCCCATCAAAATCCCACTCATATGATTCAATAGATCCGGACGGATCTTCTGATTCAGATGCATCAAAGCTTACAGTAGAACCAATGGATGGGCTTTGCGGCGAGTAGCTAAAGGACGCAGATGGTCCAACTACTGTTGTGAAACTCCAGACAGGACTCCTTGTGGTTAATCCGTGCTCATCTGTTGCTACAATTTGCCAGTAGTAGACTGAACCTCTCTCTAAATTGCTTGGAGAGTAGGAAGACTGTGACTGGCCACTAGCTACTTGTTCATCAGGAGTTGGATCACCTTTCTCCAGATATACATCGTACGAGACAGCATCTCCATCAGGATCATCACCGCTCCATTGTAGGACGGTATCTGTGCCTACAGAGTCCGCTCCGTCGCCAGGTGAAGGATTAGATGGTTCCTCGGGAGGGTTGTTTTGGTTGATCGTTATTGATTCGCTCAAAGCGTGCCTCTCATTGCTTGCATCAATTACTTCAGCAGAGATCGTATGGTCGCCCTCAGTAAGACTTAGTGAGACAGATTCCTCGTCTGATTCGCCAGCATCAACGTGGTAGGTTTCTGTCTCCACGATATTCCCATCAGCTTTGAACCGGATAATGTAGTTAGCCTGTGTTGAACCAGTGTTCTCCATACTAACACTCGCAGAAACAGGATTGCCAGCTGAACCTGTGTCAGGAACACTGAGTCCATTAATATCTAGGTCCGGGCCGAAATCATCTTCCACATAGAGGGTTGTCTCATCAATAACGCACCCGTCAACATCTGCAGTATCTGAGACAGTAACTGTGTACTCATCAGCACCTTCTAATTGAAGATCAGTACTTGACAGGCTGCTTCCCTGTTCTTCCTTAATAACGTCGACTTGACCATCATCCGGGTCTCCTTTGTATACATACCACGAGTAGCCTTCTATTCCAGTATCGCACGTATCCTCTTCTATGTGCGAGACATCAAGTGTGACCTCTTCATACGGACGGGGCTCAATCGGAAGTATAGACATTTCATCCTCGGGCGGCGAATGCTCTACATCAACCGTCGCTGATGTCTCAAAAGTATCCCCAGAGATCGAATGGCGGACAATGGCATCAACGGTATATGTTCCTGGCTCGCGGAATAATGCACCTCCCTCCAACTCCAAATCAGTAGCAAATTCTTCTCCCTCATTGGCATTATCCTCTTCAACGCCAATTACCGTACCACGCTCATTCACAACTCGGAGATCATAATCACTCTCTTGCACCCCGTCAATGTGCTCAACATAATTCATATACCCGAACTCCAACTGGTTATCCTTGATCTCCATAGGTCCATCCCGATCATCATTCTCGAACGAAATATCCGAAATAGAGATCGAACTATCTCCACTACTCGTCGAGAAAGTCCAGACACCGCTGGAACTCGTAGTTTGACCATCATCCGCAACAACTCTCCAATAGTACGTTGTACCCCGATCAAGTCCAGAAACCGTTACCTCAGAAGAGGAAGTTGTCGTATAAAATCCAGGATCAGAGTTTGCCCCGAAGTACACATTATACGATACGTCACTGTTACTGGATCCAGACCAAGACAAAGTCACATCTCCGGAGAAGCCGATTGAATCATTTTCAGGAACCGGATTAGAAGGCGCTGAAGGCGAATCACTTCCCGAACCACGTGTTGTGAAGCTCCACAGGTTGCTTTCTACTGTATTACCCTGTCCATCTTCTGCAACTATTTTCCAGTAGTATGTGGTCCCAGCTTCCAAACCCGCAGGATCATAACTGGTATCAGACTGATCTTCAGCAACTAATGCCGGTGTCTGGTCTCCTTTTTCTAAATATATATCATAAGATACGCTATCCGGGTTGTTTGATTCCCATTCTAGGATACTATCGGTGGGAATATTTGAAGCGGCATCAGTGGGGCTGGGATTTGAAGGTGGTTGGAGAGATGACGATTCAACCACATTCAAGTTGACCGATTTTGAAATCGAGCCTCTCTCATTGTCCACTCCAGATACGGTAACTGACAGAGAATGGCTGCCTAACGAGGTATCTTCAGATGTTTGAATTTCGGCAGCTGCCTGATTCTGGTATCCACTACTTAGATCCCCGATTGGAAGTACTTTGAAATCTCGGTCACTGCCGTTGAACGCCAATTCAGATTCAGAATTAAATGAAACTTCGCCTGTAACCGCAGCCACAGGTGCACCTGTACCTTGAACGGTGACAGGTAGAGTTACATTGTTACCTTTGGTTACAATTACTTCGCTCGGCACATCAACAGATAATGTGCTTTCTTCTGTAATAACACGAACAAGTCCTGCATAGTTCTCAGTTGGATGCAAAGGGTCAATTCCGTTTCCATCAACGGTGATTTGCCAATCCCCGGTAGATTCTGGATCTTGTATACTTATTTTCCTCACATTATTGGTATCACCGTCTGCGCAATACTTACTTGGGTCATCAACAGGCCCCACACAAACATCAATATCATTCACCAATGTGTCAGAGGAACTGATTGACGACTCTGGATCAAGCCAAGTGGTCGATACAACCACTCTCTCTGCATTTGGCGAAACTGAAAAACTATAAACATCCGTCTCATCAGCCACTCGCGTTAAACTACCACTGAACCGGTTCGCTGTAGATTCATAGCTATTATTATAGATCGCGTTGTGAACATTTGTTCCACCATATCCGGATGCATAATTTAGGCGATTTCTTACTGGGTGAGTCGTACCAATAATTGCAGCCTTAATCTCAGCTGCTCCAGCCTCAGGATATGCCTGCTTGTACATTGCCGCTACCCCAGCTACGTGCGGAGCCGCCATACTCGAACCAGCCTTCGTCCCGTATTCAGAGGCACCAGGTGGAGAAACGACAGGAGCCGTAATATACTCCCCAGGCGCAACTACATCCGGCTTAGTCCGTCCATCAACGGGGAGATCAAGATTATTGGAATCAGATACTTCCCCTAGCCGACTAGCCACACCATAAGGTTCGAACTCAGAAGAGCCATCTAACGATGAGCCAACGGTAAGTGCATTCTTTGCCAAACCAGGAGACGTGACATTTTCAACTATTCCATACTCTTCGGAATCATCCCCATAATTCCCACCAGAGAACAGAACAAGAGTATCTGGGTGATTATTAGCCCATTCATCAGTAGAGTGAGCCCCTTGATCATATCCACCGCCACTATCGTGACCCCAACTATTGCTGATAATAGTTGCACCAGCCTGTTCTACTTTATTATATAGATCGTCATACCCTGGTCCAATGATATTTCCGCAATTATTCACCTCAAACCCTCCAGTATCGTTGAAAATGCGCGAAATAACTAGTGTAGCTTCGGGGGCAACCCCGGTTAGGGTCCTACCTTCGTGAGTTCCTTCGCCTGCGACAGTACCAGCAACGTGAGTTCCGTGGTCATTGTCGATACCTGTATACGGCGCCTCAGGATCTACATCGCATCCTGCCCAATCATAGGAGTCAATAATATTAATCCCGGAAAAATGTGGATGATCGGAATCAATACCGGTGTCAATTATACCTACTCTTACTCCTTCCCCGTCATACTGTGAATCAACTTTGTGGGCGCCAACTAATCGGCGTCCTTCGGCCACGCTTGGATTTGGTTCCTGGTATTTTTCGATCCACGCAACCTTGTTTATTGATTGTAACTGTCTGATCTGAGAAACAGTTAGACTGCCTCGATAGGTGGTATTGTCAATACGACTTAAATTCGAATAGGATAACCTCTCAAAAGTTCTGATACTCACTTCATACTCTCCAGTAGCATTAGATATTGTAGAATTCAATGAGGGAGATATCTTCCATTTTGGTTTAATATCTATGATTGAACGAACAAATTGAATTTCATTTATTGAATTGATTTCTTCTGGAGGAATTGCAACATAGTATGTTCCATCAGTTACTGTTTCTACGAAAACAACGTCTTTACTACGAAGCTCACTGATTGCGTCTGTTGGCTTGTCTGCATAGAACTGTAGAATTGTCCAGTAAGTATCATTTGAAGACGTGTTAGAGATATTATCCTGTTCTATTTGAACGCCTTCTTTTGGAGTCACATTACCTGTACGAAGGGGAATTACGTACGAATTTGATTCAGAGTCTTCAGAAGTAGATGCTATAGAAGCACCTGTCAATCTCTCATTCTTTGGCTCGTTAACTTCGGTTAGATTGCCCATCAGAGTCTTCGTACTATTATTGGAATCGGGTTCGGTAGAATTTGATTTAGAACTCTCTACTGGTGGATTACTATCCGCTGTTGTGGATTCAGTATTACTTTCAGAAATATGGTTATCGTTAATTGATTTCCCCGGATCAGCGATCGCCGTACCTCCGACCGGTGCCGGAACTGTCGATAGCACCAGCATTAAAGCCAAAAAGAGCGCACACAGGCCCCTTTCACGCATACGCAAACAGGCTAATCTGTTGACACTTAATTCTGGTGCGGCCTTTGGATTAAACGGAAGCTTTTCCTAGTGCTCCGGCCAGCACCAAGTATTTAGAAAATGCTATTTTGAAGAAGCCGGATGAACTGGCACCTTATTTTTTAATCCACCTTGTATATTGATATCAAACGTGAAGTGATCCAACCGGGTTCTTTCATTTATTTTTATAATCAGTGTTTCAATTGTAAGCGTAGAAAGACTATTACCTCCACTGCAGTTTTCCTCTATATCAATTGTAATTGTCTGGTTCTCTTTAGCCACTGTTTTCACTGGATGTGAGCATTGACTGCTTGAACGAGTTTGTACGACCAGAATCGTTTTATTTCGCAGATTTGTATTTCGGATCGATTCTGAGGTTGAGTTGTTAGTTTCTTCAGCGATCCGGTCATAATTCAGTGAGACAAGTTGACTACGATTTTCGATTAACAAGGCTCTACTACCGTTATAATACGACCTTGTCGAGATTAGTCCGCCTTCAATAACCGGAATCATATCACTCTGCTTAAAATCAATAGTTTCAAAACCGATTTTCTGTCCCTCCAGCTCTGGTTCGTCCTCACTACCTCCAGGATCAGAAACAGAGTTAGACACACAACCCGAGGTTAGGACTGTAACAGCAAGAAGAATAATCAGTAACAAACGACCCATACAACATATTAGTCAGATAGAGGTTTAAAAAAGTAGGAAGGAATACGTGCATCTCAAAGATCCTCTACTTCGATGTCTGAGGAGTCTTGTGGTAATCCTAGACCGTTTCGACCGAGAAATTTCAAATAAGGGGGGATATATCCCTGAAATTGAATGGCGATCCTATCGAACTCGTCAACCAATTTCTCTTCCTCTATTAGTGTTTCACCATTGGTCGAGCCCGGCTTGCTGTGTGAGGACTTCGGTAGCTTCCATTACTTTTCGGTTGCCGGATTTCCGCAGTACCAGGTTTTCGTACTGTTCTTGGCCGTGGAGATCGGCTTGGTTCTCCAAGTACCGTTCGGCTTGTTCTATAGAGCCGAAGAACGGATCGACCGTGTCTTCCCCTGTCTCTGAGTGGTAGAGTACTCCTTGTTCTCCGCTCCAGTAGTACTGGGTGCCGCCATCCGGCAACAACTCACCTTCTTCCTCTTTTTCCTTTGTTTGTATGGCTTTCCGGTAATGAGCTTCAGGAAAGTAGTTCTCCAGTTCGTAGCGGAGAGGTCCGGAGAATGTGGTGCCGCCTCTAAGATTCAACCAGTACGGCTTCTCCTCCTCAACAAACCGTTTCTCTTCCTGATATTCTTCAAGCAGTTCGTCTACCTCTCGGATCGTGGATCACCCTCTTCGTATTCTGTTTCAAGTAGTGCTTGGAGCTCAGTCTCATACACTCCAACTATGTCTTCCACAGTACCTCCGTCCGGAAACAACGGCTCCTCCTCATCCGGATCTAGATCGGTACGGTAAGCACCCGCAGTTTCCAACTGGCTTTGGGTGAAGTAGCCGTACTCCCAGTTCCCGTACGTATTCGGAGATTTTACCCGGCCGAAGTAGACGCCGTCCTCTTCTTTGTCGTAAGCCTCCCACTCCCAATCAGGAAGCAAAGCCGCCTCCCAAGACGCGAGCGGTTCTTCTTCCTCATAATCTGTCATAGTAAGTCGAAGTTCAACAGGGCAAATTGAGGAAGATGTTTAGATACCTGATTTCAGATGAAGTTTGAGAGGCTTTTTTTCTAGTCGGTAGCGTGTTCTCCGAGAAATTCTTCCGCTGTCAGTATTGGAATATCTCTGAATTCGTTGAGTTGGAGCAGATCGGAGTCACCGGAGATCAGGTAGTCTGCGTCGACTGCGGCCGCACATTCCAAGAAGATATCATCGGCAGAATCAACGGAAGCGGATACGTTGATCTTTGAATCTGCGAACTCAAACTCGGCGACAACTATCTCCAGAAACGACTGCTTCTCCTTCTCTGTGAAGGGAAACTTGTCGTATTCAAGAACCTGTGAAAACTCATCAATCATCTCCTGAGTCGCATACGCCTCAATTTCATCCTCGAACACGAGTTGAAGACACTGCTCTGGTTTCCCATTCCAGCCAAGCGCCGAAATCAAGATATTAGTATCCAGTACTACCCGCGTGCCCATTCTACCGCATCCTCAACCTCATCTTCGCTGATATCCTGCTCGTTGAACCGTTTTTGAACCTTCTCGCTCAACCGGTCATACTCTTCCTGGACGTCAAAATCGATTTTCTTGAACATCACGCCATCTTCAACTGAAACAGCGATAAACCGGTCAGACGGCTCAAAGCCCGCTTCTTCACGTATCTCCTTTGGAACCACCAACTGCCCCTTCGGAGACATCTTCACAACATCTTCCCCACTCATAACTGTAAAACAATTAAACAGTTTAAAATTTAAATAAATAAGTAGTAGACTCTACGCTTGTATCTCGTGTTGCTGCATTAGTTCTCTCAGGGATTCGTCTTCGCCTTGCCAGTACTGAGTGTCTTCCTGTGAGTCAATCCGTTGTTGCACACGGCGTTCTACTGTTTCCCGACCCAAATATTCAGGATCAGGTATCTCGCTGTACCCGTTTTCAAGTAGTTTTGAGGCAGATTCGAACCCGTGGTCCAGTTCGTAGTCAGGGATAGAGTCGTCACTGTAGTGTGTAAGTGCTCGTGTAGCCGCGTTATACGTCTCCCACAACGTCGGATTATCCGGATCCGCAACTTCAGCCTGAAGAGCATTGAGTAGGTCGGGTACAGGCTGCTCCAAGTACTCACCAACCCCATTCTCCAGGAGAACCAGTAATGCTTCATCCTGATTCAACAGCTCCCGGTTCTGGGCCTGCGAAAGCCTGTGTTCGATCTCTGCCGGCGATTCGAGGACAGCGTCAACCGCGTTGTACGTCAATCCTGGTTGGAACTGTTCACTGTGACTCTGCTCGAAATGCAGGTCGGTGACAAAAGCCATCATACCATTACTACAGACCTGTCGCTCCGCACCAACGTCGTACTTCAACGCGTGAAAACCCGAGTGTCCACTCCTCACTTTCAATCCTAGGTCGATCGGGTCATCCTGGGATGCGTAGACTGTTGCTCCGTCAAAATCGAGTTTAGCACTCATCTTATGGGCTGTAGGAGACAAGGAAACACTGCCTCGCACATCCAAGTTCTGATCACTGTGCCGGTCGACAGCATCACCAACCGTCTCTAAAATATCACCGTACTGGATAACGTTGTAGAACTCTTCGTTGCTGGAAACAACTCCCGTAGCACGTCCATCATCCGTCCACAAACTATCACGGTAACGAACACGCTCCCACTCACCCATTTCTTCGTGGTGAGCATACACGTCCTGCCTCTCCACCTCCGGCAACTGTTCCGCGGTTTCGTATAATTCGTCTAAATCATCGAAACTGTAGCGTTCAGATTGAATTAGTGAATCACCTTTCGGCTAGATGAAGGAATTAAAACAAACTGTATAGTATAACCAGTAGAGGCCGTGTTTCAGTTGCTGTCCGAATCACTTTGAAGCAAAGTTTTTCGCTGCTCGATACTGGGATGTGCATCTGATAACGCGAAATTTCCGTAGTAAAATCCGTAGATACGATCCCAGAGATTACGGACCCTCTCTGAGCGAAAATTGTTGATCGTCGGGGAGAACTCAGGTACAACATTATGTACCGATTCGTACCGGATGCTTTGAAGCCGATCTAAAGCATCCGCCAGTGACTCCTGACCCACCTTGTTAGCAGCGTATTCGTCAGCACGGTGCTCCCGTTCCCTGAATCCTAACACACTGAACAAGACGTTTCGACCAGTGAAAACAAAGGGGCTCAAGGCTCCCACTAAGACCGCTATACGGGTATCACCGTACTCAAGATGAGCTTGTTCGTGAGCAACAACCGCCTCCAACTCTTCCTCTTCAAGCTCGTCAAGTAATCCCTCAGATACCACGATGAACTCTCGAAAAAACAGTGAGACAGCACCTGCCATACAGATCTCAGAATCCAAAACCCGGACCGGATACTCCGAACTCAGTTCAAGATCACGGTTCTCTGAGTTCAAGAACAAGGTGGCATTCCCGTAGATGAAGGTCGCTAGCTGATAAGCCACTCCTCCAAGAACGTAGAAGAATGGCAGTAAGGCCGCAAACAAGACGAAATACGCAGTTACAGGTCCGGTTTTACTTACGAAGGCCAGTCCTCCTACCAGGGCATATACCGATAAAACAGCAAAACCCATCGAGACGAGTACTGCAGTCAAAGCCAGAACCAAACTTTCGGTACGAGAGAACTCGTCTAATCCGTGTTGATCGAACTGGACTGCCTCAATCTGCTGTGCTTCTCTGAACGTTCTAATGCAGTACGCAGCTATAAATAAAAACAGAGCTGTGGAAATGGATGCGAAAAGGAACGGCGAATACCTAAGCAAGCCGGAGAAGCTCGGATACTGCATCAAGATCAAAAATAGTGCAACCAAACCGGTCATCAGTAATAGGCCGATAAGATAGTTTCCAAAAACTCCGGGAAGACGGCCAACAGTCTGTAACAAACCTTTCTGCCACCAAAACGACCACCGAGCCACCCATTCATTATATCGCCAGTAAACCACTGAGAGAAGTACGGCTCCGAACACTGCCAGTATCTGCAGGAATGGAGAACCACGAGTTAAGAGAACAACTAATACCAGTACTCCAGCAACGAAAGAAGCAATCGGCATATACTGATCCCGATTCCGTCCTTTCCGCATAACGTCCTGTAAAGGACTATCAACCCCGATCTGAACCCAGATCAATAACGCGAATGTGAAAGTAAAGAGATTGGTTACCCCCATCATCAACAAAAACCTAAAACCAGAGAATATCGGGGTGATAACCGTTGAAATCAGCATTCCAATCAGCACCAACGCAGTAATCAAAAAGAGTCGAGAAGAAACGTAGACATCCTCTATCAAACAGTAACTAGATTCCCGAGCAACCAGCCTCCACTCAAAACGGGTACCGAATAAACCTCTGAAAATTGATCGGCTGCACCGAAAGCCGCCAGATTGTGTTTCAACTACGTCTTCAGGAAGCCTCTTTCTGATCTCAAACGGTGTTAATCCAGTCTTTGCCTCAGTTCTCCGCAGATGCAGCCACTTCGTCATTCAGTAGAACCGGGGGACGTCCTCAATCTCCTGCAGCTGATCCGAGTCTGAAAACCGCTTATCAAACTGGTCTTCTGTTAACACGTAACACGTCTTTGGATCAGTCTCGGTCATATCTTCGTGGAACACGAAGTGCAGCCAGCCATCTTTCTGCAGGTTGATCTTGTCCGCTGCACGCGGATCGATTTTGGGCTCACCACGGCCCTTAAAATCCGAAAAGAATGCCTTCGGAATACCAACAGTATACTCACTATCACCCTCTCTAAACTTTCGAGACTCACCGCTATACTCGTAGTTCTCCTCTTTCAACTCATTTCGGGAGATAATCAAAACCCCGACCGTCTTCTCATAATGCCATAGCACCGGAAACCCAGGCTTCACGATGCTTTCCTCACGGAACAAACGGTCAGGAATACGGACATACCGACTCTCCTCACCCTTGATCTTAGAAATACCAGCAACAGTCCAAGAACGGTCCGTCATCTCTGTGTACAACCAGAGGCAAGTAGGGCTCAACTGAAAAAATAAACGGGAAAAACAGGAAATTGCTTTACTCTAAGTATCGCTGGACTGGTTCCCTTATATCTTGATTTAGCCGGTATGCTTCTTCAGCAGCGGCACCTAACTCATCCATCGTAGCTTGAACCATTGCAGGATCGTAATCCATCGGTATCTGGACCTGTAATAAGTCAAACGTGAGATCTTCAGAGCTTTCAGCAGTTGCCAAATAATCTGTTTTGTGATCTTCTGCAATTGACTGGTACGCGTCGGCAAGTTGGTGCTCGAAAGAATCAGGTCCAGGTAATTGGTTCGGATGTGGGTCTGATAGAAGTGCTTGACGTGTCTGCCCTGTTAATATGTGTTCGTGGCCTTCTGACGGTACTTGCCCGTACAGAACCGTATCTGTGTCGGGGTGTACGAGTTCTATTTCAGCAGTTCCACCTTCCGAAGCAGTCGTAACAGTCTCATCAAGAGTAAGCCAGGTACTGGGATGCCATTTCCACTCTTCGTGAGAACTGATTTGGTTTAGAAAATTCTCGAAATATTCCGTATCAAAGGAATCATCGTCAAACTCCATATTTACCACCCATATTCAACAAATTTTTTATGCTTTTGCTCTGGTCGAGATATCGTTCAACTACCATATCCACCGAGTTTAGCACCAGCCCTCAGTAGCATCAGAGGATAGATTACAGAATCCTCAATCTTCCAAGATCCCCCACGATATCGTCTCAAACCACATATTCACCTCTCAAAGCACTGGCTGTGATGCCAGAAAACAGAACAAGGCACGCAGCCCGGACCATCGCCATCACTGCCCTGATAACAGTGGTAGCGTCGACGCCGGCTGCTGCCGTCCACGACTCGGTCCCGTGTAGCCCACCAGAATCCTTGATGCCGTTGTTCAACCTGCTTCACAGCATCGTCGAACTGACGTTTCTGGGCGGGATCGTGCTCGCCACTCTCGGATTCATCACCGCCGGAATCCTGCTGATGATTCCGGGTGAAGACAATAGTCGACGCGGCAAGTTGGTAGCGCGGAACGTCTTGTTCGGCACCGTATTGTTGTTGAGTTCGTCGATGATTGTCCGGTTCTTCGTTAGTCAAACCGGGAGCGGCTTCTGCACCTGAACAACAATGAAACGAAGTAATTCTTTGTACGTGCGTGTCGCGCTCGCTGCCCTGCTCGCGACGTCGTTACTGGCGGTGCCGGTCGCTGCCCAAGATAGTGGTCAAGAGGATGAGAGTGATGATGGCGGTAATACGATCATCGAGATAGACGTCGGCGATATTGTCGACGCGATTGAGGATTTGGCCGACGACTTTCAGGACTTCGCCGGCGACTGGGACAACACGTTACAGGAGGTGTTGACCGCGGTCCTGTTCCGGCCGTTCCGAACACTTGGACAGCAAACCCTGGAGTCATTGACCTACCTGTTCCTGAACACTCCTTCCGTCGATCCGAATCCAGCAGTCGAAGAAGTTCACCGCGAAGTCCTGCTCGTAACCACCTTGCTATCTACCGCGGGTTTTGCCGTGGCGGGAATCCTGTATATGGTTGGTCCGGTGGTTGGCGTCTCTTACAGCCAAGTCCGATCCATACTGCCGCGGCTGCTGTTAGCACTGATTTTCTCGACCGTTTCTCTGCCGCTGCTTCAACTAGCGGTCGATCTCACGGATGCGTTGATTCTGGCTTTCGCACCCGAACAGCTCTCGATGTCGTTCTCCCAGTTGTTCGGATTCAGTATCGGGTTGGTCTTGGTCTGGGTGGTGAAGGCTACGCTGTTGTTGGTGTTGGCGGCGTTATTCGTGATCAGAGATGTCTACATCCTGTTCGTCGCCGCAATCAGCCCGTTAATCGCGTTGATGTGGAGCCTGCCGTCGACCAAGAAGTACGCGGACACGTTCATCTCTGGTTGGATCGCCGCACTCCTCATCGCACCACTCGACCTGCTAGCAATCAAATTCTCGATGGCGCTCCTCCAAGGAAACGGAGCCACTGGAATACAGAGCGTGTCAAACTGGATACTGGGCATCGGCAGCCTGGTACTCCTACTACTGATCCCACGACAACTCTGGAAAGCCTCACAATCCACAGTCGGGAAAGCCAACGAGCTTGGTTCAGAGTTGAAAAAGCGGTTCAGGAACAGTCAAACCGGCAAAAAAGTGAATCCGGTACATCGGTACCGAGACCAGAATATGTGGCGTCGTCGAAACCGAAGCTTCCAGGAGGATGACTGAAAAATGTCTGGACCCAGCATCCGGATCCCTGGCGACCTCAACATCCCTACCCGTTTCTTCGGACGATTCACGCCCCGCGACCTCATCAGAATCAGTACTCCGCTCATCCTGATATGGATCCAAGTTTCTGGCTCCCCACTCAACCTCTCCACGGCCGTACTCCTCCTACTCGGAGCCGGTGTCAGCACTGTTTGGTACGGTTTCCGGCCCTACGGAAAGCCGTTAGACAATCACCTGTACCACTTCCTCCGCTGGCTGTACAGACAGCAAACCGAGTCAGAACAGCCGGAGATCAACATCGAACAAGAATGCATCGTAGTCGGCGAGGAAACCGTAGTCGGGTACGTCGAGGTCGAGCCGACCAACCTGGAGATGAAAACCACGGCCGAGCAGAAAGCCCTCCACAACGTCTACGAAAACCTGCTCAACACCGTCTCCTACCCAGTCACCATCCATTCTAGGCAAAAACAGGTCGACCTCAGCCAGTACCGCCGAAAGATTCTGGACAACGCCGATGACTCCACCCTGAGAAACGATTACCTGCGGTACATCGACCAATTCAGCGAAAATGAACTCACAGCAACAACCCACATCATCACGGTCAAAACCCATCAAAACAGCGTCCAATGGCTTCAGCAACGCCTACCCGAATGGCTACCGATAGAGACAGAATCGGAAGTCGACGTCGAAAACCTGGCAGAAGAACTCAACAACCGAATCAACGAAGTCATCGACGCCGTCAACACAGCCGACCTCTCACCCGAACACGTCACCGGAAGAGAACTCGAAGAACTGGCAAGGGAGGAACGGCTCGAACCGTTCCAACCGACGCCTACCAAATCCACGACCCCCGCCGAACGAGGCGGAACCCATCAGCATCCGGTTATAGTCTCTGAACTGCCTTCCCAGACTGAACTGGCTTGGCCGCATCAACTGCTCCAAGTCGACGGACAAGTCGACATAACACAGGTCATCCACCCGCGAAGCCCCGCCAAGACCTCAAAAAAGCTCCAACGGATCTCGGAGAAGCTACACGCCGAGATCGACTCTCTGTTGAGACAGGGCCATACAGGCACTAACAAACTCGAATCACTGCTCGAAGACACGGAATGGTTCCTCGACCTGCTCGCAGACAGAGAAGCACAGCCCGTCGACTACGCCGCCTACATCACCGCACACCACGACGAACAGGAGAAAGCACGCCAGACACTCGAACAAGTCATCAACCGATTGGAAACCTTACAGATCCGGTATCAGCAGCCGGTTCTCCGAACCGACCAAGCATACCACACCCACAACCTGCTGTACTCCGACCAGTTAGACGAGACCTGGCTGGTACCGACCAGTAGTGCCGCCGCTGGCTTCCCCTTCGCCACCCAAAACACAGACCAAGACCACGGAGTGATCTATGGCGTCGACAAAAACAGTCAGTCACCCGTCCTGCTCGACCGATTCCAATGGAGCAGTCATTCAACGGCGCGGATGGGAATGGTCGGCTCCGGCAAAAGCTACGCCTCCAAAATCGAACTCCTCCGCACCTGGCTCGCCTACCAAGATACGCAGATCATCATCGTAGACCCGAAAAAAGAGTACAGAAGCATAACTCGACTCCTCAACGGCGAAACCCAAGTCCTCAAACAAAGCCAGGAGATCAATCCCAGCGACCACTCCGTCGTCAACTACACTGTCGAAGACCGCGGCCAAGAAGAAAACAAGAAGCTGCTAGTCGACGCCGTCCGAGAAATCTACCGATCTACAAGCCAAAACCGGCGTAAGACACTCGTCTTAATCGACGAAGCCCGCATCCTCCTAAACGATGACGAAGGCCGAAACGTACTGAACCAGTTCGTTCTGGAGGCACGAGATACGAACACTGCCATCACTTTGGTAACGCAGAACGCCTCCCACTTCACCCACCACCGGAAAGGCCGCGAAATCCTCGACAATATACCCGCGAAAATCTTTATGCGGCACGACCGCGTCCCCGACTCAGTCAGTAACTACTTCGACCTGAGCCAACGCGAAAAGCAACGGCTCCACGAACTCAAAACCGGTACCGACGCCGAGTACAGCGAAGCACTAGTCAAAATCACCGGAAAACTCGACACACAAATCGAAATCCAAGCCACCTCAAAAGAACACGCCACAATCACCGCAGGAAACGGAGGCAGGAGTCGATGAACTCGATCAAGCACCGCCTCCTCAACAACCACATCGTCCTTACTGAGGACGAAGCAGAAACTCTCTCACAGCCCTCTACAAACCACTACACGGTAGAAGTCAAACCCGCAGACCCATCCACCTCCAACATTCCCGAGACACTCACAGAGTTCACCGACGCAATCACCGAATTCCAAACCAGTTATCTCGGACTCAAAAACACGTCACCCACCACAATCTTCGAAATACTGCGACCACAACCCAACCAACTCCGGTTCCAATACCACGCACCTACCAAAAGACTGGAGCGGAAAATCCGGCTCCACCTCTCCAACCAGATACCCAAAGTCGGATTCCAAGAGGGTACCACAGAACTACCAGTCGGAGAAGGCGGTACTGTTGGCGGCGGATTCCTTACTACCGGATACAGCAGTTATCATCCGCTCCGGTACGAGTTCGACTCACCGCCTAACAACGCTGTAGTTTCAGCTCTGCACCGACACGCTACCCAGAGCACACGGTACCTGATCCAGATCCTGTTCAAGCCCGTAGCCGGCCACTCACTGAAACAGTGGCTGTGGAGAAAACGGGCGTACCACCACCGCAACTACCTGAAAAAAGAGAAAGACAGCTTGTGGAGAACGGTACAGCCCACCCGGAGAGAACGAAGACAGGCACAGGAGATCGATGACAAAGCCGGCGAGCCCCGGTACCGGACCAGTATCCGGTTCCTCGTAATCAACGCCGCCGACTACACACCTAGCCGAGTCAAAGAACTGGCCGGAGCCTACAACACGTTCGAAAACCCGGAAACCGGGCAATACCTTGACGCAGTCACCGTAACCCGGCTCCAGCGAAAACCCTTTCTCCGGTTCGCAGAAGCCGTCGGACAACGCCGTTTCTCCGGTTGGACACGTAGCTTCCAAACCAGTGCGAAAGAACTCGCAGCACTGCTCTCACTCCCAGACAAACAACAAGAAAACATCCAGTACAACCGATGACACCCGAAGAAGCCCAAAACCTGATCGAGAACAGCGACGCATTCACAACCACGTTCATCGGCACCCGCACCAGCAAACTCGGCGTCGAAGAAGATGTGGGTATCCCCGACGATCAACGCCGCTTACACGTCTTGACTACCGGCCCTACCGGGTATGGCAAGACGCAGGTGATGATCCACGCCGCACTCCAAGACAGCTACAAGAATCGGGGATTCTGCTTCCTCATCCCGAAAGGCGGCGCTGAAAAACAAATACTCAGCAAACTACCTGAAGACCGGCTAGACGACGTACTCTACATTAACCCAGGAGAATCACCGTTACCCTCGATCAACGTCCTCCAGCCCCACACAACGGAGGAAATGACCAGGCAGCAGAAAGAGAACCAGAAAGAGATTATCGTCTCCGACCTCATCGACCTCTTCAAAAGACAAAGTGAGAACTGGGGTGACCAATTCGGCCGTGTACTCGAAACTCTGCTCCGCGCACACCTCAACCAGAACATCTACCACGGCCAAAACAAGTCACTGCTCGACGTCTTCCACTGCGTAACCCAAGACGAAGAACTCTCAGACCTGATCGATCAAACCGAGGACCCGGTAATCCGGAGACAACTGGTCCAAGTCAAAGAAGACCTGTCCAGCTATGAAATGGGGCCGCTACAACGACGACTAAACGACTTCGTGATGCGGCCAACCATCCGAAAAATCATCTCCTCACAACACAGCGACATCAACTTCCGAAAAGCGGTCAACCAAGGCAAAATAATCTTAGTCGACATCCAAAAGGGTGAGATCGGGGAAACAGTCTCCACCCTCGTCGGCAGCATAATCATCACCCAAGTCTGGGCAGCAGCACAAAGCCGAATCACCCAAACCCCAGAGAACAGGGAACCGTTCTACCTGTACGTCGACGAACTCCAAAACTTCGGCAGCGAGGGCTCCGCACTCGCACAAATGCTCGCAGAAGCACGAGAATACCGGCTCGGACTCTGGCTCGCCACACAATACATCTCCAACCTCGACTCCAAAACAATGCAAGAAGCCGTTCTCAACAACTGCCGCAGCAAAATCCTATTCCAACCCAGCGACAGCGAAAACAAAAACCGGCTCATCTCCACACTCAACCAAATCAGTAAAAACGAAATCAACCAACTCGGCCGATACCGAGCCATCCTCCAAACACCGAGTAGAAAAACGCAGAAACCTGCCGTCAAAATCGATACCTACCCACCCTGGACCGGCGACCGCGACAACATCGACGATCTCGAAGACAGGTGTTCCGTCGCCTCCGAAAACCCAGAACAGGAAACCCGGTTGAAACAGTCACTCGGAAAAGGAAACAACGCCGGCAAAGAAAAACACAGAGAACTCCTCGCCCAAGCCAAAAAACAGCTTGAGCAAAAGCGGGACGGGATTCAGGTCCAGCTACTGCACCAAGGCGCGGGTGAAGACAAACCGGATGGTAAAGTCATTCTCCCCGACGACACAGTCGCCCACCTCGAAGCCGAACACTCAACGCTGAGCAAACCCGCGAAAGTCCTCACCAACTACCTCCGCGCCGCACAACAAGGCCGAGAAACCATTTTCGTCGTCGAACAAGGAAACGCGGTCAAACTCCAGAACATCGTCGAAGAACCGGTCAACCGCCGCGGCAACGACCACGAAGACCAAGACGCAGACGGAAGCTACAGCTACTACACAAACCAGGATGGAGAAGAATTCACACAGATAGACGAACTGCAAAACAGCGAATACCGCATCATCGAAATCCACGAAGACCAGTTAGAAATCCACAACAGCCCGGTGGAACCCGAATGCCCCGAACTCGACCACAACGACCGCGAAGATCTAGAAAACTTCTGCCTCTACCGCGAAGAAGACGGACACTGCACCGCACTCAACCAAAAATGCGTCCTCACTGAATAAACAATGAGTGAAGACATAGCGTTACGCGAAGAAGACCGTCTCATCCTTCAGCAAATCCGGGAGGGGAATGACGACGTCCAGAAACTCACGGAAAGCACGCTCTTGGAAAACCACCAGGTCAACTACGCCTTCGAAAAACTCGAAGAACACGGCCTCATCCACGTCACCAAACCCGACGGCTACATCGAACGCACAATCAACGGACAAAAACGGGTCTTCCAACATCCCAAACAAGCCGAACTCACCAAAAAAGGCCGAACACTGCTTCAAGAATCAGACCAGGAAAATCTAGAACAATACCAAGACCTCACCCGAAAAGAACTCGTAGAGAAAACCCAGCAGCTCGAACAACGAGTCAACGATCTTGAAATATCATTCGAAATATTCCGAAAACAAGTCCAGAAGCGGATAACACAGTGAGAGACGAATTTGAATTCAGGTCACCAATCCTCACACAAATAATATGTGAGATTAGAGCAATATTCTAAGCGAAATTGCTTCCGAGCACTCATCCCTCTTGGCTTTTTAACTTAGTGAGTGTTTTGGATACTAGTTATTCAGTTTCAGGGTTAGTAGGATTTGCCACGTATACTTCTGTGATTTTCTATATGTATCGCAGATTCGATGACAATATTCAAACAGCGAGAAGTATCCCGAGAAAGAGGGAATACCAGCGAGCGTCAACTTGGTGTCTGAGAGGTTCTTTGACGTCTTTTTTTGGCTCAACAACCTATGTGTTCGCTTCATTCGGAATTCAACCACTAATTTTTAATTCTATCACACTAGCACTAATAATATGCTCTACAATAATATTATTTTTCAGTATGTTTATAACGAAGGAGTAAGTCTGGAGACAATATGGTTTGGGCAGAAGAATACCCAGAGACAACCAAGGAAATTGAGGATCAACTAAAAGCTCTGGGTCCACAGTTGGAAGAGTCCTTACTGGAAAGCTGTGCATACATCGCCGACGAGAGAGAATCCAAACTCGAAGAATTAGCAGGAAAGCAAGGAATTAATCCAGATCCAAGCGGAGAATACGTACCTCAAGCAATATCATTCATCCATAGGGTGGAAGATTCAAAAAGAAATAAAGTTGGTGAAATTGAGGAGCTTTTGAATCATAACTACGATTTTGAAATGACTGAGCTTAAAAGAAATCTCGCACGGTCTATTGTCGGTTTATTGATATTAAAGAATGGGTCTGATGAGAAGCCTGACTCTCCTATAGATGTTTTTAGACAGGAAGCCGGATTGAAAACTTAAACCCAGTCAACTAGCCCATCAACAGTTAGCAGATACATTCTTTCCTCTTCAGCAATCCGTTGTTCTCTTAATTCAGAGCGGTCATCGTACTGAGCAATATGAAAGCGGTCGTGAATCCTGTCCAAGCCCGCAAGGACATCTTCGACTGAGTAATTTTCAGACATACCGATTCGCAACAATTCCAACTGTTCATCGGAAGGATCCAAATCACCTAAATACGAGCCTATTAACTGCTCAAACACGGATGGATCAAAGTGATATTTATCAGCAAATTCCCGAGATCTCATTATATTGATAACGTCAATCCCGTCTAAATCATCCAAGTTTTCAGCGTGTCCTCGCATCACTTCATAGGCCAGTTCAGGATCTGCTGCTTGACCAGCCTCAACCAAATCATCAAACTCGTGAAATTCTAATGTCTCCCCTGATTCCACTTTCTCCAAATATTTATTCAGATCATCCACCTTGTCTTCATTTTTATTGCCAGAATTTTTAAAATGCCACTTGCTGATGACGCTTGCAGGCCGGGTAGCCTTCGAAAATCCTTCACTATCCAGATTATAATAGACAAAACCTCCTGCGCCGGTTATTGTCCGCTTAGCGGATCTTGAACAATCATCTAGCTCCGCGCTAAACGAATTCATTATTTTTCCGCTGTCAAGGAGCTTCACTTGGTCAACCTCATCATACCCCTCGACGTATTCTGGCAAGTCCACTTTGTATCTCATATTATCCTCCTCTGCACCAGGAGCAGACTCTAGTTGAGAGTCAGAACTACCTTTCTCCAGAACGGCGCCGCCATCAGCTATGGGTTTAGAGTCCTCGATAATAGTGATTCCATCCACTTCCTCAACATCTTTAAGTCCGATCTCGATCTCATAGATATCCTCATCGATCTCTTTGATCGAGACAGTCTTTGTTTTCCGGGAATTAACAGAGTTAAAGCCCTCTTTACCCAGTGGCGGATGATTATGATGTTCGTGCTTATCTCTTCCCGCATTTCCTCGACCTCCACGATGGCCAGCTCCTCTCCGATTTTTATGTGAGCCACCGCCGTGAGTCCGACTACCGCGTTGTCGCTTCTTTTTATTCGTCATAGATCTGTATGAGTATGAGGTCCTTGGGAATCGAACAGACCTGTCGATAATAGTCTTAAACTTATACCTTCTTTGCAGGTGTTGAACCAGCTACTGAGATGCGCCAGAAAGCCGAGAGATGTTAGGGAAACGAGCTTGTACTGCTCGATTAAGAATAACATCTCCCAGCTCTTGGTTTGTCGTCTATACTACAGGATAATATAGTTCAGGGGAGGTACACTACATTTCGCTTGCAACGTATTCTTATAGCTGTGCTACATTCTCCAATTGAAATTAAGGTTTGTTCGATGTATAGCTGGATCAATTCAATATGTACTCCCCGTACGGAGCGAAAGCTCTCCAGCCCACTTGGAGATATAATAATCTAAACCAACTAAAGGCGAGTATATGATCTCTGATAAGCTAGAGCAGGCACGTATCAGTCCTGAAGAGGACTATCATTTGAAGGGAGATATTCGCCGGGCGCTAAGGGCGATTGAGTCAGATAGAAATCATTCAGGCCTTATCGAGGAAGAGTTGGGTTCTCTGGATCCAGATCATCCGGTTTACCGGTTGATCGACTCAATCAGGGTATGGGAAGGGTCCGATCACGAAGAGTTCGAGTCGGGAGTTAGAGCTGCTTTGGAGGCGTTGGATGATCTCTATGAATTAGCGTTGGAAGAGGAGTGGTACAGTGTCGCCAGCTATGCCTTGTTGAAGTCGATAGAGTATCGTGAAGGGCTCGGAGGCTTCGACGCTACTGAACAATTCGATGAAGTTCTGAATTTTTTCTATGACCATTTTTATGGAGGGTCTGAGGTTGATCTGGGCCAGTTAGGAGATCACGTTGAGAAAATGCTGGAGCACTTGGACGAAATGGAGGAAGACAACATCAGCAAGTTATCTCGCCTCGTCGAAGATCGAGCCCAGCAGCTGCGAGAGAATAGGCAGTATATGGCCGAACGCGACTATCTCGACTACTATATCACCA
The DNA here is from genome assembly GCF_041477585.1 of Halobellus sp. MBLA0158. Lineage (NCBI taxonomy): Archaea > Methanobacteriati > Methanobacteriota > Halobacteria > Halobacteriales > Haloferacaceae > Halobellus > Halobellus rubicundus. The sequence goes on from NZ_JBGNYA010000001.1 coordinate 688,015, forward strand.
TAAAGAACCACTTGGGGGAGAATGTTTCGGAAGAAGAGTCTCGTTTGGTCGAGTCGTATGAAGACGAGTTAGAGCAGAAGAGCTCTGCAAACAGTATGTTGAAAGCGGATATCTTGGAGAGAGGTGTTTCGAGATGCCAGTCTTTTCTCCCGGATGAGAAGGAGAATGAGTGGCGGCTTCGAATCCGCGAGCTCAACAAACAGGCCAGAGAGGAGATGCCAGCTACGGAACACGAAGTTGATTTGAGCGAAGATATTACCCGTATTGTCGACCACTTCAAACAGGTTCAAAGCAAGACTTCATCTTGGGAAGCCTTAGTCAACCTTCTCTACCAACCTATCGGACAAGGCAACTTCGAGGAAGCCTTGGAAAACATCGATGAAGCACCTGCCGCCAATATGCTTCCGAAAAACGTTATCTCATCTGAGGGCGATTCTATCGGTTTTGAACCTGGTATGAATCAGGACGGAGAACGTGCACCGACCGGTTACATAGCCGGATTACGGGCTTCTAACCATACTTTGGCCGTTGCCCTACGTCGGTTGATCGATCAAAAATTGTTGTCCGAGTCAGACTTCTATATGGTCCTAACACTTCTCCCCGGAATCGCAATTCAGGACGAAGCATTTCTCACAGACACAATCATCAACCTGTTCGAAGAACGCTACGCCGAAGCTGTACACTTAGCAGTTCCCAGGCTGGAAAGCGTAACAGCCAACGTCTACGAAGAAATGGGAAAAGCAGTAACCAAAAACCAGGGCCAACTCTACCGACAAAAGGGGCTGGGCGGCCTCTTCAAACTAATCGAGGAAGATATCAGCACCAACTTCGGAAAATACCTGCAATACCGGTATACCGATACAGCAGGTCAAAACATTAGAAACCAGGTCGCTCACGGCCAAATCAAATACTCAGCAGCCAACTTCAAACAAGCCTCAACCCTTCTCTTCGACATCTATCGCACAGCTGCAAGAATCGAGGAGAACTATAATTGAACGTATCTGGCTCCGCTTCTTCAGCCATCCACCAACACCAAATATTTAATATTTTCTACATATATTAATCATATCTAGAGGTGATTGGTTTTTGTGGCAAGACTAAGCGTAGACGTACCAGACGGCTTGAAACAGGATATTGAAGAGACCGCTGAGAGGAAGAACTTCAAGAACGCTTCCGAATACATCCGGCAGGCCCTCCGCGAAAAACTGCGAGAAGACAACGAACTCGACCCAGAACTGCTTCTGCGAGCACTCAAAGTCAAACAGGGCGATGTGGAAACCGTGGACATAGACGAAGTTATCGAGAAGTACGAGTGATTTCCAAGTGAAACTAACCAGCGAAGCTGAGGATGATCTCGATAACCAAGTCAAATTCGACCGGAAGAAAATCGCACAGGAAATCAGGGACAGACTAAGCACAGATAGAGACCGAGACAATATCAGCTATATCCACAAACCCGATTTTGGCGTTGAATTCCACCGCTTGAAACTAACCAATAACGGTCTCAATCATCGAATCTATTTCGACTATCAAGACTCCGAGCCCATCGTCTTCGCAGTAAGGCACAGAGACTACGCTTACAGCCCAGAAGACCTGAAAGAGGTAGAAAACCGGCTCAACGACATAGAAACAGACTGAAGATCTGACCCAAAGGAGTATAACGGCGTTATACTGATATTATGGAGTCGAGTTGTCCGAGATCTTTGTTCCCGACTGCTGGTAAAAGAGTGGAATGTCGCCGCGAATGCCAAATTATTGTTCTGTGATGTGGTCGAGGAGTTGGTTTTGGGTTAGTGTGGAGATGAGAAGCAATCTTTCCTGCGCGCTCATTTTTGAGAAGGCGTTTTTGTATCGGTTGATGGTGTCGCGGCTGACGTCGAGTTCTTCTGCGGTCTGTGTCTGGTTGGAGCGGGTGATTGCGTCTACGTATTGAGCTGCTGTTTCTCGGGTAAGCCCGTATTTTTCCAGTACCTCGTTTGTGTTCATCTTGCTTCTATAGAAATTGTTGAGGGATTGATTTTTATTAGAGAACCTGACAGGCCGCAGATCTAGAGAAAGGGGGGAAGAGGTGTTTAGAATGGTCCATCGTTTGCCTGCCTCATACTGTAGTGGCTTTCTCTGGAGATGATGACGTGGTCGAGTAGTTCGACGTTGATTTTCTCCAGTACTTCCCTGGCTTCCCTGGTGACTTCGATGTCTTTTGCTGTGGCTTCAGCCGTTCCTGAGGGGTGGTTGTGTACGAGGATGACTGCGCCGGCGTTAGTGAGTGCAGCGGTTCTGACCACGTCTTGTATGTCTATTTGGACGTTGTCGCGGCTGCCTAACCCGATTATTTTGTCTCCGATGAACCGGTTGCTGTTGGTGAGGAAAACAGCGTATAGGTGCTCCTTTTGCTCATTTTTCAGGGATTCGTACCTGTTGGTGACGTCGTGAAGTGACTTTACGGCGTCGGGTTCTTGGTCTTGTATCTCGGCTTTGACTGTGAGGTTGCCGAGTTCCTGCCTCACGTGTTGCCACCTCCGAGGGCTTCTTTGATTGTTGAAGGGTTTCGGTTGATCAGCTTGTCCAGTTTCTGTTTCAGGTCTTTAGGTGAGTCGAAGGCTGTGATAGTGTAGCTCTCTACCACTGTGCCCTCCCTGTTTCTAACGTTGTATTCGTCGTGCTCCGGATGGCTCCAGTCCACCTTCTCCAACGTGTAACCACGGTATTCTACGGTGTGACCGCAAACCTTCGTAAGAGCGTTTTTGTACAGGTTTTGGAACTTTTCCAGTCCGTCATTTGTGTTGTCTGTGCTCGGCAAAAACAAACCACCTTATATTACAATTAGTCAACAACTTTTAAATAACTATCTTACATTTTGACTGGTTTGGGTTTGAAAACCAGCTTCAGAAACAGGTCACAACCCTACCCCTGCAGGTCAAATAGTTAGCCTTGAATCAGGTTAGAGAGAAACTCGCCGGCTTTGACTGAATGGTTTGAAACGGGTTTGAAAACGCGAACGACTAACCGTTGTCTCTTGATTTTACAGCAGAGAAAGGAAGAATGGAAGAGAGGAGAGGGAGAGGTTGTTTTTTTTTTACTCGATGTTGTTGACTGCGTCGCTTTGCCGAGAGGTGCTGCTATGTTCGTACTTCTCTGTTGTTCGTTTTGATTTGTGCCTACATTGTTGTGCTGCTACTGCGAGTCCTTCTTCTTCGGCGATGTAGGTTGCAGTGCTGTGTCTGATGCTGTAGGGTGTTAGGTCGCGTTTTTCGAGGTTGAGGTTGGCTTCTTTGGCGATTTTGCGGAAGACGTCCCTAAACGAGTCTTTGTCGTAGCGGTTGCCGTACATTGTGAGCCAGAGTGCGTCTCTGCCGTCGTACTTTTCTCGTGTTTCTCGTTCGTCGAGCCAGCGTTTGAGGATGGAGCTGGTTTCTTCTTTGAGTGCGACTATCCAGTTTTCTCGGTTTTTTGAGGATTCTTCGCGTGGTATTCTTAGTACGCTGTTTTCGGTGTCGACCCAGTGGATATTGCTTCGTTTGATTTCGATGGGGCGTAGTCCTGCGTCGAGTGCGACGTGGATCATCGAGGTGTATTTGAAGCTGTTTGCACGGTTCCAGTCCTTCATTGTGACCTCGTCTTTCGGTTTTTGGAGGCGTTGGGAGAGGTAGGTTTTCCACCGTTCGCGTTCTTCAGGGGTTACACTGTTGTAGTGGGGTACACTTCCGTAGCTCATTGCGGCTTCGCGCAGCTTCTTCCTGTCTTCGCGTGTGAGGTAGTCGCGAGGGGTGTAGGTTGTACTTGGGTCGCTGTATTCGATCTGGGGTTCCCATTCAGTGTCTTTGTTGCGTGCGTTTCGTTTCCATTTGAACAGGGTTTTCGCGGCTTTCTGGTAATGGCATTTCGTACTTTCTTTCATATCTTGCCGCGCGAGGTGCTGCATCCATTGATCAGCGTGATCCGTGGTCAGATCCTGTACGTATCGACCTTTTCTGTCCCAGATGAACCGGTAGAAAATGTCCAATCTGTTCATCCGGTTTTTGGCGGTGCTATGGCTGTAACCCTGAGCCTTCTCCGGATTTTTACCAAGAGCAAGCATCCATTCTACGAGTTCACGGCGATGCTCACGGTAGGTAACCTCCTGTTTCGGATTTAGATATTCGCGGGCGTCGTCAGTGACGAGCACGATTCCATCAACCTTGTTCTCAGAACTGTACGTCATAGTCGGCACTCTCCTACAATAGAAACTAGACTAGATCGCAGCCAAGATTTAAATTGTTTGTCAAATATGACCGATACTTCTCTGCAATCGCGTGACAGCGACGGGGTACCACATTTTCGACCAGGTACTCGTTCTTGCGTCGGACTCATACTTGAACGACAGAGAACCCTTGAAACACCCGAAAACAACAGGAAGGAAGCCTGAGGCGGGATTTGAACCCGCGCTCTCGTCCTTACCAAGGACGCGCTTTACCGCTAAGCTACCCAGGCGCGTTCTCTCGTAGCGCGGATTCGTCTTTAGGGGTTTCGATTCGTGGCGGTGATTTTGATCCCGGCGAAGCGCGGCACGGCGCCGCCCCGAGCCTCACGAGTCGGTCGCCGAGGAGGGGACGCGGTCGTTCGAGCCGCCGCCGACCGCCGACAGCGACGCGATGCGCTCGGCGGTCGACTCCGAGAAGGCGTCGTCGGCCGGGCGGAGCCCGTCGCCGGCGTCGCAGTCCCCGGCCAGTTCGGCGGCGTACTCCAAGAGCGCGGGCGAGGGCGTCTCGCCGACGGCGGTCATCCCGGCGACGACCGCGAGGGCGAACACGTCGGCTTCGAGGTTCCGATCGAGCGCGTCGCGGTCGGCGCCGTCGCCGCGCCGGAGGGTCTGATCGCGGCCGAACGCGCGGACCACCTTGACCGCGCGGTCGGCGGCGTCGGTCCGCGCGAGGAGGTAGAACCCCCGCGAGACGAGCACGTCGGCCGCGAGGATGTCCAGATCGGCGTCGATGTCCCCCTCGATCCCCCCCGTCCAGGGCTCGTCGTGCGAGAGCGACCTGGTGAGCCGCAGTCCCTCGTAGATCAACTGGACGCCGGCGGCCCGCTCTGCGAGCCCGTCGGCGTCGGTGTCCGTTCCGCTCTCGGGTGCGCGAGCGCTCACCAGCGCCAAGACGGCCGGCGTCATCGGCGCGTCTGCGAGGCGGTCGAACAGCACCTCCCGGAGCTGGTCCGGTTCGATGTCCTCGACCGCCTCGCGGGCGGCGTCGCGAACCCGCACGGCGTCGTCCATCGAAGTGTCCTAGCGACGGGAGCGGCAAAGACCTTTGGAAACCCGGCGGTTCGCCGTCGGGCGACCTGCCGGGTCGCGGCCGACCGGTGCGCCGCCCCGCCAGCCGCTCCCGATTCCCGTCCCGAAGCCCGCTCCGATCCTCGGCTCCGACCCGCTTTCGAGACGCTTTTCGGACCTGAGACGAACGAGGGAGTATGTTCACCGGCATCGTCGAGACGACGGGCACCGTCGTCGAGGCGACTGACGACGAGGGCGGTCGCCGCCTGCGCATCGAACCCGACCGAGTCGGCGACGGCGACGGCGATGGCGACGGGACCGCGGACGCCGAAGCCGACGCGTCCGGCCCCGACTTCGCCGACCTCCACCACGGCCAGTCGATTTCCGTCAGCGGCGTCTGCCTCACGGTCGAGGACTTCCGCATCGAGCCGACGCCGCAGTTCGAGGTGTTCCTCGCGGCTGAGACCGTCGAGAAGACCTACCTCGGCGACGCCGACGCGGGCGATCGGGTGAACCTCGAACGCGCGCTCCCGGCCGAGGGGCGCTTCGACGGCCACCTCGTCCAGGGCCACGTCGACACCGTCACCGAGATCACGGGGATCGAGCGGATCGGCGACGACTGGGTCTTCGAGTTCGACCTCCCCGAGTCGGTGGCGCGCTACGTCGTCGCGAAGGGCTCCGTCGCGCTCGACGGCATCAGCCTCACCGTCGCCGAACGGGGCCCCGAGCGCTTCGGCGTCGCGATTATCCCGACGACCTACGACCTGACGACGCTCTCTACGAAGTCCGTCGGCGACCCCGTCCACGTCGAGGTCGACGTGGTCGCGAAGTACGTCGAGCAGATGGTCTCGGGCTACGCCGACGCGGTCGGCGAATAGGATCCGTTATTCGAACTCGGTCAGCTCCGACTCGAAGTCGGACTCGTTGGCCGCCGGCGCGTGCGCCTCGTGGTACTTGTCGCGGTACCGCTGGATCTTCCGCAGGAGGAAGAGTCCGAAGATCCCGTCGTAGATGATCACGAACACCAGGTACGGCGCCAGCCCGGACAGCCCGGTCAGGACGCTGATGATCCCCGTCCCGATCCCGACGGTCGTGTTGTACGTGGCGTGGACGAGCGCCGCCAGGAGGAGCCCCTTCACGACGATCGGCCCCCGGTTTCCGGGGTTGTACTTCGCGAGCCCGAGGTAGTAGCCCGCGATCGCGGAGTAGATGACGTGACCCGGCCCCGCCAGCGCGCGCACCGCGGTGATGCCGCCGCCGATCCCGATCAGGCCGAGGCCGAAGTCGAGCTCCCGGCCCGGCGGGATCTGCCGGGTGATGTACAGCGCGTTCTCGATGACGGCGAAGCCGAGCCCCGCCATCGCGCCGTAGACGGCGCCGTCGAGGACGGCGTCGAAGCGGTCGTCGGTGTACGCGTAGAGCCGCACGGCGAGGAGCTTCACGCTCTCTTCGACGGGGCCGACGACGAGGTAGAAGAACAGCGCCGTCCCGAGGAAGCCGAGCACCTGGAAGTAGGGCCTGAGGAGGCTGTTGAGCACCGCCGCGAAGTTCGCCGTCAGGACGCCGAGCAGGAAGGTCGCGACGAGCAGCGACAGCGGCTCGCTCGACGTGACGTCCGTCGAGTAGACGTAGGCCGCAAGCCCGATCGCGGGGACCGCCGACAGCGCGGTGAGAAAGCCGATCTCGGGGTCGGTCAGGGCGGCGAGGCCACCGATCCCGAGCAGGAGCAAGAAGGCGACGAGGACGACCGCGACCCGCGCGGAGCCGGCCGCGACCCGCCAGATGACCGCGGCCGCCCAGTCGACCCGGGTCCGCACCTCCCAGGTCGCCACGTCGTAGAGGTCGAGCGAGCCGTCCGACGCCTCTTCGATCGGGTCCCGTCGGTCTTGCATCGTGGTCGGATTCAGGGGCGCGTCACGTAACCTCTTCGGCGGATGCGCGGACGCCGGCGCGTCGCGGGCGAGCCCGCGACCGCGACGAGTGGGATTAAACCGTCGCCCGCCCGTAGCCGGAGCCACGATGCACTTCGACCAACGGACGCAGGCGGCGCTCCGCGAGGTCGGCCTCTCACGCGAGGAGATCCGAGAGGCCTCCGACCTCGTCAGCGAGGCCGTCGACCGCGACGCCGACCGACTCCGCGAGTTCTTCGAGACCGACGTCGTCTACTCGGATATGGACAAGGCCCACAGCGCCGACGAGATCCACGAACACGACGTCTCCTTCCTCGACCTGTTCACCCACGGGAGCGACCTCCGCGGCTACCTCCGCTTCGACTCCTGGGGCGTGCCGGTCGAGGGCGGTCGGATCCTCTCGGAGGATGTCGTCGAACTCACCCTCGGACCCACGGTCGACGGCCGCGTGCGGTTCGCCCGCGACGAGGACGCGCTGTGACCGGGGGCGACGCGGAAGGCGACGTCGGGGCGGACGAACACGCCGAGAGCGACCCGCCGCGCGTCCGCGTTCGCGGCATCTACACCACCGCCGTCACGCGGCTGCTCCTCGACGCCGGCCACGAGGTCGTCCAGGCGTCCGAGCCGATCCGCGAGCGCTTCGACGCCGACTTCGGCGACGAGGCCCACGACGTCGCGGTCGCGACGACGGACGACCGCCAGGGCGTCGGAATCCAGGGCGACTCCGACGCGGTCGAGACCGTCGCCGCCGAACTCGAATCGGTCGGCCGCGACGCCTTCGCCTGGTCGGATCCGACGCCGCCCGGCGCGGTATTCGATGCCGAGGTGGCCGACACGCTCGGCTCCGGGGCGGTCTGTGACCTCGGCGGGAGCGAGGGATTCCTCCCGTACGGCGAGACGGACGACTACGTCGACGCGGGCGATTCGATCCGCGTGCAGGTGCGCGAGAGCGCGCCGCCGTGGGCCGACCGCCGGGCGACGCTCGGCACCGACGTCCACGCCGAGGCGGGGCTCGCGACGCTCGTCCGCGGCGGCGACGGGATCACGGTCGACACGCGCGACGACGCGGCCGGGCGCGAACTGGCGGGGATGACGGAGTTCCTCGACACCTCGGTCCCCGACGGCTGGGGCCTGCGGTGGTCCCACGCCGCCACCCGCGCCGAGATGGACGCGCTCGACGCGTCGCTCTCGCGGGCCGCCGACCGCGCGGAGCGCCTGGACGCCGTGCTCGGTGGCGCCAACGAGGGGGACTCCGAGACGCCGGCGGACGCCCTCGTCGCGCCCGCCGCCGGCCGCTGGCTCTGGTTCGGCCGCGAGTCCCGCTTCGCGCTCGACGACGCCCGCCGCGCGATCGAGACGACGATGCCCGGCCACCACCGCACCAAGGCCGGCAGCGAGGCCGCGAGCGCCGGCGTCGACCTCGCGGAGGCGCTCTGCGGGCGCGGGATCGGCGGCGGTTCGGACGACGGGACCGATTTCCCCTTCGCGACCGTCGCCCGGCAGTTCGGCCCCGTCGCGGGCGACCGCGTCGAGATCGTCCACGGCAAGCCCGACGGCCGGGCGTTCTCGCTCGGCCGCGGCGAGGTCACCGACTGGGACGGAGACGGCACCGTCGCGGTCGAGCGCACCCTCGAAAGCAGCGGCACCTACGACGCGCTCGGGACCTCGCGCGAGCCCGGCGACACGGCGCTGACGAAGTTCCGCGAGGGCCGCTGGTGGTACCCGACGGTCTACCGCGGCGAGGACGGGGAATCGAAGGGGACCTACGTGAACGTCTGCACGCCCGTCGAGTGCTTCCCCGACGCCGTCCGGTACGTCGACCTCCACGTCGACGTGGTCAAGCGCCCCGACGGGACGGTCGAGCGCGTCGACGACGACGAACTCGACGCCGCGGTCGCATCGGGGACCATCTCCGAGCCGCTCGCGGAGAAGGCCCGAGCGGTCGCGACGAGCCTCGAACGCGCGCTCTCGGACTGACGGGGAAACCGCGGCTCACAGCGTCGCTCCCGGGGGGCAAGGGATCCCGCGTAGAACGCCGCACGAGGCGAGAACAGCAACTTTATCAGTCGCTCGCGGCGAATTGCACCCAAGATTACTCTCTAGGAGGTCAATGGTGACACAACAAACACAACAACCGGAGGTGAACATCGGACTCGTCGGGCACGTCGACCACGGGAAGACGACGCTCGTGCAGGCGCTGTCCGGCTCGTGGACTGACCAGCACTCCGAGGAGATGAAGCGCGGTATCTCCATCCGCCTCGGCTACGCGGACGCCACGTTCCGGACGGTTCCCGGCGTCGACGCGCCGGAGTGCTACACGGTCGAAGAGACCGGCCCCGACGGCGAGGAGACGGAGGTACTCAGAACGGTCTCGTTCGTCGACGCGCCGGGCCACGAGACGCTGATGGCGACGATGCTCTCGGGCGCGGCGATCATGGACGGCGCCGTCCTCGTCGTGAGCGCGACCGAGGACGTCCCGCAGGCCCAGACCGAAGAGCACCTGATGGCGCTGGACATCATCGGCATCGACAACATCGTCATCGCGCAGAACAAGATCGACCTCGTCGACCGCGAGCGCGCCGTCGAGTCCTACGAGCAGATCCAGGAGTTCGTCTCCGGGACCGTCGCCGAGGACGCGCCGATCGTCCCCGTCAGCGCACAGCAGGAAGTGAACATCGACCTCCTGATCGACGCGATCGAGCGGGAGATCCCGACGCCCGAGCGCGACGAGACCGAGGACCCGCGGCTCTTCGCGGCCCGCTCGTTCGACATCAACCGCCCCGGCACGACGTGGGAGGACCTCTCCGGCGGCGTCGTCGGCGGCTCCGTCGTGCAGGGCAAGCTCTCGGTCGACGAGGAGCTCGAACTCCGCCCCGGCCGCGAGGTCGAGGAGGGCGGCTCCTCGGAGTGGCAGCCGATCGAGACCGAGATCCGCTCGCTGCAGGCCGGCGGCCAGTCGGTCGAGGAGGTCCGCCCCGGTGGCCTCTGCGGCATCGGCACGGGCCTCGACCCGAGCCTCACGAAGGGCGACGCCCTCGCCGGACAGGTCGCGGGCGAGCCCGGGACGCTCCCGCCCACGCGCGAGCAGTTCACGATGGACGTCGAACTGCTCGACCGCATCGTCGGCGAGGACGAGGGGAGCGTCGAGGAGATCTCGACGGGCGAGCCGCTGATGCTCACCGTCGGGACCGCCACGACCGTCGGCTCGGTCACCAGCGCCCGCTCGGACGAGGCCGAGGTGGCGCTGAAGCGCCCCGTCTGCGCCGAGTCGGGCGCGAAGATCGCGATCAACCGCCGTGTCGGCGCGCGCTGGCGGCTCATCGGCGTCGGGACGCTCCAGTGAGCGGCCAGACGGCGGGTCGCGTCGGCGACGGACGATAGCGCACGATAGCAGACACAGGAGATGACGACGGTGATACTCGACACGAACGCGCTGATGATGCCGGTCGAACTCGACGTCCGCGTCTTCGACGAGCTCGACCGCCTCGTCGGCGCCGACGCCGACCTGGCCGTTCCCCGCTCGGTCGTCGCCGAGCTGGAGAAGCTCGCCGAATCCGGGAACGGGACCGAGGCGACGGCCGCGAGCGTCGGTCGGGACCTCGTCTCGCGGTGCCGGGTCGTCGAGACCGGCGAGTCCTACGCCGACGACGCCGTCGTCGAACTCGCCGAGGCGGAAGGCGACTACGCGCTCACCAACGACAGGCCGCTCCGCGACCGGTTGCTCGAACGCGGCGTTCGCGTAATCGGTTTAAGGGGGCGAAACACATTGGAGATAACAGAACCATAACGTATGTACAAACGGGTACGACTCAAAGACACAGTCGAGGTGCCGCCAGAGCACCTCGCGGACGTGACGCCGCAGCGGGTCAAACGGCTCCTGCAGGACAAGCTCGAAGGACGGATGGACGAAGACGTCGGCAGCGTCGTCAGCGTGGTCGACGTCCACGACATCGGCGAGGGGACGGTGCTCCCCGGCCGCGCCGGCGTCTACTACGAGGCGGAGTTCGACGCGATCACCTTCGACCCCTCGATGCAGGAGGTCGTCGACGGCGAGGTCGTCGAGGTCGTCGAGTTCGGCGCGTTCGTCGGCATCGGGCCGGTCGACGGGCTGCTCCACGTCTCGCAGATCTCCGACGAGTACCTCGCCTACGACGGCGAGAACCAACAGCTCGCCTCCACCGAGTCGAACCGCACGCTCGGCGTCGGCGACTCGGTCCGGGTCCGCGTCGTGACGAAGAGCATCGACGAGCGCAACCCCCGCGACTCGAAGATCGGCCTCACCGCCAAGCAGCCCGGCCTCGGCAAGCACGGCTGGCTGGAGGCGGACCGCCAGGCCAACACGGCGACGACCGGCGCGGAGGGCGAATAGATGGCGGAGTCCCGTCTCGCCTGCCGGGAGTGCCACTACATCAACCACGCCGACGCGCAGGCGTGTGAGAACTGCGGGTCGAGCAGCCTCACCGAGGACTGGGCGGGCTACGTCGTCATCACGCACCCCGAGCGCTCGGAGATCGCCGAGGAGATGAACGTCAACGAGCCCGGCGGCTACGCGCTGAAGGTCCGCTGAGACACGGATGCTCTCGCTGCCCGCGAGCCTGCGGAGCTCGTTCAAGGAGCCGTTCGGCCCCGTCTACGAGGACGCCGAGCAGCTGCTCTCCGAATCCGGACGCCCCATCGTCGCCGTCGGCGACGTCGTCACCTACCACCTTCGGCAAGCGAGCCACGTCCCCGCGGTCGCGCTGGTCGACGGCCGGACCGAACGCGAGGAAGTCGACGCGGAAATCCGGGACGCCCTCGCCGACCCCGAGCACCGGCGCGAGGTCGCCAACAAACCGGGCACGCTCTCGGAGGCGCTCCTCACCGCGCTGGCCGACGCGGTCGCCGACCCCGAACCCGTCACCATCGTCGTCGAGGGCGAGGAGGACCTCGCGACGCTCCCGGCGGTGCTCGTCGCCCCCGAGGGCGCGACGGTCGTCTACGGCCAGCCCGGCGAGGGGATGGTCGCCGTCGCGGTCACGTCCGAGGCGAAAGTCGAGATGCGGTCGCTGCTCTCCGAGATGGAAGGCGACGTCGACGGCGCGCTCGCGGCGCTCGGCCTCGCCGAGTGAGTCCCGTCCCCGTCGGAGTCGAAGCCGATACGACCGTCCGTTTCCGACGTTTCAGCCGATTTCGCGCCCGAGTCGGGCCTTCGAAATCCTTTTACTCCTTTCGGCTGGATGGTAGAACAACTGAACCATGGAAATCGACATTATCTCCGAGGACGAGAACCCGATGTTGCATCGGTCCGACGTCCGGTTCGAGATCGTTCACGAAGAGGCGACGCCGTCGCGGCTCTCGGTCCGCGACAGCCTCGCGGCGAAGCTGAACAAGGACTCCGACGAGGTCGTCATCCACGAGCTCGACACGAAGTTCGGGATGCGGAAGACCGTCGGCTACGCGAAGGTCTACGAGTCGCCGGACTTCGCCCGCGACATCGAGCAGGACTATATGCTCGACCGGAACAAGATCGAGGCGGACGAGGGCGCCGACGCCGAGGCCGAAGAGGCCTGAGTCGGCCGTAGCGAACGCTTTTTTCGATGCGCGTCGTCGGGATCGAAGGCACCGCCTGGGCCGCCAGCGCCGCGCTTTACGACACCGACACCGAGGCGGTCGTCATCGAGTCCGACGCCTATCAACCCGAGAGCGGCGGGATTCACCCCCGAGAGGCCGCCGAACATATGGGCTCGGCGATCCCCGAGGTCGTCTCGGCGATCCTCGATCACGCCGACGAGACGAGCGACGGCCCGGGTCTCGATATCGACGCCGTCGCGTTCTCGCGCGGTCCGGGACTGGGGCCGTGCCTCCGCGTCGTCGGCACCGCGGCGCGGTCGCTGGCTGGCACGCTATCGGTCCCGCTCGTCGGCGTCAACCATATGGTGGCGCACCTGGAGATCGGGCGGCACCAGTCCGGCTTCGACTCGCCCGTGTGTCTGAACGCCTCGGGCGCGAACGCCCATCTCCTGGGATACCACGACGGCCGCTACCGGATCCTCGGCGAGACGATGGACACCGGCGTCGGCAACGCGATCGATAAATTCACCAGACACCTAGGCTGGTCCCACCCCGGCGGGCCCAAAGTGGAACGGCGCGCCGCCGACGGCGAGTACTACGACCTCCCGTACGTGGTGAAGGGGATGGACTTCTCCTTCTCGGGGATTATGTCCGCCGCGAAGGACGCGGTCGACGAGGGCGTCCCCGTCGAGGACGTCTGCGCCGGCCTCCAGGAGACGATCTTCGCGATGCTCACCGAAGTCGCAGAGCGGGCGCTGTCGCTCACCGGGACCGACGAGCTCGTCCTCGGCGGCGGCGTGGGCCAGAACCGCCGGCTCCGGGAGATGCTCGAATCGATGTGCGAGCAGCGCGGGGCGGACTTCTACGCGCCCGACCCGCGGTTCCTCCGCGACAACGCGGGGATGATCGCCGTGCTCGGCGCGAAGATGCACGCGGCGGGCGACACGCTCTCGATCCCCGAGTCGTCGGTCGACCCGGACTTCCGGCCGGACGAGGTGCCGGTGACCTGGCGCGGCGACGCGGAGTCGGTCGTCCGCGACCCCGCGGTGGCCGGAACCATCCGCGGCGCGGAGGCGGTCGTCACGATCGAGGCGGACCGCGTGGTGAAAGAGCGCGTGCCGAAGGCGTACCGACACCCGGCGCTGGACGACCGGCTCCGGGCCGAGCGGACGCGCGCGGAGGCGCGGCTCACGAGCGCCGCGCGGCGGTCCGGCGTCCCGACACCCGTCGTCTACGACGTCGATCCGGCCGAGGGAACGCTCGTCTTCCAGCGCGTCGGCGACGGCGACCTGGCGGCGGCGCTCACCGCCGACCGCTGCCGCGACGTCGGGCGCCACCTCGCGACGATCCACGACGCGGGGTTCGTCCACGGCGACCCCACGACCCGGAACGTCCGCGTCGGCGACGCGCGGACGTACCTGATCGACTTCGGCCTCGGCTACCACACCGGCCACGTCGAGGACCACGCGATGGACCTCCACGTCTTCGAGCAGAGCGTCGCGGGCACCGCGGCCGACCCGGCGCCGCTGCTGGAGGCGTTCGAGGCCGGCTACGCCGCGGTCGGCGACGACGCCGTCCGGCAGCGACTCCGCGACGTCGAGGGCCGGGGCCGGTACCAGTAGCTACCGCGGGCGTTTCGCGTTCGTGTTGTGGCGAACAGTCGGCACGGTCGCTCTCGTCGTTTCCCGCGTCGCTGTGCCGAACGACCGCTGACGACGCGGGAGCGTCGGTCAGATCACACGGCCGCTGGCCGCCCGTTCGTATATAAACACTCGCGCCGAGCGATCGGCAGACCGCCTTCGGATGCCAAAACGATTTATTACCGCCCGGCGTACCCGACGGTATGGCAGACAAACCGAAACAGGGCGAGATTCTCGGGATCCCGTACAACTTCGAGCGGCCGTCGATCGGCCGACTCCTCTCGTCGTACTGGCAGCCGGGCGAGGGGATGCTCGTGAAGAAGCCGTTCGGCATCGGCTACACCCTCAACCTCGCGAACTGGCGGTCGTGGATCGCGCTCGTCGTCGTCGGGGCGCTCCTCTGGCAGGAACAGCAGTCCGGCGGGAGCGCCGAGACCGAAGACGACGAGGACGAGGGGCCGGTCGAGGTCATCGTCGACTGATTTTCGGGGCCTTCGACCCGCTCTGCGTTAGCTCCGAATCGGAGCGAGAACCGACGGGACTTTCTCCCGACGCCGGCCAGTACAGGCGAATGCTCCGCTACGTCACGACCAACTCCGGCAAGGTGCGGGAGGCGCGCGAGTACCTGGACGCGGTCGAACAACTGAACTACGACTACACCGAGATCCAGGCCGCGGAACTGGGCCCGATCGCCGTCCGGGGCGCCCGCGAGGCGTACCGCCACGCCGGCGAGCCGGTCCTCGTCGACGACGCCGGCCTGTTCGTCGAGGGCTTCGACGGCTTCCCCGGGCCGTACTCCGCCTTCGTCGAGCACACGCTGGGGATCGAGACCGTCCAGCGGCTCGTCGCACGCGAGATCGACGCCCCGCGCCGGGCGTCGTTCCGCTGCGTGCTGGCGTACTGCGACGGCGACGCCTTCGACGCGAGCCCCGACCCCGTCGACCGCGAGGACCGCGCGGCGGCCGCGGCCGTCGGGGCCGACGATGACGCGGACGACGCCGACGACCCCCTCCCGGTGAAGCTGTTCACCGGATCCGTCCGGGGACGGATCGTCGAACCGCGCGGCGACGGCGGCTTCGGCTACGACCCCATCTTCGAGCACGACGGGACGACCTTCGCCGAGATGAGCGCCGAGGCGAAGAACGCCGTCTCCCACCGCGGCCGCGCCTTCGCGAAGTTCGCGTCCTGGTACCAGGAGCGGTAGCCGTCCGGCCGCGACGGCCGGCGGTCGTATTCTGACCTGAAATATCAAATTTGATCTTTGAACGCGAACATTAATACCGTCAACCGATTCTCAGCGCTTCGCGTTATCGAAAACTGAAAACGGATCGTGGCCTTATAGATACCCGTCGGCATCGACTTCGTATGCTCCTCGAATCGTACGAACGGCTCCTGTGGGGGACGATGGACATTCTCGGCGTCTCCCGGTCGGTCGCTCGGAAGGTGCTCACCGCCGTCGGGATCCAGTTCGGCATCTCGATCGCCCAGGCCGGCCTGCCGCTCGTCACGAGCGGCGGGACCCAGACGCTCTTGTCCCTGGGCCTCCTGCTCGCGGCGCTCGTAGCGTTTCTGAACACCGTGTTGGTCGTCCGCCGGGACGTCGTCGAGCCGATCGACGCGCTCTCGACGTCGGCCGCCGCGGTCGCCGCGGGCGACCTCTCGACGCCGCCGCCCGAGACCGACGGCGACGACGAGGTGGCACAGCTCGTCGACGACTTCGCCGACATGTACGAGCACCTCCAGTTGGTCTCCGCCCAGGCGACAGCGATGGCCGATCGGGACTTCGACGATCCGGTCCTCGACGAGCGGCTCCCGGGGGCGTTCGGCGACTCGCTCGGCCGGATGGCGACCGATCTGACGACCCACACGCGGGCGCTCCAGCGGCTCGTCGACGCCTTCGCCGAGGCCACAGAGCGCGCTCGGAAGGGCGACCTCACGGCGCTGATGCCCGCCGAGGAGCTGGCCGAAGAGGACGACCGCTACGGCGAGGTCGCCCGCTCGTACAACGAGTTCGTCCGGACGCTCTCGGAGACGATCGCGGACGTCCAGGCGTTCGCCGACCAGGTCGCCGCGATGAGCGACGAGGCCCAGCGGCACGTCGAGCGCGCGACCGAGTCGAGCGAGGCGGTCGCGGCCGCGGTCGACGAGATCGAGGCCGGCGCCGACGAGCAGGCCGACCACCTCGGGACCGTCGCCTCAGAGCTCTCGACCCTCTCGGCGACGGTCGAGGAGATCGCCGCCTCCGCCGACGAGGTCGCGGGCTCGGCCGAGCGCGCCGCCGAGCGGGGCCGCGCGGGCCGGGACGTCGCGACGAGCGCGATGGACGAACTCGACACGGTCGAGACCCAGATCGAGGAGACGGCCGCGGCCGTCGAGGAGCTCGCCGCCCAGATCGAGGAGATCGACGAGATCGCGGCGTTCATCGACGAGATCGGCTCCCAGACCAATCTGCTGGCGATCAACGCTTCGATCGAGGCGGCCCACGCCGGCGACGCGGGCGACGGCTTCGGGGTCGTCGCCCAGGAGGTCAAGGACCTGGCCGAGGAGACCCGCGACTCGGCCGAGGAGGTCTCGACGCTCATCGAGGAGGTCACCGCCCGCTCCGAGCAGACGCTCGCGACCGTGCGCGAGACCGACCAGCAGGTCAAATCAAGCGTCGATACGGTCTCGGAGGCGATCGCGGAGTTCGAGTCAATCGTCGACGACATCGAGGGGATCGACGCCTCCATCCGCGAGGTGAGCGACGCCACAGACCAGCAGGCCCAGTCCGCCCAGGACGTCTCCGCGCGCGTCGACGAGGTCGCGAACATCGCCGAGGAGACCACGGCGCAGACGGCCGCCGCGGTCGACGACGCCGCCGAGCAGTCCGAGTCCCTCCACGAACTCGACGACCAGGCCGCGACGCTTTCCGACCGGGCGAACGGCCTCGACGGCCTCGTCGGGGCCTTCGAGGTCCTCGAAGAGCACCGCACGGACGCGGCCGACTCCCTCGGCGGCTTCGAGTTCGGCGACGGCGACGGGATCGCCGCGCCGGCGTCCGCCGACGACTGATCTCGAAGGGACTGTTCCGCGCTCTTTCGAGTCCCAGTCTATACCCTTATCCGTCCGCCGGGCGAACGCGGTGATATGAAGATAGTGCCGGACACGAGCGCGGTCGTCGACGGTCGCGTGTCCGAGCGGGTCGAGTCGGGCGAGGGCGGGACTGTGTTGGTCCCCGAGGCCGTCGTCGGCGAACTCGAGTCGCAGGCCAACGACGGCCTCGACACCGGCTGGGCCGGGCTCGAAGAGCTCCAGCGCCTCGCCGGGCTCGCGGACGACGGCGACGTCACCGTCCGCTACGTCGGCCGGCGGACCAAGCCCAGCGAGGCCACCGGCGCCCACGAGGGCGACGTCGACGCGCTCATCCGCGAGGTCGCAGAGGACGAGGACGCGACGCTCCTGACGAGCGACGTCGTCCAGTCGGAGGTCGCGAAGGCGAAGGGCCTCGACGTCGAGTACGTCGAGCCGCGCGTCCGCGGCTCCGGCGGCCTCGTCATCGAGGAGTTCTTCGACGAGCAGACGATGTCGGTCCACCTCAAGACGGGCACCAGACCGAAGGCCAAGCGCGGCGCCATCGGCGAGATGTCCTACCAGACCATCCGCGACGAGGTCACAGACGAAGCCCAGATGAAGGAGTGGGCCGACGACATCGAAGAGACCGCCCGTACCAGCTCGGAGGGCTTCCTTGAACTCTCCGAGCCGGGGATGAGCATCGTCCAGTTCCGCGACTACCGCATCGCGGTCGCGCGGCCGCCCTTTGCCGACGGCATCGAGATCACCGCCGTCCGGCCGATCGTCAAGACCGACCTCGACGACTACGAGTTCGCCGACGAGCTCCGGGACCGACTCAAGGAACGCCAGCGCGGCGTCCTCATCTCGGGGTCGCCCGGCGCCGGGAAGTCCACGTTCGCCCAGGCAGTCGCGGAGTTCCTCACCGACGCCGACTACGCGGTGAAGACGATGGAAAAGCCCCGCGACCTCCAGGTCGGCCCCGACGTCACCCAGTACACCGCGCTCGGCGGCGATATGGAGAAGACCGCCGACTCCCTTCTCCTGGTCCGCCCGGACTACACCATCTACGACGAGGTCCGGAAGACGAAGGACTTCGGCGTCTTCGCGGATATGCGGCTGGCCGGCGTCGGGATGGTCGGCGTCGTCCACGCCACTCGCGCGATCGACGCCCTCCAGCGACTGGTCGGCCGCGTCGAACTCGGGATGATCCCGCAGGTCGTCGACACGGTCGTCTACATCGAGGACGGCCGCGTCGACACCGTCTACGACGTCACGACCGAAGTGAAAGTCCCCGAGGGCCTCACCGCCGAGGATCTCGCGCGGCCGGTCATCCAGGTCGCGGACTTCGAGACCGGGAAACCGGAGTACGAGATCTACACCTTCAACCGCCAGGTCATCACCGTCCCGCTCGGCGACGACGAGGGGGCGAGCGAGACGGGCGTCGACCGCCTGGCCCGCCAGGAGATCGAACGCGAGATCCGCTCGATCGCCCGGGGGCACGTCGACGTCGAACTCAAGAGCCAGAACGAGGCCGTCGTCTACGTCGAGGAGGACGACATCTCCTACGTGATCGGCAAGGGCGGCGGGCGGATCTCCGACATCGAGGACCGCCTGGGGATCGACATCGACGTCCGGACCCACGACGAGAAGCCCTCTCGCGGGGGTGCCGGCGGTGCCGGAGGGGCTGGCGCCGGCGCGGGTGCCGGCGGCTCGGGCGGCGACGACGGTATCGTCGTCACGCCCGAGGTCACCTCCCGGCACGTCGTCGTCCGGATGGACGAACACGTCGGCGAGACGGTCGAGATCCGCGCCGACGGCGAGTACCTCTTCACCGCGACGGTGGGCCGCGGCGGCGACATCCAGGTCTCACGCGGCAGCGCCATCGCCGACGAACTGGAGCAGGCGATCGACCGGAAGGAGCGGATCACCGTCCACCCGGCCTGAATCGGTCGTTCGCTCCCGGCCGTCCGCCACGGATCGCCCGCCGAACCGGACGTTTCTTCCCCCGAGGCCGACCTACGCACCCGTATGGACTCGGACACGCCGCCGGCGGAGGTGCTCGACGAGCTCTTCGCGACGATCCAAGACCGGAAGGAGACGCTCCCCGAGGGCTCCTACACGGCCTCGCTTTTCACCCACGAGAAGGGGCAAAACGCCGTCTTGGAGAAGCTTGGCGAGGAGACGACAGAGACTATCCTGGCGGCGAAGGACGGCGACGACGAGGAGCTGCTGGCCGAAAGCGCCGACTTAGTCTATCACCTGCTCGTCCTGCTCGCGATGGAGGACCGCGACCTCGACGATCTCCGCCTCGAACTCCGCGATCGGTTCTGATTCTACCGGAACGAGACCCCGAGGTCGCCGAGGCCGTCGTTCTCGCGGGCGACGTTGACGAGGAGCGGCGTCAGCGACTCCACCTCCGGGGCGTTCGCGAGCCCGCCGGCGTCGAGCGCGCGGAGGCCGTCGATGTCCTCCGCGAGGCCCGCTACGCGCGATTTCGCGTCCGCGTCGTCGCCGATCACCAGCGTGTCAACGCCCAGTTCTGCGTCGAGGTCGGCGAGGCGGCCGGCCGCGAGGCTGTGGAAGGCGCCGACGACGGGGACGCCGTCGGGCGCGGCGTCGGCGACGAGGGCGGTCACGCTGCCGGCGCTCGGCGGGTGGTAGTGGAAGCCGTCGTCGTCGCGCTTCATCCCCGCGGCGGGCGTCACGAGGACGTCGCCGTCGTCGAGGCTCCCTTCGATCGACTCGACCGTGTCGGCGACGTGGTACGGCGGCACACAGAGGACGACGACCTCGGCGCGGTCGGCCGCCATCGTGTTCTCGAAGCCCGTGATCTTCCGCTCGCGGCCGTGGTCGGCGACCGCGCGTTCGTACCTGTCGGCCGCGTCGTGCGCGTCGTCGGGGTCGCGGGAGCCGATCACGACGTCGTGGTCGGAGTGGTAGGCCCACCGGAGCGCCAGCCCCTCGCCGACGTCGCCGGTCCCGCCGAGCAGTGCGATTCGCATACCGAGGGGTCGGCGGCGACCCGCTAAAGGATTGGGTGTGCGGGGACGCCTACCGGTGTCGGAAGCGCCTCAACTCCGCGCTCGCGACCGCGACACCGTGGGCGCGTACACGAGCAGGAACCCAAGCAACGGAGCGACGATCAGCGTCCCGACGAGCACGACCGTTCGGATCGACGCCTCGGGAGGTAGAAGCCACCACACGCCCAGTCCGAGCGCGTCGACGGCGAGGACGACGGAGACGAACCGGAGGAAGTGGTGGGCGACGCCGCGTTCGAATCCGCCGTCGCTCCCCGCGGCGCTCGCTCCGTCCGCCTCGGGTCCGTCGGGTCGGTCTCCGCCGCTCGCGTCTTCCCCGCTCACGCGGCGCCCTCCCCGCGTTCGCCCCAGCGCTTCGGATTCAGGCGCTCGCCCCACATCGCCGCGAGCCACGCGGCGCCGAAGGCGACGGCGGCGCCCGCGAACCCGCCGAAGCCGAGCGTGCCGAGCGCGACCCGCAGCGCGAGCGCGACGACGAAGAAGGTGAGATACCGGGCGGTCTGGTCGCCGACGACCGCGTCGCGAGGGATCGACCCGAGCGCAAAGCGCGCGGCGAGCACGCTGACGACGGCGAAGGCCACGAGGGCGACGCCGGCCGCCACCGCCCCGGTCGGGTCGGGGACGACGAGCAGGGTCCCGAAGACCGCGACGACGGCGGCGAAGACGACCGCCCAGGCGAGCCGTTCGAGTCGGAGCGCGTCCATCGTCGGACTGTCGGCCACCGGGAAGATAAGCCTACTCGTCGCGTGCGGTGGCCCCTCTCGGGGTCGATCCCAGTCTCACTCTCCGAACAACAGATCCGGGAGGTCGTTCACGGAGTCGACGACGGCCGCGGCGCCGGCGGCCTCGAAGGCCTCCCGGCCGGATTCGCCGGTCAGCCCGCCGGTGAGGACGCCGATCCCGTGGTACGTCCGGTCGGGGTCCGCCTCGGCGGCGTTGACGGCGGTCTTCACGTCGTCGAGGGTGTCGCCGGCGAACGCGACCGCGTCGGCGTCGAACCGCGCCGCGAGCGTCGTCAGCGCGTTCGGGTGCGGCTTTCCTTCCTCCCAGTCGTCCATCGTGAAGCGGTGGTCCGCGGGGACCGAGAGCCCGGCGCGCTCCAGGGCGATGTCGGCCTCGGCGGCCGGCCGACCCGTGAGGACGCCCACCTGGACTCGCTCGCCGAGCCGGTCGAGCGTCCCGCGCTCGACGAGCACCGGCTCGTCGTGGATGTAGCCCGCGGCCTCGACCGGCGGCTCGCCGCCTTCGAGCTCGCGGTAGAGGTCCGCGCCGAGGTAGAGCGCCTGGAAGACGTCCCGGAGGTCCTCGCGGTTCCACTCGGCACGGACGGCCTCCCACGCTTCGTCGTCGAGGTGGGATTCGGCGACCGACTCGGCGGCGTCGAGACCGCCACCCGCGGCCTCAATCCGGTCGGTGAACGCGTCGAGGTCGAGGGGGCGCCGCTCGTCGACGAGGACATACAGCGCCGCCGCGTAGGTCACGTCCCAGTCGTTGTTGAAGCCGCCGGCGTCCTTGAAGAACTGGACGTCCTCGCGGTCGATCGTCTTTCCATACCTGCGCTCGACGGACTCGACGATCGCGCGCCGGTAGGAGTCGGCGACGTCGACGAGGACGCCGTCGATGTCGAGGACGACCGCGTCTGCGTGCATACCCGAAGGCGTCCGGCGGCAGCCTTAGCGTTGTCCGTTCGGCGCGGCGGAGTTAGGAGATATTTTACGCCGGCGTCGTCAGGGAACAGGTATGGACGAGTACGACCCACAGGAACTCGAAGCGCGCTGGCGCGAGCGGTGGGCCGAGGAGGGTCGGTACGAGGCCGACCCCGCCGAGGCCGACGAGGACCCAACGTTCATCACGGTCCCGTATCCCTACCCCAGCGGCGGGATGCACATCGGCCACGCCCGCACCTACACCGTCCCCGACGTCTACGCCCGATACCGCCGCCAGCGCGGCGACAACGTCCTCTTTCCGATCGCCTGGCACGTCACCGGCACGCCGATCATCGGCGCGGTCGAGCGCCTGAAGAAGGGCGAAGAAGAGCAACTGTCGGTGCTTCGGGACACCTACAACGTCGCCGAGGACACCCTTCAGGACCTCGAAACCCCGATGGGCTACGCCCGCCACTTCATCGAGGACCACTACAAGAAGGGGATGAAGGACCTCGGCCTCTCGATCGACTGGCGGCGGGAGTTCACCACCAACGACGACCGCTACTCGAAGTTCATCACCTGGCAGTACGAGACGCTGCGGGACCGCGGCCGCCTGGAGAAGGGCCTCCACCCCGTGAAGTACTGCACCAACGAGGAACAGCCCGTCACGACCCACGACCTGCTGGAAGGCGAGGAGGCCGAGTTCCAGGAGTACACGCTCATTCGCTTCGGCCACGGCGACACGGTCGTCCCGATGGCGACGCTCCGGCCCGAGACCGTCCGGGGGGTCACGAACGCCTACATCGACCCCGACGCCGACTACGTGATCGCCGACGTCAACGACGAGGAGTGGTTCGTCTCCGCGCCGGCGGTGGAAAAGCTCCAACTGCAGGGCCACGAGGTCGTCCCCAAACGAACCGTCTCCGGTGAACACCTCGTCGGCGAGCGCGTGGCGAACCCGATCACCGGCGACGAGGTGCTCGTCCTCCCCGCCGACTTCGTCGACGCCGAGAACGCCACGGGCGTCGTGATGTCGGTGCCGGCCCACTCGCCCGACGACTACGTCGCGCTCCGGGAGGCGAAGGAAGACGACGAGCGGATGCGCGAGTACGGGATCGACCCCGCCGACGTCGACGCGATCGAGCCCGTGCCGATCCTCTCGATCGAGGGCTACGGCGAGATCCCGGCCAAGACCGCGGTCGAGGAGGCGGGCATCGAATCGAGCGCCGACCCCGACCTGGAGGCGGCGACGAAGGAGCTCTACAACAGCGAGTTCCACCGCGGCGTCCTGAACGACGAGTACGGCGAGTTCGCCGGCGAGGTAGTCGAGGACGTCCGCGGGCGGTTCAAGGACGCCTACCGCGACGAGGGCGCCTTCGGGACGATGCAGGAGTTCTCCGAGGAGGTCGTCTGCCGGTGCGGCGGCGACGTCGTCGTCGCCGAGCAGGACACGTGGTTCCTCCGCTACAACGACGAGGACTGGAAGCAGTTGGCCCACGACGCCGTCGCGGAGATGGAGGCGATCCCGGAGAACACCCGCGGCGAGTACGACCACACGATCGACTGGCTCAACGAGTGGCCATGCATCCGGAACTACGGGCTCGGAACCCGCCTGCCGTGGGACGAGGACTTCGTCATCGAGCCGCTGTCGGACTCGACGATCTACATGGCGTACTACACGATCGCCCACCGACTGGCTGAGATCCCCGTCGAGGACCTCGACCGGGAGTTCTTCGACGCGCTCTTTTACGGTCCCGACGCGGTCGACGACCCCGACGAGCGGGCGCTGGAACTCCGCTCGGAGTGGCTCTACTGGTATCCCGTCACCTACCGCTTCTCCGCGAACGACCTCATCTCCAATCACCTCACCTTCTATCTCTTCCACCACGCCGAGCTGTTCGACCCCGACCAGTGGCCCGAGGGAATCGTCATTATGGGGATGGGCCTGCTGGAGGGCGAGAAGATGTCCTCCTCGAAGGGCCACGTCGTCCTCCCCGGCAACGCCATCGAGGAGTACGGCGCCGACACGGTCCGCTTCTTCCTCCTCAACTCGGCGGAGCCCTGGCAGGACTACGACTGGCGCGCCGAGCAGGTCGCTTCCGTCCGGAATCAGCTGGAGCGGTTCTGGAACCGCGTCCGGGACGTCGTCGACGAGCCCGGCCCCGAGGAGCGACCCGACCTCGACACCGCCGACCGCTGGCTCCTCTCGCGGCTCCAGCGCACGGTCGCGAAGGTCACTGACGCGATGGAGGGATCGGAGACCCGGACGGCGAGCCAGGCCGCCTTCTACGACTTCGAGGAGGACCTGCGGTGGTACCGCCGACGGACGGACCGCTCCCGACCCGCGGCCCGGTGGACGCTCCGCGAGGTCGCCGAGACGCGCCTGCGCCTCCTGGCGCCGTTCGTCCCGTTCCTGGCGAACGAACTCCACGAGCGGCTGACCGGCACGCCCGCCGAGGACGCCCCGTGGCCGGAGGTCGACGCCGCGCTCCTCGACCGCGAGGTCGAGGTCGCCGAGACGCAGATCGAGCGGCTCGTCGAGGACGTCCAGGGCATCCAGCAGTCGCTGGAGAACGCCGACGAGGACGTCCCCGAGGCCGACCCCGACCGCATCCGGATCACCGTCGCCGCCGGCTGGAAGCACGACGTCTTCGGGACCGTCGCCGAGGTCGGCGCCGACCAGGGCGCGGTGATGGGCGAGGTGATGCAGGACCCCGACCTCCGCGAGCGCGGCGACGCCGTCAACGACCTCGTCGGCGAACTGATCGAGTTCGCCCGCGGTCGCGAGGACGCCGACCTCGACGCCCTCGCGGCCCTCGACGAGGCCGCGGCCTACGAGCGCGCCGCCGACTTCCTCGGCCGCGAGTTCGACGCCGAGGTCGTGGTCGAGCGGGAAGGCGTAGACGTCGAGGCGCACAAACAGGCCGTGCCGTTCCGGCCGGCGATCGAACTCGAAGCCGAGTAGCTCGCGGACGGACTCTTCCCGGAAATATCAACGAACCGAACGCAACGGGGAACACGCTGCGAGTAAATATTTTCACCACGATCGATTATCGTAAAATAGGGTTATGCGTGTCGAGATCATACGATTCGCCACGAAATGCTAGACTCGTCGCGGCCGCGGACCGAACAGAATTCGATCAGCCCGTACCGGCGGGAGACGAACCCCGGACCGACGCTCGGCGAGAGCACGACGTGTGAACTGTGCGAACACGAGACACGGTGTTTCGACCGGTACGGCTTCACCGCGTGTCGGACCTGTCACCGGGACCTTCTGCCCGGCGAAGCCGTGTTCTGACCGCTGAGGTCAAAACGAGATGTGTGAGGTCGATCCCGGTTCGTCGCCGCCGGTGCCGCCGGCGTGCAGGAACGTGTAGTTGTCGTCGCTGAGGAACACCGCGCCGTCCTCGACGGCGACTTCGACGTCCGAGAGCTCGGTCCCGGCGGCGGGGCCGTTGTCGCAGCCGCCGTCGCAGGCGTCGAACAGCGACCCGTGGCGCGGGCAGATGATCTTCCCGTCGCGCATCGCCGCGCCGTCGCCGCGGTCGAACGCCTGCTCCTGGTGCGTGCAGGTGTTGGGCCAGGCGGCGATCCCCGGCTCCTCCTCGCACCGCACCAGGATGAGTTCGGTCTCGTTCGTGAAGGCGTCCTCCGCCGTGAAGAGATACGACCCGGACTCGGGCACGTCGCCGACGTCTGCGATCTTCGCGCCGTCTGTCATCTCCGACCCGTAGGGCGGGTCGCCGCAAAAGCGTGGCGTCCGCTCGGTGCCGCCTCGCTCCGCTACGCCCCGGTGACGATCTCGGCGACGCGGGACCGGTCGAAGAGGCGCTCGCTCGGCGGGATCTCGGGGTACGCCTCGCCGTCCGTGTACCCGGGCCACTCGCCGAAGACGTCGGGGTAGAGCTGCTTCGCCGTCATCTCGATCTGGAAGAGGTTCATCAGCGGCCCCTGGTAGCGCATCCCCTGGGCGTAGACGCGGTCGTTTTGCACGGCGGTCAGGTCGCTTCCGACGGGGTGCGAGCGGAGGCGATCGCGGACCGACGCCATCTCGTAACGGGGCGTCACTCCCCACAGGTGGAGGATGACGTCGGGGTCGGCCTCCGCCATCGTCTCGTAGCCGACCGAGCCCCAGAGCCCGTCCCAGGTCTCGCTCCCGAAGGCGTCGTTCGCGGCGAGCGGGCGCGTGTCGGCGAGCCAGTACCCCGGGCGATTCAGGTGGTAGGTCCAGAACTGCCCGTCGCCGAGGGTGACCCGCACGGCCGTCGGCCGCTCGGACTTCGGCGGGAGGTCCGCGCGGATCCGCGCGAGCAGGTCCTCGTGGACCGCGGCCAGTCGCTCGTAGCGCTCCCGCTCGCCGAACGCGTCGGCGACGCGCCCGAACAGCTCCCAGAGCGTGTAGTACTGGTACCCCTCGGCGTAGGGCTCCGGCGGCGTACCGTGGGTCCCGCTGTAGAAGTTCCCGAGGAACGGCCCGAGGTTGTCGGTGAGCTCCCCAACGTCGCTCCGGTTCCACCCGTCCTGGGTCACGGCCCACGCCGGGTCCAGCAGGTGGAGGTCGCTGTCGAGGCCGTAGAAGAACTCCTTCGAGAAGTCGTCGTAGGGGTTCGGGAGTCCGTCCCACTCGAAGGCGACGCCGTCGAGGCGCTCGTAGTAGCGGTTCATCGTCGGACCCGCCATCTCCGGGACGAACATCGAGTTGACGGCGTCGCCGCGCCCCAGCGCGACCAGCATATCCGCGTACTGATTGTACATCGTGAAGACGTTCTCCGGGACCGACTCGAAGCGCACTGTCCCGACCGGCGACAGCGACGCGGTGTAGGACCCGTCGCTTCCCTCGCCCGTCGCCGTCGCTTCGGCGGTCGACGATTCGGCGCCGCCCGCTCCCGAATCGGTTCCGTCGTCCGTCGAGGGGTCTGTCCCCCCGTCGCTTCCGGCACACCCCGCGATCAGTCCGCTCGCGAGGAGGGCACTCCCGCCGGCGAGATACCGGCGGCGCGTGACGCGTCGCGATCCGTCTGGCGTTCCCATAATTTAGGCAAACCTAATCCACCGTATAGTCGTTGCGGATTTTAGGCGCGCCGAAAGAGTCGGACGGTCGATCAGATCGATCGAGCGAGCGGTCGGCCGAAACGCGATTACACCGTTGTCACCCGCTATCGTTCCGTTATCGTCCCGATTCGCCGTCCCGACTCGCGAAGGTTTATGACCGTTCGCCTTCTCGATTCGTACCGATGGCAGAGGCAGAACAGGAGAGTCTCGACGACCTCCCGCCGAGCGCGAAGCTCGTCTTCAAAGT
Source organism: Halobellus sp. MBLA0158 (assembly GCF_041477585.1). Lineage (NCBI taxonomy): Archaea > Methanobacteriati > Methanobacteriota > Halobacteria > Halobacteriales > Haloferacaceae > Halobellus > Halobellus rubicundus. The sequence continues at coordinate 715,397 of NZ_JBGNYA010000001.1, forward strand.
ACTCGAGTACAACGGCCCGCTGACCCAGAAGGGGATCGTGCAGGAGTCGATGCTCTCCGCACGGACGGTCCGGTACGCCCTCGAACGGCTCGAGGACATCGACGTGGTCGACGAAGACGTCTACTTCGCGGACGCGCGCCAGAACCTGTATCAACTCACCGACGACGCGCCGGAGACCCACCCCGCCGAGGGCGACGCCGACGAGGCCGAAGCCTGCTGTGCGGAGTGACCCGACGCCGGCGCTGACAGTCGCGGATAGTCGCGTCTGTACGTCTCCCTCCGACCGGTCCCGTTCGGTCTCGTCGCGGGGACGACGGGAGCCGACGTAGCCGACCGGTTCCACGAGAAGTTATCCCCCTCGACCTCCCAGTACGCGTATGTCCCTTTCCCTCGACGCCACGCAGCTGGACCGCTACTCCAGACACATCATTATGGACGAGGTCGGTCCGGACGGCCAAAAGCGGCTGCTCGGCGCGCGGGTGCTCGTCGTCGGCGCGGGCGGGCTGGGCTCGCCGGTCCTCCAGTACCTCGCGGCCGCGGGGGTCGGCACCCTCGGCGTCGTCGACGACGACGTCGTCGAGCGGAGCAACCTCCAGCGCCAGATCGTCCACGCCGACGCGGACGTCGGTCGCCCGAAGGTCGAGAGCGCGGCCGACTTCGTCGCCGATCTCAACCCCGACGTCGCGGTCGAGACCTACGAGACGCGGCTCGACAAGACGAACGTCGCCGAGATCGTCCCCGAGTACGACGTCGTCGTCGACGCCTCCGACAACTTCCCGACGCGCTACCTCCTGAACGACTTCTGTCGGATCCACGATATCCCGATCGCTCACGGCGCGATCTACAAGTTCGAGGGCCAGATGACGACGCTCACGCCCGAGGGGCCGTGTTACCGCTGTCTGTTCCCCGAGGCGCCGGAGCCTGGGACCGTCCCCGACTGCGCGACGACGGGCGTTCTCGGCGTCCTGCCGGGCACCGTCGGCTGCATCCAGGCCACCGAAGCCGTGAAACTGGTCCTGGACGCGGGCGAGGGGCTGGAGGGCCGACTGCTCTTCTACGACGCGATGGACCTCTCCTTCGAGACGGTGCCCTACCAGCGGACCCCCGACTGCCCCGTCTGCGGCGACGACCCGATCGGGACCATCGAAGATGTCGAGTACACCGAGGCGTGCGCCGTCGGCGGCGACTGAGCGACTCCCTTCTCACCGGCGCCCGCCCGGGACCGACGCGACGACCTGCCGCAGTACGGTCGCCTCGGCCTTCCGGAGGTGTTCGGCCGCGGTCCCGACCGCGCAGTCGAGTTCCGCCGCCACGGCGTCGAGCGTCGCCTCGCGCGGGCTCGCGTAGTACCCGATGTCGACCGCGACTTCGAGCGCCGCCAACTGCCGCGGCGTGAGCGCGGCCGTCGGATCCGCCACCCGGCCGTCGTAGGGGCGGACGCGGCGGACGGTCACGTCGACGTCGCCCGGAAGGCCGTCGATCGCCGTGGTCAGCTCGCCGCTCGCCCCCACAAGCGAGACGTCGATCGCGCGGTCCTCTCGGTAGACGATCGGCGGCACGACGACGACGCCGGTGCCGAGGAACGCCGCCGTGAGCCGCGCGTCGGCCGTCCGCTGGTCCTCGGTGACGGCCAGGTGGAAGCCGCGCCGGCCCTCCGCCGCCGCGGTCTCGTACTCGGCGATCGAGGGCTGGTCCGCCAGGGCGTCGGTGTAGGCGGCCTCGTCATCGCCGTCGACGAAGAACACGAGCGTGTTCCGCTCGCCGACCGAGGGGTTCCAGTGTCGCAGCCGCGTCTCCCGGAAGCCGGGCGTGTCGGCGACGAACGCGTGCATCGGGTGGACGTACGCCGCGGGCAGATCGAGTCGGAGTCGGACCGAGCGCATCGGGACCGGTGTCTCGCGCGACAAATAAAAATACTCCTCACCTTTGAGGCAGTAATTCCAGGCACTCCCGTTCCGAACACGTGCGTATGCGACCCCCCTCCGCGTCCCCCGCCGAATCGGTTTCGCCCGACGCGCGGTCCCGTCCTTCCGCCGAGGCCGCGATCCGCGGCCTGGACGAGCGGTTCTCGGTCCGCCGCGACGACCACCTCCACGCGCCCGGCGTCGTGATCCGCCCCGACGCCGTCCAGGACGCCCTCCGCTACCTCCGCGACGAGGCGGGCTTCGATCACTGCTCGTGTGCCACCGCCCAGCAGTACGAGGACCGCTACGAGACCATCTACCACCTCAAGCGGTACGACGACCCCACCGCCGAACTGAGCGTCGTCGTGCCCGCGCCGCTGGACGACCCCGCGAGCGAGTCGGCGGCACCGGTCTTTCCGACCGCTGGCTGGCACGAGCGGGAGGCCTACGACCTGATCGGGATCGAGTACGACGACCACCCGGACCTGCGGCGCCTGCTCCTGCCCGAGACGTGGCAGGGGCACCCGCTGTCGAGGGACTACGACCGGGACCGGCCGCAGATCGTCCCCTACACGGAGAACGTCAATCCGATCCAGGACGACGACCGCGAGGGCGACACCCTGTTGTTGAACATCGGGCCGCACCACCCCGCGACCCACGGCGTCCTCCACCTGGAGGTGACCCTCGACGGCGAGCAGGTCGTCGACGTCGAGCCCGATATCGGCTACATCCACCGCTGCGAGGAGCAGATGTGCCAGTCGAAGACCTACCGCCACCAGATTATGCCGTACCCCGACCGGTGGGACTGGGGCGGCGCCGGCCTGCTCAACGAGTGGGCCTACGCTCGGACGGCCGAGCGACTCGCCGACATCGATGTCCCGGAGTACGCGCAGGTGATCCGGACAATGGCCGCGGAGCTCTCGCGGATGCTCTCGCACTTCCTGGCCGTCGGCGCGTACGCGCTCGACGTCATCGGCGACTTCACGGCGACGTTTATGTACGCGATCAAGGACCGCGAGCGGATCCAGAACATCCTCGAAGACCTCACCGGCCAGCGGCTGATGTTCAACTACTTCCGGCTCGGCGGCGTCGCCTGGGACCTCCCCGAACCGCGCGAGGAGTTCTTCGAGCGGGTCTACGACTTCGTCGACGACCTGCCGACGCGGCTCGCGGAGTACCACGACCTCCTCACCGGCAACGAGGTCATCCAGATGCGGACGGTCGACACGGGCGTCCTCTCCGCGGAGACGGCGAAGGCCTACGGCTGCACGGGCCCCGTCGCTCGCGGCTCCGGGGTCGACTACGACCTCCGCCGCGACGACCCCTACGGCTACTACGACCAACTGGCGTGGGACGTCGTCACCCAGCCCGACGGCGACAACTTCGCGCGGCTGCTCGTCCGCCTCCGCGAGATCGAGCAGTCCGCGCGGATCGTCGAGCAGTGCGCCGAGCTGCTCGAAGACTGGCCCGAGGCGGACCGAGAGATCCAGGCGAACGTCCCCCGCACGCTCAAACCGGACGACGACACCGAGGTCTACCGGGCCGTCGAGGCCGCGAAAGGGGAACTCGGGATCTACATCCGCGCGGACGGCACCGACTCGCCCGCGCGGTTCAAGATCCGCGGCCCCTCCTTCTCGCACCTCCAGGCGCTCCCCGAGATGACCCGCGGCGGCTACATCCCCGACCTGATCGCGACGCTCGGGAGCCTCGACACGATTATGGGCGAGGTGGACCGGTAGCTCGGCGAGCACAGTCGCTCCGAGGCGATTTGCGAACAGCCGGCACCTCCCATTTCGAACCGCTCCCGCGCCGACGTGCCGGACACCCGCCGACCGGCGCAGGACCGCTATTACGTCACGGCGGGCCTGGCCTCGCGATCGTATGTAAACGCTCGTGGCCGCGGACCCGCGGGACCCGGACCGCGGCACCTCCCACACCGTAGCGTTTTATCCGCCCGCCGCCCAGGTGCGGGTATGGCCTCGCAGGGAATCGTCGAGGAGTTCCTCTCTCTGAAGTCCGAGACCGACGCCGACATCCTGACGATGCAGTGCGGCGACTTCTACGAGTTCTTCGCCGACGACGCCGAGCGCGTCGCCGACGAACTCGATCTGAAGGTCTCTCAGAAGTCCTCACACGGCTCGTCGTACCCGATGGCCGGCGTCCCGGTCGACGACCTCACGCCGTACCTGAAGGCGCTCGTCGAGCGCGGCTACCGGGTGGCTGTCGCCGACCAGTTCGAGGGCGACGGCGGCGACCACTACCGCGAGATCACCCGGATCGTCACGCCGGGCACCCTGCTCGAAACCGACGACGCCGAGGCGCGGTACACCGCCGCGGTCGTCGGCGACGTGGGCGGCGCCGGAACCGCGACCGACGACGCACGGATCGGCCTCGCCTTCGCGGACGCGACGACCGGGCAGTTCCTCGTGACCGTCGCCGAGGGCGTCGACGCGGCGCTGTCGGAACTCCACCGCTTCGGGCCCGTCGAGATTCTCCCCGGGCCGGACGTCCGCGGCGACGACGCCGTCACCCGGCGCCTCCGCGAGGAGACCGATGCCACGGTCTCGCTGTTCGAGGTCGACGCCTTCGCGCCCGGCCGCGCGGAGCACGCGCTCCGCGAGCAGTTCGGCCGGGAGACGCTCGACAGCGTCGGCATCCGGGAGGAAGAAGCGATCCGCGCCGCGGGCGCGGTCCTCCGCTACGTCGAGGAGACCGGCGCGGGCGTGTTGCCATCGATGACGCGGGTCCGGCGCTTCGAGACGACGGACCACCTCGAACTCGACTCGACGACCCAGCGCAACCTCGAACTCACAGAGACGATGCAGGGCGGCAGCGACGGGACGCTCTTCGAGACGATCGACCACACGGTCACGAGCCCCGGGCGCCGGCTCCTGCGGGAGTGGGTGACGCGCCCCCGCCGCGACCGCGACGAACTCGACCGTCGGCTCGACTGCGTCGAAGCCCTGGCGTCGGCGGCGCTGGCGCGCGAGCGCGTCCGCGAGGCGCTCGACGGCGGCTACGACCTCGAACGGCTCGCGGCCAGAACGATCTCGGGGAGCGCCGACGCCCGCGACCTCCTCGCTGTCCGGGACACGCTCGCGATCCTCCCCGCCGTCGCCGACGCCATCGCGGGCTCGCCGCTCGCGGACTCGCCCCTGGCGGAGGTCGTCGACCGGCCCGACCGGGAGATCGCCGGGGAGATCCGCGAGGAACTCGACGCGGCGCTCGCCGACGACCCGCCGAAGACCGTCAGTCAGGGCGGCCTGTTCGAGCGCGGCTACGACGACGAACTCGACGACCTGCTCGACCGCCACGACGAGGCCCAGGAGTGGATCGACACGCTGGCCGAGCGCGAGAAGCGACAGCACGGCCTCAGCCACGTCACCGTCGACCGCAACAAGACCGACGGCCACTACATCCAGATCGGGAAATCGGTCGCCGATCAGGTCCCGGACCACTACACGGAGATCAAGACGCTCAAGAACTCGAAGCGGTTCGTCACCGACGAACTCGAAGAGCGCGAGCGGGAGATCCTCCGACTGGAGGAGGCACGCGGCGACCTCGAATACGAGCTGTTCTGCGACCTCCGCGACCGGATCGGAGAGCGCGCGGAGCTCCTCCAGGACGTCGGCCGCGCGCTCGCCGAGGTCGACGCGCTGGCGTCGCTCGCGGCCCACGCCGTCGGCAACGACTGGGTCCGGCCGGAGCTGGTCGAGTCAGGGCCGCTGGAGATCGAGGCCGGCCGGCACCCGGTCGTCGAGCAGACCACGGAGTTCGTCCCGAACGACCTCTCGATGGACCGAGAGCGGGGGTTCCTGCTCGTCACCGGGCCGAATATGAGCGGGAAGTCGACGTATATGCGCCAGGTCGCGCTCATCACGCTTCTCGCTCAGATCGGCAGCTTCGTCCCCGCGCGCTCGGCGACGATCGGGCTCGTCGACGGAATTTACACTCGTGTGGGGGCGCTCGACGAGCTCGCGCAGGGCCGCTCGACGTTTATGGTCGAGATGCAGGAGCTCTCGAACATCCTGCACTCGGCGTGCGAGGACTCGCTCGTCATCCTCGACGAGGTGGGGCGGGGGACCGCCACCTACGACGGCATCTCGATCGCGTGGGCCGCGACCGAGTACCTCCACAACGAGATCCGCGCGAAGACGCTGTTTGCGACCCACTACCACGAGCTCACGTCGCTGGCGGACCACCTCGGGCGCGTGGAGAACGTCCACGTCGCCGTCGACGACTCGGGCGAGGACGTCACCTTCCTGCGGACGATCGAGGAGGGACCCACCGACAGGTCGTACGGCGTCCACGTCGCGGAGCTGGCGGGCGTCCCCGAACCCGTCGTCTCCCGCGCGGACGAGGTGCTCGAACGGCTCCGCGCCGAGGAGGCGATCGAAGCGAAGGGCAGCGGCGGGGGCGGAAGCGACAGCGGCCCGACGCAGGCCGTCTTCGACCTCTCGTCGGGGCAGTTCGTCGACGGGAGCGGCTCGGATCGCGGCGCCGACGCGTCGGGAGCGGCGGAGGCGGCGGAAGCGACCGACGGCGGCCAGCGCTCGGAGTCGGGAGCGTCGGAAGCGGCGACGGGCGCCGGCGGAGGGTCAACTCCCGACCCTGATCCCGACCCGGCGCTCGCCGACGTCGCGGCGGACCTCGAAGCCCTCGATCTGGCGGAGGTCTCGCCGATCGAACTTATGAGTCGCGTCCAGGAGTGGCAGGAGCGCCTCGACGACGCGTGATCGGGATCTCAACGGCCGACGCGGCGACGACCGGTAACGATTAGGCCGTCTACTCCCAGGGTTGGGGTAGCATATGTGTGGGGACGAGCGACCGCGCCGCGGAACGGTCGGCGTGTACCGGGGTGAGCGCCCGTGACCGAAGCGGCGGAGCGCGACGCGGAGGCCGAAGCCGACGAGCAGGACGACCACCTCGAGGCGACGATCAGCCAGCGCGGCGTCCTCTTTTCGGCTCGGGACCGCATCCTGATTGTCCGCCGGAGCACCGACGGCGGCTGGGAGCTGCCCGGCGGCCGGCTCGGCCCCTACGAGGACGCGCCCGTCGGCGTCCACCGCGAGATCGTCGAGGAGACCGGTCTGGACGTCCACGTCGGCCGGCCGGTCCACACGGCGTCGTGGCGCAACGACGTCGATCGGGGGCGGTTCGCGGTCTACTACCGGTGCATCGTCCCCGCGGCGCTCGACGTCGCGAGCAGCGATCCCGTCTCGCTCAGCGACGAGCATATGGACCACACCTGGCTGCCGCCGGAGGCGGCCGCAGACCGGCTGAGCAACGTCCAGAGCGAGGCCGTCGCGGCCGCGCTGGAGGTCCACGATGGGTGAGGGATCCGACGCGAACGCCGAACGTAGCGGGACCGACGCGGACGAACGTGCGGCCAGCGGCGACGAGCCCCCGAGCCCGACGATCCACGAACTCGACGACCGGACGGTCAGGCAGATCGCCGCGGGCGAGGTCGTCGAGCGCCCCGCCTCCGTCGTGAAGGAGCTCCTCGAAAACAGCCTCGACGCCGACGCCTCCCGGATCTCGGTCGCGGTCGACACCGGCGGCACCGAGGGCGTCCGCGTCCGCGACGACGGCGTCGGGATGGACCGCGAGGCGGTCCAGCGCGCGGTCGAAGAACACACCACGAGCAAGATCGCGGACATCGACGACCTCGAAGCGGGCGTCGGCACCCTCGGCTTCCGCGGCGAGGCGCTCCACACGATCGGCGCGGTCTCGCGGCTCACCATCCGGACGAAGCCCCGCGGCGGCGACACGGGCACGGAGCTCCGCGTCGAGGGCGGCGAGGTGACCGCCGTCGAGCCTGCGGGCTGTCCCGAGGGCACGGTCGTCGCGGTCGAGGACCTCTTCTACAACACGCCCGCCCGCCGGAAGTTCCTGAAGACGACCGCGACGGAGTTCGACCACGTCAACACCGTCGTCACCCACTACGCGCTGGCGAACCCCGACGTCGCCATCTCCCTGGAGCACGACGACCGCGAGGTGTTCGCGACGGAGGGCCGCGGCAGTCTCCGCTCGGCGGTCCTCTCCGTGTACGGCCGCGAGGTCGCCGAGTCGATGATCGCCGTCGACCACGAACCCGACGCGGGCCCGATCGGCCGGATCGAGGGGCTGGTGAGCCACCCGGAGACGACTCGCAGCACCCGCGAGTACCTCTCGACGTTCGTCAACGACCGGTACGTCACCGCCGGCGCCCTCCGGGAGGCCGTCCTCGACGCCTACGGCGGCCAGCTCGCGACCGACCGCTACCCCTTCGCGGTTCTGTTCGTCGAGGTCCCCGCCGACGCGGTCGACGTCAACGTCCACCCCCGGAAGATGGAGGTCCGCTTCGACGACGAGCCGGGCGTCCGCGAGGCCGTCACCGAGGCGGTCCGCTCGGCGCTCTTGGAGGAGGGACTGATCCGATCGACCGCGCCCCGGGGGCGCTCGGCCCCCGACGAGGCGGAGATCGCGCCCGAGTCGCCCGAGGACGAGGTCCGCGGCGGCGCCGGCCACAGCCCGCAGCCGCGCGAGGGGGAATCAGAGAGCACCTCCCGTCGATCGGAAGGGACCGGCGCCCGAACCGGCGGCGCGGACGCCCGCGACGGGGCGAACGACCCGACAGCGCTCGGACGCGCCGCCGACGGGGCGGACGCCGGAGCGACCGCCTCCGGCCTCGACGACTTCGACGGTGGCGACCTTGATGGGGGAGATCTCGACGGTGGCGACCTCGACGAGGACGACTCCGGCACGGTCGCCGCCGATTCCGACGCCGACGATCCAACCGACAGCGACCGGGCGCGCGCGGTCGACCCGTCGGACGAGGACGCCTGGAGCGTCACCGGTGGCGGGAGCGGCCGCGCGGACGGGAGCCTCGACGGCGCTTCCGCGTCGAACACCTCGAAGTCCGACGCGAACCGCCGCGGCTCGTCGGACGTCGCTCCCGGCTTGGATTCTGACTCCGGCGCGGAATCGGACTTCGACACCGACTCCACTGCCGCCGACCACGACGCCACCGAGTCGGGGTCGCGACCCGGCCGGTCGTCCCGGCCCGATCGGCCGACCGGCATCGTCGGGCCGACGACCCAGCGCGACCTCTCCGGCGAGAGAGCGACGCTGGAACCGGAGTTCGACTCGCTGCCGTCGATGCGGATTCTCGGCCAGCTCCACGACACCTACGTCGTCGCCGAGACCGACTCCGGAATGGTGCTCGTCGACCAGCACGCGGCCGACGAGCGCGTGAACTACGAGCGGTTGCAGACCGAACTCGACGGCGACGTCGCGACCCAGGCGCTCGCCGAGCCGGTCGCGCTCGAACTCACCGCCCGGGAGGCCGCGCTCTTCGCGGAGTACCGCGAGGCGCTCGCCGAACTGGGCTTCCGCGCGGAGCGCACCGGCGACCGGACGGTCGAGGTCGCGTCCGTGCCCGCGGTGTTCGCCGAAGCGCTCGATCCCGAGCGCCTGCGCGACGCCCTGACCGCGTTCGTCGCCGAGGGCGACTCGGGCGGCGCTCGGACGGTCGACGCCGTGGTCGACGACCTCCTCGCGGACCTCGCGTGCTACCCCTCGGTGACCGGGAACACCTCGCTCACGGAGGGGTCTGTCGTCGGCCTCCTGGAGGCGCTCGACGACTGCGAGAACCCCTACGCCTGCCCGCACGGCCGCCCGGTCGTCGTCTCGATCGACGCCGAGGAGATCGGCGATCGCTTCGAGCGGGACTATCCCGGCCACGGCGGGCGCCGCCGCGAGTGAGGCTCGGGGATCGGTCGGTCCGCGACCGACAATCGCTCTTATGTACCCCCTGACCGAACGAGGGGGTATGTCTGCCATCGTGACGTTCGGCGAGACGATGCTCAGGCTCTCGCCCCCGCGGGGCGAACGTCTCGAACGAACGCGCGCCCTCGACGCCCAGCAGGGCGGCGCCGAGAGCAACGTCGCGGTCGCGACCGCCCGACTCGGCGCGGAGACGACCTGGCTCTCGAAGCTCCCCGACTCGCCGCTCGGCCGACGGATCACCGCGGAACTGCGCAGCCACGGCGTCGATCCGGCGGTCGCCTGGGACGACAGCGCGGACGCCCGACTCGGCACGTACTACCTCGAACACGGGGGCGACCCCCGCGGCACCGACGTCATCTACGACCGGGCGGACGCGTCGGTCACGACCGCGACGCCCGACGAACTCCCGACGGAGGTCCTCCGGGACGCCGACGTCTTCTACACGAGCGGGATCACCCCGGCGCTGTCGCCGACGCTCTCGGACACGACCGCCGCGCTCCTCCGGGGCGCCCGGGAGGCCGGCGCCAGGACGGCCTTCGACCTGAACTACCGCTCGAAGCTGTGGTCGCCCGACGAGGCCGGCGAGGGGTACGAGGCGCTCTTCCCGCACGTCGACGTGCTGTTCGCCGCCGAGCGCGACGTCGAGACCTGCCTCGGTCGCGAGGGCGACCCGATCGAGGTCGCCAACGGCCTGCTCCGCGACTACGACTTCGAGACCGTGGTGCTCACCCGCGGCGAGAACGGCTCGGTCGCCGTCGCCGACGGCGAGGCCTACGAACAGCCCGTCTACGACGCCGACACCTTCGACGCGATCGGCACCGGCGACGCGTTCGTCGGCGGCTACCTCGCGAGGCGGACCGACGGCGGCTCGATCCCCGACGCGCTCGCGTACGCCGCCGCGACGGCGTCGCTGAAGCGCACGATCGACGGCGACCTGGCCGTCGTCACGCCGGCAGAGGTAGAGGCCGTGATCGACCGCGACGCCGGCGGGATTTCGAGGTGATGGTCGGGGATGCATCCCACGACCGACGGCCGCTACCGCGTGCTCGGCCGCCCGCACGACCCCGCCGAGCTCCTCCTGCTCTCCGTTGAGGCGATCGACGCCGACCGCGTCCCCACAGAGCCCGTCGCCGACGCGGGCGGTAGCGCCGAGCCGACTGACTCGGCCGACTCTGCCGACTCGGCCGACGCGCTGGCGCCCGTCTACCTCGACACCGAGCGGTTCGACTACGAGGGCGACTTGGCGGCGACCGTCGAGGCCCTCCGCGCGGGCGTCCTCGTCGACGCGACGATCGAGTGGGTCGACGGCGACCCGCGATTCGACGCCGTATCCGTCGTCGCCGAGACTGCCTTCGAGTTCTACGACGACGTCACCGGCCTCTTCGAGGCGGCCAAGCGGACCTGGATGGTCGCCGAGGGCGACAACGCGCCGATGCACGGCCGGGTGACGAAGAACACCGACGGCGACCCCAACGGCGCGCTGTACGTCTTCGCCAAGCAATCTGGCGCCCGCGACCTCTTCGAGGAGTTCCGCACGGGCGTGACGCCGCTGGACCCGCTCGTTCGACGGGCCGACCGCGCCGAGTCGGTCCCGCCGGAGCGCGATCAGGCCCGCGCGGTCTTCGTCCTGCGTCCCGTCGCCGAGCCCTTCATCGTCGTCTACGTCGTCTTCCGCCGCGACGGGGTACTGGCGGAGACGCTCCGGTCGACGTACGGCTGAGGCGACGGTCCGCGCGTCCCGCGTGGGCGACGACAGCGACGCCCTCCCAGTTCCAACTCTGAGAATTTGGCCGGTGTCTACATACGATCCGAGGCATAACGGCTCTCTGAGTACCCGACGGGGGCGGAAGCGACGCCGCCCTCCGTCTCGGACGTGATATCGATGGACTACCCAGGCCACAGGCGAAACCGGGACCGCCCCCGGTCGAACACGCGATCCGCAGACGAGTCCGTGGACGCAGACGACAGCGACGCGGCCGTGGTCCGGTCGCAGTCGGGGCCCTCGCTCGGTCCGGCGGACGTCGCGTTTCTCGCCGCGATCCCGGCCATCCTCGTCGGCGTCTTCTCCCTCCCGAAGCCCCTCCGGGTGTCGCTCGGCCTCTCGTACCTCCAGCCGACGGCGCTCACCGCCTACACCTCACACTTCGTCCACCTCGAACGCACCCACCTCCTCGCGAATCTGCTCGTGTTCCTCGCGGTCGTCCCCTTCGCCCTCCTCGTGAGCGTCAAGAGCGGCCGACGCCGCCGATTCTACCTCGTCGCGTTCACGTTCCTCACCGTCTTTCCCCTCGTCTTCTCGGGGCTGAACGTCCTCTTTCCCCGCCCCCGGCTCGGGTTCGGCTTCTCGGGCGTCAATCTCGCCTTCGTGGGCTATCTGCCGCACGTCCTGGCCGATCGACTCGGACGCGACGGCCCCGAGTCGACGCCGGTCGCGGACTCGGTCCTGCCGCTCGCCTTTTTCCTCGGCACCGTGATCGTCGCCGTCCGGATGGGGCTGTCGATGCTCGATTCCGTGCCGCTGGCCGCCCACACGCCGCTTCTCGCCGCCGGGATCGGGAGCATCCTCTCGATCGTCGTCTTCGCGCACCCGATCGCCGCCCGCCTGCGCCGGGGAGACGCGTCGCTCTCGGAGCTTTTCCCGCCGTCGGTGGCGTTCGGCGCGCTGCTCTTCGTGTTGATGCTCGTGATCGCCTTCCCGCACGTCTCGCCCGCCGACGGGACGATCCTCAACCTCTTCGTTCACTTCCTCGGGTACAGCTTCGGATTCCTCGTCCCGTACGTCGCGTTCCGGCTCCTCGCCGTCGAGATCGACCCCGAGTGAGTCCCGTCGCGGCCGCGCGCCGCGTTATCAAGATTTAACATATTGTCGGGCAGATGTTAATATATGACCGTCGTCAGCGTCTCGATGCCCGAAGCCCTGGTCGAGCGAATCGACGCCTTCGCCGAGGAACACGGCTACACCGGCCGCAGCGAGGTCGTCCGGGAGGCGTCCCGGAATCTGCTGGGCGAGTTCGAGGACAAGCGGCTCGAAGACCGGGAGCTGATGGCCGTCGTCACGGTCGTCTTCGATTACGAGACCACGAACGTCGAAGAGCGGATGATGAACCTCCGCCACGAGTACGAGGGCCTCGTCGCCTCGAACTTCCACAGCCACGTCGGCGAGCACCGGTGTATGGAACTGTTCGTCCTCGAAGGCGGCCTCGAAGACATCTCGACGTTCGTCGGGAAGATCCGCGCCACGAAGGACACCCTCAGCGTAGACTACTCGGTGATGCCGGTCGACGAATTCAGTGGGTACGAGATCGAGGAGTAGCGATCAATCGAGCCGCGTCGTACACCACGGACAGAAGTCGAGGTCGGGGTCCAGTTCCTTCCCGCAGTTCGGACAGGTGCCGCCGTCGGTCGGCTCCTCGCCGACGGTCCCGCCGACGCCGGGCACCCCCGACGGCGTCGCCGCGGATCGGGCGTCCCCGGATTCGGCGTCCGCCGCGTCGTCGGGCGTCGGCTCGCCGGTCCGCGACCGTGCCTCGCGCTGGCTCGCCCGCGCGAGGACGTACGCGTCCGCGACGCTCGCGACGCCGACGACGAACATCGGGAACAGCGCCGAGGGGTCGCCCCCGCCGGTCAGGAGCGCCTGCGCGGCGTCCGCCGGGACGAACACGAGGGAGGTCACGACGGCGGCGAGGAACCACCCGAGCCCGCGTCGCCACCGCCGGAGATAGAAGTGGCCGAGCCCCGTGGCGAGCGTCCCGAGCAGCGCGGCCAGCCACGGCCGCTTGCCCCGTCGGCTACGGCTTCCCATACGTACGCGTTCGCACGCGTCCGATTAGGTCTTGTGGGTTTTCGCCCGACGTCGTCGCGGTCGCGCTCTCGCTCGGCTGACCTGCCGTCTTGTTTGGCACACCGTATCAAACGTTAACTGTTCGCAGTCCTTTCGAACGGCCGGATCCCGCGATGTGCCACTACGGAGACCACCCGCGCGAACCGACCCACGAGCGGCTCGAAGCACTGCTCGACGACCACGCGACCGAGACCGACGAGGCTGACCCCGGCTTCGCCGAGATGGACGAAGCGGAGGACGTCCGCATCCTCACCGACGGCGGCGACGAGTGATCGCCGGGGTCGGTCGCTCTTTTGCGAGCGGCGCGTCGCCCGCGGTATCCCCATCGCTATGTAGGTCGATATAGCCGTCCGGACGCGGACGGAGTGGTCATAGCAACCGTTTACGCCGGACTGGTCGATCCGTCCGGTATGGACCACACCGCGACGCCGACCGACGACCGGCCCCTCGCACCCCGTCCCGACGCGGGGGCGACGGTCTCCGACGGCGACCTCCACCCGGCCGTCGCCGAGCGCCACGAGCGCCTCGACGCCTCGGCGTGGGACGACATATACGTCGTCGGCGACGTCCACGGCTGTATCGACGAGCTCCGACGGCTGACGGCCGCGCTCGATCCCGGCCCCGACGACCTGGTCGTCTTCGTCGGCGACCTCGTCCGGAAGGGCCCCGACAGCAAGGCCGTCCTGGAGTTCGTCCGCGAGCGCGAGAACTTCCGGTCGGTCCGCGGGAACAACGAGGACAAGCTCATCCACGGGCGGAAGACCCTCGACGGCCTCGACGATGCGGACCGACGGTATCTGGAGTCGCTGCCGGTCGCGATCTCGTGGGACGACGCGTTCGTCGTCCACGGCGGGATCGACCCGACCCGGCCGCTCGCGAGCCAGGACATCGAGTCGCTCCTGAACTGCCGCTCGATCCCGGCCGAGAACGGCTACGACGGCCCGTTCTGGTTCGAGCAGTACCGGGGGCCACCGCGGACGTTCTTCGGCCACACGGTGCTCGACGAGCCGGTCCGCACGGAGTGGGCGATCGGCCTCGACACCGGCTGCGTCTACGGCGGCTCGCTCACCGCCTACGACTGGTCCGCCGACGCCTTCGTGCGCGTTCCCGCCGCCCGGACCTACGAGGCCCGCGCCGACGAGAAAATCCTCGAACCGGAGCAGCTGGACGCCTAGGCCCCGATGACCGACCACAGCGAGCCCGGCCCGGAGCCGGCGGCCGACGGCGGATCGGCGGAAGCCGACGCGTCGGCGTCGAGTGCCGGCGACGCGGTAGCGGAGTCCGACACAGCGACGGAGGCGGAGACGGACTCGGAGTCGGAACCAGAGCCGGACGCCGAGACGCCGGAGGCGGCAGGCGGGACGGATCCCGTCGGCTCCGGCGTCGGAACGGTCTGCGATCCCGCGGACGGGGGGCCGGCCAGCGTCGTCCACGGCCCGCGCTCCGCCGACCCGGTCGAGCCGATCGAGGCGGTCGACCCCGACGAGGCGGACTTCTCGGAGCCAAGGTGGTACCTGAACCGCGAGCTCTCGGCGCTCTCCTTCCAGAAGCGGGTGCTCCACGAGGCGATGGACCCGCGGAATCCGCTCTTGGAGCGGACGCGCTTTCTCGGCCTGTTCACCAAGAACGTCGACGAGTTCTGTATGAAGCGGGTCGGCGGGCTGAAACAGCAGATGGCGGGCGAGGTCTCGGACCTCACCCCGGACGGGCGGACGCCCGAAGAGCAGTGGCGGCTCGCGCTCGAGACGCTCCGGGAGCTGTTCGAGCGGCAGGACGCGTGCTACCGCGAGGTCGTCAGGGAGTCGCTGCCGGAGATCGGGATCGAGATCGTCCGTCACGACGACCTCCCGACCGCGGTCCGGGACGCCCTGCGAGCGCACTTCAAGGCGGAGATCCTCCCGACGCTGACGCCGCTGACGTTCGATCCGGCCCACCCGTTTCCGTTCATCTCGAACCTCTCGCTGTCGCTCGCGGTCCGGACCCGGCGGCAGGGCGAAGAGCCGAAGTTCTCCCGGGTGAAGATCCCCGAGAACCAACCCCGGCTCCTCGAGGTCGACCGCATCCTCGCCGATTCGGATTTGGATTCGGATTCGGAGGCCGCCACGCTCGACGCCGATGCGGGCGGAGCCGCGGACGACGACGGGACCGATCGGTTCGTCTTTCTGGAGGAGGTCATCGCGGCCAACCTCGACCTCCTGTTCCCGAACGTCGAGGTGCTCGACTGGTCGACCTTCCGGGTCACGCGGAACGCGGAGGTCCGGCGGAACGAGGAGGTCGCCGAGGGGCTGATCGAGATGATCGAGGGCGTCCTCCGGGACCGCCGCTTCGCGACGGTCGTCCGGCTGGAGGTCTCCGCGGATATGCCCGACGAGGTGCGGTCGCTCCTGATGGCGCAGCTCGACCTCGACGAGCGCGAGGTCTTCGAGCGCGAGCCGCCGCTGAACCTCCGGCACGTCTCGCGGCTGACCGATCTCGACAGGCCGGAGCATTCGGTCTCGCCGTGGACGCCACAACCCCATCCCAGATTTGTCGGCGTCGACGACGACGAGACCGACCGCGACGTCTTCGACGTCATCCGCGACGACGACGTGCTCGTCCACCACCCATATCACTCCTTCGAGAAGACCGTCCAGGCGTTCCTCAGCGAGGCCGCCCGCGACGACGACGTGCTGGCGATCAAGGCCGCGATCTACCGGACCTCGCGCGACTCGAAGGTGATCGAGAGCCTCATCGAGGCGGCCCGGAACGGCAAGCAGGTCGCCGTGATGGTCGAGCTGAAGGCGCGCTTCGACGAGGAGAACAACCTCCGGTGGGTCGAGCGCCTCGAAGAGGAGGGCATCCACGTCGCCTACGGGACGATCGGCCTGAAGACCCACAGCAAGACCGCGCTCGTCGTCCGCCGCGAGGACGACGGCGTCCAGCTGTACTCCCACATCGGCACCGGGAACTACCACGCCGAGACGGCCAAGGGCTACGTCGACCTCGGCCTGATGACCCACGACGCCGACGTCGGCCACGACCTCACCCGGCTGTTCAACTTCTTCACCGGCCACTCGTTCCACGAGGAGTACCGCAAGCTGCTCGTCGCGCCCGGGACGCTCCGGCAGGGGCTCGTCGAGCGGATCCGGGCCGAGGCCGAGCACGCCAGGAACGGCGACGGCGGCCGGATCGTCGCCAAGATGAACGCGCTCGAAGACCCGGACATCGTCGCCGAGCTCTACCGCGCGGCGCGGGCCGGCGTCGACATCGACCTGATCGTCCGCGACATCTGTCGGCTCCGGCCCGGCGTCGCGGGCGTCACAGACACCGTGACCGTCCGGAGCGTCGTCGGGCGGTTCCTCGAACACTCGCGCATCTTCTACTTCGGTGGAGGGACGTCCGCGGACGCCGACGCGACTGACGGCGGCGACCCCCAGTACTTCATCGGCTCGGCCGACTGGATGACGCGCAACCTCGACCGGCGCGTCGAGGCCGTCACGCCGATCGAGGACCCGGAGATCGAGGCGGAACTGGAGTCGCTCCTCGAACGCTACCTCGCGGACGACCGGAAGGCGTGGCTGATGCGGCCCGACGGGAGCTACGTCCAGCGGCGCCCCGATCCCGACGCGGACCCGCGGAACGTCCAGGCGGAACTGATGCGGCGCGCCGACGCGAGCGCGGACGCGTCGCGGGACCGGTCGCCGTCGTTCCGCCCGAATGCGGGCCCGGAGACCACGGACTGACGCGGACGGCCTTCCGGATTCTATCTGAACACGAATTCAGACCGGAACAACTATCTGAACCGTAACTCAAGTAGAGTCGATGGCGACCACATCCGATCGGATCCGGCGGCTCCTCACAGATCAGTTGGCGGAGTGCTGCGAGGCCGACGTGGAGCGGCGGCTCGACGAACTGGGGACGCTCGCGGACGACGCCTTCGGTGACGACGCGGTCCGCCCGGCGTTCGCCGCCCTCGGGAACGAGACGCGGTACCGACTCACGCGGGCGCTCGCCCTCGCGGACGAGGAACTCTGCGTCTGCGAGCTCGAACCGCTCGTCGACGTGAGCGAGAGCGCGGTCAGCCACGCCCTCTCGGACCTCGTCGAGGCGGGGCTCCTCACGCGCCGCAAGGAGGGGAACTGGCGGTACTACGCGGCGACGCCGCTCGCGACGGCGCTGTTCGAGACCGCCGAAGCGGAGGTGACGACGGAATGAGCGACAGCCTCGGGGTCCTCGACCGGTATCTCACCCTCTGGATCGGCCTCGCGATGGCCGTCGGCGTCCTGCTCGGCCGCTTCGTCCCGAGCGTCGCCGACGCGCTCAACGCGGTCACCTGGCACGGTACGAGCCTCCCGATCGCCGTGGGGCTCTTCGTGATGATCTTCCCGATTATGGCCGAGATCGACTACGACCGCATCCCGCGGGTCACCCGGACCACGCGCCGGGAGATCGGGCTGACGCTCGCGTTCAACTGGCTCGTCGCGCCGTTCCTGATGTACGGGCTGGCGACGGCCTTCCTCGGCGGCCACCCCGAGTTCGTCACCGGGCTCATCATCGTCGGGATCGCGCCCTGCATTGCGATGGTGCTCGTCTGGAACGAACTCGCGGCGGGCAATCAGGAGCTGTGTGCGGTCTGTGTCGGCGTCAACAGCCTCCTCCAGATCGCGCTTTTCGTCCCCTACGCCTTTCTCTTTCTCACCGTTCTCCGCGGGACGACGATCTCGGTCTCGATGGGGCTCGTCGCCCAGATGGTCGGGATCTTCCTCGGCCTGCCGCTGGTCCTCGGCTACCTCACTCAGCGGGTCGCGTTCCGGACGGTCGGCCGGGAGACGTACTACCGGCGGTTCGTCCCGCGGATCAGTCCGCTCGGCCTGCTCGGACTCCTGTTCACGGTGGTGGTGATGTTCGCGCTGAAGGGCGAGTACATCGTCGCCAACCCCGAGCAGATCCTGCTCATCGCGGTTCCGCTCTTCATCTTCTTCGTCGGCCTCTGGGCGCTCGCCTACGGCGCGAGCGCGCTGGCGGGCTTCGACTACACCGAGAGCGTGAGCGTCGCGTTCACCGCGGCGTCCAACAACTTCGAGCTCGCGATCGCCGTCGCCGTCGCGGTCTTCGGCATCGGGAGCAACGTCGCGCTCGCGACCGTCGTCGGCCCGCTGATCGAGGTGCCGGTGATGCTCGCGCTCGTCCGCGTCGCGCTCGCCACGAAGGACCGCCTGTTCACCGCCGCGCCGACTCCCACCACTAATGTCTCGGACTGAGGCTGATTCCGATTCCGAAACCGACTCCGGCGACGACCCGATCCGCATCGCCCTCGTCTGCGTGCAGAACGCGGGCCGGTCACAGATGGCGTACGCGTTTGCCGAGCGGGAGCGGGCGGCCCGCGGGCTCGACTCCGCGGTCGATCTCGTCACCGGCGGGACGCGTCCGGCAGACCGTGTCCATCCCGAAGTCGTCGACGCGATGGCCGCCGTCGGCGTCGACATCGGCGACCGGACGCCCCGCGAGGTGACCGTCGAGGAACTCCGGGCGAGCGACTACGTGATCACGATGGGCTGTTCCGCCGACGACGTCTGTCCCGCCGGCTGGGCGGGCGACAATCGGGACTGGGACCTGTCCGATCCGGACGGCGAATCCCCGGCGGAAGTAGCACGCATCCGCGACGAGATCGAAGAACGGGTCGCGGCGTTGTTCGACGAACTCGAAGCGGCGGACTGACGCCGACGCGCTCAGGCGGGCGCGTAGGGCTCGTCCAGGGCCCGCGCGCGGTCGAGTTCGGCCTGTACCTCGCCCCACTCGACGGGCGGCTCGGCGGCCGCGCCGGTCTCTCTGAACGCCGCGATCCGCGCGCCGTAGCGCTCCCGCCACGACGGCTCGGCGGCGTCGTTGAGCGCGGCCCGCGCGGCCGCGACCCGCGAGTCGAGGTCGGCCAGTCGATCTTCGAGGTCGTCCGCCCAGCCCCCATCGACGCCCGCGCGCTCGGCCATCGCGCGGAGATCGTCGAGTTCGGCGCGCAGGTCCGCCAGCAGCACCGGCGTCACCTCGACGCGGAGGACGGCGTCGACCCACGACTCCGCGTCGAGCGGCGGCGTCGCCGCCGTCCGCGCCGCCTCCAGCGCGTCGGCGACGACGTCGACGTCCTCTTCGAACGCCTGCCGCCGGCGCTCGTGGGAGTCGAGCCACGCCTCGAAGTCGTCGAGGTCGAACTGGAGTTCGTCCGCGGTCTGCTGGACGTCGTCGGCCTCGCCGGCGATCCGGCGGAGCTCGCACACCGCCTCGTAGACCGCGTCGGGGGTGTCGTCGGGGTTCGAGACGGCCTGGAGGTCGGCTCCGAGGTCCCGCACGCGCGAGTCTATGTCGTCGAGCGTCGCCTCGTAGCGGTCGAGCCGCGCGCTGACGACGTCGAGGTCGTCGACGCCGTCGGCGGCCGCGGCCGCGTCCTCGAAGGCGCTCCGCGCGAGTTCAGTCCGCGTCTCGGCCGTGCTCAGTCGCTTTGCGACGTCCGAGACGGTCTCGTCGATCCCGTCGCGCGACACCCGGCCGCCGTCGTCGGTGACGTGATCGAGCACTGACCGCACGGTCTCGGGGTCGCGCGTCGCGTCCGCGTCGACGATCGCCGCTACCGCGCGTTCTGTCGCCAGCCCGACGACGCCGTCCGCGCCGTCGGCTTGCTCCGGAGTCATCGTGTCTTCGGTCTCTCTGCGAGGGGGCTTCCGTCCTGCTATTGGGTGTATA
This sequence comes from Halobellus sp. MBLA0158, assembly GCF_041477585.1. Lineage (NCBI taxonomy): Archaea > Methanobacteriati > Methanobacteriota > Halobacteria > Halobacteriales > Haloferacaceae > Halobellus > Halobellus rubicundus. Next base: position 735,626 of record NZ_JBGNYA010000001.1, read on the forward strand.
TAGTGCTCGGTAGTCCTCCGTCCCGATCATTGGGGTACGTTCCGATCCGAGCGCTCCCGATCGGACGGGAGCACCGTAGACCCCTATTATAAACCGCTTTTGTGGGGTGACGGGACCGAACAGGTGATGACGCGCGACTCAAAGCGCTTCGGAGACCACGTATCACGTCGGGAGTTCCTCGTTGCGACCGGAGCCGCCGGGGCCGCCGGGCTGGCCGGCTGCTCGTCGCAGTCGGGCTCGGAGACCGAGACGGAGGCCTCGGGCGGCGGCGAGAGCACCGCGACGCCGACGCAGTCCCAGTCGCAGTCCGACTCTTCGGGGTCGAGCGGCGGCCCGGCGATGCTCACCGCGGAGGGCTCTTCGACGGTCTATCCCATCGCCAACAAGGGCAGTTCCTACTGGAACTCCAACGCGCCGCCGAGCGACGGCGAGTACTGGGGCTCGAACCCCGAAGAGGGCAACACCGTCCCCGGCTGGGAGGCGCTCGGCGAACCGGATATGCGCCTGGCCGACTACTTCGCGAGCCTCTACGGCTTCGAGCCGACCGGTCAGCAGGCCACGCCGCCGTTTCCGACGAGCATCGGCCTGAGCCACTCGGGCACCGGCTGTCAGTCCGTCGTCGACGGCCTCGTCGACATCGGCAACTCCTCGGGCCCGATCACGGCCGAACTCGGCTGGAGCGAGGAGAAGGCCCAAGAGGAGGTCGTCGACCACGTGCTGGGCCGCGACGGCCAGCCGGTCGTCGTCAGCAGCGACGTCTACAACAACGGCGTCCAGCAACTGACGGGCGAGGAGGTCCGCGGGATCTACCAGAACGAGATCACCAACTGGAGCGAGGTCGGCGGCCCCGATCAGGAGATCTACGTCATCGGCCGCGCGGAGGGCTCCGGGACGGACACCTCGTTCCGACTGAATATGCTCGGTAGCGCCGACGCGCCGATGCCGGGCGTCGACACCCGCTTCGGCCAGAATCAGCAGGTCGCCCAGGCCGTCCAGCAGAACGAGGGCGCCATCGCGTACATGGCCCTGGCGTTCACGAGTGACCAGGCGCCGCCGATCGCCATCAACTTCGAGGGCACGGTCTACGAGCCCGACCGCGACGCCGAGAACACGATCTTCGACTCCGACTACCCGCTCAACCGCGACCTCCACCAGTACACGAAGATCACCGAAGAGACGCCGAGCGGGACGGACATGCGCGAGGCGGCGTTTATGAATATGTTCCTGACCGAGTTCGGCCAGCAGGTGTTCGTCGAGGCGAACAACTACATCCCGCTGCCGACCGCCGACATCGAGTCCGAGTTCGAGAAGCTCCCCGACCAGGTGTAACCCCGCCGCGACCGACTCGCGACGCCGCACCACACCACGCTCGTCCCGTTTCCATTCATCCTATGCATACACGGAGTAACGATGGCGCAGGCGACTGACGAACTGACCGGCGCAGAGCGGCTCGGCCGTCTCACGAGGCGCTTCCGCGACTTCGTCGACGAGACCGAACCCGAGGCGCTCGCCGTCGTCGGCGTGATGTCCCTTTCGCTCCTTTCGGCCTTCGTCGGCTTCCTCCTCGTGTCGAACTACACCGTCGTCCCCTTCGCGGTCTTCCTCGTAGCCGGCGGCTACGGCTGGATCCGGTACCAGGGCCTCACGGCGAAACTGCTCACGCTCTCGACGACGATCTCGACGATCATCATCCTCGTGTTGATCATCGCGTTCATCTCCGTCGAGTCGATTCCCGTGCTCTTCTACGAGCGCGCCACGGTGTTCGGCGTCTCCGTGCCGGGGCTCCGGATGTTCATCCAGCCCAATTGGGACGCCGTCTCGCCGCCGATCCGCTACTCGATGGTCCCGATGATCCACGGGACGGTGATGGTCACGGTCGTCGCGACTGCCGTCGCCGCGCCGCTCGGGGTCGCCGCGGCGCTGTTCCTCTCGGAGATCGCGCCCGCGACGGTGCGCGAACTCGTCAAGCCCGGCGTCGAGATCCTCGCCGGGATCCCCTCGATCGTCTACGGCTTCATCGGCTTCACCGTCCTCAGCCCGTGGGCCTCCGATCAGTTCCGCATCCTCGGCCAGGGGACGTACCTCTTCGTCGGCGTCGTCGTCGGGCTGATGGCGCTGCCGACGGTCGTCTCCGTCGCGGAGGACGCGCTCAACAGCGTCCCCGAGTCGATGAAGAGCGGGTCGCTCGCGGTCGGGACGACCGACTGGCAGACGATGACCTCGATCACGCTCCCGGCCGCGTTCTCGGGGGTCTCCGCGGCGGTGCTGCTCGGCGTCGGCCGCGCGATCGGCGAGACGATGGCCGCGACGGTGATGCTCCGCGGCGTGCCGAGGCTCACCGATCCGCTGTACAACGTCTTCTACGGCCAGGAGACGCTCACCTCGCTCATCGCGCGGAACTACGGCGAGGCCGACGGCTTCCAGATGGACGCGCTGTTCGTCGCCGGGATCATCCTCTTCGTTACCGTCCTCGTCATCTCGATCGGCTCGCAGTACGTCGAGTGGCGGATGCGGCAGAAGTTCGGAGGTGAGGTCTGATGGCGGGCGCGACGCGGAGCCGGCTGGTCCGCTCTGACACCACCGCGACCGACGCCGTCGCGGCCCTCTCTGTCGGCGTCGCCTCCGTGCTCTTCGCGCTCGGCCTCGCGGCGATGTTCGAGCTGATCGCGCTCACGGGGACGCTGGCCGGCGTCCCCACGCTGACGCTCCTCGGGATCCTCCTCGTCGTCCAGGGCGGCGCCGTCGTCGCCTTCGGCGTCGGCTCGCGGCTCGGCCTCGTCGAGACGAACCCCCGCCCCGACGCCGGCGCCGTCGCGGCGGTGGCGTTCGCGCTGCTGTGGTTCGTCGTCGGCGGGGTCGTCGCCTCGCAGGCGCTCGGGCTCGGCCTCGCGGGCTGGCTCCCGGCCGCGGTCCTGACCGGCGCCGTCGCCTTCGCGGTCACCGTCCTCCCGCGCGAGGACGTCGGCTCGACCGCGCCCGCGGGCGCGGTGGCGGTCCTCGCGGGGCTCGCGTTCCTGGGCGGACTCGTCGTCCCCGACTCGGTGTGGGACCTCGGCTGGGAACAGACGGCCTCGCTGACGGCCGAGTTTATGGTGCCCGTCCTGACGGTGTTCTGCGCCCTGCTCACCGGCTGGGCCGCGGCGAAGGCCTACGGCGGCTTCGGGGCCCGCGGCCGCCGCGTCGGGGCGTACCTCCTGATCTACCTCAACGCCGGCGCGATCGTGAGCGTGCTGTTCGCGCTCGTCGCGTTCACGCTGTTCAAGGGCCTCCCCGGGCTGTTCCGGGGGCTCGCGTTCGGGGCCGGCGTCGGCCCCGACTCGACGATCGCGCTGTTCGGCCTCCGCCTCACGATCTCGTGGCCGGTCTCGTGGCCGTTCGTGATGAACGGCGTGGGCCTCCTCAACGACGTCAACGGCGTGCTGCCCGCGATCGTCGGGACGTTCTGGCTCGTCGTCGGCGCGGTCCTCTTCGCCGTCCCGCTCGGCGTCGGCGCGGCGGTCTTCCTCACCGAGTACGCCGAGCGCGGCCGCTTCACGCAGGTCGTCGAGGTCGCGACGAACGGCCTCTGGAGCACGCCGAGCATCGTCTTCGGCCTCTTCGGCTTCGCGTTCCTGATCCCGCGGTTCGGCAACGGCAAGTCGCTGCTTGCCGGGATGCTGACGCTCGGTTTCATGCTCTTGCCGCTCGTGGTCATCACGAGCCGCGAGGCGATGCTCGCGGTCCCCGACGAGTACCGCGACGCCAGCGCCGCCCTCGGCGTCACGAAGTGGCAGACGATCCGGAGCGTCGTGCTCCCGGCGGCGCTGCCCGGCGTCGTCACGGGCGTCATCCTCGGCGTCGGCCGCATCGCGGGCGAGACCGCGCCGATCCTCCTGACGATGGCCGGCGGCGTGTTCGTCCCCGGGAGCCAGACCGCCGACGTGATCGGCGGCTTCACGTTCACGACGGCGCCGCCCTTCGTCTCGAACCCCGAACTCCTGCAGGCGACCTCGGCCCTCCCGTACCAACTGTACGCGCTCATCACGGCCGGCGTCGGCGCCTCCGGCAACGTCGGGAACCCCGACCAGTTCCGGTGGGCGACGGCGCTCGTCTTACTCGCCGTGGTGCTGTCGTTCTACGCGGTCGGCATCGCGACGCGGTACTACTTCCGGAGGAAACTGAGCTATGAGTGAAACCACACAGCAGACCCAGACGCAGTCCCAGTCCCAGACCGAGGCGGAAGCGGCACAGCCGCTACAGACGACGAGCGGCGAATCGGAAGAGCGGCTCCGCGAGGAGTGGACCGACTACCGCTTCGACGGCACGACGAAGCTCGCCGTCGAGGACCTCGACGTCCACTACGGCGATGACCACGCGCTCAAGGGCGTCTCGATGGAGATTCCCGAACGGAGCGTCACGGCGCTCATCGGCCCCTCGGGCTGTGGGAAGTCGACGTTCCTCCGGTGTCTCAACCGAATGAACGACCGGATCAAGTCGGCGCGGGTCGACGGCTCGGTGCAACTCGACGGCCAGGAGATCTACCAGGAGGGGACGGATCTGGTCGAACTCCGCAAGCGCGTCGGGATGGTGTTTCAGTCGCCGAACCCCTTCCCGAAGTCGATCCGCGACAACATCTCCTACGGCCCGCGAAAGCACGGCGACATCGACACGAGCCTCCTCGCGCGGCTGTTCGGCCGGAGCGACGAGGAGGCCGAAGAACAACTGGTCGAACGCTCGCTCCGCCAGGCGGCGCTGTGGGACGAGGTCAACGACCGCCTCGACGACAACGCCCTGGGGCTCTCCGGCGGCCAGCAACAGCGGCTCTGTATCGCCCGCGCGCTGGCGACCGACCCTGAAGTCCTCCTGATGGACGAGCCCGCCTCGGCGCTGGACCCGATCGCGACCGCGAAGATCGAAGAGCTCATCCACGAGCTCTCTCAGGAGTACACGGTCGTCATCGTCACCCACAATATGCAGCAGGCCGCGCGCATCTCCGATCAGACCGCGGTCTTCCTCACCGGCGGCAAGCTCGTCGAGTACGGCGACACAGACCAGATCTTCGAGAACCCCCAGAGCCAGCGCGTCGAAGACTACATCAGCGGGAAGTTCGGCTGATCGCCGACCGGCTGCCGTCCCGGCCGACGCGACGGCACCTCGCACAGCGCGGCGACCGACAGCGATTCCGACCAAGGATGGAGACACGGAAGATACAGCGAGTCAGCAACGGAACGTACACGGTGTCGCTCCCGCGGGAGTGGGCCACAGAGCAGGGGCTCTCGGCGGGCGACGTCGTGCAGCTACACGCCCACCTCGACGGCCCCCTGACGATCCAGCCGGCGACCGACGACCTCTCCCGGCTCGAACTCCCGATCGCCGAGGAGTCGCGGACGCAGGTCACCCGCCTCCTGCGGGCGGCGTACACCGCCGGCGCGCTCGACGTCGACGTCGTCGCCGCCGACGGCCTCGACGACGACCAGCGAACCGCCCTCCGCTCGACCGTGCGGGCGCTCTCCGGCGTCACGATTGCCGAGGAGTCCGACACGACCGTCGCCGTTAGAAACGTCCTCGACTCCGAGCAGGTCTCGATCAGGCAGTCGGTTCGTCACCTCCGGTTCGTCGCCCTCTCCCACCACCGCGAGGCGACGGCGGCGCTGTGTGACCCCGAGATCGACGCGGGGCCCGCGACGGACGACGCGCGTGCCGACCGCCTGTCGGCGGTCGTCGAGCGGTACTTCGTCCGGAGCCTCTCGCGGCTGGACGAGGTCGACCGGCTCGGGGAGGGCCGCCCGGACCTGTTCTGCTTCTTCCAGTTGGCGGACGACCTCCGCCGAATCGCGGCCTGTGCCGATCGGATCGCGACCGTCGCCGCCGACTTCGACTCCCCTTCCGACCCCGACGCGGACCCCGACCGCACCGACACCCGCGTCGCGGCGTTCGAGACGGTCGCCGAAGACGCACGCGAGGCCGTCGAAACGGCCGTCGATACGGTCTTCGATCCCGACACGGACGCCGTCTGGAACGTCCTCGAACGCCGCGACGCCGTCCGCACGACCGTCGACGATCTCGGGCGCCGGCTCTTCGAGGCGCCCGACGGCGAGTACCGCCTCGCGCGGGCGCTCCCGGCGATCCGCGAAACGGCCGACTGCGCCGCGTCGATCGCGTCGATCGGCCTCCGGCGGACGCTCCAACAGCGCTCGCTCGGCTCGGCGGGACTTCACGACTCTGACTCCGCGGGAACGGATCCGCCCGTTCCGTCCGAAACGGACGATTGAGACGTTCTCTCACTCTGGTCATTTCCGGCGGGAGCGTCTCCGAGCGCCCGTCTGCCGTCACAACAGATTCAAGTACGGGCTTCGCTGAGCCGGTGTATGTTCGCTGTCGGCCCGCTCCAAGCGGGACCCTCGCTCACCCAGGTCGAGCTTCTGGAGGGGCTCAGAACCGTCTTCCGGACCGTCACGAGCGCGGAAGCGCGAGCGGTCGCGACGGTGGCGCTCCTGATTCTGGGGGCCGTTTTCGCCCGGTTCGTCGTCCCGCTGGTGATCCGGCGGTCCAGGCGCTTCGCCACCGAACGGATCGCCGAGACCCGCGCCGGGGAGGCCTTTGAGCGCGTCTTCGAGTACGTCCCGATGTCCCGGCCGGCCCGGCTGCTGATCCGGTTCGTCCAGCTACTGATCGCGGTGGGGCTCGCAATTGCGCTCTTGGTCGTCTGGGGGCAGATCGACGCCGCGGCGTTCGTCCTCGGCGTCCTCGTCGCCTCGGCGCCGACCGCCGGCCAGATCGTGCTCACCGGGCTCCTGTTCTTCGGGGCGTACGTCGCGACCGACCTCCTGGAGGAGATCGTCGCCGAGTTCGGCTCCGGAACCGACGAGATCACCGCCCACCAGGAGGAGATCATCGTCCGGGTGCTCCAGCTGGGGCTCTTCGTCTTCGTCGCGATGGCCGGCCTGTCCGTCTGGCAGATCGACCTCGGGGGCCTGCTCGTCGGCGCGGGCTTCCTGGGGATCGTCGTCGGGATGGCCGCCCGTCAGACGCTCGGCTCGCTCATCGCTGGCTTCGTCCTGATGTTCTCCCGTCCGTTCACGATCGGCGACTGGGTCGAGATCGGCGACGAGGAGGGGATCGTCACCGACGTCACGATCATCAACACCCGACTGGAGAACTTCGACGGCGAGTACGTCGTGATGCCGAACGACAGCGTCGCGAACGCCGCCATCACGAACCGCAGCGAGAAGGGCGTCCTGCGTCTCACCGTCGAGGTGGGCATCGACTACGAGGCGGACGTCGACCACGCCGTCGACGTGGCGATGGACGCGATCCGGGGGGTCGACGTCGTCGCGGACGCGCCGCCGCCCCGGGTGTTCCCCAAGTCGTTCGGCGGGTCGTCGGTGGTCCTCGAAGCCCGCTTTTGGATCGAGCCGCCGAGCCCCCCGCTGAAGGTCAACGCGACCTCCCGGGTCGTCCGCGCGATCAAGGAGGCCTACGACCGCGAGGGGATCAAGATCCCCTACCCGCAGATGGAAGTCTCCGGGCGGGCGGAGACCGACGGCTTTCGGATCAACCGCGAGCACGACCTCCCCGCGGAGGCGACCGGGCCGTCCGCCGGGGAACACGACTGAGGCGCGGGATTCGTCGGGGAGACTTCTCCTCGCTTCGGCTCAGAATCGGGTGTTCTTCGGATGGGCCCTGACGGATTCGAACCATCGACCACTCGGTTATGAGCCGAGCGCTCTAACCAGACTGAGCTAAGGGCCCTGCGAGACGCTACCGCTGTCTCCCTCTTAGACGTTACCGTTGACGCCGTCGCAGTAGACCTATGGTCCCGGTCATCCACCGTCCCGTATGCGACTCGCACGACTGCAGACCTCGGAGGGGATCGTTCGCGGACGGTACAGGGACGGCGTCGTCGTCGCGGACGACGGCGAGTACGTCGTGGGCCGCGACGGCTCGCTCGTCGCGCCCTGTTCGCCCTCGGCGCTGTACTGCGTCGGTCGGAACTACGCGGAGACGCTCGATCAGATGGACTACGAGCGGCCCGAGGAGCCGGACTTCTTCATCAAGCCGCCGGCGTCGCTGACCGGCCACGACGCGCCGATCCGGTACCCCGAGTGGACGGACGAACTCACCTACGCGGGCGAGCTCGCCGCCGTCATCGACGAGCGGTGTCGCGACGTCGCCGTCGAAGACGTCCCCGAGGTCGTCCGCGGCTACACCGTTATGAACGACGTCGACGCGCTGGACCAGCAGGGGCGGACCACCCGGAAGGCCTTCGACGGGTCGGGGCCGCTGGGCCCGTGGATCGAGACCGATCTCGACCCCGCGGGGATCGATATGGAGACGCGGATCAACGACGAGGTCCGGCAGGACGCGAACACCGAACTGATGCTGTTCGGCCCCCGCGAGATCGTCTCGTTCCTCTCGCGGCGGTTCACGTTCCGCCCCGGCGACGTCGTCGCGTTCGGGAGCCCGGCCAACCCCGGGCTGATCGAACCGGGCGACGAGGTCGAGATCACCTACGAGGGCGTCGGCACGCTCCGGAACGAGGTCGTCGCCGCCGACGGGGACGGCTGAGAAAGCGGAGTTACGGCTCGTAGCCCTGCTTTCGCAGCGCGTCTTCGAGCGCGTGCAGGACCAGTTCGACGTTGCTTGTCCGCGCCGAGTACCCCATACAGCCGATGCGGATGATCTCGCCGTCGAGGTCGCCGAGCCCGCTCGCGACTTCGAGATTGTGCTCTTCCTTCATATCGCGGAGCAGCGCCGACTCGTCGATCCCCTCGGGGATCCGCACCGCGTTCAGGGAGGGGAGCCAGTACTCGTCTTCGGGGTTCAGTTCGAGGCCGAGCGTTTCGAGGCCCTCCTTGAGGTGGGTCGCCATCTCGCGGTGGCGCTCCCAGCGCGCTTCGAGGCCCTCCTCGGCGACCAGCTGGAGCGCCTCGCGGAGCGCGTAGACGTTCGTGATCGGCGCGGTGTGGTGGTAGGAGCGCTCGTCGCCCCAGTAGCCCTCAAGCAGCGAGAGGTCGAGGTACCACGACCGGACCTCGGAGTCGCGGTCGAGCACCTTCTCCATCGCGCGGTCCGAGAGCGTGAGCGGGCTCGCGCCCGGCGGACACGAGAGGCACTTCTGGGCCCCGGAGTAGGCGACGTCGATGCCCCACTCGTCCACGCGGAGTTCGACGCCGCCGAGCGACGTGACCGTGTCGGCGATGACGTACGCGTCGTTGTCGTGGGCGATGTCGGTCAGCGCCGGGACGTTCGGCTGGAGCGCGCCCGTGCTCGTCTCGGCGTGGACGAACCCGAAGACGTCGGGGTCGTGCTGGTGGAACGCGTCGGCGACGGCGTCCGGGTCGAGCGGCTCGCCCCACGGCGCCTCGACGTAGGCGACCTCGCCGCCGGCGCGTTCGGCCATCGAGGCCATCCGCCCGCCGAAGTAGCCGTTCGTCGGGACGAGCACGGTGTCGCCCGGTTCGACGACGTTCGCGAACGCGGCCTCCATCGCCGCCGATCCCGTGCCGCTCACCGGGATCGTCCACCGGTTTTCGGTCTGGAACGTGTATCGGAGCAGCTCCTGTACCTCGTCCATAATCTCGATGAACGAGTCGTCGAGGTGGCCGACGAGCGGCGCGCTCATCACCCGAAGCACGCGCGGGTGGACCTCGCTTGGCCCGGGGCCCATAAGCGTCCGATCCTCCGGCGTGAGCGGATCCGTGTCTGGCGGCGTCAGCATATATTCCGCCAAGGGAAACGACAAAATAAAACCACAGGAAACGGATGCGGGGCGCTCGGCGCTCGGAAAACCACGCCGTCGCCAGGGCTCGAACCTGGGACCACCTCGTTAACAGCGAGGTGCTCTACCAACTGAGCTACGACGGCTCTCCGTCCGCACACGAACGTAGACCGAGGTGCAATGATAGGGCTTTCGTTTTCACCGCACGGAGCGGAGTACGGCGATCCGCGCCGACGCCGTTGGCGACGCCGACGCGGTCCGGCGCCCGTATCGACACCCTTTCGCCGGCGCCCCGCGAAGCCGCGACAACGATGGCCGCAGAGGAGGCACGCCGCCGCGTGATCGAGCGGGTCCGCGAGCGCGTCACGCCCGACGCCGACGAGCGCGAGGCGATGCGCGAGGCGACCGCGACGCTCGTCTCGCGCATCGAGGCCGAACTCGACGCGCTGCCGGTCGAGGCCGACGTCGTTCAGGTGGGCTCGACCGCCCGCGGCACGTGGCTCGCGGGCGACCGCGACATTGACGTCTTCGTCCGCTTTCCGCCCTCGCTCGACCGCGCCACGCTAGAGCGCTACGGCCTCGAAATCGGCAACGCAGTCCTCCCCGAGGGCCACGAGGAGTACGCCGAACACCCCTACGTCACCGGCGAGTTCGCGGGGTTCGACGTCGATCTGGTCCCCTGTTACGACGTCGCTGAGGGCTCGGCTCTCCAGTCGTCGGTCGACCGCACGCCCCACCACAACGCCTACCTCAGGGCGCACATCGACGACGACCTCGCCGGCGAGATCCGGGTGTTCAAGCAGTTCCTGAAGGGGATCGGCGCCTACGGGAGCGACCTCCGGACGCGGGGCTTCTCGGGCTACCTCTCGGAGCTTCTGGTCCTCGAGTTCGGCGACCTCGACTCGCTGCTCGCGGCGGCGGCGGACTGGCACCCGCCGGTCGCCTTCGACCCCGAGGGCCACGCGACCACCGAGCACGACGACCCGCTCGTGATGGTCGACCCGACCGATCCGTCCCGGAACGTCGCCGCCGTCTGCTCGGCCGAGAACGTCGCGCGGCTCCAGCACTACGCCCGCGAGTTCCGCGCGGACCCGCGCGAGGCGCTCTTCGAGCCCCGCGAGCCCGAGCCGCTCGACGCGGAGGCGGTTGCGACACACGTCGAACGCCGGGGGACGACGCCCGTCGCGGTCGTCTTCGACGCCCCGGACGTCGTCGACGACCAGCTGTACCCCCAGCTCGAAAAGTCGCTGTCGGGGATCCGGGACGCGCTCGACCGGTGGGGGTTCGGCCCGCTCCGCGCGACCGCCTTCGCCGACGACCGGGCGGCGCTGTTCGTCGAACTCGCCCACCGGACGCTCCCGGCCGTCGAGCGCCACCAGGGGCCGCCCGTCCACGTCCGCCGGCACGCCGAGGGCTTCGCGGACGCCTACGCCGACCGATCGGGCGAGCGGGTCGACCCCTACGGCCCGTTCATCGACGGCGACCGCTACGTGGTCGAGCGCGAGCGCGACTTCACCGACGCGGTCGCGTTCCTGGAATCCGACGAACTGTTCTCTGTGGGGCTAGGCGCCCAGGTCGAGACCGAACTGGAGAACGACTACGAGGTGCTCGCCGGCGACGAGGTGGCGTCGCTGGCGGCGGAGTTCGGGACCGAACTGGCCCGGTACTTCGCGCCGCGGCCGTAGGCGGGTCGGCTCACCCGTCGAGGTCGTGGGCCTCGCGGACGTCCTCGACGAGCCGACGGGTCTTCTCGTCGGGCTCGCCGTCGGGGTCCATCGCCTCGCGGCCGTCGAAGGTCTCGTGGACGATCGCGACGCCCTCCGAGAGCGTGTCGAGTCCGTAGCCGCCCTCCAGGACGAACGCGAGCGCGGCGCCGACGTCGTCGGCGAGCGAGCGGATCCGATCGGTGAGGAGGGCGTAGCCCTCCGTCGAGACGCGCATCCGCGAGATGGGGTCGTGGCGGTGGGCGTCGAAGCCCGCGCTGACGATGAAGAGGTCCGGGTCGTACCGCTCTGTGACCGGACGGAGCAGTTCCTCGACGGCGAGCAGGTAGTCCTCGTCGCCGGCCCCCGCAGAGAGCGGGACGTTCAGCGTCGTCCCCTCCCCGTCGCCGTCGCCGGTCTCGGCCACCTCGCCGGTGCCGGGGTAGAGCCCCTCCTCGTGGATCGACGCGTAGAGGACGTCGCCCTGATCGTAGAAGATGTCCTGGGTGCCGTTGCCGTGGTGGACGTCCCAGTCGAAGACGACCGCGCGCTCGACGCCAGTAGTGGAATCGTCCAGGAGGGCCTGGGCGGCGACGGCGGCGTTGTTGATGAAGCAAAAGCCCATCGCGTCGTCCTCGACGGCGTGGTGGCCGGGCGGCCGGCCGATCGAGAAGGGCGTATCGCGACCGTCGGCGCCGTCGACGGCCGCCTCGGCGGCCCACTGGGCCAGCCCAGCGGAGGTGAGCGCGGCGTCCCAGGTGGCGTCGGAGGCGACCGTGTCGGGGTCCCAGTTGCCGCCGCCGTCCTCGCAGAACTCCCGGATCTCCTCGACGTAGTCGTCGTCGTGGACGGCGGCCACGGCGGCCGCGTCGGCGGGGTCGGCCTCGACGTAGGAGACGCCGTGGCGCTTCGCGAGCGCCCGCCGGATGGCCCGGAGCCGGTCGGCCGTCTCGGGGTGGCGCTCGCCGGTGTCGTGTGCGAGACAGGTCTCGCTGTAGCCGAACTGCATCGCTACTCGAAGAGCGCGAAGTACGTCTCGATGTCTTCGGCCTGTACGGTCCGGCGGTCCGCGTGCCGCGCCAGCGTCGCGGCCGCGCTCGCGACGTTGTCGGCGTAGTCTTCGAGGATGTCCGCCAGGGCGATCCGGGCGTCCATCGCGACGCGGTAGCGGTCGTCGATCTTCAGCCGGGCGATGCGGTCGACCGGCGCGATCGGGAGTTCGAGTTCGCGTCGGCTGACGACCTGCTGGACGCCGAAGTCCTCGGCCATCAGCGTCTTGCGGCCGTCGCTCCCCGCTCGCTCGGCCGCGTCGACGGCGAGCTCCGCCCCGTGCTCCTGGACGCGGCGAGCGAGTTCCTCTGCGGCCCCCGAGCTGACCCGGAGGTCGCCGGCTCTCCGTCGGATGATGGCGTCCACGGGGGCGAACGGCAACTCGACACTCATTACCACTATATCCTGTTCGACCGGCGTATAATCCTTTCCGTAGCCGTACTGTGGCGGCCGGTGGCTCGGTGCGAGCGCCGCCGCTCGGTGCCGGCTTTGAGTCGATTCACGAGTCCCCTTCTCGGGGCCGGGGGCGAAACCGACGACCGACGACTGACGACCGCGGGATCAGTTCGGCCGCTCGATCTCCGTCGCTGCGATCGTCCCGCCGTCGACGGGCCCGGTGACGGTCACTTCCTCGCCCAGGCGGAGCGACTCGTCGGTCTCGACGCTTCGGGTCTCGGTGCCGTCGTCGAGGACGACCGGGCTCCCCGCCTGGACGACCGTGCCGGTGAAGGTCTCGGTCTCGTTCGCGCCGTCGCCGGCATCACCCCCTGCGGAATCGGGGCGCTCGGCCACGGCCGCGGCGTTGCCGCCGCTCGCGCTTCCGCCGGCGTCGGACGCCCCCGACGAGGCGGTCGCCGAGGCCGCCTCGCTCCCGGCCTCGGAGTCGGATCCGTCGCCGAAGGCGCCCAGCCCGGTCGACTGCGCGGACTCGGTCTCGGTGTCGGCGGCGTCCTCGGGCGCGTCGTCCATCACGCTGACCGCGGACTGCCAGCCCGCCGAGGCTTCGAGGTCGTCCTGCCAGCCGTCCTGGATCTCGACGTCGGTGAAGACGACGTAGTCCGCGAGGTCGATGTCGAGGTCCGCCTTGTCGCCCCACAGCGCCACGCGGATGTCGCCGGTCTCGTCCTTGATGCGGACGTTCCGCACCTGGCCCTCCGAGCCGTCGTCGCGGTCGAACGTCCGCTTGGGATCGGTCTCGATCACGCCGCCGGCGATATCGACGGTCTCGCCCATCTCCAGGTCGGCGACGTCGGTCGTGTCGGGGACGTACTCGATCTCCTCGTCGAGGGCGTCGACCGCGCCGCGGTTCCCTACGTGGAGTTCGAGCGTCCCGTCGCGCTCGCGGACGTAGCCGTCGACGACCTCGACGGACTCGCCCGGCCCGAACTCCGTCGCCAGGTCGGCCTTCTCGTCCCAGAGGGTCACTCTGATCCGCCCCGTCGGATCGCCGAGCGTGAGGTTCGAGACCCGGCCCTCCGAGCCGTCGTCGCGGTCGAACGTCCGCACGCTGTCGGTGCTGAGGACGCGGCCCTTGAGGTTCACGTCCGAGAGCCCGAGCGCGAGGTCCTCGACGCGGTAGGTGTCCTGGGTGTCGACGTCGACCTCGGCGTCCGGCGCGGGCTCGACCTTGTCGACGTCGACCTCGACGCCGTTGTAGCCCTCCTTGGGCCGGCCGGCCACGCGGAGGGTCTCCCCCTCTTCGAGGCTCTCGACGGCGTCCTCGGCCATATCGTCCCACATCGCGATCCGGATGCGGCCGGACTCGTCGGCGACCTCGACGTTGACGACCTTGCCGTCTTCGTCGTCGCCGTCGCGCTCGAAGCTCCGCAGCTCGCCGATCCGCATCACCTTCGCGAGGAACTTCACGTCGTCCATCCCGGGCGCGACGTCGGCGACGCCCTCGACCTCCTCGTCGCGGAGCTCGTGGGCGATGAGCATCGCCGCGGTCTCCTCGTCGGCGAGACCGCCCATCTGTTCGACCTTGTCCTCGACGGCGGCCTCGAACTCCTCGAAGTCGACGTCGGTGTCGAGGTCCTCGTACACCTCCTCGATGGCACCCATCTACGCGACACCCCCCCGGCGACCCGCGGGCCCGATCGGGAGCCCCGCGGGTCGAGCGAATACGGCCACAGGCATATCCACAGCCAAGGTAGGCCGCCGCTTAAGCGTTGTCTTGTCGGCGGTCTCGCCGTCGCTGTCGTGGCCGCGATCGCGCCGCAGTCCGTCGATCTCCGGCGCGTGGCTCGACAAATGCATACCGGCTGTGGCCCCGCCTTCGGCTATGAACCTTCGCCCGTCTATCGCGTCACGTCCGTGACGACCCGGCGGCCCTCGATGTCGTCGTGGACGACTTCGACCCCGGTCAGCGTCGCGTCGCCGGCGTCGACTCGGACCTCGTAGCCGAGATTGACGAGCGCCTCGGTGCAGGCCTCGTCCTCGCCGCGCTCTTCGACGGCGGCGACGACGACGGTCGCGACGTCGGTCTCGGCGTCGATCGTCACTTCCCGCAGGCTCGGGACGGTACAGCCGTTCTTCCCGACGACGCACCCGCGGACCGTGGCCGAGCCGTCGCCGAGTTCGACGGTCGCGTCGCCGGCCGTCGGGCACTCCTCGCGCGGGACCAGCGTCCCGCTGACGAGGTCGGCGTCGTCCGCCGTTCGGCTGGGTTCGTCGGTCGCGGTCGCTGACTCGTCGGTCGTCGGCTCGGAACCGTCGTTCGCGCTGCCGGTACAGCCGGCCAACAGCGGGAGGGACGCGGCGGCGCCTGCGAGGACCGTTCGGCGGCGCATACCTCCGCTTGGACAGTCGCCCCAAAAGCCGTACCGGAGAATCAAACGCGCCCTTGTCCCTCTTCCGGTTCCGTGCGTCGCCGTACCGCGGGGCTCTCGCATCGTAACCCTCATAAGTCAAAGCGGAGTACGGAGAGATGAGTCCTGATAGGGTAGTGGACTATCCTCTTGGCTTGCGGAGCCAGGGACCGGAGTTCAAATCTCCGTCAGGACGCTACATTTTACCGGCGCCACGCGACGAGCGTAGCGAGTCGCCTGCGCCGGTTTATGCGACTCCCGGAGATCTGAGCAGCGAGCATCGCTTCGCGATGCGAGTGAGTTCAAATCTCCGTCAGGACGCTCACTTCGTTCGCGACCTGACGTGCCCACGCTCGCGTTTGCTCGCGTGGACTCCGTCAGGACGCTACATTTTACCGGCGCCACGCGACGAGCGGAGCGAGGACTCTGTCCTCAGTCTCTATACGTGAAAAGATCGCGCGTCGACGGCGCCGGCTACTCCTCGCGCTCGTCGTACCGCGGGGGCGCGTCGGCCTCGTCGTCGTCGAGGTGCCGCACCGAGGGGGTCGTCCGACCGCCGAGGCGTCGCGGCTCCGGATCGGCGTCGTGTTCGTCGGTCCACGACTCGTGGCAGTCGGGGCAGTAGTTCCCCGCGTAGCCGTTCGGGCGGACGAACTCCGCGCCGCAGTCGAGGCAAGTCACGCGCGAGCGGGTCATCGTCGGACCGTGGAGGCGGGCTGTCTGATCATACGCTATTCATCGTACAAGAGGCACTGGACGCGGATAAGTCCGTCACCGGATGACATTCTCGAAGCCCCGAGCGCCGAGTATTTACTCCCGCGCGGCCGACGCCCGAGCGTGCAGGAGTCCCTGCGGGTCGGCGTCGCGGTGTTCAACGCCGGCGACTACCGCGCGGCCCACGAGGCCTGGGAGGAGCCGTGGCTGGGGCTCGATTCCGGCACGGCCGACGAGCGGCTCCTCCACGGACTCATCCAGTACGCCGCGGCGGTCCACCACGCCCGCGGACGCAACTGGAGCGGCGCGCAGAGGCTCGCGGCGAGCGCGGCCGGGTACCTCTCCGACCTCGACGACGACTACCGGGGTATGAACGTCGGCGACGTCCGAGGACACCTCCGCCGGCTCGCCGCCGACCCGGAGTTCGCCGAGCGCCGCCGCCCGCTCCCGCTGCGACACGAGGGCGCGGAACTGACGCCGCGGGCGCTCTCCTTCGCGGAGGCGGGGAGCGCCGCCGCGCTCCTCGCCGAGGAGTACGACGCGTTCGACGAATCGGTCGTCGACGACGCGGTCCGGTACGCCCGCGCGGAACTGGACGGGGACTCGGACTCGACGCTCGCTTCGGACCGCTCGCGCGGCTTCGCCGGGATGCTGTTCGAGTTCGCCGCCGACCGGGAGCGTCGGACCGTCGTCTACGACCGACTGCGGGCCCACGTTGAGCGGCGTCGGAGCCGCGAGCGCGACGTCTCGGGGCTGTTCGACTGATCCGGCTCGTCCGGACAAAACACTGATACGATTCCCGGCCCGTACCGACGCGTGGCTATGGTCATCCAAGACGACGTCAAAGACGCGCTCGAAGAGGGCCGAGACGAACTCGTCCGCGTGCTCGCGAGCCACGGCGTGCTCCCGACCGTCGTCGACGACTCGTCGGGATCCGACCTGCTCGGCTCGTCCACGCCGACGTTCCGCATCGAGACCGCAGACGGCACGAGCGTCGTCGACCGCCAGACGCGCTCGCAGGTCGTCGACGCCTTCGAGATGCGCTCCGAGGCGGACTGCGAGGCGGTCCGCGAGGAGATCCGCGCCCACGACGCGTGGAGCGGATCGTAGGGAACGGACGCCGATCGGCGACGCGCCGCCTCAGCGCTCGCCGTCGACGTGGTCTTTGCCGTCCCACTCCGCGGAGTTGTCCTGGGGCTCGTAGCCCAGCACCTCTCGCGCGCGGTCGATCGAGTAGTACTTTCGATCGTTATCGGAGACACCGCGAGACACGCCTCGCGAGGTCCCGCTCGCAACCTCGCGGGACTGCCGTAGACGATCTCGGGAGTCGTCGGTATCGTCCGTCGGTTCGGACCACCGATGAGCCGAGAACACAATCCCCCGACGGACGGGGACCGACCGAGGCGACTCGAACCGACCGAACCGACCGAAGCGAAACAACTGTATCTGCGATCTCGACAGGATGAATTAGCAGAGCGGTCCCTCGAATTGCACGACAAGCACCTTACGTCGTTCTCCGAGTGGTGCATCAAGAACGACATCCGAAACCTCAACGACGTGACGGCCCGCACCGTCCACGAATACCATCTGGCGCTCAAAGAAGAGTACCAGCAGTCGACGGTGAGTATCTACCTGTCGACGGTGCGGCAATTCGTTCGCTTCTGCGAGGGGATCGACGCCGTCCCGAGGGGCGTCGCCGAGCGGATCGTCCTTCCCGAGCGAGAGCGAAACGCCAGCTCCGAGATGTTGGAATCGGACGAAGCGACCGAGATCCTCGGGTACCTCCGCAAGTACCATTATGGGAGCCGCAGTCACGCCCTCTTTGCGCTCTTGTGGCACACGGGGATTCGGACGGGCACGGCCCAGGGACTCGACGTGAGTGATTTTGAAGCCGAGCGGGACCGCCTACGGATCCGACACCGACCCGACACAGGGTCACCGTTGAAGAACGGTGAGAACGCCGAGCGGTTCGTGACGTTGTCGACGGACGTCTCGGCGGTGATCGACGCCTACGTCGATGAACATAGACACGACGTCGTCGACGATCACGGGCGAGAACCGTTGTTCACAACGCACAACGGACGCCCCGCGAAAAACTCGATCCGACGGACGATCTACGCAGTCACACGCCCTTGTCAAACGGGGCGAGGTTGTCCGCACGGGGAAGATCCCGATACCTGCGAGGCGGCCCAACGGACGAACGACGCCTGCAAGTGTCCGTCGACGGTGTCGGGCCATCCTGTGCGTAGAGGCGCGATCACCCATCATCTCCGTCAAGACGTTCCTGAAAAAGTTGTGAGCGATCGGATGAACGTCTCCCAGGACGTGTTGGATCGACACTACGATCGACGGAGTGAGGACGAGAAAGCAGAACAGCGACGGCAGTTCTTAGACAAAATCTAACCACGTCTCCCTGTCTCTCTGCTGTTTCCAATGGAAACGGTGGCCTTTGTGATATATATCAGTCTGTACTCCCACATACAGACTGTTACCCTCTGCAATAAGTATAGGATTCCGTATAACTCTCTCACTATTCACTGAAATTTGATACTATCTCACGGGGAGAATCGACGGCATCGACGGCGAGATCGGAAATACTGGCCCTCTGTGAATCACACCCTTGGAGCGATTTTCTCCGACCAGATGATCCAACCCCCTTGCCCTCGGTGGGAAACGCGATAGTGGGGGGTGATTCTACACTCACGTTCGTTCTTTTGCCCCCTTCTCGGAGCTGTCGGTGGCGGCGTTCCGAAGGGTATCTTCTCAAAATATCGTCAAGGGCGTACTGTGCAGACCTCTCACCAAGAGGATACAGCCTATGTATTACCCACTCGAAGGCTACAGAACGAGGACTAACAGCCATACAGCGGGTTCCATAGTCGGACTGTGGGGTATCAACGTCGACGGCGACGTTCCTACCAATCTATTCGAGGGCCGATAAGCGAATAATGGGGCCGTGTATTTGATCGCTGAGAGAGTTTTTCGACCGAGATGATGACACCCTCTTACCCCACCTCCAAGCGCCAAAGGGCCCACCAAGAGAGATAACACAAGCAAGTTCTTGGGTGACTCTCTCGGTGGCTGTCGCCTCGGTGTTGGCGTCGTCGATTGGGACGGCGTCGATTCGGTCTCGACTGCTGTTAGCGAAGCCGACGGAGGGAGGGGGGCCGTCGAAAGAACACTTTCTTTTTCCCTCCCCGTAGGGGAGGGTTTTCTTTGTTTGTTTGCACTCCCCGAGTGAACGTAGTGAACGAGTGGGAGTGGAACGATTGCCGTAGGCAATCGCCGCCTACGGAGTAAAACCACTCCCTAAACTAACGCTCCTTCAAGAGGTAACATCTCTTTAACCGCAGTACACGGTGAGGGTGGTTGTCGGTGAAGTCGGGTTGTCGGTGGGGGAATAGATACTGTATATCAGTAAAACCCCGATACTGTGCCTCGGTCGCCGAAGGTGTTATTACTATCAAGCATATATTTACGGATATGGGTCGGATTGATCCCAACGAAATCGCCCTCCAAGTGGCTCGTCGGCGGGAGGAGTGCTACACTTGGAAGGAGGCTCGAAGGCGGTGGGGGGAGGCCGAAAACGAATAGCTATCGGAATTTAGTGTACTAAATTAATCTGATACGTATTATGCGCGCAGCGCATACGCGTATGCGCACCGTATGGCCGCACTGATCGAAAAGTCGACGACGACACCAGAATCGCAATACTGTGGCGTCCCGTCATTCCCTTCTCGGTTATGCCTCACGCGCATATGGGCACCTTACACCCGTTCCTCCGAGGGGCCGACGTCGACGAAGTCAGCGGAAGCGAGGTGTCCCGTCGAGGGCTACCGTGGCGGGCCATATACTCCTGACTCTCCCGAGTCCGAGAGCTACCCGCCCGCGGCTATGCCTGTTGTTCCCACGAGTCTACGATCTCGATGTCGTCCTCAATATCGGTTTTCAACCCGACGTTCAACTCGGTGTAGTAGGGTTGCTCGTCGGGTGAGGGATTCGCGTACAGGTGATGATGTACTCGCTGGACCTCGTAGGTCAGCGGTTCTTGGTCAACCTCGTTTTGACACGACGGGACGGCCTCGACGGTGTCGAACGGAACGATGGGACTCCGCGGAAGCGTCTGGATCGTTCCCGCCGTCGTCTCATCGATGCGCTCTTTCAGCATCGACCGAGCCTCGTTTTCGACCTCAGTCTTCGATTCCGCGTCAGTCTGTTTGACCGTACTCCCACGCAGTTCCGTCCCACCGCTCCGTCGGTACAGTGGTTCGTGACGGGCTTTCACCGTCGTAAACTCCGAACGTGAGGCGTTGATTTCGAAATCACCGACAGCGGCGAGCGACCGCGCCGCTTTCCCGTTCACCACGATCGTATTGATTGGGCGAAGTTCCGCGAGCGCGTCGTTGCTGATGATGATACAGTCGCCGCCGAGGTTGTGGGCGACGTGGTGGCTGCTATCGGCAGTCGGATTCTTTGACCCGACGAGGGCAACACCGTTCGGGGTCGGCTCCAGCCAGATGCGAGCCCCCGCCTTGTCACGCGCCCACCGAACGACGTCGGCCAGCGTGTGTTTGTTTGCCTGGAAGGTCTTGCGTGTGGAGATTTGCCCGACGCCGATCTCGTTAACCAAGTCGGCGACAATCGGGATTGTGAGCGGGGTCGCGGGGTCGCCCTGGACGTCGACGTCGTCGCTTCGGGTAGCGACGGGGAACGGGAGCTTCTCGGAGAGCCTATCAGCGACATCACTCAGGATCAGTGAAAGATCAGCCCCGTTGTAGTTCTGCGACGCGGGGATCTTATCGAGGAGTTGCCCTGGCCCTTGGGCTCTGGTCTTCCAGATTCGGCTCCCGCCGTTGGCCGTCGAGCCGACCCCCGTAACGACGCCACGGAAGGTGATCGAGTAGTCGTCCGTGATGTAGTCTTTCACATCGAGACGGAGGACGTCGGGCGAGGACTGCTCCGAGGGATCGACTCCGTTGAAGGCTTCAATCCAGTCGATGCCCGCATACGGCGACGGGAATTTCGCCTCGACGTACCGAGTCACGTCGAGCGGCCCTTCCTTGCGAATGTGGACGTCGACGTCGGCGACAGGGAGCCGTGTCCCGTTGATATAGAAGCGAGTGTTCGTTTCCGTCGTCGTGGCCCCGATGTCAGCAGGGTCGAAGTCGCGGACCATCTATAGTTCCTCCTGCGGGACTCGCCCGATTGTGCCCTCGGTGCCCACGATGGCGCCGCAGTCGAGTACCGCCGCGTTGTCGGGGACGTCCTCGCGGCGAACTATTGGGAGGTCGCTATCTTCGTCGGTCTGCGGGGCGGTTTCCCCGTCGTCGACCCCTGTGGTAGTGCCCGAAGATCCCGAAGGACCGTCGTTCGTTTCGTCGGTATCGCTCTCGCTGGTATCCTCGTGGTGTGACATAGTGTACCGTGGGGTCGATATACTGCTTCGCCGTAGGCGACGGGGATCTTCCGACCCCAACTGATCCCCGTCGATGGCGAACAGTGCAAGCGGGGCTACTCCGAGCGGGCCGTCTGGTCCTCGGTCTCACCGACGACAGCCTGTGCCCGCCGCTCGACACTGTCTTTCGTCGGTGCCTCGCCGACGACGATGATGTAGCGGTCAGTCATAGGTCGGTGTCTGGTGCCTCGCTCATCGAGAAAGTCAGTTTGTCCTCGCTCTCGTCCCCGTTGCTCTCGTCGCTCTCGGTGTCGCCGTCTTCGTCTTCGGTGTCGTCTTCGTCGGGCGGAAGCCCAGGCTTCGGATTGTCGCCGACGAAGACGAAATCCAGTCGCCCGTTGCGCTCGAAGGCATCGGGGTACTGGTCGGTATATCGCTTCACGAAGTACCGCTTCGCTAACCGCCGAGGCTGATAGACGTCCCACTCAACCGACGCCGCGAGGTGACGCCCGATCTCCGACAGCGACGAGTCGATCCGTTTCTCCACGTCGACGACCTCCTCGTCCTGGTCGTCGCTCATAGTCGTTCCTCGGAGGGGGAGGATTCGACCGAAAACATTACTCATTTAGGCTATGGGATTCCGTACGGTTAAAACCTACGCTAAAGTTACTCGTAACGTATAATCGACGGCGGAATATTCTGACTCTCACGAGGAAATTCGCAGAAATAGCACCGTCGGGGTTGGGGATCTCCCCTGACGCGACCGTGACCGTGGGTGCGTCGCCTCGGAGTGTGGGCAGACGAGTTGTTACCGTGTTTATTTCACTCGTCTTTCGCTGAATCAACCGTGAGAGCTTGTATGCTTATATATTTAATAAATCCTCAATCTCTTGTATCTTATCGTCATTCTCAATTGGGTCCCCCTGAGACAATCTATTTGATAGAAAAATTAAATTATCATTTGCGTTTTCAATGGCATCTCTAGAAGGGACCAGTTGTAGTGTACTCCATAGCCAATAAAATGGCAAGGATTCGGCTTTGGCCACCAATTCTGAAGCATCCTCACGTAATTCGTATCTTGTATCTTCTCTTTCGGATTGTGAGTGGTTACCACCAGGATTTGTAATGATATGACGGTATGTAGATATGTCTTTATCAATTTTAGCCTTCATATTTCGCAGTTCGACAAGAGGACTAATCAAAAGACGCGTAATTGCAGAGCCAATAACAGTTGCCAATACAAGACCAAGAAATCCCGTTAAAGCATCAAACCCCGAACTCATAGAACATTATAGCCTTTGAATGTCACAAGTTAGTTTTGATAACTATACCCACTGCACTGAGCGGTCCCTGTCTGGTGTAGGAAGCCCCCTATGACATAGTCACCTCCTGATTAGTCTGAGGTGTATCTCCGTGCGAAGGGTGGAGTGTGCGCGAGGTGTCGGATCCCCTCCCCCTGCTGATATAGCCGTCGGTATCTCTCTCATCGTGATGGTGGGGGATAGGGGCTGTCTACCCCGAACTTTCTTATAGCACCAACTTCAACACTCAAATAAATTATAAGTATCTCCCACCCGTCTATCGAAGTGGATGTCACTCGATGACACCACGCCGACGACCGACGAAACGCCCGACAAACGCCCCACCGACTGCTATTGCAGCGACCTCGACGACGACCTCCCTGGGGAGCTATGTGAACCGTGCGCGGAAGCGGACTTCGACCAGTCCCCCGCCGACGACGCGGTCTCCGCGGACCACGAGCGTCCGCGAAGGTGTTACTGCTCCGACCTCGACGACAGGGACCGAAACCGAGTGTGTCGCTTCTGCTATACGGCTTGCTTCCGCGCCCGCCCGTCCGACGATGTCGACGGCACCGACGACACCCCCGAGATGAAAACCATCGGGATCGAGGAACGGCAATTCGTGAGCCTGTCGACGGACGTCTACGTTGGCGATCTATCGCCCCCGCGACGGAACGAACTGCTCTCGAAAGCCCGAAAGATAGAGCGGGACTTTGCCGACGCCGTCGACATCGATCCACAGGACTATCCCGTCGTCGAGGAACCAGTCCCGAAGCGAAAGCGCGTCTACGTCGAGACGACGGCCTACGTCGGTGACCGATCCGTCGACGAGAAGCGAGAGATGGTCGAGGAAGCCCGCAAAGCCGAACGCCGCCTACTCGCGGAAGCCCGCAGGATCAAAACCATTGACGGAATCGAACCCGTCGCGTAGGTGTCAGACGCCGCTCACTCCGCTTCTGTCGTCTCCCATCGTAGGCTGTTGCCTATCTTCTCCTTCCGTACCTTTCCGTTCTCTCGGAGCGTGTGCAATCGCTCGTAGGCGGACTGTCTCGCTACGCCGACGGCGTCGGCTATCTCCGACGTCGTCTGATTGCCCTCACGGATCGCAGTCAGATACTCGTCATCGGAGTGGTGTTCGGGCATTGGTTGTCGTTGGATTCGGGACTACTTGAATCCTGACTTATGGCAGGAAATAAGTGGCTGGCGTATAGTGTTGCTACTGTCGAAGTCGCCCGCCGTGCGCAGAAACGCGCCCCCTGCTGGTGACAGGGTGCGCGGGTGGCTTCGTTAGGGAACCCGAAGCCAATGTCGAGTACGCACTCAGGGGCAAATAAGCCCCACGACGACAGGAGCATAGACGACTTAGACAAGAGAGACGTCCGTGCGCTCACCGAGGCGATGTCGGTGTTGCCCGACTACGGACGGGCGAGAGGCGCCGACGGCCTATTCGTCGTCATCGGTGAGAACAGCAACGACCCCTACTTAGTCGACGTCGTCGGGAAGGCGTGTGAATGTCCCGACGCCGAGTACCGTGATCCCGACGGCGGGTGCAAGCACATTAAGAGGATCGAATACGCGACGGGACGGACGGCAATTCCCCAGTGGGTCGACCGTGACGTCGTCGACGACAACCTCGGGTGCGCCGTCGACGCCGAACCTCGCTACGCCGTCGCGGACGGCGGCATCATCGAGGCGGACGACGATGGGGAGATCATCGACGACGACACCAACGGACGTCCCGAGGACTGCGACTGTGGGCCGTGGAACGCAGACGCAGGGCTCCCGTGCTGGCCGTGCTATAGGGACGGCTTCCGTATGCCTGTGGGTGAGATCGACGGGTAGAGCCCATTCGGTCAGCTCTCCCTCGCAACTGCGTTGCCAAAGGATCTGACCGACAGAGCACCGCCCTACACCAATTTTATCCGACCAGTTAGAGCACGAGACATTATGACAACCGAACGACACAGAAGATACGCAAATCAGTGGCTCCAAGAGGCACTTGGTATCGGCGTCGTCCTTGGGATCATCGCCTATGGATTGATAACGATCGGCGGCACGGGAGCGGTGATGGCCGTCGTTGTGGCGCAGTTCCTCGCTGTTATCGCCTTGGTGTATAGTTTGTTCGGGAAAGTCGAGTCGATGATCTACGAGATTGCAGGAGTTGACGATGCGCTCGAACCCCAAGACGACACGGGGGATACGAAAGAGTGGTCCCACGAGGTCCGAAGCGATGGCGACGATCACAAAGTCGTGCAAGTAACTGACGGTGTCCAGACGGCAAATTTCGTCCTCACGGATGACGATATTCGACTCAAGTCACGGGTGAATCAGTGGCTCATCAGTGACGACTGGACCGAGGAAGCGACTCAGTATTTGGAGGCTGAATTTTGCGGAGGTGGTCCAAACAGGTAGTCAGTAGTGTAGTCATTAACTATTTACTCAATTGTCACGTTCTTCTATGCGATGGCTGAGTCACTATGTCACGTCTGTGGCTCAAAAACCACCGATGGCGGACTGACCTATCGGTGTGCGTACTGCGGCGAACCTGTCTGTAGCGACCATCGCTTACCTGAGAACCACAACTGCACGGGGAGCCGACTGCCCGATGAAGAATCCGCGAAGGGCCGTGAGGCAAAGTCAATGAAACTGAAAAATGAGCAGACGGTCGGGACGACGCCGTCTGATACAGGGCAATCGAGTCCAGATGTGGCCCTTGATGGCTCGGTCGTCGGTGCGGAATCCGAGCCAGAACAATCCGAGACGCAATCTTGGTGGCGGCGACTACTCCCGTGGTGACAGAGTAGAGAGCCGTCGGTCCGATTACTCCTGCTTCACCGACGCCGTGGAAAACTGACCGACGGGTAATGCTGACAGTCGGAAACGGAGATATTAGTCGGTGTAGAAGCCGAGTGTCTGAAGACGACGATACAGTTTCTTCGTAGACTCAGGGCTGTTGTAGAATAATCGCGCTAAGATCAGAGCAATAATCCCACCTTCACTGAGTGAATTGATAGCTTCATACCCCCGAATAAATCGATCTTCACCAACGGCGTGGATAGCGTCCAAGTCAGCAACGGTTTCTTCAGCTCGATTCAGCCCCCACGCGACGAACGTCAGCGTGGCTCCGAAATAAGCAGCCTCAGCCACAGCCGACGGTTGGGCACCGAGGGCAACGCCGAGTCCTGCGTAGAACAGCAATACAAGACCAACTGCAAAGCCTGAAAGAACCAATCCTAACCAGGGACCACGGATGAGCGGATCCCGCTGCTGGTGACTCCGCTCGTGTTCAATGACTACTTCTTTCGATTCAGGTGGCAACTCATCAAACATTCCACGATTAAGGATGATTGTGTCGGCAAAAGGGACGTTCTGACCAAACTTCGCCGAATCATCGGAGAACCAGTATATCTCTATCTCCTCACCACTGCTAAGCTCGACTGATCCCTGTTTTTCGATAGGTGTGCCTGCCAGTCGAGCGAATAGCCTCACATACCCGTCTTTCAAGCGTTCTGCCAAGTCTTCTGACGAACGCATATAGAAATTACGACGTGACAGTTGAAAAGACTTTCACCGCATCGTTTGAAAAACATTGCTACCCGCGTCACCGACGCCACAGAATACTGACCAACGCAGTCACTTCCTGAGAAGGCGGGAGTCGCCGCGGATCAGTCTTCGTCGACGAGCGTCAGGACGAGGCCGTCTTCCCGTAGATCCTCCCACCGATCCCGATGGACCTTCGCGAGGTGATTACTGAGTCCGCGTTTTGTCTCGACCTCACGTGCGCATTCGGGACACCGATACCGATCCTCACGTTTCGATAACGACTCACCGTGAGCGAGCTTATGATGGATTCGCATCGCCCGCTCGTCGGCAAAGTCGTCTCGACCGCAATTCGGACACCGTGTTTCGTCGGCGAAGGCGGTGAGTGACTGCTGACTCATCGGTCACCTCCGTCGGCGACGAGTGGATTCTCCTCGGGATCGCTCACCGACTCGACGACCCGCTCGAAGTCCGCCTTCGGGACTCGCCAGACCTTCGCCTCGGCATCGAAGCGAGCGGTGGGCAGCTCCGAGAAGAATCGCAAGAAGGCCTTGAACGAGTCGGTATCCATATTGCCTGTACTGCTAAACTGGACTGTGGGAGCCGTCCCGTCGCCGTGGACAGCATCGTGACACTGACGGCACAGGAGGGCGAGGTTGGATAGCCTGTTGGACCCTCCTTGGCCGCGCGGAACGATGTGATGCACGTCGAGCGTCACGTCGGGACCCGAGGCACGACAGTTGACACACTGACCTCGATCCCGCTCGTGGACGGCTTCCCGCGTATCTGCGTTCATTGCTATCTCCTTGCCGTGGAAGACAGTGATGCCTCTCACTGGTATGGCCACCTGAGGCACCTCAGCGGGCGGAGAAGCCCACTTCGCCTCCAGCGGTATATCTAATATCGTTCGGATATAGTACAAATCTTTCGTGTCGACATATTGTGAACTTTTATAACTATTTGCTAATTCCTGTGTCTCAATGGACCTCCAAGGATACGAGGTTGATCTCACGAGAGAACGGGGTCAAGTTACGATCCAACGACGAAGATATGGACGCCGTGGTTATCCTTGGGACTATGTCGTCTCTACTTCGCCCGAGTATTTCGCCGAAGAAATCGAATTTGTACGTCAAGAGTGGGAACAAGCACGCAGCTTGGCGATTATACTGAATCGAGACTACGAGTACGTTGCTTATGCTGAGGATGGTATGGTACCTCAGGAGTTAGCAATAGAGGGAAAACCAGCGATTGCCACATATCTATGCGGTGTCCACGAGAACTCGACGGAAGAAGTGGCCGAGATGATGGATGTACAACGCGATACCGTAGTCAAGTATCTGTCACGGTTTGATCCTCAAAGACGGTCTGAAGGTTGACCACGGAACCCGACTGATGGAGTAACTCCAAACCGAGTAGATACTACTCCACGCCCTCCACCGCGAGGGCGCGGACTCCTGAAGCGTGTCGGTGTCGCGTGCGGGACGCCGTCGTCGCGTCGACCCCGTCGACCGACGACAAGGAGCGCCGCGACCCGACCGCTTCAACCTCCCTCATCCCTCCGTATCCTCCGTCACTACGGTAGTACTATCCGTGCAAGTCATACACAGAGGTCACGGGGACAACACCGATATCGGTTCCACAGAGTCCACGAGAGGCCACACGTACAATAATCTGTATTGATCGTCAATGGCTGGGCAAATATGTCGGACGAATCTGAGACCGAGATTAAGACCCGAGAAGAGATCCTGGACGAGGCGACCAGAGAAGCCGATTATAAATCGAATACGGCTCAGTTAGGCGAAGTAAATAATGATCTTACGAGGACTCAGATCCACCAACAACAGAGGCTTGAGCAAGAAATAGAAGCACTTAGGATAAGTCTGGAAAAATTCACGTTTTGGTCAAGAGCCCTTACGTTTATTTTGATTATCCTCGGTGTTGCCTCACTTCTTGCACAAATTAATGTAATATAATATCACATTTCCCACGTCCTAACAGCTAATTTTGCTTTGTTGAAAGATACCTCGTCAAAATGGATCTCTCGCTTGAGCAGGCTCTCTATCCATCTAACCCCAGGTTTGATTGTCATCCCGTAACACACTACGGTTGAACCGACGGACGACACTGACCACCCAACACGCAGTGTAGCACTTCACCATCGGATGTGCGAACCACGTCGAGGCTCGGGCCGATTTGCGAGCGAAACAACGGCAGAGCTGTTTCTATACGAATTAGTCGAGATCGCTCAAACGACCGAAAACCCGCCCATCAGCGCTCGCCGTCGACGTGCTCTTTGCCGTCCCACTCGGCGGAGTTGTCCTGCGGGTCGTAGCCCAGCACCTCTCGCGCGCGATCGATCGAGTAGTACTTTCGATCGTTATCGGAGATGCCGTAGACGATCTCGTAGTCGTAGTCCGCGAGCACACAGCGCTCGAAGAGGTGCGCGCAGTCGCGGTAGGAGAGCCACATCGCCTGCCCGCGCTCGTAGTCGATCGGCGGGTGTCCCTCGGTGAGGTTGCCGATCCGGACGTTCACCACCGAGAGGTCGTGGTGGTCGTGGTAGTACCGGCCCAGCACCTCGCCCGTGGCCTTGCTCACGCCGTAGAGGTTGCTCGGCCGCGGGAGTTCGGTCCCGTCGAGCCGGTAGTCGTCCTCGGGGCGGTACATCTCCGGCGTTCTCGACTCGGTCTCGTAGGCGCCGACCGCGTGGTTCGAGGAGGCGAAGGCGAACTTCTCGACGCCGGCTTCGACGGCCGCCTCGAACATCGTCTGGGTGCCGTCGATGTTGTTCTGGAGGACGCTGTCCCAGGGGGCCTCCGGACGCGGGTCGCCCGCCAGGTGGATCACGGCCTCGCATCCGGCGATCGCCTCCCGGACAGCCTCGCGGTCGGTGACGTCCGCGACGTAGACGTCGCCCTCGTCGATCCCCTCGGGCCGCCGCGCGGCCGACAGCGGGGCGCGGTCGAGCAGCCGCCACTCGAACGAATCGCCGAGGTGTCGGAGGATCGCCTTGCCGACCCGTCCGTTCGCCCCCGTCAGGAGCACCGGTTCGTCCATTCGCTCGCCTATCCGCACAGGGAGGCCAAGAAACGTCCGATTCGCGCCGGTGACAGCCGTCTAACACCTTCGCGGCGCGCCCGGCACGGTCGTCGCTCGACTCCGACAGTAACGTCCTTTGCCCCCGCGGCCGAGCGTCGACTATGCCGACAGACACGGAGCGCGCGAGCTTCGAGGCCGGGATCAAGTTCGGCTCGCTCTACCACCAGTTCGCCGGGACTCCCGTCAGTCCGGACAGCGCCGAGAGCCTGGGCCGCGCGATGGAGGAGGCGATCGAGAACCAACCGCACTGCGTCGACGTCGACGTGACGGTGCGGACCGACCGCATCGCGGCCGAACTGGACTCCCAGTCGGCCGAGTACACCGAACTCACCGGGCGCTTTCTCGACGTCGAGATGCGGATCGAGTACGAGGGCGTCACCGCGCGCACGAAGATGGAGATGGAAGGCGACTACCCGCTGATGCGACTCGTCGCGGTCGAGGAGTGACCGACGGCGGGAATCGACGCGGACGGGAACGCTGGCGCCGCGCTCCCGACACTTCCGTATTTCACTTTCACTTTCGGGCGTGTTTTTAACCCCTCCGGCGTCGAATCCCCTGGTATGAGTAGTCAGAGCACGCTCGCGGACGACGACCTGTTCGGCGAGGCCGCCGCCGAGATGCGCGAGGAGGTCGAGGGCCACCTCGCCGACGCACGGGCAAGCCTGCCCGACTCCGAGGATATCTGGGACGCCGAGGCGGACAACGTCCTCGGCGTCCTCAACGCGCTCAAGTCGGCGCTGGACGTCGGCGACGCCGAGGAGCACCTCCGACAGGCGAAGAAGACGTTCATCGTCGGCCAGCGCGCCGAGGCCTTCGACGACCCCGACTCCCTGGAGGCAGAGATCGAAGCCATCGAGGAACTGCTCGCCTCGATCGACGACGCCGAGGCGCTCGTCGGCGACCTCACCGGCACGATGCCGCAACTGCGGAGCCAACTCCAGGAGGCCGCCGAGGCCGCGGCCGACGCCGAGGACGGCGACGAATCCGACGACTGAACCGCGGATCGGCCGCCCCATCGGCCCGCGAGCCCCGATTTCCCAACGGCTTTTAAATAGTCGACGGACATATCCACGACGCGATGAGTATCTTCGATACGATCCTGTCGTCGTTGCGTTCGCTGATCGGTGGCGGTGACCGGTCGGGCGCGTCGGGTGGCGGCTCCGACTCCGGCTCGTCGCGCTCGGAGGGGACCGTCTCCGTCGAACACGACCCCGACGCCGAGGCCGACCGCTCGGAGGCCGACCCCTCGACGGAGTCGGCGGTCAAGGGGGCCGCGGCCGAGACGGACGCGTCGGCGTCGACCGAGACGCTCGTCGACGAGGCCGAGGGCCGCGAGCCGGGCGAAGCGGTCGAGACCGCGGGCGAGGGCGAGGAAGCCGTCGAGACCGACCCCGACGCCGCGGACGTAGAGACCGAAGACGACGCCGCGGCGGCCGAGACAGACGCGTCGGCGTCGACCGAGACCCTCGTCGACGAGGAGACCGGCAAGGAGCCCGCCGAGACCGTCGCCGATCCCGAGGCGCCCGAAGAAGACGAGAGCGAGGAGTCGGCGGACGAGGAAGAACCCGAGTCCGACCCCGTCGAGACGCTCAAGGGGATCGGCCCGGCGTACGCCGAGCGCCTCGCGAGCGTCGGCATCGAGACGGTCGCGGACCTCGCCGACGCCGACGTCGACGAGATCACGGCGAACACCGACCTCTCGGAGACGCGCGTCACCACCTGGATCGAGCGCGCCCGTGAGCAGTCGTAGCGCCTCCCCCGATCGCGGCTCGAATGGCTGACCTGCGCTACCACGTCGACGGCGACCTCGTCCCCGCCGACGAGGCCACCGTGAGCGTCCGCGACCGCGGTTTTATGTACGGCGACGCGGTCTTCGAGACGCTCCGGGCCTACGGCGAGGAGGTGTTCCGCTGGGACGCCCACGCCGAGCGCCTCGCCCGGTCGGCGGCGGCGATCGAACTCGACCACGGCCTCGACTCTGGAGAGCTGAAGCGCCGAATCGACGAGACGCTCCGCGCCAACGACCTCGAAGACGCGTACGTCAAACTCTCTGTCACCCGCGGCGTCCAGCCGGGGAAGCTCACCCCCTCGCCCGACGTCGATCCGACGGTCGTCGTCCAGGCGAAACCGCTCCCCCGCGGCGGCGTCGACGCCGAGCCGATCTGGGACGGGCCCGCGACGCTCCAGACGGTGAAGACCCGCCGCGTGCCCGACGCGGCGATCCCCTCGCAGGCGAAGACCCACAACTACCTGAACGGCATCCTCGCGCGCCTGGAGCTCCGCGTTTCCGACGCGGACGAGGCCGTGATGCTCGACGCCGACGGCCACCTCGCGGAGGGCGCGACGAGCAACCTCTTCTTCGTCGACGGCGACGCGCTCTGCACGCCGAGCCTCGACGGGCCCGTCCTCCCGGGAATCACCCGTGAGGAGGTCCTCGATATCGCCGGTCAGGAGGGCATCCCGGTCAACGAGGGCTCCTTCACCCCCGAGGACCTCCGCGACGCCGAGGAGGCGTTCGTGACAAACACGACCTGGGAAGTCCGACCCGTCGAGACTGTCGACGGCATCAATATCGGCGGCGGCCCCGTCACGACGCTCTTCCAGCGCGTCTACGACGCCCGCATCGAGCGCGAGCACTACGGCGGCGAGCGGATCGGAGACGGCGCGGAGTCCGGTCCGGCCGACTGACTTCCCCTCTCTCCGCGCCGAATCGTCACACTTGAATCGCGCTACTCCCGAGCGGGGGTATGGACGCGGACCGCCGGATCGCCGCCGCCGAGGACGTCGCCGCCGACGAGACGATCGTGTTCACCGCGAAGCGGGGCTTCGAGTCGACCGAGGGGATCCTCACCCGGCTCGCCGACGGGACGGTCGTCGCCTACACGAACTACTGCCCGCACTGGCGGGACGTCCGCCTCGACAAGGGCTCGGGCGCGACCGTCCGGAACGGTGAGCTCGTCTGCGGCAAACACGGCGCGACCTTCCAGAAAGCCGACGGCCACTGCGACTTCGGCCCCTGCG
Source organism: Halobellus sp. MBLA0158 (assembly GCF_041477585.1). Classification (NCBI taxonomy): domain Archaea; kingdom Methanobacteriati; phylum Methanobacteriota; class Halobacteria; order Halobacteriales; family Haloferacaceae; genus Halobellus; species Halobellus rubicundus. Next base: position 767,956 of record NZ_JBGNYA010000001.1, read on the forward strand.
AGGGTGCCGTCCTCGACACCTTCGAGGTCACCGTCGAGAACGGCGACGTCTACCTCACCGACGACGACTGGGACGCCGCGGAACCGGGACTCTCAGAGGAGCGCGACCTCTCGTCCGGCGGCCGGATCGACTTCTGACGGCTGCTTGACGAAGTGCCGTCTCGCAAATTGAGTTCGGCAAAACAGTAGCGGGAAGTAGATTTGAACCCCGATCGCTTCGCTCCCTGGCTCAAATCTCCCGTCGCTACCGTGCCGAACGCACGTGGTACTCGGCGACGGAGCGCCTCGCGGAGTGAGTTCGGCAAAACAGTAGCGGGAGGTAGATTTGAACTACCGATCTCCGGGTTATGAGCCCGGCGGAATCTCCTGGCTATCCCATCCCGCTACCGAAACGAAGCCGTGGGCTACGGTTAAGGGTTGTGTTTCGCCCGCAGTGTGGCAATTTCCCTCGCAGTAGATCCCGATCACGACCGGGTCACACGCCAGGTGAGCAGGCTCTCGGCGACGTAGTTCAACACGACCGAGGCGCCGATCGCGATCGGGATCGGGATCAGCTGCCAGAGGTCGAAGCCGAACACCGGAACCGTGACCGAGAGCTGTCGGAGCGCGCGGACGATCAGGAACTGGACGGCGAGGCCCCCGCTTCGGACGATGTTCGAGCGGACGAACCGGCTCAGAGTCGGGACCGCGCCCGACTTCCCGAGTTCGGAGAACGTCCAGCGCTCGTTGATCGCGAACATCACGACGATCGCGACCTCAGCGCCGACGAGCTTCGCGTACTCGCCGAGCACGCCGAAGCCGACGATGAGCGCCGTCGTCGTCGCCATATCGAAGACGGCGCCGACTGCGCCGACGGAGACGAACTTCCCGAAGCGGACGCCCGAGAGCAGGGCGTCGGCCGACTCCCGGAGCATTCAGTCGGCCTCGCGGACCTCGGCGTCGGCGACGGCGAGGCGTTCGATCAGCGACTGTTCGTCGCGCTGGGAGTCCAGCAGTTCGTGGAGGCGATCGTCGCCGAGCAGCCGGGCACGGTGTCTGGCGGTCACGAGCGCCCGGGCCAGGCGGAACGTCGTCCCGACCGTCGAGACCGTCGAGCCGGGGCGGTCCTCCCAGCGGACGGGCACCTCGACGACGCGGTGCCCCAGCGCGCCCGCGACGGCGACGAGCTCGATATCCCAGGCGAAGCCGGGCTCGTAGAGGTGCGCGCGGACGTCCCGCCACGCGTCGGCGCTGATCGCCTTCGCGCCGCACTGGTAGTCGTAGAGCGGCTCGTCGAGCATCCGACGCGCGAGCCACGCGAAGCCGTCGCCCAGGCGCCGCCGGGCGAACGTCTGGTGGGCGGCGACGTCCGCGTCGGGGTGGCGGCGCGAACCGACCGCGAGGTCGGCCTTCCCGTCGGCGACGGCGTCGACGACGTCGGCGAAAGAGGGCGCGGGCGTGCTCCCGTCGGCGTCGGCGAATGCAAGCGTGTCGACGTCGTCGGCGAGCGCCTCGAAGCCCGCGGTGATCGCGGTGCCCTTGCCGCGCCGGCGGTCGGCGGTCGCGATCTCGACGCGATCGGGGAGGGGCGCGAGCCGATCGCGGACGTCCGGCCGCGGCGCGTCGAGTTCGACGCGGACGACCGCGGGGTCGAGCCGATCGACGAGGGCGCCGAGGTAGCCGCTGAGACGCTCGGGATCCGGGCGGTAAGCGGGAACGACGATCCCGACGGCGCGAGTCATCACCCACAGGTATCGGCTTCTGTGTGAAAAACGAATCGCTACCGTCCCGCCCCCGTCCGTCGGCCCTCGGCCGATCCGCGATTCGCCGGCCATCACAAAGCGTATGTTCCGGGCCCGCCCCCGTGGGATACGGAGAATGGAGTACGCCCTCGTCGCCCGCTGGCTGGTCCTCTATGCCGCCCTCTTCGCCCTCGGCCTCCCCCTCGCGGCGCGGCTGCTCCCCGACGCGCGCGGCCGGGGCGCCGGGCTGGCGATTCCGATCGCGCTCGTCGTCCTCAGCGTCCTCGCGTACTGGGTCGGCCACCTCGCGTGGGGGGCGATCGCGCTCGCCTCGGGCGTCCTCGCGCTCCTCGTCGCCAGCGCGCTCGCGGGACTCGATCTCGGCGCCCTCCGCGAGCGTGAGATCCGCCTAGCCGTCGACGTCGACCGCGATGCCGTCACCGACGCGGCGCTCGTTTTCGTCGTCGGCTTCCTCCTCGTGGTCGCGATCCGGTCGTTCGATCCGGCGGTCTACCCCGTCGGCGGCGAGAAGTTCCTCGACTTCGGTCTCCTGAAGACGCTCCGGCGCTCGCCCGTCCTCCCGCCGGAGGACTTCTGGTTCGCGAACGAGCCGGTGAAGTACTACTACGGCGGCCACCTGACGGCGACGCTTCTGGGGTGGCTCGCCGCGACGCCGCCGAAGTTCGCCTACAACCTCGCGCTCGCGGGCTTCTACGCGGCGCTTCTCTCGGCCGCCTTCGAGCTCGCGGGCGCTGTCGGCGCCGATCGGCTGCCGTCGCTGTCTGGCCTCTCCCCGCGCCGCGCCCGCCGCCTCGCGGGCGCGTGTGCGGTCCTCTTCGTCGGCGTCGCGAGCAACCTCGCCACCGCGGGTCGGTTCGCCCTGCTCGCGCTTCCCGAACCGCTCCGGCGCTCGGCCGCCGAACTGGTCGCGGCACAGAGCCAGTACACCGTCGATCGGATCCTCGCCGGCGCCGACTCCTTCTCGTACTGGAGCGCCTCGCGGATCATTCCGGGGACGATCAACGAGTTCCCCCTGTTCGCGTGGCTGAACGGTGACCTCCACGCGCATATGATCGGCACGCCGACGCTGCTCCTGGCCGCGGCCGTCGGCTACGCGTACTACCGGACGCCAGAGTCGGCGCTGCGGCGGCGACGCGCGCTCCTGTTCGCCGTGCTCCCGCCGATCGCGGCCTGGCAGGCCGTCCAGAACACCTGGAGCTTCCCGAGCGTCCTCGCGCTCGGGTGGCTCGCGGCGGTCTTCGCGCCCGCCGCCCCGGCGACGTTGCTCCCGGCGGCGCTCGCGGGTCGGCTCGACACCGACGCGGACGTCGCTGCGGACGCCTCGACTCCCGCGCGGCTCCGCGCCGAAGTCCGCCGCGTCGGCGCGGCGACGCTGGCGGCGGCCGTCGCGGCCCTCGTCGCCGCCGTGCTGGCGTCGCCGTTCCTGCTCGGCGCCGCGACCGGCGCGGGCGGCCGCTCGATCGAGTTCCTCGGCCCGGCGATGCGGAGCGGCTTCGGCGGCCTCCTCATCGTCCACGGCGCGTTCGTCGTCGGCTTCGCCGCGTACCTCCTCGCGCGGGTGCGCGTCGAGCGCGCCTGGGCGCTCGTCCTCGCGGTCGGTTGGGCCGCGTACATCGGCCACCGGATCGGCTTCGCGGCGCTCGCCCTGTCGGTGCCGATCCTCGTGCTCGCGTGGGTCGGCCTGCGCGCGTCGCGGTCGCTGGGCTACGAGGCCGTCCTCGTCGTCGCCGGCGCGGGACTCGTCACGCTCGTCGAACTGGTCTACGTGAAGGAACAGGCCGGACCGGGCCGGATGAACACCGTGTTCAAGACGTATATGCAGGTGTGGGTCTTCTGGGGCACGGCGATGGGCGTCGCCCTCCCCGGGCTCGTCCTGGGTGCCTTCGACCGCGGAGAGAGCGCGGGGGGTGACGCCGATCCTGACCCCGACTCGCGGCTCCGGCACGCCGCCGACCTCCCCTGGCGTCGCGCCGGCGCGGTCGGCCTCGCGGTCCTGCTCGTTCTCTCGACGAGCGTCTACGGCGTCATCGCGGTCGGCGCGCACTTCCAGTCCGCTCCCGCCGGCGGCGCGACGCTGGACGCGACGCAGTTCGTGGAGACCCAGCATCCCGGCTACGACCGGGCGATCGCGTGGATCGACGACCTGGAGGGCCAGCCGACGATCGTCGAGGCGCCGGGGACGGGCTACTACCCCGGCGGGACCGACGGCCGCGAGCGGGTGATGTACTCCTGGCACGCGAACCCCGCCTCCAGCCTGACCGGCGTGCCGACCGTCGCCGGGTGGCAACACGAGGTGGGCTACCGCGGGAGAGCGGCGTACCGGGAGCGCGTCCGCGACGTCGACGCGATCTACACGGGGAACGCGACGGTCCGCGCGGAGTTACTCCGAAAGTACGAGGTGGAGTACGTGTGGGTCGGGCCGAGCGAGCGCGCCCGCTACGGGTCGGTGTCGTTCTCGGGGGCGGCGTTCGAGGCGGTCCACCGCTCCGGCGACGTGACGATCTACGCCGTCGACCGCGACGCGCTCTCGGAACCGTAGCCGGCGGACTCGGAGTTACGCGCCGCGCTTCGAGATGACGTCGATCGCCTCGGCGTCGACCGCGACGACGTCCAGGAAGTGCGGGACGAACTGCCGCTTCTCGAAGGTCTCCCGTTCGTCTTCGGTGCCGACGGTACACCACAGCTGCGGGCGGTCCGGACCGTGGTAGTCGCCCTGGCGGTCGATCGAGAAGCAGACGACCTCCTCGCCGTCGACCTCGATGGTCGCGCCGCGGTTGATGTCCGGGTCGCCGCGAATGATGACCTTCTTCATACCACGCCGTTGGCTCAGTCGGGGCTTAATCGCTTCGGAGACGGTTCGGCGCGGCTGGGCAGCCGTCGTCGCCCTGCCGCCGGACGGGGCGCTCGCGGTCCCGCCTCCGAACCAAACGGGTTTTAACCGACGATGTCGAAACGCGGACAAGGTCGATATCTATGGAGATGCCACGCCGATTCAACACGTACTGCCCGAACTGCGACGGGCACCACGAGCACGAGGTCGAGAAGGTCCGGACGGGCCGCTCGACCGGAATGAAGTGGAACGCGCGGCAGACCCGCCGCGGCAAAGCGGTCATCGGGAACGCCGGGAAGTTCTCGAAGGTGCCCGGTGGCGACAAGCCGACGAAGAAGACCCACCTGAAGTACATCTGCTCGGACTGCGGCAAGGCCCACATGCGCGAGGGCTGGCGCGCGGGCCGACTCACGTTCCAGGAGTAACGATGGCAGGGAACTTCTACCGCGTGCAGTGTCCGGACTGCGACAACGAACAGGTCGTCTTCGGCAAGGCCTCGACGACCGTCAACTGCGCCGTCTGCGGGACGACGCTGGCGACGCCGACCGGCGGCGACGCCGACATCCACGGCGAGGTCGTCGAGACGGTCGAGCGCCGCTCGGCCGACGCCGAGGCCGAGGCATAAGGCTCCCTTCGGAGGCTCTCATATATGAAGTACAGCGGATGGCCCGAATCGGGTGATCTCGTCGTCGGCGAAGTCGACGAGATCACGGACTTCGGGGTCTTCGTCGACCTCGACGAGTACGAGGACAAGCGCGGCCTCTGTCACATCAGCGAGGTCGCAAGCGGCTGGATCAAGAACGTCCGCGACCACGTCCGCGAGGGACAGACGGTCGTCGCGAAGGTCCTGGAGGTCGACGAGGGCTCCCAGCAGATCGACCTCTCGATCAAGGACGTAAACGAGCACCAGCGCAAGGAGAAGATCCAGGACTGGAAGAACGAGCAGAAGGCCGACAACTGGATGGAGATCGCCTTCGGCGACGACGTCACCGACGAGCGCTACGGCGCCATCGCGAACGCGCTGCTCGTCGATTTCGAGTCCCTCTACGACGCCTTCGAGTCGGCGGCGATCCACGGCGCGGACGCGCTCGAGGACGTCGACCTCGACGACGAGGAGATCGAGGCGATCGTCGAGACCGCCCGCCAGAACGTCTCGGTCCCCTACGTGAACGTCACGGGCTACGTCGACCTCCGGTGTCCGACCGGCGACGGCGTCGACCGGATCAAGGAGGCGCTCCAGGCCGCAGAAGGCGAGGACGTCCCCGAGGAGATCGATCTGGAAGTCACCTACGTCGGCGCGCCGGAGTACCGGATCCGCGTGCAGGCGCCCGACTACAAGACCGCCGAGGACGCGCTCGAAGCCGCGGCCGACCGCGCCAGCGACTCGATCATCGCCGACGGCGGCACCGCGGAGTACCACCGCGAGCGGCGCGAAGACGAAGAGTAGCCGGGATGAAATCCGACATCCGGGTCTGTTCGGCGTGGCGCGACGTCCACGACCGCCCGGTGTACTCGCTCTCCGATACCTGTCCCGACTGCGGCGCGGCGACCGAAAACTCCGCGCCGGCCCCGTTCGACCCCGAAGACGCCTACGGCGAGTACCGACGCGCTCTTAAACGCCGCGGCCGCGAGTGAGGGTATGGACGACATCGAGGTCGAGACGGTCGCAGAGCCCGATCTGCGCGATCCGGTGCTGATCGAGGGGCTCCCGGGCGTCGGGCACGTCGGAAAGTTGGCCGCAGAGCACCTGCTGGAGGAATTCGACTCCGAGGTCGTCGCCCGCGTGTTCTCCGACGAGTTCCCGCCACAGGTCGCCGTCGATGACGACGGCGTCGCCGAACTCGCCTGCGCGGAGTTCCACGCCGTCGAGACGGCCGACCGCGACCTGCTGGTCCTGACCGGCGACCACCAGGCGCAGTCGCACTCGGGCCACTACCACCTCACCGACGCCTTCCTCGACGTCGCCGAGTCCCACGGCGTGAGCGAGATCTACGCCCTCGGCGGCGTCCCCACGGGCGAGCTCGTCGAGGAGCCGGACGTCCTCGGCGCCGTCAGCGACGCCGCCGACATCGAGGCACTCGAAGACGCGGCTGTGGAGTTCCGCGAGGGCGAGCCCGCCGGCGGCATCGTCGGCGTGAGCGGCCTGCTCTTGGGCCTCGGCGAGCGCCGCGACTTCCGCGCGGCGTGTCTGATGGGCGAGACCAGCGGCTACCTCGTCGACCCCACGAGCGCGCAGGCGGTCCTCGAAGTCCTCGAAACCGTCGTCGGCTTCGAGGTCGGCTACGACTCCCTCGAAGAGCGGGCCGAGGAGATGAAGGAAGTCGCAGAAAAGATCCAGGAGATGCAGAACCAACAGCAGGGGATGCCGACCGACGACGACCTGCGGTACATCGGCTGAGTCTCTTTTTTCTCAGGCTTCGATGATGCCGTCATCCTCGTCGTCGGGCACCGCCAGCCGCCCGTCGAACGAGGTCACGCCGCGGCCGCCGACTCTGACTCCCGTCTTCGCTTCGACGCGAATCCGCCCCGGCCGATCGAGAAAGTGGCCCTGCTCGAAGACCATCTCGTCGGGGAAGTCGTCGAAGGCGCCGACCTCGCGGAGGTACGCGCCGCAGGCCCCGGCGGCGGTGCCGGTGACCGGGTCCTCGGAGATCCCGAGCGAGGGCGCGAACGCCCGGGCGTGGAGCGTCGAATCGCCCTCCAGCGCGTCGAAGGTGAACGCATAGACGCCCGCCGCGTCGTGTTCGTCGGTGAGCGTCTCGACCGCGTCGGGGTCGGGGTCGGCCCGGCTCAGATTCTCCAGGAAGTTCACCGGCACGATCAGGAACGGCAGACCGGTGGAGGCGACCGCGACGGGCGCGTCGGCGCCGACGTCCCGGAGCGCGGCGGGGTCGATACCGAGCGCCGTCCCCAGGCGGTCGTAGTCGACGTCGACCCGCTCGACGCGCGGCCGGTCCTGGCTCATCCAGACGGTGCCGTCGGCTTCGACCTCGACGTCGAGGACGCCGACGTTCGTCTCGACCGTGTGCTCGCCGGGCTCGACCTCGCCGGCCTCGCGGAGGTGCGCGTAGGTGGCGATCGTCGCGTGGCCGCAGAGGTCGACCTCCTGGCTCGGCGAGAAGTACCGCAGCCGGCGGTCGGCGGTCGTCGAGGGGCGGAGGAAGGCCGTCTCGCTGACGGCGAGCTCGCGGGCGATCGCCCGCATCTGTTCCTCTGAGAGGTCGCCGGCCGCCGGCACGACCCCGGCGGCGTTGCCGGCGAGCGGCTCGTCGGCGAAGGCGTCGACCAGGAGCGCGCGACGGGTGTCCATACCCGCTCCAGGGCGCGCCGGGTGAAAAGTCCTGGCTGACCGGCTGCTCGACGAGACGAACAGATTAAGGAGCCCACCGGACCCTTACCCGAACGGTGACCCTATATGGGCGACCTGCCCGATCAGTTCAACTGCACGATCACTAACTGGGAGTACATCTACGGGCTCTGCCGCGACGTCGCAGACCAGGTGAAGGCCGCGGACTTCGAGCCGGACGTCGTCGTCGCGCTGGCCCGCGGCGGGTGGTTCGCGGGCCGGTGCATCTGTGACTTCCTCGGCCTCGACGACCTCACGAGCCTGAAGATGGAACACTACGTCGGCACCGCCCAGAAGTCTGACGAGCCCGAGGTCCGCTACCCGATGCCGGAGGGCAGCGTCGAGGGCAAGGACGTCCTCATCATCGACGACATCGCCGACACCGGCGGGTCGATCGAGCGCGCCTACGAGTACGTGACCGACCGCGCCGCCGGCGAGGTGCGGACGGCGACGCTCCAGCTCCTCCAGACGAGCGCCTTCGAGCCCGACTTCGTCGGCGAACGACTGGAAGAGTGGACCTGGATCGTCTACCCCTGGAACTTCATCGAGGATATGATCGACCTGGTCTCGGGCGTGATGGAGAAGGCCGACGCCGAGACCTTCGAGGTCGAGGACATCCGTCATTACCTCTCCGAATATCACTCCGTCGACCGGATCGAGATGGAGATCGCCCAGCCCGGCCGGATGGACGAGGTGATGACCGAGATGGACCGCCGCGGCTACGTCGAGTCTGCCGACGGAGCGGCCTGGCGGCTGGTCGACGATTCCGGGGCGTAATCAGCTTCAGCCGCCGGCTCCGGCGCCGCCCTACCGTCGGCCATCGATCGAAGCGCTTGAGTAGCGACTGGCTGTCCCTCCGTTGTGGTCTCTCTGGTCTCCGTCTTTGCGACCGCCATCCTCCCGATCGTCGCCGTCGGCGGCGTCGGCTACCTGCTCGGCCGGGTTCGGGACGTCGAGACCGACGGGATAAACACCCTCTTGGTCTACGTGCTCGTCCCGGCGCTCATCTTCCACAGCCTGGCGACGACGACGCTCGCGGAATCGACGCTCGTGCGGATCACCGTCGCTATCCTGGCGTTCCACATCCTCGCGATCGCCGTCGCCGAGCTGGCGGGCCGGCTCTTCGGCGCGTCCGAACGAGCCCTGGGAGCCATCGTGCTGGTCGCGGCGTTCGGCAACACCGGCAACTACGGCATCCCCGTCTCGAACTTCGCGTTCGGCGCGACGGGCCGGGCGACGGCGGTCATCTTCCTCACCGTCCAGTCGGTCCTCATCTGGACCGTCGGCGTCTACATCGCCTCGCGCGGGAACGCCCAGAGCCGCCTCGATGGCCTCCGCCGGGTGTTCGGCGTGCCGCTCGTCTACGCCGTCGCGGCCGCGTTGCTCGCCCGTGCGATCGGCGTGGTGCCGCCGACCGGCTCCTCCGCGATGTCGACGATCCAGCTCGCCGGCGACGCCTCGATCCCGGTGATGCTGCTGGTGCTCGGCATCCAACTCGCGCGGACGGACATCGGCTCGACGCTGTCGGCGGTCGGCGGCGTCGTGGTGCTGAAGATGCTCGTCGCTCCGCTGCTCGGGATCGGCATCGCGCTCGCGGTCGGCTTCTCCGAGCCCGCGGTCGCGCGGACGTTCGTGCTCGAATCCGCGATGCCGTCGGCGGTGACGGCCGTGATCCTCGCCGCGGAGTTCGCCGATGGAGAGGTCGCGGGCGTCCCCGTCACGGAGTTCGTCTCGACGGCGATCTTCGCGACCACCCTCGTCTCGGTGATAACGCTGACGGCACTCATCGCCGTCCTAGAGAGCGGCGTCGTCGTGTGAGCCCCGCTCGTCGATTGGCTGTGACGCAGGTGTGCGTGGCTGACAGTCGGCCCACGGACTCGTCCCCACGTCGACGGGCCGAACAATCGCTGCCCGACGCGGGGTCGTGTTCAGTACACACCCGCGCTGGTCCCGTCTTGGTACATAAATCTCCGCGCGGCTGATCTCGAACGCCCGAGACCCACGGATTTTAGCGTCGGCGGCCGAACGGTCGCCTATGGCCATCGGATTCATCGGCGGCAGCGGCATCTACGACGCCCTGCCGTTGCGAAACACGCGCGAAGTCGACATCGACACGCCGTTCGGGAAGCCCTCGGCACCGCTCACCGTTGGGGAGTTCGGCGACACCGGCCGCGAGGTCGCCTTCGTCCCGCGACACGGCGTCGACCACGAGTACTCGCCCACGACGCTGCCGTACCGCGCGAACATCTTCGCGCTGAAGAAGCTCGGCGTCACCCACGTCATCGCCTCGAACGCCGTCGGGAGCCTCCGCGAGGACCTCCCCCCGCAGACGCTCGTGCTCCCGGACCAAATCTACGACCGGACCAAGCACCGCGACCTGACGTTCTTCGACGAGGACGTCGTCGTCCACCAGCAGTTCGCCGAGCCCTACTGCGCGGAGTTGAACGGAATCCTCGCCGAGGCGGCCGAGTCCGCGACCGACGCCGACGTCGTCCGCGGCGGTACCTACGTCTGCATCGAGGGCCCGCAGTTCTCGACGCGCGCCGAGAGCGAGTTCTACCGCTCGCAGGGCTGGGACGTCATCGGGATGACGACGATCCCGGAGGCGAAGCTCGCCCGCGAGGCCGAACTGGCCTACGCGACGATCACGGGCGTCACCGACTACGACGTCTGGAAGGAAGACAGCGAGGTCTCCTTGGAGGAGGTGCTTGAGAACGCCGCCGCGAACGAGACCGCGATCAAAGAGACCGTCGAGGCTGCCATCCGGGCACTCCCCGCGGACCACGAGTGCGACTGTCACTCGGCGCTGGCGGGCACCGTCAACACGCCCGACGAGGCGATCCCGGCCTCGACGAAGGACGCGCTGGAGCCGCTGCTCGGCGAATACGTCGACTGAAATCCAAATCCAGAGTCAATCGTCGTCGGTCGTCGGCGCGAGCGCCTCTGCTTCGGCGTCGGATTCGTTTTCGTCCGCGCCGTCGACGTCCGCCTCGCCCGTCTCGGCCTCGGTTTCGGTGGCTTCGTCGCCGTCGTCGAACTCCGCCTCGGGGTTCCGCACCCACAGGTCGCCGAAGAGGTCGTCCTGCTGGAGCTGGATCTGCCCCCGGTGGGAGAGGAACAGGAGCGCGAGGTACGTCGTCACCGGCGTCTCGGCGGCGTCTTTGATCTCGGCGAACAGCACCTCGTCGCGGCCGTTGTCGTAGTGGACCTCGACGGCCTCCCGCACCGCGGCGATCGAGGTCTCGATGTCCTCGGTGTGGGCCGTATCGGTCACGTCGGCCGCGGTCGGCTCGTTCGTGTCCCGGAAGTCGTCGGCCGACCGGTAATCGAGCGTCTGGGTCCCGCGCTGGGCGCCCCGCGGCGAGTCGGAGGTGTCGTACTCGCGGCGGCGCTTCCACCACGATTCCCGCTCGGCCTCGCGGAGTTCGCGGACGAGTTCGTCCAGCGTCTCCGGCGACCCGCGGGCGTGTTTCCGGTCGAGCCGGCGGTCCATCTCGGCTTCGAGCGCGTCGACGGGGTCGAATCCCGGCGCGCTGTCGCCGTCGGCGCCGCCGGCGATCGGGCCGCTCCCGCCGCGTTCGAGCGCTTCCTCCCACGGCTCCAGTTCGTCTTCCTCCTCTTCGTCGGGTTCGAGCAGCGCGTCGCTCTTCATCCGCAGGAGCACCGCGGCGTAGAAGAGCGCCCGCCCCGACGTCCGCAGGTCGGTCTCGTCGAGCGCGTCGAGGAAGGCGTCCGTCGCCTCGACGAGGTCGACGTCCCAGGGGTCGATCTCGCCCTCCTCTGCGAGCTGGACGAGCAGTTCGACCGGCTCGACCTCGTCCTCGTCGACGTCGCCGCCCGAGGGGTCGCCCGGGCCGCCGGGGAGGCGGTCGCCGTCGGCGTTCGCGTCGGGGTCGCCCCCGCTCCCCAGACCGCGCGCGAGGCCCTTCGTTCCCGGCGCGGAGCCGGCCGAGTCAGTCATCCGCGGGCACCTCCGGTTCCTCCTCGGCGCCCAACTGGATCCCCGTCACGGCGCTGACGTTGTCGCCCTGCATCGTCACGCCGATGGCGCGCTCGGAGCGCTCCAGGAGGGCAGAGCGGTGCGAGACAACGACGAACTGCGCGTCCGCCGAGAGGTCGTCGACCATCTCGCCGACGCGCTCGGCGTTGGCGGCGTCGAGGAACGCGTCGATCTCGTCGAGCGCGTAGAACGGCGCGGGATTGTGCCGCTGGATCGCGAAGATGAACGCGAGCGCGGTCAGGGACTTCTCGCCGCCGGACATCGCGTTCAGCCGCTGGATCGGCTTGTCGCCGGGCTGGGCCTTCATCGTCAGCCCGCCCTCGAACGGGTCTTCGGGGTCTTCGAGGTGGAGTTCGCCCGTCCCGTCGGAGAGGCGCTCGAAGATCTCGGTGAAGTTCTCGTTGATCGCGTCGAAGGCGTTCATAAACGTCTCCTTCTTCTGGGCCTCGAAGCGCTCGATCCGCTCTTCGATCGCTTCGCGCTCCTCGACGAGGACGTCGCGGCGCTCCTGGAGGTCCTCCAGGTCGGCCTTCACGTCGTCGTACTCGTCGATCGCGAGCATATTCACCGGCTCCAGCGCCTCCATCTCCTCGGTGAGGCGCTCGATCTCGGCCTCGACCTCGTCGTGGTCCGGGATCGCCTCGGGGTCGTAGTCGCCGACCTCGCTCTCGAGCTCGTCGATCTCCCAGGCCAGCCGCTCGGCGGTGTCTTCCAGGGAATCGAGCTTCGACTCGATCCGCTCGACCTCCTCGCGCTTTGCGTCGCGCTCGCTCTTCGCCTCGCGCAATGTCTCCTTGAGGTCCGAGCGCTCCGCCTTCAGGTCTTCGAGCTCCGATTCCAGCTCCTCGACGGCCGCGCGCTTCTCGTCGAGTTTCTCCTCGCGGGCTTCGATCTCGCCCTCCTTCTCGCGGATGGCGTCGCGGGCGTCGGCCTTCCGCTCTTGGGCCGTCTCGATCGTCTCTTCGAGGTCGTCGATGGCGTCCTCGGCGTACTCCTTCTCCAGTTCGAGCTCGTTGAGCCGACCGTCGAGGTCGTCCATCCGATCTTCCTTCTCTGCGATCTCCGCGCGGATCTCGTCGGCCTCGCTCGTGAGCTCGGGGATCTTCGAGTCGGCGAGCTCCTGCTCTAGGTCGTCGATTTCGGCTTCGACCTCCGCGATCTCGCCTTCCAGCTCGTCGATTTCGGCGTCGATCTCCCGCATCTCCGCGTCGACGTCGGCCCGCTCCTCGCGGAGCTCCTCGGCCTCGGCTTCGAGGTCGTCGATCCGGTCTTCGGCCTCGGCGACGTCGGCCTCGGCGTCCTCGATGTCGGATTCGACCTCCCGGACGCGCTCTCGGGCGTCGGCCGCACGGCCGCGGGCGTCCTCGATGTCCTCGTCGAGCTCGCGGATCTCCGCCTGGAGCTCCCGGCGCTCGTCTTCGAGGTCTTCGATCTCCTCGGCGAGGCGTTCGAGCCGGCCGCTGCCGGACTTCGAAAAGGAATATCGGGAGCCGCCGCCGGAGCCGCCGGTCATCGCACCCGAGCGCTCGACGAGGTCGCCGTCGAGCGTCACCATCCGGTAGTCGCCCATCAGGTCCCGCGCGGTCTGCATATCCTCGACGACGAGCGTCGAGCCGAGCACGTACGAGAAGACGCCCTCGTACTCGGCGTCGTAGTCGACGAGGTTGCGCGCGAAGTCGACGACGCCGGGGTGGCTCGGCAGCGACGGGAGGCCGCGGTCGTCCATCTCCGTGATGGGGAGGAACGTCGCGCGGCCGGCGTTCCTCGATTTGAGGTAGTCGATCCCGTCGGAGCCGACGCCGTCGTCGTCGACGACGACGTGGGCGAGTCGGCCGCCCGCGGCGGTCTCGCAGGCGGTCGCGTACTCGCCGTCGACGGCGCCCAGCTGGCCGACGGTGCCGTGGACGCCGCTCATTCCGGCGTTGAGGATCGTCGTGACCGCCCGCGGCCAGGAGTCGTCGCCGTCGTCGCCGGCGCGGGCTTCGAGGGTCGCGTACTCGGACTGCTTGGACTGGATCTCCTCGACGACCTCGTCGAGGTCGCTCTTCAGCTCCGATTTCTCCTCTTGGAGGTCGTCGACGATCCCCTCGATCTTCGCCTCGTTCTTCTCGGCTTTGTCCAGCTCCGAGCGGAGGTCCGAGACCTCGGCCTTCAGATCGGGGAGCTTCTCTCGGAGCTCTTGGGCCTCGGCTTCGAGTTCGTCGATCTCGCTGGCCCGCCGCCTGGTCTCGTCCAGCAGGCGGTCCTTCTCGCGCTGTTTGTCGTTGCGCTCGGTCTTGAGCTCCTCTAAGCGCTCCTTCTTCGATTCGAGGTCGGCCTTCAGTTCGTCGAACTCGGTGTCGACGTTCTCGATTTCGGCCTGCACCTCCGCGAGGTCGGTCTCCAGCGAGCCGATGTCGGACTTCACCGAGGCCTTCTCGACCTTCACCGATCGGATCTCCTCGTCGAGCTCGTCGATCTGCTCTTGCTTGCGGTCGAGCTGGACGAAGGCGTTCCGGCGGTCGCTCTCGGCGTCGTCGATCCGCTCTTCGGCGGCCTCGATCTCGTTTTCCAACCGGGAGATCTCGCCTTTGATCTCCTCGATCTCGGATTTGATCCGGAGCTGTTCGTCCTCGCCCTTCCGCTCGATCTCCCGCGTGAGCTCGTCGAGCTCGTCCTCCAAGCGCGTGACGCGCCCCTGGCGTTTGTCGAGCTCCTCGCGGTGGGACTGGAGCTTCGCTTCCGTTGCTTCGACCTTCGCCTCGGTCGATTCGAGGTCCGCGCGCTTGTCTTCGAGTTCTGCGGCCTTCTTGTAGCCCTCGTACTCCTCGCGCTCGTCGCGGAGGGACTGGTATTCGAGGGCGGTCTCGCGCTCGTCCGCCAGCTGTTCGAGCCGGTCTTCCTTCTCTTCGATCCGGAGGTCGGCCTCCTCGATGCGGTCTTCGACCGCCTCCAGCTCCTCGAAGGCGTCTTCCTTCTTGGCGTCGAACTCCGCGACGCCCGCGATCTCGTCGATGATGCCCCGGCGCTGGTGGGGCGTCATGTTGATGATCTCGGTCACGTCGCCCTGCATCACGACGTTGTAGCCCTCGGGGGTGATGCCGGCCTGCGCCAGGAGATCTTGGATGTCCGAGAGGTTGCAGGCGCGGCCGTTGAGGTAGTAGTACGAGTAGTAGTTCTCTTCGGTCTCCTTGACGCGCCGCCTGACCTCGATCTCGGAGACGTCGCCGACGTCCTCGCTGCCGGCGGCGTTCACGACCTGCGAGCGGTCGAGCGTGCCGTCGCCGTTGTCGAGGACGACCGTGACGGTCGCCTCGTTCGGGCCGGTCGGGGCCGCGTCGCCGTCGCTGCCGTCGGCGTGGCCGGGATTGTAGATGAGGTCTGTGAGCTTCTCGGCGCGGATGCCGCGGGTCCGCGCGAGCCCCAGCGCGAACAGCACGCCGTCGATGATGTTCGATTTCCCGGAGCCGTTCGGCCCCGTGACGACCGTGAAGTCCTCGTAGAACGGAATCTCGGTGGTCCGCCCGAAGCTCTTGAAACCGTCGAGGACGAGCTTTTTGATGTGCATAGATGTGCTCGTGGCGGGCGGAGCGCCCGATTACGCGACGATGATGTCGTCGTCTTCGGTCGCCGCCTCGTCCTCACTCTCGGCGTCGTCGGCCTTATCCCCGTCGCCCGCGGCGTCGGTCCGGCCCTCGGGGCCGACCTCGCTCGGGATCTGCTCGTCCGCGTCGGCGTCGATGAAGTCGGCGTCGTCGGCGGTCTGCGCGGAGGTCTCCCGCCGCGACTCGGCCTGCGCGGGCGACTCGGAGAGCGGCCCCCCCGCCGGCTCCTCGTCGGCCGTCTCCTGGGCGGCGTCCGTTGTCGCGGTCGCATCGGCGGTCGACTCGACGGCGTCGGCGCCCTGCTCGGCCCCCTGTTGCGGCTCGTGACCGACCGGGCGGCTCCCGGCCGCGAGGTCGACCTCGATCTCCTCTTCGAGGAGCCGCACCCGCTCTTTCGTCTCGACGAGCTCTTCTGTCAGTCCGTTGACGGCGGCCTGTAGCTCGGCGACCTTCGACTCCAGTTCCTCCACGCGGTTGCTCATAGGGTAGATAGCCCGTCTCCGGCCACATAAACGTACGTCAGACACCTACCCGGAAGATGATAGTTCTCGTGAATGTGTGAGGGCGGACCACGGACGGTTCCGCCGACCGCCTCCCGCGCTACCGGAGGTGCCGATCGAGGAAGCCCGCGGTCCACTCCAGGACGAACGCCCGCTGGGTTTCGTGGACGTCGTGGCCGGCGTCCGCGGCGACGACGCAGTCCGCGGGCGCGTCGCGGGCCTCCAGGAGGTCGTAGAACAGTTCCGAGCCCATTGGGGGGACGACGTCGTCGTCCTCGCCGTGGAGGAGCAGGACCGGCGGGGGGGAGTCGGCGCCGTCCGCACCGAGGTACGTCGACGGCGACGCCCGCTTCCAGGCCTCGGGCTCGGCCTCGCGGTCCCCGCCGAGGAGCGCGACGAGGGCGTCGGTCTCGGGCTGGTGTTCGAGCGCGTACGTGCCCGCGACGCCGACGACGGCCGCCAGCGCGTCGCTCGCGGCCGCGGCGCCCTCGCGCGTCGACTCCGCGAACGCCGTCGCCCGCGGCGCCAGTTCGTCGCCGCCGGCGGAAAGCGCCGCGAGCACCGCGAGGTGCGCTCCGGCGCCGTGGCCGAACGCCCCGATCCGGGCCGGATCGATTCCGATATCGCCGCCGCGGGCACGGAGCCACTTGACTGCGGCCTTCAGATCCCGCACCTGCGCCGGGAAGGTCGCCGCGTCGCTCCCGCGGTACGCGGGGACGGCGCAGACGTACCCTCGCTCGGCCAGATCGAGCGCGTAGCGGGCCCACTGGCCGCGGTCCGGCGATCGCCAGTCGCGGCCCGGCACCAACACGACGGCGGCGCGGCGGGCGGCGGCCGGATCGGTTCCCGCAGGGGATCCGCGCGGCCGACCCGGACGGTAGAGATCGAGGCGCAGCGTCGCCCCGCCGGGCGCCGCGAACGGCACCCCGCGGTCGACGTCGATCGGCGTCGCGTCGCCGAGGCCGGAGGTCATCGCTCCCGCCGTCTCCGCGCGGCGCGGAATAGGTTTCGCTTTGCTATCCCGGTCCCGTTAGCCTTTAGCCGCGCTACGTCGAACCGAGCGGTAATGACCGCGAAGGCGCTCTCCCAGCGGGATCTCGCCACCGTCATCGGGCTGGAGGTCCACGTCCAGCTCGAGACGGACACGAAGATCTTCTGCGGATGCTCGACGGAACCGGCCGACGACGAGGAGCCGAACAGCCGGACCTGCCCCGTCTGTCTGGGCCTGCCCGGCGCCCTGCCCGTCCTGAACGAGGGGGCCGTCGAGGCCGCCGTCAAGGTCGGCAAGGCCCTCGACGCCGACGTCGCCGAGCACACCCGCTTCCACCGGAAGAACTACTACTACCCCGACCTCCCCAAGAACTTCCAGATCACGCAGTACGACGCGCCGATCTGCGCCGACGGGACCCTGGAGATCTCCGTCGAGGGCGAGCGCCGCGAGATCGGCATCCAGCGCGCTCACCTCGAAGAGGACCCCGGGAGCCTCCAGCACAAGGGCGGCAGCATCGACACCGCCGACTACACGCTCGTCGACTACAACCGCGCCGGCACCCCGCTGATGGAGATCGTCACGAAGCCGGACTTCCGCAGCCCCCAGGAGACGCGCGCGTTCCTCGCCAAACTGGAGGAGGTCCTCGAATACCTCGGCGTCTTCGACTCCACGCGCGACGGTTCGCTCCGGGTCGACGCCAACATCTCGCTCGTGCCCGCCGAGGAGGTCGACGACGACGGATCCATCGCCGTCGAGTCACTGGAGGCCGCGAACCGGACCGAAGTGAAGAACATCTCCAGCCACAAGGGCGCGGAGCAGGCGCTCGCCTACGAGGTGACGCGACAGAAGAACGCCGTCCAGCGCGGCCGCGCGGTCGAACAGGAGACGCGCCACTGGGACGAGTCGCGGGGGATCACCGTCTCGATGCGCTCGAAGGAGGAAGAAAAGGACTACCGCTACTTCCGCGAGGCCGACCTCCCGCCATTGGAAGTCTCCGACTGGAAGGAGAAGATCGCGATCCCCGAACTCCCGGACGCCCGCCGCGAGCGCTTCCGCGCGGAGTACGGCCTCGATCAGGAGTCCGCCGCGAAGCTCACTTCGACCAAGGAGGTCGCGGACTTCTTCGAGGACGTCGCAGAGCAGTTCGACCCGGACCTGGCGGCGACGTGGGTCGCGGACAACCTCCTCGGGGAACTGAACTACCGCGATATGTCGATCACCGACGTCGACCACCGCCTCGAAGAGTTCACACGCCTCGTCGAACTCGTCGACGGCGAGGAGATCACGACCAAGAACGCCGAGGAGATCGTCCTCCGGCGGATGCTCGACGAGGGCGAGGCCCCGGACGCGATCATCGAGGCCGAGGACCTCGGCACGGCAGACGACGACGAGGTCGCCGTCGCCGTCGCGGAGGCGATCGAAGAGAACCCCGACGCCGTCGAGGACTACCACGCCGGCGAGGGCGGCGCGATCAACTTCCTCGTCGGGCAGGTGATGCAGAAGACCGGCGGCAGCGCCGACCCCGGCGACGTGAACCAGATGCTCCGCGAGGAACTGCAGTAGCGACGGCCGGATCCCCCTTCGTCGGGATGGAGGTGCGCTTTGCCAAGCTACTTGAGTCGCCGGAGCGTAGTACGGATGTGTCTGTTCTCACGCTTGTCGGACTCGGATTCGTGCTTCCTTCGCAGGTGACGTTCGGGCCGGGTGCAGCGTGAACCCGAGCAGCGTCGACTCGATCGTCGACCTGATCTACGGGCTGCTGATCGCGGTTTCGGTCGTCTTGATCGTCGTCGCCGGCAACGTCGTCGGGCTGGCGTTCGGGTTCGGGGTGCTCCTCTCGTACGTCCTGCACGTGGTCTGGAAGATGGCCCGCTTTGACCCCAACTGGATGACGACCGCAGTCGAAGAGACGGTCAACGAGACCGTCGAGCAAACGGTCGACGAAACCGTCGAAAAGACCGTCGACGAGACGGTCGAGCGAACGGTCGGCGAGACCGTCGACGAAACCGTCGAAGAGAAAATCAGCGAGACGGTGGAGACGACAGTCGGTGAGACGGTGGAAAAAACCGTCGACGAAACCGTCGAGAAAACCGTCGAAGAGACTGTCGGCGAGAGCGTGGAAAAGGCGGTCGACGAAACCGTCGAAGAGACGGTAGAGCAGACGGTCGGCGAAACCGTCGAGGAGACCGTCGAAGAGAAGGTGAGCGAGAAAGTCGAAGCCACCCTGGACGAACAGCGCGCCGGTGAGCGCGCGGACGAGGCGGCGGACGAAGGCGCCGACGAAGACGACGATCCGGACGGGAATCGATGATCAGCCCCCTCCTCGTCGTCGGGATCCTCGTCGCGATGTTCGTCGCCTACAACATCGGCGGCTCGACCACGGGACCGGCGTTCGGGCCGGCCGTCGGCGCTGACGCCATCTCCAAGCCCGTCGCCGCGGCCCTGATGGGCGTGTTCTTCTTTCTCGGCGCCTGGACGCTCGGCCGCAACGTCGTGACGAAACTCGGCAGCGAGCTGGTCGTCGACACCGGCGTCTTCACCCTCGAAGCCTCGATTGCGGTGCTGTTCTTCATCGGCATCGCCCTGCTCGTCGGCAACGTCTTCGGCGTGCCGGCCTCGACCTCGATGACCGCCGTGGGCGCCATCGCCGGGCTGGGGTTAGCCGGCGGGGTGCTGGACCTCGCCGTGATGGGTGAGATCGTCATCTGGTGGGTCGTCTCCCCGATCATCGGCTTCTGGGTCTCGCTGATCATCGGCCGGTACTTCTACGCGCGGCTGAACCGGATGGTCGCGATGGAGCGCAGCACGGGACCGCTGTTCGACGTCGATCGGTCGGGGGCGGTCCCGATCCCGCGCGTCCACCGGACGACCAACCGTCGGGAACTGGCCGGGACGGCCACCGTTGTCGCGATCGGCTGTCTGATGGCCTTCTCTTCGGGCACCTCGAACATCGCCAACGCGGTCGCGCCGCTGGTCGGCAGCGGCGAACTCGCGATGGATCCGGCGATCGTCTTCGGCGGCATCGCCGTCGCCGTCGGCGCGTTCACCATCGCCCGACGGACGCTGGAGACGATGGGCAGCGACATCACCGAACTGCCCCTGACGGCGGCCATCGTGGTCGCCTCGGTCTCCTCGACGCTCGTGGTCTTCCTCTCGGCGCTCGGCATCCCCGCGAGCTTCGTCATCATCGCGACGATGTCCATCGTGGGACTGGGCTGGGGCCGGGCGACCCGGCCGATGACCGCCTCCGAGTTCGTCACCGGCGAGGAGAGCGCCCCAGTCACGGTCGACGCCTTGGCGGCCGACGAGGAGGGCGAGTCGCTCCCCCCGATCGGCGCGGAGGACGCGGCGGACATCCCCAGTCCGGGGGCGCTGTTCAATCCGGTGACGACCGCCAGAGTCGTCCTGATGCAGAACGTCGTGCCGGCGATCGCGACGATCGGTGCCTATCTCACCTTCCGGTTCGTTCCGGTGTTCGGAATCTGAGTGGCCGGCCGACCCGATAGCGTTCGTCGCGCACACGCGCGCAGTCGTCCGATTTTCTTCGATTCCACGCCACGAAAGGTTTAGGCCGACCCCTCGCTTAGCGGCCTCCAATGAGCCAGGGCCCGGAACTCATCATCACCGAGAAGGACAACGCCGCTCGGCGGATCGCGGACATCCTGAGCGGCGGGTCCGCCGAGGCCGACCGCCTCAACGGCGTCAACGTCTACAAGTGGGGCGGCAAGCGCTGCATCGGCCTCTCCGGCCACGTCGTCGGCGTCGACTTCCCGCCGGAGTACAACGACTGGCGCGACGTCGAGCCGGTCGAACTGATCGACGCGCCGATCGACAAGCACCCGACCCAGGAGAACATCGTCGCGGCGCTCCGCCGGCTCGCCCGCCGCGCCGGCAGCGTCGTGATCGCGACCGACTACGACCGCGAGGGCGAGCTCATCGGCAAGGAGGCCTACGAGCTGGTCCGGGAGGTCAACGAGGAGGTCCCAGTCGACCGCGTCCGCTTCTCGTCGATCACCGAAAACGAGGTCCAGGAGGCGTTCGCGAACCCCGACGAGCTCGACTTCGACCTCGCGGCCGCGGGCGAGGCCCGCCAGATCGTCGACCTCGTGTGGGGCGCGGCGCTCACCCGCTACCTCTCGCTTTCGGCCCGACAGCTCGGCGACGACTTCATCTCCGTCGGCCGGGTCCAGGGGCCGACGCTGAAGCTCATCGTCGACCGCGAACGCGAGATCGAGGCGTTCGACCCCGAGGACTACTGGGAGCTGTTCGCCGACCTCGAGAAGGACGAGGGGAGCGACGGCGCCTTCGAGGCGCAGTACTTCTACCTTGACGAGGACGGAAACGAGGCCGAGCGCGTCTGGGACGAAGCCGCCGCCGAGGCCGCCTACGAGACCCTGGAGTCGGCGTCGACGGCGACGGTCGAGTCGGTCCGCCGGCGCACCCGGACCGACGACCCGCCGGCGCCGTTCAACACCACCCAGTTCATCCGCGCGGCGGGCTCGCTCGGCTACTCCGCCCAGCGCGCGATGAGCATCGCCGAGGACCTCTACACCGCCGGCTACGTCACCTATCCCCGGACGGACAACACGGTCTACCCGGACGACCTGGACCCCCGCGAACTGCTCGATTCCTTCACCGGCACCCGGACCTTCGGCGACGACGCCGACTCCCTCCTGGAACAGGAGTCGATCGAGCCCACCGCGGGCGACGAGGAGACGACAGACCACCCGCCGATCCACCCGACGGGCGAACTGCCGGGCCGGTCGGACCTCACGGAGGACGAGTGGGAGGTCTACGAGCTCGTCGTCCGGCGGTTCTTCGCGACCGTCGCCGAGCCGGCCACCTGGGAGCACCTCCGGGTCGTCGCCGCCGTCGGGGGCGACGAGGACGAACTCTCGCTGAAGGCCAACGGCAAGCGCCTCCTGGAGCCGGGCTACCACGCGGTCTACCCCTACTCCAACGCCAGCGAGTCGTTCGTTCCCGACGTGACCGAGGGCGAGGAGCTGGCCGTCACCGACACCGCGTTCGAGGCGAAGCAGACCCAGCCGCCGCGGCGCTACGGCCAGTCGCGGCTCATCGAGACGATGGAGCAGATGGGCATCGGGACGAAGGCCACCCGCCACGACGTCATCCAGAAGCTCTACGACCGGGGCTACATCGAGAGCGACCCGCCGCGGCCGACCCGCCTCGCGCGCGCCGTCGTCGAGGCCGCCGAGGAGTTCGCCGACCGGATCGTGAGCGAGGAGATGACCGCCCAGCTGGAGCAGGATATGCAGGCCATCGCCCGCGGCGAGGCCAGCCTGGAGGAGGTGACCGCCGAGTCCCGGGAGATGCTCGACGCCGTCTTCGAGGGGCTGATGGAGTCCGGCGAGGAAGTGGGAAAACACCTCCAGGAGTCGCTGAAGGCCGACAAAACCGTGGGAGAATGCCCCGAGTGCGGCGGCGACCTCGTGATCAGAAAGAGCCGGCGCGGCTCGTACTTCATCGGCTGTGACTCCTACCCCGACTGCGAGAACACGCTGCCGCTGCCCTCGACGGGCAAGCCCCTGCTGCTCGAAGAGACCTGCGAGGACCACGGCCTCCACCACGTCAAGATGCTGGCCGGTCGGAAGACGTTCGTCCACGGCTGTCCGCTCTGCAAGGCCGAGGAGGCCGACGAACAGGAGGATCTGGTGATCGGGCCGTGTCCGGACTGTGGCGAAGAACACGGGGGCGAACTCGCGATCAAGCGCCTCCGCTCGGGCTCGCGGCTCGTCGGCTGTACGCGCTATCCCGACTGCGATTACTCGCTTCCCCTCCCCCGCCGCGGCGACGTCGAGGTGACGGACGCGACCTGCGAGGAACACGGCCTCCCGGAGCTCCGGATCGTCTACGAGGACGACAGCGAGCCCTGGGAACTCGGCTGTCCGATCTGCAACTACCGCGAGTACCAGGCCGAACAGAGCGAAAGCGGCACCGACCTAGAGAGCGTCAGCGGCATCGGCTCGAAGACGGCGGAGAAACTGAAGGACGCGGGCGTCGAGGACGTCGACTCGCTGAAGTCCGCCGAGCCCGACGCCCTCGCCGAGCGGGTCGACGGCGTCGGCCCCGACACCGTGCGGAAGTGGCAGGCCGACGCGGACTGACGGGGCCGTTCCGGCGTCGCCTCACTCCGCCTTCGGGAGCCGAACGACGAACACGCTCCCGCGGGGATCGTTGTCCTCGACCGCGACGTCGCCGCCGTAGCCGTCGATGAGCGTCTCCACGAGGTGGAGCCCGAGCCCCGCCCCGGAGCTCTTGATGCTCTTTTTGCCCTTCTGGAAGATCAGGTCGCGTTCGTCCTCGGGGATGCCAGGGCCGTTGTCGGCGACGCGCACGATCGCTTCTTCGTCGGTCGTCTCGCCGGACACCTCGACGACCGGGTCGTCGCTGTCGTTGTGCTGGACGGCGTTGTTCAGGAGGTTTCTGAACACCGACGCCAGCATATCGTTCGCCGTCACCTCGACGTCCGGGAGGTCCTCGACGACGAACTCCGCGTCCGGGTAGGACTCCCGGCGGAGCTCGACCTCCTGGTCGAGTATCGGCTCCAGCGCGACGGGATGGATGTCGACCTCGCCCTCGCCCACCACCGCCTCGGCGTAGTCGCGCGCGATCTCGGTGAGCTCGACGACGTGCTCGCCCGAGCGGATGATCCGCCGGAGGTGCTCGCGTCCCTCCTCGTCGAGGTGGGATTCCAGGAGCTCCGCCCACCCGAGGATCACGCTCATGTCGTTCCGGATGTCGTGGCGGACGATCCGGTTCAGCACTTCGAGCTCCTCCTCGCGCCGCTTCACGTCGGTGATGTCCACCGTGATCCCGACGACGCTGTAGTCTCCGCTGTCGTCCTGAATCGGGAAGTGCCGGGTCTGGGTCCACCGCACCGTCCCGTCCGGGCGGACGACCCGCGCCTCGTAGAACGCCTCGGACACCTCGTCCGCCGACGTCGCGACGCGCGATCGGACCATCTCCCGATCCTCGGGGTGGATCGTCTCGAACAGCCGCGTGACGTCCGATTCGACCTCCTCGGAGGGGATCCCCCAGATGTCCTCGAAGCCCGCGCTGATGTACTCGAACTCCCCGGGCTCGCCGACGATCCAGATCGACACCCCGTCGATGTGGTCGATCAGCGTCCGGAAGTCCGAACGCTGCTGGAGCGGCTGTTGATTCATACACGATCTTGGGTCACCCGCGCAATAAGTCCTCTGTGAACGCCACCTCGAAACGCACAGTTTATCGCGGTTTCGATCCTGAAACGCGCGTTTTCGGTGCGGCTTCGCGTCCGTCCGCGGGTCTCTCGGACGCGCCGCGGGGATCCCGGGGCCATCGACGTCGAGCCGCGAACGGACGCGCGGCGCCGCTGTCGTTCGCGGACTGAAAGGGACTTTAGTCGCGAACCGTTCTGGTGACGTATGTGTCCGGTTTCGCTGCCGTGTGGGTCTCCCGACCGGGGCTTCGACTCCGGAGGTGATCCCGACCGATGATCGGCGACACGGACGAGCGGGTGATCGCCCTCGGTCTCGCCCGGATGGCCGACGCCCTGGGGAACTCCTTTCTCATCATCGTGCTGCCCCTCTACATCGCCAGTGGACAGGTCTCGATCGACGCCCTCGTCGGCGGGGACCTCTTCGGGTTCGTCGTCGGCGAGGAGTTCCTGATCGGCTTCGTCCTCTCGCTGTTCGGCTTTCTCAACAGCTTCGGCCAGCCGTTCACCGGCCGCCTGTCGGACCGGACCGGCCGGCGCAAGGCGTTCGTCCTGTTCGGGCTGGTGCTCTTCGCGATCGGGAGCGTCGCCTACCCCTTCCTGAGCAACTACTGGGCGGTCCTGCTCGCGCGGGGCTTCCAGGGCGTCGGCGCGGCGTTCAGCGTCCCGGCGACGGTCGCGCTCGTCAACGACTACGCCCGCTCGGACCGCGAGCGCGGCGGCAACTTCGGCGTCTTCAACACCTTCCGGCTGATCGGGTTCGGCTTCGGGCCGATCGTCGCCGGAATCGTGATCCGGTTCGGCCCCTACGCGACGCCGTTCGGCGCGCTCTCCGGCTTCAACGCCGCGTTCGGCATCGCCGTGCTGGGCGCGGTCGTGAGCTTCCTGCTCGTCGCCGCGGTCGTCGACGACCCGCCCTCGGTCGACGCCGAGGCGGGCGAGGACCTCTCGATCCGGATCCTCGACCGCGGCGGCCCTCGTCTGCTCGATTCGGTGTTCGTCCTCGGCGTCGGCACCTTCTTCATGGCGGCCACGATCGCGCTGTTCGCGCCGCTGGAGGCGCCGATCCGCGCCCGGCTCGACGAGGGGACGTTCCTCTTCAGCGTCCAGTTCGCCGCCGTCGTCATCGCGAACGTGCTCCTCCAGATCCCCATCGGCAACGCCAGCGACGCCTACGGCCGGCGCCCGTTCCTGCTGGCGGGCTTCGTGCTCCTCGTGCCCTCGGTGTTCGCCCAGGGCGTGGTCACGACCCCGCTGACGATGCTGGGCGCGCGGCTGCTCCAGGGGGTCGCGGTCGCGCTCGTGTTCGCGCCGTCGCTCGCGCTCGCGGGCGACCTCGCGGGCGAGGGCCAGTCCGGGAGCACGCTCTCGGTGCTGACGATGGCGTTCGGTCTCGGCGTCGCGGTCGGCCCGCTGGCCTCGGGGTTCCTCTACAACCTCGGCGGCTTCGCGACGCCCTTCACCGTCGGCGCCGTCGCGGCGCTCGCGGCGCTCGTCCTCGTCTACTCGCAGGTCCGCGAGTCGCTGACTGACGACCCCGGCGGCGGCGCCGGCCCGGCCGCGGCAGTCGCAGAAGAGTAGCGAGAGCGGGAACGCCGGAGCGGTTCACACCGCGATCTCGGTCTCGTGGGGCGACGTCGAGAGCGCCTCACAGACGCGCTCTGCGGCGTCGAGGTCGGCGGCCTCCACGACGTTCTCCATCAGCACGGTCTCGGACGGAAAGAGGTGCTCGCCGAGGATCAGCCCGTGCTCGCGGGCGGTCGAGCCCGTCATCGTGAGGTAGACGCCGAGGCCGACGTCGGCGATGGCGGCCTCCTCCTCGCGCTCGTCGTCGGGGTACGCGAAGGTGACGCCCTCCAGGGGGCGCGTCCCGAGGACGGCCTCGACGAGCCGCTCGTACCGGGGCGAGATGCACAGCGGCCCCTCGTAGCCGGCGACGAACTCCCGGTCCAGGTCCGCGCCGGGCGGGAGGATCTCGGGGCGGGCCATCAGCGTGTGATAGACCGTGTCGCCGAGGCCGGAGACGACGCGGACGTCGGTGTTCATCGGGTCGATCCGGGCGTTGACGTCGGCGATGGACTCCACGCCCTCGGGTTCGAGTTCGACCACCTCTTCGAGGACGAGGTCGGCGCTGTCGAAGCCCAGCGCGAACTCGTGGGTCCGGAGCGCGCGGAAGGGCTCCTCGCGGCCGACGAACTGGACCGGCACGCCCGCGACGTCGACCGTCAGGCTGTCGAAGACGATCCGCCGGGGCATCCCCTCCCGCTGGTCGCGGAGGAGCGTGTACTCGGGCGCGTAGTCGTCGTCGAGGTCCGAGTAGGTCGCGAGGCGCTGGTAGACGTCCGCGCCCGGCTCGGCGTTGCCCTTCGTGATCGCCTTCTCGTGGCGGAGCGTCGAGATGATCTCGTCGGCCACGTGCTCGGGGTCGCGGCCGTCGCCGGACTGCGCCCGGTCGCTCGGCTGGCGGGTCTCGCCGACGTCGGCGACGCGTTCGAGCACGGCTTCGAGCGGGCGGCCCTTGCGCGGGACGGCGACGCGAATCGCCTCCGTCTGGGTCATTACCGGACCCACGAGTGGGCGCGCTAAACCGATTGCGCTTCGCGGTCTCTGCCTCAGTTACTCTCCGTTCCCGGCGCCGCCGGGGCCGAAGGCGCTGTTGAGCCGGTCGCGGAACTGCTTGAGCGTCTCGATGTCGTCTTCGATCGACTCGATGCGGTCGAGCGCCGCAGACAGCTCCGAGAGCTCCCGGCGGACGTCGTCGATCTCGGCTTCGAGCGCCTCGCGCGTGTCGAGGACGTCGCTGTCGAGGGCCGCGATGTCCTCGCGCACGTCGCCCATCTCGTCGTCGAGCCGCGCGACCCGCTCGTCGGTGTCGGCGACGTCGAGCGCGACGTCGTCGAGGTCGCTCGCGAGGTCGTCCACGTCGCCCGTGACCGCCTCGACGTCGGCGGCGACGGCGTCGAGCCGTTCTGCCGTCTCGTCGAGCCGGTCTTCGATCGCGTCGGTCTGCTCCTGGAGGTCGTCGACGCCGGCGCTCGCGGCCGCGGCCGTCTCCGCCACGTCGTCGAGGCGCTCGTCCGTCGCCGCGAGGTCCGACGCGGTCGACTCGACGTTCGTGCGGACTCCGGTCACGTCCTCGCGGATGGCCTCGCGTTCCTCTGCGGCGTCGTCGACGGCGTCCCGGAGGTCGTCGAGCTCCGCTTCGACCTCGGTCAGCTCGGTGTCGACCCGCTCTACGAGCTCGGCGCCGGTGCCCTCCTCGTCGATGAACTCCGCGATCGCGTCGGCGTAGGCGTTGAGGTCTTCCATCTGCGCCTGCACACGGCGGATGCGCACGTCGGCGCTCCGCGGGAGGCCGGCGTCGAACTCCTCGCGGAGCGTCTCCAGGTCGTCGTCGTCGACCTCGCCCGCGCGGATCTCGGCGGCGAGCGTCGCCGCCAGTCCGCCCTCGGGACTCGTCGATGCCGCGGCCGCGCCGCCGGCGGGCTCGGCCTCACTCGCCGGCTCCTCGTTGGCGCCCGCGGTCTCGCCGTCTTCGACGTCGACCTCCGCTTCGATGTCGACGTAGTCCGCGTCGGCTTCGGCTTCGACTTCGGCTCCCTCGTCGACCGACGGCTCTGCCGCCTCTGGCTCGGCCTCTTCGGCCGCCTCCGCGGGCTCCGGCTCCGGTTCCTCCGCGGCTTCCTCGGGCTCGGAGTCTGCCGATTCTGCGGCGGCTTCGGCTTCCGCTTCTGCCTCTTCGGTGCCCGTCTCGACCGGAGAGACCGTGGCCTCCTCCGTCCGCTGGAGCGCCGGCGTCAGTCCGGGGGCGACGGCTCGGGGCGTCGGCGACTCCTCGGCGTCCGACGGCGTCGGCTCCGCGTCGGCGTCCACGTCGTACTCTACGACCTCCGGCTCGATGTCGGCCTCTTCGGCCCCGACGTCCGGGTCGGCCTCGACGTCGTCGGGGGCCGCTTCGACGCCCGGCTCCTCGCCGGGCTCGGCCGCCGGGGGCTCTTCCGCCTCGCGGGCTTCCTGGGCCTCGTCGGCGAGTCGTCCCCGCCCCTGGAGCGCGTCGCGCACGAGCTGACTGCGGTCGGCGCCGAGGATGTCCTCGACGTTCGAGCCGGCCTCGTCGCCCTCGGCCATCTCCTCGGGGCGCGGCGGGCGTTCGAGGATCGGCTCGCCGAGGAAGTCCTCGATCTCCGCGGAGTCGTCCAGTCGGATGCCGTAGACCGTCGTCACCGACTCGCCGGGCTCGAGCGTCCGCTCGAACTCGACGCGGTGGTCCTTGTAGGCCGTCCAGGCCTCGCTCTCGTAGTCCGGGTGGAACCCCACTCCCTCCATCGGGAAGTCCTCGGGGATCTGGTCGACGATGCGGACGTGGACGGGTTCGTCGCTCTCGGAGGTGAGTCGGAACTTGATCGCCGGGACCGGGAACTCCTCGCCGGCGAACGATTTCTCGACGCGCACCTCCTCGTCTGCAACGGAGACCGTTCGGTCGGGGTCGGCGTCGTGGCTCATAGGGCCCCTTACCGAAACGGCTCACATAAAACAACCGGGCAAAATACCGCCTCTGAGAACCGCGGCAGAAGTCTTTTTCCCTGACGGCACCCTCCGTCGAACGATGGCAACCGACGACGACGCGTCGGTGACCGCCGAGGGGGGCGGCGACGACGCGTCGGAGGGCGACGGGGACGACCCGCCGTCGACCCTCGAGGGGGGCACCGTCGATCGTGCCGCAGCGGCGGCCGAGGCGACCGACCAGCTCGCGGTCCGAGCGGACGATCCGTCGGCCGAAGGCGGCTCTGAATCCGCCGACGGCGATGCCGACGCCGACGCCGGCCCGGGCGCGGTCCGCGGCGAGTACACCTGGGCGGACTTCCTCGACGAGTACGGCGCCGACGGCGACGTCGAGTCGCTGTATCGCGGCCGCGACCCCCGCGAACTGGACCGGGCCGACGCCGACAGCGCGCGCTGGGACGACGGCGTCGAGATTCCGACGCCGACCCGCGAGGACTGGGACGGGGTGAGCCTCGATCCCGAGTCGTACCTCGATTTCCACCCCGTCGACGTCGACGGCGAGGTCGCCGACGCCGTCGCGGAGGCGGTCCGGCTCGACCGCGAGTTCGAGGACTTCTGCGACCCCGAGACCACGCCCGTCGTCAAGGACGTCTGGCTCTGGGAGCACTACAAGCGGGAGCACTACTACGAGGCCGACGGGTCGCGACCGCGCGACGACGCGGGCGAGATCGAGCCCTTCGACGCGACGGAGGCGCTGGGCTTCGATCCCGACCACGTCGAGAACGCGCTGGCCCGCGGCGGGCAGCGCGCCGCAGAGCTCAAGGACCTCGTCGACGAGCGGACGGTCGACGTCGACCCCGAGTTCGACGAGGACGCCTTCTTCACCGACGCCCGCGGGGCGACGACAGTCGTGAACCGCTACGACCTGGAGAAGGCGGTCCCGATGGAGAAGAAGACCCACTTCCGGGAGGTCGAGCGCTACTGGGTCAACAAGCCCCACGCGTTCGTGATCCTGTTTCACTCCGAGAAGGAAAACGAGAAGAAGTACTACGTGATCGAGCCGCACCGCAACCGCATCGAGGCCGACCTCGTCGAGTTCCTCACCGGGAAGCTCCGGACGGCGATCAAGTACGACGACGAGAGCGTCGTCGCCGAGGGCCCCGACACGCGGCGGCGGGTGATCGAACAGCAGGCGCTCGAACTGCTCGAACGCTACAATCTCTACCGGACGCCGGAGCGACCCTGGGAGGCCGGGCTCTCGGTGCTTCCGACCGGATCGAGCGACGGCGGCGACGGCGGACTGCTCGCCGGGCTCGATCTGGACCTCGGATTCGGCTCCGACGACGGCTCGGCGAGCGGCGAAGCCGACGACAGCGCCGACGCGCCGTCCTTGAGCGGCCGCTCGCTCTCGTCGGTCGCCCGCGCGCTCGGCCTCCGCGAGGGCTCGCTCGGCGGCCGGCTGGACGGCCTCCTCGCCGACGACACGCGCGGCCCGCCGGACCCCTCGCTCGACGGGATCGCGGCGCGCCCCGAGCCCGCGGTCCTGGAGGAGGACCCGACGGAACTGAACGACTACCAGGTCGAGAAGCTGCTCTACGCGCTCCGCCGGGACTTCATCGGCTACGAGCGGATCGACGGCATCAAACACGACGTCAACGTCGAGGACATCTCCTGCGACGGCTACAACTCCCCCGTCTTCGTCTACCACTCCGACTACGAGCAGATCATCACCAACGTCTACCACGGCGAGGAGGAGCTCGACGACTTCGTGGTCAAGCTCGCCCAGCGCTCGGGCAAGGGCATCTCGAAACGCCGGCCCCAGGTCGACGCCACCCTCCCGGACGGGTCGCGGGCGCAGTTGACCCTCGGCCGGGAAGTGTCGGACCACGGCACAAACTACACGATCCGACAGTTCAAGGACGTCCCCTACACGCCGATCGACCTGGTGAACTGGAAGACCTTCTCCTTGGAGGAGATGGCCTTCCTCTGGCTCTGCATCGAGAACGACAAGAGCCTGATCTTCGCCGGCGGCACGGCCTCGGGGAAGACCACCTCGCTGAACGCCGTCTCGCTTTTCATCCCCTCGAACGCGAAGATCGTCTCGATCGAGGACACCCGCGAGGTCGAACTCCCCCAGCGCAACTGGGTCGCCTCCGTCACCCGGCCGTCGTTCAGCGACGACGACCGCGGCGACGTCGACGAGTTCGACCTCCTCGAAGCCGCGCTCCGCCAGCGCCCCGACTACATCGTGATGGGCGAGATCCGCGGCGAGGAGGGCCGGACGCTCTTCCAGGTGATGTCGACCGGCCACACCACGTACACGACGTTCCACGCCGACAGCGTCGGCGAGGTCCTCAAGCGGTTCACGACCGATCCGATCAACGTCTCGAAGACGATGTTCACGGCGCTGGATCTCGTCTCCGTCCAGACCTCCACGCGGGTCCAGGGCGACAAGGTCCGCCGGAACAAGGCCCTGACCGAGATCAACCACTACGACGCCGAGAACGACGAGATCAACGTCCAGGACGTCTACCAGTGGCAGGCGGAGGGCGACGAGTTCCTGAAGATGGGCTCGTCCAACACCTTAGAGGACATCCGCTTCGACCGCGGGTGGACCCGCGAGCGGCTCGATGACGAGCTGTTCCAGCGGCACGTCGTCCTCGCGTACCTGATTGACCGCGGGCTCAACACCTACACCGAGGTCGCAGCGACGCTCCAGGCGTTCATCAACGACCCCGAGGCGATCCTCGCGCTGATGGCGCGCGACGAACTCGAACGGAGCCTGGAGGACCTCCGCGAGATGGAATCGGTCGAGATCGACGTCGACCCCGAAAAGGAGGAGATGGTCCCCCGACCGGACCCGACGGCCGACGTCCAAGACCAATGCCGCGAGATCCTCGACCGGGCCGAAGAGGAACTGTGGCCCGACTACCGCGACCTCGACGACGTCGACGTCGCCGACGCCCTGGTCGACGTCGAGTCCGCCCCGGACCTCGCCGCCGACCCCGGCGACGAGCACCCCGAACTCGACGCGCTCGACGAGCGGACCGAGACGCCCGAACTCGACGCGGGTGACGCGGCGGACGACGGCCCGGCCGCAATCGACGCGGACGCGGACGCGGATGCCGAAGACGACGACGTCCCCGCACTCGACGGGGACACCGAGGGGCCCGCAGAGGCGGGCTCCGATTCCCGGTCCGGGTCCGGGTCTGAATCCGGATCCGGTGACGTCACGTTCGAGGACCTCGTCGAGAGCGGCGGCCCGACAGAAGCACAGAGTGACGACGCCGAGGACGCCGGCAGCGACTCTCCGGAGACGGACGACGGTAGTGATCCGCTCGCCGCCGACGGCGACAGCGATGCCGGGATCGCCGACGGGAGCGATCTCGGGGACGGTCGCGACGCCGGCGCGGGAGATGACTCGGATGCGGATTCGGACTCGGAATTGAATGCGGATTCGAATTTGGACTCAGACCCGGCCGCAGATTCCGATTCGGGCTCGGACGCGGATTCGGATTCAGGCTCGGACGCCACCGTCGACGAGTCCGACTGGGACTTCGGGGACGTCGAGGGCGCGGCGGACGACGAACGCGACGGCGAGACGACCGACACCGACGACCGCTCGGGTGAGGACGGATGAGTCTCGACGTCGGCGACGGCGAGGAAATCGACCGCAGCACCGACACGCTCGGCGACGCGTTCTATCCCCTCTTCCAGTTCCTCTTCGACGAGGACGGCGACTTCGTGGCCGACGTCGGGACGAAGCTCGAACAGGCGCGGATCGGCGCGACCGTGGAGCTGTATCTCTCCCACGCGCTGGCCATCGGCGTCATCGTCGGCGGCGCGCTGTGGCTCCTCGGCACGCTCGTCGGCTGGGCGGTCTTCGAGTTCGGCCTCGTCGACCCCGCCGTGTTCAGCATCGGCCTCCCGGTATCCGACAGCGCGACGGCCGCGGCCCTCAACGCGCTCACGGCGCCGGCAGTCACGATCGTCTCGGGGCTCGTCTTCGGCTCGATCGGATTCGCGCTCGGGTTCGGCACGCTCGTCGCGATCCCGTACTCGCGGGCCTCCGCGCGGGAGCGGGAGATCAATATGCTGCTCCCCGACGCGATCTCGTTCATGTACGCGCTGTCGGTCGGCGGGCTGAACCAACTCGAAATCCTGGAGGCGATGGCCCGCGCCGACGACACCTACGGCGAGGTCGCAAAGGAGTTCCAGAGCATCGTCCGCGAGACGGAGTACTTCGGGACCGACTACCGGAACGCTATCCGTGATCAGGCGATGCTGACGCCCTCCGAGGAGCTCTCGCAGTTCCTCACCGACATGCTCTCGATCGTCAACTCCGGCGGCGATATGGAGGGCTTCCTCGACGACAAGAAGGAAAAGCACCTCAGGACTGCAAAGCAGGAACAGGAGACGATCCTCGAAACGCTGGAGCTGTTCGGCGAGATGTACATGACGCTCTCGCTGTTTCCCCTGCTTCTCATCATCATCCTCGTGATCATGAGTATGCTCGGCAACTCCCAGGAGCGCCTCCTGTACGCCACCGTTTATGCCCTCATCCCGCTCACCGGCGTGGGCTTTCTCGTGCTCGTCTCGACCGTGAAGCAGGACGAGCCCGGCGACGGCTACCTCCAGCCCTCCGAGAGCACCGACCGCCTCGAACAGGTGACCCGCGAGGGGCTGATCCACATGGGCCTGATCGAGAGCTTCGTCGGGGAGTTCCGGCTGTTCGACCGCATCCGCGACCGCGAGGGGACCCACAAGACCGCCCAGCTCCTCCGCCGGCCGCACATCTTCTTCCGCGACCACCCGCTTTATACCCTCGTCGTGACGGTGCCGGCGGCGGTCGCGCTCCTCGCGGTCGCGGTCGTCAACGGGGCCGCACCGCTCTCCTGGGGGCGGATGCTCGACTCGCCCGTCTGGGGGACCTTCGTCTGGTGGTACGTCCCAACCTACGTGGTCGGGATCCCGCTCGCGTTCTTCCACTCCTGGAACGTCCGCTCGCGGAACGCCATCACCGGCAAGCTCTCGGACGACCTCCGGAAGCTCTCCAGCGCGAACGACACCGGCCAGACGCTCCTGGAGTCTGTCAAGACCGTCGCCGACACCTCCTCGGGCAAGCTCGCCGACGAGTTCGAGGTGATGCACGCGAAGGTGAACTACGGGATGAGCCTCCGCAGCGCCCTCGTGGAGTTCAACAACAAGTATCACATCCCCCGCCTGGCCCGCACGGTCAAGCTCATCTCGAAGGCCCAGGAGGCCTCAAGCGAGATCACCGAGGTGCTGACGACCGCGGCGCAGGCCTCCGAGAACCAAGACGACATAGAACGCGAGCGGAAGTCCAGAACGCGGATGCAGGTGGCGATCATCCTGATGACCTACCTCACGCTTCTGGGCGTGATGGCGATCCTCAAGACGCAGTTCCTCGACGTGATGGCCGGGCTGGCCTCGCAGGCCTCCTCGGCCGGCGGGAGCGAACTCTCCGGGCAGGGGTTGAACTTCGGCGAGGGGGTCGACACCGCTGTGCTGTCGCTTCTGTTCTTCCACGCCGTGACGCTCCAGGCGGGGCTATCGGGGTTCATCAGCGGCTACATCCGGGACGCCGACATCGTTTCCGGGGTGAAGTTCGTGGTCGTCCTCCAGACCGTCGCGCTCGCCGTGTGGATGGTGGTCGGGTGAGACCGATGGCCGTCGGACCCGAGACCGCGCGCGGCCAGACCACGATCGACTTCGCGATCGCGATCGGGCTCTTCCTCGTCGTCGTCGCGTTCGTCGTCGCCTTCGTGCCGACGATCTTCGCGCCGTTCCAGAGCGCCGACGGCCCACAGGCGGCCGACCGGGTCGCGACGTCGCTCTCGACGGACCGCCTCGGCGACCCCGCGGAGCCGTACGTCCTGAACGAGACGTGTACGAGCGCGTTCTTCGAGCAGTTGGACGGCGACGCCGACGACGGCGGCGCGCCGACGACGTGCCGGTACGACACCACCGTCGACAACACCTCCGCGATGTTCGCGCTGCCGGACCCGGGCGGCGTCAACGTCTCGGTCCACCGCCTCGACGGCCCGGTGGCGGCCCCGTTCGGCGAGGCGCTCGCCGCCGGCCCCGCGGTCCCCGACAGCGGCACCGTGACGGCCGCGCGGCGGGTCGTCCTGCTCGACGGCGAGACGTACCGGCTCCTCGTGCGGGTGTGGTGACAATGGCGCGCGCACAGGCTCACACGCTGGAGGCGATCGCCGCCGCGATGATCCTGGTCTCCAGTCTCGTCTTTGCGCTCCAGGTGACGGCGGTGACGCCGCTCACGGGCAGCACCTCCAGCCAGCACATCGAGAACCAACAGGCCGCCGTCGCCGAGGGGCTGCTCGCGACGGCCGACGCGAACGACACGCTCCGGCCGACGCTCCTGTACTGGAACGAGTCGGACGAGAACTGGCACGGCGCCACGGACGACGGCTACGTCCAGGGGCCGCCGCCGACGGCGTTCGGCGCGGTCCTCGACGACGCGCTGTCGAACCGGGGCATCGCGTTCGACCTGACGGTATATTACGTGGACGAGGAGGGCGACAGGCGCCGACTGCCGATCGTCGACCTCGGCGAGCCGAGCGACCACGCCTCGACCGCCCGCCGGCTCGTCACCCTCACGGACGACGACCGGCTCCGCGCGGCCGACGGCACTCGCACCGACGACACGCTCGGAAATTCGTCGTACTTCGTCGGCGACGCCGATCCCGAACAGAATCTCTACGCGGTCGTGGAGGTGGAGCTCGTCGTATGGCGGATCTGAGGCGTCTCTCCTCCGTTCGGACGGGCGCGCCGGAAAACGGCGGCGACGGCGGAGCGGACCGCGGCCAGCTCCTCCTGGTGGGAGCGCTCGCGCTCGCGGTGCTCTTCGTCGCGCTCGCGCTCCTCCTGAACACCGCCATCTACACGGGCAACCTCGCGACGCGGGAGGCCGGCGTCGACGGCACCGCCGGGATCGACTACGCCGGGGCGGCCGAGTCGGCCGGCGTCGACGCCGTGCGGTCCGTCAACGAACGGAACGACAGCTCCCACGCGGCGCTGCGGACGGCCCTCGAAGACACGATGCGAGCCTGGGACGACGCCGCCTCGCACCACCGGGCGACCGCGGGCGACCTGGCCGACGTCGACGTCGTCGCCGTCACGAACGGCACGCAGTTCCGACAGAACGACTCCTCGCGGAACTTCACCAGCCACGGGGGCGCCGAGAACTGGACGCTCGTCGCCGACTCCGAGGGCGTCTCCGGCGTCCACTCGATCCGGCTAGCCGTCGACGCGACGCGGCTCACCGACGACCCCGCCGACGTCGTCGCCGCCGACGTCTTCCACGTGAACGTCTCCTCCGACGTCGGGACGCGGAGCCTCTTCCTCTACAACGACTCCGGCACGCCCACGGCCCGGATCGTCGAGCCCGCCGGGACGACGACCTGCGCCGCCGGCTCCGTGACCGACGGCACCGTCGTCGTCAACGTCGCGAACGCCTCCGTCGGCGGCGCGTCGTGTCCGGCGCTCGCCCGCCTCGACGACACCTCCGGGAGCGTCTCCGTCGACTACCGCGACGGCGGTGCGGCCGGCGGGACCTATCGCCTCGTCGTCGACGAGCCGCCGTCGGCGCTCTCGCGCTCGGGCTTCGCCGACGCCGGTTCGGGCCAGCCGTACTGGACCTACGGGCTCTACGCGGCGGAGTTCCGCGTCACCTACCGGACGCCGCAACTGGACTACGCGGCGCGAATCGAGGTGCGGCCGCCGTGATCCGAGAGCCGCGCGGCACCGGTGGGGACGCGGACCGCGCCGTCTCGATCACGGTGAACTACGTCATCGCGCTGGCGATCACGGCCGTCCTGATCTCGGGGCTCCTGATCGGCGCCGGCGGCTACGTCGAGGACCAGCGCGACCGGGTCGTCCGCGAGGAGCTGGACGTCGTCGCCGAGCAGCTCGCGGCCGGGATCGCCGACGCCGACCGGCTCGCGGCGGCCGAGGCCGTCTCCCGCTCGGTCCGGGTCGGCGTCGACCTCCCGCGGCGGGTCGCCCGCGAGTCCTATCGGATCGAGGTCACCGAAATCGCCGCGCCCGGCTCCGAACCGGCGCGACACGACCTGACGCTGCGCGCCGCGCGCTCCGACGTGAGCGTCACGCTTACCCTCACCACCAGCGTAGACCTCACCGAGGGCTCGACCGCCGGCGGCTGGACCGTCGTCCGACTCGACGCGGCGAACGACACGCTCGTCGTGGCGGACGGCGACCGGGAGGGGACGCTGGCGCTCGAACCGATGCGGGGAGTCTAATATGACCGCAGGAACCAGGGGGCAGTCGTCGAACATCGGGCTCGTGCTGCTGCTCGCTTTGACGATCGTGGGCGCGGGCGTCGTCGTCGCCGTCGGCTCGTCGGCGCTCGCCGACGTCCAGAACGAGGCGTCGCTCGACCGGACGGCCAACGCGATGACGCTGCTCGACGCCCGGACCGCGATCGTTGGCCTCGGCGAGGGCTCGGTCCAGACCGTCCGGCTCGGTCGCACCGACGGCGGCCGCTACGTCGCCGACGCCGAGCGCGGGTGGATCCGGGTCACGCACACGAACTACACGGCGAGCGAGACGGAGACCATCTACAACGCCAGCCTCGGGACCGTGGCGTACGAGGACGGCGAGACCACGATCGCCTACCAGGGCGGCGGCGTCTGGCGCGCCCGCGACGGCGGCACGTCGATGGTGTCGCCGCCGGAGTTCCACTACCGCGGCACGACGCTGACGCTTCCCGTCATCCGGATCCGCTCGAACGACGCCGCCGGCGGCACGACGACGGCGACGATCCGGCGCACCCACGAGACGGTCCGGGTCTTCCCGAACGAGACGGACGCGACCGGCGACGGCGTCGGCGCGCCCTACGACGTCGACGACCCCGACGGGTCGACCAGACAGTACGTCAATCCGGTCCGCAACGGCACCGTCTCGGTGACGGTCCACAGCCAGTTCTACGAGGGCTGGGCCGACTACTTCCGGACGCGGACGAGCGGGAACGTCTCCGTCGACGACGACGCCCGCACCGCCACGGTCGTCCTGGAGACGACCCGCGGCGTCGGCACCTTCGACTTCCCGCAGAAGGAAGACAGCATCGCGGTCCGCGGGATCGCCGCGGGCCACGCCGTCACCGACTTCCAGGTGTCGGTGCGGAAGGACGACGGGACGTTCAACAACCTCTATGTCTCCTTCTACATCGAGGAGGGATCGAAGGCCTGGGAGACGCGCGTCGGCGTCCCGAACGGCATCGGTAACAGCTACTGTCCCGGCCAGACGTCCACGGAGTCCGTCCCGATGGATGTCTACTACCACGACGCCGCGACGCCCGAAGGCGTCCACCTCTGGTCGAACGACTCGATCCCCTCGGACTCGGGCCCGGTCCAGCTCGCCTGCGACGGCGACGATATGATCATCCAGGTCGACTTCACGAGCCCCGACCAGCCGCTGACCTACACCGACGGCGACTTCGACGGCGACGACGGCGACGAGACCGCACTCGACTGGGCGGACCGGAACGACTCGTCGGCGCAGGCGCCGAGCCCGACCACCTTCGCCCACCCCGGCGACGACGGCGAGAACACCACCTACTCGTTCGGGGACCGGCAGAACCTCCGGATCCTCACCCGCCACTACTTCGCGACCTTCGACTCGGACTTCAAGCTCGCTGTCAGCCACGGGCCGGGCGACCGCGGCACCTCACAGATCGACGTGAGCGGCTCTGGCGGGACGCTCCGCTACAACACCACCGGCGAGGGCTCCTACATCACCTACCTGCACGTGACCGAAAACAACGTGAGCGTGGCGCTGAACTGAGGGCGGTCCTATCCCTATCGGTCGTGCAGCCCTTCGGTGAGGCTGAGCACGCCGTTGCCGACCTCGACCAGGACCGTCCCGTCGGGCGAGTCGTCGATCAGACAGCGAAGGGTCCGGCTGCGTTCGTCATCGAGCGTCGCCCGGACCTCGTAGGCGCCCGTCGGGAGCGCGTTGATCTCGCTCCTGAGCGCGCCCGGCTCCAGCGCGTACGTCGTCTCGAACGCGACGTCGCCGTCCGGCGCGCGGACTTCGAGGTCGAGTTCGTAGGTCGTCTCGTGGGCGTAGCTCCGGACGTGGACGTCCTCGCTGTTCAGCGTTCGCGGGTCGTCGACGCCGACGTCGCTGTCGATGTCGTCGCTTTCGACCTCATCGGCGACCGCTTCGCGGGAGGGGCTGGGGGCGGCGCCGGCGTCGGTTCGCTCGTCGGTGACGCGTCGCCGCGTCGTCTGCTGCGGGGCCATATTCGAGACGTTGTATTCGACTAACAAATAGCCACCCTAGGGTCAAAGCGCCTTTTGAGTGATCGCTACTCGAAGGCGGTCGTCACCCGCGTCCAGACGACGGTGACCCGCTCGACGTCGCCGACGTCCGAGACGGTACAGGCGATCCGGCCGGACGCGTCGGGCGTCGGCGCCGCGACCTCGTCGCAGGCGAACCCCCGCGACTCGTAGTGCCGCGCCCAGGCGTCGGTGTAGGGCGTCGTCACGTTCACGCGGACCATATCGTAGCTCGCCGAGTCCTCGTCGTAGAACACCCGCGACCTGTCCGCGAGCATCCGGATCCGGACGGTGTCGGAGCCGCCGACGGCCGGCGTACCGACGTGTTCCTGCTTGATCAGCCGCAACAGCACCCGGTCGTCGGCGACGACGAGCGGCGGCCCCCGGACGACCGTCGCGCCGCCCCGCTCGCTGTCGCGGATGACCGCGCCGTTTGCGAAGCGGATCTCGCCGCCCGTCTCGACATCGTAGACGAGCGCGGCGGTCGCGTACGACCACGACTCCGCCGGACCGCTCGCCGGGTCGACCGTCACGTTCACCGCGACGCCGTCGGTCGAGCGGAGGGTCGCGTCCGCGAGCCTCACCTCCGTCCCCCGGCTCGGCGCGCCTTCCAGGAGGTCGCCGAGGTTGTCCGCGAGGACGTCGAACGCCCGCTGGGCGTTCTCGACCCGCTCGGCGTCGCGGGTGGATTCGAGCTCGGAGACCCCGAGTGCGTAGACCGTGCCGACCGAGGCGACGACGAGCGCGAAGACGAGGACGAAGCTGATCGTCTCGCTGACCGCGCGGTCGCGGCTGTCTCCCCCCGCTTTCCTCCCGCCCCCGCGTCCCATACCCGAAGCTATCACGGTCGCGGAGTTAAGTGTGCTGTCGGCGACTCCTCCGCGTTGCCGGACGTTTATACGCGATGACGGACCCACGACCCCCGTGATCTGACGACGGCCTCGCGTCGGACCGCGGGTGTTCGGCATCCCGACGCGAGGAACGGTGGACCGTGCCGACTGTTCGCACTCGGCTCCCGGAGAGCGTCGCGAACGCGAAAAAAACGCGGGCGATTCGGAGTCGGGCGACCCCGTCAGTCGTCGCTGGTCTGGGCCGCCGCCGCGCCGTCGTCTTCGGCCGCCGCCGTGGCCGCCGGCGGCAGTTCCTTGCGGACGTCGTCGCGGGCGCGCTCTTCGATGACCTCCGCGTACGCGTCGGGCATCACCTTCACGAAGTCGGAGACGACCTCGCTCCAGTCGTCGAGCATCCACTGCGCGCGGTCGCTGTCGGTGTAGTCCGCGTGGTTCTCGACGAGCCGGCGGAGCATCCGCAGGTCGGAGTCGTCGAGGTCCTCCGACAGCGAGACCATTCCCGTGTTGGTCTTGCCGGCGAACTCGTCGTCGGGGTCGTAGACGTAGGCGACGCCGCCCGACATCCCAGCCGCGAAGTTGCGCCCGGTGTCGCCGAGCACCGCGACCACGCCGCCGGTCATGTACTCACAGCCGTGGTCGCCGACGCCCTCGACGACGGCCTTCACGCCGGAGTTGCGGACGGCGAAGCGCTCGCCGGCGACGCCGTTGACGTAGAGTTCGCCCTGGGTCGCGCCGTAGAGGGCGACGTTGCCGACGAGGACGTTCTCGTCGGCCTCGTAGGCGGCCGTCTCGGGCGTCTTGACGATGAGCTTCCCGCCGGAGAGGCCCTTGCCGATGTAGTCGTTGGCCGCGCCGGTGAGATCCATCGTCACGCCGTCGGCGAGGAACGCGCCGAACGACTGGCCGGCGACGCCGTCGAAGGTACACCGGATGGTGTCGTCCGGCAGGCCGTCGCCGCCGTACTTCGTGCTGATCTGGTTCGACAGCATCGCGCCGACCGCGCGGTCGACGTTCGAGATCTCCGATTCGATCGCGACCGGCTCGCCCGACTCGATGGCGGGCTGGGCCCGCTCGATCAGCTCGTGGTCGAGCTGGGCCTCGACGCCCGCGTGGATCTGCTCTTCGGTCTTCCGCCGCGAGTCGCCGGCGGGCTCGGCGATGACCTCCGAGAGGTCGAGGTGTCTCGCCTTCTCGTGGTCGGTCTCGCGCTGGGTCAGGAGCGACGGTCGCCCGATCATCTCGTCGAGCGAGGTGAAGCCCAGTTCGGCCATGATCTCGCGCAGTTCCTGCGCGATGAACGTCATGTAGTTGATGACGTGGTCGGGCTGGCCGGGGAAGCGGTTCCGGAGGTTCTCCCGCTGGGTGGCGACGCCGACCGGGCAGGTGTTCTCGTGGCACTGCCGGGCCATCACACAGCCCGAGGTGACGAGCGAGGCCGTCCCGAAGACGTACTCCTCGCCGCCCAGGAGGGCCGCGACCGCGACGTCGCGGCCGGTCTTCATCCCGCCGTCGACGGTGACGCGGATCCGCGAGCGTAGGCCGGTCGCCCGGAGCATCTGGTTGGCCTCCGAGAGGCCGAGCTCCCACGGCAGGCCGGCGTTCTTGATCGACGTCTTCGGCGACGCGCCGGTCCCGCCGTCGTGGCCCGAGATGTGGACCACGTCGGCGTTGGCCTTCGCGACGCCGGCGGCGATGGTGCCGATGCCGGCCTCCGAGACCAGCTTCACGTTGATGTCGGCGTCGGGGTTGGCCGCCTTGAGGTCGTGGATCAGCTGCTTGAGGTCCTCGATCGAGTAGATGTCGTGGAGCGGCGGCGGCGAGATCAGGCCCACGCCCGGCGTCGCAAAGCGGACGTGCGCGATCATCTCGTTCACCTTCTTGCCGGGCAGGTGGCCGCCCTCGCCGGGCTTCGAGCCCTGCGCCATCTTGATCTGGAGCTCCTCGGCGTTCGAGAGATACTCCGAGGTGACGCCGAAGCGGCCGGAGGCGACCTGCTTGACGTTGCACTCCTTTTCGGTGTTGAACCGCTCGGGCGGCTCGCCGCCCTCGCCGGAGTTGGACTTCCCGCCGAGGCGGTTCATCGCGATGGAGTTGTTCTCGTGGGCCTCCGGCGAGAGGCTCCCGAGCGACATCGCCGCCGTCGAGAAGCGCTGGACGATCTCCTCGACCGGCTCGACCTCCTCGATCGGGACCGGGTCGCGGTCGGAGTCGAACTCCAGGAGGCCGCGGAGCGTCTGGAGCTCCTCGGACTGGTCGTTGATGAGCTGGGCGAACTCCTGGTACTTCTCGTAGTCGCCCGAGCGGACCGCCTGCTGGAGCGTGCCGACGGTCTGGGGGTTCCACTGGTGGTGGATCCCGTCGGAGCGGTGCTCGTACTCGCCCTGGCGTTCGAGCTCGGGGTCGGCGCCGTAGGCGACGGCGTGCCGCGTCAGGGTGTCCTCTTCGATGACGTCGATGCCGATGCCCTCGGTGCGGATCTCAGTGCCCTCGAAGTACTCGGCGACGAACTCCGAATCGAGGCCGACCGCCTCGAAGATCTGCGCGCCCTGGTAGGACTCGACCGTCGAGATGCCCATCTTGGCCATCGTCTTCAGGAGGCCGTCTTCGAGCGCCTTCTTGTAGGCCGCGATCGCCTCGCTCTCGTCGGCGCCGTCGGGGCCGGCGACGATGTCGCCGATCGTCTGGTAGGCGAGGTAGGGGTTGACCGCGTCCGCGCCGTAGCCGACGAGCGTCGCGAGGTGGTGGACCTCCCGCGGGTCGCCCGACTCGACGACGAGGCCGGCGTGGTTGCGCAGGCCGTTCCGGACGAGGCTGTGGTGGACCGCCCCGGTCACCAGCAGGCTCGGGATCGCCACCCGCTCGGGGCCGAGGTCGCGATCGGAGAGCACGACCACGTCGGCGCCGTCCTCGATGGCTTCCGCGGCGTCCTCGCGGACCGCCTCGACGGCCGCTTCGAGGTCCTCGCCCTTCTCGTAGGTGATGTCGACGATCGTCGACTCCATCGCGTCGTCGTCGGCGTCGCCGAGCGACTTGATCCCCGCCGTCTGTGCGTCGGTCAGGACGGGCGAGTCGAGGACGAGCTGCCGGGCGTGTTCGGGGGTCTCATCGAGGAGGTTCTGCTGGGCGCCTAGCCGCGACTCCAGGGACGTGACCAGCTCCTCGCGGATGTAGTCAAGCGGCGGGTTCGTCACCTGGGCGAACAGCTGCTTGAAGTACGTGAAGAGCGGTCGGTTGAAGTCCGAAAGCACCGACAGCGGCGTGTCGTCGCCCATCGAGCCGACGGGGTCCTTGCCGTCTTTCGCCATCGGCTCGATCAGGTGATCGAGCTGGTCGTGGGTGTAGCCGAACGCCGCCTGCTGCGAGCGGAGGTGTTCGACCTCGCCGCGCGGCTCGTAGTCGTCCTCGTCGACGAGCTCGTCGAGTTGGCGCTGCTCCTCGTCGACCCACTCGCCGTACTTCTCGTCGGTCAGCGACTCGAAGACCTCCTCGTCGGGGATGACGCGCCCCTCGTCGGGGTCGGCGACGAACAGCTGGCCGGGCTGGAGCCGGCCGCGCTCTTTGATCTCGCTGGGGTCGGTGTCGAGGGCGCCGACCTCGCTGGCCATCACGAGCGTGTTGTCGGTCGTGACGTCGTACCGGCAGGGCCGGAGCCCGTTCCGGTCGAGGACGGCCGCGACGCGGTCGCCGTCGGTCGCGGCGACGAGCGCGGGGCCGTCCCACGGCTCGATCAGGGAGGCGTGGTAGTCGTACCAGTCGCGGCGCTCCTCGTCCATCCGGTCGTCGTTGCGGTACGCTTCCGGAATCAGCATCCGCAGGACGTGCGGGAGCTCGCGGCCGCTCTGGAGGAGGAGTTCGACCGCGTTGTCGACCGAGGCCGTGTCCGACTGATCGGGGTCGTTGATGACGGGCTTGAGCGTCTCCAGGTCCTCGCCGAAGTCCGGGTGTTCGAGGTCCGTCTCGCGGCTCCGCATCCAGTTGATGTTGCCCTGGATGGTGTTGATCTCGCCGTTGT
This sequence comes from Halobellus sp. MBLA0158, assembly GCF_041477585.1. Classification (NCBI taxonomy): domain Archaea; kingdom Methanobacteriati; phylum Methanobacteriota; class Halobacteria; order Halobacteriales; family Haloferacaceae; genus Halobellus; species Halobellus rubicundus. The sequence goes on from NZ_JBGNYA010000001.1 coordinate 811,876, forward strand.
GGATGATGTGTCGGTAGGGGTGTGCGAGGTGCCACGCGCCGAGGGTGTTCGTCGAGAAGCGCGCGTGGACGAGCGTCAGCGTCGTCTTGAGCCGCTCGTCGGCGAGGTCGAGGAAGTAGTCGGCGAGCTGGTCGCCCTTGAGCAGGCCCTTGTAGACGACCGTCTTCCGGGAGAGCGAGCAGATGTAGAAGCGCGCCGCGCCCGCGGAGTCGAGCTCTTCGACCTCGTTCTCGACGGCGCGCCGCGCGACGTACAGCGCGCGGTCGAACTCGTCGGCGTCGAGGTCGCCGTCGGGGACGACGAACGCCTGCCAGATGTCCGGCTCGGATTCGAGCGCGGTCGCGCCCAGGTCGCTGTTGTCGGTCGGGACGTCGCGCCAGTGGCGGACGGCCAGCCCGTGCTCGGCGAGGATGCGCTCGAAGATGGCGATGAGCCCCTCGCGGGCGGCGTCGTCCTGGGGCATAAAGATCGAGCCGACGGCGTACTCCTCGGGGAGGTCGGCGTCGACGACGGCCTCGAAGAATTCGTCGGGCCGCTGGATCATAATCCCGGCGCCGTCTCCCGTGTTCTCCTCCGCACCGGTGGTGCCTCGGTGCTGGAGGTTCTCCAGGAGTTCTACCCCGTCGGCGATGGTCTCGTGCGATCGGCCGCCGTCGAGATCGATTACGGCGCCGACGCCGCAGTTCGACCGCTCGTCCGTCGGATCCGCGAGCCCGACGGACTCGCCAGTCGTGTGGTTGTGTGGCTTGGTCATAGGCCCCCTTTGAACTACCCCCTAAAGGACCTTCTCCTGTAAGCATAATGGTTCACTAACCACATATAAGGACATATCAGCAATACAAATCTGATCGGGGTTCGATTCGACGTTCGACGAACTGCCGTCGTGTCGACGGGCGTCAGCGCGGGTCGGTACCGGCGACGCCGGTGAACTCGAAGCGCGCGCCGCTGTCCCACTCTACGATGTCGACGCTCCAGCCGTGGGCGTCCGCGATCTCGCGGACGACCGCGAGGCCGATCCCCGTGCCCTCGTCGGCGGTCGAGTACCCGCGGTCGAACACCCGCGACGGGTCCGCGACCGCGATCCCCGGGCCGTCGTCTTCGATCGCGAACCCGTCGGCGAGGGGCTCCACGCGGACCGTCTCGCCGCCGTGTTCGATCGCGTTCACCAACACGTTCTCCAACAGCTGTCGGAGCCGGTCTTCGTCCGCTTCGATCCACCCCAGCTCTCCGATTTCGAGGGACGTCCGGTGGCTCGGTCCGCCGATGACCTCCCAGGCGTCCTCGATCGCCTCCGCGAGATCGATCCGGTCCGTGCTCCCGATGTCTTTGCCCTCGCGGGCCAGCCACAGCACGTCGCCGATGATCCGCTCCATCCGGTCGAGGCTCCGCTCGACCTGCTCGAAGTACGCGTCGTCGCCGGTCTCGCGGGCGAGCTCGACGTACCCTTGGGCGGTCGCCAGCGGATTCCGGAGGTCGTGGCTGACGGTGCTCGCGAACACCTCCAGCTGCTCGTTTTTCCGCTCGATCGCCCGCTTTTGCTCCTCGTGTTCGGAGATGTTGCGGGTGATCACGAGGAAGCGATCCTCGCCCTGGATGTCGAGCCGGCGGACGTGAACCTCCGCGGGGAAGGTCGAGCCGTCGACCCGCTTGAACTCGGTCTCGACGCTGAGCCGCTCGTCGAGGTCGAGCCCCCTGATCGTCTCCTTCAGCGTGTCGGGGTCGAGGTTCGTGTCGACCTCCCAGACCTTCTTGCCGACGAGTTCCTCCTTCGAGGCGCCCATCTCCTCGCAGAACCGACGGTTCACGTCGAGGATCGTCCCCTCGGCGTCGTGCATATCGATCATGTCCGGCGACTCTTCGAGGAGCGCCTCCAGCCGAGCGGTCTTCCGGCGGAGCTGGCGCTCGCGCTCCTGCTGTTCGGTGATGTCCCTGATCGTACAGACGATATCGCCCTGTTCGGTCTTCGAAAGCGAGTGCGACTCGACGAAGGTGCTCCCGTCGGCCCGGAGCCCGACCGTCTTCCCCTGCCAGGAGCCTTCCTCGTACACCGTCGGGAGGACGTCGTTTTCGATCCACTCGATGTCCTCATCGCGGTAGATCAGCTCCCAGCGCTCGCCGACCATCTCCTCGGGGTCGTACCCGTAGAGGTCGGCGTACGCCTCGTTCACGTAGACGAACTCCTCGTTCTCGTCGAGGATGCTGATGCCTTCCCTGGCGGTCTCGATCGCGCTGAGGTGTCGCTGCCGCTCCCGTTGCGCGCGGGCCCGCTCGACGCTGTTCCGGATCCGGTTCGCCAGCAGTTCGTACTGCTCGGTGCCCGGGCTCTTCTGGAGGTAATCGGAGACGCCCGCCGAAATCGCGTCGCTCGCGACCTCCTCGGAGCCCTTCCCGGTGAACAGAATGAACGGGAGATCCGAGTGGGTCTCCCTGACCGCTTCCAGGAACTCGATCCCGTCGCGTCCCGGCATCTCGTAGTCGCTGACGACGCAGTCGACCTCGGCGTCGACCGACCGCAGCCGTTCGAGCCCCGCTTCGGCCGACGTCACGGTCTCGACCTCGAAACGCGGGTCCACCCGTTCGAGAAAGTCCGCGGTCAGATCGCCGATGCTCGGTTCGTCATCGACGTGGAGGACCCGGATCGAGTCTGCCATCGAGCGAGTAACGCCTGCAAGCGAATATAAGATTTTGGTCCTGAAGTGACAACAGAATGTCGGAGATGAGATTTGAGCGACGTGTTTTCGGACGGTTCGGTTCGGAGGTGATACGCCAGCCGGGAATCCCGCGAGCGAACGGAGTGAGCGAGGGGGATGTCGGCCGGCAGATAATCGGAGAGAGTGCGCCGGCCGGGATTGTGAACCACGGTCGCTCTGCTCGCTGCGCTCGCGTCGCTCCCTGATTCAAATCCCTGCGGGGCGATTTCGCTGCTCACTTCGTTCACAGCAGAAATGCGCCGGCTGGGAATCTCCCGAGCGAACGGAGTGAGCGAGGGGGATGTCGGCCGGCAAACGACCGAAGGGAGTGCACCGGCCGGGATTGTGAACCACGTCGAGACGTTCCTGCTCGCTCACTTCGTTCGCTGCGCGGGCTGCGACTCGCCTGGCTCAAATCCCTGCGGGGCGATTTTCGTCCTCGCTGTCACTCGGACAGAAAATGCGCCGGCCGGGATTTGAACCCGGGCCATGAGCTTGGAAGGCTCAGGTCCTACCACTAGACCACCGGCGCGCACCCGACTCTTTCCGGTCCCCGAATAAGGGTGTTACCCTTTCGGTCGGCCCGGATCAGTCGTCGTCTGCGGGCTCGGCGTCCGGGACGTCGAGCGGCGGCGCGCGGGCCTCCTCGAACGCCTCGGCGGCGCCGCGGATCCGCTCGCTCACGTTCGGCACGTCGTCGGCGCCGACGGGGCCGTGCTCGCGGATCTCGTCGAGGTCGCGCGGGAACGCCCGGAGCCCGTAGTGGATGTCGATGCCGGCCTTCGCGCCCTCGCCCATCGCCACGGGGACCTGATTGTGCCCGGGCGTGATGTCGCCAACGGCGTAGACCCCGTCGACGCTCGTCTCCATCCCCTCGTCGACGGCGACCGTCCCGTCGTCGTTCAGGTCACAGCCCAGTTGCTCGGGGAGGTCGGTGTTGTAGTTCGAGCCGTACATCGGGAAGCCGCCGCGGTACCGGCGGACCGTCCCGTCGTCGAACTCGAAGGCCTCCAGCCAGCCGTCGTCGCTCTTCTGCATCCCGGTGATCTCGGCGTCGACGATCTCGATCGGGTGGGCGCGGAGTTGCTCGTCGGTCTCGTCGCTCCACTCGGGGTCTTCGCCGCGGAGGAGCAGGTCCACGTCGTCGGTGAAGTTGAGCATAATCATCGCGACGTGGGCCGCGGCCTCGCCGGTGCCCATCACGTAGACCGGCCGGTCGATGAACATATACGCATCACAGTGGAGGCAGTAGTGCAGCCCCTTGCCGGTGCGCGGGACGGGCGGGTCGGGGCGCTCGTCGTTGAAGCCGACCGCGAGGACGACCCGGTCGGCCAGGAACTCGGCGTCGTTGCCGACGAGTCGGAAGCGGCCGTCGTCGGTCCGCTCGATCTCGGTGACGAAGTCGCGGACGACGTCGCCGCCGTAGGACTGCACCTGCTCTTTGGCGGTCTGGAGGAACTCGTTGCCCGAGGTCTCCTCGGGGACGCCGATCACGTTGTGCGTGTCGAGCATCATCGCCGCGCGGCCCCCGCCGCGGTCGACGACCGCCGTATCGTGGCCCAGTCGAGTCGTGTACAGCGCGGTCTGTACCCCCGCGGGGCCGCCGCCGACGACCACCACTTCGTAGTCGCGCCCCTCGGTCTCGGATCCGTCCTCGGTGTCACTCATTGTCTCCGAGTAGCGGTCGCGCCGACTTAAACGCAGAGTTCGCGTGCGTTGCGATCGCCCGCCCGCCAGGGCTTCACACACCAGATCCGTCGCCGCCCCGCTCGGGCGTCACGACGGCGTAGCAGTTCCCGCTGGAGACGACGCTGTCGACCGTCCGGAGGTCGCTCGCGGCCAGGTCCGCGTCGAACTCCGCGGAGTCATAGATGTGGTAGAACCGGGGCACGGTCTCGCCGCCGGGCAGCGTCCAGTCGACGGTCGTGTCGAACCCCGACGCGGCGTCGAAGCGGTCGTGGGCGGTCGACCAGACGCTGACGAGCGCGCGGCCGCCCGGCCGCAACACCCGTGCCAACTCCGAGAGGCTCGCGACCCGGCGCTCGCGCGGCCGGAGGTGGTGGAGCGTCGCGACGTAGACCGCGACGTCGACGCGGTCCCCACGAAGCGGCAGCGACGCCGCGTCGCCCTGCACGAGGCGGGCGTCGAACCCCCGGTCGAGCGCTCGCCGCCGGGCGGTCCGCAGGAGCCCGGCGCTGGCGTCGACCGCGAGGACGCGCTCTGTGACGTCCGCCAGGAGTTCGGCGTGGCGGCCGTTACCGCAGCCGAGATCGAGGCCGACGCGCTCGGCCCGGTCGTCGGCCCCGATGCCACTTCCGCCGATCGACTCCGCGCCGCGACCGCGGAGCGCCGGTCGGGCGCCGTCCGCGAGCGTCGCCGCGTCGTCGTCGAGATCGGCCCCCCCGCCCGGTTCCCGTCCGAGGAACGCCGCGACCTCCGGCCACGGGTACTCCCGCGTCGACGCGAAGTGGTCGGCGATGCGGTCGTAGGTCTCCCTGACCGATTCGGTGTCCCGTCCCGGTTCGGCCTCGGAGTCACCGCCGCTCGACGACCGCTCGTCGTCCATACCTCGGCCAGTCGGCGGCGATACAAAGCCGCAGCGGTCGCCGGCGGCGAGGTGGGGGCCTCGCGCGTCACAGGACCGCGAACACGACGTACGCGACCGTCAGCAGGAAGCTCGCGTGCTTCAGGCCGTCCATCACGCTCCCCTCACCGAGCTGCCCGGCGACGAGCCCCGAGCAGAGCCCCTGGATCGCCGCCGTGTGGAAGAACAGCAGTTCGTAGGCGTCGGTGTCGACGTCCTGCAGGCCGCCGAAGATCCCGGTGTCGACGCCGGCGATGTCGCCCGCTGCCCCGCCCGCGGACTGGCTCGCGGCCTCGATCGCGGGGATGAACGAGACCGTCAGCGCGACGACGATCCCGAGGAAGACGAAAAAGGAGACGTAGATCACGACGAGGTAGGTCAGCATCTCCTGGCGGCGCTCACGGCGGAGCCGACGCGCCTCCTGGGCCTCGTCGGCCGCGATGTGGAGCACCGGGCTGATGTCGCCGCTCGCGGCCATCGCGTTCCGGATGAGCGTGACCGCCCGCGACACCGATGGCGCGCCCGTCCGCCGCTCCATTCTGGCGAGCGCCGCGTCGACGTTCGATCCCCACCGGATGTCCCGCCAGACGCGCGCGACCTCGTCGCCGAGTCGTCCGAGGTCGGCGTCCGACAGGCGCTTCAGGCAGCCGACGACGGTGACGCCCGCCTCGTTGATGCTCGCCATCCGGTCGAGGAAGTCCGGCGTGTCGGCCTCGATCGCGCTGATGCGGCGCTTTTGGATCTCGTGGGCCAGCGCGATCCCCGCGAGCGCGAGGATCGTCATCTGCACGACCGGCCCGTCGATCGCCGTCGCGAGCGTCAGGACCGCGTCCGCGGGATCCGTCGCCCCCGACTGGAACGCGGCGACCGCCTCGCGGACCGCCCCGTCGATCGACAGCGCGAGCGCGACGAGCCCGACCGGCACGGTCACGAAGAGCGAGTACACCGGCGACTCCAGCACCGTCCCGACGGGGTTCGAGAGCGTCCGCCGCAGGGCGCCGATCCGGTCGTAGACGGCCAGCCGCTCCCAGTTCGCCCGCGCCGCGGCGTCCGCCCCGACGTCGGTCCCGCCGTCGCCGCGGCGCGCCCCCTCGCCGACCGCCTCCCAGCGACCCGCTCCCCGCTCCGTCGGGGAGCCCGAGGCGATGGCCTGCGCCGTCGCGTCCTCGCTCCCGCGGGTCGGGACCGTCAGGCTCTCTGTCATGCTGTCGACGTACACGACGAAGCCGAAGGTCAAGAGCGGGATCGCGACGTAGCTCACGATCCGGACCAGCGTGAGCGTGTTCTGGATGACGAGGCCGATCACCACGAGCACGGTGAGGAAGAACAGCGGCCCGGCGACGAGCACCGTGACGTACACCTCCGCGAACGTCGAGAGCAGTTCGAGGTACTGCCGCTGTTGGGCCTCTGCTTCCTCCTGGAACCGCTCGTACTGGTCCCGGAGGAAGTCCGGGACGCTCTGGCCCGAGGAGAGCACGCTCGCGAGGTTCTCTGTGAACTCCGCGAGGCCGTCGCTCGGGGTCCGCTCGGCGGTGTCCTGCAGCGCCGTCAGGATGTCCGTCCCGAAGGCGTCGATGTCGCGGACGGTGACCGCCAGCTCCCGCGCGGACTCGCCGTAGACCTCTTGGTTCCGCGCCAGCGTCCGCAGCACCGCCTGGAACGGCATCCCCGACCGCGAGAGCGCGTAGACGAACGCGACCGTCCCCGGAAGCGACGTGTCGATCTCGATCGCCCGGGCCCGCGCCCGCTGGTCGAGGTACGCCCACCGGCCCCAGTACGCCAGCGCCGCGAGGCCCGTCCCGACGGTGGCGCTGGCGACCAGAAAGAGCGCGAACAGCTGGAGGAACGAGAGGTCCGGGACGCTGGCGATCGCCCCGAGGAAGGCGAGCGGCTCCGGGAGCGCCGCCCGGAGCGCCTCGGGCTCGATCGCCAGCGACCGGAGGACGACCGCGGCGAGGTAGACGCCGTAGACGCTCCCCGCGACCCCCGCGACCCCGGAGATGAAGAGCGTCTGGGCGGCGAACACCCGGTGGCTCTCGCCGACGAACGCGGCCCGCATCCGCGCGGTCTGCTCGCGGCGACGCGGGCTCCGCTCGACGTACTGACCGAAAATCGGCAGCGAGAGCCGGGTGACGAGCAGGCGCGCCCGGGGGCTCACGGGCACGAGCGCGACCGGCAGCGCGAGCAGGGTCACCGCGACGAGCGGCCCGTAGCCCAACAGCAGTTCAATTACCGCCATCGGTCTCGATCTCCCCGGCGTCGGTCCGTTCGGTGCCGGTGTCATCGTCGACTTCCGCCCCGACGCTGGCGGTGACGTCGCCGACGTCGCCGTCGCCGGCCTCGCTGTCGTCGTGGAGGCCCTCCAGCCGCTCCATCACGCGCTCGGGGTTCGCGTAGTACTCGTTGACGAGCGCGGTGAACTCCCGGTAGTCGGTGACGCCGAGGTCGACGAGCAGGCGCAGGAACCGCTTGCGGCGGTTCATCTCCCGCTTGCGCTCGGTCCGGCTCCAGCCGCGCTCGCTTTGGATCTCCGAGAGGAGGTTCGAGTCCGACTCCCGGAAGCTGTCGGTGTCGGGCTCCCAGCTGAACGCCTTCGCGTAGTCGAGTTCGCCCGTCCGCTGGTCGATCTCGCCGATCTCGCCGATCGACTTCGACCGCCGCACGCGCTCGCCCTCGACCCGCGTGAGCGTCTGGACGCACAGGAGATCGAGCGACTGGACCATCGCCCGCGGGACGTTGATCGGCTCGTTCTCCAGGCGATTGATCACCGTCTCGATGCTGTCGGCGTGCATCGTCGAGAACGTGGTGTGGCCGGTGTTCATCGCCTGGAACAGCGTCACCGCCTCCTCGCCCCGCACCTCGCCGACGATGATGAACTCCGGGCGGTGGCGCAGCGCCGACCGCAGCAGGTCGTACATCCCGATGTCGGACCCCTCGTGGAGGCGCTCGCGGGTCACGGACGCCAGCCAGTTGTCGTGGTACAGCGACAGCTCGCGGGTGTCCTCGATGGTCAGCACCTTCGCCCGCGGCGGGACGAACATCGAGACGGCGTTCATCGAGGTGGTCTTCCCCGAGGCCGTGCCGCCGGCGAAGATCAGGCTCTTGTTGCTCTCGATGCAGAGCCAGAGGTACGCCATCTGGTCGACCGAGAACGTCCCGAAGTCGATGAGATCCACGGGGGTAAACGGCTCGTCGGCGTACTTCCGGATCGTGAAGGCCGACCCGCGGGGGGTCACCTCCTCGCCCAGCGCGAGTTCGACCCGCGAGCCGTCCGGCAGGGTCGTCCCGACGACGGGATCGCCGACGCTGATGTGGCGGCCCGACTCCTGGGCGAGCCGGATCACGAAGTCGTCGAGGTCGTCGGCGCCGAAGACAACGTTCGTCTCGATGTCTGTGTACTCGTCGTGATAGACGAAGATCGGCAGGTCGTAGCCGTCGCAGGAGACGTCCTCGATGTGGGGGTCGTGCATCAGCGGATCGATGCGCCCGAACCCCCGGAAGTCGCGGCTGAGGTAGTACAGGAGGGCGTGGAACGTGCGCATCGAGACGTCGACGCCGTACTGTTCGAGCAGCGTCTGCAGCTCCGCGCGGAGCGTCGACTCAGCGGTCGGTTCGTTCCCGCCGCGGTAGAGGAGCGGGTCGCGGATGTCGACGCGGGCCCGCGAGAGCAGTTCGGCCTCGAAGTCGTTGAGGTCGGGCTCGACCGCGTAGTAGTAGTGCTCGCTGTTCGCGTCGTCGTGGGTGATCGCGACGTAGGCGTACGGCGCGTTCACCCAGTAGCGGTCGACGACCTCCTCTCCCGCGGGGGGCTCGAACGACGCGAAGACGCCGTCGTCGGGGCGGTACGGGCGCACGTCCAGTGACGAACCCCGCAAGACGTCGATGAGCCGCTCGATTCGCCGCTGGAGCCCGTCGAGCGCCCCGCCGCCGGAGGCGTCGTCGGTGAAGCGCTCCCCGGCCATTTCCGACGACGCCTCCGCCGCCGGCGACGCGGACTGGACCGACGGCTCCGCGTGCCCGCTCGCCGAGTCGATGCCGTCGCCGGGCGAGCGCGCCTCCCCCATCCCGGCGTCTCCGTCCCGATCGTTCCCCTCCATTGTTCTGCGATCCGAGCCGTTACCTACGGTTTCGCTCGGAGCGACTTATACTGTCGGCCGCGTTCGGGCGTCGTCGCGGCGCCGCGGCGCCCCTCTCATAGTGATTACTCTCACTGTTTACCGCCGAACGCCATCCCCGGTGACGGCGTTCGGCGGGAAGAGACGAGAGTAATCACTATCACGCCCGCTCGACCGTCAGCAACACGCCGCCGAGGACCAGGAGGAAGACGACGCCGACGGGCAGGGGAATCCCGGGGAAGCCGCGGGTGACGAGCAGGTACGTCGCGCCCGCGAGGACGAGCCCCGAGAGCCCGAGCACCCCCCCGAGGAAGCGGACGGGGTCGACCGGTCCCGACTCGACGCGCTCCTCGTCGAGGTAGTACGCGACCGCGACGAGGACGCCGACCGCCAGGACGGCCGCCCCGAACGCCCAGGCCTGGTAGGCCGCCTGGATCGTCTGGCCCGACTGGAACGCGATCGCCGAGAGCGGATCCGAGACCGTGACGCGGCGCGCCAGCGGGACGCCGAAGGCGTACCGGACCTGGAAGAACGGGAAGCGCACGAACAGCACCGCGCCGCCGGAGACGTCGCTCGAATACGTCACGTTCCAGGGGATGAGCGCGGCGAGCCACGTCGAGACGACCGCCAGCTCCCCCGCGTACTCCGAGCGGACCCACACCATACTCCATCGGTGTCGGCTCCCCGGTAAAAACTATGCGTCGGACGGCCGGCCTACGCCAGCCCGAGGAGGTCGAACGGGTAGCCGTTGTCGTTGTCCTCCGCGTGCTCGTAGGCCACGTGGGCGGCGGCGACGTCCTGGATCGCCAGCCCGGTCGAGTCGAAGACGGTGATCCCGTCGGCATCGACGCGGCCCGCCTTCGTTCCGACGACGATCTCGCCGAGTGCGGCGTGGATGTCGTCGTCGCCGAGGACGCCCTCGCTCCAGGGGACGTTGATCTCGCCGGAGTGGGTCGTCTGCTCGTAGTCGTCGATCACGAGCTTCGAATCGAGGAGGATCCCGTCGGCGAGTTCGTGCTTGCCGGCCGCGTCGGCGCCCATCGCGTTGATGTGGGTGTGCTCGCCGACCGACTCCCGGGAGACGATCGGCGACTCGACGGGCGTGACCGTCGAGAGCACGTCGCAGGCGGCGGCCTCCGCGACCGATCCCGCGCGGACGTCGTAGTCGGTCTCGAACTCGTCGATGAAGGCCGCGACGCGCTCCTCGTCGAGGTCAGAGATCACGACCGTCTCGATGTCCCGCACCTCGGAAATCGCCCGCAGTTGGGTGTAAGACTGGGCGCCCGCGCCGACGATGCCCAGCGAGGAGGCGTCCGCGACGGCGAGGTGGTCGGTCGCGACCGCCGCGGCCGCGCCGGTCCGCAGCATCGTCAGCGTCCGGCCGTCGAGGATCGCGAGGGGCACGGCCGTCTCGGGATCGGTGTAGATCATCGTCCCCAGCACGGTCGGGAGGTCGAACTGCTCCGGATTGTCGGGGTGGGAGTTCACCCACTTGACGCCCGCGGCGTCCCACGATCCGGCGTCCAGGTACGCCGGCATCGACCGGAAGTCGCCGTTGTACTGCGGGAGGTCGATGTAGGACTTCGGGGGCATCTGGGCGTCGCCCCGCTCGTACGCCCCGAACGCCGCCTCGATCGCCGGCACGAGCTCCGCCATCGGCGCGTTCTCGCGGACATCCGCGTGGTTCAACAGGAGCGTCTTCATACCTCGACGTTCTCGCTTATTCCACTTAATACTATTACATCGGAATTCAATTCTAATATAGGAAAGAAATTAGGATACAACTACAACACTCCGTCGCTCCACCGACGTTCCGCGACAGTCCCTCGACTACCGGATACGCGGTGGATGCGGAGACGGAAAAAACGCGACGCGCCGTCGTGGGGAGGAGGGGTCGCGGCCGTCGGGCGGTCAGCCGAACGACCCGACGGACCGGGGGAACGAGAGCGGAGGGGATCGACTGGACGTGATTCGGAGCGGTTCGAGCGGTGGGACAGATGCGGTGGCGTGGGGCCTGCGGGCCTATGGAACGTCGTCGCCGACGTTCACATCGCGCCGCCCATGCCGCCCATGCCGCCCATGCCACCCATACCGCCGCCGGGGGCGCCGCCTTCGTCGTCGCCGTCGCCGCTGGTGCTCAGCTCGTCGGCGGCGATGATGTCGTCGATCTTGAGCACGAGGTTCGCGGCCTCGGTGGCGGAGGCGATCGCCTGTTCCTTCGCCTGGGCCGGCTCGACGACGCCGGCCTCGAAGGTGTCCTCGACGTCGCCGCTGAAGACGTTCAGGCCGGCGCGGGTGTCCTCGTCCTCCTGGTGGGCCTCGCGGAGGCGGACGAGCGTGTCGATGGAGTCGAGGCCGGCGTTCTCGGCGAGGACGCGCGGGACGAGCTCCAGCGCGTCGGCGAAGGCCTCGACGGCCAGCTGCTCGCGGCCGCCGACGGAGCCGGCGTAGCTGCGGAGGCGACGCGCGACCTCGACCTCGATGGCGCCGCCGCCGGCCACGACGCGGCCGTCGGAGACGGTCGTCGAGACGACGTCGAGGGCGTCCTGGACGCCGCGCTCGATCTCGTCGACGACGTGGTCGGTCGAGCCGCGGAGCAGCAGGGTCACGCCGTGGGTCTCTTCGTCGAGGCCCTCGACGTAGAACAGCTCGTCGTCGGCGTCGCGGCGGACCGAGGCGCGCCCGAGGTCCTCACTGGAGAGGCTGTCGAGGTCGGAGACGACGTTCGCGCCGACGACGTCGCGCAGGAACGCGATGTCGGACTTCTTGGTCCGGCGCACGGCGAGGATGCCCTCCTTCGAGAGGTAGTGCTGGGCGAGGTCGTCGATGCCCTTCTGGCAGAAGACGACGTCGGCGCCGGAGTCGACGATCTTGTCGACCTTCTGGCGGAGCTGCTTTTCCTCCTGGTCGAGGAACTGCTGGAGCTGGTCGGGGGACTCGACGTTGACCTGCGTGTCGACGTCGGTCTCCTCGATCTCGATCGGCTCGTCCAGGAGCAGGACGTCGGCCTCGTCGAACTCGGTGGGCATGTCGTCCTGGACGGGGTCCTTGTCGATGACCGCGCCGTTGAGGAGCTCGGACTCGGCGGTCGAGCGGCCGGTCTGGGTCTCGATGTTGACGTTCGCCAGGTCGACGACGTAGGAGCCGTCGTCGGCCTCGACCGTGACGGCCTCGACCGTGTCGACGACGAGCTCGGCGAGCAGGTCCTTGTTGAGCTCGGAGCTCTTGCCGGTCATCGAGGTCTCGGCGACCTTCTGGAGCACCTCGCTGTCGCCGGGCTCGACGCCTTCGGCGACCTCGTTGATCTGGGAGCGGGCCTCCTGGCTCGCGAGGTGGAAGCCCTTGATGATCGCCGTCGGGTGGATGTCCTGTTCGAGGAGATCCTCGGCGTTCTTGAGGAGCTCGCCCGCGATCGCGACCGCGGTGGTGGTGCCGTCGCCGGCCTCGTCCTCCTGGGTCTCGGCGACCTCGACGATCATCTCGGCCGTGGGGTTATCGATGTCCATCTCCTGGAGGATGGTGACGCCGTCGTTCGTGATGGTGACGTCGCCCATCGAGTCGACGAGCATCTTGTCCATCCCCTTCGGGCCGAGTGTCGAGCGTACCGCGTTCGCGACGGCCCGAGCGGCCTGGATGTTGTATTCCTGGGCGTCTTTGTCCTTGACGCGCTGGGCGTCCTCGCCCATGATGATCATCGGCTGACCCTGTTGCATTCGCTGGCTCATAGACACCGACTGATTGTTTGTGATTCTATATAAATTCTTTGCTCCGGAGCGGTCGCCGTCGGGGAATTCCGCGTCCGACGAGAAGGGATAATCGGCTCGAAAACCGCTCGAAACGGCCATATGCGCCGTTCAATGTGTGGTAACAAATACCACGTTATGCCGACTCACTACGGCCCCCGTTCCGGCTTTTATATATTACCGTCCGTCAGCGGCGCGGCTCGCTCCACGCCGTCTCGGGATACGACTGCCTCCCGCCGTGGCTGTTGCGGGCGACGATCTCGACGGTCGCCGAGCGGCTTCCGTCCACCACCTCGCTCGACTCCTCGTAGTACAGCACGGTGAGGTCGAGACACGCCCGGAGGAGCTCGTTCGCGCGAAACCGATAGCGGTCCGTGCTCGGGCCCATCTCCGCCGGCGGGTCCGCTCGGAGGTGGTGCTGATAGAACAGCAGCCCGCCGGGTCGCAGCGCCGCCTTGATGTCGCCCAGCCGATCGAGCGTCCGGTAGAAGCTGATCGTCACCACGTCGTATCGGTCCTCCCGGTACGCGAACTGCGTCGCGTCCGCACGGATGGGATTGAGGCGGTCGTCGACGCCGCGCTCTGCGGCGTTCGCGCGGGCGATGCGGAGCCCCTCGGCGGACTGATCGAGCGCGTCGACCTCGTACCCCCGGTCGGCGAGAAACACGGCGTTGCGTCCGGTCCCGCAGGCGACGTCGAGCGCCCGCCCGTCGGCCGCTTCCCCGACGTACTCGCACAGCACCGGCGACGGGTCGGGATCGGAGGGGTACTCGCCGCGGCGGAAGCGCTCGTCCCACGTGGTCATACGCCCACGACGGTGCCGCCGCCCTTGTCACTGTCTCTCCGGCGTTACGTCGCTCTGGTCGGCGGGCCTCACCGTCGGCTCTCGGCTCCGACTCGCGACGGTGTCACGACTGGCGCCTCGCGACGATCGAAGAAGTGGACCGCGGTCGACTTATCGTGATTACTCCTCGTCGGGCAGTTCGTCCGCCACGAACGGGCGGTCGCGCTCGGGCTCGAACTCCGGGAGGTCCTCGTCGGAGTCGAGCGCGTCGATCTCCTCCTCGTAGAGTTCCTGCTGGAGCTGGGTGCGCTTGTTCCGCCCCTTCCGCTCGCGGCCCGCTTTCGTGTCAGGCATTGTCACTCGTGGGGATGCTTGCCACACTAATCAACTTTGTGTTCGTGGCGACTCCGGCCATCGCCGGATCCTTGTCGTCGGCTCCCGACTCGGCCGGTATGGATGTCCACGACCAGTTCGTCCCCGACGACGACTTCCGGGCGTTCCTCGAAGCGATGCCGCAGGTGTGCGTGGAGGTCGTTCTCGAAACGGACGAGGGGGTGCTCCTGGCCGAGCGGAACCACGAACCCCGCGTCTGGTTCTGGCCGGGGAGCCGGCTCTACAAGGGCGAGGAACTGACCGCGGCCGCCCGCCGCGTCGGCCGGGAGGAACTCGGCATCGAGATCGACGTCGGCGAGCGCCTCGGCGTCCACGCGCACTTTTGGGACGCCGACCGGACGCCAGAAGGCGTCAGCCGCCACACCGTCAACATCGTCTACCGGGCGTCGCCCGCAGTTCCCGACGCCGAGATCGACCTCGACGACCAACACGCCGACTACCGGTTCGTCTCACAGCCCGATCCCGATTTCCACGAGTACGTCCGGGAGTACTTCGCCGCGTACGACCTGCCGTGACGACGAAAATTTGACAGATCGGTAGTGATCTCCGATGAGAATATATAATTGGGAAACAATACCACACTCGTTACAGTTGCCGACGACGCCGATAATCTCCAGCCCCCATCCATCCGAGGGCCTGATGCAAACACAGCACACGCAAAACAGACTCCGTTCGAGCGATCTCGCCTACAGCGTACTGGCCGACAAACGTCGGCGCTACGCGGTTCACTACCTCAAGCAGCGCAACGAGCCGGTGCCGCTCAGCGAGCTCGCCGAGCAGGTCGCCGCCTGGGAGAACGACAAGCCCGTCGACGAGCTCACCTCGAAGGAGCGAAAGCGGGTCTACATCGCGATGTACCAGTCGCACCTCAAGACCCTCGCGAAGGAGGGCATCGTCGACTACGACGCCGACCGCGGGGTCGTCTCGATCTCCGAGGCCTTCGCCGACCTCGACGTCTACCTGGAGGTCGTCTCCGGCGGCACGATCCCCTGGAGCCTGTACTACGTGGGCCTCTCGATCGTCAACGCGGTGTTGCTCCTCGTCGCCTGGCTCGAACTGTGGCCCTTCGCCACCGTTCCGGACCTCGCCTGGGGCGGCGTCGTCCTCGTCTCCTTTGCCATCTCCGCGTTCGTCCAGACGTACCAGACGCGCCGGATGCGCTTCGGCGACGAGGTCCCGCCGCCCGAACTCCGGGAGCGCTCGTGAGGGGGCGCCGTCGATGAACTCCGACGACGGACCGGGCGACGACGGGGGGCCGGAGCGGCACTCCCTGGCCGACCTCGTGGAACTGCTGGAGCGAGAACGCCCGCTCTCTCCGCCCTCGGACGCGGAGCCGGACCCGGACCTCTGGGTAGACCCGGAACTGGAGGCCGCGACCGACCCCCCTCACGACGACCGCGAACCGCCGGACGACGACGCCGAATCCGCACAGGCGGACGCCCTCGAAGCCGACTCGGCGGACGCCCGCTCCGATCCGAGCGAGGGCCCGGACCCGACTGCCGTCCCGTCCGACCGCTCTCGCGACGGGCGCCCGTCGCTGGGTGACCTCGCCGACCGCGTCTCCCGACTGGGCGGGACGGCGGGACGCGACGGATCGGAGTCGGCCGACGCGTCAGCCGGAGCGAGCCGAACCGAACGAGCCGAGCGATCCGAGGGATCCGACCGCGTCGACGCCGATTTCTCCGCCCCGTCGCGCGGTCTCGGGCGCGAGACGGTGCGGGACCTCGTCGGGGAGTCGCCGAACGTGCTCCTGGTCGGCCCGGAGTCCTGCACCGCGGACCAGCACCTCTGTACGCAGTTCCTCGCGCCCGCCGCCTCCGAAGGCGACGAGGTCAATCTCCTCCTCGTCACCTACGGGCAGTCGGCCGCCGAGCGCGCCGAGGCCGTCGCCGGCGACCTGGCGGGCCTGCCGGAGCGCACGGCGATCGTCAGCCTCGGCGGCTCCGACCGGGCGCGGACGACGGTTTCGGCGCCGGGGTCCGAGACGACGATCCCCGTCAAGTCCGTGCCCAATCAGGGCGACCTGATGAAGCTCGGATTCGCGATCACGAAGTACCTCTCGGAGTGGGAGTCGTCGTCGGCTCGGACGCTCGTGTGCTTCCACTCGCTGACCGACGCGCTCCAGGCGGCCTCCGACCCGCGGCTCGTGCTTCGGTTCCTGCACGTCCTCCAACACCAGATCGAGGCCGCGGACGCGCGGGCCCACTTCCACCTGGATCCCGACGCCCACCCCTCACAGCTGATTCTGACGTTCACGTCGCTGTTCGACACCGTCCTTCGGTTCGATCGCGACGGGAGCGTCTCGCTCGATCAGTGATCGGTAATCAGTAATTAGTAATCGGCTATCGGTGATCAGTAATCGGCCATCGATAGTCTCGGATCGATAATCTCGGGGCACACGCTCCCGATCTGCCGCGCCACTCGCTACTCCGCGTCGGGCGGCAACTCCGGCAGCACCGTCTTTCTCTTTGGGTCCTCTCTCGGCCGCTGTTCGTCGGCCTCGGCGCCGTCACCGCCGCTGGCGACCGTGAGCACGTCCGACCCGAACCACCAGCCCGTGTGGGGTTCGACCCCGTCGAACGGCTCCGCGCAGTGCGGGCACGCCGGCGTCGACAACAGCGCCAGCCGGACGGTCGAACCGCACGCCTCGCAGTCCGCCCGCTCGACGCCGAGCCGGTTCGCGCGCTCTTTCAGCTCGCTCAGCGCCGCTTCGGCCTCGACGTGGTCCCCGAGGGCGGCCAGCTCCGAACGGACGGCCGCGAGCGCGTCGTCGTGGCCGTGCTGGCTCTCGATCAGGCGGCGCAGCACGGTCCGAGAGTTCCCGAACTCGGTGTTGACGTGGGCGTCGAGGGAGTCGAGCCGGGAGCGGTCCGCCGCCCGCGCCGCGTCGAACTGCTCGGCCAGCGCCGTCACCTCCTCTCGGGAGTCGGACTGCGCCGCCTCCAGCGCGGCTTCGACGTCCGACAGCCGCGCCTGGAGGTGCGATAGCTCCGCCCGAAGCGCGTCGGCGTCGGATCCGGACGGCTCCTCCGTCCCGCGGTCGTTCGTCCCGCGGTCGTTCGTCCGTTCGGCGTCCCGCGGCCTCGACGCCTCCGGCGTCGGGTCCGCGTTTCGGTCGCCGCTTTCCGCCCGTCGAAACAGCGTCGACTCGCTGCCGACGCGCTCGACCAATCCGAAGATCTCGTTGAGCGTCCAGTACGCCGAGACCAACTGCTCGAACACCTCCTCGGTACTCAGGTCCGTCTCCGCGGCCAACTGCTCCATCCAGTCTTCGAACGCGCCCGTGGCGTCGGGCGAACTGGACTGGTCTCTGTAATCGTCACTCACGGGTGTTCGACTTCCACCGCCCGTTCGTCAGATGTCGTATTAAATCTACGTTTCCCGCCCGCGCCGGACCGTCTCACGGCGCGTCGGCTCGCTCGGACCCCGACTCCCGAAACCATCTTATCCTCTTCTCGCGTTATTTATGTAAATATAGCTGAACTGTCGGAGCGTCGTCCGCTCGTCCGCTCGGCGGACACCGCGACCGTCTCGCCGACCAGTAGTCTCCTCGTATGTCGATCACCACCCACAGCCGTTCTGTCGCCCCCGACACCGAGCGACGGCCGCCGGAGCCGGAGTCGCGCGGTCGATGACGCCCCGTCGCGCGGCCGAATACGCCCTCGTCGGCGTCCTCCTGCTCGTGATCGGCTCGCTCGTCCTCGGTCAGGCGATCGGCCAGCCGGTGCTCTTCAGCTACGTCGAGACCGGGAGTATGGAGCCGATGCTCCGCCCGAACGACGGCTTCGTCGCGATTCCGATGGCCGTCGCGGGCCCGGTCCGCACCGGCGACGTGATCGTCTTCGACGCGGTGAACCTCAACGGCGGCGACCTGGTCACCCACCGCGTCGTCGGCGAGACCGACGGGGGCTACATCACGAAGGGCGACGCCAACCCCGTGACTGACCAGGACAGCGCCGAGCCGCCGGTCCAGGACGCCCAGATCGTCGCGAAGGCGCTCCAGGTGGGCGGTCGGATCGTCGTCGTCCCGCAGCTCGGCGTCGTCGTCGTCACCATCAACGACGGCCTCTCGGGCGTCCAACGGAGCCTCGCGACCCTGTTCGGGACGCGCGCGCTCTTGGGCAGTCAGGGCCTCGCGTACATCCTCTTCGGCTTCGGCATCGTGACGTACGTCCTCACGGACCTCCTCGGTCGGAAGTCCGGCCCGACGCGGACGCGGCGGACGTCGCGATCGGGCATCGACGACGGACGGGCGATGGGTCGCATCTACGTCCTCGCGCTCACCGTCTGCCTGCTCATCCTCGTGACCGGGAGCATGACCGTCCCGGCCGGCCCCCAGTCGTTCGACATCGTCAGTTCGAGCCAGGACGCGCCGGGGATCCGCGTCGTCGCCTCGGGGACCTCCGAGACGGTCCGGTACCTCGTCCCCTCGAACGGACTGCTCCCCGTCGTGGTGTTCCTCGAACCCGCGACCGAGGGCATCGCCGCCCAGCCGTCGATGGTGTACGTCCCGTCCAACAGCGTCCGCGAGAGCATCGTCACGGTGACCGCGCCGCCGTCGACGGGGTACTACCAGCGCACGCTCGTCGAGCACCGCTACCTGGCCGTGCTGCCGACGAGCACGATCGAGGCGCTCTATCGGATCCACCCGTGGCTCCCCATCGTCGCCATCGACGCGCTCCTCGGCGCCGGCGTGGCCTCGCTCGGCCTCTCGACGCTGTACGGCGCCCGGCGGGTCCGTTCGCGGGACCTCCCGCTCCGCGAGCGGCTGTATCGGTTCTTCAAATAGTGGCAGCGGGGTCGGCGTCGCTCTCGAGGGGCTACATATTGAACCACGACGTCATCGCGCTCTCGTCGGTGGCGTAGTAGTACACGATGTCGTCGGTGACGACGGTGTAGACGTCGGGCTCGGGATCGTGGAGCACGCGGTTGTTCGAGTCGATCGCGATGTCGACGAGGCCTTCGAGGCTCGTGGTCCGGACGTACTTTCGGTCCGGGTCGGTCGGGATCTCGCTCGTGGTGATCCACTCCTCGAAGCGCGCCCGGTCCATCCGGAGTTCGATCGCCTCGACGTCGATGTCCTCACGCCGCACGTACGCGACGCCGCCGGCGGAGGCGAACGCCGACAGCGCCAAGAGCCCGAGCAGCCCCACGAGCGCCATATTCGGCTCGTCCGCCACGGTCCGGGTCACCGGCCGGGAGTGGGTCCGCGTCGCCGACAGCGGCGATTCGATCCAGTAGGCCCGCTCGGAGACCACCACGGGACTGGAGGCGGTCAGGCTCCCGGTGTACGCGCCCGTGTCGTAGGTGACGTTCAGTTCGAGCCGCGTCTCGAAGCCGCCGATGGTGCCGAGAGTCCCGCGGTTCCGCCGCACCTCGTCTTCTATCGCGGACATGTTCACCGTCGCGCTCGTCGCGGCGCTCCCTTCGCTGGTGGTCGTTTCCCCCTCCGTGATCACGCGGTTCGACGTCCAGAACGGCCGGTCGCCGCGGGTCGCCGTCTGGACGAGCGCGAGCCGCTGGGTGACCCGCACGTCCGTCCCCGAGGGGACGGCCACGCGCGTCTCGACGGTCAGATTCGGCGTGGCCGCCATCAGATACGCGGGCTGGTCGACCAGCCGCTGGCCGTTCCGGTAGAAGGTGGTGTTGCCGGTCACGACGGCGCTGGTCCGCACGTCGGCGCTGACCTGCTGGACCTCGGTCTGCTCTGTGACCCGCTCCGTCGGCGGGGTCGCGTACACGTAGCCCGCCCCCGCGGCCGCGAGGACCCCCAGTACGAGAAGCGCGAAGAACAGATACCGCCCGTAGTAACCGATCAGCCGCTTCGCCCGCAGTTCTGCCGACATTCCTGCACTCCGGTAGCACCCGCCGACGTATAGCTATTCGCGTCGGATCAGCCCGCTGTGAGGTCTGTCCGATCACGAGTGGCCGTCACGGAGTGACGCCGGAGATAAACCTCCGAGAGGATCGGTATCAGTCGTCGTCCGCGGCGGACTCGCCGCCCGCGCTCGGCCGGCCGAGGGGGTACCGGAACGGGTCGGACCGGACCGTCGCCCGCTCGACGCACTCGGCGCCCGCCTCGTCGGTGACGCGGACCCGGACGGTGTAGGCCGCATCCGGCGGGAGGGACGCCGACTCGTCGAGGGTGACGTACACCTTCGTCCCCTCGTAGGTGCGCTCGCCGCCGATCGTCCCAGACTCCATCCCGATCCGGCGGCCCGAGGGGTCGCGGACCTCCACGGAGATCTCGTCGAGGTCGTCGCCGCGGTCCCGCACCGCCAGCCGCTCGATCACCACGCGGGCCGCGACGACGTCGATCGACGGCGACTCGAACGCCGTGATCTCGGGCGGGTGCCGCCGCACGGCCGCGACGATCCACCCCGAGAGGGCGTCGCGGGCGAACACGAGCAGGAGCAACAGGAGTCCGAGCAGGAGCCACCCGAGCCCGCTCACGGGGATCTGCTGGAGTTCGACCGAGGGGAGCGACCGGCCCACGGTGACCGTCTCGATCGTCTCGCCGCGGGCGCCGAATTCGTCCGCGGCGACGACCGTGATCGTCTCGGTGCCGGCGGGGAAGCGCCGGTCTACGACCCGTCCGGTGGCGGTCGTCCCGTCGGAGAACTCCCAGGTGACGGTGACGTTGCCGTACTCGTCGACGACGTCGGCGACGAGGGTGACCGTCTCGTTCGGCCAGATCACCGGCGGCCGCTGGACCGCGACCCCGGGGACGTCGTTGACGAGGATCCGGTACGTGGCCGCGTCGGTCAGCCCGAAGGCGTCGGTGACGGTAAGCGTCGTCTCGTAGATCCCGACCGCGTCGAACGAGGGCTCGATCTGGCGGCCGGTGAACGGCTCGTCGTAGGTCTCGACGGTCCACTCGTAGGTGACGCTGTTGTCGGCAAACACGGCGAACTCCGAGAAGCCCGGCGTGTAGGCGCTGAGGACGACGTACTCCGGCGTCTCCTCGACGATCTCGGTCTCCAGCAGCTGCCAGCCGCCGCTGTTCCGGGCGACCGTCGCGTTCGCGGGGTCGGTCTCGCCGAAGCGCTCTCGCGGGACGCGGAGCTGGAGGATCGCAGAGCGGTTCTCGTACTCCGGCGGGACCGTGATCTCGACGCGGTGGATCATCCGGAGGTTGTCGTCGATCGATTCCTTGGAGCCGAAGAGCGAGTGGCTCCCGACGAGCAGGATCGGATCGCGGACGAGCGTCAGCGTGTCCGCGCCCTTCAGGTCGATCTCTTCTTCCGAGATCCCCTCGCCCGAGATCGTCAGCGAGATGTCGTCGCCGAAGTCGATCCGCTCGGCGTTCTCGCCGATCTCCCTCCCCTGGGCGATGGCCGCCTCGGGCCCGTCGCGGCCGCCGACGTCGGGCGCCGGCACCCCGAGGTCCTGGACGTCGATGAGGTCCGCGAGGTCTCCGTTCTCCTCGCCGGGGAACGTGATCGTAGTGTCGCCCTTCCGGACGACCGTCTCGGGGCCGTCGTCGTCCTCGTCGCCCTCGTCGTCCGGATCGTCGTCGCCGTCGGGATCTCCGTCGCCGTCCGGCCCGTCGTCGCCGGGCTCGGTCTGGGGCTCGCCCTCGGGCGCGGTGAGCACGAACTGCGAGAAGCCCGGCGGGTCGACGAAGAAGACGTACGCGGTGGCCGTCTCGTCGATTAGTTCGGGGTTCAGGCGGTTCCACCGGCCGTCGGCGTAGCGGTAGATCCGAAGGTCCTCGGGGTCGACGTCGGCGGGGAGCGCGCTCTTCTTGACCGAGTAGGTGAACTCCGTCAGGCCCAGCCGCTCGTTCGGGATGGTGTGTTCCAGCCCGAAGTGCTGGGTGACGGCGCGGCCCGCCTCCGGCTCGTACTGGACGCCGCCGACGACGCCGGGCGCGGTGTCGTGGTGGACGAAGTGCATGTCGAAGGTGACCTTCTCCCCGGATTCGGACCGGGGCGCGACGCTGACGGTCGTGATCGTCGCCTGCTTCTCGCGCGTGCTCGGCACCGACACGTCGACGGTCAGGCCGACGCCCGGCGGGACGTCGTTGGCGTCGAGTTCGGCGCTGGCGGCGTCCGGGAGCGTCACCGGGCGCGTCCAGGTCTCCACGTCGCTGTCGACGCCGGGGTCGTTCTCGGCGAGCTGCTGGACGCGGATCCGCCAGCCGGTGTTGGACATCCAGATGTCGATCTGCTCCTGGTCGGCGTCGCTGATGATCCGCAGTTGGGCGGTCTTGATCCCGACCGACTGCGGCGCGTAGCGGATCGTGACCCGCTCGGTCTCGCCGGGGGCGATCTCGAAGGGCGCCTCGCCCTCGACGATCTCGAAGGCCTCCGAGGAGCCGGAGACGAACCGCACGTCGGTCACGCGGACCGGAATCGCCGGGTCGCCGGGGTTCGAGAGCGTGATATTCAGCGTCTTCGAGCCGCCGACGGTGACATTCCCGAAGTCGAGGTGGTCCGTGCTCACGTCGATGTGCGGCGGGAGCCCGGTGCCCGAGACGCCGACCCGGGCGGTCGGCTCGTTCGGATCGTTGCTCTCGAAGCGCACGCCCGCCGTGAACGCGCCGTCGTCGGTCGGCTCGAACCGGACGGTGACCGTCTCGCTGGCGCCGACGTCGAGCGTGAGCGGCGTCCCGAGGTCGGACGTGACGGCGAACATCTCGCGGCCGCTGCCGACGACGGCGACGTCGGTGATGGTGAGCGGGGCGGTCCCGCGGTTCTCGACGGTGAACGTCGCGGTCGCGTTCAGCCCGCGGCCGATCGGCTCGAAGGCGACCGTTTCGGTGGGGACCGCGATGTCGGGCGCGAGGCCCCGACCGGCGAGGTCGACGCGGAGCGGGCTGTCGTCGGCGTCGGTCTCGACCGCGAGCGTCGCCGCCTGCGACCCTCCGGCCGTCGGCTCGAACGCCGCCACGAGGACGTGCCGCGCGCCCGGCGCGAGGGTCACCGGCGCGCCGCCGTCGTCGGCCGCGAACGCGGCTGCGTCGGTCCCCTCGATACTGACCCCGCGGATGGTCACGGGCGCGGAGCCGGTGTTCGCGACCGTCACGGCGGTCCGCTCGCGGTCGCCGACGCGGACGTCGCCGAAGTCGACGTCGCGGGTCCCGATCACCGACAGCGACTGGATCGTGCCCTCCCCGCGCAGCGTCACGGTCGCCGTCGCCGCGTTCGGGTCGTTCGTGCCGAGCCGGAGCGTCGCGGTCGCGTCGCCTTCGGCCTCGGGCGCGAACCGGATCGGGATCGTCGCCGAGCCGCCGGGCGCGATCGTCGGGAGCGCGCCCAGCTCGCTCTCGAAGGCGGCCGCGTCGTCGCCGACGATCGCGAGGTCGCGGAGCACGAGCGGCTCGCCGCCGGTGTTCCGGACCGTGACGTCGACGACCGCGCTCGTGCCGAGCGGGACCTCGCCGGCGTCGACCGAGTCGGGCACGTCGATCTGGGCGCTCGTCGTCGGGTCGATCGTCTCGACGTTGAGGATGAGCTTCGTCACGAGCGTGCTCTCGGGCGCGACGCCGGGGCTCCGGGTGTCGATGCGCACGCTCATCAGGAGCTCCTCGCCCGGGACGAGGGTGACGTTCCGCTCGGCGCCGACGGGCTGGCCGCTCGCCGCGGAGTAGAACGTCACCGCCTCCACGTTCGTCTGCGTGATCCAGACGCGGACCGAGGAGTTCCCGGTGTTCGTCACGGTGAAGACGCCGTCGATCACGGTGACGGCGTCGGGGTTGACGCCGTGTTCGGTGATGTTCAGCGTGAGTTCGTTGCTCGCGTCGATCTGCGCGTACGCGCCGTTCGGGCCCGTCGCGGGCGCGAGCACGATCGACTCGTCGGGGCCGACGGCGTCGAACTGATTGACGACGATGGCGCCCGTGGGCACGACCAACAAGAGCAGCACGCCGGCGACCGCCGCGACCTGGTGGAGCGACAGCGAGGCGAGTATCGACGACGCCGACCGACTCATTCGACGCTCCGGCGAGTGGGGGTCCCGGAGCGCCCGCTACGGACGGTTGCGGGGTCTCGAAGAGCGATGGAATCGGTGTGCGTCATCGGGTGTATGAATGGATTTACCGCAGTATTTCGTCTATTTCGCGTATCGGAACGCGCCCCGGAGAGATACCGTTTTCGTCCCCGGCCGAAGACGGGCTACGACTGGACGGCCTCAGCCGTGATCTCGATCGTCTCGATGAGGAAGTCCTCGTCATCCACGTCCAGACCGGCGGTGTCGACGTAGATGCTGACGGTCACGGTCTCACCGCTGTCCAGGTAGTAGTCGCCGTCCTCGAAGGCGCTCGTGGTGGCCTTCTCGCCGTCCACGCTGACGTTGTAGAACGTCACCGCGTCGGGGTGATCGCCCGTGTCGTTGATGGAGATCGAGACGTTCTGGGTCCCTTGGTTCGTGATGGTGAAGACGTCCTGGATGTCGGTCTGGGCCTCCATGTTCACGCCGCTACCGATGTTTTCGCCGAAGGTGATCTGGAACAGCCCGTTTTCCTCCGCCGCGTACGCGCCGTCACCGTTCGGGCCGCTCGTGGGGTTGAGCGCCAGCAGCGCCGAGCTGTCGCCGGCGACGCTGACTTGGGCCGTCCGCTCGGCGGACACGGTGGTGAACGCCCCCGTCGCGGTGACGACTCCGAGCGCCGCGACGATCGTGACCAGTGCGAGTAACTTTCCTTTTGGGAGTTTCATGTGTTTTCGTCTCCGTGCCCGCCACAGCCGTCTCGGCCGGGGACCGGGCTCGTTTCTCTCAACGATCTATAGGGTCTTTGTAAGACCGCTCTAACGCCGCGTTAGGGCGTCCTACCGCCAGATCCCGCCAAATTCGGGTGTTTTCGGACGTTCGCCGAGGTCCGGACGCCCGTCCGAACACCCGTATGAGGGGTGTAGTGGCCGTTTCCGACCGTTGGGGGCCTTCCCGCTAATCGAATAATGGGACGTTATCGCGACTCAGCGGCAAGATTTCCCCGGGTAGGGGGGGCTAACTAAATAGCTATCACGCCTTCTGTCCCCTACACATGGCCGGTCCCAAACTCATCTCTCTCGCCGTTGTCGTCGTGGCCATCGGTCTGGTCACTGGGAGCGGCGCGTTCACCACGGTCGCCGCCGACCGCACGGCGTCGGTCGGCATCGCCGGCGACGCGAACGCGCTGGTGCAGCTGACGCCCCACAGCGGGCCGAACGGCGCCTACGCGCCGATCTCCCAGGGGATGATCCAGCTCGAACTGGACGCCATCCCGGCCGACGCCGAGACCACCATCCCCGGGGTGTTCAACATCACGAATCAGGGGACTCAGCCGGTCGCAGTCTGGGTGACCGAGGGCGACGGCGGCGCGCCGCGGGTCACCTTCTACAATCCGACCTTCGGCGGGGGCGCGGCCACCACCGCACTGCGGTGTGAAAACGGCGTGAAGTCGATCGAGACCGAGGAGAACGCCGTCCGGCTGGCGCCGGGCGAGACGCTCGTCGTGAGCCTCCAGATCGACTCCACCGGACTCACCGCGGCCGACGAGACGCTCCTCGACTCGCTTTCCATCCACGCGAGCGCGACCGTCGAGGGCACCGACGCCCCGACCACCAGCGTCGTCTGCGGCGACGGCGACTCGGGGTCCGGATCGGGCGACGGCTCGGGTGACGGAAGCGGCGACGGCGGCTCCGGCTCCGGCGACGCCGACGGCGACGGCATCGACGACAGCACCGAGGCCGCCATCGGCACCGACCCGAACGACGCCGACTCCGACGGCGACGGCATCAGCGACGGGATCGAGACCACCCGCGGCGCCAGCGCCGACGGCCTCGCGCCCGGCTGGGAGGTCGACACCGACGGCGACGGCGTCATCGACGCCCTCGACCTCGACAGCGACGGCGATGGCCTCGGGGACGCCGCCGAGGGCACCGACGACGTCGACGGCGACGGCGTCGACAACTACCGCGACACCGACAGCGACGGCGACGGCGTCGGCGACGCGGTGGATCTGTACCCGTACGACTACGGGCCGCAGGGCGGCCTGGCGTTCGCCGACGCCGACGACGATCTCGTCTACGACGCGGGCGAAGAGACCTACACCGCGAGCGAACTGACGAACTTCAACGAGCGGGTCAATCTCGTGATCCCCGCGGACGTCGGGGCCATTCAGTCCGCCTCGATCCGGCTCCACGCGGTCAAGATCACGTCGTACGTCGACCTCACCGCGACGGGCGGGACCGTCGAGATCCTGGCGAACGGCAACGGGAACGACGACAACGCCATCACCGTCGACGGCACGACAGTCACCGCCAACGGCGCCGTGCGGCTCCACGGGAGCGCGATCAGCGCGGACGACGCGACGCTCGTCTCCCAGGGAGGTGCCGTCGAACTGCTCGCGAACGGCAACGGGAACGACGGGAACCCGATCTCCGCCGACAACGCGACGGTCACGGCGCTCCACGGCGTGAAGCTCCACGGCGGCTCGATCAGCGCCGTCGACGCCGACCTCACCTCGCAGGGCAGCTCGATCGAGCTTATGGCGAACGACAACGGAGACGCCGCCATCGACGCCGACGGCGCGACCCTCACGGCGCTCCACGGCGTGCGGATTCACGGCGAGACGCTCGGTCTCCTCGACGCCGACGTCACGTCTCAGGGCGCCGGCGTCGAACTCTTCGCCGAACGGAACGGCGGCGGGGACCTCGACGCCGCGGGCGCGACGGTGACTGCCCACCAGAAGATCGCGCTCAAGGCCGACGAGAACGCGGACGTCGGCGACTCGAACGCGCGCGAGGCGCGCCTCGAAGCCGGGACGACGATCTCGATCTCGTTCACGTCCTCCCAGAGCACGCTCCGGGTCGCCGGCGTCGAGATCGTCGATCAGGACAACGCGCTCACGCTGACCGGCAACGTGAACGGCATCACGGTCCAGGGCTCGCCGCAGTCCGGGAGCGTCCAGTGAGGCGCGGCCGCGGCGGTGAGGCGCCGTGACCCCGGGCAAGCCCCTCGCGGTCGCGGTCGTGCTCGTCGCCTTCGCGCTCCTGGCGGTCCCCTCGGGCGGCTTCGGCGTCATCGACGAGGTCCGGGACGCCCGCGTCGGCGTCGCGGCCCCCGACCGAGCGGTCGTCAGCATCGAGCCGGCCGCCGAGGTGCCGGTCCGCTGCTCGGCGCCGCTCGTCACCGTCCGAAACAACGGGGCGCAGTCCGCGACCGTCACCGTCCGGCTCACCGAGTCCGGCGGCGGATCGCTCCTGGCTCCGAACGGCGCCGACCGCGGCACCGAGTACGTCTTCGATCTGGACTCCGGCGACAGCCGGACGGTCTCGGTCGTTGGCGTCCGGTCCGGCGCCGACGCCGTCAACGTCACCGTGACCGCCGAACTGGACGGCGGCCTAGTCGTCACCGCCAGCGAGCGCGTGCCGACGTACGTCGACGAGTCCGGCGGCGACGGCGACGACGATGAGGGTGATGACGACGATGACGACGACAACGACGATGACGACGACAACGACGATGACGACGGCGCCTGCTGAGGCCGCCCCCTCTTCGCTCCC
The DNA here is from genome assembly GCF_041477585.1 of Halobellus sp. MBLA0158. Taxonomy (NCBI): domain Archaea; kingdom Methanobacteriati; phylum Methanobacteriota; class Halobacteria; order Halobacteriales; family Haloferacaceae; genus Halobellus; species Halobellus rubicundus. Next base: position 839,675 of record NZ_JBGNYA010000001.1, read on the forward strand.
ATCGGACGGATCGACAGATCCGAGTGCCCGAGGTCCCTCCGATCGACAACCCCGACGATGAAGGCCGTCATTCTCGCTGCGGGCGAAGGCACGCGGCTCCGCCCGCGGACCGCGGACATTCCGAAGCCGCTCGTCGAGGTCGCCGGCGCGCCGATCCTCACCCGCTGCTTCGAGACGGTGCGCGACCTGGGGATCGACGAGGCGGTCGTGGTCGTCGGCTACGAGAAGGAGGCGATCGTCGACCGCTACGGGGACGCCTACCGGGACCTCGACCTCCGATACGCTCACCAGGAAGAGCGCACCGGGCTGGCGCACGCCGTCCTCGCGGCGGCGGACCACGTCGACGCCGACTTCGCGGTTCTGAACGGCGACAACGTCTACGCCGGGAATCTCGATACGGTGCTCTGCAGGCACCGAGAGACGGACGCGGATCTCACCGTCCCGGTCCACGAGGTCTCGTATGAGACCGCGAGAGCGGGCGCCGTGTGCGAATTCGACGAAGACGGAACCGTCACCGGATTCGTAGAGAAGCCCGACGATCCGCCGTCGCGGTACGCCCCGGCCGCATTCTACGTCCTCCCGCCGGCGGTCTTCCACGCGTGCCGGCTCGTCAGGCCCTCCTCGCGCGGCGAGTACGAACTGGCCGACGCGATCGATCTGCTCGTTCGCGCCGGATACAGGGTCGAGACGGTCCCGTTCGAGGGCCGGAAGGTGAACGTCAACACCGAAGCGGACGTCGAGCGCGCGGAGCGACTGCTCGATAGAATCGACTGATCGTCGTATCTATACGGATTTCTGCATTCGAACGACCTCGATATTCGCGCATTTCCACGTGAATGAAAATCGAATTATGCTATTTATTAGGTGATGTTCAATACGATTTTATGGCGACCGACTTCCAGCCGATTCAGGGCGCGCGGATGGACGACTCGGCGATCGACCGGCTGCTCGAAGAGCGCGGGTATGGCGTGCTCTCGATGGCCGACGGGGAGCGGGCCTACGGGATTCCGCTCTCGTTCGGCTACGACGGCGACGACCGGCTCTACTTCGTGTTCGTCGGCTACTCGGAGCAGTGGAAGAAGATGATCTACGCCGACGAGTCGGCGGCGGTGAGCTTCCTCGTCCTCGACGTCGACGCCGATGGGGGGTGGCGGAGCGCCATCGTCTCCGGGCCGTTCGAGCGCATCTCCGCCGACGAGTGGGACGCCGCGCGCGAGGCGATGGCCGACAACGCGTTCCGGCCAGAACTCCTCACCGAGGTCGACATCCGAGAGCACCCGCAGGTCTGGGTCCTCGACGCCGAGGAGAAGACCGGGCGGGCGGTCGGGACGGAGTGACGACTCCCGATGTCGGCAACGAGACGCCTCGCGGGGGTTACGGTTCAAAAAACGCCGGGACAGGGATTTGAACCACGGTCGCTCTGCTCGCGACGCTCCCTGATTCAAATCCCCTCGTCGTCGGTTTCGCGGCGCAACGCGTCCGCTCGGCGACGAGACGCCTCGCAGGGGTTCCGGCTCAAAAAGCGCCGGGACAGGGATTTGAACCCTGGATCCCAGAGGGAACACGCTTTCCAGGCGTGCGCCTTACCACTCGGCCATCCCGGCTCGGTCAGAACTACCCTACTGCGCCGTTTAAGTCCTTCCTTTCGTCGCAAGTCGCGGCTCGGCGACGTACGCGATCGCCGTGACCACGGCGCCGACCAGGAGCGCGAGGAGGGCCCCCGAGAGGAGATCGAGACCGAGCGATCCCGCGATCAGTCGGTACGCCTGCACGAGGACCAGGAACGCCAACGCGCCCACGACTCCCCAGAGGAGCGCCGATCTCGTTCGGGTCACGCCAGCACCTCGACCTCGTAGCCCGCCTCGCGGAGCGCCGAGAGGAGTTCGTCGATGTGGTCGTGGCCGCGGGTCTCGATGTCGATCTCGACGTCCGCTTCGTCCATCGCGACGTCGCGGGAGGTCCGGTCGTGCTGGATCGCGTAGATGTTCGCGCGCCGTTCGGAGATGATCTCGACGAGGTCATCGAGCGCGCCCGGGCGGTCGCGCAGCACGGTCCGGATCTTCAGGTACCGTCCCGTCTCGACGAGGCCGCGCACGAGCACGGTCGTCAGCTGATTCGTGTCGATGTTGCCCCCGCAGAGCGCCGGGACGATCGTCTCGCCGTCGTCGTAGTCGAACGCCTCGAAGAGGACCGCCGCCAGCGGGACCGCCCCGGCGCCCTCGACGAGCGTCTTCGAGCGTTCGAGGAGGTAGGTCAGCGCCACCGCGGTCTCCTCGTCGGTGACGGTCACGACCTCGTCGACGCGCTCTTTGATCACGGCGAAGGGCTTCTCGCCGACCTTCCGGGTGGCGATCCCGTCGGCGATCGTGTTCACGGCGTCGAGCTCGTGGATCTCGCCCGTCTCGAAGGACTGCGGGAGCGACGCCGCGCCCTCCACCTGAACACCGACCACGCGGATCTCGGGGTCGATGGCCTTCACCGCCGTGGCGATGCCCGCGATGAGCCCGCCGCCGCCGACGGGCACGACCACGGTGTCGACCTCGGGGCAGTCCTCGACGACCTCCAGGCCGATCGTCCCCTGGCCGGCCATCACCGTCTCGTCGTCGAACGCGTGGACGTAGGTCCGGCCCTCCTCGCGTTCGATCTCGTGGGCCCGCGCCTGCGCCTCGTCGTAGTCCGCGCCGTGGAGCACCGCCTCGCCGCCGTAGCGCTCGGTCGCCTCGATCTTCGAGATCGGCGCGTGTTCGGGCATCACGATCTTCGAGTCCACGCCCGCGCGGGTGGCCGCGAGCGCGACCCCCTGGGCGTGGTTGCCCGCGCTCGCGGTGACGACGCCGGCCTCGCGCTCGGCCTCCGAGAGCGTCGCGATCCGGTTCGTCGCCCCGCGGAGCTTGAACGCGCCGGTCCGCTGGAACGTCTCCAGCTTCAGGTGGACGTCCGCGCCCGTCATCTCCGAGAACGAAAACGAGTACAGAAGCGGCGTCCGCCGGACCGCGTCCGCGATCCGGTCGCGCGCCGCTTCGACGTCGGCGAGAGAGAGCATACGCTCGAATTTCCCGTCGTCGTGCCTAATACTGTCGGACCACGGGCTCGGCCCTGTCGCGTCGCTCAGAGGGGATAAAGGGGGAAAGGGGGGAATGCACGCGTGTGACGTGCAGTTACCTATGCAGCCGCGAGGTACATAAATATCCCCCACGCGAGGCGAAAGTGAAATCGCCCGACAGCGACGACGTAACTGCCGCTGTCTGACGGTTGTCTGCCGGGCGTCTGTCCTGCGTCTGCTCTCTCAACACGGTCCGACCTCCTCACGGTGCTGCGATCACAGCGCGAACTGTCGGCGTTCGTGGATCACTGGCGGCGCTCGGATCTGGCGGTCGTTCGGCTTGCAGTGAGCAGTCAGACGACCGCTGACACGCGCGGAAAAAACAAGGGACCGACGTTACCGTTCGTCGAGCGGCGGGAACGTCTGGTCCTTGGGGCCGACGTAGCGGGCCCGCGGGCGGATCAGGCGGTTGTCCTCGTACTGTTCGAGCACGTGCGCGATCCAGCCGGCGACGCGGGACATCGCGAAGATGGGGGTGTAGATGTCGATCGGGATCCCCATCTGGTAGTACGTCGACGCCGAGTAGAAGTCGACGTTCGGGGCGAGACCCTTCTCCTCGGTGATGTAGTCCTCGATCGCGACCGAGTAGTCGTACCACTTGGTGTCGCCCGCGGCCTCCGCGAGCGCCTTGGACTTCTCGCCGAGGATCTTCGCGCGGGGGTCCTTGACGTTGTAGACGCGGTGGCCGAACCCGGGGACGCGCCGGCCCTCCTCTAGGGCGTTTTCGACCCACGCGGTGGGGTCCATGTCGCTCTCGTCGACCTCCTTCAGCATCCGCATCACGTTGGCGTTGGCGCCGCCGTGGAGCGACCCCGCGAGCGTGCCGACCGCTGAGGTGACGGCGCTGTGGAGGTCCGAGAGGGTGGAGGCGGTCACCATCGCCGAGAACGTCGAGGCGTTGAGGCCGTGGTCGGCGTGGAGGACGAGCGCCATATCGAACGTCTCCGCGAGGACGTCGTCGGGCTCCTCGTCGTTGAGCATGTACAGGAAGTTCGCGGCGTGGCTCAGATCCTCGCGGGGCTCGACCGGCTCTTTGCCCTTCCGGAGGCGCTCGAACGCGGCGAGGGCGGTCGGGATCTTGGCCGTGATCCGGCAGGCCATCCGGAGGTTCGCGTCGATGTCGGTGACGTCCTCGTGGTCGGCGTCCTCGTCGTAGGCCGACAGCGACGAGACGATGGTCCGGAGCGCCGCCATCGGGACCTCGTCGGCCGCGGCGAGCTTCTCGATCTCGGAGAGCACCTCGTCTTCGAGTTCGCGCCGCTCGGCCATCCACGACTCGAAGTCGGCGAGCTCCTCGGCGTCGGGGAGTTCGTCGTGCCAGAGCAGATAGACGACTTCCTCGTAGGACGCCTCGCGGGCCAGGTCCTCGATCGGGTACCCACGGTAGACCAGCTTGCCGGCGTCGCCGTCGATGTAGCTCAACTCCGATTCGGCGACGAGGACGCCTTCCAGCCCGCGCTTCAGGTCGTCTGACATACCTGTGCGATTCCCGGTCACGTGAAAAAAGCGTTACCGTTTACGGGTGATTCTGGTCCCCCCGGCCGTCCCGACCACCAAGCGTTTTTGTCACCCGCGGCGAACGGCGAGGTATGGATCCCCAGGACGTCGAGTACGAGCCGGTCAGCGTCAAGGAGGTGCTCGCAGAGATGAAAGACACCGCCGAGCTGCTCATCGACCTCTCGTACTCGGCCGTCCTGAACGGGAGCGACGACATCGCCCGCGAGGTCCTCGAACTCGAAGGCCGGATGGACATCCTCCAGCTCCAGGGGCGGATGAGCCTCCTGATGTCGGCCCGAAGCCCCGAAGACGCCGAGCAGTTGGCGCCGGTCCTCGGCGTGATCGGCGCCGCAGAGAAGATCTCGAACGCCGCCGGCGACATCGCGAAGGTGGTCCTCGAAGACATCGGGATGCCCGACGCCATCAGAGCGTCGCTCCCCGAGGCGGTCGAGGCGCTCGTGCGCGCGACCGTCGCCGAGGAATCGCCGTACGTCGGGCGGACGCTCCTCGACATCAATATGGAGACCGAGACCGGCGTCCGGGTCATCGCGATCCGCCGGGAGTCCGCGACGGGCAAGCGCCGGTGGCTGACGAACCCCGGCCCCGACAGCCAACTGCAGGCCGGCGACTCGCTCCTCCTGCGCGGCCCGCACGACGGCGTCGCGACGGTCTACGAGACCGCCACCGGCACGCCATACGAGCCGCCGGCGGTGGCCGAGCCGCCGATCGAGGACCTCGAACGCGCCGTCGACTCGATCACGCTGATGAAGGACATGAGCGAGCTCGCGGTCGACCTCGCCTACGGCGCGATGCTGTTCGACAGCGAGGGCGTCGCCGAGGAGGTCAAGGAGCTCGAAGCCGAGGTCGACGCCCTGAAGTCCCGGTTCGAGGCGTGGACGCTCCGCGCGGCGAGCCGCGTCGAGGACCCGGTCCAGCTCCGCGGCCTGGTCCACCTCGCGTCGGCGACGGAGGTCATCTCCGATGCGGCCTTAGAGATCAGCGAGGGCGTCTACCGCGGCATCGACGCCCACCCGGTCGTCGCCGCGGCGATCGAGGAGTCCGACGAGGTGATCGTCCGGCTCTCTGTCGCCCCGGACGCGCCGCTCTCGGGCACGACGCTCGGCGAGGAGATGGTGAAGACCGAGACGGGGATGCGGGTGATCGCCGTTCGGCGGGGCGGCGACGGCGCCGACAACGGCGGCGAGTGGGTCGTCCAGCCCGGCCCGACGACGGAGCTCCGGGGCGGCGACGTCATCATCGCCAAAGGGACCAGAGCCGGCGCCGAGCGGCTCAGCGAACTCGTCGGCGACGCCCGGGAGTTCGAGGGGTGACGGTCGAGAGGAGCGCCGGCCGCTCACAGCTCCCGCGCCCGCCTGATCGCCTCGATCACGGTCAGCGCCGACGTGACGAGCAGCGCCGTCGACGTGGCGAGGACGAACGCCAGGAGCAGGAACCACCCTTCCGGCCCGAGGACGGGGTATTCGCGCGTGCCGGCGAAGGGGCCGAACAGTTCGAGCACGCGGGCGAAGTACGCGGCGAGCGCGAGCGCGACGCCGACGCTGGCGCCGATCGCGGCGTTTCGCGGCACGCGAAGCGTATCGATCAGTCCCGCGCTGGGGGGTCGGTTCGGAACCTCGTCGCTCACGGCCGGTCGTAGCGACGCCGTCGGCAAAGCGCCGTCGGTTCTACCGCTCCCGGGACTCGATCGCGAGTAGCGAACAGCCGGCACTCCGCTCCCCCGCGCCGATGTGCCGGACACCCGCTGCCCGACGCGGGCCTTCCTCAGATCACGGGGGCGCTGGCCGCCCGATCGTATATAAACACCCGGTCGGCGCTAAGGCCGTATACCGAACCCCTAAAGGCCGGTGCCTCCGAGTGTGGAGTAATGACGACACTCGGCACGGCGAGTGCGGCCCCCGGCGAGATGGACACGGGCCGTCTCGAGGTCGGCGAAGCCCGCGACGGGACGACCGTGGCCCTCCCCTGTGCGGTCATCAACGGCGCGTTCGACGGCCAGACCCTCTATATGCAGGCGGCCTCCGACGGCGACGAACTCAACGGCGTCGGCGTCGTCAGCCGCGTCGTTCCGCAACTGGATCCCACGGAGCTCACGGGGACGGTCCTGGTGGTCGGCATCGTCAACTACCACGCCTTCCAGGTGGCCGAGCACCGCAACCCGATCGACGACACGAAGATGAACCGCGCGTACCCCGGCGACGACAACGGGACCTCCTCCGAGCGGATCGCGGCGGCGACCTTCGACGCTGCCACCCGCGCGGACGTCATTCTGGACCTCCACCAGGGCTCGACCTCGCGGATGATCGACGAGGTCCGCGTCCGGTGCGGGCGCCGCCACCGCCTCCACGACGAGTGCCTCCAGCTCGCGAAGACCTTCGGCTGCGGCTACGTGCTCGACCAGAAGGGCCCCGAGGGACAGCTCGCCCGCGCCGGCCCGGACGAGGGCATCCCGACGATCGACCCCGAACTCGGCGGCTGCGTCGGCTGGGACGAAGTGAGCATCCAGGCCGGCGTCGACGGCGTGTTCAACGTCCTGCGGGAGTACGGCTTCCTCTCCGGCTCGGCCTCTCCGGAGCGACAGACCCGCGCGAAGGGGTTTGACCAGTACGGCTCGCCCGCCGGCGGGCTCGTCCGCTTCGAGGCCGACCTGGGCGAGCGCGTCGGCGCGGGCGACCTCCTCTTCGAGATCACGGACCCCTTCGGTGAGCTGAAGGCCCGCGTCACGGCGAACAACAGCGGCGTCTTCTGGCGCACCCGCCGCCTGCCGCAGGTCGCGACCGGCGAGTACGTCTGCTCTGTCGGCACCAACGTCGACACCTACTGAGGCGCCGGAATGACCGACCCGCTTCCCTCTCTCGTGTGCTCGTCCTGCGGCCGCGACTACGACGCGCACGCCTGGCGTTGCGACTGCGGCGCGCCGCTGGACTTCGCCGCGCCGCCGACCGACCGCGCCGCCGACCCGCTCCCCGAGCGCCCGCCGGACTCGTGGATCGACACCCGTGCGGGCCTGTGGTCCTTCGAGCCTCTCCTCCCCGTCGACCGCCGCGTCTCGCTCGGCGAGGGGCTCACGCCCCTCGTCGACGCGCCCGAGTGGGACGCCGAATTCAAACTGGAGTACGTCTTCCCGACGGGGTCGTTCAAGGACCGCGGCGCGACGGTGACGCTCTCGCTGGCGGACGCCCTCGGCGTCGAGCGGGTCGTCGAGGACTCCTCCGGCAACGCTGGCGCGGCCATCGCCACCTACGCGGCCCGCGCCGGCGTCGACGCCGAGATCTACGTCCCGGCGTCGATCAAGCCCGCCAAGCGCCGCGCGATCGAGCGGACGGACGCGACGCCGGTCCCGATCGAGGGGAGCCGCGAGGACGTCACCGCGGCCTGCGTCGACGCCGTCGAAGACGGGGACGCCTGGTACGCCTCCCACGCGTGGAACCCCGCGTTCTTCGCCGGCACCGCGACCGTCGCCTACGAGATCTGCGCCCAGCGCGACTGGACGGCGCCCGACGCCGTCGTGACCCCGCTCGGCCACGGGACGCTCTTTCTGGGCGCGTACCGCGGCTTCCGCGCGCTCGTCGACGCCGGGTGGATCGACTCCCTCCCCAAAATGCTCGGCGCCCAGGCCGCCGGCTACGCGCCGATCGCCGACGAACTGCACGGTCGGGACGGACAGACGAACGACGTCGCCGACGGCATTCAGATCCGCGAGCCCGTGCGGCGGGACCAGATCCTCGGCGCGATCGCGGACACCGGTGGCGACGCCGTCGCCGTCTCCGAATCAGATACGGAAGACGCGCTCGCGGCCCTTCGGTCGCGTGGCTTCGACGTCGAGCCCACCTGCGCGGTCGCGCCCGCCGCGCTCGACACCTACCGCGAGCGCGGCGCCGTCGCCCCCGACGACGACGTCGTGGTCGCGCTCACGGGCAGCGGCCTGAAAATCCAGTGAGTCCGCGCTACCGCCGACGGCGCCTGCCGCCGCCCTGCAACTGCTCGTCCCAGTCGATCCACTCCTGCTCCCAGCCGGTCTTCGCGAAGTAGCCGTCCGCCTCCTGGCGTTCGATGTCCTCTCTCACGGTCCGGTTCCGCGTCGGGCGACTGCCCTGCTCGCCGTCGACCAGGAGCGGCTTGAACGCCACCGGGCCGCGGCGGTCGATCACCTCGCCCGCGTCGTCGACGACGGCGAGCGACTGCTCGGGGCCGCCGAGTGGCAGGACGAGCCGGCCGCCCGGCGCGAGCTGGTCGACGAGCGCCCTCGGCGGGTCTATGGCGGCCGCCTCCACGAGAATCCGGTCGAAGGGGGCGTACTCGGGGAGACCGTCGGCGCCGTCGCGGGCGTCGACGAGGACGCCGCCGTAGCCCGCGGATTCGAGGTTCGAGCGCGCCGCGTACACCAGCCGGCGGTCGATGTCGACGGCGTGGACGCGCGTCTCGCCCAACATCTCCGCGAGCAGCGCGGCCGTGTAGCCGACGCCCGCGCCGACGATGAGCACGTCGCCCGTGGGGTCGCGGTCGTCGTTCTCGTCGCTCGCGTCGCCGACCGCCGGGCCGCCGTCGGCGACGACGTCGAGTGCGGTGAGGAGGCGCGCGACGGTCTCGGGCGCGAGCACCGTCGTGCCCGCCTGCTCCTCGGCCCGGTGCTGGTACGGCGCCTCGTCGACGAACGACTGCCGAGGGACCGTCCGCATCGCGAGCGCGACGGCGTCGTCGATCGACAGCCGCTCTTCGAGGCCGTCGACCATCTCCGCGCGCAGGTCCTCGGGGTCCATACCCGCCCTCGGGGCCGGGTCGTAATCAACGCCACGCTCCGCGGGGGAGGCCTCGGATTTCTAACCCCGGATCCGGACGAACCGCACGCTCCCGTGCTCGGAGCGCTCGACCGTCCCGTCCTCGCGCTCGTCGAGGACGATCAGCTCCTGGTGGACGTCGCCGACGGGGGCGACGATCCGGCCGCCGCGGCGCACCTGCTCGCGGAGGGCCTCGGGCACGTCGGAAACGGCGCAGGTGACGTACGCGCCGTCGAACGGTGCCCGCTCGGCCCACCCCTCGCGGCCGTCGCCGATCCGGACCGACACGCGCTCGCCGTAGCCCAGCCGATCGAGCCGCGCCTCCGCCTCGGACGCCAACTCGGCGTCGTACTCGACCGTGTAGACGTGGCCGTCGGGGACGACCTCGGCGGTGACGGCGGCGTGGTAGCCGCAGCCGGTGCCGACCTCCAGGATCCGATCGTCGAGGTCGGGATCGAGGAGCTCCGTCATCAGCGCCACCATATGGGGCGCGCTCACGGTCTGGTCGTTCCCGATCGAGAGCGGGCGGTCGGCGTACGCCCGGGACCGACTCGCTTCGGGCACGAACTCGTGGCGCGGGACGGCGCCGATCGCGTCGGCGACGCGGTCGCTCTCGACGTATCCGCCCCGTCGCAGGCGTTCGACCAGCGACGCCCGCGCCTCGGCGTAGTCGTCGGCCATAGCGGCACTTCGCGCCCCAGCGGGTCGACTCTTTCGCCGCCTGCGAAGAACAGCCGCTCGGTATTGCCCTTGCGGTGAACAGCCGCTCGGTATTCCGCCAGCGAGGTTCTAGATGCTACCAGGCCGACCAGGCCGTGGTGGTCTGGTCGGTGCCGTAGAGCCGCTTTACGTCCTTCGCGTAGACCATATCGCCCTCGTGGTCGAGCTTGCCGTGGCGGTACTCCGGCGCGTCCGAGCGCACCTGGATCGCCTTGATCTCGAACTCCTCGTCGCCGTAGGACTCGGTCTCGCCCACGACGAACTCGTGGTCGCCGGGGACCCGCAGGTCGAAGCTCCGGGAGTCCTCGCGGTCGCCGGTGCCCTCCTTGGGGTTGACGGTGACCTTCACGGCGACGTTGTCGACGGCGCGCGTCCAGAGCGTGTCGACGTCTTCGATCCTCGCCTCGTCGGCGCGCTGTTCGGGCCCGACCTCGATGCCGGTGATCCGGACCTGGAGGATGGCCTCCTCGCTGTCGACGATGAACTCCTCGCCGACGGCGACGGTCTCCGCGGGCGGCGCCTCGACGGTGGTCGCGAAGGACTCGCCGTCCTGGGAGACGATGACGTCGCGTTCGATCTCGGTCTCGGATTCGACCTGGACCTTGTGGACGTGGCCGCACTCAGTGCAGCGGACGGTGTGGTGACCGCTGCCCTCCTTCAGTACCTCGTGGACCGTCGACTCGGCGGGCGAACAGGAGGGACAGTCGGCCGCGACGCGGTCCTGTGGCGTGCTCATACGGCCTCATAGCCCGTCGCGCCGTAAAAGTCCGCCCTTCCGGGCGTCGCGTGCTACGCCCAGTCGTGGTCGTCGATGCCCTCGTAGTGTTTGAGCCGACTCTCGATCTCCCACTTCTCCCACCCGCACTCGTGGTAGAGGACGTCGGCGAGCAGCTCGAAATTGCTCTGGTCCAGTTCGATTCCTCGTCCGCCGCGATACGTGATGTACGGCTCCGACCGGAGGTCGTCGTACACCTCGCGTGCGGTCGGGTAGTCGCCGTCGATGGCCGAGAGGCTGAGAAGCGCGTCCTCCGCAATCGGAGTTCCCCACTTGTGCTTCGCGATCATCGTCGCCAGAAGCGCACACTTCACCGACGGCTTCTCCATAGCCCGCGGTGTCGCCGCTGGTATATAAACAATGTCACTCGTGATTACCACCAGTGCAAACGCTTATAGACACATAGCCGCACCATCTCAGTATGAGCGGCATCGAGCACGCGGACGGCGACCTCGACCGGAAAGAACTCCGAAAGGAGCACCCGAGCGGGTGGCTCTATCTCACCCAGCACGACGCCGTGCCGATACTCGTGGATGCGCTTCTCGATCTCCCGCCGAACCGCGAATTCAACAAGACCGAGCTCGCGGAACACGCCGGCGTGACGCGGCAGACCGTCGGCAACTACACCGATCTCCTGATCGAAACCGAACTCATCGAGCGAGTCCCGAACACGTCGCCGCCTCGGTACCGCGTCGCCGACAGCGACGTCGTCCGGGAGCTGTTCGAGCTGAACAGCGCCCTCAACAACGTCGCGGCGGAGTGACTCGCCCCCGCCGTTCGCCTATCGCGGAAGATCCACTTCCGCGCCGTCTCGTGGTTTCACCGCTCGACACTCGGGAGGTCTACGACCTCCCCGTCCGCGAACACGGTCGGCTCCCGAATGATCCCGTCCAGATGCAGCGGCGCGTCGGTGTCGCCGCCGATCCCGGCGTCGTCGCCGATCGCGACGTGGACCGTCCCCGCGGCCTTCTCGTCGAGGAGGACCGAGCCCACTAGCTCCGTGACGCCGACGTTGGTGCCGATCCCCAGTTCCGCGAGGTTGTAGGCGTCCCGTCCAACCTCCTCGGCGGCGGTCTCGACCTGCGCGCGGATCTCGTCGTCCGAAATCTCGGTCACGTAGCCGTCCTCGACCTCGAATCGGAGTTCCGCGCCATCGTCGAGGCGGCCGTGCGGTCGCATCGTCCCGTCGACGACGTAGGTGCCGTTGGCGTTCGTCGGCGAGACGAACACCTCGCCCGCGGGGAGGTTCGAGAAGTCGCCCGGCTCGTGGACGATGCCCGTGTCCGTGTTCCACTCGCGCCCGCCGGGCTCGAAGGTGATGTCGGTGCCGGCCGGCGCGGTCACGCGGATCTCCTCGGCGTCTTCGATCTGCGCCAGCACCTCGCGGCAGTGCTCGGCGATGGCGTCGTAGTCGGCGTCCAGGCCCGTGAGAAAGACGTCTTCGGTGATTCCCGGGAGCGTCGCCCCGCGGGCGCCCGCCTCGCAGGCGTTCCCGCGAGCGCGGGTGTGACTGATGCTCTTCGTCGTCGGCGCGAGGAACACGTCCGCGCCCGCCATCGCGTCGGCGACCGGGCCCGGCGGCTCCTCGCCGTGCTGGGCTCCGGGCGGGTACTGGAGGATCACGGCGTCGCCCGTGACCGCGCTCGCCGCCTCGTAGAGGGCCTCGCCGATGGGCCGGCGCTCATCGTCGGTGACGACGACGCAGGACTCCGATTCGCCGAGTGCCATACACTGCTCGACCGCCGTCGTCGCGGCGGCCGCGAGTCCGTCGTTCGACATACCGTCGTGTGTGCGCTCCGCGGAGTTAGGGGTTCGCATCGAGGGGATCGGCCGCGCCCGGTCGGCCGCCAGGGGGCTTACTCGCGTCCGCGAAAATCCCCGGCGTTACTCGTCAGGGAATTAATTCCTCGCCTCGGCGCTCCGAAATAACTATGCGTCTGCTCGTCCGATTTCACGGCAATGATACGAGTGGGTGTCAACGGCTACGGAACGATCGGGAAGCGGGTGGCCGACGCGGTCGCCGCCCAGCCCGATATGGAGGTCGCCGGCGTCGCCAAGACCCAACCGAACTTCGAGGCCCACACCGCCGTCGAGCGCGGCTATCCGATGTACGCGGCGATCCCCGAGCGCGCCCCGCTCTTCTCGGACGCGGGGATCGAGATCGCGGGCGTCGTCGACGAGCTGGTCGCCGACGCCGACGTGATGGTCGACGCTACGCCCTCCGGGATCGGCGCGGAGAACCGATCGCTGTACGCCTCCTACGACACGCCCGCGATCTTCCAGGGCGGCGAGGACGCCACGGTCGCCGAGACGAGCTTCAACGCCCGCTCGAACTACGATGACGCCTACGGCGCCGACACGGTCCGCGTCGTCTCCTGCAACACGACCGGGCTCTCGCGCGTCGTCGCGCCGCTCGAAGAGGAGTACGGCGTCGAGAAGGTCCGCGCGACGCTCGTCCGCCGGGGCGGCGACCCGAGCCAGAACTCCCGTGGCCCGATCAACGACATCCTCCCGAACCCGATCGAGATCCCCTCCCACCACGGCCCGGACGTCAAGACGATCTTCCCCGACCTGGAGATCGACACGATGGGCCTGAAGGTGCCGGCGACGCTGATGCACGTCCACGCGCTCAACGTCACGCTCGAATCCGACGTGACCGCCGCGCACGTCCGCCAGCTCCTCGACAAGCAGACCCGGATCTACGTCATCCCCGAGGGGATGGGCCTCGACGGCGCCGGGAAGCTCAAGGACTTCGCGCTCGACGCCGGCCGGCCGCGCGGCGACCTCTGGGAGAACTGCCTGTGGGGCGAGTCGATCGCCACCGAGGGCCGCGACCTGTATCTCTTCCAGGCGATCCACCAGGAGTCCGACGTCGTCCCCGAGAACGTCGACGCCGTCCGCGCGGTGGCGGAGGCCGCCGACGCCGAGACCAGCATCGAGCGCACGAACGAGACGCTCGGCATCGGCCTCTCGGGCGACCCCTCCGGCTTCGGCGACGCCCAGGTCGAGGCCGAGGCGGCCGACGACTGACCTCGGAGCGTCCCGCGTTTTTCCTTTCCCGCCTCGCTTCTGCGTCCACGCCCACGCCCACGTTTATCACCACTCCCGGCGTGGCCGCCGGTATGTCAGCGAACGACCCGCCGTCCGAGCCCGGCGGCCCCGACGGGGGCGACGATCCGGCCGCCGCGGGCGACCCGGAAGCGGCCGTCGACTCGACAGACGAGATGGAGCGGCTCCTCGCGGAGTTCGACGCGCTCGCGGAGACGGTCGACTCCCCGGCCGAGCGCGAGCGCGTCCGATCGGCCCGCAGAGCGGCGGTCGTCGCCGCGCACGAGGCCGGCGCCTTCGGCCGCGTCATCCGCGGCTTCGACCGCGCCGACCTCGCGGAGGCGTTCCTCGGATCGGTGCTGTTCGGCATCCCGATGTTCGTCGAGGGCGGGACCAACGAGGTCGGCCACCACCTCGCGGCGCACCCGATCTCGCTCGTCGGAACCGTCGTCGGCGCGGTCGGCCTCGTGATCGGCATCCTCTACGTCGCCGACATCCAGGACGTCCGGATCCACGAGCCGTTCTTCGGCTTCGTCCCCCGGCGGCTCGTCGGCGTGCTCGGCGTCTCCGCGGTCACGGCCGTCGTGGTGATGACCGCGTGGGGGCGGGTCGACTGGGCGACGCCGATCCTGGCCCTGGCGGACGTGGTCGTCGCGTTCGCGCCGATGAGCGTCGGCGCCGCGCTCGGCGACATCCTCCCGGGGTCGTGATCGGGAGTCACTCGATCGCCACGAACTCCACGGTCCCCGCGTCGGTGTCGAGCACCGCGACGTGGTAGACGTCGTCGGCGCCGGGGAACGGGAGCCCGCCGGGGTTGACGTGGACGGTCCCTCCCCGCTCCTCGCGGGTCCGCTCGTGGGTGTGGCCGCGGACGACGTAGTCGTACTCTCCGGAGGCGACGAGCGCGTCGACGAGCCGTTCGCTCGTCCCGTGGTAGACCGCGACGTCGACGCCGTCGAACGTCAGGTGGGCGCTCTCGCCGTGGTAGGTGCCGAACTCGTCGATCGTCTCGGCCAGGGCCCACTCGCCGTCGTTGTTGCCGCGGACCGCGTGGAACGCGAAGTCGGCGTCGAAGACCGAGGCGGTGAAGGGCGCGACGATGTCGCCGCAGTGGACGACTGCCTCGACGCCCGCGTCCTCGAACGTCGCGACCGCGCTCCGCGCCAGATCGAGGTTGTCGTGAGTGTCGGAACAGAGCCCGATTCGCATAGGCCTCGGTTCGGTAGGCGGGCGCTTCAGCGCTTCGGCGATGTGCGGCCTCGATGCTCGACGCGACCGGGGCGACCTGCGGGCGTCGAGAACGGCGAGAGCCGCCCCGGTATAAGGAGGTTATACGATTAAGCTACAGACCGATGCAGTCGCGGGCCGTCGGCTCACGTATGGCAGCGAACACTCGTGCCACCGATCGGGACAGCGCGACCGACACCGCGGTCTACCTCCCCGCCGGGATCCCCCCGTCGGCGGAGGCCGATCGCCTCACGCGTCTCTGGCAGACGCTGTTCAGCCACCGCGTCGACCCCCCGAAGTAGGTCGCCGATGTCCGGACACAATCACCGCTCGAACCTCCCCGACGTCGACCAGTCGGACCGCACCGTGCCCAGGAATCTGCGGCAGACGGGCGACGCGGACGTCGATCTCGTGATCTCGACCCGGGTCCGGAAGTCGCCCTTCTGGCACCTCTCCGTCGAGGAGGGCTGCCACGAGGCGACGGTGTACAACCATATGTACCACCCGCGGGCGTTCATCGACCCCGAAGACGGCGGGTCGGAAGCCGAGTACGACCTGCTGGTCAACGACGTCGCGCTGTGGGACGTCGCGGTCGAGCGCCAGATCCGCGTCGCGGGCCCCGACGCCGAGGCGTTCGTCAATTACGTCATCACCCGCGACGCGACCGAGATCGAGCCGATGCGCGGCAAGTACGCCATCTGCTGCAACGACGACGGCGGCATCCTCAACGACTTCGTCCTGCTGCGGCCCGAGGAAGACGAGTTCTGGTTCTCCATCGCCGACGCGGACCTGTTGCAGTGGCTGCAGGGGGTCACGGTCGGCAACGACTTCGCGGTCGAGATCGACGAGATCGACGTCTCGCCGATGCAGGTCCAGGGCCCGAAGTCGCCCGACGTGATCGAGTCGCTCATCGACGCCGCGGTCGAGGACGTCCCGTACTACGGCCTGTTGGAGGCGACGATCAACGGCGTTCCGGTGTTGGTGAGCCAGACGGGCTTCTCCGGCGAGGCGGGGTTCGAGATCTACGTCCGCGAGGCGACGACGAACGCCGAGGCGGTGTGGAACCCGGTGCTCGAAACGGTCAAAGACCACGGCGGCGCCGCGGCGCCGGTCAACGGTCGGCGGCGGATCGCCGCCGGGATCCTGTCGCTGGGCCAGGATATGGACCACGAGACCTCGCCGTTCCAGGTCAACCTCGGCTATCAGGTCCCCGACGACAAGGACGCCGACTACGTCGGCAAGGCCGAACTGGAACGGCAGAAGGAGGCCATCGAAGACGGCGAGTTCCCGTTCACGCACAAACTGGTCGGCCTGAAGATGGCGGGCGGTCCGATCCTGGAGTGGCCCTCGGACTTCTGGCTCATCTCGGACCCCGAGACCGGCGAGGAATGCGGGTACGTGACGTCGGCGGGGTGGAATCCGGAACTCGAAGCCAACATCGGCCTCGGATACGTCCCCGCGGAGACGCTCCAGGCCGCGACCGACGTCCCGCTCGACGACTCGGTATACGACGCGGACCTCGATCTGGAGTTCGCGGTCCACCTCCCCGACGAGTACGCCGAAGCGCCCGGCGAGCCCGTCTACGCGACGACGGCGAAGGTCCCGTTCAAGGAGTCGGCCAACCCCAGCGCCCGCGAACAGGCCAAGATCCACGCTCGCGACGACGCCGGGGACGACGCGGAGTGAGACCGAGGGATGACCGACTCAGTTAAGCCGCCGCGCGGCCACCGGTACGACACCAGCAGCGGGGCGCCGTCGGACCTCGCCGACTGTCGCGGAGACCGTCGGATGCGGATGCGGATGCGGGTCCGACGCGGTCCGACTCTCCCCTAAACTATGGCCGACGTCAAAGCGGTCGTCCGAGCCGAGCACCCCGACATAGTGCTGACGCAGACGGTTGCACACGACCGGAGCTCGAAGGTCAAGTCGGTGTCTGAGGCGGGGACCGACCCCACCTCGGGGAAGTTCTTCTACCACATCGAGTCGTCCGACTTCGCCCGGTTCGAGGCGGGCCTGGAGATGGACCGGACCGTCGGGGCGTTCGAACGGGTCATCGAAACCAGGGACCGGAAGGCGATCTACAGCTTCGAGTACACCGACGAGGCGAAGATCCTCTCGCCGGTGATCTCGGCCGCGAACGGCGTCATCCTCGATATGAAGAACGACGGGAGCGCGTGGATCCTCACGGTGTGGATCCCCGATCGAACGGACCTGGTCCACCTCTGGGAGTACGCACAACAGCACGGCATCGACATCGAGCTCCTGCGCGTGAACGAGTACGCGAGCCTGGGCCACACCGACGCCGGGCTGACAGACAGCCAGCGGGACGCGCTCCTCGTCGCGTTCGAGACCGGCTACTTCGAGGAACCGCGGGACGCGACGCTGGGCGAGGTCGCCGACGAACTGGACATCTCCCAGCCCGCCGCGAGCGGGCTCCTCCGGCGCGGCGTCAAGCGACTCATCGCCTCGTCCCTGTTGGACGACGGCGACACGCGGGAGTGACGGGGGCGGGGGGTTCGGAGTGTTCGGCCGACGGTGCGCCGCTCAGGAGCGCTTCAGCGCCTCGACGCCCGCCAGCGGCTGGCCCGTCAGCGCCCGGATGTAGGCGCCGCCGGCGATCGAGACGTGGTCGAAGTCGGCCTCGTTCAGCCCGTACATCCCGATCGCGCGGGAGGTGTCGCCGCCGCCGACGACCGAGAAGCAGTCGGTCTCGGCGATCGCTTCCAGCACCGTGACGGTCCCGACCGAGAACGCCTCCTCCTCGAAGACGCCGAGGGCGCCCTTCACGAAGACGGCCTCGGAGTCGCGGACGACGTCGGCGTACGCCTCCGCCGTCCTGGTGCCGACGTCGAGGTAGGAGACGTCCTTCTCGTCGATGTCGGCGACGTCGACCTCCGCGCGCTCGCCGTCGTCGTCGTAGGCGAGGTCCGTCGCCAGCGTGATCTGGTCGCGGCGCTCTGTGAGCATCCCCTCGACGAGGTCGTGGTTCGCCTCCCACTGGGAGTCATAGAGGTCCTGCTCGGGGTCGAGGTCGAAGCCGAGCGGGCGGCCGTCGGCCCGGAGGAACAGCTCGCCCGCGATGCCGCCGAGCAGGAAGTTGTCGACCGCGTCGCCGAGGTTGTCCATCACGTCGATCACGTCGGTCGCCTTGGTCCCGCCGACGACCATCGTCACCCGGCCGTCGAACTCCTTCGACGCGATGGCGGTGTTGGCCTCGTACTCGGTCTCCATCACGCGGCCGGCGTAGGCGGGCAGGACCAGCGGAAAGCCCACGAGCGAGGCGTGCGAGCGGTGGGCCGCCGAGTAGGCGTCGTTGACGTAGGCGTCGAAGTGGGGGGCGAGCGCCCGGACGAACTCCGTCTCGGCCTTCGCTTCGGGCGCTTCCTCGGGCAGTTCGTCCTCGCACATCCGGGTGTTCTCGAGGAGGAGGACCTCCTCGGCCTCGAGCGCCTCGATGGCGTCGACGGCGCGCTCGCCGTAGGTGTCCTCGACGAAGGCGACCTCGCGGTCGAGGTGGGCGGCGAGGATGTCGGCGTGGCCGGCGAGCGAGACGAAGTCGTCGCGGCCGGGCCGGCCCTGGTGGGCGAGCAGGACGACCCGGTGGCCCGCCTCGGCGAGCTCGCGGACGGTCTCGGCGTGGCGCTCGAAGCGGCGGTTGTCCTGGGGCTCGCCGTCCTCGATCGGGGAGTTCAGATCGAGGCGGACGAGGACGCGCTGTCCGGGGTCGAGGTCGTCGAGCGTGTCGAAGCTGGCGGTGGAGGTGGACATCGGTGAGTGTGTCGCGGGCGCGTTACTTAGTGCTACTCGGATCGGCTCCGATCCGGGGCGCGGATCGGGCCCGGACGCGACTCACCCGTGAGTGACGTAGTGGGCGACGTCGAGCATCCGGTTCGAGAAGCCGTACTCGTTGTCGTACCACGTCAGGATCTTGTAGAGGCCGCCGCCGTTGACTTCATTTGTCGACTTAAGGTCGACCGTCGAGGAGAACGGCAGTCCCAGGATGTCCGAGGAGACGACCTCGTCGTCGGTGTAGCCCAGGACGCCCGCGAGCGGGCCCGAGTCGGCGGCGTCGCGGAAGGCGTCGTTGATCTCCTCGACGGTCGGCGCGGCGTCGAGGTCGACCACGAGCTCCGTGATCGAGCCGTTCGGGACGGGGACGCGGATCGCCATCCCGTCGAGTTTCCCTTCGAGCTGGGGGAGGATCTCGGTCGTCGCCTGCGCGGCGCCCGTGGAGGTCGGGACGATGTTCTCGGCGGCGGCCCTCCCTCGCCGGGTCTTCGCCATCGGGCCGTCGACGAGGTTCTGGCTCCCGGTGTAGGCGTGGACCGTGGTGAGGAGGCCGCTCTCGATGCCGAACTCCTCGTCGAGCACCTTCGCGACCGGGCTCACGGAGTTGGTCGTACAGGAGGCGTTCGAGACGACGTCCTCGCCGTCGTAGATGTCGTGGTTGACGCCGTAGACCAACTGCTTCACGGGCGTCTCGCCCTTCGGCGGCGCGGAGATGATGACCTTGTCGGCGCCGGCCTCCAGGTGGGCCGAGGCGTCCTCGTGGGTGCGGAAGATGCCGGTACACTCCAGGGCCACGTCGACGTCGAGGTCGTCCCAGGGGAGTTCGGTGGGGTTCTGGACGTTGAACAGCGGGACGGAGCTGTCGCCGACGAGCAGCGTGTCGCCGTCGCGGTCGATCGCGTCGAGCCGGCCCATCACGGTGTCGTACTTCGCGAGATAGGCCATATCCTCGAAGTCCATCACGTCGTTGATCCCGACGAGTTCGATGCGGGGATCCGCCCGGACGGCCCGCAGGACGTTCCGGCCGATCCGCCCGAAGCCGTTCAGGGCGACACGAACGGTCTCGTCGGCGTCGGCCGCGGCGTCGGTTTCATACTTTTCACTCATATCCGAGTACACCTGCTCCTCCTACTTGAATCCCGGTGACGCACCCCCGGCTGATTCGGGCGAAGCGTCGATAAAGAAGGGCTGAGGTTCCGATTTCGTCTGTCCGTGCGCGGCGTGGCTGCGGGACCCTCGGCGGACGCACGCCACCCCCGGATTTGACCGTTCAGGCATCGTCCGTCTCCGTTCCTCGTGGACGGGGCGAATCGCCGGACTGGTCGATTCCGCCGCGGGGAGAAGGCTTTTCATCGGAACCGACCTACTACCCGGTGATGAGAGACGACCGTGACGACCCGTTCGACGACTTCTTCGACGGGATCGAACGGATGATGGACGAAATGACCGGCAGCGACGCTTCCGGATTCGCCTCCGAGACCCACGTCGACATCTACGACGAGGGCGAGGAGCTCCGACTCGTCGCCGACCTCCCGGGCGTCTCGAAGGACGCCGTCGAACTCCAGTGCGACGGCGAAGTGCTCACGATCTCCGCGGCGGGCCCGCGCCGCGAGTACGACGAGCGGATCCGCCTCCCGACCCGCGTCGACGAACACTCCGCCAGCGCCTCCTTCAACAACGGCATCCTCCAGGT
Source organism: Halobellus sp. MBLA0158 (assembly GCF_041477585.1). Classification (NCBI taxonomy): domain Archaea; kingdom Methanobacteriati; phylum Methanobacteriota; class Halobacteria; order Halobacteriales; family Haloferacaceae; genus Halobellus; species Halobellus rubicundus. The sequence continues at coordinate 860,323 of NZ_JBGNYA010000001.1, forward strand.
CACCCTGGCGAAGATCGACGACTCCGCGTCGATCGACCTCGACTGATCGACCGGGTCGTCCTCGGACCGACCCGACCTCAGCCGCCGTTCTCCGCCGTCCGCTCGATCACGCCCGCCAGCCGGTCCCAGAATCCCGCCTCGTACTTCCCGTCGTCGATGGTCGGCCGGGCGTTCGTCTCGGAGACGACCGCCCGCCCGTCCGAGACCAGGATATCGACGCCGAGGTAGTCGATGCCGAGGACGTCCGCCGTCTCGACGGCGAGGTCCCGAAGCTCCCCGGGGACGTCGATCCGACGCGCCGACGCGCCCCGGTGGACGTTGTGCTTCCACCGGCCGGCGCTGTGTGCGTCCGCGGGCAGCCGGCGCTCGACCCCGCCGACGACCTCGCCGTCCAGCACCATCACTCGGTAGTCGCGCGCGTCGGGGAGGAACTCCTGGAGGAGGTAGGACTTGTCGCCGGTCGCCCGGTAGTCGTGGACGAGGTTCAGGTAGTCGACGATCCCGAGCAGGGAGTCGAGGTCGGGCGCCTTCGCGACGCCGACGCCCCGGGTCGTCGAGTTCGGCTTGACGACCACTGGGAAGTCGAGGTCGGACGCGGCCGCGAGGACTTCCTCCTCGTCGACGGGGTTCGAGACGAGCTTCGTCTCGGGGACGGGCACGTCCGCGCCGGCGAGCGCGGCGATCACCCCTGCCTTGTTCCGCGAGGTCGCGACCGCATCGCGGCCGTTCACCCACGGGATCCCGTGTTTGCCGTCGACGACGCCGCCCTCCATCAGCCGGCTCGGGTAGACGAATCCGACGTCGACGTCGCGGTCGGGCGGTTCGGTCAGATCGACCGCTCGCTCCGAGGCCTGCAGGTGTTCGACGGCGATTCCGCGGTCGGCGAGCGGCTCGCGCATCCGCTCGAACGTCTCCGCCGCGGTCGTCACGGCCAGGCGAAGCATCGGCTACGAGAACGGAGCGACGGTGCAAAAAGCGGTGGGGTCGGAGCCGGCGGCTCTACGAGACCAGCAGCTTCTCGCCCTTCTCGACGTCGATGCGGCACGGCGGCGACATCTTGTTGTAGGCGCGGCGCAGCGCGTCCTTGGCGACGTCGGCGTCCTCGGGGTCGCAGTAGACCGTGAAGATGCGCTCGTTCGCCTGGACCCGCGCGGCCGTGCCGACGGGCTTGCCGAACGCCTGGCGCATCCCGTCGGAGACGCGGTCCGCGCCCGCACCGGTCGCCTGCTTGTTCTCGCGCAGGACCTGGTGGGGGAACTTCCGGAGGACCATCTTGTAGTTCTCCTGGCCGACCTCCTTGAGCATCACGCGGTTCGCCGACAGCCGCGCGGACTCGAGCGACCCGTGGCGGATCTGGCACTCCTCTTCGATGCGGAGGCTGATCTGGACCTCGTAGTCCTGGGGACCGGTCTTGAGGTTGCCCATGTTGTGCTGTGCGATCTTCGAGCCGGGGATGCCGGTGATGTACTCGCGTCGCGTGTACGACGGTTTCGACAGCTCCCGGTACATCGAGGCGGGTTTGTCGGACATAGTTACTTGTGAAGGAGAACGCCCATACGACCTAAAAGCGCTTCGAACTGTGCGCCGACTCGCCCGCGGCCACGTCGTCGGACCGCCGCTATGAGTCCCCGTCGCCGTCGACCGGCTCCAGCGCGACGAACTCCAGGTCCCGCTCGTCCAAGAGCGCGGCCGTCCGGTCGGTCACGGAGGGCGCCACGAGGACGCCGCGGACGCCCTCGTCGGGGAACTCCTCGTCGACGGCCTCGACGTAGCGCCGGAGTTGGCTCGCGGCCGAGGGGCCGACGCGCCGCCGCTTCAACTCCACGACGACCGGCCGCCCCGCCTCGTCGCTGCCGAAGACGTCGACCGGTCCGGCGGCGGTCTCCCGCTCGGTCGCGATCGGCTCGAACCCCGGCTCGACGAGGTCGGGCTCGTCGAGGATCCGCCGGCGGAGGTCCTCCTCGCTGCCGGTCAGCGTCAGGTCGCTCCGGTCGTCGACCTCGTAGGCCGTCACCTGCTCGATCCGCTCGAAGGCGACGTCGAGGACTTCGTCCGGCGAGGTGCGCTCGCTCCGGATCCGCAGCCGACCGTCGCGGACGCTCGCGCGGTGCGTACAGCCCGGCGGCTGCCAGTTCACGGGCTCGCGCCCCTCGTCGGTGTGGACGAGGATCGCCCCGTCGGGCTTGCAGACGACGAGCCGGTCGCCGGGGCCGAGGCTCGATGCGGCCCGGCCGTCGTACTCGACGGTGCAGCGGCCGAAGGCCGTCACCAGCCGGCCGTCGCCGAACGCCGATTCGAGGAGCCCCAGCGCGTCCCGGTGGGCGGGTCGGTGGAGCGTCGTAACCGCCATCTCCCCCGGAGTTCGCCTTCGCCGGGTAAAAACTGCGCGTCGTTCGACCGCGCGGGTCGGTCACCTCACCCCTCCGACGGACTCGCTCCGACCACCCTCTCCCACGCCGTCCGAGCCGCGACGCCGACCACCGCCCCGACGGCGTTCGCGACCGCGTCGGCGATGCTCGCGGTGCGGGCCGCGATCGGTGCTTGGATGATCTCGACGCCGACGCCCACCGCGAACGCGACGACGACCGCGAGGAGCGCGGCGCCCCTCCGAGGACCGGAGGCGTCGAACGCGGCCGCGAGGAGCCACGCCAGGACCGAGTACGCCCCGAGGTGTAGCCAGGTGTCGAGTCCGATCGCGAGGCCGCCGCCGGCGGAGCCGTTCGCCCCTTGGGCTGGGAGCACTCCCGAGGGATCGACCACCGACGCGAGCAGGACGATGGCGAGCCAGGCGACCGCGAGCCGGCGCGGCCGTCGCGTCGCGGCCGCCATCAGGAGCGGAACTCGCTCAGCACCCCGCCGAGCATCGCGGCGCTCGATTTGAGCAGCGAGGGCTTCGTGAGCTCGTCGATCTCCGAGCGGGTGAGCTTGAAGTCGAAGAGCGCGAGGTTCTGTTCGAGGTGCGCCTCGCTCGCGGACTTCGGGATCACGACGACGTCGCGGTGCTGGGTCGCCCACCGGAGGACGACCTGCGCGGGCGTTTTGTCGTACGCCTCGGCGAGCCGCCGCACGTCGGGGTCGTCGAGCGCCTCGCCGCGGGCCAGCGGGCTGTAGGCCGTGAGGAAGAGCCCCTCCTCCTGGCAGTGGCCGAGCATCCCGCGCTGGGGCTTGTACGGGTGGAACTGCACCTGATTCGTCACGACGTCCGCGTCGGCGGCGTCGCGAGCGCGGTCGAGCAGGACGCGCGGGAAGTTGCTGACGCCGACGTTTTCTACGGCGCCCTCTTCGACCAGCCGGTCCATCGCCGCCATCGTATCGCCGACCGACACGAGGGGATTCGGCCAGTGGAGCAAGAGGAGGTCGACGTACTCCGTGTCCAGCCGATCGAGGCTTCCCTCGGTCGATTCGAGGACGTCGTCGTAGCGGGCGTTCCCCGGCGCGACCTTCGTCGTCAGGAAGACGTCCTCGCGGTCGACGTCGCTGTCGGCGATCGCTCGGCCCACCTCGGATTCGTTCTCGTAGAGCTGTGCGGTGTCGATGTGTCGGTATCCCAGATCCAGCGCGGTCGACACCGCCTCGTAGCACGTCTCGCCGGTGAGCTGCCACGTGCCGAGCCCCACTTTCGGAACCCGCGTCCCGTACGCCTCCGCGTACTCCATCTCGACCATACGCACGCTTCGAACCCCGCCGCCGAGAACGTGTCGGCGGATCGTTCCGTTCCTCGATTCGACTCTCCGATTTTCCCAGGATATGAATCCGACAATAGCGGACAAATAGAACGACTGAAAATAGAATTTTCTGAGAGTACACACTCATTTTCAGATCGAGATTAACTCCTATTCTATCTTTGACTATCAAGTAAAATAAAAATCAGTATTTAAGAAATAAGTAGAATTAAATACAATACTCGTATATCGGACAGAATTTGAACGGCTATCACATCCGTTTTCGGTGGATAAGCGAATTTTCACGCTCTGAATCACCAGATTGGGGCGAAAATTCCATTTCGTCGATAGAGCGGCAGAGCCTGCAATTTAGTGTTTTGGACACCTCTGATCCGGAAATATCGGATTTCTCTGTGCAAATCACCGTACTTATATAACAAACTCACAACCCGAAATTTGGTGTCATAAACCGTGACAATCAATCGGCGGCAGTATCTCCGTGGTAGCGGGCTCGTAGTGACGACTGGACTGGCCGGACTCGCGGGCTGTTCCGGCGGATCGGGATCGGAATCGGACACGGAGTCCGACTCGGGTTCGGGAGGGGACTCCGAGACGGACTCCGACTCGGGGACCGTGACCGGATCGAGTTCGAGCGGGACGTACACGATCGGGGCGACGATCCCGGAGACGGGCGTGTTCTCCTCGCTCGGACAGGACCTCAAACGGGGCTACGAGATGGGCGTCCAGCGGATCAACGACAACGGCGGCCTCCACGGCCAGGAGGTCGAACTGATCGTCCGCGACGACGAGTCGACCCCGAAGAAGGTCCGCGAGGGGCTCCAGAGCATCATCAGCAACAACGACGTGGATATGCTCTGGGGAAGCTTCGCGGGCGTGCTCAACCTCGCGGCAGCGGCCGTCGCCGAGCGCTCGGAGATCCCGTTCTTGAAGATCGCCAGCTCCGGCGACAAGGTCCACGAACAGCAGGGCTTCGAGTGGACGTCGACGCCGTTCCCCGTCAGCACTGACCACACCCGAGGGACGAAAAACGCGCTCGATCTCATCCCCGAGAGCGAGCGGCCCTCGAAGGTGGCCATCTGGGCGCCGAACACCAACTGGAGCATCGAGATGGCAGATATGTGGGAGCAGACGCTCACCGACGGCGGCTACGAGGTCGTCTTCCGCGGGAAACACCAGCTCCACTCCAAGGACTTCACGACGCTCATCTCCGAGACGCAGTCGGCGGGTGCGGAGGTCCTCCTGGACACGCCGGCTCCCGACGGCGGCATCACGGCGATGCAGCAGATCAATAACTCCGATTACTCGCCGAAGCTCATCCAGTTCACCCGCGCCGCCGACACGAGCTCGTGGTGGTCCGCGATGGGCGAGGCCGGCGAGCACGTGCTGATGTCGCCCGGGTGGGTGCCGGGCCTGACCGGCAACGGCAACGAACAGATGATCCAGACCTACCGCGACACCTACGACATCGCCTCCGGGGAGCTCCTGCCCGTGATGGTCGGCGCGTCGTACAACCTCACGCAGGTGGCCGAACAGGCCGTCAACGCCGCCGAGGCGACCGACCGCGCGACCGTCCGCGACGCGATCCGCTCGGGCACCTACGAGACGGTCTCGGGGAGCTTCGGCTTCGACGACTACGGCCGCCCCACCGACTTCACCACCCCGATGGGCCAGTGGATCGACGGGAATCAACACCTCGTCTCCCCCGAGACGGACGGCGAGGCCTTCCGCGAGATGGTCTATCCGATGTCCTGAGGTGCGTCCCCGTCTCACGCCGAGCGTGTGCGTGTCGTCGGCGACGGACCGCGTGCCTGCCCGCGTGGCAGCGATCCGAGATCGCGAGCGGATCTCCCGACCGGTGTCGGTGTGCAATGGACGCTACTCGGATCCTTTTCACTGCTCATTCCGTTCACGAAGATGCAGGAACATGCCGCCTCCCGGATGAACTACGTCCAGAAATGCTCGCTCCGCTGCGCCTTTCTGGTCTAGTTCAAATCGCGGTCGGGGGCGTTTTCACTGCTCACTTCGTTCGCAGGAAAATGCCGCCTCCCGGATTTGAACCGGGGACAGCTCGATCTTCAGTCGAGTGCTCTCCCAGTCTGAGCTAAGGCGGCGCGCAGTTCGACCGAAGCCCAGTATATAAAAAAGGGTTTCGGATCGCCGCGCCGTCCGCGGGCCGTCGACGCGGGACGGCGTCCCCGTCGCGGCCGCTCGGGCCCGGATATGGCGGAAGCGTCCGGCGAGTGTCCCGTCGCGCTACGGCCTCGACGCCGACGCCGGTGGGCTCTTCTCGACCAGCATCTTTTTTCACGATGCCCCGGTTCGGTTCGGTGATGCGCGACTCGGACCCGAACCCGGACGACGCGGACGCTCGGTCGTCGAACGGCGTGCCCTCGTCCGGCGAGGTCGTTCCCGACCGCTTCTCCTCGGACGAGGTGTTCCAGCGGATCGTCGCCGACGCGGACCACGAGATCACGTCGGGGACGCGGGAACTGTTCTTCAGCGGCCTGGCCGCCGGCTTCGCGATCACGATCACGTTCCTCCTCTACGCGTCGATGTCGACCGGGACCGACAGCCGGGTGATCGCGTCGCTCCTGTACCCGCTCGGGTTCGTCTACATCATCATCGGCGGCTACCAACTGTACACCGAAAACACCCTCCCGCCGGTGGCGCTCACGCTCGAACGGCTGGCGTCGATCCCGGCGCTCCTCCGCCACTGGCTGATCGTCCTCGCGGGGAACTTCCTCGGCGGGGGCGCGGGCGCGGTCGTCCTCGCGTACGGCGGCGTCTTCGATCCGGCGACGATGCGCACGGCGACCGACATCGCGGAGAAGGGCGTCGTGACGCCGGCGTCGGCGCTGTTCTTCAAGGCCGTCTTCGCGGGGCTCATCGTCGCCGGCGTCGTCTGGATGAACTTCGCCGCGCGCGATACCATCTCCCGCATCGCCATCGTCTACCTGGCGTTCCTGGCGATCCCGCTCGGCAACCTCTTTCACGTCGTCGTCTCCTTCACGGAAGTCGTGTTCCTAGTTCTCGTCGGCGACCTGGGGCTCGTGTCTGGCCTCGGTGGCTTCGTTCTCCCGGTCCTCTTGGGTAACACGATCGGTGGGGTGCTCCTCGTCACGGTCGTGAACTACTACCAGACCAGCGAGCGACGCCTGGAGGTCGACCGCTTCGAGCATATGCGGCGGCTCTCGCCGCGGGAGTGGGTCCTCGGAAATCTGGCGGGGCGCTCCTATGTCCCCGTCGTCGACACGCTCGGGGACATCGTCCGCGATCCCGACTCCTACCGGATCCTCGTGCCGATCGCGAACCCCCGAACGGAGTCCCGGCTGGTGGAGTTCGCGTGCAAGCTCGCCTCCGACCGCGAGCAGGGAACCGTCCACGCGGTCCACATCGTCCAGACGCCCGATCGCATCACGAGCCACGCCCAGACCCAGCGGATCGGCCGGGAGTCCGAACGGCTGCTCGCCGATCTCGAACGGACGGCGGAGGGCTACGACGTCGCGTTCGAGACCTCGACGATCGTCTCCTCGCGGTCCTTCGAGGCGGTCTTCGACCGGGCGCGCCGGACCCGGCCGGACCTCGTGGCGATGGGCTGGGGCGAGGACCGGCTGTGGAAGTCCGCCCGCGCCGAGCGGCCGATCGACGAGCTGACGAACCGCCTGCCGTGTGACTTCCTCGTGATCAAGGACCGCGGCCTCGACCCCTCGCGGCTCCTCCTGCCGATCGCCGCGGGACTCGACTCCGAACTCGGCGGCGAGATCGCGCGGACGCTCCAGTCGGTCGCGGACTCGGCCGTCGAACTGCTCCACGTCGTCGACGGCGACGACGAGCGCGAGGCCGGCGAGGCGTTCCTCGACGAGTGGGCCGAGCGCAAGGACCTCTCGGACGCGACGCGTACGATCGACACCGCCGGCGACGTCGAGGACGCCATCGAGCGACGCGCGGCCGACTCGACGATGCTCATCCTCGGCGCGACAGAGCGCGGCCTACTCTCGCGGCTCGTCACCGACTCGCTGCACTTCTCGGTCTCGCACCACGTCGAGGCGTCGGTCCTGCTCGCCGAGCGGCCCTCCGACCGGACGCTCCGCGAGCGGCTCTTCGGCCGCGGGAGTCGCTTCCGCAGCCGGGACTCGGAGTGATCCCATCGCTTCGAGCGTCGTAGGGGTTCTGTCGCACTCGGGCGGATTCGAACTAATCGAGAGACGGTCGCCTCGCTCCGCTCGGCGCTGCGACTCTCTGAGTTCGAATCGCCCTCAGTAACAGAAATCCTGCTCGCTGTCGCTCGCAGATTTCAGTGGGCTCGGGCGGATTCGAACCACCGACCTCTTCCTTGTAAGGGAAGCGTCATAACCACTAGACCACGAGCCCGCAGGCGAAACGAGTCCGCTCACGTGTATAACCGTTTCCAATCCCGAGCGACGGAACGCTTAGGCCCGTCCACTCGAACCCCGTCATATGCCCGATCGACGGACGCTCTACGCGATCGCTCTCGCTCTCGCCGTCCTCCTCGCGCTCGGCGCCGTCGCGGTCGCGACGAACCCCGGCCTGCTTCCGATCGGCGACTACGAGCGCACGACCGTCGCCGTCGTCGACGCGGACACCGGCGAGACGCTCGCGTCGGTCGACGCCCGCGTCGCCGACACCTTCCAGAAGCGCTACACCGGACTCAGCGACACCGACTCCCTGGGGCCGAACGAGGGGATGCTCTTCGTCCACGACGCCGAGGAGCGCCACGCGTACGTGATGCGCGAGATGGCCTTCCCGCTCGACATCGTCTTCATCGGCGCCGACGGGAGGATCACGCAGATCCACCACGCCGAGCTCCCGCCCGAAGGCACGTCTGACTCTGAGCTGACCCGCTACGCCGGCCGCGGGCAGTACGTCCTCGAAGTCCCGTACAACTACACCGTCGACCGCGGCATCGAGATCGGCGACCGCGTCGAGATAGCGGGCCGCTGGGGACCGGACGAGGAGGCGTAATCGGTCGCGAAAGCGAAAAGCGAAAGAGAAGCGAAAGGCCGAGGGCGGTCGCGTCCGTGCGTCGGCGTATGGCAGAGGACGACCGGGTCGACGCCCTCGACGCCCTCGACGGCTGGCACGCCGAGGGGTACGCGGCGCGGGCGCACTACGAAGGGGCGGGCGATCGGTACAGCATCGAGTTCTACGCGCCCTCCGCGTGCGTGCTCTACTGGAAGGTGAAGGGCGACGGCGAGACGGCCGTGCCCGTCGCCCGCGACACCGTGCCCGATCCGCTCCGGGCGCGGATCCGCGAGGACCTCGTCGAGGCGGGGATCGACCCCGACGTCGAGGAGCGATCGCTCTAGGCCCTCGTCGCCGATCACCGGGGAATTCGGCTCCGAACCGACCCTTTAGGTCCGACGAGCCCCGAGAGGCGACGATGGACGTCCCCGCTGACGACGACGACCCCTTCGAGCGCCAACGCGAGCGCGCGGAGAACCCGATGCGGCGGCTCTTCGCGGAGTACGGCCGCGACAACGCCACCGCGTTCCTCGTCGGGCTGGTCTCCAGCGTCGTCGCTCGCGTGCTCGACCTCCTGCCGCCGATCCTCCTGGCGGTGGCGGTCGACTCGATCTTCTTCGACACGCGGCCCTTCTCGCTGTGGCTCGTGCCCGACGCGTGGCTCCCGGCGACGCAGATCGACCAGCTCTACCTCTCGGCCGGGCTCATCGCGGTCTCCTTCCTGGGCGGCGCGGCCTTCCACTGGACGCGCAACTGGGGCTGGAACGCCTTCGCCCAGCACATCCAGCACGCGGTCCGGACCGACACCTACGACAAGATGCAGCGGCTGAACATGGACTTCTTCGCCGACAAGCAGACCGGCGAGATGATGTCGATCCTCTCGAACGACGTCAACCGATTGGAAAGATTCCTCAACGACGGGATGAACTCCGCGTTCCGGCTGGGCGTGATGGTGCTCGGCATCGCCGGCATCCTGCTGTACTGGAACTGGCAGCTCGCGCTCGTCACGCTCGTCGTCGTCCCGCTCATCGCCTTCTTCACCTACCGCTTCGTGCAGACGATCCAGCCGCAGTACGCCGAGGTCCGCTCGTCGGTCGGCCAGCTCAACTCCCGATTGGAGAACAACCTCGGCGGCATCGGCGTCATCAAGTCCGCCAACACCGAGGACTTCGAGTCCGACCGCGTCGACGACGTCTCACAGGACTACTTCGACGCCAACTGGGAGGCGATCGGCACGCGGATCAAGTTCTTCCCCGGGCTGCGGGTCCTCTCGGGGATCGGCTTCGTGCTCACCTTCGTCCTCGGCGGCGTCTGGGTGCTCACCTACCAGCAGACCGGGAGCGCGCCGTTCTTCTTCACGGGCGGGCTCACTCCCGGGGAGTTCGTCGGCTTCATCCTCTTCACCCAGCGGTTCATCTGGCCGATGGCGCAGTTCGGCCAGATCATCAATATGTACCAGCGGGCCTACGCGTCGGCCGCGCGGATCTTCGGGCTGATGGACGAGCCCGCGCGGATCGAAGAGGCGCCCGACGCCGAAGCGCTGGCCGTCGACGAGGGCCGCGTCGTCTACGACGACGTCACCTTCGGCTACGACGCCGAGGAGACGACGATCGAGGACGTCTCCTTCGCGGTCGACGGCGGCGAGACGCTCGCGCTCGTCGGCCCGACCGGGGCAGGGAAATCCACGGTCCTCAAACTGCTGCTCCGGATGTACGACGTCGACGAGGGATCGATCTCGATCGACGGAACCGACGTCCGCGAGGTGACGATTCCCAGCCTCCGGAAGTCGATCGGCTACGTCAGCCAGGAGACGTTTATGTTCTACGGGACCGTCGCGGAGAACATCCGGTACGGCACCTTCGGCGCGACCCACGAGGAGGTCGTCGAGGCCGCGAAGGCCGCCGAGGCCCACGAGTTCATCGAGAACCTCCCGGACGGCTACGACACCGAGATCGGCGAGCGCGGCGTGAAACTCTCGGGCGGCCAGCGCCAGCGGCTCTCGATCGCCCGCGCGGTGCTCCGCGACCCCGACATCCTCGTCCTCGACGAGGCGACCTCCGACGTCGACACCGAAACGGAGATGCTGATCCAGCGGTCGCTCGACCGCCTCACCGAGGACCGGACGACCTTCAGCATCGCCCACCGACTGTCGACGATCAAGGACGCAGACCGGATCGTCGTCCTCGAAGACGGCCGGATCAAAGAGCGCGGCACCCACGAGGAACTGCTCGCCGAGGACGGCCTCTACGCCCACCTGTGGGGCGTCCAGGCGGGCGAGATCGACGAACTGCCCGAGGAGTTCATCGAGCGCGCCAGCCGCCGGGCCTCCCGGACGGTCGAATCGGACGCCGACGACTGATGACTCACGACTGACGACGATACTGCCGCGCGGCCGCACGTGACACCGCAGTTTCAGATCCGATACTCCGGAGGGAACACTGATCCGTGACGGGCGGGACCTCGGTCTATGGACCCCTCCATCCGGGGCTCGACGCGTGCGGTTTCGCCCGCGATCGGCACGGCGCTGATGCTGGCGATCCTCGTCGCGATCGTCGCGGTCTTCGGCGGCCTCCTCCTCGGCATCGAGATGCCGAGCGAACCCACGCCGCAGTACCGCCACCAGACGGAGTACGTCGCCGACGGCGCCGGCAACACCGACGACCGCCCGTACGTGAACATCACGCTCACCGGGGGACGGATCGAACCCGGCGAGGACTTCTGCGTCGTCGACGGCGACGGCAACGCGGTGCGGTGGGACCAGGTCTGGACCACCGACGGCCCGCTCACCGCCGGCGACTACGCCCACATCGACGGGTACGGCAGCGACGGCGCGCTCAATCACGCCTGCGAGGGCGAGGTCTACCGGATGGTCCACCGGCCCGACGACGGCCAGTCGGCGACCATCCTGGAAGTCGAGATCGACTCGCCGGCGGTCGGGCCCGCCGCGAGCCACTGCTGACCCGTCGCCCGCCGAGAGCCACCCGTCGCCCGCGGCGTCCGCGTTACAGCTCCGCCCGCAGCGCCTCGTTCATCGCGTCGACCGGGGCGTCGCGGCCGGTCCAGCGCTCGAACGCCTCGACGCCCTGGAACAGCAGCATCCAGGCGCCGTCGATCGTCGTCGCGCCCTCCGCTGCGGCCTCCCGGAGGAGCCGCGTCTCGATCGGCGCGTAGACGGCGTCCAGCACCGCGAGGTCGCCGTGGAGGTACTCGGCATCGACGGGCGTCACGTCGTCGTCGGGCTCCATCCCGACGCTCGTCGCGTTGACCAGGACGTCGGCGTCTGCGACCCGATCGAGCGTGTCGAGGCCGCCCGCGGTCGCGCCGGGGACGTCCGCCGCCAGCGACTCCGCGCGCTCGACCGTCCGGTTCGCGACGTGGACGCTCGCGCCCGCGTCGGCGAGCGCGAACGCGACCGCCCGCCCCGCGCCGCCCGCGCCGACGACGACCGCGTCTCGCTCTTCCAGGTCGACGCCGTGGTGGGCGAAGGAGCGCTCGACGCCCGCGACGTCGGTGTTGTGGCCGGTCGGCGGCGTCGTGGAGAAGTCGATCGTGTTCACGGCGCCGACGCGGCGGGCGACGTCGTCGGGCTCGACCGCATCGAGGACGTCCTGCTTGAACGGGATGGTGACGTTCAGCCCCGCGATCCCCAGCGTCTCGGCGCTCTCGACGGCCGCGGCCGCGGCGTCGCGGTCGGGCTCGAAGGTGACGTAGCGGGCGTCCAGGCCGAGCGCCTCGTAGGCCGCCTCGTGCATCGGCGGCGACAGCGAGTGCTCGACGGGGTTCCCGAGGAGTCCGAATACCTGCATACCCCTCCGTCGGCCGGCGACCGAATTAAATGGTGGCTCCGCGGCGGCTCTCGCGGTCGGGGCCGAAGCCGGGCGAATCTCCGAACCACAAGAAATAGGCGCGGAAGGGTCCGTAGCTCCGGTGATGACTTCTCGCTTGCGCCATCCGCTCACCGCGCTGGGCGGCGCCGTCGCCCTGACGCTCCCGTGGGTCGCCGTCTGGGCGACGGGCGTCGCCGAGGGGTTCGCCCCGCTGACCACCGTCGCCGTCAGCGGGCTCGCCGTCCTCGGCGCGTCGTTCCTGCTCGCGTGGGGCGCCGAGACGGCCGAGAAGGACGTCCCGCGGGCGTTCGCGCTCGCCGTCCTGGCGGTCCTGGCCGTCGCGCCCGAGTACGCGGTCGACGCGCTCTACGCCTGGCAGGCGGCGACCGATCCTGCGAAGGCGAACCTCGCGGTCGCGAACATGACCGGCGCGAACCGGATCCTCATCGGGCTGGGCTGGTCCGGCATCGCGCTCTTTTCGATCTACAAGGCCACCACGGGCACCGGCGACGACCGGAGCGTCGTCGACCGCGAGGGCCGCCTCCGCGACGCGGTCAAGCTCGACCCGAGCATCGCCACCGAGATTCTCTTTCTGTTCCTCGCGACCGTCTTCGCCTTCTTCGTGCCGCTCAGCGGCGGCATCGGCGCCGTCGACACGATCGTCCTCGTGGGGCTGTACGCGACCTACATCGCGATCATCGTCCGCGGCGACGTCGACGACCACGACGAGCAGGTCGGCGTGCCCGCGTACTTCCAGGCCAAACCCCGCAACGCGCGGATCCCGGTCGTCCTCACGCTCTTCGTCTACTCCGGCTTCCTGATCCTCACCGCGGTCGAGCCCTTCGCCCACGGCCTCGAAGACCTCGGGCTCCAGTACGGCATCCCGGAGTTCTTCATGATCCAGTGGATCGCCCCGCTGGCCTCCGAGAGCCCCGAACTCATCGTCACGGCGTACCTGGTGAACAAGGCCCGCGCGACCGCGGCGTTCAACGCCCTGATCTCCTCGAAGCTCAATCAGTGGACGCTGCTCATCGGGACGCTGGCGGTCGTCTACAGCATCTCGCTCGGCCGCTACGGCGTCCTGCCGTTCGACTTCAAGCAGGCCGCCGAAATCTGGCTCACCGCCGCCCAGAGCTTCTTCGCCTTGGCGGTGCTCGTGAACTTCCGGATCAGCGTCCGCGAGGCGGTGGTCCTCCTCGTGCTCTTCGTCTCGCAGGTGCTCATCGAGTTCGCGTTCATCCGGATCTACCCCGAGGCGCTCGCGGAGACGTACTCGATCTACGTCCTGTTGGCCTACACCGCGCTGTACGTCGTCCTCGGCGTCGCGCTCCTCGCCACGCGCCGGGAGGAGCTCCGGCTGCTCGGCGAGCGCACGGTCGCGAACATCCGCGGTCAGCCGATTCCGGAGCCCGAGCACGCGGACTGACGCCGATCGCTCCATCGCTCCGGTCGCTCCATCGCTCCGGTCGCTCCATCCCCCGATCGTTCCGACCACCGTCGCTTCGAGACCTTTTACACCGCCGAGCGATCAGAGCCGAGCGTGATCGGACTCGTAGTGAGCCGGGCGGACGACGCGTCGGTCGCGATCGGCGAGGCGCTCCGCTCGCTCGTCGACTGGGAGGCGCGGACCGATGACGCCCGGAGCGACGCCGACGGCGGCGGGACGTACTACCGCCACGGCGACTTCGAGCTCCGGACCTTCGAGGAGTGGCACCTCGAACTCTCGGGCGTCGCCGACGCCTTCTCGACCGAGCCGGAGTTCGTCGCCTTCCTCTCGCGGCACGCGGGCGAGACCGGCCCGCTCCTGACGGCGCACTTCACCGGGAACTTCGGCCCCGCGGAGTTCGGCGGCGAGCGGGGCGAACTCGCCCGTGCCTGTCCGAACGTCCAGCGCGCGATTCTGGCGGCGTTCGACCGCCACGCGCCCGACGGCTACGACGTCGGCATCGAGTGTACCCACCACGGCCCCTCGGACGTCGGCGCGCCCTCGCTGTTCGTCGAACTCGGCAGCAGCGAGTCCGAGTGGAGCGATCCCGACGGCGCCGAGGCGGTCGCCCGCGCGGTGCTGGAGCTGTCGGGCGTCGGGGCCGACGCCGAGGCGGCCGAGTCAGAGTCGGAGTCGGAGCCGCCGCAGCGCCGCCACGTCGTCGGCTTCGGCGGCGGCCACTACGCCCCGCAGTTCGAGCGGGTCCTCCGCGAGACCGACTGGCGCGTGGGCCACGTCGCCGCCGACTGGGTCCGGCAGTCGATGGGCGCGCCCGAGGCCAACGCCGAGATCGTCCACCGGGCCTTCGCGCAGTCGGCGGCGACCCGGGCGCTCGTCGCCGACGGCGACTCCGGCTCCGATTCTGACCTCCGGGCCGTGATCGAGGACCTGGGCTACCGCGTCGTCGACGAGACGTGGCTCCGCGTCACGAGCGGCGTCGACCTCGCGCTCGTGGACGCGCTCGACGGCGCCGACGACCTGGATTCGATCGACGACGGACTGCGGTTCGGCGCGCCGGCCGAGGCCGCCTCGTCGAGTGCGGCCGACGCGGTCACCGTCGTCCCCCTCCCCGACGACCTGCTCGCGGAGGCCGCCGGCATCGACCGGGAGGCGACGTTCGACGCGGTCGCCGAGCGCGTCCTCGCCTTCGAGACGGTCGAGGGCGGCACGAAGCCGCGCGGCCGCGCCGCCGTCACCGACGCAGACTCCCTCGACGCGCTCGTCGACGCGGTCTGTCGAATCCTCCGCGAGAAGTACGACGACGTCGCGGCGACCGACCGCGAGGTCGCCGCGACCCGGGAGACGTTCGACCCGGCGGCCGCCGCGGAGGCCGGCGTCCCGGAGGGCCCCGCCTTCGGCCGGCTGGCCGCGGGGGAGGCCGTCGAGGTCGACGGCCGGGAGGTCGCCCCCGAGGAGGTCCGGACGACCGAGACCGCGCGGTTCCCGCTTCCCGAGCCCGATATCAGTTCTGAGTCCGCTCCGGGCGTCGGATCCGCGGCCGATTTCGAATAATTCCCGCGAACGGCCGCCTCGAACCGTCTGCGCGTCAGACGCGCGTCAGACAAAAGGGGGAAAGATAATTAGGCTGTATCCGGTACGGATGGCCATACAATGGACTCCATCGTCGACGACGCAATAGACGAGGCCGAGGAGACGGGGGATGGGAGCCCCGTCGACGCCGACGACGAGGCGCCACGAACCGGGACGATGACCGACGAAGAACTCCAGGAGGTCCTGGTCGACCTCCAGACCGACATCACGGTCGTCGGCTGCGGCGGTGCCGGGGGGAACACCGTCAACCGAATGCACGAGGAGGGCATCGAGGGCGCGACGCTCGTCGCCGCCAACACCGACGTCCAGCACCTCGTCGAAATCGAGGCCGACACCAAGATCCTGATGGGCGAACAGAAGACCCAGGGGCGCGGCGCGGGCTCGCTCCCCCAGGTCGGCGAGGAGGCCGCACTGGAGTCCCAAGACGAGATCTACGAGGCGATCGACGGCTCGGATATGGTGTTCGTGACCGCCGGTCTGGGCGGCGGCACCGGCACGGGCTCGGCCCCGGTCGTCGCGAAGGCCGCCCGCGAGGCCGGCGCGCTCACCATCGCCATCGTCACGACGCCGTTCACCGCCGAGGGCGAGGTCCGCCGCACCAACGCCGAGGCCGGCCTGGAGCGGCTCCGCGACGTGGCCGACACCGTCATCGTCGTCCCCAACGACCGCCTGCTCGACGCCGTGGGCAAGCTCCCGGTCAAGCAGGCGTTCAAGGTGAGCGACGAGGTCCTGATGCGCTCTGTGAAGGGCATCACCGAACTGATCACGAAGCCCGGCCTCGTCAACCTCGACTTCGCCGACGTCAAGACCGTGATGGAGCGCGGCGGCGTCGCGATGATCGGCCTCGGCGAGTCCGACTCGGAGTCGAAGGCCCAGGACTCGGTCAAGAGCGCGCTCCGCTCGCCGCTCTTGGACGTCGACATCTCCGGCGCCAACTCCGCGCTCGTGAACGTCACCGGCGGGTCGGACATGAGCATCGAGGAGGCCGAGGGCGTCGTCGAGGAGATCTACGACCGGATCGACCCCGACGCCCGGATCATCTGGGGGACCTCCGTCGACGAGGAGATCGACGGCACGATGCGGACGATGATCGTCGTCACCGGCGTCGAGTCGCCGCAAATCTACGGCCGCAGCGAGGAAGAGGAGGCCCAGCAGCGGGCCCCGCCGCAGGGTGGGAGCCAGGGTCAGACACAGGGCCGGAAGCAGAACCAGAGCCAGGGCGGTCAGGGCGGCGAGCCCGAGATCGACTACGTCGAATAGCCGCCTCACCGGAGTCCACTCCCGATCCCGCGCGTTTTTCGCGTTCGTTCGGTCTCGCTCCCCATCCGATCGTCTCTCCTACGCCCGTCTCGACGGCTGAGCCGCGGCTTTGGCCGATCTCGCGGTCCGGTCGGCGCATCAATAGATAGAAAAAGCCCGACGCACTACTGGGGAGACAAGATGGACGTCAAGTACGACCTGACCAGCTACGTGCGGGTGCTGAAGCTGGCCAGCACGCCCTCGTGGGAGGAGTTCTCACAGATCGGTCTCATCGCCGGCGCCGGCATCGTCCTCGTCGGCTTCCTGGGCTTTCTCATCTACGCGATTATGAGCTTCCTCCCGGGAGGTGTCTGAGGTGCCGATCTACTCGGTCAAGACCACCGCCAGCCAGGAGCGCACCGTCGCGGACATGATCGCCAACCGCGAGGAAAACGAGATCCACGCCGTCCTCGCGCCGGACTCGCTCACGAGCTACGTGATGGTCGAGGCCGACAACGACGCCGTGATCACGCGCGTCCTCGAGGAAATTCCCCACGCCCGCGGCCTCGTCGAGAGCGGCGGCCAGGCCGGGCAGTCTTCGATGGCCGAGGTCGAGCACTTCCTCTCGCCGACGCCCGACGTCGAGGGCATCGCCGAGGGCGACATCGTCGAGCTGATCGCCGGCCCGTTCAAGGGCGAGAAGGCCCGCGTCCAGCGGATCGACGAGACGAAAGACCAGGTCACCGTCGAGCTCTACGAGGCGACGGTCCCGATCCCGGTCACCGTCCGCGGCGACCAGATCCGCGTCCTCGACAGCGACGAGCGCTGAGCGGCCGATCGGCTCCCGAGGGTCTGTCTCTTCTCGATTCGCTATGTCACGTCACGCTCAGGGCGGCCTGCGGCGGGAGGGCGCGGCGGGTCCTCACAGCGCGTCGCGGCGCTTCAGTTCCTCGACGACGGTCCGGAGGTCGGCCTCGTCTTCGATCTCGGATTTGACGTCCTCGCGGACGCGGACGGCCGTCGAGTCGGCGTCGTAGGCGCGGACGTACTCCGCGCGGGAGTGCTCCTCGAAGGCGTGGCGGATCGCGAAGTAGCCGTCGGGGACGACGCTGCCGCAGACCGCACACTCGTGGCGGTCGTGGTCCACCGTCTGGTGGATGATGGCGGACTCGATGTCCTCGAAGCGCTCCGCGCAGCCGCCGATGCCGCACTTCCACAGGGACATACCGGAACGCACGGCCAGGGGTGACAAAACCGTTCCGCAGCCGCCGGCGAATGGAAATCACTAACCGGACGCCGAGCGGATCGGTGGACGTGACCGACACGGCCGCGCCCGGAGGGGAGCCCGCATCCGCCGAGCCGGCAGCGGCGGCGGGCGGGCGAGCGGACGACGTCGACCGAGGCGCCGACGTTGATGCCGATACTGAGGCCGACACCGACGCCGACGCCGACCCCGACCCCGACGCGGCGTCGACCCGCGTGGACCTCCATGTGAAGATCCTGAACGAACGCGTGGTCGCCCGCGCGAAGGCCCGCGGCCTCGACGTTCTCGTGTACGCCCCCCACTTCACCCGACTGCCGGAGATCCGCGAGCGCGCAGAGCGCTTCTCCGACGAGGACCTGCTCGTGGTCCCCGGCCGCGAGGTGTTCACCGGGTCGTGGCGGAACCGCCGCCACGTCCTCGCCGTGGGACTCTCCGAGCCGGTCCCGGACTTCATCACCCTCGACGGCGCCCTGTCGGCCTTCGAAGAACAGGGCGCCGCGGCGCTCGTGCCGCACCCCGAGTTCCTCACGGTGAGCCTCGACGCCGACGCGGCCGCCGAACACCGCGACCGACTCCACGCCGTTGAGACGCACAACTTCAAGGCCTGGCCGCGGCAGAACCGCCGCGCCCGGGCGGTCGCCACCGACGTCGACCTCCCCGGGTTCGGCTCCTCGTACGCCCACCTGCTCGGGAGCGTCGGCGAGGTCTGGACAGTCTTCGAGCGCCGGATCGAGAGCGAGGCCGACCTCGTGTCGGCGCTCCGCGAGGGCGCGCCCCGACGCGTCCTGCGCCGCGACGGCCTCCGCCATCGGGCCCGGGCAGCGGTCGAGTTCGCGCACCTGGGATACGAGAACACCTGGAAGAAGATCGAGCGGATCTTCCTCTCGGGCACGGAGCCGACCCATCCCGACCACATCGCGTACGACGGTCGTTTCGACGCTGTGAGCGTGTACTAGCCGGCCTCAGACGCCCATCGCCGTCCGGAAGACGTTCCCGGCGTCCGCGAGCGACGTGTCGAGCGCGAAGGCGTAGTAGTGGACGAGCGCGAGCGCGAGCAGTTCGACTCCCGTCACCGCGATCGTCACCGGATTCGCCCACTGGCTTGAGGTCGCCACGCCGGTCGGGAAGCCGTACTCCTTGCTGGAGAATGGGTAAAACAGCGCGATGCCGCGCTTCGAGCCCAGGACGTCGAGCACGTAGTGCGTCGCGACGCCGATCCAGACGAACTGGAGGTTCCCGAAGAGGTACGGAAACGCCACGAAGACGACCAAAAGCGGCAGATTGTGCAGCGTCTTGCGGTGGCGGCCGAACGCGGTGTCGACGTCCGGAAAGAGCGCGCCGAGGACGACCGGCAGCGACAGCTCCGCGACCATCCAGGCCGTGTCGCCGGCGACGGTCGCCAGGTCCCGCGAGGCGCCGCCGTCACCGCCGCTGAGGAGCGATCCGGTCGTCGGGTCGATGGTGAGGATGACGCCCAGGCCGACCGCCAGGAGCGCGCCGTTCAGCACGTGTCCCTCTTTGTTCATCGGATGTGGCTCCGCTCCCGGGCCCTACAAACGTTGTGCCTTCCCGATCCCGCGGGAAACGCCCCGTCGCGTCGCCCCCGCTCGCGCCGTCACGACTCTGCGACCGCCTCGCGGAGCGTCGACAGCGCGCGCCTGGCGATCTGTTCTTTGACCTGCGTCCGGGAGCCGTCGAACTCGTGGCGCTCGACGCGGGTGTAGGAGTCGCCGGTCCCCCACTCGCCCCGGTAGGCGAGGCCGACGAACACCGTGCCGACCGGTTTCTCCGGGGTTCCGCCGTCGGGGCCCGCGATGCCCGTCGTGGCGAGGCCCCAGTCCGTCCCGGCGACGTCGCGGACGCCGGCGGCCATCTCGCGCGCGACGGGCGCCGAGACCGCGCCGTGGTCGTCCAGGGACTCCCGCGCGACCCCCAGAGACGTCAGCTTCGCCTCGTAGGAGTAGGTCACGAGCGACCGGTCGAAGTAGTCCGAGGAGCCGGGCACGTCGGTCAGGAGCGAGCCGATCAGGCC
This sequence comes from Halobellus sp. MBLA0158, assembly GCF_041477585.1. NCBI lineage: Archaea > Methanobacteriati > Methanobacteriota > Halobacteria > Halobacteriales > Haloferacaceae > Halobellus > Halobellus rubicundus. The sequence continues at coordinate 880,388 of NZ_JBGNYA010000001.1, forward strand.
GCCGGTGCAGGACTCGGCGACGGCGACGGTCGTCCCGGCGTCGCGCAGGGCGTCGTCGACGCGGCGCTCGATCGGCGGGTCGGAAGCGAACTCGCGCATATCCGCGGCAACGACGCCGACGGGTAAAGGTGCGGCGTCCGCGTCGGGCCCGCGGTCGCGTCCGCCGACGAGAGCGAAACACACACCTACGCCGCTTCCCTCACCGAAGACGAATGACCGACACGGACGACGCGTACGACGAGCCGCTCTTCTACCGCGTCATCCAGTACGCCGTCGACGCCGACCGCGACGTCGTCGATATGGTGTCCGGGAACCCCGACTGGGAGCCGCCGACGGCGCTCCGCGAGGGGCTGAAGACCTACGCCGACGGCGAGCCGCGGGACTTTCAGTACCAGGCGAGCGAGGGCCTGCGCGTCCTCCGCGAGGAGATCGCCGCCCGCCGGAACGTCGACGCCTCGCGACTCGTCGTCACCAACGGCGCCGGGGAGGCCAACTACCTCGCGATGGCGGAAGCGATGGAACGGGACGCCGGCGCGGAGTTCCTGCTCACGGACCCCGTCTACCCGTACTACCCCGGGAAGGCGACGATGCTCGGCGGCGAGGCGACCCGCGTCCCCGTCCACGACGACGGCCACGTCGACGTCGCGGGGATGCGCGCGGCCGCCTCGGCGGACACGGCGGCGATCGTCCTCAACACGCCGAACAACCCCACGGGAGCGGTCTACGACATCGACGCCGTCGCCGAGATCGCCGACGTCGCGGCCGAGGTGGACGCGCTCCTGATCGTCGACGAGGTGTACGACCACTTCGACTTCTCGGGCCGGTTCGAGAGCGCGCTCACCCTCGATCGGGACCACGTCGTCGTCACCTCCTCGTTCTCGAAGTCGATGGCGATCACGGGCTTTCGGGTCGGCTACGCGGTCTTCCCCGAGGATCTCGTCGAGGCGGCGCGGACCCGACACATGCTCGTGAACGTCACCGGCAGCCGCCCCGCCCAGGCCGCCGTCGCCCAGGCCCTCGACGAGACGCCGCCGTCGTACTACGAGTCCGTTCGCGACACGCTCCGCGAGCGCATCGATGCCTTCACGACCGCGCTCGACGCCGCGGGCGCGGAGTACACCACGCCCGAGGGCGCCTTCTACGTCCTCGCCCGGTTCGATGGCTTCCCCGGGACGATGGACAACGTCGAGCGCCTGATCGACGAGGCCGGCGTCGCGGGGATGCCCGGCGAGGCCTTCGGCGACGCCTACGACGACTGGATCCGCTTTTCGCTCTGCACCGACCGCGCCGCCGAGGCCGCAGACCGCCTCGCCGAGTACTTCGCCGGTCGGTAGCCGGTTCGACGCCGCGCCCCTCGGCACCCAACACGGCCCCTTCGACGGGCGGGGAGTTTATGCGGATCAGCGCGCATCTTCGAAGCGGGTACCGATACCGTACCCACCCGGTCCGCGGACGCTGACCACGTCCGCCGCCGGATCCTGACCACGGTCGGGGGCGCACGTGTTGTCTCCAGACCCACACGCGGTGAAGGTGCCCCCGACCACCCCGACGCGCGATGGCTCTGTCTCGCGACCGAGAAGTACACAAGTCCCCACCCCGTCGTGCCGCGTATGTCGAGCATCGACGTCGACGCCGTCGACGAGGCCGACGACGCCGGCGATGACGACAGCGACGCACCCGAGGCAGACCACGATCACACCGTCGACGTCGAGCCGGTCGACCGCGTCGAGACCGACGACGCGACGGACCTGCCGGACGAGATCGACGCTCCGGACTACGTCCTCTACGGCGGGAAGGGCGGCGTCGGCAAGACGACGATGGCCGCCGCGACGGCGCTGGCCTCGGCCGCCTCCGGCGTCGCGACGCTCGTCGTCTCGACCGACCCCGCGCACTCGCTTTCGGACACCCTCGACGTCGACGTGCCCGCCGACCCGACGCGCATCCGCGAGGAGGTCCCGCTGTACGCGGCCGAGATCGACCCCGACTCGGTCGTCGCGGGGCCGTTCGGCGGCGAGTCCGCGGCGGGCGACGCGGCGAGCGGCCCGGGCGGCGCCGGCGACGCGACCGGGAGCGGCTTCGACCAGAACGCCGACGTTGAGGGCAACCCCTTCACCGGGGCAGGCGCCGGCGCGGGTGCGGGCGCCGAATCGCCCTTCGGCGACCTCGGCGGGATGGAAGAGTTCCTCGGCGGCGCGATGGGCCCGGGCTCGATGCCCGGCGCCGACGAGGCCGCGGCGATGCAGCAGCTGCTTGAGTACCTGGACGACCCTCGGTTCGACCGCGTCGTCGTCGACACCGCGCCGACGGGCCACACGCTCCGGCTTCTGGAGCTCCCCGAGATGATGGACTCGATGCTCGGGAAGATCGCGAAGGTCCGCCAGCAGTTCTCCGGGATGATGGAGGGCGTGAAGGGGATGTTCGGGATGGGCTCGGACGACGCTGCGCCCGAGATCGATCTCGACGAACTCCGCGAGCGGATCGAGCGCCTGCGGACGGTGCTTCGGGATCCCACGAAGACCGACTTCCGGGTCGTGATGATCCCCGAGGAGATGAGCGTCGTCGAGACCGAGCGCCTCGTCGAGCGCCTCGACGGCTACGGCATCCCGGTCCAGACGCTCGTGGTCAACCGCGTGATGCAGGACCTCGCGGACGTGACCGACGCCGCCGTCGACGACCGCTGGATCGTCGCGCCCGACCTGGAGCACTGTGACTTCTGCCAGCGGCGCTGGCAGGTCCAGCAGGACGCGATCCAGCGCGCAACCGACCTCTTCCGCGGCCGGGACGTAAAGCGCGTGCCGCTGCTGGCCGAGGAGGTCCGCGGCGAACAGGCGCTTCGGGTCGTGGCGTCCTGCCTGGAGTAGCGAGTCGCGAACAGCGGACTGCGAATCAGGCCGCCGGTCCGTCAGAGCTTCCGCAGGTACCGGTATCCGGCGTCGAGCCACGCGTCGGGCAGGAACCGCGCCAGGACGGTGAGCCGCGCGGCCGTTCCGGGCTGGTAGCGCGCCCGCGGCTTCGTCGAGGAGGCGGCGTCGACGATGTCCTCGGCGACGCGCTCGGGCGTGATCGCGCCGAGCCCGCCCCCGCCGATCAGCTGCGTGTCGCTGAAGAGCTCGTAGAAGGACTCGTAGGCGCCGGAGCGGTCCAGTCCGGAGATGTCGGTATCGGCGTCGTCGCTCCCGTCGTCATCGCTCGCGTCCTCGCCCAGCACTTCGCGCTCGGCGCGGTCGCTGAAATTGGTCTCGACCGGTCCGGGTTCGATCACCGCGACGTCGATGCCGTACTCGTCGACCTCGTTGCGGAGCGCGTCGCTCATCGCCTCCAGGGCGAACTTCGAGCCCGCGTACACGCCGCCCCCGGGGAACGAGAGCCGGCCCGCGGCGCTGGAGACGTTCACGATGGTCCCCTCCTCCTGCTCGCGCATATGCGGGAGCACCGCGCGGATCAGCCGGTGGGGGCCGTAGACGTTCACGTCGAACTGGCGGTGGACGCGCTCTGTGGGCACGTCCTCCAGCGGCCCCATCTGCCCGAAGCCGGCGTTGTTGACGAGACAGGAGATGTGGCCCTCCTCCTCGATGATCCGGTCGACGACGCGGTCGACGTCGGTCTGGTCCGTCACGTCGAGCGTCGCGATCTGACACCCCTTCTCGCCGAGGGTCTCGACGTCCGCAGGGTTGCGGGCGGTCGCGTAGACCTGCCAGTCCTCTTCGAGGAAGGCGAGCGCGGTCGCGCGACCGATCCCGGACGAACAGCCAGTGATGAGGACCGTCTTCGGATGCACGGCCGGAGCAACGACCCACGCGGTGTTAACTGTGCGGTCCTCGCGCCGTCGGCGCGGCACCGCTCCGTCGCCGCCCGGCCACACCCTTAACTGCCTGCCAGAGTTGGTCCGAGTATGCAGTTCGATCGACGCGCCGGCGTCTTCCTCCACGTCACCGCGCTGCCCGGCCCGCACGGGATCGGCGACCTGGGCGAGGGCGCCCGGCGGTTCCTCGACTGGCTCGCGGCCGCCGAGCAGTCCTACTGGCAGTTCTGCCCGCTGGGGCCGACGGCGTCGGTCCACGGCGACTCGCCGTACCAGGCGTACTCGGCGTTCGCGGGGAATCCGCTCCTTGTGAGCCTCGACCGACTCGTCGCGGCCGGACACCTCGACGAGTCTGACCTGGAGCCGGTCCCCGAGTTCTCGGCCCACGAGGTCGACTACGACCGCGTCCGCGAGTACAAGACCGACCGCCTCCGGACCGCGGCGGAGCGCTTCCACGCCGGCGACGGGCCGGGCGTAGACGAGGACGAACGCGACGCCTTCGCGCGCTTCCGCGAACGCGAGTCCGCGTGGCTCGCCGACTACGCGCTGTTTATGGCGCTCCGAACGCGCCACGACGGCGCGTGGACGTCGTGGCCGGAGCCGATCCGGGCCCGCGACTCCGAGGCGCTCGCGGCCGCACGCGAGGACCTCGCCGACGAGATCGCCTACCGGGAGTACGTCCAGTTCGTCTTCGACCGACAGTGGCGGGCCGTCCGCTCGTACGCCCACGACCGCGGCGTCGACCTCGTCGGCGACCTCCCGATCTACGTCGCCCTCGACAGCGCCGACGTCTGGGCGAACCCCGAGGTCTTCGACCTCGACGCGGACGGCCGTCCCGCGGCCGTCGCGGGCGTTCCGCCGAATCCGGGCGACGACGGTCAGCGGTGGGGGAACCCGGTCTACGACTGGGAGACGCTCCGCGCGAACGACTACGGCTGGTGGGTCCGGCGGCTGGAGCGGCTCTTCGACCTCGCCGACGTCACCCGCATCGACCACTTCAAGGGGTTCGACGAGTTCTGGGCGATCCCCGCCGAGGCGGACTCGCCCGCGGCGGGCGAGTGGCGCGACGCGCCCGGTCACGACCTCTTCGAGACCCTCCAGCGACGGCTCGGCGACCTCCCGTTCGTCGTCGAGGACCTCGGCTTCCTGGACCAGGGGCTCGTCGACCTCCGGGACCGGTTCGGCTTCCCGTCGATGCGGGTGCCGCACTACGCCGACTGGTGCCGCGAGGGCGATATGTACCAGCCGATGCACTACCCCGAGAACAGCGTCGCCTACACCTCGACCCACGACACCGACACCCTCGTTGGCTACTACGAATCGCTGTCGGACGAGCAGCGCAGCTGCCTGGAGTACAACATCGGCGCCGGCGCGGAGCTCACCTGGTCGATGATCGAGGCGGTCTGGCGCTCGGACTCGGTGCTGGCGTTCACGACGATGCAGGACGTCCTCGGCCTCGACTCCCACGCGCGGTTCAACGAGCCGGGGACGACCGACGGGAACTGGGCGTGGCGCGCCACCGACGCGGCGTTCGACGAGGACCTGGCCGCGCGGCTCGCCCGCGTGACCGACGAGCACATCCGGAACTGACTCGCGAAAGGCGAACAGTCGGCACTCCCGCTCCCGCTCTACTTCCGCGCCGGTCGTGCCGAGCAACCGCGGGCCGACGCGGGACAGCTCTCAGCGCATACGCGCCGTGGTCCCGCTCTCGTACATAAACGCACGGCCCGAGCCCGCCGTTTTTTGTGTCGAGCCGACGTGTGGCGAACGTGGTACGTCGCTCCGTCGGTTACCTCTCGCTCGTCGCCGCCGCGGTGCTCGCGGTCGCGTCCGCGCTCGTCCCCTCGATCGGGCTGCTCGCCGACGCTGCGCTCGGCGACATCGCCGTCCAGCCGCTCGTCGTCCGCGGGCTGAACGCCGCCGCCGTGCTCTCGGCCACGGCCGGCGCCTACCTCGTCGTCGAGTCGGTGCTCGTCGCCCGCGTGGCGAACAAGCGCCGGAGTCACGACGCCCGCAACGTCCTCCGTCTCGCCTTCGGCGCGGTCGCAGCCGTCGGCGTCGCCGGCGCGCTCACAGAGCAGTGGCTCGGCGTCCTCTTCTCGCTTGGCGTCGTCGGCTTCGCCGTCACCTTCGCGCTCCAGCAGCCGCTGCTCTCGCTCATCGGGTGGTTCTACATCCTGGTGAAGCGCCCCTACGCGGTGGGCGACCGGGTCGAGATCGCCGACACCCGCGGCGACGTCATCGAGGTGGGCTTCCTCACGACGACGCTGTGGGAGGTCGGCGGCCGGCTGGTGACGTCGGGCCAGCCCTCCGGCCGGGTCGTGACCGTCCCCAACGCGCAGGTGCTGTCGGCGCAGGTCGTCAACGACACGACGCTCTTCGAGTTCGTCTGGACCGAGGTGACGATCCAGGTGGCCTACGAGACCGATCTCGCGTTCGCCCGCGAGGTGATGGTCGAGGAGGCGGACGCGCTCTTGGGCGAGGAGATGCGCCGCGGCATCAAGGCCTACCGGAACCGCCTCGATCGCACCGCCGTCGACCTGGACGTGCGCGAGGGCCCCTCCGTCAACGTCGTCCAGACCGAGTCGTGGGTCGAACTCCGGCTCCGCTTCCTCTCGCGGTCGCGGCAGGCGACCCGCAACCGCAACGCGCTCTACGAGCGGATTCTCGATCGCTTCAACGACGAGCCCGAGCGCGTGAAGTTCCCGATCGGGCGGAACCGGTAGGCCGCAGAGCCCCGGGCGACCGGCCGCGCATCGAAACCCCGATACCCGCCGGTCCCTACCCTCTGTCGATGACCGCTTCGCCGACGTTCGAGTCCGGCGCGATCCCGCTGTCGTCGATTCCGGGCCCCTTCGACCTCCAGGCGACCCTGGAGAGCGGCCAGTCGTACCTCTGGGACCGCGCGGACGGGCGGATGTACGAGTCGATGGACGTCCACGGCGGCGACGCGTGGTACGAGACGGTCGTGCCGCCGATCGAGGGCGTCAGCGACGAGGACGTCGTCGTCCGCGTCCGCCAGCGCGACGGCGCCCTGGAGTGGGAGGCGACGACCGATCCCGTCCCGCTCCTGACGCACCTCCTCCGCTTGGACGACGACCTCGACGCGATCTACGACGCGACGCCCGACGACGACCTCATCGAGTCCGCCTACGACGCCTATCGGGGGATGCGGCTCGTCCGCGACCCGCCGTTTCCCTGCCTGATCTCGTTCATCTGCTCGGCGCAGATGCGCGTCTCGCGCATCCACGGGATGCAGACGGCGCTCGCCGAGGCGTTCGGCACGCGCCACGAGGCCGACGGCGAGTCGTTCGCGGCGTTCCCCCGCCCCGAGCAGCTGGCCGCCCGGACCGAATCGGAGCTCCGCGACCTCAAGCTCGGCTACCGCGCGCCCTACGTCCAGCAGACCGCCCGGATGGTCGCCGACGGCGAGGCCCACCCCCGCGAGGCGGTCGGCCTGCCGTACGAGGAGGCCCGCGAGTCGCTGACGCGGTTCGTCGGCGTCGGCGACAAGGTCGCCGACTGCGTCCTCCTCTTCTCGCTGGGCTACCTGGAGGCGGTCCCGCTGGACACCTGGATCCGGAGCGCGATCGCCGAGCACTACCCCGACTGCGACCGCGGGAGCTACGCGGAGACGTCGCGGGCGCTCCGCGAGCGGCTCGGCGGCGAGTACGCCGGCTATGCGCAGACGTACCTCTTCTACTACCTGCGGGCGCGCGGCGCGTAGACCCGGGCGAACCTTTGATGCCGTCGGCGCCGCTACGTACACGTATGGACTGCAGAGTCGTCGTTGAGGCCGCCATCCCGGTGTACGACGTGACGACGCCCGACGAGGCGATCCGTATCGCCATCTCGAAGACGGGCGAGATGCTCAACCCCGACCTGAGCTACGTCGAGATCTCGATGGGGTCGCGGACCTCGCCCGACGGCGAGGAACTCCCGCCCGCGTTCATCGCCGCCGACGAGGCCCTCGTCGCCCTCGAACTGGAGATGACGGTGTTCAACGTCGAGCAGCAGGAACACGCCTCCCGGATCGCCCGCAAGGAGATCGGCCAGCGCCTCGAAAACGTCCCGCTCAAGGTGCTCTCCGTCGAGACCGTCGAGGACGCGGACGACGAGGAAGACGACCACGGCGACGGAGCGGACGACGGCGACGACGCCACGGGCGACGACGGAGACGAAGACGACGATCTCATCCCCGAGTTCGACGACCTGGTCGAAGACGGGTGAGTCGTCCCTCACGGACTGGGCCCTTGATCACTTCTCGGCCTCTTGGACTTTCGGTTCCGTTCTCGATCGGCGGCTCCAACCGACACTCTCGTATGAATCGACGAGATACCCGTACGTATGGCACAATCGACGCTGTACGAGCGGCTCGGCGGCCGCGAGGGGATCCGCGCCGTCGTCGACGACTTCTACGACCGACTGCTCGACGACGAGGAGATCGGTCCGTTCTTCGCGGACGCCGACCTCGAAATGCTCCGGCGGACCCAGACCGACTTCCTGTGTGAGGCCGCCGGCGGCCCGGAGACCTACGACGCGGCCCCCGTCCGGGAGGCGCACCTCCACGTTCCGTTCACCGAGGCGCACATCCAGCGGGCCGTAGAGCACCTCGCCGACAGCCTCGACGCCTTCGACGTCCCGGAGGACGACGCCCAGCTCGTGATCGGGGCCGTCGCCGACTACGAGGAGGAGCTGCTCGCGCGCCCGGACGAAGAGACGTAACTCGGGGTCGCGGTCCGAATCGGAAGGAGGGAGGATAGAAGCGAGGAGGCGGCGACGCCGTCGCTAGCGGGCGTGGGGTCCTGAGGAACGGCGAAGTCGTCGTGATCAGTCGGCGGCCGCTGGGACGCGGTCCTGCTCGACTTCCTCCATCGAGGAGGTGATTCCTTTGACCAGTTTGAAGACGGCGGCTTTGTGGTCGGTCTTCGACTTGTGGATCGAGGTGGGTCGGACGCCGAGTTCGTTATACGCTTCGAGCGGTACTTCCTCGTCTTCCCACGCCTCGACCTGTGTGTGTACCTCCGCAAGCAGGCCGTGAAGGTGGATGAGCTCCTGCTTCTTCATGAGCAACCCTGACTTGCGACTGGAAGGATATATTATTATCCTGAGTCTCGTTAACACACACCTGTCGGATATCCGCCCGAAACGCCCGTATTCGCCCGATTTGCTGTGTTCAATGATGAGGGATACACCGCCGTTCCGTCGACGGGGTCGTCTCGGGCGCGCGGTATATGAACGCTTTACACCACGCGTCTCCTACCCCGCCGTATGGACTACGAGGACCAACTCGACCGAGCGCTCGAACAGGCTCCCGAGATCGCCGAAGGCGGCGAGCGGTTCGAGGTCCCCGACCCGGACGTCCGCCCCGAAGGGAACGTCACGGTCTGGGAGAACTTCGAGGCGACACACGATCGCCTCGCGCGCGACCCCGATCACCTGGTCCGGTTTATGCAGTCCGAACTCGGAACGAGCGCGCAGATCGACGACCGCGACCGCGCCCGCTTCACCGGCGACTTCAAACAGCGGCGCGTCGCGGACGCGCTCGACGCCTACGTCGAGGATTTCGTCACCTGCAGCGAATGCGCCTCTCCGGACACGCGACTCGTCGAAGAACAGGGGACGACCGTGCTGAAATGCGACGCCTGCGGCGCGCTCTCGTCGGTTCCCGACCTCTGATCGGTTACTCGAACTGTTTTACGGTTTCGAGGTCGTGTTCGGTCCGCATAAACTCCGCGAGCCGGCGGGTCGCCCCGCAGGCCGAACACGTGAAGTTCTCGCGGTGACCGGGGAGCGCCGTCGGTTGGGCCTCCCAGTCTTTGCTGCACTCGGGACACAACAGCCGCACAAACGCTTCGACCATAGCCGAGTCGAATCCCGGTACGTCAATAAATGTTGGCAGTCGGCCGCCTCGCGGCCCGCCTCCCCGCCTACGCGACCGCGCCGGCGTCGTCTGGCTCTTCGACTTCCAGGAGCTCCTTGTAGCGGTTCCGGATCGTCACCTCGGAGACGTCGGCGACCTCGCTGACCTGGCTCTGGGTCACCTTCTCGTTCGTCAGCAGGGCCGCGGCGTAGACCGCGGCCGCCGCGAGGCCGACCGGCGACTTCCCGGAGTGGATGGCCGCGCGCTTTGCCTTCTTGAGCAGTTCGCGGGCCGTCCGCTCGGCCTCGTCCGAGAGGTCGAGGTCCGAGGCGAACCGCGGGACGTACTGCTCGGGGTCGGCGGGCTCTACCTCCAGCTTGAGCTCGCGGACGATGTAGCGGTACGTCCGGGTCAGCTCCATCTTGTCCACGCGGGAGACGCGCTTGATCTCGTCGAGCGAGCGCGGCGTTCCCGCCTGGCGCGCGGCCGCATAGAGGGCCGCGGTCGCGACGCCCTCGATGGAGCGGCCGGGCAGCAGGTCCTCGCTGAGCGCGCGGCGGTAGATGACCGATGCCGTCTCCCGGACGTTCTCGGGGAGGCCCAGGGCCGAGGCCATCCGGTCGATCTCGCCGAGCGCCTGCTTGAGGTTGCGCTCTTTCGAGTCGCGAGTGCGGAACCGCTCGTTCCAGGTGCGCAGCCGCTGCATCTGCTCGCGCTGGCGCGCCGACAGGGAGTTGCCGTAGGCGTCTTTGTTCTGCCAGCCGATGTTGGTCGACAGGCCCTTGTCGTGCATCAGGTTCGTCGTCGGCGCGCCCACGCGGGACTTGCGGTCCCGCTCGGCGCTGTCGAAGGCGCGCCACTCGGGGCCGCGGTCGATCGAGTCCTCGTCGACGACCAGTCCGCAGTCCGCACAGACCGTCTCGCCGCGGGCGCTGTCCGTGATGAGCGTGCCGCTACACTCGGGGCAGACGCGCTCTTCCTCGCTCGCCTGTTCGGCCTCGTGTTCGTGTCGGTGTTCGTGTTCCTGTTCGTCCGTCCGCGTTCGCTCCGTCTCCGGCGCGTTGCGGTCCTCTACGTGTTCTGTGGTGCGTGTGTCACTCATACTGGGGAGGGGGCTCGTCCGCGGCCGGGGAAAGCAGATCAAAAAACGACCCGGCCCGAACTGACCTTACTATGTGTAAGTACCTGAAGTACTTAAACCTTTCTTAGGCACGAAACGCGGTTTTACACGATCTTTGCGCCCGAATTCCAGCGTATTCGCGGATTTGCGGACGCGGACCCGGCGCGTCGCTAGGGTATATATACGTTCCGTGCCCGCGCCGGTCAGATCCACCCCTCCCGCCGGAAGTGGACGAGCAGGATGCCGGTGACGAGCGCCATCCCGACCACGACCGCCGGGTAGGCGAACGGCCAGGTCAGCTCGGGGAGGTTCGTCGCGTGGTCGCCGAAGTTCATCCCGTAGACGCCGACGACGAACGTGAGCGGGATGAAGATGGTCGCGACGACGGTCAGGCGCTTCATCACCTCGTTCGTCGACTGGGAGAGGACGTTGAGGTAGATGTCCCGCGTGCCGCGCGTGAGGTCCCGGTAGGTCTCGGTGAGGTCGACGATCTCGACGAGGTGGTCGTAGACGTCGCGGTAGTACTTCTCGGTCTCCTCGCGCACGCCGTCGGCGTCGCCCCTGGCGAGGGTCCCCACCGCCTCCCGCATCGGCCAGACCACCTTCCGGAACGAGAGCAGATCCCGGCGGACGGCGTTGAGGTCCTCGATGAGCGCCTCCTCGGGGTTCGAGAGGATCGCCTCTTCGAGCTCCTCGATGGTCTCGCCGACGGTGTCCAAGAGCGCGAAGTACTCCGTGACCGTGCGGTCGATCACGCGGTAGGCCGCGAAGTCCGGCCCCTGTTTCAGGGTCCGACCCTCCTGATTTTCGACGGACTGCCAGACGTCCGAGACGACCGCGACCTGCCGGTCTTCGGCGGTCACGGTCACGAGCCAGTCCTCGCCCAGGAACAGCCCGATCGGCTGGGTACGGATCTCCTCTTCGAAGGTCGTCTCGCCGCGTTCGAGCGCGGCCGTCTTCACGAGGACGAAGGTGTGGCCGTCGAACTCCTCGGTCTTCGGCCGGACGTCGTCGCGGACGTCCTCCATCGAGAGCGGATGCAGCCCGAACGCCTCGGCGACTCGCTGCTGTTCTTCCAGCGACGGCGCGCTCACCCGGATCCAGGTCGTCCCCGCCGCCTCCCTGGCCTCCCGGAGGTCGGCCTCGCTCTCGATCGTGTAGTGTTCGACGCGTCCGACGTCGTAGACGATCGCCGAGATCACGCCGTCCCCTCCTCGTAGCCGATCGCATAGAGCGTCACGCCGACCATCACGCCGATCAGCGTGGTCGACCGCCCCGGATAGGGCGCGGCGACCCCGACCGCGTACCCGACGACGGCGAGAGCGGTGAGCGCGATTCCGAACGCCCGCGTTCGTCGCATAGCCCACACTCACGGAGTGCGCACAAAAGCGTTGTTCGCCCGGGCCCCCGCGTCCGGGCGGCCGTTCCCGATCCGGCGACCGCCGGCGGTCAGTCCTCGACCGGGTGCTCGATCGCCCGCATCATCGAGAGGACGTTCTCCTCCTCGCCGCTCAGCCGCTGCGGGTAGACGCCCAGCGCGAGGATGAAGTCGTCGCCGTCGCGGTACTTCGTCACGTGGACGTAGACGTCGACTTCCTGCCCCTGGAGCGTCGTGGTCCCCGAGAACTTCGTCACCGTCGTCTCGGTCCCCTGGACGGTGATGTTCTGCGAGCTCTCCTGCTGGACGTCGCTCAGCCCCTCGTACTGCTGTTGGACGAACTGAATCAGCCGCTGATTCGAGAACTGTGCGATCGGGTTGAGCGTCTGACCGGCGACCTCGACCGCGGGCGTCGAGACCACGGTGAAGATTCCGACTTCGGTCTCGCCTAGCGGCCCGAGTTCCATACTCTTCGTGTACCCGGTGAGTTGGTTAGTGGCCACGACCCGACGCTCTTGGCCGGCGACCTCGAAGGTGCGGTTCACCTCGATCGACCGGGTGCCGTTGGACTCATAGCCCGCCTCCTGGGCCGCCGAATCGGCGACGGCCGCGGGCTCTGCCGTGAACGAAAGCGCCTCATCCCCCGTGAGAAAGCCGATGCAGCCGCTCGTCGCGAGCAGCACTGCGAGCGCGACGGCGACCAACGCGCGACGGTTCGGTGCCATCGACTCCTGTTCCCGACTAAACGGTGTTAAATCCGCGGGCTGTTGTATTGACACTTCGCCCTCTCGGAGCGTGGCTTCCCGTCTCTCACCGCTCCGTCGCGTCCGCCCCGCGGTCGCGACAGAACTCAGCCGCCCTCTGGAGCAATGTTCGATCGTCTCACAGATACGAGATCGAGACGGACTGTGCGCCCGCTTCGGTCTCGATTTCGACGTCCGCGACCAGGCGCTCGCGGACCCGCTCGCGCCACGCCTCGACGGCGCGCTGGTGGCGCCGCCGGTGCTCCTCGCGGGAGTACGCCGTCGACGACGCCCGCAGTTCGTCTTCGGTATCGTCGACCGTCGGATACGGGGGCGCGTCGGCGACGAACCGCTCCGGGGGGAGGTGAATCGGCTCCAGACCGCCGTTTCCCTCGCCCGCGTCGCCGTCCGCCTCGACGACGCCGGCGTCGTGGAGCCGCGCCCGCATCCGGCCGGAGAAGGGCGGCGTCACCCGGAGGACGAGCCGGTCTCGCCCCCGCGCGTTCGCCTCCAGCGCGTCGACGACGTCGTCCCCGGTCACCGCCAGCGAGCGGATCCGGCGCGGGTCCGACGAGGTCGGATCCGCCTCGACGCGGTCGCTCGCCGGCGTCTCGTCGTCCTCCGTGCCCATTTCACCGCGTATCCCAGTGGGCCGCGTCGGTCGTCCCCAGTTCGCCGTCGCACTCGGGGCACCGCGCGCGGAACGAGCCGGGAGTGACGCGGCAGCCGCAGTCCCGACAGACGAAGGAGCGTCGACTACTCATCACACGGCGGTATGCGTTCGGGTATGTTAACTCTTATCGTGGTATCGATTCAGCGTCGTTCGTATGGAATCCGAATTTCTCCGATATCTGCCGTTTCTCGGGCGAGAACCGTCGATATCTTCATTGTTGCACCGGACCAACGTCTACCATGAGTGTGGGTGACGAACCGGCGGGTGCCCACGTCGATGCGGTGGTCCATCGGGTCCACAGGGCGCTCGTCGCCGCGGATACGCGCGCAGATCTGGAGTCGGCGAGCTGTCGCGCCTTCGTCGGCGACGAGCCGTACGCGCTCGCGTGGATCGGCGTTCACGACGACGCGACCGACAGGATCGTCCCGACGGCGAGCGCGGGCGAGGACGCCTCCTACCTCGACGGGCTCGCGATCCAGGTCCACGACGCGCCGACCGCGACCGAGCCGAGCGCCACCGCCCTCAAAACCGCGACCACGCAGGTGCGTCGTCGCCTCCGAACGGACCCCGACGCCGAGCCGTGGCGCGATCGGGCCCTCGCCCACGGCTTCGAGTCGAGCATCGCGATCCCGCTCGTCACCGACTGGGTCGCCTACGGCGTGTTGAGCCTCTACTCGCGGCGGCCGGACGCCTTCGACGACGCCGAGAGCGCGCTGCTGACCGAACTCGGAGAGACCATCGCGACCGCGATCGTCGGGATCGAGGCCCGCACGGAACTCGAAGCCCAGCGCGACGGGCTGGACCTCCTGAACAAGGTCGTCCGCCACGACATCCGCAACACCCTCCAGGTCATCTCGGGGTACGGCGACCTCCTCGAACCCCACGTCGACGCCGACGGCGCGGATCACCTGCGGCGGATCCTCACGAGCGCGCAGTCGGCCACCGAACTCACCCACACCGCGGCCGACCTCGCGGAGGTGATGCTCGAACGGCGGCGCGAGCGGACGTCGGTGCCGCTGGCCGAGACGCTCGAAGCCCAGATCGCCGACGTCGAGACGACGTTCGGGCCGGCGTCGATCACCGTCGACGGGAGCCTCCCGCAGGTCCGGGTCCTCGCCGACGGGATGCTGCCGTCCGTCTTCCGGAACCTCCTGAAGAACGCCATCCAGCACAACGACGCGGCGTCCCCCGAGGTCGTCGTCTCCGCGGTCGCCGACGGCGAGACGGTCACGGTCAGGGTCGCCGACAACGGCCCGGGCGTCCCCGAGCACCTCCGATCGACGATCTTCGGGCAGGGGGCCAAGGGGCTCGCCAGCGGCGGGACCGGGATCGGGCTCTACCTCGTGCGGACGCTCGTCGAGGCCTACGGCGGGTCCGTCGCGCTCGAAGACAGCGAGTCGGGGGCGGTCTTCGCCGTCGAACTGCCGGCGGCGTGAGCAGTCCGCGCCGACCGGCTTCGCGAATACATATACGAGGCCGCACGCAACAGGAGCGTATGACCGACGAGCGTCCCGCACGGGCCGGGTGGTTCGCCGACGTCGACCCCGGCAACGTCGACGCGGCCGCGGCGGCCGTCCGGGAGGGATCGGCCGACCGCCCCCGCGCGTGGCCGAGCGAGGCCGTGGCGGCGGGGTTCGCGGACGACGAAGACGCGTACTACGACGCGCTCCGGGCGGCGACCCTCCGGGCGACCCGCGAGGCCGTCGCCGAGCGCGAGCGCGCCGACGACCAGCAGCTGAAACACGCCGTCCGCGCGATGGACGACGTCGAGCGGACCGCGAACGAGCTCGCAGAGCGGCTCGCCGAGTGGGCCGGCTCCGTCGACCGCGACGTCCCCGCCGGGATCGACGGCGCGCGCGAGGTCGCCGCGTGGTCGCCCGAGACGCCCGCCGAGGAGCGGATCGTCTCACTGGCCGAGCACGTCGTCGACCTCGACGCCGAGCGCGCCGAGCTCCGGTCGTTCGTCGAGTCCCACGCGCCGGAGGCGGCGCCGAACCTCGCGGCGATGGCCGGCCCCGTCCTGGCGGCGCGGCTGATCTCGCTCGCGGGCGGCCTGGAGCCGCTGGCGAAGAAGCCCGCGGGGACGGTGCAGGTGCTCGGCGCCGAGGACGCGCTGTTCGCGCACCTCCGCGGCCGGGGCTCCTCGCCGAAGCACGGCGTCATCTTCACCCACGAGCACGTCCGCGGGACGCACCCCGAACACCGCGGGTCGGCCGCGCGCGCCTTCGCGGGCAAGCTCGCGCTCGCGGCGCGGATCGACCACTACTCGGGCGAGTACAAGCAGTCGGTCCACGACGACCTCGAAGACCGGATGGCGACGATCCGCGCGCGGGAGGGCGGCGATGAGTGACGCGCTCCCCGACGGCGTCCGTCGGCTGTCGATCGACGGCCGCGAGCGGCTCGCGACGCGCGGCGCCCCGGTCTACGGCGAGCCGCAGACGGACGAGGGCTGGCGCGCGTGGGACCCCGGCCGCTCGAAGCTCGGCGCGATGCTCGAACTCGGGATGGACCTCGGCCTCGACGGCGGCGAGCGCGTGCTCTACCTCGGCGCGGCGTCGGGGACGACCGTCTCCCACGTCGCCGACTTCGCGGGCCCGACCTACGCCGTCGAGTTCGCGCCGCGCCCGGCGCGCGACCTGGTCGGCGTCGCGGAGGACCGGGACAATCTCTTTCCCCTCCTGAAGGACGCCCGCGAGCCCGAGACGTACGCCCACGTCGTCGAGTCCGACCTCGACTGCCTGATCCAGGACGTCGCCACCCGCGGGCAGTCGACCGTCGCCGTCCGGAATCGACAGTTCCTCGCGCCCGACGGGCGGCTGCTCGCGGCGATCAAGGCGCGGAGCGAGGACGTCCTGGTGGACCCCTCGGAGGTCTTCGGCGACGTCCTCGACGAGCTCAGGGAGGGGTACCGAATCCTGGAGACCGAGCGGCTGGACCGCTTCCACGACGACCACCTCGCGGTCGTCGCCGAGCCGAAGTGACGCGGCGGGGCGAGGCGTCGGCCGGGCGGCCGCCCGCGACGCCGCCGTTTGGCGAAGCCTTCGCCGGAGCCCGCGACATATTTAGTCGGCGGCGCCAAACGACGGCCCGATGGACCTAGGGTCGGCTGACGCCTTCGACCGGATGGGCACGCTCGGCGTCGAAGAGGAGTTCTACATCGTCGACGAGCGCGGCCGCCCGGTCTCGGGCATCTCTGATCTCGTCTACGACCACCCGCCGACGGGCGTCCTCGAAGACCGCATCGACCACGAGCTGTTCCAGTTCACGATCGAGACCCAGACGCCGCTGATCGAGGACGTCGGCGCCGCGGGCGCCGTGATCCGCGAGGTCCGCGAGGCGCTCGTCGACCACGCGGACGCGCACGGCTACCGCATCGCCGCCGCGGGGCTCCACCCGACGGCGGAGTGGTACGAGGAAGACCACGCCACGAAGCCGCGGTACCAATCCCAACTGAACCGGATCCGGTACCCCCAACACCGGAACATCACCTCGGGACTCCACGTCCACGTCGGCGTCGACGACCCCGAAAAGGCGACCTGGATCGCGAACGAGCTCCGGTGGTACCTCCCGCCGGTGCTCGCGCTGTCGGTCAACTCTCCCTTCTGGTGCGGGTACGACACCGGCCTGGCCTCCGCCCGCGCGAAGATCTTCGAGGCGCTCCCCAACACGGGGATACCGACCCGCTTTTCGGACTTCGAGGCGTACCTCGACTTCGAGCGGCGGATGGTCGAACTCGGCTCGATCGAGGACCGGGGCGAACTCTGGTACGACGTCCGCCCGCACACCGGCCACGGGACCGTCGAGGTCCGGACGCCGGACGCCCAGACCGACCCCGCCGCGACGGCCGACTTCGTCGAGTACGTCCACGCGCTCGTGACGGACCTCGCCGCGCGCTACGAGGACGG
Organism: Halobellus sp. MBLA0158; assembly: GCF_041477585.1. Taxonomy (NCBI): domain Archaea; kingdom Methanobacteriati; phylum Methanobacteriota; class Halobacteria; order Halobacteriales; family Haloferacaceae; genus Halobellus; species Halobellus rubicundus. The sequence goes on from NZ_JBGNYA010000001.1 coordinate 897,872, forward strand.
CGAGTCCGGGACCGACGTCCGCCGGGAGATCCTCGATGCCAACAAGTGGCACGCGATGCGCTACGGCTACGACGCCGAGTTCATCACGCGGGACGCCGAAGACACCGTGACCCTCGCGGAGTTCGTCGCGGCCGAGACCGACCGCCTCGCGACCGACGCGCTCCGCCGCCGGTTCGACGCCGAGAGCGACGCCGCCCGGCAGCGACACCTCGTCGACGAGCGGGGGTTCGACGCGCTCTGTGAGTCGCTCTGTCTCGATTGAGAGCGGGCGCGAAGACGCCGCGAGAAAGGCTTTTGCCTCACGAGATCTGACCTCACGAGTAGAACACGATGTCCTCCGACGATCCACACGACGGCGACGACAGCACCGAGCGCGGAGCGGGCGATTCGGACGCCGAGCCCGAGGAGGGAACCGTCGACGTCGAGGTCGGCGACGTCGGCGGCGCCGCAGAGGCGGACGCGGACGGCGAGTCCCAGAGCGCGCGCGAGCGACTGGAGGCGGAGGCCGACCGCGCCGTCTCCGAGTTCGACGAGGGGATCGTCGACCTCTTGGCGTGGCTGCTCGACACGGAGACCCGCGCCCGGATCTACGTGTACCTCCGGAAGAACCCCCACTCCACGAGCGAGGAGGTCGCCGACGGGACGGGGCTGTATCCGAGCACCGTCCGCGAGGCGCTGGCGGAGCTCCACGACGAGAGCACGGTATCGCGGCGCAAGCGCGAGAGCGCGGGCGCCGGCAACAACCCCTACGAGTACACCGCGATCGCGCCGAGCGACCTGGTCCGCAGCGTCGCCGAACAGGTTCAATCGGAGCTGAACACGGTGTTCAATCTGGACCGACGGCTCGGCGGGTCCGACGAGGACGGCGGGACCGGCCCGGTCAGCATCACCGTGGGTGAGAGCGACGACGAGCCCGACCATTCGGAGACCGACGCCGACGGCGCCGACGACACGGATGACGCCGGCGATGCCGACGAGGCGTAGTCCCCAGACCGGCGCTCGACGTCGATCACCGGCCGTTTCGCGTCATTTTTAACGCTTCCCGGCGACGTGTCGCTAATGACCGGGCCTTGGACCGAGTGGGACCACGTGCTGAAAGTGGACCCGGACAAAGACCTCGTCGACGGAGAGACGTTCGAGGACGTCTGCCGGACGGGCACCGACGCCATCGAGATCGGGGGCACCCTCGACATCACGACCCAGAAGATGCAGAACGTCGTCGACGCCTGCGCGCGCTACGACGTGCCGCTCTACCAGGAGCCCTCGAACCCAGGCGTCGTCATCGAGTCCGAGGACCTCGACGGCTACCTCGTGCCCACCGTGTTCAACGCCGACTCCTCCTTTTGGGTCACCGGCGCGCACAAGGAGTGGGTCCGGATCGACGGCCCGCTCGACTGGGACCGCACCACGACCGAAGCCTACATCGTCCTCAACCCCGAGGCGTCGGTGGCGGAACTCACCGAGGCCGACACCGACCAGAGCGCCGAGGACGTCGCCTCCTTCGCGGCCGTCGCCGAGAAGATGTTCGGCCAGGAGATCGTCTACATCGAGTACTCGGGGACCTTCGGCGACCCCGAGAAGGTCGCCGCCGCCCGCGACGCCCTGGAGGAGTCGACGCTGTTCTACGGCGGCGGCATCGGCGACTACGACAGCGCCTACGAGATGGGCAAGCACGCCGACACCATCGTCGTCGGCGATCTCCTCCACGACGAGGGCGTCGACGCCGTCCGCGAGACCGTCGAAGGTGTGAAGGACGCCCACGCCGAGGCCGTCGTCGAGTAGCGCATCCTTTCCACTCGGCCAGTCGCGTTCGGCTGAATCAGCCGTCTGATCCTGCCTGCGTACTGACCGATCTCACACTGCCAAACTCATCCGTCTGTGAGAAAGATTCGGCACTGTTCGGCCATCCGGTCTGTGAACGCTTTTGAGATCTTTCCTTGGGGATTCGCCACAGCTCGGTGTTTGATGGTTCCGATAACCCACGGGGAGCAGTACGACGTCTTATCGGGGTCACGCCCTGCCTCCCAGTCGTCACCCACTTCGTAGTTCGCCGGCAGATCGCTCGTCGTGAGCGCTGCGCAGATGTACTCTTCACCCGGATAGGGCAGATTCTGGGCGGCGAGGACCAACCAGAGCCGGGGATTTGAACCCCTTCTAAACGGGTCGGGTGCCCAAAATACATCGCCCTTCTGGTAGGGCTCACTCACGTTCCTTACGGGGATCGACTGCGTGTTCCTGCCACTCGTCGTACGCCATCGGCTCGTCTTCGTAGCTCGCGGCGACGTCGTCTGTGTGAGCGGCTGCAGCGTCCAGACTCCGGACGTGATCGCTCACCCGCCAGTACACCCCTTTGTGATCAACCCGGCCAGTGTCGCGCAGCCGAGTGAGCGTCGGTCCGACTGATCCTTTGTTGATCCCGGTCGCTTCTGCGATCTCGCTTTGGGTGAACGCTTCCTCAGCGTGAGCTTCGAGGAACGAGAGTATCTCGTATGCGTTCGTCCCCGGCGTCGGGCCATCATCCGACTCCGTTATCGATTCGAACTGCTCGGCACTGATTGGCATCTCTACTGTACTATTTGTATTGAATGTATTAATTCGTTGGGCTGGCCGATCATTACTCGGTATCCGTGCCGACGAGCGGCCTTCGGCCGCGAGTCGGCGATTCTTTTTGGTCCAGCTTTTTGCAACGAGCGGTGTGCCTTCGGCGCACCCGAGTCAGCAAAAAGGTGGGATCGAATCGCCCGTTTTTAAGACCGGCCGGCCGGAAGGACGGTGTATGAACGGCAGAACGTACACGGCCGACGCCGAGCCGGGCGAGACGGTCACCGTCGCCGGCTGGGTCCACGAGGTCCGCGACCTCGGCGGCATCGCCTTCCTCATCCTCCGCGACAAGTCGGGCAAGATCCAGATCAAGCTCGAAGAGGACTCGATGGACGACGAGCTCGTCGAGACCGGTCTCGGCGTGGCGCGCGAGAGCGTCATCACCGTCACCGGATCGGTGAAGGAAGAGCCGCGCGCGCCGACCGACGTCGAGGTCGTTCCGGAGTCGATCGAGGTGCTCGCCGAGTCCGACACCGAGCTCCCGCTGGACCCCTCCGGGAAGGTCGACGCCGAGCTCTCGACGCGGCTCGACAACCGGACGCTCGACCTCCGGAAAGAAGAGGTAAAGGCGATCTTCGAGATCCGCTCGGAGATCCTTCGGTCCGTCCGCGACGCCTTCCGCGACCTCGGCTGCACGGAGATCAACACGCCGAAGATCGTCGCCACCGGGACCGAGGGCGGCACCGAGCTCTTCCCGATCACCTACTTCGGCGAGGAGGCGTTTATGAATCAGTCGCCGCAGCTGTTCAAGCAGCTGATGGTCGGCTCCGGCCTCGAACGCGTCTTCGAGATCGGCCCGATATTCCGCGCCGAAGAGCACAACACGCCGCGACACCTCAACGAGGCGACCTCGATCGACTTCGAGTCCGCCTTCGTCGACCACACCGAGGCGATGGACGCCTGCGAGCACGTCGTCAAGAGCGCCTACGAGGGCGTCGCCGAGAACTGCCAGTCGCAGCTCGAAACCCTCGGCCTCGGCGAGGAGTTCGAGGTCCCCGAGGGTGAGTTCCCGCGGCTCACCTACGAGGAGGCCATCGAGCGCATCAACGCCACGGGCGAACTCGACGAACAGCTCGTGTGGGGCGACGACCTCCCCACCGAGGGCGAGCGCGCGCTCGGCGACGACGTGGGCTCCCACTACTTCATCACCGACTGGCCCAGCGAGATCAAGCCGTTCTACATCAAGGACCACGACGACGACGAGCAGCTCTCGACGGGCTTCGACATGATGCACCCGCGGATGGAGCTTGTCTCCGGCGGCCAGCGTGAGCACCGCTACGACCACCTCGTCGCGGGCTTCGAGCAGCAGGGCCTCGACCCCGACCAGTTCGAGTACTACACCAAGATGTTCAAGTACGGGATGCCGCCGCACGCCGGCTGGGGCCTCGGCGGCGAGCGCCTCGTGATGACGATGCTCGGCCTGGACAACATCCGGGAAGCGGTGCTGTTCCCGCGCGATCGCCAACGTCTGAGCCCGTAGGCGAAGACTTGGCGAACCAACGAGACGAGCGAATGCGAGTCTCGTCAGACCGGCAGCGCCTGTCGCCGTAGGCGACGGCGCAACTACGAGTGCGGGAGTTCCTTCAGATACTACCGTCGTGATCTCTTGCGGCCTCGTCGATGAGAGAGAACGCCGTGTCTCGAAGCTCTCCGGTCAGGTGTAGCCCTTCGGAGTCGAGCGCTCGTACTATCGACTTGGCTTCGTCGGCGCCGATTCCCTCGCGGACGGCGCGTATCACGACTCCCAGCGTTCCCGTTACCGTCGCATCGAGCCCGTCGGCGACGGTTCTGACTCGGCGATCGTCGGAGACCACGCCGATCTCCCGTCCGCGGTCTCGTGCTCGGAGGACGTTCGCGATCAGTTCAACGTCGCCGTTTCGGTCTTCCTCCCCGAGAAGGTCAGCGGCGGGTGTCACGTAGCGCTCCGGAATCGCCCGCTGGAAACGGATCCGAACGACGTCGTCGAAACGACTGTTCTCGGATCTGTCACGGCCGCCTTCGTCCCCCTCGCCGAGTACCTGATCCACTCGGTATCGCGCTGGCTCGGTCGTCACCTCGTCGACGACCCGCGGAGTCGTGACGAGCGGGCCGTCGAGAGCCCCGAGGAGTCCGAGTTCACCGACGCTCCCTAGGGCAATGAGCGTCGTCGCGTCCAGATACGTCTCCATCTACAGCTCGGTCGCGCTCTCGGCATCGCGTTCGACGTCCTCCGGACGCAACTGCGTCGTCAGATTTCGCTCCCGCGCGATCTCCAGCCACTCCGCGAGCGAGACGCCGGCCAGGCGCGCGGCCTCGTTGACGGACACCGCCCCGGACTGATACCGCTCGGCCGCGATGCGGACGCGGATCGACCTGAGCCCCTCGTCGAGGGCCTTCCGGATCGTCGTGCTCTTGTCTTCGTCCAGTAGATCGGCCACTTCCTCCAGTTCTTCCCGTTCGTCGTCCGGGATCCGAGCGCTGATCGAGGGCACGTATACAACGTACTACAACGTATTCGTATTTCAACTTACGGGCGCGCGGCGTCCCGTCGCCATCCCGTTGAAACCGCGCCCGATTTAACGCGGCCCGCGCAATCGACACGCGATGACAGACGAGGCGACGGCGTTCGTGCCCGGCCACATCACCGGCTTCTTCAGCGCCCACCCCGCTGACGACCCGTCGGCCGCGGGCTCGCGCGGCGCCGGGATCACGCTGTCGCACGGCGTCGACGTCCGGGTCCGGCGCGGCGACGCCCGTGACGATCACGACGAGTCCGGGCCTGCGGTCGCGCTCAACGGCGACGCCGTCGAAATCGACGCCGTCGGCGCCGTCCTCCGCGAACTGGACGCGACCGATGCCGTCGTGACCGCCGAGACGCCGCTCCCGCTCGGTGCGGGCTTCGGCGTCTCCGGCGCGCTCGCGCTCGGGACCGCCTACGCCGTCAACGCGGTCTACGACGCCCGACAGACCGAGAACGGTCTGGTGGGGATCGCCCACCGCGCCGAGGTCGAGGCGGGCACCGGCCTCGGCGACGTGGTCGCGCAGGCCCGCGGGGGACTCCCGATCCGCCTCGATCCCGGCGGACCCGACCACGGCCGACTCGACGGCGTCCCGGCCAGCCCGCGCGTCGAGTACGTCACCTTCGGCTCGGTCTCGACCGAGGCCGTGCTCTCCGGCGACACGGACGCGCTCACCGCCGCGGGCGAGCGTGCGCTCGCGGATCTCCGGGAGGATCCCACGACCGAGCGCTTCGTCGCGCTCTCGCGACGCTTCGCCAGCGAGGCGGACCTCCTCACCGACCGCGTCGCCGAGGCCGTCGCGGACGTCCGGGACGCGGGCGGCGACGCCGCGATGGCGATGCTCGGCGACACGGTCTTCGCCTTCGGCGACGGCCTCTCGGCGGCCGGCTACGACCCCGCCGTCTGCTCGGTCCACGCCGCCGGCGCCACGCTGCGGTCCGAGTCGGACTGACGGCTCACCGGACCCCGACGAACCGTCCCGCTTTTCCCGTCACCTCCCGATTCCGGGCGTATGAGCGAGATCGACGTGCCCGAGAGTCACCCCCGATACCAGTCGCTGCTCACGCGACACCGGATCGAGGCGGGCGTCGAGAAGGGCATCACGAGCAAGCAGGGTCTGATCGCCGAGGGCCGCGGCGAGGCCTTCGACTACCTGCTGGGCGAGCGCACCATCGCGTCGGCCGACGAGGCCGCGCGGGCCGCGGCGGCGCTGTTGCTCCTCGCCGAGCGCCCGGTCCTCTCGGTGAACGGCAACGTCGCGGCGCTCGTGCCCGGCGAGATGATCGACCTCGCGGCCGCGGTCGGCGCCGACGTCGAAGTGAATCTCTTCAACCGAACCGACGAGCGGATGCGCGCGATCGTCGATCATCTCCGCGAGCACGGCGCCGACGACGCGGGCGTCCCGATCAAGGGCCTCGCCGCCGACGGGCGCATCCCCGGCCTCGACCACGAGCGCGCGACGGTCGACGCCGACGGTATCGGGAGCGCGGACGTCGTGCTCGTCCCCCTGGAGGACGGCGACCGCGCGGAGGCGCTCTCGGCGATGGGCAAGACCGAGATCGTGATCGACCTGAACCCCCTCTCGCGGTCGGCCCAGACCGCCGCGGTCCCGATCGTCGACAACATCCTCAGAGCGATCCCGAACATCACCGAACACGCCCGGGAACTGTCGGCCGCGTCCGACGAGGAACTGGAGCGGATCGTCCGGGAGTTCGACCCAGAGCGCGCGCTCGCGGCCGCCGAGGACGTGATCCGGTCTGGCGACCTCGACTGAGTCGCGACCGCTACTCCTGCAACTCGGCCTCTTTGAGCGCGTCGTTGAGGTCATCGCGGACGAACTCGCCCGTCTCCCTGTCCATCGCGGTCGTGACGATCCGGTTCTCCTGGACGCTCGATCCGTCGCGGAGCAGGAGTCGGACGTTGCCGTTGTCGTCGGCGCGGGTGACCTTCGCCCGCAGGCCCGTCCGGGAGCCGGTGCCGCCGGCGTCGATCGGCCCGGGGACGATCTTCTTCACGTGCGGGTGGTCGGCCACGACGCCGATCGCCCGCCGGCCGTCGCGGCCGCCGATGAGCGTCGAGTGCGACCCGCCGAGCTTCTCTCGCGGCGGCGTGTCGACGACCTCCAGCGAGCGGTCGCCGCGGCGTTCCAGCACGCGCTCGACGGGGTCGTCGCCGGCGATCCGGTAGAACTCGTGGTGCAGTTGCGCGCGGGCCTCCCGCAGCACGTCGCGGTCGCCGGCGGCGAAGACGGTCTCGGGGCGCTTGCGCCTGATGTCGTCGGCGACCTGGCCCGCGAAGTTCCGGAGTTCGACGACCTCGGCCTCGGGGTCGTCCTCGGGGAGGGTCGTCACCGTCGTCCGGCCGACGACGTCCTCGCCGTCGAGCATCGTCAGCTCCGCGCGGTCGCGCTCGAAGACGACCACGACGGCGTCGCAGTTGGCGGTGTCGCAGACCAGGCAGTAGTCGCCCGGGCGTTCGAGCGGGGTCCCGCACCGCCGGCAGTCCATAGCGGCAGGAGTCGACGCGAAAATAAAAGGACGGCTATCGAGGGCCGGAGCGGTCCTCTCGCCGGTCCGGGATTCGGCGGCGATTCAGAGATCCTGCGAGTCGACCTTCAGGTACTCCCGGAGCAGGACGGTCGCGTACGAGCCCGACGGAAGCGAAAACGAGAGGTCGTAGGCATCGGCGGGGCGTTCGATCTCGTCGCCGGCGTCGCTGTCGCCGACCGCGACCTCGACGCCCGTCCGCACGAACACCGCCCGCCGCGTCCCCGTCGAGTGGAACTCGCCCGGGAGGTCGAAGTCGCCCGGTTCGAGCCCGAGGTCGTCCAGCACCGCGCGCTCGATCTCGCCGGGTTCGCCGTCGGCGAGGTCGGTCTCGGTACCCACAAGCGGCGCCGTCACGAACGCCCGACCTCGCTCGCAGTGCCGGGTCATCACGTCGACGCGGCGCTCGGTCGCGACCTGCGTCCGGTTGGGATCAGGTCGGTAGAGCCCCTCCGGGGCGTCGGTGTCGGCGAAGCACACCACGTCGCCCTCGACGGGGCGCGCCAGCGGGAGCCCCCGCGAGAGGCGCTCGCTGACGATGCGGTTGAACGCGAAAGACTGCGCCGCGTTGACGAACAGCCGCTGGAGGTTCGTCGGGACCGCCTCCAGCGCGCGTCGCCAGTCGTCCGGCGACTCGGCGCCGTCCTCCCGCAGGCGGTGGATCATCGACCGCTCGAAGCGGAGCGCGCCGGGCATCCGCTCGATCGCTTCCGCCCAATCGGGATCGGCCGTCTCGGCCTGCTCGTCGACGAAGGTCCGGGCTTCCTGTGTCGCCTCGGGCTCGGCGTCGAAGGGGTTGCCGACGTAGGTCAGGACCGCCTCGCGCCACTCGCCGCGGGCGATGCGGAGGCCGACCTCGTGGGTGACGGGCCGGCGGCTCCCGAAGCGCTGGTGGCCGAAGTAGTTCGGTACCGCGACGTCGAGGGGGCTGGCTCGGTCCCCTCCGCTGTCCGAACCGCCCTCGAACGGCGCGTGCAGTTCGGCGGTGATCGCCTCCACCGACCCGATGTCGGCGTCGCGGACGCGGATCTCGAAGGCGTTCCCCGCCAGGTCGCCGAAGTGGAGCGCGCGCCCGACCCGGCCGAGCGCCTCGATCTCGGCGCCGTCGACGTCCGGGAGGTCGTCGGGGTCGATCTCGGCGAGGGAGAACAGCTGTGTCGTGACCGCGTGCTTGTCCTTCGTGCCCGCCCACGACACCCGCTCGCGGCTGATTCCGAGCGCGCCAGAGAGCCGGCGCGCGAAGTCGTTCGTGTCCCACTCCCGGAGCGTCGCGCGGACGAGCAGGTGGGGGTAGTCTCCGACGTCCGCCGACAGCGGCTCCGGACCGACGGTCTCCAGTTCCCGGACGCGAAAGTCCTCGGGGGTCGCGCGGAGCCGACCGCCGGTCCCGGCGGCGTCGCTCAGGTAGTACTCGATGCCGACGCGCCGTTCCCGCGGGTGTGCCTCGCGCATCCGATCGGGTTCGGGTTCCCGCTCGACGGTCAAGGCCGCTCCGGTTCGGCGCTCCCCCGATCGCCGATCGGCTCACCGCCGGCCGTCCGCCCGCTCGGCCCCGACCGCGTCCATCCCGGTGATCTCGAAGCGGGCTCCCCCCGATTCCGACTCGCAGACGGCGATCTCCCAGCCGTGGGCCTCGACCGCGGCGGCGACGATGTTCAGGCCGAAGCCCGTCCCGTCGTCGGCCGTGGTGTACCCGTGCTCGAAGATCCGGCCTCTATCCCCGGCCGGGATGCCCGGGCCGTCGTCGACGACGGCGACGCCCCCGCGGTCGAGCGGGGCGACGCGGACGCTGACGCCGCCGTCGCCGGCGTGTCGGAGCGCGTTCTCGAAGAGGTTCTCGAAGAGCCGGCCGAGCCGCCGCGCGTCGCCGACGACCGTCCCGAGCGAGCCCTCGATGCTGAACTCACAGCGCCCCACGTCGCCGCAGTCCGCGCCGGCCCGGTCGTCCTGGCACTCGCTGACGGCCGCCCAGGCGTCGGCGACGACCGCGTCGAGGTCGACGCTCTCGGGGTCGTCGATGCGGCGGCCGTCGCTGACGAGCGCGTGGACGTCGCCGACGATGTCGCGCATCCGGGCGTGGACCCGGTCGAGCCGGTCCAGGAACTCGCGGCCACCCTCGACCTCGGTCCTGAGGATGCCCGCCTGGGCCTCGGCCGCGTTCAGGGGGTTCCGGAGGTCGTGGACGAGCGTCTCCGCGAGGCGTTCGAGCCGGTGCTCGCGCTCGGCTCTCGCCGTGACGTCCCTGACGACGCACGCCAGGCACGCGCGGCCGTCGACGGCGGTCCGGGAGACGGTCGACTCCGCGGTGAAGGTCGTGCCGTCCGCCCGCCGGGCCCGCCAGCGGTACGTCCCGCTGCCGCCGTCTGCGGCGTCCCGCGCGGCCGCCGCCCGCGAGGCGGCCTCGCGCTCCGGGTCGTCGGCGTACGCCGCGGGGTCGAGGTCGCGGAACCGCTCGCAGGAGTAGCCGAAGACGTCGTCGACGCCGCCGGTCGCGTGACGGAGCGCGCCGCTCTCGGCGTCGTACAGCAGCACCGCGTCTCCGAGGTCGGAGGCGACCTGCGAGAACGCCGCTGCCGCGTCCGATCCCGCGGGGTCCTTCATCACGTCGTTCTCCGTCGGGAGAGTTGGTAAGTGGTTCGGCCGTTTGTCGCCTCGGCCGCTCCGCCGGCCGCTCTGGGCCGCCGTTCAGTACAGCGAGAGGTCGCCCGTCACGCGGTCGACATCGTCGTCGGCGGCCGGGCCGACCGCCAGACAGGTCACGGTTCCGGGGTCGAGCTGGGTGTGGCCGGCGTCGCGGACGACGGCGTTCGGCAGGCCCAGCCGCTCGGCCTCGTCGGCGAGGCGGAACAGCGTCTCCTCGCCGTCGGCCTTGAGGACGACCTTCTTCTGCCCCTCGCCCTTCCAGCGCTTCCGGGTCCGGTCGTCGGTGTCCTCGTACGCCGACAGCGACGCGTGGGCGACCTGTGCGGCCAGCTTCCCGCGGCCCATCCCGAGGTCGGTCCGGGCGACGATGGCCTGCTTCATACGCGGGGATGTCGGTCGCGCGGCTATATACTGTCGGTACTCGACGCGCTCCGGCAACGGATGGCTTTACGTCCCTCGCTCACGGTACCCCGGACAATGATACTCTCGGACGACGACATCCTCGCGCGCCTGGAGGCCGGCGATCTCGTCGTCGAGCCCATCGACGACCTCGATATGCAGGTCCAGCCGGCCAGCCTCGATCTGCGCCTCGGCGAGGAATTCCTGGAGTTCCAGCGCACGAACATCTCCTGTATCCACCCCAACCGGGAGTCCGAAGTCTCCGAGTACGTCACCGAGACGCGGGTCCCCGAGGGCGAGGAGTTCATCCTCCACCCGGGCGATTTCGTCCTCGGGACGACTAAAGAGCGCGTCGAGATCCCCCCCGATCTCCTGGCGAGCGTCGAGGGCCGCTCGTCGCTCGGCCGGCTGGCGGTCGTGATCCACGCCACTGCCGGCATCGTCGACCCGGGCTACGAGGGCCAGATCACGCTGGAGCTCTCGAACCTGGGCACCGCGCCGGTCGCGCTCACGCCCGGGATGCGCGTCTCACAGCTCATCTTCACCGAACTGAAACAGCCCGCGGCGCGCCCCTACGGCGTCGAGCGCGGCTCGAAGTACCAGGGCCAGTCGGGCCCGCAGGCCTCGCGGATCGGCGCCGACCCCGAGTTCGCGGCCGGCGGCGACGGTGACGAGGCCGGGACCGCTCCCGACGCCCGCAACGCCCCCGACTCAGAGCCACGATGAGATTCATCGAGGAGGTCGTCGTCGACGAGTTCCTCCCCACCTTTCGGTCGATGCTGGCCGAGGCGCTCCGCGAGCGCGGCCTCACCCAACACGAGGTCGCCGAGGCGCTCGGCATCAGCCAGAGCGCCGTCTCGAAGTACGCCCACGGCGACGTGAGCCGGCGCGAGGAGGTCCTCGACGACGAGCGCGTGCAGGACTTGGTCGAGCGCGTCGCCGACGGCCTCGCGACCGGCGATATGAGCCGCGTGCAGGCGCTCGTCGAGGCCGAGGTCCTGATCCGCCGGCTGGAGGCCGGCGACCTCCTCGCGAGGCTCCACGAGGAGGCGATGCCCGAACTCGCCGACTACGAGGGCTACGAGCGGATCCACGACCCCGAGAGCGGCCTGCGGACGAGCGAGCAGGTCCGCTCGTCGGTCCGGCGGGCGCTCCGCCGACTCACGAACGCCAGCGGCTTCGCCGGCCTGATCCCGAACGTCGGCTCGAACCTCGTGGAGTGCCTCCCCGACGCGGCGACCGTCGACGACGTCGCGGGCGTGCCCGGCCGGATCTTCGACGTGAAGGGCCGCGCCACGGTCCCCGGCGACCCGGAGTTCGGCGTCTCCGAGCACGTCGCGAGCGTGCTTCTCTCGGCCCGCGAGGCCGGTCGCGACGTCCACGCCGCCGTCAACATCCGCTACGATCCGGACCTCGTCGCCGACCTCGACGCCGCGGGCTACGACTGTATCGAGTTCGACGCCGACGCGCCCGCGGACCCGATCCGGGAGGCGCTCGCCGACCGCGAGGGTCTCTCGGACACCTTCGTCTGCTACCAGACCGGCGGGTACGGCATCGAGCCGATCACCTACGTGCTCGGCCCCGACGCCGACGCGGTCGTCACCGCGGTTAAGGCGCTCCTCGATCGGTGACGCTCGCCGCGTCGCGGCCGGGTCCGAGCCGGCGGTCGTGCGCGACCCGCGGCAGGTGGCGAACGACTTAGGCCCGTTCGGGTGCAAGGTCCAGTACCGATGAATATGCTCGTCGACGGCGAGTGGCGCACCGACGCCTACGAGGCGACGAACGAGGACGGAGAGTTCGACAGGGACGAGACGTCCTTCCGCGACCGGATCCAGGACGACCCCGACGCGGAGTTCCCCGCCGAGTCCGGCCGCTACCACGTCTACATCTCCCGGGCGTGCCCGTGGGCCCACCGCGTGGCGATGACCCGGCGGCTGCTCGGCCTCGAAGACGACATCACCCTCTCGATCGTCGAGCCCGAGCGGTACAACGACGGCTGGGAGTTCTCCGAGGAGTACCCCGATCCGCTCTACGGCGCGGAGTACCTCCGGGACATCTACGTCCGCGCCGACGCCGACTTCACGGGGCGCGTGACGGTCCCGGTGCTCTGGGACAAGGAAGCAGAGACCATCGTCAACAACGAGTCCCGCGAGATTATGCGGATGCTCAGCACGGAGTTCGACGACCGGAACGACGTCGACCTCCTGCCGGAGGGCCGCGAGGACGAGATCGACGACATCATCGACGACGTCTACGAGTCGATCAACAACGGCGTCTACCGCGCGGGCTTCGCCGACGCCCAGGACGCCTACGAGCGGGCCGTCGACGACCTCTTCGACGCCTTGGACCACTGGGAGGAGGTCTTCGACGACCAGCGCTTCCTCGCGGGCGAGGTCTTCACCGAGGCAGACATCGCGATGTTCGCGACGCTCGTCCGCTTCGACCACGTCTACCACACCCACTTCAAGTGCAACCGCCGCGCGATCCACGAGTACCCGAACCTCTGGAACTACACGAAGGAGGTCTACCAGCTGGGCGACATCTCCGAGACGGTGAACGTCGACCACATCACGCGCCACTACTACAAGAGCCACGGCGACATCAACCCCAAGCGGCTCGTCCCGACCGGCCCCGACATCGACTTCTCGGCGCCGCACAACCGCGACCGCCTGCCGGCCGATCTGCCCGCTGAACTCCGCGGGGACGCCGCCGTCGCCGACGACTGAATCTCCTCCTACCTCGCTCCCGACGCGTCGCCTTCTTATCCGCGCCCTCCGTCCGTGCCCGTATGACAGACAGCGATCCGGCGACGTCCGAGCGGCCGGCCTCGGAGACGACGCCGGAGCAGACCCGACGCGAGACGCCCGGCGGCGGCGTCCGCCCGACCGCCGATTCGATCGAGCCGGCCGCGCCCGCGGAGTTCGGCCTGGTCCAGGCCTGGTGGGGCGGCGGCAAGGGCAAGACCACGGCCGCGCTCGGGATGGCCTTCCGGGCCGCGGGCCACGGCTACCGCGTCCACGTCCTGCAGTTCCTGAAGGGCGGCGCCGACTCCGTCGAGGGCGTCCGCGGCGAGTACAACGCCATCGCGGCGGTCCCGGGGATCTCCTACGAGAACACCGGCCACTACGGCTGGCACGGCCTGCTCGACGGCTCTGACGACGACGAACACCTGGCGAAGGCCCGCGGCGCGCTCGCTCGCGCCGAGGAGATCCTCTCGGGCGCCGCCGACGCGGACCTGACCGAGCCGCTCGACCTCGACGGGGACCTGACGGACGGCGTCCACCTGCTCGTCCTCGACGAGGTGCTCTACGCGGTCGACCAGGGACTCCTCGACGAATCGGACATCCTCGATCTCCTGGAGCAAAAGCCCGACAGTTTGGAACTGGTCCTGACCGGGAGCCACACCGAACCGACGTACCTCCTCGATTCCGCCGACCTCGTGACAGAAGTGCGGAAGGTGAAACACCCCTTCGATCGGGGAGTCCGCGCGCGGAAGGGCACCGAGTACTGAGCGATGGTCGACGATCCCGACGACCCAGACGACGCGACGGGCGGGGACGCGGCCGAGACGATCCTCGTCGCGGGTACGGCGAGCCACGTCGGCAAGAGCACCGTCGCCGCGGGGCTCTGCCGCCGACTCGCGGACGCCGGCGTCGACGTCGCGCCGTTCAAGGCGCAGAATATGAGCAACGAGGCGCGCGCGGTCCTCCGGCCGGAGGCGGTCCGCGGCGGCGATAGTGGGACGTCGCGGACGGGCGCCCCTGACCGCGAGGATCCGGTCTTCGGCGAGATCGGCGTCTCGCAGTACGTCCAGGCGCGCGCGGCGGGCGTCCGGCCGACGACCGACCACAACCCCGTCCTCCTGAAGCCCCGCGGCGAGGGCGAGTCTCAGCTCGTCGTCGACGGCGTCGCGGTCGGTCACTACGCCGCCGGCGACTACTACGACGAGCACTGGTCCGATGCTCGGGCGGCCGCCGAAGCGGCCCACGCGCGCCTCGCGGCCGCCCACGACGTCGTCGTCGCCGAGGGCGCGGGCTCGATCGCGGAGATCAACTTCCACGACCGGGACCTCGCGAACGTCGAGACCGCGCGCTTCGCCGACGCCCGGATTCTGCTCGTCGCGGACATCGAGCGCGGCGGCGTCTTCGCCTCGATCGTCGGGACGCTCGAACTCCTCCCCGACGACGTCCGCGAGCGCGTCGCCGGCGTCGCCATCACCAAATTCAGGGGCGACCGCTCGCTCCTCGACCCTGGGATCGAGGCCGTAGAGGAGCGGACCGGCGTTCCCGTTCTCGCGGTGCTGCCCTACGACGACCCCGGACTCCCCGACGAGGACAGCGTCTCCCTCCCCGCCCCGGACGAGCGCGAGGTCCGCGGCGCCGACGACGGCGTTCCGGACTCCCGATCCGTTACCGTCGCCGTCCCCCGCCTCCCGCGGGCGTCGAACACGGCCGACGTCGACCCGCTCGCCGACACCCCGGGCGTTCGGGTTGCCTTCGTCCCCCTTGACGCCCCGCTCTCCGATGCCGATGCGGTCGTCCTCACCGGCACGAAGAACACCGCCGACGACCTCCGGGCGGCCCGTGAGGCCGGCCTCCACGAGCGACTGCGGGACTTCGGCGGCCCGGTCGTCGGCCTCTGCGGCGGCTACCAGCTCCTCGGCGAGCGCCTCGTCGACGCCGACGTCGAGGGCGTCGGCGCGGAAGCGACGGTCGAGGGCCTCGGGCTCCTGCCGGTCGAGACCGCGTTCTCGGAGGCGAAGCGCGTCGCGCCCGCCGAGTGGACGATAGACGGCTGCGCTCCGCTCGCGGGCGTCTCGGGCGTCGTCGAGGGATACGAGATCCACGCCGGCGAGACGCGCGTATCGGGCGCGGCGGCCGATTCCATCGAGACGCCGTTTTCGGCTCCCGACCGTGAGCCCGTGACGCTCGGCGCCGCCGCGGGCGACGTCCTCGGCACGTACCTCCACGGACTCTTCGAGAACGACGCGGCGCGCGAGGCGTTCGTGGATACCGTCTTCGAGCGCGCCGGTGTCCCGCGTCCGAGCGAGCGGCCGTCCGCGGACAGGAGCGATCGAGACCCGTACGCGCGCGCCGCCGACCTCGTCGCGTCGGTTCCGCTCGATCCGCTCCTCGCCGCGTCGCCGTCGGAGAATCAGCGCTGAGACGCGGACTCGAAGACTTTTGAAGGGGTACCCCGTGGGGAGCCTATGGTCGAGGCGTTCGCCGTCGCCAGCGGGAAGGGCGGCACCGGGAAGACGACGAGCACGCTGGCGCTCGGGATGGCGCTCGCAGAGCGGTACGACGTGACGGTGATCGACGCCGACACCGGGATGGCGAACCTCCTCTTTCACGCCGGCCTCGACGACGCCGACGTCACGCTCCACGACCTCCTGGTCGCCGAGCGCGACGTCCCGGTCTCCGAGGCCGTCTACGAGCGCTTCGGGATGTCGGTCGTCCCCTGCGGGACGAGCCTCGCGGACTTCGAGTCGGCCGACCCGGGTCGGCTCCGGGACGTCGTCGCCGAACTCGCCGCCGACGCCGACGTGCTCCTCCTGGACTCGCCCGCGGCGCTGGGCTCGAAGAGCGCCGTCCTGCCGATCGTCCTCGCCGATCGGGTCGTCGTCGTCCTCCAGCCGACGGTCCCCTCGCTGTCGGACGGGCTCAAGGTCCAGGAGTACGCCCGCTCGTACGGCACCGAGACCGCGGGCGTGCTGTTCAACCGCGTCCGCCCCGACGAGGACGTCGAGACGATCGCCGACCAGGCGAGCCGGTACTTCGGCGGGACGGCACTCGCGAGCGTGCCCGAGAGCGACGCGGTGCGCGCGGCCCGCCGGGCGGGCGAACCCTTGCTCGCACACGCGCCGGAGGACCCAGCCGCCGACGCGTTCCACGAGGCGGCCGCGGCGCTCGACGTCCGCGCGGGCGACGCCGACGGCGTCGCGGACCGCTTCCGGAGCGCGGTCGTGCCCGACCGAGTGTAAGATGCTCGCCGACGGCCACATCCCCGAGGGCGAACTCCGCCGCTCCCGGACCGACGCCGACGTCGGGGCGACCCTCGCGGACGTCCTCGATCGGGAACTCACCGGCTACGTCGTCTTCGAGCCGCAGGGCTCGATCCTCTTCGGCGACGGCGAGCGCGCGGTGCTCACCTTCGAGTCGGGCGTTCCCGTCCTGGCGTACCACCCCGCGAGCGACGCCGGCGGCCCCGACGCGCTGGCGGCACTCACCGGCGACCTCTTTCACGCCGAACTGTACGAACTCCCCGCCGAGTCGCTGTCGGCGGCCCACCGCGTCGAGGAGCTCCGCGTCCCGCCCGCCGCGCCAGCCCGGGAGCTCGCCGGCGACGACGCGCTCGCGGAGCGGACGCGGGCCGCCGCGCCCGACGACCGGCTGGACGCCGACCGGGGGAGCGCCGTCGAGGCGTTCCTGGCCGACGCCGACCGGATCGAGGCCATCCGGGAGGAGGCCCGCGCGGAGGCCCGCTCCCGCGCCGACGAGTGGGGGCTGGCCGACCAGCTCGACGACGAGCGCTCGCGGGACTGACGCCTCGGGAACCGACGGTATAAACCGCTCGCCCGCCTACCGCGACCGTGAGCGTCCTCTCGCTACTCCGCGCGCGGACTCCCGCGGACTTCGCCGATTGGTTCCGCCCCGGCGGTGACTACCTCCTCCGCGTCGCCGACGGAATGGGGTTCCACACCGGCGACCTCGCCGGCTTCCTCGACGAGGCCGAGACCGCGATGCGGGCGGGCCGGACCGGCGCCGACGTCGCCCCCGCGGTCAATCGGCTCGTCGCGGCCGACCTGTACGCCGACGCCGCCTTCGGGCTCCCGTTCCTGGAGTGGACGCCCGCGTGGTACGAGCTCCCGCTGACCGCGCCGGTCGCGTACGCCGACTGGCGGCTCAGGCGCGTCGCCGACCAGTACGCGCGCACGATCGATCACGTGTCGGTCCCGCGGTTCAGCCGCCCGAAGGACGTCGTCGCCCGCGGCGCGCCCGCGATCGAGTCGGTCTCGGGCTTCGCCGATCGGTTCGCTTTCGCCGATGCCGTCCTCCACCTGGAGTGGTTCGACTACGTCGCCGGCGAGTGCGGGATCGGGGTCCCGCCCGAACTGATCGCCGAGACCAGAGCCCAGACCGTCGGCTACTACGTCGGCGACCTCGCGCTCGACGACCTGGACCCGACGGTCCGCCGCTTCCAGTACCTGCTCTTCACCGACGACGAGTGGGTCCGGGCGATCGACGAGCGGTACGGCCTCGACAGTTCCCTGCTCTCCCTGTGGGCGCGGATCTGTCGCCGCGAGCGCGAACGGTTCGGCAACTGATAGTGAGTACTCTCACTGTGTATCGCCGAACGCCGTCACCAGGGGTGCGTTCGGCGGTACGAGACGAGAGTACTCACTATGAGGCCGTCGAAATCGCCGGTCGAGCCGCAGGCGACCTGACGATCAGGTGAACCACCGGCTCGCGAGGTAGTAGCGGAGCACCTCCTCGGTCCCGTCGATGAACGGGCCGAGGTCGACCGTGTCGGCCTCGCGATCGAGCGCGACGAGCCGGCGGTACTTGTCGTTCCACGTCGAGAGGAGCGCCGACTCGACGTCGTGGTCGTTGATGCGCGAGATCACGCGGTCGGCGGCCGCTGGATCCGGGTCCTCGGGGTCCGGGAGGTCACCGACGTCGACGATGCCGCGTTCGAGCGCCGACACGACCACGCCGGAACTGACGTCGCCCTCGCGGACCTCTCGCTCCCAGGTGCTGAGCCAGTTGCCGATCCGCGCCATCTCCTGGGCGATCTCGACCGCGTCCCGCAGGACCGGCAGGTCCTCCTGCTGGCTCGCGGGCGCGTACATCAGGTCGATGTCGAGGAAGCTGTGCATCCCCATATTGTGGGACTCGTACCGTTCGAGGTCCTCGACGGACGCCAGCTCCGGGTGTTCGATGACGAGCATACTGTACTCGATCGACGTGACGATCTGGCTCACGTCGAACCGGAACAGCGGCGCGTAGCGGTCGAACTCCGGGCTCCGTTCGAGCCGATCGAGCAGCGTGTCCCACACCCGGACGGCGAAGGCCGCGTACGGTTCGTCGATGGCGGTCCCGTCCGACGCTCCCCCGTCGGTCCGCCCCGGGCCGTGACCGAACGCGGTCCCGTCCGACCAGCCCTTGAGCCGAACGAGGCTGGTGATGGCGTCGAACGTCTCGTAGTCGCGCCGCTTCTCGATGAGGTCGTCCAACAGCGTCACGAAGATCACGAGCATCGTGTTGTTTATCGCGACCGTGTCGCGGTCGGACTCGTCGACGAACGGCATCACGTTCTTCGGCGCCAGGTGGTGGATCCACTTCCACAGAAAGGTCGACCGGTCCCCGTCGAGGCGCCCGTACTCGGCGACGAGTTCCTGGATCTCCGGCGGCAGATCGTGCTCGTAGACGGACTCCAACAGCGCGACGGCGCGGTCCCCGTCGACCGAGCGGACCACGCTCGCGGCGGGTTCTCTGAGGGCCACTTTCGGAGTGACTTGCCTCTTCCTACCTAAGCGGTATGGTACCGACAACCGACTCCGGCCGCCGGCGCACCCGCGGGCGCGCTATCGATCCGAACACTCCATTGACAGGATATTACCACTTTTCGAAACGTATGTATTATTAATTAAGTACCAACGCCCTATCTGACACCTCTGAGGCGCTATACTGTACGAAACAGATATACCGGCCCTCGATGGGGGTATTCGATGATTGCTAACATAAAAATTTATTATATGCGTCGTAAAAAATCGTATGCGTATGTCTCTCAACGGTGACGATCAGAAATCGCGGACCAGACGGACGTTCATTCGGGCGTCCGGCGTCGCGGCGCTCGCCGGACTCGCCGGATGTAGTGGCGGTGGCGGCGGAGACGGTGGCGGCGACGGCGGCGGTGACGGCGGCGGAAGCACCACCACCGAGGGCAGCGGCGGAGGCGGCGGCTCCAGCGGCCCCGTCGAGGTGCTCCACGGCTGGACCGGCGGCGACGGCGCCCGGGCGGCCGAGGCGCTGACCGCGGCCTTCGAGGAGGCCCACCCCGACGTCGGCCTCGACATGAATCCCATCGGCGGCGGCGGGAACCAGAACCTCGACGCGGTCGTCGCCAACCGACTCCAGAGCAACGACCCGCCGGGATCCTTCGCCAACTGGCCCGGCCCGAACCTCCTCCGCTACGAGGGCGTCCTCGGCAGCGTCGACGACGTCTGGGAGGAGAACAACTTCGAGGAGGTGATGGTCGACGAGGCCGTCGAACTCCACCAGCAGAACGGCACCTTCCGGGCCGTCCCGCTCGGCTCCCACCGACTGAACTGCCTGTTCTACAACGTCTCGGTCGTCGAGGACGCCGGCATCGACGTCGGCTCGCTCAACAGCGTCTCGGCGCTGATCGACGCCTTCGAGACGGTCCAAAACGAGACGGACGCGGTCCCGATGACCCACGCGATGTCCGGCACGTGGACGACGACGCAGCTGTGGGCCGCCGTGATGCTCGGCGTGAACGGCTATCAGTCCTATATGGACTTCATCGAGGGCAACGGCTCCGAGAGCGACGTCCGCGCGGCCTTCGAGTCGACCGCGGAGATGCTGGAGAACTACATCTCCGACGACGCGGCCTCGCTGAACCTCACCGCCTCGAACCAGAACATCATCAACGGCAACGCCGCGTTCATCCACCAGGGCAACTGGGCGGCCGGCGCCTACCGCAACACCGAGGACTTCGCCTACGACGAGGACTGGGGCTTCAAGACGTTCCCCGGCACGGAGGGGATGTACACGCTCCACTTCGACTCGTTCCTCTACCCCGCGAACAACCCGACGCCCCAGGCCTCGAAGACCTGGGAGGCGTTCGTCGGCAGTCCGGAGGCCCAGATCGCGTTCAATCAGTACAAGGGCTCGATCCCGACCCGGACCGACGTGAGTATGGACGCGTTCGGTCCGTACCTCCAGGAGACCGCCGAGGACTTCGCCAACGCGGAGTACCGCCCGCCGACGCTCCAGCACGGGCTCGCGGTCCCCTCCGAGACGATGACCCAGCTCAACGAAGTCATCTCCTCGGAGTTCACCGGCCCGTACAACGTCGACGCGGCGACGCAAGGCTTCCTGGACGCGGTCTCGAACTGAACGCAGCCGTATGCTGGATTTTTATCGACGGTTGTACCACGCGCTCAGCCCGTCGTCGCGGGACGGCGGTGACGGCGACGAGGTCCGCCCCGACGGCGGCGTCGTGAGCGACGGCTCCTCCCGGCAGCCGGCCGAGTCCGACCCGGGCCCGCTCGCCCGACTCAGTTCGGCGCTCGACCAGCGCCTGGGGAGCGACTTCCTCGAGTCGTCGGTGTTCTGGCTCCCGCCGTTCCTGCTGATGGCGCTTTTCGTCTACGGCGCCATCATCTGGAACCTCCTCATCTCCCTGACCGACTACCAGGGCTTCGCGAACGCCCCCGACTACTCCGACCTCGACTTCGAGATGTACGCCCGGGCGCTCGCGGACGCCGGCTTCGTCGACGCCGCGATCAACACCTTCGTGCTGCTGATCGCGTTCACCGTCGCGACGCTCCTTGTGGGGCTCGTCCTGGCGATCCTCGTCGACAGGGGGATCCGGTTCGAGAACACGTTCCGGACGATCTACCTCCTGCCGATGAGCCTCTCGTTCGTGGTGACCGCGCAGTTCTGGCTGTGGATGTACAACTACAACAACGGGATCGTCAATCGGGTGATCGGCACCGTCGGCCTCGGCCCGGTGAGCTGGCTCGGGAACCAGGGGATCGTCCTCTGGGCGATCATCTTCGCGCTGATGTGGCAGTTCTCGGGGTACGCGATGGTCGTGTACCTCGCGGGGCTGCGCGCGATCCCGACAGAGCACTACGAGGCGGCCAAGGTCGACGGCGCGTCGACGCTGAAGATGTACTGGCGGGTCATCATCCCCCAACTCAAGGGCGCGACGATCAGCGCGGCGGTCGTGCTGATGGTCTTCGCGATGAAGGCCTTCGACTTCCTCTACTCGCTCGTCGGGGGGTACCGCCCGCCGAACGGATCCGACATCCTCGCGACGAAGATGGTCCGCGAGGCCTACGCGAACCTCAACTGGGCCTACGGGGCGGCCATCGCCATCGTCCTCTTCGGGATGGCGCTGGCGGTCATCGGCCCGTATCTCGTCTACGAGTACCGGAGGGACAACCTATGAGCGACCAGGAACTCAGAGCCGACGGCGGCGCGACGGTAACGGCGCGGCTGCGCCGGAACCTCGACCAGATGACGATCGAAGACGCGGGGCTCTACGCCGTGTTGCTCCTGATGGCGGGGTTCTACCTCGTTCCCATCGAGTCCGGGCTCGTCACCTCGATCAAGACGGGCACGGCCGTCGTCGAGACGGCGCCCTTCGCGCCGCCGGGGCCGCAGGGGTTCACCGTCGAGAAGTGGCAGACGGCCATCGACGCGCTGCTCCGCGGGATGGGCAACAGTCTCCTGTACGCCGTCCCGGCGACGATCATCTCCGCGCTCATCGGCAGCCTGACGGCCTACGGGCTGACGATCCCCGACTGGAAGCAGTCCTACAAGGCGCCGCTGCTCGCGATCATCGTCGCGGGCATCTTCATCCCGTACCAGGCCGTGCTGGTGCCGCTGACCCAGTTCTGGTCGCAGTGGGTCCAGCTCACCCAACACCTCTCGTTCGTCTGGGCGCTCGGCGTCCCCGACGACTACGCCGGCATCATCGAGCTGGTCGTCACCCACGTCGCGTACGGGATCCCGATCTGTACGCTCCTGTTCCGGACGTACTACAAGACGATGAGCGAGGAGATGGTCGAGTCCGCGCGGCTCGATGGGGCCTCGCTCCGCCGGGTCTACCAGCGGATCATCCTCCCGCTCTCGGGGCCGATGTTCGCCGTGGTGCTGATCTATCAGTTCACCCAGATCTGGAACGACCTGCTCTTCACGCTGGTCTTGGTCTCGACGGAGTCGAGCCCGGCCGCGCCCGTCGTGTTGATCCTCGCGGGCCTCGGGACCTCGATGGAGGGCCAGGACTTCGCGCTCCGGATGGCCGGGGCGTTCTTCGCGGCGCTGCCGACGCTTGCGGTCTACATCTTCTTCGGCGACGAGTTCGCCGAGGGGGTGGCAGCGTGACCCCGAGCGCGGGGCGTCGCGGGCAAAGAGCCTTCCCGACGCGAGACGTGGCGTGGCGTGCGAACGACTTCCCTACGACAACTCACAGATATGGCAACGCTTGAACTCGATTCGGTAACGAAGACCTTCCAGGACGGCAGCGACGAGATCGTCGCCGTCGACGACGTGTCGATGTCGATCGACGACGGCGAGTTCGTCGTCGTCGTCGGTCCGTCCGGGTGCGGAAAGTCGACGACGCTCCGGATGATCGCCGGGCTGGAGACGATCTCGTCGGGGACCATCTCGATCGGCGACCGCGTCGTCAACGACGTCAAATCGCAGGACCGCGACATCGCGATGGTGTTCCAGTCCTACGCGCTGTACCCGCACATGAGCGTCCGCGGGAATATGTCGTTCGGCTTAGAGGAGTCGACGGACCTCCCGGACGACGAGATCGAATCGATGGTCACGGAGACGGCCGAGCTGCTCGGCATCTCCAATCTGCTGGACCGGAAGCCGAGCGACCTCTCGGGCGGCCAGCAGCAGCGCGTCGCGCTCGGCCGCGCGATCGTCCGCGACCCCGAGGTGTTCCTGATGGACGAGCCGCTCTCGAACCTCGACGCGAAGCTCCGCGCGCAGATGCGCACCGAGCTCCAGCGGCTCCAGGACGACCTCGACGTCACCACCGTCTACGTGACCCACGACCAGACGGAGGCGATGACGATGGGCGACCGCATCGCGATCCTCGACGGTGGCGAACTCCAGCAGATCAGCACGCCGCTCGAGTGCTACCACGAGCCCGCCAATCAGTTCGTCGCGGGCTTCCTCGGCGAGCCGTCGATGAACTTCTTCGACGTGACGCTCGCGGACGGTCACCTGCGCGGGGACGACTTCGAGTACCCGATCGGGTCCGAGATCCAGTCCGCCGTCGGCGACACGACGGAGCTCGTGCTCGGCATCCGCCCCGAGGCCGTCGAGCTCGTCGAGGACCCGAGCGGCGACCACGACTTCGAGACGGTCGTCGACGTCGTCGAGCCGATGGGCGACGAGAACACCGTCTACCTCCGCTTCGACGCCGACGCCGGCGAGGAGGACGCGACCCTCGTGGCCACGGTCGACGGTTTCACCCGCGTCTCCGCGGGCGACACCGTCGCCGCGCGAATCCCCGAGGACGCGATCCACGTCTTCGACCGCGCCAGCGGCGAGGCGCTCCACAACCGCTCGATCGACGACGACGTCGAGCCGGTCGAACTGAGCTAGGCGGCCTCGCGGTTCCTTTCTCGCTTCGTTTACCCGCTCGAATCCCGTATCTCTCGGCTACGACGACCAGTAGTTCGCCCGGTCGACGCCCTCGGCCACCAGCGCGGCGGCGGCGACGTGGGCGTAGGCGAACACACAGAGCGCGACGAGCGCGGCGGCGCTCCGGGAGGCGGTCGTCGCGACCAGGCTCCACGAGATGACGACGAGCACGGCCGCGCCGACCCACGCGAGAAAGTACGCGCCCGAGGCCGTCCCGGCGAGCGCCTCGCGCCGGAGGCCGGCCCGGAGCCCCTCGCGGACGGCGGCGACGGCCGCCGCCGGCAGGAGGTACGAGCAGACGACGACCACGAGCAGGGCGACCGTCGCCAGCGTCGCGGTCGTCACGCCGCTGATCACGGCCGGGATGGCGCCGGTCGCGGCGACGTAGCCGACGGCGACGACGGCGAGCGCCGGGGGAACGAGGTAGACGACGGCGACGCCGAGCAGCCGACCGGCCACCGTCGCCGTCGCGGGCGACAGCAGTTCGGGAAAGCCTTCGCCCGCGAGGACGCCGCCGACGAGCCCGAGGAACGCGAGGACCGGGACGACGGCGAGCAGGGCCGGAGCCGCGAACGCCCAGTCGGGCCAGAGCGCGCCGGCGACGCGCAACAGCGCGCCGGCGAGCAGCACGGCGACGAGGCAGATCGCGGTGCCGTCCAGCCGCGCGCGGTCCCGAACGGGGTAGCGGAGGGCGTCGACGAACAACTCAGTCACCCCGCGGCGGGGTCGCTGTCGGGGTCAGGCGCCGATCCGCGGACGTTCCGAACACGTCTCGTCGGGTCGGTAGCGCGTCTCAAAACGATGTCGGTCAGGAGTCGGAGCGGGGTCGGAACCGGAGCCGACGCCCACCTACCACCGCTGGTGGACGTGCTCGCGGACGTGCTCGTCGTAGATCTCCCGGACCGTCGCGTGGCGGTCCGCGGAGAGCCGCGGCAGGGCCGCGGCCGCGACGTTGTCGCGGATGTGCTCGGGGCTCGACGACCCCGGAATGACGGTCGTCACGGCGTCGTGATCGAGGATCCACCGGAGCGCGAACTGCGCCATCGACTGGCCCTCGGGGACGATCGACTCCAGCTCGTCGACCGCCTCCAGCCCCCGCTCGAAGGGGATGCCCGCGAACGTCTCGCCGACGTCGAACGCCTCGCCCTCGCGGTTGAAGTTCCGGTGGTCGTTCTCCGGGAATTCCGTGTCCGCCGAGAGCGTCCCGGTCAGGAGCCCCGAGGCCAGCGGCACCCGCACGATGACGCCGACGTTCCGCGCGGCGGCCGCCTCGAAGAACCGCTCCCGGGGGCGCTGTCGGAAGGGATTGAAGATGATCTGGACCGTCTCGACGCCGGGGTACTCGATCGCCTTCAGCGCCTCCTCGACGCGCTCGACGCTCACGCCGTAGTGGTCGATCAGCCCCTCGTCGCGGAAGTCCGCCAGCGCGTCGAACACGGCGGGCTGGTAGTAGACGTCGGTGGGCGGACAGTGGAGTTGGACCAGGTCGAGCGAGTCGACATCGAGGCGCTCCCGGGAGTCGTGGATAAATCCTCGAAGGTTCGCCTCGTTGTATCCCTCCGCGGTGTGGGGATCGAGCCGCCGCCCGGCCTTCGTCGCGACGAACGGGTCCTCGTCGCGCTCGGCCAGCACCTCGCGGATGAGCCGCTCGCTCCGGCCGTCGCCGTACACGTCGGCGGTGTCGAGGAAATCGATGCCCGAATCGAGCGCGGCGTGGATCGCCTCCCGCGCCTTCCCCTCGTCGACGTCGCCCCAGTCGCTGCCCAGTTCCCAGGTGCCGAGACCGATTTCGGTGACGCTCGCGCCCGTCGTTCCGAGTGGTCGCT
Source organism: Halobellus sp. MBLA0158 (assembly GCF_041477585.1). Classification (NCBI taxonomy): domain Archaea; kingdom Methanobacteriati; phylum Methanobacteriota; class Halobacteria; order Halobacteriales; family Haloferacaceae; genus Halobellus; species Halobellus rubicundus. The sequence continues at coordinate 923,803 of NZ_JBGNYA010000001.1, forward strand.
CGTCCATACCTCCGTCTCGGTCCCAAATTCCCCTAACGCTTCGGGAACCGGCGGCAGCGAGGGGTTCGGCGACCCCGCGATCGCCCGACGGCGACTACTCGACGTCGACGGGGAGGCCCCGCTCGGCGCTCTCGTAGAGCGCGTCGATGACGCGCATGTTCGCGATCGCCTCGTCGCCGCCGGTCCGGGGCTCGTCGCCGCGCTCGACGCACTCGGCGAAGGCGTCGACCTCCGCCCGGTACTGGTCGACCGGCTCGAACTCCTCGCTGCCGCGCTCGCCGTCGATCTCGTACTCCAGGATCGCCGGCGCGTCGGCGTCGACGTTGAACGCCGGCTGGGCCTCGACCCAGCCGTTCTCGGCTTCGACCCGGTACCGCTGGACCTCCGGGGCGTCGAACGAGCCGTCGACGTGCGCCATCGCGTCGCCGTACTCCAGGATGCCCATCAGGTCGGTGTCGACGCCCGACTCGCGGGAGTCGCGCTGGTGGGCGTACACCCGGTCCGGCTCGCCGAGGAAGAGCCGCGCCGCCGAGACCGCATAGCAGCCGACGTCCATCAAGGCGCCGCCGGCGAGGTCGGGATCGAGGCGGACGTCCTCCTCCCAGTCGAGCCGGAACTTGAACGAGGCGTTCACCGAGTGGACGCCCTCCAGTTCCTCCTCGACGAGCTCGGCCGCGCGCTCGGTCCGCGGGTGGTAGCGGTACATGAAGCCCTCCATCAGCGTCACGCCCGCCTCGCGGCAGTGCTCGACGACCTCCTCGGCCTCGTCGGCGTCGGCGGTGAGGGGCTTCTCCGAGAGCACGTCGAGCCCCGCGTCGGCGGCGCGCTTCGTCCACTCGCCGTGGAGGCCGTTCGGGAGGGGGTTGTACACCGCGTCGATCTCCTCGGAGGCGAGGAGGGCCTCGTAGGAGCCGTAGGCGTGCGGGATTCCGAGGTCGTCGGCGACGTCGCGCGCCCGCGACTCGTCCCGGGAGGCGATGGCCGCGACCGTGTGCTCGCTCTTCTGGACTGCGGGGATCAGCGCCGTTCGGGCGATGTCCGCGGTACTGATGATGCCGAATCGCATATCCGTACCTCCCGATCCGTCCGCATAAGTCTCCTGTTGGGCGACGCGGCCTGATTCTGACCGAGACCGGACGCCGCCCGATTCTCGATCGCGATACCTTTCGTGTGAGTTTATATACCACTACGCGGGACTCGAAGCTATGCACGACCGCCTTTCCGCCGCGAGGACCGGATGAGTCCGGGCCGGCAGACGAGGGAGACAGGCACCGAACCGCCAGTCGTACCGGCCCCGGAACCGCCGGACAGCAGCGAGGCGTGGTACGCGGACGACGTCCGCTCGCAGCGGGAAGTCGCGCCGGGCGTCGTCGTCACCGTCCGGGACGCCTCCGCCGGCGTCGGCTTCGCGTATCAGATCAGAGAACCGACGCTGAGCGCGGCCGCGGAGCGGGCGCTCGAAACCGTCCTGGAGTACTTCGCCGGGGTCGAGAGCCGCCGGCCGCTCACCCGGCAGGGCGCGGCCGAGCGGGCGGCCCGGGGGCTCCCGCCGAAGTACCGGCGCGTCATCGACCGGCTCGTCGACGTCTCGCCCGCGGCGCGCCGCCGCATCGACTACTACGCGATGTGCGAACTCCGACTCCTCGGGTCGCTCACGCCCATCGCGCTCGACGACCGGGTCGACGTGGTCGACCTCGAAGGCGGGACCGACGGCGCGCTCGTCGTCCACACCGAGAACTACGCGCCCGCGGTCACCGGCTTTCGCGCCGACGCCGACTTCGCCAGTTCGGTCGCGGGCGAGCGGCTCCGGCGCTATACGGTCCCCTTCGCCGGCTTCGACGTCGAGGTCGTCGTCCACCGCGACCGGCTGCTCGGCGACGACCGCTTCGAGGCCAAGTACGCGGTCCTCGAACCGGATCTGCTCCCCGGCGACGAGGCGCTCATCGCCGAGTGCAAAGAGCGGATCTGGGAGGCGAACGTCGAGGAGGTCGTCGAGGATCGGACGGCGTTCATCCGCGAGCGCGCCCGGCGGTTCCTCTCCCGACGGCTCACCGCCCGCAACACCCGCGCGTGGCTCGCGGCGACGCGCTACCGCGCCCGGAGCGCGCTCTCGGCGTACGGCCTCGGCGTCCCGCCGGTCGATCGCCGATACGCCCAGGACCGCCTCGACGACCTCGTCTACTACGTCCTCCGGGATTACGTCGGCGAGGGCGTCCTCACAGTCCCGATCCGGGATCCCAATCTGGAGGACGTCGAGGCCAACCGCGTCGGTGAGCGAGTGAAGGTGGTCCCCCGCGCCGACGTCGTCCGCGCGGGCGAGCGCGTCCCGACGAACCTCGCCTTCGAGACCGAGACCGCGTTCGTGAACGTCGTCACCCAACTGGCCGCCGCCGACGGCGTCGAACTCAGCGCGAGCCAGCCCTCCGCGAAGGTGAACCTCCGGCCCGCGGGCGTCGCGCCCGACGCCTCCGGTCACGGCGAGACGATCCGATGCGCCGTGGCGTTGCCGGTCATCTCCGAGGACGGCCCGCACGTCTCGATCCGCAAGCAGTCCGCCTCGCCGCTGACGCCGATCGACCTCGTCGGCTTCGGGTCGATTCCTACTGAACTGGTGACGTTGCTGTGGCTCTGCTACGAGCACCACCGCGTCGTCCTCTTTTCGGGCCCGACCGGTGCGGGAAAGACGACGCTGATGAACGCCCATATGCCGTTCATCCCCTACGACCACCGGCCGATCAGCATCGACGAGGGCTCCCGCGAGGTGTATCTCCCCCACGAGACCGGCGTGTCGCTGACGACGCGCGAGCACGAGAACGCCTACAAGCGCGTCTCGATGGCGGACCTGATGACCGAGGCCAATTATTTGAATCCCGACGTCGAGGTGATCGCCGAGGTCAACACGCCCGAGTCATTCGAGACTTTCGCCGAAGTGCTGAACACGGGCCACGGCGTCGTCGGCACCACCCACGCCGAGGACGTCGAGACGCTCGTGAACCGCGTGGTCGAACAGGGGCTCCCCGTGTACCTCCTGCGCGAACTCGACCTGGTCGTCTTCCCCCGCCGCGTCGACGGCGAGCGGTACGTCGGCTCGGTCGTCGAACTCCTCTCGGAAACGGACTACGAGGCGCTCCCCGCGTCGGCCCGGACCGGGATCGTCGAGAAGGACGGCGCGACGCTCTACTACAACACGCTGCTGTGGCGCGAGACCGACGGCTCGTTCGCGATGGCGTACGACCACCCAACGCTCGGCGGCGACGGCGCCGCCACGGACGGCGCGGCCCACCGGCTCGCGCTCCGGGTCTTCGACCGGATCGCCGCCGCGACCGACCGGGAGGTGGAAGCCATCGAACGGGAGTTCCGGCGCAAGCAGGGATACGTCGAGTATCTGGTCCAGGAGGAGGTGACAGACGTCGACAGCCTGTTCGGGTTCCTCTCGGACCTCCGGACCGACGAGGCGGCCACGGTCGAGCGGGTCCGCCGGCAACGCGCACACCAGTCGGCGGCCGCTGAGGGGACCGGCGGCTCCTCCCCTGCCGACGCGTCGCGGCCGGACGGATCGGCGTCGGGCGGCGAGACGCGACCGGGCGGCGCGTCCCCGGATCGCACCGACGGTCGGCGAGGACGGGGCCGGTGACCGAACGCGCCTCGACGTCGGTCGACGCGACGGATCCCGGACTCGGCGAGGCCCGCCGATCCTTCGGCCCCTTCGACCGCGCGGCGTACGCGCTGTTCGCGAGCCGCGCGGACGCCCGCCGCCACGAGCGCGACCGCCGCGCGTACCGCGGCACCACGCTGACGGTCACGTTCGACCTCTACCTCGCGCGGGTCTACGCGCTCTCGTGGCTCGTCGGCGCCGCGCTCGCGTTCGCCGTCGCCGCGGCGGTGCTGTCGCTGCCGCCTGCCGCACTCGACTCGGTCGCGGCCGGCGTCCTCGACGGCGTGGCCCGCGTCGGCGACGGCGGACTGGCCGGTGCCCTTCCCGACGCGGTCGCCATCACGACGCGGACTCCGGCGGTTCTCGCCGGCGCGCTCGGCCTCGCTGTCGCGCTCGGCGTCCACTGGGGCGTCGTCTACGCCGGGGGGCGCTACCTCCGGTGGCTCGCCGCCGCTCGGCGCGCGAACATCGGTCGGACGCTCCCGAGCGCGGTCCGGTACCTGAACGTCCTCGCCTCGGGGAGCGACGGCCGACGGGCGATGCTCGCGCGCGTCGCCGACACCGACGCCTACGGCGAAACCGCGGTCGCGCTCCGGAAGGCGCTCAACACCGCCGCGATGACCGGGAACGTCGACGAGGGGCTCCGCCGGGTCGCCCGCGACACCCCCGCCCAGGACTCCCTCGCGCCGTTCCTCCTGAAGTTCCGCGAACACGCCGAACAGGGGCCCGACGCGCTCTCGGAGTACCTGGCGATGGAGAGCCGGATGCTCCGCCACCAGCAGGACCGCGACCGCAGCCGCGCGCAGGGCTTCCTCGAACTGCTGGCAGAACTCTTCGTCGTTCTCCTGGTCCTCCCGGCGCTGCTCGTGATCGTCCTGACGGTGATGAGCGTCGTCTCGCCGTCGCTGTCGTCCGCGGTCGGAACGCCGCTCGGCCCCGTCACGGTCCGTGCGCTGGCGGTCTACGGGAGCGCGGCGTTCATCGTCCTTGTCGGCCTCGGGACCGCCGGCCTCGTCGCGCGACTCCGCCCGCCGGACCAGCAGGTCGACTACGACCAGCCGGCGACGACGCTCGGCGTCCTCCGGACCGCGACGATGAACCCCGCGAGCGCCGTCGTCGCGTTCGCGCCGCTCGGCGTCGCGGCCTGCGTCGCGTCGCTCCTCCTCGGCGTCGACGCCGTCGTCTCGCTGCTCGTGGGCTACGTTGGCTTCGCGATCCCGGTCGGCCTCGTCGCCGTCCGCCGCTCCCGGCTCGACGACGGCAAGGACCACGAACTGAAGGACTTCGTCCACGCGATCTCCGGCCACGTCAACCTCGGCCGGCCTTTCCCCGAGGCGGTCGAACACGTCGCCCGCGACGTCGACCTCGGGCCGCTGAACCGCGACGTCGCCGACCTCTCGCTCAATCTCCACCTCACGACGCCGACCGACCGGACCGAGACCGACCTCCGGACCGCCGCTCTGGACCGCTTCGTCGACCGCGTCGGCACGCCGATGGCCGAGCAGACGGTCGGGCTCGTGATCGGCGCGCTCGACGCCGGCAGCGACACGGGCGTCGTCTTCGAGACGCTCCAGGGCGAGGTCGGCCGGCTGTACCACGAGAAGCGCGCGCTCCGCTCGGCGATGCTCGTCTACGTCGCCGTCGGCTGGACGACGGCGCTGCTCGTGATCGGGATCAGCGTCGCCACGAGCGCGACCGTCTTCGCGGGCTTCGACCGGCTGGCCTCGATGTCGTCGCTCTCGGGCGTCGCGGTCGACCCCGCCGGCGTCGACCTCGCGCGAGACCAGTACCGCGTGTACGTGGCGACGCAGGCGACGATGCTCGCCTCGGGGTGGTTCGCGGGCGTCGCTAGCCGCGGGCGGTACGAGGCGCTCCTCCACTCGGGCTGTCTGGTCGCGGTCTGTCACCTGGTCTTCGCGGGAGCGGGGTTGGTGTGACGGACCTCGTCCGGCGGGGGCCCGACCCCGACCCCGACCGGGCCCAGACGGCCGTCGTCGGCGTCGCGATCCTCCTCGGGCTCACCGTCCTCGCCGTCGCCGGCCTGTCGGCAACCGCGGGCTCGATCGTCGAGGACGGCGCCGCGTCGGCGACGGCGACCCGGGTCGCGGACGATCTCGAAACCGCGCTCGGGCCGGCGTCCGGCGCGCGGACGACGACGCTCGCGCTCGATTCCGGGTCCGTGCGCGTCGTGAACCGCTCGGTGTGGGTCCTCGGCGAAGACGGAGTCGTCTGGGCCGGCCACGCCGGGGCGATCGTCTACGCCGACGGCGGCCACCGCGTCACGGGCTTCGCCGGCGCTGTCGTCCACCGCGACGACCGCGGGCGCCGCCTCCTCGCGCCGAGTCGGCTCGCGCCCGCGGACGACGCGCTGTACCTCGGCGTCCCGGTGTTGAACGCCAGCGGCGCCGACGGCGTCGCCACCGGCGGCCACGGGCTCGACGTCGCGCTCCGGACCGACGCGCGGGCCCGCCGGATCGACCTGCCGCCCGGGCGCTACCGCGTCGGCTTCGAGACCGAGACCCCGGCCGCGTGGGAGCGCCACCTCCGCGAGCGCGGGGCGACGACGACTCGCCGCGACGTCGACGGCGACGGCGTCTCGAGCGTCGTCGCCGCGTTCGACGGGCCGCGGCGGGTCCACCTGATCGTCCACGACGTCCGGCTCCGGGTGGCGGTGGGCCGATGAGCCGGCGGGCTTGCGGACCGGGAGCGCGGTCGACGACACCAGCGCAGTGCCGCGGTTCCGGACGCGACCGCGGGCTCTCGCCGGTCGTCGGCAAGACGCTCGAACTTGGGGTCGGCGTGCTGTTCGTCGCGCTCCTGACGGCGACGTTCTTCGGCGGGCTCGTCCCGGAGTACCGCACCGCCGTCGGTGCCGAACTGGGCGAGCGGGCGACCGTGGCGGCCGCCGAGCGGGTCGAGGCTGCCGTTCCCGGGGACCGCCCGGTCGGCGTCGACCGCCGCGTGACCGTTCGACTCCCGCCGACGATCCGAGGCGACCCGTACCGAATCGTCGCCGTCGCCGCGGACGGCGGGCCCGCGCTCCGGCTCGTCCATCCCGACCCCGCGATCGGCGGGCGCGTCCGGCTCGCCGTTCGGGCCGACGCGTCGGTCTCCGGGTCGTGGACCAGCACGTCGCCCTCCCGGGTTCTGGTCTCGACGACCGACCGTGCGGAGGGGACGGTCTCGGTACGTCTCGTCGACGCCGAGGCGGACCGATCGGGGGACGCGCCGTGACGGACCGCGCGCAGGCGAACCTGATCGGTTTCGCCGTGGCGGTGATCGTCGTCGTGACGGTCACCGTCGGCGGCGCGGGGCTCGCGACCGACGCCCTCGCCGACGCCGAGCGCGAGCCGGCCGCCATCCACGCCGCGGAGCGCCTGGCCGACTCCCTCGTCGCCGGCGACAGCGCGCACGCTCGGGGTCCGAACGTCCTCGACGCGGCGGCCACCGCGAATCTCACGCTCGTCGACGTCGACGCCGCGGCTCCGCCCGTGCGCGGCCGCCCGGTTCGGATCTCGCTCGGCGACGACGTGCTCCTGGCCCGAGGCGCGTTCGGGGATCGGCACTCCGCTGGCGACGAGCCGGTACGGATCGCCCGTCGCGTCCGGGTCGAACGCGACGCGGCCCGCACCGAGCGGCTCGACCTCCGGACCGAGCGATCGGTCACGCTCGACGACCACGGCGGAAACGCCGCGGTGACGATCGACCCGGCTCCGGGCCAGTCCGTCACGACGGTCCGCGCCGGCGGGCGCGTCGTCCTCCACGACCGGTCCGGACTCGACGGCGAATACGCGGTCCGGCTTCCGTCGACGCGGCCGCTCGCGGTTCGGTTCGAGGTCCGCGGCTCCGGCCTCGGGAGGGCGGGCACGGCGACCGTCGCCTGGGCGGCGCCGACCGGCCGGGACGAACGGCTGGTGGTGGTCGTCGGTGTCTGAGTCCGCCGATCGCGGACAGCTCGCGACGTCGCTCGTCGAGGCCGTGGTCGGCGCGCTGCTGGTGCTGGCGGTCGTCGCCGGGTTCCTCTGGGCTCCCGTCGACGACGGCCGGGCCGACGCCGAGCCGGACCGCCTCGCGGCCGACGCGCTGGCCGTGCTGCACGCCGAGGCGCCCGCGGGCTCGGGTCGCAGTCGGCTGACGGCGGCCTGCCGGTCGCCGGCGTCGTTCGCGACCGAGCGCGCCCCCCTGCGGGCGCGTCTGGAAGCGGTGCTTCCTCCCGGGGCGTTCGGACGCGTCGCGACGCCGCACGGATCGGTCGGACCGCCGGCCCCGACTACCGTCGTCCAGTCCGGCCGGGCGAGGCTCGACGTCGGGCCGTGTGCGGTCACCCTTCGGGTGTGGTTCCCGTGATGCGTTCGCCACTCCGCGGGCGCGCCGACGACCGCGGCCAGATCGTCCTCGTCTCGGCGGCGGTCGTCGCGGTCGCGCTCCTCGCGATGACGGTCGCGTACGCGCAGTTGGGCTACGACGGCGACCGAGACGCGGCGGCCGACGTCGAAGTGGCGTCGCTCGGGGAGATCGATCGCAGCCTCGCGGGCTCCGTTCGGACGGCCGCGACTGCGGTGACTGCGCGAAACGACGCCGCCGACCGCTGGCGGGACCGCCGCGTCGTCGCCGCGGAGATCAGCGCGGCAGTCGAGTCCGACGTCGCTCGGCTCGAACGGGCGCACGCGTCCGAGAGCCGGTCGCTGACGGTGACGTTCGACGACGCGGCGGCGGCTCGCTGGGCCCGCGAGGAGTGTCCCGGTGGTCGCGGACGCGACTTCGGCCCCTGCCGAGCGATCGGGGGCATCGTCGTCCAGGAGCGCGCCGGGACGGCGACGCCCGTCGCGGCCGCGTTCCACGTCCGAGTCGTCTCTCCGGTCGAGTCGACGCACGCGACACTCCTGGTCCGGGTATGAGGCCAATCCCGGCAATGTATCCCGACAACATAGTTAGAAAGATGACATTAATCGCTCTTACGGCCGCCGGATCCGGCGATGTCGACCGATATTCGGACTCCTCATCGGACTGGTGGTTTGATGTATGATGATCACCTCGGAACGAGACGTCGAAGACACGTATGGCGTGGCATCTCTCCTCGATCTCGGCTCTCGGTTTCGCCGCCGTCGGCGTCCACGCGGCGCTCGTCGCCGTCGGATGGCGACACCGTGAGTCGCGGTGCGGCACCGAGATCGCGGCGCTCCACGTCCTCGTCGGCCTCTCGGCGCTGGCGTACGCGATCCAGATCGGCTTCGGATCGGTCGCGATGCAGCGGCGCTGGTGGCAGGTGACGTTCGCGCTGTCGACTGGCGTCCCGATCCTGTGGCTCGTCGTCGTCGTCCAGTACGTCAGCCGCTCGCAGTGGCTGACGGTCCGGCGCGCGGCGCTGCTCGCGCTCGAACCGCTCGCCGTTCTCATCGCGACCGCGACGAACCCGATGCACCACCTAGTCTGGACAGTTCCCTCTGGACCGACCGTCGTCGACTCGACTGTGCAGGTCGCGTTCGGGCCGCTCTACTATCTCCACGTCGTCTTTGCTTACACGGCGGTCGCGATCGGGATGGGGCTGATTCTCCTGGTCGGCGTCCGGATGTCGCTGCTCTACTGGAAGCAAGTCGCCGTCCTCACCGTCGCGCCGCTGCCGCCGTTCCTCTCACACGTCGCGTTCCTGCTCGGTATGAGCCCGATTCCGGGCGTCGATCTGACGTCGTTCACCTTCGCGATCACCGGCGTTCTCGTGGTGCTCGGGCTGTATCACTTCGATCTGCTCGAACGGGTCCCGGTCGCCCGCCGCCGGGCCTTCGAGGCGATGGGCGACGGGCTCGTCGTCCTCGACTCCGACCGCGTCGTCGTCGAGGTCGACGACACCGCCCGCCGGGTCCTCGATCCGCCGCCCGACCCCGGCGACCACGTCAGCGACGTCTTCCCCGAGCACGCCTTCGAGGATCTCAAGGGAACGACGGTCACGGACGGGCGAAGCCGCGCGTACGACATCCGCCTCTCGGAGCTCTCCGACGAGCGGGGCGACGAGGTGGGGTACGCGCTGGCGCTCCGCGACGTCACCGGGCGGCACCGCTACGAACAGCGCCTCGAAGTCGCGAACCGGATCCTCCGGCACAACCTCCGCAACGATATGAACGTCGTGCGCGGCTACGCCGACATCGTCGCCTCCGGGACCGTCGAGGACGCCGAGCGCGCGGCCGAGTCCATCCTCAGCCGGACCGACGATCTCCTGACCGTCAGCGACAAGGCCCGGAAGGTCTCCGAGCTCGAAGACACCCACTCGGAGACGCCGACGGTCCACGACGTGACCGAGATCGTCGCCAGCGCCGTCCGCCGCGCCGAGCGGGGCTACCCCGACGTCGAGTTCGCCTTCGACGGCGACGCCCACGCCCGCGCGGCGCTCACCGATGCCAACTCGATCGGAACCGCGACCGAGGAGCTGATCGAGCTCCTCGTCACCGAGTCCGACTCTGAGGGGCTCCGCGTCCGGGTCAGCGTCGAGCGCGAGGCGACGGCCGACTCGGAGCCGTCGATCGCCGTCCGCTTCGCATCGAGCGGCGACGGCATCCCCGAAGTGGAGCGGCGGGCGCTCGATGCGGGCTCGGAGACGCCGCTCCAACACGCCGAGGGACTCGGCCTGTGGCTCGCGTACTGGTGCGTCATCGAGAACGGCGGGGAGCTCCGGTTCGCCGACGGATCCGGCGGGTCCGCGGGCGACCGCGACGCCCCCGTCGACGGCGATTCGCCCGGCGACGGCGTCGACAGCCCCGCCGAGGGCACCGCCGCCACCGACCTCCGAACGATCGTGACGCTCCGGTTCTCCGAGCCCGACGAGTGAGTGCGCCCCGCCGACGCCGCTGGCGAATCTCTTTACCGAGGCGCGTCCGATACGCCACCAACACGTGGACGCATCGACCGCCCGCCGGCTCGCCGTGGCCCTCCTCGCCGTCGCCGCACTCGCCGCGACGGCGGCGACGATCGACACCACCGTCACCGGCGGGACCGGCGGCAGCCTCGGCGGCGCGTCCGGCGGCGCCCCCTCGGGCGCTCCGGCGCCGCTGATCGACGTTCCGAGCGGCGAGAGCGCCGCCGTCCTGGGCTCCGTCTGCGTCCCGTTCCTGGCTCGGCCGCCCGTCGTCGCGCTCCTCTTCGCGCTCCTCGCGGCGGGCCACTACGCGGTCTACCGTCGATCCGAGTCGCTCCCGACCGTCGTCGCGACCGCCGTGGGGGTCGGGTTCCCGCTCGCACTGCTGTGGGCGGTCCTCGTCTCGTGTCGGCTTCCGACGCTGTCGATCGACGTCGGCTTCGAGTTCGGTCTCGGCGCCGACGGTCCGGGCATCGTTCCGTTCCCCGTCGGGAGCGGCGGGTTCGGCCTCGGCGGGGAGGGAAGCGGCTCGGTCGCGACGCCGTCTGCGCTCTTCGGCCTCGCGCTGTTCGTCGCGCTCGCGCTCGCCGTCGTCCTGCTTTTGGCCTCGACGGGGGACGAACTCGCGGGCGACGACGCCGACGATTCCGCCGACGGGGATTCCGAGGCGACCCCGCCGGACGTCAGGCGGGTCGGCGAGGCCGCCGGCGACGCGGCCGACCGCCTCGAAGCCGAGGCCGACGTCGGGAACGAGGTGTACCGCGCGTGGGTCGAGATGACGAACCACCTCGACGTCGACCGGCCGGAGTCGTGTACGCCCGGGGAGTTCGCCGCGGCCGCGGTCGACGCCGGGATGGACCGCGACGACGTCGCAGAGCTCACCCGGCTCTTCGAGGAGGTCCGCTACGGCGACGAGGACGTGACAGACCTGCGCGCCGAACGGGCCGTCTCGGCGCTGCGACGGATCGAATCGGCGTACGCCGGTGAGGGGTCGTGACCGACGGCGACCTCCTTGTCGGCGTCGGCGCCGCGGTCGTCCTCCTCGGAATCGCGGGGTTCGCGGGGCTCGTGGTGCCCGGTCTGAACGCCTCGTTCGTCTTCGTCGTCCTGGTGGGCCTCCTCGCGGGCGTCCAGGGGCTCCGGTATCTGGTCCGCCGGTCCGGCGCTGACCGCGTCGCGACCGACCCGGGCGAGCCGGAGCGGCGGTACCGCGTGCCGGCGCCCGGCGACGAGATCAGGGGCCACGCCGGCTACGACGGCGACCGGGGACGCCCCCGCCGCCGGGCCGACGTCAGGCGCGGGTCGACCCGTCGCCGGCGGCGGCCGCCGCGGACGCTCCGGCGCCGCATCGAGGAGGCGGCCGTCGAGACGATCTGTCTCTGCGATCACTGCTCGGTCGAGACCGCTCGGCGTCGGATCGACGAGGGGACCTGGACTGACGACCCCGTCGCGGCGCGCTACCTCGGCGCTGACGTCGACCTCCCCCTCTCGACGCGGATCCGACGCACCGTGACGCGGCGCTCGCGGCGGGACGCCGCCGAGCGGGCGCTCGACGCGCTCGAAGCGCTCCGGGAGGGCGACTGATGCGCGCGCTCGACACCCACCGCTGGACTGGGATCGAGGGGGCGACGCTCCTGGCCGCCGCCGCGGGGGTCGTCTTCCAGCGCCCCGCGCTCCTGCTCGCGGCCGGCGTCGGCGTCGCGTTCACGGCCTACGGGTGGTTCGGCGACGCGCCGACCCCGACGCTCGACGTGGAGCGCCGGATCGACGACGCCTCGCCCGACCTCGAAGACGAGGTGCGGGTCACCGTCGAAGTGCGGAACGCCGGCTCGCGGACGCTCTCGGACCTCCGCCTCGTCGACGGAGTCCCGCCGGCCCTGGCGGTGACCGACGGCTCGCCGCGGCACGGGACGGCGCTCCGCCCCGGTGCCGGGACGACCTTCTCGTACACGGTTGAGGCCGTGCGCGGCGAGCATACCTGGGAGCCGCTGACCGCCATCGCCCGGTCCCCGAGCGGCGAGCGCGAGCGGAACGTCGAGGTCGGTCCCGACGGGGCGACGTCGATCTCGTGTACGCCGTCGCTTTCGGCCGTCGAGACGCTCCCGCTCCGCGGGCTGACGACGCCGTACGCGGGGCGGGTCACGACGGACGTCGCCGGCTCCGGCCTGGAGTTCTCCTCGACGCGCGAGTACCGGCGGGGCGACCCGCTCTCCCGTATCGACTGGAACCGCTACGCCCGCACGGGCGACCTCTCGACGGTCGAGTTCCGCCAGGAGCGCGCCGCCGCGGTCGTGCTCCTGATCGACGCGCGACAGGCCGCGTACGTCGCTCCGGGGCCCGATCGGGAGCACGCCGTCGAGCGGAGCGTCGACGCGGCCGCGGCGGCGTTCGCGTCGCTGCTGGACGCGGGCGACCGCGTCGGCATCGCCGCGCTGTCGCCGCGGGAGTGCTGGCTCGCCCCGGGCGCCGGCCGCGACCACCGGAGCCGCGGCCGCGACCTCCTCGCCTCCAGCCCGGCGCTCTCGCCGACGCCGCCGGAACAGCCGCAGCTGCCGATCTCGGCGCTCCAGCGGCTCCGACGCCGGCTTCCGGCGGACGCGCAGGTGCTGTTCTTCTCGCCGCTGGTCGACGACGACGCCTTCGACGCGGCCCGCCGCATCGACGCCCACGGCCACCCGGTCACCGTCGTCTCGCCGGACGCGACCGCGACCGACACGGCCGGCCGGCGGCTGGCCCGGCTCGAACGCCGGAACCGGATGACGCGGCTCCGACGCGCCGGGATCCGGGTCGTCGACTGGGGGAACGAACCGCTCGCGGCCCGCGTCGCCCGCGCCGAACGGCGGTGGTCGCAGTGACCGCCGACGGCCCGCGCGACGGGATGACCGCGAAGCCGCCCGTTCGCGGAGCGGCGCTGTCGCTCGTCGCCGGCGGCGCCTGTCTCGCGGCCCTCGCGCTGGGTTCGGTCGACGCCCTGGCGGTCGGCGCGCTCGCGCTCGCCGTGCTCGCGGGCGGGCTGTACGCGGCCGCCCGGCGGGCCGTGACGGTCGCCGGCGCGGGATTCCTGCTCGCGATCCTGCTCGCGGGGAGCCGCGGCGCCGCCCCCGAACCCCTCCTGCTCGCTACGCTCGGCGCCGTGTTGGCGTGGGACCTCGGCGAGTTCGCCGTCGACGTCGGCGAGCAGCTCGGTCGAGAGGCCGACACCGACCGCTTACTCCTGGTCCACGCGGCGGTCAGCCTCCTCGTCGGCGTCGCGGGCGCCGGGACGGCCTACGGCGTCTCCCTCGCCGTCGGGGGCGGCCAGCCGACCTCGGCGGTCGTGTTCCTCCTCGTCGGCGTGGTCGTCCTCGTGGCGGCCCTCCGCCGGTGATCGCTATTCGCCCCCGTCCGACGCGTCCGCTCCGGAGTCGGCCTCGACGGTCGGGACCTCCACGCGGTCGAGCACGTCGGCGACGACGTCGGCGGCCGTGGCCTCGTCGACCCGCGCGTCCGGCGTCAGGACGATCCGGTGGGCGAGGACGGGCTCTGCGACCCGCTTCACGTCGTCGGGGGTGACGAACCCGCGCCCCGAGAGCACCGCCTGCGCGCGGACGGCTTCGAGCAGGCGCTGAGTGCCGCGGGGGGAGACGCCGACCTCGACGTGGCGGTGCTCGCGGGTCGCCCGCGACACCTCGGCGACGTATTCGAGGAGGTCGTCGTCGACGCGGACGGTCTCCGGCGCGCGCCGGAGCGCGGTTACCGACGCCCGGTCGAGGACCTGTTCGACGCTCGGACTCCGCGCCTCGCGGCCGATCCGGCGCCGGAGGAGTTCGACCTCCCCCTTCGAATCGGGGTAGCCGATCTCGGTCTGGACGGCGAAGCGGTCGACCTGCGCCTCCGGCAGCGGGAAGGTCCCCTCGCTCTCGACGGGGTTCTGCGTCGCGATCACGAAGAACGGCTCCGGGAGCGCGTGGGTCTCGCCGTCGACGGTCACCTGTCGCTCCTCCATCGCCTCCAGGAGCGCGGCCTGGGTCTTCGGCGGCGCGCGGTTGATCTCGTCGGCGAGGACGACGTTCGCGAAGATCGGCCCCTCGCTGAACTCGAAAGTCCCCTCGCGCTCGTCGAAGACGTTCGTCCCGGTCACGTCCGCGGGGAGGAGGTCGGGCGTGAACTGCACGCGCGAGAAGGAGAGGCCGAGCGCCGTCGCGACGCTGCGGGCGGTGAGGGTCTTGCCGGTCCCGGGGACGTCCTCCAGGAGGACGTGCCCGCGGGCGAGGACGCCGAGCAGGACGCGTTCGAGGAAGCGCTCGTCGGCGATGACGGCCTTCGAGACCTCCGCGCGGACCGACTCGCAGGCGGCGGTCGCGTCGTCGAGATCCATACCGGCGTCTGGTGCGGCACGCGCTTATAGGGTCGCCTCCGGTCGCCCCGTCGCGCACGCGGACTCGACCAAATCGAAACCGATTAAACGCGTCACCGCCCTACTGGTGAGTAGAGCCGAGGTAGCCTAGCCTGGCCAAGGCGGTAGATTCGAAATCTACTGTCCATTCGGACTCGTGAGTTCAAATCTCACCCTCGGCGCTTCTCCGCGATACAACCCACAAGCGGCGCGTGTATGCGCCGCGATACGCGTTGCTCGGGCGGTAGCGACCACGTGAGATTTGAATCAGGGAGGAGCCCCGCTCCGACCGTGGTTCAAATCTCACCCTCGGCGCTTCTCCGCGATACAACCCACAAGCGGCGCGTGTATGCGCCGCGATACGCGTTTGCCGCGCCGCCCCGACGCGTTCCCGTGAGGTAAAAATTTCCGGGCCCGTATATGTCGGGGCCGTTCGTACCCCCGACCGAGGTGATTCGATGTCGGGAGTCCCGGGGGTCCGCGTGGCGGCCGAGGCCGCGATCCTCTCGTGTGGCCTCGTACTCGCCTTTCTGGCGTATCGCGCGTACAGGAACACGGAGTCCGCCGCGCTCGGACTCGTGACCGTCGGCTTCTGCCTCGTGAGTCTCGGCGCGGTCGCGGGCGTGGCGCTCCCGTTCGTCACGCCCGTAGAGCTCGCTCTCGGACTGACGGTACAGAACGTCCTCACCGCGGTCGGCCTTGCGGCTCTCGTCTACTCGCTATGTGTCTCGAAAACGGGCGTCGACACGGGATCGGGACCGGCCTGATCCCGTCTTCCGTTATGTGGCACTCGTCGCGGTGTCCTGCGTGGCGGTTCCGTCCGTCGGCGTGAGCACCTTGTAGATGGCCCACACCAGCAGGATCAGCAGCGCCGCCACCACCAGACCGGTGCGGAGCTGCGGGTCGACCATCGGCGTGGCGACCACCTCGCCGGCGTCGTTCGTCACCGGCGCCGCGCCGTACGGCGGACCGTCGAGGATTTCGACGACGCCGAGCACGACGACGCTGACGAACATCAGGCCGGTACTCACGAGCATCACGATCCTGTCGATCGGGTTCAGGTCTTTGAGTGTCATCTCCTGTCACCTCCTCAGCCGAGTAGGTATCTGAGCCGCGGGTGTTGCTTGATGAACGCGGTCTTCTCGATGATGGCGTCGAGCCCGTAGTAGCGCCCGGCGGCGAACACGATCATCGTCATGAACAGCAGCAGGCCCATCAGGTCGCCGTTCACGAGCCCGTGGCCGAACTCGGCGTTGCCGGTCCAGAACAGCGTCATGAAGAAGACGCCGCCGAACGCCGCGAGCCGAGTGAGGACGCCGAACAGGAGCGCGAGGCCGATCAGCGTCTCGAACAGCGGCACGCCGGCCTTCACGAGCCAGGCGGCGTCGGTGGCCAGGAAGGTCGCGAGGGGCCCGACGACCGTGCTGCTCATTCCCTCCAGGTACGCCGGCGCGTACGTGTAGTTCAGCCCGTCGGCGATGAGTTTCGTCACGCCGGAATGGAAGAACCACCAGCCGGTGAGCACCCGAAGGAACGCGATCCAGTACTGGCCCCAGCCGCCGGACAGTGTCAGGGCCGTCTCCTCCCCGAGTAGGTTACCCTCGAACTGGTATGACATACTTCTCACCTCTACATTCGTTCGTTGTGGTTCCGCGGGGAAAAGCGAATGAAGCGATTTTCATCCGCCGGGAATTGCACAGTCGTCGGACATAATGAAAAATAACCGAAAATACGGTATCGGAGGACTCTCCGCGAACTACCGCCACCGACCTGCGCTGTCGCCTCCGCGTCACTCCCTCGGCGGCGACGCCGTCGTTCAGTTTCACTTTCACTCCGCTAGGCTGACTTACATACCGATTCCCGCCGAACTGCGAGTATGCACGCGACGGCGATCGAAGAGCGGACGACCGAGCGCGCCCAGCGAACGCGGCGGATCGACGTGACCGACGTCGAGACGGCCCGCGTCACCGAGTACGCCGCGACCAGGGAGGACGTCCGGTTCGAGCGGCGCGGCGGTTGGACCTACCTCGTCGAAGAGCGGTAGGACGTCGCGGTCGGCTGAAAGCGCCTCGTCACGACCGCGCGTCGCCGTCGAGCGCCGCCTGTTCGCTCCCAGAGTCCGGAGCGACGTCGCTCGACGCGCCGCTGTCGGAGCCGACGCCCCACGACCGGCGGCCGATCAGGTACGCGTCCGCGTCCGAGCGGTCGTCGGGGTTCGCCGTTCGGATCCACACCGTCGACTCGCCCTGCGCGGAGAGGCCGGCCGCCCACGCCTCGGCGTCCGCGCGCCCGTCGAAGCGGTGGCGGCTCCCCGCCTGCTGGATCAGCCGCCCGACCGCGCCGTTCGTCCGGCGCGCCGAGGGCTTCACGTCGACGACGTACTCGCTCACACCCGGGGCTACGGGGCGCTGTCACTTCATCGTGCGGTCCGTCGAGAAGGCGGTGCGACGCGGCGCCGACGCTCAGTCGTCGGCCAGCGTCGCGTCTTCCGGCTCGGCTCCCGGCTCGTCCTCGTCGGCGTCGGTGGCTAGCAGGCGGTCGAGCGCCTCGACCATCGCCTCGACGCTGCAGCGGGTGATGTCCGAGTCGGAGGTCGCGACCGTCACCGTCCGGTCGCCCTTCGACATCTCCACCTCGACGGTGACGACGGCGTCGGTGCCGCCGGTGATCGCGTCGACGTGGTAGGATTCGAGCTGCGCGTCGGCCTCGGAGCCGAGCGCGGCCCGCACGGCCTCGACGGCGGCGTCGACCGGGCCGCTCCCGGTGCCGGAGGCGACGCGCTCTTCGGTGCCGACCCGGAGCCGGACCGAGGCGGTCGGCGTCCCGCCGCCGGAGGCGGCCGTGAGGTCCAGGAGCTCGACGTGGCGGTCGCGCTCCCGGCCCTGGACGTCCTCGGCGATCGCCAGGAGGTCGGCGTCGGTGACGCGCTTGTCGCGGTCGCCGAGGCGCTTCACGCGCTCGACGACGTCCGCGAGCTCTTCCTCGCTCACGTCGACGCCGTGCTCGTCGAGCGCCGCGCGGACGCCCGCCCGGCCGGCGTGCTTGCCCAGGACGAGCCGGCGTTCGCGACCCACCATCTCTGGGGGATACGGCTCGTACATCGTGTCGTCCTTGAGCGTGCCGTCGGTGTGGATGCCGCTCTCGTGGGTGAAGGCGTTCTCGCCCACGACCGCCTTGTTCGGCGGGAGCGGCACGCCGGTCGCGTGGGAGACCTGCTGGGCGAGGTCGTACACCTGTTCTAAGTCCATCGTCTCGACGCCGTAGCCGTGCGCCAGGGCGATGGCGACCTCTTCGAGGGCGACGTTGCCCGCGCGCTCGCCGATGCCGTTGATCGTGCCGTGGACGAGGTCCGCGCCGGCCGCGAGGCTGGCCCAGACGTTCGTCATCCCCAGCCCGAGGTCGTCGTGGGTGTGGGTCGACACGGGGCCGAGGTCGGCCAGCCGGGAGACGTACTCGTAGGTCGTCTCCGGCGTGGCGTGGCCCACGGTGTCGGCGTAACACGATCGGTCCGCGCCGGCGTCGAGCGCCTCGGCCATCAGGCGTTCGAGGAAGTCCAGGTCGGCGCGGGAGCCGTCCTCGCCGATGACCTCGACCCAGAGGCCGTGGTCCTTGGCGTAGGCGACCAGCTCGCCCGTGTTCTCGACCACCTCGTCGTGGGTGGTGCCGACCTTCCGCTCGACGTGCTTGTCGCTGGCGGGGACGACGATGGTGACGCCGTCTACCCCGCAGTCGAGCGCGAGGTCGATGTCGTTCTGGACGCCGCGCGCGAAGCTCGTCACCGTCGCGTCGAGGTCGAGCGCGGTCACCTGGCGGATGGTCTCGCGCTCGCCCTCGCCGGTGCAGGCGCTGCCGGCCTCGATGTACTCGATGCCGGCCCGGTCGAGCGACCGCGCGATGTCGGCCTTCTCGTCCGGCGTGAGCGAGACACCCGGGGCTTGTTCGCCGTCTCGGAGCGTCGTGTCTAGCAGCTGTACGGAGTCGTCAGAATCCACGGTGGATGCGAGGGGGTTGTCGGGGTTACCCCCGAATAAATCGACCACGAGTCATGTGCTCACACAGACTGTGATCGTCCAGCTACTTAAACTGCGCCTTCTCGACGAGCGGCTCGACGCGCGCCGTGCCGCGGTTCCCTCGCACCCCTCACTCCTCGACGAGCCGGACGGTGTCTCCGGTCTCGACGCCGTCCGCGGCGCCCGCGGGCAGTTCGACCACGGTGTCGGCGGTGGCGGCCCCGAGGCCGCGCCACGCCCGCAGGCGCTTTTTCTTCACGACCTCGTCGCCGACGAGCCACAGCGCGTCGAGGTCGAACGGGACGAAGACCATGTGGAGGTCGCGGCTGTCGGCCTCGTCGAACTCGAAGACCATCGCGTAGTCGTCGGGGATCGACCGCCGGAACATCAGCCCGCGGGCCCGCGAGAGGAACGTGTCGGCCACCTCGACGTCGCTGGCGAGCGTCGCTCGCTCCCCGCCGCTTCGGTGTTCGAGTCGCACAGGCTCCGGTCTGCGGCCGGCCGCATAAATCGCTCGGCTGTCGGAGCCGCCGGACCGCCGCGCCACCGGCGGATTCAACTCCCCAGCGGTCACAGCCTGGCGTATGCGGGAGACGCCCACGGGCACGCCGGTCGGCGTCGACGACCCCTACGACCACGCCGGCGTCTGCGACCACCTCACCGACGACGGCCGGTGCCGCTTCGCGCTGACGCGCGCCGGCGACGACCCAGAGTTCGCGGCCGCCCGCCGCCGCGCGGACTACGACTGCGTCGCGGCCGCCGACGCCGAGTTCCGCGACTGCCCGCACTACCGATCGACCACCGACGGCCGCGAGTGCGTCCGCTGCGGCCTGGAAGCCGTCCGGATCGCTCACGACGACTCCCGCCCGCTGCTGGAGGAACACCACCTCTCGTACGGGAGCGCGAGCGGCGGAGGAGACGACGGCGAGCCGAGCCACGAGATCACGGTCGCGCTCTGTCGGTGGTGCCACGCGAAGATCCACCAGTCGTTCGCGCGCCTCGACGACGACGCCGCGCCGGACCCCGAAGCGATCGCCGCCCGGGAGGAGCGCCGCGCGAAGGAGCAGTCGGAGTTCGGCTTCACGACCGCGCGCGAGCGGCGGGACGAGGACGGTTGACTCGCCGGTGCTACGACTGCGCCCCCCGTCGGCGCTACGTCCCGCTCCGCCGGGCTCGGACCAGCGTCGCCGCGCCGGCGGTCAGGAGCAGGAGACAGCCGCCGAGCGCGATGATTCCGTAGGGACGCGGTGAGGCACTCGATGCGGCCGTTCCGGCCGGGCCGACGGCCACGAGCGCGACCAGTCCGGCCGCGCCGAGAAGCGTCGCCCCGAGCCCCCACGCGCGCTGTCTGTCCATACGCCGCCTGCGTCGCCGGTCCGGATTACGGTATCGGAATCCGAATTCGAAACGGAATTCGAATCTACGGCTCAGCGAGCGACGGGACTGTGACGCCGCCAGACCGGGCGCTTTTTGGCTCCCTTCGGTGTATAGCCCCCAACTGATGACAAGCATCGTCGTCATCGACAACCACGGTCAGTTCACGCACCTCGAGCGCCGCGCGCTCCGGGACCTCGGCGTCGACGTCGAGCTCGTCGACAACACCACCCCGCCGGAGGAGATCGACGCCGACGGGATCGTCCTCTCGGGCGGCCCGGACATGGACCGCATCGGCAACTGCCCCGAGTACCTCGACCTCGACGTCCCGGTCTTCGGCATCTGCCTGGGGATGCAGATCCTCGCGGCCGAGCTGGGCGGCGAGGTCGGCTCCGGCGACTACGGCGGCTACGCCGACGTCGACGTCGACATCCTCGACGGCGGCGACCCCCTCGTGGGATCGCTCGCGCCCCGGACGCGCGTGTGGGCCAGCCACGCCGACGAGGTGAAAGAGGTCCCCGAGGGCTTCGCCCACACCGCGACCTCCGACGTCTGCGACGTCGAGGCGATGAGCGACCCCGACCGCGACCTCTACGGCGTCCAGTGGCACCCCGAGGTCGCCCACACCGAGCGCGGCGAGGAAGTCTTCCGCAACTTCGTCTCGATCTGCGAGTAGCCGCGAGCGGCCGCCGTCAGATCGGCCGAACCGACTCTCCAGCCCCCCCGAATCCTGTATGACATCCACACAAAGCGATCTCGCCGGCCTCTCGCGGTTCATCTTCCGCGCCCCGAGTTGGTACACCAGCCTCGCCTTCGCGCTCCTGATCGCCGCCGTCGCGGGCGTGGCCGCCTTCGACTCCGGCGTCTACGCCCGCAGCTGGCGCGGCCTGTTCTTCCTCGGCCGCGACGCCTGGGAGGGCATCTTCTTCATCGGCATCCCGACGGTCGTCGCCGCCTTCGGCACGACGGGGCTCGACCGCTTCGTCGGCGGCAAGCTCACGCACAACCGCTCGTCGCTCCTGGCGCTCGTCTCGGAGGTGATCGTCGTCGCCATCGTCACGCTCGCGGCGATCGTCTCGGTCTTCACCGGGCTCGGACAGCGCTTCGTCTTCGACGCCCTGGTCGTCGCGCTCGCGTCGGTGTTCGCCTTCCGTCTCCTGGTCGTGATGGCGGTCTCGCGCTCGTCGCTGCTTGTCGCGACCGTCCCCGCGAGCCTCCAGACCGCGGCCGCGGCGGTGCTTCTGTTCATCTACAGCGGCACGCTCCGCTTTCTCTCCGTCGGCGGACCGATCCTCGACGTCTACCTGATGCCGTACCTCGCGCGCTCGGCCGACGCGCCCGCGGAGCTCTCTGTCATCTCCGCGGAGCACTTCCTCCTCCTGGGCGTCACCTGCGCCCTCTACGCGCTGGCGGTCTACGCCTTCGTCGTCGCGGTCGACCGCCCCTGGCGGCGCAGCCTGGGCGTCTCGATGCTGGACTTCCTCCGGGGCTTCGTCGGCCACGTCGCCGAGGGCTCGCGCGAACTGGAGGAGTTCTTCCAGCAGCTGGGCGAGCAGGCGATCGTGCCCGTCTCGGTGCTCTCGTTCCGGACGGTCGCCGACGGGGGGAGCGACGTCGACGGGACGGACGACGCCGACGAGACCGCGACCGACGGTGACGCCGAGAAAGCGCGGTTCGTCCTCCCGATGATCCACCCCGGCCCGATGGGCGAGATCGGCGGCGGGAACTTCCCCGAGCGCGTCGCGTCCGACTGCTCGGCGCTCGTCTTCCCGCCGCACGCGACCGCCGGCCACGACTTCAACCTCGTGACAGAGCGCGAGGTCGACACGATCCTCGACGCCGCCCGCGAGGCCGCAGACCGCGTCACCTACGCGCCCGAGGCCTCCCCGAGCGTCCGCGTCCAGTCCGGCGAGGCCTCGATGCTCGGCCAGGCCTTCGGCGACGACGCGCTCTTGGTGTCGACGTACGCGCCCGGCTACGCCGACGACGTCGAGTACGGCGTCGGTCTCTCCGCGGCCGCCGAGGCCCGCACCAGCGGCCTCGACGACGTGATGCTCGTCGACGCGCACAACTCCAACGACGGGCTCTCGGGCCCGGACCTGGGCCACGTCACGCCCGGCTCACAGCGCGCCTTCGATATGATCGGCGCCGCCGGCGTCTCCGGCCAGCGCCTCGCGACGGCCGAGCGGGGCGACCTCGAACTCGGCGTCGCCTGGGACGAGACGCCCTGGGAGCCGATGGACGGAATCGGCCCGCTCGGCGTCCGCGTCGCGGTCACGGCGGTCGACGGGGCCGAGACGGCCTACGTCCTCGTCGACGGCAACAATATGGAGCCGGGGCTCCGCGGCGAGCTCGTCGACGCCCTGGTCGAGGACGGCCCGGTCGACGCGGCCGAGGTGATGACGACGGACACGCACATCGTCAACACCGTCGAGGCCGACAATCAGGTCGGCGCGGCCATCGACTGGGACGAACTCCGCGGGCTGATCTGTGACCTGGCGGACGAAGCGCGCGCCGACCTGGAGCCCGTCGAGGCCGGCGTCGCGGTCGAGCGCGCGGAGGTGACGGTCTTCGGCAACGACCGCACCGAGACGCTGGCCAGCCACGCCAACGCCGTCGTCGCGATGGGCGGCGCCTTCGCCCTGTCGGTGATCCTCGCGGCCGTGGCCGTCAGCGTGCTGATCTTCCTGTTCGCATAAGAGCCGCGTCGCCGTCGGGTCGCCGCGTTCGGCTACCCGCGAGCCGCTACGAGTCGCCCTCGCCGAACAGCTCGTCGACGGCCTCTCGGGCCGTCAACGCGGCCTCGTCGGCGACCGCCTCGGCGCTCTCGTCGGCGTCGTCGGGGGCGTTGACGTACACGTCGACGTCGAGGACGCCCTCCTCGAACGTCACGGTCACGTCGAAGTCGGTGAGCTCCGACTGCTTGTAGTGGGCGAGAATCACACCCTCGGCGGCCTCGGCCGCCGTCTGGACGACCTCCTCGTCGGTCGGCATCGGCTTACGCGCCGCCGGCGCCGCCCGGACCCATCGGGCCGCCGCCCGCGCCGCCTGCGCCGCCCTGGAGCATCTGCTGGAGCTCCTGCTGGAGGTCCTCGAACTGCTCTTGGACGCGCTCTTCCTGCTTCGTCAGCTGTTCGACGCGGATCTCGAGGCTGTCGACCTTGTCTTCGAGTTCGTCGTAGGCCTCGTCGTACTCGGTCTCGACGAGCAGCTCGCCGACCTCGCGGTACATCGTGGTGTCGTCGTCGATGTCTTCGAGCGCGTCGAGCGCCGTCTGGGACTCGTTGAGCGTCGACTCCGCCTGCTCCTTCTGGGCGGCCACCTTCTGGGCCGTCTCCTGTAGGTCCTGCAGTTCTTCGAGCTTCTCCTGTGCTTCCGGCGGCAGATTGCCCTGCATACCCGGGGCGACGGGACGCTGACTGAAAAAGGCCCGTATTCTCCGCTCGGCCGGTCTACGGCGGTTACGACCGCTCGCCCGCGGTCTCGTCTGTCGATCCGCTCGCCGCGTCGGCGTCCGCAGCGACGTCCTCGGCGACGTCGACGAGGCGGACCCAGGTGTTGAGTCCGGCGCGCAGCGCGACCAGGTCGGCGGCCGCGACGTCGACGCTGACGACGGCCCCGTCGCGGCTCACGTCGGCCCGCGAGCGCTCGTCGGCGATCTCGCCGACCTCGACGCCGACGCTCTCGGCCACGGTGCGAGCGCGCCGCTCGTCGTCGTAGACGAAATCGACCGTGGCCGCGTGTTCGGCCCCCCGTTCGGGAGCCTCACGGTTCGACATCGACGGGAGAGAAACCCTATTCGACCGGGACTTCCTTCACGTCCGGCGCGCGCTCCTTCAGGAGGACGCGGTGCCCGCAGTAGGGACAGCGGACGCCGCCGTACTCGTCCAGTTCGACGTCGCGCTTGCACCGGGAACACTTGTAGCTCATCGTTGGATGCGTGGGGATGTGGGGTGTTGTGCCTTTCGCGATTCCGGATCGGTCACTCTTCGTCGTCGCCGGAGAGGGCGGCGCGGATCGAGCGGCGGACCTGCTTGCCGCCGGGGGTCTGCGGGCGGTAGGTGCCGCCGGTGAAGACCTCGCCGGTCTCCTCGTTCTTCCAGATGCCGGGTTCGAGACGGGTGACGTCGTCGTCGTCGACCGTCGCGCTCCGCATCTCCGCTTCGATCTCCTTCACGCGCCGGCGGGCGACCCGCCCGTAGCGCGCGCCAAAGCGACCGGCGCTGCCGGTCTTTCGCGCCTTCTTTTCGGCCATAGTACCGCGTCCTACCTCCGGCGTCGGGATAAACCCTGCGAGACGTGGCCGCCGCGTCCCGCCGCTCCCGGGCACCGCTCATTACCCCCGTTCGTACTCGTGCTCGCGCGACCCGCTTCCGCCTCTTCGTCACACGGTTTCGAGCAGGTAGTCGAACGCGTCCGATCCCGGGTGGAAGTGGGCGAAGGTCCCGAGGGTCCGGTACTCGGTGAGCCCGTCGTTGGCGCCGTCGACGCCGGCTCCCCGGACCATCTCGAAGGCGAACCGCGCGTCCGACGCGGCCGTCGCAGAGGAGAAGTGGTACTCGTGGCCGCGGCGCGTCTCGCCCGCCGGCGCGATGAGCGTGTCCCGCGTGGCCCGCACGCCGACGTGATCCAGGCCCACGAGGCGGTCGCGCATCCGCGTCTCAACGGGGAGGACGCCCGCCATCTCGTACTCGCCGTCGTCGGTCGACAGCGACTCGCCGAGGATGATCGTCCCGCCGCACTCCCCGAAGACGGCCAGCCCCTCGGCGGCGCGCGCGCGGAGTTCGTCCAGCGTCGGCGACGCCGCCAGCGCCGCGGCGTGGCGCTCGGGGTACCCCCCGGGGAGGTAGACGGCGTCGCAGTCGGGGATCGGATCGCCCGCGAGCGGCGAGAACTGCTCGACGACGCCGCGTCCGCGGAGCCGATCGCGCGTGCTCGGGTAGACGAACCGGAACGCGTCGTCGGCCGCGACCGCGATCCGGGCGCCCGTCTCGTCGGCCGCGCGGAGCGAGGGCGTCGTATCGAGATTGGGCGGCCGGGCGACGTCGACGAGCCGGTCGGTTCGGATCCCCCGCGCCGCGGCGTCGAGGGTCTCCTCGCGGATCGGCGAGTCGTCGCCGAGGTCCGCTCCGAGGTGTCGGCTCGGGAGCTCCAGACCGTCCAGCGGCGGGGTCCGTCCCACGTACCGCAGGCCGGCGACCGCGTCGCGGATGCCGCGCTCGTGTCGGCCGCCGCGTGCCCGCGCCGCGAGCAGGCCGACGACGTCGACGTCGTAGTCCGCGCGGTCGGCGTACTGCTGGAAGCCCAGCGCCGTGGCGGCGACGCTCTCGATCCCCGCCGACGCGTCGACGACGAGGATCACCGGGAGGTCCAGCGCCGCGGCGACGGCGGCGGTGCTCACGTCGCTGTCGTAGAGCCCCATCGTCCCCTCGACGACGCAGACGTCGCCGTCGTCGGCGCCGCGGGCGTACGCCCGCCGGACGCCAGTCTCCCCGGCGAGCCAGGGGTCGAGCGTCCGCGAGGGGCGGCCGAGGACGGTGGCGTGGTGGCTGGGGTCGACGAAGTCCGGGCCGGCCTTGGCGGCGACCGGCGTCTTCCCCTCGCGTTCGAGCGCGCGACAGACCGCGAGCGTCGCGACGGTCTTTCCCACTCCGGAGGCCGTCCCCGCGAGGACCACCCCGGGCAGGTCGGAGGGGACCGCGTCGGTCGGCATTACCCGACCTCCGCCGCGCGGTCTGTTAAGTCAACCGCCCTCACTATCGACGTTGATACTCTCGACGGCCGCGCGCCGGTCGGTCACGGTGCCGTACTCGGCGGCCACGACCGACTTTGGGGGATCCTCGCTATCGTATCGCGACTCCAGCGCCGCGAGCAGCGCGTCCCGGACGCAGGCCCGCGCCGCCGACCCGACCGCGGTCGCGCTCCCGGAGAAGGCCGCCCGCTCGCCGGCGGGGTCGCAGGCGGCGAGCACGGCGTCCGAGGTCGTCCCCGGAACGCCCGTGCCCGGGAGCAGCGTCGCCGCCTTCGCCTCGGCCGCGACCGCGACGAGGTTCGCGAGCGCGCCGGGCGCGAGCGAGCGGGTCGTCCCGATCACGACGTTGACGGTGCCGATGTGGCGTTCGTCGTCGCGGTCGTCGCGGTCGTCGCCGTCGGCGTCGAGCGTTCCCCCTCGGGCGTCGTCGCCGTCACTCTCGTCGGGCACCGGCAGCGCGGCGGGGTTGCTCAGCCCGGCCGTGACGACCGCCTCCGCCGGTCCCAGCCGCGCCCGGTGCGCGTGGCGCATCGAGACGCCGGTGAGGAGCGCGGGCGCGGCGTCGAGGGGCGCGTCCGGCGCCCCCGCAAAGCCCGCCGCTCGCCGCCGCCGCGCGACGTAGCCCGCGACGTCGACGTCGTCCCAGCCCTCGGGGACCGAGACGAGATACGCGGCGTCCGCCCGCGACTCCCCGCCGTCGTGGCCGGTCGAGAGCCACCGCGTGCCGGGTCGTCGCAGGCGACAGACCTCCTCGCGGACCGTCGCCTCGAAGATTGGGTCGGATTCGTCGCGGTCGGCCGCGTCGTCGCTCCCGCTCATCGCTCATCGAGCAGCGCGTCGAGCAGCCGGTCGTTCTCGTGCGGTCGGCGGACCGCCACCCGAATGTGGGAGTCCAGCCGGGCGAACGTCCGCGCGTCCCGGACCGCGACGCCGCCCTCGCGCGCCCGTTCGAGTATCCGGTCCACGGACTCGTCGCCGACGTCGAGAAGCAGGAACGGCGCGTCCGAGGGATAGACGTCGTACTCGGTCGACAGCGCCGCTCGGAGCCGCGCCCGCTCGCTCGCGACCCGCTCGCGCGTGCGCTCGACGAACGCGGTCTGTCGGAGGCAGTGCGCGCCGACTTCGGCCGCCGGGGTCGAGAGCCCCCACGCCGGGCGCGCGGCGCGGAGCCGACTCCCCAGTTCGCCGGTCGCGACGGCGAAGCCAGCGCGGATCCCCGGCAGGCCGAACATCTTGGTGAGCGAGCGGGCGACGATCGCTCCGTCCCGGCCCGCGAGGCTCGCCGCGTCGGTGAAGTCGAGGAACGCCTCGTCGACGACGAGGGGCGTCCCCGCCGCGCGGCAGTCGGCCAGAAACGACCGGAGCGCGTCGGGATCGGGGAGTTCGCCGGTCGGATTGTTCGGTGCACAGACCACGGCCGCCTCGACGTCCCGGGGATCCGTTTCGAGCAGTTCGTCGTGGGCGACCCCGACCGGCTCGCCGCCCTGGAGCCTGATCTCGCGGGCGTACTCGCCGAAGCTCGGTTCGGGCACGGCGACGCGGTCGCCCGGACCGACGGTGACGCCGAACGCCAGCCGGAGCGCGGCGAGGCCGCCGGCCGTCGGGACGATCTGTTCGGCGTCGCAGTCGACGTAGTCGGCCGCGGCCGCGCGGTAGTCGGGGCGGTCGTCGGCGTACCGCGTCGCGTCCGCGAGCGCGGCCTCGTAGACGTCGCTGACGCCTTCGGGCCGGCTCGGATTCGTATTCGCGCTGAAGTCGAGGAGGTCCGCGTCGTCGCTCCCGCCGTGGGGCACGCGGTCGATGTCGGCGACGGCGTCGGGGTCCATCGCCGTCAGTCGCCCCGCTCGCGCTTCCGCTCCCGGTCTGTCACCCGGTCGAGCACGTCGAGGGTCGCGTCAGTCACCGCGTCGAGCCGTCCGGCCTCGTCGGCCAGCGCGAGCGCGCCGCCCATCGCGGCGCCCTCCTTGCCGACGCCGTCGGCGAAGGCCGACAGCGGCCCCGCCGCGGGGACGTCGAAGCCGGGGTCCGAGACGGTCAGGTCGAGATCGAGTGCCGCGGCGGCCGATTCGAGCCCGGGGACGTCGCCCGCGAGGTACGACGTCGTCGCGAGCGTCGCGGGCCGCGGGACGCCCGCGTGGCGGACCAGGGCGGCGACCGCGAGCAGCTGGGTCCCGCCGCCGAGCACGACCTCGGTCCCGGATTCGAGCGCGCCCGCGACGAGCCCGGACGCGACCGCGAGCACCGGATCGCCGACGAAGCGGACCGCGAGCTCGGGCGTGTGGGCGGCCTGACCGGGTTCGATCTCCGAGGAGGCGAAGGCTTCCTCGACGACCTCCCGTTTCAGGTCGAGCGGGTTCTCCGGCAGCGACGACGAGGTCTCGATGCCGTCCTCGCCGAGCGCGCGCAGGACGGCCATCGCCGTGGTCGTCCCGCCGGGGATGGTCTCGCCGACGACGACGCGCTCGTCGGGGAGCGCGCGGCCGAACTCCCGGCCCGCGGTGAAGGCGCCGGGCGCGGTATGGACGGGGTCGGCCTCGCGGATGTCGCGGCCGGGCTTTGCGCCGACCGAGACCGTCGGGGCGCCGGTCGGGCGCGCGAGGCCGCCGTCGACGACCGTGACGTCGAAGCCGAGGAGCTCGCGGACAGCCCGGGTCACGACCGCGGGCGTCGGACAGCCCGTCGGACTCACCGGGACGGCCGGCGCCCGGACGACGTCGCCGAAGGTCAGGAGTTCGGCGTCCGCGCCGGGGGTGTGCAAGAGCGCCTCCCGCGAGGCGCCGGCGGCGCTGATGCCGTCGATCCGTCCCGTCTCTGTCGTCCCCGCGACGAGGATCACGCGGGGAGCGTCGCTCCCGCTCATCCGCACAGCGCCTCCGCGAGGGCTCGGTCTCGGGGTCGGTTCACGTTGACCGCCAGGCGCGCGTCGTACGTCAACGCCACGGTGTCGCCGTCGCCGGCGACGACGTTCAGTCCCGTCGGGGTGACCTCTCTCCCCTCGTGCTCGAACGTCGTGTCCGCCGACGCGCCCAGTTGGCGCTTCAGTGCCGCCGGGACACAGACCGTGAGCGAGGTGGGCTCGGAGTCCGCGTTCGCCGCCCCGCCGTCTCCCGTTCCCGCTCTCGCGAGCGCGTCGTCGACGTGCTCGGCCGAGAGCAGCGGCAGGTCCGCGGGGACGGTGAGCGCCGGCCGTCCGACGGCGTCCAGTGCCGTCCCGAGGTCGGCCACGTACCCCTCGCCCGGCGTCTCGACGGTCGAAAGCGACAGGTCCGCGGCGCGGGCCGCGGTCTCGGGCGCCTGCGGCGAGACGACGGCGTGGACGGTCCCGTCGAGGCCGCTCTCCCGGAGCGCCTCGGCGACGCGTTCGAGCATCGATCGGCCGCAGACCTCGACGAGGGGCTTTTCGGTCTCGACGCCGCTGGCGTCCCGATCGCTTCCGTCGCGAAGGCGGGTGCCGCGGCCGCCGCACATCACAAGAGCGTCCACGCGATCACCCCCGCGTGGACGCCCGCGACCCGACCGAGCTCGTTCGCCGCGCCGAGGACGTCGCCGCTGATCCCGCCGAGCGCGCCGGCCGCCCAGGCGCCGACGAGCCACGCGGTCCCGATGGGCGCGAGGACCGCCGCGGCGGCGCTCGCGTGGCCGGCGCCCAGCCCGGACGCGACGACGATGGCCGGCGCGAGGACGAGCGCGACCGGAAGTAAGGCCGTCGGCGTCGCGTGCTCGGTGAGGGCCGAGCCGAGCCCCTCGTGCGAGGGCTCGCGGGCACAGACGAGGAGCGCCATCCCGGCCTTCGCACCGACCTCGACTGCGAGCGCCAGCGCGAACGCGACTCGCGGGCGCGTCCCCGCGAGGCCGAGCGCGCCGAGGCCGAGCGCGACCACCGCGAGCGAGACGGCGAGCGCGCCGCCGACCCCCGTCTGCGAGTCCTTCAGCACCTCGCGCCGGCGCGCGCGATCGGCCCCGCCGTGGACCGCGGCCGCGTCGCCCAGGTCCGCGAGGCCGTCGGCGTGGGTCACGCCCGTGAGGAGCACGAGCGTCACGAGGTACAGCGCCGCGGCGCTCGGCACCGGAATCGGAAGGAAAAGCGGGAGCGCCGCGAGCGCGCCGACGAGGTACCCGGCGAGCGGGATCGCCGCGGGCGTCCGCCGGAAGGCCTCCCAGGACGCCTCGTCGCCGCCGACGGGGAGGCGCGTCAGGAAGCCGACCGCCCCGCGGAGCGCGCTCAGCACCACGCGACCACCCCCGCGAGCGCCGCGGCGAGGAGGCCGGCCCGTCGCGTCACTCGCACGGCGCGCGTCGCCGTCGAGATGTCGGGAAGCCGAGCCGACACCTCGACGCAGTATCCCGTTTCCGTACTGTCTGACGCGTCTGACAGCGCGGCGTCCTCCGTTCCCGGCCCCGGGTCGAGGTCGTACGCCCCGGGCTTTTCGAGCCGCACCGAGAGCGCGGCCGCCATCGTCGCCATCGGCCAGCCCGAGTTCGGCGAGGCGGGCCGGCGGGCGAGGCGCCGGACCGGGGCGCGAAACGGGAGCGACGGCGCCCCGGCCGCGACGGCGATCAGCAGCGCCGACGTGCGGGCGGGGAGCCACATCACGAGGTCGTCCAGGCGCGCGGGAGCCCAGCCGACCGGCTTCGAGCGGTATCCCAGCATCGAATCCAGCGTGTTGACGGCCTTGACCCACGCGGCCGCGCCCGCGGCGAGCGGGAGTGCGAGCGCACGGAGGTCCGCGCCCGCGACGGGGCCAGCACCAGCGAGCGCGCTCGCGCCGGCCGCGACGACCGCGAACGCGGCGAGCGGCGCGACCAGCCCGTCGGCGAGGTTCTCGGCTAGGCTCTCGACGGCCGCCGAGCGGACGTGCGCCGCGTCCAGCGCGGCGGCGTCGCGGCCGGCCAGCGCCCGGAGGGCCGTCCGCGCCTCGCCGAGGTCGGCGTCGCTCGCGTCGATCACCTCGCGGGCGCTCGCGAGCAACAGGCGGAGGCTCGTCGTCGAGAAGAGCACGCCGCCGGCCAGCGCGGCGCCGAGCCACGGATCGACCGCGGCGCCGGCCGCGACGACGCCGACGGCGACGCCCGCGAATCCGAGCGGGAGCGCCAGCGCGGCCAGCGCGCCGACGAGTCGCGGGGAGAGCGCGGCATCTGCCGACGGCTCGGCCCCGCGATCGACCAGTCCGACGACGCGGCCGAGGAGCGCGACCGGGTGGATCCGGGCCGGCGGCTCGCCGACCGCGGCGTCGAGCCCCGCGGCCAGCGCGACCGCGACCGTCGCCGTCACCGGCACGAGCGCGCCCCCCGTGGGTCGTCGGTCCCGGCGCCGTCGACTGACGCGAGCGACGCGAGGGCATCCCCCGCTTTCAGCCGCGTCGCCAGCGTCTCCAGGTCGATGTCGCCCACGTCGACGAACGCCCCGCCGAGGGCTTCGATGCCGCCGTCGGTCGCGGGGTCGTCGCCGATGTGGATCACCTCCGCGGCGTCGACCTGGAGGCGCTCGGCGACCGTCTCGAACGCTCCCGCGTGCGGCTTGCGCCACCCGCAGCCGACGCTCGTCACCACGGCGTCGAACGCCGCTCGGTCGAAATCCGAGCGAATCAGCGTCCGCGAGACGAGTTCCGGCACCGAGCAGTTCGAGAGCAGGCCGACGGGACCGCGCTCGCTCGCCGCTCGCACCGCGTCGACGGCGGCCGGACGCGTGGTCACGGCCGGGTCGAACGCGGCGACGACGGCCCGTCTGACGGCGTTGGCGGGGGCGTCGACGTCGCAGGCGCGGAGGGCGGCGGCGACGTGTGCGGGAAGCGGGACTTCGGCCCCGTCGGGAGCGTCGACGTGCGGCTCGGCGTAGCGATCGCGCCAGCCCTCCGGGACGGACACCCCGCGGTCGCGGAGTTCGGTCGCCACCGCCGCGGCGGGGCCGTCGGGGCGGTCGACCGCGACGAGGGTGCCGAAGAGATCGAACGTGACTGCCACTACGCTTGGATCGGTGAAAGCAGACTTGAATTTGCCGGAGGCGCGGGCCCGAGTAGGGCGACAGACATCCGTCAGACACGAGGGAAGATTGAAATACTGGGTCGCGTATGTTGAACCGATGAGTAAGATCACGTTCCGCGCCGATGACGACCTCGTCGAGCGGCTGGAGGCCCTGGAGACCTCCAAGAGCGAGGCGATGCGCGAGGCCCTGCGCACGTACCTCGACGGCGCGGACCGTGACGAGAGCCCGGCCGCGTCCGACAGCGTCGACGACGTGATCCGCGAGCGCGTCGACGAACTCGTGACAGAGCGCCTCGACGATCTGGTCGGACGCACCCGGCCGCGGCCCGCGCGTGACCTCAACGTCAACGTGACCGTCGACGGCGTGCAAACGCCTGAAACGGACGAAAACGACGTCGTCGAGGTCGATGAGTCCGACGCGTCCGAACGTAAGACACGCGCCGATCCCGGCGTTGACGCGGGCGCGGCGCGCGACAAGACGTGCGACAAATGCGGCGAAAACGTCGACGCAGACCACGTTTACTGCCCGAACTGCGGCGAGAAGGCGTCCCACCGCGTGTTCTGCGAGTGCGGCGACGAGCTCCGGTCGGACTGGGCGTTCTGCCCCAGCTGCGGCCGCCGAACCTCCGCCGCCGACGTCCTCGAACGCACGTAAACGACGTGTACCTCCCGTATACGCCACTCTCGGCGTGTTGTCTTACGACCGGCGTTACTTTTATATTGCATCAGTCTGTGGTATCTGTCGCGTAAGACGGTCGTCTTACAGATCCGGCGTGTGGGCGGGAGATGACTCCTGCCGGCCGTTTTCGGTGATGTAAGACGTTTGCACAGGGTGTGCGCGCCGTCTTACCGGGGGAATGCAACAATGGAGCGTGTGACACTACGAATTCCGAAGCAGCAGATCGAGGAGGTCGAACAGATGGTCGAAACCGGCGAGTTCCCGAACCGGTCGGAGGCCATCCGTTCAGCCGTCCGCGAGATGCTCAACGAACAGCAGCCGGAGAACCGCGAGTCGCCGACGAAACACTGGGCCAAGGTGTAAGACGATGCAGGATATTGTCAGAGAGGCGATGGAGCGGGACGAAGAAGAGCGCGACGCGGCCGCGGCGGCCGACGACGAAGAGGAGTTCGGGAGTCCCCGAATCGTCATCGTCGGCTGCGGCGGCGCCGGCAACAACACGGTCAACCGCCTCTACAACATCGGCGTCGAGGGCGCTGACACGGTGGCGATCAACACCGACAAGCAGCACCTCAAGATGATCGAGGCCGACACGAAGATCCTCGTCGGCAAGTCTCTCACGCAGGGGCTCGGCGCCGGCGGCGACCCCTCGATGGGCGAGCGGGCGACCGAGATGGCCCAGGGGACCATCAAGGAGGTCCTCGGCGAGGCCGATCTCGTCTTCGTCACCGCGGGGATGGGCGGCGGCACCGGCACCGGTGCGGCCCCCGTCGTCTCGAAGATCGCCAAAGAGCAGGGCGCGATCGTCGTCGGGATGGTCTCGACGCCGTTCAACGTCGAGCGCGCGCGGACGGTGAAGGCCGAAGAGGGGCTCGAAAAGCTCCGCAACGAGGCCGACTCGATCATCGTCCTCGACAACAACCGCCTGCTCGATTACGTCCCGAACCTCCCGATCGGGAAGGCCTTCTCGGTGATGGACCAGATCATCGCCGAGACCGTCAAGGGCATCTCCGAGACCATCACCCAGCCCTCGCTCATCAATCTGGACTACGCGGACATGTCCACGATTATGGACCAGGGCGGCGTCGCGGTGATGCTCGTCGGCCAGACCCAGGACAAGAACAAGACCCAGGAGGTCGTCAACGACGCGATGAACCACCCGCTGTTGGACGTCGACTACCGCGGCGCCTCCGGCGGCCTGGTCCACATCACCGGCGGCCCCGACCTGACTCTGAAGGAGGCCGAGGGAATCGCGAACAACATCACAGAGCGCCTCGAAGCGCGCGCGAACGTGATCTGGGGCGCCCGCATCCGCGACGAGTACAAGGGGAAAGTCCGCGTGATGGCGATCATGACGGGCGTCCAGTCCGCCCAGGTGCTCGGCCCCTCGACGCAGAAACAGGCCAACAAGTCCAGAGAGAGCATCGAGTCTTCGGAGTTCGACGCCAGCGAAAACGCCGACTTCGCACAGGGGGGAACCTCTTCGGGGTCGACCGCGACCGGCGGGTCCTGGCAGTCCGACGGCGGCAAGGACAAGCGCGAACAGCAGCACGGCGTCGACGTCATCCGCTGACGGACGCCGACGATTCGTCGATCCGACCCGTCCGGTGACCACCCGGACACGCGCCGTTCCGGCGCACTCGACCGTCTCCAGTCGGTCGCCCGTGCGATTCGCTTTTCGGCTTCGATTTCGATTTTCGGATCTCAGACGGGTTCCAGCGACTCCAACAGCCGACACTTCCGACAGACGTCCCGCGTCGTCTGCGAGCCGCAGCGCTCGCACTCGCGCATCGCCGCCGCCGACTCGCCGCGGTACTTCTCCGCAGCCATCGACGCCAACTCCTCGTAGCCCGAAATGATCGAGTGTCTGGTCCCCGGGTGATCGTCCTCCAAGGAGAGCAACAGCTCCTGGATCTCACCGCGGAACGCCTCGGAGGCGTGGGGGCACTCGGTGATATGTGCTGGAAGGTCCTTCAGGTGCGCGTAGAGCGCGACCTCCTTTTCCGGCACGTCCCGAAGCGGTTTCGCCCGGGGGACGAAGTGCTCGGACTCGTGGCGCTCGTCGAAGGGGCCGAGGCTCGCGTCGAAGTGCTTGGCCATCTGCTCGACGTCGCCCTCCAGGATGTTCATCAGCGCGGTCTGGGCCTCGTCGTCGAGGTTGTGGCCCGTGAGCATGATGTCGGCGTCGAACTCGTCGGCATATGTTTCGAGGAGATCGCGCCGGAAGACGCCGCAGTACGCGCAGGCGGCCATCCCCTCGGGGTCGTCCTCGACGACGTCGTCCATCCGGACGCCGAACTCCTCCTCGTAGGAGACGAGCTCGTGGCGGATCTCCAGGTCAGAAGCGAGCTCGACGCAGGCGTCGACGCTCTCGTCGCGGTAGCCCTCGATCCCCTCGTGGATCGTCAGCGCGAGGATCTCGATGCGGGGGTCGCGGCCGAACGTCTCGTCGAGGATGTGGGTGAGCACGACGCTGTCCTTGCCGCCCGAGAGGCCGACGACCCAGCGCTCGGGGTCGTCGGGCGAGGCGTCTCTCGGGACGAGACTGTCCCGGCGGATCCGGCGTCGGACGCGCTTTTCCACGGAGGCGCAGAAGTGCTCCTCGCAGAGGTGCGCCCCGGAGTAGCCCGCGTGCATCACGGCGTCGCGTCCGCACTTGTCGCACTCCATCGCCCGGGCGTTGGCCGTCGGGGAGGATACGGGTTTCGTCTCGCGGGGACGGCGCCGGCGCTCGGCCCTCTCGAAATAGGTGGGGCACGCCGGATCGAAGGGAGAGGGGGGGATGGGGGGGAAAGGCACCCCAGGGTAGCGTTGCCCCGAGTGGTCACCGTCGCGATGACCGGTCGATCGACACCCCAGAGGTGCCAGTCGATCATTGGACGACCGTACTCAAAATTCCTCCGGAAGCGCGGTGGGCGTTGTCACACCGTCGGACTCCTGTCGAATCGTCTCTCGTCAGGGCCTACGCCGGACGGTCGCGACCGGCCGATGGCCGGTCCCCGGTCGTGATCCGGCCGTCGAAACACATTCGGCGGTCCCCCTCGGACACGGGTGTATGGAACGCGAGCGCGCCCTGGCCCGGATCGAAGCCGTCCTCGACGCCGTCGAGTCCGAGCCGATGCCGGTCCCCGTCCGGGAGGTCTGGGTCTACGGCGACGTCGCGCTCGGCCTCGACCCGGTCGAGCGCCTCGACGTCTACGTGACGAAGGACCTCCTCCTGCGCGGCGACAGCGAGGCCGCCGAACGGTTCGAGGCCGAACACGGCGTCAAGGGCGTCGGCCGGAGCGTCTCCGCGGAGTGGGCCGAGGCCCACCCCGACCTCCTTCGAACGAACGCCAGCGGCCACGCGGCCCCCGAGAAGTGCCTCGCGGCGCACCTGCTGTCCGACGACGAGCCCGTCCACCTGGAGGTGTGCAACGCCTCCTTCGAGGACAACGTCCAGCAGCGCCTCAAGAGCGCCGTCGACCGCGACGCCTACGAGCAGATCCTCGACCCGCGGGGCGTCTGTCTGTACGCCGACGGCCGACGCTCGGAGTCGGCGCTGGAGAAGCTCCGCGAGGGCGAACTGGTCTTTCCCACTCTCGGGGAGGCGCTGTCGATGCTCGGCCTGGACGAGGACCAGGCGGCCGCCGCCGCCGACGCGGTCCGGGAGTACCGCGCCTCGCAGTCGGGGGCGACCGTCCGCGGCGACGTCGTCTGAACGCTCACTCGCCGCCAGACCGAACGCGACCGACGACGACGTCGAACGGGACGACCTCGGCGCGTCGGTAGGTCCCGTCCTGCATCGCCTCGACGACCGCCCGCCCCATCTCGCGCCACTCCCGCCTGAGGGCGTCGTACTCGTCGGCCGAGAGCGCCCTCCGCAACTCGGTCTCGTGGTCGGCCAGCCCCGCGCCGCTGGCCTTCCGGGCGGCCGCCGACAGCGCCGCCTCGTCGTAGGGGGGCTCGACCAGCTTCCGGTGGTAGTACCGACGCGTCTCGACCTCCGCGAGGCCCGCCTCCCGGAACGACGACACCAGCCGCTCGCCCAGGGCGACGTCCGTCTCGACGCCCTCGATATACGCCTCGCGGACCTGGCGTTCGAGGGCGACCTCCCGCTCGACGGTCGAGTCGACGCCGACGTCGGCGTTGTCGGGCTCGATCGCCGCCACGAGGTCCGTCGAGAGGTCGGCGAACGTCCGGAGCGCGGCCGTCGGATCGGGGAGATTCACGAGCAGGGCCTGACAGACGACGAGGTCGAAGGCGCCGTCGGCGACGGGCGGCCGGAGCGCGTCCCCCGCGACGGCGTCGAGTCCCGTCTCCGCGCGCGCGACCGCCAGGAGATCGGGGTCGGCGTCGAGGCAGACCACCTCCGCGGGGGACTCCTCGTCCAGCACGCGGGCGAGTTCGCCCGTGCCCGCGCCCGCGTCGAGGATCCGCGCCCGGTCCGAGAGCGACAGCGGCGCGAGCGCCGCTCGGGAGTCCTCCCACATCCCCTCGCGCGTCCGCCGCAGGTACTCGGGCGAGAACTTCCGCACGCGAGGTGGTAGCGTCGGCGCGGTAGAAAAGCGGGGCGGTTCGCCGGACGGTCAGGAGTCGTCGCGTCGCCGCCGAGCGCCCGCCAGCGCGCCGACCCCGGCTCCGAGCAGCGCGACGGCGGCGGACGCGACGCCGAACCCGGGCGTCGAAGCCGAAGTCGCGGTCCCGGTCGGCGATCCATCGCCCGAGTCCGTCGCGTTCCCGGTTCGGGCACCCTGCTCTCCCGCCGCCGCGGAGCCGGCGTCCGTCGGCGACTCGGTCGTCGTCGCGCTCGCGCTCTCCGACGTCGCCCTGTCGTCCGTCGCCGCGGTCAATTCGACGGCGACGCCGGCGTGGTCCGACACCCACCGCCGCTCGCCATCGATGCGGACCGGATCGGCGCCGACGCGCCGGACCGACTCCGCGGCGAGGCCGTCGGCGAGCACGTGGTCGATCCGCTGCGGGAGCCCGTCCTCGTCGGGCGGCCGGAGCGACGCCGGCCGGCAGCAGGTCCCGCCCGCGCCCGAGAGCCCGTCGCCGACGACGTCCGAGAGCGACGCGGTCAGGATGCCGTAGGCGTCGGGATCGTCGCTTTCTGCGTCTGCTTCGCCCGTCGTCGTTTCGGTCCCGCCGTCGGTCGCGGTCGGCGCGTCCCGCTCGGGGCCGTCGTTGAGGTCGCCGGCGACGACGAGCGGCGACGGGAAGGCGTCGAGGTCGGCCGCGAGCTCCTCGGCCTGCGCCGTCCGGATGCCTTCCAGCCCGGATTCGAGGTGCGTGCTCACGACGCCGACCGACTCGTCGCCGACGCCGAGGGTCGCGCCGGCGTATCCCCGATCGATCTCGACCGTCCGGCCGCCGCCGATCGGGAGCGTCAGCGACTCCCCGTACGTGTGGGCGGCCGTCGATTCGACGGCGACGTCGCCGTCCGCGCGGACCAAGAGCGCGTCCCGATCGGTGAGCCGCACGTC
The DNA here is from genome assembly GCF_041477585.1 of Halobellus sp. MBLA0158. Classification (NCBI taxonomy): domain Archaea; kingdom Methanobacteriati; phylum Methanobacteriota; class Halobacteria; order Halobacteriales; family Haloferacaceae; genus Halobellus; species Halobellus rubicundus. The sequence continues at coordinate 961,942 of NZ_JBGNYA010000001.1, forward strand.
GATCGCGCCGCCGTCGAGGCGGGCCGGGAACTCCAGATCCGCGTTAGTGTTGATCGCGACGGGCCGGTACGGGACGCCGCGCTCCGAGAGCGCCTCGCGGAGCGTCGCGAGGAAGTCGAAGACGACGGTGCCGGCGTCGGGGTCTTCGGGATCGTTGCCGGAGCGCGGCCCGCGACGCACGAGCGCGACCTCTTGGAGGGCGAGGACGTCCGGGGGCTCGCGGGCCAGCAGATCTGCGAGCGCGCGCATCCGCGCCCGCGGCTCGCTCGCGCGGACGCCGGCGTAAAGGTCGCCCACCCGCTCGGGGATCGACGCGTCGTCTCCGGGGCGGGCGATCGAGAGGAAATCCGCGCCCAGTCCGAGGTTCTGAGTCGCCAGCGAGAGGTCGGGGGCGTCGGCGCCGTCGCCCGCGTCGCCCCCGCCGCTCGCGGACGTCGCGGTCGGCGTCGCCGCCACGGTACCGAGACCGTCACGGCCGAGCGTCGAGCCGGCGAGGAGGGCGGTCGCCTGCGCGCCGGCGCGGAGGACGCGTCGGCGCGAGCGGTCGATGTCGTCCACGGTCGGTGGCCCTTCCGGCTACGGGGCCAAGAACGGACCGCTTACGACTCGCGGAGCTCGCGGGTCCGCTCGATGTTCCACGCGAAGCCCTTCCCGTCTTCGGTGGGGGTCTCCAGCACCAGCGGCACGTCGCGGATCGCCTCGTGGTTGACGAACGCGGTCATTCCCGCTTCGCCGATCAGGCCCTCGCCGATGTGGGCGTGTTCGTCCTTGTTGGTCCCGCACTCGTGTTTGGAATCGTTGAGGTGGACGCACGCGAGGTTGTCGAGGCCGACCTCGGCGTGGAGTTCCTCGATCGTCTCGTCGACGCCCGCGGGCGTCGAGAGGTCGTAGCCCGCGGCGAACGCGTGGGCCGTGTCGAGACAGACTTCGAGGTCCTGAGCGCTCTCGTCGAGCACGTAGCCCAGGTGGGCGAAGTCGTCGCCCATCTTCGTCCCCGAGCCGGCGTCGGACTCGACGAGGACGGTGACGCCGTCGGGGACGTCGAGCTCGTCGAGCGCCGAGACCGCGTTGTCGAGGCCCTGCTCCTCGCCCGCGCCCGTGTGCGCGCCGAGGTGGACGTTCACGTAGGGGATGCCGAGCGTGGCCGCGGCGTCGACCTCGCGCTGCATCGAGTCGATCGACTTCTCGCGGAGGTCGTCCTTCGGCGTGCAGAGGTTCACGAGGTACGACGAGTGGATCACCCACGGCCCGACGTCGTGCTCCGCCGACCGCTCGCGGAAGGCCGCGGCGTCGTCGTCGTCCAGGTCGGGGTCCTGCCAGACCTGCGGGGAGTGGGTGAAGATCTGTCCGCAGTTACCGCCGTCGTCGAGTTGCCGATCGACGGCGTTCGCGACGCCGCCGGCGATCGATTCGTGTGCTCCGACTCGCATCGTACAGCGGTCGGACCGCGGGGAGTAAAGCGGCTTCGGAAGCCCTATCGCTTCGCTACCGGTCGTCGGGGCGTCGCCGCACCCAGTCGTCGCTCTCGTACTTCTCCGTCGCGCGCTCGCGCGCTCGCGAGAGTTCGTCGTCGGTCCACGAGCCCTCGGCGGCCTCGGCCCACGTCGCGAGCGACGATTCGACGGCGTCGACGAACTCCGCGCGGGTGACGTCCGCCAGCTCGTCGACGCCGACGACGCGCTCGCGGAACCGTTCGGGGCTGACGTCGTGTCCGGCGAAGGCCGAGAGGTGGTCGTCGGCGCGCACCGAGTAGGTGAGCGACCCGTGCTGGATGACGGCGTCGCGCCGCCGGTACTGGGCGTTGCCGCTGATCTTCCGCTCCGCGGCGACGACGTCGTGTGCGGGGTGGAGCTCCCGGAGGTAGCACGCCGGCGACCAGATCTCCGGGACTGACTCCGGAACGTAGTCGGCGTCGATCCCGACGCGGTCGAAGGCGTCCAGGATCGGCTCGCACAGGAGGTGGTAGGCGTCGAGTAGATCTCCCGGCAGTTCCGCCTTGGGGGCGACGATCGAGTAGGAGACGTCGCCGTCGACGTCGTGGTAGATTCCGCCACCGCCGGTCTGTCGCCGAGTGACGGAGACCCCGCGCTCCGCACAGCCCTCCCAGTCGACCGTCTCGGGGTCCTGCCCGTACCCGAGCGAGAGCGTACTCGGGTCCCACTGATAGACGCGGACCGTCCGCGGCCCGCCGTCGGCGGCGGTCTCGGCGGCGATCTCGTCCAGCGCCATCTGCATCGGCCCGTCGCGCGCCTCCTCGCGGATGAGCCGCCACTCCTTGTCGGCGAGGGGGCCGCTGTCGTCGGTCATACCTCAGGCTACGCTCGGCGGGTGAAAGCGGTTTCGTCGTCCGGCAGCGCGATTTCATATCGCGATATGTGATATACCGACTCGCTTCGCCGACTCGCGACCCTTTTACCCGTCGCTGTCCAGGATTCGGTATGGTGCGGAACGTCGCCGGCGTGATGGCCGAACTCGAACCCGAGGACTTCTATCTCCTCTCCGGCGTCGAGCAGGGAATGCGCTTTTCCGAGTGGGTCAACCGCGGGAAGCTCCCCGAACTCTCGAATCTCACCTCCGAGGAGGTCGAATATCGCCTCGATCGGTGTGCGACCCGCGGACTGATCGAACGGAAGACGATTCAGTACGAGGGCTACACCCTGACCGCCGAGGGGTACGACGCGCTCGCGCTCCGGACGTTCTCGAAGCGGGACACGATCGAGGGCGTCGGCGCGCCGCTGGGCGTGGGCAAGGAAAGCGACGTGCTCGAAGTGCAGTCCTACCGGCCGCTGGCGCTGAAGTTCCACCGCGAGGGGTACACGAACTTCCGGGAAGTGATGCGCGAGCGCGACTACGCCTCCGACAAGCAACACGTCTCGTGGCTCTACACCGCGCGCAAGGCGGCCGAACGGGAGTACGAGGCGCTCGAAGCGCTCTACCCCGAGGTGTCGGTCCCGCGGCCGATCGATCAGAACCGCCACGCGATCGTGATGGCGAAACTGGAGGGCGTCGAACTCGACCGCGCCAAGCTCCCCGACGAGCAGGTCGTCGGCGTCCTCGACCTGATCCTCCGGGAGCTCGCGAGCGCGTACCAGGTCGGATACGTCCACGCGGATATGAGCGAGTACAACGTCGCCGTCAGCGAGTCCGGCGTCACCGTCTTCGACTGGCCGCAGGCGGTGTCGACCGACCACGACAACGCGCGCGAACTGCTGTCGCGGGACGTCTCGAACCTCGTGTCGTACTTCGAGCGGAAGTACCCGCGAAACCTCCCCGATCTCGACGTCGACAGCGTCAGCGAGAGTCTCGCGGCCGACGACTTCGAGACCGTGCGAAACCACGCCTGAGTCGGCTTCTCACCGTTTCAGCCGCTTTTTGATGAGTCTCTCACCGGGGCGTATCGACAAAGAGTAAATCGTATACTGCGATATCGAATCGCTATGCGTGCGGTTGGTCGTACTCCCAGGTGTCGGTGTAGGCGTCGACGACGCGCCGCAGCATCCCCGCGTCGGCCAGCAGTCGGTACGCGATGCCGGGGTGGCGCGCGACCCGTGCGACCACGCGACGCGGCGAGCGCGTGATGTCGTCGACGCTCAGGCCGTCGAGCGCCTCGGCGACGTCCGCCAGCAGGCGCGCGTCCCCGTGTTCGACCCAGACGCCGCGCATCAGGTGGGCCAGTCGGTACTCGGACCGCATCAGGTCATAGAGCCGTTCGGGGTACGTCTCGGGGCGACCCTCGGCGATCGTCTCGGCGGCCAGGTGCGACGAGCGAATCGCCTGGCAGATCCCCTCGCCCTGGTAGCGGTTGGCGATCCCCGCGGCGTCCCCGACGAGGAAGACGTTCTCGCCCGCGCGGTAGGTCGCCGCCGGATCGAGACTCGGGCCCCGAGGGATGGTGTAGATGTTCGTCTCCGAGCGGTCGGGCACCGGGAGGTCGTTCCGGCGGCAGGCCCCCGTCAGGGCCTCGTAGTAGTCGTCCGGGCGCTCGTCGCCGGCCCAGCCGATCCCGAGGTTCGCGCGCGAGTCGGACTTGGGAAAGAGCCACGCGTAGCCGACGTATCCCTCGAAGAAGATCTGCGGGTACGCTTCGATCGCGGCGAAGTCGCCTTTCACGTCGGCGTTGACGGCGACGATCTCGCCGGTGTAGGCGTCGAGGTCGCCGAAGGCGCGCATCGAGAGCGCCGGCTGTCCGGTCGCGTCGATCACGTAGTCGTGGGTCCGACAGAGTTCGCGGAACTCGTCCGGTCCGATCGCCGCGTTCTCCCTGACGTCGACGCCCTTCTCGGCCAGCCGTTCGGCCCACCGGCGCTCGACGACGTTCCGGTCGGTGATGTAGCCCGGCGCACAGCGGATCCGGGCGTCCCCGAGCGGTTCGTCCGCCGGGCCGTGATCGCGGCCGCGAAAGATCCGCAGCTCGAAGCCGTCGACCTCGTTCAGGAACCCGTTTTCGGGCGTCTTCGCTAAGGGGACCAGCGGGGCGTCGTTGATCGCTTCGCCGCAGTTGACGCGCTTTTCGTCGTACGACTGGCGTTCGAAGAGGGTCACCGCCGCGTCGGCCGCCAGCCGGTCCGCGGCGGCGAGGCCGGCGACGGCCCCGCCGACGACTGCGATCGACCTCTCGTCCATATCAGTCGAACGCGACGCCGTGCAAATATTTTGTCGGAGGCGGCGGGATCGGCGGGCGCCGTCTGACGCGGGCGTTACGTTCATACGCGATGACGTCTAACCCCGAGGTACGGAATGAGGCGGGACTACTTCGAGTTGGACGTCGAAAACATCTCCTGGGTCGACGACGACGGCGACCCGCGCAAGCCCCTGGTCCGGATCGCCTTCCACGGCCCCCGAGAGGAACTGGAGCGCCGGCTCTCCGATCCGTCCGGCGAGTACCTCGACGCCGGCGAGACGGACGTCGCGTTCCGGCTGCAGGAGTCGCTGGACGACCCGGAGGCGACGGGCGTGGTCAGCGTCACGAACCGAATCACCGGCGACTTCGTCCTCGAACTCAACGAGGACGCCGACGACGTACTCACGTTTATCCGCGCGGCCCGGGAGTACGGCCGCGACGCAGCGGACGCCGACGACGGCCGCTACCGCGTCGAGGTGCTGCTCGACGGCGAGGAGGCCGTCGCCTACGAGAAACAGACGTTCCTCGTCTACGACGCCGACGGACACCTCCTCCGCTCTCACAGTCTGATCCCCTCGGGCGTCGAACTGTAACTCGGTTCGAACCGCGTCGGTTTTCAATTCGCGTCCTCCAAGGGACCTCATCGTGGAGAACGTCACCGACCGAACGAGCAATCCCTTCGGTATGCGACCGCCCTGTGACCGGTTCGTCCCCGGATACGGCGACGCCAACGCCGACTTCCACGTCGTCGGCGACAGGCCGGAGGTCCACGGCGGCCTCGATACCGCGGTTCCGTTCACCAACGACGCGGGCCGCAGGCTCCAGGACGCGCTGGTCGCGGCCGGTCTCCTCCGCTCGGCCGGCGACGACCCCGACGTGCGGAAGACCTTCCTCTCGTACCTCCATATGTGCGCCCTCGGGCCCGACGAGCCCCCGCAGTCGTCCTACGACGACCTCGAACGCTTCTTCGACGCCGAACTCCGGGCGATCGCCGCGCACGTCCTCCTCCCGGTCGGCGAGCGGGCGACGCGGCACGTCCTCGAAACCTACACGGCCCAGGCGTGGAAGACCGACGTGGAGATGGAGACCCTCCACGCCACCGAGATCCGCGGGAGCGGCTTCCTCGTCGTTCCGATCCGAGAGCCCGCCGACTGGGACGACACGCACCACGACCGCCTCGTCGACGGCCTCCGGACGCTGCGGTCGACGGACTACCGGCGCGAGGCCGACCTCGGACGGTTCAACCCCGGCGACGATCCGTACCTCGTCCGATGACCCCTCGACCTCACCGAATTTTCAGTAATCGATCAGGATCTATCCGGAACGTACACTGACCTCCTCTGGAGATTTACATATTTATTTTCTGGAAGCGAAATCCGCGCAGTATTATTTAATATTCACCTCTCGTCGCAGAGGACGGTTGATATTGGTACTATCACAGAACTTTTGAGCACAAACGTCGAAATCCATTCTGACGCGCGTGGTCGATACCGGGCGCGTCAGGTAAGGACCTGCGAGACTGGTGCTCTTCGCAGTGGCTTGGTCAGTCAGGGGGACCGCCCTGCGGTCCCCGTTTCCTTTCGTGACACGCTTCGAGAGTACTCACTATCTGGCCGCGTAGCGTCCGACGTCGACCGCGAACAGGAGCGTCGCACCGATCGGCACCGCGGCGACGAGCGCCAACACGACCCCATCGGAGAGGGCGACGACCGGCCCCACGGCGAGGGCGGCGACGGGAGCGAGCCCGCCCACCAGATAGAGGTACGCCGAACCGCGCCCGAACGAACTGACGACAGCCAGGAACGCGACGGCGAGCGCGACGGCCCCGACGGGAAACAGCAGTTCGGGGCCGGGGGCGGCAGCGCCGGATATCGTCCGGAGCGCGAACGTCCCGGGCGCGAGCAGCCGCGTCGCGGTCAGGGCGCCGATCGGGTCGGCGGCGACCGCCTCGCGGAACGACCCGACGGCGGCCGCGTTCGCGCCGAGGTACTGCCAGAGCCCGGCCAGATAGACGGTCCCCGCCAGCAACACGCCGAGCCACCCGTACTGGAGCCGTGTGAGCCCGCGGCGGGCCGTCGAGTCCCGATTTGCGGTACGGCCGGCCGTTGTCGACCGTCCGCTGCCGCCGGCGGACTGTGACTGCCCGCTCGCCGTCGACGTCCGCGACGTCCCTCCCGGGTGTCCCGTCTGCGACCCGCCGCCCGATCCCGTTCGATCCGACCTCGCGCCGCCTGATCGGGTTCCGCTCGCTCCCGCGTTTCCGGTCGCGTCTGTACTCCGTTTCGACTCCCTCTTGGGGCCTTCCGTCGCGTCGTCGCTTTCGTCGCCTTCGTCGTCTTCGTCGATCGCGTCCGGGCCGGGCTGGCCGGCTGTCGGGAGGCCGCCGAGTCGCTCTCGGACGTACGTCTCGTGGCCCAGTCTGTCGTAGGCGGCGCGTTTCTCCTCCGATGAGAGCACCTCGTGGGCCGCCTTGAGCGTCTTGAACTGCGCGTTCGCCCTGGCGTCGTCGTTGACGTCCGGGTGGTAGGTTCGGACCCGGTCGCGCCACGCGCGGTCGATCTCCTCGGCCGGGGCGTTCTCCGACACCCCGAGCAGGTCGTAGAAGTCCTCCATCCCCTCCCGCCGGCTTCGCCGTCGACGGAATTGAATGTACCGACGGCCCCGCTTCCCCCCGGTATGACAACTCTCATAGTCGTTCGCCCGGTTCCTCGGCGTATGGATCTCACCCGCATCCCGCTCGGCAACACGGTCTTCGAGGGGGAGAACAACGCCTACCTCGTCGAGGGCGAGGTGACGACGCTCGTCGACGTCGGCGCGTCGACCGAGACCGTCCGCGCCGATCTCGAAGACGGCCTCGACGAGGCCGGCGTCGCCCTCTCGGAGATCGATCGCATCCTCCTGACGCACTGGCACTCGGACCACTGCGGCCTCGCGGGCGAACTCCAGGCCGAATCGGACGCGACGGTGTACGCCCACGAGGACGACGCCGCGGTCATCGCCGGCGACGACGACGCCATCGCGGACCTCCACGACCTCCGCGACCGGCGCTTCCGGGAGTGGGGTATTCCCGAGGACAAACTCGACGAGCTCCGGGCCGTGCAGTCGGACTTCGAGGCGGTCGCGGGCGACCCCGCCGACGTCGAGACGCTCGCGGACGGCGACCGCATCACCGCGGGCGACGAAGAGTTAGAGACGATCCACCTACCGGGCCACGCCGCCGGCCACGTCGCTTTCGCCTTCGACCGAGAGTCCGAGGATCCGTCGGAGATCGGCGCCGCTCCCCGTTCGGAGATCTTCGTCGGCGACGTGATCCTTCCCGAGTACACCCCGAACGTCGGCGGCGCGGACCTCCGCCTCGACGAGCCCTTGGAGCGGTACGTCGAGAGCCTCGACCGCCTGGCCGCCCGCGACTTCGACCTCGCGTGGCCGGGGCACCGCGATCCGATCGACGACCCGAGCGGGCGGGCGCGCGTCATCCGCGAGCACCACCTCGACCGCACCCGGCGCGTGATCGAGGCGCTCCGCGAGTACGGCCCGGCGGACGCCTGGACGGTCAGCGCACATCTCTTCGGCGAGCTGGAGCACATCCACATCCTCCACGGGCCGGGCGAGGCGTACGCCCATCTGGACCACCTCGAACGCGTCGGCGCGGTCGAGCGCGAGGACTTCGAGTACCGCCTCGTCGACTCCGATCCGGACGTCGAGGCCCTGTTCCCGAATACGAAATACTGAAACGCCGTCGCCGGGAAAGAGCGGGTATGGAACTGCGGGTCATCGACAAGACAGACGAGGAACTCCGCATCGAGGTCGCCGGGGAGGACCACACCTTTATGAACGTGATCAAGGGCGCACTCTTGGAGACCGAGGGCGTCGCCGCCGCGACCTACGACGTGAACCCCGAACAGTCCGGCGGCCAGACCGAACCGATCCTCTCGATCAAGACCGAAGACGGCGTCGACCCCCTCGACGCGCTGGGCGACGCCTCCCGGCACGTCCAGTCGACCGTCGACGAGTTCTCCGCGGCGTTCGAGGCCGCGACGTAACCCCTCAGAGTCTTACGGGCACGCCGCGCTCGTCGAGGTACTCCTTCGTCTCCTGGATGCTGTACTCGTCGAAGTGGAAGATCGAGGCCGCCAGTCCCGCGTCCGCGCCGGCCTCGGTGAACACCTCGTACATATCCTCGGGGCCGCCGCAGCCCGAGGAGGCGATCACGGGCGTCGAGACGGTGTCGCAGACGGCCTTCGTCAGCGGGATGTCGTAGCCGTCTTTCGTGCCGTCGGCGTCGATGGAGTTGACGAACAGCTCGCCCGCGCCGCGGGACTCGGCCTCGCTCGCCCACTCGACCACGTCGACGCCGGTGCCCTCGCGGCCGCCCTTGATGGTGCATTCGAACCAACAGGACTCGCCGTCGACCTCGACGTAGTGTTCGCCCTCCTCGTCGAAGCGACGGCGCGCGTCCACCGAGATGACGATGCACTGCGAGCCGAACGCGCGGGCGCCCTCGTCGATCAGGTCCGGATTCTCCAGCGCGGCGGTGTTGATCGAGACCTTGTCCGCCCCGGCCCGGAGCGTCTCCTTGACGTCCTCGCGGGTACGGATCCCGCCGCCGACTGTCAGGGGAATAAACACCTCGTCGGCGACTCGCGAGACGGTGTCGAGCATCGTCTCGCGGCCCGCCGCGGAGGCGGTGATGTCGAGGAAGACGAACTCGTCGGCGCCGGCCTCATTGTACCGCTTTGCCATCTCGACCGGGTCGCCGGTGTACTTCAGGTCCTCGAAGTTGACGCCGGTGTAGACCGCCGGATTCCCGTCGTCGTCGAGGTCGACGTCGATACAGGGAATGATCCGCTTCGTGAGGGTCATCGATGGATCGGGGTAGGCCCCCCGCCCCCAAAAGCGGTCCGAACGGGCGCCCAGCCGGCCGAACGATTCAATCCGATCCGCTCCCGTGCTTCGAATATGTCGGCCGACGCTGACGGGGGCGACCGCGACGGCGGCGCCGAGGCGACCGCCCCGTGCGACCGCTGTGAGATGTCGATCCCGGTCGACGCGGCCCAGTGTCCGGTCTGCGGTTACCGCCCCGGCGGATACAGCCCCCGCCTGCTGCGGGCCGGAGAGGTCGCCTTCGCGGTCGCGATCTTCGGTTCGATCCTGATCTTCGTCGGCGGCGTGATGCGACTCTCTCTCGGAGTTCCGACCGACATCCTCGCCCAGGTCGCGGTCGTCACGCCCTACACGGCGGGCATCTCGGGGTTCTTCCTGTACTACCTCCGAAAGAAGCGTCGGGCGACGCCGACTGACAGCCGGATCTTCGGGCGGGACTCGTGACCGCCCGAGGCGATCGTTTTTATGCGAACACGGGGCCAGACGCGCCGTGCGCTGAGGACTGCCGCGATGCGCCCGCGGGTGTGCGACACGCCGCGTCGCGGAGCGGCGGCCGTGTCGCCTGTTCGCCCTCTCCACTCGGATCGGGAGCGTTTTAGTAGCCGGCGCTCGATCGCTCGGGTATGAGCGACCACGACGACCACGGACACGACGAAGACGAGGGACGGGTCACCGCGCCGATGCAGGACTTCGGGATGAGCCAGGTCACGACGGGACTCGTCGTCCTCGTCGTCGGGCTCGTCGTCGTCTTCGGCGTCCCGCTTTTGGTTTGACCGTCTGAACGGCGATCGAACCGCCCGTCGCCGACCGACACGAAAAACGTCCGTTTTCGGTCTCAGTCGAGTTCCGCTTCGATGACGTCCCGGAGCGCCGCGACCTCTTCGCTCGCGACCGCGAGCCGCTCGTCGCCGACCGACAGCGACAGCGTTCCGTCCCGGGTCGCCTCGCCCAGCTCCGCCACCGGCGCGACGCCGTCGAACGCGTCGCGGACCGCCTCGGGGGCTTCGGTCTCGACGACCGCGCGCCCCGGCGTCTCCGCGAACAGCGACGCGACGTCCTCGACGGCGACGTCGGCGCCCGCGTCCGCGGTGATCATCTCGGCGAGCGTCACCGCGAGGCCGCCGTTGCTGACGTCGTGGGTCGCGAGCGTCGCATCCGCGTTCGCGACCTCGGCGAGCGTCGCGACGACCTCGCTCGCGTTCTCGGGGAGCGTCGGGAACCGGTCCACGCCGCCGACCTGCGCGAGCAGTTCGGAGCCGCCGAGCGCGTCGCTTCCGGCGCCGACGAGCAGGAGCGTCCCGCGCCCGTCGAGCGCCGCCGGCGGCGCCTCGTAGCCCGGCTTCGTGCCGACCATCGCGAGCGTCGGCGTCGGCGGGATCGGCCCCGCCGCGGAGTCGTTGTACAGCGAGACGTTGCCGCCGACCACCGGGACCGAGAGGTCCCGACACATATCGGCGAGCCCGTCGACGATCGCGGTAAAGCGGCCGTAGACGTCCGACTTCTCGGGGTTACCGCCGTTCAGGCAGTCGACCGCCGCCAGCGGCGTCGCGCCCTTCGCGGCGAGGTTGGTGGCGTTCTCCAGGGCGACCGCCCGCGCGCCGTCGTAGGGCGCGCAGTCGGTCCACGCGGGCACCGCGCCGGCCGACAGCGCCAGTCCGGTGCCGGCCTCGCGGATCGCCATCACGGCGGCGTCGTCGCCGGGCTTCAGCGCCGTCCGCGCGCCGACCTCGTGGTCGTACTGGCGGAAGACCCAGCGCTTCGATGCCGTGTTGGGCGCGCCCACCACGGCCTCGAACGCGGACTGGAGGTCGACGTCCGGTCGGTCGGGCTCCGGCTGTGCCGGCTCGACGGCGTCGAGGTCGTTCATCGGCGCGCCGTCGGCGAGGAACTCCGCGGGCACGTCGACGACGGTCTCGCCCTCGAAGGTGCAGACGTAGTTGCCCTCGCTGACCTCGCCGATGACCGAACAGCCGAGGTCGTACTTCTCGGCGATCTCCTCCACGCTCTCGACGTCCTCCGGCCGGACCTCGTAGCACATCCGCTCTTGGGACTCGGCGAGGACGATCTCCAGGGCGTTCATGTTCGGCTCGCGCTGGTGGACCCGCTCCAGTTCGATCCGCGCGCCGAGGCCGCCCTTCGCGACCATCTCCGAGGAGGCGCCGCCGAGGCCGGCCGCGCCGAGGTCGCGGGCGGACTGGACCAGCCCGCCGTCGATGAGCTCCTCGTTCGCCTCGATCAGGAGCTTCTCCGAGTAGGGGTCGCCCACCTGGACGGCGGGGCGGTCCTCGGTCTCGGCGTCCTCAGCGAGGTCTTCGCTCGCGAACGACGCGCCGCCGAGGCCGTCCCGACCGGTCGCGTTGCCGACGAGGACGAGCTTGTTCCCTGGCTCCTGGGCCTCGGCGGTCACGAGCCGCTCCTCGTCGACGAGGCCGACGCAGGCGACGTTGACGAGCGGATTCCCCTCGTAGTCGTCGTGGAACTCCACGCTCCCGCCGACGGTCGGCACGCCGATCGCGTTGCCGTAGTCGGAGATCCCCTCGACGACGCCCTCGAACAGGTAGCGGGTGTGCTCGCGGTCGAAGCCGCCGAAGTAGAGGCTGTCCGCGAGCGCGATGGGGTAGGCGCCCATCGAGAGGGTATCGCGGACGATTCCGCCGACGCCCGTCGCCGCGCCGTCGTAGGGGTCGACGTACGACGGGTGATTGTGGCTCTCGATGCCCATCGTCACGTACGTCTCCGCGTCGCTCTCGCCGCCGTTGTCTGGGACGCGGACGACGGCCGCGTCGTCGCCGGGGCCGACGACGACCTGGTCGCCCTCGGAGGAGAACGCCGAAAGAAGCGGTCGGGACGAGCGGTACGCGCAGTGTTCGCTCCAGAGATTCTCGAAGAGCGCGGCCTCGGTCGGGGTGGGATCGCGCCCGAGTTCGGCCGTCACGAGTTCGCGGTCGGAGTCCGCCAGGCTCATTCACCTACCTGTTCAAGAAGGCCGAATTAATGCTTTTCTGTATGCACGGACGTGTATCTCAGCCGGACGAGCGGCGCCCTGCGGGGCGGAGCGATCGGCGTCGCGGAGGCGACGTGGGCCGCGGCACGGATCGGGTCGCTTTTTTAATCCGGGTCACTACGGGCACTCGTGCTATCGGTCGAGCTGCACGCGCACTCGTCGCTCTCGTACGACGGCCGCGACCCGGTCGACCTGCTCTTAGCGCAGGCCCGGGCGGTCGGCCTCGACGCGCTGGCGGTCACCGACCACGACGAGATCGACGCGAGCCTCGAAGCCGCCGCGAAGGCCGAGGAGTACGGCCTCGTCGGCATCCCGGGAATGGAGGTCACCTCCGAGGTCGGCCACATCCTCGCGTTCGGCATCGACGAGCTCGTGCCCGCCGGGCTCTCCTACGACGAGACGCTCGACCGGATCCACGAGCAGGGCGGCCTCGCGGTCGTGCCGCACCCCTTCCAGTCCTCGCGCCACGGCGTCGCCGCCCACATCTCCCGCGACCAGCTCGCCCGCGCGGACGCCATCGAGGTGTACAACTCCCGGCTGTTCACCGGCTGGGCCAACCGCCGCGCCGAGCGCTTCGCGACGGCCCGCGAACTCCCGAAGACCGCCGGCAGCGACGCGCACATCGGCGAGATGGTCGGTCAGGCCGTCACCGAGGTCGCGACCGACGACCGCTCGGTCGAGGGCATCCTCGAAGCCATCCGCGAGGGGAAGACGAGCGTCGTCGGGAACCGGACCCCCTGGCGGATCTCCTTCCGGCAGTTCGGCGGCGGCGTCAAGCGCCGGATCAAACGCACCGTCTCGGACCTCGTGTAGATGCCCGCCGCTTCTGACGCCGGGGCGGCGTCCGACCTCGACGGCGCCTCTGCCGCGACGGTTCGGGCCGCGCTCCGCTCGGCTGACCCGCTCCCCGGAACCGCGGGCTTCGCCGGGCGCGTCGACGACCGACTCGTCCGCGACGTCCTCGGGCGACGGCCCCTGTTCGTCGACGCCGACGATCCGTCGGCGTGGGCGTTCGACCCGGCCCGCCTCTCGGACCCGACGTCGGTCCCCCCCGGAGTCGCCCGTCAGGTGGGCGACCGTCCGACGGACGGCGACCGCGTGTGGACGCTCCCCGACCCCGCTCCCGACGACCGCGAGCCCGCGCTCGCGGCCGTGCGCGAGGCGGTGCGGGCGCAGACGCGGGCCGTCGACGCCGACGAGGGTTCCGCGTCGGCCGGCGGCGACCTCGCGGTCGCGTTCTCCGGGGGCGTCGACTCCGCGGTCGTCGCCGCGGGCGTGCCCGACGCCCCCTGCTACGTCGCGGGCTTCGAGGGCTGTCACGACGTCGCCGCCGCCCGTGAGGCCGCGGACGCGATGGATCGAGACCTCCGCGTCGTCGAACTCACCCACGACGACCTCCGCGAGGCAGTCCCCCGACTGGCGAGCGTGCTCGGCCGCACGAACCCGATGGACCTCTCGATCGCGCTTCCCCTCCATCTCGTCGCTCGGCGCGCCGCCGCCGACGGCTTCGACCGGCTGGCACTCGGCCAGGGCGCCGACGAGCTGTTCGGCGGCTACGCCAAGGTCGCGAAGGCGCCCGAGGACCCGCGGGTCGACGCCGACACCGTCCGCGGCGCTCGCCGCGAGGTGCTCGCGACGATCCCCGCCCAGGCCGAGCGCGACGTCCTCGCGATCCGCGCGGCCGGCGTCGAGCCCGTGACGCCGCTCCTCCACGACGACGTCGTCGCCGCGGCGCTCCGGCTTCCCGGGGAGTCGCTCGTTGATGACGGAGTCCGGAAGGTCGCGCTTCGGGAGGCGGCCCGCGGGCTCGTCCCCGATTCGGTCCGGACCGCCGACAAAAAGGCCGTCCAGTACGGCACCTACGTCTCCCGCGAACTCGACCGGCTCGCCCGGCAGGCGGGCTTCAAGCGCCGGATGGACAATCACGTCGAGCGGTACGTCCGGTCGCTGTGCGACGGGGCGGCGACGGAATAGACCGAGGGCGTCAGCCGTCCGCGCGCTCGGCCGCTTCGATGGCCTCCAGCGAGAACTGGACGGTGTCGGGGTCGATGTCGCTCCCTTTCAGTTCCTGCTCGTCGTACCATCCCCAGACCTCGGTATCGGCCTCGTCGTCGCCGGCGGGGTCGATCTCGCGGGAGTCGACGCGGGCGTAGTAGACGTGGTCGATGTGCTGGTGGCCGACGCTGCCGTCGTCGTGGACGTTGATGTCGTAGAGCATCTGGTGGCGGGGCTGGGGGAGCCGCTCGCCGGCCGGCGCGCCCACGGGCTCCGTGCGGTCGAGCAACTCCGCGTCGAGCCCCGTCTCCTCGTACACCTCGCGGAGGCCCGCCTCGTGGGGGACCTCGTCGCGGTCGACGTGGCCGCCCGGCGGGATCCGGATCCCGAGTCGCTCGTGGTGGTGTAGCGCGACCGCGCCGCTCTCGACGATGTAGACCGTCGCAGTGAAATGCCGCGTCGTCTCCATACCCTCCCGTTCGTCGGGGACGCCGAGTCTCTTACTATCCGCTCCGCACGCGCCCGGAGCGCACCGAAACCCTTACTCCCGGGCCACGGCTCTCCTCGGATATGAGCGAAACGCCCGTCGACGCCGAGGAGGTCGAACACGTCGCCGAACTGGCGCGCGTCGACCTCGCCGACGACGAAGTCGACGCGTTCACGACGCAGTTCGCGGAGATCCTCGAGTACTTCGAGGCCCTCGACGAGGTGCCCGAAGTCGACAGCGAGCCGGAGCTCGTGAACGTGATGCGCGAAGACGAGGTCGCAGAGGGCCTCGACCAGGAGGAGGCGCTCCGGAACGCCGAAGAGACCGAAGACGGCTTCTTCAAGGGTCCGCGGGTGTCGTAGATGAGCCTGAACGCGTTCATCACCGACGCCGAGATCGAGGGCGACGCCGACGGCCCGCTCTCGGGGATGCGAGTCGCAGTCAAGGACAACATCAGCACCGAGGGCGTCCGCACGACCTGCGGCTCTGCGATGTTAGACGACTACGTGCCGCCGTACGACGCGACGGTCGTCGAGCGGCTCAAGGACGCCGGCGCGACCATCGTCGGCAAGGCCAACATGGACGAGTTCGGGATGGGCGGCACGACCGAGACCTCCGCGTTCGGCCCCGCGAAGAACCCCGTCGACGAGGCTCACGTCCCCGGGGGCTCTTCGGGCGGCTCGGCGGCCGCCGTCGCGGGCGGCGAGGCCGACCTCGCGCTCGGGTCGGATACTGGAGGATCGGTCCGCAACCCCGCGGCGTTCTGCGGCGTCGTCGGCATCAAGCCCACCTACGGCCTCGTCTCCCGCTACGGCCTCGTCGCCTACGCCAACTCCCTCGAACAGATCGGCCCGATCGCGAACACCGTCGAGGACGCCGCCGCGCTCTTGGACGTCATCTCCGGCCCGGACCCGCGCGACGCGACGACGCAGTACGGCTCGGCGGCCGGCCCCGACGGGGCGGACGAGGGGGTCGACGAGGCGCACCCCGCGGCCGACTCGAACTACGCCGCGGCCGCCGACGGCGACGTCGACGGGACCACGATCGGCGTCATCACGAACCTCTTGGAGGGCGCCGACGAGCGCGTCGTCGAGACCTTCGAGGCCGCGCTCTCTGACCTCCGCGCGCAGGGCGCCGAGACCGTCGAGGTCTCGCTGGACTCGGTCGAGCACGCGGTCCAGGCGTACTACGTCATCGCGATGTCGGAGGCCTCCTCGAACCTCGCGCGCTTCGACGGCGTGAGGTACGGGACGTCGGGCGGCTACGAGGGCAACTGGAACGACGCCTTCGCCCGTGCCCGCGAGGACGGCTTCGGCGAGGAGGTAAAGCGCCGGATCCTCCTCGGCACGTACGCGCTGTCGGCGGGCTACCACGACAAGTACTACAAGAAGGCCCAGGACGCCCGCGCGTGGGTGAAGCGCGACTTCGACGAGGCGCTCGACGAGGCGGACGTGCTGGCGACGCCGACGATGCCCGTCCTGCCGCCGGAACTGGGCGAGAGCCTCGACGACCCGCTCCAGCTGTATCTGATGGACGCCAACACCGTCCCGGTGAACCTCGCGAACCTCCCCGCGATCTCGGTGCCGGCGGGCGCGGCCGACGGCCTCCCCGTGGGGCTGCAGCTGATCGGCCCGAAGTTCGGCGAGGAAGCGATCGTCCGGGCGGCCTCGGCCGTCGAGGACTGACCCGGCTCGCCGCGCGGCGATTTCCGCGGGAGGCGGTCGACGGCGGCATCGACGCCGACGCGAGTAGCGATATGTTTTCAACGCTGGCCCGAAGAGCGCCAACACCGAGATGTACATCATCGTCGTCGGCGCCGGCAACATCGGGACGCCGCTCATCGAGATCGCCACCGAGGGCGGGAACGAGGTCGTCGTCATCGAGCGCGACGAGGCGAAGGCCGAGGCCGCCGCGACGGCGTTCGACTGCCTCGTCTTGAACGACGACGCCACCGAGAAGGAGACGCTGCGCGACGCCGGCGCCGAGCGCGCCGACGCGCTCATCTCCACCACCGACCAGGACGCGACGAACATCATGGTCTGTCTGCTCTCGAATGAACTGGAGATCCCCGATATCGTCTCTGTCGTCCACAATCCCGAGCATATGACGCTCTACCGCCAGATCGGCGTGAACACGATGGAGAACCCCCAGCGGCTGATCGCGGAGTACCTGTACCGCGCCGTCAAGCGGCCCTCCATCGTCGACTACATGCGGATCGGCGAGCAGGCCGAGGTCTTCGAGATCGAGGTCGACACCGACGCGCCCATCGCCGGGCTGTCGATCCGCGAGGCGGCCGACCAGGGGCACCTCCGGAGCGATATGCTCATCGTGGCCGTCGAGCGCGACGGTGAGGGCGATCCGATCACGCCGAACGGCGGCACGGTCCTCCAGGCCGGCGACCTCCTGACGGTCTACTCCGCCCAGGGGGCGACGCCGGAGGTGACCGACGTGTTCGGCCACTTCGAGGACCACTGATGCCGCGCCGGCGCGACAGGGACGTCGCGGGCTGGCCGCGCGACCTGGCGACCATCGCCCGCGACGTCGGCTCGCTGCTGACGATGGAGGCCGTCCTGATGACCGTCTCCGTCCTGGTCGCGGCCGTCTTCCGGGAGTGGTACGTCGCCCTCGCGTTCGCGCTCGCGGGCGGCGTGACGGCCGCGATCGGACTCGGCGCCCGCCGCGCGTTCGCCGACGCGCCCGACCCGCGGATGAAACACGGGATGATAATCGCCGCGTCGGGCTGGCTGCTCGTCGCCGTCTTCGGGGCGCTGCCGTTCTTCCTCGCGGCCCACTTCGTCCCCCCGGCGGTCGCGGTCGGCTACGTGCCCGCGGGCGTCGCATACGGTCAGTCGAGCCTCGTGTACTTCGCGGATCCGCTCCACGCCCTCTTCGAGAGTATGAGCGGCTGGACCGGCAGCGGGCTCACGATGGCCGTCCACGAGCCGTCGCTGCCGCGGTCGATCCAGTGGTGGCGCTCGCTCATCCAGTGGGTCGGCGGCGTCGGCGTGATCGTCCTCACCGTCTCGATCCTGGCGCGACCGGGCAGCGGGAGCTACGCGCTCTACCGCTCTGAGACCCGCGAGGAGAAGATCCACCCGAGCGTGGTCTCGACGGTCCGGACCGTCTGGAAGATCTTCGTCGGCTACACCCTCGCGTCGGTGCTCGTCCTCTTCGCCGCCATCCTCACCTCGGACTACGGCTCGCAGCTCCCGCTGTGGGAGGTGGCCTGGCAGGCGCTCAACCACGCGATGACGGGGCTGTCGACCGGGGGATTCTCCGTCACCGACAACTCGATCGCGACCTACGACTCCCCGTTCATCGAGTCGGTGCTGCTGCCCGTGATGGCGCTCGGCGCGATCGCCTTTCCCGTCCACTACGCGGTGCTGGCCGACCGCGACATCCGGGCGGTCGCGTCGGACCTCCAGACGCGGTGGCTCTTCCTGCTGTTCCTCGTCGGCGTCGTCGCGCTCGCGGTCCAGAACGTCGTCTCCATCCCGGCGGCCGAGGGCGCGTTCACCCCGGCGACGTGGCTCGGCGTCGACGCGCTCTTGGGACCGCTCGCCGCCGACGCCGCCCGCGACTCCGCGTTCCAGTGGATCAGCGCGCTCACCTGTACGGGCTTTCAGTCCGCGCCGATCGGCCGCTGGGCCGCGGGGGGGAAGCTCCTCCTGTCGGGCGCGATGGTGCTCGGCGGCGCGGCCGGCTCGACCGTCGGCGGCATCAAGATCATCCGCGGGTACGTGATCGGCCGCGGCATCGCCTGGCAGTTCCGCCGGGTGTTCCTCCCGGCCAGCGCGGTCGTCGGGACGCGCCTGAACGGCCGCCGGCTGAACCGCGAGGAGATGGAGCGGGAGTTCTCCGAGGCCGCCATCGTCACACTGCTGTGGCTCTTCGTCCTCGCGGCCTCGAGCGTCGTCCTCGTCAACCTCGTCGGGCCGGAGTTCACCTACGCCGACGCGCTCTTCGAGGTCGCCTCCGCGCAGGGGAACGTCGGGCTCTCGACTGGCATCACCGGGCCGACGATGCACCCCGTCGCCGAGGCGCTGTTCCTCCTGAATATGTGGGTCGGGCGCCTGGAGATCATCCCGATCCTCGTCTTCGCGCGGTCGGTGCTGTACGGCCTCGAACCGTGATCGAGTCCGGGAGCGATCCGGTGACGCGGGGCGCTCCGCGGTCGCTCACCGCGTCCAGTACTCCGGCGTCAACAGCACCAGGACGGGGATGATCTCCAGGCGGCCGATCCACATCAGCACGAACATAAAGAGCTTGCTCGCGTTCGAGAACGCCAGGTAGCTCCCCATCGGGCCGACCACGCCGAACCCGGGACCGACGTTGCCGAGCGTCGCGGCCGTCGCCGACAGCACCTCCAGGATCGAGAGCGACACCCCGATCCGCATCGCGTCGAGGAAGAGGATCCCCGCCCCGACGAAGAAGATGACCAGGTACAGGAGCGTGAAGCCGTAGATCCCGCGGATCGCCCGCTCGTCGATCGTCCGACCGCCGAGCCGGACCGGCCGGACCGCCTCTGGGTGGGCGGTGGTGAAGAGCTCCCGGCGGATCGACTTGAGGATCACGTACCACCGGACGATCTTCACCGCACCGCCCGTCGACCCGGCCGAGCCGCCGATGAACATCGCGAACAGGAGGAGGTACTGCGCGACCGGTCCCCAGGCGTTGAAGTCCATATTCGCGTACCCCGTCGTCGTGACGATCGAGGCCGCCTGGAAGGCGGCGTACCGCAGCGAGGGCTCGAGCTGGCCGACGATCTCCGCCCGGAACGTCTCCAGGTACGCCGCGTCGAACGTCTCGCCGGCCGGGGCAGCGCTGACGAGCCCGTCGGCGAAGAGGACTGCCGTGATGATCGCCGTCAGCGTCGCCAGCACGCCGACGTAGAACTTGAACTCCGCGTCGCGGACGAGCCGCTTCGGCTCGCCCTTGAGCACGTGCCAGAACAGCGCGAAGTTCGTCCCCGCGGCGATCATAAACGGGATGATGATCCACTGCGCCGCCGAACTGAACGCCTCGATGCTCCGTGCCTCCGGCGAGAATCCGCCGGTCGGCATCGTCGTCAGCCCGTGGGCGACGGCGTTGTAGAACGTCATCGCCTGGTCGATCCCCGCGACGTTGAGCGAGTACAGCAGAATGATCTCCAGGACGGTCAGCCCGAGGTAGGCGCCCCACAGCGCCCGCGCGGTCTCGGCGATCCGGGGCGTGAGCTTCTCGATGCCCGGCCCGGGCGCCTCGGCGTCCATCAGCTGTGCGCCGCCGACCGAAAGCTCCGGGAGGATCGCGACCGCGAGGACGACGATCCCCATCCCGCCGAGCCACTGGGTGAGCTGGCGCCACAGCATGATCGCGCGGGTGTGCGACTCGAAGGAGATGTCGCCGAGCACGGTCGCACCGGTCGTCGTGAAGCCGCTCATCGTCTCGAAGAGCGCGTTCGCGGGGTTCCGGAGCGTCGACTCCGGGTGGACGGGCTCGACGACCATCGGGATCCCGTGGGCCTCGATCAGGTAGGGGAGCGCGCCGACGACGGCGACCGCGAGCCACGTCGCCGCCACCATCAGAAAGCCCTCGCGCGCCCGGAGGTCGGGGTCGGGATCGAGCCGTTCGAGGCCGACGCCGACCGCGACGGTGACGAGGATCGTCCCGACGAAGGGGACGACGGTCTCGCCGTAGTACAGCGCCACGACGAGCGGGAGACACAGCGGCACCGCGAGGTACTTCAGGACGGACCCGACGAGGCTGAGGCTGGCCCGGGTGTCGACGCGGAGGTTCGGCGTCATAGTAGCGGCGCGACGTCCTCGACGACGTCGATTCCGGCGAAGACGACGACGTGATCGCCCACCTCGACGACGGTGTCGCCGCGCGGGGTGACGAACTCACGATCGCGGGTGATCGCGCCGATCACGACGCTCTCGGGGAGCTCCTGGACCGACTCGCGGATCGGTCGGCCGGCCAGCAGGCTCTCGCCGTCGACTTCCACCTCCAGCACTTCGGCCTTGTCCGATTCGATGAGCGCGACGTTCTCGGCCTCGCCCTCGCGGGTGAACCGCGTGATCTCCTCGGCGACGACGCTCCGCGGGCTCACCCCGACGTCGACGCCGACGGTCTCGAAGAGGTCGACGTACTCGTCGGCGTCGATGATCGCGACCGTGCGCTCGACGCCCATCCGGCGGGCCAGAAGCGACACGAGCAGATTCTTCTCGTCGGAGTCCAGCGCCGAGACGACGATGTCGGCCTCGCCGACGTGTTCGCGCTCCAAGAACTCGATGTCGGTCGCGTCCGACTCCATCACGACCGTCTTGGGAAGGCGCTCGGCGAGTTCGCGCGCCCGCTCCGTGTCCTGTTCGATGAGCCGCGGGCTGAAGTCCCGCGATTCGAGCAGGCGCGCGACGTGGTAGCCGATCTCAGAGCCGCCGACGATGACGACCTCCTCGGCGTTCCCGGGCGACTCCTCGGGGTCGACAGAGCGCGCGAACTCCTGGACGCTCTCGGGCGAGCCGATGACGATGGCGCGGTCGCCCGGCTTGATCACCGTCTCGCCGCGGGCGATCTCGACGCAGCCGTTCCGGAGGATGGCGACGAACGTCAGCGAGTCGAAGCGGTCGGCCTCGGCGACCGTCTGGTCGGCGATCGGGCTGTCGTCGTCGACCTCGAACTCGGCCATCTGGACCTTCCCGCCGGCGAAGGGGTCGACGTCGCGGGCGGCGGGAAGGCCGATCATCCGGACGATCGACTCCGCGGCGAGCAGGTTCGTACAGACCATGAAGTCGACGCCGAAGGCGCGCTCGGAGCGCTGCCACGTCCGGAGGTACTCGGTGTTTTTCACCCGGGCGATGGTGAACGCGTCCGAGATCGCCTTCACCGTCGAGCAGACGACGATGTTGGTCTCGTCGTCGTCGGTCGAGGCGATCACCATATCGGTCTCCTCGATGCCCGCCTCTTCGAGCGTCGCCATCGACGTCCCGTCGCCGGTCACGCCGAGGACGTCCAGCGAGTAGTTCAGTTCCTCGACGCGGTCGGCGTCGCAGTCGACGACGACCACCTCGTGCGTGTCCGCGAGGTCGGCCGCGATACTGGATCCGACCTGGCCCGCGCCGACGATGACTACGCGCACTGACGACCACCCCGATGCATTCGTATCGACTGTGCCGGGCGAGGCGGTATCCCTCTTTCGGCATCGCTCCGGCGCCGGCGGGGCGACCGAGACGCCCTCGGACGCCGGAAATCGCGCGGTTCGGCCTACGATCGGCGCTCGACGGAGAGGTCGACCGCCCGCCGGCGCCCTTCGAGGTCCTCGACGACGCGCTCGACGACGCGCTCTGCCTCGTTCGTGATCGCGGGCTTGAGCCGGTCGATCACCCACCCGAACGAGACGAACCGCGGGAGGTCGATCCCGCCCTCGTTGGCCGAGTCGGGGTCGTACGCGACCTCGAAGGAGACGCGGGTCGCCGCGTCGGTCCCGGCGGGGGCGCCCTCGGGCACCTCGTCGAGCGCCTCGATCCGCCAGCGCCCGCCGGCGTCGAGGTTCCGGACCGTCCGCCACTCGATCCGCTCCGGCCGCTCGACCTCTGTCACCTCCGACTCGACGGTGTAGGTGAGCTTCCACCACGCGAAGCGCATCGCATAGCGGGTCCCGGCGCCGCCGTCGCCGCGGCGCCGCGTGACGTCCCGCAGGTGCTCGGAGTAGCGGGCGTATCTGGGAAAGTCGATCAGGAACTCGTAGACCTCCTCGGCCGGGAGGTAGACGACGGTGCTGACGACGAGTTCGTCCACGCCAGGACCTCGGACCGCGACACGGAAAGCGTTGCGGGCGGCGGCGCGACCGCACCGCGCACCGATCGGAACGTACTTGTCTTTCAGCATTCATATTCGAGTCGATGGTCGGGTCGACGCTCCGGGACATCCGCCGGCACGTGGACGCGCTCGCCGCGCCCGAGGGACCCTACGCCGTCGTCTGCGGCCGGACCGGCTGTGAGCCCTCGCCGGTCGCCGGCCTGCGGTTCGACGACCGCGACACCGCGGCCGAGGCGGCCGACGTGACCGCCGAGTACCGCGCGACGCTCCGGCAGTACGACCCGCAGGTGCCCTTCTACGAGCCGCTCGTCCACGACGTCGAGGAGTCCCCGCCGGGCGTCGCGACGGCCGGCCGCGCCGACGAGCGCCTGCGGTATCTCTCGTTCTGCCACGACGTCGCGGGCGCGGTGCTCGAAGCCTTCTCGGACGCGGGCCTCCGCGAGGTCGAATCGGCGGCGATGGAGACCTACCTGACGCTCGCGGAGGTCGTCGAGGACCGCGACGACTTCTGTCTCACGATGCTGTGGAGTATGACGAGCGAACTGGCCCACCGGACCGGTCGGCGGGACCAGACCGCGGTCGTCGCCTCGGCGGCGTCCTCGCTCCGCGTGCCCGACGCGGCCGCCACGCTGCGACCCGACGAGGGCGTCGAGGCGACGATGACCCACCTCGACCGGGTCGGCTTCGTCGACGGCTACCGCGTCGCCCGCGCCGACGGGACGGGCTGGCGGGTCACGATCGACGACTACGCGCTCGCCGAGCGCACCGGCCGGCTCCCGACGCTCCCGATCGCGATCGCCCTCGCCCAGCGGCTCCCCGAGACGCCGTTCCGGCTGGCGGAGGCGACCCCGCTGGGCGACCGCTCCTGGCGGCTCCGCGTCGAGCCGGGTCGGGTGCCCGCGGGGCTCGCCTCCGTCGACGCCCGCGACGACGAGCAGCTCTACGACACCGACTCCGAGTACTGACTCTCCCTCCCGACGCCCGAGCGCCGCCGGACCGTGACACTCACGGCCCCCGGCGGCGTCTCGGCGCGTATGTCCTCTCACGACACCGACTCCGACGCAGCGCCGACGGACGCCCCCGACGCCGCGGACGTCCTCGTCGTCGGCGGGGGCGTCGCCGGGCTGACGGCGGCCACCTTCACCGCCCGCGCGGGCCTCGACACGCTCGTCGTCGACGCGCCCGAGAGCATCCTCGCGCGCAACGCACACCTCGAAAACGTCCCGGGCTTCCCCGGCGGCGTCGACCCGCGACGCTTCCTCGATCTCCTGCGCGAGCAGGCCGACGAGAGCGGCGCCCGCCGGCGCTCGGGCCGTGTCGCCGACGTCGTCGCGAGCGGCGACGGCTTCGAGGTCCGCGTCGAGGCCGGCGACGCCCCCGCCGGCGATGGAGACGCAGACGCCGACGCGCCCGCGGAGTGGTCGACCCGCGCGGATGCCGTGATCGCCGCGTCGTGGTCGGACGTCTCCTACCTCGACGGCCTCGGCGTCGAGATCCGCGACGCGGGCTCGAAGCGCTACGTCGACGTCGACGACCTGGGCCGGACGGCCGTCGAGGGCGTCTACGCGGCGGGGCGCATCACCGAGAAGTACCACCAGGCCGTCGTCGCGGCCGGTCACGGCGCCGAGGTCGGGCTGACGGTCGTCCACGACTCCGAGACGCCGTACTACAACGACTGGGTGACGCCGGAGGGCTACTTCACCGACCGGGGTCGGGAGGTCCCGCCGGGCTGTGAGGAGATCGACGCCGACGAGCGCGAGCGGCGCCGGGCGGCCGCCCGCGACGGGATGCGCCGGGCCTTCGAGGACCCGCACCCCGAGCCACAGCGGACGCACCCGAGCCTCGTCGAGGACGACCTGGGCCGACTGGACGAGTAGCGGGCTCGGCGGAGAGACGACGCTATCCGTCCAGGCCGTCGAGTTCGATCCCGTCGCGGTACTCCTCGAAGGCGTCGTCCAGTTCGGCCTTGATCGCCTGACGCTCCGCCTCGGTCAGTTCGCGTTTCTCCTGGGCCGCGAGGACCGCCCGCGCGAGCAGTTCGTTGTTCATCCGCATCGAGGGGTTCGCGAAGTTGCTCGACAGGTCCTGACGGTCCCGCGACATCTGGTTCCAGACGCCCCCCTCGGTGTAGAAGTACGTGAAGAGCAGCGTCCCGCCGAGGGTGACGCCGATCAGCGGCCAGGCGTACTCGCCGTGGCCGTACTGTCGGAGGGTGATCGTCGCGGTCGAGAGCCCGGTCATCCCGAGCATCGCCAGGCGAACCATTCCGGAGACGCCGTCGACGCGGGCCAGCCACCGGGCGGCCAGTCTGACCCACCAGCGTTCTGCTGTCATTGCCGCGCCGTAGGCGGTCGACGGACAAAACGAGCGTGCCTCGCGGTCGGAGCGGTCGCCGGCGAAGCGGCCTCAGCCGGCCGACTGCCCCGCGGGCGTGTTCATCTGCCGCACAGTGAGGATGAGCGTGTTCTCGTCGGCGTTCACGGCGTCGACCGTGCCCGACAGCCGCAGGCCGGTCGACGGGGTCGGTCCCACGGTCACGTGGTCGCTCTCCGAGAACGTCCGGACGGACCCGCGGAACCGCACCTCCGCGCGGCACAGGTCCGGATGGTGGACCGTGGCGAGGTCGATCTCCTCGACGTTGACGCCCTCGACGGTCCCGCCGTTCTGCTCGACCGGCACCTGTGCGGGCTCGTCCATCCGCTCGATGTCGAGCGCCTCGTAGGCGTCCGCGGTCGGTTTGTACCCGCCCTTCGGGCCGGGGATGCCTTCGACCAACTGGAGCGCGCGGAGGCTCTGCATCTGGTTCCGGATCGTCCCGGGGTTGCGGTCGATCTCGTCGGCGATCCGCTCGCCCCGCACCACCTGGTCGGAGCCGCCGGCGAGGTCGACGAGCGATCTGAGGATCCGCTTCTGACTCGAACTCAACTCTGGGGTCGGCATAGTATACGAGTGGGCCTGATTTTTGATAAATGTTCGTATATAATGGGATTATATTCCTTGGACAGGATATCAAAACCGAAAATAAGAGAACGAATATCCAAATAAAGACCAGAACAGTTCAACATTGCTGATCCGGTATTGGGTAGGGGAAGTAGAGGGAGTCGACGAAAACGTCCACAAATATGCGTAATTATTTTCCGATAACACGCAGTCTGAGAGAATATCTGGAAAGTATCTTCTTTCCTCCGAGATCCTTAAACAGATAGTACATAGGGACTTTATGTCAGTGTCGGCGACCGCGAGACGATGACAGAAAGACGAGCGACCGGGCGGGAGACGCGGCGCGTGTGCGAGGCGGAGCGACGGACGGACCCACTCGCCGGGGGTCGGTGAGCGGTGACAGATCCCACCGTTCGCCCCGCATCGGACACGGGTCGGACCGACGGAGATCCGACCGAGGGCGCGATCGACCCCGACGCCCAACACGAGCGGATCTGTGAGTTCCTCCGGGACTACGTCGCCGACGCGTCGGCCGATGGCGTCGTCGTCAATCTGAGCGGCGGGCTCGACTCGACGGTCACCGCGGCGCTCGCGGCGGACGCGCTGGGGCCCGAGCGCGTCTACGGGCTGATCCTCCCGTGTAACAAGCTCGGCGCGCCCTCGGCCAGGGACGCGGAGGCGCTCGCCGAGGCGCTGGGCATCGACCACGACACGGTCCACCTCCAGCCGCTTTTCACCCAGTTCGGCGCGGTCGCCCCCGACCGCTTCGACGCCCACGACGACCCCGTCTCGGCCGGCAACGCCGTCGCCCGGCTCCGGATGGCGCTGGCGTACCTCGCGGCCAACGCGACGGGCCGGCTGGTCTGCGGGACGACGAACCGGAGCGAGCGGCTCCTCGGCTACTTCACGAAGCACGGCGACGGCGCGGCCGACCTCCTCCCGATCGGCCACCTCTACAAGACCGACGTGCGGGCGCTGGCCGAGATCCTCGACGTGCCCGAGTTCGTCGTCGACAAAGCGCCAAGCGCGGGCTTTCTCGCCGGCCAGGTCGACGCCGACGACCTCGGGGCGCCGTACGACGTCGTCGATCCGGTCCTGCGACTCGGCGTCGACGAGGGGTGCGACGCCGACACCGTCGCGCGACGGCTCGACGTCGACGAGGCGACCGTGACCGACCTGCTCGACCGACACGCCGCCACCGCACACAAGCGAGGCGCGCCCCCGACGCCGATCGATCCGCGCGGTGCCTGAGGCGGACCGACACGCCGGTCCGGCGACGGCCGCCGAAGAGCGGGGAGTTTTATTCGCCGCCCCCGAATCGGGGAGCGATGCTGGAGGGTGTCAACGTCGCGCTCGGCGTCTCGGGGAGCATCGCCGCCGTGAAGGTGGTCGAACTCGCCCACGAACTGCGGCGGCAGGGGGCGTCGGTCCGCGGCGTGATGACCGAGAGCGCGCGGGGCATCGTCCACCCCTGGGCGGTCGAGTTCGCGACCGACAACGACGTCGTGACCGAGATCACGGGCCGGGTCGAACACGTCGAGCTCTGCGGCCGCGACGGCTGGGCCGACGTGTTGCTGATCGCGCCCGCGACGGCCAACACCGTCGGCAAGATCGCCGGCGCCGTCGACGACACGCCGGTGACGACCTGTGCGACCACCGCGCTGGGCGCGGACGTGCCCGTCGTGATCGCGCCCGCGATGCACGAGCCGATGTACGACCACCCCGGCGTGCTCGACGCGATCGACCGCGTGGCGTCCTGGGACGTCGACTTCGTCGACCCGCGGATCGAAGAGGGGAAGGCGAAGATCGCGACCGAGGCGGCGATCGTCACCGCGACCGCCCGCGCGACCGCCGAGCAGTCCCTCGCCGGCCGCCACGTCGTCGTGACCTCGGGCGCGACCGCCGAGGCGATCGACCCCGTGCGGATTCTCACGAACCGCGCGTCGGGCAAGACGGGCCGCGCGGTCGCGCGCGCCTGTCACGTCCGCGGCGCCGACGTCACGCTCGTCCACCCCGACGGCGACGTCCACTACGCCGACGCCGTGACGGTCGAGTCCGCCGCTGAGATGCGCGACGCCGTCCTCGACTCCGTCGACGCCGACACCGACGCCGTCGTCTCCGCGGCCGCGATCTCGGATTACACCGTCGACCGGGCCGACGAGAAGCTCCGCTCGGGCGAAGAGCGGACGCTGGAACTCCGCCCGACGCCGAAGCTTCTGGACGACGTCCGCGAGGCCCACCCGGACCTGCCGATCGTCGGGTTCAAGGCCGAGACGTCGGGCGACGACGCGGAGATGACCGAGGCGGCGCGGGGGATCCTCGACCGCGTCGGCCTCGCCTTTGTCGTCGCCAACGACGCCTCCGTGATGGGCGACGACGAGACGCGGACGCTGTTCGTCGACGGCGACGACGCGGTCGAGTTCTCGGGGACGAAGACCGAACTCGGCGGCGCGATCGCCGATCGAATTGCCACGGTCGTCTCCGAATCCGATCCGGACTCCGCGTCCGCGTCCGATTCCGACGCCGATTCCGATTCTGCGCCGGCTCCCGAGTGACTCACGCCGACCGGCGCGCGGCGGCGGTGGCGTCGGCGACGACCTTGTAGACGAGGCCGACGACGCCGCCGAGGACGGTCACGAAGCCCGCGAGCAGGAGCCCCACCGCGACCACCCGTCCGAGGACGCCGGCGCCCCCGCCGCGGACCGCCCAGTTCGCGCCCGCCCAGCCGCCGGCGAGGAGGGCGAGATACCCGACTCCCACGACGAGATACAGCAGTATCATCTCCCGGCCGAGCGCGTACCCGAGCGCCTCGCGTGGACTGACAGTCGCCATACGTCCCCGACGGCGGCCCGGATCAAAAAGCCGGGCCGACTACAGCAGGCCGACGAGCGTCGCGGTCAGCACCGCGGCCACGAGCAGCACGCTCGTCGCGATCGTCGCCCGGAGGCTCCCCTCGTGGAGCGACTCGCTGTCGCGGCCGATCACGGCGACGGCCGGCCCGCGGATCGTCCCGTAGGGGTCGGACGCGGCGGCGAGCGCGGCGTTCGTGGCCGCGACGACCGCGCGGTCGACGGCGGCGAACAGGCCCGTGGTCCCGCGGACGAGGCCGCGCATCCCGTAGAAGGTCGCGGGCTCGATCACGACGTCGACGTCGACGCCGTTGCCGATCTTCGAGAGCGGCTTCTTCAGGAGCGCGAAGCCGACGACGCCCAGGGCGGCGAGCAGGAAGCCCTCGCCGAGGTGGCTCAGCGTGAACGGGTGGGCGTCGGCGGTGCTGCCGGGCAGCAGCAGGAACAGCGCGTCGGGGTAGAGCCCCAGGATCACACAGAGCGCGGCGACGCCGAGCATCGCGACGCGCTGGCCCGTCGCCGATTTCCTGAGCGTCCAGTTGCCCGTCCCCGACCGGAGGAAGGCGTAGTAGCCGAACTTGATGAAGGACATAAACGTCCCGACGCCCGCCGCGAGCAGGATGTAGAAGATCCCGTCGAGGTGCTCCTTGTGGGCGGCGGCGGTGATCATCCCCTTGCTCACGAAGCCGTTGAAGCCGGGGAAGCCGCTGATCGACAGCGCCGCGACGGTGAAGGCCAGCGCCGTCACAGGCAGCGCCCGGCCCAGACCGCCGAGGTACTTCAGGCTCTGCTCGTCGGTCCGCGCGATGACGACGCCCGCGGTCATAAAGAGCAGCGCCTTGTAGAGGATGTGATTGAACACGTGGGCGAACGCGCCCGCGGTCGCCAGGGCCGTCCCGACGCCGACGCCGGCGACCATGTAGCCGACCTGCGACTGGATGTGGTACGACAGCAGGCGGCGCATATCGTTCTGGAGCAGGGCGTACATCACGCCCACGAGCGCCATCGCCGCGCCCATGTACGCGATCGCGAGGTTGCCGTCGGGGAACGCCCGCGCGAGGCCGTAGACGCCCGTCTTGGTCGTGTACACCGACAGGAAGACGCTGGCGGCGACGTGCGGGCGCGGGTAGGTGTCCGGCAGCCAGGTGTGCAGGCCGACGAAGCCGACGTTGACGCCGATGCCGACCGCCGCCAGGACGGCCGGGATCCCGGCGCTCATCCCCGCGCTGGCGCTGAACAGGAACGAGCCGACCTCGACGTAGTGCCAGACGATCGCCGCCATCAGGAGGCTGCCGCCGAGGCCGTGGTAGACCGCGTACCGGAAGCCCGCGCGGACGGCCTCGCCGCCGTAGTCCCACACGAGCAGGGTGCTCGTGACGGCCATCAGCTCCCAGAAGAAGATCATCGTCAGCCAGTCGCCGGCGAAGACCGCGCCGACGCTGGTGCCGACGTAGCCCAGCGCGAACGCCGTCTGGCGGTTCGTCGCCTCCGACGAGTAGGAGTACAGCACCGCGGCCGCGCCGATCAGCCCGAAGATGACGCCCATCAGCCGCGAGAGCGTGTCGACGTTGAGCAGCACCGCGTCGAACCCGAGGAACGAGACAGGGAGGTAGACTCCCGCCGGCACGAGCAGCGACCACAGCGAGACCCCTCCGGTCGCGATGACGCCGAGCGCGTGGCCGAGCCGCCGCGAGAGGAACGGCATCACGACCGCGACCGCGAGGATCACGAGCGCCGGCGGCAGGACTGTCGGCAGGTCGACCGTCGGGAGCGAGCCCGCCGGCTCCGACGCCAGGAGCGTCGCCGTCGCGGGCGCGGTGGCGAGTCCGCTCATCAGAACGCCACCCCCGTTGCGTCCGCGACGACGCGCTGGATCAGCGCGAGGAACACCATCGCCTTCGGCGCGATGCCGAGCGCGATGGCGCCGGCCGCGACGACGGTGATCGGCCCGAGCATAAACCACGTGCTCTCCTCGCCGAAGCCGCGGCGCTCCCAGCCGGAGGCCGGCGGGCCGCCGTGGTCGACATGGTGGTCGTCGGCGCCGGCCTCCGTGATCGACATCTCCCCGCCCGCGGAGTCGTCGGCGCCGTCGCCGGCGCCGTCGCTCCCGTCGTCGCGGAGGTGATCGCTCGGGTACCGGTCGACGGCGTACTCGCCGTCTTCGACCCGCGCGTCGACCTCGACTCGGCCCTCGCTCTCGGAGGGCTCTACGTCGGGGTCGACCTCGGGCTCGATCCGCTCGGCGGTGTTGATCGGCACCTCGTCCTGCTCTGCTTCCGGATCGGTGAGGTCGCGTCCGTCGGCGGCCTCAACGTCGCCGTCGTCGACCTGTTCGTCCTCCTCGGGCCGTTCGCCGCCGTCCGTGCGGACGCGGCGCCCGCCCATCGGGAACTCCACGAGCGGCTTCGCGTCGCTGTCCTCCGGCGTCTGGAAGAACGCCTGGTAGACGATCGGCCAGAAGTAGCCGATGTTGAGCAGCCCCGAGGTGAGAAGCACCACGGCGAAGATCGCCGTCCCGTTGTCGAGGCTCCCGATCAGGAGGTACCACTTGCTCACGAAGCCCGCGACGAGCGGCAGGCCCGCCATCCCGACGCTCGCGACCGCGAAGGCCGCCATCGTCACGGGCATCCGCTTTCCGATCCCGGCCATCTCGCTGATGTCGTCGGTGTGGGTCTCGACGTGGATCGCGCCCGCACAGAAGAACAGCGTGAGCTTCATGAAGGCGTGCGCGGGGATGTGGAGTAGCCCGCCGACGAGCGCCGCGGGCGACAGCAGGCCCAGCCCCAGGACGATATACGACAGTTGGCTGATCGTCGAGTACGCCAGCCGGCGCTTGAGGTTGTCCTGCCGGAGCGCGATCACGCTCGCGACGACGATCGTGATCGCCGCGACCGTCGCCAGCGGCAGGCCGACGCCGAGGTCCGAGACCGTCTGCGGGCCGAAGACGTCCAGCACCACCCGCGCGATGCCGAACACGCCGCTCTTGACGACCGCGACGGCGTGCAAGAGCCCGGAGACGGGCGTCGGCGCCACCATCGCGTCCGGGAGCCACGAGTGGACGGGGATGAGCGCCGCCTTCACGCCGAAGCCGCCGGCCAAGAGTGCGAACGCCGCCCGCGCGAGGACGGGATCGGCGCTCGCGAGCTCGGCGATGCCGCCGGGCGTGAACGCCACCGTGCCGGTCGTCCAGAAGACCAACACGGTCCCGGCCAGCACCGCGACGCCGCCGCCGAAGGTGTAGGTGAGGTACTTCCGGCCCGCCTTCCGCGCCGTGTCGCTCTCGTCGTGGGCGACGAGCGGGTAGGTCGCGACCGTCAGGAGCTCGTAGAAGATGTACAGCGCGACGAGGTTCGACGCGAACGCGACGCCGAGCGCCGAGCCGACGCTCCCCGCGAACGCCGCGAAGTACCGCGTCTGGGAGTGCTCGTCGAGGCCGCGCATGTAGCCGATGCTGTAGAAGCTCGTGACGAGCCACAGCCCGCTCGCCAGGAGTCCGAAGACCATCCCGAGCGGGTCCGCGCTCAGCGCGAGGTCGATCCCGGGCACGAACGTCCCCAGCCGGGTGACGTGGGTCGTCCCCGCGAGCGTCGGCGGGATGAGGCTGGCGACGGTGCCGAACGTCGCGAGCGCGGTGAGGATGGTGAAGCCCTCGCGGACGTCGGGTCTGCGGTGCGATGCGACGATAGCCAACACGCCGATCGCGGGGAGCAACACCGCCGCGAGCGGCCTGAGAGATTCGATCTCCATCAGAAGTACACCTCCAGCACGGGCTCGAAGACGTCGATCAGTTCGACCGCGAACAGGCCGAGGACCACGGCGGCGACCGCGGCGCCGACGACGATGGCGCGCGCCGCCGGCGAGACCGAGCCGGCCGCCGCCTCCGCCTCTGCGTCGACCGTCTCATCGGCTGCCGACTCGCTCGTCTCTCCGCCGTCTGCGGCCAGCGTGTCGTCGCCGCCGTCCGGGCTCGCGGCGTCGCCCGCGACCTCCTCGGCCGGCGCGGGCGCGTCGCGGAAGTACATCCGTTCGACGACCCGCGCGAAGTACGCGAGCGTCAGGAGCGTGCTCACCACGGCGACGAGCGCGACGCCCCAGCGGCCGCCCTCGACCGCGCCGAGGACGATGTGCCACTTCCCGGCGAAGCCGATCGCCGGCGGCACGCCGACCAGCGCGAACGCCAGGACCGCGAACGCGGCGCTGGTCAGCGGCGCGCGGTCGGCGACGCCGGCGAGGTCGTCGACGGTGCGGCCGCCCGCGACGCTCGCGAGCGCGCCCACGCCGACGAACAGCCCGGCCTTCATCACCGCGTGGCCGACGAGGTGGACGAGCCCGCCGGTCACCGCGGTGGAATTGGCGATCGCGAAGCCGGCGATCACGAGGCCGAACTGCGCGACAGAGGAGTAAGCCAGCATCCGCTTGAGGTCGGACTGGAGGACCGCCAGCACGGAGCCGACGACGACGCTCACCGACGCCAGGACGACGAGCGCGTCGAGCGCGAACGGCACCGCGGCGTCGAACGCTGGCGTGAACACGGCGTAGACGATCCGGAACAGCGCGTAGGCGGCCGCCGTCGACACGAGCGCCGAGATGTACGCGGTGACGCTGTCGGGCGACTCCGCGTAGGCGCCGGGCTGCCAGGTGTGGAGCGGGAAGAGCGCGGCCTTGACCGCGAGGCCGACGACGAGCAGGGCGAAGCCCGTGAGGACGAGCGGCGAGCCGTAGCCGACCTCGGGGAGGAGCGTCGACAGGTCGGCCATGTTCAGCGTCCCCGTCGCGATGTAGAGGTAGCCGACGCCCAGGAGGTACAGCGACGCGCCGATGGTTCCCACGAGCAGGTACTTCAGGCTCGCGAGCGCCGCGGCGGGGTCGTCGCCGGTCGCGACCAGCGCGTACGTCGCCAGCCCCGTGATCTCGATGAACACGTAGAGGTTGAACACGTCGCCGGTGACGAAGACGCCCGAGATTCCCGCGGTCAGGAGGAGCAGTTCGCTGTAGAAGCTGTTCGAGTGCGGCCCGGCCGTCCGGGCGTAGGCGACGACCGCGACGGTCACGACGGAGGTCAGGACCACGAGCGTCGCGCTGACGCCGTCGGCGACGAGTTCGATCCCGAACGGGGGCGTGTAGTTCCCGACCGCGTAGGTGAACGACCCGCTGGAGAACACTTTCGCGGCGACAGAAAGCGACAGCCCGAGGTGGACGAGCGCCGCGACCGCGGCCGTCGCCCAGCCGGCGCGGTCCCAGACGCCGCCGACGGTGACCGGCAGCAGGGCGAAGAGGATCGGCACGGCCACGAGCAGGGCGACGGCGTCAGTCATTGAGCTGCACCTCCCGGATGGCCTCCTCGTCGAGCGTCCCGTAGGCGTTGTAGATCCGCACGACGAGCGCCAGCGCCACGGCGGTCAGGCTGACGCCGACGACGATGGCGGTCAGGATGAGGACGTGCGGCAGCGGGCTCACGAACGTCTCGGCGCCGTGGCCGTGGACGACGGGCGGCGAGCCGCCCTGGATGTAGCCGCTCGTGACGAAAAACAGGAAGATCCCGACCTGGAAGACGTTGAGGCCGATGATCTTCGTCACGAGGTTCGAGCTGGCGGTGACGCCGTACAGGCCGATGCCGACAAGCGCCACGTACACCAGGTAGTTGTAGTGGGTCGCGAGCAGGTCGATCACGCGCGCTCACCCCCCTCGCCGTCGGCCTCGCTCTCGACGGCCTCGCCGGCGACGACGAAGTCGCCCCGCGCCAGGCTGAAAAAGAGACTGACGAGGACGCCCGAGACGATGGCGCCGATCCCGAGTTCGACGAGTTCGATGCCGTACTTGACGCCGTCGGTCCCGAGCCCGTACGCCTCGTACTCCAGGAAGGCGCCGCCGCCGACCACCGCGCCGAGGCCGATGAGCGCGAACGTCGCGCCCCCGAGGGCGATCGCGATCCGGGAGAGGGGGCCCTCAAGCCAGATCCGCGTGGGCTCGATCCCGAACGCGAACGCGAGCAGGAGCACGGCCGAGGCGACGATGACGCCGCCCTGGAAGCCGCCGCCCGCGGACTCGGCCCCGTGGAACATCACGTAGAGTCCGAAGGTGAACACGAACGGGACCACCATACGGACGGTCGTCATGATGATCGTACTCTCGACGTAGGTTCTGTCAGGATCTCCGCTCATACGTAGGCCTCCTGTCGCAGGACGAGAAGCACCGCGAGCCCGGCGGCGATGACCACCGTCGCCTCGCCGAGGGTGTCGAACCCGCGGTAGGCCGCGAGCACGGCGGTCACGACGTTCTCGACGCCGGTTTCGGGGTAGGCGTTCTCTAGGTAGTACTCGGTGATCCGCGAGGTCGCGACCGGCGAGGTCGGCGAGCCGACCGCCGGCAGCGACCGCACGGTCGTCAGGAGCGTCCCCGCCAGGACGACGACCACCGCGACCGAGCGCCACTCGATCGGCTCGAAGAGGCGCTCGCCGCTCGGGCGGACCGTCTTCGCGATCGTCACCAGGAAGAGGACGGTCGTGATCCCGGCGCCCACGGCGGCCTCGGTCAGCGCGACGTCGGGGGCGGCCAAGAGAAGCCACGCGACGGCGATGCCGAAGCTGAACGCCGCGAAGGCGATGATCGCGTTGAGGACGTCCCGGAGGAAGATTGCCGCCAGCGCGGTCAGCACCGAGAAGGTGAGGACGACCGCGAGCTCGGCCGTGACTGCGCTCACTCGTCTCCCTCCGTTTCCGTGGTCCAGGGCGCGATCCCCTGGTCGTACGCGGCGCGGGTGATCGCGTGTGCGGCGGTCGGGTTCGTCACGAACAGGAACAGCCCCAGGAGGACCGTCTTCGCCACCGCGAGGTCGGCGCCGAAGACCAGCGCGACCCCGCTCAGCGTGAGCAGGATCCCCAGGGTGTCGCTCTTGGACGTCGCGTGCGCACGGGTGTACAGGTCCGGCAGGCGGACGATCCCGACGACCGCGACGAACGCGAAGAACGTCCCGGCCGCGACGAGCGCGACGACCAGTATCTCGGTCGGCGTCATCTCAGATCACCCCGCCCCGCTCGACGGTGAACTTCGAGATGGCGATGCTCATGAGGAAGTTCAACATCCCGTAGACGAGCGCCACGTCGAGGTAGCCCGGCCGGTCGAGCGCCGCGGCCAAGAGTGCGAGGACGACGACCGCGTTCGTCCCGATCCCGTTGACCGCGATGACCCGATCCTGCATCGTCGGGCCCGCGACGATCCGGTAGACGAGCACGACGGCGAAGACGACGAACGCGGCCGCGGCGGCCAAAAGCACCGTCTGGAGCAGTCCCGAGACGGCCATCAGTCGTCCTCCTCCGGCGCGGCGTCTGTCGCGTCGGCGGCCGGCGCCGGGTCGATCGGTCCGTCGGTCGCGACGGAGTCAGACGTGCCGTCGTCCGCACTCGATTCGACGACCGAGATGCTCCCGCGTTCGGTCGGCGTCGGGATGCGGGCGCCCGAGCGGCCGTAGAAGACGAACCGGACCGCCCGTTCGAGCCCGCCGGCGGCGAGGTCGTCGCGGGCCGAGCCGGTCAGCGTGTGGATGTCGAGCCCCTCGCGGCCGACGTCGACCGTGAGCGTCCCGGGCGTCAGCGTGATGCTGTTCGCGAGCGTCGTCACGGGGAGCCCGCCCCACACGCCCGCCCGGAACCGTCGCATCTCGGGGTCGATCGGCAGGTCCGGGTGGAGGATGATGTACGCGATCGAGAGGTTCGCCTTCGTGATCTCCCAGACGAGGTAGGGAACGAAAAGCGCCATCCGGGCGATCCGGACGCCCGTGCGCCTCGGCGACGGGGAGAGCACGAAAGTGACGTTGGAGAACGCGATCGTCGCGAGCAGCGCCGTCAGCCCGCCGGTCGCGAGATCGAACGGCGACAGCGACCCGGCGACGACGAGATAGAAGGCGAACGTGGCGCCGAAGGTCGCGACGCCCTTCGCGAGCGTCGTCCGCGAGACGAGCCGGCTCCGGGTGGTCGGCCGACCGCCGGGCGCCTCCTCGACAGAGAGCGGCGACCGCGCGAGTTCGACCTCGAAGGGCCGGAGCATCGGGGCGCTCCCGCCGGGCCGGAACTCCGGATCGACGACGACCCGATCGAGGTCGTGCCGGCGCCCGTACTCGGCGACGATCGCCGCGAAGTCGCCGGGGCTGAACAGGTAGCGGTCGGCGCCGATGACCGCGGTCTCGATCTCCAGGGGGAACTCGCCTTCGCCGTCCCCGTCGTAGTCGAGGTCCTCTTCGGCCCAGACGGTCACGCGGTCCAAGAGGCCGGTCGCGCTCTGGGTGTCGTCGGCGGAGCCGCCGTCGACGAGGCGCCACCGCGCGGGGTACACGAAGTGGACGACCGCCGATTCGCCGCTCTCCTCGGCCGCCTCCCGGGCCTCTCGGACGGCGTATGCGACCGTGTTCCGAAAGGTCGAGGACTCGCCGACGGGCACGAGGATCCGCGGGCTACTGGCCGCCATCAGCCACCACCTGCCTGTGATACCGGCCGCCGCCTCCGGTCGGTCACGCGACTCATACGTTACCGTACCGTTACTAAGGGGGTCAAATACGTCTTCCGCTCCGCCGTCACGCCGTCGTAGGCACAATTTCTGGACGAACGTTCGAGCTTCGCCAAAACGCGATCTCTTTGTCCACTTCCCCGCGATCGGCATATGGGAATTGTTATCTCACATCCGAGTACCTTTATATTGCTATCGATCATATAATGTAGTATGAATATTCAGAAATTATTCACAGAGGATCGAGCCGTCTCGCCGGTCATCGGGGTTATCCTGATGGTCGCGATCACAGTCATCCTCGCGGCCGTCATCGGGACGTTCGTCCTGAACCTCGGCCAGGGGCTCCAGCAGACGGCGCCCCAGGCGAGCTTCAGCTTCGACTACACCGACGACACGAACGTGACGATCACCCACGAGAGCGGTGACTCCATCGACGCTGCCCAACTGAACACGACCGGACTGGAGGTCGGCCCCGTCGAGTGGGAGGGCCACAACGGCCTGACCGGGACAGTCTCCGCTGGGACGAGCGCGGAGTTCAACAACACCGTCCCCTGGAGCGGCGAGACCGTCCGCGTCGTCTGGAAATCCGCCGACGGATCGGCCTCGGCGACTCTGAGCCAGTCGACCGCCCCGACGGTCTGATCGCCGACTGACGTTTTTATCGGCCCCTGAGTTCTTGTCGGCCTGAGACAGTCGTTGGCGTAGCCCGTGGGTCGCCCTCGCCACGAGCGCGCGAACCGCCAGTTTTTATCTCCGACCCGCAGAACCGTCGATATGGATCAACTGCGGCAGTCGCTCCTCGAAGCCCCGATCATCGAGAAGGGAGACTACGAGTACTTCGTCCACCCCATCAGCGACGGCGTCCCGATGCTCCGCCCGGAGCTCCTGCGGGAGATCGTGATCAAGATCATCCGGAAGGCCGAGATCGACAACGTCGACAAGATCGTCACCCCGGCCGCGATGGGCATCCACATCTCCACGGCGGTCTCTTTGATGACCGACATCCCGCTCGTCGTCATCCGCAAGCGCCAGTACGGCCTCGACGGCGAAGAGCCGCTGAGCCAGCAGACGGGCTACTCCGAGAACGAGATGTACATCAACGACGTCGACCCGGGCGACCGCGTGCTCGTCCTCGACGACGTGCTCTCGACGGGCGGGACGATGCGGGCGGTGCTCGATGCCCTGGACACCATCGGCGCCGAGGTCGTCGACACCGTCGCCGTGATCAAGAAGGCGGGCCCGAACGAACTCGACGACAGCGACCACCACGTCAAGACGCTGATCAACGTCCGCGTCGAGGACGGCGAGGTCGTCATCGTCGACGCGCACGGCGACGACTGAGCCCGACACCGGGCGGCGCCGACATAAGTCAGTAGATCTACAGAATACGGGCGTCTGTGGGGGTGATCGATGGCTATTTCCGCAGATAGGCGCACGTTCGTCGTATGTCATCCGGTAGCGATTCGGACCGCCGCGGACCGACCGCGCTCGCGTCGCGGTCCCGGCGATCCTTTCTCCATCTACTCGGTCTCGGGGGCGCGGCGTCGCTCGCGGGCTGTAGCGCGCCGCAGGGGACCGGAGCGAGCGACGGGGCCGACTACGTCGACGGCACCTCGACCAGCGCCCAGACACTGAACTTCCTCAGCGTCGACGACGTCCCCTCCGCGAATCGGATCCAGCTGGCGCTCGACGGCGCCTACGCCGTCACGCCCGACCAGGAGATCTTCCCGCTGTGGGCCGACATCTCGACGGACGACGGCCGCGTGTACACCGTGGAGCTCCGCGACAATCTCCGCTGGGGTGGAGACTACGGGTCGATGACGGCCGAGGACTGGGTGTATATGATCACCGAGGTCTTCCAGGCGGAGCCGAACTGGGCGGGGTTCCCGAACCCCGGCGACTGGCGACGCGGGGGCGAGCCGATCCCCGTCGAGAAGACGGGCACGCGCTCGTTCGAGATCCGACTGCCGGAGCCCGACCCAGCCTTTCCGCTCCGGCCGATTATGTGGGGCGCCTACTGTATGCCCAAGGAGCTCATCCAGCGGTACCGGCCCGACGGCGACCAGGAGGGCCTCGCCCAGGACGAGGCGGTCCAGACGCTCGCGTACGCCGGCAACCTCGGCCCCTACACCTTCGAGCGCTGGGACCGTGGCGCGGCGTTCGTCGCCACGCGGAACGACGACTACTACCTCCGCGAGGCCGACGACGTCCCCGAGGCGTGGCAAGAGGCACCGTACTTCGACTCCTACACCTACGAGGTCGTCCCCGAGGAGAGCACGCGTCTTTCGGCGCTCCGCTCCGGCGAGCTGACAGCCACCGAGGTCCCCGAGTCCCGCGTCGAGCAGTTCGAGGGCCTGGAGGACGTCGACGTCAAGGTGTTCCCGCAGGCGTTTATGACCTCGCTGATCTACAATCAGCGCGCCAACGGCTCCTTCTTCGAGGCGCTCCGGAAGCCGGCGGTCAGGCGGGCGCTCGCGTACGCCGTCGACAAGGAACAGATCGTCGAGGACGTCCTCCGCGGGTACGCGACGGTCGCCCACACCTTCCAGCCGACGTTCTCGAAGTGGTACTCCGACGAGCGGGTCCGCGAACTCGGCGTCGGCGACGCGTACAGCCACGAGCGCGCCCGCGAGTTGCTCCGCGAGAACCTCGGCTCGACGCCGTACCGCTACGAGGGCGACCGCGTCGTCGACGCCGAGGGCGAGCCGGTGTCGCTGGACCTGGTCTTCGCGCAGGGTTCGCAGGCCGTCGAGACGACCGCCGAGCTCGTCGCCCAGGAGTACGACGCCGTCGGGATCGACGTCGAACTCTCCGCGAAGGAGTACGGGGCGATCGTCGAACAGCACCTCTACAACGACTGGCAGGGCGACGGCGAGGCGCCGTGGGACGCCGGCCCCTACAACGGCGGCCCGCGCGACGGCTCGCTGAGCGCCCGCCCCTGGGACATGCTCCTCGGCATCACGTTCAACACCTACCCGCGGACGCCGTCGGCCATCCGGAGCTTCGTGGTTGAGCGCGGCGGCACCAACTTCTACGGCTACCACCCCGAGACGGACTTCGCGTCGCTTTTCGACACCGCATCGAGCACCGTCGACGACGCGGAGCGCCGCGCGGCGCTGTCGGAGATCTTCGGCGCGCTCTCGGTCGAACAGCCGTTCAATTTCCTGAATATGGGCGTCGAGATCGTCGGCTTCGACGCCGACGTCCGCGGCCCCGAGGAGGTCTTCGGCTACACCTGGAACCGGAACACGTGGCGGCTTGACGCGGCCTGAGCGGCTGCGGGTCCGCGGGCGCCTCCGATCGAACCGGACGACACAGTTAACTGCGGACGACGGGACCGATTCTCAAAGACGGCGATCGCGAATCTCACGATGAGTCTGCACTGGTACACGGCGCGGCGGGTCGCGTGGGCGGGCGTCGTCGCCTTCGTCATCCTCACGGTCACGTTCGTCCTCCTGGAGTACGCGCCCGACCCGCAGTTGGCCCGGATCCAGTTTCGGGCGGCCGCGAGCGGCGGGAGCGCGGAGGCCGCCGCGGAGGCGTACGTCCGCCGGCGCGGGCTCCAGGGCCCGCTCTGGGCGCGCTATCTGGACTACCTCGCGAACCTCGCGACCGGCGACTGGGGCTGGTCGGACACCCGTTCACAGCCCGTCGTGACGGCCATCCTGACCGCGCTCCCGTACTCGCTGATGTACACCGTTCCGGCGGTCCTCCTCTCCACGTTCTTCGGCATCGCCATCGGGCTCTACTCGGCGTTCAATCAGTACACCAAGGCCGACTACGCGGCGACGTTCGTCGCGTTCTTCGGGATCAGCATCCCGAACTTCTGGTTCGGGATCGTGCTCATCCTCGTGTTCGCGGTCCACCTCGGCTGGGTGCCCGTCCTCTTCGACGCCCAGCTGGCCCGGACGCGGCCGTTCTCCCTCGCGAACGCCCGGCAGCTCGCGCTCCCCGTCTTCGTCCTCGGGACGGGCGCCATCGCGAGCACGATGCGCTACGCCCGGGCCGAGGCGCTGGAGTACGTCCGCGCGGCGTTCGTGAAGACCGCGCGGGCGAAGGGCGCCAGCGAGTGGCGGATCCTCACCCGACACGTCCTCCGGCCGACACTCGTTCCCCTCTCGACGATCCTCGTCGGCGACTTGCTGGGCGTGATCCTCTCGGCGTCGTACCTCGTGGAGGTCGTCTTCGGCATTCCGGGGATCGGCCGTCTCAGCCTGGAGGCGATCCGCCGCCAGGACACCGCCCTCGTCCTCGGAACGACGCTCGTGCCCGTTTTCGTCGCCGTGATCGGCAATTTGCTTCAGGACCTCGCGTACGCCGCGCTGGACCCGCGGATCGACTACGGTGATCGGTGATGGCGGGGGACGGACGCGAGGACGGCCACGACGCCGGGGATCCACTAGCCGAGTCGGAGCGCGAGCGCTTCGAAGACGTCGACTGGGAGGCGATCGACGCCGACGACGGCGGCCGCTCGCGGACGCGACTCGCCGCTCTCGCGGCCGTGGTCGCCTACGCGCTCGCGCTGGCCTACGACCTGTCCCTGCCGCCTGATCGGCCGACCGTCGAGGTCGGATCCCTCGATTTCGTCTGGGACGTCACCGCGGTCGACTGGCTGTTCGTCGCGACGCTTCTGGCCCTCGGCTTCGCGCTCGTCCCGCTCGCGCGGAACCGCCGGCTGACCGCCTACTACTGGCGTCGATTCCGACGCCACACCCCCGCGGTCGTCAGCCTCGCGTACCTCGCTTTCGTCTTCCTGCTCGGCTCGGTCGGCACGCTCTTCCTCCAGCCGCCGGACCTGAACGTCGCGGCCGCGTACCAGCCGCCGGTGTTCCTGAGCGTCGACGCCGCGGTCCCGACCGAGTGCGTCGGGCCGGTCATCGACGGCCGGTGCCGGGGCACGTGGCGGTATCCGCTGGGGACCACGGCCGAGGGCAAGGGACTGCTCGCGCTCGCGATCTTCGGGATGCGCGTCAGTATGCAGGTGGGGCTGATCGCGACGCTCATCTCGATCGCGATCGCGACCGCCGTGGGCGCGACGGCCGCCTACGCGGGCGGGTGGGTCGACGAGGCGCTGATGCGCTACGTCGATATCCAGCAGACCTTCCCGACGTTCTTCCTCTTTCTCTTTCTTGCATACCTCTTCGGCGGCAGCCTCTTCGTCCTCATCGTGATCTTCGGCGTGACGGGGTGGGGCGGGATCGCCCGGATCGTCCGGAGCGAGGCGCTCCAGCGTAGCGAGGAGCCCTACGTCGACGCCGCAAGCGCGGCCGGCGCGTCCGGCCCCTGGATCGTCTGGCGGCACGTCGTCCCGAACGTCTCGAACTCCATCGTCACGGCCGCGACGCTCAACATCCCGATCCTGATCCTCTCGGAGGCGGCGCTCTCGTTCATCGGCCTCGGGAACGCGACGCTGCCCTCGTGGGGACAGACGATCGCGGCCGGGCGGGGCGACCTCGCGACCGCCTGGTGGGTCTCGACCGTCCCCGGTGTGTTCCTCTTCGCGACCATCCTGGCGTTCAACTTCGTGGGCGACGCGCTCCGGGACGCGCTCGATCCGCGGCAGGAGGTGGGCCGGTGAGCGACCGCACGGACGGCCGCGGCGGCGGAGGCGGTGACGACCGCGGCGAGGACGCCGGCGGCGACGCCCGCGATCCGCTCCTCCGCGTGTCGGACCTCCGCGCGCGCTTCCGGACCGACGCCGGACCCGTGCGCGCGCTCGACGGCGTCTCCTTCGACGTCGCCCGCGGCGAGACGGTCTGTCTCGTCGGCGAGTCCGGCAGCGGCAAGACCGTCGCGAGCGAGTCGATCACCGGCCTGGTCGACGCCGACGGCGGCGACGTCGTCGCCGGCGAGCTCCGCTTCGACGGGCGCGACCTCCGCGCGCTCCCCGAGTCGGAACTCCGCGCGCTCCGCGGCGATCGGATCGCCCACGTGTTCCAGAACCCCCAGAGCGCGCTGAATCCGGTGTACTCGATCGGCTGGCAGGTCGCCGAGGCGGTCCGGCTCCACGCGGACGTCTCCAAGCGCGAGGCCCGGACGCGCGCGATCGACCTCCTCGACCGCGTCGGCCTCCCCGACCCGGCCGGTCGGATCGACGACTACCCCCACGAGCTCTCCGGCGGGATGAAACAGCGCGTCGCGATCGCGATGGCGCTGGCGGGCGAGCCGGATCTCCTGATCGCCGACGAGCCGACGACCGCGCTCGACGTGACGATCCAGTCGCAGGTGCTCCGACTGCTCGACGAGCTCCAGTCTGAGAGGGAGATGGCGCTGCTGCTCGTGACCCACGACCTCGGCGTCGTCGCCGAGATGGCGGACCGCGTCGTCGTGCTGTACGACGGGCTCGTGATGGAGCGCGGGAGCGTCTACGACGTCTTCGAGCGGCCGTCGCACCCGTACACGCGAGCCCTGCTCGACGCGCTTCCGGGGCGGCGCGGATTCGGGCGCTCGGGGACCTCAGCGAACGCAGGTACGGACGGCCAGCACTCAACGTCGTCTTCCGGTCGTAGTTCGGCGACAGACGGCGACCCGCCGCCTGGCTGTCGGTTCCGCGCACGGTGCCCCCACGCCGTCGACGCCTGCCGGGAGGGCGAGCACCCGCCGCTGTATCCGACGCCGGGCTCGGAATCGGCCCCCGACGGCGACGCCGCGGCCGCCGAACACGTCGCGTCCTGCGTTCACTTCCGACCTGACGGTGATCCCGGCGTCGTCTACGGATCCGATCCGACCGAGGGCGAGGCCAACGCCGACGCCGACGCGGGTGAGACGCGATGACCGCTGATCGATCCTCCGCCGACGCGCCGCTCTTGGCCGTCCGCGGCCTCGAAAAGCACTACCGGCTCACGGAGGGCTTCTGGAACCGCGAGGCGGGGCGCGTCCGCGCCGTCGACGGCGTTGACCTGACGGTCGAGCGCGGCGAGGCGGTCGGGCTCGTCGGCGAGTCCGGCTGCGGGAAGTCGACGGCGGCGCGGGCGATCCTCCGGATCGACGAGCCCACGGGCGGCACCGTCCGCTTTCGCGGCGAGGACGTCACCGAGTACGATCGGCCGGCGCTCAAGCGGTTCCGCCGCCGCGCGCAGTTGCTCTTCCAGGATCCGACGTCGAGCTTCGACCCCCGGCGGTCGATCGGGGAGTCGGTCGCCGAGCCGCTGGCCGTCCAGGGGATGGCGGACCGTGCGCGCAGGCGCCGGCTCGCCGAATCGACGCTGGAGCGCGTCGGCCTCGATCGACGCGACGCCGACCGCTACCCGCACGAGCTCTCCGGCGGCGAGAAGCAGCGGGCGGCGCTGGCCCGCGCGCTCGTCGTCGATCCCGACCTCCTGGTCGCGGACGAGCCCGTCTCGGCGCTCGACGCGTCCGTGCAGGCCGACGTCCTCGGACTGCTGGACCGCCTCCGGCGGGAACTCGACCTCGCCGTCCTCCTGATCAGCCACGACCTCGCCGTCGTCCGCGAGGTCTGCGACCGCGTGGCCGTGATGTACCTCGGCGAGGTCGTCGAGTCCGGGCCGGTCGAGTCCGTGTTCGGCGATCCGCAGCACCCCTACACCCGAGCCCTGCTCGCGTCGATGCCGATCCCCGACCCGCGAGTCGAGCGGCCCGACGTCCGACTCCGGGGCGAGGTCCCGAGCGCGGCCGACCCGCCCGACGGCTGTCGGTTCCACACGCGGTGTCCCGAGGTGATCCCGCCGGAGGGCTACGA
Source organism: Halobellus sp. MBLA0158 (assembly GCF_041477585.1). Classification (NCBI taxonomy): domain Archaea; kingdom Methanobacteriati; phylum Methanobacteriota; class Halobacteria; order Halobacteriales; family Haloferacaceae; genus Halobellus; species Halobellus rubicundus. The sequence goes on from NZ_JBGNYA010000001.1 coordinate 1,006,720, forward strand.
CCTCGACGGCGAGGACTGGCGACGGCTCCACCGCTTCCGGATCCGGCTCGGCCGAGAGTCGAGCATCGACGTCGGCGCGGTTCGCGAGTACGTCGCGGCCGAGCGGGGCGTCGACCCCGACGACGTCGCCAGCGAGGCGGTACAGACTGCACTCAGACGCGAGTTCGACCTCCCCGAGCCGCTGTCGGACCCCGACGCGGAGGCGGTCCTCGACCGCGCGCTCGGCCGACTCGTCGCGGGCGACGACGCGGCCGCGGCGGAGGTCCTGGCGCGGGTGTTCCGCTCGCCCTGCGAGGCGTCGTCGCCGCGGATGCGCGACCTCGACGGGGAGAGCGCCGGCCGCGACGCACACACCGCCGCCTGTCACCTCCTCGACGAGGCGTCCGCGGCCGACGCCGATGACGTCGATCGCGATGCCGGCGCCCGCGACTCGGCGGACTGACGGCCTTCGCGCCGCTCACTCGATCACGAACCGCGGCTCGGCGATCCGCTCCGAGCGGCACTCCGGACACCGCGAGGGGTCGTTCAGCGGGTCGTCGAAGCCGTCGAAGCCGCACTCGCGGCACTCCGGCGGGGCGACGAGGAACTGCTCGTCCTCGCCGTCGACGCTCTGGGCGACGTGTTCGACGTGTCGGTAGACCGACGATCGGGGCACGCCGACCGCGGTCGAGAGGGCGGTCGCGTCGTGGGGCTCGGCGCGGAGCGCGTCGGCGATCCGCTGTCTCGTCGTGGCGTCCTCGCCCGGTTCGGACATATCCCTACTCCGGCGGCGGACCGCAATAGATCCTTCTCTCCGACCGGCGGACGGCGAGAGAGGCCGCTGGGGAAACAATCTTGAGACTCCGGGCGGAGAGCATACGTATGAAGGCTGTTGTCCTCGCGGGCGGGTACGCGACGCGGATGTGGCCGATCACGAAAGACCGGCCGAAGATGCTCTTGCCGATCGGCGACGGCACGGTCATCGACATCATCTTCGAGGAACTCGAAGCCGACGACCGGATCGACGAGGTGTTCGTGAGCACCAACGAGGCCTTCGCCGGCGACTTCGAGGCGTTCCTCGCCGACTCGCCCTACGACAAGCCGACCGTCTCCGTCGAGGAGACCGTCGAGGAGGACGAGAAGTTCGGCGTCGTCGGCGCGCTCGAACAGCTCATCGACCGCGAGGGCGTCGACGACGACCTGGTCGTCATCGCGGGCGACAACCTCCTCTCCTTCCAGGTCTCGGAGTTCGTCGACTTCTTCGAGTCGAAGGGGACGCCGTGTCTCGCCGCCTACGACGTCGGCTCGAAGGAGCGCGCGAAGTCCTACGGCCTCGTCCAGCTGGACGGCGACCGCGTCGTCGACTTCCAGGAGAAGCCCGACGATCCACAGAGCACGCTCGTCTCGATCGCCTGTTACGCCTTCCCCGCGGAGACGCTCCCGGACTTCGAGACCTACCTCGCGAACGGCAACAACCCCGACGAGCCGGGATGGTTTATGAAGTGGCTCCAGGACCGGGGCGTCGTCAACGCGTTCACGTTCGACGGCGCGTGGTTCGACATCGGCACGCCCGAGAGCTACCTGGAGGCGGTGTCGTGGCACCTCGGCGGCGACACCTACATCCACGGGGACGCGACGCTCGACAACGTCGAACTGGGTGAGAACGTCCACGTGATGGCCGGCGCCGAAATCACCGACTCGACGCTCGATCGGAGCGTCGTCTTCGGCGACGCGGTGATCCGCGACTCGGAGCTCCGGAGCACGATCGTCGACGAGCACGCCCACGTGGAGAGTCTGGACCTCTCCGCGGCGCTGGTCGGCGCACACTCCCGGCTCGGATAGCCCGCGTCGCCGCCGACTCGTACCGGATTCGCGGTTCGTTCCTCTCGCCGCCGATTCGGCTACCGGTACCGGAGCGACACCGTGGTGGCGCCGCTTTCGGTCTCCTCGACGCTGATCGCGGGGAGCCGCGCCCACGCGGCGGGGAATCGCTCGGCGATCGCGTCCAGCCGGACGCTCGGATGGCGGAGCACCGCGTAGAGGCCGGACAGCGCGCCGACCGCGATCAGGCCGGCGTCCGCCGTCGGGCCGGTGACCGGTGCGGCGACGGCGACGCCCGCGCACGCGAGCCCCAGGAGGACGTCCTCGACCGCGCCCGAGTACCGGACCAGCCGCCGCGGGCGGTGCCAGGCGCCGAGCGCGTGGTTGTACACCGCCCGCTCGGTCGTCGGGTTCCACGGCTCGGCCTCGACGCTGCCAGCGAGGACGTCCGCCCACGAGTGGGCCGCCGCCGCGGCGACGGCCACCCAGACGAGCCACAGCGTCGGATCGGCGGCGACCGCGTGGACCCCGAGGAGGCCCGCCGCGAGTGCGGTGTATCCGACCGGGAAGTGGAGCGTCTTCCGGTGGTCGGCGACCACGTCCAGGTCGGGCGCGATCCCGCCGAGGAGCGCCGCTGCGAGCACCGGCGGCGCGGCGTACTCGGGTCCGAAGGGCAGCAACGCGGTCGCGACGGCGACGCTCGCGAGCCCGTGGGTGAACGCCATCATACGGCTATCTACGGCTACCGAGGGCTCGGTAGTATAAATACTCGTCACCCCTCGCCGCCGAGGGCGAGTACCAGCCGCCGCCTGTACAGATAGACGACAACGGAGACGACGCCGAGCGCGACGACGAGCACCCCGGCCCGGACGAGCGCGCCGTCGGCGACCCGCGTGCCGACGTAGGCGACGAGGAGGAACGAGGGGGTCCGACCGACGATGACGAGTGCCAGGAACCTTCGAGCGCGGAGGTCCGAGAGCCCGGCGACGAAGCAGAGCAGGTCGTCGGGGAACGTCGGCAAAAGGAAGAGCACGAACAGTCCGGCGGCGCCGTTCCGGTCGAAGAACGCGTCCCACCGCTCCAGCGTCGCGGGCTCGATCACGCGTTCGACGTACGGCCGTCCGAACCGTCGACTCGCGGAGAACACGATGGCGCTCCCCGCGGTGACGCCGAGCATACTGTAGGCGACCCCGGGGAGGCTCCCGAAGAGGTACCCGCCGACGCCGCCGAGGACCTGTCCGGGGATGGGCGCGACGACGACTTGGACGGTCTGCAGGGCGACGAACGCGAGCGGCGCGTACCAGCCGAGGCCCGCCAGCTGGCTCCGGATCCACTCGGGGTCCGTCGCCGACGGGACGAACCGCTCGACGGCCACGGCGGCGACGACGAACGACCCCACGAGCAGCAGGACGCGGGCGGCGGCGCTCCGGCGGGCGGCCGGGGAGGCGAAGACGTCGTCGCGCATCACACCAGCGACAGCGTTCGGTACCGCGCGTTGGCGAACAGCTTGCTGACGTACTGCCAAGTCGAGGTGCGGCGTCCGACCGCGGTGGTGTCGCCGTCACGCATCGCGCCGACGAGCGACTCGGAGGTGAGGTCGGTCTCGGGCGGGAGCGTCACCGCCGTCGTCGCCAGCCCGACGGTGCCCGCTCGGTGGGCGTCGCTCCCGCCGAACATCGCGTACCCGCGCCGTGCGGCGAAGCTCCGGGCCTGTCCGTTGCGGATGTTCAAGAGCGCGTGCGCGTTGTGGACCTCGATGCCGTCGACGGCCTCGATGGCGTCGGCTCGCGCCCCGTGTCGCGATCGCTGAAACGGGTGCGGAACGACCGCGAGCCCGCCCCGATCGCGGACCGCGCGCGCCGTGGTCGGGAGCGGTCGACCGGGCTCGGGAGCGTCGTGGACGCCGATCGCCAGCAGATGCCCGTCGGCGGTCGAGACCTCGCAGCCGACGACGACCACCACGTCGCGGTCCGCCGCGAGCGTCTTTGCGACGCGGGCGCCCTCGACGGTGTCGTGGTCGGTGACGACGACCGCGTCCAGGCCGGCCCGCTCGGCCGCGTCGAGCAGCCGCTCGGGGGTGGCGTGGCCGTCGTACGAGGCGACGGTGTGGAGGTGCGGGTCGACGGTGACGGTCCGCCCCTCCGTCATAGGTAACCCAGCTCAAGGCAGAGCGCGATCCCGCCCGCGACCAGCGCGCCGATGCCGGCGAGGACGTGGCTCGCGTCGGTCTTGTACGCCTTGTAGTTCGAGATCATGAGCGGGCAGGCGGCCGCGATGAGGACGCCGGCGAGCCACCCCGACCAGCCGAACAGCGCCGCGAGGAGGTAGTTCCCGACGACGACGAGGTTCGTGTGGACCACCGTCGTCCCGTGGTAGTAGCTGCGGCCGTCGTCCTCGCCGAACCCCTCCTCGTTGTGGCGGATGAGGCGCAGGCCGCCGAAGGCGAGGATCAGGAAGCCGACGATCCACGTCGCGGCCATATGCGGGGAGAACACCCGGTAGAGGAGAGCCGCCGGCACGAGGTACGCGAAGACGTCGATGAAGGAGTCGACCCGGCGCCCGAACGGCGAGGACTCGCCCGTCCGACGCGCGTACCAGCCGTCCGCCTTGTCCAGGAGGAACGCGCCGAACATCGCCAGCAGCGCGAGGTTCGGCTCGCCCCGGAGGAACAGCAGCGCACAGCCCCACGCGACGAACAGGGCCCCGAGGCTGATGTAGTCGGCCCCCGTCAACTGCGCCGCGACGTTCGTTCGGTCGATCGGATCGAGCACCCGGTCCGTGCTCTCGACCCGGGCCCTGACCTCCCGGAGCGCCTCTCTGACTTCCTGACTCATCCTTGTCGGACCGGTGGCACGCACGCGTGTTAAAAATACTCCGAGAACTATTTACTTAGTAGATATTTATATATCTATGTATTCGAGGGGAGAGAAACGGGTCAGTACGTGCGATAGTACGAAAACCGGCCGAGTCGAATATAGCCGTGGGTGCGGGCCGGCTCGAACCCCTCGCGCTCGAACAGCCGTCGGGACGGGACGTTGTCCCGGGCGACGAGCGCGGTCGCCCGCGCCGCGCCCCGGTCGCTCGCCCACCGGCACGCGTGCGCGACCAGCGCCGTCGCGACGCCCCGGTTCCGGCGGTCGGGATCGACGAACACGCGTCTGATGTACGCGCCCTCGAAGCTCCGCTCCCGTTCGAGCGGGTCGATCGTGTGCGTGGCGTCCAGCGAACAGAACAGGTATCCGGCCGGTTCGTCCCCGTCGAAGGCGGCGATGACGACCTCGCCGGGCTGGAGTTCCGACCGCGGCGCGCCGAGCGACGCGACTCGCTCGGGATCGACGACGCCCACCGTATGATTCGCCCCCCGGTCAGTCGCCCCGTCGGTCGGAAGCGCCGCCACGTACTCCGTCATCAGCGTCGCCGTCACCCCGAGCGCCTGCAACCGATCGTAGACGGCGCGTCCGTAGCGGTTTCGGGACAGCTTCCACGCCTTCGTCACGCGAGGATATATATTGAAGAGAGAAATAAATATGCTGGTCCGATTCGGTGCCGATGGGGCCGTTGGGTGGTCCGGCGTTTTGCCGCCCGCTCACTCGCCGAGCCAGGCGTCCGTCACGCGGATGTGGCCGCGCGTCCCCTCCCAGACCGTTTCGTACTCCAGTTCGATCGGCCGGTCCATATGCGGGCCGTCGGTCACGAGCGTCTCGAACTCCCCGCCCTCGCCGAGGACGTGGACGCCGTAGGCGTCGTTGAGTTCGGCCAGTTCGTCGAGGGCGTCGGCGTCGAGCGCGCGGCCGAGCCACGACTCGTCGAGGCCGCCGGCGGCGACCTGAACGATGGTGATCTCGAAGCCCACCGCGAGCATCTCCTCGCCGAGCTCGCGCGGATCGCGCTGCCACAGCGGCGCGAAGAGGTCGATCCCGAGCCGGTCGCACATCGCCTCGATGCGGGAGGTCTGGTACTCGCTCTCGACGGCGCCCGCCGTGACGCCGGCGAGGCCGCCGTCCAGTTCCGATCGGAGGTCCTCGAGCGCGGCCTCCAGGGGCTCGACCTCGCGGTCGCCCTGCGCGCCCGCGTCGTCGGCGTCGGCGGCGCCGAGGTCGTCGGGTTCGACCTCCACGAGTTCGATACCGATGCTCTCGGCCGCGAGGCCGGCCAGCCGGGTCTCCGGCACGTGGTACATATACGAGTCGTCGCCGGGGTGGACGGTGAGGAGCCGCGCGACGTCCAGTCCCTCTTCGAGCGCGCGGTAGAGCGCCCACGAGGAGTCTTTGCCGCCGGAGAAGAGGCTCACCCACTTGCCGGAATCGGTCATCGGCCGATGTTGGCCGCCGGCGTACAAACGAGCACCGGTTCGGCGGCTTCAGGCGTCGTCGACGCGCTCGTCCTCGGTGTCGATTCGGGAGGCGTCCTCTGTTCCAGCCTCGCGGCGGTTCCGCGCCTCCATCGCGTCGGCGAGGCGCTCGACGGCCTCGACCATCCGGTAGACGGCGACGACGAGCGCCCAGGCGACGTAGATCCCGGCGGCGATCCCCACGATCACGAACCAGATGAGGATCTGGCCGGCGATGACGAAACTGTACGCGAGCGTGACGAGGAGGACCGCGCCGAGCGCGATCTTCGCGTTCCTCGACAGCCGCGGCGGAAACTCGGAGGGCACGCTACGCACGTCTCCCGACGGACAAGTAAGCGTGTCGCCGTCGGCGGTCCGGCGCTGTACGGCCTCGGTCGGAGTTAGCGCTTGTCGGAATCGACCGGGGACTCGGCGCCGGAGTCGGTGCCCGCACTGGCGTCTTCGGCGCCCGACTCGTCGTCGGGTTCGGTCTCGTGGTCCATCTGCGGGACCTCGCCTTCGAGCCACTCGCGGAACCACTTGACGCGCTTGAGCCGCTCGTGGGCGATGCTCTCGGCGGCGTCGGAGTTGATCCGGTCCGTGGCGTCGCGGCCGCGTTCGAGGACGCGCTCGACCATCTCGGCGGCGTCCATGTGCGTCCGCGCCTCGTAGCCCATCCGCAGGAGCATCAGGGCGGCCCCGTTGGCGCCGACCTTGTCGAGGATGTCGGCCTCGATGAGGCTCTGGGTCTCCAGGGAGACGTCGTCGAGCGGGCCCTGGTAGGAGTGGTCGGCGACGACCTGACACACCTGCTCGACGAACGACTGCGGGAAGTCCCCGTGGGTCGTCAGGTACTCGCGGGCGACGCGGGCGCCCTCCTCGGCGTGGACCTCCTGTTCGGCTTCGAGCTTCGAGATGTCGTGGAACAGCGCCGCCACGCGGACGACGTCGACGTCCGCGCCCTCCCGCTCGGCGATGCGCGTCGCGAGCTTGACGACGTTCAGGATGTGGTTGAAGCGGTACTCGGCGCTGTGCCAGGGGTACCACCGCATCCGGCCGCCGTCCTCTTCGCTCTCGACGCTCGCGGTGAGGTAATCGCGGACGAACCGCTTCATCTCCTCGAACTCCGCGTCGCTGACCGCCGACTCCTTGATCTCAACGCCCACGGAACCACCTCGGTTCCGTCCCCGTCGGGGGGTCGACGAGATCGACGTTCGCGTTTGGGTTCATTACCGGATAGAACGGTTCTTCGGTTCTTAGGCGTTACGACGACCCGAAGGTCGTGGTTCGCGCGGGATTCTCCGATTTTGTGCCGTGTGCTCATACGTACCGCACGAAGAAGAAGCACCCGACGAGCGAGAGGAACGACACCACGACGACGACGTCGAAGCCCGACAGCCGGTCGCCGAGGGGCTCCCCGCGGTCGTTCGTGACCTCCGCGACGACCTCCTCACCGAACTCCCGGATCGAGTCCGCTATCGAGCCGTCGCTCTCGGTCGGTGCCGCGGTCGGCCGCGCCGTCGCCGTCGCGGTGGCATCGACTCGGATGCTATCGCCTCCAGATCGTCCGGCGGCGCCGGGCGCACCACCGCCGCCCGCACCGCTCGCGGTCGTGCCGTTCGGCGTCGTCGCGTTCGTCACGTTCGTCGCGTTCGCGCGGACCACTCCCGCGACCGCCAGTTCGGCGTCGTCGGCCACGACGCCGACCCTCGACGTCAGGGTGAAGTTCTCGCCGACGCTCCGGTTGCCGAAGTCGAAGACGGCGCGCCAGTCGCCTTCGGGATCGACCACGGCCGATCCGGTCTTCAGGAACGCGCCGCTCCCGTTCGCGGAGCGGATCCGGAGGTCCAGCACCGTCCCCGGCGCGGCGGTCGTTCGGCCGCCGATCGATTGATTCGCCGCGGCGGCGACGACCACCGGCTCGCGGTCGGTCGCGATCCGCCCCTCCACGAGCGCGTACTCGCCGCCCATCGACCGCTCGGTGTCGTCGAGGCCGTCGAAGGGGCCGCTCTCGTTGACGGCGAACTCGACCGTGAGCGCGTCGCCCGGGCCGGGAGCGCCGGTCGATTCGCGGGTCCCGACCGCGTCGTCGTCGGCAGCGCCGGGCCCGTCGAGTCGGTACGCGACGACGTACGTGTCGTTCGCGGGGTCGGCGACGACGTCGGCGTTGCTGTGGTTCAGTTCCAGCTGGTAGGCTTCCGCGTTCGCGCCCGGATCCGCCTGGGTGACGTTCAGCGCGTGGCGATGGCCCGGAGCCGTGCCGGCCAGCGCGAAGAACGCCTCGGCGGTCGAGCCGGACTGCGACGCGAGCGCTCCCGCGAGTCCGGGCGCGACGATCCGGTGGACGACGACGTCGCCGACCGCGATCTCCGTCGACGGCACGAGACGCGCCGCGTCCGCCGCTGCTTCGACGTCCTCGAACGCCCCGAAATCCGTTCCGGCGGGCGCGACCCACGTGGCGAGCGACTCGGGCGCCGGCGCGTCGAGGACGAGCGTCCCGACCGACTCGGCGGCCGCACTCGCGTCCGTTCCGGGCCGCACGCCGAGTTCGTACTCGCCGGCCGCCAGCGATCCCTGGATCGCGTAGCGGTCGTCGACGTCGGCCGCGACGACCGCGTCGGTCACATTCGCGGTCGCGTTCGCCCCGCGCGGCGGAGCGGTCGCGAAGACGTCGCCGCCGTCGGCCGGCAGGGCAGTCTCTCCGACGACCGCGTCCGTGTTGAAGCGCAGCCGGACCCTCCCGTCGCCGTTCCGGTCATCGACCGTGACGTTGGCGCCGAAGCCGTCCGCGTCGCTTCCGATCGTGACCGTGACGGCGTCGGCGTACGCCAGTTCGACGCCGATCTCGACGACGTCGCCGGCGTCCTCGCCGACGACGGACGAGCGGAACGCCGCGGTCCGGAGCGCCGCGTCGACGACGGTGATCGCCTCCGAAGCGCTCGCCGTCTCGGTCGCGACGTCGGTCACCGTCACCGTGTAGTTCCCCGGGCCCGCGGCCGCCAGCGCGTCGCCGCCGATCTCGATCGGCGTCTCGCCGTTCCCGGCGAGCGTCTCGTTCGCCCGCGCGACCACGGCCCCGCTCTCGTCCGCGAGCGCGACCTCGACCGTCCGACCGCCCGCGTTCGCCAGAACCGTCCCCTCGACGGCGTCGTCGGTGGTGAGGTTCCGGTCGTCGACCGCGACGTCCAGCTCCAGCGCTCGGACGGCGAGGTCCGTTCGCTCGTCCGCGCGCCCGTCGTCGAGCCGCGTTTCGATCTCGTACCCGCCGCTCCAGTTCCGCGCGTCGGTGTCGAAGACGAACGCCTGACTTCCGCTGCCGGTCCGGCCGGCGAAGACGAGCGCGTCGGTCTCGTCTACCACCTCGAAGGACTGATCGACGTCGTCGCTGCCGCCGTTCGCGACGAACGCGATCGTCGCGTTCTCGTAGACGTCGGCGTCGCTGCCCTCCGTCACGGTTGCGTCTGTCACCGCGACGTCGACGATGCCGGGCCTGATCGTCTCGGTGTCGATCGAGTCGTTGACGGCGTCGATCCGGACCGACGCGTTCGCCCGCGGGCCGAGCGCCGTCCCGGAACTGAGCACGACCTGGCCGCCGCTCGACCCGTCGGCGTCGAGGACGTACCGCGACGTGACGTCGTCGCCGTCGACGCTCACGGTGATGTTGTCCCCGAGCGCGAGCGCGCCCGCTGCGCCGCCCGCCTTCGAGACGTCCTCGCTGAACGGGATTTCGATGACGCTCGCCGTGTGTGCGGGCGTCGTGGCACCGAGGTCTCCGACTGAAAATTCGGCGACTGGGCCGAGGGATAGAGGAATTGATTTAGTCTCTGTTTCTGCTTCGATAGTAGCTATCGCTTCCCGTGTTGTGCTCGCGCTTTGATCATAATATGTTGAATTAATGTTGTCATCAGTAGTTACCTGAAGCGTTCCTGGACTGTCTGTGCTATCTACGGATTTTGTGCCTGAGAATTTACTTCCAGTACTGTGAGATAGTACAATAGTCTCAGATGATTTATAAGAGATTGTGTCATCCGAATCTGACGATGTGATTAAATCGATTTCGACTGTTCCGTCTGAGTTCCGCGTAACACTTGATATACCTCCAGAATTGTCTCTTTGATTAGTGTATACCAGATCTTTCGCATCTATTTTGTTGTTATCGTTTAAATCTGCGACAGGATGATCTGAAACGATGGTTTTGGAACCATCGGCGATATCTTCATCCAGTATATCGATTTTCGATTCCGTCTCGGACTCAATATTAACAACGTACGTCTCACTCGTCGAGAGATCGGCGTCGTCGACGGTCACCGTGACGGTGTCGCCGTCGGCGTACGTCGACGAATCGAACGAGATCGTTCCCGGATCAGCGGCGGCGACGTCGACCGTGACCACGGCGCTGCCGAACAGACTGAACAGGAGTAGCAATACGAGAGAGATCGACCGTATGAGAAGTCGTTTCATTAAATTTTACTCGGGCCGTCGACGGCGCATACGCTATCGGATGGTCGTTCTGTCGGCTCGACTGTCGACGGACTCTGTCATCGACAAGCTGGGTCGAAAGAACGGGCTCCCGGGAGTGACGACTCGGCTGTGAAACGGTCACCGACCGAGTCCCTCCTGCGCACGCATTTCGTCTGTTGTCAGCCCGTGAGCAGACGAGTCAAACATCGTATAAGTAGCCTTCTATTTGATATCAGAATAGAGATTTAGGTTGAGAAAACGCATACTGAATGGAGTTAGTTCGAATTTCCAGTTCTCATAGACGATATCTCAGATTTTATGAGCCGGTGCTGTGCCTCATCATTTCAAACCACTGAAAAGTAGTCCCGGGCGGATTCGAACCGCCGTCATGGGCTCCAAAGGCCCATATGATTGGCCGCTACACCACGGGACTCCACCCGTAACTCACGTCGGAGTCTTTGAAAAGCCATCGGGTTGCGACCGCCGCGGCGCTGTGACCGCCGGGCGCACAGACGGCCGCGCGCGATCGGTCGCAGTCCGGTCGGTCCCTACTCGGGGTGCGTGTACGGCTCGACGCTGTATCCGCCGCACTCCGGGCAGACGTGATACTGGACGTCGAACGCCGTCCCGCACCCCTTACACACGTAGGGCGTCGGTCGGTCTGCCGCCTCTGCGGATTCGCGGGGTCCCACGCCCGCGAGCGCGAGGAGGCGATCGATCGCCGCTGTCCCATCCATACACGCCGCCACTCCCGGCACCGTCTTGAAGATGTGGGCTTTCGGTTCTCGCCCGTCGCTCCCGGTCGGCCCGCCCGTCACGGGGGTCAGTCCGCCCGCTGCTCTTCGGTCTCGACGCTTTCGGCGGCCACTTCGAGGTGACAGCACGCGTCGGTCTCCGGATCGAAGCAGTCCGGACACTTCTCGTTGCGGTCGATGATCGTGTCCAGCCGCTCGGCGACGAGGTCGTCGATGACGGGTTCGAGCTCGCGCGCCTCCGCGCGGAACTCGTCGACCGAGAGGACGTTCGCGAGGAAGCGCTCGATGATGCAGTAGGTCTGGAGCGCGTCGCGAGCGCGGACTATCCCATCGTCGGTCAGGGTCACGCCCTTGTACTTCTCGTGTTCGGCGAGCCCGCGGGATTCGAGCTTGCCGATCATCTCGTTGGCGCTCGCGGGGCTGACGCCGAGCCGTTCGGCGAGCGCGCCGGTCGAGGCCGGCCCGTTTTCCATCTCCTGGAGGAGATAGATCGCTTTGACGTACTGGTCGGCCGTGTTCATCGCTTCCTCCCGTCGTGCGTCGTGTTCCGTCTCATTGGCGGTCGTTCATCACTTTCGTGACCTCCTCGACGCCGTCGGCCTCCTCCTCGCGGATCTCGACGAGGACGTCGATGAGGCGGTCGCGATCGATGCCGAACGTGGCCTCCGAGGCTCGCAGCGCCCCGATGAGGTCGTCGTAGAATTTGTATGCGGTCTCCTCGTTCGCCAGCTGGTCGTAGAGGATGTCGTCGAAGTCCTCCGGGTCGGTGCCGCCGTACTGAGCCTCGACGAGCGTTTCGATCTCCTCGAACGGGATGCTCTCGGCGTCCAGTTCGTCGACGAGCGATTCCAGGCGCTCGCGGTGGTCGGCGGATTCCTCGGCGGCGTGCTCCAGGAGCGACTCGATCTCGGGATCGAGCGACCCCTCGTCGAGCGACTGGTAGTGGTGGTACGATCGGGCCTCGACGACCTCCTCGAGGACGATCCCGATCTGGAGGAGCCGCGCGAGCTGGTGGTCGGAGTTCACCCGGTGGCCGACGCTCACGGGGCCACCTCCGTGTCCCTGGGCGACGCACAGTTCATACGCAAGCGGTTGGTACAGACGAACTTAAGCCGTTCCCCTTCGCTGAGGCGTCTCCGGTGGCTCCCGCCGGCCGCGGTGGAGGGAATCCCCTCGGAAACCGTTTTGCGGCCGGAGCGGTGAGTGGTGGTATGCTCTACGACGCAGTCTCGGACCCGGCGGCGCGCTCTCCGCCGGCCCTCCGCGAGGCGTACGAAGAACAGCTCAGGGCCGTCGTCGACGACGTCGGGGTCGAGGCCGCCGCGGCCGAGTCCGGCGTCGACCGCGAGGCCGTCGAGTCCGTCGCCGACGGTCCCGCGCCGGACCTGCGGGTCGAAGACGCCGCGGCGCTGCTCGCGCTCGACGACGGGCGCCCGGACGCCGAAACGATCGTCCTCGAACTCCAGGACCACCTGCTGATGGCGATGACGACCGGTGTCGTCGACGTCGACACGATCGCCTCGAACGTCGACCTCGACCTCTCGGGCCAGGAGGTCCAGCAGGCCATCGAGGGCCGGACGTCGATGACGCTCGCCCAGCTCGCGGCGATCCAGCAGTACCTCGCCGAGCGGAACGACCGCTGATGGCCCGGACCGTCATCGTCGGCTGCGGCTACGTCGGGCTCGAACTCGGCCGACAGCTCCGCGACGCGGGCCACGAGGTCGCGGGCGTGCGACGCTCCGAATCGGGACTGGACACCGTCGCCGACGCAGGGCTCGATCCCGTGCGCGCCGACGCCACCGACCCCGACTCCCTGGACGCGCTCCCGGACGCCAACTGGGTCGTCTTCGCCGCCAGCTCCGGCGGCCGCGGCGCCGACGCCGCGCGCGAGGTCTACGTCGACGGCCTGCGGAACGTCATCGACGAGTACGGCGATCGAGCCGCTCCTCCGGACCGCCTCGTCTACACCTCCTCGACGGGGGTCTACGGCGACCACGACGGCGACTTCGTCGACGAGTCGACGCCGATCGAGCCCACGACCGAGAAGACCGAGGTCCTCGCGGAGGCCGAGCGGATCGCCCGCGAGGAGGCGGGCGCCGTCGGCGTCGACGGGACCGTCGCGCGCTTCGCCGGGCTGTACGGCCCCGACCGCTACCGCCTCGACCGCTACATCGAGGGGCCGGTCACGGAGGGGTACCTGAATATGGTCCACCGCGACGACGCCGCGGGCGCGGTCGGCTTCCTCCTCGACGCGGACCGCGCGCGCGACGATGTCGTCCTCGTCGCCGACGACGAGCCCGCCGACAAGTGGGCCTTCGCGGACTGGCTGGCCGAGCAGTGCGGCGTCGCCGAACCGCCGAAGCGGACGATCGAAGAGCGCCTCGCAGAGTCCGACCTCTCAGACGCCGCGCGCCGCCGCCTTCAGACGAGCAAGCGCTGCGACAACGGCCGCCTCCGCGAACTGGGCTACGAGTTCGCGTACCCGACGTTCCGCGAGGGCTACCGCGACGCGATCGAGGCGTTCCGCGCCGGCGCGGACGCGTCGGAGATCTGATAGTGATTGCTCTCACTGTTCACCGCGAACGCCACCCCCGGTGACGGCGTTCGGCGGTAAGCGACGGGAGTACTCACTACGGGGCAACGAGGGGTCGATTTCCGCCGATCCGGCCGCAGTATGTCGATTGAAACGAAGGAATCTTCTTACGGGTGCATCCGCATCGGAGTCGTATGGCCAGTCCGCTCTCCGAACTGCTCGCCCTCGGTTCGGAGCTACTCGACCGCGCGGGCGCGTTCGCGATGGACCACCCGGCGGTCGCCGCCGCGGTCGTCGTCGGCCTGCTGGCGCTCGTGGCCGGCCTCGCTCTCCTCCGGCGGTTCACGCGCCCCGAGGGGGCGCAGTTCCGCGACGAACTCGCCGCGCTCGACGAGGTGGCGGTCCTCCTCCATCCCAATCCGGACCCCGACGCGATGGCGACCGGCATCGCCGTCGCGAGCCTCGCCGAGCAGGCCGGCGCCGACGCGCGGGTGCAGTACCCCGGTCAGATCCGCCACCAGGAGAACCGCGCGTTCCAGACCGTCCTCGAACTCGACATCGACCGGATCGACCACGTCAGCGACGTCGCCGCCGAGCACGTGATCCTCGTCGACCACAACCGCCCGCGGGGGTTCGCCGGCGCCGACAGCGTCCTCCCCTTCGCGGTCATCGACCACCACCCCGGCGACGGCACCGGCGAGGCCTTCACCGACGTCCGCACTGACTACGGCGCGGCCTCCAGCATCGTCGCGGAGTACTTCGAGGACCTGGGGGCGACGCCCGTGCCGCCGGCCAAACACGAGAGCGAGGTCGACTCGACCTACACGGTGCCGTCGACGGTCGCCACGGGCCTCCTCTACGGCATCCTCACCGACACGAAGCGGCTGACCGCGGGCTGTTCGGCCGCGGACTTCGGCGCCGCGGGCTTCCTGTATCCGGGCGTCGACGAGGACCGCCTCGACCGCATCGCCAACCCCGAGGTCTCGACGGAGGTCTTAGACCTGAAGGCGCGCGCCATCGCCGGCCGCGACGTCCGCGGGCCCTTCGCGGTCAGCGACGTCGGCCGCATCTCCAACGCCGACGCCATCCCGCAAGCCGCCGACGAACTGGTCCTGCTCGAGGGCGTCACCGCCGTGGTCGTCCTCGGCGAGCGGCAGGGCACGATCCACCTCTCGGGGCGCTCCCGCGACGACCGGGTCCACATGGGCCGGACGCTCGACGAGGCGGTGTCGGCCTTCGCGGACGGCTCCGCGGGCGGACACGCCAGGATGGGCGGCGGCCAGATCGGCCTCCGCGACGGCGAGATCCGGACGGACGACGGCGAGACGGTCGACCGCGACGCCTTCCGCGAACGGCTCTTCGCGTGCCTGTCGGGGGACACCTGAGCTGGACCGCTCGCCTCGGCGCCGGAGCGACGCCCGTTTACCGCTGCCCCCCGTACCGCCGGTATGGCGACGAGTCAGGGCACCTGGGGCTACCGCGACCGCTTCGGCGACGCCTTCGCGCGGACGTACTTCCGCCGCTTCGGGCCGGGCGTCGCCTCCAGCGTCGGGCTCGGGACGTACCTCGGCGATCCGACCGATGACGTCGACGCGGGCTACCGGGAGTCGATCGCGGCGGCGCTCTCGGCCGGCATCAACCACGTCGACACCGCGATCAACTACCGCTGTCAGCGCAGCGAGCGGGTCGTCGGCGAGGCGCTCCGCGAGGCCGACGTCGACCGCGAGGAGGTCGTCGTCGCGACGAAGGGCGGCTTCCTCCCGTTCGACGGCTCCCGCCCCGCGGACCCGGCCGCGTACGTCCGCGAGACGTTCGTCGAGCCCGGCGTGGTCGCGCCCGAGGACCTCGCCGGCGGGGGCCACGCCATCGCCCCCGGCTTCCTCGATGCGATGCTGGACCGCTCGCTCTCGAACCTCGGGGTCGACACGATCGACTGCTACTACGTCCACAACCCCGAGACGCAGCTCCGGGTCCGGAGCCGCGAGGCCGTCTACGACCGGCTCCAGGCCGCCTTCGAGACGCTGGAGCGCCGCCGCGCCGCCGGCGACATCGGGATGTACGGCGTCGCCACCTGGGAGGCGTTCCGCGTGCCCCGCGGCGACGACGCGTACCTCTCGCTCCCCGAGGTCGTCGCCCGCGCGGAGCGAGCCGCCGAGGCGGTCGGCGTCGACGACGTCGGACTCGGGGCGATCCAACTGCCGTTCAACGTCGCGATGGCGGACGCCGTCACCGTCGCGGCGCACTCGCACCCGGACGGGGAGGGCGACCTCAGCGCGCTGGAGTACGCCCAGGAAATCGGTCTCGACGCCGTCGCCAGCGCGACGCTGGCCCAGGGCGACCTCGCGTCGTCGCTCCCGCCCGAGGTCGACGCGGAGTTGGCGGGGGACACCCCGGCCCAGCGGGCGATCAACTTCGCGCGGAGCGCGCCGGGGGTCACGACGGCGCTCGTCGGCACGAGTTCGCCCGCGCACGTCCCAGAGAACGTCGCGGCCGGGACCTTCGAACCGCTCGGGGCGCGGGCCTTCGATGCGGTCTTCGAGTAGCTCGCCTACCGGAGTTCCTTCCACTCGCTCCCGCAGTCGGGGCAGTGCCGGACCGTGTAGACCTCGTCGGGGTCGTTCTGGGTCTTCAGCGACTCCCCGCACTCCGAACACGTGAGCCGGCCGTAGGTGTCCTTCTCCAACTCCCCGTCTCGGAGCCCCTTCCGTGTCGACTTCATACGTGGTACGTCGTAGGCCCGCAGTAAAAAGATCCGTATGCCGGACCGGGCCCCGGGCGGACTCGCGGGATGGCGACCGAGCGCGCGCGGACCGCAAGGGTTGACAGCCCCGCCCGCGAAGCCCGACTGTGTCTCGGGGCCGACTCTTCGGTACGCTCTGTTCGATGATCTTCCTGGCCAACCTCGCGCGGGTCGTCTTCGCGCCGCTCCTCGGGGAGTTCATCGCCGTCTTCGCGATCGGCGAGGGGACCGCGGGCCTGATCGCGACGCTCGCGTGGCTCGGGAGCGCCCTGCTCCGGATCCCGACGGGCTGGCTCCTCACCCGCGTCCCGCGCCACCGCGTGATCCTCGCGACCGGCGCGGTGCTCACCGGCGCGGCGGCGCTCACCGCGAGCGCGACGTCGATCCCGATGCTCGGCGTCGGCGCGCTCTGTATGGGCCTGTCCTCGGGCGCGTACTTCGTCGCGGCCAATCCGCTCGTCAGCGAGCTGTACCCCGACCGCGTGGGCTGGGCGCTCGGCGTCCACGGGATGGCCAGCCAGGTCGCCGCCGTCGCGGCCGCGCCGCTCGTCACGCTCGTGCTGACGCTCTTCGTCGACTGGCGGGTCGTGTTCGTCTGCATCGCCGTCGCCGCCGCGGTCGTCACGCTCGTGCTGTCCGTCGCCGCGCGGACCACAGAGCTCCCCGACGCGGGCGCCGCGGACCGCGACATCATCGGCGCGGTCCGGGCGGAGTGGCGGATCGTCCTCCTGACCGTCGTCGTCGTCGGCGCGACCGGCTTCGTCTGGCAGGGGCTGTTCAACTTCTACGAGCTGTATATGGGGACGAAAGGCGTCGGCGACGCGACCGCGAAGAACCTCCTCACGGTGATCTTCGCGGCGGGCGTGCCCGCGTTCTTCGTCTCCGGCCGGCTCGCCGACCGGCTGCCGCGCGTGCCGTACATCCTGGCGATCATCAGCGCGTTCACCGTCTCCGTCCTGCTCCTGACGGTCACGCGCGGGCTCGTCCCCGTCGTCGCGCTCACGGCCGTCATCGGCTACGTCGTCCACAGCCTCTTTCCCGCGATCGACACCTACCTCCTCGACTCGCTTCCCGGCGAGACCCGCGCCAGCGCGTACTCGTGGTACTCCGGCGGGATGATGCTCGTCCAGGCGACGGGCTCGTCGGTCGTCGGCGCGCTCCGGGAGAGCGGCCTCGCCTACGACGTCATCTTCACGCGGCTCGCGCTCGCGCTCGGCGTCGTGGTGGCGTGTCTGCTCGCCCTCTATCGGACCGATCGGCTGCCGTCGTGAGTCGGCGGCGACGCCGAATCCGCGCCTCCGGAACCCCCGCGCTTTTGCACGTTCCGTCCTGAGGGAGCGTCGATGGAGTACGTGCAAGCGCGGGTGACGACGCTCCACGACCTCGCGGACCCGATCCCGACCGCTCCCACGGACCGGGCCGCCGTCGTCGTCCCGATGACCGAGCGCGACTGCGAGAGCGCCGCCGCCGACCGGGTCTTCGCGACGCTCGAACGGGTGGCGCCCGGCCGGGTCGTCGTCCCGCTCCGCGCCGAGGCCGAGCGCGTCGGCGCGGTCCGCGAGTGGCTCTCGACGTACGATCTCGACACGGAACTGCTGTGGTGCGACGGGCCGCGGATCGCCGATCTGCTCGCCGACGCCGGCCTCGACGGCGCCCGCGGCAAGGGCCGCGACGTGTGGCTGGGGCTCGGCCGCGCGACGACCGAGGAGTTCGTCGCCGTCCACGACGCCGACACGACGACCTACGACGAGTCGTTCGTGCCCCGCCTGCTCTTCCCGCTCGCTCGGGGCTACGACTTCTCGAAGGGGTACTACGCCCGCGTCGAGGACGGACGGCTCTACGGCCGGCTCTTCCGGCTGTTCTACGTCCCGCTCGTCCGCGCGCTCTGCGATGCGAACCCCGAGCCGTTCCTCCGGTATCTGGACTCCTTCCGGTACGCGCTGGCCGGCGAGTTCGCCGCCACCGCGAGCGCGGCGAAGCGGATGCGGACGCCGCGGCAGTGGGGACTCGAAGTCGGCACCCTCGCGGACGCCTTCGACGTCGCGGGCTTCGACCGGACGGCGCAGGTCGACCTCGGCCGGTACGAACACGACCACCGCTCTGTCGACGGCGCGGCCGGACTCTCCGAGATGAGCGGCTCCGTGGGCGAGACGCTCCTGCGGAGCGTCCGCGAGCACGGGATCGACGTCGACTTCGGGACGCTCCGGGAGCGCTACCGCGAGGCCGCCCTGCGGCTCGTCGACCAGTACGCCGAGGACGCGGCGTTCAACGGCTTCGACTTCGACCGCGAGGGCGAGCGGACGCAGGTCGACCGCTACGCCGACGCGGTCCGCGAACCCACCGGCGGCGACGACCGCCTGCCGCCCTGGACCGAGGCCCCGCTCGACCCCGATGCGGTGGCCGCGGCCGCCGCGGCCGACGCGGAGGACGCGGCGTTCGGCGACGCGGGACGTCGCGGCCGGCACGCCCGCTCGGAGGCGGATTCGGACCTCCGATCCCGAACGCGCACCGACGGCGATTCCGAGACCGATGCCGAGCCTCCCGAGACGCCCCACCAGGAGGTCGGCGAATGACTGACAGGGCGGGACCGGGAACCGACGCGGAGGGCGCGACGACGGCCGAGGTCCCCTTCGACGGCGACGACCTCGCGGGGGTCGTCGACCTCTTCGGGGCGCTCGCGCCGGCCGAACTCGAACGCGCCCTCGACGAACTGGCGTTCAAGCGCGGCGACGACCTCGACGCCGACGCGGTCGCCGCGGCCGTCGACGCCGCCGTCGCGTCGTACGCGCTGGTCCGATACGATCCCGGCGCGGACGGTGCGGCCGGGGAGGGGACCACCGACGGGAACCGCGACGCGGACGCCCTCCTCGCGCCCGGTCCCGCCGCGTTCCCGACACTCCCGCCGAACGCGGAGGACCTCCCCCACATCCTGGACGTCTCGACCCGGGACGTCGACCGCGAGGCCGCGGCGACGGCCCTCGCCGAGCGGCTCCGCCGCGACGCGAGCCGCGCGGTCGACGAGGGCGACGCGGCGCGGATGCGTCGGCTCCTCGACGTCACCTACGACGTCGCGGTGTGGTCCGACGCGGTCGCCGTCGACGACGTCCGCGAGCGACTGGACGCCGCGCTCGACGAGGGCTGACCTCTCTGCCCCGATCTTTCACGATCCTTCAGCGGACAGTATAAGCCCCCGCGGGCCGTATCGGTCGGTACGATGGATCTCTCGCGGGTGTCGAACCACGCGCCGTCGGCGGTCACCGACGCGGGCCAGCAGGCGGCGGTCCTCGCGCCCATCCTCGTCCGCGACGGGACCGAGCACGTCCTCTTCACGAAGCGGGCGGACCACCTCGGCGAGCACCCGGGCCAGATGAGCTTCCCCGGCGGCTCCAGGGAGCCCGAAGACAGGGGGCTGGAGTCGACCGCGCTCCGCGAGGCCAACGAGGAGATCGGGCTCTACTCGGAGGAAGCGGCCGTCTTCGGCCGGCTCGACGACATCCGGACCGTGACCGACTACTCGGTCCGCCCGTACGTCGCGGGCGTCC
The DNA here is from genome assembly GCF_041477585.1 of Halobellus sp. MBLA0158. Classification (NCBI taxonomy): domain Archaea; kingdom Methanobacteriati; phylum Methanobacteriota; class Halobacteria; order Halobacteriales; family Haloferacaceae; genus Halobellus; species Halobellus rubicundus. The sequence goes on from NZ_JBGNYA010000001.1 coordinate 1,026,881, forward strand.
CCGACCGCGACTACGACCCCGACGAGCGGGAGGTCGCCGAGGTCGTCGCGCTCCCGGTGCCCGCGCTGATCGACCTCGACAACTACGAGTCCGAGCGGCGCGAACACCCGGTGTACGGCGAACACCGGGTCCACTACTTCCACGTCGGCGACTACACCGTCTGGGGCGCGACCGGCCGGATGCTCGTCCAGCTCCTGGAGCTGACGACCGAGTGGACGGCGCCGGAAGACGTCGATCGGGTGGTCGACGCCGACGCGGAACTGCCCGTTTAAATCCTATTCTTCGACCGCGACGTCGTCGCCGTCCGACTCGCGCTTCGGCAGCCGCACGCGGAGCGTGCCCGCGTCGGTCACCGTCGCGGTCGCGTCCGCGGCGTCGACGTCGGCCTCCGGCGGGAGCGCCGCCGACCCGTCGAGGGAGAGACCGCGGCCGGGGAACCGCATCTCGAAGCCCTCGTGGAAGTCGCGGAAGCGGTCGATCCGCACCTCGACGACGCCGTCCTCGAAGCGGACCTGCACGTCCTTCTCGCGGACGCCTGGCGCGTCGAAGACGACGAGGTAGGCCTCGTCGCTCTCCAGGACGTCGTGCGGGAGCGGCTTGCGCTCCTGGACGCGGGCGACGCTCCGCCCGACGCGTTCGAGGACGTTCCCCGCCAGCGACTCGCCGATCTCGCGGAGGCGGTCTGCGCCCTCGAACGGTCCCCCCGAGTCCCGGAAGCCGCTCATAGCTCGATCGCCTCCAGCGGCTCGCTCTCCCGGCAGTACGGGCAGACGAAGTCGCCCACGCCGACGTCCTCGGGCATGTCGTAGGTGTAGTGGAGCTCGAACATATCCATCTCGCACGCGTCGTCGGTGCAGCGAACTTCGAGCGTCGTAGGCATAGGCGTGAGTTGGCCCGCCACGGTCATAAACGCGCGGGCTCCGGCTCGACTGTCCGTCCGCGGCCGCGGCCGCGGCGTTCGGTCTCGCGCGTTACGCGTTACGCTTCGAGGCCCAGGCCGCCGGCCTCGACGGCCTCGTCGACGTCGGCGTCGTCGTGGATGATCGCGCTGACGGTCCGGGTGATCGCCTCGGGGTCGTCGTGCTGGAAGATCGACCGGCCCATCGAGACGCCCGCGGCGCCCGCGTCCATCGCGCCGCGGACCATCTCGGCGGTCTCGCGGTCGGTGCCGCGGCTCCCGCCGGCGATGACGACCGGGAGCCGGGTGGCCTCACAGACTCGCTCGAAGGAGTCGGCGCCGCCGGAGTAGGCGGTCTTGACGACGTCGGCGCCGAGCTCCTCGGCGATGCGGACGGCGTGGGCGAGGCTCTCGGCGTCGTGTTCGTCGACGCCGGGACCGCGCGCGTAGCTCATCGCGAGGACGGGGACGCCGAGCCGGTGGGCTGTCTCCGTCACCTCGCTGAGCTGCGTGAGCTGGTCGGGCTCGTGGTCGCTGCCGACGTTGATGTGGAACGAGACGGCGTCGGCGCCGGCCCGGAGCGCCTCCTCTACGGTGCCGGTCTGGCGCTTGTCGTTCGAGTCCGGGCCGATCGCGGTCGAGCCGTTGAGGTGGACGATGTAGCCCTTGCCGTTCTTGTTCGGGTGGACGCGCGGGGCGACGCCCTTCTGGGTGAGGACGGCGTCGGCGCCGCCGCGGGTGATCGCGCCGACGGTCGATTCGAGGTCGACGAGGCCCTTTACGGGGCCGAGTGTGATGCCGTGGTCCATCGGGACGACGAGGTATCGCCCCCCTGTCGAGATGCGTTCGAGTCGCGCGGAGACTCCTGTGCTCATCGTGTGTGAGGCTGTGGCAACCGTCGGTTATGTGCGTTCCGCTTGGGGCACACGTTGTTCGTATCCGCGCAGGGCGCCTTCTTTCAGCTCCCGCGCCTTCGCCTCCAGTCGGTCGGCGATCTCGTCGACCGGGTCGTCGTGTTCGGTCCCCTCGGCGACGATGTCTACGAGCGCGCTCCCGACGATGATCCCGTCGGCGCCAGCCGAGACGATCCGCTCGGCGTGGTCGCCGATCTTGATCCCGAAGCCGACCGCCTTGGGGACGTCGTACTCCGAGAGGCGCGCGAGGCTCGCTTCGGTCTGTCCGGAGACGTCGTCCTTCGCGCCCGTGACGCCGAGCCGCGCCTGGACGTAGACGTAGCCCGACACCTGCGACATGATCCGGTCGAGGCGCTCGCCGCGGGTCGTCGGCGCGACGATGAACACCAGATCGAGCCCGAACTCGTCGCAGGCCTCGCGCAGGGGGTCCGCCTCCTCGGCGGGGAGGTCCGGGACGACGAAGCCCGAGAGGCCGACCTCGGCGGCGCGCTCGACGAACGGGCGCGGGCCCTGTTCGGAGCCGTACTGGTAGATCAGATTGTAGTAGGTCATACAGACCAGCGGCACGTCCACGTCGAGGTCCTCGACGAACTGGAAGAAGCGGTCGGGCGTCATCCCGCCTTCGAGCGCCCGCACGACCGCGCTCTGGATCGTCGGCCCCTCCGCGATCGGCTCGGAGAACGGGAGCCCGAGTTCGATCACGTCGGCGCCGCCGCGCGCCAGCGCCTCGACGTATTCGAGCGAGGCGTCGTAGTCGGGGTCGCCCGCGGCCAGGTAGGGGACGAAGGCGGGGCCGTCGGCGAAGGCCTCGTAGAGGTCGGAGTTGGCGTGATCGGCCATCTCAGATCCCCCCCGAGAACTCCGCCATCGACGGCGCGCCCTCGATGTCGCGCTTTTCGGTCTCCTCGATCACGGTCTCTAGGTCCTTGTCGCCGCGCCCGGAGACGTTCACGACGACGGTCTCGCCGAGTTCCTCGTAGTGCTCTTCGAGGTAGCCGAACGCGTGGGCGGTCTCCAGCGCGGGGATGATCCCCTCGGTCTGGGAGAGCCGGTGGAAGCCCTCCAGGGCGCTGTCGTCGTCGACGTTGACCGCCTGGACGCGGCCGTCGTCGACGAGCCGCGCGAGCTCGGGCCCGACGCCCGCGTAGTCGAGGCCGGCCGAGACGGAGTGGCTCTCTATGATCTGGCCGTCCGAGTCCTGGAGGACCTTCGTACGGGCGCCGTGGAGGACGCCCTCCTCGCCCGTCGACAGCGACGCGGAGTTGGGCGCGACGCCCGCCTCCTCGTCGACGTCGAGGCTGGAGCCGCCGGCCTCGACGGCGTAGAGGGCGACGCCCTCGTCGTCGACGAAGTTCGCGAACGCGCCCATCGTGTTCGAGCCGCCGCCGGCGCAGGCGAGCACGGCGTCGGGGAGGCCGCCGGTCTGCTCTCTGATCTGGCGGCGCGCCTCCTCGGAGATGACGGCCTGGAAGTCCCGCACCATCGCCGGGAACGGGTGGGGGCCGACGACCGAGCCGATGACGTAGTGGGTGTCCTCGACGTTCGTCGCCCAGTCGCGCATCGTCTCGGAGATCGCCTCCTTGAGCGTGCCGCGCCCCGTCGTGACGGGGTTCACTTCCGAGCCGTTGAGCCGCATCCGGAAGACGTTCGGCCGCTGGCGGTTGATGTCGCGTTCGCCCATGTAGATCTCGCAGGGCATATCCAGGTGCGCGGCCGCCATCGCCGTCGCGGTGCCGTGCTGGCCCGCGCCCGTCTCGGCGATGATCCGGTCTTTGCCCATGTACTTCGCCAGCAGGACCTGTCCGAGGGCGTTGTTGAGCTTGTGCGCGCCGCCGTGGAGCAGGTCCTCGCGCTTGAGGTACACCTCGCGGTCGTAGCGCTCCGAGAGCCGCTCGGCGTACTGCGTCGGCGTCGGTCGTCCGCCGAAGTCCCGCAGCCGCCGCCGGAATTCGTCCATAAAGCCGTCCTCGTTCTCCAGCACGTAGCGCTCGTAGGCGTCCGTGAGCTCCTCGATCGCCGGCATCAGCGCCTCCGGCACGTACTGGCCGCCGTACTCCCCGAACTTCCCGTCCGCGTACTGTTGTGTCATCGTGTATCGGATCCCGTGTGTGTCACTGTCGCGTCGCCTCTACGTCCCTTCTCGGCCTCGACGCCCGTCAGCCGTTCGGTGTTGGCCCGGACGTCGCCGTCCATGATCGCCGTCCCGATCAGGAGCGCGTCCGCGCCAGCGCGGCGCATCCGCCGGACGTCGTCGACGCTCGTGACGCCGCTTTCGGCCAGGAGCGTCACGTCGTCGGGCACGTCGGGCGCGAGCCGCTCGAACGTCCCGAGGTCGACCTCCAGCTCCCCGAGGTCGCGGTTGTTGACGCCGACGATCTCCGCGCCCACGTCGAGGGCGCGCTCCAGTTCCTCGCGGGTGTGGACCTCCACGAGCGGCTGGGACCCCCGCGCTTCGGCCGTCTCGTACAGCGCCGCGAGCGAATCGGTCCCCGGCTCGTCGAGGAAGCGCGCGATGAGCAGGACGAGGTCGGACGCGACGGCGTCCAGTTGGGCCTCGCGGACGACGAAATCCTTGCGGAGCACCGGGACGTCGACTGCCTCCCGAATCCGCCGGAGGTTCTCGGTCGACCCGCCGAAGTGCTCGGGTTCCGTGAGCACCGACAGCGCGGTCGCGCCGCCCGCGACCATCTCCTCGGCGAGCGCGACCGGGTCGTCGGTCCGCTCGCCCTCGGTCGTCGGGCTCGTCGGCTTCACCTCGGCGACGACGGGCACGCGTCCGTCCGCCTCCGCGGCCCGCACGGCCACGGGAAACGACCGCGCGTCTACGTCGACGGTCGCCCCGCCGCCGGACCGCTCCCGGGCGGCCGCGAGGATCGAGCGGACCTCCGGGGCAAGCTTGTCCTCATTAGCGTTCATCTATGTTCATTAACGGACTCTTTTGCACATAAGGTTTGCGTGTCGGTGTCGTTTAGTCGCCGCGAGCACACGTCCGAGTGTGCTTCCGTCCGAGCACTTCATCGTCGCCCTGGTCCCCGCGCTGGCGTACGTCCTCGCGCGCGATCGGCGGTTGCCGACGCCGCGGTTCGCGGCGGTCGTGTTCCTGGGCAGCCAGTTCCCTGACCTTGTCGACAAGCCCCTGGCCCACCAGTTCGGCGTGCTCCCCTCCGGGCGGGTGTTCATGCACTCGCTTCCGATCGCGCTTCCGTTCCTCGCCCTCGTCGGCCTCTACGGGTGGCGGACCGACCGCCCGCGGCTGAGCGGCGCCTTCGCGTTCGCCCACCTCTCGCACCTCCTCGCCGACAACTACAGGCCGCTCTTGGGACCGGACCCGACGGTCGCGCCCGACCTGCTCTGGCCGCTCACCGCCCCGACCGCGCGGCCGATCACGCCGTACTGGGCCGGGCCGAACGGGATCAACGTCCTACTCTGGACGGTCTTCTCGGCGATCGTCCTCTCGATTGCGGCGTATCTCCTCGTCGTGGACGTCCGCGAGCAGTTCGGCTGACCAGGCGAGGTTCGGGCAGACCGGTCGTCCCCCATATTGAATGTGCCTGGGCCGCAACTCCGTCCCGTGTCCCGGGACTCCGACGACGGCGTCCGCGTGTGGCTAGTGGAACGAACGTATTCGGATGACGAGCAGAACCTCATCATCCTCACGTACGCGACGCCGGACGGCGAGCGCTACTTCCGCAAGGAGCGGGCGCTGACCTCGTTCAGCGACGTCCGCGACACGACCGCGGCCGTCGAGGCCGACCCGGACAACCTCGGCGCCGTCGACGACGCCGCCCAGCGCGAGCAGTACGCCGCCGAAGCGCGGCGGATGCGGGAGCTCCACGATCCGGACGACGTCATCTGACGACGGCTGCCGCACCTGTGACGGCGCCCGACCGGCTCCGAACTGCGGCGAACGGCCACCGAAGGGTCGTGGTAACTCGACCCTCGGAAGGATTATCCCCCGCTCTCCCATCCGTTCGGTTGCAATGGCACACGGTAAGGTTGAATTCTTCAACGACACAGGCGGTTACGGTTTCATCTCGACTGACGACGGCGACCTCGACGACGACGAAGACGTGTTCTTCCATATGGAAGACGTCGGCGGCGAAGACCTCACGGAAGGTACCGAAGTCGAATTCGACATCGAGTCCTCGCCCAAGGGCCCCCGCGCGGCGAACGTCGTCCGACAGTAACACCGGGACAGACTGTCGCTGACGGCGACAGACTCCGTTCTCGATTTTCCGGACGCTACCCTCCCAGTCACGACGCTCCAGTTCTCAAGGTTCAAGCCCGCCGCCGCCGAACGACGGCGTATGGACGTCGGCGTCTTCGCTCGGACCTCCGAGCGGTTGGATCGAGCCGTCGAGATCGGCGTCGCGAGCGGTCGGGTCATCAGCGTCTCCTTCCCCGAGACGCCCCCGGGCGACGCGGACTCCGACCACCCGCTCTTGGACCGCGTGTTCGCGTACCTCGACGGCGAGGCGGATCATTTCGACGACGTTGCGGTCGCGCTGACGGTGCCGACCGACCAGCGGCAGGTGCTGGAGGCGATCCGGAACGTCCCCCACGGCGAGACCGTCTCGCTCGACCGCGTGATCCGGATGGCCGGCCTCAACCCCGACGAGCGGGAGGACGTCGAGACCGCGCGGACGGCGCTCGCGGAGAACCCGGTGCCGCTTTTCGTGCCCGATCACCGCGTCCGCGACGCCCCGGGAGCCGCGCCGTCGGCGGTGGCCGAGCGACTGCGGGCGATCGAGGGGGCGTAAGCCGGACTGTGGGGACTATCGCCCGGCGATGTCGCTGATCTCCGAGGCGCTCAGCGCGCGGCGGTAGAATCGGTAGTCGTCGAGTCCGCCGTTGTAGTCCTTCCAGCCGTCGGCGCCGTTGTTGCCGAACATCAGCGCCGTGTCCGTGCCCCGAATGTTGTCAGTGTAGTCGATGGCGTAGTCCTCGCTCCCGTCGACGTACAGTTTCATCCGATCGTTCGGCTGGTCGTAGACGAACGCGACATGGTGCCACTCGCCGTCGAGGACGTTCGCGGAACTCTCGCCCACCGTGTTGGCTCCCGAAGTGAAGAGGAACGGGTCGCCGCTCGTGTCACAGAACGACCCGACGCTGTTTCCGTTCTCCGTCGTTACCTTCCAGAGGAGGTCGTCGTCCCACCTGGAGTTCGTCTCGTCGTCCTTCAGCCAGTGGCAGAACGTGTAGGGCTGGTCCGTTTCGATCTCGATGAAATCGACCGACGCAAAGCCGGGAAACGACGCCGACTGGGACCCTTCGGGCCCCGATGCGTATTCGACTCCCGACCCCGAGAGGTCGTAGGTGCCGGTCTCGTCGGCGAGGCCTCCCTCGAACCGATATCGCGTGACGAGTGCGCTGTCGTCGTCGGGCGTCGCGGTTGCGGTCGGTGTCGCCGTGGGCGTCGCAGTCGGCGTCGATGTCTCGGTTTCCGTGGACGTCGCTGTCGACGCCTCGGTCGCCGTACTCGTGGCCGTGGTCGTCACCGTCTCCATCTCCGAGGGACGCGGCGATGCCGTCTCGGGGGGCGTCTCGGTCGATTCGCCGGACGCGCCCTCGGAGTCGGTCGCCGGATCCGCCTGTTCGGTCGGTTCGTCCTCGTCGCTCCCGTCGCCCCCGTCGCCCACCTGGACTTCCACGGACGGAATCTCTACGGTGCATCCCGCCAGTCCGGAGAGCGATCCGACGAGAGCCGTCGCACTCAGCTTCTTCAGCGCCAGCCGCCGACTTCTGTCCACCATCTACCCCGTGGCTCAGATTCGGCTCACTTCATTGTTGTGATCTGACAATGCAGCTCACCGGACCAGTCGTCCGATTTCGGTCCGACCTATCCGCCTACGCTAGGCGGCCACTCCACGCCGAACCCCTCGTGGACGACGAACTCTAAGGCGTTGATCAGGTAGTGGGCGACGATCACGACGAGCAGGCTCCCGGTGACGACGAACGTCGCCGCGAGGACGAAGCCGAGCGCGCCGGTCACGACGACGCCAAGTCGCCCCTGCGCGCCGTGTCCGAGCGCGAACGCGACCGACGAGACGACGGCCAGCGCCCACGGGGAGATCCCGTAGCCCGCGCTGACGACGCCGACGAGCGCGCCGCGGAAGAGCAGTTCCTCGAAGCCGGCGATGACCGGCAGGACGACCAGGAGCAAGAGCGCCCACCCGCCCGCCGTCTCGGGCGCGAGCGCGCTCCGCAGGCGCTCGCCGTCGCCGACGCCGAGGCCGAACTGCGTTCCCGCGGCCGCCCCGGCCTCGTTCGCCGCATAGAGTACGAGGCCGACGCCGACGCCGAGCGCTGCGGCGCCGAGGCCGACCCCCTCGGGCGCGAGTCCGAAGGCCCGAGCGGGGATCTCCGCGTACCACGCGCCCGCGAGGAGCACCACGCCGAAGACGCCCTGGGAGACGGCCACGTTCGCCAGGAGCGACGCCGTCGAGACGTCGGCCAGTCGCGACCGCGGCTCGCTCACGCCTTCGGGCGAGCGCCCCTGGCGGACCCGGAACTCGACGCCGGACTTCGGGAGCGTGATCGACTCCTCGTTACGAGGAGAGGTCGCATCGCCGACGGTGTCGCTCGTCGGCTCGCCGAGACGGTGATTCGCCGGCGGCTCGCCGGCGTCGTCGGGACGCTCCTGGAGGATACTCTTGGACGCGTGTGAAAGAAGAAGCAGGCCCGCGGTGACGACGAACGCGAACCCCGCGAACGTCGCCCACTCGGGCATCTACCCTACTGCGGGCTCGGGCTCGACGGGCTGGAGACGTTCTCGCCCTGCGAGAGCGCCGAGCCGGTGATGCTCTTGAGGCGGTCGACGAGCGAGTCCTTCTCGGGCTCGCCTTCCAGCGCGATGTCGAGGACCTCGCTGATGTGGGAGACCGGAATGATCTCGACCATCTGCTCGTACTCCTCTTCGATCATCACGTCCTGGGTGTTCGCGGCCGGGATGATGACCCGGTCGCACCCGGACTTCGCGGCGGCCTCGATCTTGTGGGTGACGCCGCCGACGGGCAGGACGTCGCCCCGGACCGAGAGGCTCCCGGTCATCGCGAGCGACTGGTCGACGCCGACGCCCTCAAGCGCGGAGATCACGGCCGTCGCGACCGTGATGGAGGCGGAGTCGCCGTCGACGCCCTGCTGGCCGGTCTGGACGAACTGGATGTGGATGTCCTTCTCGGAGATGTTCTCGTCGGAGAACTTCTTGATGATCGCCGAGACGTTCGAGACGGCCTCCTGGGCCATCTCCTTCAATTGTCCAGTAGCGATGACCTCGCCGGGCCCCTGCGAGGGCGTGACCTCGGCCATCACGGGGAGCATGATCCCCGAGTCCTCACCCATCACGGCGAGACCGTTGACGCGGCCGACCTGGTAGCCCTCCGAGACCTGGAGCTCGTAGTCTTTCCTCCGTTCGATGTAGTCGTCGGCGAGCTGCTGCTCGATCGAGCGGCTCCGGCCCTTCGCCTGTAACACGTGGTCGCGGGTGACGAAGTCGGCGTCCTCCGAGCGGGCGATGTCGCCGGCGACGCGGACCAGGCCTCCGAGGTTCCGGAGCTTGAGCGTGAGGTGGCCCTTGCGGCCGGCGCGGCGCCGCGCTTCGAGGATGACCTCCTCGATGGCCTCCGCGGAGTACTCCGGCAGGCGCCCGTCCTTCGCGACCTCCTGGGCCACGAAGCGGGCGTACTTCCGGCGCATCTCGGGGGTGTCCTCGATGGTGTCGTCCATGTACACCTCGTACCCGTAGCCCTTGATCCGCGAGCGCAGGGCGGGGTGCATGTTCTCCATCGCGTCGAGATTCCCCGCGGCGATCATAATGAAGTCCGTCGGGACGGGCTCGGTCTGGACCATCGCGCCCGAGGAGCGCTCGGACTGGCCGGTGATGTGGAACTCGCCCTCCTGGATCGCCGTCATCAGGTGCTGCTGGCTGCGGATGTCGAGCGTGTTGATCTCGTCGATGAACAGCACGCCCTTGTTGGCCTTGTGGATGGCGCCGGGCTCGACGCGGTCGTGGCTCGGCGTCTCCATTCCGCCGGACTGGAACGGGTCGTGGCGGACGTCGCCGAGCAGCGCGCCGGCGTGGGCGCCCGTCGCGTCCTCGAACGGCGCCGTCGTCGTGTCCGCGTTGTTGACGATGAGGTTCGGCACCATCGCGTCGCCGCCGCGGGAGCCGTAGCGGAACGCGAGGTAGATGACCCCGGCCGCGAGGATCCCCAGCAGGATCTGGCCCGCGATGATGAAGGAGTAGCCGATGACGATCGCGATGATGATCCACATCAGGAACGACCGCATCTGGTTGCGCTTGCGCGCCTCCTCCTTGTGGGCCTCGACGATCTGTTCGCCCTTGCCGGCCGGGACGGTCCGGACCTTCGGGTTGTTGCCGTCGTCGGGGTTGTGATAGACCAGGACGTCCTGGAGTTCCTCCGGCGGGAGGAGCTCCGACATCGCCTTCGCCAGCATCGACTTGCCCGTCCCGGGCGAGCCGATCATCATCACGTGCCGCCGCTGCTTGGCGGCCTTCATCACGACGTCGCGGGCGTGCTCCTGGCCGATGACCTGGTCGACGAGCCGGTCGGGGACGTCGATCTCGTCGGTCGAGTCGATCCGCAGACCGCCGAGGAGGTCGTCCTCGTCGACGTCTTCGGCGACCTCGGCGTCGACCTCGACGTCGCTCCCGAGGTCGTCGATCGTCCCCGTCCCCTCGTCGACGTCGGACCCGGGGCCCGAATCCGGATCGGGATTCGGATTCGGATCTGGGTCGACCTGACCGTTCCGGTGCTCGGAGCGGCCGCCGCGCTCGTCGGACCCGCCGGGCCCGTCGGCCGGTTCGTCGGCGACACCGTCGCGGAACCCCTCGCCCGCGTCCTCCTCGGACGGCGGCGAGTCGGGCGCCCCGTCGGTGACGCCGCCCCCCTCTTCGGGGGAGTTCTTGTCGGCATCCGTGTCGTTACTCATAGAATACTTCGCTACGTGGAACCAAGGCCGGGCGACTGATATACTTTCTCCTCGAATTCTCATTCCGTAAAATCCGGAAATCGTGAGGCTGAGTCGGTTTATAAGTGATATACGCCCGTCGCCACATCCCGGGGTATTTATAAACGATGCGGCCGACTCCCGACGTATGCGGGGGTTCTACATCGGCCGGTTTCAGCCCTACCACGACGGTCACCATCGGATGGTCACAGAGATCGCGAGCGAGGTCGACGAGCTCGTCCTCGGGATCGGCTCGGCGGGCGACTCCCACACGCCGCGGAATCCCTTCACCGCCGGCGAGCGCCTGATGATGGTCACGAAGTCGGTCGCCGAACTCGACATCACCACCTACGCGGTGCCGATCGAGGACCTCGAACGCAACTCCGTGTGGGTGAGCCACGTCCAGAGTATGTCGCCGGCGTTCGACGTCGCCTACTCGAACAATCCGCTCGTGATCCAACTGTTCTCGGAGGCGGGCGTCGAGGTCCGGCAGTCGCCGATGTTCAACCGCGACGTCCTCGAAGGGGCCGAACTGCGCTCGCGGATGATCCACGGCGACGACTGGGAGAGCCTCGTCCCCGCACCCGTCGTCGACGTGATCGAGGAGATCGACGGCATCGAGCGCATCCAGCGCGTCAGCGACACCGACACGAACGGCGAGGTGGTCGACGAGGCCCACGCGGGCAGCGACGGCGCCAGCGACCCCGAGTGAGACGATGATCACCCTCGCCTCCGACTTCGGTACCCCGTATCCGGCCGCGATGAAGGGCGTCATCCTTCAGGAATCGGACGCGCGCCTCGTCGACGTCGCCCACGACTTCCCCCGCCAGGACGTCCGCGCGGCGGCCTTCTGGTGCCGCGAGACGCTCCCGTACTTCCCGCCGGCGGTCCACCTGGTCGTCGTCGACCCCGGCGTCGGGACCGACCGCGACGCCGTCGTCGTCCGCGCGGGCGACCACGCGCTCGTCGGCCCCGACAACGGCGTGTTGTTGCCGGCGGCGCGCCGGATCGCCGAGCGCGCGGCTGAGTCGGATTCTGAGAAGGAGCCGACCGTCGACTGTTTCGTCTACGAGTACGCCGACCCCGCCTCGTCGACGTTCCACGGCCGCGACGTGTTCGCGCCGGCCGCGGCCGAGGTCCACGAGGCCGGCGTCGACGCCCTGGCGTCGCTCCCGGCGGTCTCCCGCGTGGAGACGGTTTCCGTCACCGAGGCGCCCAACGCGCTCGTCGACTGCCGATTCCCCGAGGCGTCCGTCGAGGGAAGCGAGGCCCGCGGCGAGGTGCTCGTCGTCGACGACTTCGGCAACGCGATCACCAACGTCCCGGGGTCGTTCCTCGACGGCAAGACGGGGACCGAAATCGCGGTGAACGGCACTCCCGCGCCGGCCGTCACGGCCTTCGCCGAGGTCGGCGAGGGCGAGCGGCTGGTGACGGTCGGGAGCCACGGCTACGTCGAGTGCGACGTCAATCGGGGACGGGGCGACGAGGCGTTCGGCCTTGCGCCCGGCGACGAGGTCGTCCTCTCGGAGTGAGGCGAGTCGGGACGAACGCCGCCCACGTCGCCGCGCCGGTGATTCGCGTCACGACGCCGAGGACGGCGTAGATGCCGCCGCCGATCATCCCGCCGAGCGCGATCGAGACGGCTTCGGTGAGTCCGAGATTCTCGCCCATCGCCGGGCGCTGGACGACTGACAAGGAAAAGGGTTGATCACGGCGGTCCGAACACGTTCGACTCGGCCGCCCGATCGGAGGTCGGTTCGGCGCGCGTCAGTTCGCGGCGATGACGTCGTCGATCCGGACGACCATCGTCGCCGCCTCGGTCGCGGCGGTGACCGCCTCGCGCTTTACGGCCGCGGGGTCGAAGATCTCGGCCGCGACGGGATCGCCGACCTCGCCGGTCCGGCCGACGGCGATGACGCCCGCGACGCCCTCGCGGTCGAACGTCGCCCGGAGCTCGACCACGGCGTCGATCGGGTCCATTCCGGCGTTCGTCGCGAGCGTCCGCGGGAGCGCCTCGATCGCGTCGGCGAAGGCCTCGACGGCGAGCTGCTGGCGCCCGTGGACGCCGCTGGCGGCCGCGCGGACGTGCTCTGCGATCGCGATCTCCGTCGCGCCGGCGCCGGGGACGACGCCCCCGGACTCGATGGCGGCGACGGTCACGCCGACGGCGTCGGAGATGGCGCGCTCCAGCTCGTCGACGACGTGCTCGGTCCCGCCGCGGACGAGGAGCGTGACGGTCTCGGCGGCGTCGCCGCCCTCGACGAAGGTGAGGTCGTCGGCGCCGAAGTCGGCCACCGACACGCGGTCGGCGTGGCCGAAGTCGGCCGCGTCGAGCTCGCGGACGTCGCCGAGCTGCTTCGCGCCGGTCGCGCGGGCGATGGCCCGCGCGTCACCGGTCTTGAGGCTCTCGAAGGCGACGATGCCGCGCCGTTCGAGGTGGGCCGCCACGCGGTCGGCGATCGATTTCGTGGAGAACACGACGTCGACGCCGGCCTCGTCGAGGGCCTCCGCGTAGCCCGCCAGCTCGGCGTCCTCGGCGTCGATGACGGCTTCGAGCTGATCGACCGACGTGATGCGGTACTCGGCGTCCCCCTCGCCCTCGCGGACGTCGAGCTTCGTCGTCAGAACGGCGACCGTCGCGTCCTCGACCGTCCGGGCCATCCCGTCGCGGACCGGCTCCTCGTCGACGACGACGCCCTCGACGAGCTCCGTCGCCGACGACGACGCGCCGACGTGGGTGAGGATCCGCACGTCGTCGGGATCGAACCGCCCCTCGCCGTTGTAGACCGCGCGGACCGCGTTCACGACGTGGCGCGCGAGCACGTCCGCTGTGACGTCGCCGGTACCCTTCCCGGTCATCGAAGATTCCGCGACCGCCGCGAGCACGTCGTCGTCGAGCCGCACGTCGAGGGTCTGTTCGTCGATGGCCTCCTGGGCCAGCCGCGCGGCCTCGTTGTAGCCCTCGACGATCACCGTCGGGTGGAGGTCGTCGTCAAGCAGGTGCTCGGCCTGGGCCAGCAGTTCGCCCGCCAGCACGGACGCCGTGGTCGTGCCGTCGCTGACGCCCTCCTCTTGGGTCTGGGCCACCTCGACGATCATCTGCGCCGCCGGGTGCTCGATGTCCATCTCCGCCAGGATGGTCGCGCCGTCGTTCGTGATCACGACCTCGCCGCTCGAATCGACGAGCATCTTGTCCATCCCGCGCGGCCCGAGCGTCGTCCGTACCGCGTTCGCGACCGCCTTGCCGGCACGAATGTTCGACCGCTGAGCGTCGGCACCGTGCGTTCGGTCGCTGTTCCCGGAAAGGACGTACAGGGGTTGCATTCGTGTAGACATAGTTATGTAAACCTCACAGAGAGGGACGCCAGCGGTTCTATATATAGATGCCGGAAATTTCGGGATAGAGCGTGTCAGAGTCTCATTTGGGATTCGTCCCGCTCTGTGTGATCGCAAAAGTGGGACAATTTTTCGGCCTAAATATCACATATCGTACCTCATTTTAGTTGTCTCGGCTCCGGACCGTCGGTCGCCAAGGTATATTTGGGTCGCCGCATCAGTGTTCGACGATGCTGGAGCTGAACCACGGGTTCCGGGTCGTCGACCTCCACGCCCGCCTCGACCCCGGTGACGAGGAGGAGGTCGCCACCCGCGGCCGCGAGACGACTCCCGAGGCGCTCGAACGCGAACTGCACCAGGCGGGAGTCGTCCGCGCGGTCGTCTCGCCCGGGCACCGCCCCCCCGACGAGGGGTACCTCCGCGCCAACAACGCCGTCGCTCGTCTCAGCGTCGATCGGCCCTTCCTGGCGTTCGCGCGGATCGGCGGCCCGCGCGACCCGAGCGACCGCGCCACGGCGCGCCTGCGCAACCTCACCGCCTCCCGGGAGCCCCACCACGCCGGCCCCGACGACATCGAGCAGTACGCCTACGACGACCGCTTCCACGGCTTCACGCTCGCGCCCTCGACGGACGGGCTCCCGGACGACGAGACGCTGGCGGAGCTAGAGGCGGTCTCCCTCCCGGTCGTGGTCCACGGCGGCCGCGACTTCCCGCCGGGGGCCGTCGCCGAGACCCTCCTCGATCGGGAGTTCCCCGTCGTCCTCTCGGGGTTCGGCGGCTATCCGCTCGACCGGGACCTGATGCGCGAGGCGATCGACCTGCTCGGCGAGCACGACCACCTGTACCTGGACACCCACCAGGTCCGCTTTCGGAGCGTGCTCGAACGGGCGCTCCTGGAACACCCCGACCGCGTGATGTTCGGCAGCGGCGCGCCCGAGATCCACCCGAGCGTCGGCGTGATGGAGATCCTGACGCTCGACGTCTCCGAGGACGTGATGCGGCGGGCCTTCTCGGCGAACGCCTCCCGCGTGGTCGAGGGGCTCGCGCCCGGCGAGTCGTAAAGGTGTAAAACAGTCCGAAATTGGGCCGGGACTCTCCGCTCTCAGCGCCAGTCGTACTTCGCGACCGCCCGGTCCGCGCGCTTCGAGCAGCCGTGGGGGTTCCGCGTGTCCGAGCGGTCCCGCGCCCGCGCCACGAGGCCGTCCGACCAGCCGGTCGCGACGCCGACGATCACGTCGCGGCCGTTGCCGACCCACCCGGTGGGCGTGGCCTCGCCGCGAACGACGTCCCGCGCGGCCGCGAGGGCGTCCGCCCCGGCGTGGGAGGCGATCCGCCGGAGGATCGTCGGGCGGACCCCGTAGTTCTTGACGAGGCGATAGGCGAGCGCGCGGTACTTCCAGCCGATGTTCCGCTCGTCCGTCCCGCCGTCGGCCTCGTACTCGGTGCGGACGCACATGTCCGCGGCCCAGGTGACGTCGCGGCCGAGCCCCGCGAGCCGGTGGGCGGCGTCGCGGGCGCCGCCGGTCTCCAGGTACTCGTCGAAGCCGTCGATCTCCGCCAGGACGTCCGCACGGAAGGCGACGTTGTCGCCGTTGAAGTACGTCACGTCGCGGCCGCGGATCCGCCGGGCCTCCGGCTGGGTTGTCGTCATCCCCGCGGGCAGGGTCTCGTGGACGGGCCCCGTCACGACCGGCGCTCGCTCAAGGCCGGCCTCGATGGCGTCGACCCACGTCTCCTCGATCGCGAGGTCGCTGCGGAGGAAGGCGACGATGTCGCCCGAGGCGGCCTGGATGCCCGCGTTCCGGGAGACGTTCAGCGTCCGGTCGGAGACCTCCACGAGGACGTCGACGTCGTCTCGGTCGCGGACCATCCCGGTGGTCCCGTCTGCCGACGGGCCGTTGACCACCACGACCTCGGCGTCGGCGGCGTTCGCGGCCAGGACGTCGAGGGTGGCCGCGAGGCGGTCCCGGTCGTTGAGGGTCGGGACCACTACCGAGAGCTCCATACCGGTCGGTTGCGACACGAGAACTTAAATGTCGCACCTCGGAGCGCCCGGTGCGGTCCCGAGGCGGGCCGTTCCGGCCGCGGTGCGCTACTCGTCGTCGACCGTCGCCGTCCAGTACGACACCGACGCCAGGGCGTCGCCGACCGACCACGGGCCGATCGTCGCCTCGCCCAGCGAGGTGTCGAGGTCGCGGAACTCCTGGGCGACGCCGTTCGGGATCTTCCGGTAGAAGCCGTACGGGAGCAGGAAGTCGTGCTGGTCGTCGACCAGCCGCAGGCCGGCGCCGTCCAGGAGGCGGTTCACCTGCGACGCCGAGTAGAGGTGCGAGCCCATCGGGAGCAGCCAGTTGTAGACCACGCGCGTGCTCCGGTCGTTGAAGGTGTCGAAGAAGACGACGTCCTTCGAGACGCGGGCCATCTCGGCCATGAACTTCGCCGGGGTCTCGGCCAGGTGGAAAAACCGCATCGCGAAGACCGCATCGAAGTGGTCGTCGGGGAACGGGAGCCGGGCGGCGTCGCCGCGGAGGAACTCGATGCGGTCGGCGACGCCGGCGCTCCGGGCCTTCTCGCGGCCCTGGGCCAGCATCGCCTCGGAGATGTCGAGACCGACGATGTTCGCGCCCCGCTCGGCCAGCATCGCCGTGAACCGTCCCGTGCCGCAGGCGATCTCCAGGACGTCCTCGCCCTCGACGGGGGCCAGCGCGTCGAGTACGGCCTTCTTCTCGCGGTCGTCGATGAGTCTGCCGCCGCGCGAGAACCGCTTCGAGTCGTACTCTTCGGCGACGTCGTCGGCCTGGTACCACTCCTTTCCTTTCACGCTACCTACCCGTCCACGCTCGCGGACTAAAACCGTACTGGATGCGCGCCGTCCTTCCCGCCGACGGACGGCGCGTGGGCCGATCGGGCCGGACGCGGGGCCCCGCCCGTCAAACTATGCCGGCGTCGAAACCTTATATGTGTATAATCTATACCGAGTGTATTCACACACTTGTAGCCAACCTTTACCACGAATAGATGTCTCCGGGTGTATATGAGCACCAGTACCGCAGACCTCGACGGTGACGACCTTCTCTCGGAGTCGGAGTACCGCGATCGCCTCCGCGAGCTTCCCCCGAGCGCGAAGCTCGTAGCGAAAGTCCTCGAAAGCGACGCGCCGCTCTCGCAGGGCCAGCTGGCCGAGGAGTCGCTCCTCCCCGACCGCACGGTCCGCTACGCCCTCAACCGCCTCGAAGAGGCGGAGATCGTCGGCTCGCGTTACAGCTTCAAGGACGCCCGCAAGCAGGTCTACTACCTCAACACGTAGACCCCGGCGCTCCCGCAAATCTCCGCTCTGCTCTCTCTTCACTCACCCGTGACGCCCTCGTCTCGCGACCGTCCCTCCGTCCGCCGCATCGCCGTCCCCGTCGAGGATCCGGTCCCGACGGGCTCGACGAACGCGTACCTCGTCGACGACGCCCTCCTCGTCGATCCGCCGGCGCGCAGCGACGACCTCGACGCCGCCGTCGCCGACGCCTCGATCGAACACCTCGCGGTCACGCACGCGCATCCCGATCACGTCGGCGCCGTCGCCCACTACGCCGCCGAGACGGACGCGACGGTCTGGTGCCGCCGGGGTCGCGAGGGCCGCTTCGTCGAGGCGACGGGCACAGGGCCCGACCGGACCTTCGTCGAGGGCACCGACCTCCCGACGGGCGCCTCCGTGCTCGACGTCCCCGGCCACGCCCCGGACCACGTCGCCTTCGAGACCGATCGGGGAGTCCTCTGCGGCGACGTCGCGACCGCCGAGGGCAGCGTCGCCGTCGCGGCGCCCGAGGGCGACGTCCGCGCGTACCTGGTCGCGCTCCGCCGCCTCATCGCCCGCGACCCGCCGCGGCTGTTCCCCGGTCACGGGCCCGTGATCGAGGAGCCCCGCACCGCGTGCGAGCGGCTCTACCGCCACCGCCTCGACCGGGAGCGACGGGTCCTCGATGCGGTCCGCGCGGGCGCCGGCGACGTCGACGCGGTGCTCGATGCGGCCTACGACGCGGACCTAGCCGGCGTCCGCGACCTCGCGCGCCGGACCGTCGTCGCCCACCTGGAGAAGCTCGCGACGGAGCGCCGCGTCGACTTCGACCGCGACGCCGAGACGGTCGCGCCGCGGTGACGTCGACTCGCGGCTTCCCTCTATTTCCCCGCCCCCGACCGGGAGCGTTTTGTTCGCGTCGCCGGGACACAGAGACGTGAGCGAGGCCCCCTCCCTGGAAGCGGAGCTCGACCGCGCCCGCGAGCTGTCGGTGTCGGACCTCGCGGACGCCATCGAGTCCATCGGCTTCGAGTGTACGCGCTGCGGCGCGTGCTGCAAGGGCCACGCGGACGAAGACGACGAAACCGAGCCGCACACGGCGACCGTGTTCCCCGACGAGATCCGGCGGATTCAGGAGGCGGCGGCCGAAGCCGATGACGGCGGCGACGAGACCGACGACGTCGACGACGAGACCGACGATGTCGACGACGAGACCGACGATGTCGACGCATACGACTGGCGCGACGTCGCCCGACCGATGCCGTACGGGCTCCCCGAGGGCGACGGGAGCGCCGACGGTGAGACGTTCGAGTGGGCGCTCCAGACGGACGCCTGCGGCGACTGCGCGTTCTACGAGGAGGGAGAGACCGAGGGCGCCTGCCGGATCCACTCCGACCGACCGCTCATCTGCCGGACCTACCCCTTCAGCGTCGCGCTCGGCGGTACGAGCCAGCCGATGGGCGAGGCCGTCGACGAGGAGGGGATGGTCCGCGCCCACGAGTGCGAGGGGCTCGGCCGCGACATCTCCCGCGCGGACGCCGAAGAGCTGGCCGCGGCGCTGAAGGAGCGCGCGGTCCGCGAACTCGAAGAGGCGATCGGCGTCCGCGACAACTACGCGCCGGTCGACGCCGACGGCGTCGTCGTGTACGACTCCGAGGGGCCGAAGCGGGCGGACGGCACGGCGATCGACGGCGGGGAGTGACCACAACGCCCACCCGCGCGTGCGAGCCTTCTTGACGGCCCCGTCCTAAGCCCCGCTGATGACGGCCGATTCAGCGGTCTTCGATCGGGTCGCCGAGGCGACCGAGGGCGACGAAGTACGGCTCACGCTGGCGACCGAGGACGCGACGGTCGGCGGCGTCGACTTCGCGTCGCCGGTCGTCACCCGCGTGGCCGCGGTCCGCGAGGAGACGGTCGACGCGCGGCAGAAGGACGTCGACATCGACGGGATCGTCGACCGGCGGATCCTCCACCTCGTCCCGCTCGGCGACGACGACGCCCACAGCGCCTACGTCCTGGAGACGCGGAGCCCGGTCGTGGGCGCAGACGCGGTCGAGCCACTGCGCGCACAGCCCCGCGACGGCTGCGGGCCGAGCGACGACGTGACGACCCTCCCGGTCGTCGCCGAGGTCGAGTCGATCGAGGTCCGATCGTAGACCGGTCTGCGGCGCTCTGCGATCGGAGCCGAAACCACTACCGCCGACGCCGCACACCACCGGGTATGCGAGTCAGCGTCATCGGCGGAAGCAGCATCGACGCGAGCGAGGCGGAAACGGCGGAGAGCCTCGGCCGGGTCCTCGCCCAGCGCGGCCACACGATCGTCTGCGGCGGCCTCGGCGGCGTGATGGAGGCCGTTTGCCGCGGCGCCGCCGACGCGGGCGGCCACACGATCGGCATCCTCCCCACGGACCGTCGCGCGGACGCGAACGAGTACGTCGACGAGGCGATCGCGACCGGGCTGGGCCACGCGCGGAACCCCCTCGTGGTGATGAACGGCGACGCGGTCGTCGCGGTCGACGGCGGGGGCGGCACGCTCTCGGAACTGGGCTTCGCGTCGGTCTACGACCGGCCGACCGCCGGCATCGGCACTCACGAGGCCGCACACGTCGAGGCCGTCGAGACGGCCGAAGAAGCGGTGGAGTACGTCGAGCGCGAGGCGCGCGCGGAGTAACGACCTACCAGGTGCCGTGGAAGGTGTCGAACGAGAGCGAATCGAGCGGCTCGTCGCCGACGGCGATCCGGTACTCCCCGGGCGTCAGCATCGGCTTGTGGAACTGCGGGCCGTCGTCGGTCGTGATCCGCGGACAGCCCGTGTTGACGAACGCGTCCATGTCGAAGTTTCGCAGTCGATCGGGCGTCACCTCGTCCATCGTGATGAGGTAGGCGTCGTCGTTGTCCTCGATGATCTCCTCGGCGATCTCCATCCGGCCCTGACCGATCTTCGTGCAGAAGATGACGCCCCACTTCTCGGCGTCCATCGCGCGGTGGACGGCCCCGTAGCGCTGCTTCATGAACTTCTCCGTGTCGGCGACGGTCACGACGTTGTTGACGGGGTCGGCGATCAGCACCTTCTTTTCGGGGTGCTCCATCGCGAGGCCGAGCGGGTGGAACTTCCCGCCGCCGACGTAGAGCACCTGGTCGGCGTCGATGTCGGCCGACGCGTAGTTGCAGCCGAGCACCTGGCCCTCGTAGGTCAGGCGATCGTCGCCGCGACGGGTGTGGACGTCGTAGCCGCGCTCTTCGAGCCACGCGACCATCTCGTCGAAGCGGTTCATGTGCTGGGCGGTCGTGACGAGGCCGACCTCCTCGTCGGGGAGTTCGTCGACGGCCTCTTCGAGGATCGGGAACGGGTCGACGTTCGAGAAGAGAGGGACGTAGATGATCTTGTCCGACTCCTTCATCGGGGAGTGACCGAAGTGGACGAAGACGTCGGTGCGGCGCATCAGGTAGGTGTCGAGGTCGCAGGCGCCGTAGCAGGGCTGGCCCGACAGCATAAACGTCACGTCGTCGTCGCACAGTTCCCGGAGGTCGTCGGCGACGGCCGGGCCGCGGCGCTTCAGCCCCTCGGGGAACTGCAATCCGACGCGGCTAGCGTCGCGCTCTTCGATCTCCTCGACGATGCGGTCGAGTTCGTAGTCCCACTCCCGGTCGTGCTTCAGCGACATCCCGGTGTTTCGGAGGTCTCCCTCGGTGGCGGCGTCCTGGCTCATTGCACCGCCGTAGCCCGCCGACGCCAATAACCTCGGCGGTTCCGCAATCGGAGGAAAACGACCGTGAACGTCCGGTTCGGTCGCCTCCTCGACCCGGGGCGAGCCCCGGCCGCGGCCGCGCCGTCCGGTAGCTTGAAACGCGCCGCGCCCTCAGGTGCGAGTATGAGCGTCCAGACGGACAAGCTCGAAGAGCTCGGTCGGGAACTCGGCGACGCCATCGCCGAGACGCCGGAGTACCAGGCGTTCGAGGAGGCGAAGGCGGCCGTCGAGGCCGACGACGAGGTCCAGGCGCAGATCTCGGAGTTCCGCGAGCTCCGCGATCAGTATATGCAGGCCCGACAGATGGGTCAGGCGAGCGAGGAGTCCCTGCAGAAGGTCCAGGAGGCCCAGGAGGAGCTCCACGCGATGCCGAAGATGGCGGAGTACGTCGACGCCCAGGAGGAACTCCAGGACCGCCTGGAGGCCGTCAACGAGGCCATCTCCGCGCCCCTCGACGTCGACTTCGGCGGCGAGGCCGGCGGCTGCTGTCACGACTGACCGGCCGTCGCCCGCTCGTCCGTCCGTTTCTCGCGGCGCCCGCCGAGGATTTATATACGAGACCGGGGCCAGGAGCGGTATGCTCGCGATCGCCGGCGGCAAGGGAGGAAGCGGGAAGACGACCACGACGCTCGGGCTGGCCCGCGCCCTCGACGGCCCCGCCCTCGCCGTCGACGCCGACTGCGACCTCCCGAACCTCCACTCGCTCGCCGGCGTCCCGCGGGACCCGCCCGGCGGAAGCCCCGGCCATCCAGACCCCGACGGCCGGGAGACGCTGATCCGACCGGCGCCGCGGAACGCGCCCGACGGTATCGGGAACCGGCTCCGACGCCTGGCCGACTTCGGCGGCCGCGTGCTCGTCGACTGCCCCGCGGGCGCCGGCCCCGACGCCGCCGTACCGCTCCGGGTCGCGGACGCGGTCCTCCTCGTCGCCACGCCCTGCGTGCCGGCGCTGCGCGACGCCGCGAAGACGGCGGCGATGGCCCGCGCGCTCGGCACTCGCGTCGTCGGCGCGGTGCTTGTCCGCGCCCGCATCGAGCCGCCCGGCGTCGCCGACCTGCTCGGCTGTCCCGTGCTCGCGACGGTGCCGCCCGCGGCGACGCCGCTCGAATCCCCGGCCGTCAGCCGCGCGTACGACGGTCTCGCCCGCTCCCTCCCGGATCGACAGAAAGCCTAAGCCCGTCGCCTTCGTACCCCCGCTGTGGCATCACGGCTCTCGACCGGCGTCAGCGTCCTCGATCGCCAACTCGACGGGGGGATCCCGCCGGGGAGCATCGTGCTCCTCGCGGCGGACCCCGCCAGCCAGTCGGAGCTGTTCCTCTACGAACTGACCGCGGTCCGCGCGACGCTGTACCTCACGACGATCCGCTCGGACCAGGCCGTCCGCGACGCCCTCGATCGGATGCCGGGCCACGTCGGCGACCCGACGATCCGTGACGTCGGCGGCAACGCGCCGCTGGACACGGCGAACCGCTTCGTCCGCGACCTCCCGGAGGGTGCGAACCTCGTCATCGACGTCGTCGACGCGCTCGAAGAGCCCGAGCCCGCGCGCTACCGGCAGTTCCTCAACGAACTCCAGACGCATATGGTCAACACCGGCGGGCTGGCCGTCCTCCACGGGATGAAGCGCGACGAGGAGTCGGCGAACCGCGGCTACACGGAGCACATGGCCGACGTCGTGTTCGACCTCCGCACCGACGTCAAGGGCTCGGAGATCGAGAACCGCCTCGCGATCCCGAAGTTCCGCGGCGGCACTCCGCCGACCGAGACGATCAAGCTCCAGCTCAGCGAGCGCGTCGCGGTCGACACGAGCCGGGACATCGCCTGAGCTTCCTTTTCCTTCCCCTCGGCGACGTACTCCGTCACCCGACGAAGCCGAAGTACGCGAACGCGGCGAGCGTGACGGCGACCGTCAGCGCAGACCAGGTCCGCGGGGTGTCGAGGCCGCCGAGGTCGAGCCGGCTCGTGAAGAGCGAGAGGAAGTAGGGGCCGAGCGGGACCAGCCGCCAGACGAAGGGGATCTCCCGACCCAGGCCGTACCGGAGCCCGAGCGTCAGCGCGATCGTACAGGCCGCGGCGACGGCCGCGACCCGCAGGTCCTGCGTGCCGGCGAGCGCCTCCTCGGGGAGGTCGGCGGTGTCGTCCGCGTCGGCGGTGTCGTCGGCCATCTAGATCCTCGCTCTGTCTGTCAAAACTCGAAAAAAGCGTCTGCGACGCGTTACTCGTCGATGTCGACGTCTTCGAGCTCTTCGGCGAGTTCGTCGGCGTCGACGTCGACGTCCTCGATCGCCTCTTCGATGTCCTCGGGAGCCGCGCCGCCGGGGCCGCCGGCGCCGCCCATCATCCCGCCGAGGCCGCCCATCATTCCGCCCATCCCGTCGATGGTCTCCTGGACGATGACCCGATCGAGGTCGAGCCGGTCCATCACGTCCTGGGCGATCTGCTGCTTGGAGAACATCCACTGCTGATTCATCGTCATCTGCGGCGTGGCCTCGATGTACAGCGTCTCCTTTTCGACCTCGACGGTCTCGGTTTCGAGTTCGCCGTCGTCGTCTTCGGCGTCCGCCTCGTCCTCGTCGGGCTCGACGACCTGCTCTTCTTCGACCGTGTCGGTCTCGATCCAGACCTCGGGGGCCTGCTGGAGGTACATCTCCAGCATGCTCGCGGCCTGCTCCTCGCGGTCGTCGACGATCTCGAGGATCTCGTACTCGTATTCGAGGTCCTCGCCCGCGAGCGGGTGATTGAAGTCGACGCGGGCGCGGCCGCCGACCATCGTGATGACCTGGCCCTGGTCGCCGTCGATCTGGACCTGGGCGCCGGGGTAGCGGTCGTCCTCGTCGATCTTGTTGGCGCTGACGGTGCGGACCTGCTCGTCGTCGTACTCGCCGAACGCCTCGGCGGCGGGGATGTCGACGGTGCCGGTGTCGCCCACTTCGCCGCCGACGAGCGCGTCGTCGACGCTCTCGAAGACGTGGCCGGCGCCGACCACGATCACGCGGGGCTCGAAGTCGTACTCCTCGGTGTCGATGTCGGCCTCCTCGGCGGTCTCCTCGTCGGTGGTGTCGACGACGGTGCCGTCGTCCTTCGTTCGGAGCGTGTAGGCCAGACGGACGAAGTCGTCCTCCTGGATGGCATCCTCGGGGACGTCCGCGACGTCCTCCTCGACGTCTCCCCCTTCGGCGGGAGCGTCGGCGTCTGCCTGCGATTCGGCGGCGTCCGCCTGCTGTTCGTCACTCATACGCTGATCATCTCCCGTGTGACCCTTAAGAATCACGTTTCGGCCCCGAGACGTCCAGAATTCGCCGTCCGTCGATATCGACCATCTCGGCCCCGAAGCGGACGGCTTTTGGCGGTTCCGTTCGACCCGCCGGTATGTACGAGGTCGAGGTCAAACTGCGGGCCGCCCACGACGCCGTCCGCCCGGCGCTCGACGACGCGGGCGCCGAGCGCGTCGGCGGCGTGACCCAGGTGGACACCTACTACGACGCGCCGCACCGAGACTTCGCCGAGACGGACGAGGCGCTGCGGGTCCGGGAGGAACGCCCCGCCGACTCCGCGGCGGACGGGGAAGCGGACGCAGACGCGAGCGCGACGACGAAAGTCACGTACAAGGGCCCGCTCGTCGACGCCGACTCGAAGACCCGCGAGGAACGCGAGACTGGCGTCGACGACGCCGACGCCGCACGAGGTGTCTTCGAGGGCCTCGGCTTCGAGCCCGCCGCGGTCGTCGAGAAGCACCGGACGTTCTTCGAGGTGGACGGCTACACCGTCACGCTCGACCGCGTCGCGGACCTCGGCGAGTTCGTCGAGGTGGAGGCCGAAGCCGAGCGCGAGGCCGACGTCGACGCGGTCAGGGAGGGCGCGTTCGACGTCCTCCGACGGCTCGGTCTCGACCCCGACGACCAGATCCGGACCTCCTATCTGGGGCTGCTGCTCAACGAGGAATAAGTCCTGCGCGCCAACGACATTCTCCGAGGTAATATTCCGACCAGCGAAGGTTTCCGCAAGTTATAGATCCGGGCGGGTCGAAGCCCGTGGCAATGACCGAGCGGAACATCTCTATCGAGGCGGCGGACCGAACGGCCGTCGAGGACCAGACGGTCGAGATCGTCGAGCGGAAGGGCATCGGCCATCCCGACTCCATCTGCGACGGCATCGCCGAGAGCGTCTCGCGGGCGCTCTCGAACCTCTACCTGGATCGCGTCGGCAAGGTGCTCCACTACAACACCGACGAGACGCAGCTGGTCGCCGGCGAGTCCGCCCCCCAGTACGGCGGCGGCGAGATCGTCGAGCCGATCTACATCCTGATCGTCGGGCGCGCGACGAAGTCCTACGACGGCAAGCGACTCCCCGTCGATTCGACCGCGCTCGCGGCCGCCCGCGACTACCTGAACGAGCACATCCCCGAACTGGAGGTCGGCACCGACGTGATCGTCGACGTGCGCCTCGGCGAGGGCTCGGGCGACCTCCAGGAGGTCTTCGGCGAGGAGGGCGCCGAGGTCCCGATGTCGAACGACACCTCCTTCGGCGTCGGCCACGCGCCGCTCACCGAGACCGAGGAGATCGTCCGCTCCGTCGAACGGGAGCTCAACGGGCCCTACGCCGCGGACCACCCCGAACTCGGCCCCGACGTGAAGGTGATGGGCAAACGCGAGGGCGACCACGTCGACATCACCGTCGCCGCGGCGATGGTCGACGCGTACCTCGACGATCTCGACGAGTACGACGACGCCGTAGAGAGCGTCCGCGAGCACGCCGCCGCGGTCGCCCGCGACCTGACAGACCGCGAGGTCGCCGTCGACGTCAACACCGCCGACGACTACGAGGAGGGCTCGGTCTACCTGACCGTCACGGGCACCAGCGCCGAGATGGGCGACGACGGCTCCGTCGGCCGCGGCAACCGCGCCAACGGCCTGATCACGCCGAACCGCCCGATGAGTATGGAGGCGACCTCCGGGAAGAACCCCGTCAACCACATCGGCAAGATCTACAACCTCCTCTCGACCGACATCGCCGAGACCGTCGTCGACGAGGTCGACGGCATCCGCGACCTCCAGGTCCGCCTGCTCTCCCAGATCGGCCGCCCGATCGACCAGCCCCACGTCGCCGACGCGAAGGTCGTCACCGAGCCCGGCGCCGACCTCGACGCGCTCGAACCCGAGATCCGCGCCATCGTCGACGACCGCCTGGCGAACGTCTCGGACATCACCCGCCGCGTGATCGACGGCGAGCTGTCGACGTTCTGAGCCGCGCTGCCGCACCGAGACCCTGATACCTCCCCGCGACGAACGCCGACCGTGAGCGCGACGAACGCGGTGCTCGTGGGGTACGGCGACTTCGGGACCAAGAGCAGCGCGGTCCGCGCGAAGATGGCAGAGCGCGTCGCCCGCGACGTCGAGGCGGCGCTCGCCGACGCCGGAATCGACGCGGTCGTCGAGCGCCCGTGGTCCCGGCTCGTCGTCCGCACGGATCGCCCGGCGGACGCCGCCCGCACCGCCGCGAGGCTGCCGGGCGTCGCCTTCGCGCGCCCCTCGGTCGCGGTCGACGCCGACCTGGAGGCGATCTGCGACGCCGCGCGCCGCCTCGCCGCGGACCACTCCCCCGACCGGACATACGCGATCGACAGCGACCGGATCGGTCCCGACGACGCCCACGACTTCTCCTCCCGGGAGATCAAGGTCGCCGCCGGCGACGCGGTCGGCGAGGCGTCGGGCGCGCGCGTCGACCTCGACGATCCCGACCGGACCTACCGGATCGAGGTCCGCGAGGCGGAGGCGTTCGTCTCTGTCGAGCGGGTCGACGGCCCCGGCGGCCTCCCGGTCGGCTCGCAGGGCCGCGTCGCGGTCCTCGTCAGCGGCGGCCTCGACTCCCCGGTGGCGATGTGGCGCCTGCTCCGCCGCGGCTGCGAGACGATCCCCGTCTACGTCGACCTCGGCGACTACGGCGGCTCCGACCACCGGGCGCGAGCCCTGGAGGTGGTCCGGACGGTTTCCGAGCGCGCGCCCCGCGCGGACCTCCGGCCGCGCATCGTCGACGGCGAGCCGTTCGTCGAGCGCGTCGTCGAGGATACCACATCCACGCGGATGCTCTCGCTCCGGCGCGCGATGCTCGCCGCCGCCGAGGCCGTCGCCGACCGCGCGGACGCCCACAGCGTCGCGACCGGCGAGGCCCTCGGCCAGAAGTCGAGCCAGACGGGCGCGAACCTCGCGGTCACCGACGCCGCCGTCTCGCTCCCCGTCCACCGCCCGCTTCTCACGGCCGACAAGCCGGACATCGTCGCCGAAGCGCGCGACCTCGGCACGTACACGGACGCGACGCTTCCCGTGGGCTGCGACCGGGTCGCGCCCTCCCACCCGGAGACGAACGCGACGCTCGACGCCGTCGTCGCCGCCGAGCCCGACGGGCTCCTCGATATCGCCCGCGAGGCGGGGCGCGACGCGGACGTTGGATCCCTGTGAACGCGCGGCACGCCATATTGTGTGAATGTATGACGATAGCCGTATGAAAATTAATCACATACACCATTTGTATGAATAACCGGGCAAAAATGGATTTACATACGTAGAGACCGTACGATCTGTCGATGTCAAAGACGTGCCGGCCCTCCCCGTCGGCGTCCGACCCCGAGTGGACCGTCCGCCAGGTGGTCGAGCGCCGCGACTGGAACGAAACGACCGAGACGTGCCCGCTGTGCGGCGACGCCGTCGATCTGCTCGGCCCCCACTACCAGGTCGAACTCGACCGCGAACGCACCCCCGGCAACGGCTCGAAACTCACGCGGGAGCGCCGCCTGCTCTCCTTCTGCGACGAGGCCTGTGCGACCGCGTGGCTCGGCGACGACTGATCTGCACGCTTTTTTGTCCGTCTCTCGCACCGCAATCGATTTATGAGCCCCAGCGGAACCCGGAGACGACCCGCGCGCCGCCGCAGGACGACCGACTATGACCGACGCCCCGTCGCCGCTCGCCCGTAGACCGCCCCGCGACCGCCCCCGTTCGAGCCGGGGGCGACCGGCCCGATGACCCGCGTCTGTCTCGTCGGCGCCGCCGACGTCGACGTCCAGTACGAACTCCTCTCGCGGGAGACCGCCCGCGAGGCGCTCTCGACCTACGAGCGACACGCGCCCTTCGAGAACTCCCTGGCGGTCGACACCGTGAGCCTCGGCGCGGCGGTGTCGCTGTGCAACGACCTGAACTGGTATCTCGTCCGCTTCGTCGACCTCGCGCTCGTCCGCGAGCCGAGCGTCTCGACCGAGGAGTGGCTGAGCCGCTCGCTCGCGACGCAGGTCCGCGACGGCGACGCCGACCCCGCGGAGACGGGCGACCTGCTTGCGGTCTACGGCGTCGAGGACGGCGCGCTCGTCGAGCCGATGTACGTCACCCGCCGGCCCGACGGGACCGTCCCCGAGTACGACCTCCGGCCCGCCTCGGAGACGGTCGTCGTCCGCGTCACAGAAGACGAGTTCGGCCGCGGGTAGGCGCCGCGGTCGGGACGTCTGACGCGCGTCTGTCTCTTCGGCCGTCAGCGCCCGGTTCGGCGCGCCGCGCCTGCGAACTATTAAGACGAACGCTCCCGACTGCCGGCATATGGACGAGACACCCGAGAAGATCACGACGCTCGTCGGCCGCGAGGTGTACTCGAACGAAGGCGTCTTCGTGGGCGAGGTCGCCGACGTCCGCCTGGACCTCGAAGACCGGCAGGCGGTGACCGGGCTGGCCCTCACACAGCTCAACGACGAACTCTTCGCCGATCTCGTGAGCGGGCAGAAGGGCGTCATCCTCCCGTACCGCTGGGTCCGCGCCGTCGGCGACGTCATCCTCATCAACGACGTCACCCTCCACGACGTGATCGAGCAGATGACCCAACCGAACAAGGACGACGCCGAAGACGCGCTGGCGTGACCGCTTTTCGATAGCTCGCTCTCTCCTCCGGGTCGCGGCCGCGTCCCTCCGCCGCCCGCGCCCGGACGTCCGACCGCCGTCACGGCCCCGACCAACAGCCATTTGCGGGGCGAGGCTGTATCCCGGCGTATGTCGGACGAACCAGACGATTCCGCTGTCGACAACGACACCGACGAAGCGCCCGACGGCGACGACGCCGAGGAGAAGTCCTTCCGCGAGCGCGTCGAGGAGATCCGCGAGCGACGCGCCGAGGAGCGCGAGGAGGGCGAGCGCCCCGACCCCGAGGAGATGATGGGCGGTGGCGGCGGTCCCGGCGGCGCCGGCGGCAACCCCTTCGCGCAGATGATGAGCGGGATGATGGGCGGCGGCGGACCCGGCGGGATGGGCGGCGGCCCGCCCGGAATGGGCGGCGGCGGCCCCGGCGGCCGCGGCGAGGAGAGCGACTCCGCGGGCAACGAAGAGCTCGTCCGCGAGGTCCGTCAGCTCCGCGACGAGGTCCGCGATGCGACCCGCCAGCTCCAGCGGATCGCCCAGGCAGTCGAAGACCTCGACGACTGAGACCGACTACGCCCGCGTCTCGCGCGCTCCGGGCGCCCCGCGATTTTCTCCGAGAAGCCGCTCGTAGAGGGCCGCGAGCTGATCGACCGCGTGTTCGACGCTCAGTTCGTCGCGTCGGGCGAGACACGACTCCGACAGCGACTCGCCCTCGTCGAGAACGCGCCCGATCGCGTCCCGACAGCCCGCGAGGTCGCCGTGGTCGTAGTGATAGCCCGTGACGCCGTCGTCGACGGTGTTCGAGAGCGCGCCGGCGTCGACGGCGACGACGGGCGTCCCACAGGCGTTCGCCTCCAGGGCGACGAGCCCCTGGGTCTCGACGGGGCTCGGGAAGACGAAGGCGTCCAGCGCCGAGTAGAACGTGGGAAGCTCCTCGCGCGGGAGGAATCCGAGGAACCGGGCGTCGACGTCGAGGTCGGCCGCGAGCGCCTCCCACTCCTCGCGCGCGGGCCCGTCGCCGCCGACGACGACGGTCGCGTCCAGGCCGTCGGCCGCGCGCAGGAACTCACCCACGTTCTTCTCGTGGCCGTGCCGGCCGGTGTAGCCGACGAGCGGCCCCGACGGGAGGTCGTAGCGCTCGCGGAACGCCTCGACTCCCGCCGGGTCGACCGGCGCGAAGAAGTCGGTGTCGACGCCGTTCGAGACCACCGCCGCGGGGACGTCGGCGTCGGCGTCGGCAAGGGCCCGCTCCTTCGCGGCCTCGCTCGGGAAGACGACCGCGTCCGAGCGGGCGAGGAACCACCGCTCGTACCGCTGGGCGATCCGCTCGATGCCGCGCTCGACGCGCGGGCGGGAGGTGAGGTAGTCGGCGTACTCCGCGGTCGGCGTGTGGTAGGAGGTCACGAGCGGGAGGTCGTTCCGGCGCGCGAGGCGGACCCCGCCGAGGCCGACCGCGAAGGGCGTGTGGGCGTGGACGACGTCGACGTCGCCGACGGCCTTCGGGATCCGCGGCGACCCCAGGCGGAACCCCTCGTACATCGGGAACGGGAGGCTCCCCACGGGGTGTTCGCCGTCGTCGGGGTCGTACGCGTCGCTCCCCGGGTAGACGACCGGCATCCGGCCGCCGCGGTCCCGCCAGCGGTCGCGCCACGTCCGGATGGTGTAGGAGACGCCGTTCACCGTCGGCAGGTAGGTGTCGGTGAAGACGGCGACCGAGGGGGGACTCATCGGCGGCGATTCACGGACGCGGGGGTAAACAGTTGCGGATCCGTCCGCGAGCGGCCGAGCGGGCTACTCGCCGCTCTCGTTTTCGGGCTCGATTTCCGCCTCGCTTTCTACGTCGACCTCGACCGGTCGCCCCGCCCGCTTCGCGTCGACGACCTCCCGGTACGTCGCGGCCAACTGCTCGCCGACGCGGTCGAGGCTGTGCTCCCTCGCGGTCTCGCGGGCGTTCTCGCCGAGGCGTTCGCGGAGTTCGGGGTCCTCGGCGAGCCGCTCGACGGCCTCGCGGAACTCCGCTTCGGTCTCGCACTTCAGGCAGTCGTGGCCGTGGGTGTAGAACTCCTCGAACACCGGGATGTCCCGGAGGACGACCGCCTTCCCGCAGGCCATCGCTTCGAGGACGGCGATCCCCTGGTTCTCGTTCTTCGTCGGGAAGAGGTAGACGTCGCCCGCGCCGTACGCGCCGCGGACGTCGTCGATCCAGCCGGTGAAGGTGACGTTCTCCGGCGGATTCGACGTCCAGCGCTTGACCGCCTTCGAGGCGTGCGGGCCGGTGTCGTAGGGGCCGAACCACGCGAAGTCGTAGGGGGTCTCTTTGGCCACTTCGCAGAACGTCGAGAGGCCCTTCCGCTCGAAGACGTTGCCGACGAGGAAGACGACCGTCCCCTCCAGGTCGTAGCGCTCGCGGTACTCCGCGCGGAGGTCCTCGTACCCCTCCAGGGCGTCAACATCGACGCCGTTCGTGATGGGCCTGATCGGCGCGTCGACGGGGTACGATTCGAGGACGCGCTTCGTGTACGCGGAGGGACAGAGCACGAGGTCCGCCTGCGAGTAGAACCACTTCAGGTAGCGGCCGAGCGCGGGCGCGATCGTCGTCGACCCGCGGAACGACTCTGCGAAGTCCTCGCGCGTGACGTGCGTGTGGAGGATCAGCGGGATCCCGTTCCGCTTTGCGTGCCGCGCGACCGCGAGCGAGCCCGGGCCGACGAGGTTGCAGTGGGCGACGTCGTACTCGCGGAGGAGGCCGCGGCCCCGGACGGTCGACTGGAGCCCGGCGAGAGGGTCGCCGCCGCGCCACGGCGAGGTCACCACCTCGACGTCCGTGCGGGCGAGCGCGGCGCGCTGCTGGTCTGTGGCCGTCCCGATCCCGCTCCGGTCGAGGTGAGATTCGAGTTCGAGGTAGTTGAGCGCGCGGAGTGCCACGTCTACCGTGACTTCGCCGCGGGGTCATTTATACTGTCTGTCCCGGCGGCGCGCTGGGTCGGATCGGCTCGGAACGATTCGGAACGGCTCGGAACGATTCGATTCGACTCGGAACCTCTTTTTCCGCTCGCCCGCACGCCCGGATATGGGCATCCCGGCCGAGCGGATCGACCGACTCCACGACCTCGCGCGCGAGGCCACCGCCGACGGCGACGTCGACCGCGCGCGCGAGTACGTTCGGCTGGCCCGCCGGATCGCCGAGCGGCACCGGACCGGCCTGCCGCGGCGCTTCCGGCGGTTCGCCTGCGACGACTGCGACGCGTACCTCCGGCCCGGGGCGACCGCGCGCGTCCGCCTCCAGTCGGGCCGCGTCGTGGTCCGGTGTCTCGCCTGCGGCGCGACGAAGCGCTACCCGTACGAGGACTGAGGCCGGTCGCGTTCGCTCCCCCGCCGAGCGTCGTCACAGGAATCGCCCGCGGCTGGAAGTGTGAGAGCCAGTAGGATTTTTTCAGCGGCGCTGGAAGCCTTAAGTTTCAAACCGAGCCCCCTCATATGGAGGGAATATGGACGAACAGGAGTTACGGAAGGCGGCGCACGATCTGGACGTCACCGTCTG
Organism: Halobellus sp. MBLA0158; assembly: GCF_041477585.1. Lineage (NCBI taxonomy): Archaea > Methanobacteriati > Methanobacteriota > Halobacteria > Halobacteriales > Haloferacaceae > Halobellus > Halobellus rubicundus. The sequence continues at coordinate 1,059,467 of NZ_JBGNYA010000001.1, forward strand.
GGTCGGCAAGGGGGGCATCGATCCGGTCGTCGACGAGGCCGCAGACCAGCTGGCCGACCGCGACCTGATCAAGGTGAAGTTCCTCCGGGCGGCCCGCGGCGGGACGACCGTCGAGGAGCTCGCCGCGGAGCTCGCAGACCGGACCGATGCGGAGGTCGTCGAGACGCGCGGTAACACGGGGGTGCTCCACAAATGAGCGGCGCCGTCCTCCAGGTCGGCGTCGGCCTGAGCGGGTCGATCGCGCGGTTCCTCGCCGACCTCGGGCTCCCGGACACGATCGCCGGGCTGGCCGGCCAGGCGATCGCCTTCCTGGCGGTCTTCCTCGTCCTGTTCTACGTCGGCCGGAGCGTCCTGCTCCCGCTTGCGGACCGGGTGATGAACTCCCGCGACCTCGAATCCCACGCCAAGAAGCCGATCCGGCGGCTCGTGGTCGTCGTGCTCGGCTTCGTCGCGGTCACCATCGCCTTCGGCGCCGCGGGCTACGGCGACCTCCTGCAGTCGCTCGCGACCGTCGCGGCCGCGGCTACGCTCGCGATCGGCTTCGCGATGCAGGACGTCCTCAAGAACTTCGTCGCGGGCATTTTCATCTACACCGACAAGCCGTTCAAGATCGGCGACTGGATCGAGTGGGACGGCCACTCCGGCATCGTCGAGGACATCAGCTTCCGCGTCTCCCGGGTCCGGACCTTCGACAACGAACTGCTCACCGTCCCGAACTCGGCGCTGACCGACGGCGTGATCAAAAACCCCGTCGCGAAGGACAAACTCCGCCTGCAGGTCCCCTTCGGGATCGGCTACGACGACGACGTCGAGCGGGCCACCGAGATCATCATCGAGGAGGCCGAAAACCACGAGGAGATCCTCGAAGACCCCGCCCCGACCGTCCGCCTGACCGAACTCGGCGACTCCTCTGTCACGCTCAAATCGCGCATCTGGATCGACAATCCGAGCCGTGCGGACTTCGTGAAGACCCGCGCGGAGTACGTCCAGACGGTGAAAGAGCGCTTCGACGAGGAGGGCATCGACATCCCCTACCCGAACCGGACGCTCGGCGGCGAACTCACCGTCGCGGGCCTCGACGAGGTCGCGCCCGCGGACGACTGAGCGCCCGCGGACGACTGGGCGCCCGCTTCCGATCTGGGACGGTTCTTCGATCTACAGCTCGATCCGCTCGACGAGCTGGTCGTCGGCGTCGGCCTTCGTGTTGACCGCGACGATGCGGACGTGTTTCTCCAGCCCCGAGTTGTGGAGTTTCGCCTTCAGGAGGTTGTCGACCTGATACACGCCGGCGGCGTTTATCATCTCGATCTCGACCAGCACGGGCCGGCCGTCTCCGGGCTTGAGGGTGACGTTCTCGATCGCCTGGCTGGAGAGGGTGTTGATGCCCCGTCCGCCCTTCTCGTAGGGGATCCGCGAGCGGCCGCGCTCCATATCGAGGGCGTCGGCGACGCGGATGACGCCCGCCTCGGTCGTCAATGGGTCCTCTTCGGTGTGATGACAGAGGATCGCGTGGAGGACCTCCGATTTGACCCGGACCGCGTCGCGGACGTCGTAGAAGTCGAAGCCGGCGAGGATCCGATCGAGGACGTCCGAGGCCAGCGGGATCGAGTAGTACGCGTGCTCGTCGCGGTGGACGACGTGACCGATGTCGTGGAGCGTCGCCGCCAGCGCGACGATCACCGCCTCGTCGGCCTCGTCGAGGCCCTGATCCGCGGCGCCGTTGAACGCGACGTCGCCGCCCTTCAGCAGGTCATAGAGGTTCAGCGCGCGGTTGCGGACGATCTCGATGTGCTTCGGCCCGTGGTCGTTGTAGCCCTTCCTCGTGACCGCGTTGACGTTCTGGGCCTCCAGGTACGTCTCGATCTCGGGGTCCGAGAGGAGCTCCGGAAGGATCGCGTTGAGCCGCTCGTCCGGGAAGTTGTGGTCTGCCTCGGGGTCGTACTCGTGTCCGACGCTCGGCGTCGATTCGGCCATACCAGCGGGTAGCCGACCGATCGCCAAGTACCTGCGGGTCCGCCGACCGCGGCGGTCGTGCGCCTAAGCGCTCGCCTCTTCGGCCGCCGCGGCGACCGCGTCGTAGTCGGGTTCGACGCCGGGGTCGTCGCTGACCCACGCGTAGGTGACCGTTCCCGAGCCGTCGACGACGAACACGGCGCGCTTTGCGACGTCGCGGACGCCGAGGTCGGCGAAGTCCATCGAGACGTCGTAGGCGTCGATGATCTCGCGGTTGGTGTCGCTGACGAGCCCGAAGTTCAGGTCGTTCTGGTCGCGGAACTCGTTGAGCGTGAAGGGGGTGTCGATGCTGATCCCGTAGACCGTCGCGCCGACGTCCTCGAAGTTCGCCATCTGATCGCGGAACGTACACATCTCGGTCGTGCAGGTCCCCGTGAACGCCGCGGGGAAGAACGCGAGCACGACCGGCGCCTCGTCGAGGTGGTCCGAGAGCGTGAACGAGCCGACGTCGCCGTCTGCGAGCGGTGCGGTGAAATCCGGGGCCTCGTCGCCGACTGATACCATACCCCTCCTGCGGGCGCGCTCCGGTTGAATGTTGCTGTCGACGTCCGTGTGCGCCGCGTATTTACCAGAGCCAGGCGAGCAAAAAGCCTATAATTACCACCGGGTTAGGTCCGGGTAGCGATGTACGGAACTATCACCCCTCTGTTCCCGGGGCTGCCGGGTGGGCCGGAGGTGCTCGTCGTCCTGCTCATACTGGTGTTGCTGTTCGGCGCGAACAAGATCCCGAAACTCGCCCGGTCGACGGGGCAGGCGATGGGGGAGTTCAAGCGCGGCCGCGAAGAGATCGAAGAGGAACTGCAACAGATGGACGAGGACGAAGACGAGGAGTCCGAGGCGACGACGTCGAGCGACTCCGAGACGTCGACCGAGACGTCGACGGAAACGAACTGACGCCCGACGCCCGTCCCCACCCGGTCTTTTCTCGGTCGGTGCGAAACCGTATCTGTTTAAGCGATCGCTCCGCTATTCGATCGCGGGACGCGTGGCCTAGTGGACCAGGGCGAGGGGTTCCTAACCCCTAGAGCGCGGGTTCGAATCCCGCCGCGTCCGTTCGCTTCGCTCACGAACGCGGCGACCTGCCGCTCGCTATGCTCGCGGGAGTCCCGCCGCGCCCGTTTTCCGCCGAGCGATAGCGAGGCGTGAAAACGACACTGAGGGATTCGAATCAGGGAGGTCGCACGCAGCGGAGCGAGCACGTCCGACCGTGGTTCGAATCCCGCCGCGTCCGTTCGCTCCGCTCACGCACGCGGCGACCTCCCGCTCGCTGTGCTCGCGAGAGTCCCGCCGCGTCCGTTTCCTCCTTCGGTAATTCAGAGGTCCACGCGATCGCCGATCTCGGCGATCTCCAGCGACTTCGGGTACTCGTAGCTCCGCGCGTGGTGATGGAGGGCCTTCGGGTCCGCGGTCAGCCCCTTCCACATATCCCAGTGGCTCGGGAGGAGGCGGTCGAACCGGAGGTCCGAGGCGGCCTTCACGGCTTCGTTCTCCGTGGAGTACCACCGCGTGCGCTTCGGCTCGCCCGTCTGCTTGTCGTCGATGTTGCCGATCGCGCCGAACGCCAGCACCCCGAGGTCGACGTCGTAGCGCTCGCCCACCGCGTCGAAGTCCTCGTGGGGCTTCGTGTCGCCGCCGTGGAAGAACGTCCCCGAGTCGTGTTCGAAGACGTACGACACCGGATGGGTCGAGTCGGGGTCGTGGGAGATCTCGACGTGAACGGTGAACTCCCCGACGTCGAGGGTGTCGCCCTCGGCGACCTCGTGGAACTGCGCCTCGTCGAGGTCGTACTCGTCGAGCCACGCCTCGTCGTCGTAGGCGACCGAAAGGGAGTCGTCGGGGGCATAGAAGTCCGCGCCCGTGCGCTCCAGGATCGGGGCCTGACTCGGACCGTGGGTGTGGTCGGTGTGCTCGTGGGTCGCGAAGACGGCGTCCATCTCCGCGACGTCCGCGGGGTCGAACGGCACCGGGATCATCCGGACCGTCCGCGGCGGGTCGCCCGTGCCCAGGTAGGGATCGATCGCGACCGTCGTTCCGGCCGACCCCTTGAGGATGAATCCGTTGCACCCGAGATACCAGATCGCGACCGTCTCGGGGTCCGCCGATTCGACCGCACGCGGGAGCCAATCGCCCCAGTCGCTTTCGACCATACGCGTCGGTACAGCCGTCCGTGGACTAATTCTGTCGGTTCGACGAGCGCCGATAGCCGCCCGGCGGAGAACTCTGGAGACCAGCTAGCAGTCTGTGAAAGAAATTCAGACCTTGGCATAATACAGAAAATAAGAAAACGAATACGCATATAATGAATGTAATGATGGGGTACCACATCAGATTGTATCGACAAAAAGTACTTATGTCATACCCACTTTCGACAAATTGCTATGTCAACGCATAACAGGGAGACGGCACACTTCTCGCAGATGGACGCGGCGATGCGCCAGCTCGGGTCGCGGGACCGTCGGCCGAACGCCGATTCGTGAGTCCGACGGCTTCTCCTGTGAGGCTCTCTGCCGGACGGCGATCCTGACTTGCAGACGTTACGATACTGTTTCTGTGCTGTCCGCGCGTGCGACCTGCTCTCTACAACGGCACCGGCAGCCATCGGAGCGCCGAGAGCACCGCCTCGGGCGGTATGACCGGATCGTGGAGCGTCAGCCAGTCTAAGAGCGTGAGCCCCAGCCCGTGGGCGACGATCGAGGGGAGCAGCGACTGGCTGTGGTAGTCGACCGCGCCGAAGAGGACGTCTGTCGGCCCCGACAGCAGCAGTTCGATCGGGGGCTTCCCGACGTGGTGGAGCGCGTAGACGACCGGGGAGATGAAGACGCTCTTGAAGCCGAACTCGTCGCTGACGCCGACACAGAGCAGTCCGCGATAATAGGTCTCGGCGGCGACGACGACGAGGAGCTGTTGGACCATATGCGGGAGGAACTCCCCGAGCGCGGTCGAGGTCTCCCACATCGGATAGTACGCGCGGATGCTGGGGAGCGACGCCCCCACGAGGTAGAAGGGAAAGACGAACGCCGCGAGCGCGAGCGTGTCGCGGAGGGCGCGCCGGTCGACGTGGAACCCCAGATCGCGGCCGTGTGTGGCCGCCAGCGTCGCGGGAATCAGGAGGAAGACGACCACGTCGCGGACGGCCCGTGCGGTGAGGTCAGACGGCGGTACCGACCACGAACTCCACGCGATCGAGAGGGCGAGGCCGACGACGACCGACCGCTGGAGCCACGTCGACTCGGCGGCGGCGTCGCGGAGGCGGGCGTGGACCGACACCGTCTGAGGGCCCTACTCCGTCGGGATCGGACCGTCGCCGACAGCGTCTTTGACGTGGTTCACGAACGACTGGCGGGAGTCGAAGTACGTCTCGTCGACCTCCGCCAAGACGTCCGAGAGCTGCTGTGGTCCCGACGGCGTCCGGATGACGCTGTCGCCCTCCTGGTCTTCGATCCGGCTCTTCTCGTGGGGCCAGGTGAGGCGCGCGGCGACCCGCGCGAGCGGCTGTCCTTCGACGGGCGTCTCCTCGCCCAACTCGACGACGGGACCCTCGGATTCCTCCTCGTCTGCCATACGCCGCGGTTCGCCACCCGCGACATTAATCCCTTCGACACGCCCGTTCGCCCCGGGCTCGGGGTCGCCGGCGGGCTCCGGCGCCCGCGGGGATATCCGTCCGATTCGGACGGCCGTCGTGCGTCCGTCTGACGCATCGTTTTGTGTGGTGGCCCCGAATGGCCACTATGCCCAGTCTCTCGGAGGTCTACAGGGGGAAGCAGTCGGGGGCGAGCCTCCGGCGACTACTCTTCGGATTGGGGCTGTTCCTCGCCGGCGCGCTCCTGGTGGTGACCGGAATCGTCGTCGCGACCACGGACGTCCTCTACGGGTCCGACCTCGCCGCCCTGACGGCGAAGCGTCAGCTCGGGGGCGTGCTCGCGGGCGTCGGCGTCCCCGCGGTGTTCCTCGGCATCTTCGCCGTGCTCCCGTCCGGGCGGCTCACGAAGGCCGCGGCGGTCATCGGCGCCGGCATCGCCGTCGTCGGCGTCGCACTCTTCACGCACGCGTATCCGTGTATGTGGTCCGGATCGCTCTGCGGCGCGGGGAAGCCGGACCTGACGCTTATGACCGTCAGCGTCTACTTCCTCGGCGCGATCGTCACCTTCTGGTGTCTGTTCGTCGGCGTCGCCAACTTCAAGACGCGCAACGACCCCGGGGGCACCGCCACGGTGAACGTCACCCGGAAGCGCGAGACGCGGTACGTCCCCGTCGAGCGCGACCGCGGCGGCTTCGGCGGCATCGGCTTCTTCGGCGGCACGCCCGACGGCGAGGTCGAGACCCAGACCGGCGGCCGCAGCGGGTCCTCGGGGTCGGCCGGCACCGCCTCCGACGGCGGCACCGACGCGGAGTCGATCTCCTCGCCGATGGACGAACCGACGGCCGGAGGCGGCTCCGCGACGGACGCGTCGCTGACGGCGAACGGCCCCCGACCACCCGGCGGCTCGGAGAACGACGCGTCGGGACGCAGCCTCGACGCCAGCGACACCTACTGCGGCAACTGCGCGCACTTCGAGTACGTCCGGACCGACGAGGGGATCCGGCCCTACTGCGGGGCCACCGAGGAACTGATGGACGATATGGACCCCTGCGAGGAGTGGACCTCGCGGTCGCGGCGACGATAGACCCTCACAGCTCTCCTAATGTCTCCGCCACGTCGTCCCAGTGGCTACCCTTCCAGAACGCCTGCCCGCAGTCCAGACACCGCCAGCAGTCGGTCTCGGCGGGATCGGGCGCGTACGAGGGAAGTGACTCGTCGGCGTCGACCGACCGAAGCTCGCCGTTGCAGGCCGCACACCGCTTCGGTGACTCGGATAGCGAGAGGTCGTAGCCCGCGTCGTCGACCTCACGGAGTTGCTGCCGGACGTCCTTGCTCTTGACGAGCACCGCGCCGTCGACGCGCGCTGCGAGATCCGAATCGCGGGTGAGGAGCGTCCGGTCCGAGGCGCGGGCCATCGCGGCGATCTCGTCGTCGCCCGGGTCGGAGTCCGGTCGCGCGCGCTCGCCGTCGCGTTCCAGCACGTACGCGGCGTCGTAGCCGCACATCCGCAGATAGGTGGTGAGCTTGCCGAGCATCGCGTCGAGGAGGAGCCGCGACGGATCCGTCCCCGCCCGGTCGTTCGCCGCCTCGTCCGTCGTCCGGTCCGTCATCGTCGCCTCAGTGCAGGAACGATCGCAGATCGCCGACGGCCCACGCGTTCAGTACGTCGTCGGGCTCGCACCAGCCGCGACGGGCGGTGTGGACGCCGTACCGCGCGTAGTCCAGCGCGCCCGGGGCGTGGGCGTCGGTGTCGATCGCGATCGTCGCGCCGGCGTCGACGGCGACGCGGACGAGCTCGCCGCGCAGGTCCAGACGCGCGGGGTCGGCGTTGATCTCGATCGCGGTCCCGGCGTCGGAAGCGGCGGTCGCGACCCGCTCGACGTCGAACTCCAGTCCCTCGCGCTCGTTGATCAGCCGTCCCGTCGGGTGGCCCAGGACGTCGACGCTGGGGTGTTCGACCGCGCGGACGAGCCGCTCCGTGGCCGCCTCCCGGTCCTGGCCGAGCGCGGCGTGCGGGGAGGCGACGACGACGTCCAGTTCGTCGAGGACGTCGTCGCCGGTCGAGAGGTCGCCGTCGCTGTCGACGTTCGTCTCGACGCCGTGAAAGAGCGTCAGGTCCTCGCCGTACTCCTCGCGGGCGTCTTCGATCGCTCCCATCTGTTCCCGCAGGTCGTCGTCCGAGAGGCCGACGCCGCCGACCATCCCCGGTCCGGTCGCGTGGTCGGTCACGGCGTAGTAGTCGTAGCCGCGGTCGACGGCGGCTTCGACCATCTCGCTCACGCTACTGCGCCCGTCGGACCAGTCGGTGTGGGTGTGGAGGTCCCCGTGGAGGTCGTCCTCTCCCAGTAGCTCCGGGAGGGCTCCCTCGCTGGCGGCGTTGATCTCGCCGGTCCCCTCGCGGAGTTCGGGGGGTATCCACGGCAGGTCGAGCGCGGCGTACATCGACTCCTCGGTTTCGCCGGCGACCCGCTCGCCGACGCGCTGGTCCGCGTCGGGATCGTCGACCTCCGAGACGTCGAAGACGCCGTACTCGTTCATCTTCAGGTCCCGCTCGATCGCGACGTTCCGGAGCCGGACGTTGTGGTCCTTGCTCCCGGTGAAGTACTGGAGCGCGGCGCCGAACTCGGATTCCGAGACGACTCGGAGGTCGATCCGGACGTCGCCGGCCCGGCCGCTGGCCTTGTGCTGGCCGGCCTCGATGACGTCGGTCAGCGTCGACCACTCGGTGAACGCGTCGACGACGCGCTCGCCCGACTCGCTGGCGACGAGCACGTCCACGTCGCCGATGGTGTCGCGCCAGCGGCGGATCGACCCCGCGACTTCCGCCTCCGCGACGGCGTCGACCTCGCGGAGGTACGCGAGGGCGTCGTCGGCGAGCGGCCGCGCGTCGCCCAGGCGCTCGCGCTCTTGGGCCTGCCGGGCGAACCCGACGTTCTCGCGGATGTTCGCCTCCGTCTTGGGGCCGAAGCCCTTCACCTCCTGAATCTCTCCGGCCTCGGCCGCCGCCGCGAGCTCGTCGAGCGTGGTGATCCCGAGCGCCTCGTAGAGCGTTCCGACGGTCTTCGGGCCGACGCCCTCGACGCGCGTGAGCGCCTCGATGTCGACCGGGAGCTCCTCGCGGAGTTCGCTCAGCTCTTCGATTTCTCCCGTTTCGACGTACTCGACGACCTTCGCGGAGATGGCGTCGCCGACGCCGTCGATCTCCTCGACCGCCTCGGCGCCCTCGGCCGCCAGCGCCTCGATCGGCTCGGGGTGCTCGCGGATGTTCTCGGCCGCCCGCCGGTAGACGTTCGGCTTGTACTCGACGCCGTCGGCTTCGAGGAGGTCGGCGAACTCCTCCAACTGCGAGGCGACCTCCGCGTTCCGGCTCACAGCCGCCTCCCGCTCCCGCCGGCGTCCTCGCGTCCGAGCGCCTGCTTCAGGAACTTCATCCAGCGCTTCCGGTCGGCGGCCTCCTGGACGTCTGCCTCCTGTTCGAGGTCGACCGGCCGGAGCTGTTCGAGGGCGTTCAGCGCCCGGTCGATTCCGACGATGCTCTCGGCGAGCTCCTCGCCCTTCTCGTAGCTGATCTCGCCGTCTTCGATCCGCTGGAGGCGCTGGAGGCGCTCCCGGCGGAGGTTCTTCTTCGCGCGCTCGACCCGTTCGCGCTCGCCCGAGGGGATCGTGTCGCGGCGCTTGATCTCGAAGACGAAGTCCCGGAGGTCGATCTCCTCGCCCTGGACGTCGATCGCGTCCGGGATGTCCGCACCGACGGTCGCGGCCTCGCGGTTGACCCGCTCCAGCAACTGTTTCCGTTCGAACTCCTTCACGGCTCTTGTGGCCCCTAGCGCGGGCGCACACTTCGCTCCTTCGCCGATCGCACTCCCCCGGTCGTACCCCCGATCGCACTCGTTCGTCCGCCTCCCGTCGGTGTCGCAGACGGCGGCAGACGGCCGCCGAGAGACGAACATACTTATGACTACCGTCGGAATACGGTCGGTATGGGACTGTTCGATCGACTGCGCGGGGAGGACCACCCGCGCGTCGCCTTCGTCGGTATCGACGGCGTGCCGTTTAGTCTTCTCTCCGACAACCCGGACCGCTTTCCGAACTTCGCCGCCCTCGCCGAGGAGGGGAGCGCGGGCGCGATCGAGAGCATCGTTCCCCCCGAGTCCTCGGCGTGTTGGCCCTCCCTCACGACGGGCGTGAATCCCGGCGAGACGGGCGTCTACGGCTTCCAAGATAGGGAAAACGGCTCCTACGACACCTACGTCCCGATGGGCCGGGACGTCCAGGCGACGCGGCTCTGGGACCGCGTCACCGACGCCGGCCGCCAGGCGAGCGTGCTGAACGTCCCCGTGACGTTCCCGCCGCAGCGCAACGTCCAGCGGATGGTCTCGGGCTTCCTCTCGCCCGGCGTCGACAAGGCGGCCCTCCCCGACGAGTTCCGGGACGAACTCGACGACCTGGGCTACCGGATCGACGTCAACGCCAAGCTCGGCCACGACGACGACAAGACGGAGTTCATCGAGAACGCCCACGAGACGCTCGACCGCCGCCACGAGGCGTTCCAGAACGTCATCGGCGCCGACGACTGGGACCTCTTCTTCGGCGTGTTCATGACGACCGACCGGGTGAACCACTTCCTGTTCAAGGACTACGAGCGCGACGGCGAGAACAAGGAGGCGTTCCTGGAGTTCTACGAGAAGGTCGACGAGTACGTCGGCGAGATCCGCGCGTCGCTGCCGGACGACGTCACGCTCGTCGTCGCCTCCGACCACGGCTTCACCTCGCTCGACTACGAGGTCCACTGCAACGCCTGGCTCGAAGAGCAGGGCTGGCTCTCCTACGAGGACGACGACCACGAGGAGCTCGGCGACATCGCCGACGACACCCGGGCGTACTCGCTGATCCCCGGCCGCTTCTACATCAACCTCGAAGGCCGCGAGCCCCGCGGGAGCGTCCCGCAGGACGACTACGAGGCGGTGCGCGCAGAACTCAAAGCCGAACTGGAGGAGCTTGAAGGCCCCGACGGCAAGAAGGTCGCAGACCGCGTCGTCGAGAAGGAAGACGCCTTCCGCGGCGACCACGACGACATCGCGCCGGACCTCGTCGTCGTCCCGAACCACGGCTTCGATCTCAAGTCCGGTTTCAAGGGCAGCGAGGAGGTCTTCGGCACCGGGCCACGGAACGGGATGCACAGCTTCGACAACGCGACGCTGTACGTCGACGACCCGGACGTCGAGATCAAGGACGCGGACCTCTACGACATCGCGCCGACGATCCTGGACCTGCTGGAGGTCGACTACGCCCGCACCGACCTCGACGGGGCGAGCCTCCTCAAGCAGTAAGTCGCCGTCGGATCACCCGCAGAATACCCCGTTTTCCCGCGCTTACAGCAGGTCGTCCAGTTCGTCGTTCGTCCACTGCTCGGCCGGATCGGTCCGCTCGGCCGCCCCCTCGACGTCTTCCTCCTGGGCGTCTTTCGCCCGCTGGAGGAACGTCTCCAGGCGCTCGGAGCGCTCGACGCCGCCCAGGAGCACGAGCGTGGCGATCCGGTCGCTGGAGAGGGGGAAGTCCCCACCGCGGACCTGGAGGCTCCCCGTCTCCTCTTCGACCCACCGGCGCGCGCGCTCGACGCCCTTCCGCGGGATGGCGTCCTGGTCGCCGGCGACGATCAGGAGCGCGGCGTCGGCGTCGGTCGCGTCCGGCAGGCTCGATCCGGTGAGGAGGGCGCGCCGGGTCGTGCTCATCACGGCGTTGATGTTCTCCTCGGCGTCGGGGGCGGCCTCCGCCGAGGCGTAGCCGAGCGCGGCGATGCCGCCGGAGCGGAGCGTGTTGATGATCTCCGAGGAGTCGACGACGCTCTCGGCGACGCCCTCGACGGCCTCGCCGGAGGCGAGAAGCAGGCCGACGCGCTGGGCGATCTCGTGATTGATCGAGTCGTAGCCCTCGGTGACGCTCTCGCCCACCGAGCGGAAGGCGTCGTTGTCGACGAGGAGGAGGGAGTCGGCCTCGCGCGCGAAGGTCTTCAGCGACCGGCCGGCGTTCACCTGGTACATCGACCCCTCGTCCTTGCCGGGGAGGATGCCGAGGCCGTAGACGGGGACGTCGTAGATGCGCTTGAGTTCCCTCGTCAGGACCGGGGCGCCGCCGCTGCCGGTGCCGCCGCCGAGTCCCGCGACCACAAAGATGGACTCGGTCCCGGCGACCACGCGGCCGTCGAGCGCCGACAGCACCTCCTGTGTGTCGGACTGCATCACCTCGGCGCCGAGTTCGTTGTCGCCGCCGACGCCGTGGCCCTTCACCCTGTCCTGGCCGATGAGGACGGTCTCGAAGGGCAGATCCTGGAGGTCGGTCTTGGCGGTGTTGACCGCGACCGCGCCGCGGACGGAGCCGAACCCCATCCGTTCGTCGTATTCGACCAGTTCGCGGGCGAGTTTCCCGCCGGCCTGGCCGACGCCGATCAGGACGGACTTCATACTCGCCCCATCGGCGAGACGACCCTTCAACGTTCGCCTCCTGGAGCCGGTCGCCTCGTCAGCCGTCGCTCCCCCACGACTCCCGCCCGACGGTTTATATCGGATACCGCACCCACCCGCGGTATGACGAGCGACTCCGACGGCGCGGACGACGGATCGACGCGGGACGCGAACGCGAATAGCGGCACCGAAGACGCCCGAGAGCGAATCGACCGACTGGAACGCCGCGTCGCGTCTCTGGAGTCGGAACTCGACGCGGCCCGTGGGCTGCTCGGCGGCATCGCGGCCGTCGACGAGTCGGTCGATCGCCGCGCGTCGATCGCGCTCGCCAAAGCCGAATCGCTCGAACGCGAGTTCGCCGCCGCCGAGCCCGGACTCGTCCGCGAGCGGCTTGCCGAGCCGTCGGACGGGGAGGCTCGGTCGGGTGGCGGGGCCTCGGAGAACGGGACGGCCCCGGCGGCGTCCACTCGCTCCGAGCGACCGGTGGCCGACGAGGCTCGGCCGCCGGCGAACGCGAATCACTCGGCGGCATCGCCGTCCTCAGTGTCGGACGGACGTGACACCGACGCCGACGACGGCCTCGCGGCGAGGCTGCGCGGCGTGCTCCGGTGATCCGGCTGGTCGTCGCCGCGGCGCTCGCGGTCGCGATGGTCGCGGCGGCAGCCCCGGCGGTCGAGGACGCGCAGGCGACGCGGACGGCCGACACCGTCGAGGCGTTCGGCGATCGGCTGGACCGGGCCGGACGGTCGCTCGCGGCGACCAGCGATTCGGCCACCAGCGTCGATCTGGCGGCCACGCGCGGCGTCGCGTTCACGTACCCGGGGGCGTCGTGGACGACGGCGCGGCCCGCGTTCGTCGCCGTCGGCGGGCGCCCCGGCGGGTCCGGGAACCGCTCGGTGCTCGCCTACGCGCTGCCCTCGTCGCCGACGCGACTCCGCGCGCTCTCGCTACCGGTGCCCGTGCGGACGCCGACCGGCCCGGTCGTGTTCCGCGGACGCGGCCGGCAGACGGTCTCGCTCGCGCTCGTCGCCGGCGCAGACGGCGACGGGCCCGCGCTGGTGATCGGCCGCGGCGACGCCGCCTGACGTCGCCCGACCGTTTATATACCGAGACGCGGCCACCCGCCGTATGTCGCGATACCTCGATTCGCTCCGCGCCGACGCCTTCGGTTCACTGCTCACCGACGCCGCGGTCTCGGTCGGGCTGTCCGGTGGATCAGCAGAGGCCACATCTTCGGACGCCGACGCGGAGGCGGACTCGGAAGTCTGCCGGTGCTCGGTCGCCGTCGAGTCCCCCACCGGGCTGGGGCTCGCAGATCGGTGCGTGCTCGTCGTTGACGCCGACGACTGCCCCGGCCGCGGGCGACTCGAAGCCGGTCCCGCGTGTCGAGCCACCGTCGTCGACGCCCTCGTCGAGCGCGACGTCGACGCCGTTCGGACCCGACACGCAGGCCGCGAGCGCACGTACGTCGACGCGGCACTGGCGCTGCTCGTCGCCGCCGGCCGCTTCGTCGAGCGCGCCGCCGTCCACGACGCCGACTTGGCCGACCGAGCCCGCCGTGATCCGCTCTCGGCGGCGCACAGGGCCACCGGACGCGCGGGCGCAGTCGCCCGGATCGCCGCCGAGTGCGGCCTCGCCGAACTGGCCGCACGCGTCGGCGCCGAGGGAGCACCGCCGTCGGAGGCCGGCGAATCGGACGCCTACGAGCGGGCGCTGGATCCGTTCGTCGGCCCCACGATCTCCCGGACGCGGGTGTCTCGACGGCTCCTGCCGGGTGCGCGGGTCGTTTCGGAGCGATCGCTTCCGACCGGCGCGGTGGCACGTATCTGCGAAGCGCCTTCCGGGACGTACTACCATCTCACGCCCGCGACCGAGGGACTCGACGCCGACGCGACGGCGACACTTGCCACCGCCTACGACGTGCTCGCGAACGGCTCGGTCGGCGGCGGATCGCGGGCGCCGGGGCGGGCGGTCAGGCGCGTCGCGGGCGACGACGAGCCGATCGAGACGCTCTCGGCGGTGCTCGCGCGCCACACCCGCGGGCTCGGCGTCTTCGAGCACCTCTTCGCCGACGAGGCGGTCTCGGACGTCGTCGCCTCCGCGCCCGTGGTCGACGGCCCGGTCCGGGTCGTCGTCGACGGCGAGCGGTTCCCGACGAACGTCCACCTGACGCCCGGCGGCGCGGCCGCGCTCGCCTCGCGGTTCCGCCGGGAGAGCGGGCGGGCCTTCTCGCGGAGCTCGCCCGCGCTCGACGCCTCTGTCGTCGCCGAGACGGGGCGGCGGATACGCGTTGCCGGCGTGACCGCGCCAGCCAGCGACGGCGTCGGATTCGCGTTCCGCGTCCGCGACGACGAGCCCTGGACGCTCGGCCGACTCGTCGCCGCGGGATCGCTCTCTGCCCGCGCGGCGGCCTTCCTGTCGCTCGCAGTCGAGCGCGGCTCGGCGCTCATCGTCGCCGGCACCCGCGGCGCCGGGAAGACGACCCTGCTCGGGGCGCTGCTGTGGGCGCTCCCGGCCGCGACGCGGCTCGTGACGATCGAGGATACGCCGGAGTTGCCGGTCGAATCCCTCCGCGAGCGCGGACGTGACGTGCAGGCGCTCCATACCGACGCGGTGCTGGGCGATGCGGCGAGCGAGGGGCGCTCCTCCGACGGATTCGCTCCGACGGACGCGCTCCGCGCGGCGCTCCGACTCGGCGACGGCGCGCTCGCCGTCGGCGAAGTCCGCGGCGAGGAGGCGGGCGCGCTCTACGAGGCGATGCGCGTCGGCGCTCAGGGCCACGCGGTCTTAGGGACGATCCACGGCGACTCGGCGGCCGCCGTCCGCGAGCGCGTCGTCTCCGATCTGGGGGTGCCGCCCTCGTCGTTCGGCGCGACGGACCTCGTCGTCACCTGCACCCGCGACGGCGACGCGCGACGGGTCTCCGCGATCGAGGCGGTCGAGACGCACGGCGGCGAGTCGTCGTTTCCCGCGCTCTTCGCGCGCGATGCGGGGCAACTCCGTCCCTCCGGTCGCATCGAGCGCGGCGAGAGCGCCGTCGTCGATCGGCTTCGATCACCGGGCGAGTCCTACGCCGAGTTCCTCGCGGCACTGGGGGCTCGGACGGCCCGGATCGATCGGCTCGCGACTACCGGGCTGACGCGGCCGGCGGATCTCGACGCCGAACGGAGCGAGACGCGATGACGAACGGCGCCGACGCGGTCGTCAGGGTGGCGCGGACGCTCGCCGGCTGGTATCCGGGCGACGTCGAGCCGACGCGGGAGCTGCACCGGTCCCTGGCATTCGTCGAGAGCGACCTCGCCGGCGACACCGTCGTCCGCGCCGGCTACGTCCTCGCGCCCGTCGTCGTGGTCACCGTCTTCGCCGTCCTCGCGCTCGCGATCCCCGGCCTGTCACTTCCCGCGGCGCTGCCGCTGGCGGCCGGGCTCGGACTGTGCGCTACCCACGTGGTCCATCGACTGCCCGTCGCGGCGGCGACGCTCCGCCGGACGCGCTCGCTCGGCGACGCGCCCGGCCTCGTCGCCCGCGCGGCGCTGCGGCTCCGGCTCGATCCGTCGCCCGAACGGGCCGCGCTGTTCGCCGCGCGGACGGGGGAGGGTCCGCTGGCGCGCAGCCTGGCCGCGCACGTCGAACGCACCCGCGCGGGGCCGACGTCGGGGCTCGGCGCGTTCGCGGCCGAGTGGCGGACGTGGTTCCCGGCGCTGGAGCGCTCGACGTCGCTGCTTTCGGCCGCGGTCGACGGTCCGACCGACGAGCGCGATCGCGCGCTCGACCGCGCGCTGGAGACGGTGCTCGACGGCACCCGCTCGGAGATGGCGGACTTCGCGGGCGCCGTTCGCGGGCCCGCGAGCGGCATCTACGCCTTCGGCGTCCTCCTGCCGCTCGCCCTGGTCGGCGTGCTTCCCGCCGCCAGCGCGGCCGGGATGTCGGTGCCGGCTGCCGCGTTCGTCCTCCTCTACGACGTCGCTCTCCCGGGCGGCCTGGTCGTCGCCGGCGCGTGGCTGCTCCTCCAGCGGCCGGTCGCGCTCGCGCCGGCGCGGGTGCTCGCGTCCCACCCCGACGTCCCCTCCGGTCCGATTCGCGGCGTGGCCGCGGGCGTCGCGTGCGCGGGAGCCGGCGCCGTCGTCGGTGGCTTCGTCGCCCCGTGGGCACCGCCGGTCGCGGCCGCCGGACTCGGCGTCGGCGGCGCGCTCGCCGTCCACTACCGACCTATGGCCGCGGTGAGAAAGCGGGTCCGACGGGCGGAAGCGGGGCTCGCGGACGCGACGGCGGTCGTCGGCCGGCGCGTCGGCGCCGGCGAGTCCGTCGAGACGGCCATCGAGTCGGCGGCGGAGGCGACCACCGGCCCGACGAGCGACCTCTTCGACGAGGCGGCCGGCGTGCAGCGACGGCTCCGCGTCGGCATCGACCGCGCGTTCCTGGGCGAACACGGCGCACTCGCGGACCTCCCGAGCCCGCGGGCCCGCGCGACGGCGACCCTGCTGGCCATCGCGGGGCGCGAGGGCCGTCCGGCCGGCCCGATGCTCGTGCGGCTCGCCGATCATCTCACCGAACTCCGGCGGGTCGAGGCCGATGCCCGCCGCGAGCTCGCGGCGATCACGGGGACGCTCACGCACACCGCGGCCCTCTTCGGCCCGCTCGTCGGCGGCGCGACCGTCGCGATGGCCGTCCAGATGGCCGCGGCGGAGACGGCCCGGCCCGTCGGATCGGCGGCCGCCGCGTCCTCCGCGTTCGGCGCCGCGTCGGAGTCCGCGACCGCGATCGCGCCCTCCCTCTTCGGGACGGCCGTCGGCGCGTACGTGCTCGTGCTCGCGGTCGTCCTGACCGTCGTCGCGACCGGGCTCGACCGCGGCCTCAATCGCTCGCTCGTCGGCTACCGCGTCGGTCTAGCGCTCTGCTCGGCGACCGCAGCGTACCTTGCGGCGTTCGTCGGCGCGTCCACGCTGTTCTGAATCCGCTTCCGAGTCCGGGCGTGAGGGTTTATATATCAAAACGGGGCCATCCGCGCTATGTTCGACCTGACGCTGGACGCGTGGTACGGCTGGATCGGGCTGTCGCTGGCGAGCGTCGCGCTCTTCGGGGCGGTCGCCGGGCTCCCGACGGCGCCGCCGCCCGACGCGGGGGCCGTGGCGGCGACGATCGACCGGGTCGCGGGCGCGGAGTACGCCTCGACGGCCGAGCACCCACTCGACGCCGAGCAGATCCGGCTTGGTACACGCCGGATCGCGCTCCGTTCGGACGCCGGGACCGCGCACGCGACGCTCTCGTTCGGCCCGGTGACGCCGGTCCCCGTGACCGATTCGCCGCTCCGGGACGTCCTCCACGGTATGCCCCCGGAGCGGGCGTTCGACTCGCCCGAGGCGTTCCGCCAGGCGGTCGTCGCCGCCCGTGCCAACGCGACCGACGCGCCGTGGCGCGAGGTCGACCGGACGCTGATCGCCCGCCGGACCACCTGGGAGGGAGTGGATGTCGTCCTCGTCGACGCGTGAGGGCGGCGCGGACGCGCGGGCGCAGACGACGCCGATCGTCGCCCTGATAGCGCTCTTCGCGGTCTGTTCCGGCGTCTCGCTGTACGCGAGCGCGCTGACGGCAGCGACGCCCTCCGAGACGACCAACGCTTTGGCCGAGCCGACGCTGGACCGCGTCCACGACGCCGTGAGCACTGGCGGAGTCGTCGACCCGTTCGCGCTGCCGCGGGCCGCCGGCGTCGCTCCCGACGGCTACCGCGTCGCCGTCGAAGTGACGACCGACCGGGGCCGCTTCGGCTCCGGCAGCCCGCCGCCGCGGGGAGGAGTCGACGTCGACCGGGCGAGCCGTCCGGCGAGCGTCGATGTCGGGACCGGCGATGTCGTGTGGGGGCGGCTGACGGTCTGGGTGTGGCGATGAACGCCGCGCTCGACGCCGGCGTCTGCCTCCTTCTCCTCTCCGCCGGCGTCGTCGGCCTCGTGACGGTCGACCAGGCGCCCCCGGCGACGCCCAGCCGCGCCGACGCCGTCGCCGACGCGCTCGCGACGACGACCGCGCAGGTCGACTACTCGCTGACGCCCGACGTCGACGCGCTGAACGCGTCAGGTGCGGCGGTCGCAGACGAGGAGACGTTCGCTCCCGACTCGCCCGAACTCGATCGGACGAGCCACGGAAGTCTCGCGGGGCTGCTGGCTCGCGCCGCGACCGCCAGCGGTGGGGTCGCGCTCGACGCGGTCGAGCCGAATGCGACGACGGAGCCCGAGATCCATCCGCTCACGCGAACGCGGTCCGGTTTCGCGCGCGCCGTGGGCGACGCCGTCCTGGCGCGAACCGGCGCGAAAGTACGCGTGGACGCGACGTGGCGGCCGTATCCGGATGCACCCGTCGGTGGACAGTTTGGCGTCGGTCCCGATCCGCCCGCCGGCCGCGTCCACGCGGCGTCGCTCGTGATCCCGACCGGCGTCGAGCCGCTCCCGCCGTCCGCTCGGACCGACTTCGACGCGCTGGGATCCGCCGTGGCCGACCGCACGGTCGCCGTCCTCGTCCCCGCGGGGCCGGCGCGCGTGACGCTCCGCGGCGACGATCCGACGGCCGCCCTGGTGCGCCACCGCTACGCCCGTCTCGCGTCGGTGACGAACGCATCCCTCACGGAACCGCTCGCGACTGAGGACACCAGAGCGGCCAACGAGCGAGTCGCGCGACGCCTCGAAGCCCGGATCACCGGCGACCTGCGGGCGGCGCACGACACGCCGATGGAGGCCGTCGAGGCGGTCTCGGTGGACTCGGTCCGCATCGTCGTCAGGACGTGGCCCGCGTCGGAGGGGATCTGAATGCGGCTCGCCGACGACGACCGCGCACGCGTGCCGTTCGCGCTCCTCGGCGTGTTGCTCCTCGTCGGGAGCTCGACGTTCGCTGCCTCGCTCGCGACGCCGGGCCCGGAACCGATCGATCGGGCCGCGGACGTCGCGGCCGACCGCGTCGAGGGCGAGGTGACGGCCGCGGTCCGCACTGCGGTTCGCGACGCCGCCCGCGCGGCCGCCCGCGACCCGGTCACGGTCGCGGCCGACACGCCCGCCGGCCGAGCACTCGGAACGGAGGACCCGTTCCGACGGTCCCTCCGGCTTCGGATCTTCGCCGCCGCCCGCGACGCGGTCGGGCCGATCGAACACCGCAGAGGCGAGAGCGTCGCCCACGCCTCGTTCGGTGCGGGTGTCGAGGACGTCGAGGGCGCGCTCTCTCGGGTCTCCGTCGCGGGGCGAGACGACGGAACGGAGCTCCGGGCGACGGTCCGCGGCATCGCGGTGACGGTCAAGCGGAACGGACGCGTCCTCGACTCTTACCGGACGAACCGCACCGTCACCGTCGCCGTTCCCGTGCTCGCGCTCCACGACCGGACCGAGGCCTTCCAGACGCGCCTCGACGCGGACCCGATCGCGGCGCCGGGGCTCGCCCGGCGGCTGACGGTCGGCGTCACGGCGATGGCGCAGGCCCGCGGACTCGGCCAGTACGGCGGGCTGCCGATCTCGAACGTCGTCGGCAACCGCCACGTCGCGCTCTCGACGAACGCAGGCTTACTCGACGCCCAGCGGGCGTCGTTCGGACACGCCGACCCCGAGGCCGCCGCTGGCGTCCGCGCGGCGACGCTTCAGACCGGCGTCACCGACGTCCTCGGGCCGCGGACCGACCCCCGCGTCCTCGCCGCGGTGACGGGACAGCTCCCGGATCCGAACGACGCCGAACGCGTGGACGCCGCCTCGCGGCCGGGCGCGCTCCCGGCGACGCGCACGATCACGGTCGGCGTCAACGACACGGCGGACGAGGCCTTCGTCGCGCTCCTCCGGGGCACGGACGGTCCGAATCTCGATTCGATCCGTCGAGAGAGCTACCGCGCGAGCGTCAGCGTCGGCGCCGATGCGCGGCTGGTGCGGAACGGCCGTCGGCCGTCGCCACGCGCTCCCGGCGAAAACTGGACGCTCGCGTACTCCGACGTCGATACGAGCGTTTCGGTCCGGGGCGGTGGCCGCTCTACCGCCGTCGTCTCCGCCGGCCATCGCGCGCGCCGGCTCTACGCGGCCACGCGCCGCGTGGTCGAACGTCACACCGTCCGGCGCACCTGGGTCAAGATCAACGCCTCACCCAGAACAACCTCGGCATCCTGGCGCGACGCCCATCGCGTCCGCGTGACTGCGACCGGCCGCCTCGGCGACGCCCGCGGACCGGACCGCGCCGTCGACCCGCTCTTCCGGACGGGCGGCGCGATCGGCGGGCCGAACCTCCGAGGCGGTAGCTCCGTCGCCCGGGACCTCGTCGCCGAACTCGGCGGTCCCGACGCGATCGCTCGACGGGCGGTGACCGGCGGCCGGACGAACGCCCGAACGCGGTTCACCGGCGACCGCCCCGACGACCTCTCGGCGTGGGTGTACGCCGACGTCGCGGCGCTCCGGGAACGGGTCCGACGTCTCTCCGTGGAGGTATCAGCCAGCGACGCCGCGACGGGACAGCGCAACGGCGCCGCCCGGCTGGCCGATCGGGTCAGGAGCCGCCGCGCGGCCCTCCTCGATGCGCCGCGGCGCTACGACGGCGCCGCCGACCGCGCTCGGGTCGCCGCGCGCGCCGCGTACCTCGATCTCGTGCTCGCTCGCCTGGACGAGCGCGCGGGGCAGACGGGGAAGCAGAACGCCGGCATCGGCCGAGCGCTCGCGGCGAAGGGTATCTCGGCGACCAGAGCGAACGACCTCGCCGACCTGACGCCCGAAGCCCCGTCCCGTCGGTTCGCCCTCGGGAGCGACTCCGGGGCCCGCGGACGGACCGCCTTCGTCCCCGACGGCGACCCGGCGTACCTCGCGCCCGCGCCGGTCGAGGGGTCGCTCGTCGACGGCATCGCCGACGACGAGCGGTACGTCGGCCTCGCGGTCAGGAACCTCAACGTCTTCGCGGTCCCGTACGGCGACGCCGCGGACCTGGTCACGCGGACGCTCTTCGGCGATCCCGGTCGCGTGTCGCTCCACACCGCCGGCCAGTCGCTCGTCGCCGCCGACCGAACGCTCGCGGCGCATCCGAACGCGACGCTCCGGGCGCGGACCGACCACCTGAGATCGAGAGTCGCCCAGTCGATGGATCACATCCGGGAGCGAGCGACGCGGACGCTCGCCCGCGAGTCGTCGCTGTCGCGTCCCGAGAGCGAGACCGTCGTCCGACGGGCGTTCGCGCGATGGGACAGCCCCGGTGAGCGCGCGGTCGCCGCGACGGACGGATCGCTGGCGGCCGCGGTCGCGTCGGCCGCGATCGAGGAGGGAGCGGCACGCGAAAGCGACGGCTCCCGAACGGTGACCGAAGACCGCATCCGAACGGCGCTCCGCGTCGATCTCCGGGACACCGCGACGAGCGCGGACGTCCGCGTCTCGCAGGCCGCCGTCGAGGACGCGGTCTCGACGACCCGAGGGCTCCTCCGCGAGGAGGCACGGGCGAGGGCGGGAGCCGCGACCGAGCGGGCGATCGCGCGGGCGTCGAACGGGACCGTCGGCGGTATCCCGGCGGGCCTGCCGATCCTCCCGACGCTCAACCCCTGGGTCGCGACCGCGAACGTCTGGGTCGTCGAGTCCCGCGGCGCCTACGGGCGCTTCGCCGTCACGACCGACTCGGGCGCCACGACGTACGTTCGCGACGGCTCGTCGGTCGCTTTCGACGTGGACGGCGACGGCGAACCCGAGGTCCTCGGTCGGAACGAACGGATCGGCTTCCGGGTCCGGACGGTCGCCGTCGTGGCCGTCCCGGCGGGGAAGCTCGGCGTCGGCGACACGGACGGCAATGTCGACGAGCGATCGGTGGCGTGGGCCGGTCCCGAACCCGGCCCGCGCTGTGTCACGCCGACCGGGCGGTGTCCGCGGGAGTAGTCGGCGGCGTCGCTGTCGGTCGAGCGTCGAGAGGGAAAAACGGATCCGCGCGTCAGTCCGAGATCAGCGGAGCCGCGCGGCGATCAGCCCTTCGAGGTCGTCGCGGAACTCGTCGACTGCGATCTCTTCGAGGACGGGCACGAAGAAGCCCTCGACGAGCATATTCCGCGCCTGTCCGTCGGGGATCGCCCGCGACACCATGTAGAACAGGTCCTCCTTGTCGACCTGGCCGACCGTCGCGGAGTGGGAGGCCTCGGTGTCGTGATTGTGGATGATCAGCTTCGGCGACGCGTCGGCCTCGCTGTCGTCCGACAGCATCAGCGTGTTCTCGCGCTGGTACGAGGAGGTGTTCCACGCCTCGCGGCCGACGTCCTGGACGCCCTCGTACACCGAGCGGGCCTCGTCGTCGAGGACGCCGCGGGTCACGAGGTCGGCGGTCGTGTTCTCGGCGTTGTGCCAGACGCGCGCGTTGACGTCGAAGTGCTGGTCGCCGTGACCGAAGAACGCGCCGACGATCTTCGTCTCCGAGGAGTCGCCGTTGAGTTCGGACTCGACGTCAGAGCGGGTCAGTCGGGAGCCGAGGTTGCCCTCGATCCAGTTGACCGTCGCGTAGGTGCCGACGTCCGCGCGCTTCAGCGAGTACGTGTAGGTGTCCTCGTCGAGGTCCTGCAGCGAGCCGTACTGGACGTAGGAGTTCTCGCCGGCGTCGATCTCGACGAGGTTCGAGAAGTACCGCGCGTCGGCGTCGACGTCCTCGCCGGACTCGATGCTCTCCAGAATCGTCACCGACGACGACTCCTCGGTGACGACGAGCGTGTGGCTGAACAGCGAGCGGGAGTTCATCTCCGCGCGGACGGTCACGTCCTCGGCGTCGACGCCCTCAGGGACGTAGACGACCGTGCCGGTGGTGAAGAGCGCCGCCGACAGCGCGGTCAGGTAGTTCTCTTCGGGGTCGACCGTCGAGCCGAACGCGGACTCGACCAGGTCGGGGTGCTCGTCGAGCGCCTCGGTGAAGGTGAGGACCTCGACGCCCTCGGCCGAGGTCCGCTCGGTCTCGTCGCCCTGATCGAGCGGGTCGACGAGCGACTCGAAGTCGAGCGCTTCGAGGTTCGTCCAGCGCCGGCCGGGCGTTTGGATGACGTCTGGCAGCTCCAGTTCGTCGAGCGCGTCGAGCGCCGAGAGCCGCCGTTCGAGCAGCCACTCGGGCTCGTCGCGCGCGTCCGAAATTTCGCGAACCGTCTCTTCGGAGAGGTTCGCCGGGAGTTGTACGCCGCTCATACTATCCGAGGCTCCCCTCCATTTCGAGTTCGACGAGGCGGTTGAGTTCGACCGCGTACTCGATCGGCAGCTCTTCGGTAATGGGCTCGATGAAGCCCGAGACGATCATCTGCTTGGCGTCGTCGTCGTCGAGGCCGCGCGACTGGAGGTAGAACACGTCCTCGTCGCCGATCTTCCCCACTGTGGCCTCGTGGGCGACGTCGACCTTCGACTCGTTGATCTCCATATACGGCATCGTGTCCGACGTGGACTCGTTGTCGAACATCAGCGCGTCGCACTCGACCGAGGTCGAGGAGTCCGAGGCGCCGTCGGCGATGTGGACCAGTCCTCGGTAGTTGGTCCGGCCGCCGTCCTTCGAGATCGACTTCGACTCGATGGTCGACTTCGTGTTCGGCGCGTTGTGGTAGACCTTCGCGCCGGTGTCGATGTTCTGGCCCTCGCCCGCGAAGGCGATGGTGATGTGGTTGTCGGAGGCGCCCGGGCCCTTCAGGACGGTCGAGGGGTACAGCATCGTCGCCTTCGAGCCCATCGAGCCGGAGATCCACTCCATCCGGCCGTTCTTCTCGACGATGGCGCGCTTGGTGTTGAGGTTGTAGGTGTTCTTCGACCAGTTCTGGACGGTCGAGTACTGGACGTGGGCGTCCTCGCCGACGAAGACCTCGACGCCGCCGGAGTGCAGATTGAACGCGGAGTACTTCGGGGCCGAACAGCCCTCGATGTAGTGGACCTCCGCGCCGTCCTCGGCGACGATGAGGGTGTGCTCGAACTGGCCCATCCCCTCGGAGTTCATCCGGAAGTACGCCTGGACGGGCATCTCGACGGTGACGTCCTCGGGGACGTACACGAACGAGCCGCCGGACCAGACCGCGCCGTGGAGCGCCGCAAACTTGTTGTCCGACGGGGGAACGCACTTCGTCATGAAGTGCTCCTTGACGATCTCGGGGTGCTCCTGCACCGCCTTGTCCATATTCATGAAGATGACGCCCTTCTCCTCCCAGCGCTCCTGCATATTCTGGTAGACGACCTCGGACTCGTACTGAGCGCCGACGCCGGAGAGCGCGTTCTTCTCGGCTTCCGGGATACCGAGCTTGTCGAAGGTGTCCTTGATCTCGTCGGGGAGCTCCGTCCAGTCGTCGACGCCCGCGCGGACGTCGACGTCGGGGCGGATGTATGGGACGATCTCCGCGACGTCCACTTCCGAGAGGTCAGGCTGACCGGGCCAGTCGGTGGGCATCGGCATCTCCTGGAACTGCTCAAGCGCGCGGAGGCGCCGCTGCAGCATCCACTCGGGCTCGTCCTTGTCTTCGGAGATGACGCGGACCGTCTCCTCGGTCAGGCCCTTCTCGGTCTGGAACGCCGAGGACTCCTCCTTCTTGAAGTCGAAGCGGGCCTCGGTGTCCGTCTCTTTGAGGTGATCTTGTTCGGAACTCATTGTGTGTAGTGTGTGTTTACGGTTCCTTTCTTATGAGCCTGTGCGTAACTGAACATAGTTACGCGGTCTCGTAGACTTCCTCGCGGACCCAGTCGTAGCCGTGGTCTTCGAGCTGCTCGGCCAGTTCGGCGTCGCCGCTCTTGACGACCTTGCCGTCCAGCATAATGTGGACGTGATCGGGCTCGACGTACTCGAGAATCCGCTGGTAGTGGGTGATCTGCAGAATGCCGGTGCCCTGCTCGTCGCGGAGGGCGTTGATGCCCTTCGAGACGTCCTGGAGGCGGTCGATGTCCAGCCCGGAGTCGATCTCGTCGAGGACGGCGATCGCGGGCTCGAGGATGGCCGCCTGCAGGACCTCGTTCTGCTTCTTCTCGCCGCCGGAGAAGCCGGCGTTGAGGTAGCGCTGCATGAACTTCTCGTCCATGTCCAGCACCTCCATCTTCTCCTTGAGGAGCTGCTGGAACTCGGCGACGCCGATCTCGCCCTCGTCGGCGGGGCCCTCCATCGGCGAGGTCTCGTAGCCCGCCTCTTCGTCTTCGTCGTCCGCCTCGGCCTCGTCTTCGTCCTCCTCTTCGAAGAGCTCCTCGCGCTCTTCGAGCTTGGCGTTGAGCGCCGTCCGGAGGAAGTTCGTCATCGTGACGCCTTCGATCTCCGCGGGGTACTGGAAGCCGAGGAAGATACCGAGCGCCGCGCGCTCGTTCGGCTCTAGATCGAGTAGATTCCAGGTGCGTTTGTCCTCGGGGATCTCGAGGTCCTGATCGAAGTCGTCTTCGTCGAGGTGGAGCAGGATCTCGCCCTCGGTCACCTCGTAGGCCGGGTGGCCGGCGATCACTTTCGCCGTCGTCGACTTCCCGGACCCGTTCGGTCCCATCAGGGCGTGGATCTCCCCGGAGTTGACCTCCAGGTCGACGCCGCGAAGAATCTGTTCGCCGCCTTCCTCCGCCACGTTCGCGTGGAGGTTCTTGATTTCGAGTGTAGCCATCGTGTTTCGTTGCCTCGTGTCTCAGAAGTGGGCTGTGGCGCTCATAATGGTTACGCATTCGCCATTCGGAACTTTACTGTCGATAAAATTTATTTGCGTTTTGCGAAAACCCCGGCCCGGTTCCGTGACGCGCCGCGCGGGTGGCGACGAACCGACGGTCCGGCGCCGCTCAGACGAAACTGCCGAGCCCGGTCTGTTCCTGCCCGGACTTCACCTCGTCCCACGACATCCCCAGCGCCTCGATAATCCGCGATATCGGTCCCTTCAGCGTCTTCTCCAGCATCTTGTCCCAGTCGACCTCGAAGGCCTCGGGGAGCTGGTCGTCGTACTCGACGCAGATCACGTCGGGGTCGCGCTTGAACTCCCCGTAGAGCGCGTCGCGCTGGGGGTCGTAGCCCTCCTCTTCTTCCATCCGCCGGAACCACGAGGGGTGGACCTTCCGGAGGTAGAGCCGCTTCGGCTTCGATCCCCGCCCGAAGTTCGTTCCCAGGAACTCGTTGGCGTACTTCGCGCCCCGGACCTGCGCGGTCGCGGTGTCGTAGGCGTCCAGCCGCTTGCCGATCCCGCCCGGGATCCCGATCTTCTCGACGGGGATCTCGCCGGTCTCGAAGTCCTCGATGACGCCGTTGAGGTAGTCGGCGATCTCCTCGTTCGCCGTCCCGTAGACGATCATCTCGATGACGCGCTTTTGGACCTCCTTCGTGATCGGCGCGATGTCCGAGCGCTTATACTCGAAGCCCGTGATGTCGATGTCGTCGACGTCCTTCCCCTCCTTCCAGACGATGTGGCCCGCGTAGCGCTTCTTTTTCCCCGCCTGGAAGAATCGCCGGTAGAGCTTCTCGAACTCGATCTGGAAGCGGTGCTCTTCTGCGTCGAGTTCCTCGCGGGCGAACTCGTCGTAGGAGCCGTTGATGTACTCCTCCAGCTCGAAGGACTGCTCGATGGCTTCTTTTTTACTGACGTCGCCGCCGAGCTCCAACATCACGGAGTCGGTGTCTCCGTAGATGACACTTTTGCCGAGGTCGTTCGCCGCCGAGGCGGTGTGCTCGATGACGTCGCGCCCCGTCGCAGTGACGGCGGCGCCCATCTCCTTGTCGTATAGCCTAAATCGATCCCAGCCCAGGACGCCGTAGAGCGAATTCATAATGACCTTGACAGCCGCCTGCTGACGATCGTACTGCTCGTAGGCGGACGTGTCGGGGTCGTGGTCGTTCCGGAGCGACTTCTTCTCCTCGCGCTCTGCGAGGAGGTCGTCGATCATCTCGCGGATGATGCCGTCGGGCTCGCGGCGGAAGTGCGTCCCGTTGGGGGCTTGGAAGGTCTCGCCGTCGTACGTCTCGGGGTCCACCTTGGTCTCCGGCGATGCGTTGATCGTCACCATACACATCGGGTAGAGGGACTTCAGGTCCAGCACGGTGACGTTCTCCTTGACGCCGGTGATCGGATCGAAGACCGCGCCGCCCTCGTACTCCTCGGCGTCGGCCTGGCCCTTCGAGGGGAGCGCGAAGCGGCCGTGGGCCTCGTGGAGGATGTAGATGTCGACGGTGTCGCCCGGCGTGGGGGCGTCTTCCAGCTTGCAGCCGACGAACGTCCGCACCTCGTCCCAGAAGGCGACGACGTCCTGTTTGCGGTCGATCTCGACGCAGAGCTCCACGTCCCGGACGTTGTACTCCAAGAGGCGCTCGGGGTCCTGCTCCCAGAGGTCGCCGATGTCGCCCGGGTAGCGCTCCTTGCCGACGTCGAGTTCGAGCTCGCCGACGGCGTCCAGGCGGTAGGACTCCAGTTCGGTGAACTGCGTGCGCTTGTACGCGTACAGCAGGTCGAAGACGACCCGGCCCTTCACGTTCGGGCCGCCCCAGCCGCTGCGCCAGACCTCGTCGATCCGGGAGAACCGTTCGGGATCGAGGTCGCGCTCCGAGGTCGGATCGAGGATCTCCATCCGATCGAGGAGATAGGGCATGTCGAAGTCCTCGAAGTTCCAGCCCGTCAGCACGTCCGGGTCCGTCTCCTCGATGTAGGAGACGAACGCGTCGAGCATCGCGTCCTCCTCGGCGAACGTCCGCACCTGGATCTCGGTGTCGTCGCGGAGCGGCTCATAGGTCTTCAGATCCTCGGGCGAGCCCACGCCCTCGCCGGCCTCGGGGGCGTCGTAGAGCCACGCGACGTACTCGTCGCGGCGGGAGTCGTGAGAGGTGAGACAGACGATCGGCTCTTCGCCCTCCTCGGGGAAGCCCGAGCGGTCGTCGACCTCGATGTCGAAGGTGTTCACCCGGAGGTCGGCGTCGACGTCGACGGCCTCGATCTCGTCGTGGGGGATCTGGATCGGAGGGTTCGCGGCGTCGTCGGAGCCGCCGGGCGCGTCGTCGTCCCCTTCCAGCCGCCGCGCGGGCACCCGGATCCCGCTCTTTACGTCCTTGTCGATCAGGAGGCGGTTCGGAAAGAGGATGTCCGCCTCGTAGTGTTCGAACTCGTCGCGGATCTCCCCGACGTCCCGCGGGGTCTGCGTGCAGATCTTCGTCAGGTCCTCGCCGCGGATGCTCTCGTAGCCCTCGTCGGTCCGGGTGATCACGTCCTTATCGAGTTTGTCGTCGTCGAGGTTCTCCGTCGGCGCGAAGAAGTACGGCTCGAACCCCAGGACGCGGACGTGCTCGCGGTCCCCCGCCGCCGTCCGGCCGAACACGTGCAGGACGGGATACTCGCGGCGGCCGCTCCCCTCGATGGAGTAGTTCACCTGGGTCACCATCAGCTCGACCGTCCCGTCGGCGTCGGGAAAGCGGATCTCCTCGCTGTCGACGACCTCCGAGACGTGCTGTGTGCCGTTGCCGGCGACCGCGACCGCCTCCGCGTCGGGCCGGGCACCCTCGTCGGCGGCCTCGTCGCCGCCGCTCCAGTCGTCAGTGAGCCCTGCCTGTTTCATAGCACTCCGTTCGTGAGTCCCGAGTAAAAGCTTCGGCATTGCGCCCAGCCCGCTATCGCCTCCGAGAATTTGGGCGCAAGACATTTAGTATGGTACACCATACCAAAGACCGAGATGGTCGACCCTGCAGACTCCGAGCGGACGGATCGGTCGCCAGCCGCGCCGGCGCGGTTGGGTGAGGCTCGCGGACTCGACGGCGTCGAGTCCTACGAGGTCGACGAGGGAATCGTGTTCTACGATCCGCAGAACCCGCTCGCGTGGGTCGAAGCGGCCCGAACGGTGACGCTCACAGACCACTGCTGAGCGGACGTCTTCTTCGGTTCTTCACCCCTGGAGCGAACCGCTTTTGCGACTGCCGGGCCTCGGTAGAGGCACCGTGCTGGACTCCGACGAGTGGCCCGACGAGCCGGACGAACCCGATCCCGAGGCCCGGTGGGGCAGCCCTGAAGACGACCTCGTCTCGGTCCCCGGGATCGACCTCCCCGGCGAGGATGCCGAGGACGCCGGCACCGAGGTCGACAGCGACCTCGCGAAGTTCTTCTGGGTGACGGTGATCTACGCCAACGTCGCCCTCGCGGGCGTGAGCATCGGGCTGATGCTCGTCGGCTTCCGCGGGCAGGCCGTCTGGGGCGGCGGCGCCGTCGCCGTCGGGCTGTTCGCCCTCTACCGGACCTACGATCTCTATCGGACGTATCAGGACCACGTCGCCGCCGAGGAGTCGGAGGAAGCAGAAGACGCAGATTCGGAGCCGAGTGAGCATAACGGATAAGCGCCCGCCGCGACTCCTCCGACGTATGCAGACCGTCCGCGACGCGTCGGGCGACCGTTACCTCCTCGTGAAGCGCTCCGCGGAGTCGAGTCGGGTCCGCGATCCGAACACGGGAGAAGAGCGGTACCTCCCGAACGCCGAACTCTCCTTCGAGGACGGCGAGGCGCCGCTTTCGGTCGCCGCGGCGGCCGTCTCCGAGCCGGTCCGACGCGTCGTTTCCGCCGCCCACGACGACCGCTCGCTCGGCCTGCTCGTCGAGCTCGCGGACCGCGGGCCGCTCCCCGTCGTCGAACTGCTCGGCGGCTACGACCTCTGCGAGTCGGACCTACACGGCCTCCTCTCGGAGTTCCGCGCCGCGGGGCTCGTCGCGGAGACGACCGTCCACGGCGAGCGCGGCTACGACGCGACCGAGACGACTCGCCGCGCCGTCGCGTCGCTCCGCGGGGGGAGCGAAGACGACGAGCGTACCGGAAGCGACGAGGACAGCGCGGTAAACGGAGACGGACGCGAGAACGCAGACGGGGACGAAAGCGGAAACAGAAACGGAAACGAGAACGAAAACTGAGTGCCGATCAGGCGAACGCGCGGCTCGCCTCGCCGTCGGCGCTCGCGTCGGCCTGGATCTTCTCCCAGGCCTCGACGAAGTCGCCCATCCGGATCTCGGTCCTGTCGTCGCGGATGGCGAACATCCCCGCCTCGGTGCAGATCGCCTTGATGTCGGCCCCGGAGGCGTCGTCGGCCAGCTCGGCCAGCTGCTCGAAGTCGACGTCGTCGGCGACGTTCATGTCGCGGGTGTGGATCTGGAAGATGATCTCCCGGCCCTCCTGCTCGGGCTTGGGGACCTCGATGAGGCGGTCGAAGCGCCCCGGCCGGAGGATCGCCTCGTCCAGCATATCGAAGCGGTTCGTCGCGGCGATGATGCGGATGTCGCCCCGCTCGTCGAAGCCGTCCATCTCCGAGAGCAGTTGCATCATCGTGCGCTGGACCTCGGCGTCCCCAGACGTCTTCGAGTCCGTCCGCTTGGAGGCGATCGCGTCGATCTCGTCGATGAAGAGGACGGCGGGCTCGTTCTCGCGGGCGACCTCGAAGAGGTCCCGGACGAGCTTCGCGCCCTCGCCGATGAATTTGTGGACGAGCTCGGAGCCGGCCATCTTGATGAACGTCGCGTCCGTCTGGTTCGCGACGGCCTTCGCGAGCATCGTCTTGCCCGTGCCCGGCGGGCCATAGAGGAGCACGCCGGAGGGCGGCTGGATGCCGACCTGCTCGAACATCTCCGGCGATTCGAGCGGCATCTCGACGGTCTCGCGTACCTCCTGCATCTGCTCTTCGAGGCCGCCGATGTCGCCGTAGGTGACCTCGGGGCTGTGGTCGACCTGCATCACGCGGGCGCGGACGTCGGTCTCGTTGTCGAGGCGCTTGACCACCGAGAGGGAGTTGTTGACCGCGACGCGCGCGTCGGGTTCGAGGTCCTCGCGCATCTCGTCTGTGACCTCGGTGAGGGCCTCCTGATTGTTGCCGTGCTGCTTGATCACGACGCCGTCCTCGGTGATCTCCTGGACCGTCGCGACGAACAGCGGCGACTGCTTGAGCTTCTTGTTCTCGTGGGTGAGCCGTTCGAGCTTCTGCTGGTACTTGTTGTTCTCCGCGTTCGCGTCCAGCAGTTTGTCCCGCATCTCCTCGTTCTGGGACTCGAGGACGTCCAGCCGCTCTCTGAGCGCCTGGATCTTCTCCTGCTGCGACGCCGCCTCCTCGTCGTAGGGGAGTTCGACGTCGTCCACAGTATCAGTCATCATCCTCCGTAGGTCACGGCTTCATAAGAGACTTCGGGTGAGAGAAGCCCTTTCACACCGTCCGAGGGCGCCCTCGCGGCTCACTCCAGGAACTCACAGAGCAGATCGTTCACCCGCTCGTCGGCCTCGTGTTGCACCCAGTGGGTCGCGTCCGAAATCGGCTCGAACCGCCCGTTCGCACACCTCTCGGCGCTGGCTTCGGCCATCTCGGGATGGAGGTACGGGTCCTCCAGTCCCCAGATCAGCATCGTCTCCGGCTCGACAGTCCAGGTCGGCGGCTCGGGGGCGTCCTCGCGGACGAGCGCCCGGTACCAGTTCACCATTCCGGTGAAGGCGCCCGGCCGGGACCACGCGCGTTTGTACCGATCGAGTGCCCGCTCGCCGAAGGTCTCGGGGCTGGTCGAGGTGTCGACGAACCACCGCAGCCCCCGCCAGTCGTCGACGCGCCAGGCCCACTCGGGCACGCGCGGCAGCTGGAAGAAGAAGATGTACCAGCTCTTCAGCAGCTGGCTCGGCCGGCCGGGGAGGAACTCCTGGAAGACCGCGGGGTGCGGGACGTTCATCGTGACGGCCCGGTCGACCCGCTCGGGGTACCGAAGCAGGGTCTGCCAGACGACCGCGGCGCCCCAGTCGTGGCCGACGATCCGGGCGCGGTCGTACCCGAAGGCGTCGAGCAGTCCGACCGCGTCCGCGGCCAGTTCGTCGATCGCGTACGCGGCGATCGCCCCCGGCTTGTCGCTGCGGTTGTAGCCGCGCTGGTCCGGCGCGATCACGCGGTAGCCGGCGTCGACGAGGGGCTCGATCTGCGCGCGCCAGCCGTACCAGAACTCCGGGAAGCCGTGGAACAGGAAGACCGGCGGCGCGTCGTCGTCGCCGGCGACGAGCGCGTGCAGTTCGATCCCGTTGGTCTCGACGCGCTCGAACGTCGCCGACGGCGGGAGGGCCTCCGGCGCCACCTCCCGCGAGTCGGTGCCGCGGCCCCGCGTGATCGCGCCGTCGGTCTCAGACATACTCCCTCACCTTCGCGCCGGCGACCCGGCCAACGACGCTCGGGCGCATCAGCGAGATCGGCGTCGTCTCCAGCCGCAGGACGCGCGTGAACGCCTCCGAGACGTGACCGTCCGTGTGCGCGGCGTCGACGACCCACGAGAGGTAGCGGTTGAGGAGGTCCGTGCCGGGCGGCTTCTCGCCCTCGGTCTCGGCGTACTCGAAGTCGGCGCCGACGGTCATCCGCCAGACGACGTTGACGGTATCGGCGACGCGGTCGAAGAAGCGCGACTGGAGGTCCGACCGCCCGTTCGCGAGCGCGTGGT
This sequence comes from Halobellus sp. MBLA0158, assembly GCF_041477585.1. Taxonomy (NCBI): domain Archaea; kingdom Methanobacteriati; phylum Methanobacteriota; class Halobacteria; order Halobacteriales; family Haloferacaceae; genus Halobellus; species Halobellus rubicundus. The sequence goes on from NZ_JBGNYA010000001.1 coordinate 1,091,862, forward strand.
GTAGCTGGAGCGCGTCGAGCGCGGCCACCGACATCCCCTGGCCGTAGATCGGATTGAAGCTCGCGACCGCGTCGCCGGTGACCAAGAGCCCGTCGGGGAACCGATCGAGGTCCTCGTAGTACCGGCGCTTGCTGGCGGGGAACGGGTACTGGTGGATCTCCTCGCCGTCCCACTCGTGTTCGTCCAGGAGCTCGCGGATCTCCGCCGTCGGCAGCGACGCCGCGAACTCCCGGAAGCCCTCGGGGTCGGTCGGCGGGTGGTCGCCGTGCCGGCCGAACACCGTCACGATCCACCGCTCGTCCTCTACGGGCACGGCTGTCCCGCCGCGGGTCGTCGGCGGCGAGGGGACGACCAGATACCCGCGGTCGTCGTCCGCCGGCCGCTCGACGGCGACCGTGCTGTACGCGAGGTCGACGCCGACGTCTTCGGTCTCCGGCGTCGGGTAGCCGTTCCGTTCGAGCCACGTCGGCGTCCGCGAGGTCCGGCCGGTCGCGTCGACCACGAGGTCGGCGGCCAGGGCGTCCTTTTCGTCGGCCGCGTCGACGAGCGTGACGCCGGTGACGGTCGACGCCTCGCCGTCGGAGCGGTAGCCCGTGACGTGGCACTCGCCCCGGAGCGTGACGTCGTCGCGCTCACGCATCCGCCGCCGCACGAGCAGTTCGAAGAGCGGCCGGCTCGCGCAGTAGAACGGCAGTTCGTGCGGCGACTCCGCGAGGAAGTCGCCCTGCTGGTAGAGATCGAGCTTCTTCGAGGCGTCCATTATGACGCCGCCCTCCGCGAGCAGGTCGTCGCCGTAGCCGGGGAAGAGGTCTTCGAGCATCACCCGGCCGGGCTCCAAGAGCGCGTGGACGTGGTTCGCCTGCGGGACGCCCCGCCGCGCGACCCGCTCGTCGGGCAGCGGGTCCCGATCTAAGACCGTCACCGACTCGAAGGCGTCCGCCAGGACGCGCCCCGCCAGGAGGCCGGCCATACTCGCGCCCACGACGACGGCGTGTCCGTCCCGCTCGGTCACGCGGTCGGCGTCGTAGCGCGCGACGTCGTCGAGCGTCATCGCCGCCCCCCGACGGGTCCGTCTCCCAGGTCCGTTCTCCCGTACGCCCCGCCCGCTCTGCGCTGTGTTCCGAACATCGAGTGTGCCCCCGTTCGTGTTCGAAACTGTCGGGGGCGCGACCTTATGGATTGCCGTCAGTATATGCAATTCAGTAATATATTTATACAGTAAATATTATTACTCTACATCCCGGAGTGGTGAACACGAATGAGCACGACAGAGGTACTCGCCCCCGAAGAGGAGTCGACCGACCGCTGGGAACCGGTCCGCGAGATGCCGCCGAGCGCGAAACTGGTCGCGAAGGTACTGGACTACAACGACACGCTGACGCAGACGCAGCTCGCCGAGGAGACGCTCCTGCCGCCGCGGACCGTCCGCTACGCCCTCACCCGGCTGGAGGACGCCGACGTCGTCGACTCGCGCTTTTCGTTCACCGACGCGCGAAAGCGGCTCTACACGCTGGAGATCTGATCCGTCGGGGACACGTCCACCGCCCGGTCCGTTCCGCTCTCGCTCGGACTCTCGACGACGCGAAGCTTCATACGTGATCCCGCGCCAGCCACGGCGTGACTCACCGTTCGCCGGCCACGTCCGCGTCTGCTCCTGATCCCACTCTCGACCCCACCTATGCTTCTCCTCCACCCGCCCGAACCGTCCGCCGGTCGCTCCGCGCGCTCGCTGACGGCTCCGCCTCCGAGACGTCCGTTTCGGACCCCGAGAGCGTCGTCGCCGACGCCGAAGCGGCCGTCGATTGCGCCCGCGAGGCGGCGTCGTACGTCGCGGGCGGTCGGCTCCGGCGACTCGATGCAGCCGTCGGGGCGGCCGAATCGCGCGGCGCCAGCGATCTGGCGCGTCGCGGTCGGCGGGCTCGGCGGATCCTCTGCCGACTCCGCGCCGCGATGGTCGGCTCCTCCGACGGAACCGGTGCTGGCGACGCCGCCGCTGACGCCGACGCGAATCCCGACCGCGACCACTTCCGCCCCGCTCGCGGAACCGTTTTAGGCCACAGCGGTCAACGTCCGCCCAGATGACACGGGTGATCCACACCGGCGACACCCACCTGGGGTACCAGCAGTACCACTCCCCCGAGCGCCGGCGGGACTTCCTCGACGCGTTCGAGCAGGTGATCGACGACGCCGTCGCGGGCGACGTCGACGCCGTGGTCCACGCCGGCGACCTGTTCCACGACCGCCGGCCGGAGCTGCGGGACCTGCTGGGGACGATCCGCGTGCTGCGTCGCCTCCGCGACGCGGGCGTCCCGTTCCTCGCGGTCGTCGGCAACCACGAGGCGACGCGCGGCGGCCAGTGGCTCGACCTCTTCGAGAGCCTCGACCTCGCCGAGCGCCTCGGCGCCGAGCCGCGGACCGTCGGCGACACGGCCTTCTACGGCCTCGATCACGTCCCCGAGTCCCGGCGCGAGGACCTCGACTACGACTTCGAGTCCCACGAGGCCGCCCGCGCCGCCCTCGTGAGCCACGGCCTGTTCACCCCCTTCGCGCACGCCAACTGGGAGACCCAGACCGTCCTCGACCGCTCGAACGTCGACTTCGACGCGGTCCTCCTGGGCGACAACCACGCGCCGGGCACCGAGATCGTCGACGGCACGTGGGTCACCTACTGCGGATCGACCGAGCGCACGAGCGCCGCCGAGGAGGAAGCGCGCGGGTACAACCTCGTGACGTTCGGCGCGGACGACACCGACGGCGCCGAGGCGGCCGATTCCGAGACCGCAGACGGCGCGAGCGCCGCGGTCGACATCCGCCGTCGGACGCTCGATACGCGCCCCTTCGTCTTCGTCAGCGTCGAACTGCGCGAGGGGGAGAGGAGCGACCGCGTCCACGAGCAGCTCCGCCAGCGCGACGTCGAGGACGCGGTCGTCGTCGTCGAGGTGACCGGCGAGGGCGACCCGGTGACGCCCGCCTCGATCGAGGAGTCGCTGGCCGACCGGGGCGCGCTCGTCGCCCGCGTCACCGACCGCCGCGAGGGGGAAATCGAGGCCTCGATCGACGTCTCCTTCGCCGACCCCGACGCCGCCGTCGACGAGCGCGTCCGCGACCTGGGTCTCTCGCCGGCCGCCCTCGACGTCGAGGAGACCATCCGCGCGGACGCGGTCGCGGACTCGAACGTCCGCGAGGCCGTGGAGTCGCGGGTGGCGGACCTCCTCGACGAGGGGAGCGAGGCGTTCGCGCCCGCCGAGCGCGACGGCGACGAAGCGGCCGCGGATGAGGCCGAGAGTCCCGACGACGGGGACACCGACGAACCGACGCCGGCCGACACCCAGGTCACGATGGAGGACTTCTAGATGCGCTTCGAGCACATCTCCTTACAGAACTTCAAGCCCTACGCCGACGCCGACCTCGACCTCCGGGACGGCGTCACGGTCATCCACGGCCTGAACGGCAGCGGCAAGTCCTCCCTGCTTGAGGCGTGCTTCTTCGCGCTCTACGGCGCCCGCGCGCTCGACGAGACCCTCGACGACGTCGTGACGACCGGCGAGGACGAGGCCGCGGTGACACTGTCGTTCGTCCACGAGGGCGCGTCCTACCGGGTCGAACGGCGGCTTCGCCGTTCGGGCGAGCGGATGCAGACCGCGTCGTGTACGCTCTCGGGGCCGGACGTCGAGATCGACGGCGCCACAGACGTCCGGGCGTTCGTTACGGACCTCCTCCGGATGGACGCCGAGGCGTTCGTCAACTGCGCGTACGTCCGTCAGGGCGAGGTGAACAAGCTCATCAACGCCACGCCCGCACAGCGCCAGGACACCATCGACGACCTCCTCCAACTCGGGAAACTGGAGGAGTACCGCGAGCGCGCCGGCCAGGCGCGGCTCGGCGTCGAGGACGTCCTCTCCGAAAAGCGCGGCGCGCTCTCGAAGCTCGACTCCCAGATTGAGGAGAAGGAAGACGCCGGGCTCCACGAGCGGCTGAACGAGCTCGAAACCGAACTCGGCGAGGTGGACGACGAGATCGAGCGCTTTGAGGAGAACGAGGCCCGCGCGGAGGAGACGCTCGCGGAGGCCGAAGACGTCCTCGACTCCTACGAGGAGACGAAGGCGAAGATCGACGACGTCGAGGCCGACATCAGGGAGTTAGAAGAGACGATCCGCGAGGACGAGTCGACGCGCGAGGAGCTCCGCGAGGCCGTCGTCGAGCGTCGCGAGCGGATCGACGACCTCGAAGCGACGCTCGAATCGGCCGTCGACGCGACCGATCTCGACGCGAGCGGCCCCGCGGCCGTCGACGACGACGCCCTCGAAGCGCGTCGCGAGGAGCTCGACTCGGCCGAAGAGGAGGTCCGCGAGGACCTCCAGGAGGCCCGCCAGCGCGAGACGATGCTGTCGAACCAGGCCGAGAAACTGCGCGAACGCGCCGACGAGTTCGAATCGCGGGCCGAAGAGTCCCGCGAGCGCGCCGCGGAGGCCGATTCGAGCGCCGCGGACGCGGAGGAGCGCGCCGAAGCGTGGCGAGAGGAGCGCGCCGACGTCGACGACGAGATCGAATCGATCCGCGAGCGGTTCGAGAATGCGCCGGTGGAACCGGGCGACGCGGCCGAGCACCGTGAGTCGGTGCAGGCCGACCTCCGGGAGGTGCGCGACGAGGTCGCCGACGCGCGCGCGGAGATAGAATCCTTCCGCGAGCGCCTCGACGAGGCGACGGCCCTGCGCGAGGAGGGCAAGTGCCCCGAGTGCGGCCAGCCGGTCGAGGGATCACCCCACGTCGACGCCATCGGCGAGTACGAGGCGCGGATCGAGGAGTTAGAGGCCGACCTCGACGACCTCCGCGAGCGGCGCGACGAGCTCGAATCGCGGCTGGAGACCGCCGAGGCGCTCGTCGAGGCGGGGACGCGACTGGGGAACCTCCGGGAGAAGCGCTCGCTGCTCGAAGACAGCGTCGCCGACGCTGAGTCGACGGCCGAAGAGCGCCGCGAGGAGGCCGCGTCCCTGCGCGAAGACGCCGCGGAGTTCGAGTCGCAGGCCGAAGAGAAGCGCGAGGCCGCCGAGTCGCAGGCGGAGGCGGCCGCGGACGCCGCCGAGCGAGTCGCGGACCTGGAGGAGCAGCTCGACGGCGTCGAGGCCGCCCGCGAGCGACTCGACCGCGTCGAGACGCTCCGGGAGCAGATCGCGGAGCTGGAATCCGAGATCGAAACGCGCCGCGAGCGCCGCGAGACGATCGCGGACCGGAACGACGAGCGCCGGGAGTACCTCCAGGAAAAGCGCGAGCGCCGCGACGAGCTCGCCGAGGCCGTCGACGAGTCGCGCGTCGAGACGGCGAGAGAGAACAAGGAGGAGGCCGAGACCTACCTGGAGAACGTCGAGGTGAAGCTCGAGGAACTCCGCGAGCGGCGCGACGAACTCCAGAACGACATCGGGAGCGTGAAGGGCGAGCTCTCCCAGCTCGAATCCCTGCGCGAGGACCGCGAGCGGGTCCGCGAGCGCGTCGCCGACTTGGAGTCGCTCCACGAGGAGGTGTCGACGCTCGAATCGACCTACAGCGACCTCCGCGCCGAGCTGCGGAAGCGGAACGTCGAGACCCTCGAACGGATGCTCAACGAGACGTTCGACCTCGTCTACGGCAACGACGCCTACTCGCGGATCCGCCTCGACGACGAGTACGACCTCACGGTCTTCCAGAAGGACGGGACGGCGCTGGAGCCCGAACAGCTCTCCGGCGGTGAGCGAGCGCTGTTCAATCTCTCGCTCCGGTGTGCGATCTACCGCCTGCTCGCCGAGGGCATCGAGGGCGCGGCGCCGATGCCGCCGCTGATCCTCGACGAGCCGACGGTCTTCCTCGACTCGGGGCACGTCTCGCGGCTGGTCGACCTCGTCGAGGAGATGCGCAGCCTCGGGGTGAAGCAGATCCTGATCGTGAGCCACGACGACGAGCTCGTCGCGGCCGCCGACGACCTCGTCACCGTCGAGAAGGACCCCACGAGCAACCGCTCGTCCGTCGACCGCGTCGACGACGCGTCGCTCGCGGCGGTGGCCGCCGAGTCCGACGACTGAGGGCGTCGGCCGGACGGTTCCGTCGCCTCTCTCTGCCCGCCCGAAGCCGAACCACTCAACACCGACGGCTCCGAGGGTCGCGTATGGGCACGCCGCTCGACGACCGCGAGGAACAGGCCGCCGCGGTGCTCGACCGCCTCTACGAGGAGTACCCGGACTCGACGATCTCGCTGAACTTCGCCGATCGACTGGAGCTGCTCGTCGCCGTCGTGCTCTCGGCGCAGTGTACCGACGAGCGCGTGAACGAGGTCACCGAAGACCTCTTCGAGAAGTACCGGTCGCCCGAGGACTACGCCGCGGCCGACGAGGAGAAACTCGCCGAGGACATCTACGGGATCACTTTCCACAACAACAAGGCCGGCTACCTCAAGTCGATCGGCGAGACGCTCGTCGAGGAACACGACGGCGAGGTGCCCGATACGATGAGCGACCTCACCGACCTCTCGGGCGTCGGCCGCAAGACCGCCAACGTCGTCCTCCAGCACGGCCACGACGTCGTCGAGGGGATCGTCGTCGACACGCACGTCCAGCGGATCGCGCGGCGGCTCGGCCTCGCCGACGAGGAGCGTCCCGAGAAGATCGAACAGGAGCTGATGGAGTTGGTCCCGGAATCCGACTGGCAGCAGTTCACGCACCTGTTCATCAGCCACGGTCGCGCGGTCTGTACGGCCCGGAACCCTGACTGCGAGGAGTGCGTGCTCGAAGACGTCTGCCCCTCCTCGAAGCTCGACAGCGACGTCGACCTCGCGTCCGGCGAGGCGTGGGGGTAGGGTAGGCCGCGTTTCCCCGCCGCGTCCCCGCCCCGGCGGCCGCGCGCCGCTCACCCGAGCACGTAGCGGATCCCGAACCGATACAGCCCGAGGAGCCACGCGAGGAGCCAAAAGAGCACGTAGCCGAAGACGCCGGCGCGGAGCCGGCCGCGCCAGGCGCTCATATTCGGGTGGAGCTCGTCGATGTCGATCTCCTGGTCGGGGTCGTCGTAGAGGTCCGCCTCGCGCTTCACCTGGAGGATCCGCACGATGCCCGTCAGCGCGAACACGAGCAGGGCGTACGCCTGCAGTCCCAAGAGCGCGTGCAGGACCGCCACCCCGGTCAGCTGATCGAGCAGCCGCGGCACCATCCACGACGCCACCGGAACGGTGGTGAGGACGAGCCCCGGCACGATGATCTTCAGGTGGTAGACGAGGAGGTCCCAGGTCACCGTCTCGGCGTCGATCATCACCCACGCGCCGTAGAGGTAAAACGGGAGACTCGCCGTGACCATCAGCGCGGCGACCGTCGCGATGGCCGAGTCGGATACCATCGACCGCGCTACGGACCGGCGGCGGGTAAAGTGCCCGACTCGCGTGCGGTCGCACTCCGGTGAACCGTTACCCTAAGGAGCCTGCCGCGCCAACTTCCGACGATGACGGAGCCCTCAGAGGAGTCGTACGCGACGGACCGCCGCGCCGACGCGGCGGCCGCCGGCGACTCCGACGCCGACACCGACGGTTCAGATGCTGGCCCGTCCGCCCCCGAGTCAGACGACCTCGAGGCGCTCCGGAGGGAGGTCGAAGAGACCTACGACTTCGACGACTTCGGCCCCGCCGATATGGCCGAGATGAGCCTCGAAGAGTGGGAGGCGGCGTTCGATCCCGACACCTGGATCGTCGGCGAGGAGCTCCTCGACCGGGTCGAACAGGAGCTCGAAGCGCGGGTCGCGATCCGCGAGATCTTCGCGGTCGTAGAGCGCATCACCGAGGGCGAAGACCGCGTCGTCGCCTACTCCGACGAGGGGTACGCGGTCATCTACGACGACGGCAGCGTCGAGGGCGAGGGCACGGTCCTCCGGGACGTCAAGCCCACCGTCGCGCTCTGTTCGATGTCCGACTACGAGCTGATGGACGCGCCCGAGGACGCCTCGCTTCCCGAGCCCGAGGAGGTCGTCGAGGGAAGCGGCGAGTTCGGCAATCTGATGCTCCAGATCGTCGCGGGCGTCCAGATCCTCGTCGGCGTCGGAATCCTGATCGCGTGGCTGGCCCTCCCGTCCCTGTCGACGGTCGTCGCACCGATCGCCTCGTTCGGCTTCCTCGTGATCGGCGCCTTCCTCTTTTTCGTCGTCGCGAACGCCCGGCTCTCCGATCGCTTCCGGACCGAGGAGTTCCGGGCCCGGCTTCGCGCGCTCGACGCCGCGGACGACGAGCCGCCGGAGGCCGTCGCCGAGGTGATGCCAGACGCCGACACCGAAACCGATGTCGACGGCGACTCCGCGGCGAACGAGAACGAGAACGGAACCGAGACCGACCGAACTGACGGGTGACGACGCCCAGGCGCGTCTCCGACCGCCCCGGCGCCAAACCGCCGGGAGGACGCCCGACGACCCCGCTGCGGGGATCGCGGCCTCACGGGGGAGTCGGTGGGTTTAAGCGCGTTCCATCCTGAGACCGACGTGTATGAAGAGGCGGGACTTTCTGCGAGCAGCAAGCGTCCCTGCTGCCGCCGCGACGGCCTCTGCCGCCACCGGTACCGGCGCTGCCCAGGAGACGGAGGGCGGCACCGCGACCGGGACGGCAACCGGGACCAGCACCGGGACTGGCACGAGCACCGGAACCGGCACTGGCACCGCCACCTCCGGCGGCGGTGGCGGCGGCCCGACCGCCACGGTGACGGTCGGCCCCGGCGGCTCCCTGGTGTTCGAACCGGGGACGAGCGAGCCGCTCCAGATCGCGCCGGGCACGACGGTGGAGTTCGTCTGGGAGTCGGACAACCACAACATCGTCGTCGACAGCCAGCCCGATGGCGCGAACTGGCAGGGCCACGAACCGCTTGAAAACACCGGCTTCACCTACACGCACACCTTCGAGACGCTCGGCACCTACGAGTACTACTGCGCGCCGCACCAGAGCGCGGGGATGGTCGGCACCATCGAGGTCGTCGAGAACCCCAACGCGGGCGGCGGCGGTGGCGGCGAGAAGGAGCTCCACTCGTTCGGCGTCCCGATCCACGCCCACTGGGTCGGCGCCGCGACGATCCTGGGGATCCTCGTGACCGTGATCTTCACGTTCTACGTCCTGAAGTACGGTGAGTCGGCCCACACCGGCACCGGGAGGAACGGATAATGTCATCGAGCGGCAGCACCTACGGCGACATCCATCGGTACGAACCGGCCCGCGAGAGTACGGCGGCCGCGATCGCGATCGTCCTGCTCACGATCATCGAGGTCGTCTTCGTGTTCCTGTTCACCTACGGCCTGCTGTCCGGCTGGGGCCTGAGCGAGACCGGGAATATGTATCTCGGCGCCGTCCTGGCCGTTATCTTCATCGACCTGGCGTTCATACTGGCGCTGTACCGCAAGGAGTTCCTGCCGGACGTCGTGATCGTGAAGAAGCGGCGCCGTAAGTACGAAGACCTCTACATTCGGGAGGAAGACGTCGACGGAACGCCGTTCGCCGACGGCGCGTGGGACCAAGTCAAGCGCGCGATCTACCCGTACTACAAGCGATAACCAATGAGCCTCGAAAAGAAAGACGAATACGACCACAAAGGCTGGATGAAGGAGAAGGATCTGACTCCTGTGGAGTCGACCTTCCTCACTACCCTCATCTGGCTGGACAAGCGGTTCCGCATCGTCGACTACCTGGAGCTCTTAGAGACCCTCTACTACCGGGTCAACCTCCAGATGCCGAAGAGCCACACCGAGCAGTACAACCTCGACAACAAGTTCTGGTACTGGTACCCGCTGTACACGCTGGGCCTGTTCTCGACCTTGGCGTACGTCGTCGCCGCCATCTCCGGCGCGCTGTTGGGCTTCTACTACAGCCCCTCGGCCGCCGCGGGATCGGAAGCGGCGGGGACCGTCGCCTACGAGAGCATCGCGTTCATTATGCGCGACCTCCAGTTCGGGTTTATGCTCCGCTCCATCCACCGGTGGGCGGCGCAGGTGATGGTCGCCGCGGTGTTCCTCCATATGCTCCGCGTGTACTTCACCGGCGCGTACAAGGAGCCCCGCGAGCTCAACTGGCTGATCGGCATCGTCCTGATCAGCCTGACGATGGTGTTCGGGTACACCGGCTACCTGCTCCCGTGGGACCAGCTCGCCTTCTGGGCGGGCCAGATCGGCGTCGAGATGTCGCTGTCGATCCCGCTCGCCGGCGAGTGGGTCGCCCAGCTGCTCTTCGGCGGCTTCTCGCTGAGCCAGGCGACGTTGCAACGGATGTACATCCTCCACGTGTTCCTGCTCCCGTTCGTGGTGACGACGCTCATCGCCATCCACATCGGCATCGTCTGGGTGCAGGGCATCGCAGAACCCCACTAGACCAATGACCGACGACAACACCTCCGAGACCGACTCCGACTCCGACTCCGACGACGTCCGCACAGACGGCAGCGGTATCGTCGCGCCCGACGACGAGACGCCGACGTGGCGCGAGCGCAAGACCCGCGCCCAGGGGCTCTCCCGGCTCACTTACGAGTACTTCGAGCGCGCTCGTCGAGAGGACCAGGACCTCCGCCAGGAGTCCGACTACGTCGAGCGCGACGTGCTCGCGTTCCCGACGTGGCCCCACGAAGTCATCCGAAACCTCTCCATCGCGAGCTTCTTCGTGGGGATGCTGCTGTTCCTGTCGGCGACGATGCCGCCGCACATCGGCTCGCCGGCGAACCCCTCCAGCACGCCCGCGATCATCCTGCCGGACTGGTACCTCTACTGGTCGTTCGGCCTGCTCAAGCTGGGCCCGCTGAACCCCGAACTGGCGATCCTGGGCGGCCAGAAGCTGATGGCCGACCGGACCTACGGCGTCCTCGCGAACCTCGTCGTCGTCGGGATCGTCGCCATCGTGCCCTTCCTCAACAAGGGGAGCGCGCGCCGGCCGGTCGAACAGCCGTTCTGGGCGGCCGTCGGCGTCGGCGGCGTCATCTTCGCGTTCACGATCAGCGTCTACTCCGCGAAGAATCTGCTCCCGATGAACGTCCACCTGGCGTTCGACCTGACGTTCCTGCTTCCGATCGTCGGCGGCTTCGTCACCTGGGCGGTCCTGAAGACGATGCGCGAGGGGTATATGTACGACCTCAACCGCCGGTACTACCGGCTCCGGCCACCGAAGTAACCGGACTTCGGCAGTCGTCTCCGACTCTGCTCCGGCTCCGCTCCGGCCTCCGATCCGAGGCCGACGCTGACGGTCCCGCCGATTCGTTTCGGTCGTTCTGTCTGTTTCTTCCGATCGTACTTGCGCTCCGACGACGCACACGGAAAGGTCCATTTCGCTTCCGTCCGTAGCGCCCACAATGACTGATGGAGACGCGGCCGGCGCGGGCACGGGCGCAGTCGACCGCCCCGACGCCGCGGCGGCCGAGACGGAGTCGGGGGCGGACGCGGGCAGCACAGAGCCGAGCGGAGCGGACGCCGAGGGAGCGACGGGGACCGGCGTTCGCGGCCGCGACGTCGTCGTTCCGATGCCGCTGTACAAGGTCGTGACCGTGTTCTCGACGCTCATCGCGGTCGTGAGCGTCGTGTTCGGGTTTATGCTCCTCGACGCCGCGACGCTGAACGTGAGCTTCCTCGGCAACGCGATCCGCGGGCTGCTCGCGTTTGTCGGCCTCGCCGTCGCCGACGGCATCCTGAGCACGGTCCTGGCGGCGCTCGGGCTCGGCATCATCGGGTTCGGCGCCGGGGTGTACGTCCTCGGGACGCGGTTCCGCGCCCGCGGAATGGGAAAGTCTCAAGAGGACTCCGGCGAAGCTTCGAACAACGATGGCTGACGAGTTCGTCAAGGGTCTGGGGATCTTCACCAGCGCGGGACTCGCGTGGATGGTCCTCGCTGGGTGGTACCGTACGCCGAGTTTCGAGAGCAGTCAACAGCTCGTCGCCCCCCTGTCGCTCGGCGACTCCGCGACGATGTTCGACACGCTGGGGGTGTTGCTGATGGACGTGTTCTTCTGGTTCGCGATCATCGGCGCGCTGACCTTCTGGGTCGGCATCCCGGCCGTCCGGCAGGCCCGCGAAGCGATCGAAGACCGCGCGCAGTAGTCCGCGGTCCGACCCCACCTCCCGACTGCCGACGCGCCGTCAGTCGCCGCGATTCCCGCGCCGGATTGGAAAAACTCTAATGACTCCTGTACCCACGTTCTGATATGCAACCGCTACAGTTCCTCGTCCCGATCGACGCACTGGAGTCGATCGACGGGATCCTTCCGATCGTCGTCTTCGCGCTGGTGGTTCTCAACATCCTCACGCGGCTGCTCCAGCACAACCGCCACGAGCGGCAGGCCGAGGAGGGCGACGACGACGAGGCGATCTCTCGGTGGCTCCCGCATACGGCAACCACGCTGGCGATGGTGTTCGCGTCGCTCCTCTATATGATCGTCGCGCCCCACGGCGGAATGGTGATGTCGGTGCTGGTGCTCGGGGTGTTCGTCACGGACTTCTTCGAGTTCGAGTCCCGCAAGGTCGAAGCCCGCTCGAAGAGCAAGGACCTCGAAAAGCCGACGGCGGCGATCGGCGCGTCGGCCTTCGCGCTCCTGTACGCCAGCTATCAGAGCTTCTTCTTCCTGATCGCGCCGATCTGGAACTCGATCGTCTGAGCGGTCACACGGCCGTGGGCCGTCGCTCTCTCGGCTGATTTTTCTCCCGCCGAGCGTGTCTCACAGTGAGAGGAATCACTATCACTCCGCGTTCGCGCCGGAGTCGCTCTCTGTGGCCGTACCGAACGTCTGCGGCGCGGCGATCGACAGCGTCTCCGCGACGGTGATCGAGATCGGGACCGCGGCCGGGACCGTCCGCGCGACCGCGTCGTCGAGCAGGAGCGACACCGCCGCCTCGTCGCGCTCGACAGACAGCGAGACCGGAGGCTGGAGCACCCACGTGTCGGCGTGCATCGCGTACGGGGAGATCGGCACGGCCGCCAGCCCCGTCTCGGGCGCGAGCAGCGGCCCGTCCACGGCGTGCGCGTAGCCTTCGCTCCCGAGCGGCGTGGCGACGACGATCCCGTCGGCCCTGACGGTCTCGCTCCAGCCGTCCGACGCGACGCCGTACTCGGAGATGCGCGCGGGCTCTGCGGTCACGAGGGACACGTCCGCGAGCGCCGCGCCGACCGGCTCGCCGTCGACCGCGACGCCGAGGACGGGGTGAGGCGCGGTCTCGTACGCACCCGTCGCGACGGCGTCGATCGCGGCGTCCACCCCGGCCGTCGACGCGTCGTAGCGTCCCGCCCCGGCGTCGACGACGAAGACGGGACAGGCCGGCGGATCCGCCGCCAGCGCGAAAAGCGACGCCTCGCCGACGGCGAAGACGGCGTCGACGTCGGCGGTATCGACGCCGGCAGTGTCGGTGCCCGCGTCCCGGCTCGGGACCGACACCCGTTCGACGTCGACGCCGTCGCGCTCCGTCGCCCGCGCTTCGACGGCCTCGGCGGTCGCGTCGGACCCGTCGGCGTCAACGACGAGCACGGACCGGGACGCGCCGCTCACGGCTCTGCCTCCGTTCGCGGTCGCGGGCGCGCCGGCTCGGCTTCGGGCATACCCGCCGATAGACCGCTCCCGGAAAAAGACCCAGCGGTTCGCGTCGCCCCGCGCGGTCGACTCTCGGCGCTCACTGCCCGACGGCGTCGCGGACGACGTCGAGCGACGCCGCGGGGAACTCCACGTGCGGGAGGAGCTTGGCGTCGTCGACGACGACCAGCCGGCAGTCCGCCGCCGCCGCCAAGTCTCGGCCGCGCTTCAGCGGCGTGATCTCCGCCTCGCGGCCCCACAGCAGCGTCACGGGGGCGTCGACGTCGGCGAGGGCCTCTCCGAGGTCGAACTCGGCGTTGAGGAAGCCGCTGACGAACGACGCCGGCGCGTACCGCGCGTTCGGCTGGTGGGCGGTCCGCCACTCGTAGTCCATCCACTCCTCGCTCACCTTCCCCATATCGTAGTAGCCGTGGTCGGCGTTGAAATAGCGGATCGAGGGCTTCGAGCCGAGCAGATTGAACAGCCCCTCGCCGAGGACCGGCGAGCGGAGGAGCTCGCGGGCGAGGAGGTTCCGATCCGGGCCGCCGCGCTCCGTCGGACAGATCAGGACGACGGACGCGAAATCGAGGTCGTCCGCGGCATCGACGAGGTACGCGCCCGTCAGCGACGAGGCGACGACCGCGGGCGTATCGAACTCGGCGACGAAGTCGCGGACGAACTCCCGGTACAGCGTCGCCGAGTAGCGGAGCGGCGGCCGCTCGGAGGTCCCGAAGCCCGGGAGGTCCGGCGCGACGACGTGGTAGTCCTCGGACAGGTCGTCGAAAATTTCGCGGAACTCCCCGTTCGAGCCGGCGGCGTTGATCCCGTGGAGCAACACGAGGTCGGGGGCCTCGGGGTCGCCCGCCTCCGCGTACTGCACGTCGAAGCCGTTCCACTCGAACGTCCGCTGGGACCCGGAGAGCGCCGGCTCCAGCGGCGGGGCCCGATTCCGAATCGCGGCGTTGGCGAGCGCGATCGCGCCGGTCCCGGCGATCGCGGCGCCGACGACCGATCTGAGTTTCATACCGGATCACAGTGTCGCGAGACGCTTGAGGCTGCTGGCGCCGTCCCTCACTCGTTTTCGGGGTCGCCGCCGTCGCCCGATCCGTCCTCGTCCGATTTCACGCACTCCCGGATCGGCTCGACGACCCCGTCGGCGACGGTGTAGGGGTCGGTCTCGCGGGCCTGGACCCGCTCGGCGAGGGCGTCGAGGCCTCCCCGTCGCGCCAGTTCGGCCTCCGCGAGCTCCGTGAGGTCGCTCCGGACGAGCCGGCGGATCTCCGCGCCGTGTCGCTGCCGCGCCTTCGCCTCGCGCGCGCCGGACTCGCGGAGCCAGGCGTCGTGTCCGTCGAGCGCGTCGAGGAGGTCGTCGACGCCCTCGCCGGTCGTCGCGACCGTCTCGACGATCCGCGGGTCCCACTCGGCCGTCGCGTCGGAACCGTCTTCGCGGGTCGCCGCGTCGGCACCGCTCGCCATCCCGGGGCCGTGGTGGCCGCTCTGCGCGGACTCGGCCTCGCCCGCCGAGCGCTGGCGGTGAAGCATCTCCTCCAGTTCGGCGACGGTGCGGGCGGCCCCGTCCATATCGGCCTTGTTGACGACGAAGACGTCGCCGATCTCCAGGATCCCGGCCTTCAGCATCTGGACGTCGTCGCCGCTGCCGGGCTGGACGAGCACCGCGACGGTGTCGGCGGTCCGGACGATGTCGACCTCGCTCTGGCCGGCGCCGACGGTCTCGACGACGACGACATCCTTGCCGAAGGCGTCGAGCGCGGTGATCGCTTCCGTCGTCGCGGTCGAGAGCCCGCCGAGCCGCCCCCGCGCGCTCATCGACCGGACGAAGACGTCCATATCGCCGCTCGACGCGCCCATCCGGATCCGGTCGCCGAGGACCGAGCCGCCCGAGTACGGCGAGGAGGGGTCGACGGCGACGATTCCCACGGTCTGGCCCCGGTCGCGGTACGCCCGCGCGAGCTTGTCGACGAGCGTCGACTTCCCCGCGCCGGGGCTGCCGGTGACGCCGACGACGGCGGCGTCGCCCGCGTGGCCGTGGAGCCGGGCGACGAGGTCGCGGTGGCCCGGCGCGCGGTTCTCGATCAGGGTGATCGCTCGCGCCAGCGCGCGGTGCTCGCCGGCGAGCAGCCGCTCTACGAGGCGCTCGATGCGCGCCTCGGTGGCGTCTGGATCCGCGACGTCCTCGCCTTCGGGGTCGTCTCCGCCCATCACTCGCGCTCGGGGGCGTGCTCGCGCACGAACTCGATCGTCTCTTCCATCGGCGTCCCGGGGCCGAAGATCGCGGCGACGCCCATCTCCCGGAGCCCCTCGCGGTCCTCCTCGGGAATGATGCCGCCGACGATCAACAGCGTGTCCGCGAAGGCGCCGTACTCCTCCAGCCCGTCGACGACCTTCGGCACGAGGGTGTTGTGCGCGCCCGAGAGGATCGAGATCCCGAGCACGTCGACGTCCTCCTGGACGGCGGCCTGGACGATCTCCTCGGGCGAGCGGTGCAGGCCGGAGTACACCACCTCGAACCCGGCGTCCCGGAACGCGCGGGCGATGACGTGAGCCCCCCGGTCGTGCCCGTCGAGACCGACCTTCGCGATGAGACAGCGGATCGGACGGCTCCGCCCGCCGTGTTCGGCGTCGGCGCTCATACCTCGCCGTTCGGCCGCCCCGGGTTTGGATCTACCGGCGCGGCCGCTCTCAGCCGAAGTACCCCGGCACGGAGCCGTCGTCGGCGGGATCGACGTAGATCCCGTAGGCGCACTCGTCGCTGCCGGGCGGCGAGACGGCGACGACGTGCAGCGCGAACGTCCCCACGCCGCCGGCCGCGGTCGGGCGTTCGACGACGCCCGTCGAGACGCCCGCGGTCCCGAGCGCGGCCTCGAACTGTTCTGTCTCCGGCACGTCGGCGACGTCGGCGAGCGGCCGTCCGCTCCGGACCGTGCCGAACTGCTCGTCGTAGGCGCCGTTTACCTCCTCGATCCGAAGCTCGCCGTCGCGTCGCTCCACGTAGATCGCCGGCGCGGGCAGGCCGTCGAAGAAGGCGTGGAGCCGGTCGCGCTCGCGCCGCAGCGTCACCTCCCGTTCGATCCGTTCGAGCGCCTCGCGGGCGTAGCCGGCGAGGATCTCGACGAACTCCAGGTCGCTCTCGTCGAAGGCGGCGCGCGCCCCGCTCGCGACCTGGATCACGCCGCGGCCGTCGATCGGGACGCTGATGCCGGCGTGGAGTTCGTCGATCTGCGGTCGGGCGTCCTCGACGGACTGGAGGTCCGAGACGATCTCCGACTCGCCGGTGCGGAGCGTCCGCCCGGCGATCCCCTCGTCGACGTGGAGGGGCCGCACCGACGCGTCCGGGAGCGACGTCGCCCGCGGGAGCAGGCGGTCTCCCTCCAACAGATAGATGACCGCGTAGTCGTACGCCAGCGCCTGGGTCGTCGCGTCGAGGGTCCGCTCGACCACGGCGCCGACGGTCTCGCAGGCGGTGATGTCCTCGGCGAAGTGACTCAGCGCCGTCAGCCGCGCGTTCGACTCCCGGAGGTGGCTCGTCCGCTTCGCGGCCGCGACCTCGGCGCGGACGCGCTCTACGAGCCCCGTGATTGTCGATTCGGTCGGGTCGCTCATCTCGACGGTCTCGACGAACGGCGGCTCGTAGACCACCGTCGGCACCGCGTCGTCCTCGATGAGCGAGCGGATCAGCGCCCGATCGTCGCCGAGGACGACGATGCAGTCGAGGGTCGGCCCCAGTTCCTCGACGTACTCGACGGCGGTGTCGCGGCAGCGGACGACGACGTCGACCGAGAGCTCCTCCTCCAGCGTCTCGACCACCACCTCCGTGTTGGCGTCTATCTCGCCGTCCCCGTCGAACTGCCGGCTGTCGCCTCCCGGTTCGACGTCTGTGCCCCCCCTCGTCCATTCCCCTCCGGAGTCGCGTTCGACCTCGTCGGATCCACCGTCGGTCGCATCGCCGGTGGGCCTGACGAGAAGCACGCGTCCGTCCGCGGGGTCCCCCGACATACACTCGAAGGTCGAACGTCAACGCTTTAAGAGGTTCGGTCGGCTGACTGTTCCTCCGGAACGAGACGCGTTCCTACGGCACACCTGCCGTCCCTCGGTCCGAGGCGCCGCTTCGCACGGTCCGAGGTGAAGCGGGCGATTCGTCTGATTTCCGGGAAGTTCCGCGGATCGGACCGTGCTCGTCGCGGGGTTCGATGGCCGTCGTGTGTGCGGGCGCCGGCACTCGACGCCGTCGTCACACGTGCTCGTCGAGGAAGTCGACGACCGCGCCGTAGGCCTCGATGCGGTTCTCCAGTTTCGAGATGCCGTGGCCCTCGTCCTCGAAGATGAGCTCCCGGACGGGGACGTGCTCGCGGGCGGCCTCGACGAGCTGGTGGGCCTCCGAGACCGGCACCCGCGGGTCGTTCGCGCCGTGGAGCACGAACAGCGGCGCGCGGATCTCCTCGATCCGGTTGAGCGGCGAGATGGATTCGAGGAACTCCCGGTCCTCTTCGAGGGAGCCGTACTCGGCCTCGCGGAGCTCGCGCCGCCACTCGCCGGTGTTCTCCAGAAACGTCACGAAGTTCGCGATGCCGACGACGTCGACGCCGGCCGCCCACAGGTCCGGGTACTCGGTCATCGACGCGAGCACCATGAAGCCGCCGTAGGAGCCGCCCATCGCGACGACGCGGTCGGGGTCGATCGCGGGGTGATCCACGAGCCACTCGACGCCCGCCTCGATGTCCCGCACCGAGTCCATCCGCTTTTCGACGTCGTCCAGGTGGCCGTAGGCCTTCCCGTAGCCCGCCGAGCCGCGGACGTTCGGCTCGAAGACGGCGTAGCCGTTGGCGAGGAAATACTGCGTGACCGCGCTGAACGAGGGGCGGCGCTGGGACTCGGGGCCGCCGTGGATGTCGACGATCACCGGCGTCTCGCCCGCGCTCGTGTCGGACTCGGGGAGGGAGAAGAACGCCGGGATGTCGCGGCCGTCGAACGTCGGGTAGTGGACGAGTTCGGGCTCGACGAAGGTGTCCCGCGGGATGCCCGCGGTGGCGGCCCGGGTCCAGCGCTCGGCCGGGAGCCGGGACCCGTCGGCCGCTTCGATCGCCGTTTCCGCCCCCGCGTCGATCACGTAGACGTTCGCCGGATCGCCCCGACGGGTCACCGTCACGGCGAATCGCTCGCCGCCCTCGTCGAAAGCGACGCCGCCCACGACGCCCTCGGGGAGGTCCGGCGCCGGGCGCTCGTCGATCTCGGGGGCCGGCTCCGATCCCGCGGGCGCGACGAGGTCGCCGACGGTGAGTTCGGTGTAGCCGTCGACGTTCGTCGAGTAGACGACTCTTCCAGTCCGGTCGTCGACGGCGACGCCGTCGATCTCCCAGTCGGGGTCGCTCGCGACGAGCGCGAACTCGCCCGTCTCGACGTCGACGGACCACAGATCGAGGGTGTCGCTGTCGCGGTCGGAGACGAGGTAGAGCCGCTCGCCGTCGGGGCCCCACTCGGCGCTCTGAAAGCGGACGGTCCCCTCGTGGGGCGTCAGGTGGGTCAGCTCGCCCGTCCGGAGATCACAGACGGAGACGTCCTGATCGAAGTTCGAGTACGCCTCCGCGACGATGAGCCGCGAGTCGTCGGGCGAGAAGCCGCCGACGGTCAGCCAGCCGTCGCCCTCGGCGACCAGTTCGGCGCCGTCGCCGACCTCGTCGCGGCCCTGCACGTAGACGTCGAAGACGGACTCGTCGCGGCGGTTCGACGCGAACGCGAAGCGCTCGCCGTCGTGGCTCCACCCGCCCCAGCGGTGCTTCGCGTCCGGGTGGGCGGTGAGGTTCGTGATCGACCCGTCGTGGAGGTCGTACCGGAACAGCTGCGCCCGTTCGTTGCCGCCCTCGTCCATCCCGAAGACGAACTCCTCGCGCGTGGGCGACCACGAGACGAAGGTGACGCGCTCGTCGAAGAACGTCCGCTGTTCGGGCCAGCCGCCGGGCTCGGTCGTCGTCCAGACCTGCGGGACGCCCGTCGTGTCCATCAGGAACGCTAAGCGCTCGCCGTCGGGGGCGAACGAGGCGCCGTAGGCGCTCCGGACGTTGAGATACCGCTCGATGTCGTGGGCCATACCGCCGGCTACGCCCCGGGAGACCAAAGCGTTCGGGTCCGCCCTCGACCCGCGCGACGGGTCGGTCGCCGTCGGGCGGTCGGCTCAGATCATCCCTTCGGCCTTGAGCCCCTCGATGACGTCGTCGACGAGCGACTCGACGTCGTTGTAGGGGAAGTCCTGGTGCGAGCCGAGCTTCGCCGCCATCTCCATCGCGGTGAGGGTCACGTCGCCGGCCTCGAACTTCGTCCCGGGGCCGTCCGGGAGCGTCGGGACGAGGTCCATCTGACTGCTGACGGGGAAGTCGGCGCCACTGAACGCGTCTGTGAACTGCTGGCGGAGTTCCGCCTCGACGTCTGCCATAGCCGTGAGGTGCCACAGGACCCGCAAAAACGTTCCGGAACCACCGCAAACGCGTTGAGAGTTGCTTCCCAAATCGGGACAGTCGGCCGTGGTATTCATTTCGGTCGCGGTCCAACGGCGATCGATGCCAGAGGCCGAAGTCGGCGTCGAGATGACAGACGAGGAGATCGCGGCGTTCCTCACGCGGCAGGGACACGGTGTGCTCTCGTTCGCCGGCGAGGAGCCGTACAGCCTCCCGATCTCCTTCGGCTACGACGTCTTAGAGCACCGCTGTATCTTCCAGCTCGTCTTCCACGACGAGAGCACGAAGCGCGAACGGATCGCGTCCTCGTCCCGCGTCACCCTCGTCTCCTACGAGTGGCGCGGCCCCGACGACTGGCGGAGCGTCATCATCGACGGCGACCTCCGCTGGATCGACGACGAGTCGCCGGAGGTCCTCGACGCCTCGGAGGTGTTCGCGGAGTACGCCTCGCTGGCGGGCCTCGCCGTCTTCGACCGCCCGACGCCCGACCTCGACCCCGAGTGGTACGAACTGGAGATCGAATCGATGAGCGGCCGGCACGCGCCGGCGGTGGCGTCGATCGACGCGATCGAGTGACCGCTCGCGGCCGCTGTGGCCGCCGCGCGGGGAGACAAACCAAAGTATTCACTACAGGCGACTCCCAACGCCCGAGTATGACTGACGGCAACGCGGAGATGTCCCGTCGCGCCTTCCTCACGACGGCGGCCGGTACCGCCGCGACAGCCGGCGCCGCGGGGACCGCGGCGGCACAGGAGAGCGGCGGCGGTGGGGGCAGCACGACCACCGTGACGGTCGGGCCGGGAGGCGATCTCGTGTACGAGCCCGGGACGAACGAGCCGCTCCAGATCACGCCGGGGACGACGGTGGAGTTCGTCTGGGACTCGGACAACCACAACATCGTCGTCGACAGCCAGCCCGACGGCGCGAACTGGCAGGGCCACGAGACGATCGAGAATACCGGATTCACCTACACGCACACCTTCGAGACGCTCGGCACCTACGAGTACTACTGCGCGCCGCACCAGAGCGCGGGGATGGTCGCCACCATCGAGGTCGTCGAGTCGATCTCGACGCCCGCGCCGTCGAACGTCCCCGAAGTGCCCGACTCCGCGAAGACCCTCGGCGTCGCGACGACGTTCGCGATGGTCGCCACGCTGGGGCTCGCGTTCTTCTTCCTCAAGTACGGCGGCGACTACGAACTCGACGAGGAGTAGTCGTCCGGTCCCGGGCCGCCAGCGGCCGGGACGATCCGCTCGCTCGCCCGCGCGACCGCGACGTTGCAGCCGGCGGCAATCGCGCCGACCACCGCGCCGACGACGGCGGCGACCACCGAGCCGACGACGCCGACGATCGCGACCGTGATCAGGAACTCCGGATCCCGAAGCGCGGCGACCGCGCCGGCGACGAGCGCGCTCCCCGCCACGAGTCCGACGCCGACGCCCGCGCCCCCGATGCCGCCTCGCCGGAGGAGCGCCCGACGGGAGCCGTCGCGGTCCCGGAGGCTCCGCTCGGCCAGGACCCACCGGACCGCGGCGACGACGAGCGCCCACAGATAGCCGAACGCGGCCAGTCCGGGGACGGTGCCGGCCCCCGCGAGCGCGCCGGCCAGCCCGCCGGAGAGGTGTGCGGCCAGGACGACGACGAGCGAGAGCGCCGCCAAATCGAAGGTCGCCACGGTCCACGCCTCGAACCGACTGGCGCCGTCGGCCCCGGCCCGCTCGTCCCGGTCACCCATGGGCGAGCACCTCCGCGAGTGCGACCGTAAGCCCGAGGCCCCAGCCGGTGACGGCGTACAGGGCGCGGAGCCGATCGCGGGCGGGCGAGGCGAGCCCCGAGGGGGCCGCTTCGAGCCGTTCCACCGCGAGGGAGCGAACCGCGGAGACGACGACGAGGCCAGTCACGACCGCGAGCTTGACGGTCAGGACCGTCCCCCATCGGGTCTCGGGCCCCGGCGGCCCGAGCGCGCCGAGGTTGCCGACGCCGGTGGCGATCATCACGCCGAGGGCGCCCCAGAAGAGCCGTTCGTACCGACGGAGCGCCGGCAGGGGGTCGGCGTCGTCGCCGCGGAGCAGCAGCCACGCGACGCCGACGCCCCCGAGCAGGGCGGCCATCCCGAGGACGTGCGCGAGTCGGACGAGGAGGTGGAGGGCACTCGCCATACCCCGCCGTACACCGACGGGGACCGTAACTCCCCGGGACGGTCACGCCATCGGACTTCCGTCCCTTCGTCTCGGAACTTTCAGAAGTCTCAGAAGTCTCAGAAGAACCCGTAGTCGTCGATCTCGTCCTCGTAGACGCTCTCGTAGCCGTCCAGCACGGTCTCGTGGTCGTACCGCGCGAACGCCTCGTTCACCGTCCGGCGGTCCTGCCCGGCGGCGGCGACGACCTCGTCGGCCAGCTCCTGGGGGCTCGTCACGAGCGCGCCCCGCTCGCGGCTCTCGACCAGTTCGTGGGCGCTTGAGCGCGCCTGGTACTCGACGATGCCGACACAGCCGCAGGCGAGACCCCAGAGCAGTCCCCTGGGGAACGGATCGACGGTCGCGGTCTGGGCGAAGACGTGCGCGCCCTTGAGGATCGGGACGAACTCCTCGGGGTCGAGCGCGCCCAGGAAGGAGACGCGGTCGTCGATCCGGAGTTCCGCGGCGGTCTCCTCGGCGGTCCCGCGCTCGGGGCCGTCGCCGACGACGACCGCGCGCCAGTCGCGGTCCCTGAGCTCTGCGAGCGCCAGCAGGAACGACTCGACGTTCGCGTGCTCGTCGAGGCGGCGCGCGTACACGAGGTCCGCGCGCGTGTCGACCTCGGCGTCGCGGACGAGGTCGAAGTCGATCGACTCGGGCACGATCTCCACCTCGTCGGCGGTCGCGCCGTACTCGCGGACGTCCGTCTTCACGAGCCGGGAGGGCGCCAGTACCCGACTGGCGCTCTTCACCGCGCGCCGGCACATCCGCTCTGTGTCGTCGTCGCGTCGCGCCCACCAGTCGACGACGACCGGGACGCGGAGGACGCGCGCGGCCGTCCGCGCGGCGGCGACCTGCGAGGGCGGGCTGTTGGCAGCGTGGATCACGTCCGGGTCGGCCCGCCGGAGGGCGAACGGCAGTTTCGACGCGAACGCCCGCGCGGAGGGGGTCTCCGTGACCGCGACGTACTGGACGTCGTGCTGTTCGAAGGCGTCGAGCGGTCCCTCCCACCACTGGGCACAGAGGAAGACGACGTCGTGGCCGCGCGCCGCGAGGCGCTCTGCGACCCGCCGCGCCCGCCGCGTCGCGCCGTCCGAGCGGCGTTGATCGGGATACAGCGAGACGAACGCGACGCGCATACCCGAGGGTTTCGTCCGGGCGATAAAAATCCTCGACATTCGGTCGGTCCGTCGCGCGCTAGCCACCGTCGCCGCCGTGCGCCAGCGGACTGGACGCTCACTCGTCCATATAGATCGGCGCGGGCTCTTCGCCCGGTCCCGGCGGGGCGATGTCGGTCCGCTCGACGACGTTGCGGACGACCGAGTCGTCGAGGTCGTCGGCGTCGGGGTAGTTCACTTCGATCATATTGCCTGCGGGGTCGCGGATGTAGAACTGGACCGCGCCGGAGGGGACGACGTAGACCGGCGGCTCGCCGTCGACGAACCCCCGGTCGATCTGCGGCAGGGGCTCGACCGCGGCGCGGCCGTGGTCGCGGACGGCCCGGTAGACGGCCTCGAAGTCGTCGACGTGGAGGGCGTGGTGATTGAACGCCGGGGGCTCGGCGTCGCTCTCGACGATGTGGAGCTGGAGGTCGCCGACCGCGAACCACTGCACCCGCTCTTCGAAATCAGGCGTCGGGATGCGTTCCAGGCCGAAGACCGACTCGTAGAACTCGACTGACTCTTCGAGGTCGTCCGCGACGATGCTGACGTGCGTGTAGCGTGCTTCGACCACGGTGGGGGAGAGACGACAGGGGGGACCAAAACGGTTCGGTCGGTGTCGGAGGCGGGGGACCGGCTGTGGGGATCCGGCCCGCGTCGATCAGCCCACCAGGAGCACGGCCGCGGCGGCGGACTCGACGTACTCCCAGGAGAACGCGTGGTTCAGGAGGAGGTACGTGACGACGCCGAGCGAGAGCGACAGGAGCCACGCGCCGGCGGCGATGCGTCCGACGCGGCGGTGCGGCGTCTCCGCGCGGAGCTCTTCGGGGGTGTGGGTCGCCCCGAGCACGATGGCGTACAGCACCACCGGCACCGAGATGATCGAGAGGACGATGTGGATCGCGAGCATCGCCAGATACGGGTAGTAGACGAAGGCCGGGCCGACGAACTCCTTGGTCCCGCCGCCGCCGATCTTGGTGAGGTACAGCACCAGGAAGACGAGGATCAGGACGAACGACGTCACCATCGCGGCCGCGTGTTTTTGCACCTCGTTCCGACGGATCCACCGCCACCCCGCGGCGATCACGAGGACGTTCACGGCGTTGACGAGGGCGATCGCGTCCGAGAGCGTGTTCACCGCCGAGAGCGACAGGTCGGGGAAGACGCTCTGGGGGACGGCCCCGAGGAACGTCCCGACGACGGCGGCGTATCCGACGATCGAGAGGACGACCGTGACCGCCAGCGGGTGCCGCTTGACCGCGTTGTCGGCGCTCGCAGTTGCCATACTGGAACGTCCGGACTCGGCACTATTCCGTCTTCGGATCCGACTCTGACTGGGGAGTGGTTTCTGAGACAGACAGCGCCGACAAGACCTCGCAACCATCACGGGCTGTGGAGGTCCGGCCGCTGTCGTTCCCGCCTCAGATCACGCCGGTGAACGCCGCGGCCTCGCGCGCGGCGGCGTCGCTGACGCCGTCGCCGAGGATCGTGTACCGGTCGCGGATCGTGTGCGCGGTCGTCACCGCCTCCAGGAAGGTCTCGTCGTCGATGCCGAGTTCGGCGGCCGTCGTCGGCGCGCCGACGTCCTTCAGGGCGTCGCGGATGTCGGCCCACTCCCCGCGCTCGCCGGAGTGGAGGTACTCGGTCACGACGGCGGCGACGCCGACCTGGTGGCCGTGGAGCGCGCGCCCCGGGACCAGGCGGTCGAGCTGGTGGGAGATCAGGTGCTCGGCGCCCGAGGCGGGTCGCGAAGAGCCCGCGATCGACATCGCGACGCCCGAGGAGACGAGCGCCTTCGCGACGAGCCACGCCGACTCCTCGAACTCGGGCTTGATCGCGTCGGAGGACTCGACGAGCATCTCCGCGGTCATCTGCGAGAGTGCGCCGGCGTACTCGCTGTACTCGACGTTCTTGAGCCGGTGGGCGAGCTGCCAGTCCTTTACCGCAGTATAGTTCGAGATGATGTCCGCACAGCCCGCGGTGGTGAGGTCCCAGGGCGCCTCCGCGAGGATCTCGGTGTCGGCGACGACCGCGAGCGGCGGGTCCGCGGCGACCGAGTGCCGGGTGTCGCCCTCCGGGATCGACGACCGCCCCGAGACGATGCCGTCGTGGCTGGCGGCGGTCGGCACGGAGACGAAGCCGCAGCCCAGCCGGTCGGAGGCCATCTTCGCCGTGTCGATCGGCTTGCCGCCGCCGAGCCCGACGAGGTAGCCCGCGTCTTCGGCCTCCGCGACGTCGATGACGCGCTCGACGGCGTCGAAGCTCGCCTGGTCGACGGTGACCGTCGCGGAGTCGTCGAACTGGGCCCGGACCCGGTCGCCGGCCAGCTCGTTCGGCGTCGGGCTCGTCACGACGAGCGGCCGACCCGAGAGATACAGCTCCGCCAGCGCAGCCGAGAGGTCGTCGAGGACGCCGTGTCCGACGAGCACGTTCCGCGGGAGCTTGATCCACGTCGTCTTCTCGAACATAGCTCACGTATTCTGCGGCGCGGCTTAGAAGATACTGGTCCGCGCTCGAAATTCATCCGCCGCTCAGTGAATCTCCGAGCGCCGGCGGCCGATCAGAGGAACGTCCCGGCGCTCTCGGCTAAGAACAGCAGGCCGAATCCGGCGAGGACGACCGCGCTCAGCCCCGCGACGATCGGCGCGAACGCCTCAACGCGCCGCTCGGCGCCGACGAGCGCCGCCGGGAAGCCGGTGATCCAGAGGACGATCCCGCCGAAGAAGCCCGCGATGAGCGCGGGCGAGCCCGTACTGACCACGAGAGTCCCCGCCAGCGCGTCCCCGACGTAGGGGGTCTGCGCCAGCACGTCGACCGTGCCCGGCTGGAGCAGCCCCACGCCGATCGTGAGCCAAAAGAGGATCTGGTAGGGGTTCGTCAGCGCCAGCACGAACGCCTTCCGGAAGCCGGTCCCGACCCGCGGGTCAGACTCGTCGGCGGCGCCCGCGCCGGGACGGAACGACGATCGGACGTCGCGTGCGGCGCCGTACGCGAAGTACAGCATCAGGAATCCCCCGACGCCGACCATCGCCGCGCGCAAGAGCGGGAACTGCTCGACGAACGTGACGACGCCGAGCGCGGCGAGTACGAAGAAGATCGCGTCCGCGCTCATCGCGCCGAGGCCGGCCTTGAACCCCGCGAGCCAGCCGCGCACGACGCTCTCTTCGGCGATGATCGCGTTCATCGGTCCGGGCGGGGCCGCGAGCGCGACCCCGAAGACCGCGCCCGCAGAGAGGGTCGCGAGGAGACTCGTCATTGCGCCAAGGGACGACCGGAATCGAGAAAAGAGGTCCGAAGCGGCTCCGTGAGGGCCGTATGCCACCCTGGCTCACACGAGCGCGAGGACGGCCGTGCTGATCGTGCTGACGACGGTCTCCCAGACGGAGAAGCCGGTCACGATCGAGAGCGCGGTGTCGAGGCCGAAGAAGGCAAAGAGCGCCGCCGAGGCGAAGTGGGCCTTCCGCATATCGACCCGGTGGGCGAAGGTGTGGAAGAAGTACGCGTTGGCGAGGCTGACGGGGATGATCGCGAGCATCTCGCCGACCCAGATCGCGGAGGTCGCGCCGTACTGGACGGCGAGTCCGATCGTGACGAGCTGGGTCTTGTCGCCGAACTCGCCGGTCACCATCATCACGAAGATCGGGACGAATCCGCCGAAGGAGCCCGACAGGCGGTCGATCGGCGCGGGGAGGTCGAGCGCCGCCAGGTCGGCGAAGCCGCCGTCGGTTTCGGTCGCCCCACTCTGTGGATTCGGCCCCGACGGCGCCGAGCGGTACAGGAGGACCGCGAACGTCAGGAAGAGCCCCGCGGTAATGGCGTCGAGGACGACCGGCGGGAGCGCCGACTGGAGCGCGCGCCCGAACAGGATCTCGAGGGCGGTCCACCCGGCGAACGCCGAGCCGGCGGCCGCGACCACGACGAGCGGATTGTACCGCGTCGAGAGCCCCGCGATGATGAACTGGACCTTCTCGCCGGGCAGCACCGCAAGCTGTGCGATGAACGCGACGACCAGGATCTCGGCGTAGGTCGTCACGCGTCGGTCACCTCAGCTGGATCGGTCGGGGCCGCCGCGTCGGCGACGGGTCGCACGTAGATCGCGTCCGCGACGGACTCCGGCAGGCTCTGTTCGCCCTCGGTTTCGGTCCGGACGGTGAGCATCCCGAACGGGGCGACGTCGACGATCTCCAGCTCCGTGCCGGGGGTCACGCCGGCGTCTTCGAGATACTCCAGTTCCTCCCTGTCGCGGTCGCTTACGCGGGAGACGACCACCCGATCGCCGACTTCGTGCGCCGAAAGCGCGGAGGCGCCGTCGTCCTCTATCGGTGCCAGGTCGGCCGAGGGAATGGGGTCGCCGTGGGGGTCGACTACCGGGTCGTCGAGCGCCTCGGCGACGCGCCGCTCGAACTCCTCGCTGATGTGGTGTTCGAGGGCGTCGGCCTCGTCGTGGACCTCGCTCCAGGAGTAATCGAGGTGTTCGGCGAGGTACGCCTCCAGCAGCCGGTGGTGGCGGAGCACCTCCAGCGCCACGGTCTCGCCCTCTGGCGTCAGTTCGGCGCCCTTGTACTTCTCGCGGGCGACGAGGCCGCGCTCCTCCAGTTTGTCGAGCATGCTCGTCACCGTCGCCGGCGTCTTCTCCAGCGCGTCGGCGACGGCGGAGGTGGAGACCGGCGGCCCCGACCGGGTCTGAATCTGATAGATCGTCTTGAGATAGTCCTCCATCACGTCGCTCAGCATACTCCGATTTAGACGACTCTAAAAATATTAGTCTATCGGTCGAAACAATATCTTATGTCGAGTAGATACGATAGATGACGGACGCTCGATCAGCGTTGACGCGAGAAAGTTAGATTCCTTTCCCCATCAGGTGGCTCCGGAGTACGTCTGCGGTTTTCGTCCCGGATTCGGTGTTGACGACGACGACGTCGTCGCCGGAGCCGAGCGCGCCGTCGTCGGCGAGCGTCCCGGCGCCCGCGAGCGCGACGCCGCCGGCCGCGCCGACCTCCACGCCGGCCTCCTGGGCCGCGACGACCGCGCTCTCCAGGCTGTCGTCGTCGTCGACGGCGACGAACCCGCCGCCGGTCGCCTCGACGGCCGCGAGCGCCGCGGCCGCGCCCTTCGGCTCCGGAATCTCCAGCTCGCCGACGATCGTGTCCGGCGACTCCCAGGGCTCTACCGTCTCGTCTCCCCGCTCCGCGGCGGCGACGAGCGGCGCGCAGCCCGACGGCTGGACGGCGTAGACCGGCGGTAGCGCGTCGATCAGGCCGATCTCTCGGAGCTCGCGGAAGCCCTTCGCGACGCCCGCGACGACCTCGCCGGTCCCCGCGGGGACGACGACCGCGTCGGGGAGGTCCCACGACGCGGACTCCGCGATCTCGAAGGCGACCGTCTTGAGCCCGTCGTGGCGGTGGGGGTTGTCGAACTCCTGGAGCGTGTACCACTTCGACTGCAACTGCTCGTGGAGGGCGGCCTCGGCGTCCGGGTAGCGGCCGCCCGCGATGCGCATCTCGCCGCCGTGGACGTTGACCATCGCCTTGTTGGAGAACGGCGCGCGCGAGGGGACGAACGCGTACGAGCGGATCCCGGCCATCCCCGCGTAGGAGGCCGCCGACTGCCCCGCGTTCCCGGGCGTCGCGAGCGCTGCGAGGTCCGCGCCGGCCTCACGGGCCGCCGTCACGGCCGGCGCGAGGCCGCGGTCTAAGACCGTCCCCGTCGGGTTCCGGCTCTCGTCTTTGATCGACAGGCTCCCGAGGCCGGCGTCGTCGGCCAGCGTCGGCGCCGAGACCAGCGGCGTACCGCCCTCGCCGGCCGTGACCGGATTCGAGAAGGCGAGCAGGTCGGCGTACCGCCACATCGACCGCGGCGCGTCGGCGAGCGCGCCGCCGGTCCAGTCGACGGCGTCGTAGTCGTAACGCGCTTCCAGCCGCGCGTCGGCGTCGCTCTCGCCGGTCGCCGTCGCGTCGTACCGCTCGCCGGTCTCCACACAGAACAGACCGCGAAACGCCTCGCTCGTTCCCATACCGGTGCTACTGAACGGACGGCCAAATCCCTATTCATCCGGTCATCTGGGTGCAGCGGGAGTGCGGCCGCTCGACCCCTGCGCCGTTCGACGGCCCCCGGCGACGGCCCCACTCGCAGTCCCTATGTGGGTGCCGACCGAAGGACCGCGTATGACTCAGGATTCCGTCGCGGTCGTCGGGGGCGGACTGGCGGGCCTCGTCGCGGCGCGGCGCCTCGCCCTGTCGGGCGCCGAGGTGACGCTGTTCGATCGCCGGTCGTCGGTGGGCGGTCGCGTCCGCACGGAGCACCGGGAGGGATTCACGCTCGACCGGGGCTTTCAGGTCCTCTTCACGGCCTATCCGGCCGTCCAGCGCGAACTCGACCTCGGCGCGCTCAACCTCCGGTACTTCACCCCCGGCGCGGTCATCGCCCGCCCCGGATCGCGGTCGGTCCTCTCGGACCCCCTCCGGGACCTCCGGGCGCTCCCTGCGTCGGTTCGGAACGACGAGGTGACCCAGACCGACAAGGCGCGGACGCTGCTGCTCAGACAGCACGTCGGCACCCGGACCGAATCGGAAATCTTCCGGAGCGCCGACCGGTCGATCCGCTCGTACCTCCGCGAGTGGGGCTTCTCCGAGTCGTACATCGAGCACTTCGTCGCGCCCTTCTACGGTGGGATCACGCTCGATCGGTCGCTGTCGACCTCGAAACGCGTCTTCGAGTACACGTTCAAGGCGCTCTCCGATGGCCGGATCGCCGTGCCTGCCGCGGGGATGCAGGCGATCCCGGCGCAGTTGGCCGAGCGGGCGGAAGCGGCGGGCGCGACGATCCGCCGCGACGCCCGCGTTCGCGCGGTGACCGACCACGGCGACGGCGCCACGGTCGAGACCGAATCGGAGGCGCTCGACGTCGACGCGGTCGTGGTCGCCACCGATCCGAAGGAGGCGCGGCGGCTCACGGGCGTCGACGACGTGCCCACCGACGCCCGCAGTTGCGTGACGCAGCACTACCGGCTGCCCGAAGGCGTCGCCCCGACGACGCGGCGGAAGCTGCTTCTCAACGCCGCCGATCCGTCGCCGAACACGATCGTGCCGATGTCCGAGGTCGCGCCCGAGTACGTGCCCGAGGGCGAGGCGCTGGTCAACGCGACGTTCCTCGGCGAGGCGGCGCTCGACCGCGACGCCGACGCCCTCGCCGAGGAGACGCGGCTGACGCTGGAGGCGTGGTACCCCGACCACGACTTCTCCGAGCTGGAGCCGGTCCGGACCCACTGGATCGAGTTCGCGCAGTTCGACCAGCCGCCGGGCGTCCACGAGACGCTGCCCGGGACGCGGGCGCCCGGCGGGCGGACGTACCTGGCGGGCGACTACACCGCCTGGTCGTCGATCCAGGGGGCGATGCGGAGCGGCCGCGAGGCGGCGCGGGCGGTCGAGCGCGACCTCTGAGCGCCTCGGCCGCGACGGGGACGCGCGGCTCGCGGCCGAGGAGACCGCGGGCGAGCTTCTCAGAGCAGTTGCCGGAACTCCCGCAGCGGCGGGAACGCGAGCGCTTCCCCGGCGTCGGCGTCGTAGACGATCGGTCGGGCGCCGTCCAGCCGATCGAGGAGCGGCGACTGGAGGTCCGACCCGCGCGCGTCGTTGACCTCGACGCCCGCGGCGGCGCGGGAGAACGCCGGCAGCATCAGCACGTCGGCGCCGTGGTGGGCGTCCGGCGCGTCGAGGAAGCAGGGTCGGCGGTGTCCCTCGATCGCGATCGCCGGGTGGTCGTGGCCGATCACGTATCGGTCGGCGTCGGTCTCCGGCCGCTCGTGCCCGTGACAGACGACGACCCGCGGGTCCTCGGAGACGACGTAGGCGTCACGGACGTCGTCGCGGACGCGGTCGAGCGCGGCGTCGTGATTCCCGCGGACGAACACCGGCTCGCTCCCCGCGTCGCGGCAGGCCCCAGCGAGCTCGGCGACCGTCTCGCGGCTCCGCTCGGTGACGGTCCCGAACCGGTGGAGCACGTCGCCGGCGAACACGACGGTCCCCGGGTCGAACGCCGCGAGGCGCGCGTCGAGCCGGTCCCGCAGGTCCCGCCGCTCGCCGAGGGGGAACGCGACGTCCGAAGCCGACGCGCGGCCCACGTGGAGGTCCGCGACGACGAGCGCGTCCGCGTCCGGGAGGAAGACGCTTCGCTCCCGGTACTCGATCGTGTCCACGGCCGGTCTTGGGCGCCCGTCAGCAAGTCAGTACCGGCACGTCGCGGACGCTATGCTCTCGGCGTCGCGGCGGCTATCGGTGTGGCGAACAGGCGACACGGACCGGACTGAGGCCCGGTGGGGCCGCGCGGCGCGGTGTGTCGCACACCCGCTGACGCGCCGCGGCCGCGACTACGTCACGGGCGGTCTGGCCGCCTCTCGGTATAAAAACGTCAGTCGCTGGCGTGTTCCCTGGCGGTCGCGTACGCCTCTTGCAGCCGCTTGAACTCGGCCTCCGAGCCGCCGTGGTCGGGGTGGACGGACAGCACGCGGTCGCGGTAGGCGTCTCGGACCTCCTCGACCGTCGCCGGCCGCGAGACGCCGAGGTGCTCGAAGGCGTCCTGGACCGGGTTCGATCGGTCTGATTCCGACTCGACGCCGACGGTCGGCACCTCGAAGGGGAGCCGCCGGCCGAGCGCGCGGACCGGCATCTCGTGTTCGCAGAGTACCGTGTAGGTCCCGGCGCGTTCGAGCCGGAAGTACGCCTGCGCGTCGAAGGTGAGCGCGACGTCCCGCTGGGGCAGGTAGAACTCGACGGTCTCGCCGCCGATCTCGTAGTCCTCCGCGAACGGCTCGTCGATGTCGCGGAGGTACCGCTGGATCTCCGCGCGGCGGCGGGCCGACCCGTCGATGCGTTCGGCCCTGGGCGCCGGCTCGTCGGGGAACAGGCGGCCGCCGACGAGGAACACGCCCGCGGCGATCACGGAGGCCACGCCGCCGCCGAGCAGCCCGAAGACGAGCCACGGCGGCAGCAGCGAAACCCACTCCGGAAGCACAGTCGGATCGTGGGGTGCGGTCCTAAAGAACTTCTCGCCTGTGCCATCCGTCACGGGGGCTTCGGGTCGTCTCGGGGACCGATCGAGCCGCCCGGCGGGAATTGAGTACTCGGAGCCGAGTTTGTTTAATTCACCGTTGCACGCTTCGGAAAGTACTTTAGGGATATCTGCGGAATTGCACACACTGATGGCTGTAGCTTGGCTGGACGACGTGCGGTCCACCGACGTCGATAGCGTCGGCGGGAAGGGGGCTTCGCTGGGCGAACTCACCGCCGCGGGGCTGCCCGTCCCGTCGGGGTTCGTCGTGACCGCCGGTACCTATCGGGAGTTCATCGAGGACGCCGGCATCGACGAGGAGCTGTTTTCCGCCGTCGACGTCGACCACGAGGACACCGAGGCGCTGCGCGAGGCACACGAGCGCGCACACGAACTGATTATGGAGACCCCGGTGCCGGACGACGTCCGCGAGGAGATCATCGCGGCGTACCGGGACCTCGGTGACGGCGAGCGGTTCGTCGCCGTCCGCTCGTCGGCGACCGCCGAGGACCTCCCGGACGCCTCCTTCGCGGGCCAACAGGAGACGTTCCTGAACGTCCGGGAGGACGCGCTGGTCGAGCGCGTCAAGGAGTGCTGGGCGTCGCTCTTCTCCCAGCGCGCGATCTACTACCGGAACCGCCAGGGCTTCCCCCACGAGAAGGTCGACATCGCGGTCGTCGTCCAGGAGATGGTCGACGCCGAGAAGTCCGGCGTCCTCTTCACCTCTCACCCCTCGACGGGCGACCCCCAGATCATCATCGAGGCCGCCTGGGGCCTCGGCGAGGCCGTCGTCTCCGGATCGGTCTCTCCCGACAACTACGTGATCGACCGCGAGACGGGCGAGGTGGAGACGATCACCGTCGCCGACAAGAAGACGATGATGATCAAAGACGAGGAGACCGGCGAGACCATCGAGACCGAGGTCCCCGACGACAAGCGGAGCGTCCGCGTCCTCGAAGACGGAGAGATCGACGAGCTCATCGAGCTCGGCGAGCGCGTCGAGGACCACTACGGCACGCCCCAGGACGTCGAGTGGGCGGTCCACGAGGGCGAGATCTATATGCTCCAGTCGCGCCCGATCACCACCATCGACGACGAGGACGAGGCGGCCGCCGACGTCGAGGCCGCGGGCGCGGACGGCGGCACCGAGGCCGACAGCGCGGACTCCGGCGACGTGCTCCTCCGCGGGCTCGGCTCCAGCCCCGGAATCGCCTCCGGCGAGGTCCGGATCGTCACGAAGCTCGACCACCTCGACCAGGTCGGCGAGGGCGACATCATCGTCACGGAGATGACGATGCCCGACATGGTGCCCGCGATGAAGCGCGCGGCCGGGATCGTCACCGACGAGGGCGGGATGACCTCCCACGCCGCCATCGTCTCCCGCGAGCTCGGCGTCCCCGCGGTCGTCGGCGCCGGCTCGGCGACCCGCGACCTCGAAGACGGCCAGCTCATCACCATCGACGGCGACAAGGGGACCATCCGTGAAGGCACAGAGCCCGAGGAAGAAGAGACCGAGCCGATCGAGGACGCGCGCCCGAAGACGCCCGTGAAGCCGATGACCGCCACCGAAGTGAAGGTGAACGTCTCGATCCCCGAGGCCGCAGAGCGCGCGGCCGCGACGGGCGCCGACGGGGTCGGCCTCCTCCGGACGGAGCACATGGTGCTGTCGCTCGGCAAGACGCCGACGAAGTACATCGCCGACAACGGCGAGCGCGCCTACGTCGACGAGCTCGTCGACGGCATCCGCACCGCCGCCGAGGAGTTCTACCCGCGGCCGGTCCGCGTCCGGACGCTCGATGCGCCCACCGACGAGTTCCGGCAGCTGGAGGGCGGCGACGACGAGCCCAGAGAGCACAACCCGATGCTCGGCTACCGCGGCATCCGGCGCTCGCTGGACAACCCCGACCTCTTCAAGCACGAACTGGAGGCGTTCCGCCGGATCTTCGATATGGGCTACGACAACGTCGAGGTGATGTTCCCCTTGGTCAACGACGCCGAGGACGTCGCCCGCGCCCGGAACCTGATGAAACAGGCCGGCGTCGACCCCGAAAAGCGGACCTGGGGCGTGATGGTCGAGACGCCCGCCGCCGCGCTCGAAGTCGAGTCGATGGCCCAGGAGGGCATCGACTTCGTCTCCTTCGGGACGAACGACCTCACGCAGTACACCCTCGCGGTCGACCGCAACAACGAGCGCGTCGCCGACCGCTTCGACGAGCTTCATCCCGCGGTCCTGTCGCTCATCGGCGACACCATCGAGACGTGCCGCGAGCTCGGCGTGAAGACGAGCATCTGCGGGCAGGCCGGCTCGAAGCCGCAGATGGTCCAGTTCCTCGTCGAGAAGGGCGTCTCCTCGGTGTCGGCCAACATCGACGCCGTCCGCGACGTCCAACACGAGGTAAAGCGGGTCGAACAGCGGCTCATCCTCGATTCGGTCCGCTGAGCCGCCGCGCCGACGTCCGGCGCTGACACAGCCATCCTCACCTTTTCCGGCCGCTCGGGGTCCAATCGCGGATCCGCCACCCGGGGTTCCCGTAACAGAATACCTAAACGCGGCGGGGCCGTACCCGTCGCTATGCAGCGGGCGGCCCCGCAGGAGTTCGACCGCGTTCTCTCGTCGATGTGTACGGAACCACACCCCGACGCGAGGGCGGCCGCAGAGCGGTTTCTCGCGACGAATCCCGGCGACCCGGCCACGTACAACGAGGTCGCGCGCTTGGAGGCCCGCGCGGTGACCGAACTCGGCCGGCTCGCCGGCCTCGACGTGCCGCCCCAGACCGCGCCCGCCGAGCGGCCGCACGACGCCGACGACTCCCAGACCGTCGACGGCGGCGCGGAGTCGGTGCCGACGCGCTCGGGCGGGGACGGAAGCGGCGTCCGCGACCCCGACGCGGCGCCCCACGGCTACGTCACGAGCGGCGGCACCGAGGCCAACATCCAGGCCGTGCGGTCGGCGCGGGAGCGACGTGGCGTCGCGAACCCGAACCTCGTCGTCCCCGAGAGCGCGCACTTCTCGTTCACGAAAGCGGCGGACCTTCTGGAGGTCGAACTGCGGTCGGTGCCGACCGACGCGGACCACCGCGCGGACGTCGAGGCGGTCGCCGCGGCCGTCGACGAGGAGACGGTCCTCGTCGTCGGCGTCGCCGGCAGCACCGAGTACGGCCGGGTCGATCCGATCCCCGAGATCGCGGCCGTCGCCCACGACGCCGGCGCGTACTGCCACGTCGACGCCGCCTGGGGGGGCTTCCTCCTCCCCTTCACGGACCACGAGTGGAACTTCGCCCACGCGGGGATCGACTCGCTGACGATCGACCCCCACAAGTGCGGCCAGGCGGCGATTCCCGCCGGCGGGCTCCTTTTCCGCGAGGCCGCGGGGATGGACGCGCTCGCGGTCGACACGCCGTATCTGGAATCCACCTCGCAGGCGTCGCTGACGGGCACCAGGAGCGGTGCGGGCGTCGCCAGCGCCGTCGCCGCCATCGACGCGCTGTGGCCCGACGGCTACCGCCGCGAGTACGAGCGCGCCGACCGGCTGGCGCGCTGGCTCGCCGGCGAACTCCGCGACCGCGGCTACGACGTCCCCGAGGTCGAACTCCCGATCGTCGTCGCCGACCTGCGCGGGAGCACCTTCGAGGCGCTCCGGGAGCGCGAGTGGCGCCTCTCGCGGACGGGCTCGGGGCTCGCGCGGATCGTGATGATGCCGCACGTCACACAGAGCAGCCTCCGGGCGTTCCTCGACGACCTCGACGCCGTCCGGTAGCCTGATCCACGCCGCCGCGGTTCCGCGATCGTTCCGAAACTCAAGACTTACCTCCCCGTGCGTCTCACTCCCCGACACACGTGTCAGTCCCCGCCACGGCATCCCTCCTCGGACCGGTCGCGCAGACGGCCAGCGCTGTCGGCGTCGCGGTGGCGGGCGACCTCCTGCCGGAGTTCGGCTGGCTCACCCAGGCGGTCGAGACCGCCACGGGGTGGCCCGGCGTCGGCATCATCTTCGTCTACTCGTTCCTGATCGCGTTCGCGCTCCCGGGCGTGAGCGAGGTCGTCCTCCTGGCGCCGCTGGACCTCGGCCTCGGCGAAGGGGGACGCCTCACGGTCATCATCCTGACGAGCGCGGTCGGCAAGGCCGCGGGCAGCGTCTTCGCCTTCCACATCGGCCAGGAGGTCAAGGAGGCCGGGCCGGTCATCCGCTTTCTCCGCAACTCCCGGTTCGACGTGATCGAGTGGTCCGAGCGCCGCACCGTCGAGATCGCCCAGCGGTGGGGCTACGCGGGGCTCGCGGCCGCGCTGTCGGTCCCCTTCTTCCCCGACACGCTGTCGATCTACGCGTTCGCCGTCCTCGAAGAGGACTACGCGAAGTTCGCGGCCGCGACCTTCGCCGGAAGCGTGGGGCGGCTCGTCGTCACCCTCGTCGGCGTCGGGACGGTCCTGTCGATCGTCTAGACGGCGCCGGGACGGACCGCCGCGCCGACCGGCCGCGACTTCGAACCAGCGGGATTTTGGTCCCGCCCCGTTCATCACCGTGTATGAGCCACGAGGACTTCCCCACCGACGAGCCGACGGTGGTGACCTGCGGCCTGCCGTACGCCAACGGCGACCTCCACATCGGTCACCTCCGCACGTACGTCGGCGGCGACATCTACAGCCGTGCGCTGAAGCGACTCGGACAGGACACCGCCTTCGTCTCCGGGTCGGACATGCACGGCACGCCCGTCGCGGTCAACGCCGAGGAGGAGGGCGTCACGCCCGAGGAGTTCGCGCTCCGGCACCACGAGCAGTACGAGGCGACCTTCCCGAAGTTCGACGTCGAGTTCGACAACTACGGCCACACCCACGACGAGACGAACCTCGAAACGACACGGGAGATCGTCCGCACGCTGGAGGAAGAGGGCTACGTCTACGAGAAGGAGATCCCCGTCGCCTACGACCCCGGGGCCGACCAGTGGCTCCCCGACCGCTTCGTCGAGGGCACCTGTCCGTACTGCGGCGAGCACGCCCGCGGCGACGAGTGCGACGAGGGCTGCGGCCGCCACCTCGAACCCGGCGAGATCGAAGACCCCGTCTCGGCGATCACGGGCAACCCCGCCGAGTACCACGAGCGCGAGCACAAATTCTTCGCCGTCTCGGACCTCCAGGAGTATCTCTCTGGCTTCCTCGACCGACTGGAGGGCACCTCGAACGCGCAGAATCAGCCCCGCGAGTGGATCGAGGGCGAACTCCAGGACTGGTGTATCACCCGCGATATGGACTGGGGCGTCGACTACCCCGGCGACGAGGACCTCGTCCTCTACGTCTGGGTCGACGCGCCGATCGAGTACATCTCCTCGACCAAGCAGTACACAGACCGCGTCGGCAGCGACGTCTTCGACTGGGAGGAGGCGTGGCGCGACGAAGGGGAAATCGTCCACATCATCGGCCGCGACATCATCCAACATCACACCGTCTTCTGGCCGGCGATGCTCCACGCCGCGGGCTACACCGAGCCCCGCGCGGTGATGGCCTCGGGGTTCATCACCCTCGAAGGCAAGGGCTTTTCGACCTCCAGAAACCGCGCCGTCTGGGCCGACGAATATCTGGAAGAGGGCTTCCGCCCGGACCTCCTCCGCTACTACCTCGCGACAAACGGCGGCTTCCAGCAGGACGTCGACTTCTCGTGGGCGAAGTTCCGCGAGCGCGTGAACAACGAACTCGTCGGGACGGTCGGCAACTTCGCGTACCGCTCGATGCTCTTCGCCGCCCGGGAGTTCGGCGGCACGCCCGACGCCGACCTATCGGACGACGTCCGCGAGCGCATCGAGGCGGCGATCGATGACTTCCGCGCGGGCGTCAACGACTACTCCGTCCGCGACATCGGCGAGAGCGCGGTCCGCCTCGCGCAGTTCGGCAACGAGTACATCCAGAAGCACGAGCCCTGGAAGCTCGACGACGACGATCCCGAGAAGGCCCGGGTCATCCGCGACTGCGTCCAGATCGCGACCGCCGTGGCCGTCCTGTTCGAGCCGGTCACGCCCGAGGCCGCAGAGCACCTCTGGGAGGACCTCAACGCCGACGGCGACGTCCACGCGGTCGGCGTCGAGGCCGCACTCGACGCCCCCGGCGAGGAGTTCGACGAGCCCACGGAGCTCTTCGAGAAGATCCCCGAAGAGCGCGTCGAGGAGCTCAACGAGAAGCTCGAAGCGCGCGTCGCGGAGGCGACGGCCGACGAAGACGACGAGAGCGGCGAGGAGGACGAGGATTCCGACGACGCCGCGGCCGACCTCGAACCGATCGCCGACGAGCGGATCGGCTTCGAGGACTTCCAGGACCTGGACATCCGCGTCGGCGAGATTCTCGACGCCGAGGGCGTCGAGGGCGCGGACAAGCTCGCGAAGCTGACCGTCGACATCGGCGTCGAGGAGCGCCAGATCGTCGCCGGTATCAAGCAGCTCCACGACCTCGATTCCCTCCCCGGGACCAAGATCGTCGTCGTCGCAAACCTGGAGAAGGCCGAACTGTTCGGCGTCGAGTCCAACGGAATGCTGCTCGCGGCGGGCGAGCAGGCCGATCTGCTGACGACCCACGGCGATGCCGAGCCCGGCACGAAGATCCGGTAAGACCCCCCTGACCGCAACGAATTTCTCCCCGGGGCCGGATGTGCGGACGATGTACTTCGGTCTCACGGGCGCAGACGTGGCGCTCGAACGCGGCCCCCCGATCCGGCTCTCGCCGGGGCTGGCCGTCGCCCGGTTCCGCTTCGCCGGGGACGCGCCGCCCGGAATCCGCGCCGGCATCGAGCGGGTCGCCGTCCACGAACAGGGCGACGACTCCTTCGAGGTCCGCTTCACCGGCTGGACCGACGGGGCGTACGTCGTCGACCGCGACGTGCTCGGAGAGATCGTCGCGTCGCTCGAAGCCGAGGACGACTACGGCGAGTGGCGGGCCGACTGGGACAGCGCCCGTCCGGACTGGATCCCGCCGTCGATGGCCGAGCAGTGAGGCGCCGTCGGATCGCGAGCGATCCGTCGAACATTTTTACCACGAGCGTACTCATTTTGTCGAGTTTTTATTAGGCGGTCGACTGTACGGGACGCTATGCGAAAAGCGAAGATCGTCTGTACGCTCGGCCCGGCGTCCGACGAGGAGCCGACGATCCAGGCCCTCGCGGAGGCGGGGATGAGCGTCGCGCGGCTCAACGCGAGCCACGGGACGCCCGACCACCGCCGGGAGGTGATCCGGCGGATCCGCGCGGTCGACGACCGGACGGAGCGCCCCCTGGCGGCGATGGTCGACCTCCAGGGGCCCGAGGTCAGGACCGCGCCGCTGGAGGAGCCGATCCAGCTCGAAACGGACTCGGAGGTCCGGTTCGTCGAGGGCACGGACGCGACGCCCGAGACCGTCGGGCTCTCGTACTCGATCGCCGCCGCGGAGCCGGGCGATACGGTCCTCCTCGACGACGGCCGCATCGAGACCACGGTGCTCCGCGTCGAGGACGACGCCGTCGTCGCCCGCGTCGACTCCGGCGGGAAGCTCGCCGGCCGCAAGGGCGTGAACCTCCCAGGCGTCGACCTCGACATCGACCTCATCACGGAGCGCGACCGCGAGGAACTCCGCGTCGCCGCCGAGACCGAGGCCGACTTCGTCGCGGCCTCGTTCGTCCGCTCGGCGGCCGACGTCTACACCATCAGCGACGCGCTTGACGAACTCGGCGCGGACATCCCCGTCGTCGCGAAGGTCGAGCGGGCCGGCGCGGTCGAGAACTTAGAGGAAATCGTCGACGCCGCCTACGGCGTGATGGTCGCCCGCGGCGACCTCGGCGTCGAGATGCCGCTCGAAGACGTCCCGATCATCCAAAAGCGGATCATCCGCCGGTGCCACGAGACGGGAACGCCCGTCATCACCGCGACGGAGATGCTTGATTCGATGATCCACGCCCGGCGGCCGACCCGCGCGGAGGCCTCCGACGTCGCCAACGCCGTCCTCGACGGCACCGACGCGGTGATGCTCTCGGGCGAGACCGCCATCGGCGACGACCCCGTCCGCGTCGTCGAGACGATGGACCGGATCGTCCGCCAGGTCGAATCCAGCGACGAGTACGCCGAGGGCCGCGAGGGGCGGATCCCGACGCCCGACGGCGACTCCCGCACGGAGGCGCTGGCCCGCTCGGCGCGCTACCTCGCCCGCGACGTCGGCGCGAGCGCCATCGTCGCCGCCTCCGAATCGGGCTATACGGCCCGGAAGACCGCGAAGTTCCGCCCGGCCGTCCCGGTGGTCGCGACGACGCCGACCGATCGGGTCCGCCGCCAGCTCGCGCTCTCGTGGGGGGTCATCCCGACCTACTCGCCGTACCGCGACGGCATCGACCAGATGATGGACGACGCGGTCGACGCCGCGCTCGACGTCGACGCCGCCGCCTCCGGCGACACGCTCGTCGTCCTCTCGGGGATGATGACCGAACTGGAGGGCACGAACACGACGAACATGTTGAAGCTCCACGTCGCCGCCGAGGCCGTCGCCACGGGCCGGAAGGTCGTCGGCGGCCGGATCGCGGGGCCGCTCGCGGTCTCCTCGGACGGCGACCTCTCCGGGGTCCCCGAGGGCGCGATCCTCGCGCTGCCGGCGGACTTCGACGGCGAGTTCGACGGCGACGCGGCGAAGCTCGGCGGGATCGTCGACGCGCGGCCGGGGATGACCGGCTACCCCGCGCTCGTCGCCCGCGAGCTCGATCTGCCGATGATCTCGGGCGCGCCGCTGCCGGAGCGGCTCTCGCCGGGCACGACCCTGACGCTGCACGCCGAACGCGGCATCGTCTACGAGGGCGACGTGATCAGACACCGCCGCGAGCCCGACCGCGGGCGTCGCGGGCGGTAGGGATTTCCGGGCGCGGCACCTACCTCGGGTGATGAGCGATCACGACCCGGACCGCGACCGGACCGCCGAGGACGACCCCGTTCGGAGTCCGGTCGGCTTCGACCCCGATTCCGATTCCGATTCCGGTTCCGACCCCGACGCGGCTTCGACGATCGGCACCCAACTCGACGAGGGGCTGACGTTCGAGCGTCCGCCGATCGAACCCGAGCGCCCGAAGCCGGAGAACGCGCTGTTCGTCGTGCTCGGCGTGCTCGGCACCGTCGTCCTCCTGGCGTCGGCGTTCGCGCCGGGCCTCATCTGACGGCAGAGAATTATCACTTCTGATGCTGTGACCGTAGCGCTTTATGTGGTATGCGGGGTAGCAGAGAGAGACAACCGACCCGCCGATGTCCCACGCTATGCTTCCCCTCACCATCGTTTGCTGCCTCCTCGTCGGTGCGGTAGCCCCGGTTTCGGGGCTCGCCGCAGTGCCGGCGGCGCCGGCGCCCACGCCCACGCCGGTCGCAGCGATCGACGCGGGTCCACTGCGCGCACAGACCGAGGACGCCTCGGGCTCGTTCGGCCAGGACAATCTGACGGTGACCCGCGGCAACGAGGTCACGATCTCGGTCTCGCACTCGGGCCCCGCGAACCTCACGATCGGCGGGTCCGAGTACGGCTTCGATGTCACCGTCCAGCTCGGCGGTAGCGGCTCGACCGAAGTCGTCCTCGACACCCGCGCGACGACCGCCGCGGACCCGAACGAGTTCATCGAGGGCGGCTCGCCGACGATGCACTCGGATCCCCTCGAGGAAGCGATCGAGCCCGAAGACTACCTCCTGCGGCTCGAAGTCGACGGCGTCGAACAGGACCTCGCCACGCTCACCGTCGAACCCCGCGGCGAGACGACTGCGGCGTCCTACCGCGCCCCGGCGTCGTTCACCCCCGAGGAGTACACCGGCGGCGGCGAGGACGGCGACGCCGACGTGGGGACGCTGACGAGCCAGATGAGCGCGGGCGAGACCGTCGCCCGCGGCGACTACGCCGTCGTCCGGTTCGAAGAGAGCGGCCTCGAAACCGCGCTGAACGCGAGTGATCTCACCGGAAGCGCGGCCGCGAACGGCCTGAAGGTCAACTTCACGCAGACCGACCCCGGCCCGAACCACGCGGCCCGCGAGTACGTCGCG
Source organism: Halobellus sp. MBLA0158 (assembly GCF_041477585.1). Lineage (NCBI taxonomy): Archaea > Methanobacteriati > Methanobacteriota > Halobacteria > Halobacteriales > Haloferacaceae > Halobellus > Halobellus rubicundus. The sequence goes on from NZ_JBGNYA010000001.1 coordinate 1,134,241, forward strand.
ACGGCGGGCGCAAACGTCTCTGTGCTCCCGAACTTCGAGAACGACCGGATCTACGTGCTCTGGAACACGAGCGGCGTCCCGATCGAGGACCGGTCCGGGCGCAACCGCTACCGCGCGGCGCTCACGCTCACCGACGAGAGCGGCCTCGTCGCCTCGGAGACGACGCTCGCGACGACGGCGTTCGCCCTCGAAGCGCCGTCGGTGTCGCTGTCGCCGGAGGGCGATGCGACCCACTACCCGTGGGAGAACGACACCTTCACCGTTACGGGCCGGACGAACCGCGCGCCCAACACGACCCTCGAAGTCCGACTGCGCTCGGACGACCCGAACGCCTTCCTCCAACTCCGAGACGCGACTGTCGGCGGCGACGGCCGCTTCGCGGCCGACTTCGACCTCGGCTCGGTCTCCCGCGGCACGAACGCGACGCTGTGGGTCCGGGAGTACTTCCTCCAGACCGCCCAGGACGTCTACCTGGTCGCGCCCGATCCGAGCGTCCGGATCGACGACCAGACCGCCAACGGCACGTCGCTGACCGTCGCGAGCGCGGAGATCCCCTCCGGCGGCTTCGTCCGGCTCGAAGACGTCGACGGCGAGTCGGTCGGCCGGAGCGACTACCTCGAACCCGGCCGTCACGAGAACCTCGCCGCGGAACTGAGCACGCCCCTGTTCGAGTCTCAGCGGCTCCGCGCGGAGCTGGTCCGGGCGGACGCGAACGGCTCCTACCGGGCGAACGCCGAGGCGTACGCCGACGACGGCGTCGTCGTCAACGACACCGCGGTGATCGACTTCCCGCCGGCGCCGACCGAGACGCCGGCGGCGACACAGACCGCGACGGCGACGGCGACGCCCACGCCGACCGAGACGCCGTACCCCGTCGTGACGCGGACGCCGCTCGCGCCCGCCGGCGCGACGCAGTCGAGCCTCCCGCTGTCGCCGGGCGTCGCCGTCGCCGCGGTGCTCGCGCTCGGCGCGCTCTTGGCCCGCCGCGGCCGCGGAGGTGAGTCGTCGTGATCCCCGAACTGGAGCCCGATGAGTTCGTCTCGTTCCTCGGCGACCTGTGGCGCGAGCGCGGCTGGAACGTTTCGATGAAGGAGCGCGCCGACGAGACCCACTTCGTGATCGGCAAGCGCGGCGACGGCAAGCGCGGCGTCATCTACGTCTTCCCGACGACGACCGCGACCGTCACCGAGCGGCACCTCAAGCAGTTCGTCACGTTCTGTCGGAAGCGCGGCATCGACGTCGCCGTCGTCGCCACCCAGGGCGCCTTCGCGGAGGGCGCCCAGCGCATCGCCGGCCAGCGCGGGGTCCACCTCCTCGACCGCGAGACGCTCGAAACCACCGTCTCGGAGGGCGGCTTCGACGACCTCCTCGCCCAGTACACCGAGACGACCGGTCTCGCGGCCGTCTTCGAGCGCCTCCGCGACGTCGGCGTGCCCGTGCCGGAGGGGCTCGAAGACCGCCTGCCGGACGTCGGCGCCGCGGTCGCGGGACTCCGGGCGAAGGTCGGCCTCACCGCGGAGGGATCGGGCGACGAATCGGACGGTGGCGACGGTGGCGGGACCGACGGAGACCCCGGGGACAGGTCCAGACTCGACCAGGTGACGGACCGGCTCGGCGGGATCGCCTCGGGATCGGTGCCGGCGGGCGTCGTCCCCGTCGTGCTCGTCGTCGCGTTCCTGATCGGCGCGACCATCGGCCCGGCGGTCGGCCTCGGCGGCGGGCTCTTGGGCTCGGGCGGCGATGCGGGCCCCGGCGTGTCCGCGATGTCGACCGCGGGCGCGAACGCGACGGTCGACGCACGGTGGAACGCCGAGACGCGCGACGGCCTGAGTGTCAACGGAACCTCCTTCGAGCCGCCCGACGGGCAGACGTTCCTGCTCGTTCGCCTGAACGTCACCAACGGCGGCGACAGCCCGATCCAGCTCCAGCAGTCGGCGTTCGCGGTCGAAGTCGCCGGCCAGCGCTACGGCCGGCAACCGCTCGATGGCGTGACGGGCTTCCCGAGCGCCGGGCTCTTCGAGCCCGACGAGAGCCGCGAGGTGTGGCTCGTGTTCAGCGTCCCGGCCGACGCAGAGAGCGCGACGCTCGTCTACGACGGCGAACTGATGCTCCGGTTCGAGCGCGACTCGGCGATCACGCCCGAGGCGACCGTCCCGGACGACGGCTGATACTGTTCCGCAGACGACGCGGGCTCGTCGATCGACACCCGCGGTCCGAGCGCTTCACTGACGTCGCTTACGATCGTAGCGTTTGCAAGTCTTCACTCACTCGATCGCACGCTGTCGTGCGATCGGACGTGTGATCAGTTGCAAACGCTACGATAGCGTGATCCCACCTCGCGTCCCGTGATAACGCTTAATCGTGCGCCATCCCAAGCCCGCGTATGTTCGACCGAGCGCTCGCGGTCGCCCTCCAGCTCTCGATCCCGCCCGAGACGCTGCCGCTCCTCCTCGTGGCGGCCGGCCTCGGCGTCAGCTTCCTCGAAGCGTTCGCGCCGGGAGCGCACTTCATCGTCCTCGGGATCGCCCTGCTGGCGGCCGGACTGGTGGGGCTCGTGCTCGGGCCGCTGGCCTCACCCGTCGTGCTCGCGGTGCTCGTGCTCGTCTTCGGCGGCCTGGCGCTCTACGGCTACCGCGAACTCGACATCTACGGCGGCAAGGGCACGGCCCAGACGAGCGACTCGACGAGTCTCCGGGGGCGGACCGGCAGAGTGACAGAGCGCGTCACGCCCACCGAGGGCGAGGTGAAGCTCGACGAGGGCGGCTTCAATCCCTACTACGCCGCGCGCTCGGTCGACGGCGAACTCGACGTCGGGACCGAGGTCGTCGTCGTCGATCCCGGCGGCGGCAACGTCGTCACCGTCGAGTCCGTCGCCGCGGAGTACGACGAGATCGACCGCGCGCTCGAACGCGGGCGTCGCGAGGGCGCGGCGGACGCGGCCGGCGGCGACGGCGGCGGCTCCGGTGAGATCGACGCCGACGCCGGCGCTGGCGCCGACGCGAACGAGAGCGCGGGGTCGGAGTCGGAGCCGACGGATGCCGAAGATCCGGACGTCGAGACCGAGCGGAACTGACGGTCCGGGCGTCCCGTCCCGCCATCGCCGGGGTCGCGCCCCGCGCCCCTCGCGCCGGCCCGCGAATCCCGGAGCGGCGGTATTTAATTGCCCGCGCTACCAGCACGCAGACGACCCTGGTCCCCACCCCGTATGACCGACAGCGCCCTCCCGATCGACCGACGGACGCTCGCCGCGCTCCTGCTGCTCGCCGTCGCCCTCTCCGCCTTCGTGTGGGCGTCGGGGGCGTCGGTGACGGACGGCGAGCCGCGAGTCAGCGAGAACGTGAGCGAGCGGTACCGCTCGATCGACTCCCTCGAAGCGACCCGATCGATCGTCGTCGAGCGCAATCGGAGCGTCTCCCGCACGGTCGCCGACGTGACCCTCGTTCCGGGCACCGACCGCGAGCGGGTCCGGTTCCGCGGCGATGGCCCGCGTCGGTACGAGCACCGGCTCTCCAACGGGTCGGTCCTGTGGCTCTACGATGCCGACCGGCGAAACGTCACCGTCATCAATATCACCGGCCCGCCGGAGCGCACGACGCGGGCCGCCCGGATTCAGCAGTACGTGGCGGCGGCCGGGCTGACGGACGCGGCCGGCCGGCCGCAGCAGCCGACGGTCGCGCCGCTGCCGGTCGTGCCGCGCGACCGCGGGGCCCGACCGCAACCCAGGGCCGCCGACACCTACACCGTCGACTACGTCGAGACCGACTCGGTCGACGGCCGGGAGGCGTACGTCCTCAGCGTCGCGCCCTCGACGAACCGCAGCGACGTCGGCTACCGGCAGCGGCTCTGGCTCGACGCGGAGCGGTTCTATCCGCTCCGGACGCGGACCGTCTGGACCGCCGACGGGGCCCGGCGGTCGGTGACGACCACCTACACGAACGTGACGTTCGACGCGCCGGTCTCGGCGGACGCCTTCTCGCCGGACTTCGGACCGAACGCGACGGTCGAGCGGCTGGAGACGCCGGAGACCGAGTGGTACCGGAGCGTCGCCGACCTCTCGGCGCGGAGTTCGATCGCGGTCCCCGAACCGTCGGTGCCGGCGGACTTCTCGCTCACGTACGCGACGCGCACCACCGGCCGCGTGCGGGGCGTGGGGCTCCGGTACGCCGCGGACGGCCGCCAGCTCACGGTCGCCAAGTACAACTTCACCTACGCGCCCGACGAGGGCGAGACGGACCTCGTCGTCGACGGTCGGCCGGCGACGCTCGACCGCGGCCCGACGACCTCGCTGTCCTGGTCGTGCGAGCAGTACCGGTACACGGTCCGCGGGACGGGCGTCGAGACCGAGCGGCTGATCGCCGTGTCCCGGTCGATCGGGTGTCCGAGCGGGTGAACGCTTTCGGGCCGTCGCCCCCGCGGCGCCCGGCGCGCGACGGCGTTTTCTGACCCGGAAACTGCGGCTGCCGTTATATTATCTCTCGGGCTCTTCCGTCGAACGCGATGGACACGCGCTGCGGGCGCGAGGTGCCGCCCCGCTCACGTCCCCGCCGCCGTCCGTCGTCGCCGCCGCGGTCGCTACCGCGGCCCCGCTGACGTGCTCTCGATCCCTCCGCCGGGCTCCCTCCGTGCCCCGGCACCGACGCTCGACTCCCGGCCCGCCGTCTGCGCGGGCAGCCCTCCCCAAATCGGCCCGCCGCGGGTGGCTCCGACGACTGCGTGGTGGAACTTCAGAGTCGGAAGTCCGGGGCGGTATTTATTCGGGCGGCGGTCCTCCGGTCGACGCGTGAGCGAGGACCCGGACCCCGGCGACATTCTCGACATCCTCAGCGACGACTACGCCCGGGCGATCCTCGCCGCAACGAGTGTCAAACCAATGTCCGCACAGCAGCTCGCCGACGAATGTGAGATGTCCGAACCGACGGTGTACCGGCGGGTCGAGCGGCTCAGAGAGCACGACCTCCTCGAAGAGCGCACGGAGGTCCGAAGCGACGGGAACCACTACGGCGTCTACGCGGCCACGCTCTCGGAGCTCTCGATCGAACTGGAGGAGGGGCGCTTCGAGGCCGACGTGACCCGACGCGAGCCGGCGTCGTTCCCCGGCGAACGGGAGTCAGACACCGCGGACCGATTCAGGAAAATGTGGGAGAACCTCTGATATGCTCGGGCTGTCCGCGCTCGTCGACTGGCTGATCGTCGCGCTCGCGCTCGGGTCCACGCTCGTCGGCGGCTACGTGGGCTATCAGGCCTACCGCGGGTATCGCCGCCACGACAGCCGGACGATGCGAGCGCTCTCGCTGGGGCTGCTCCTGCTCACGACCGTCGCGTTCAGCATCGCCTTCGTCGGCTCCGTGCTCCTCCGGGAGGGCTATCTCGACCTCCGGTACCAGCGTCCACTGACACTCGTGACGCGGACCCTGCAGTTCCTCGGCGTCCTCCTCATCGCCTACTCGCTCCACGCTCGGAAGTGACGCGCCGCGCCCGCGATTCCCGGGCCGGCACCGTCGGCGGCCCGGACCGACGATCACGGTACCTCCGCTAGTCGGGGGTAACTTCAGACTGAGAAACTCCGCGCTGGGTCTCTTTGTGGTCCGATACGCAGTGGGGTGTACGATGGATTCGATTCGAGACCCGAACGACGTGCCGCGCGGCTCTCGGAACCGACAGCTTGCCCCCAGCGTGAGGTCGAGACGCGACCGACGGACCGAGCGCCGCGAGACGCCGGCGTCGGTAGCGTGAGGCGATGTCAAGCCTGTTACCTGCCCACGGCTCGGTCGAGCGCCCCGCGCCGGACCGCACCGAGGTCGTCGTCGACGGGACCGGCTCGGGTGCGGTGCTTTCGGTCCTGGCCTCGGAGACGGCGCAGGCGGTCCTCTGTGCCCTCGACGCGGGGCCGAAGCCGGTCTCCGAGATCGCCGAGGCGGCCGACACGTCGCTCCAGAACGCGCGCTACCACGTCGGGCGCCTCCGCGAGGCCGGGTTCGTCGAGCCCGTCGACACGTGGTACTCCGAGAAGGGCCGCGAGATGACGGTCTACGGCCTGCTGGTCGATCGGCTCGTGCTCCGGTTCGAGTCCCGGTAGTCGACCGGATCGAGACCTACGGCCCCCAAAACGACCGGCGACGGCTGTTCGGACGGCCGCCGTCGGCCGGCGACCGGCCCGGGCCAACGCTTATCACCGCCACCTCCCAAGTTCGGCTATGGCACTCGGTCCCGCGTTACTCCAACTCGGCATCGGGATCCCGACGATCGGGATCCTCGTGCTCCTCCTCGCGATCGTCACCGTCTACCAGATGGTCGAGATCGTCGACGCCTACGAGAAGAAGGCGCTGACGGTCTTCGGCGAGTACCGGAAACTCCTGGAACCGGGGATCAACTTCATCCCGCCGTTCGTCTCGCGGACGTACGCCTTCGATATGCGGACCCAGACGCTCGACGTCCCGCGTCAGGAGGCGATCACCCGCGACAACTCCCCCGTGACCGCCGACGCCGTGGTCTACATCAAGGTGATGGACGCCAAGAAGGCGTTCCTCGAAGTCGACGACTACAAGCGCGCGGTCTCGAACCTCGCCCAGACCACGCTGCGGGCGGTCATCGGCGACATGGAGCTCGACGACACGCTCAACAAGCGCCAGGAGATCAACGGCCGGATCCGCCGCGAGCTCGACGAGCCCACAGACGAGTGGGGCGTCCGCGTCGAGAGCGTCGAGGTCCGCGAGGTGAACCCCTCCCAGGACGTCCAGCAGGCGATGGAACAGCAGACGTCGGCCGAGCGTCGCCGCCGCGCGATGATCCTCGAAGCCCAGGGCGAACGGCGCTCCGCCGTCGAGCAGGCCGAGGGTGAAAAGCAGTCGAACATCATCCGGGCGCAGGGCGAAAAGCAGAGCCAGATCCTCGAAGCACAGGGCGACGCCATCTCGACGGTCCTCCGCGCGAAGTCCGCCGAATCGATGGGCGAGCGCGCGATCATCGAGAAGGGAATGGAGAGCCTGGAGACGATCGGCCAGGGCGAGTCGACGACGTTCGTCCTGCCGCAGGAGCTCACCAGCCTCCTGGGCCGCTACGGCCGGCAGCTGACCGACTCCGACGTCCAGGAACAGGCGGGCCTCGACAGCCTCGACTTCGACGAGGAGACGCGCGAACTGCTCGGGCTGGACGACATCGAGGAGATCCTCGGCCAGATCGACCAGGCGACCGAGATGGACGTCGAAGAGCTCGAACAGGAGGCCGAGGCGATCAAGCAGGGCGCCGGGACCGACTTCAAGGACGCCGATGCGGTGATCCAGGAGGCCGGCACCGTCGAGGAGCCGTCGATCAAGGACCCCGACGAGGTCGTCGCCGAGGCCGACGCCGAGGCCGCGGAGTCGGGGTCGCCCTCGGCGGAGCCCGACGACGCGGCGGACGAGTCGTCCGAGGAGCCGGCCGTCGAGCGCGAGACGGAGTAGCCGGACCGGCGATCCCGTCGCTATCGCCCCGAACGAAGCGCTTTTGTCCGCATCTCCCCTTCATCAACCGACTCGATGCCCAACCGGGAGGTCGACGAGGAAAAGCGGGCGACGCTCAGGCGCTTTGCGGCGCTCGGAGCGGCCTCGCCGCTCGCCGGGCTGGCATCCGGCACCGCGGCCGCGGACTCGGAGACCACGAGCGACGCCCGCGACGCCATCGTCGGCTTCGTCGCCTCCGCGCCCGGCGCCCACTTCTCGAAGATCCGCGACGACCTCCAGCTGGGAACGGGCGAGACCCAACACCACCTCCGGAATCTGGTCGAAGAGGGGGTCCTCGACTCCCGCCGCGACGGCGACTACAAGCGCTTCTTCCCCGCCGGTCGCTTCTCGGCGTTCGAACAGACCGCGCTCGGGTACCTCCGGCGGCGGACCCCCCGCGGGATGCTCATCGAACTCCTCCGGAACCCGGACGCCACGGGCGCGGACCTGGCGGCCCACCTCGACGTCTCGCGGGCGACCGTGAGTGGCTACGCCCGCGAACTCGACGAGGCCGGATTGCTCTCCCGGGAGGACGGCTACGCCGTCGAGCGCCCGGAGACGCTGCTCGTGCTCGTCGTCAGGTACGCCGACTCGTTCGGCGCCGACGCGGTCGCGCTGGCGGGCGAGACCGACTCGCTCGTGCGGTACGACCCCTGACGTCGGCGCCGCTCACCGTGTCACCTTCCAGGTCGTCCCCGAGGAGTAGCCCCACTTCTCGATCGTCAGGCCGACGTCGCTGTCGAGGATCGCCCGCATATTCGCGCCGACCTCCTTCGCGGAGAGCTCTAGGTCCTCGGCGATCAGGCGCGATTTGAAGTAGGTCCGCTCGTCCACGTTCGCTCGCAGGTATCCGAGGATCCGATCCTGCTTTTCGTTGAGGTTCGCGGCCGGGCTCGCGGCGGCTGTCGCGCTCATACCCACCAGTACACCCGCTCGGCCTATGAGGGGTTTGGTACGGTCGCTTAACCCCGCGCTGTGATGCGGTTTCGACGGATCGGTCGCCCGTTTCGTTCCGCCTTCGGGCGCCCGTCGGTACGGTCGCCTAACACGGATTCGGAGCCGATCCGAGGCAGAAAGTTCATACCCGCTGCACGGCCAGAAGCCACCAATGGACGGTCCCCGCGACGGCTCCGGACGCGACTCAGCTCCGCGGCCTCACGCCACAGAGAGCGGCGTGCGCGCCGACGGAGGCGATGCCGCGGACGGCGATGTCGCGGCCGATCGCGGCGGGCCGGAAGCGGTCTCGGTGAGCGTCGTCCTGCCGGCGTACAACGAGGCCGACACGATCGAGGCCACGGTCGAGACGACCCTGCGGACGCTCGCGTCGTTCCTGGCGCCGGGGTCGTTCGAGGTCATCGTCGCCGAAGACGGCTGTGCGGACCGCACGCCCGAGATCGCCGACCGCCTCGCCGCCGAGGACGACCGCGTCCGCCACTTCCACAGCGACGAGCGACTGGGGCGCGGCGGCGCGCTCGAACGCGCCTTCGAGGCGGCCGACGGCGACGTGTTGGTGTACTTCGACACCGACCTCGCGACCGATATGCGCCACCTCGAAGAGCTGATCGAGCGCGTCCGCTCGGACGAGGCCGACGTCGCGACCGGCTCGCGCTGGATCCCCGGCAACGTCGCCGACCGGCCGCCGAAGCGCGGGGTCCCGAGTCGGGTGTACAACGGCCTCGTGCGGACGCTGCTCCGGTCGGACCTCCGCGACCACCAGTGCGGCTTCAAGGCCTTCAGCCGGGAGGCGTTCGACGACCTCAAGACCGAGGTCGAAGACGACCACTGGTTCTGGGACACCGAGATGCTCGTCCGCGCCCAGCGCCGCGGGTTCGCGGTCGCGGAGTTCCCCGTCGAGTGGACGCCGAAGGGCGACACGAAGGTCGACCTCGTCCGCGACGTCTTCGGGATGGGCAGCCAGATCGTCCGCACGTTCTGGCAGCTGTCGGTCCGCCCGCGGCTCTCCCGCCGCGTCGGCATCGTCGCGGGCGCGGTCTTGGCCCTCGTCGCGCTGGTGTTGATGACGCAGTACATCGACTTCGAGACCGTGCTCACCGAGGTGGGCGACGCCGACCTCGCGCTCGTCGGCGCCGCTGCGGTGATCTACGTCCTCTCGTGGCCGCTCCGGGGCTACCGCTACCGCGACATCCTCGCGGAGTTGGGCTACCACGAGCGGGTGGGGTTCCTGACCGGCGCGGTGTTCATCAGCCAGACCGGGAACCTCGTGTTCCCGGCGCGGGCGGGCGACCTCATCCGGGCGTACGTGGTGAAGGCGCGCCGCGGGATCCCGTACCCCTCGGGGTTCGCGTCGCTGGCGGCCGAACGCGTCTTCGACCTGCTGACGATCACCTCGATGGCGGGCGTCGTCCTCATCGGCTACACCGCGACCGGCCAGACCGCGGAGCTCGCCCGGACGATCACGGGCGCGGAGGGCGCCGGCCGCGTCGCCGTCATCGTCGCGCTCGGCGTCGGTCTCGTCGCGCTGGCGGCCGTCGTCGGGATCGCGCTCTCGGCGCGGAGCGACCGCGACTTCGTCCGCGCGCTCGTCTACCGGGTGAGCACGGACTCCTACGCGGACTTCGTCGCGGGCGTGGTCGGCCGGTTCGTCGACGACCTCCAGACCGTCGCGGGGACGCGCCGCGGCTTCTCGCGGGTCGGCGCGGCGAGCGTGGCCGTCTGGACGCTCGACGTCGTGACCGCGCTCCTCGTGCTCGCGGCGTTTCAGCCGGAGCTCCCGCTCGTCGAGCTCGTCGCGGTGAGCTTCTTCGCGGTCAGCGTCGGCAACCTCGCGAAGGTGCTGCCCCTCTCGCCCGGCGGCGTCGGGCTCTACGAGGGCGCCTTCACCCTCCTCGTCGTCGGACTGACGCCGCTGTCGGCCGAGCTGGCGCTCGGGGCGGCCGTGCTCGATCACGCGGTGAAGAACCTCGTCACCGTGATCGGCGGCTACGCCTCGATGCTCGGGCTCAACGTCTCGCTGACGACCGCGGTCGAAGAGACCCGCGAGGTCCGCGAGCACGGCGAGGAGGCGCCCGAACTCGATTAGGTTAGTACAGGTCGCTCAGGAACGGGCTCGCGGCCGCGGTGACGGCCGACGCCAGCGCGTCGGTCCGGGTCATCGCGCCGCCGGTGAACGCGCCCGCGGCGCCCTGCTTCCTCGCGACGTCGGACTCGCCGAGGACGTCGTCCATCACCGGTCCCAGTTCCTCGCCCGCGCGGACGCGCTCGGCGATCGAGTCCGGGAGCGGGAGACTCGGACCCGCACCGATGCCCCGCCGGTCGCCGTCGTCGATGACGGCCCTCATCACGAGGAACGCGGGCTCGCCGTCTCCCTCTTCTACGCCGGCCACGCCGCCTTCGATCCCCACGCCGAGGTCGTAGCCGCCGGCGTCGAGGACCGCCGCGGCTCGGTTCTCCGCACCCCGGCGGGTCTCCTCGCGGCCCGTCGGCTGCTCGGAGACGCCGGAGGGGACCGGCTCCGCCTCGACGGTCGCGTCCGGGAAGACCCGGGCCGTCGCGTCGCGCTTCACGGGGTTCCCGCTGCCGACTCCGATTCGCATACCGACGGGTGGTGCGGCGTGGAGTATACGCGTGTCGCTTTCGCAGTCCGGCGGGCTGCTGGCCTCCCTTTGCTCGCCCTCAGCCGTCGCCGTGGAGCACCGTCGCGAGCCGCTCGATGCCGTCGACGAGGGCGGGGCTCGGCTGATTCAGGAGGTCGTCGTCGAACACGTGGACCGGCGCGTCGACGTCCCAGCCGCGCTCAGCGAGGACGTCAGGGTCGACCCGATCGCCGTGGCCGCAGTGGTGGACGACGACGTGGTCGGGATCGGCGCCCGCGACCCGCGCTCTCGTCACTTCTTGTGACCGTTCTCCCGGCTCGCAGAAGGGGTAGCGGCCGCCCGCGGCCGCGACCGCGTCGGGGACCCAATTGCCGGCGGCCATCGGCGGGTCGCCCCACTCTTCACAGTAGACCACGGGCCAGGCGTCGCTCCCGCGTTCGGGGACGCGGCTCCGGACGGCGTCGATCCGGTCGCGCAGTTCCGTCGCGAGCGCGCTCCCCGCCTCGGGCCGGCCGACCGCCCGCCCGAGCGCCTCGACGGAGTCGACCACCGCCGCGAGCGTGTCGGGCTCGACGTGGCAGACGTCGTAGCCGCGGTCCTGGAGTTCGTCGCGGACCTCGCGCTGGAGCCCGTCGGCGGTGCAGACGACGTCGGGATCGAGATCGGCCAGCCGGTCGTAGTCGGGGTTCAGCCACCCCCCGACGACCGGGCGGTCGAGGTCGCAGTGGGCGGTCACGCCGACGACCGCCTCGTCGGCGCCCATCGCCGTCAGGGACGCCGTCGTGCTGGGCGCGAGCGAGACGATGCGCTCGGGTGCGCCGACGGCATCCGTGTGCGCCTCTCTTCGGCCGGCCGCTTCGGACGGCACCATATCCGTTCGAGCGGGGCCGACGCGCAAGTGCGTTGCGGACGGCCGCGGGGCCGGGAGCCCGCTCCGGTCCCGGTGGTATATAAATTATCATGGTCGTTTTTCTGGGATGCCTCGGGAGGGGCTGTGCGCGCCGTTCGGGCAGACGATTCCGAACGCTTTTTATAATCTCCGTCGGTGGAGTTGGTACGGACCGCTCCGGGCCTTCGTACTGATCCCTGGCACGGGGCATTCGTCGCGACACCGATGAGCGAGCAGAGTACCTACACTCGCGTGAACGCGAGAACGAGAGACGAATCGCGAACGAACGAGGGACGAGACGGCAGCTCGGCCGGCCAGCGCTGGGTCCGTCCCGACGAGGAAGAAGAGGTCGAAGAGGAATCCGAAGACGAAGAGCTCACCTGCCCGGAGTGCGGCGGCAACGTCGTCGCCGACGACGAACACGGCGAGACCGTCTGTGACGACTGCGGCCTCGTGATCACCGAGGACTCGGTCGACCGCGGCCCCGAGTGGCGCGCCTTCGACGCCAAGGAGAAAGACCAGAAGTCCCGCGTCGGCGCGCCGACGACGAACACGATGCACGACAAGGGGCTGTCGACCAACATCGACTGGCGCGACAAGGACGCCTACGGCAACTCCCTGTCGTCGAATCAGCGCCAGAAGATGCAGCGGCTCCGCAAGTGGAACGAGCGGTTCCGCACCCGCGACTCGAAGGAGCGAAACCTCAAGCAGGCGCTCGGCGAGATCGACCGGATGGCCTCGGCACTGGGTCTCCCCGAGAACGTTCGGGAGACCGCGTCGGTCATCTACCGCCGCGCGCTCGACGAGGACCTGCTGCCCGGCCGCTCCATCGAGGGCGTCGCCACCTCGTGTGTCTATGCCGCGGCCCGGATGGCGGGCGTTCCCCGCTCGCTCGACGAAATCGCGGAGGTCTCCCGCGTCCCCAAGAGCGAGGTCGCCCGGACCTACCGCTACATCGCCCGGGAACTCTCCTTAGAGGTCAAGCCCGCCGACCCCGAGCAGTACGTCCCGCGGTTCGCCTCCGAACTGGGCCTCTCCGACGAGGCGAAGCTCCGCGCGCGCCAGCTCCTGAAGAACGCCAAGGAGAAGGGCGTCCACTCCGGCAAGTCGCCGGTCGGCCTCGCCGCCGCCGCCGTCTACGCCGCGGCCCTGCTGACGAACGAGAAGACGACCCAGGCCGCCGTCAGCGACGTCGCCGACATCTCCGAGGTCACGATCCGCAACCGCTACCACGAGCTTCTGGAAGCCGAAGAGAGCATCGGCCTGGCCTGATCGACGGCCGCGAGTTCGCAGCGCCGCCGACGTACCCGACTTCGGATCCGGACCGGATCCGGACGTTCACTTTTAAGACCTCCCACCTCGTCGCCCACTGATATGACGCACACGCGACGCCGTGCCCTGATCGCGACGCTCGTCGCCGTCCTCGGCGCCAGCGTCGGCGTCGCGGGCGCCGGCCACCTCTACCTCCGGCAGTGGCGCCGCGCCGCCGCCTGGTTCTCGGTCGTCGTGGGCGCGACGATCGTGCTGCTCTCGGTGTTCGTCGACCCGGCGACGCTCAGCCTCTCGGATCCCGCGGCCGTCGCGAACGTCGAGCCGGCCTCGCTGCCGACGGCGGTCACCGCGCCGGTGTTCGCGCTCCTGCTGTTGAACGCGCTCGATGCCTACCGCCTCGCCGCCCGCGGCCCGCAGACCGCGGACGCGCCGCAGTGTCCCGCCTGCGGCGGCGAACTCGACCCCGAACTCGACTTCTGTCCGTGGTGTACGACGCGGCTCGAATGGGAAGCGGAGTAGTTACTTCTCGATGATGCTCTCTTCGACGGCCTCGCCGAAGTGTCGCGCGGTCTGCTCGTAGTAGAGCCGCACCTCGTCGCCCGCTTCCAGGTCGGTGACTGCCTTCCGCCCCTCGCGGGTGTGGACCTTGATCGTCTCGGCGTTCTGCAGGAGGGTCTCGACGCGGTCGCCGTCGACCTCGGCCTCGATCCGGAACATCGGGCGCTTTTCGATCTTCACGCGGCCGACGACGGCCTCGCGGGTCTTCCCCTCGCTGTCGACGACCTGGACCTCGTCGCCGCTCTTCAGCTCGGAGAGGTACTTCGTGCCGCCGTCGGGTGTCCGGACGTAGGCGTGGACCGCGCCGGCGTTGACGCGGAACGGCCGCGAGGCGACGTAGGGCGACTCGGCGGTCTCGGCGTGGACGAAGAACAGCCCGCGGCTCATGCTGCCGACGAGCATCCCTTCGTCGTGTTCCATCAGGTTCCCGGTGTCCACACAGACCCGGTCGGCCATCCCGGTGCGCTCGACGGCGGTCACCTCGGCCCACTGGAGGTCGAGCGTCTCGCGCTCGGCCTCGTCGCGGATCTCGACGGTCTTTCTGATCTCGTCGGGATCGTCCGAGTCCAAGAGCACCCCGTCGGCGCCGAGTTCGAGCGTCTCGAAGGCGGTCTTTGCCTCCTCGGCGGTCGTCACGCCCGCGATGAGGTCGGTCTCCTCGCCGATGCGCGCGATCAGATTTTCGAGGGGGATGATCGTCCAGTCCTCGCCGACGACGATGGTGTACTCCGCGTCCTGGGCGGCCTCCTCGGCGAAGGCCTCGTAGTCCTCCGAGAAGATCCGGACGTAGGCGCCCTGCGCGCGGTCGTCCTCGCGGCGGAGCGTCGTGAGGTCCGCCGACCCGGCGAAGTCCGGCGGCAGGTCCGCCGTGCCGTCGCCCTCGCCCTTCTTGCCCACGATGTAGGCGTCGGCCTCGCCCTCGGCGTCGACGTCGTCGATGGGGGTCTCGTCGGCGTCTGTGTCCTCCTCGACATCGTCGATCAGCGCGGTGCCCGAGTCGGTGCGGAACGCCGCCACCGAGACGTCGCCGAGCGAGCGGACGCGGTCGACGTCGGCCTCGTCGACGAGCACCCAGTCCACGCCGGCTTCGAGGCCGGCCGTGATCCGTCGCTTGCGTGTCTCCCAGTCGCCGACGGTGTCGTCGGCCTTGAGCCAGACGCTGCGTGTCATTACCGGCCCAACTCGGCCGGCGCGCTTGAACGTGGCGACTCTGCGGAGGCTTGCCGCGGCGTCAGTCGCGGAACGCCCCGTCGACAGCCGAGACCGGTCGCGGTTCGGCCGGCTCGCCCTCGGGCTCCCGGAGCCGGCGGTGGTACCAGACGACGTCGTGCCAGCCGTCCAGCTTGAACCCCGCGGCCGGGAAGCGGCCGACGCGCTCGAAGCCGCGGCGCTCGTGGAACGCCTCGCTCTCGGGGTTCGGCATCCCCAGCGCGGCGTAGGCCGCGCAGTAGCCCTGTCGCCGGAGCGTGTCGAGCAGGCGGTCGTAGAGCCGCGTCCCGATCCCGGAGCGGTGGGCCTCGCGGTCGACGTAGACCGACGTCTCGACGGCCCACCGGTAGGCCGGGCGCTCGCGGAGCTGGCTGCCGTAGGCGTAGCCGACGATCCTCGACTCGGCCTCGCTGTCGCCCGTCCCGTCGCGCGGGTCGTTTTCGTCATCTTCCGCGTCACTCTCTGCGTCGTCATCGTCGACGGCGACGTACCACGGATACTCGTCGGCGTCGCGCTTCTCGCGGATCTTCGCTCGCACCTCTGCGACCGCAGGCACCTCGGTCCGGAACGTCGCCGGCGAGTCGCGGACGTAGGGCGCGTAGATCCGCCGGACCGCGGCCGCGTCGTCGGGGGTCGCGGGGCGGAGGCGAACGTGCCCATCAGCGTCGTCGCGCATACTGTTCCGAGGGCGGCCGAGCGTAACCGCTCTTGCGGTTCGCGATTCTCGCCTCCCGCGCTTCCCGATCGCTCACCGACCGCGGGACGTCAGAGCGCGTACAGCGACGGGAGGAGCGAGAGTCCGACCAGCAGTTCGAGGAGGTTGTTCAGCGCGTGGAACAGCCAGGCGCCGACGAGGTTGTCGAAGCGGAGGCGGAGCCACGTGAGCAGCGATCCGAGGAGCGCGGCGTTGAGGACGCCGGCGATTCCGGCGGTGAAGACGTGGACGACGGCGAACACCGTGAGCGACGCGGCCCCGACGACGAGCGGTCGGTATCCCCGCTCGATCCCGACGCCGACGAGGAGGCCGCGGTACAGCAGTTCCTCCGCGACGGGCGCGACCACGACCGCGCCGAAGCCCACGGCGAGCGCTCCCGCGGCTGTGGTCACCGTCGCCGGCGCGTACCGCGCGACGCCGAGCGCGTCCGCAAGCATCGTCGTCGCGGGCCACCCGACGAAGACGCCGAGGGCGGTCGCCACCGCTCCGGCGGCGATCTCGCGGCGGGACGGCGTCCGGAAGAGCGCGGCCGCCGCGAACGGCGCCGAGTCCAACGCGACGAACAGGCCGCCGACGACCGCGAGGTTCGCGACGCCGTACACGAGCGTCGGGAAGTGCGGCGGAAACCCCGGATCGGCGCCGCCGGCCGCGACGTAGCCCGCCGTGATGACGAGCGCCGTCAGCGCGATCGGCGCCACCGCGGCGAGCGCCCACGCGGAGCCGACGGTCTCGAAGGCGCCGGCCGTCCGTCGGAGTCGATCCCCCGGAATCCGTAGCGAGGCGAGGGTCGGAGGGCTCATTCGGGCGTGGCTGTATCTACGATGGTCCCTGAATCTATCGGTTGGCTATCACGTCCATATTGACTCCGGACCGCGCGGGCGCCGGCGGTCCCGGAGAGTGAGCGTTTTACCGCTCGGTCGTCTTTGCTCTGCTATGACCGATCCGGCCGACATCTCCGTGACGCTCGTCGACGGCTACGTCGACGAGCCGGCGCACTTCGGCGTGCCGCCGTACATCTCCACGTATCCGCGCTATGCGGCCGGGGCGCTCGTCGACGCCGGCGTCCGCCGGGAGCGCGTCACCTACCACACGATCGACGAGCTCCGCGAGGACCGGGGCAAGTGGGCCGACGTCGCCGACGCCGACCTCTTCGTCTACATCGGGGGGATGACCGTCCCCGGAAAGTACGTCGGGGGGACGCCCGCCGAGCCCGACGAAGTCCGGGAACTGGCCTGGACCGCCGAGGGCGTCTCGGTGATGGGCGGGCCGATCCGCTTCGGCGTCGGCGAGGAGAACGCCGGCGCCCAGGAGATGGAGCGCCAGGACCTCGACTACGACTTCCTCGCGATGGCCGATGTCGAGGCCGCGCTCTACGACCTCGTCCGAAACGACTTGGAGGGCTTCGAGAACCGCTACCGCGACACCGACGAACTGGACCGCTGGGCCGAGAAGGGCGCGTTCGTCGTCGAACAGCACCCCAATCACCCGGACTACCTGATCTGCGAACTGGAGACCTCCAGAGGGTGTGCCTACCGCTGTTCGTTCTGCACCGAGCCGATGTACGGCGACCCCTCGTTCCGCCAGCCCGAGTCGGTCGTCGGCGAGGTGGGGAACCTCTACGACCGCGGCGTCCGGCACTTCCGGCTCGGCCGCCAGGCCGACATCCTCGCGTACGGCGGCGACGGCGAGGCGCCCAATCCCGAGGCGTTGCGGGAGCTGTACGGCGGCATCCGGGAGGTCGCGCCCGACCTCGGGACGCTCCACCTCGACAATATGAACCCGATCACGGTGGTGAAGTGGCCCGAGAAGGCGCGGGAGGGCATCCGGATCATCGCCGAGCACAACACCCCCGGCGACACCGCCGCCTTCGGCTTGGAATCGGCCGATCCCGTCGTCCAAGAGAAGAACCACCTGAACGTCACCGCCGACGAGTGCTTCCGGGCGATCGAGATCGTCAACGAGGAGGCCGGCTGGCGTCCCGGCGACGACCCCGACGACGCGCCCACCCACGGCGACGGCGCCGCGAACCGCCTGCCCAAACTGCTGCCCGGCATCAATCTCCTGCACGGGCTGAAGGGCGAGCGCGCGGAGACCTTCGAGCACAACAAGCAGTTCCTGGAGCGCGTCTACGACGCGGGCCTGATGGTCCGCCGGATCAACATCCGGCAGGTGATGGCCTTCGAGGGGACCGAGATGGCCGACGAGGGCGCCGACATCGCCCGCGAACACAAGAAACGCTTCAAGCAGTACAAGCGCGAGGTCCGCGAGGAGATCGACCGGCCGATGCTGCGCCGCCTCGCGCCCGTGGGTACCGTCCTCCCCGACGTCCACCTCGAATACCACCAGGACGGCCGGACGTTCGGCCGGCAGCTGGGGACGTATCCGCTCTTGGTCGGGGTTCCGGGCGAGCGCGAATTAGGACAGACGATCGACGCCGCGGTCGTCGACCACGGCTATCGGTCGGTGACGGCCGTTCCCTACCCGCTGGATCCGAACGCGGCCTCGATGGACGAACTCACGGCGATTCCGGGGATCGGCGACAGCACGGCGGGCGACATCGTGGTCAATCGGCCCTACGAGTCGGCCGCAGAGGTTCCGTCCCCCGAAATCGACTTCGCGACGTTCACCGGCGGCTATCCGGTCGATCGACGGGCGGACTGACGAGTCGGCGTCGTCCGCGCCGTATCTCGCCGAAGCCCTACCCGCGGTTCGTCTCGACCGCGGTCCCCCGAGATCGCTCCGCGTGTTCGACCCCGGCCGACGGGTCGTCGACGGTGCCGTTCTCGGTCCGGACGAGCGTGTCGAGCCGCCGCTCGAACTCCTCGTCGGAGATCTCTCCCGCGGCGTACCGCTGCTTGAGCGCCTCCACGGCGTCGTTTCCGGCGGATCTCGTTTTCGTTTCCCGGCCGGATGGCGGCGCGAGGAGCGACGCCGCAGCGACGGCCGGGAGGGTCAGCGCGAGGATTCCGAACAGCGCGATGAGGGCGTTGTACACGAGCCCCGTTTTTACGCCCGAGATGATTGCCACCGCGGCGTAGGCACAGAGGGGAGCGGCGACGCCGGCGACCGCGGCGACCCGACGCCGCCACCGACGGCTGTCGGGCGTGTATCTGGCGAGCGTGCTCGACGGCGTTGCGTCGCGTGGAGGGCGCATATTCGGTGCAGTGTCGACACTCGCACAAAACTGTTTTCCGGCCGAGAGCGGCGTTCGCGACGCACGAGGCCGGACGCAGTGGCGCCGTTACAGTTCCTCTTCGATCACTTCGCCGACCGCGAAGTTCGACTTCACTTCCGTGACCTCGATCTTCACGCGGTCGCCGACTTCGGTGTCGGGGACGATGATGACGTAGCCGCGCTCGACGCGGGCGATGCCGTCGCCCTGCTTGCCGATGTCCTCGATCTCGACGTAGCGCAGTTCGCCGGGCTCGACGGGGGGCTGGGGCTCCGACGAGGGGCGCTCGGTCTCTGTCGTCTCCGGCGTGGACTCGGTCGAGCGAGAGATGAGAGCGACGCGGTAGGTCTCGCCGGGATCGATCGACCCGGTCTCGACCTCGCGCTTCGGTACTTCGACCACGTATCGGTCCTCTTCGGCGCGAACGTCCGCGTTGAACAGACACAGGAGCTTATCTGAGATTTCCACCGTATAGACCTCCGGTCGTACATTCCCGTGAATCGTTAAAGTAGTACCGCCCGTCACACCGGCCCCGCAGGTCGGTTTTCGGCCGCGTGGCTCAGCCGCCGCCGAAGTCGCCGAAGGTCGTCTGGAGCCCGGCCGCCATCGTCGACTTCCGCCGGAGGGTGCCCAGCGAGATCGGCAGGTGCTCTCCGACGCCACGGACCGCCCCGCCGAAGGTCTCTGCGGTCCCGTACTCCTCGCCGAAGGCGTCGCGGACGGCCTCCCGCACCTGCCAGACGCCGACCGGGCCCCAGTAGTCCTCGGAGACGTGCCGGAGGACGAGCGCCTTGGCCTGTCGCCCCCGATCGTCGAGGTGTTCGAGGACGCCCAGGCGGGCGGCGTGGTACGCGCCCGCGGTCTCCTCGACGTAGCCCGTCCGCCCCTCGCGGCCCTCGCTGTCGGCGGCGAGGTACATCCCCGCCTCGGGGTCGGGGTTCCAGACGCTGCCGGGCGCCTTCATCTCGACGAGCTCGTACTCCCACTTGCCGGGCGCGAGGATCACCCAGAAGGCGTTGCCGAGGAACTCGTTGCGGTGGACCTCCACGCTCCCGATCTCGGGGTTCGTCCGGATCCGGCCACGGAGGTACTGGCCGACGGTGTCGTCGACGGCGGTGATCGACCACCGCGTGGGGACGAGTCGGCGCTGTTGGGTCTGGCCGAGCGCGCCCGCCGAGAGGATCGTGTTGATGTCGTAGACGTCGAAGCCGCGCCGGTAGAGGTAGGTCATCGCGCCCTGGGCGTTCCAGTCGTCGTCCTCCAGGGTCTTCTCGACGAGTCGCGGCACGTGGGGGTTCTCCGCCAGCTCCGCGGACTGGGCTCGCGCGCGCGGCCCCACGGGCGTCGCGACGTCCTCGACGCCGACGTCGAGGTCGACGTCGGGCTTCTCGTCGAGACCGATCTCGACGGTCACGGGGCGGTCCGCGATCGCGACCTCGCGCTGTGTCCCCAGAAATCCGTTCCAGGAGTCGGCGACGTTCGTCACCTCCTGGGCGCGGTTGGAGTTCAAAAGCGAGGTCCGCCGCGCGAAGACGTCCGAGATGGAGACGCCCTCGTCGTACCACGCCCCCGAGGTCTCGAAGCGCTCGGCGTCGTCGTCGTGGCCGACCGGCGAGAGCAGCCCCGTCGACACCTTCGGATAATTGGAGGTGCCGACGAAGATCGACGGCGAGACGCCGCCGTACAGCGAGTCGCCCTGGACGGTCTCCTCGAAGCGGTCCTGGAAGGTCTCGAGGTGGTCGAGGATGTCGTAGGACTTCTCCTCGGCGAGCCGTCGACGCTCCGCCCGCTCGTTGCGCTCGATGTCGACGTACTCCTCCAGGTCCATTACCTGACCGTGAGCCGGCGACGAATATGAAGCTTCGGCGTGGCGATCGCTCGCGAGCGTCGGTGCCGGGGTCGCTTTCCCGACCGTGAACCGAAAGGTATCTTGCACAGAATATGAATTACTAAGCAAGATGGACGACGCACGCGACCTCACGCAGGGCATCCGCGAACATCTCGGGCAGTTCTCGCTGCACGTCCTGCTCGTGTTCGCGACGGGGCTGACGATCGGATCCGAGCGCGCGGTCGTGCCCGTTCTCGGCCGCGACGCACTCGGCGTCGAGTCGCTGTTCGTGATCGGTTCGTTCGTGGTCTCCTTCGGGTTCGTGAAGTCCGTGCTCAATCTCTACGCCGGCAAGTGGGGCGAGGAATACGGCCGCAAGCCCGTGCTCGTGGCCGGCTGGCTGACCGCGCTGCCGCTTCCGGCGATCCTGATCTACGCGCCGAACTGGGCGTGGATCACCGTCGGCAACGTCCTCCTGGGGATCAATCAGGCGCTGACCTGGAGTATGGCCATCAACGCCAAGATCGACCTCGCGGGCCCCGACCAGCGCGGCCTCGCCGTGGGGATCGACGAGGCGTTCGGGTACACCGGCGTCGCCGTCGGCGCCTGGGTCACCGGCGTGATCGCCGCGCAGGCGGGTCTCCGGCCGGCGCCGTTCTACTTCCTCGCGGCGGTCGTCGTGGTCGCGCTCCTCGTCTCGGTCGTCCTGATTCGGGAGACCGTCCAGTACGCCCGAGCCGAGGGCGACGACGACCACCACGACGCGAACCTCCCGTTCCTCGCGGTCCTGAAGCGCGCCACCTACGGCGACCGGACGCTGTTCGCGGCGGCGCAGGCCGGTCACGTCGAGAACTTCGTCGACACGCTGTTCTGGATCGCCGTCCCGCTGTACCTCACGAGCCGCGGGCTCGGCCTCGACGCCGTCGGCGTCGTCGTCGGCGTCCACAGCGCGATGTACTTCCTCCAGATCGGAACGGGCGGCCTGGCCGACCGCATCGGGCGCCGCTGGCCCGTCATCGTCGGGATGTTCGTCGCCGGCGCGGGCGTGCTCGGGATGCCGCTCGTCGAGGGCTACCTCCCGTGGGCGCTCCTCGCGGGCCTTTCGGGCCTCGGAATGGCGCTCCTGTATCCGAACCTGATGACGGTCCCGGGCGACGCCGCGCACCCGACGTGGCGCTCGGCCGGGATGGGCGTCTACCGGATGTGGCGCGATTCCGGGTACGGCGTCGGCGCGATCCTGATCGGGCTCTCGATGGAGTTCCTGTACGTCGAGGCCGCGTTCTACCTGACGGCGGGACTGATGTTCCTCTCGGGCGCGGTCGTCCTCCTGTGGATGGAAGAGACCCACCCGGAGTTCGGGACCCACGAGCCGCCGGCTCCCGCACCGGAGTCGGGTTCGCCGACGAGCGACTGAGATTCTTCTCCTGTGGCCGTCGGCTCGTAGGTGGAAAAACCGCGACAGAACGGGCGCCTAACTGTGGATGCCCATCGCTTCGATCTGCTCTTGGTACCGATTTCGGATCGTGACCTCGGTGACCTGAGCGACGTCGGCGACCTCGCGCTGGGTCTTCTTCTCGTTACACAACAGCGAGGCCGCGTAGATGGCCGCGGCGGCGAAGCCCGTCGGCGACTTCCCCGACAGCAGGCCCTTCTCGGAGGTCGTCTCGATGATCTCGTTGGCCTTCGACTGGACCTCCTTCGAGAGGTCGAGCTCCGAGCAGAATCTGGGCACGTACTTCTTCGGGTCGACCGGCTTCATCTCCAGGCCGAGCTCCTGGGAGATGTAGCGGTAGGTCCGGCCGATCTCCTTGCGCTCGACGCGGGAGACCTCGGAGATCTCTTCCAGGGAGCGGGGAATACCCTCCTTGCGGCAGGCGGCATACAGCGCGGAGGTGGCGACGCCCTCGATCGAGCGACCCCGGATCAGGTCCTCGTTGAGGGCGCGTCGGTAGATCACCGAGGCGACCTCCCGTACCGATCGCGGCACGCCCAGGGCGGAGGCCATCCGGTCGATCTCGGAGAGCGCGAACTGGAGATTGCGCTCGCCCGCGTCCTTCGTGCGAATGCGCTCCTGCCACTTCCGCAGGCGGTGCATCTGCGAGCGCTTCCGCGAGGAGATCGAGCGGCCGTAGGCGTCTTTGTCCTTCCAGTCGATCGTCGTCGTCAGCCCCTTGTCGTGCATCGTCTGGGTCGTCGGCGCGCCGACGCGGGACTTTTCCTGCCGCTCGGAGTGATTGAACGCCCGCCACTCCGGCCCGGGGTCGATCTGCTCTTCCTCGACGACGATCCCCGTGGGCTCGTGGATCAACTCGCCGTCGCCCGTCCGGACGAGGTCTTCCTCGTCCATGTCCTCGATGTCGATGTCGTCTTCCGCTTCGTCCGCCTCGTCTTCACGTTCGCCCTGCCATCGCGTCCTGTCTGCGTCCTGTTCCCGCTGGCGGGTGGGCCGTGTCATCGCATTTTTATATTCGCTATCTCGATACAGTTAAACCCTCGGCTGATTCGGACCGAACGCTTCTTTCATCCCTGCCGAGTTCGTCCGGTATGCCGAGCGTCAATCTCGATCCCGACGTCGCCCGCGAGCGGCTGGAAGCCGCCGGCGTCGAGGTCGAACCGGGCAACACCGACCACGAGCGGTGGCGCGCCGAGCGCGGCGACGCCAACGCTGTCGCCTACGACGACACGGTCGTCGTGCAGGGGTCGCGGCCGACAGATCTCCTCGCCGTGCTCCGCGAGGATCGGGGCGGCCGCGCGCACGTGTACTTCGACGGCGCCAGCCGGGGGAATCCCGGTCCGGCGGCGGTCGGCTGGGTGCTCGTCACGAGCGACGGTATCGTCGCCGAGGGGGGCGAGCGGATCGGCGAGACGACGAACAACCGCGCCGAATACGAGGCCCTGGAGCGCGCGCTCGAAGCCGCGCGGGAGTACGGTTTCGACGAGATCGACGTCCGCGGCGACGCCCAGCTGATCGTCCGGCAGGTCAGGGGCGAGTACGACACCAACAACCCCGAACTGCGGGAGCGGCGGGTCCGCGTGCGCGAACTGCTGGAGACCTTCGACCGGTGGTCGATCGAGCACGTACCGAGAGCGGTAAACGACCGCGCCGACTCACTAGCGAACGAGGCGCTCGACGATGGCTGAACGAAGCGACGGCGACACCGGACGGCACAGCGCGGACGGCGAGCGGAGCGAGGGCGACGGCGACGCCGAGGTCCCCGACGACGTCGTCGAAGAGGCCGAGCGACTGACGCGGCTCGCCGACGAGGCCGCCGTGGAGGACGCCGCGGAGGCCTACCGCGACCGCCGGGACGATCTGGTGGCCGACCACGACTTTACGGCGCGCGTCCGCGACGAGGACGACACTCTCGTCCTCTACCCCGAGGAGTGGGTCGAGGACGGAACGGTGCAGTTCGACCGGATCGACGACACCGACCGCGCGGTCGAGGTGTCGCTGTCGGGGCCCGACCACGGGGCCGAGTGGGACGCCATCGAAGAGCGGAACGAGGCCATCGTCGACGCGATCGAGGCGGCACACGGCCCCGACCACGCCGCCAACGTCCGCGCGTTCGCGGACTTTATGGGCAATCACTATCTGAAAGCGGTGGACGACGCGACCCGCGACGAGCGCGAGGAGTTCCTCACGGAGTACTACCCACGCAACGCGTGGCCGTCGAAAAAACAGGAATCCATCGTCGCCGAGAGCGTCCGTCTCGCGACCGAGACCGACCTCGACGACGTGCCCGGAGCCTGAGTTCGATTACCGGTACGACTCGACGAGTTCGACGAGTTCGTCCGCGCGTTCGTCGTCGGCGACGAACTTCGCGAACATCCAGTCGAACTGATCGACGAGCGCGTCGTGGCCCTCCTCGGTGAGTTCGTACTGGTTCGTCCGCTTGTCGAGTTCGCTCTTTTCGACCAGCCCCATCTCGACGAGGTCGTCGAGGTTGGGGTAGAGCCGCCCGTGGTTCACCTCGGTCCCGTAGTAGGTCTCGAGCTGCCGTTTGATGGCCAGGCCGTACATCGGTTCCTCGGCCAGGATCACGAGGATGTTCTGCTGGAACGCCGTGAGGTCGCGCACCACACTTTCGGTGTCAGTAACTGCTTGTGCCTCTGACATACTACCAGAAATGCCGTCGGGATATTTAACACTTCTTAACTCACCATTTAGCCGCCACTAATCCACCTCCTGTACCCCTCAAACCGCCCGATATCGGGCGATATGTCGAATTCGAACAACCGCCTTGGTCGGACTCCCGTCCACCAGCAAGATTCTCTGAGTATTCCCCAGAGAATAATTAATGTCGCCGTATGTCGCTCAACGGCCGTGAGAGGCCGTCACAAGGCGCTCGCCCGGCGGCGATGCGAAAGGACTTTTTGTTCGTTCGGTGACGCAGTAGGTATGACGAACCTCTGGGAAGACCTCGAAACGGGACCGGACGCGCCGGACGTCGTGTACGCCGTCGTCGAGTGCCTGAAGGGAGAGCGGAACAAGTACGAGTACGACAAGGACGTCCCCGGCGTCGTCCTCGACCGCGTGCTCCACTCGAACGTCCACTACCCCTCGGACTACGGCTTCCTCCCGCAGACGTACTACGACGACGAGGACCCCTTCGACATCCTCGTCCTCGTCGAGGACCAAACGTTCCCCGGCTGCGTCATCGAGGCCCGCCCCGTCGCCCTTATGCGGATGGACGACGACGGCGAACAGGACGACAAGGTCATCGCCGTCCCCGACGAGGACCCCCGCTACGACGAGGTCCAGGACGTCGAGGACCTCTCGGATCAGCAGAAGGCCGAGATCTCCGAATTCTTCGAGACGTACAAGAACCTCGAGGAGGGCAAAGAGACCGAGACCCTGGGCTGGGAGGACGCCGCGGCGGCCAAGGACGCCATCGAGCACTCGATGGACCTCTACGAAGAGCACTTCGGGTAGTCTGGCCCGACATCGACTCGGACTCCGAGTCCGACACCGATTTCGACCCCCGTTCTTTCGCTACTCGTCGACGCCGAGCCATAACTGCTGAGAATACCGCCCGATCACCGCGATGTGTTATGCGTATGGGTAATCTTTTGGGTGCGTGCGCACAAGATACGGACGTGATGTCAGCCGAAACCACGCGCCTCGGCGTCGCGCACCCGACGGTCGTCCCCGGCAACCATCCGGGCGCCGGCGACGCGGACGAGGCTCCGGCCGACGAGGACACAGAGCGCGCCGCCGACCAGTCGTCCTGACGCCCCGGTTCAGAGTACTCACTACGAGTCGATCCGCGACAGCGCGAGTTCCTTCGCCGTGTCCCCGTCGCTCGGCTCCGACTCGCGGAGCTCGATTTCTGCGACCCACTTGATCTGCTCCCAGCAGTCCGTGCCGGACTCGGTGGGGACGAGCCGCGCCGGTCCGCCGTGTTCGACCGGCAGCGCCTCGCCGTCGAGTTCGGTCGCGAGCACGGCCGTCGCGAGCCTCTCGATCGGGAAGGAACACGCGTACTCACCGTCCATCGCCCGGACGAGCGCGTGGCTCGCCGCCGACGTCGGACCGGCTCGATCGATGAGGGTTCCGACGCGGACGCCCCGCCAGGTGAGGTTGGCCGCGGTCCAGCCCTCCACGCACGCGAAGTCCTCCTCGAACGTCTCGGCCGGCAGCGCCGCCACGTCCGCCCTGTCGAGGTCGAGCGGGCGGTCGACCGCCCCGGTGACTCGGAGCGTCCACCCCTCGGGATCGACCTCCTCGGGCACCTCGTGTGATTCGAGTCCCGTCATGCGCACCCGTCGGTTCCCCGCGGCCAAAACCGTTGCCGCGAACGGGTTCGGGACGGCCCGGTGGCGGCCGGCGGACGGGCCGAGGGGAACCGCTTTTACTTGCGCCGGGACTACGAGGAGTGATGGCTACCTGCGACGAGTGCGGGAAGCACGAGAATATGCCGTACCAGTGCCGCCGGTGCGGGGACACGTTCTGTGCTGAACACCGCCTCCCGGAGAACCACGACTGTCCGGGCCTCAACGACTGGAACGACCCCTCCGGCGTCTTCGACAGCGGCTTCGACGACTCCGTCCAGAACCGCGGCGGTCGGTCCTCGTCTGCGGGGCTCAGAGAGCGGCTGTTCGGCACCGGCGGCCCGCTCGGGTACTTCCGCGGGAATATGAGCTACGTCTTCCTCGGCGCGATGTGGATCACCTTCGCGCTCCAGTACTTCGTCTTCCCCTTCCTCCTGGGCGCGGGACCGCGGAGCGCGCTCTGGCAGGCTACGTTCGTCCTCTCGCCGGGCCACGTCGAGTACGTCTGGACGTGGCTCACCTCGATCTTCGCCCACGGCGGCTTCACCCACATCGCGTTCAACAGCATCGCGCTGTACTTCTTCGGCCCCGTCGTCGAGCAGTACCTCGACACCAGGCGCTTCACGGCGCTCTTCTTCGGCGCGGGGATCGTCGCCGGACTCGCCCAGGTGTTTTCGACGCTCCTCACCGTCGGCCCGTTCGGCGCGGGCGTCGTCGGCGCCTCGGGCGCGATTATGGGCGTGCTCGGCGTGCTCACGGTGCTGAATCCGAACCTCAAGGTGTACCTCTACTTTATCATCCCGATGCCGCTGTGGGTGCTCACCTTCGGCTTCGCGGCGTTCAGCATCGTCGCGGGCTTCGGCGCCGCCAGCGGCGTCGGCGTCGTCGGCGGCAACGTCGCCCACCTCGCTCACCTCGGGGGGCTGATCGTCGGCCTCGCGTACGGCGCCCGCGTGAAGGGCCGCGTCGGCGTCCCGAACTCCCTCCAGTTCGGTGGCGGCGGCGGTCCCGGTGGCCCGGGTGGCCCCGGCGGTCCGGGCGGCCCCGGACGGCGACCCTGAGATGGAGCCCGTCCGACCCGAGTTCGTCCCCGATCCCGACGCGAGCCGCGCGGAGATGGAGGCGCTCCAGCGCGAGGTCGCCGCGGCCGCCGTCTGGGAGGACGACTTCGACTTCGCCGCCGAACGGGTCTCCGCGCGCGGCGACAGCACGCTCGCCGAGGCCGCAGACGACTCGACGGAGCGCCCGCTCGTCGCCGGCGTCGACCAGGCGTTCCTGGAGGACCGCGCCGTGAGCGTCGTGGTCGTCCGCCGCGGCGACGAGGTGGTCGAACGCGCCCACGCGGTGACGGACCTCGAAATCCCGTACATTCCGGGCCTGCTCTCCTTCCGCGAGGGCGGACCGATCCTCGCCGCGTTCGCCGAACTGGACGCCGACCCCGACCTCGTCGTCTTCGACGGCAGCGGTCGCATCCACTTCCGACAGGCGGGCTTGGCGACGCACCTCGGCGCGACGCTCGACGTTCCGAGCGTCGGCGTCGCGAAGGGCCTGCTCTGTGGCGCGCCCGACGACGACCTCGACGAGCGGCCGGAGGGCTGGCGGACGCCGATCCGCGCGGACGACTCGGTGGAGAACGCCGCGGACGGCACCGTCATCGGCCACGCGCTCCAGTCGCGGCAGTACGACACCCGGCCGGTCGTCAATCCGATCTACGTCAGCCCCGGCCACCGCGTCGCGGTCGGGACCGCCGCCGACCTGGTGGAGCGGCTCTGTGACGGCTACAAGCTCCCGGAGCCGACGCGGCTGGCGGACGCCTACGCCGACGACGTGAAGGCCGAGTACGCGTAGGGCGGTACGGCGATCGTTTGAGTCTCCACAAGGGCCTTTCCGTCCTGCCGCGTGTGTCCGCGTATGCGACGCGCCAGTGCCGTTGCGGCGACCCTCGCGCTCCTGTTGCTCACCGCCGGCTGTCTGGGCGGCGCGCCGTCGTCCGGCACCGACTCGGCCACGCCGACCGACGCCGCGCCGTCGGGAAGCCCGACGCCGACGCCCGATCCGACGCCGGGCGCGACGCCCACCGACGAGTGGACCTCGACCGAGCGGGCCTCGGAGATCCCCGACGCCGACAAGGCCGTCCACGTCGAGAACAGGTGGAACCGCTCGGTCGAACTCCGGATCCGCGTCGTCCGCGAGGCCACGAACGAGACCGTCTACGACGAGACGGCGACGTTCGAGCCGGGGGCCGACCGGGACGTCTACAACGTCAGGGAAGCGAACCCCGACGGCATCGAGTCCTTCAGGGTGACCGCGACCGGGCTGAACGCGACGGGGAGCGTCACGATCGAGACGAGCGCCTGCTACACCGGCGCCTACGTCGAGGTAACAGACGAGGGCGAACTCTACCCCTTCCACGGCATCTGCTGATCGGCGGCGACAGCGACTCGAAAACACTTATTCGTGCGCTCGCACTCCCAACGCGTATGAGCGAAATCGTTGTCAGCCTCCCCGACGGGTCCGAACTCTCCGTCGCGGAGGACGCGACCGTCGAGGACGTCGCCTACGAGATCGGCCCCGGGCTGGGGCGGGACACGGTCGCGGGCGTCGTCGACGGCGAACTCGTCGACAAGGCCGACCCCGTCCACGACGGCGCGGAGGTCGTCATCGTGACGGACCAGAGCGACGAGTACCTCCGCGTGCTCCGCCACTCCGCGGCGCACGTCTTCGCCCAGGCGCTCCAGCGCCTCTACCCCGAGGCCAAGCTCGCGATCGGGCCGCCGACCGACGAGGGCTTCTACTACGACGTTACCAACGTCGATCTCGACGCCGACGACCTCGCGGAGATCGAAGACGAGATGGAGGCGATCATCGACGAGGACCTCCCGATCGAGCGGGAGCTCCGCGACCGCGAGGCGGCCTTCTCGACGTACGCCGACAACCCCTACAAGCGCGACATCTTGGAGACCGAGGCCAAAGACGAGGACCCCGTCTCCTTCTACGTCCAGGGCGACTTCGAGGACCTCTGTCAGGGCCCGCACGTCGACTCGACCGGCGAGATCGGCGCCGTGACGCTGCTCAACATCTCCTCGGCGTACTGGCGCGGCGACGAGGACAACGACACGCTGACCCGCGTCTACGGGACGGCCTTCGAGTCCGAATCCGACCTTGAATCGTACCTCGAACGCCGCGAGGAGGCCAAAGAGCGCGACCACCGCAAGCTCGGCCAGGAGCTCGACCTCTTTTCGATCCCGGACATCACGGGCCCCGGGCTCCCGCTCTATCACCCGAACGGCAAGCGGATCCTCGACGAGCTCTCCGAGTACGCCCGCAGTCTGAACCTCGACGCCGGCTACGACCCCGTCGAGACGCCGCACCTGTTCCGGACGGAGCTGTGGAAGGAGTCGGGCCACTACGACAACTACGTCGACGACATGTTCCTGCTCGACGTCAACGACGAGGAGTACGGATTGAAGCCGATGAACTGTCCGGGCCACGCGACCATCTTCGATCAGAAGTCGTGGTCGTATCGGGACCTCCCCGTGCGGTACTTCGAGGACGGGAAGGTGTACCGGAAGGAACAGCGCGGCGAGCTCTCGGGGCTCTCGCGGGTGTGGTCGTTCACCATCGACGACGGCCACCTGTTCTGCCGGCCCGAGCAGATCGAGGCGGAGGTCAATCAGGTGATGGACCACATCTACGAGGTGCTGGAGACCTTCGACCTCGACGCCCACGTCGCGCTCGCGACGCGCCCGGAGAAGTCCGTCGGCGGCGACGAGATCTGGGAGCAGGCCGAGTCCCAGCTCCGGTCCGTACTGGAGAATCAGAACATCGACTACGACCTCGAACCCGGCGACGGCGCCTTCTACGGCCCGAAGATCGACTTCGCCTTCGAGGACGCCCTGGGCCGGAAGTGGGACGGCCCGACGGTCCAACTGGACTTCAACATGCCCGAGCGCTTCGAGCTCTCCTACACGGGCGAGGACAACGCCGAGCACCGGCCGGTGATGATCCACCGCGCGCTGTACGGCTCCTACGAGCGCTTCTTCATGGTCCTCATCGAGCACTTCGACGGGAAGTTCCCGCTCTGGCTCGCGCCCGAGCAGGTCCGGATCCTCCCGATCAGCGACGATCAGTTGGGCTACGCCCACAGGGTCAAAAACGAACTCGGCGACTTCCGCGTGGAGGTCGAGGACCGCTCGTGGACGCTCGGCCGGAAGATCCGCGAGGCCCAGGAGGACCGCGTCCCGTATATGATCATCGTCGGCGACGACGAACAGGAGGCGGGGACCATCTCGGTCCGCGACCGGAAGGAACGCGAGCGGGGCGACGTCGACGTCGAGACGTTCCGCGCGCACCTCGAAGACGAGTACGCGGAAAAGCGCGTCGAGCCCGACTTCATCGGGGAGTGACGATAGGCATTTGACGGTCAGTCGGCGTCGTGGCCGAACTCGGCGACGACGCTCGCGCTCCGGCACTGGTACTGCAGCCCGAAGATCCGATTGACACCGCAGCCGAGCGATCGCGGGAGCCGCCGCACGAGTCGGTGACGGAGGCTGTCCGGGTGGAAGCCGACCCGGCCCATCCGGCCGCCGAGGCGGTGGTGGATCGTCCGGTGTTGGACCAGCGCGAACCCGGCGAAGATGCCGAGGAAGCCGAGGACGGTCGTCCCGCTCACCGCCTGCCCGAGGAGCGCCCAGCCGCCGAGGGCGGCGACGACGGGCTGGAAGTAGCCGACGAGGTTGGTCTCGCTCGGGCCGATCCGCGCGTGGAGCGCGAAGTAGAGCAGGAAGCCGATCACGCCGGAGGCGACCGTCAGGTACGCGAGCGCCGCGAGCGCGGTCGGCGTCCAGGCCACGTCGGCGGGCGACTCGCCGGTCGCGACCGATCCCGCCAGGAGCGCGAGCGAGCCGACGAGCATCGCCCATCCCTGCATCGACACGTCCGCGAGCGTCGTTCGGAGCGGCGTCGACAGCACCGATCCGAGCGCGAAGCTCGCGGCCGCGACCAGCAGGAGGCCGATGCCGAGCACGTCGGCCCCGAGCAGATTCGCGGGGTCGAGATCGGCGACGATGGCGACGCCGACGAGTCCGAGGAGGAAGCCGCCGGCCGTGACCGCGTCCAGCGAGTCGTCGAGGACGAGCGCCGCGAAGACGGCGGTCAGGACCGGCGAGAGGCTGACGATCACGGCGGCGACAGAGCCCGGCACCGCGGTCTGGCCGAGGTACAGGAGGGCGTGGTACGCCGCGACGAGGAACCCCCCGACGACGGCGACGTTCAGCCATTCGGTCCGGCCGCGGGGGCGGATCCGCTCCCGCGTGACCGCCGCGTAGCCGAGGACCAACACCCCGGCCAGCGCGTACCGCGCCCCCGCGAAGAACAGCGGCGGCACGGCTTCCAGTCCGGCTTCGATGGCGACGAACGACAGCCCCCAGATGGTCGCGAGCGCGCCAAAGAGGAGGGCATTCGGTGAGAGATATCGGGAACCACTGCGTCGAATCATAGAGATATCTCTTCTAAATGGCGTAGATATTTGAATTTTACTACAAAATAGGAGTGATAAATAGTTTCAAATTTCAAATATTGCCATTTTCTCGTGTGAATCGGTGTCTCGGCTGTCGCGGGCGCCGCGGCCTCCCGCGGGTAGCGTTCAAGTGCGTCGACCGTCTACGGGACGTAGACAGTGCAGGTGACAGACACCGAGGTCGCTCCGGCGGTGAACGCATGACCCGAGACAGCCGCGTCGTCGTTGCGAAGCGGGTCGACGGCGGCGACGACGCCGACCTGAGCGAGATCACAGAGCTCGCGCGCGCCGCGGGCTACGAGGTCGTCGGCACGCTCTCGCAGTCGCGCGACGAGGACGCCGCCTACCACTTCGGCGAGGGCAAGGTCGACGAGCTCGCGGCGCTGGTCGCCGAGACGAACGCCGAGGCCGTCATCGTCGACAACCGCCTGGGTCCGTACCAGACCTACAACATCGGCGGCAAGCTCCCCGAGGGCGTCGAGGTGATCGACCGCTTCACGCTCATCCTGGAGATCTTCGGCCAGCGCGCGAACACCCGCAAGGCCCAGCTGCAGGTCGAACTCGCGGAGCTCCGCTACGAGCTTCCGCGGGCGGAGGCCAAGACGTCGCTGGCCAAGCGCGACGAGCGCCCCGGGTTTATGGGGCTCGGCGAGTACGACGAGAGCCGCGAACAGGACATCAAGGCCCAGATCTCGCGGATCAAACAGGAGCTCGACGCCATCGCCGACAAGGAGGAGACCCGCCGCGAGCAGCGCCGGGAGTCGGGCTTCGACCTCGTGGCGCTGGCGGGCTACACCAACGCGGGCAAGTCGACGCTGATGCGCCGGCTGGCCGACGACCTCGACGTCGGCGAGAACGAGGGGCTCCACCCCGATCTCGATCCGACCGCCGAGTCCGAAAACCGCCTGTTCACCACGCTCGGGACGACGACGCGGCGCGCCGACACCGGGACGCGGGACGTCCTCCTGACCGACACGGTCGGCTTCATCTCGGACCTGCCGCACTGGCTCGTCGAATCCTTCGAGTCGACGCTCGATTCGGTCTATCGCGCCGATCTCGTCCTGCTCGTCGTCGACGCCTCCGAGTCGATCGAGGAGATGCGCGAGAAGCTCGTCACCTGCCACGACACCCTCTACGAGCGGAACGAAGCTCCGATCGTGACCGTCCTCAACAAGATCGACCGCGTCGACGACGATGAACTGCTGGAAAAGCGCGAGGCGCTGTCCGCGCTCGCGCCGAACCCCGTCGCCGTCTCGGGGCTCACCGGCGAGAACGTCGACGAACTCACAGACCGGATCGAGGCCGAACTCCCCGACTGGCGCGAGGAGCGGCTCCTTCTGCCGCTGTCGGACGACGCGATGAGCCTCGTCTCGTGGCTCTACGACCACGGGCACGTGCGGGAGGAGGAGTACACCGGCGAGGAGGTCCTCGTCGAGTTCTCGGCGCGGCCCGCCATCGTCGAACAGGCCCGCGCGAAGGCGGGCGAGATCAGGCGCGCCGACGCGCCGGACGCGGAGACCGAAGCCGCTCCCGTCGCGGACGGCGATGGCTCCGAGTCCGAGGCGAGCCTCGACGGCCGGTAGGCAAAGTGATCAGTCGTCGGCCGACTCGCCGAGCCGCTGTTTCTCCTTCCTGACGACGTGGACGTCGTCGATCCGGGTGTCGGGGTACTGGCCGTCTTCGTCCTTTTCGGCCGCTTTGACCATGTCCCAGACGACGTTGAGCCCCGTCGTGACGCCCTCTAAGGCCTCCATCTCACAGCCCGTCTTCCCCGTGGTCTCGACGGCGACGGTGAGGACCACCCGCTCGTCGCGGACGTCGAAGTCGGTGTCGACGTTCGTGATCGGGATCTGGTGGCACATCGGGATCGTCTCCCAGGTGTGTTTGACCGCCTGGACCGCGCCGATCCGCGCCGTCGCGAGGACGTCGCCCTTTCCGATCTCGTCGTCGCGGATGGCGCCGATCGTCGACTCGGTCAGATGGATGGTCCCGCGGGCGACCGCGCGACGCTCCGTGTCGGGCTTCGAGCCGACGTCGACCATCTGGACGTCGCCGGTCTCGTCGACGTGGGTGAGCTCCGGTTCCTCGTCCCCGTCGCCGGCGTCCGATCGCTCGTCGCTCATTCGTCGTCCCCCCACAGCGCCGCGGGCAGCCGATCGATCAGGTCGGTCGCGACCAGCCCGTAGCCGTTCTCCTCGACCGCCGCGTCCCCCGCTCGGCCGTTCGCGTACGCCGCGACGGCGGCCGCCTCGAACGGCGGCAGGACGCAGGCCAGCGCGCCGGCCGCGCCCGCGAGGACGTCGCCGGTGCCCCCGACGGTCATCCCCGGGTTCCCCGTCCGATTCACCCGCCGGTCCCCGCCGTCGGCGATCACGTCGTAGG
The DNA here is from genome assembly GCF_041477585.1 of Halobellus sp. MBLA0158. Taxonomy (NCBI): domain Archaea; kingdom Methanobacteriati; phylum Methanobacteriota; class Halobacteria; order Halobacteriales; family Haloferacaceae; genus Halobellus; species Halobellus rubicundus. The sequence continues at coordinate 1,168,588 of NZ_JBGNYA010000001.1, forward strand.
CGCCCTTCACGAGCAGGACGTGGCCGAGGTCGGCCGCGAAGTCCGCGACGAGGTCCGCGCGCGTCCGCCAGTCTTCGTCGGTCTCGCCCCCCATTTTCCGCAGTTCCCCCTGGTGAGGCGTACAGAGAAGCGTCGCGTCCGTGTCGACGGTCGGGACGATTTCGAGGGCGTCGGCGTCGACGACGGCGGTTTCTTCGTAGGCGTCGAGGAAGTCGCGGACGGCCGCCAGCGTCTCCTCGTCGCTGCCGAGTCCGGGACCGAGCACCGTGACGTCGTGTGCCGACGCGAGGGTGAGAAGTTCGCCGACGTGCGCCGGGGAGAGCCGTTCGCCGTCGTACGGCCGGAGGATGAGGCTCTCGCTGTACCCCTGGATCTCGCGGGCGACCGACGCGGGGCAGGCGACCCTGACGAGGTCCGCGCCCGCCCGGAGCGCGGCCTGGGCGGCGAGCGCCGGCGCGCCGGTGTAGGGCCCGCCGCCGACGACGAGCACCTCGCCGAAGTCGCCCTTGTGGCTCCGGTCGGGCCGGCCGAGCGCGAGCAGGTCGCCCGGACCGGTGAACAGCTCTGCGGCCTCGGGGATGCCGATGTCCGCGACCGTGACCGCCGCATCGACGGCGTCGAGGCCGGGCTTGCGGTCGTGGAACGTCACCACCCGGTCGGCGTCGACGGCGATGCCCGCGGCCTCGCCCGTGTCGGCGTCGACGCCGGAGGGCACGTCGACCGCCACGACGGTCGCGTCGGCGTCGTTGATCGCGCTCGCCGCCGTCGCTTCGGGTTCGCGGAGCGCGCCGGTCACGCCCGTCCCGAGCATCGCGTCGACGACGACGTCGGGGTCGCCGAGGTCGAGATCGGCCGAGTCGGTCACCGCGCGGGCGTCGTACTCGGCGGCCCGGAGCGCCTCCCAGTTCTCGCGGGCGATTCCGGTCGCGATCGTCTCGGGCCGGCCGAGCAGGTGGACCGCGACGTCGTAGTCGTCGAGGAAGCGGGCCGCGACGAGCGCGTCGCCGCCGTTGTTGCCGCGCCCCGCGACGATCGCGACCCTCGCGCCGGGATCGGCCGATCGACGGACCGCGCGCGCCACCGCGTTGCCGCTCGACTCCATCAACTGCTTCCGGGGGACGCCGAGGGCCTCGGCGTTCCGATCCACCGCGGCCATCCGCTGGCTCGTGATCATTGCCCGACCCTCCGAGCGAGAGCGGCTAAAAAGCCGCGGGTGGGGGCGCGGCCGGCTTCGCTTCAGCGTGATCGGATCGATCACGCGTGATCGGATGTGTGTCGGAAATCCGAAACGTTTAGGGTAGCGAGGTCGGTATCGCGTGGTATGTCGGGGCTACTGCCGTCAGAGACCGACAGGCGTGCCGGCGAGGACGACGGCGACGTCCGCGTCCTCCCGCTGGAGGACGACGAGGCCGCACGCCTCATCAACTGTCTCTCCTCCGACACGGCCCGCGCGACGCTCTCGGCCCTCCAGGATCGTTCGGCCACCGCCTCCGAGCTCGCCGACTCGGTCGGAACGTCGCTCCAGAACGTCCGCCACCACCTGGAGAACCTCCGCGACGCCGATCTCGTCCGCATCGTCGGCACCCGGTACTCCGTGAAAGGACGCGAGATGAAGGTCTACGCGCCCGCGCGCGAGTCGTTCGTCGTCTGCGTCGGTGATCCGTCCGAAGACGATCCGGGATACGAGTAGGCCCCCGCCGCGTTTCGGCCCTCACCCGCACCCTCAAATAGGGTGACAGATCCACTCACCGACACCGATATGAGCGCGGCCCAGCGAGTCCCCGACGTGAGTTGGCAGGCGGTCTTCGGTCACGACGAGCCCTACCCGGAACAAGCCGACGGCATCGACGCCGCGATCGACGCGGCCGACGACGACGGCTTCCTGGTCGTCGAGGGCGCCTGCGGGACCGGCAAGACGATGCTCGCGCTCACCGCGGGGATCGACCGCGTGCGCGACCCCGACTCGAAGTACGAGCGCGTCCTCGTCCTGACGAGCGTCAAGCAGCAGCTCCGCCAGTTCGAGGCCGACCTGGAGACGATCAACGCGAACCTCCCGACCGACTGGCGCCCCGTCTCGGGGCTGACGCTCGTCGGCAAGGCCGACGTCTGCCCGTACAGTCGCGAAAGCGTCGCCGGAATCGACGACGAGACGGTCTACGACCGCTGCGAGGGGCTCCGCGAGCGGACCCGCAACCTCGTCGGTGAGGACGGCCAGACGTCGACGGGGACGCTCGTCTCCGAGGCGAAGGCGACCCAGACCGGCCTGTTGGACTCGGGGGCCACCCAGGGCCCCGAGTACTTGTCGACGGCCGGCGAGCCGACGCCGTTCCTCCCGGAGACCGCCGAGTACGCCGACACCGAGTACTGCCCGTTCTACGCGACGTTCCTCGACGACCTCCCGGAGGACGGCGACCCGGTCGAGGCGGTCCCCTTCGACCTGACCGACTGCGGCCACATCGACACCGACGAGCTGGTCCGGCTGAGCGCCGGCTACGGGACGTGCCCGCACTCGGTGATGGGCGCGGTCCTCCCGCACGTCGAGGTCGTCCTCGGGAACTACTACCACGCGTTCGACCCGCAGACGGTGGGCTCGTTCACCGGGGCGCTCGTCGACGACGCGACGTTCGTCGTCTGCGACGAGGCGCACATGCTCGAACCGCGCGTCCGCGACCTCGTCAGCGACGGGGTCGGTCTGACGACGCTCCGGGACGCCGAACAGGAACTGACGCGCGTGATCCAGCCCGTCGAGTTCGACGACGCGGGGAAGGACGCCGCGGGCGGGAGCGGAAGCGACACCGGGAGCGCCGACGCCGACCTCGTCCGGGGCGAACTCGCGGACTCGGACGTGACGCTGCGCGAACTCCGGGAGGTCAGGGCGTTCGTCTCGGACCTGCGCTCGGAGGTCGACCGCCGCGTGAAGGCCCACCTCGACCGCTCGCTCCCGGACTGGCGGGCGGACGTCTCGCGGCTGGAGGACGACGAGATCCCCCTCCGCGACCCCGAGGCGCCCGCGGTCGACGACCTGACGGAGTGGGCCGACGACGCCGGCTACGACGGGGGGACGTGGGTCCGCGCCGAGTCGGTCGGCGCCGTGGTCGCGCGGATCCTGAACGAGGCCGAAGACGAGGACGTCCGCCGGGCCGCGCCCGCGGCCGGCCGCGCGCTGGCGAACTGGAAGCGGTGCGATCACGTCTCGTACTTCCGGGAGATCGAACTGGAGCGGACGTGGGACGAGACCGAATCTCAGAACTCCTGGCGCCGCGCCTACAACGCCCGGCTCGCGCTCCACAACTGCGTCCCCGGCGAGACGATCGCCGAACGGCTCGGGGAGTTCGGCGGCGGCGTGTTGATGTCGGCGACGCTCGAACCGATGGACGTCTTCCGGGAGGTCACCGGCCTCGACGCGCTCGCCGAGCGGGGCCGACCGGTCGAAGAGCGGACCTACGGGCTCTCTTTCCCGGCGGCGAACCGCGCGTCCTTCGCCGTCGACGTCCCGAAGTTCACCCACGAGAACCGCGGGCGGCGGGGCGAGTCGAACCCGACGCGGCGGGCGCACGTCGACGCCGTCGCCGAGATCGCGCGCTCGCCGGGGAACGTCCTCGTCGGGATGCCGAACTACGGGGAGGCGTCGTGGATGGCCGAGGCCCTCGCCGATCGGCTCGACCGGCCGGTCCTGCTCGACGAGTCCTCCGGCGACGACGCGACGGAGGCGCTCAAGGCGGAGTTCTTCGGTGGCGAGCCGAAGGTGCTCGTGACGAGCCTCCGCGGGACGCTCACCGAGGGCGTCGACTACCGCGGGGACCGGCTCGCGGCCGCCGCCGTCTGCGGCGTCCCGCTGATCGACACCTCAAGCCCCCGGACGCGAGCGCTCCGGACGGCGTACGACCGACGGTTCGGCGGCGGAGGGTCGGACGGCCGGCGCGGACGGAGCGGTTTCGAGACGGCGCTCACCGTCCCGGCGGTCCGGAAGGCGCGGCAGGCGATCGGCCGCGTGATCCGCGGCCCCGAGGAGGTCGGCATCCGCGCGCTGATCGACGCGCGCTACGCTCGCGCGTCGTGGGACAGCGTCCGGGAGTACTTACCCGAGACAGAGCGCGAGGAGTTCGATCCGGTGAGTCCGGATATGCTCGGGTACGGCGTCGATCGCTTCTGGTCGCGCGCCGGCGAGGAGTAGCGACGTCAGACCCGCTATCCGTCGTACTCGGCCTTGCACTCGGGAGAACAGAAGTGGCGGGAGGCGACGCGGCCGTCCTCGACCCAGGTGACGACGCGGTGGGTCGGCGACTGGATGATCTTCTCTCCGCAGGCCGCACACTCCGGTGCGTCGGCTTCGTCGACGTCTTCTCCGAGTTCGGAAGTCGGGTCTACCATTCTCTCCGAGTCGTTGGCGCTCCGGCCCACTTGATACTGTCGAACGGCCGGGAGCGCGCCGTCGCGCGCCGGCCGCCGCGCGGGTCTGCGGTGCCCGCCGAGGGTTTCTCGCCGACAGTAGTAGTTTAATACGTCCGAAGCCTGGCTACGAGTGTGGACTGAGATGTCCGATCCTTCCGGCCCCCCAGAGAGTCGCAGTTCGGCGCCGCACGCAGAGCACTCCGCGGTACGGACGCCGGACGGCCGATTCGAGCTTCGCTGCGTCGTCGTCCGCTACGAGCGGCGACCGGACCGGTGTACGGTCTATCCGCGGCGCGAGAGCTGCTGTGAACACGTCGACGCGTGGTTCTCGGCAGACGCCGACGCGTTCGTCCCGCTCGACGAAATTCGCTGAGAGGGCGGTCGGCACACGGACGTTTTTCGCCGTTCAGACGTTGATGTCCTCGAACTCCTCGTTGACGATGAACCGCCCCTGCGGGGTGAGGTCGACCGGCGGCTCCTCGTCGGTGATGAGGTCGTCCTCGTGGAGCGATTCGAGCCTGGCGTCGAGTTCGGCCTCGCCGATGTCGAGCAGCGACGCCAGATCGATGTCTTCGCTGGTGGAGTAGAGGCCGACGAGCACCTCCAGTTCCTGTTCTTCGATCTCGACGTCGCGGACGTCGCTTTTGATCCAGTGGTAGATCAAGCGGAGGTACCGCCCGAGGATGTTCATCTTCCGCCGCGAGGTCATCGAGATCTCGGAGGTGACAGTCTGGCCGTTCTCGACGTGTTGGACCGAGAGGACGAGCAACGTCTCGTCGTCGTCGGTCGTTCGCTCCATCACCTCGAAGAAGATGACCGAAGCGAGGTCGATCGAGAACGGTTCGTCCTGATCGGTCTTGATGTCGCCGCCGGTGAACGAGACCGATTCGTAATCGAGGTGCAGCCCGGTCTTTCGGGTCGGGGTGTCCATCACGCGACCGCCGACCTTGGCCGGGTGGGTGACGAGCGCCGTCGAGCCGTTGAGCGTCGCTCGGAAGAGCAACAGGGAGAACTTCTCGATCAGCTCGCGGTCCCCGCCGATGACGGTCGTCCGGCGGTAGTCGCCGTCGATGTAGCCGACCATCACGGTGTAGTCGAAGAACTCCTCGACTTCCGGGGGCACCTGCCCGACCGCGATGTCGAAGATCGAGGTGATCGGCACCGTCGTCTTCGTCTCCGAGGTCGCGAGGACGAGCCGCCGCCCGCTCATCAGGACGCGTCCCTTCACGGGGTCGAAGGCGGCGTCGCCGCCCGCGACGAAGTTCGCGACGAAGTCGACGACGATCGACTCCCCGTCGGGCGTCTTGGGGCGGCTTCTGCCCGTCGATTCGGATTTGGATTTCGCCTTGGATTTGGCGTTCCCGCCCGCGTCGCCGCCGGACGCCGATTCGTCCTCGCCGCTCTGCTTCCGGTAGGCTTCGAGCAGTTCCGACCGGCCCTGCGCCGCCTCGCCGTGCTCGGCGCGCTGGTCCGTTCCCTCGTCGGATCCCGTCGCCGTCATACGCTGATCAGCCCCCCGGCGAGCGACGACGTCAGGACGGCGCTCCCACAGCCGATCCACACGAGGATGACGAAGTGGAGGTACGCGTTCGTCTTGTGGCCCCCGTCGACCATCCGGATCATCAGCGACGAGAGGACGGCGTTGAAGAGGATGATGAGCGAGAGGAGGTACTCGATGATGGGGATGTCGTAGACGCCCGCGTAGATCAGCTGGCCGAACTCGAACTGCGCGAGGTTCATACTCGACGAGAACGTCGCGAGAATCTCGACGATCTCCAGCCCGATGAAGAAGGCGAACGCCGCCGACGCGGTGATGCCGTACAGCACGCCGATAAGCGTCGTGGTCTTCTGTTGTCGCTGCCGGCGGAGCTTGATGACCTCGTTCATATTGTTCGAGATGAGTTCGCCCAACTGCTTCGGCGTCCCGCCCATCTGCCTGCCGACGAGGTACATCTCGGAGAACTTCTGGATGAGGTACGAACTCGTCTCGGCGGTGAAGAGGAACCACGACCGGTCGGGTTCGACGCGCATATTCAGCCGGACGTAGAGCCGGTCGATCTCCCGCGACAGCACGCCGAAGTCCTTCTCGCGGAGCGTCTCCAACACGGCGCGGGTGGTCGACTGCTTCGCGCTCTCGGAGGCGCCCAGCGCCCGGATGAAGCCCGGGTACTCCTCGTCGCGCTCTTTGATCCCGTTTTCGTGGTGTCGCGCCACGAGCCCGGGCACCGCCAGCGGCGTCACCGGCGCGGCGATCAGCACCGGGACGGGCGTATCGAGCATCACCCGCTGGACCGCCTGTCCCACCGGCGTCCAGCCCATCGTTCCGACGCCCAGGATCGTGATGAAAAGGAGGCTCAACGCGACCGCGCCGTAGAGCGCGATGTCGATCTGGCGGTCGATCTTCGTCCGGTACTCGTCCTGCTGGTACCACAGCGGGTCGTACGGCGACATCGTCCGGATGACGAAGTAGAACCCCAGCTGGACGAAGACGAAGAGCACGATGACGGCCGCGATCGTCATCGTGGCGTCGGTCCCCGTGAGGATCGGGAGCACGATCGCGTTGATGATCGCGAACGTCATCGACAGAATCATCGAGAGATAGAGGTCCTTCATCACTTCGAGGTTCCCGAGCGCGCCCTCGTAGACGGTGATGTACTTCTGGATCATCGTCTGCTGTTCGCCGAGCAGGAAGTCGTCGAGGCTCTGGCCGGCGTTCAGCGAGTACGCCAGCCGGTCGAGGAAGTCGCCGAGCTCCTTCGAGGGAACGACCCGCGCCCGCCGCTGGAGCGCGTCGTCGAGCGACTGATTCCAGGTGTCGACGAGTTCCGTGATCCGCCGCATCTCGACGGCGAGCTCGCCGTACTCCTCCTCGCGGCCGAGCTGTCTGAACACGGCCACGCGGTCGATGTTCGTCGTCGAGAGGACCGTCAGGTGCGTGATGACGAGGTGGAGTTGGTTTTCGAGCCCGCGACGCTGCTGCTCTACGAGGAGCCGCGGGTACAGGAGCCCCGCCAGCAGCATCAACAGCCCGAGCAGGAAGATCGGGATCCGAACGAGTACCGGCAGCGGCAGCAGCACCGCGCCGGCGACGCTGACGACGAAGAGGACCGCCGTCGGCAGGAGGACCGTGAGCGCGTACTTCCGGTTCTCCATCGGCATCCGCTCGTAGGAGTCGATGACAGACGAGAAGAAGCGCTCTAGCTGCTCCCGCTGGGCGCTGAGACCGACGTTCGTGTCGGTGCCGCCGGAGCCCGAGCCGGCTTCGGTCTCGCTCATCGGTTCGCCTCCGTCGCGGTCGATTCCTGCTCGGCGCGTCTCATCCTTCGATCCTCGTCATATCGAACGGGAGCCCTTCCGTGCCGTCCCGCTGGAAGTCCTGAATGAGTTCGTTGACCTCGTGGTAGCCGACGATGTTCTCCTGGATCGCCCGCCGGATGATCTCGGTCCGGAACTCGATGTCCTCGTAGATCTTCCGGGTGTCGTCGTACCCGAGCAGCGTGGCGATCTTCTCCTCCATGATGAAGGAGTTGTTCCGCCCCTGGAAGACGATCTCGTCTTCGACGGGGTCCCAGTAGAACGCCTCGCGGGTGACGACGCCGCCCATCTCCTTGGAGTACCCCTCGATCTCCTGGACCGAAGTCACCCGGCGGAGCGTCTCGTTGCCCCGCTTCACCCGGTTCTGGAACAGCGCGATGTCACAGTTCGACATGAACGTCTCGGGGACGTTGATCGGGTCCCCGGTGAACCGCTGGATCATCGAGACGATGTCGGACGCGTGGAAGGTCAGCATCACCGGGTGGCCGGTCTGGGCCGCCTGGAACGCCATCCGACCCTCCTCGCCACGGACCTCCCCCACGATGATGTAGTCGGGGCGGGAACGGAGCGCGGCCGCGACCAGGTCGAACATGTCGACCTCCGAATCGGCGCCGCGTCCCTCACGCGTCAGGAGCTGCTGCCAGGTGTCGTGCGGCGGCAGCACCTCGGCGGTGTCCTCCGCCGTGTAGATCTTGGAGTCCCGCGGGATGAACGACGTGATGGCGTTGAGCGTCGTCGTCTTCCCCGAGGCGGTCTCGCCGACGACGAACACCGTCCGCTCGTTTTCGAGCGCGATCCAGAGGTACGCCGCCAGCTCCGGGGAGAGCGTTCCCCACTTCGCGATCTGGAACACCGACAGCGGGACGTCGTCGCCCTGACGGATCGTGAGCGAGGAGCCCTTCAGCGAGACGTCGTCGGAGTAGATGATGTTGATACGCGACCCGTCCGGGAGCGTCGAGTCGACGATGGGGTGTGCGTCGGAGACGGGGTCGCCGATCCGCTCGCCCATGTTCCGGAGCCAGTTGTCGAACTGCTCCGAGGAGTCGAACTCCACGGTCGTCTCCAGCAGCCCGAACTCCCCGTGGTCGACGTCGACCTGGCGGGGCCCGATGACGTGAATGTCCTCGTTCGCCGGGTCGCGCATAATCGGTTCGAGCGGTCCGAGCCCGACGATGTCGCGGACGAGCCGGTAGCGGACCTTCTCGTAGGTCTCCTCGGTTACTTCGAGCGGCCCGAGTTCGAGCCGCTGGACCAGCTCGGCCAGCCGCCCGTGGTCTTCGGTCTCTAAGGTGACGATCTCTTCGAGCAGTTCCTGGATCCGCTCTTCGTATTCTGTGTCCTCCGTCGGCGCGGGCTTTGCGACCGACCGTTCGAGGAGCTTGTCCTTGACCTGGCCGAAGAGGTCCTGTTCGTTGTCGTCGAGTTCCGGCTCGATGGTGTAGTACTTCGTCGTCTCCCCGAAGTTGCCGTACACCTGGCAGTAGACGGGGCCGCCGAGGTGGTAGATGATGTTCGGCCGCCGCGACTCGTAGCCGTCCGGCTCGTCGACGAGCATCGGGAACTCGCCGGTGATCTGCCGGAAGCGCTTGAGGTGGTCGCGGAGGTGCCCCCACTGTTGTGCGTGCCGCTTCAACTCGCTGTCGATGCTCGCAGAGCCGTGTTCCGTCGCCATTAGGCAACACTCCTGGACTCGATGACGATGCCGATGCCCGAACGGACCGAGAAGCCGACGCGGTCGCCGACCTGCTGGCCCATCCCGGCGAAGCGCTTCACGAAGATGTTCCGTCGGACGTCGTTACCGACCTCGACCATCTCCAGTTCCAGGTAGACGTCCGCGATCGACCGGAACGGGCCGATCGCCTCCTCGTCGACCGTCGAGGGGTCGACCGTGAGCACGATCGTCTTGCCCTTCGTGGTCAGATCGCGGAAGAAGGAGATGATCTCTAGGGCGGCCTGCCGCTCTTCGTTCTGGCGGACCAGCGCCTCGAACTTCGGGTCGTTCCGGAGGATGGCGTCGAAGGTGTCGACGATGATGACGTCGCCCTCCCAGAGCGTGTCCGCCTCCATCATCCGTTTGAGGAACTGCTTGCGCTCGTCGTCGCTCTCGCCGCCGGTGAGCGCCCCGCGGGCGTCGATCTCGGCGGGAATGAAGAGGATCTGCTCGTCCAGCAGGGGCTTGACGACGTCGTAGGTGAGAGAGTGCATCTGGTCGAGGAAGCCCCGGACACCCAGCTCGGTCGAGATGAGCGTCGTCACCACGCCCTCCTGGGTGAATCCGTAGGTGAACCGCTGTGAGAGGACGCTCTTTCCGGCCCCGTAGTCGCCCTCGATGAGGACGATCGAGCCCTTGGGGATGCCGCCGCCGAGTTCCTTTTCGAGCCGGTCGTGGTCTTTCAGTCCGAGCGAGTATTGGTTCGATGCCATAGATTAGACGTTGAATCTGAAGGTCTCCTCGTCTCCGTCGACGACGAGCGTGGCCTGGTGGTCGCCGGTGCCCTCCAAGCCGCTGAGTCCACCGATCTCCACCTCGACGACGCCGTGGGGCGTCCACTCCGGGCCGCCGTCGACGACGCTGACGGTGACGTTCGTCCGGTACTCCGCGTCGAAGATCACATCGAAGGTCTGGTTCGTCGCCGGTAAGGTCCGTCTCCCGGTGTTCTTGACGTACAGCGTGACCGTGTCGTTGTCCTGGTCGTACACCGTGCTGTCTGAGTTGCTGATTATCTCGACGTCCGTCCGGATGTTCTCTGCGACGTCGGCGCCGCGGTCGTCGAGTGCGCCGCTGATGCCGGTGACGGTGTCGATGAGGACGCCCGCGACGCCCGCCGCGATGACGATGCTCGCGATGAAGAGGATCAGGCTCGGGACGGAGACGTCGGCCATCTAACTCCCCTCCACCGTGGTGTTGGTCGACGAGACGCCGTTCTGTGCGACGACTGTGACGCCGTCGGGCTGTGCGACGTTCCTGACGGTCAGCGTGAGCGTCTGACCGGCGGCCCAGACGTCGGTGTCGCCGTCGCCGTCGACGGAGGTCTCGTCCGGGACCGCGTACTCGTTGTCGACGAGGAGGCTCGTGTCCGCGACCGACAGGGTCGTCGTCCCGTCGTTCGTCGCGTTGACGACGAGGTCGTTGTTGCCGCTCGCGTTGTAGACGACGCTCGTCACGTCGATCGCCGTATTCCGGCGGTCGAGCAGGTCTTCGGACTTCTCGTCGCGGGCCTCCGAGAGCTGCTCTGCGCTGCCCGCGGCCGCCGTGTAGAGCGTGCCCGAGGCGATCAGGACGCCGAGGAAGATGACGGCAGTCGACCCGCTAACGCCGAATCCCACGGGACCCACCTCCGAGCGCCGACAGCTCCTCGAGGAGCCGCGCCTCGTTGACATCGCCGGCGAGTCGGCTGATGTACGTCAGACTCTCCCTGTGGTGTTCGACCCGCAGGTCGCGCGGGCGTTCGGTCTCCCCGGCGGTGGCGGCGTTGCGGACGTGCTCGCACATCGTCCGCTCGACCTCCTTCGTGATCCAGTCCTGGGACCGGTACTGTCGCAGCGCCCGCGCCGCGCCGATCGCTCCGCCGACGTCGACGAGGAACCGCGTCCACTCCAGGACGACCGATTCCGCCGTGTACCGCGCCGGCAGTTCGGTGAGGTACGCGTCGGATTCGGCGGCCGCCTGCTGGGTCGTTCCGTTCGTCGCCGGCGTCTGTGACGACGCCGCTTCGGTCGGTTCGGGCTGCGTCGATGCTGCCGATTCCATCGTTCCGTTTTGTGCTGCGTCCGCCGCGGACTCGGTCTCGGCCTCCGCCCCGGCGTCGCCTTCGGCCTCGAAGAGCGACTCGTCGGGATCGACCTCCTCAGGTTCGTCGTCCGCTTCGGCCTCGAATCCGTCGCCGTTTTCGAGTTCGTCGCCGACGTGGTTCTGCATCCCCTCGAACTCGTCTTCGTCTTCCTCTTCTTCGGCGTCTCCCTCGGCGAGTTCGTCCTCGGCCTCGGCATCCTCTTCGTCTTCGAGGTCGTCCCAGCCCTCGTTCTCTTCGTACTCCTCTTTCAGATCGTCGAAGCTGGCGCCGCCGCCGGCGCCGCCATCGTCGCCCTCGTCGGCGCCGTCGTCGTCGAGCGCTTCGGCGGGATCGGCCCGCTCTTCCTCGGCGAGTTCGTCCTCGGCGGCGAGTTCCGCTTCGTCCTCTTCGGCGTCGAGGTCGCCGAAGTCCTCGTCGAAGAACGACTCGGCGTCGGCGTTGGCGACCTCGGTGTCGAGGTCCTCTTCGCTCTCTTCTTCCATCTCGAAGAGGCCGAACGCGCCGTCGCCTTCGAGGCCGCCCATCTCGCGGGCGTCGTCGACGAAGGGATTGATCCCGCGGGTGACCATCTCGTAGATGTCGAGCAGCTTCCGGATGGTCTCGTCGAGCTCTTCGACGGTCTCGCCGATCTGTTTGTTCTCCTCGCGGACCGTGTTCATCCCCGAGGAGATGGAACTGACCTCGTTTTCGAGCTCGGAGATGCGGTCTTCCATCTCGGCGATGGTGTCGGCGTCGACCTCCGAGCCGCCGAAGTCGTCGCCGCCTCCGCCGCCACCGTCGAAGCCGCCCATCTCGCCGTCGAGGCCGTCCATCCCGCCGTCGTCGAAGCCGCCCATCTCGCCGTCGAGGCCGTCCATCCCGCCGTCGTCGAAGCCGTCTCCCATCCCGTCGCCGAGGTCGTCGCCTCCGCCGTCGAGGTCGCCCATATCGCCGTCGAGGTCGCCCATATCGCCCATCTCGCCGTCGAAATCGTCCAGGTCCTCGTCGAAGCCGAGCCCGTCTGTGGCGAGCGTGTCGGACTCCTCGTCGTCGCCGTCCATCCAGTCCATCACGCCCATTCCGATCCCTCCCGGTCGCCGAATTCGGCCGGTATCCGACACGACTGTCGCGGCGGATCACAGCCTCCTACGGACCGAATCGGGCCGCCCGTCCGCCCGGTCCGGTCGTCCGGTCTCGATGGAACAGGTAGCATTGCCCTGAATGTCCCAGCATCGGTACAAGAAGGTTCGCTCCAAATTATCGCTCGTGATAGAACCGGTGTGGCTGGGTGTCGGTGTCGCCGCTCTGTGACGGAATCCAGGGGCGAAGAATTATCCGGGTGCGGGACCGACGCATCACCTAACACCTACCAGGGAGTGATCTCACGTATGCCAGAATTCGTCAAGACCGGCGTGGAGGGGCTCGACTCGATCCTCAACGGGGGTATCATCGAGAACGCGGCCGTCCTCGTCAGCGGAAACCCCGGTACCGGAAAGAGCCTGCTCGGCCTCCAGTTCCTCTACAACGGCGTTGATATGTTCGACGAAGGCGGTATCTACCTCACCTTCGAGGAGACGAAAGACGACATCAGCCAGGCCGCCGAATCGATCGGCTTCGAGAAGTGGGACGAGTTCATCGAGGAGGGGCGTATCAAGATCTACGACAAGCGGACGCTGCTGCGGAGCGGCGACTTCTCAGACACCCTCGATACGATCCTCGACGACCTCCAGGACACCCAGTACGACCGGCTCGTGTTGGACTCGCTGACGATGTTCCAGCTCTTCTTCGAAGACGAGAAGGAACAGCGCCAGTACCTCCTGAAGTTCATCGACATCCTGAAAGACAGCGGGCTCACCTCCATTCTGACGATGGAACAGTCGGCGGTGTTCCCCGAGACCGAGATCGGCCTTGAGAACTTCCTGACCGACGGCAACATCTACCTGATCCAATCGCCTGCCGGCTCGACCTCGAACCGGTACGTCTGGGTGGCGAAGATGCGCAAGCAGGCGATCAAGAACTCGATGTTCCCCCTCGAAATCGAGGAGGGCGGGCTCAAGGTGTACGAGCAGGCCGCCGGGTTCTCGATGGTCGGCGAGTCGGCGCCGATGTTCGGTGACGGTGACGCGGGCGGCGGTGGCGGATTGGAGTAATTCGAGAACTGCTCGTTCGAAGAGAGCGTTTAGTCTGTTCAGCTGATATTCGTTTTCTCGGAATACGGCAGCGCTGCCGCTCCTCGTATCCTATTTCGAGAAAATGATGAGAATTCGTTCGTCGTCGACGCGAAGCTAGCTCTGGGTTTAGAGCTTGACGGGTTCGCCGGGGTTCTTGCCAGCGAGTTGCTGGGGCATCGTGAGGATGACCTGGGTCGTCCCACCAGTTCGGCTGGTAATCTCTAACTGGACCTGCTCACCAGTCGAGAGCCCTTCTCCAGTTTCACTAGTAGTTTCAATAGCTGACGTGTCGATCGTCACCTCGTAGCGATCAGAGGGACTGTTAAGCACTCCGAACGACCCATCGTCGTCTGTAACTTTCGACAGGGCAAACATCGTACCAGTCCCGTCTGCGTCACCGTCAGACTCGGTCGTACTTGGAGTCTTATTTGTTAGAGTTTGTACATTATCTGCGCTGAGGTATTTGATAGAGGTAGTGTTCATATCGACACTACTGGAGCCGGCAGCGAGACGCACGGTCATCGTAATGTTGGCGATATCTTCATTGTTGCCAACGGTCCCGTGCGTGTTGATCACATCGACGCGATTCGTGACCTTGTTCACACTCTCTTGACCAGCGTCCTCGGCAGTAGCTTGGAGGAAGCCAGCGGTGTTCACCAGGACGCCGGCCGCGATCGCAGCGACTAGCACCATCGCGATAAACACGATGAGCGTACCGATACCGACTTGACCGCGTTCATCTTTGTTGAATATTTCAAACATTTGTATCACCTAGAGGGGAACCGGATCGTTGTTCTGCTTGCCGGCGAGTTGCTGGGGCATCGTGAGGATGACCTGCGTCGAGCCACCGGAGCGACTCGTCAGTTCGAGTTCGACCGAGTCGCCAGTCGAGAGGCCACCGGTACCACCTTCGACGAGCGAGGTGTTGATGACGATCTCGTATCGGTCCGCCTGACTATTCAGTACGGGATACGATGCATCGTCGTCATCCTCAAGCGCATATGCCGTGAATTCGGTCGAATTCAGACCGTAAGGATCGCTTGCCGTCCACTTGGATACGTTTCCGAGATCCTTGCCACCGTTCGTCGTCGCATTCTTGTATACGAGATTTTCGGCAGTCCCTCCACTCACGTAGTTTATGGTGGAACTTTCGAGTGAGACGCTCCCGGACCCGGCGGCGAGCCGAACCGTGAGATTCAGGCTGTCAACTGCGAACCCGTCTCCGGTATCGTTAACGATTCCGTGTGTGCTTACGACGTCCATACGATTTGTGACCTTGTCGACGCTCTCTTGGCCAGCATCCTCGGCGGTAGCTTGGAGGAAGCCAGCGGTGTTCACCAGGACGCCGGCCGCGATTGCGGCGACCAGGACCATCGCGATGAACACGATGAGCGTTCCGATCCCGACCTGACCACGGTCGGTGTCGATGTTTTCGAACATAGTGTGTTGTCTCCAGTCTGGCCCCCGCGCCTCCTCCCCGGAGGTGAGGACCGTCACTCTGCCAGAATCTCGATCCATACATAATGGTATGGGGCCAGATATCAAATTTGATTCTACCTCCGTCACTCAGGCTGATCGATAATATTAGCACAAAAATGAAAATCAGTTAAACACAAATCCTCAGCGCGGTCTGTCCTGGGTTTAGAGCTTGACGGGCTCGCCGGGGCTCTTGCCAGCGAGCTGCTGGGGCATCGTGAGGATGACCTGGGTCGTCCCGCCTGTCCGGCTGGTAATCTCTAACTGGACCTGCTCGCCGGTTGAGAGCCCTTCACCATCTTCACTGCCACTTTCAATAGCTGACGTGTCGATCGTCACTTCGTAGCGGTCTGATGCGCTGTTGAGGACACCGAAGGAGTCGTCATCGTCCGCCACGTTCGTGAGGCTGAACGCGGTGCTAGTTCCGTCTCCATCGGTATCAGTTGCACCTGAAGTTTTATTTGTTAGGGTTTGTACATTATCTGCGCTGAGATATTTGATGGAGGTAGTGTTCATATCGACACTACTGGAGCCGGCAGCGAGACGCACGGTCATCGTAATGTTGGCGATATCTTCATTGGTGCCAACGGTCCCGTGCGTGTTGATCACATCGACTCGGTTCGTGACCTTGTTCACACTCTCTTGACCAGCGTCCTCAGCAGTCGCTTGGAGGAAGCCAGCAGTATTCACTAGCACGCCGGCCGCAATCGCGGCGACGAGGACCATCGCGATGAACACGATGAGCGTACCGATACCGACCTGACCGCGTTCGTCTTTGTTGAATAGTTCAAACATGTGTATCACCTAGAGGGGGACCGGATCGTTGTTCTGCTTGCCGGCGAGTTGCTGGGGCATCGTGAGGATGACCTGGGTCGAACCCCCAGAGCGGCTCGTGAGTTCCAGTTCGACCGAATCGCCAGTGGAGAGGCCACCGGTGGTTTCCTCAACTACAGATGTATTAATGACAATCTCGTACCGATCGGCTTGGCTGTTCAACAC
This sequence comes from Halobellus sp. MBLA0158, assembly GCF_041477585.1. Lineage (NCBI taxonomy): Archaea > Methanobacteriati > Methanobacteriota > Halobacteria > Halobacteriales > Haloferacaceae > Halobellus > Halobellus rubicundus. Next base: position 1,184,714 of record NZ_JBGNYA010000001.1, read on the forward strand.
CGGGAATGATGCGTCGTTATCGTCTTCTAGCGGGTACGCGGTAAATTCGGTCGAATTGAGACCTCGCGCACTTCCTGTCTGGCTCTCGCTCACGTTGAGGAGCGTGCCATCCGGTGCAGTCTCGTTATTATAGACGAGGTTTCTGGCGGTGGACCCACTCACGTAGTTTATTGTGGAACTTTCGAGTGAGACACTCCCGGACCCGGCAGCGAGCCGAACCGTGAGATTCAGGCTGTCAACAGTTAGCTCGCTCCCGGCATCGCTAACGATTCCGTGTGTGCTTACGACGTCCATACGATTCGTGACCTTGTCGACGCTCTCTTGGCCAGCGTCCTCAGCAGTCGCTTGGAGGAAGCCAGCAGTGTTCACCAGGACGCCGGCCGCGATTGCGGCGACCAGGACCATCGCGATGAACACGATGAGCGTTCCGATCCCGACCTGACCACGGTCGGTGTCGATGTTTTCGAACATAGTGTGTTGTCTCCAGTCTGGCCCCCGCGCCTCCTCCCCGGAGGTGAGGACCGTCACTCTGCCAGAATCTCGATCCATACATAATGGTATGGTCTTAGAAATCAGATCTGATATTGGTGTCTTATCGACTGAAACGGCAGAACTGACCACTTAGATGCAGAAAACAGAACTCCTCAACAGTTCACCACCGACAATATTAGCTGCATCTCGGCCTGTAGCTACATCCGCATCAACCTCGGCCGTTCTATTGTTCCCCAACAGACGGTTGATCTCCGATATTACGCGTTGCTCTCGCCACTCACGTGGGCGAATTTACTCGCTGGAGATTTGCCGCCAGACGTCGTCGAGCTTGTTCTTCACTTCGGGTCGGTCCGTGACCTCGATGTTGAGTTCGTTCTCGTTGAACTCGATTATGATTTCGTCGACCTCCCGCCGGTAGACGTTGGTCCGTCGGTGTTCGTCCGAGAGAACGCGGTCGTGCAGTTCCAGCAGTCCCGCCCCAGTGAGTTCCTCGATCCGACGATAGCAGGTCGCGATCGGGATATCGAGCATATCGCTGAATTCCTGGGCGGAGTGGGCTTCGTCGGCAGCGCGCAGGATATCGGGATTGTACTCGTTCCCGAGCGCTGACAGCGTCCTATCGGACTCCATAGATACTCCCCTATTCTACGTGGAATTACCTCAATGTGACGGTCGGTGAAATATCGGTATTGATACTGAAAACTGACGGCGAGAGCGTCAGTATCGTTCATTTACGGGTGAGTCGTTCGTTCACGATCGGCGCGAAGGGCTCGATTCGGTTTCGCACAGCGCAAATCGAGTCTGTTCCGCCGACCGAGCTGAGTTTTACGCCTGCGATGGGCTTATTATCGCGCCGACGACACCACGAGGTATGGCCCCGGCGGACCCCACAGACGACGCGCATCCACACGCGCGTGAAGATGAGGGTGTCGTCAGGCCCGACGAACTCGACTACACCGCCTCCGAGCGGGTCGCAGAACTCGACGAGGGGCGATACGTCGTCGCGACCGACAACGACGAGACGCCCTCGGTCGACGATGGCGACGAGGAGGCGGTCGAGGACCGGGGCAGCCTCGCCCGCCAGCAGATGGCCCGTTACGTCTCCGAACAGGACGCGGACTACGGGTTCGCCCTCACCGCGGCGTTCGACGGCGAGGTCGCTCACCACGAGCACTTCTCGGACGACGTCGCGACCGCGTTCGGCGAACTGACCTCGTGGTACGTCGACCAGATCGACACCGACGCCTCGACGCGAAAGGCGCTCGCGATCCTCCTCTTGGCGTCGGACACGCAGGTCTCCTACCCCACGAAAGCGCTGGCGTCGGTGCTCAACCGACACGGCCTCAGCCTCGACGATTCGATCGCGGACCTCGTCAGCGCGCTCCGCGGCGAGGGGCTCCAGATCCCGTCGGACCCGCCCGAGGAGTGAGCCAGACCGCTCCGTTCGGCCGTCGCTCTCCCGTATCATCACTGATAATGGGGGCGATGCGTTTATACAGCGTTTCTCGGAAGGAGGGATATGGCACGCAGCGTACTGGTGGTCGACGACTCGGCGTTTATGCGGAACCTGCTGAAGCAGTTGCTGGAAGACGACCACGAGGTCGTGGGAGAAGCCGAGAACGGCGTCGAGGCGGTCGAGCTGTATCGGGAACTCGATCCCGACGTCGTCACGATGGACGTGGTGATGCCGATCCGCAACGGGATCGAAGCCACCTCCGAGATCAAGTCGATCGACCCCAACTCATCGGTGATTATGTGTACGTCCGTCGGACAGGAAGAGAAGATGCGGGAGGCCGTCGAAGCGGGCGCTGACGGCTACATCACGAAGCCGTTCCAGAAGCCCAACGTCCTCCAGGCCATCGACGACGTGGTGGGCGTCGAAGCATGAACCTCGACATCCAGTCGCTTCGCACGTTCAGCGACCTCGCGCACTCGGGCGCCGAGGAGGCGGCCGGCTCGCTCACGACGCTGACTGGGTTCGACGCGCGCGTCGCCGTCACAAAGATCGAGATGGCGACCAGAGACGACGTCGAGCGGGAGTTCCGCGAGCGCGACCTCGTCACCGTCCACATCGGCTTCTCCGGGGCGATCGCGGGCCACACGATCCTGGCGTTCGACCGCGACCGCGCGGTCGAACTCGTCGACGCGCTCGTTCCAGGGGCGTCCGACGATCCCGACAGCGAGCTCGCTACGAGCGGGCTGAAGGAACTGGGCAACATTATGCTCGGCGGGTTCATCGACGGCTGGGCGGACTTCCTCGGCGAGGGGATCGACATCACCACGCCGACCTACGTCGAACTGGACGCCAATCGCTCGCTCCAGGACGTCGTCGACGGACCCGCAGCTGGCGACGGCGGGGTCGCCGCCACGAACGGGACCGGCGGCGCCACCTCGTTCGAGACCGAACTCGACACGGGCCACGTGCTGGCGTTCCGGAACCACCTCGAGACGGTGAACGAGGAGGCGGGCTTCTACATCTACATGCTTCCCACCCACGACTCCGTCGAGACCATCGTCGACGCCGCCGGCGAGGACAACGACGCGATCCCCGTCGAGACGTTCACCTCCTTCTCCCGGATGATCACCGAAGGCGCCGGGCAGGCCTCCGAGGACCTGACCGCGATGACCGGCATCGACACCTCTGTCGACGTCAGCCGGCTGAGCTTCGTCCCGGTCGAGGGGGTACCGATGGAGCTGACAGACGAGGCCCGGCGCGGGGTCGTCCTCGAATTTATGGGGACGCCCTCCGGGTACATCGCGATCCTGTTCGACCACGACTCCGCCGAGAGCGTCGCCGACGCGCTGATGCCGGGGATGGACGCCGACCCGGCGATGCGGCAGAGCGCGATCCAGGAGATCGGCAACATCGTCACCTCCGGGTTCTTGGACGGCTGGGCGAACGCCCTGGAGACGACGATCGACATCTCGCCGCCGACCTACGTCGACGACATCGCCTCGGCGATCGTGGACCCGCTCGTGACCGAACTCGCGCGGACCCAAGACTACGCGTTCCTCATCGACTCCGCGATCGTGACGCCCGACGAGACGTTCACCTGCGACATCTACGCGCTGCCGGACGAGCGGGAACTGCGCGCGGCGTTTGACCAACTCGCGCCCGAACCCGAACCGAACTGAGGCCGCGATCCGGTCTCCCTGTGGCCCGGCCGGGCCATCTCCCTCCGAACAAATCAATGAAGGTATACACGACTGACCGATCGACCGATCGATCACGCAGCGAGCGCGTCAAGGTCGGCGTCGCCGACTACGCCGTCGCCGAGACGGGCTCGGAGCTGGTGACGAGCGGCCTCGGCTCCTGTGTCGGGATCGCGCTCGTCGACCCCGAGGCCGGCGTCGCGGGCCTCGCCCACGCGATGCTCCCCAAGGCCAGCGACGGCCGACACGAGACCGACGGCGGAAACCGCGCGTCGTCGGACGGCCCCACGCCGCCGTCCGAGACCCCGAACGAAGCGAAGTACGTCGATACGGCCGTCCGCGGCCTCCTGCGCTCGATGGTCGACGCCGGCGCCGACCGCTCGCGCGTCGAGGCCCGCGTCGCCGGCGGGAGCGCGATGTTCGATTTCGACTCCGGCGACGGCGGGATCGGCGAGCGCAACGTCGCCGCCGTCGAGGAGGTCCTCGCGGACCACGACATCCCGATCGTCGCGACCGACGTCGGGGGCGACCACGGCCGGTCGCTGTCGCTGGACGCTGCGACCGGCGCGCTGTCCGTCCGTCGGGCGCACGACGACACGCGCGTCCTCTGAACCGTTCTCGCCACTGAGTCACGGGGTCGAATCCCGCCTCCAGAAATCGAATCTGATAATTTCGCAGGTACGTTTATGAACGCGCCACGAAATCGTCGAGTGAGACCACAGCGGCGGGCGCGCCGCGACAACCCAGGCTATGACCATCGATCCCGACGACTACGACCTCCGAGAACTCAGGCGTATCGCGGACGAGCGGCGGAACGACCGCCGATCGGACGACTCCGACGACGCGGGCGGCTCCCGTTCGCGGTCCGAGGACCGCCGGCAGTCCAACGGCCGCGACTCGCTCGATCGCCCGGACCGGCGACGGCGCGATCGCCGCCGCAACGGCCACCACCGCGGTAACGGCACGGCCGACCGGCGCCGCAACGGCCGCAACGGCCGCGACGACGCCGAGCGCCGCAACGGCACCGAGGGCGACGTCTCGGTCCGGCCGCGCGAGGACGTCACGCCGCCGCGGCGCGGCGACTCCGACCACGCCGACGGCCACGACGAGGTCGTCCGGGCCGACCAGATCGCTCGGGACCTCGGCTTCGGCCGCAACGGCGAGACGCGTGATGGTCGATTCGACTACGGGCGCCGGGACCGCGGGCGTTCGAACGGCGTCTCGCGTCCACGGTCCGGTCGCGGCGACTTCGACCGCCACGACGACGTCGGGCGGTTCCAGTTCGACACCGAGATCCGCGAGCGGCCGCGCGGCCGCGCCGGCGAGGCGCTCCGCCAGAATCAGCTCGAACAGCTCCTCGTCCACGAGACGGCCGCCGCCGAGCGGCTCTCGAAACCGTATCTCACGTCCCTGCCGGACGCCTACGCGGCCGAGCGGATCGTCTTCGACTGGCTGGAGTTCCTCGTCCTCAAGGGCGGCTTCAAGCGGACGATGGACGCCATCCGGTATTACCACACCGTCGACTGGCTCACCGAAGACGTCGAGGCCGAACTCCAGGACTACCTCGTCGGGTTCTCTGGCGAGGTCACGGACACCTCCGAGTTCGACGTCGACGACCACCACCTGAGTCTCGTCTACATCGCGCGCCTCTCGTCGATGCAGTAGGGTCGACGCCCGCCGATTCTGTCATTCTCCTGACCAACAGGGTTTTTAATCCGTTGGCGCTCGGTTCCGGTATGGCCGACGAACAAGACGCGCCGTCCGAGGACGAGACGGACGACAGCGCAGCGGAGCCCGAAGGGCCGACGCCGGTAGGCGTCAAGCTCGGTAGCACACGAACCGTTCTCCAGTACGTCCGCGACGGCGAGGTCACCACCGTCCGGACGCTGACCTGCCTCGCCACGTTCGAGGACGCCCTCACGGGCGAGGAACAGGTCCTCTTCGGCGAACAGGCCGCCCAGGAGTACCCCGACAAGGTGGAGTATATGCTCCGTTCGGGCCTCCCCGAGGACGACGAGCGCGCGGAGCTCGCCGCGAAGTTCTTCAACGAGGTCGTCGCGAGCGAGGGCCTCGACGCCGACAGCGCCGTCGTCTACGCGATCCCGACGATCGACAACGAGCCCGGCCTGGAGAACCTCAACCGCGTGATCGAAGAGAGCCCCGTCGGCGACGCCCTCGTCCGGAGCTTCCCCGAGTCGCTCTGCGGCGCGATCCCGGCCTTCGGCGACGACCTGGAGGCGATCGACGAGGTCTTCGCCGCGGTCAATATGGGCTCGACGAACCTCGAAGCCTCGGCGTACCGCCACGGCGAACAGCTCTCGCCGTTCGTCTCCGGCGCGGTCACGGGCAACGAGGTCGACCGCCGGATCGCCAATGCCGTCGAGGAAGAAACCCAGGGCCGGGTCAACATCGACCTGACGACCGCCCGCGAGTACAAGGAAGAACACGCCGACTTCGACGACTTCCAGCCGTTCACGGACGTCATCCAGCAGCCCGGCGGCGGCGCCCACGAGTTCACGATCGAGCGCTCGGTGATGGAGCCGCTCTCGGACTACGTCGACGACGCCGTCGACGAGGTCGCGAACAACTTCCTCGCCCAGCTCGCGAACGACCACATGAAGCCCTACCAGCTCGCGCTCTCGAAGCCGATCGTCCTCACCGGCGGGATGGCCTGCATCCCCGGCATCGTCGACGTCTTCGAAGAGCGCCTCTCGGCCGAACTCGACCGCGACGTCGACTGCATCGCCGCCGACCGGCCGGACCTCGCGCCCGCCGAGGGCGCCCGCCGGATCGCCGAGCGGCTGATCGACTGATCGACTGATCGATAGACCGACTGACCGGCTGATCGACCACGGCTGACGCCCGGCGGACGGACTCCGTCGGTCGATTCTCACTCCCTGGCAGTCACCCAAACGACTACCCCGCGGGTCGGCGTACCCTCGCGTATGTACGAACGCATCCTCGTTCCGACCGACGGCAGCGACTGCGCCGACTACGCGGTCGAGCACGCGATCGACATCGCCGAGCAGTACGGCGCCGAGCTCCACGTCCTCTCGGTCGTCGACTCCCGCGACGTGAGCCACAGCGCACCCGCGATCAGCCCCCAGCAGGTCGAAGAGACGCTCCGCGAGCGCGCGGAGTCCGTCGTCGAGGCCATCGCCGACCGCGCCGCCGACGCCGGCGTCGAGGCGGTCACCGTTGTCGAACCCGGCATCCCGGACGATGTCGTCGTCGACTACGCCGTCGACAACGACTGCGACCTGATCGTGATGGGGACTCACGGTCGGACCGGCCTGGAGCGGTACCTCCTCGGGAGCGTCACCGAGCGGACGGTCCGCCGTTCCGCGGTCCCGGTGCTCACCGTCCGCGCGAGCGACGAGTAGCGCGGCGTCGGGGTCGCGTCGCTCGATGAGCGGCCGCGGCGCCCCGAGGGCGATATATATACGCCCCGAGGTCTATCTCGGGGTATGGAGCTCCGTCGCCTCCTGCGCGGGCGCGTCGAGTGGTCCCGCCTGGAGGAGGTCGCCCGCGAGATCCGCGACCGCTACGGCCGCGAGGAGGTCCGCGTGCGGTTTCTCGACGCCGACAACTGGCTGTCGACGCCGATGGTCGTCGACGACCGATGGTTCGTGAAGGTCATCTCCCAGCAGAACTCCATCGTCCACGCGCTCTTCACCACGGGTCGGAACCTCGGGGCGTTCTCCTCGGGGACGGAGGGCTTCTTCGAGCACTTCGCGACCCCGGTCGAGATGGCCCGCCACGAACTCGAAGCGACGGAGCGGATGCGCGAGGTCGGCCTCAACGCCCCCGAGCCGGTCGAGGCCTTCGAGGTCGACGGCCTCGGCGTCCTGGTGCTCGAATACCTCCCCGACTTCCGGACGCTCGACGAACTCGACGAGGAGGCGGAGGCCGATCTCGCGCCGGCGCTCTTCGAGGCGCTCGCGACGATGCACGACCACGAGCTCCTCCACGGCGACCTCCGGGCGGAGAACGTCCTCATATTGGACGGCGAGATCTACTTCATCGACGCCACGAACGTCCGCGAGGAGGGCGCGCCCGACGCCAAGGCCTACGACCTGGCGTGCGCCCTCGGCGCGCTCGAACCGCTGATCGGCGGCAAGCGCACCGTCGACGCCGCGGAGTCGGCCTTCTCGACCGAAGACCTCCTCGCCGCCGCGCGCTTTCTGGACTTCGTCAACATCCGGCCCGACCACGACTTCGACGCCGCCGTCCTGAAAGGCGAGATCGACAAACGCGCGTCGTCGCCGTAGCGGTCGCTCCGGCCGGTCGAAGTCGAAGTCGAATGGATTGGCGTGGCCGGAGCGCGGAAGGGAGGTGGCGGGAGTGGGCGCACAGTCTCCCTCTCCGGGAGGAGGGAGCTGAACGCGTGGCCACAGCGGACCCCGAACACTGTGGCGGATGCGGCGGGTGTGTGCCGACTTCGACGAGAAAAGCGTCGGTCGTCGGCGATGGGAGATAGCGCGGCGACGTCAATAAACCCACCGGGATGGGCCGACGCTCCGAGCCGCCCTCACGCGTCGCGATTGGCCTCACGCGTCGGCTTCGACCGCCCGGCGAAGCGCGCGTTCGAGGTTCTCCAGTTCGGCGTCGAGGTTGCGCTTGAAGAAGCCCTCGACGCCGGGGACGCGGCCGTCGACGACGAACTCGTTGACGAGCTTCGTGCCGCCCTCCGTGGGCTCGATCGTGTGCTCGCCGGTCACGCGCAGCACCGAGGACTTCCCGACGAACTTGACGTACTTCGGGGGGTCGCGGGTGACGTCTTCGGTCTCGACCCTCGCGGTCGAGTTCACGAGCGGGATCGGGAGCCGGACGTGCCACGTCGCGGTTCCGGCGTCCGGGTCGACCTCGTAGCGCTCGACGACGCTTATCGCGTCCGCTCGCTTGCTGGGGTCGGCGATGAAGTCCCACACGGCCTCGGGATCGGCGTCGAACTCGAAGACCCGCCGGACGCGTACCGTCATACACGCTCCTCGGCGGCGGAGACAAAAAAGGCCCTGAATCGCGGCGGTTTCACCCGTTGTCAGCTCTGGGTGACGCGCCACGTCGTCGAGCGGGCCCGGCCCCACTTTTCGATCTCGACGTCGTCGGACTTCTCCGCGAGCCGCGGGAGGCGAGCGCCGACCTGCTTGGCCGAGAGGCCGATGGCGTCGGCGATGTTCTTCGCGCGGAAGTAGCGCTCACCGGCGGCGACGCTCTCGCGGAGGTAGGCGACGATCCGTCGCTCCTCTTCGGTGAAGTCGCTCATCTCGCCCCCTCTAGGGACGGTCCGGTCTTAAGCTTCTCGTCCGTTCGGACGCTCGCCGGCGCTCACCCGAAGAGGTGCGTCGCCGAGACCGCCAGCGACGCGGCGACGACGGCGACGGCGAACCCGACGGCCGCGAGCAGCTGCGCCCCGGTCAGCCCCGCGGCGAACATCCCGGCGACGCCGAACAGGGCGACGATAGAAAAGAGGACGGTCAGGCCGAATCCCTTGTCCGTGGTAGCGGAAGCAGTCTCCATACTGCGTGGGTCGACCGGTCGCGACTTAGTTCATACGACTCCGGCCGCCGCCCCCGCGGGCGGCCTCTCCGACAGCATCTTTAGGGCCGGTCCGCTCCGGAGAGACGATGCCATCGCTCCTGGTCTTCGGCCGGCTCCGGACCGTCGTCGGCGCGCTGCTCGTCGTGGCGCTCCTCGTCGGCGGCGCGTTCGCGGCCGGAGTCGTGGGCGTCCCCTCCGTCGCGGGCGTCGAGAACCGCTTCGGCCCCGTGAACGAGACGACCACGGTCGTCGAGACCGACCTCGTCGTGTCGAATCCGAATCCGATCGGCGTCTCGCTCGGCGGCCTCACCGTCGACTACGACGTGCGCCTGAACGACGTCTCGCTGGCCAGCGGCGTCAAGGAGGGGCTCCAGGTCGGCACCGGCAACACCACCGTCCCGTTCCGGACGGCCGCGCGGAACGAGCGGATCCCGCCGTGGTGGGTCTCACACGTCCGCAACGGCGAGCGGACGACCGTGACTGTCGATACCACGGTGGAGTCGTCGACGCTCGGCAGCACGGTCGACCCGCCGAACGTCACCCGGCAGGTGGAGACGGACCTGCTCTCGCAGTTCAACTCCTCGGAGACCAGGCCCGTGAACGCGAACCGGCCCTTCGTCTCGGATCCGGTCCTCTACGTGAACGAGACGCGCGCGCAGTGGGGGACCGTCACCGACGCCGAGACGCCGATGCGGCTGGACTTCGTCGTCTACAACCCCAAGCCGTACCCGATCGGCGTCTCCCAGCTCGGCTACGACATCACGATGAACGACGTCGCCGTCGGCAACGGCACGACCGACTCCGAGTACGTGATCCCCCCGAAGTCGTCGCGGACCGTCGAGGCGACGGTGTCGATCCGCAACGACCGGATCGACGAGTGGTGGGTGACCCACCTCGAACGGAATCAGGTGACGGACCTCAGGATCGAGTTCGCCGCGCGCCTGGAGTTGTCGACCACGGCGATTCGGGTCCCGCTGGACTCGCTGACCTACACGCGGACGATCGAGACCGACATCTTCGGCACGAAACCGACGGGCGAGAACGGGACGGCGACGTCGGAGACCGCGACCGCGACGCTATCCGAGGGGACGAGTGACGACGCGGCGACCGAGACCGCGTCGCCGACGCCGACCGCCGCGCCGACGCCCGATTCGACCGAGACGGCGACTCCGAGTCCGACCGCGACGAGCGGCGATTCGGGGACTACGACGACCGACGGCGGGCTGATCGAGATCGGGTAGGTATCTCAGCCGATCGTGACGTGTTCGGACTCCTCGTTCAGCGCGAGGTTCGCGGCGATCTCGGCGTTCCGCATCGCGTATTGGGCGGTCTGCTGGAGGCTGACGAGGACTTCCCGGACCTGCAACAGCTCGTTGTTCTCCATCTCCGGGAGATCGTCGAGGATCTCCTGTTCGCGGTCCCGCAGCTGGCGGAACAGCGTCCGGCACTCGACGGTCTTGTCGTAGTCGCGCTCGACGACCGACTGCACCGCCGTCCTGGTGAGTTCGTCGACCTGGTCTGTGAACTCCCGGATCCGCCGCATCGTCCCGGAGTCGATGTCGAGGGTGTGGCCGTCGGCGTCCATTACGATGTTGGCGATGTCCTCGGCGTTGTCGGCGGTGAGTTCGAGGTTCTTCGCCACCGAGCGGTAGCCGATGAGGGGAAAGCCCGATTCGAGGCCGACCGCCCGCGCGAGGTTGGGGTTCTGGTAGGCGGTGAAGATCAGGCGCAGGAGGAGGACGAAGATCTTGTTCGCCTGCCGCTCGCGGTTCAGCGCGCGCTGGGCGAGGTCGGTGTTGCCGTGCGCCAGCGCCTTGACCGCCTCGCCGCGCATCGTGCTGCCGGTGTTCTCCAGCCGTTCGAGGAGGTTGTTCAGCGTGAAGTCCTCGGGATCGACGGAACACCGGATGGCGATCCGGTCGGGCGTCTCCTCGATGACGCCGAGGCCCATCAGCTGGGTCTCGGCCTTGTAGACGGCGTTGATGTGCTCGGAGTCGAGCGCGCCGTCGCTCTTTTCGATGTGGATCACCCGCCGCCCGAGGACGTACTGGGCGACGATCGCGCGTTCGAGCGAGTCGGCGTCGAGGCCGTCGGCGCGGATCGTCGCCGAGGAATCTTCCTGGCTCGCGGACTCGGGAAGGACCGTCAGCGTGCCCTTGCCCCCCATCCGGAGCGAGACCTCGTCGCCCTTCTCGACGTTGTGCTCTTTGGCCCACTCCGCTGGAAGGGTCATCGCCAGCGTCGAGGGGCCCAACCGCTGGACCTTACGTGTCTCCATACGTCTCTACTGGCTTCGACTGACCTTAATTCTCACTATATGCTACTTATATCTATACAAATCTACCGTGGGTGTTAAATGCCGTTGGAAGCGTGTGGACCCTCGGGTCGTCCGGGCGTCCGTCGCTCACGCGATCCGCATCATCCGCCGTTCCACCCGGCCGACGCGGACCTTCGTCCACCCGCGGAGTTCCGCGTCGAGGTCGGGGTCGTCGGTGTCGACCCGGAGTTCGCCCACGGTGTCGAGCTTGGACCTGGAGGCGACGATTTCGAGGTCACAGCGGCGGATCACCGCGGGCGACAGCTGGGGGTTGCCGCGGCCGAACACGAACCCCTGGCCGCCGATCGGCGAGACGACGATGACGTTCTCCTCGCCGAGCGCGTCCAGAATCTCCGACTCGGTGGCATCGAGCGCGAGCACCTCGCCGCCGCGCCACACGTCGACGCCGAGCGGCGAGCCGTCGAAGCCGAGTGCGTCCTTGATCGCGCCGACGGTGCTTCCCGGCCCGAGGACGAAGGTCTTGTCGCTCGCGCGGATGTCGTCGGCGACGCCCTCGGCCAGCGCCTCCACGTTGCCGCCGCCCAGCTGCTTCGAGGACTGCAACTCCTCGGCGACGGGCACGAGCGGGACCGCCCGGAGTTCGGGGTGGACCTCTCCCTCCCGGTAGTCGTCCTCGTCGATGTCCATCACCTCGCGGTGCTCGGTCCGCTCGAACGTCCGGACGACGTGGGCGGCGTCCTCGGGCGAGACCGCGAACACCGACGAGTACACCTTCACGCCCGCGGGCACGCCGAGCATCGGCGTCTCGGTTTCCTCCAGCGCCTCGGCGACGTCCGCGGCGGTCCCGTCGCCGCCGACGAACAGCACGAGGTCGACGCCGGCGTCGACGAACGCGCGCACCGCTCGCTCCGTGTCGGCGGCCGTGGTGTCGTCGCCCTCGGGCGCACCGAGGACCTGCGGGTCGAAGCCGGCCTCGCGGGCGACGTCTCCGCCCATCCCGCCGCCCCAGGTGAGCAGGTCGACGTCGTCGCGGTCGGCGAGCTCCGAGAGCGCCCGCCGCGCCCGGTCGGGGGCCCGCGGCTCGGCGCCGCGGCGGCGGGCCTCCGCGACCTTCCCGTCGGTGCCCTTCAGGCCGACGCGGCCGCCCATCCCGGCGATCGGATTGACGACGAGCCCGATTCGCATACCCGAAGCGAGTGGCGAAGCGCGGAAAAGGCCGCCGGTCGGCGATCGGTCGCGGACCGCCGACCGCGACGCCGGATACTGAACGCTTAAGAACGCCGCCCCGGAAGCGTGTGGTATGCTCCCGCTCGCAATCACCGGCGAACCGTTCCCGATCGCGGAGACCGGTGCGGTCGTGCTGCTCTTGAGCCTCGCGATGGTCGTCGTCTGGATCAGACTGCTCGGCCGCTGATCCCGTCTCGCCGCGTCTCTTCGCCGCCTACTCTTCGTCCGCGGTCAGTTCCACGCGCGCTTCCAGCCACGCCGCCGCGTCCTCGACCTCGTCGGCGTCGGTCGAAGTGAGCTTGATCCGGACCGACTCGCCGGGGTAGCTGCCGACCGTCACCTCGAAGCGCTCGCGGAGCTCGCCGAGGCGGTCGATGAGCTCGCTCTCGGGCTCGTCGACGTCGACGACCGTCGAGTGGGTGCGCTCGCCGGAGAACTCCTCGGCGACGCGCTCGAACATCGCCTTCATCTCGTCGGGGACGCCCGGAAGCACGTAGATCCCCTCGACGACGGCGCCGGGGGCGACGCCCTCGTCGTTCGGGAGCATCCGCGCTCGTGCGGGCAGTTCCGTCGTCCCGTCGACGAGATCGCCCGCGGCGTAGCCGCCCTCCTCCCGCAGCCACCGCTCGGCCTCCTCGTGGGGTTCGACGTCGCGGCCGACGGCGGCGGCGACGGCCTCCATCGTCACGTCGTCGTGGGTCGGCCCGAGCCCGCCGGTCACGACGACCGCGTCGTACTCCGCGCGGTACTCGTTGACGACGCGGGCGATGTCGGCGACGACGTCGGGGACGGTGGTGATCCGCTCGACGCTGACGCCGCGGGCTGTCAGCTGTTCGCACAGCCACGCGGCGTTCGTATTTACGGTGTCGCCGGCGAGGATCTCGTCGCCGACGGTGACGATTGCGACGCGCATACCGACTCCTGGGCCGAGGCGGACAAAAGGAGCGCGGCTCGGTCGAGAGCGCGTGGCCCGGCCGAGAGAGCGCGGCCCGCGCGGCCTCAGCGCATCCCCGGCGGCGGGCCGTCGTCGTCGTCGATCTCGGTCTCGACGTCGATTCCCATCTCCTTGCGCTGCTCCCGCAGCACCTGGATCTGCCGGCGGTAGTACAGCAGGCCGCCGACGCCGACGAGCGCGACGAGGGCGACGATCCCGCCGAAGATGTAGAGGTCCCGCTGGAGGTAGAACTGCACCGAGACCGTCTCGCGGGTCACCGGCTCGTCCCAGACCACGTGGACCCGGCTCTCCTCGTCGATCGACGTCTCGTAGTTCCCGGGCCTGACCTGCCCGAAGACGGGGAAGTCGAGCCGGCGGTCCGGCGGCAACACGACCTCGTAGGTCCCCTCGACGTACGTCGGGAGGGTGAACCGCTTTGGCGTCCCGCCGCTTGTGAACGCCAGCGCCCCGCCGCGCGGCGGCGCGTCCGAGGGCAGCGTGACGATCGTCTCGTCGCGGGTCGTTCTGATCTCGCCGCCCTGGGCGCGGATCTCGCTGCCGGTCACGACGGTCCCGTTCGGATACCGATAGCGGACCGCCTGCACCGAGAGGGGGTTCGTCCCCCCGAAGCCGTCGCGGCGGAACAGTTCGAGGGTCGTGCCGTTCGTCTGCAACACCGCGCGGAACTGCGTGTTCGGCTGGATGGTGACGTGGGCCGTGCGGTTGGACTCCCACGTGTAGTTGGCCGCGGGGTCGCTGTCGATTCGGTCCTGGGGGACGGGGCCGGTCCCGATCCCGAGACAGCCGCTGGTGGCGGCCAGGAGGGCGAGGCAAGCGGTCGCGAGCAGGAGTCGGCGGTTCATAGTAGCCTTCCGTAGTCGATGTGCGTCGTCGGAGCGGTCAGGTCAGGACGCACTTCAGCTCCGAGCGGAGGTACGAGCCGATGCTGGCGAGCAGCCCCGGCGGGTCGGTGTCCGCCGGACAGACGATGCTCTGTTCTAGGAGTCCCAGGCGCTCGACCGTAACGATGTCGGCCGCGTGGCCCGCGCGGTTGACCGTCGCGCGGACCTCGCCCCGCGTGGCGCTGTTGACGTTGACGCGGCCGCTTCCCTCCTCGCGGGTCCACTCGTAGAGGCGGTCGCGCTCGGCGTCGGCGAGGCGCGAGGGCTCGCCGTAGACGAACCGGAGCGGGAGGTGCTGGACGACGCCGAAGCGGTCGCGCACCTGGACGGGCGTGCCCGCGCCGAGCCCCAGTTCCTCGGCGGGGATCCGGATCTCGGTCCCGTTGCCGGCGTCGAGGGTCCAGCCCTCCTCGTCCCAGGATTCGAGCGTGCCGACGTAGGTCTCGCCGGCCTCGAACTCGGGGGTGATCTCGCCCCACGTCTCCGCGAGGGCGTTGGCGGCGACGGTCGCGTCCTCGCCGGAGAGCGCGACGTCGAGGAAGTCGTCCTCGCGGACCTCGACCGTCCAGTCTACGTCGAGGTCGCCGACCTCGTTGTCTATCAGAGAGCCGAAACTGTCGAGCGCGCGCTCGCGGGCGTCGCCGCTCACGTAGCACTTGGTCGCGAGGACGACCATCAGTCGCTGTGGACCTCGACGTTGAGTTCGTCTCTGAGCTCTTCGATGCGGCGCTCCATCGCCTCGACCATGTCGTCGTTGTCCATCGGCTCAAGCGGCGCGCCGGTCTCGGGACACTGGAAGCCCTGCTCCATCGCCTCGGAGAACTCGAAGCGGATGCCAGCGGGCTCGGAGAGGTAGAACTCGTGGGTGCGCTCGTACTCCAGCCGCTCTTCGAGCGCATCGAGCAGCCGCTCCATCTCCTCGCGGAGGTTCTCGGGGATGTTCTCGTAGTGGAACGTCCAGAGGTAGGTGAGCCACCCGGAGTCCTCGTCGCGGACCCGGCGGTACTCCGCCAGGTCGTTCTCGTAGAGAATAAAGAGCGCGCGGCGGACGTCGTTGAGCTCGAGACCCAGCTCCTCGGCGAGCTCCTCGTCTGTCACCTCGCCGTCGGGGGGCGCCGCGGCGACCGGCATCCCCGTCGGCCCGACCAGCTCGTGGAGGTACTTCTGGATGACCGGGTCGTTCAGCAGCTCCTCAAAAGCCATTACGCACAGTTGCGCCGCTCAGTCGTTTTAAAGTTGCGGATGGCGGGGTCGGCGGGCACTCACTCGTCGCCGGCGTCTAGAGCCGCCTCCTCTCCATCCACGTCGACGACGCGCTTGCCCCGCGCCTGCGGGAGCACGCGGCGGTCGGCGCCGGGCCACTCCTGGTCCAGTTCCCGCCCCTCGAACAGCCGGTCGAGAAAGACCGCGAGCCCCGCGACCTCCGAGTGCGGTTGGTTGGTGACGCCGACGTTCCAGTCGGCGTGTTCGTACACCTCGAAGGGCACCTTCTCGCCGCCGACGACCACGAGCAGCGGCCCCTCTCGGTGGGCCGCTCGCACCTCTTCCGCGACGTCCTGGATCCGCTCGCCGTACATCGTCAGGTGGACGACCGCGCCGGGCCACTCCCGGATGGTCGCGTCCAGCTCCGCGGTCAGTTCGACCTCGAAGGGGCCGCCGAACCGCCCCGTGATGTCCGCGACCGTCTCCTCGGACTGCCCGGCGTTGTCCGGGAGGATCACGCGGTCGGCGCCGAGGGCCCGCGCGGTGAGCCCCACGTGGGTCGTCATCCGGTCGTCGCGGCCGGGCCGGTGGCCGTACCGGAGGACGGCCACCTCCGATTCGCCTTGCATACCCCCACCGAGACGGCGTGGGGCTAAGGGGCTTCGGATGGCTCGCTCCCGGTCCCGGTCTCGGTCTCGGACTCGGTCTCGGTCGGCCGTCGGCTCGGCGACCCAAATTCAAACGATCGTTTGAGCCACCACGAAACACTTTGTGTCGGTGTCGAATCGTCGCGTATGCCACGACGCGCACTCGCCGCAGTCGGCGTGGTCGCATTGGTCCTGCTCGCGGGCTGTTCGGGCGCCCTCTCGGGCTCCGCCGCGGACGCTCCGCAGTCCCAGTCCCAGGCTGGAAGCACGATCGAGGTCTCCGGCGTCGGCAGCGCCAGCGGACAGCCGAACCGCGCGGTCGTCCGCGTCGGCGTGGTCGCGACCGCAGACGACGCCGTGACCGCCCGGCAGCGACTCGCCGAGAACGTCTCGCGGATGCGAGACGCCCTCTCGGGGATGGGCCTCACCGACGACCAGGTCACGACCCAGTACTACGACATCGGCCGCGACTACCGGCCGCCGCGGCGCGAGGGCGCGGAGCCGCGGGTCCAGTACCGCGCGACCCACGAGTTCGAGATCACGCTCTCGGACGTCGACCGGGTCGGCGCGGTCATCGACACCGCGGTCGGGAACGGCGCCACGAACGTCGACGACGTCTCCTTCACGCTCGCCGCCGACCGCCGCAAGCAACTCGAACACAGCGCGCGCCAGTCGGCGATGGCCGACGCGCGGCAGAAGGCCGAAACGGTGGCCGAAGCGGCCAACCTCACGATCACCGGCGTCCACGTCGTCCGCGTCGAGGGCGACTCGCCGCGCCCGGTCGACCTCGAATACGCCGCGACGTCGACGCCCGCCGGGAACGTCGGCAGCGACGTCGAGAGCGGTCCGGTCGACGTCGTCGCGACCGTGCAGGTCGTCTACAACGCGACGGCCGCCTGATCGGCGTCGACGGTCGACGGCCGCCGGTCGCACGGTTCCGCCGTCCGAACGGTACGGCTTTTACCCGCCCGCCGCGTAGCCGCGGGCGTGCAGTTCGTCGGCTACGACACGGGCGGTCCGGGGCTCCTCCTCAGCGACGCCTCCTCGGACGATACCGAAACCGATCCCGGGGCGTCCGCCGACGTCGAGTTCGTTTCCTTAGAGTCGGGCACCGAACTCGCCTACTCCCTCGGCGAGCGCCACTGCGCGGGGGCGGTCACCGACGACGGCCACGTCCCCTGTCCGGAGCCGACCGCGCCTCACTGTCCGCAACACGCCTCCACGTGGGTCTGCGCCAAGTGTACGGGCATCTGCCTGAAAGACGAGATGGACTGCGTCGAGCCGCACGCGATCTATCTCGCGGCGTTCGCGCCCGACGCGTTCAAGGTGGGCGTGACGAAGGAGTGGCGCCTCGAAACCCGGCTCCGCGAGCAGGGCGCCGACCGCGGGGCCCTCCTCGCGGTCGTCCCGGACGGCCGCATCGCCCGCGAGCGGGAGGCCGAGATCGCCGAGGAGATCCCCGATCGCATCCGCGTCCCCACGAAGCGCGCCGGCCTCCACCGCGACGTCGACGAGGCGGCCTGGGACGCGCTCTGTTCCGAGTTCGGCGTCGACGAGGACGACCGCTTTCGCTTCTCCTACGGCCTGGACCTCCGGGACCGACCGGTCGCCGAGACGATCGCCACCGGCGTCGTCCGGGGCGTCCAGGGTCGCCTCCTGGTCCTCGATCACGCGGGGAGCACCTACGCCGTCGACCTTCGAGACTTGGTCGGTTACGAGGCCGCGCCGGAGGCGACCACCCGCGACGTGCAGGCCAGCCTGGGCGCGTGGGGATGAGAACGCCGTTAACGGGGCGTTACCGGACCGGGATCTGCTGTACCCGAATTAAACGGCCTAAATCCGACTGAATCCGGTGCCACGACCGTCTGTATAAATGATCGTTCGGCTCCTCCCTCCGAGCGCAATGAACCGCAACGCAATCGCGACCGTCCTCGTCGCGGCGCTGGTGCTCGTCGCCGGCTGTTCGGCCGGCACCACCGGCTCCGGCGGGGACGTCGCGACCGACGGCACCGCCACGGCGATGGAGTCGACGAGCAGCTCCGGCAGCGGCGGCACGGTGAACCTCTACATCAGCGACCAGCGGAACGACATCGACGACTTCGAGCACCTGAACGTCACCATCACGCGCGTCGGCTTGCTTCCGGCGGGCGAGGATGACGCCGACGAGTCCGACGACGCCGACGAATCCGACGAGTCCGAGGACGGTGACGACACCGAAACCGAGACCGAGGTCGACGACGACGCGAACGAGACCGAGACGGAAGTGACCGTCACGTCGGCCGCGTCCACCGAGGAGATGGACGACGGCGAGGACGCCGACGACGAGGGCGAGTCCGAGTGGATCGAATACGAGGTCGACAACCGCACGGTCGACCTGACGCGGCTCAAGGGCGCGAACGCGACGCAGCTGTCGTCGTTCGACGTCCCGAACGGCACCTACGAGAAGGTGTTCGTCTACGTCTCCGGCGTCGAGGGGACGCTCAAGGATGGGAGCGACCAGCGCGTGAAGCTCCCGAGCGGCAAGCTCCAACTGAACTCGGAGTTCACCGTCGGTGCCGGCGAGGAGGTCGACTTCGTGTTCGACATCACCGCGATCAAGGCCGGCCAGAGCGGGAAGTACATCCTGAAGCCGGTGATCTCCGAGTCCGGGACGGACGTCGAGATCGACCGGGTCGACGAGGACGAAGACGACGATGACGACGAGCGCGGCGAGCAGGCGGCCGATCGCCCCGACGGCGAGAGCCGGGCGCTCGACGCCAGCTTCGTCGGGAACGTCACCCGCGGCGAGAACGCGACGCTCAGCGTGACGCGGAACGGGAGCGCGGTCGCGAACGCTTCCGTGTCGGTCAACGACGAGGCGGTCGGGACGACCGACGCGGACGGCACGATCACGTTCCCCGTCCCCGAGGACGCCGAGGAGCTCTCCGTGAGCGTGACGAAAGGCGAGATGGAAGGCGAAGTCGAAATCGAGTTCGAGTCGGAGTCCGATTCGGATTCGGACTCGGAGGCCGGATCCGACCAGGGACAATCGAACGGCCAGCAGACCGCGACGGCCTGACCGCGGACAGTCTGATCGCGGGCGGCCTCAGCCGCCCGACCCGTCCTCCCTTTCTTCTTCGGTCTCCCCGGTAGCGTCGGCGTCGGTGCCGGCGCCTTCCGCGTTTTCTGCGCCGTTGCCGTCGTCTGAACCCTCGCCATCGCCCGCGTCGTCCGCCTCGTCCGCAGATTCGAGCTCCGCGTTCGGCGCGTTCCGCTTGACGCTCTCGACGCCCTCGCGGGCGTTCCGCCGCTCGGCGTAGCCCTGGCCCGAGTCAGCGAGGATGTTCCCGTTGCGGTGGCGGAGTCGCCAGCGGTACTCGCCGCCGCGGTCCTCGTAGATCTCGAAGGCGGCCTCGCCGACGTCGAGCACCCGCGCCTCGGGCGCGTACTCCCGGACGCGGTCGACGGCCTCGTCGGCGCCGCGGGCGTCGGCGTATCCCTGCCCGGAGTCCCCGAGAATCTGGCCGTTCGCCGACTTGAGCCGCCAGCGGTACTCGCCGGCCGCGTCCTCGTACCGCTCGAACGACAGGTCGTCGATCCCCTCGCGGATCCGGTCGATCGCCCGCTTCGCGTCGCGCCGTCGGGTGTAGCCCTCCCCGGAGTCCGCGAGGACGTTCCCGTTCCGGTGGACGAGCCGCCACCGCCAGGCGCCGGCGGCGTCGCGGTAGGTCTCGAACGCCGTCGGGTCGAACCGGAGGTAGTCCGCGCCGCCGACGTACTCGCGGACGCGGTCCATCGCGCGCTTGGCGTCGCGCCGCCGGGTGTAGCCCTCGCTGCTCTCGGCGATCAGATTGCCGTTCTCGTGGCGGAGTCGCCAGCGGTACTCGCCGCCGCGGTCCTCGTAGAGCTCGAACTCGGCCTGGCTTTCGGCCTCCTCGACCGGGTCGAACTCCTCGTCGGCCTCGGGGAGTTCGGACTCGTCTTCGAGGAACAGCACGGTCGCGCCGAGGGCGTTCCGGCGGACGCTCTGCATCCCCTTCTGGGCGTTGTGGCGCGCCGTGTACCCCTCGCCGCTGCTCGCGATGACGTTGCCGTTGCGGTGGCGGAGCCGCCAGCGGTACTCGCCGCCCTGATCCTCGTAGAGCTCGAACTGGGCGCTGCTGGACCGCAGCGACCGCAGCCGCGCCGCGAGGTCGGCCTCGTCGGCCTCGACGCCCGCGACGTCCTCGCGGAGTTGTTCGACCGTTGCCGACAGATCGGCCTCGCGCTCGCGGAGCCGCTCGATCGTCTCCGCCGCCTCGGCCTCCTCGACACCCGCGTCTTCGAGCGCGGTGCGGAGGTCGTCGACCTCCTCACGCAGCGCTTCCCGCTCGGACTCGGCGGCCGCCGTCGCACTCGGGGTCACGAGCGGGACGAACACCCCGGCGGCCGCGATCACGATCGCCCCGAGCGCGTACAGGCCGATGATCCACACCCACCTGGACCGCGTCCACCCGTCGGGGAACGCGATCAGGAACCAGACCACGGCGACGAAACAGACGGCCAGCCCGACGTACGTCAGGCGGGTGGCTCGCTCTCGCAACGGGAGTCGGATGATGGGGCCCGCCAGCACCAGTGCGAGCCCCACCCCGGCGAAGACGATCGCCCACTCCCGGAGCGGGCTCGCCACCCGGCTCGGGAGGAACAACACCAGGCCGAGCACGCCAAGGACGGCCCCGAGAGCGAACAGCCAGTAGCCGCGGACTTCGTCGGTCGTCTCGGGTCGTCCGATTCCCCGTCGATACCACCGCGGAAGCGTGCCGTCGTCCGAATCACTCATTATCGACCACGAGGGATACATCGCCGAGCGAGTAGTTATAGTTCGGGGACAGGTCAGACCGTCGCGGCCGCGGCGCTCGGCGGGCGTTCGACGGAGCCGCGGCTCGGGAGTCGATGCCGAATGAATGGTGGACAGCGGGATTGCCCGGCGTTCCGGCACGGGGAATCCCGGTCGCCTCCTCCACCCCGCGATCCTCCGAGCGACGAACGTCCGTCGGTCCGCTGCTCGCTTCCGCGCCTGACGGGGTACCGACGACGAACCGCGGGAGACCGACCCTGCGGCCGGCGTCCGCTGACCGCCGTCCCCGAAGGACGAGGCTTCGACGTTGGCTTCCGGGGCCCGCGCCGGTCTGACCGGACGCCCCCGGGTTCGGTCCCCGCTGAAGGCCAAAGTCGCGGGTGGAGAGCAGGGCCTAGCTGCCCGACCTAGTCCATCCCGAGGTACGCCGGGGCCACATAAGGGGCTTTCGACTCCTCGATCACCCGATCGACGGACGGCGTGCGGGTGCGGATGGTCAGCTCAGGACCCGTCGGGCGTAGCTGGCGGCCGCGATGGCGGCGACGGCGGCGCCCGTGACGACGACCCACCGGTGGGTCTCCAGCCACGCGTACTCCGCGGGGAAACTGAAGAGGAGCGTCGGGTCGATCGCCAGCGCCCAGAGGAGCGAGAAGAGCACCATCGCGAGCCCGGAGACGAGCGCGACGCCCGAGAGGGTCGCGGGGTCCGACCGCTCCTGGGCGCCCGCGAGGAAGACGACGACGTCGAGCAGCGCGAGCACGCCGACGATCGAGACGCCGATCGGGCCGGCGGCGTAGTACTCCGCGACGCCCGAGCCGGGCGCCGATACCACGAGCGCGGGCGCGAAGACGACCCCCGCGAGCAGGAGGCAGACGACCGCGCCGACCTTCGGCGCGAGGGAGTCGAGGCCGAGGTTCATATCGGCAGTGGGACGGGCGGCGGTGTAAGCGCTTCGAGAGGCGCTCGCGGACCCGAGCGGAACCGACCGAAAGGGAAACGAGTAAGCCGTCGCCCTCTCGTGTCCGACTATGGAGCGCGTAGCGATCATCGGCGCGTCGATGACCCAGTTCGGGCAACGCGAGGAGTGGATCCGCGGGTTGCTCGCGGAGGCCGGAGGCGCCTGCCTCCGGGACGCTGGGGTGTCGGCCGACGCCGTCGACCACCTGTACGTCTCGAATATGGCGAGCGGCGAGTTCGAGGGCCAGACCGGCGTTCCGAACGCCCTCGCACACGACCTCTCGGCGGTCCCCGCCTACACGGCGCGGATCGATCAGACCTCCTCGTCCGGCGGCGCGGGCGTCTACGCCGCCTGGCAGTCGGTCGCGTCGGGCGCCTCCGAGATGACGCTGCTCGTCGGCGGCGAGAAGATGACCCACCGCTCGACGGCCGAGGCGACCGACGTCATCGCCTCGCTCACCCACCCCGTCGAGTACAAACACGGGATCACGCTCCCCTCCTTCGCGGGGCTCACCGCGCGGCACTACCTGAACGAGTACGACGCGCCCCGCGAGGCCCTGGGGAAGGTCGCGGTGAAGAACCACAAGAACGGCGTCGACAACCCTCACGCCCAATTTCAGAAGGAGGTCGACCTCGATACGGTGCTTGAGTCGCCGATCGTGGCCGACCCGCTCCGGCTCTATGACTTCTGTCCCATCACCGACGGCTCGGCGGCGCTCCTCCTCTGTCCCGAGTCGGTCGCGAGGGAGTACACCGACGAGTACGCGGTCGTCTCGGGCATCGGCGGCGCGACAGACACCCACGTCGTCCACGAGCGCGCCGACCCGACGACGATGGGCGGCGTCGTCAACTCCGCCGAGCAGGCCTACGAGATGGCAGATGCCTCTCCGGACGACGTCGACGTGGCCGAACTCCACGACATGTTCACCATCCTGGAGTTCCTCCAGTCCGAGGACCTGGGCTTCTTCGAGAAGGGCGAGGGCTGGAAGGCCGTCGAGGAGGGCGTCACCGACCGCGACGGCGACCTCCCGATCAACACCTCCGGAGGTCTCAAGTCGAAGGGCCACCCGCTCGGCGCCTCCGGCGTCGCGCAGGTCTACGAGATCTACAAGCAGGTCGTCGGCGAGGCCGGCCCCCGCCAGGTCGACGCCGAGACGGGACTGGCCTGCAACGTCGGCGGCTTCGGGAACTGCGTGACGACCACGATTCTGGAGGGACAGGTATGAGCCAGGAGACCGAGGACGCGAGCGACGGACCGACGATGGAGGCGTACCGCTACCCCGACGGGAGCATCACCTACCCGGGCCACCCGTACGGCCCCGGCGGCGAGGAGCCGACCGGGACGGTCGACCTCAGCGAGTACACCGCCGAGGTCGTCACCTGGACGACGTCGACCGCGACGCCGCCGGGCGTCCGCGAGCCGAACACGATCGCCATCGTCGAGTTCGACGTCGACGGCGAGCCCGTTCGGGCGATCGGTCAGGTCACGACCGACGAGGTCGACGTCGGCGACGCGGTCGAGCCGGTGTACTGCGAGGAGCTCCGCGACCCCGAGGCGGGCATCCGCGAGCCCGAGAGCCAGGAGTGGGACGGCTTCCGGTTCGAGCCCGTCGAGTAGGTCGCCGGGACTCCGGCACGCACGCTTTTCACGTCCCCGCGCGTCGGTTCGCGTATGAGTGATCTCTCCTACCGGCGGCTCGGCTCGACCGGCACGAAGGTCTCGGAGCTCTGCTTCGGGACGTGGCGCTTCGGCCGCGAGACCGACGGCGTCGTCGAGACGACGAAGGGCGAGGCCCACGACCTGCTGGACGCCTTTGCGGACCGCGGCGGCAACTTCATCGACACCGCGAACGTCTACGGCACGCCTAGCGGCCGCAGTGAGGAGTGGATCGGCGACTGGCTCGCCGGCCGGGACCGCTCGAAGTACGTCGTCGCCTCGAAGGTCTACTTCGACTTCGATCCCGACGACCCCAACGGCTCGGGGCTGTCGCGGACGCACATCCGAGAACAGATCGAGGGCACCCTCGACCGGCTCGGCACCGACTACCTCGACCTCTACTACATCCACCGCTGGGACGAGGAGACGCCGATCGAGGAGACGCTGTCGACGCTGGACCGCCTCGTCGAGGAGGGAAAAGTGAACTACCTCGGCGCCTCGACGATGGCGGCCTGGCAGCTCACGAAGGCGCTGTGGAAGTCCGAGGTCAACGGCTGGGAGCGCTTCGAGGTCACCCAGCCGCTGTTCCACGCCGGCTACTACGAGGACGTGAAGGAGTACCTCGACGTCTGCGGCGACCAGGGGCTGGCGGTCTGCCCGTACTCGCCGCTGGCCGGCGGCTTCCTCACCGGCAAGTACGAGCGCGCGGACTCCGGCGATCCCACGGACGTGATCGCCCCGGACGGGTCGCGGGCGTCCCTCGACGACCGCTTCAGCGACTACTACCTCTCCGAGCGCGGCTGGCACGTCCTCGATGCGGTCCGCGCGGTCGCCGACGAGGAGGGCGTCTCGCCCGCGCAGGTGGCGCTCCGGTGGCTGATGGACTACCCCGACGCGACCGTGATTCCGATCGTCGGCGCCCGGACCGTCGAACAACTGGAGGAGAACCTCGGCGCCGCTGACGTCGACCTCTCCGACGCCCAGTGGGACCGCATCTTCGAGGCCCGCTACGACGAGGAGGGCCGCCGCTGGGGTCACCGCTGAGGAGCCGCGCTGCCGCTCGCACCCGACCCCGTCAGATCTCGTCGCGCACGCGACGCGTGATCGCGTCGACGTCGTAGTCGTCGTCGGCCTTGTCCCAGACGACGTCGCCGTCGACGGCGACCGTCAGCACGCCGTGGTCGCCGGTCACGAGCGCGACCCGGTCCAGCCGGTCGCCGAACTGTTCGAGCAGGGCGTGCTGGATCTCCTCGGCGCGGTCGAGGAAGCCGCAAGGCACGCAGTATTCGATCTCGATCGCCGTCATACTCGGATTCTCGACGCCGCGGCCTGTTAAGCGCGTCGCGCGTCCCAGGGTCAAGCTTTTGTTAGTCGATACCGTAGCACAAGATTGGTATGTGTTACCACTCCCAGCGGCGGGCCGCGCTGGCCGAGCAGGAGCACGACGCCGAGGTGGTGGCCGACCGAGACCGCACCGCATCCAGAACAGCGGACGACCGCGACGCCCCCGCGGACCCGGACGACTTCGTCGAGATCGACGAGGTCGCAGAGCGCGTCGACGACGCGGCCGACGATCCGGGAGGCGTCGAGACGGAGCCGAAGCCGGTGGGATTCGCCTGAGAGCCTCCCGCCGGCTCTCACCGACCCCTTTTCACCGACGGAACCGGTCGCCGACGACCGGCCGCCAGTACAGGAGCGCGACCGTCGCGAGGAAGACGACCGTCGAGACGTCGTAGGAGAAGTCGAACGCCGCGGCGGCGACCGCCGAACCCCCGCCGAAGACGCCCGACAGGAGCGACGCCACGATCGGCCACGAGCACGACACGCACGAAAAGAGCCCGACGATCCCGGAGACGGCCGCGCCCGCGGCGTCGATCACCGTCGCGTACACGAGGTACGCGAGCGCGAGGTAGCCGACGACGCGCGCGGGCATCAACACGAGGGCGGCCCACGGCGTCGAGACGACTGGCGCGGGGCCCCACCCCGGCGCGAGCGTCGCGATCCGGACGCCGAACTCGCCCGCGCCGGGCCGCATCGCGGTGACGACGACGCCGCCGACGACCGCGAGCACGACGAAGTAAGCGGCGGCGACCGCGACGGCTCGGCGGCGGATCCCCGCGTCGGTCGGCGCGGGCTCGGTCTTCCAGACGGCGAGGACGCCGACGACGATCCACAGCAGGCCGTAGAGCGTGTATCGGGGCTGGACGATCGTGATGCCCGCCGTCAGGAGGTACGCCAGCGCCAGGGCCACGACCGTGTTGGCGACGAGCGCGGCGTGGAGGGCGTCTCGGCCCCGGATTCCGACGCGCGAGGCGGTGTCGGCGAGCGCCATCGTCAGACTGCCAGGGCGTCGACGACCACGGCGAGGAGCAAGGCGCCGAGGTACGCGTTCGAGGCGTGGAACGAGCGGAGCGCCGCGGCCTCGGTCTGTTCGTAGTGGAGCCGCACGGCGAAGTACAGGAACGCCGCGCCGAAGGCGACGCTCGTGAGCGCATAGAGCAGACCCAGCGCGTCCATCATCGCCATCGCGCCCGCGGCGACGAGCGTCGCGGCGAGGTAGAAGAGCACGTGCTTTCGCGTCTCGGTCTCGCCGCGGACGACGGGCATCATCGGGAAGCCGCCGCGCTCGTAGTCGTCCTTGTACGCCAGCGCGAGGTTGTAGAAGTGCGCGGGCGTCCACAGGAAGATGATCGTCGCGAGCGCCACGCCCCCGAGTCCGACCTCGCCGGTGACGGCGACCCAGCCGATGAGCGCGGGCAGCGCGCCCGCGGCGCCGCCGATCACGGTGTTCTGGACTGTGTTCGGTTTCAGGAGCAGCGTGTAGACGACGCTGTAAAACAGGATCGCCGCGACCCCGAGGACCGCGGCGAGGACGTTCACCCACGCGAACAGCGCGACGGAGGCGACCGCGAGGGCGACGCCGAACGCCAGGGCGTTGCGGACGGGGACTAAGTCCGTCGCGAGCGGCCGGTCGCTCGTCCGCTGCATCCGCCTGTCGATGTCGCGTTCGAGGACGTGATTGAACGTCCCCGAGGCGCCGATCGAGAGCACGCCGCCGCCCAGCGTCGCGAGGACGATCCCGACCGTCAGGTCGCCGCCGGTGGTCGCCGCCAGCGCCATCCCCGCGGCGGCGACGAGACACAGCAGCCACATCAGCCGGGGCTTCGTCAGCCTGAGGTACGCCTTCGCGGTCGCGAGCAGTCGCTCTCGGGGGTCTGTCGGAATCGTCGGCTCGTAGCCGTCGTCGACGGGCGGATCGAGGTCGACGCTGTCGACCAGATCCTCGTTCGGGTCGCCGGTCTCGCGCTCCAGCGACCACGCCAGCGCAGCGACGAGCGAGCCGAAGATGCCCATCCCGACGGTCAGATGGAGCGCCGAGAGCGCGCCGGTCGCGCCGCCGACCGCGACCACCGCGCCGAGGCCGGCCTGGATCGGGTAGAGGACGCCGGCGAGCACCGTCGCCGCCAGCACGCGCCGCTCGACGCCGGCGCGAAGCCCCGTCACCATCGTCACGACGCCGAGCGCGCCGACGAGCACGGCCGCGATCCGGTGGCCGACGGCGAGCCAGCCGGCCGCCGCCGTCGGCGTCGTCCACCCGTCGCCGCAGATCGGCCAGGCGGTACACGCCGCGGCCGCGTCGGTCAGGGCCGTCGTCGCGCCGACGAGCAGTAGCAGATAGACGCCGATGGCCGTCGCCGCGAGCAGGCCGTGGAATCTGTCGTGGGATGCGGTCGGCGCCACGGGAATCACCTACTCGGAGTTGGGAATCCCCGTACTTAGGGGCCGCGCTTTTCGCGTCGCGTCGGTCCCGGAGTGGCGAAAGTCAGCAACTATTTACGTGGTAGTTCCTAAGCCCGTACCGATGCGAAAGACGCGTTTGGCACTCGTTTCACTGCTCACGGTGGTGGTGGCGGGCCTGGTCGCGGACCCGGTCGCCGCGCAGACGTCCGCCAGCGCGGAGCTCATCCACGGGCTGAACGGGAAGCTGCTGACGATCGCGATTCCCGTCACCATCCTCGTGGAGGCGATCCTCATCTACACGGTGGTGAAGTTCCGGAACAACGACGAGCCGAGTCCGACGAAGGAGAACCGTCGCCTGGAGATCACCTGGACGATCGCCACGGCGATCATCCTCCTGTTCGTGGGGGTCGCCTCCTACGGCGTGTTGGCGAACGAGAACGTCTCCGGCCAGCCGCAGGTGCAGAACGCCGCCGGCGACGCGGTCGACGGGGACCCGGTCGTCGTCCGCGCGGAGGCCTACCAGTGGGGCTGGGAGATGTCCTACCCCGAGGCGGGCAACTTCTCGACCGGTACGAACATCGTCGTCCCGGTCGATCGCCCGGTCCACATACGGGTCACGTCGCGCGACGTGATACACGGCTTCCACGCTCCGGACCTGGCGCTCAAGGTGGACGCGATGCCCGGCCAGGTGAACACGATCAAGACCGTGCCCTACGAGACCGGCGAGTTCCAGGGCTACTGCACGGAGTACTGCGGGGTCGCCCACTCACAGATGTACTTCACGATCGAGGTCGTCTCCCAAGAGGAGTACCAGCAGTGGCTCGACGAGCAGCAGAACAGTAACGAGTAGTCGCGCGTTCTCGTTTTTCCAGTTTCCAGTTTTCAGTTTCGAGTTCCCGTTCTTCGACTAACGCAGAATCGAGCGACCGCCAGCCACCAGCCCGCGGCTACGCGTCGCCCTCGTCCGCCCGCGACGCCACGATCCGATCGATGATCCGGCCGGTCGAGAGCAGTTCCTCCTCGTACCGCGGTTCGCGAGCGGACGCGCGGTCGACCGCGCAGTCGATCCCGCGGGCCGCGAGCGCGTCGCGGATGGCGTCGGCGTCGTGGTGCTGGTCGTGACCGAGGACGATCACGTCGGGATCGATCCGCTCGATCGGCACGAAGATGTCCTCGCGGTGGCCGAGGTGGGCCTCGCTCACGACGTCGAGCGCGTCGACGACGTCCCGCCGCTGGCGGTCGGGGAGGATCGGCGGCTCCTTGTGGGTCACGTTCTCCCGGCGGGCGACGATGACGTGGAGCTCGTCGCCCATCGCGGCCGCCTCCGAGAGGTAGTGGACGTGACCGGGATGGATGAGGTCGAAGGTGCCCTGGGCGACGACCCGTCGCGTCACCGGAAGAACCCTCCGTCGTCCCGCCCGCCGCGGTCCTCGCGACGGGTCGATTCCGCCTCGACCGCGCCGTAATCGAGGTCCAGGTCTGATTCGGTGAAGTCGAAGAACTCTTCGGGATCGGGGAGGTCGACGTCGAGGACGTCCAGGTCGCGCGGGTCGCCGTTCTGATCGAACGCCCGCCAGTCGTCGGGGCCGTAGGGGTGGCCCAGGATGATGTGGACCCGGCCCTGGCCGAAGGTGTCGAGGTCGGCGTCGCTCGGGCGGAGCACGCCGTTCGGGTGCGAGTGGATCGAGCCGACGGCGCGGCGGTCGTTCGGGATCATATTGTTGTCGACGGTCGCGCTCGTCTCGTCCGAGCGGGTCCCCGGAACGATCAGGACCTCCGTGATCACCGTGCCCGAACGGTCGAGATCGAAGTTCCGCGCCGGCTCGCCGCGGAGGAACCCCATATACTCGTTCGGGTGGGTCTCCCGTGAGGCCTCCAGCGCGAAGTCGAGCGCGTCGGCGGCGATGCCGAGGATCTCGCTCGACCGGAAGAGTCGCATACGCGATGCTGAGAAGCGTCGCCTTCTAAGGATTCCGGTCGCTCTACGCGGCGACCGCGGGCTCCACTCGCCGTGGCCCGAAGGGCCGTCTGCGGCCGATTTCGCGGCCGTTTCCGCTCGGGGCCGATTGTAAAGTCTTAACCACGGCGCACCACTGTTCGACAGTATGAACGCCGACAACGCCGGGGATTCCGGCGGCGAGTCCGCTCCGGATTCGGAGGGCGACTCGCGTCCTGTCGTCTACGATCTCGCACCGAACTGCACGCTCGAAGACGTCTCAGAGGGTGACCACTACCACGCCGTCGTCAACGGCGTCGTCGAGTACGGCGTCTTCGTCGACGTCTCCGACGAGGTCTCGGGGCTGGTCCACGAGTCGAACCTCGATCGCTCCTACGAGGTCGGCGATCGCCTGACCGTCACGCTCGAAGAAGTCAAGGAGAACGGCGACGTCGCCTTCGACGTCTTCCGCGAGTCCTCGTATCAGACCGTCGTCGTCGACCACGAGCCCGACCTGACGCCGATCGCGGGGCTCTCGGCCGGCGACGAGGTCCACATCGAGGGCCAGGTCGCCCAGATCAAACAGACCGGCGGCCCCACCGTCTTCCGCATCGCCGACGAGACGGGCATCGTCTCGGCGGCGGCCTTCCGCGAGGCGGGCGTCCGCGCCTTCCCGGCGATCGACCTCGACGACGTGGTTCGGGTCGGCGGCACCGTCGAGTCCCACGACGGCTCCCTCCAGCTTGAAGTCGAGTCGATGACGCGCCTCGACGACGAGGCGATGGCGGAGGCCCGCGAGCGCCTCGATACGGCCTTCGAGGAGCGAGCCGCGCCCGAAGACGTCGAGCCGCTCGTCGAGTGGCCCGCCTTCGAGAAGCTCCGCGACGACCTGCGGGACCTCGCGCGCCTGCTCCGGCGGACCGTCCTCGAAGGCCGACCCATCCGGGTGCGCCACCACGCCGACGGCGACGGGATGTGCGCCTCCGTTCCGGTCCAGCTGGCGCTGGAGAACTTCATCGAGGCCGTCCACGACGACGCCGACGCCTCGCGGCACCTGATCAAGCGCCTCCCCTCGAAGGCCCCCTTCTACGAGATGGAAGACGTCACGCGCGACCTCAACTTCGCGCTTGAGGGCCGCTCCCGCCACGGCCAGCGGCTCCCCTTCCTCCTGATGCTCGACAACGGCTCGACCGAGGAGGACGTCCCCGCCTACGAGAACCTCGCGCACTACGACGTCCCGATCGCGGTCGTCGACCACCACCACCCCGACCCCGAGGCCGTCGAGGACCTGCTCGACGCCCACGTCAATCCGTACCTCTACGACGAGGACTACCGGATCACCACGGGGATGATGTGCGTCGAGCTCGCCCGGATGATCGACCCCGACATCACCGACGACCTCCGGCACGTCCCCGCGGTCGCCGGGCTCGCCGACCGCTCGAAGGCCGAGGTGATGGACGACTTCGTCGACCTCGCCGAGGCCGAGGGCTACGACCGCGAGCGCCTGCTCGACGTCGGCGAGGCCCTCGACTACGCGGCCCACTGGCTCCGCTACAGCGACGGCCAGTCGCTCGTCAACGACGTCCTCAACGTCGGCTGCGACGACGAGGAGCGCCACCGGGAACTGGTGGACTTCCTCGCGACCCGCGCCGAGCGCGACGTCGAGCGGCAGATGGACGCCGCCGAGCCGCACCTCGACCACGAGCGGTTGGAGTCGGGAGCGCACCTCTACACGGTCGACCTCGACGAGTGGGCCCACCGCTTCACCTACCCCGCGCCGGGGAAGACCACCGGCAAGCTCCACGACCGGAAGGTCAACGAGCACCGCGAGCCGGTGATCACGATCGGATACGGCCCCGACTTCGCCGTCCTCCGCTCGGACGGCGTCCGGCTGGACATCCCGCGGATGGTCGCCGAACTGAACGAGGAGGTCGTCGGCGGCGGCGTCTCCGGCGGCGGCCACCTCGTCGTCGGCTCGATCAAGTTCGTGAAGGGGATGCGCGAGGCGGTCATCGACAGCCTCGTCGAGAAGATGGCCGACGCCGAACTCGACGAGGAGCTCTCCTCGCAGGCGATCGTCGAGACCGACGACTGAGACGGCGGTCTCGCTGTCACGGGTCCTCCCGGTTCTCGAACTCTACCGTCCGACGCAGCGCGAACGCCGCCAGCAGCAGCGCCGCGAGCGATCCGAGCGCCATCGTCAGCCGGGTTCGGAGATCCGAAGACGCCCACGCGGGCCCCGACGAACCGGCGCCGGCGGCCGCCCGCCAGTCGGCCTCGAACGCCGACCGGAAGTAGGCCGCGGGCTCGGAGCCGGCGAGCGCGATCAGGACCTCTCGGTTCTCGCGCGCGGAGTGCGCGTTGAAGTTGAGGCTCCCGACGATCACCGCGTCGTCGGCGACGACGCCCTTCGCGTGAACCTTCCCGAACCTGTCTCCCGGATCGGCGATCCGCGCCTCGATCGGCAGCCCGCGCTCGCGGAGATCGGCGGCGCGGTCGACCACGGCGCGGTTCGAGTCCTCGTCGTACCACGCGTTCGACAGCAGGATCCGCACGCGAACGCCCCGCTCCGCGGCGGCGACGAGCGCGGCGAAGTAGGGGCCGTCGACGTCCAGCCGCGGCGCCAGGAGCGCGACGCTGTCGTCCGCCGCTGCGATCGTCTCCCGGACGGCGGCGCCCGCGTTCCCCGGCGCGGTGAGCACGCGGACTCGATCGACGGCGACGGATTCGGGTTCGATCTTGGCCTCGAACGACCCCGACGCGGGCGCGACGTCGACGAACGAGGCATTGCGCCGAACCGCTCGCCAGGGCACCGCGTCGAGGCCGTCGGCGTCGTGTGCGAACACGGCAGCGAGCTCGTCGGCCGTTCGGGCTGAGTCGACGCGGACGCCCCACCCGCGGCTGTCGCGGCCGCCCGTCCCCGCCGGCTTCCAGTTCTCGGTCAACACGAGCGCCCGGTCGTCGACGACGGCGTACTTGGGGTGGTGGTAGGCATACCGCGAGTGCGGGCCGTCGATCAGGCGGACGTCGACGCCGCCCGCCGCCAGGCGGTCGAGCTGCTCGCGCTGGGCCGTCGTCATCCCGCCGATCGGGCCGCCGTCCAGGAGGACGCGGACGCGCACGCCGCGCCGTTGGGCCGCCAGCAGCGCGTCGGTCGCGCGCGGCGAGGCGAAGGTGTAGCCCGCGACCAGGATTCGCCGGTCCGCGTCCCGGAGCGTCTCGATCGGGACGTCGGGCGCGTCCGGGAGCACGAACGCCGTCGCCGTCGCGGCCCCGGTGGCGACGACCGGCCGGGGTCGCAGTCCACGCGGCGTCCACCGCCCGGTAGTGGCGTTGAGCCGTTCGCCCTCGTTCGAGCGGTCGTATCCGACTTCGTCAACCACGCGGCCGTCCCGTTCGAGCACGAGCCGTTCCCCGGCGTTCGAGAGCTCCAGTCCGGGCGCGACGACTCGTATCTCCGTCCCGACGAGCGCCCGTGTCGCGTTCGGCGCCGACGAGAGCGCGACGCGGCCGCCGGGCGGCACGCCGACGGTCGACTCGCCGTCGCCGATGGTGAGGTTCCGCGTTCCGTCGGCGTCGACGACGACGTACTCGCCCCGGTCCCCGTCGGCCACCGGGTCCGGGAAGACGGCGACGATTTCCGGCGCGGCTCCCCCTTCCGTGGTCGCCGTGTGGTTCGCCGGCGGGGAGCTATCGGCGGCGACCGGTCCGGCGAGCGCGGCGGCTGACAGCACGCAGAGCCCGACCGCGACTGCGACCGCGACGAGCCGCGCGGCCCTGCCCGATGGATGCCACACGGACGACTCGTCGGCGTCGAAACGGGGCGATCGACGGGTGGGGTGACGGCCGCGCGCTCGTGGGGGCACGGCGCGTCTGGCCGCCCAATCCTATATAAAAGGTCCGAGGGGACCGCGAATCAGGCCGGCGCGGCTTCCGCGTCGGCGTCGTCGAGCGTCTCGGCGGCGAGTTCGGCCTCGTGCTGGACGAGGTACGACTGCTCGTCGGCGTACTCGGCGACGGTCTCCAGCGCCGCCTCGGTGCCGATCTGGCGGAGCGCCCAGGCCGCCGCCGCGCGGACGGTGTCGCTCTCGTCGTCGGCGAGGGCGTCCCCGAGCGGATCGATCGCGCGCGTGTCGCCGATGAGTCCGAGCGCGCGAGCGGCGTAGGGCCGGACGTTGTCGTTGTCCATTTCGAGCTTGTCGGCGATGGCCTGGGTGGCCTCCGTCGAGCCGATCTCGCCGAGCGCGCGGAACGTCACCTTCTGGAGCGCGGGGTCGGAGTCGGTGTCGATGTACTCGACGAGCGTCTCGACGGCGCCCTCGGCGTCGCCGCCCATCCGGCCGAGCGCCTTGATCGCCTTCTTCTCGCGGCGCTGGGCGAGCTGGTGCATCTCGTCGAACGCCTCGGCGTTGGCCATCCGGACGAGCGCGTCCATACAGTGCTCCTGCATAAACTCCGACTGGAGCTTCTCCTTCGCCAAGAGGACCATATCGACGCGGCCCTGCTCCTCCCACTGCTTGAGCGCCGACAGCTCCGGCGGGTAGTCCTTGTAGTGTCCGAGGACGTCGTAGAACCCCTCGGCCATCAGCTGCTCGTTCGTTTCCAGGTCGTCCCACTCCTGGGCGTCCTCCAGCCCGGCTTCGAGGTCGTCTGTGGCCTCCAGGAGCGCCGCGATGGTCTCGGCGTCCTCGTCGGCGTCGAGGTCGGCGTCCTCGACCGCCGCGACGACGTCGTCGAGCGCCGCCGCGACGGCGTCGGTGTCGATCCCATCGCCGGCGGCCGCGTCGGCCTCGAAGGCCAGGCCCGCATCGAGCGTCTCCTCGGCGGCGTCGACGAACGCCGAGACGGCCTCGACGACCGCGGACTCGCCCTGCTCGGTCCAGCGCGTGTCGGAGATCTTCGATCGGGCGGATTCGACGGCCTCGGTCACGTCGCTGGCGTAGGGGCCGCGCTGGGCTTCGAGGTCGTCGCGGAGGTCCGAGACGCGGGATTCGAGGTCCGCGCGCGGATCCTCGTCGTCCTCGTCGTCCTCGTCAGGCTCGGGCAGGTCCGCCGACTCCAGGTCGGCCTCGACCGCGTCGAGATCGGCCTCGACCGCGTCGAGGTCCGCCTCCGTCTCGGCGGCCTCCAGCGCGTCGGCGACCTCGTCGAGGCGCTCGCTGAGGGTCTCGGGCGTCGCGTCTGTCGACTCGTCCGACGCCGCCGCGTCCGAATCGGCGGTCGTCTCCTCGTCCCCGTCACTCATATGGCGGAATATCCGTCCGTACCCGAAAAGAGCGTTTCCCTTCTGTCGCGGTCGGCTCGCTCCCCTCTTCCGCTCCGAAGCGATTTATCCCGCTCCGCCGCGAACCCCCGCCGATGACTGCGCCGAGCGACGAAAGCGGCAGCGCGAACGCCGACCGCGACGACTGGGACTCCGAGACCTACGACGGCTCGCACTCGTTCGTCTACGAGTACGGCGCCGACGTCGTCGACCTCCTCGACCCCGAGCCCGGCGAACGAATTCTCGATCTCGGCTGCGGCACCGGCCACCTCACCGATCGGATCGCCGACGCGGGCGCGGACGTCGTCGGCGTCGACCAGTCTGAGGAGATGATCGAGACCGCGCGCGAGACGTACGAGCACCGCTTCGTACAGGCGGACGCCCGCGATTTCGGTCGCGCCGATCTCGGAATTGACGCCGGCCCCGCCGACCCGTTCGACGCCGTGTTCTCGAACGCCGCGCTCCACTGGATCGACGATCAGGACGCCGTGCTGGACTCGGTCGTTGACGTGCTCGCCCCGGGCGGTCGGTTCGTCGCGGAGCTCGGCGGCCACGGCAACGTCTCGGCGATCGTCGCAGCCGTCGCGGCCGAACTCGAAGAGCGGGGCTACGAGCCGCCGATCGACCCCTGGTACTTCCCGACCGTCGGCGAGCACGCGACGACGCTCGAAGCCCACGGTTTCGAGGTGCGGTACGCGCGGCTGTTCGATCGGCCGACCGAACTGGACGAGGGCGACGACGGGCTGGCCGCGTGGCTCGGGATGTTCGGCGACCGGCTGTTCGGATCGGTCCCGGAAGCGGAGCGTCCGGACGTCGTCGCGGGCGTCGAAGACCGGCTCCGGGACGAACTCTACGACGCGGACGCGAACGCCTGGACCGCCGACTACCGCCGCCTCCGGTTCGTGGCGGTGCTGGAGTAGCCGCCCGTCGGCCGTTCAGACGGTATCGAGGTACGTCTCCGCGAGCGCGTCCAGCGCCTCGTGGTGCTCGGTCGTGTGGGGCGCGGTCAGCGGCGACACCGACACCTTGCCGTCGACGACCGCGCGGCGGTCGGTCCCCTCGGGGTCGGGGATGTCGTCGGCGCGCATCCGGTCCCAGACGCGGTCGTGGAGCGTGATCGTGCCGTTTCCGTCGTGCTCGGCGGTCATCTCGTACAGCGTCGAGGGTCGGGTGATCTCGATCGGTGCCGGACCGTCACCCTCGGCCATCGGCGCGTTGACGTTCAGGTACTCGGCCTGCTCGAAGACGCCCGCGCCGAGGGCGTGCTCGACGAGGAATTTCGTCGCCGCCGTCGCGTTCCGGAAGTCCTCGGGGTCGGACGCCTGCTCCTGCCAGGGCGTGTCGCCGCCGCCGGGGACGTACAGCGACACGGCGATGGCCGGCACGTCGAAGAACGCCGACTCGACGGCCGCGCTGACCGTTCCCGAGCGGCCGAGGACGTAGGCGCCGAGGTTCGCCCCCTTGTTGCAGCCCGCGACGACCGCGTCGACGTCGGGACGGAGCGCTTCGAGGCCGGCGACGACGCAGTCGGCGGGCGTCCCCTCGATGGCGTAGCCCAGGTCGTGCTCGCGCACCGAGACGTCGTTCGAGAGCTTGCGGCCGACGGCGCTCTGGTCGTCCGCCGGCGCGACGGCGGTCACGTCGGCGACCTCCGAGAGCGTCTCGTAGAGCGCCCGGAACCCGACCGCGTCGATCCCGTCGTCGTTGGTGAGTAAAAGCGAGAGCGAATCGCTCATACCGCTTCCTTCGGCGGGCGGGGGAAATGTGTACCGCCCGCCGGTGCCTACGCGACGAACTCGACGAACGTGCCGTCGTCGACGACGAGGTTGTACGCGCCCTCGTCGTCGTTCCACAGACAGAGGACGTTCTCGAACGCGAGCACGTCGCCGTAGTCGGCGGCCAGCAGATCCTCGTTCAGCGGATCGGTCGCCGTCGCGACCGCGTAGTGTTCGGTCGACTCGCTCCCGTCGCCGACCTTGAACAGCGGATTGGTCCCGTCGTCGCCGTCGTCGGTCAGGTCCCGGCTCAGTTTCACCGCGAGGAGGTCGATCCGGTTCGTGACGTGCCGCTCCATCTCGGCCATCTTGGCGTGCCGGTCGGGATCCGCGCGGACCTCGGTCCGGCGCGCGCCGTCCGGCCGGAGCACCGCGTAGGAGAACTGGACCGTCTCGTTGCGGAAGGTGCCGTCGCCGGGCGTCCGCCGGCTCGCGGGGCCGTCGGCGCCGTCGGGTTCTTCCGGATCCGCCTCTCCGGCCTCGTCGAGTCGGCGCTGGAACGGCGGCGCCTCGATCTCCGGGCGGCGGTCGAACGACCAGCCGCGGTCCGAGGGCGCCTCCCCGGGCCACAGCCGGAGCGTCGGCGCGTAGACGGCGACGTCGCCGCCGGCGGGCGCCAGCGCGCGCTCGACTTCCCGGAGCCCGACGCTGGTGTTGCGGTCGGCGGGCGCCAGCGCGACGAACGAGCCGTCGGCGGCGACCGCATCGAGGTAGCGCGCCGCGACCGACGCCGGCTCGTCGAGTTCGCTCAGGACGTTCGCGAACAGGACGAGGTCGAAGCCCGACTCGGCGCCGGTCACCGATTCGGGGTCGAACGCCTCGGCGGTCTCGCGGTGGATCGTCGGCCGGAAGTTCCGGCCGGTCTCGGCGAGCAGTCGGTCGAGGACGTCCGCCGACGCCGAGGGCTCGACCGCGTGGTAATCGACGGCGGCGTCGTCGGGCAGGTAGTCGTGGAGGCCGAGCGCCGGCCCGCCGGTCCCCGCGCCGACGTCGAGGACGCGGAGCGTCCGCGGGAGCCGCTCGCGCTCGGCCAGATCGTCGAGGACGTAGCCGATCGCGGCGTAGTAGTCGGGGAGGTGGTAGATCGCATAGGCCAGCGCGGCCACGTCGTCGTACTCCACGGGGTGCTGCCGGTAGTAGTCCTCCTTCAGCCGCCTGATCGTCGCGCGCAGTTCGGCGCCGCTCTCGCCGCGGTGCCAGTTCGCGCCGTAGCGCTCGACGAGCAGGTCTTCGAGCGCGAAGGCGTAGTCCTCGGGGAAGGACTCGGGCCGCCATCCGGACTGTGGCGCGGGCTCGTCGCTGACGGGGACGAACGTCCCGTCGTCGCGCTCTCTCAGTCCGAGGTCGAAGGCCTCCTCGCGGAGCGCCTCGCGGACGACCGCGGGGTGGGGCGTCCCCTCGATGTACTCGCAGATCTCCTCGGGGTCGATGGGTCGGACGTGCTTCAGGTACTTCGCGTTCGCGCGGACGGCCTCGCGGTCGATCACGCGTCGTCGCCCCGCTCGCGGCGCTCGTCCGGCTCCCGGTCCGACTCCCCTGTCCCGCGCCACGCCCCCGCTTCGGCGTACAGTTCCTCGAACGCCTCGCCGTCGGCGTCGGCGATCCGGCGGGCCGCGGCCGCGACGTCGTCGGCGCCGTCGAAGGATTCCTGGATCTCGCGGTAGACCTGCGGCGTGCCGCCGGTCACGGTCTCGACCAGGTCCGAAAGCGCCTCCGAGACCGGCGTCGCGAACTCCTCGCGGACGTCCTCCGCGGCCAGCGCGTACGCGAGCACGGCCGTGTGGGCGCCGGCCTGGACCGTCTCCATCGCCGCGTCGTGTTCGGCGGGATCGGTCTCGAAGACGTCGTTGCCGGCGGCCTCGATCGCTCCGATCGCCCGCTCGGTCACCGGCCCCGAGGCGTCGACGACGGCCGCGACGTTCCCCGGCGCGTTCTCGGGCGCGAAGAGTGGATGCAGACTCACCCGTTCGCGGTCCGGCAGCCGCTCGCGCATCGCCGTCACCGGCTCGGCCATCACGCCGGTCACGTCGAGCATCGCCCGCGACGCGCGGTCGGCGTGGGCCTCGATCGCCTCGTCGGCGGCGCTGATCGGCACGGCCAGACAGACCGCTGCGAACGTCTCTCCGGTGTCGAGAGCGACGGCGCGGGCGTCGGCGTCGATCGCCTCGGCCGCCGCCCTCGCGACGGCGGGGTCGCGGTCGGCGAACGCGACGCTGAACGCCGACCCGAGCGTTCGGCCGGCCCAGCGGCCCATTCCGCCGGCTCCGACGACGAGTACCTCCATCGCCGCCG
Organism: Halobellus sp. MBLA0158; assembly: GCF_041477585.1. Taxonomy (NCBI): domain Archaea; kingdom Methanobacteriati; phylum Methanobacteriota; class Halobacteria; order Halobacteriales; family Haloferacaceae; genus Halobellus; species Halobellus rubicundus. The sequence goes on from NZ_JBGNYA010000001.1 coordinate 1,223,528, forward strand.
ACTACGCGCCGCGGTCGTCAAAAGGGGTTCGGTGCCGTCGCCGCCGAGCCTCTGCTAATGTCTATTGTCAGTCGTTGCCGCTGGTTCGCCGAAACGGGGTGACGAACCAGCGGTAAACAGTGACAGTAGACATTATGGATCGGCCACCCTCAGTATTCCACACCAGGTTATCAGAACTGATACTCTAGTCCGTACGTTTATTGCGATCGTCGGAAGATACGTATCGGGGGAAACGGACCTGCACCGTCGCCAGACCGACCGGTCGATCGCATCGAGCCGCACCCACATACACGCGTGTGACGGCCGTACGCCGCCGGAGCCGACCTCGATCGGCTCCGAACCGGACATCCGTGCGGCCACCTTCAACGAATGAAATTCCCAACGACCTCGGGCACCGACACGCACGGCCGCCGCGTGACGCTGCCCGACGACCTCGACGGCGACCAGACGCTGCTCGTCGTCAGTTTTCACCTCCGACAGCGGTCGCTCGTCGCCCCGTGGCGGGAGTTCGCGACGGAACTCCGCGAGGAGTTCGATCACTTCGCGTACTACGAACTCGTCGTCGGAAGCAACGGCGGGATGCTCCCGCCGACCTCCAAGGGCGGCCTCTCGCCGACGAACGCGCGACACCGCCTCCACGAGGACACGATCTTCCTCTCGGTGAACAAGCGCGCCTTCCGCCGCCGCCTCGGGATCCTCGGCGAACAGACGATCTACGCGTTCCTCGTCGAAGACGACTACGTCGTCCGACAGGCCGCGGGCGTCCTCACGCCGAACACCGCCGACGCGCTGGAGTCGCTGCTCCGGGAGTACCGCGACCAACAGAACCGCTCTTCGAACGGCGCGGGGAGCGCGGGCGAGTCGTCGTCCTGATCGGCGACCCCCCGTCGACCCGCTTCAGACCCGCAGTTCGATCGGATGCTCGGTCAGGTTCTCGTGACCGTCCTCGGTGACGACCACCAGGTCTTCGAGCCGCATCCCGCCGATCTCGGGGTCGTACAGCCCCGGCTCGACGGTGATCACGTGGCCCGGTTCGAGCTCGCCGCCGTCGGGCGAGACCCGCGGGAGTTCGTGGACGTCCAGGCCGACGCCGTGGCCGGTCGAGTGGATGAACCCCGTCTCGGTCGTGGGGTCAGAGCGGAGCGTCGGCAGCCCGGCGTCCTCGTAGACGTCGCAGACGGCGTCGTGGACGGCCTCGCCCGTCACCCCGGGCTCGATGGCATCGAAGGCGGCGTCCATCGCCTCCCGCGTGAGGTCGAACCACTCTCGGATCTCCGCGCCGGGGTCGCCCTTCACGAAGGTCCGGGTCATATCGGCGTGGTACTTCGTCGCCTTCGACTGCGGGAAGATGTCGACGATGATCGGCTCGTGGGGCCGGAGCGGGCCGCTGCCCCTGTCGTGGGGATCGGCGGCGTCGGCGCCGCAGGCGACGATGGTCTCGTCGAGGGCACAGCCCCGTTCGAGGAGCGTCGTCTCGATCTCCCGCTTGACGCGCTCGCTCGTCAGGACCTCGCCCTCGTAGCGGAGCACGTCGCCGTCGCCGTCGTCGCCGATCGTGGCCGCGTCGAGCAGGTCGTTCGTCGCCCGCATCGCGGCCTCGTTCGCGCGTTGCGCCTCGCGGATCCACTCGATCTCCTCGTCGGTCTTGCGCGCGCGGATCTCGGTCACGACGTCCTCGGTCTCGGCTTCGACGGCGATGCCGCGCTCGCGGAGCCGGTCGGCGGGCCCGAGCGGGAAGCGGTCGGGCGCCGCGATCGAGCCGACGGCGTGGTCTTCGAGCCAGGCCGCGACGACACGCGCTCGTGCCTCGTCGGTGCCGTGCTCGGCGGCCAGCGAGCGGTATTCGTAGTCCGCCAGCCGCGAGACGTCGTCGGCGCGGCTCTCCTTCTTCGCGCGGCCGAACTCCAGCGAGGAGACGAGGATCGCAGTCGTCTCGGGCGTGAACAGCGTCACGAACGGGTCGGGCGCGTCGAAGCCCGAGAGGTACCGCTGGGTCGAGTTCGACCCGTCGGCATCGACGAGGTAGCCGTCGAGCCCCGCCGACGCGAGGTAGTCCTCCAGCTGCGAGAGGTCGGGTTCCATACCCGGACTGGGTGACGCTGTCGGATAAAGGCCACCGCTCGCGGGACCGGCCTCCCCGCCCTGCGAGTCCCCGTGGCTCGCTCCCGACGCGGACCACAACCGTATTACGGGCGCGTCGCGGTCGTTGGACTATGGCTGTGGAGAACGTCATCTGGCCGCGCTACCTCGACGCCTCGGTCTCCCGGGACGACGGCCGGCGCGTCCCCCTCGACGACGCGATCGAGGACCCGACGGTCGACGAGATCGCGAAGGCCGTCCAGCAGATCGGCTACGACGCCGTCATCGAGCGCGACGTGACGCACCCCCGCGAGTGGGACGCCCGCGGGCGCGTCCTCGTGAAGGGCGCCGAGGACTCGACGAAGAACGACCTCGTCCAGGCGGTCGCCGCCTACGTCGGCATCCTGCGGGACTGATATGCAGCGGCTCGGCACCGTCTCCCGGACGGCCCAGAATCTCCTCGTTGTCCGCTGCGACGACGCCGACCACCCCGGAATCGGCACCGAGGCCGTCGACGAGTCGCTCTCGACGGTCGGCCGCGTCGTCGACGTCTTCGGTCCGGTGGACCGCCCATACGTCGCCGTCGCGCCCGAGTCGAGCGTCCGCCCGGCATCGGTCGTCGGCCAGCGGCTCTACGCGCGCTGAGTCGGCCTGCGGCTCTCCCGCCGCCGCCGAAGCGCAATCCCCATAGTGGGCCGCCCGCAACCGTGGCCGTATGCGAAGACGCGTCGCCGCCGCGGTCGGATTCGCCGCCCTCCTGTTCTTGCTCGTGCAGCTCGGCGCGCTGGCGCTCGTGCCGACCTTCTACGAGGCGGGCTACCAGACCGTCGAGGACCCGAGCGACCCGACCAACAGCCTGGTGTACATCGGCGCGATCCTCGTCGCGACGGCGCTGATGCTCGCGGCGTTCAAGTTCGACCTCGACTGGGTCGTCCAGGGATTCGTCGTCCTCGCGGCCGGGTCGCTGGCGTGGTACGTCTTTTCGGTCTTCCTCGCGCCGATCCCCGCGCTGGTCGCGTCGGCGGCGATCGCGGTCCTCCTCTTCGTCCACCCGGAGTGGTACGTCATCGACGCCGCCGGGGTGCTGATGGGCGCCGGCGCCGCGGGGCTGTTCGGTATCAGTTTCGGCCTCCTGCCCGCGATCGTCCTCCTCGCGGTGCTGGCCATCTACGACGCGATCAGCGTCTACGGCACCGAACATATGCTCGATCTGGCCTCGGGCGTGATGGACCTGAATCTCCCGGTCGTGCTCGTCGTTCCGACGACGCTCTCGTACTCGCTCCGGGACTCGACGCCCGACGCGGTCGAGCGGGATGGCGACGAGGAAAGTGACGCTGACGCCGATGCCGACGACGATGACGACGTCCGCGACGCGTTCTTCATCGGCCTCGGCGACGCCGTGATGCCGACGGTGATGATCGCCAGCGCGGCGTTCTTCGTCCCGACGTCGCTCGCGCCGCCGCTCGGCGTCCCCGGCCTGCCGGCATTGAACCTCCCCGCGCTGACCGCGATGGTCGGCACCTTCGCGGGCCTGTTCGCGCTGCTGTGGATGGTGCTGAAGGGTCGCGCCCACGCCGGACTGCCGCTGCTCAACGGCGGCGCCATCGGCGGCTATCTGGTCGGCGCGCTCGTCTCGGGCGTGCCGATCCTGACGGCGCTCGGGCTCTGAGACCGAACCGACGACCTACTCCTCGTCGCCTTCGCCGCCGGCGCCCTCGCGGATGCTGACAGCCATCCCCGTCTCGAAGTCGCCCATCGCGTCCGCGGAGAGCTCCGCGCGTCCCACCCCGAGGACGGTGTCGTCGTCGAGGACGACGGCGACCTCGTCGCCCGGCCGGACCGCCGGGTCGACCTCGCGGACGAACTTCGCGAAGGCGTTCTTCCCGTCCCTGACGAACGGCGCGCTCTCGTCGCCGACGACGACCCGCGCCTTCGGCCGCTCCAGCCCCGCGACGAGGCGCCGACCGCCGACGACGCCTAGGGTGAATCGGCCGTCGGTCCCGTAGGAGACGACGCGGCCCTCGGTCGCGACGACCTGCCGCGGGCGACCGCTCGTCGATCGATGGATCGTCAGGCGCTCGGTCTCGGGTTCGTCGCCACCGGCCCGGGGGAACAGCGCCGCGCCGGCGCCGGCGCCGAACTGGTAGTCCGCGATCGTCCGGAGTTCGGCGAGGTCCTCGCCGCTCGCGTCGCTCATACGCGCCGTACCGTCCGGAGCGTCAAGACACCCCCGGTCCGGCGCGGGGAGTGCTAGTCCGTCTCACGCCGCGACGACTCGAAAATTCATATATACCGCCGCGGATTCGGGAGCGTATATGATCGTCAACGCGCGCCTCGTCGCGCTCGGTGTCTTCCTCCTCGCTCTCAGCAGCGGCCTCTTCTTCGAGACGGGCGTCAGCGACGCCCTCGCCCTGTCCGTCGCCGGCGTCGCCATCGCCGGCACGGCGCTCGCGGCGCTCGTCGCAGTTCGGACCGACGCGGGCGAGTCACGCCCGGCCTGAAGTCCGACCTGAATCGGCCCCGGCCTCCCCGGCACTCTGTCCTTACAGCAGGAACGTCTCCTGGCGCTCCGAGAGGTCGAGGAACGTGTCTGCGGCGTCGATCAGTTCCTCGGCGGTCGACTCCTCGAAGGCCATCACTTCGACGCGGACCCCCTCGTGGCGGAGGTGCGAGCACAGCCTGGAAAAGTCGCCGTCGCCGGTGCAGAGCACGACCGTGTCGACGTGGTTCGCGAGCGTGACCGCGTCGAGGCTCATCCCGACGTCCCAGTCGGCCTTCTTCGAGCCGTCGCCGAAGGTCTTGATCTCCTTGATCTTCGGCTCGAAGCCGATGTCGACCAGGGCGTCGAAGAACGATTCCTCCTCGGGGCTGTCCGCGCGGACGACGTACGCGATCGCCCGCGTGAGGCTCCGTCCCGAGACGCCCTTCTCCAGGAGCGCGGAGTAGTCGATGTTCCTGGAATAGAGGCTCTGGGCCGTGTGATAGAGGTTCTGGGCGTCGGCGAGCATCGCCACCCGCTGATCCGGGTGAATTTCGGTCATACAGTACCTGGGGGCGGCTTGGTACATGAATGTCCGGTCCCGTCGGAACGATTTTACGTACATCCAACGGATGTACGCACGTATGTCGGAAGCCGACTCGAACGGATCGGACCCCGAGATCGACCGGATCAATCTCCGGATCTCCCGATCGTTCCTGGAAGTCGTCGACGAGACGTGGCGCGAACGCGGCTTCAACAGCCGGAGCGAGTTCATCCGGTACGCCCTCCGCGACTCGGTGAACCACCCGGAGGGAGCGGGCCTCTGGAAGGACATCGCGATCAGCGAGGCGCAATTCGGCGAGACGGACGGCGTTCCCAGCGACGAGATCAGGGACGAATACGGCACGAATGGGGAGTGACGACGAGTGGGAGTGGGTGTTTTCGCCGCGAGCGGAGTCCCAACTCTCGCAGATCGACGCCGAGTCACAGCAGCGCATCATCGACAAACTGGACGAGGCGGTCACCTCTCCGTGGCGGTCCTCCGCGTCGAGGGTGTCCGAAAGCGCGACGGGGCATACAAGGGCGACGACTGACCGTTCCGCTCGCTCCGCGCCACTGCGAAACGTATATAATTTTGGAGGATCATCTCTCGGGTGTGACACACGCCACGCCGTCCGCGACGGACTCGCCCCGTCGGCCAGCGGCGGGTGGCGCTCTTTTCCGCGGGAAAAAACGCGCGGCGTAAACGCTCTGGGCGGGAGTGGCGACCCCGTCCTTGGCGACCCCCGGACCGCGCGTACCGGATGACGACAGAGACAAACCCCACCCGACAGTACACACCCCAACGATGACAGATATCGACTTCACCGGCGTGTTCCCCGCGATGACCACGCCGTTCGACGCGGACGAGGAGATCGACCACGAACAGCTCGCCGAGGACGCCCAGCGGCTCGAAGCCGCCGGCGTCGCGGGCCTCGTGCCCGCCGGCTCGACCGGCGAGAGCGCGACGCTGACCCACGACGAACACATCGAGGTCGTCGAGACGGTCGTCGAGGCCGTCGACGACGTGCCCGTGATCGCGGGCTCGGGCTCGAACTCGACCCACGAGGCGCTGGACCTCTCCCAGCGCGCGGCCGACGCCGGCGCCGACGGCCTCCTCCTGATCTCGCCGTACTACAACAAGCCCGAACAGGCGGGCCTCCGCCAGCACTTCGAGGCCATCGCCGACGCGGTCGACCTCCCGCAGATCGTCTACAACGTCCCGAGCCGAACGGGTCGTAACATCGAGCCCGAGACGGTCGGCGAACTGGCCGCTCACGAGAACATCCGGGCGTACAAGGCCGCCAGCGGCGACATCGCACAGATCTCGGAAGTGATCGAGTACACCCGCGGCGAGGATCTTTCGGTTCTGTCCGGCGACGACGCGCTGACGCTCCCGATCTGCTCGCTCGGCGGTCGCGGCGTCATCTCCGTCGCGGGCAACGTCGAGCCCGAGCGGATGGTCGAGCTCGTCGACGCCGCCGTCGGCGACGACCTCGAACGGGCCCGCGAGCTCCACTACGAGCTGTCGCCGCTGTTCCGGCACCTGTTCGTCGAGACGAACCCGATCCCGGTCAAGGCCGCGATGGAGATCCGCGGCTACGGCCCCGCCCGGCTCCGCTCGCCGCTTACGGACCTCGAAGACGACAACCACGCCGAGATGGAGCGGATCCTCGCGGAACTGGAGACGGAACGAGAGGCGACGGAGGCCGTCTGATGGGCGGGCTCCGCGTCGCGATCACGGGCGCAAGCGGTCGGATGGGCGGCGAACTCCTCACGGCCGCCGCCGACCACGACGACGTCGACTACGTCCTCGCGGCGACCCGGACGCCCGAGGCGGTCCCGAGCGGCGACGCGCCGGACGCACCCGACGCGGTCGTCGCCGACAGCGACCTCGGCGACGCGCTCGAATCCCACGATATCGACGTCCTCGTGGACTTCACCGTCCCCGAGGCGAGCGTCGACTACCTCCGGGCCGCCGCCGACAGCGGCGTCGCCGCCGTCGTCGGGACGACCGGCTACGACGACGACCACCTGGAGACCCTCGATTCGGTCGCCGAGTCGGTCCCGTTCCTGCGCGCCTCGAACTTCTCCCGCGGCGTCGCGGCGCTCCGCCGGGCGGTCGAGGCCGCCGCCGGGGCGCTCTCGGGCTACGACGTCGAAGTGACCGAGACCCACCACAACGGCAAGCGCGACGCCCCCTCGGGGACGGCGCTCACGATCCTCGACGACATCGACGAGGCCCGCGGCGAAGCGGCAGAGCGCGTCCACGGGCGCGAGGGCGACCAGCCTCGCGAAGGGACTGAGATCGGCGTCCACGCGCGCCGCGCGGGCGACGTCACGGGCGAGCACGAGGTCCTCTTCGCCGGCAACGAGGAGGTCGTCGAACTGACTCACCGCGCCGGCTCCCGCGGCATCTTCGCGGTCGGCGCGCTCGACGCCGCGGCCTGGCTCGCCGGCCGCTCTCCCGGACGGTACGATTTCGGTGAAGTCTTGGACGCCGGCGGCGAGAACGAAGACGACGGAGCTTCCCGATCCCAATGAGCCTCGAATCCGACATCGACGACCTGTGGCAGCGCTACCAGGACGACGACCTCTCCGCGGAGACCGCCGGCTCCGGCGTGGAGTCGACGCTCAATGCCTTCCTCGAAGCCCTGGAGACCGGCGAGGTGCGGGCGGCCGAGCAAGTGGGCGACAGCGGCCCGGACGGCTGGGTCGTCAACGAGTGGGTAAAGCGCGGCATCCTGCTCAACTTCGGCCTGCGCGAGACGCTCCCCCGCGAGTACGGCGACGTCACCTACTACGACGTCCTGCCGCTCCGTTCGACGACCGACCTCGGCGGGCGCGGCACCCGCAACACCCCCGACGGGACCGCGATCCGCCGCGGCGCCTACCTCGGCTCGGACTGCATTATGATGTCGCCGTCGTTCGTCAACATCGGCGCCCACGTCGGCGACGGGACCCTCGTCGACTCGTGTGACACCGTCGGCTCCTGCGCCCAGTTAGGAGAGAACGTCAAGCTCGGCGCCAACACGCTGATCGGCGGCGTCCTCGAACCCGTCGAGGACGCGCCGGTGATCATCGAAGACGGCGTCTCGCTCGGCGCGGGCTGTCGAGTCACCTCCGGCTTCCACGTCGGCGAGAACACGGTCGTCGGCGAGAACACCCTTCTGAGCCCCCGGATTCCAGTCTACGACCTCGTCGAGGAGGAGGTCATCTACGGGCACCTGCCGTCCGAGCGCCGCGCGTTCACGCGGTACGTCGAGTCCTCGCTCGGCGACCACGACCTCTTCGAGTCCGGCGCGTACAAGCCCGCGGTCGTCGCGCTCGACATCGAAGACGACACCCTCGACAAGACCCGTCGCGAGGAGGCGCTCCGGGAATGAGCCACTCCGGCGGCGGAGGGCCGGCGGTCAGGCGCCTCGCCGACTGGGACGGCGAGGCCCTCCTCGCGCTCGCCGGGGAGCACGAGACGCCGCTCTACGTCGTCGACCTCGATCGGGTGGAGGAGAACTGCGCACGACTCCAGTCAGCGTTCCCCGACGCCGACGTCCGCTACGCGATGAAAGCCCACTCGGGCGCCCAGGTCCTGCGGACCGTCCGCGAGGCGGGGCTGGACGCCGAGTGCGCCTCCGCGGGCGAGGTGATGCGCGCGCTCGACGCCGGCTTCCCGGGCGACCGGGTCCAGTACACGGCGGTCAATCCACCCGCCCGCGACCTCGACTACGTCGTCGAGCGCTGGCGCGAGCACCCCGGCCTCACGGTCACGGTCGGCGCGGCCGACACGGTCGACCGCCTGCGGGACCGCGGCTTCGACGGTCGGCTCTGCATCCGCGCGAATCCGGGCGTCGGCGCCGGCCACCACGAGAAGGTCCAGACGGGCGCGAACGCGAAGTTCGGCATCCCGATCGAGCGCGTGCCCGACCTCGCCGAGCAGTGGGCCGCCGAGTTCGACCTCGTCGGCGTCCACGCCCACGCGGGCAGCGGCATCTCGGGCGAGGACCTCTCGGCCCACCGCGAACTGGTCAGTCGGATGGGCGACCTCGCGCGCGAGGTCGAATCCGCGGTCGTCTCCCTGGAGTTCGTCGACGTCGGCGGCGGCTTCGGCGTCCCCTACGAGGAGGACGAGCCGCCGCTGGACCTCGACGCCGTCGCCGAGGCGACGCGCGAGGCGCTGGGCGAGGTCGACGCGACGCTCGCGGTCGAGCCCGGACGGTACGTCGTCGCCGACGCCGGCGTGCTCCTCACGACCGTGAACACGGTCAAGCAGGCCCGCGACGCCACCGTCGTGGGCGTCGACGCCGGGATGACGACGCTCCTCCGGCCGGCGATGTACGACGCCTACCACGCGATCCGGAATCTCTCGGCGCCCGACGCCGAATCGACCCCCGTCACGGTAGCGGGACCTATATGTGAGTCGGCGGACGTACTGTGTGAGCACAGGTCGCTCTCGCGGCCCCGACGCGGGCACGTCCTCGCCATTGGGAACGCGGGCGCGTACGGATACGAGATGTCGAGCACCTACAACTCCCGACCGCGGCCGGCCGAAGTCGTCCTCTCGGAGGCGACGGTCCGTCCGTCCCGTCGGCGCGAGACCCTGACTGACCTCACCACCCTAGACCAATGAGCGTACAGCACGACAGAGTACCAGTCGAGAAGTACCACGGCACCGGCAACGACTTCATCGTCGTCGACGCCGTCGAATCGATCCCCGACCGCCCCGCGTTCGCGACCGCCCACTGCGACCGCGAGACCGGCGTCGAACACGACGCCTCGCCGCGCACCGGCGCCGACGGCGTCCTCTTCTTGCATCTGGAAGAGCGCTACTCGCCGCCGCGCGTCGTGATGACGCTCGTCCAGCCGGACGGGTCGGTCGCCGCGATGTGCGGCAACGGCGCGCGCGTCGCCGCCGCCTGGGCCGCAGAGCGTACGGGATCGGACGAACTGATGATCGACACGCCCGCGGGCACGCGCCACGCGGTCGTCGAGGGCGACGAGGTGACGATCGAGATGGGCGAACCGAGCTTCCGTCCGCGCGACGTCCCGCTGGCCCGCGAGGCCGAACGCAGTGAGGCCTCGGAAGAGCGAGCGGGAGCGGAGCGACACGCGAGCCGCGAAGCCGAACTCATCGAAGAGGACGTCGAGGGACTCACCGTCACCGCAGTCAACACGGGCGTCCCTCACGCCGTCGCGGTCGTCGACGACGTCGACGCGGTCGACCTCGAATCGGTCGCGCCCGCGGTCCGCTACGCCGACGTCTTCCCCGAGGGCGCGAACGTCACGCTCGCCTCGCGGGACGGCGAGGACCGCGAGGGCAACCCCCAGTTCCGCCAGCGCACCTACGAGCGCGGCGTCGAGGGCGAGACCCGCTCGTGCGGGACCGGTGCGGTCGCGGTCGCCGCGGTCGCCAAGCGGCTCGGCCTCGTCGACGGCTCCGACTCGATGACGGTCAGCCCGCCCGGGGGCGACCTCCGGATCACGGTGCCCGACGACGGGCCCGCGACGCTCGCCGGCCCCGCCGAACGCGAGTTCGCGGGCGAACTCGACGTCGTGGTGCGATCGACGTAGATGGCGGGCGCGGATTCCGACGCTGACCCCGACGCGGATTCGCATCAGGGATTCGACCCCGTCTCCTTCCTCGAATCCGCGGTCCCGATCACCTCGAACGAGAACGTCGATGAGATGCGGGAGTTCCTCGTGGAGACGGTCGAGTCTCGGGGCATCGACGTCCGCGTCGACGACGCGGGCAACATCATCGCGACGAAAGCCGGCGCGGACGCCGGCGACGACCCCGAGACGCACCTCGTCTTCAACACCCACATCGACACCGTCTCGCCGCACGTCGCCTTCGAGCGCGAGCAGGTCGACGGGGAACTCGTCCGGATCCACGGCCGCGGCGCCTGCGACGCCAAGGGCCCGCTCGCGGCGATCCTCTCGGCGTTCTTCGCCGTCGAGCCCCGAGCGGACGCCCGCGTGACGCTCGCGGTGACGCCCGACGAGGAGGCGCTGTCGACCGGCGCGGCGGCGCTCGACCTCGACGGCGATTGCTACGTCGTGGGCGAGCCTACCGATCTGGACGTCTGCACCGCCGCGAAGGGCCGCTTCCAGGGCACGCTCACGCTCTCGGGCGTCGCGGCCCACGCCGCCGAGCCCGACTCCGGCGCGAACGCCATCGCGGGCCTGGAGGGCGCGCTCGGAGCGATCCGGACCTTCGACGAGGGGCGGGCGGCTCACCCGCAGCTCGGCCGCGCGACGCTGACGCCGACGACCGTGGTCGGCGGCGACGCGACCAATCAGGTGCCCGCCAACTGCGAGCTCGTCCTCGACCGGAGGAGCGTCCCGCCGGAGACGGCAGAAGGTTTCCGGTCCGAGCTCGAAACCGCGGTCCGCGAGGCCGTCCCCGACGACGTCGGCGTCGACTTCGCGCTCACGGACCGGCCGACGCCGTTCCTGGAGGCGTTCGCGACCGACGCGGACCACGACCTCGTGCGGACGCTCGCCGCCGCGAGCGAGCGCGCGGGCGGCTCCGGCGCGGTGCGGCCCTTCACCGCCGCGACGGAGGCGTCGTACTTCTCGCCCGCGCCGGTGGTCGTCTTCGGTCCGGGGGTCCTCGCCGACGACCGGGGTGCCGTGGCCCACGCCGAGCGCGAGTACGTCGACGTCGCGGACGTGCGCCGCGCCGCCGAGGCGCTGACCGACGCCGCGCGACGGCTGGTCGGCTGACTCCCCGCTCGGCCGCCCGTCGCCCGACCGCAACTCCCATACTCGCCCGCCCTGTCTCCTCCCGTATGTACGAGGCGGTCCACGCCCACCCCGACGGCGAGAGCACGGCCTCGCGCCTCGCGCTGACGGCCGAGCGCCACGGCTACGCGGGCGTGGTCGTCCGCGCCGACGACGCCGATCCCGACTACGAGACGCTCCGGGAGGCCGCGAACGTCGACGTCGCCGACGGCGTCGAGATCGTCGCCCCCGATCCCCAGCACGCCAGCGGCGCGGTCGGGAACGCCCGGCCGAAACACGAGGTGGTGATCGTCGCCGGCGGGACCGACGGGCTGAACCGCTTCGCGGTCGAGCAGGCCCGCGTCGACGTGCTCGCGCGGCCGTTCGAGGGCACCCGGGACGACGATGGAACCGACGGGATCGGCGGCGACGGCGACGTCAACCACGTGCTCGCGAAGGCCGCCCGCGACAACGACGTCCGGATCGAGGTGAACCTCGCGCCCGTCCTCCGGGACCGCGGCGGCGGCCGCGTCCGCCACCTCGACAAGCTCCGTCGCCTGAAGCGCCTCCTCGATCACTACGACGCGCCGTACGTCGTCAGCGCCAACGCCGAATCGCACCTCCAGGTCCGCGCGCCGCGCGAGCTGGCCGCCCTCGGGGAGGAGATCGGCCTCGGCGCCGAGTGGACTCGCGACGGACTCACGGAGTGGGAGCGGCTCGTCGAGCACAATCGGACGCGGCTGTCCGAGTCGTTCATCACCCCGGGCGTCGAACGTGGCCGGTATGAAGAAGACGATTGAGGAACACGCCGAGCGCTTCTCGGAGGCGGCGGCGTCCTACGACGACGACCAGGACAGCGCGGAGTACCTCGCCTGTGCGGATCTCGTCGTCGAACACGCCGACCCCGGTCCCGACGACGTCGTCCTCGATCTGGGGACCGGCACGGGCGCCATCGCGCTCGCGCTGGCACCGGCCGCAAAGCGCGTCGTCGGCCGCGACATCAGCGAGGGGATGCTCGATCAGGCGCACGAGAAAGCGGCCGAAATGGGCATCGAGAACGTCGAGTTCGGCGAGGGGCGCTTCCGCGCGCCGAACTATGACGGGCCCGTCGATGTCGTCACCTCGAACTTCGCGATGCATCACCTCTCCGACGACGAAAAGCGCGAGGCGATCGGAGTGATCGCGGACCTGGACCCGAAGCGGTTCGTCCTCGGCGACGTGATGTTCTTCGGCACGCCCGATCCCGACGAACCGTTCTACAGCCCGGAGGTCGACGACCCCGCGACGGTGGGCACGCTCGTCGACGCGCTGACCGACGAGGGGTTCGTCCTCACCGCGGTCGAGCGCGTCCACGACCAGGTCGGCGTCCTCGTCGCCGAGCGCTTCGGCGAGTCGAGCGAGCGCGTCGCGGTCGACGGCGACCCGAACGAAGCCGGCGCAGGCGAGGAGTAGCCCGATGAAACACCTCCCGAAGCACCTCCAGCCGCGCTGGCGCTACCTCGCGGTCGGGATCGAGACCTGGCCCGACGCGGACTTCTCGCGGGGGGCCTTCCAGCGGGACCTCTGGTACGCCGCCCAGAACCTCTACGGCGACGTCGGCAGCGCCGAGACCGACCTGACGGTGCTCGGTTTCGCGCTCTCGGACGGGGACGGCGAGACGATCGTCCGCGCCCACCGAGGCACAGAGGACCGCGCGCGGGCCGCCCTGGCGACGCTCGACCGCGTCGACGGCCACGAGGTCGGCCTCCGCGTCCGGGGGATCTCGGGGACCGTTCGTGCCTGTGAGGAAAGGTATTTGAACGGCCGGACCGGACGTGGCAAACAGAGAGACGTCGTGTTCGAGAACGAGCCTCACGCCGCCGTCGTCCGCGACAGTCGCGTCGACGTCGAGCGGGCGGAGGGGTTCGCGGGCGCGACGCGGCTCGATTTCGAGTGATACTATGCAGGGACAAGCCCAACAGCAGGCATACGACCGTGGGATCACGATCTTCTCGCCCGACGGTCGTCTCTATCAGGTAGAGTACGCGCGCGAGGCCGTAAAGCGAGGGACCGCGAGCGTCGGCGTCCGCACGGCGGAGGGCGTCGTGCTGGCGGCCGACAAGCGTTCGCGCTCCCCGCTGATGGAGCCGACGAGCGTCGAGAAGATCCACAAGGCCGACGACCACGCCGGCATCGCCTCGGCGGGGCACGTCGCCGACGCCCGCCAGCTGATCGACTTCGCGCGGCGTCAGGCCCAGGTCAACCGCCTCCGCTACGGCGAGGCCGTCGGGATCGAGACGCTCACGAAGAACGTCACAGACCACATCCAGCAGTACACCCAGGTCGGCGGCGCGCGCCCCTTCGGGGTGGCGCTGCTCATCGGCGGCATCGAGAACGGCGAGCCCCGACTCTACGAGACGGACCCCTCGGGGACGCCCTACGAGTGGAAGGCCGTCTCGATCGGCGCCGACCGCAGCGACATCCAGGAGCACCTCGAAGAGAACTACGCCGAAGGCCTCTCCCTCGACGAGGGCGTCGGCCTCGCGCTGCGGGCGATCGCCTCGGCCAACGAGGACGAACTCGAAGCCGACGGCGTCGACGTCGCGACGGTCTCGACCGACACCGAGGCGTTCGTCGAACTCTCGAACGACGAGATCGCCGAGTACATCGCCGACAACGACCTCGAACCGGCCGACGACGAGGAAGACGAAGAGTAGCCCGCGGGCCGCTGCTGCCCGGCCTTCTCGCTGCGAGCCGTTCGCGACGCGTCGCCGTTCGGACCGCCGATCGCGTACCGAATCCCGCTACGGCCGACGCTCGCGCCGAGTGTAAATCACGCGGAGCCTAACAGCCGAAACCGCGACGTCGAGGCTCAGTACTCCTCGTAGGCGAGGTTCATCAGCCACTGCGAGAAGGCGTCGCTGTTGTGGTTCACCTCTTCCTCGCCGATGAACGGCGAGAGCATGTCGCCCGCCATAAGCAGCGAGAAGTCGAGATCGCGCGCGGCGGGTTCGAGGTGGTAGGTGTTGTGGCCGTCGTAGACGGTGTCCTCGCGCTCGATGAGCCCCTGGGACGCGAGGCTCTCGGCGATCCGGCTACCCTTCCGCGAGGAGATATCGAGTTCCTTCCAGAAGTCGCTCTGGTGGATCCCACCGGTCTCTCGGATGAGTTCCAGCCCGCGACGTTCGTCCTCCGAGAGGTCGGCTTCGGGGTCGCCTGCGCTCATAGGGGGTTCGACGCCCGCGACTCGTTTAAACCTGACTTTCGACCCGTTCGAACGACGTCTCACAGGGCGGCCCGTCCGCGAAGCGGAACCCGACGTCGCCGTCGGCCGAGAACGTGAGGACCGACGACGAGCGCGTCCCGAAGTCGCGGTCGGGTTCGTGGATACAGACGCCGTACTCGTGGTCTCCGAGGATCTCCATCGCGCGGTCCCGCCAGGCGACCGGGCCGTCGAAGTCGGTGGGGTCGAGCGCCGCGAGAATCCGCTCTGCGTTGTGTGCCTGCTCGATCCCGCGTTCGGGGTCGCCGTCGAGGTCGAAGCGCTCGCCGTCGATCCCGACGTTGACGACGACGTGGACGCCGGGATCCAGTCGTCGCACCCGCAGGTCGCCGTCCCACTCGAAGAGGTAGGCCGCGGGCTCGCCGTCGCGTCCCCGACCGCGGCCGTCGGCGACGACGAGGTTGAAGCCGTTGTACGTGTCTGATTCGACCGCGGGTTCGACGACCGCCCGAGCGCCGTCGGCGCTCTCGGTCCGGAGGACGTCGCGGACGAGCTGGCCCCGGGAGCGCTCGCCGCCGTCCTCGATACGGACCCAGCGGTTCGTCAGGCCCGCGAAGACGCCGCGCTCGTTGTAGCCGATCCAGGTCCCGCCGGCGACGGCGTCACGCGGGGCGAGAAACGCCGGGTCGCCCTCGGCGACGGCCGGCGGCTCGGATGCCCGATCCAGCCGTTCGTCGCGGTTCGCGGCCACGACGAGCGGCGCGTCGGCGAACGCGCGCCAGGCGAAGGTCAGCGTACACACACCCGCGATACGTGCGGCGGACCAATAGGTGTGCTGTTCGAGTCGGGCGGGAATCGGGGGACCGTTCAAGGCCCCGCCGGCCGAAGACGAACCCGAGATGTACGACCGCATCCTCGTTCCCACCGACGGAAGCGACGGCACGCTCCAGGCGCTCGAACACGCACTCGACATCGCGGCCACGCGCGAGGCGACGGTCCACGCGCTGTCCGTGGTCGACCGACGCCTCTATTTAGCTGCCGGCGAGGAACAGAAGCCCGAACTCAAGGCGTCGCTGGAGGACGACGCCCGCGGGGCCGTCGACCGAGTCGCCGACGCCGCGGCCGACGCCGGCGTCGACTGCGAGACGACCGTCCGCGACGGGATTCCCTACCGGGCGATCCTCGACTACGCCGAGGACTCGGACGTCGATCTGATCGTGATGGGCACCCACGGGCGGTCGGGGCGGGACAAGCTCGCGAACCTCGGCAGCGTCACCGAACGCGTCGTCGAGAACACCGACAAGCCCATCCTGGTCGTGCGGATGATCGACGACGAGTAGGGTCGGCCGCCGCCAGCCGGGTCCGCGCGATCGGCGATTCCGGCGGGGATTTATATACGATCGCGGGGCCAGACGCCCCGTGACGTAGAATTCACCCCGCGTCGGGTCGCGGTTGCTCGGCACGTCGACGCGGGCGCAGCCGTGCCGACTGTTCGCCTTTTCGCCGCAGCGCTCTCTGTCGGCTACTCGGCCTCTACTTCCGGCGCTCCTTCGCCCCGCTCAGTCGTGTCTAAAGCACCGCCGCCCGGTGAACACCATCGGCACGTCGTGGGCGTCGCAGGCGGCGATGACATCCTCGTCGTTGACCGAGCCGCCGGGCTGGATCACCGCCTCGACGCCGGCGTCGATCGCCTCCTCGACGCCGTCGGGGAACGGGAAGAAGGCGTCGGAGGCCATCACCGCGCCCTCGGGGCTCTTGCCCTCGGCGTGTTCGTCGGCCTTCATCGCCGCGAGCCGGACGGCGTCGACCCGCGAGACCTGGCCCATTCCGACGCCGACGGTCTCGGTCCCGTCGGCGAAGACGATGCCGTTGGACTTCACGTGCTTGAGCACCTTCCAGGCGAACAGCATCGTCTCCAGCTGCTCGTCGGTCGGCTGGGTGTCGGTGGCGATCTCGACGTCCTCGCGGTCGGGCGCCCAGCGGTCGCGCTCCTGGACGAGTCGGCCGCCGACGAGCCGCTTCTCGGTGAGCGCGTCGGTCCGCTCGCCGAGCGACCCGACGTCGAGGACGCGGAGGTCGTCCTTCGCACGGAGGACGTCGAGCGCCGCGTCCGTGTAGCCCGGCGCGACCACGACCTCCTTGAACGAGTCGACGATCTCCTCGGCGGTCGCCGCGTCGCACTCGCGGTTCAGCGCGACAATTCCTCCAAAGGCGCTCATCGGGTCCGTCGCGAGCGCGTCGGCGTAGGCGTCCGCGAGCGTGTCGGCCGTCGCACAGCCCGCGGGGTTGGTGTGTTTGATCACCGCCGCCGCCGGCTCGTCGTCGGCGAACTCCTTGATCAGGTTCAGGGCCGCGTCGGCGTCGTTGTAGTTGTTGTACGAGAGGCCCTTCGCGCCCTCGTTCAGCTGCGGCGCGCCGACGACGCTCGCTTCCGTGTCGGCGGCGTCGGCGTAGACCGCGGCGTCCTGGTGGGGGTTCTCGCCGTAGCGCAGTTCGGCCACGCGGTCGTTCGAGACGACGCGTCGCTCGGGGAAGTCGCCGCCGTCGTCGCCCTCGACCGAGACGGTGAGCTCGCCGTCCCGCTCCGAGACGTCGAGACGCCCTTGGGCGAACCACCGCACGGCGCGCGGGTACGCCGTGAACTCGGCGTCGTAGAGGACGCGCGACTTCAGCGACTCAGCGTTGTCGTCGCCGTAGACCGGCACCGACTCCTGGGTGACGACCGGCCCGGCGTCGACCTCCTCGGTGACGACGTGGACGGTGCAGCCGGTCACGCTGACGCCGGCGTCGAGCACCTGCTCGTGGGCGTCGTCGCCGGGGAACGACGGCAGCAGCGACGGGTGAACGTTGAGGACCGTCGGCGTCGCTTCCAGGAACGTGTCGGTGAGGATCCGCATATAGCCGTCCAGACAGATCAGGTCGAAGTCGTAGCTCGACAGCGCATCGAGGATCCGCCGCTCGTGGTCCGCGCGCGACTCGTCCTCGCCGCGCTCGACGACTTCCGTGGGAATGCCGCGCTCGGCGGCGGCGTCGAGGACGGGCGCGCCCTCGTGGTTCGCGAGGACGACGCCAAGCTCGGCGCCGCCGGGCGCTCGCTCGTCGATGTGCAGGAGGTTTCGGCCGCGGTTGCTCGCTAGGCCGGCGATCGTGGTCATACCTGAGCCCCCTCGCGCGGGTAGTAAGTCAGTTGCGGTCTCCCCGAGGTGAGTATGCACGGACGCGGATAGCGTACTCGGAAAACGGGCTGAAACACACCGGATCTATGCACGGGAATGGGATACCCACCGCCACCGCTTCGACACGCTTTTTTAGCGGACGGCGGAGTCTCTCCGTATGCAGGACCTCTCCCGTTCCGACCCGCTCGCGGCCGTGTCGCCGCTCGACGGACGGTACGCGGGCCGCACCGAACCGCTCGTCCCGTACGCCAGCGAGGCGGCGCTGATGCGGGCCCGACTCCGTGTCGAAGTCGAGTACCTGATCGCGCTCGCGGACCTCGATGCGACGCCCCTGTCGCTTTCGGACGCCGAGCGCGCGGACCTCCGCGCCGTCGTCGACGGCTTCGACGGCGAGGACGCGCGGCTGATCAAGCGGCTGGAGACCGAGGGCGCCGAGGGGTACAGCGCGACCAACCACGACGTGAAGGCCGTCGAGTACTTCCTGCGGACCCGAGTCGAGGAGGCGGTCCACCCGTGGATCCACTTCGGGCTCACCTCCGAGGACGTCAACAACCTCGCGCACCGACTGCTCGCCAAGCCGGCCGTCGAGGAGGTGCTCTTGCCCGCGCTCGCGTCCGTCCGCGACGAACTGGAGTCGCTGGCGCGCGAGTACCGCGACACGCCGATGCTCGCGCGGACGCACGGCCAGCCCGCGACGCCGACCACCTTCGGCAAGGAGATGGCCGTCTACGCCGCCCGGCTCGGACGGGCGATGGGCCGCGTCGCCGACGCCGCGTCCGGCCTCTCGGGCAAGCTCGCCGGCGCCTCGGGGACGTACGCGGCCCACGTCGCCGCCTACCCGGACGTCGACTGGCGCGCGTTCTCCCGCGATTTCGTGACCGGGCTGGGGCTGGAACACACCGCTCTCTCGACGCAGGTGAACCCCTGCGACGACCTCGCGGCGCTGTTCGACGCGCTCCGCGGCGTCAACAACGTCCTCCTGGACCTCGACCGCGACGTCTGGCTCTACGTCTCCGACCGGTACCTCGGCCAGGAGGCCGAGGAGGGCGAGACCGGCTCGTCGACGATGCCGCACAAGGTGAACCCGATCGACTTCGAGAATTCGGAGGGAAACCTCTCGAAGGCGAATTCGGACCTCCAGTTCCTCGCGGACTACGTCACCACCTCGCGGCTCCAGCGCGACCTCTCCGACTCGACGGTGAAGCGCAACGTCGGCGCGGCGTTCGCCCACTGCCTGATCGGCTACGGAAAGACAGAGACCGGGTTAGGAAAGGTCGTCCCCAACGAGCGGGTGATGCGCGAGGACCTCGACGCCCACCCGGAACTCATCGGCGAGGCGGTCCAGACCATCCTCCGGCGCGAGGGCGACACCGAGGCCTACGAGCGCGTCAAGGAACTCACCCGCGGCCGCGAGGTGACCCTGGCGGACTTCCGCGACCTCTTCGAGGACCTCGACGTCGACGAGTCGGTCCGGGAGGAACTCCGCGCGCTCTCGCCGGCCGAGTACGTCGGCGTCGCCGACGCGCTCGTCGACGAACTCGACTGATGCCGGGCTCTTGCGATCGCCCCTTTATCTTAACTCGAAAAGGAATAAATCTTTTATCGGCTCGGGAGAGAGGAGCCTGTATGAACGCGATCGCGGTCGAACGCGGGGGGGAGAGACCGGTCGTCGTCGACACCGCACGGCCGACGCCCGCGCCCGGCGAGGCGCTCGTCCGGACGCTCCGGGTCGGGGTCGACGGGACCGACCAGGAGGTCATCGCCGGCGGCCACGGCGGCTTCCCGGCGGACGCCGACCACCTGATTCTGGGTCACGAGGCCGTCGGCGTCGTCGAGGACGCCGGCGACACGCGGTTTTCCCCCGGTGACGTCGTGGTGCCGACCGTCCGGCGGCCGCCAGGCGAGTCCAACGAGTACTTCGACCGCGGCGAGCCCGATATGGCGCCCTCGGGCGAGTACTACGAGCGCGGGATCGAGGGCGCACACGGATTTATGTCCGAGTACTTCACGAGCCCCGGCGAGTACCTGGTGTCGCTGCCGCGCGAGCTCGCCGACGTCGGGTTTCTCGTCGAACCGCTCTCGGTCGCGGAGAAGGCGATCGAGCTCGCCGCCGCCGCCCGCTCGTCGTTCGATTGGGCGCCCGAGTCCGCGCTCGTCCTGGGCAACGGGAGCCTCGGGCTCCTCACGCTGGCGCTCCTCCGGGACCGCCACGACTACGAGCGGCTCTACTGCCTCGGTCGCCGCGACCGCCCCGATCCCACGATCGACATCATCGAGGAACTGGGCGCGACCTACGTCGACTCCCGGGAGACGCCGGTGGAGGCGGTTGCCGACGCCCACGAGCCGATGGACCTCGTCTACGAGGCCACCGGGTACGCGAAACACGCCTTCGCGACGGTCGAGGCGCTCGCGCCGAACGGGGTCGGCGCGCTCCTCGGCGTCCCCGAGCCTTGGGAGTTCGAGATCGACGGCGGCCGCCTCCACCGCGAGATGGTCCTGGAGAACAAGGCGCTCGTCGGGAGCGTCAACTCGAACGTGCGGCACTTCGAGGCGGCCGTCGAGGCGCTCGGGACGCTCCCGGAGTGGTTCTGCGACGCGCTCGTCACCGGCGTCTACGGTCTCGGGGACTTCGAGTCGGCGTTCGTCGACGACGACACCACTATAAAAACCGCCGTCCAATTCAGCGCGTATGAAGAACGTTGACGATCTCATCGCCAGCGCGGCCGAACTCGCCGAGCGTGGGCTCTCGAAGGGCGAGATCGCGGACGAACTGAACGTCTCCAGGGAGACCGCGAGCTGGCTCGTCGAGCGGAGCGGCTCGACGGGATACGAAGAGCCGGACCAGCCCGACGCGGAGACGACCGGCGCGAGCGGGCCGCACGACATCCACGTCGACTGGAGCGCCGTCGGCCGGGACTCGACCCGCCTCACCCAGATCGGGCGCGCGATGGCCGACCTCCTGTTGAAGGAGGGCGAGGAGGTCGATCTCACCATCGGCATCGAGAAGGCGGGCGCGCCGCTGGCGACGGTCGTCGCGAGCGAACTCGATACGGATCTCGGCTCCTACGCGCCGGCGAAACACCAGTGGGAGGAAGGCGATATCGAGGAGCTCGGCGGGTCGTTCTCCCGGAACTTCGCGCAGATCCGCGACCGCGAGTGCTACGTCGTCGACGACACGATCACCTCCGGGACGACGATGCGCGAGACGGTCGAGTCGATCCGCGAGGAGGGTGGCGACCCGGTCGCCTGCGTCGTGATCGTCGACAAGCAGGGCATCGACGAGATCGAGGGGGTCCCCGTCTACTCGCTCATCGACGTCGTGCGCGTCGGCGAGGAGTGACCCGCCTTCCCCGGCCTCCCCGTCCCCGACGGTCGCCGACGCAACCCATTTGACTGCGGACCGCCTACGGGTCGGTATGACGTTCCAGCCCGATTCGGACCTGTCCGACGACGAAGTGCAGTCCCGGGTCGACGAGGCCATCGAGTCCAACGACGTGGTCCTGTTTATGAAGGGGAACCGACTGATGCCCCAGTGCGGCTACTCCCAGCGCGCGGTGAACCTCATCTCCCAGTACGAAGAGGAGTTCGAGACGATCGACGTCCTCCCCGCGCTCGATCAGTACCGGGCGGCGCTCGAATCCCACAGCGGCTGGGAGACGATCCCGCAGACGTACGTCGACGGGGAGTTCATCGGCGGCAGCGACATCCTCGCGGAACTCGACGAGCGCGGCGAGCTCGAAGCGACGCTCCAGGCGTAGGGGAGGCGTCCGACCGGAGCGGTCCGTCCCGCCCAGTTACCAGATAGCAGAGACCCTATAAGCCCCCGGCCCGTACCATCACGCAGGTACCGACGTCGCGTCGCGTCCGTCTCGTACGGGTACCATCCAACCACCATAACTATGTCAGGCCGCGTATTCCGACTTCACTCGACACTTGAACTGCCCCTCGAAGAGGTCGAAGAGTACCTGAACGGTGACCCGGACCTGCCCCCCGAGGTCGACGACGTCGAGGTGACCCGTCGCAACAACACGCTCATTCTCAAGGCCGTCGCCGCCGAGGACGACCTGAGCAAGTACACGCCGACGGCACAGCTGAAAGCCAGCATCACGGAAAACCGCGTCTACGAGGAGGAGCCGCCGCGCGCCGGCGCGCCCCGCTGGGAGGAAGAAGAAGAGGAGATCCCCTCAGAGCTCGTCGAGTTCGCCTGCTTCAAGGGCGACCGCGAGACCGTCCTCCAGAACACCGCCCTCCAGTATCCGATGTTCCTCGTCCTCCGCGAGATCGCGCTCCTCGCCGAGAAGGGGACGCTCACGGCGATCACTGAGGTCGACGACGAACTCGAAGCCCACCGGATCGTCGAGGGCGAAGAGCGCCCGGCGAGCATCGAAGTCGTCGAGAATCCGTCCCAGAGCGAGGGCGGCTCGAACGGCGTGAACTGGCGCGACAACAAATTCATCTCGGACTGATTCTGCGGCGACTCGACGCCCCGTTCGCGCGAGCGACGTGCGGAACGCGAGCGCAGAACCGCAGAGCCGCAGGACCCTTCAGCGCCGATCGGCCTTGTACGGGGCCTTCGCGACGGTCGCGGAGATCTCCGTTTCGACGTGGCGCTCGACGCTCTTGTTCCCGGAGCCGTCGGCCTCGCCCCAGGTGAGCGTGACCTCAGTACCGGGTTCGGCGTACTCGGTGTCGAGGAGGGCCAGCGAGAGCATCTCCCGGTGGTTGTAGATGTAGCTCATCCACTTCGAGACGCCGACGTGCTCGCCGTCCTTCGTCACTTCGTCGTAGTGGCACGCCGACGAGCGCGGCGCCGGCATATCCATAAATTTGTGCGTCTCGCCCTCGCGGAAGAGCGACGCGAAGACGTCGACGACGTCGTCGTCGTCCCACACCAGCGTGACCTTCTTCCGGTCGGGATCGTCGATCTCCTCTTCGAGGGCCGCCTTGCCGACGAAGTCGTGGTCGAAGTCGACGATGTGGTCGTAGCCGACCTCGATCGGCGTGACGTAGTAGTCCTCGATGTCCTCGGAGTCGAAGCTCCCGCCGATGGAGATGAGCCCGCGCCGGAGGTCGAGCCACTCGCGGAAGTCCCGCATCTCCTCGCCGGTGTAGATCGCCGGCACCGGCAGCGGGAGCCACCCCAGGACGGTGTTGGCGCTCTGGTAGCTCTTCGAGCCGAGCCGGCGGATTCCGTACTCCTCGCCGGCGTCGAGGATCGTTTCCCGGACCGCGTCGCCGTCGTCGTAGTCGCCCCAGAACTCGAAGCCGGCCTCGCCGGCCATCCCGTGGCGGAGGAGGTAGGCGTCGACGCCGTCGATCGAGACCTCCGCGAAGCGGAAGAAGCCGAGGTCGGGGATGTCGCCGTCGAGCGCTTCCTCCATCACGGCGACCGCGTCGGGGCCCTGGACCTGGAACCGGAAGTTCTCGGGGTCGTCGCCGGTCGCGACCGGCCGCGGCTGCATCTCGACGTCGACGTCGTAGTCGCCTGTTTCTGCCTGGTAGTCGAGCCAGTTGTGAGCGGCTGCGGCGCCGACGCTGAGGAAGCGGTCTTCGGCCTCGCGGAAGAGGATGGCGTCGCCGATGAGGTAGCCGTCGGGGTTGGGGACGACGAGCTGTTTCGCCTGCCCGACGTCGAACTGACTGAAGTCGTTGACGGCGTATTCGGCGTAGAGGTCGACGGCCTCGCGGCCCTGGATCCGCAGGTCCGTCATGTGGTACGACTGGTCGGCGAACGCGACGCTCTCCTGCCAGGCGCGCTGTTCTTCGATCCAGTGGGTGAACTCGTCCGGGAGGTCTGTGAACTGCGCCAGTCCGAGGTCCCGGAGGAGACTCACGGGGCTCTCTGCGGACTGGATCGCGTCCTCTAGCGTGCGGTCTGACATCGGAACTCACGCGGTACTCGGTAGATATTCACATAATAGTTTACGATACTGGTGCGAGAGTCCCGAAGGCGTCGGATATCCGTGGCTTCGTTTACTCGCGGCCGAATACGGACGGCGGCAGTATACTTATTTCGACCCCACGGTTTGATTGGGACTGCCAATGACTCGCACGACGGGGTGGGACGCCGATGAGTGACGCACAGTCGGACATCCGGGCGTACACCCTCAGACTGGAGCTGATCGACGAGCCGGGCGAACTCCTCCGGTCGCTCCGGCCGATCGCGGACAACGGCGGGAACCTCCTGTCGATCTTCCACGAGCGGGGCAACGTCACCCCGCGCGGGCACATCCCCGTCGAGGTCGACGTCGAGGCGACGCCGGACCGCTTCGAGAAGATCATCGACGACCTCCGCGACGCCGGGATCAACGTGATCCAGGCCGGCACCGAGCGGTACAGCGAGGGCCTCACGGTGATCCTCTCGGGGCACGTCATCGACACCGACCTCTCGGACACGCTCTCGCGCATCCAGGAGTCGGCGAACGCGTCGGTGACGGATCTCTCGATCTCCGCGCCCGAAGGCACGAGCGACGTCTCCAGCGCCCGCATTCGCATCGGCGCCGAGCGCGGCGCGACCGAGGACGTCCTCACCAAGATCCGCCGGATCGCCGACGAGAAGGACCTCCGGCTGGTAGAGCCGCTCAAAACAGTGTAACAGCGCAAAAAGCGAAAATCGACGACTGACGCCGTCGCGGCCGCCTTCTCAGTTCGGGAGCGTCAGCTCGGAGGGAACGGTGACGTCGTCCTCGACGGCCTCGATCCGTTCGAGGTTCGTCCCGGCGATCCGCGTCGACTCGACGAGCGCCCGGAGCTTGCCCAGCGGGATCTGTCCCGGGGCGTACTCGCTGTCGTCGTCGAGGAGCGGCGCGTAGCCGAGCTTAGAGCCGTAGACGTGTCCGATGGCGCGGGTGTGGCTGCCGATCTCGCCCATCGCGATGCCGGCGGCGTCGATACCCGCCTCGGTGGCCTCCCGGAGCACGTCAAGCAGCGTCAGCGTGTCCGAGAGGTCCTTCGGGTAGACCGCGACCTTCGCGATGTCGCCGTAGCCCGCGCACTGGTCGATGATCGCGGTGAGGACGTCCTCGTCCGGCGTCGTCTCGAAGTCGTGGTGTGAGATGATCAGGCGGACGTCGTTCTCGCGGAACTCCTCGAGGATCCACTCCTTCGCCCGCGCGGTTTCGAGCTCGATGTCGACGTACGCGACGTCGTCGAACCGAGAAGCCGCGAAAAGCGTGTCCAATCGCCCTTGGTCCCGCGCCTTGCCGCCGAACCACTGATTGCGGTTCGTCGCGATGATCGGAAGCTCGCCGTCGTAGGATTCCAGTTGTTCGATCGGATTTTCCGCCTTGTCCATACGAAATTCGACGATGTCTGCTTTCCCTCGGGCGTCTTTCTCCCGTGTGAGGTCGTTTGTTGTGGCCGCGAGGGCGAAGCCGTCGATCTTCATTGTCACGCCGTAGCATCCAGGTGCATATAAATTTGGCCATCAGGCCGTTCACGGCACGTTCTGGCGAATTCGACGCGGCCGCTATGCTGACAAAATACCAGAATTAAATTTGTAACAGATAAGAAACCTAAAAATAGTTTGAAAAGATAGAAAGGGCTTAATAGAGTACTAAATGCAGTAGAAACTAAAATAGAATACTCAGATTACTGTTTTGTACACTAAAATACTGTTTAAATTACTGAAACGGGTGCCGCCTCACTTCGTCGTCATACAGCCACGGCCCGGCCGGCTCACGAGTAGGTGAGCGACCACTCGCGATTGAGCAGCCAGTCGTCGAGCTTTCCGAGCGGGTCGTCGTAGACGTGGCTCCCGTGACTCACGAGGACGGTCTCGATGTCGTACTCGAACAAGCGGCCCAGATTCCGTTCGGCGGCCGCGTGGCCAGCGTCGGCGAACTCCGCGGCCGGGGGGACGAGATACCCCGCGGGGAGTCCGCGCCGATCGGACCCCTCCAGGACGTCGCCGGCGATCAGAACCCCCTCGTCTTCGAGGAGGAAACTGCTGTTCGCGGCGGTGTGTCCCGGGACCTGGATCACGCGAACTCCGCCGTCGAGGCGCTCGTCGTGGCTGAAGTGGTGGTCGGCGTCGTAGTCGAGCGCGTCGTAGAATCCCTTGCAGCCGCCCGGCACGAGGAGTTCGGGATCGAACGCCTCCATCAGCGCGGGCACGCCGCCGAAGTGTCCCTCGTCGCCGTGGGAGACGATCAGCCGATCGACCCCGCCGTACTCGGATTCGAGGGTGGAGACGACGTCCTCGCCGTCGTCGGGGAATCCGGCGTCGATGACGGTGACGTCGCCGGCGGGCCGGTCTTCGAGCACGAACACGCGGACGTGATCTAACTGCACGACACCCACGCCGTCTGCTGGACTCTCGACTGACATACACCGTTCCGTCGTCGGCTTGTATATATAAACCCACCCTCCGGTTTTCATCTGCTGGTAGTGACGTGGGAAGACGGCGCTCCAGCGTTTCAACATCGTTGAATCTGAGATCGCACAGTCCTTGCTTTGAATAACATACGTACATATGTTATTGAATCCGAGACGCCCGCCTGTTCGCCGACAGTATTTCGACATTGTTGAAACACGCATCAAAACCCCCGGAATTCGGATCTCGACAGCGTGGGGCGCGACGGGACGGCGAACGAACGATCGGTCTCCGTCAAAATTATGTAGTAGATCGACCCAGTTTCAGGCGAGATGACCGTCAGCAACGTCGTCGAGGACATCGACCAGATTCAGTTCGAACACGTCCGCGTGTTCGTCCTGCAGAACCAACCCGAGGACGGCCAAGTCACGCTCGTCGACACCGCGTTCGAGGAGAACGGGGCCGAACTCGTCGAGACGCTCGAATCCGAGTACGGCCGCGTCGACCGCGTCATCCTCACCCACGGCGACCACGGACACCACGGGGGGCTGGAGCACGTCGTCGAGGCGTTCGACCCCGAGATCGCGATGCCCGCGGACGAGACGAAGCTCTACGAGCACTTCGACGAACTCGGCATCGAGATCGAGCCCGACGTCGCCTACGAGGACGGCGACCTCCTCGATGGCAACATCCGCGTGATTCAGGTGCCCGGCCACACCGAGGCGACCTCCGCGCTCCTCTTAGAGGACCGTAACATCCTGATCTCGGGCGACGTGCTCGACGGCGCCGACCGCGGCGGGCTCCCGGCGGGCTACCTCCTGCCGCCGCCGGCGCTGTTCAACGCGAACCACGAGGACGCCGAGCTGAACCTCTATAACCTCCTGCAGTACGACTTCGAGACGCTGCTCGTCTTCCACGGCTCGCACGTCTTCGAGGACCCGAAGGGCAAGCTCGACGACTTCCTCGTCGAGCGCGAGTGGAACGAGTGGGACCCGCGGACCGACTGAAGCGGCCTCTCGGACAACCGAAGTCGGGCCGAGAATACGATCGAGCGTTCGGTGGGCCTGCGGAACTGCTGCGGGCTCGATGCCGCCTTATTCTTCGCGCAGTACGGAGACGTCGAAGACGGGCTTGCACGTCTCGCCCGCCAGGAACGACTCGAAGGCGGACTCGGCGTCGAGGAGGTCGAACCGGTCGTCGAGGAAGGTCTCGTGGTCCACGTCGCCGGAGGCGCTCAGGCGGAACGCCCGCTCGAAGTCCTCGTAGAGCGCGCTGTAAGAACACTGGAGGTCGACCTCGGCGCGGACGAGCGGCGTGTAGGAGATCGTCGCCTCGCCGGGCTGGCCGACCAACACGATCTGGCCGCCCTTCCTGACCTCGTCGGCGGCCAACTGGAGCCCCGACGGGTGGCCGGTCGTGTCGAAGACGACGTCGTAGCCGATGCCGTCGGTGAACTCTTCGCGATAGGTCTCAAGGTCCGTCTCTTCGATGTTGACGGCCTCGAAGCCCAGTTTCTCCGCGAGCGGGAGTCGGTACTCGGTGTCCGAACTCACGCCCGCGACGGTGACGACGGCACCCTGGGCGCGCGCGACCTGCGCGGTGAGCAGTCCGATCGGGCCCGGTCCCGCGACGAGGACCCGATCGCCGGCGCCGACCCGGGAGTTCTCGATGACGGCGCGCGTGCTCACGGCGGTCGGCTCCGCCAGCGCGGCGTGCCGCGGATCGACGTCGTCGGGGACCGACTGGAGAGTGTCGGCGGGCGCGACGATGTACTCGGCGTACGCGCCGTCGTGGTCGATCCCGGTCAGTTCGATGTCCTGACAGAGGTTCTCCAGGCCGGTCTGACACTGGTAACACTCGCCACAGCCTCTGATCGGCCGTTCGACCACGCGCTCGCCGACGGAAAACGACGTGACGTCCGCGCCGAGTTCGACGATCCGCCCCGTGTACTCGTGGCCGATCACCGTCGGCGGATCCATCCGCTCGAACGCCGGCTTGAACGCGTAGATCCCCGCGTCGCTCCCGCAGAGTCCCGCGTAGTCGACCTCGATGAGCACCTCGTCCGCGGACGGGGCGGGTCGATCGAGGTCGAGGAGTTCCATCCCGCCGAACTCTCGGGTGGTCTTCGCTAATCCGCGCATACGTGAGGGTGACGATTATCGTATTATAATCTTTTGGAACGAAACTGATCGATAGCGACGGCGACGCATCGGGGGCGGTCGCCGGGCGCCGTTCCGCGGTGATGGCTCCTCCGCGGCGAGGTCGACAGTGGCGCTCTGCGGTCGGGGACATCGAGACGCGATCCGGGGCGCTAGCCGCTCTCGCCAGAGATCCCAGAGTTTATAATCATTGGTAAACGTCCACGATAGTATGGGAACAGACTGGTTCGATAGGATCACCGTCGCGATCGGCGTACTACTGTTGCACGTGATGTTGGTGGTGGGCGTCGTTCAGGTTCTCAGCCGGTACGTGTCGTTTCCGATCGACCTGTACTGGACCTACGAAGTCGCCAGGACGACCCTCGCGCTCTTGTCGATCCTCGCGATTCCGTATCTCTTCAAGAACAACGCGGACATCTCCTTCCTGCCGGTCCTCCGGCGGATCACCGATCGAACGGACCAGCTCTTGCTCGTCCGCAACGTCCTGATGGGGGGGCTGTCGGTCGTCCTCGTCTGGTCGGCCTACGTCGCCGCACAGACCGCCGGCGACACGGGGCTACCCCTCATCAGTTGGTTCAAGGTGGGGTGGGGCTACCTGTTCTTCGGCGTCAGCGCGGCGGTCCTCTTGGTGGCCGTCCTCGACGACACGCGGCGTCGGCTCGGTGAGATCCGGGAGGGGATCTGATGTCCGAAGTCGTCCTCGCCGCGTTCATCGGCATCCTGATGCTCCTGTACGGGATCGGCGTCCCCGCGGCCTACTCGCTGGGCCTCACCGTGGTGGCGATTATGATGCTCCCGATCGGGCCCGAACTGAACTACATCGTCATCACCCAGCGGTTCTGGGCCGGGATGAACTCCTGGGTCCTGCTGGCGGTGCCGTTCTTCCTGATGGCCGGGCGGATTATGAACATCACCGGGATCACCGACGATATGTTCAACTTTGCCACCGAACTCGTCGGCCCCGTCCGCGGCGGGCTCGCGCAGGTGAACGTCGTCGTGAGCCTGATCTTCTCGGGGATGAGCGGCTCCGCGGTCGCCGACGCGGCCGGCATCGGCAGCGTCGAGTACGAGGCGATGACCTCGAACGGCTACGCCGGCGACGACGCCGTCGGGATCACGGGCGCCTCCTCGATCATCGGGCCGATCATCCCGCCGAGCATCCCGATCGTCGTCTACGCCGTCCTCGCCCAGGAGTCGATCGGGACGCTGTTCATCGCCGGCGTCGTCCCCGGGGTCCTGATGGCGCTCGCGATGGCGGCGACCGTCTACTACCTGGCCCGCACCGGCGACTGGCCCCAGGAGGGCTCCTACGACCTCTCGGCGCTCCTGGAGTCGTTCGTCAAGGCCGTGCCGGGGCTCATCACGCCGCTCATCATCGTCGGTGGCATCCTCGCCGGCATCTTCACCGCGACGGAGGCCGCGCTGGTCGCCGTCGTGTACGCGATCTTCCTGGGCTTCGTCTACTACCGGTCGATCACGCTCTCGGACCTCTTCGAGGTGAGCAAGGACACCTTTGAGGACACCGCGAGCATCGTGGTCATCTTCGGGTTCGCGAACCTCTATGCCTACTGGCTGACGCTCGCCGGCATCCCGGATCTCATCGGGGGCATCATCACCGGGATCGGCGCGGGGCCGACCGTGACGATGCTGCTCTTGGCGCTCGTCCTCCTGGTCCTCGGGACGTTTATGGAGGGGACGGCGGTGCTCCTGATTATGGTCCCGATGCTGGTCCCGCTGTACCCCGAACTCGGGATCGACCCGATCCACTTCGGGATCGTGATGGTGGTCACGCTGATGTACGGGCTCATCACGCCGCCGTTCGGCCTCATCCTGTTCGTCCTCGAACGGGTGACAGACGAGTCCCTCGACGAGGTGATGCGGTCGATGCTCCCGTACTACCTCCCGCTTGCCTTCGTGCTTCTCCTCCTCATCCTCCTGCCGGAGCTCGCGCTCGCGCTCCCGCGGGCGTTCGGCCTGCTCTGATCGGTCGCTGATCGATCGCCCTTTCGGATTCACCCCTGCCGCGGACGCGTCGACGTCGCCCTCGCGTCGCGTTTTCTTCCCTCGGCTTCAGATCACGATCCCGGATTTCAACAGCGCGATGACGACCGTCACGATCGGAATCGACGCCAGCGTCGTCACGAAGACGCTCGCCGAGACGAACTCCGGCAGCCGCACGCCGCCGACCGTCGTGTCGCCGGCGAACTCCACGACGAAGATGACCGGCGCGACCGCGACCGGCATCGCCGTCAGCAGGACGAACACCTCCGCGACCACCGCGTTCTGAAATCCGAGCGCGACGGCGACGACGAGGCCGACGAGCGGGGAGACGCCGAAGCGGAACAGCGTGGGCGTCACCGTCATCGAGAGCGCGCCCCGGTACTCCGTCTCCGAGAGTTGGATGCCCAAGATCAGGAGCATCACCGGAATCGACGCCTCGCCGACGAGGCCGAGGGTCTCCATCAGCGCCGAATCGGCCGGCGGGACCACGCCGGCGGCCCGCGCTACGATCGCCAGCCCCACGGCGTAGACGAGCGGATAGCGGAGCACTCGCTTGAGGACGGTGGCGCCGGCCTCGTCGTCCGAGTTCAGCGCGATGAACAGCCCGAGGGTGAACACCAGCGCGCCGTGGACGGCGGCGAAGAGGACCGCCGTCTGTCGGCCGAGATCGCCGTACGCGAAGTCGGCCAGGGGAATCCCGAGCGCGCCGGTGTTGCCGAAGACGGCGACGAGCAGGAAGGTGTTCAACACCGCGTCCTCCTTGCCCGTCGCCCGCCCGTAGAGCCAACTCACCGCGAGGAGTCCGAAGATGAACGCGCCGACGCCCGCGGTGATCCGCAGCAGCGTGCCGGCACCCAGATCGGTGAGGGTGATGCTGTGGATCACGAGCGCCGGCGTCAGGACGAACAGCGAGAGCGTGTTCAGCGGCCCGGGATCGATGTCCTGGGCCCGGTCGAGCGCGAATCCGGCGGCGAGAATCAGCAGGATCGGGACGATAGCGGAGACGATGATGCCGAGCGGCGATGCCATCACACGCGGGTCGACCACCGACGATAAAAGGCCTGTCCCTCGCGGCGCCCGGCGGGTATCTCACGATAAAAATATAAGAAGGATGGGGTCGAACGGCGAATATGGTTATCGTAGCCGCAGTCGACAGCGGTGGTCAAGCACAGGCCGTCCTCAGCGAGGCCGACACGCTGGCCCGGCAGTTCGACGAGCCCATCCACGTGCTCCACGTGATGACGCGCTCGGAGGCGATCCAGGAGGAAGAAGACAGCTACACCCACACCGACGAGGCCGTCTCGGTCGACACCCTGCGGGACCGAGCGGCGAGCGTCGCGTCGGACCTGATCGAGGAACACGCCCCGAGCGCCGAGACGGAAGCCATCGGACGGATCGGTGACCCGGCAGACGAGATCGTCGCCTACGCCGACGACGTCGAGGCGCGGTACATCGTCGTCAGCCCCCAACAGCGGAGTCAGACCGGCAAGATCCTCTTCGGCAGCGTGGCCCAGTCGGTCCTGCTGAACGCCGGCTGTCCCGTCGTCTCGCTCCGCTCGGAGTCGGTGTAGTCCCGGCGGACCGTCTCGTTTTTTGGACCAGCCTCCCGCTGGCGGCGACACGCCCGACCGTCGATTTCCTTCCGTCGACCGTTTCGGGAGCGCAGACGCGACTCCTCCGATAGAAGCGACTGCGGGATCGTCGGAGCAAAAAAGACGCGTCGAACGGAGAGACGGACTCAGCCCGCGATCAGGCCAGGTCCTGGACGTCGCTGATGCTCACGGCCCAGCGGGACTCCGAGAGCTCTTCGAGCGCGGGCTGGCCGGCCTCGACGAAGGCGTCGCGGTCGACGTCCTCGGCGGGGACGACCGTGGTGCCTTCCTCTTCGGCCTGGGCGTACAGCTCCTCCTCGCGGGACTTGATGTCGCTCGTCATCCCCTCGACGGCGTCGGCGGCGGTCGAGGTGATGAGCTCCTGGTCGTCGTCGCTCAGGCCCTGGAAGAACTCCTCGTTGTAGAGGAAGTGCTTCGTGTCGAGCAGGTGGTTGGTGACGCTGAAGTGGGACTGGACCTCATAGAGGCTGACGGCCAGGAACTGCGAGATCGGCCCCTCGGAGGCGTCGACGACGCCGGTCTGGAGGGCGGAGTAGAGCTCGTCGTAGGCGACCGGCGTGACGTCGGCGCCGATCTCGTCCCAGACGGTCGTCCAGGTCTCGTACTGGGGCAGTCGGAGCTTCATTCCCTGGACGTCCTCGGGGCTCGTGACCGGCGAGTTGCTGGTGTAACAGCGGTTCCCGACGTAGAAGGCGTCGCCGAGTCGAATGCCGTTGTCCAGGAGGATGCCGTTCAGGCCGTCCTCGGGCTTGAGGAACTCCTCGGTCACGGCGTGGTAGTGCTCCATGTCCTCGATGACGAACGGGTCGCCCGCGAAGGAGTACTCCGTGGCGAACCGCTGGGAGAGCGCCGTCGGGCTCTCGTGGAGGATGTCGACGGTGCCCGCTTCGAGCGCGTCGAGGTTGTCCTCGGTCCCGCCGAGCGTCGCCGCCTGGAGGTCGACCGTGATGCGACCGTCGGTCTCTTCTTCGATGACGTCGATGAAGTGCTCCTGGGCCGCCTGGACGGAGACGTTCTCCGGCGGCTGGGTGGTCGCGAAGGTGATCTCGAACTCCTCGGCGCTGCTCCCGCTCGTCGTCGTGGCGCCGCCGGTGTCGCCGCCGTCGGTAGTCTCGTCACCGCCGTCGTCACCGCCGCCGCTGTTGCCCCCGCTGGAACAGCCGGCGAGTCCGACGCCGACGCTCAGCGCGATCCCGCCGTTTTTCAGTACACTCCGCCGTGTGGTTGGCTTCGACTCTCGAGCCATACACGAACGCAACCGACTAACACCTAATAAAGATTGTGTTAATTATCCGTTCGGCTCCGGTTCGGTACGGTGAGTAACCATCTCATACGGACCCCGTTCGGCCGGCTCGCGGCGGCGACCCCCACACCGACAGCGTTTATGTGGATCTCGCTCCGAACGCCGGTATGACCGACGCACGCGACCGGGACGGGGCGACGCCCGCCGAGACGGCACGCGAGGCCGTCCGCGCCGGTATCGCCGCGGCGCGCCCCGAGACGGTACTGGGCGAGGCCGTCGACGTGACCGACGGGCGGCTCCGAGTCGCCGACGAGACGTACGACCTCGACGACTACGAGGAACTGTTCGTCCTCGGGGGCGGCAACGCCGCCGGACGGGCCGCGAGCCACCTCGCCGAATCCCTCGGCGAGGCGCTGGACGGCGGTATCGTCGTCACCGACGACCCCGCGCCGGCCGGGCCGATCGACGTCGTCGCGGGGACGCATCCGGTCCCCGACGAAGCCAACGTCGCTGGCGCGCGCCGGATCCTCGACGCCGCGGCTGACGCCGACGAGGACACGCTCGTTCTGGCGCCGATCACCGGCGGGGGCAGCGCGCTCCTGGCGGCGCCCGTCGACGGCGTCTCGCTCGCCGAACTCCGCGCGCTCACCGAGGCGCTGGTCCGCTCGGGCGCGCCGATCGACCGGATCAACGCCGTCCGCAAGCACGTCTCCGAGGTCAAAGGCGGACGTTTGGCACGCGCGCTCGCGCCGGCGACGACGGTCGGCCTCGTGTTCAGCGACGTCACCTCCGGCGACCCATCGGTCGTCGCCAGCGGGCCGCTCTCGCCCGATCAGACGACTTACGCGGATGCGCTCGCGACGCTCTCGGAGTTCGGCGTCGACGCGCCCGACGCGGTCCTGGCGCATCTCCGCGCCGGCGCCGCCGGCGAGATCGACGAGACGCCCGGCGCCGACGACCCGGCGTTCGATCACGCCTCGGTCCACGTCCTCGCCGACAACTTCACCGCGCTCGCGGCCGCCCGCGACGCCTGCCGCAAGGCGGGGTACGGGACGCTCGTGCTCTCGTCGTCCGTGCGCGGCGAGGCGCGCGAGGCCGCGAAGACCCACGCCGCGATCGCCGAGGAGGTCCGGCGGACCGGCAATCCGGCCGAGCCCCCGCTGGCGGTCCTCTCCGGCGGGGAGGCGACGGTGACCGTCCGGGGCGACGGACGGGGCGGGCCGAACCAGGAGTTCGCGCTCGCCGCCGCGATCGAGTTCGCCGCTGGAGACGCGGGCGAGGCGGTCCTCTGTGCGGTCGACACCGACGGGATCGACGGCCCGACCGACGCGGCCGGCGCCCTCGTCTCCCGCGAGACCGTCGACGACGTCCGGCGCGCCCGCTCGCTGCTCGCCGACAACGACGTCGCCGAGTACCTCGACGAGCGGGACGCGCTCGTCCGGACGGGCCCGACGGGCACCAACGTCAACGACCTGCGCGTGCTGTTGCTTCCGGAATGAGGTAGCGGCACTTCCGAGGGCTATTCGAGGCCCGCGTCCGACAGCGCCGAGTTCGGGAGCGGTTCGCCCTCGATGCCCGCCTCGACGTTCGCGGCGGCCATCTCGGCCATCCGGCCCCGCGTCGCGACGCTCGAACTCCCGATGTGCGGCGTCACGACGAGCTTCTCGGGCGCGTGTCGCAGCAGCCGGTGGTCGGCCGGGAGCGGCTCGGGGTCGGTGACGTCCAGTCCGGCCCGGCCGATCTCCCCCGCGTCGAGCGCGGCGTCGAGGGCGTCGGTGTCGACGACCTCGCCGCGGGCGGTGTTGACCAGGACGGCGTCTTCGGCCATCGTTTCCAGCTCGGCCTCGCCGATGAGGCCCTCGGTCTCCTCGGTCAGGGGGACGTGAAGCGAGACGAAGTCGCTCTCCGTCAGGAGGTCCTCGAGATCGACGTACGTCGCGTCGACGCCGTGCTCGACGAGCTCCGTCTCGCGGTCGGGCTTGCGGCTCCGCCCGGTGTACAGGACGTCCATATCGAAGCCCGCGGCGCGCCGCGCCGTGGCGGCGCCGATGTCCCCGAGGCCGACGATCCCGAGGGTGGCGCCGTGGACGTCCGCGCCCATCAGGAGCGTCGGCACCCAGGCCTCCCACTCGTCGGCCGCGACGTAGTCGTGGCCCTCGACGGTCCGCCGAGCGCAGGCCATCAGGAGCGACCACGCGAGGTCGGCCGTCGTCTCGGTCAGGACGCCCGGCGTGTGGCCGACGGCGATGTCCCGCTCGGCGGCGGCCGCGAGGTCGACGTGGTCGTAGCCGACCGAGTACGTGCTGACGACCGCCAGATCGGGCGAGGCGTTCAACACGTCGTCGTCGATCTCGTCGGAGAGCAGACAGAGCAGCCCCTCCGCGTCGTGCTCGCGGAGTTGGGACTCGATGTGGGACTTCCCTGGCGGGAGCTTCTCCTCCCAGACGACGACCTCGTACCGCTCGCGGAGTCGGTCGAGCCCCGCGTCCGGGATCGCCCGCGTCACGTACACCGTCGGTCTGTCTGTCATATCTCCCCCTCCGACCCGGACCGTCAAAGTATCTTGGAGTCGCGGCGACGCGCGCCCGGTGAACGGTCGCCGCGACGCCTCCGATGGTTTGATATGCCGTATCCGTCTCTTCGCGCGTATGCACACGATCGAACACGACATCGAGCGACCCGACCGCGACGTCGTCGCGGCCTTCGAGGAGATCCCGAGCACCATCGTCTCCGACGTCACCGGGAACGTCGGCATCACGATGGATCCCGGGATCCGCCCCGCCTCCGACGGCATCGAGATGGCGGGGACCGCGATCACCGTCAAGGCCGCTCCGGGCGACAATCTGATCATTCACAAGGCGATCACGATGGCCGAGCCGGGCGACGTCCTCGTGATCGACTGCGACGGCTACGTCGGCACCGGCCACGTGGGCGAACTGATGTGTACCTCCTGCAAGGCGAACGACCTGGCGGGGCTCGTCATCGACGGCGGCTACCGGGACAGCCGCGAGATCGCCGAGATGGCGTTCCCCGTCTACGGCCGCGGCGTGAACCCCCAGGGGCCGCTGAAGCAGGACCCCGGCTCGGTCAACGTCACGGTCTCCTGCGGCGGCGTCAGCGTCGATCCGGGCGACATCGTCGTCGGCGACGACGACGGGCTGGCCGTCATCCCCGGCGACGGCGCCGAGCGCGTCCTCGAACTCGCCCGCGAGAAGCTCGACGCCGAAGACACGACCCGCGAAGAGATCGAAGACGGCACGTACCTCTTCGACCTGAAGGGCTACGACGAGCTGTTCGAGGAACTGGAAGTCGTCGGGCCCGAGGACTCGATCCAGTAGGCGCGACTGATCGCTCCCCGTTCGCAGTTCGCAGTTCGCAGTTCGCTGTCCGCGGTTCGCAATTCTTCATCCGTGGCCCTCCCATCGCCGTCGAGCGCCCACCCCGCTTCATCTCTCCGAACTTCAACATCGTTGGAATCTCTCACAGCGCTTAAGACCCCGGAGATTCACGGATCGAGTATGACTGACCCGGACGAATCGGACGCACGCGGACTGAAGAGCGTCGAGCGGGCTTTCGACGTGATTGAATTTCTCCGGGACTCCGGCGGGGCGACGCTCTCGGAGACGGCCGACGCGCTCGACCTGGCGGTGAGCACGGCCCACATCCACCTCTCGACGCTCGTCGACACGGGCTATCTCGTCCGCGACGGCGACGAGTATCGCTGTAGCTTCGAGTTCCTGCGGACCGGCGGCGACCGGCGGGACGGGATGGCGCTCTACCGGGCGGCGAAGCCCGAACTCGACGAACTCCGCGACGAGACCGGCGAGCACACGAACGTGATGGTCGAAGAGCGGGGCTACTCGGTGCAGCTCTACAAGTCCGAGAGCCCGGAATCCATCGACGACGATGCCTCGCTCGGCGACCACTTCTATCTCCACCTGACCGCCACCGGGAAAGCGATCCTCGCGGAGTTCGACGACGAGCGGGTCTCCGAAGTGCTCGACCGGCGCGGGATGCCGGCCAACACGGAGGATACGATCACCGACGAGGCGGTCCTCCGGGAGGAACTGGAGACGATCCGCGAGCGGGGCTACTCGATCAACCGCGGCGAGCACTTCCCCGGCGTCTGTGCCATCGGGACGGCGATCGTCTCCGAGCCCGACGGCGCCATCGGCGCCATCAGCATCAGCGGCCCGCGGAGTCGGCTCACGAGCGAACGGATCGAGACGGAGCTCGCGCCGGCGCTCCTCAACAAGAAGAACATCATCGAGCTGAAAATCCGTCAGTACGAGTAGCGGACCCTCGGACGCTCAGGCTACGCCGCGGGGATTCGTGCCGGTCGGGTCACTCCGGCGGGCTGTCCCACTCGCCGCCGTTGTCCTTCGGCTCGTAGCCGAGGACGGCCTGGGCGTGCTCGATGTCGAACCACCGCGCGTCGTTGCCGCTGACCGCGTAGAACGCGTCGTAGGTGACGTCGTCGTCTTCGAGACAGCACTCCAGCAGGTGCGCGAAGTCCCGCTGGGAGGTCCAGGAGGCCTTAAGCCGCTTTACCATCTCCTCGTACTCCTCGCTGCCGCGCTCCCACGAGCCGGTCTGGGACTGGTCCCACACCTCGTCCTCGTCGACCTTGTGCTCGTCGCCGCGGTCGACCCCGCGCTCGGCGTCGCCGTAGGGGTGGTCGTACTCGGCGGTCCGCACGCTCGAAATCCGCAGCGAGTAGACCTGCTCGGGGGCGCCGTCGCGGCGCGCGTGCGTCCGGCAGATGTGCTCGCCGAACATCTTGGAGGCGCCGTAGTAGCCGTCGGGCTTCGGCAGCGACTCGTGTGTGAGACGGAACGGATCGTGCTCGCTCGGGTAGTCCTCGTCGTAGAGGTCGGGAGCGTGGTCCTCCTCGTAGAGGCCCATCACACGCTGTGAGGACGCGTAGATGAGCTTCGGGACGTCGGCGTCCTTCATCGCCTGGAGGACGTTGTAGGTCCCCACGATGTTCGGCTCGATGATGTCCTCGAAGTCGGCACCCGCGTCGGACTGCGCGGCGAGGTGGATCACCGCGTCCTGTCCGTCGAACGCCGGCCGGATCGCCTCGTAGTCGGCGATGTCCGCGACGTGCGTCTCGTAGTCGGGGTGGTCGCTCCGGTTCAGGTAGGTGAAGTCGTACTGTTCCTTCTCGGCCAGGTGATTGAGGATGGCCTCTCCCGCCTCGCCGAACGGACCCGTCACAAGGACGTTCTGGGCTTCCATCACTGGAGCAATCTTCCCAGCCAACCGTATTTAAAATTATGCATCCGAGGACGATCGCGGCCGGGATTCGACCCCCTCAGCCGTTCGAGGGTGTTTCAACAATATTGAAATAAGATCGTATGGAAGTCCATCGATTCTCACGCCTGTACGAGTGTTATTTTCGACCTCGGCCGGAGCGTCTCGACCGGAACCGACCGCGAACAGGCGGTTCAAAATAATGGAAAATAATGGGTGACTCCCGCGTTCGGTTCCGGGTCGGTGCCGGATCGCGTCGGGATCTCTGATGCACTTCGCCTACGCCGTCGCGATCGGCGCCCCGTGTTCTGGACCGGGACCCCGACGTCCCTGATCGCGAGGCGGGCGACCGTCTCGGATAGCGGAGATCCATCGGAAATCGAAATATGTCTTCTAAATAAAAAGACAGCAAACAATGAAATACTGTTATCCATAAATTAGATAATAGTAATTCAAAAGCTTATCAGATGGTAATTCACACTGAATCCTAAAAATATAGAATTATATAACATTTGAAAATACATAACAGAAATACTATGAAAATCTCTTTCTTCCGCGTCGAGAGCACTCACGTCGAAGCCTCATCGAATCCCAAAAGGCATTTATCGGACTGTAATTAGATGTAATTACGAGATGTCAGACGAGTTCCCCGATTACCTCGACGTCGACTACACGGACGGCGAAGGCGAGACGCCCGAGGATTACCCGACGATCCAGGACAAGATCGAGAAGGCGATCGAGGTCACGAAGCGCGGCCTCGAAGAGTACCGCAACCCCGCGGTGATGTGGACCGGTGGGAAAGACTCGACGCTCACGCTGTACTTCATCAAGGAGGTCGCCGAGAAGTACGACCTGGAGACCCCGCCCGCGGTCTTCATCGACCACTACCAGCACTTCGACGAGATCCACGACTTCGTCGACCACTGGGCCGAGGAGTGGGATCTCGACGTCGTCTACGCCCGCAACGAGGACGTCGGCGCCTACGTCGACGAACACGACCTCGAACCCGGCGACGACATCCCCGTCTCGGAGCTCTCCGAGCACAATCAACACCACGTACGGAACCTCCTCGAATACGAGGAGGATACCTTCCCGTTCCTGCTGGACACCTACGTCGGCAACCACCTGCTGAAGACGGTCGCGCTGAACGACGTCCTCGAATCCGAGGACATCGACGGCGTCATCTCCGGCGTCCGCTGGGACGAACAGGAGGCCCGCGCCGACGAGACGTTCTTCTCGCCGCGGCACGACCCCGACATCTACCCGCCGCACGACCGCATCCAGCCCATCCTCCAGTTCGACGAGGCGTCGGTCTGGGAGGCCTTCTGGCACTTCGTGGTCCCGGACACCGTCGAGGACTACCCCGACGACGGCTACGTCCCGCAGGGCGCCGACGACCTGCCGAACGGGCTCGCGATGGACGACATCCCCGTCTCGCCGAAGTACTTCGCCGGCTTCCGCTCGCTCGGAAGCGAGGTCTCGACCGACAAGACCACAGAAGAGCCGGCGTGGCTGCAGGATATGGAGAACACGACCGAGCGCGCGGGCCGCGCCCAGGACAAGGAGGACCTGATGGAGCGCCTGCGCGACCTCGGCTACATGTAAGCTCGGTCCGAAAACAGCCTACTGCGCGGGCGCGTCGGACTCGACGTCGACGCGCTCGTGGATCGGCCCCTCGCGTTCTTTGAGGTGCCGCGGCTCCCGCCCGTTCGAGACCGCCAGCGCCTCGCCCACGATGCTGTGGGCGATCTGGTAGGGCGACCCGCCGCCGAGGTCGAGTCCGACCGGCGTGTACAGCGACGCCAGTTGGGACTCCGTGTAGGTCTCGTCGAAGGCCTCGCGCATCTCCTCGAAGCGCTCGCGCGGCCCCATCAGGCCGACGTACGGCACGCCGGCGTCGAGCAACGACTCGACCGTGAGTTGATCGTCGACGAAGTTGTGCGTCATCACGACCGCGTAGGTCCGGTCGTCGAGGTCGAGGTCGTCCGGGACGGTCGCGGGCGAGGTGGTGACGATCCGGTCCGCCGCGGGGAAGCGCTCGTCGAGGTCGACCGCGCCGCGGAAGCCGACGACCGTGACCCGGAAGTCGTTCTTCGCGGCGAACTCCGTGACGGGGCCGACGTCGTGGCCGGTCCCGAACACGACCAGGTCGGCCGGCGCGGCCAGCCCGTCGATGAAGACCTCGATTTCCGTCCCGTCGTGATCGACGGTGACGGTGTCGGCCTTTCCGTCCGCGGCCAGTTCGCCGGCCGGCCCCGCGAGCCCCGCCGGCCAGTCCGCCGCGTCGTCGCCGTCGGGCGTCCGCAGGGCGTCGCGCTCGGGGTGGTAGTACGCGCGGTCGCCCTGCTCGAACGCCGAGTCGCCGCCGTCGAGGACGGTGAGCACGCCGACGTCTCTCCCCTCCGAGAACGCCTCGACGGCCGGGCGGTAGGTCTCCGAGAGGGGTTCGAGGAGGACCTCGATGACGCCGTTACAGCCGACGCCGAGTCCCCAGACGTCCTCGTCGTCGTCCTCCATCAGGTCGTAGGTGACGAGCTCGGGCCGACCGCGCTCGCGGACCCGGGCGCCGACTTTCACGAGTTCGTCTTCGAGACAGCCGGCGGTGATGCTGCCGACGCCCGCGCCCCCCTCGTCGAGGAGCATCTTCGCGCCGGGCCGCCGGTAGGCGTTGCCGTCGACGTCGACGATGGTCGCCAGGACGTCGGTGCCGCCGGCGTCGAGTCGGTCGCGGATGCGCTGTACTACCTCCGTCTCGGGAACGCTCCAGTTTCGCTGTGTCATGGATTCGTGGATTCGTCGTGGCTCTCGGTCGTCTCCGGCTGTGCTCGCTCGCCGCCCCTCCCGTCCGCCCGTTCGCCGAGCGCGACGCCCGCGGGGCGTGCCCCGGCGACGTACACCTTCTCGACGCCGGCGTCGTGGAGGTCGGTGCCGCACGCCCCCGCCGCGACAGCCTCGCGAGCCCGCGAGCGGTCCGTGACCGACGCGCCGGCGACGACGTCGACGCCCGCCTCGAACAGCGGCCCGGGGAGGAACGACGCGGTCGCCCCGATCACGATCACCGTCGCCTCGGCGGGCGCCGCCGCGAGGTACCGGTCGATGCCGCCGTAGATGAGCGCCGATCCGGTGACGAAGACGACCGCCGCGTCCGAGAGCGCCGCGTCGGCCCCGGCGGGCGTGTGGGTCCGCACCGCGATGCCGTCGGGGTCGGGCACGTCGTCGATCGGCTCGCGCTCGATCACCCTGACCTCGACGCCGTCGAACTTCCGGAACGCGGGGCCGAACAGTCCGACCGTCGCGATGCGCTCGACGTCGGCGTCGAGCAGCGCCATCGGATCCCCCGTCTGCCAGTCGACGAGCGGCGCCGAGAGCGCGTTCGCGGTCGCGATCCCGAGCGCCCGCTCGGCTCGTGTCGCGTCGTCGCACGCCCCGTCCAGCAGCGCTTCGACGTCGCGTTCGGCGGTCGCAGCCCCGCCGTCGACCCACTCGGACGGCCGGTGTGCCAGCCCGGCGTCGACCGCGCCCGTGTTCGTCTCCCGTATCTCGACGAGGACGACCCGCTCGCCGACCGTGATCCGCTCGATTTCGGTACTCCCGACGTCCCGCGCCTCGCGGATTCGATCGACCACGGCCCGAAGGATCCCGCTCATCCGTCACTCCCCGCGTCGGCCGCGCGTTCGGTCCTGCGTCGGGCGTCGAACTCGTAGCCGACGCGCCGACCGAGCCCGCGCTGTTCGATCTGCCTCGCGGCTTCGGCGAGGTCCGCCGGCTCCGCGAAGCCGAAGAGGGCGTCGAGGTACGGCTCGACGGTCGCCATCCCCCGCGCCCGCGGCTCGTACTCGGGCGAGACGGCCAGGGGATTCAGCCAGATCACCGCGCCCGCGCGCTTCGCGAGCCAGGTGATCCCCCGCGCCAACACGTCGGGATCGCCCACGTCGAGGCCGTCGCTCACGACGACTACTACGGTACGCCGGTCGACGGCGTAGGGATGTTGCCGCCGGAGCGTCTCGAACGCGGCGCCGATCTGCGTCCCGCCGCCCCACTCGACTTCGGCCTCGCGGAGCGCCCGCGCGGGGTCGCCGCCGGCCCGCTCGAACTGCGGCGTGACGTCGACCAGGTCGGTGTCGAACAGGAAGACGTCCGCCGAGCGCGCGCTCGCGTGCAGCCGCTCGGCGACGGCGAGCAGGACGCTCCGATCGATCGTGTCGAGGACCGAGCCGCTCACGTCCACGAGCAGACAGCACCGCAGTTCGCTCGGGACCGGCTCCAGGCTCGGCAGGTCGATCGGCGCGCCGCCGGTGGCGAGGCTCGCCCGGAGCGCCCGCCGCGCCGCGACCTGCTCGCCCGCCGCGGCGTGGCGTCGGCGCCGCCCGGGCACCGTCGAGAGGGCGTCGACGAAGCGCTCGATGGCGCCGACCTCCGCGCTCGTCAACTGCGCGGGGTCGACGTCGACGCGCTCGCGCCCGCCGACCGCGCTGTACCGCCGGGCGTCGCCCTCGCCCGTCGTCGCCGGGCGCTCGCCGGTCGCGTGCCGCCGCTCTGTGGGGATCCGGACGTCGGCGTCGCCCTCTCCTTCCCCGCTCATCTCCGGCGGCTCGGCGTCTTCGAGGATCCCTGCTTCGTCGCTCGCGGCCGACGCCGACTCGGGCGTGGGTACCGATCGGTCGTCGCCGCCGTCGCCGTCGTCGCCGGCGGTCGGGCCGTCGTGGTCGGTCCCGATGGCGCTCAGTCCCGAGCGGAGCCGGTGCCAGAACGTCTCGAAGGCGGACTCGAAGGCTTCGGTGTCGGTGGCCTCGGAGAGCATCGTCGCCCGCAGCGCGTGCTCCGCGCGAGTCTGGTCGTCCAAGCCGACGATCGCGAGCGCCCGCGCCGACTCCATCGTCGCGCTCGGCGGGACCGCCACGCCCTCGCTTCGGAGCCGCGCCGCGAGGCGGAGCAGCTCGATCAGGACGTGGCGCCGCGCCGCCCGGAAGTCGGGGACGCCGTCGTCGCTCTCGCCGACGCCCGGGCTCCCGCCGTCCGTCCGTCCGTCGCCGTCACCATCGTTGTCGCCGGGACCGGGCGGGCGTTCGGATGCGCGCTCGGCGTCGGCCTCCCTCTCGGTCATCTTCTGGATCAGGCTTCGAGGCGTTCGTCGGCGGCCGCCGCGGCCGCCTGCAACTGTTCCAGCAGTTCGGTGTCCACGCGGTCGAGGTCCTCGGCCTCCTTGAGCAGACAGCCGAGCGTCCGCTCGATCTCGTCGGTCGAGAGCGGGCCGTCGTCCTCGTCGTGGCGGAGCTGCGCCACCGCCCGCGCCCAGTCCAGCGTCTCGGCGACGCCGGGCTGCTTGAGGAACGCCTCCTCCCGGAGCCGGTCGACGACGGCGCACACCTCGGCGGCGATCGCGACGTCGAGTTCGGGCACCTTCCGGCGCACGATCTCGTACTCGTCCTCGAAGGACGGCGGCTCGACGTGGAGGTACAGACACCGACGCTTGAGCGCATCAGAGAGCCCGCGCGTGCGGTTCGAGGTCAGCACGACCACGGGCGGCTGGTCGGCGGAGACGGTGCCGAACTCCGGGATCGACACCTGGAAGTCCGACAGCAGCTCCAGGAGGAACGCCTCGAACTCCTCGTCGGCGCGGTCGATCTCGTCGACGAGCAGGACGGGCGGCACCTCGCCGTCGGCGGTCAGCGCGCGCAGGAGCGGCCGTTCGAGGAGGTACTCCTCGTCGAATAC
Organism: Halobellus sp. MBLA0158; assembly: GCF_041477585.1. Taxonomy (NCBI): domain Archaea; kingdom Methanobacteriati; phylum Methanobacteriota; class Halobacteria; order Halobacteriales; family Haloferacaceae; genus Halobellus; species Halobellus rubicundus. Next base: position 1,268,025 of record NZ_JBGNYA010000001.1, read on the forward strand.
CGAGCGGTCCCGCCGCGGGTCCCCGTCCCGTTGGCCCTCCGCCGGCGCGTCGCCCACGACGGACCCCTCGTTGGCCTGCACGGCCAGCAGCTGCTTCGTGTAGTTCCACTCGTAGAGCGCGTTCTCGGCGGTGAGCCCCTCGTAGCACTGGAGCCGGATGAGGTCTGTGTCGAACGCGCTCGCGAGTACCTTCCCGAGCTCTGTCTTGCCGCTCCCGGGCGGCCCCTCGACGAGCAGCGGCCGGCCCATCGTGAGTGCGAGATAGACCGACGTCACGGTGCGGTCGTCGGCGACGTACTCCGCGTCGTCGAAGCGCCGTCGCAGGTCCGCCTCCGTCACGGACTCGAACGCGCGCCGGCTCATGCTGAGGCGGTCTCCTCTCCGTCCAGGTACGACTCGGGATCGTCGCGGAACGAGCCCGCACAGCCCTCACAGCAGAAGTAGTACGTCTCGCCGTCGTGTTCGACCGACGGGGCCGTCTCGGGGTCGGCGTCCATCCCGCAGACCGGGTCGGTCGCGAGCTCCGGGGGGTCGTCGGCGTCGGCATCGGCGTCGTCGTCCACGTCCGCGTTCGCGTCCGCATCACCCCCGACTTCGACCTCGCCGGCCCCGACGAGTCCCGCCTTCGACCGCGCTTCGACGACCTCGGCGAGGATGCTGACGGCGATCTCGGCGGGCGTCCGCGCGCCGACGTCGATGCCGGCCGGGCTCGTCACCGCGTCGGCGACCGACTCGGGGTCGGTCTCCGAGAGCGCCGCGGCGCGCTCGATGACCTCCTCGCCCCGCTTCTCGCTGGCGACGAGACCGACGTAGGGGGCTCCGGTACGCACGCCGGCGGCGACGCCGCGGGCGTCGAACTGCCCCATCGACGCGACCACGACGAGGGGCGCGGGGCCGACGGCGTCGGCGATCGCCGCGGGGTCGGTCGTCGCGAGCGTCGTCGCGTCGCCGTGGTCGCCGCCCTCGGGGTCGACGACCGTCACGTCGACGGCGAGCTCGCGGGCCAGTCGGGCGACCGAGCGGGCGATCGGTGAGTCGCCGACCACGAGCAGCGTCGGGCGCGGATTCACGGGCTCGACGAACAGTTCGAGGACGCCCTCGCTGTGGCAGTGCATCGGGAACGCCTCCAGCCCGGGGCGGTCCACGTCGTCGGGGTCGGGCGCGATTCCGACGAGTCGCGGCTCGCCGGCTTCGAGCGCTGCCTGCGCCTCGCTCGTCGCCGTCGTCTGCGCGCAGGCCGCGCCGCCGATCCACCCGTGGAGGTCGCCGTCGGCGGTCACGACCGCCCGGTCGCCGACGTTCGCCGACACCGGCGGTTCCCGGCGGACGACCGTCACCCTGGCGTACGGTTCGCCTCGCTCTTCGAGCGTTCGTTCCAGCGCCGCGACGTCGCCGTCGGTCGCGTCGGCGTCCGCCGGCGGCGTCTCTCCGTCTCCGCTCCCGTCTGTCTCGTGTCCTGTCATCTATCGTTGAGGACGGCGGCTGCGGCCGGGTGGCCGCCCGCCGAATCGCCTGTCGTACGGTCCGCTCGGAATTGTGCTTTCCGCTCGTTCCGCTCGTTCGCCCCGTTCGCTGCCGCGGGGGGCCGGCGTCACCGCTCCCGCGCGGCCGACTACGGGCGCTCAGTCGTCTGCCGGTTCCTCGCTCGCGCCGTCGTCGAACTCGAAGTGGACGTGCTGGCTCGGGCTGATCGCCAGCCCCGCCTCGTCGAGCGTCTCCCAGACGCGGTCGGGCGTCATCGGCATCTCGACGTGGCTCACGCCGGCGTGGGACATCGCGTCGACCACCGCGTTGACGATGGCTGGCGGCGATCCGACCGTCGGCGACTCGCCGACGCCCTTCGCCCCGATCGGGTGGTGCGGCGAGGGCGTGACGGTGTGGCCCGTCTCGAAGTTCGGGATCTCGTTCGCGGTCGGCAGCAGATAGTTCATGAAGTCGCCGCCGGTGACGTTGCCGTTGTCGTCGTAGGTGACCTCTTCGAGCATCGCGGTGCCGATCCCCTGGGCGAGGCCGCCGTGGATCTGGCCCTCGATGACCATCGGATTGATGCGGTTGCCGCAGTCGTCTACCGCGACGAACTTCTCGAAGTCGACCTCGCCCGTCTCGCGGTCGACCTCGACGATCACGATGTACGAGCCGAACGGGTAGGTCATCTCCGGCGGGTCGTAGTAGTTCACGGCCTCCAGGCCGGGCTCCTCGTCGCCGGGGTGATTCATATACGCGCCCGCCGCGATCTCGGTGATCGTGATCGAGCGGTCGGGCGCGCCCGCGACCCGGAACTCCCCGGACTCGCGGTCCCACTCGATGTCCTCCTCGGCGGCTTCGAGCTCGTTGGCGGCGATCGACTTGGCCTTCTCGCGCACCTTTCGCGCGGCGACGGCGGTGGCCGCGCCCGCGACGGGCGTCGACCGCGACCCGTACGTCCCGAGCCCGTAGGGTTCGGTGTCGGTGTCGCCGTGCTCGACGGTGATGTTGTCGACGTCCATTCCCAACTCTTCGGCGACGATCTGGGCGAAGGTGGTCTCGTGGCCCTGGCCCTGCGTCTGGACGCCGATCCGCAGGACGGCGTTCCCGGTGGGATTCACCCGGATGTCCGCGGAGTCGAACATCTCGATCCCGGCGATGTCGCACTGCTTGCCGGGCCCGGCGCCGACGACCTCGGTGAACGAGGAGATGCCGATGCCGAGGAGCTTGTCGGCGTCCTCTTCGATCCGGCGCTGTTGCTCCTCGCGGTAGTGCTCGTAGTCGGCCATCTCTAGGGCCTTGTCGAGCGCCTTCTCGTAGTCGCCGGAGTCGTAGTTCCACCCGGTCGCGCTCTCGTAGGGGAACGCGTCCGAGGGGATGAAGTTCCGGCGGCGGATCTCCGCGGGGTCGACGTCGAGTTCGTCGGCGAGCACCTTCACCATCCGCTCGATGAGGTAGACCGCCTCCGTGACGCGGAACGAACACCGGTAGGCGACGCCGCCCGGCGCCGTGTTGGTGAAGACGCCCGTCAGCGACCCGTAGGCCGCGTCGACGTCGTAGGAGCCGGTGAAGATGTTGAAGAACCCGGCCGGGAACTTCGAGGGCTGGGCCGCGGCGTTGTACGCGCCGTGGTTCGCCAGCACGTCCACCTTCACGCCCTCGATGACGCCGTCCTCGGTGGCGGCGATCTCGCCCGTCATGTCGTAGTCGCGGGCGAAGCCGGTCGTCTGGATGTTCTCCGAGCGCTCTTCGATCCACTTCACGGGCCGCTCCAAGACGTAGGAGGCCGCCGCGGCGACGACGTAGCCCGGATAGATCGGGACCTTGTTCCCGAAGCCGCCGCCGACGTCGGGGCTCACGATCCGGACCTTGTGCTCGGGGATGCCCGAGACCTGCGAGAACAGCGTCCGGTGGGCGTGAGGCGCCTGCGACGTCATGTGGACCGTCATCTTGTCCTTGCCGGGGTCCCAGTCGGCGACCGCGCCGCAGGTCTCGATCGGCGCGGGGTGGAGCCGCTGGTACTCCATCTGCTGTTCGACGGTGACGTCGGCCTCCTCGAAGACCCGCTCTGTGGCCTCCTTGTCGCCGGTGTCCCAGTCGAAGATGTGGTTGTCCTCCTGGTCTTCGAGTTCGTCGCGGATGAGCGGCGCGTCCTCCTTCAAGGCCTCCTCGGCGTCGACGACCGGATCGAGGACATCGTACTCGACTTCGACCTTCTCGGCGCCGTCCTTGGCGGTGTAGCGGTCCTCGGCGATGACGGCCGCGACCTCCTGGGACTGGAACTTCACCTTGTCGTTGACGAGCACGTCCTGGGTGTCGTCCATCAGCGTCGGCATCGTCGCCAGATCGTGTTCCAGGAGGTCATCGGCGGTCAACACCGCGACGACGCCGTCGAGCGCCATCGCGCGCGAGCCATCGATGTCCTCGATGCGGGCGTGGGCGTGGGGGCTCCGGACGATCTCGCAGTGGAGCATCCCCGGCTTCTTGATGTCGTCGACGTAGTTGCCGCGGCCGGTGATGAACCGCTTGTCCTCCTTTCTCGTCACCGATTCGCCCATCCCGCCGCGGCCGTGGCCGCAGTGCTTCTCGGGCTGTGGGCCGCCGTCGTCGGCGTGCTGGTGCTCCTCGGGTTCGGCCGTGAAGTCGGATTCGCTACTCATCTGTCTCCTCCGTGGTGTCGCGGTCGAGTTCTCCGTTCAGGTCGTCGAATCGGTCGTCTGGGCCCTCGATGTGCTCGTACGTCGAGTCCGCGGCCGGCCCGCCACAGCAGTTCTCGACGCCGCAGTCGAACGCGGCCGCCGAATCGCGCGCCGCGTCCGTGTTCGCGTCCGTGTCGGGCTCGGCTCCGGTGTCGCTCTCGCCGCTCTCGGCGACGACGCCGCCGTCTGCGGCCGCCTTCTCGTCGAGCTTGTCGGCCGCGTACTCGATCGAGCTGACGATGTTCTGGTAGCCGGTGCAGCGACAGAGGTTGCCGCTGATCCCCTCGCGGATCTCCGCCTCGTCGGGGTCGGGATTCTCGTCTAGGATCGCCTTCCCGGACATCAGCATACCGGGGGTGCAGTACCCGCACTGGAGGCCGTGCTCCTCGCGGAAGCCCTCCTGGAGCGGGTGGAGGTCGCCGCCGGCCTCGGGGAGGTCTTCCATCCCCTCGACGGTGAGGATCTCGCTCCCGTCGGCCTGGGTGGCGAACATCATACAGGACTTGATCGGCTCGCCGTCCCGCAGGACGGTACAGGCGCCGCAGTTGCCCGTGTCGCAGCCGATGTGGGTGCCCGTCAGGTCCAGGTCCTCGCGGATCGCGTGGACCAGCAGGCGTCGCGGTTCCACCTCGATGGTGTGTTCGGTGCCGTTTACCGTCAGCGTGATCTCGCGTTCGTCTGTCACGGTGTGACCCTCCGTTTCACCACGCCGGCGCGCTCGGCGGCGTCGCCGAGCGCCCGCTGGGTGAGTACGTCGACCATTCGTTCCTTGTACGAGGCGTCGCCGTGCTCGTCGGACTCGGGGTTCGACTGCTCGGCGGCGAGTTCGCCCGCGTCCTCGAACAGCTCGGCGCTGGGCCGCTCGCCTTCGAGGCGATCCTCGGCGTCGGACGCGCGCGCGTTCGTGATGTCCACGGCCGTCATCCCGATGCCGGCCTCCTCGATCCGGCCCTCGTCGTCGAAGCGGAGTCGGGCCCCGACGCCGGCCATCGCGTAGTCGCCGGTCTTGCGCTTCAGCTTGTGGTAGGCGCTGCCCTCCCGCTCGTTCGGGATCGGCACCCGCGCCTCGGTGATGAGTTCGTTCTCCCCCAGGGAGGTGTCGTAGGGGAGCAAGAACAGCTCGTCCGCCGGGATCGTCCGCTCGCCGTCGGGCCCGCGGGCGACCACTTCGCCGTCGTGGGCGATGAGGACCGATCCCCAGTCGCCCTTGGGATCGGCCTGGGCGATCGAGCCGACGATCGTCCCGCGGTTCCTGATCTGGGGGTCGGCCACGAGCGGCGCCGCGTCGGCGAAACTGCCGTACTTCTCGGCGATGAGGTCCGACTCCTCGATGTCGGCGTGCCGCGCCAGGGCCCCCATCTTGAGGTAGCCGTCCTCCTCGCGGAGGTAGTCCAGCGAGTCGATGCCGTTGATGTCGACGACGGTGTCCGGGCGCGCGAGCCGGAATCGGAGCATCGGGACGAGGCTCTGGCCGCCCGCCAGGATGGTCGGGCTATCGAGGCTCTCCAGGAGGCTCACGGCCTTGTCGACCGTCGTGGGTTCGTGGTGCTCGAACTGGGCTGCTTTCATAGCATATTCCGGAGCCGGTCTGTGACGCCGCCGCCGGTCTCCTCGTCGACGTCTGACATCTGCTTCTCGATGCTTCCGAAGAAGTTGTTCACGATCTTGTTGGCCACGGGGTTGATCACCCGCGAGCCGAGCTGGGCGATGCGGCCGGAGATGTCGGCCTCGGTCCACCACTCGATCCGGGAGCCCTCGCCCTCTTCGAGCTCGTGGATCCGCATCCCCGAGTTCATACTGAAACTGCTCCCCGAGGCGTCGCCGCCGCCGGAGGCGAGCATCTCGAAGTTCTCGTCGTCGCGCTCGTCGATGGTGACGGTCGTCTCGAAGCGCGGCTTCACGCTCCCGACGCCGATCTGCATCAGCGCCGCGTACTTCTGGCCCGCGACGAAGGCTCGCTCGGCGACGACTTCCGGGTCCGCGTCCGGCAGCGTCTGGATGTCCTCTTCGGGCTCGTACTCGTCGAAGTTGAAGTCGTCGTCCATCGGTGTGATGTACTTACACCCCTTCAGGGAATCGCGGACCGCGATCGGGTCCGACAGAACGATCCAGGCTTTCTCGGGCGGTACACCGTCTAACTCGAATTCTCCTTCAAATTCCATAGTCCTGCTGTGTCGTTGGATTCGCACGGCGGTGGTCGCACGGCGTCATCTTTTAAGTACTACCACTATGTGCATACTATTAGCACGTACAATGATAACAAATAGGACCCCAATAAATGTTTGTGTCAGACGCGCCGAACCAACGCGTTCCGCGCGGTTGCGCATCCTTCGGAGCGAAACGACGACCGATTACGCGCCGGATGGCCGGACGGCGTCCGCCCGCGTGACCGCCGACAGACGGAACTGGCCCCGGGATCTATGAGCGGCGAGATGGACCACGACCACGACGACCTCTTGGCGGTCGAGGCGGGCGCCGCGCGGGCCCGCGCGCTCCGGGAGCGATGGCTCCCCCGCCTCGGCACCGAGACCGTCGCCCTGGATCGGATCGCCGGCCGGACCCTGGCCGAACCCATCGACGCGCCGACGGCCGTGCCCGCACGGAGCCACGCGACGATGGACGGCTTCGCCTTCGACGCCACCGACGACTATCCCCTCGACGTCGTCGACAGCGAGATCTACCCCGAGGACGACCCGCCCGCCATCGAGTCGGGCCAGGCCGTTCGGATCGCCACCGGCGCGCCGGTTCCGGCCTCGGCCAACGCGGTCCTCAAGCGCGAGGAGGCCCGGGTCGAGGAGGGAGCGCTGACCGGGACGGACCTCGACCCCGGCACGTACGTCTACGAGCGCGGGAGCAACGTCGCCGAGGGCGAGCGCCTGTTCGCGGCCGGCGAGCGGCTCGGCCCGAAGGACGCCATCCTCCTCGGCGACCTCGGCATCGATTCGGTGACCGTCCGCGCGCCGCTCTCCGTGGGACTGCTCGCGACCGGCACCGAGATCCACGAGGGCCGCCACCGCGACCTCGACTCGCCGATGCTCGCGGGGCTCGTCCGCTCGTGGGGCCACGACGCCGCCTACGAGGGCAGCGTCCCCGACGACTACGATCGGGTCGAATCGCGGATCGAAGCGCTGGCCGACGAACACGACGTCGTGATGACCACCGGCGGGACGAGCGTCGGCGACAAGGACTACGTGATCCGCGCGCTCGATTCCCTCGGCGACGTCCTGTTCCACCGCGTGCGACTCCGCCCGGGCAAACCCATCGCCGTCGCGGAGCTCCCCGACCACGACGCCGTCGCGTTCGCGATTCCGGGCAAGCCCGTCGGCGCCCACGCCGTCACGTCGCTCGTCGCGCGCCCGTTCTTCACCGGCGAGACGGAGCTCCCGACGGTCGAGGCACGGATGGCCCGCGGCGTCGACATCGCCACGCCCGGCTTCGTGTACGCGATTCCGGTGACGCTCGACGACGCGGACGCGGATACGGGCGCGGACGCCGAAGCACGGACGGCGATGCCGCTCGGCCACGCGGACTCGCCGCTTGGGGTCTACGACCGGACCTTCGACCCGAGCGTCCTCTCGTCGAGCACGCGCGCGACCCGCGCGGACGGCTTCGTCCTCACCGAGTCCGACGTCGAGCGCGGCGACTCCGTCGGCGTCGTCCCCTACCCGGTCGTCGAGCGATGAGCGGGGGCGACGGCGGCCTCCCGGTCGTCGAGCCGCCGTTCGCGGACGCCCCCGCGGACCCGGCCCCGCGAGTCGCGGGCGTCGTCCTCGCGGCGGGCACGAGCAGCCGCTTCGGCGACCGGAACAAACTGCTCGCGACCCGCGGGGGCGAGCCGCTCGTCCGTCGGGCGGCCCGGACGCTGCTCGCGACCCGCCTCGATCCGGTGGTCGCGGTCGTCGGCCACGAGGCCGACCGCGTCGCGGGCGCGCTCGACGGCCTCGACGTCGAGATCGTCCGCAACGACGCCTACGCGGAGGGGCAGGCGACCTCCGTCCGGGCGGGGATCGAGGCGCTCTCCGACCGCGGCGTCGACGCCGCGCTGATCGCGCTCGGGGATATGCCGTTCCTGGACCCCGAGACGATCGAGACGCTGCTGGACGCCTACGCCGCGGGCGTTGGCTCCGCGCTCGCGGCCGCCCACGCGGGCGACCGCGGGAATCCGGTGCTCTTCGATCGAACCCATTTCGCGGCGCTGTGTGCCGTCGACGGCGACGTCGGCGGGCGGGAGATCCTCCTGGAGGGCGAAGACAGCGCCTGCGTCGCGGTCGACGATCCGGGCGTCCGGCGGGACATAGACGAGCCCGGGGATCTGGAGTAAGCGCGTCCATCTGCTGTCGCGGTGTTTGGGTACCGAGTACGGTAGTGTACACCTTGAGTCGTGACAGCACCGTACGAGACTCCGTCGCGACTGTTGAACTCCGTCGACAGCAAGAGTAGATTATTTAGATACAATCATTCACTATTTTTAATATTCATTGGACAATAGTTCACCTATATCTCCAAAATACTTAATAGACAACAGTAATTGGGTGCTCACGTGTCCGATACGACCAAACGCGTCTCACGTCGTACAGTACTTCAAGGAACGACTGCCGCAGGGGTTCTTGCGCTTGCTGGCTGTTCCGGTGGGAGCGACAGCGGGAGCGATAGCGGCGGTAGCACCGAGACGACCGGATCGACCGCCACGACGATGTCCGGTGGGGACTCGGAGAGCAGCGGTCGCACGATCAAACAGGGGTATCTGCTCCCGTTGACCGGCGATCTCGGCTCGCTCGGGACAGCGATGCGGAACGCCGGCGTGATGGCCGCCCAACAGGTGAACGATGCGGACATCAGTCTCTCTGTCGACACACAGATCGAGGACACACAAACGACGGTCCCCGACGCGATCGACGGCGCGAACGCGCTCGTCAATTCCGGCTATCCGATGATGGTCGGATCTGCGACCTCGAACATCGAGATCGGAAACCGCGTGTTCGTCCCGCAGGGGATGCTCGCGTGCTCACCGTCGAACACGCTCCCGACCCTGAGTACGTTCGAGGACAACGACCTCTTCTTCCGGACGACGCCGGGCGACCAGTATCAGGGGTTCGCGATGGCACAGGCGGCCGCCGAGCGCCTCGACGGGATCGAGACCGCCGCGACGACGTATATCAACGACGACTACGGGCAACTGCTCTCGCAGTGGTTCACCGACCACTTCGAGCAGACGTTCGGGGGGACCGTCCAGAACCAGGTGGTCCACGATCCGGTACAGTCGTCGTACTCGTCCCGCCTCCAGACCGCGCTGGCCGACGATCCCGATCTCTTCGTCGTGATCACCTATCCGCAGAGCGGGGTTCAGCTCTTCCGCGACTACTACTCGGAGTTCGGGACGGACCGCCCGATTATGCTCACCGACGGGGCGAAGGACCCGACCCTCCCGCGGAAGGTCGGCAATCCGATGGAGAGCGCCGTCGGGACGATGCCGGCGGCCGCCGGCCCGACCTACGACACGTTCACCTCGATGTTCGAAGAGCAGTACGGTAACGCCGCCGTCGCGTTCACCGCGCAGACGTACGACGCCTCGGCGGTGACGCTCCTCGCCAACGCGGCCGCCGGCGAAAACAGCGGTCAGGCCGTCTCCGATCAGATGGCCGCCGTCGCCAATCCCGGCGGGACCGAGGTCAGTATCGAGAACCTCGCCGAAGGGGTACAGATGGCCGCCGACGGCGAGGAGGTACAGTACCTCGGTGCCGCGAGCGCCGTCGACTTCGACGAGAACGGCGACTTACAGTCCGGGTCCTACGAGATCTGGGAGTTCACCGAGGACAGCGAGACCGGCATCAACCGCCTCGACGTCGTCGACATCAGCCAGAGTCAGGCGTTGAGTCCCGGAAGCTCGTAGCGCGGCGGTCGCCGTTTTTGCGGAGGATGCGGTTTTTGATTCAGATTGGCAGAGCGAACAGCTCCGGGATCACCCGCCGAGGAAGTCCTGCCGCACCTGTTCGTCGTTCAGCAACGCGTCGCCGCTGTCCATATATCGGTTTTCGCCGTTGACGAGGACGTACCCGCGGTCGCACCGCCGCAGCGCCTCCTTCGCGTTCTGTTCGACCATCAGCACCGCTGTCCCCGACTCCGTGATTCGGTCGATCCGATCGAACATCTCGTCGACGAGATCGGGGGCGAGCCCCGCGGAGGGCTCATCGAGGAGGAGGAGATCGGGATCCAGCACCAACGCCCGGCCCATCGCCAGCATCTGCTGTTCGCCTCCGGAGAGATCGCCGGCGCGCTGTTCCGACCGCTCTCTGAGAATCGGGAATCTGTCGTACACCCGATCGAATGCCTCCTGTGGACGCGAGTCCCGGATATACGCTCCCATTTCGAGGTTCTCCTCGACAGATAGAGGGGCGAAGACATTGTCGTTCTGTGGGACGTACCCCATTCCCTCCCGGATGATCTGTTCGGGATCGTATCCGGAGATTTCGGTGCCGCCGTACTCGATGCGCCCACCCATATAGGTCGTCAGGCCGAACACCGACTTCATCATCGTCGACTTGCCGGCCCCGTTCGGACCGACAATCGTGACGTACTCCGCCTCGTCGACGTGGAGATCGACGTCTGAGAGGATCTGTAACTCCCCGTATCCGGCGTCGAGCGACGCCACTTCGAGGAGACTCACGCCACGTCACCCCCCAGGTAGGCCTCGACGACCCGCTCTTCGGACTTGATCTCCTCGGGGGTGCCGGTGACCAACGTCTCGCCCTGATGCATCACGATCACGCGCTCGCAGTGCTCCATAATGAGGTCCATATCGTGTTCGACGAGAAGGAACGTGTGTCCCTGTTCCCGGAGCGTCCCGATCCGTTCGAGCAGCCGTTCCTCCAGCGAGGGGTTGACTCCGGCGAACGGCTCGTCGAGCAGGAGGAGTTCCGGATCGAGCATCAGCGCCCGAGCCAGCTCAAGCAGCTTGCGCTGGCCCCCCGAGAGCGACCCCGCGTTTTCGAGCGCGAGGTGGTCGATGTCGAAGAACTCGAGCATCTCCCACGCGCGCTCGAAGATCTCCTCTTCCTGATGGCGGACGTCGTCTCTGGTCCCGGGGAACACGGCACGCCACGCCGCCTCGCCGGCTTGCCCTTCGGGTGCGACCATCAGGTTCTCCAGGACGGTCATATTCTTGAACTCCCGAGCCAACTGAAACGTCCGGACGAGCCCCCGCTGGGCCGTCTGATGGGACGGGAGCCCCGTTATCTCCTCGTCGACGAACGTGACGGTCCCCGAATCCGGGGACAAGACGCCGCTGATGACGTTGAACGTCGTCGACTTTCCGGCGCCGTTCGGGCCGATCAACCCCGTGATCGTTCCCGACGAAACCTCGAACGAGACTCCGTTCAGCGCGTCGATCCCGCCGAACGACTTCCGCAGCGAATCGACCGTCAAGAGCGTGTCCGCGTCGGAGTCACGGGTCGCTTCCACTGCAGAGGCTCCGGCGGACCGTTCGGCGGTCATTCGGCGTCACCCCCAGGTTCGTTCGATCCGGCGCGTCGGCTCCGAACCCGCTCTTCGAGATCGATGCTCGAAGCGATCTCCCGTCTCTCGCCGAGGAGCCCCTCCGGACGGGTCTTGAGGAGCCAGACCAGAAACACCCCGGTGAGGACGACCCGGAGCGCGCTCGTCTGATCCAGCGTGTAGAGGAGGATGGCCTGCGGGTCACCGGCCAACAGAGAGCCGACGGCGTTCGGGAACGTCGAGACCGTGCCCGACAGCGAGAGGTACTGTTCTACGAGCCGCCGGAGATAGCCCGGACCCAGGTAGATGAACCCCACGAACAGGATCGTACCGATGATCGATCCGGTGTTGGAGCCGGGCCCGCCTACGATCACCGCGATCCAGATGAAGAACGTGAGCTGCGGGACGAACAGCCCGGGCGCGATATACCCCTGACTCCCCTGCCAGACGATTCCCAGGAGTCCGAGCACCGCACAGCCGATGATGAACGCGCGGATCTTGAACGACGCCGTGTCTTTCGCGAGCGCCGCCGTCGCCTCCTCGTCGTCACGGATCCCCTTGAGGACGCGACCGAAAGGCGACTCCGCCAGCCGGACGATCAGCCAGAACACGATGCCGAGAAGCGCCGCTACCACGAGAACGAACGCCCAGCCGGGGACGAGCGCGCCGTCGATGCCGAGCCCCGAAACCGCGGTCACGAGCGGCTGCCCCGGGCCGCTGAAGAACTGGTCTACGGGGTTCGGGTACGTCCGAATTCCGCGGCCGCCGCCGGTTCCGATCGTCACCCCGAAGATCGTGAACTCCTGAAGCGCAGAGGCCTTCGCGGTGATCCTGATAATCTCCGCGAAGGCGAGCGTGACGATCGCGAAGTAGTCGTCGCGGAGCCGGAGCGACGGGAGCGCAGCGACGTATCCGACCGCCGTGGCCGCGAGAACGCCACCGACGATGGCGATCGGGAGAGGGAGTCCCAGTCCGGGGAGCGTCCCCGTCGGGTTCTGTCCCTGGATCGGACGGGTGAGAATCGTCGTGGTGTAGGCCCCCACCGCCATAAACCCGACAACGCCGATGTTGAACAGGCCGCTGTAGCCCCAGTGGAGGTTCACGACGAGCGCTCCGATGCTGTAGAGGACGATCAGAAACGTGAGTCGGCGGAGGGAGTTGAGTTGTCCGGAGAGATCGTATCCGAGAAGGACGCCCGCAACGAGGTAGAGCCCGTAGACCAGACCGAGGGTCGCGGCGATCTTCACGGCGTCGTTCTCCCAGTAGTCGCTCGCCAGCGCTGAGAGCGACTCGCCGAGGGAATCTGTCACGGTCGGGTCGCTCACGTCGCCTCACCTCCGAACAGTCCCTGCGGGCGCGTCAGGAGGATGAGGATCATAATCGCAAACCCCATCGCTTGGGTGAAGCTCGCCGGGATCCAGACGAGCGAGAGACGCGTGATCAGGCCGATCAGGACCCCGCCGGCGATCGCGCCGTACACCGATCCGATCCCGCCCATAATCACCCCGGCGAACACGAGCAACAGCAAGGTCCATCCGATCTGGTAGGTGATCGTTCCCTGCAAGAGTGCGATCATGAAGCCCGCCAGTCCGGCCAGTGCGCCCCCGACGATCCAGGTCGACCGGATGACCCGTTCGGACGGGATGCCGGAGACACGTGCGAGGTCGCGATTCGCGCCCATCGCCCGCATCGCCTTCCCGAACTTCGTCCGCGTCAGCATCAGGTGGACGCCGAACATCGTTACGATCGAGACCCCGATCAACAGCAGTGACGGGGCGCTGATGCTGACGGTGCCGCCGGGGAGCGCCAGATCGTACGTCCAGGCACTCACGGTCAGCCCGAACGACTGCTGTGTAAACGTGTAGACGGTCAGGTATCTGAGGGTGAACGCGACGCCGACGGAAGCGATGAGCAACGTGATCGCACCCGTGCCGCGCATCGACTTGTAGACGACGCGGTCGAGCACCACCGCGACCGCCGCCCCGGCGACCGCCGCGGCCAACAGCCCGCCGACGATGGCGAGCGGCGTGTTCGTCACGCTGATCCCCACGTCACCCGGATAGACGGTCCCGCCGACCCCGAGGAAGAAGAGCGATCCCGGATCCAACTGGCCGAGTCCGGCGATCAGATACGCCGACCCCCACCCCACGAACGCCGAGACAGTTATGTAGTCGCCGTGCGCGAAGTTCGCGAACTCCAGGAGGTCATACGTGAGAGAGAGTCCGACCCCGGCAAGTCCGACGATCACGCCGAACGTGAGCCCGTTCCAGAGGTAGCCCGCCAGCAGCGAGACGGTCAGGTCACCGACGAACAGCCGCCGGAGCAAATCGAGACCCACGACCCCGACGATCGCAGCAATCATCAGTGTACGTCTGTTTCGATTCTCGAACGATCGTTGTTGAAGTAGTTCAACGACTGTCGATAACACGTAGTATCCGTTATCGAATTGGCGTTATATATGTAACTATGTGTATTTTATAATCAATATCGAATCAGCCCGATCGGTCCCTCGCTGCCCCTCGTCAGAACGGCACCGAGAGGTACTCCGCCGGACAGGCGTTCCTGACGGTCACCAGGGGGTCGACGACCTGGCTGATCTCCAGTCCGCCGACGAGGCTCGAGAACGTGTACGCCTCCGTCGGCGTCATCCCGTGCTCTGCGGCGAGGAGATCGATGAGATCCTCGTTCGCGAGGGCGACGGCATCTTCCAGTGTTTCGGCGCTGGCGATCGTTTTCCACGCGTCCGGGGTTCGGATGAGCGGCCGTTCGATGGAGGTCTCGGGGTCATCGATCACCGACACCGTGACGTCGATGTCGGTGCCGATCTCCGAGCCGGTCCCGCACATCTCCCCGTCGGCCATCGCCGCCTTCGAATCGCCCATCGCCAGCAGACCGCCCTCCTGGAACACCGGGAAGTATGCGGTCGTTCCGCCCGTCATATCGGTCGTGTCGAGATTGCCACCGTGGTCGTGGGGCGTGAGCGTCGAAATCGTCTCGGACTCCGTGGCGACGCCGATCGTTCCGATCACGGGCTCGATGGGCACGTCGATCCCGTCGTACTCTATCGTCTCTGTCGACTCGTCTACCGGCGTGATGCGAGTGAACGGGTGCTGAATCTCGTCGTTGTCCTGGAGAAGTCCGAATCCCGGGGCCGTGACGACCCGACCCTGCGCCTCGTTCACGCGGACGTCCTCTATCTCCACCTTCAGAACGTCGCCGGGCTCTGCCCCCTCGACGGCGACGGGTCCGGTCGCGGCGTTGACCTCTTCCGGAATCGAATCGAGGAGGTCGTCGTCGGACTGTATCTCCTTGTTCAGACTGTCTATAGTTTCGAATGTGAGCGATTCTCCGTCTTCTGCTGTGTATATTGGATCAATATCCGGTGAAAATTCGTAAATATGGCCGTCTTTATACGATATTGTTGTCCGAACCATCAGTTAGGGAGTTAGGGTCCAATTACAAAAATCCCTGGGTGGGGGCGAGCGAGCAGGTGAGCGGTTTCGGCCCGTCGCCGTGCCTGTTCGATCGGTTCTGGTGCTCTCTCAGCTCTCGTCCGGTTCGTACTCTGAGACGACGATCTTCCCGTCTTCGACGTGCCACTCGACGCGGTCGCCGGCGCCGACGCCGAGGAAGTTCCGGACGGGCTTCGGGACTGTCGTCAGATTCTTCGCGGAGATCTTCGTGTCGGTGAGACTGCCCATGTCCGGGATAGACGAGTAGTATTTACATAGCTTACGCTATGTGCAGAAGTAGCGCGCCGCCGACGATGGCCTCACACCGACGACTTCCAGCGGTGGGCGCCGCCGTCGGAGGCGTTCTCGAAGTCCAGGTCGAACCGGTCGGAGTGCAGGAGGACCGGTCCGGGGAGGTACGTGTCGTCGTCGACGGCCCGCAGGACGCCCCGTTCGTCCATCGTCGAGAGGACGTCCCGGACGGTCCGCTCGCGGCCGGGAATGAGATTCGCCTCCCGGATGACGGCCTCGGTGTCCACGCGGCCTTCGAGCATCGCCAGCCTGATGGCCGCCACCCAGGTCGGCTCCCGCTTCAGTTCCCGGCACATCGCTTCGCTGTGCCGTACCGCTGGGACTCTCATAACCCTTCCGGGGCGTCGAAGCCGACAGTCCGTGCTGGTGCGCCGTGGTCGCTTCCCCTTCGCGCGGCGCTCTGCGCGCCCGCTGCGGCGGGCGCTCCCGCCGAAGGCCGCTCTGGGAGGACGCCGTACCTCTCATCTCTCCCACACGTATGTCCGATCTGATATTCACCGCTGATACTCGGGCCGCAAGGAATACATTTCACCCACCCCGGGACAGCGTATGGACGGGCTCTCGGACGGCACCGTTGGGAATTTCTCCGCGTTCGACGGCGGCACGAGCCGCAGCGACGCGGCCGCCCACGCGCAACTGTACGATATCGTTCTCGATATCTCGACGAGTCTGATGAGTGCCGAACCCGACGAGTTCGAGACGAAGATCCGGTGGAGCCTCGAGAGCGTCGGCGCGCAGGTCGGCGCCGACCGCGGTCAGGTCTTCCAGGTGCGGGGCGACGACTTCGAGTCGCTGGCGCAGTGGACCGACGACGAGGTCGACCCCACCGGGCTCCGACGGATCGAGTTCGGGGAGTTCGACTGGCTCGGCGAGCGGATGCGGCAGTTCGACAACGTCGCCGTCTCGCGCCTCGGCGACCTGCCGTCGGACGCCCCCATCCGGGACCGCCTCCGCGACGCCGACGTCGGTGCGGTCGTCTTCCTGCCGGTCGTCGACGACTGGTCCCTCGAGGGGTTCGTCCGCTTCGACGTCGAGCACGGCGACCGCCGGTGGTCGGACACGGAGATCGATCTGCTGCGGACCGTCGCGGACATGATCGGCCACTCGCTGGCCCGCGTGCGGCGGGAGACGCAGCTCCGCGACCAGAACGAGCGGCTGGAGACGTTCGCGAGCGTGCTCTCGCACGACCTCCGCAATCCGCTCAACGTGATGACGGGCTCGCTCGCGATCGAACAGTCCGAGGGCGGCTCCGAACACGTCGACCGGGCGCTCCGCGCGGCGAACCGGATGGAGACGCTCGTCGATCAGGTGCTGAACCTCGCGCGGCAGGGCCGCGACGTCGACGATCCCCAGCGGCTGTGGCTCGACGCCGTCGTCAGGCGGGCGTGGGAGACCGTCGAGACGTCGGCGGCCGACCTCCGGTTCGACGGCGAACTCGGGACCGTCTCCGGGGACCCCGAACGGCTGCGCGCGGCGTTCGAGAACCTCTTCCGCAACGCGATCGAGCACGCCGGCGACGACGTGACGGTCCGGATCGGCCGACTCGACGACGGCTTCTACCTCGCCGACGACGGGCCGGGGATCCCCGAAGACGAGCGCGGGTCGGTGTTCGACCGCGGCTTCACCACCGAGGGCGGGACCGGCCTCGGCCTCGCGATCGTCCGGAGCGTCGTCGAGGCCCACGGGTGGTCGATCGAGGCCGTAGAGGGCAACGACGGCGCCCGCTTCGAGATCAGCGACGTCGCGTTCGTCGGCTGAACACCGATCCGGCCGTCGCCGGCGCGGTCGTTTCGATCAGACGTCGCCCGATTCGTGTCCGACCGCGACATCCTCCCGTTCGGGCAGCGAGAGGTAGATCACCCCGGCGATCCCGGTCAGCCCCGCCAGCAGGAAGAACGCCGTGGTGTAGCGGTCGTAGTCGGCCATCGCTCCCACCGCCGTCGAGCCCAGCGACCCGACGACGAAGAGGGTCGTCCGGACCGCGCCCCAGGCGGTCCCCCGGACGTCCGTGGGGAGGAGCGAGACGATGTATGCGTTCGAGATCGGCCCGACCGACAGGCGCATCCCCAGAAAGAGGACGACCGCGACGAGCACCGCCAGGCTGTCGGCGTACGGGAGCGCCACGAGCGGGGGCACGCCCGCGAAGGCGACGGCCGCGAGCACCCGGCCGTGCCCGTAGCGGTCCGCGAGCGCGCCGCCGGCGGACTGGAACACCGCGGCGCTGAGGAACAGGAGCCCGAAGAGCGTCCCCGCGACGGCCTCCGAGAGGCCTTTCGCGGTCACCAGATACGTCGTCAGAAACGCGGTCAGCCCCTGGAAGGCGAACAGCATCAGCATCGTTCCGACGAGTGCGAGCCCGACGGTCCGGGACGCGACGGCGTCGCGGACGGCGCCGGCGTACGCGCGGATCCGTGCGCGCTTGCCGGCCGCGTCCGGTCCCGGATCCGGAGCGTCGTCCGTCTGCTCCGCGTCCCGCCTCGGGACGAACCGCCGGAGCGCCGCGCCGGCCAGCAGGAACCCCGGGACGGTGAGCGCGAGCGCGCCGCGCCAGCCGACGAGGCCGGAGGCGTAGGTCGCAACGGGCGGGAGGAGGGCGGCGCCGATGCTCCCCGCCGCGAGGACGATCCCGAACGCGGCACCGTCGTTGCCGGCGTAGATCCGCGAGAGGGCGGTCCCCCGCGGCGGGCCGTAGAGGCCGGACGCCAGGCCGTAGGCGCCGGTCGCGACGAGAAACACCGCGAAGGTGGGCGAGAGCGCGTACACCGCCATCGTGAGGCCGCCCGCCACGGCGCCCGTGACGAGCAGCGCCCGCTCGCCGACGCGATCGATCAGCACGCCGGCGGGGAACTGCATCACGGCGTAGGTGACCCACAGGAGCGTGATCGCCGCGCCCGCGACGGTCTCGGAGACGGGGAAATCGGCCCTGATCGCCGGGAGCAGCGCCGGGATGACAAACCGGAGGCCGAGCGCGAAGAACCACCCGCCGGCGACGGCCACGAGCGTCCAGCCGCGGCCCCCGCCGCGCAGCGCCGCCACTGTGTCGGTGACGCGAGCGAACGAGGAATCCGTGCGCGATACCACTGACTGGGTGTCGACGCACAGACCTCAAGACGCTGACGAAACCGTTCCGACGCGCGTTCGGCTCACCGGAGTCGATTGGGTCGATCCGGGCGGGGAGGTCGCATATTCAGTGCGCCAGATTGAGTACGGTGCGGCCGATAGCTCTTGACGTACTTCTCCGATGGCCGTCCGCGACTCCATCTGGCGGGTGCTCTCGCTGTTTCCGGCGGCGCTGGCCCGCGCCGGGCTCGTGAACCGCGAACAGGCGGAGTCGGCGTTCGACCTCGCGGTGCCGGTGATGGTGACCGGCGGGCTCCGGGTGCTCCTCCGGATCGCGGACTTCCTGATGGTCGGGCTCGCGCTCGGCGACGCCGCCATCGCCGGGCTGGAGCTGGGGTTTCAGTACTACTTCATCGGCTTCGGCCTCTCGCTTGCGGTCTCCTCGGGGACGATAAGCGTCGTCTCCCGGCTCCAGGGCGCAGACCGCCCGGAGCGTGCGAACCTCGCGGTCAAACAGTCGCTCTGGCTCGCGCTCGTCGTGTCGGTGCCGCTGACGGTCGGCGCGTGGGTCTACGCCGAGCCGCTCGTCGGGATCCTGACCGCGGACCCGGCGGCGGTCGACTACGGGGCGACCTACCTCTCGATCGTGATGCTGTCGATGGCGCCGCGGTTCTTCTCGATGGTCGCCGCGCGGGCGCTCGCGGGCAGCGCCGACACGCGCACCCCGATGTACGCGCGGCTGCTCACGCTGCCGATGAACGTCGTCCTCAACGCCGTGCTCATCTTCGGGCTCGGCCCGATCCCGTCGTTCGGCATCGCCGGCGCGGCGATCGGGACCGTCGCCGCGAACGCGCTCGCCGGCGCGCTCTTCTTCTGGCTGCTCGTCTCCGGGGAGTACGCCGTCACGCTCGACCTCGGCGGCCGCCAGCTCGACCTCGGGCTCGTCGTCGAGATCCTCCGCGTCGGGCTCCCGCTCGCGGGGATGCGCCTGGTCCAGACGCTCGCGCGCTTTCCGTTCCTGTTCATCCTCGGCGTGCTCGGGACGCCCGCGCTGGCGGCGTACGCCATCGCCCGCCGGGTGATGCTGCTGGCGCTGATGCCCGCCTGGGGCTACTCGACGGCGGCGTCGACGCTCGTCGGACAACACATCGGCGCCGGCGACGACGACCTGGCCGCGGCCTACGGCTGGCAGACCCTCCGGATCGCGCTCGCGACCCAGCTCCTGATCGGAGCGGTCATCGTCGTCGCCGCGCGCCCCATCGCGGTCGCGTTCGGCACCGACCACGTCGGGCTGACGGTGTCGTTCATCCGCCTGTTCGGCGTCGTCGTCGCCGGCTTCTCAATCTCGCGGACGATGCGCGGCGGGCTGCGCGGCGCCGGCGACACCCGCTGGCCGCTGTACGCGATGATCGCCGGCTCGTTCCTCGTGCGGCTCCCGATCGCCGCGCTCGCGCTCCCGGCCGGCTTCGCCGTCACGCTACTGGGCGTTTCCCTCCCTGTCGGACTCGGCCTCGGCTTTCCCGCCATCTACGTCGCGATCGTCGCGGACTTCTACGTGAAGGCCGCGGTGAACACCGGACGGTTCCGATCGGGGCGGTGGCGAGGCGTCGCCCGGGCGTCGGGACTGGGCGGCGACTGATCCGGCGATCCGAGACCGCTCCCACGGGGGGCGCTCGCTGGGTTTTTATCCGCCGGTGCTGCGAGTCGGCGTATGGCCACGTTCGAGACGATGCTGATGGTGACGACGCTGTCCGGCCTCGTGACCGGCGTCGGCGCGGTGCCGGTCCTCTTCGGCGCTCGCGTCAGCCACCGCGTGTACGACGCCGCGCTGGGACTCGCGGGCGGGATTATGATCGCGGCGTCCGTCTTCGGACTCATCATCCCGGGGACCGAACAGGGGTCCCTGTGGTCGGTGATGGTCGGGGTCTTCGTCGGCGGCTTCGGCCTGCTCGTCGGCAACCGCGTGATCCCTCACGTCCACACGGAGTACAAGCGCTGGCGCGGCCACGGCGGCGCCACAGACGAGGAGCCGACGCTCGACGACCGCGTCCGGCGGGCCATTCTGATCGGGGGCGCCATCACGCTCCACAACGCGCCCGAAGGCCTGGCGATGGGGGTCGCGTTCGCGTCCGGCCTCGAGGAGATCGCGTTCGTCCTGGCGATCGTGATCGGCCTCCAGAACGTCCCGGACGGCTTCGCGTTCGCCGTCCCGGTCAGCCAGGCGGGGATGCCCACCTGGCGGGTCTTCGCGTACACGACGCTTTCGGGCACCGTCCCGCAGGTCGTCGCCTCGGTCTTCGGGTTCGGTCTCGTCGCGATCGCGCAGGGGGTCTTCCCCGTCGCGGCCGGCTTCGCCGCCGGGGCGATGCTCGCGGTCGTCCTCCGGGAGATGGTCCCGTCGAGCCACGGTCACGGCTACGCCGACGCCGCGACCGCGGCCTTTCTGGTGGGATTCGTCTTCTTCGTCGTCGTCGACGCCGTTATCGGGGCGTGAATCGGTTATTCGGGACTGAAGAGGGTTGCCGGTCTGCTTGTAACCGTCTCGGAGTTGGCACTCCCTGAGTATGGCCGCGGAGTAGGAATGGACTCGCCGGGATTTGAACCCGGGGCCTCTCCCATGCCAAGGGAGTGATCTACCACTGATCTACGAGCCCGCGAACGCACTCTGAGGTATTCCGCTTTCGTTCTTAAGGGCTTCGACTTGCGGGACGACGGCGACGGGTCGGAATCCTTTTGTCGCCGTCGCGTCTGGTCTCCGACGGGAACAGCACGGCCGCAAATCTGACTCGCCGCGCGGTGCGGCTTGGGATTGCGGAAGTGCGGTGCGCTACGCGCATCAAACGTAGCAGTCGCGTCCAGATCTGCGACTGTCTTCTGCGGTCTGTGCCGTTCCAACCCACAACAATGGCACGAATGCACACTCGCCGCCGCGGCTCGTCCGGTTCGGACAAGCCGGTGGCAGACGACCCCCCGGAGTGGAGTGACGTCGATCCCGACGACATCGAAGCGCGCGTCGTCGAACTCGCAGAGCAGGGCCACGATCCCAGTCAGATCGGGCTCAAGCTCCGCGACGAAGGCGTCAAAGGCGTGCCGGTCCCCGACGTGAAGGTCGCGACCGGCAAGAAGGTCACCACGATCCTCGAAGAGCACGACGCCGAGCCCGAGCTCCCCGAGGACCTGCGGAACCTGATGGAGCGCGCGGTGCGGCTCCGCCGCCACGTGCGCGAGAATCAGCAGGACATGCAGAACAAGCGCGCCCTGCAGAACACCGAGTCGAAGATCCGTCGCCTGGTCGACTACTACCGCGGCGACGAACTCGACGAGGACTTCACCTACACCTTCGACACCGCCGTCAAACTCCTCGAAGAGTAGCGTAGATGGCCTCCCGATCCGACTCCACCGCGACGACGGACGCCCCCGCCGCCACCGACAGCGTCGCGTCAGTTCTCGCCGACGCGGACTTCGTCCGGCTCGTCGCCCGGGCCGACGGCGACGCGCTGGCGGCCGCCGGGCTGCTGGCGCGGGCGCTCCGCGACCTCGACGTGCCCTTCCAGGCGCGCGTCGACGCGCTCGGCGCCGACGCGCCGGCCACGGACGAGGGCGTCCTCCTCGCGGTCGGTGCGGATCGCTCCGACGCGGATCTCGCCGTGGCCCCGACCGGCGCCGACCCCGCGAGCGCGCAGGCGTTCGACATCGCGTCGACGCTCGTCGGCGACGCGCCCGACCCGGGACTCGCCCTCGCGGGCGTCGTCGCCGGCGGCGCACATCCCGGCTCGGTCGCCGGATCGCTCGTCGAACGGGCGGAGGCGTCGGGCGCGGTCGAACGCCGACCCGGCGTGGCCGTCCCGACCGACGACGTCGTCGACGGGCTGACGCACTCGACGCTGTGGCACGCGCCCGTCTCGGGCGACGCCGCGGCCGTCGCGGACCTGCTCGGCCCGCACGCAGACGACGCGGCAGCCGCGGACGACGACGAGCGGCGGCGGACCGTCGCCTCGCTCGTCGCCCTGGCGGTCGCCGGCGACGACGCGGGCACGTCCCGCGGCGCCGAGGCGGTCGAGCGGGCGCTTCGCCCCCACGCGACGCCCGAGGGGCCGCTGGCGACGGTCGGCGGATTCGCCGACGTCCTGAACGCCGTCGCCCGAGAACGCCCGGGCACGGGCGTCGCGCTGGCACTCGGCCACGGCGGCCGCGACGCCGCGCTCGACGCGTGGCGCGATCACGCCGAGGCCGTCCACGCGGCGCTCCGCGAGGCCCACACCGGTCGCTACGACGGCGTCTTCGCCGTCCGCGCGGACGTCGGTGGCGACGCCGACGGCCCCGGCGCGGACAGCCGGACCGCGGGCCGCCTGGCGACGCTCGCCCGACTCGCCCGCGACTTCCGCTCGCCGGAGCCGTTCGTCGTCGCGCTCGATGACGGCGTCGCGGCGCTGTCGGCGGTCGAGTCGGGTGCGAGCGACGCCGCCGACACGCTCGCCGCGGAGTTCGGCGCGGGCCCGACGCCGGCCTGGACCGGCACCGCGACCGACGCGGTCGTCCGCGTCGATCCGGACGCCGCCGACGCCGACGTCATCGCCGCGGTCAGGGACGCGACGCGCACCACGCGCGCGGATCGGACACCGGAATCGGAGGGATCGAGATGACGGAGGGAACAGACACGGAACCGAACGCGGACCCGGGGCGCGAGCGCGCGCTCCGAACCGCCCGCCTGCGGACGAGCCACGCCGACGCCGAGACGGTGGCGGCGGCGCTCCGTCCGGACAACACCGACTCGATGGAGATGGCCGTCGAGGGCGACGCCCTCGTGACGACGGTCTCCCGCGAGACGACCGGCGGGCTCCAGTCCACGGTGGACGACACCGTGGTCAATCTGACGGTGGCAGAGACCATCGTCGACACAGTTCAAAACTATGAGTGAACGATCAGTCTCGAAGCAGAGAAGCGGAAAGCGATGGTACACCCTCATCGCGCCGGAGCAGTTCGACCGGACCGAGATTGGCTCGACCTTCGCGGACGAGCCCGAGAAGGTCTACGGCCGAACCGTCGAGGTCACCCTCGGCGACATCACCGGCGATCAGGGTGAAAACAACACGAAGCTCACCTTCAAGGTGAACGACGTCTCCAGCGACGCGGCCTACACCGAGTTCATCAAGCACGAACTCGCCCGCGACTACGTCCGGAGCCTCGTCCGGCGCGGGGCCTCGAAGGTCGACGCCGCGATCACGGTGCTTACGACCGACGACTACCGCGTCCAGCTCCAGCCCGTCGCCTTCACGACGAAGAAGGCCGACCGGAGCCAAGAGCAGGCGATCCGCCGGGTGATGATCGACCTCGTCGAGGAGGCCGCCGCCGAGCGGACCTTCGCCGAGCTCGTCGACAGCGTCATCGAAGGCCGGCTCTCGTCGGCGATCTACGGCGAGGCCAAGACCATCTACCCGCTCCGCCGGGTGGAGGTCCAGAAGCTCACCCTCGAAGCGCGACCCGAAGAGGTCGCCGCCGAGGAAGAAGCCGCCGTCGACGTCGAAGAAGAAGACGTCGCGGTCGACGAGTAATCGGCTCCGCCGGAGACGAACTTTCGTTTTTGCGATCGAACGAGAACAGTCCGAGCCGCAGCCACGCGATCGGCTCTCGCTACTCCTCGACGACGACGGTCCCGACCATCCCGGCCTGCTCGTGCGGGATGCAGAAGTACTCGTACTCGCCGGCGACCTCGAAGGTGTGCGACCAGTTCTCGCCGCTGTCGATGACGCCGCCGAACTCCGAGGTGAAGGCCTCCCGCGCCTCCTCGGTGGTCCCGTAGTCGCCGCTGGCGAAGAACTCGGCGTCGTCGGGGATTCCCGAGTCGTAGGCCGTCACGGTGTGACCGCGCGAACTGGTGTTCCGCCAGACGACCGTCTCGCCCGTCGAGACCGTGATCTCGACGGGATCGAACGCGACGGCGGTCATCCCGACGTCGTAGTCGTCCGCGGCGCCGGCCCCGGAACAGCCGGCCAGCCCCGTCGCCGCCGCGCCGCCGACGCCCGCGAGGAAGCGCCGCCGGGACGGTGCAAACGCGCCCTCCGTCGCTCGCCTGTCGCTCATACCCGAGGTTCAGAAGCGGAGGGACAAATGCGGCGCGGTCCCGGGGCGAGTCGAGCGCCCTCCCGCTCCGACTCCGCCGCGGCCCGCGACGGATGTAAAGAGGTAAACCGATCCTCCGAGTCGGCCGAGGTATGAAGCCGCGGTTCGTCGGTCGGCTGGGCCTCGCCGACGCGGTCACGATCTCCAACGCCGCGCTCGGCTTCCTCGCGGCCGTCGCCACCACCGTCGACGTCGAACTCGCGGCGCGGCTCCTCCTGCTCGCCGCGATCGCGGACGCGCTGGACGGCGTCATAGCCCGTCGCCGCGGCGGGACCGCCGTCGGTCCCTACCTGGACTCGCTGGCCGACGTCGCCTCTTTCGGCGTCGCGCCCGCGCTGCTCGTCTCGATGGCCGTCGCCGACGCGTGGGGGCTCGCGACCGGGCGGGGGCTCGTCGCGGTCGCGGGCGCGGCGCTCTTCGTCGCCGCCGCGGTGACGCGACTCGGCCTCTACACCGCCTACGACAGCGACGCCCACGTGACTGAGGGCGTCCAGACGACGCTCGCGGCGACGATCCTCGGCGCGACGGTGCTGGCGGGGTTCACGAGCCCGATCGTCCTGGCGCCGCTCGTCTACCTGCTCGCCGGGCTGATGCTCGCGCCGATCACGTATCCCGATCTCCACGCCCAGGACGCGCTGGTGATGGGCATCGTCCAGGCCGCCGCGATCCTCCTCGGCGGTCGGATGGGCAAGCGCCTCGTCGGCTCGATCGGCGAGGGCTTCGCCTACGGGCTGTTGTTCCTGGCGCTCGCGTACTTGTTCTTGGGCCCGAGATTCTACTGGCGACGCGACTGAGTCGAGGACGCGGCCCGCGCGCCGCGGACCGGTCTCCCACGCTTGCCGCCGCTCACATCCCCATATCCTCTGCGGCCTCGGGGACGGGGAGGTCGTGGGGCGAGACGCCGAGCAGCTCCGCGGCGTGATCGAGCGCCATATCGAAGCCGTAGTACCGCTCCAGTTCGTCGCCGTCGGCGGTCGGCCGGACTTTCAGCATCGCGTAGCCCTCGCGGTTCTGTGCGACCGCCGCGGTCTGTCCGTCCCGCTCGAAGACCAGCAGGCGCTCTGTCTCGGTCTCGCGGTAGCGCGCGGTGATTCCGTCGGCCGTCGTCTCGCGTTCCGCCATACCCGCGATTGGGAAGCCGGACAGTCGAACCTACCGGTTCCGCCGGACCGAAACGCACGTGTGAGTCGAGCGCGAGGTACCGCCGATGTCGCGATGGCTCCAGAGCGGGCGGCGGCGGGACCTGTGTGCGCTGCTCTACGAGGCCGGAACGCTCCGCGGACAGAAACTCAAGACGTCGCTCGAACGACACTACGACACCAGGCTCGACCCCCAGTCGTTCTACGGGAGCCTCGACGCGCTCGTCGACCGGGGGCTCGTCGCGGTCGAGACCGAGGGGATCCACGACGTCTATCGACTGACCGAGGCGGGGATCGACGGTGTCGAGTCCCATCACCGGTGGCTCACGGCACGCGTCGAGGGCGGCTCGGGAACCGAAGCCGACGGGGATACGGAGTGAGCGCGGGGGCCGAACTGCCGAATCGCCCCACGAAGTTTTTTATGCCGCCCTCCGTAGGCCCTCACACTCCGAATGTCTCAGCAGGAAGAACGTCCCCGAGTCGACCAAGCCGACCTCCGGTGGTGCCACGAGTCGGTCCAGGGGGTTTCTCGCACGTTCGCGCTCACGGTAGACGTGCTCGACGAGCCGATGTCCTCGTACATCTGCCTCGGGTACCTCGTCTGTCGGATCGCGGACACCGTCGAAGACGCGTCGCACATCCCGCCCGAAGACCAAGTATCGCTGCTCGACACCTACGACGCGGTCCTCGACCCCGAGGACGACACCGACCCGGAGGCGTTCGCCGCCGCCGTGGAACCGCACCTCCCCGACGACGGGGAGCTGACCGAAGACTGGGCGGTCGTCCGCGACTCCCCGCGGGTGCTCCGGACGTTCGGGAGCCTCCCCGAGGACGTCCAGGAGGCGATCGTGCCACCGGCCAGGGAGCTGGTCCAGGGGATGGCCGAGTTCGTGGAACGCTACGAGGACGAAGGCGGCCTCCGGATCCAGACGAAAAGCGAACTGGAGGAGTACTGCTACTACGCCGCCGGGACCGTCGGCAACCTCATCACGAACCTCGTGACGCGCGGGGACGTCGCCGCCGAGCGCCGCCGCCGGCTCTACGACACCGCCGAGGAGTTCGGTCTGCTCCTCCAGCTCGTCAACATCTCGAAGGACGTCTACGACGACTACACCGCCGAGAACAACGTCTACCTCCCGGCGGAGTGGCTCCGCGACGAGGGCGTCCCCCAAGACGAGGTCGTCGACGAGGACCACCGCGCCAGCGCGGCGTCGGTCGTCCGCCGGACCGCCGAGTTCGCGGGCTCGTTCCTCGACGACGCACAGACGTACCTGGAGACGGTCCCGCTCCGCGACGGCAACACGCTCGAAGCGTGGGCGATTCCGTTCCTGCTGGCGGTCGGCACGCTCCGCGAGCTGCTCGCTCAGCCCGAAGACGCCCTCTCTGCGACCGGCGTCAAGATCTCCCGCCAGGAGGTGCTCGCCGTCGTGAGCGAGATGAGCGGCGCGGGCGGCGAGAGCCGGGAGTCCCTGGGCCAGCTCCGCGAGTCGATCGCGTCGACGCCGTACCACCGGACGCCGTCGAGCGCCGACTGACGTCGGGACGCGGCGCCGAGCGATCGCGACGCACCACCGGCCGTTTTGGGAGGCTTTTTAGTCGTCGGATCGAAAGGCACGCCTATGGGTACCGAAGAAGCACACGACGACCACGGACACCACCTCCCCGCGGTCGAGGACTGGCCCCGCGGGTTCGGTGAGGCGAGCTGGTGGCCGTTCGTCACCGCCGCAGGCGCAGGGGGGATCTACATCGCGGCCGCGCTGTACATCCTCGGCCGCGGTGACGGTGCGATCGTCGGCCCGATGGTCGGCCCGGCGGCCCTCGTCGCCACGATCGGACTCTTCCTCGTCGGACTGTACGGCTGGACGTACCACGCCTTCGTCGTCAAGTTCTGGGACCGCGAGGCCGACGCCCAGAGCGCGAACAAGCTCCGCTGGGGGATGCTCGCGTTCCTCGGCTCCGAACTGGCGACCTTCGGCGGCCTGTTCGGCTACTACTTCTGGATCCGCGCGGGCAACTGGGAGTCCATCTTCGTCGGGGTCCCCGAGCTGACGGGCTCGCTCGTCCTGATCAACACGGCGATCCTGATCGTTTCGTCGGTCACGCTGCACTACGCGCACCTGGCGATCCGGAAGAACGACCGCGGGAAGTTCATCGGCGGCCTCGCCGCGACGCTGCTCTTGGGGATCGTGTTCATCGGCGGCCAGGTCTACGAGTACTACGAGTTCATCATCCACGAGGAGTTCACGATCGCCTCCGGGTTCTTCGGCTCGGCCTTCTACGGCCTCACCGGCCTCCACGGCCTGCACGTCAGCCTCGGCGCGGTCCTCCTGGGGATCGTCTTCGTCCGCGCGCTCTTGGGGCAGTACTCCGCCGAGCGCCACGTCTCTGTGAGCACGGCGTCGATGTACTGGCACTTCGTCGACGTCGTCTGGATCTTCCTCGTCGTCGTCCTCTACGTCGGCGCGGAAGTCGGGGCCTGAGGCGACCGCGGCCTCGCGTTTCCCCACCGCCGTGACTCACAGCCGAACGGATTTCTCGTCGTCGCAACGCGCCGAGCGCGCCGCCCGGCTCTCCGGGCCGCTCGGCGCCGTTCTCACCGTCGGCGCGATTGCGGCGGCGATCGCGCTCTCGCCGGAGTTCTCCTGGACGGCGAGCGCGCTCTCCGATCTGGGCGTCGCCGCCGACCCGACGGTCCGGCTCCTGTTCAACGGCGGCCTGATCGCGGGCGGCGTCGTCGCCGTCGCGTACGGGCGGGCACTCGGGCGGCACTCGACGGCGGTCGCGGTCGGGTACGTCCTCGCGATCGTCGCGATGGCGCTCGTCGGGGCGTTTCCGTCCGACACGCCCCTGCACTTTCCGGTCGCGGTCGCCTTCTTCCTCCTCGCGACGGCGACGGTGGTGATCGACGGCTGGCGACGCCGGACGACCGCGGCGGGCCGCGTCGCGCTCGCGCTGGCCGCGGGGCACGCCCTCGGGTGGCTCCTGTGGGGATTCGAGGTCCGGCCGGGGCCGGGGCTGGCGCTGCCGGAGCTCGGCGGCGTCGTGATGTTCGGGCTCTGGGTCCTCGCGCTGGCGCCGCCGGTCCGCGGTCCGGGAGCGTAGCCGCGAAACCGGACCAGTTTTGCCGTCGCTCGCGCGAGTGTGGCGTATGGCAGACAGCGAGGAGTCCGACGACCCGACGGTCCCGATCGTCTGTGAGGCCTGCGGCACGACCTCGCGCGTGCCGCTCTCGGAGCTCCGGGAGTCGCTGGACACGCACAACGAACACCGCCACGACGGCGAGGAGATCGCCCAGGTCGACCCCGTCATCGCCGACGAGCTCGCGAACGCCGTCGCCGACGACCTCGGGCTGTTCGAGTCCGACGAGTAGGCGAGACGCCGCGCTCGGGGGGCGTGGGTGACGAGTGGTCGACGGCGCGATGACCAGTCGGCCGCCGACCGCCGCCGAACAAATCAGGCGCTGACAGCGCCACCCGCCCCTTCGCTGGGCCCGCTCAAAAGCGCACCGCCCGCGACGGCGGAGCGACGCCGACTCCGCCCTTTCACGCGGTTTTTACGCGCGGCCGTCCTGACGGCGGTATGCTCACCTTCATCGGTCTCGGCCTCTACGACGAGCGCTCGATCACCGTCGAGGGCCGGGAGGCGCTCGCCGACGCCGACCGCGCCGTCGCGGAGTTCTACACGAGTCACCTCGTCGGCGCGACCGTCGACGACCTCTCGGCGTACCACGACATCGACATCGAGGTCCGCGAGCGCGCGGGCGTCGAACAGCACCCCGAGGACGTCCTCGACGCCGCCGAGGACGGACACGTCGCCTTCCTCACCGCGGGCGACACGATGATCTCGACGACCCACGTCGACCTGCGACTGCGGGCGATCGAGCGCGGCATCGACACCCGCGTGATCCACGGCGTGACCGCACAGACGGCCGCCAGCGGCCTGACGGGGCTCCAGAACTACCGCTTCGGGAAGGCCGTCACGCTCCCGTTCCCCTACGCCCACGGCGCCGAGGGGGTGCCACAGAGCGTGCTCGACTCGATCGAGCGGAACCGCGAGCAGGGGCTCCACACCCTCGTCTATCTCGACATCAAGGCCGAACGCGACGAGTATATGACCGCCGACGTCGCCGCCGGGATGTTCGCCGACGACTGGGACGACGTCCTCGGCGTCGCCGTCGCCCGCGCCGGCAGTCCGGAGCCGACCGTCGCGGCCGACCGCCTCTCGGCGCTTGCCGAACGCGACTTCGGCGACCCGCTGCACCTGCTCGTGATCCCGGGCGATCTCCACCATGTCGAGTCCGACGCGCTGGCGACGCTCGGCGGCGCGCCCGCGGACGCGCTGGCCGAAAACGAAGTCTGACGGCGTCAGCGAGGCTTCGGCACTCGGTCGCGGGGCTTCCGTTCTGCGGTCGGGTGCGATAGGTGCGTCTCGTCGAATCCTGACGTCAGTTTGAGCCCGTAGCCGACGAGTCGGTCGGCGCCGATGTGGCCGGCCCACACCAGCGCGCCGAGCAGCAGGATCCGCGCGTCGAGACCGTATCCGACCGCGCCCAGCGCGACCGGGAGCGTGTAGGTGTGTCCGAGGTTGTAGACGACACTTCCGATCCGTTCGTCGACGAGGTATCCGAGCATCGAGAGGTCGGGGGCGAGCGCG
The DNA here is from genome assembly GCF_041477585.1 of Halobellus sp. MBLA0158. Classification (NCBI taxonomy): domain Archaea; kingdom Methanobacteriati; phylum Methanobacteriota; class Halobacteria; order Halobacteriales; family Haloferacaceae; genus Halobellus; species Halobellus rubicundus. The sequence continues at coordinate 1,298,415 of NZ_JBGNYA010000001.1, forward strand.
AGCACGGCGAGGAGCCACCAGGGGCCGTCGAGGAGATAGTACCCGTACAGCGCTGCCGCGAGCGTGGCGCCGCCCTCGATCCGGAGAATCGTCCGCGGAGTCATACTGCTCGGAGGGCGCCGACGGATATGACCTCGCCGGTAGTCGGGCGGACGCTCAGGCGCCCGGCCGATTCAGCCCGAGTTCGGATTCGAGGTCGTACTCGTCGCCGGTCACGAGGAAGAGCACGTCCTCGATCACGGTCAGCAGCTCGGGGAGCTCCCGGACGACGAGGTAGGTGATCCCGACGAGGACGACCACCGCGAGCAGCTGGCTGATGATCCGATCCGAGATGAAAAACGAGACCATGTACGGGTCCGACGAGCCGAAGAGCAGGAGGACCTCGTCGACGAACCACTGCATGTACTGCTTGCCGAAGGCGATCGTGATGAACGTCGTCCGCAGCAGATTCAGGGCGTAGATGATCGGGACGGCGACCGCCATCGCGCGCAGTTTCCGGCGCAGCGGCGCCTTCACCGCGGCGATCAGCCCGGCGAAGATGGCGATGCTCCCCAGCCCGGTACACGCGAGCACGACCGAGACCGTCAGGCGGTGCTCGCCGTCGAAAAAGAGGAACGTGTTCAGATACCCCTGCTCGCCGACGATCATCTCGGGGTGGTATCCGAACGCGTTCACGAGGTAGCCGGTCTGGGCGGCGACGGTCTCCATCAGGATCCCGCGCGGAGCCGGCACCCCGACGCCGAACAGCGAGAACGCGGGGATCGTCTCGAACGGGAGGTAGATCAGGCCCATCGCGGCGACCGCGCGGGAGAGCACGAACAGCGAGTCGCGGCCGTTCCACAGCAGATAGGCCGTATACAGCGACGCCGGCACGGCCGCGACCGCGAGGATCCCTTCGACGTAGCTCTTGTGGACGAACGCGAAGTGCGGCACCAACTGGAGCCAAAAGCCCGCGAAGCCGACCCACGCGGCGGCGGTGAGATACCGCGCGACCCGCTCGCTTCTGTCTTCGGAGAGCGCTCCGACGGCGAACGTCAGGATCACGACCCACGCGAGCGCGTCGGAGAGCAGCCCCGGCATAGGCGTGAGAAGGAGAGTGACGAATAAATCCCTTGCCGTTCCGTGCGCCCGCGGCGCGACACCGGATCGGTCGCGTCGCGGGCGCTCTACCCGCTTACGACTCGGGGTTCAGGATCTCGATCTCGTGGCCGTCCTGGTCTCTGGTGAACGCGTAGCGGTCCTCACACGACGCGGGATCGCGGTAGTCGTCGGCCTCGCGCTCCATCAGGGTCTCCCAGTAGTCGTGGAGGTCGTCGGCGCGTACACAGAGGTGGCCCCAGGCGTCGCCCATCGTGTACGAGCGGCCGTCGTAGTTGTAGGTGAGCTCGACGGTCATCGCGGCGTCGGAGGCGCCTCGCGGCTTCATGAAGTAGTTCGCGAAGGTGTCGGACTCCCAGCGGCCGTCGGGGACGTACTCGAACTTCCGCGCCCAGAAGCCGAGCGCCTCGTCGGCGTCCTCGACGCGGATCATCGTGTGATCGAGGCTCCAGGTGGGCAGGTCGGCGTCGCGCTGGACGATCTCGACCTCGTGGCCGTCGGGGTCCTTCACGAAGGCGTAGCGGCCGCCGCAGGACTCGGGGTCGCGGTAGTCCTCGACGCCCTCGTCCAGCAGCTGCTCGTAGTGTTCTTCGAGTTCGCCCTCGGGGACGCGGACGGCGATGTGGCCCCAGGCGTCGCCCATCTCGTAGGTGCGGTCGTCGTGGTTGTAGGTGAGTTCGAGCATCGCCCCCTCGTCGTGCATCTCCTCGGGGCCGAGATAGACGTTCGTGAAGGTGTCCGCCTCCCAGCGGCCCTTCTCCTCGTAGTCCAGATGCGTCGTGTACCAGTCGAGCGACTCCTCGAGATCTTCGACCCGCATCATCACGTGATCGAGTACGCCGGACATACCCGAATCATCGCACGCGGTGGTGAAAAAGGGTGCTGAACGCGCTCGCCGCGCGCCCGTTCCCGTACCGATCGGATCCCCCGCGACCTCCACTTTGATACGGGTGCGCACAGACCGCCGAGTATGGATTCCCTCGTCGTGGTGCTTCCGTCGCTGGTCGCTGTCGTGGTCCTCCTGGCGCTCAGCGCCTTCTTCTCCAGCAGCGAGTCCGCGATCTTCTCGCTCCCGGACGACTGGATTCGGACGGCGGCGGCCGACGGATCGGCCGACGGCCGCACGCTCCAGCGGCTCCGCTCGGACCCGCACCGGCTCCTGGTGACGATCCTCGTCGGCAACAACGTCGTCAACATCGCGATCACGAGCATCGTCACCCTGCTCGTGGCGCGCTTCGTCCCGCCCGGCGCCACCGTCGTCGTGGCGACCGTGGCCGTGAGCGTGCTCGTCTTGGTCCTCGGCGAGATCGTTCCCAAGTCCTACGGCTTCGGGCACGCCCGGTCGTGGTCGCTCCGGGTGGCGCGCCCGCTCTCGGTGGTCGAGCGCCTGCTCGCGCCGCTGGTGTTCCTGTTCGACGCCGGGACGCGGCGGCTGACCGCGCTCGTCGGCGGCGACGTCCACATCGAGGAGCCGTACCTCGACGACGACGGATAGCGGCGCTCTGTCGCTACCGACCGACGGACTGGCGGAGCACGGGCCAGTAGCCCCACCACGCGACGGCGAGGAACGCGACCGACGCGACCGGCCACGCGGTCCGTCCGGGCTGGACCGAAAAGCCCCACGCGAGGCGGAACTGTGCGACCGCGCCGACGACGAGTAGCCCCGCCGTCACCCGCGGATCCTCGCGCCCCGTCCGCCAGCCGACGGCGGCGCTCGCGAGCGCGGCGGCGTAGCACAGCGTCGACAGCGGCCACGCGAGGATGTACGCCGGCAGTCCGCGCGTGTACACGAAGAGGAAGTCGAACAGCGTCGTCACCGACGGCGGGTTCGTGTTCACGAGCCCCCACGCGAAGAGGAAGGTGGCGTCGCCGACGGCGAAGACCTGGACGGACCAGGGGATCGCCAACAGAGCCCCGAGAACGGACATCCGCGCGAGCGCCGACGGAGCGGACGGACGCGACACGGTTCGCTACTTCCGGGCGACGACGCGCATCACGTCTTCGTCCTGCAGTTCGTGGTCGCGGCCGACCTGCTGCTCGTCGTGCTTGGCGCTCGGCCCCGTCACGCGGGCGAAGCGGAAGCGCTCGTCGAGCGTGCCGCCGAGCTTCCGGAGCGCGTCGTCGACGGTGTTTTCGCCCTCCTGGAGGACGAGCGGCTCCTCGTAGTCGACGCCGCGGCCCGGCTTGTCCATGTACACTCGGATCAGGCCGAGCGCCTCCCACATCTCCTCTTTGAGCGCGTCGAGGCCCTTCTCGGCCTCGGCGCTGATGAACGTCGCCGCCTCGGGATCGACGCCGACCTCCCGGAGGTTCTCCTCGACGGTGGGGAGGTACTCGCGGTCGATGAGGTCGGCCTTGTTGACGGCGACGATCGAGGGGAGGTACACGCGGTTGTCCATGATGCCGTCGATGAGTTCGTCGATCGTGACGTCGCCGCGGACGGTCACGTCGGCGTTGACGTAGCCGTGCTCGCGCAGGACGCTCTTTATCGTATCCTCGTCCAGGGAGACGTCGTCGGAGGTCGTCACGTGCAGTCCGCCCTTGCCGCGCTTGGAGATGGTGACGTTCGGCGGCGACGTGTCGAGTCTGATCTTGTTGTCGTACAACTCGCGCTGGAGCCGCTCGTAGCGCTCGATCTCGAAGACCGACAGCAGGAACACCACGAGGTCGGCCGTCCGGACGACAGAGAGGACTTCCTTGCCGCCCCCGCGCCCGCCCGCGGCGCCCTCGATCAGCCCCGGGACGTCGAGGATCTGGATGTTCGCGCCGTTGTACTTCAGCATCCCGGGGTTGACGTCGAGGGTCGTGAACTCGTACTCGCCGACCTCGCTGTCGGCGTTCGTGAGCGCGTTGATCAGCGTCGACTTGCCGACGCTGGGGAACCCGACGAGAGCGACGGTCGCGTCGCCGGTCTTCTCGACCGCATAGCCGTGGCCGCCGCCGGCGGAGGACTGGTTTTCGAGTTTCTCCTTCTTCTCCGCGAGTTTCGCCTTCAGCCGCCCGATGTGCTCTTCGGTGGCCTTGTTGTAGGGCGTGTTCGCGATCTCCTCGCGGAGATCCTCGATCTCTTCTTCCAGTCCCATCGGTTCTCCCTCGTCCATCTGCGTCGAAAAAGGTGTTCTTTCCGGCCCGTCTCCGGGCCGGTCGGCAGAATCGAAGCGCTTTGTATCGTTCGGCTCCTTCCTCCGGCAATGAGCACCGACCCGGGTCTGTCGGAGCAGTATCGGATGGCGAGCCCCTGGCCGCTCTTCATCGCGCTTGGGATCCCCATCGCGGAGCTCGGAATCCTCTTCGGGCTGTTTCCGCTCGCGGTGGGCGGACTCCTGCTCTTCGGCGGGAGCGTCGCCGGGATGAGCACAGAAACGGGGTACGCGCGGTCCCCGTGGCGCGCGCTGGTCGGCGTCGCCGTCCCGCTGGCGGCGCTCGGCGTCGCCTTCGTCTTCACGCCGATCGATCTACCCAGCCGGGGGACCGCGATCGTCGCCGCGGCGGTCATCCTCGTCGCGGCGGGCGGCGCCGGCGCGCTGTTCAGCCAGGGACAGGAGCCGACCTACTGACTGGGACAGGAACCGATCTACTGACGGCGGGATTCTCACCGGACCGGCCCTGACGCCGTCGGCGCCGAACCAACAACCTATTTGATTCTCCACCGAAACGGTCGCCTATGGCGAACAAGATCTTCGATCGGGACACGTTGCTCGACCTCACCGTCAACGTGGTTCCCCTGTTCATCATCGCGTTCTTCGTCGTCGCGTTCGCGGTGATCTCACCGTTCGGCATCGACCCGATGGCGTCGGCCATCCAGTTCGGGCTGCTCGCCATCCCGTTCGTCCTGCTGGCGATCCTGACGTACTTCGCCGGCCGCGCCGTCGCGGGGAGCGAACAGTCCGGCGACGTCTATCTCCCGGGCCAGGCCGGCGTCCGCGGCGCCGAACCGCTCGAAGGCTACGGCCACGACGAATCCGACTCCGAGGTCGAAGCCGAAGCGGCGGCCGGTGCGGTCGAAGGCGAGACCGACGCCGACGCGGGCGACGATGCCGAGGCGACCGAGACTGACGCCGCGAGCGCGGAAGACACCGAGGCGGACGAGGGCGACGACGGCGCGGACGCCGACGCCGCAGACACCGACGACGGCGACGACTCCTCGAAAGCGAACTGAGCCGCTTCCGCCGGCGTTCGATACGCGTTCTTCTCTCGGCGGATTCTCGTTCGTCACGTTCGATTCCCCCGCTGTGCCTCCTGTCGGTCGTTTTATCGGAGCTGAGACGGCTGCGCCGTCCCGAACCTTTCATTACCTTTCGTTCCTCAGACTCCCCTATGCAGGTCAACGGACAGCTCGCACTGACGGTCCTTATGGGGCTCTTCCTCGTGGCCGTCGCCGCGTGGCTCGCGCGGATCGAAAACTGGCGTTCGTACAGCCCGATCGCGGGCGGCGGCGCCTTCGGGCAAGGGGAAGGATACGTTTCCGAGGAGAAACCGTCCGGTGTCATCCGCTGGCTCACCACAGTGGACCACAAGGACATCGGCATCCTGTACGGCACGTACGGGCTCATCGCGTTCGTGGTCGGCGGCCTGATGGTCGTCGTGATGCGGATCGAGCTGATCGATCCCGGGATGACGCTCATCTCGAATCAGTTCTACAACTCGATGCTGACGAGTCACGGTATCACGATGCTGTTCCTGTTCGGGACGCCGATCATCGCGGCGTTCGCGAACTATCTGGTGCCGCTCCTGATCGGCGCGGACGACATGGCGTTCCCGCGGATCAACGCGATCGCGTTCTGGCTCCTGCCGCCGGCGGCGCTTCTCATCTGGGCCGGCTTCTTCCCGATTCCGGAGGTCATTCCGGCGCAGACCGCCTGGACGATGTACACCCCGCTGTCTGCGGGCGTCGGTGCCGGCAATCAGGCCAACGCCGGCGTCGATCTGATGCTCTTGGGGCTTCACCTGTCAGGCGTCTCCGCGACGATGGGTGCGATCAACTTCATCGCGACCATCTTCACCGAACGCGGCGACGACGTCTCGTGGGCGAACCTGGACATCTTCTCGTGGACGATCCTCACCCAGTCGGGGCTGATCCTGTTCGCCTTCCCGCTTCTGGGTAGCGCGCTCGTGATGCTGCTGTTCGACCGCAACTTCGGGACGACGTTCTTCGCCGGCGGCGACGGGGCGATCCTCTGGCAGCACCTGTTCTGGTTCTTCGGCCATCCCGAGGTCTACATTCTGGTGCTTCCCCCGATGGGGATCGTCAGCTACGTCCTCCCGCGCTTTGCGGGACGGCGCCTCTTCGGGTTCAAGTTCGTCGTCTACTCGACGCTCGCGATCGGCGTCCTCTCCTTCGGCGTGTGGGCGCACCACATGTTCGCGACCGGCATCGACCCGCGGCTCCGGGCGTCCTTTATGGCGGTCTCGCTCGCCATCGCGATACCGAGCGCGGTGAAGACATTCAACTGGATCACGACGATGTGGAACGGTCGCGTGCGGCTGACGACGCCGATGCTGTTCTGTATCGGCTTCGTCTCGAACTTCATCATCGGCGGCGTCACCGGCGTCTTCCTGGCGTCGATCCCCGTCGACCTGATCCTGCACGACACCTACTACGTCGTCGGGCACTTCCACTACATCGTGATGGGCGCGATCGCCTTCGCCGGGTTCGCGGGCCTGTACTACTGGTTCCCGCTCTACACCGGCCGGATGTACCAGAAGACGCTCGGCAAGGCGCACTTCTGGCTGTCGATGGTCGGGACGAACATCACGTTCTTCGCGATGATCCTGCTCGGCTACGGCGGGATGCCGCGGCGGTACGCGACGTACCTCCCGCAGTTCGCGACGCTCCATCAGGTCGCGACGCTCGGCGCGCTCATCTTGCTCGTCGGCCAGATCATCTTCGTGTGGAACTTCGTCCAGTCGTGGCTCGAAGGCCCGCAGATCGAGGACGGCGACCCGTGGAACCTCCGGGACGCGGGCCTCTACACCGCCGAGTGGGACTGGTACGACCAGAAGCTTCAGACGGCCATCGCCGACGGCGGCGAGGAAGAACAAGCGCTGCCCGACGGCGGCGAAGCGGTCGACGCGTCCGCTGAGGACGACTGAGGTCGCCGTCGGATCCGATTTTTTCGTTTCTCTTCGTTTCAGTTCCGCCGATTCTGTCACGGCCTGCGGTCGATCGTCGAGAGCGGTCAGACCGCGAGGATGATTCCCGTCGCGAACATCAGCACCACGACGGCCGCCAGGATGAGTCCGAGGAGGTCTCTGTCGCTCATACGCCGAATTCGACCCAGTCGGGCAAAGGTGCGTCGGTCCGGAGCAGGTGACCCGTCCCGAGTCCGTGCCGGTCCGTCCGCTTCGCCGCGCCGAGTGGCGCGCCGTCCGCGCGGCCGATAATCACTATTATCGGCCTGCGCGACGCACCTCCGGTGTGACCGAACGGGACCCCGACGCGGAGAGGGACGTGCGAGTCGGCGACGACCCGACGGCGGGAGCGGCCCGCACGGACGCCCGCGAGGGATCGCGGTTCGTCATCCAACTGTACGTCGCGCTCGTCGCGGTCGCGGCGACCGCCGGACTGCTCACGGGGGCGTTCGTCGATGGGCTCTCGGCGCCGCGGTTCCTCTTTCTGGTTCCGCTGCCGCCGACGCCGCTCGGTTTCGCCGTCTACGGCGGGCTCACCGTCGCGCTCGTCCTCGGGATCCCGCTCGCGCTGGTGCGCTACGTCTCGCAGAACATCGACGACGTCGAGGGACAATAGCAGCGCAGCCGCTCGCGGAGGGCTGACAGCCGACGACGCTCGGCTACTCGCGTCGGTGTCGTCGGACACCCGCGGGCCGACGCGAGCGGGGCTTACCTCACGGGGACGCTGGCCGCGGCTTCGGGGATAAACGCTCGTCCTCGGAATCCCGCTCGCGCTGGCCACGTTTTTATTCCGGGCGGGCGTAGCGTCCCGACGATGGACGTAGACGATCACGCCGAGGAGCTCGCCTCCGCCCTCGGTGTCGACAAAGCGGAGGTCAAAGACGACTTGGAGAACCTCGTGTCGTACAGCGTACCGATCGACGAGGCCAAACAGAGCATCCGCCGCAAGTACGGCGGCGGCGACGGGGGCGACGCGACTCCCTCGACGAAGGACGTCGCGGACGTCACGCCCGAGGACGGCAACGTCACCGTGACCGTCCGGGTGCTCTCTGTCGGCCGTCGGTCGATCCGCTACCAGGGCGAAGAGCAGGTCATCCGCGAGGGCGAGTTCGCGGACGCGACCGGGAAGATCTCCTACACCGCCTGGGAGGACTTCGGCTTCGAGCCCGGCGACTCGATCACCGTCGGCAACGCCGGCGTCCGCGAGTGGGAGGGCGAGCCCGAACTCAACGTCGGGCAGTCCTCGACGGTCGCCATCGAGACCGAGCCCGTGGAGGTCCCCTACGAGATCGGCGGCGACACCGACCTCGTGGACCTCCGGTCGGGCCACCGCGGCCGAAACGTCGAAGTCCGGGTGCTGGAGGCCGAAGAGCGCGTCATCGACGGCCGCGACGGCGAGACCACGATCCGCTCGGGCGTCGTCGCCGACGAGACCGGGCGGCTCCCGTTCACGGACTGGGAGGCCAGATCGGAGCTCCGCGAGGGCCACGACTTCCGGCTCGAAGAGGTGTACGTCCGGGAGTTCCGCGGCGTGCCGCAGGTGAACCTCTCGGAGTACACGACCGTGACCCCGCTGGCGCGCGAGATCGAGGTCGACGACGAGGCCCCGCGGATGGGCATCGCCGAGGCCGTCGGCTCCGGGGGCCTCTTCGACGTCGAACTCGTCGGGAACGTGCTCGAAGTCCGCGACGGTTCGGGGCTCATCGAGCGCTGTCCCGAATGCGGTCGGGTGCTCCAGAACGGCCAGTGCCGCACCCACGGCGCGGTCGACGGCGAGGACGATATGCGCGTGAAGGCGATCGTCGACGACGGGACCGGTACCGTGACGGCGATCTTGGACCGCGAACTCACAGAGGAACTGTATGGCGGCACCCTCGAAGACGCGATGGAGGCCGCCCGCGACGCGATGAGCAAGGAGGTCGTCGCCGACGAGATCCGCGAGCGCGTCGTCGGTCACGAGTACCGCGTCCGCGGCAATCTCTCGGTCGACGACTACGGCGCGAACGTCGAGGCCAGCGAGTTCGAGCGCGCGGGCGACGACCCGGCCGCGCGTGCGACCGAGATCCTGACGGAGGTGCGGCCGTGAGCGACGCGCCGCAGGGTCGCGAGGTGGCCCGTCGGGTCTTCGCCGCCGAGTTCGACGACGCGACGCTGTCTTATTCGGAAAGCGACGAGGAGCGCGCGCCGAACTACGTCGTCACCCCCACCGGGGCGCGGATCAATCGCCTGTTCGCCGTCGGCGCGCTGACCGAGGTCGAGTCGGTCAACGACGACATCGTCCGCGGGCGGATCGCGGACCCGACGGGCGTGTTCGTCAGCTACGCCGGCCAGTACCAGCCCGACGCGATGGGCTTTCTCGAACGCGCGGAGCCGCCGTGCTTCGTCTCGCTGACCGGCAAGGCCCGCACCTACCAGCCGGACGACTCCGATCGGATCTTCACGTCGGTCCGCCCCGAGAGCCTCAACGAGGTCGACGCCGACACCCGCGACCGCTGGGTCGTCGCCGCCGCCGAGGCGACGCTCGAACGCGTCGCGACGACCGCCGCGGCGCTCGATCTCGACGTCTGCGGCGACGACCTCCGAGCCGCGCTCGAATCCCGCGGCGTCGACGCGGCGCTCGCTCAGGGCGTCGCGCTCGCGATCGATCACTACGAGCCGACCGAACACTATCTCGAAGCGGTCCGCACGATGGCGATCCAGGGGCTCGAACTCGTCGCCGGCGAGCGCGAGGCCGTCGACGGGCTCGCGGTCGATCCCGACGAGGCCGGCCCCGACGAACTCGGCCCGCTCCCCGACGTCGCCGCGGCCTCCGCCGCGCCCGCCGACGCGACAGCGACCGCCGGTACGGGAACGGAAGGAGCCGGAGCCGCCGACGAGGCCGCCGAAGCGACCGGATCGACTGCATCGACCGCATCGGAGCCGTCCTCCCAGTCCGCGGCGGACGAATCCGAGCCGACGGTCGAGACCTCCGAGTCGCCGACGGCGGACGAATCCGAGGCACAGCCCGCGGCCGAGACCGCCGCCGCCGACGTGTCCGATCAGTCTGCACCCGCTGAAGTCGACTCCGAGGGCTCCGCGTCCGCGGACGCCGAATCGACGGCGACGGAGGACCCGTCGCCGAGCGACTCGGTCGACGGACCGGGCGATTTCGACGGAGCGGACGAAGGCGACGAACCGGACGCGCCCGCGGAATCGGCCGCCGACGAGACAACCGGATCCGACGAACTGGGCGACTTCGGCGTCGACGCCGGCGGGGCGGATCCGGACGATATCGAAACCGGAATCGACGAGGGCGAGATGTACGAACTCGACCCCGAGGAGCGCGCCGAGATCGAGGCCGAGTACGGCACCGAGTTCGCGACGGGCAACGAAGTCAGCGAGCCGGGCGAGGCCGACATCGACGTCCCGGACGTCGACGAACTGGAGGCCGAGGCCGGAGAGTCGGACGAGGCCGACGCGACCCCGTCCGAGCCGGCGGCCCCCGAGCCGACTGCGGAGTCGTCGCCGGCCGAGGAGACCGCCGACGCAGACGTCGAATCGGCTGACGTCGCTGGCGAAGGCGCCGGCGACGGGACAGCAACGGAGGACGACCCCGAGCCGGCGGTCGACGACTCAGCCGACGACTTGGCTGCGGACGCAGCGGACGTCGACCTCGAAGACGCCGCGGTCGCCGTGATGGAGAACCTCGACGACGGCGACGGCGCCGACCGGGAGGCGGTGATCGCGGCCGTCGTCGAGGAGTACGGCGCCGACCCCGACGACGTCGAGGACGCGATCCAGGAGGCGCTGATGAGCGGCCAGTGCTACGAGCCCAACGAGGGCACGCTGAAGGCGATCTGAGGGGGAGTGATGGACGGCGGCGATTCCCCGTCGGTGAGCGGTTCGGGTTCCCTCGTCGAGCCGATCCCCGGCGAACCCGCGGCGCGCGCGCGCCTCGATGGCGAGACGGCGCTCGTCGTTTCCGACTACCACGCCGGAATCGAGGTCGGCCTCCGCTACGAGCGCGGCGTCGAACTCGACAGCAACGCCGACCTCCGACGCATCCGGCTCCTCGGCCTGCTCGATCGCGTCGACCCGGATCGCGTGGTCGTCCTCGGCGACCTCGGCCACCGGATCGGATCGGCCGACGGCGCCGAGTCCGAGGAGCTCGCCGACCTGTTCGACGCCCTCGGCGACCGGCCGGTCACGCTCGTCCGCGGGAACCACGACGCGGGGCTCGAATCCGAACTCGCCGACGTCGGCGGCGAGCGCGTCACCGTGACAGGCCCGGAGGGCGTCAGACTGGGCCGCGTCGGGTTCGTCCACGGCCACACCTGGCCGTCGCGGGAGGTCGTCGAGAGCGACGTCGTCTGCGTCGGCCACGAACACCCGGCCGTCAGACTCGAAGACGAGGTCGGCGGCGGCCGCAAGGAGCGCGCGTGGCTCCGCGGGCCGCTCCGACCCGAGCCCTTCGCCGAACACCTCGGCGTCGCCGTCGACGAGTTCGACTGGCGCGGTCCCGAACTGATCGTCTTCCCGGCGTTCAACGACCGCTCGGGCGGCACCTGGGTCAACGTCGAGGGCCAGGGGTTCCTCTCGCCGTTCCTCCCCCGCGCGCTCGTCGCCGCCGACGCCGACGTGTATCTCCTCGACGGCACGCGGCTGGGGCCGTACCGGACGGTCTGAGCCGAGCGGCGAACGCCGGACTCGTAGTGACTACTCTCAGGCGACGCCGACGAGCAGTCCGAGCGCGTAGAGGACCGCGCCCGCGACGGCCGCGATCGCGACGAGGTTCCACTCCTCGGGACCGCCCGCGCGCTCGGGTCGGCGCAGGGCGTAGCCGGCGCTCGCGACGACGAGGACGCCGCCGACGGCGACGCCGATCGCGCCCGGGCCGCCGGATCGGATCGAATCTGCGACCGAGACGACAGAGAGGACGCCGTAGGCCAGGAGGGCCGCCCAGAACGCCGTTCGGGGCTTCACGTCCGGGCTTCGGTCCTCCGGCACGAAATACTTCCCGGCGAGGTCGCGCCCGCGGGGCACACCCGAGGGCGCCTCCCTTTTCCGTTTCGAGCGGGAATCGGCGGTATGCGAACCTCGACTAAGGTGATCGCGGCGGGCGTGCTACTGTTCGCGGTTCCGCTTCCGGGGACCTTCATCGGCGGCGCGCTCGTCGCGGCCGCGGGCGGCGGCATTCGGCTCTTCCTCGAGTAGGGTGCCGCGGTCCGGCCGCGTTCGGCCGCGCTCGGCGATCGGAACGTGGTGCTTAATCCGCTCGCGCCGGTAGTGGGACCGATGTCGGACGGTACGTCCGCCCGCGGGATGGACGCGTTCACGGCCCTCGGCGAGCCCCTCCGGACGGCCCTGTCCGAGCGCGGCTTCGCGACGCCGACCGAGCCGCAGCGCCGCGCGATTCCCCCGCTCGCGGCCGGACGCAACGCCCTCGTGATCGCGCCCACCGGAACGGGCAAGACGGAGACGGCGATGCTCCCCGTCTTCGATGCGATCGTCCGCGCGGACGGCGAGGCGCGCGAGGGCATCTCCGCGCTGTACGTCACGCCGCTTCGCGCGCTGAACCGCGATATGCGCCAGCGGCTGGAGTGGTGGGGCCAGGAGCTGGACGTCGAGATCGACGTCCGCCACGGCGACACCACCCAGTACCAGCGGCAAAAGCAGGCCGACGACCCGCCGGACGTCCTCGTGACCACGCCGGAGACGCTCCAGGCGATGCTCACGGGCAAGAAGCTCCGGCGCGCGCTCTCGGACGTCAGCCACGTCGTCGTCGACGAGGTCCACGAGCTCGCCTCCGCGAAGCGCGGCGCACAGCTGACCGTCGCCTTGGAGCGGCTCCGCGCGCTCGCGGGCTCGTTCCAGCGCATCGGGCTCTCGGCGACCGTCGGCTCGCCCGAGGAAGTGGGAAAGTTCCTCACCGGCGATCGGGACTTCGAGATCGTCGAGGTCGACGTCGGCAGCGAGGTCTCCTTCACCGTCACGCACCCCGAGGTGACCGCCGAGGACGAGACACTGGCCGGCGAGCTCGCGACCGACGCCGAGATCGCGAGCCACGTCCGCGCGATCCGGGATCTCGTCCGCGACCACGAGTCGACGCTGGTCTTCGTCAACACGCGTCAGACCGCGGAGGCGCTCGGATCCCGATTCAAGGCGCTCGGCGAGCCGATCGAGGTCCACCACGGCTCGCTCGCGAAGGACGTCCGGATCGACGTCGAGGACCGCTTCAAGTCGGGCGAGCTGGACGCGCTCGTCTGCACGTCCTCGATGGAGCTCGGGATCGACGTCGGCCGCGTGGACCACGTCGTCCAGTACGGGAGTCCCCGCGAGGTCGCCCGCCTGCTCCAGCGCGTCGGCCGTGCGGGCCACCGCCGCGACGAGGTCTCCCGCGGCACGATCGTCACCGCCGAGCCCGACGACACGCTCGAAGCGCTGGCGATCGCCCGCCGCGCCGAGGTCGGGGAAGTCGAGCCCGCGCGCATCCACCACGCCAGCCTCGACACCGTCGCCAATCAGATCGTCGGGGTCGTGATGGACGAGGGCGAGGTGTCGGCGCGGCGCGCCTACGAACTGGTGACTGCGGCCTACCCCTTCTCGGACTTGGCCGAGGAAACCTTCCGCGAGGTCGTCCGCGAGCTTTCGAAGAACCGCCTACTGTGGCTCGACGAGGAGGCCGACCGCTTAGAGAAGTCCGGCGGCACCTGGCAGTACTTCTACGCCAATCTCTCGATGATCCCCGACGAGGAGACCTACGAAGTCCACGACATCTCCTCGCGCGGCCAGATCGGCACCCTCGACGAGCGCTTCGTCGTCAATTTCGCCGAGCCCGGCGCGGCGTTCATCCAGCGCGGCGAGATGTGGCGCATCAACGACATCGACGACGAGGAGGCCCGGGTGAACGTCACGCCCATCGAGGACCCGAGCGGCGAGGTTCCCTCCTGGACCGGCTCGGAGATCCCGGTCCCCGCCCACGTCGCCAACGAGGTCGGCGAGATCCGCGCCGTCGCCGCCGACCAGTTCGCCCGCGGCGCCTCCCGCGAGGCCGTCGCCCGCGACCTCCGGGCCAGGTACCCGACCGATCCCGACACGCTGGCGACGGCGCTGGAGCCGATCGAGCGCCAGGTCGAGGCCGACCTCCCGGTCCCGACCGTCGAGCGGGTCGTCGCGGAGGGGCAGGGCCGCACGGTCGTCGTGAACAGCTGTTACGGCCACCGCGTCAACGAGACGCTCGGTCGCCTGCTCGCGGCGCTCGTCGGCCAGCGCACCGGCTCCTCCGTCGGAATGGAGGTCAGCCCCTACCGGATCGAACTCGAAGTCCCCACTCGGGCTTCGGTTCGGGACGTCGTCGAGGTCTTAGAGACCACCGAACCGGGACACGTCGAGGCCGTCCTCGAACTGGCGCTGAAGAACTCCGACGCGCTGAAGTTCACGCTCGCGCAGGTCGCCGCGAAGTTCGGCGCGCTCAAGCGCTACCAGGGCCGCGAGCGCTTCGGCGCCGACCGCCTGCTCGCCGCGCTTGAGGACACGCCCGTCTACGACGAGGCCGTACGGGAAGTGTTCCACGTCGACCTCGCCGTCGAGGAGACAGCCGATCTCCTGGCCGGGATGCAAGGGGACTCGGTCGCCCTCGAAACCGCCAGAGAGCGCACGCCGATCGGGACCGGCGGCCGCTCCAGCGGGCGCGAACTCCTCGTCCCCGAGAACGCCGACGCGAGCGTGATCCAGGCGGTGAAAGAGCGGATCCAGAACGACCGCGTTCGGCTCTTCTGTCTGCACTGCGCCGACTGGGAGCGCGAGACGAAAGTGCGTCGCGTCCGCGACCAGCCGGAGTGTCCCGAGTGCGGCGCGACCCGAATCGCCTGTCTCAACCCCTGGGACGAGGAGACGCCGAAGGCCGTCCGCGCGGACGACGCCGACCGCGACGACGAGGCGGAGCGGCTGGTCGAGCGCGCCTACCGCTCGGCGAGTCTGGTTCAGAGCCACGGCAAGCAGGCCGTGATCGCGCTGGCGGCGCGCGGCGTCGGGCCGCAGACGGCCGCGCGGATCATCAGTAAGCTCCGCGAGGACGAGGCCAACTTCTATCGGGACATCCTCGAACAGGAGCGGCAGTACGCCCGGACGCAATCGTTCTGGGACTGAGTCGGTCTCTCGTCGAAGCCGCGTCGTCAGTCGTCAGCGGTGTAGGCCCCGCTCCGATGCTCGATGCGATGCACTTCGAGCATCGTTCTGTCCCGGTCGAGCGTACACGCCAATCGGTACTGACCGATCCGGAGTTTGGAGAAGGGCCCGCCGGTCAGCGGTTCCAGAAACTCGTCGGGATCGCGCCACTTCGAGTCGACGATCTCGTCCAGCTTCGAGACGATCCGGTCCTGGATGTGTGGGTCGAGGGCGACGAACTGATCGCCGGCCTGCCGGCTGAACTCCCACGACCAGTTCTCACTCCCCATCGCCCTCGTGGTCCATCAGCTCCAGGATCTCCGCTCGGGAGAACGACTCGGACTCTCCGGTCCGCCGCTCGTGTTCGACCGTCGCGATCTGCTTCCACCCTTCCCGGGAGAAGCCCGGATGCTTCACCGCGTCGCGCGCGACGTACCGGAGGAATTCGCTCCGGGAGTTGAACCCCTCTTCCTTCCAGGTTTCGTCGATGTCTTCGAGGAAAGATCTGCTGAGACGGAGATTGATCTGCACCATCTCGGGATCGTCGCTGTTGGTGGTATCGGTCCCGGACATATACAAATGCTTTACAGACGTCTATACTAATTCCTGCCGGTGGCACGGACGGTTCGTATCCCCGACCTATCCTGACGGCCCGACGCTCCCCATCGCCGCCTCGAAGTGCGCCCGCGTGAGCAGCACCTCGTCGGCGTGGTCGTTCGCGGCCTCGCCCTCGTAGGCGCTCGCGACGTCCTCGATCGCCCGCATCGACGCCTCGCGAACCACGGCGGCGACGTCGGCGCCGGAGTAGCCCTCCAGGTCCCGCGCGAGGGCATCGCGGTCGACGTCGCCGGCCAGCGGCTTGCCGTCGAGGTGGACGTCGACGATCTCCCGGCGGGCCGCGCGGTCGGGCGCGGGCACCTCGACGTGTGACTCCAGGCGGCCGGGACGCAAGAGCGCGGGGTCGAGCGCCGCCTTCCGGTTCGTCGCCGCGAGGACGACCAAGCCCGGGTGGTCGGCGACGCGGTCGAGTTCGGTGAGCAGTTGGGAGACGACGCGCTCGCCGACGCCGGAGTCGCCGCCCGCGGCGTCCCGGTCGGTCGCGACGGCGTCGATCTCGTCGAAGAAGACGATCGCGGGCGCGGCCTGGCGGGCCCGCTCGAACACCTCTCGGACGGCCTTCTCGGACTCGCCGACGTAGCGATCGAGCAGTTCCGGGCCGGCGACCTGCACGAAGTTGACGCCGCTCTCGCCGGCGATGGCGCGCGCCAGGAGCGTCTTTCCGGTCCCGGGCGGGCCGTACAGGAGCACGCCCGTCGGCGGATCGGTCCTCGCGGCCTCGAACAGCGGGCCGTAGGTCAGCGGCCAGGTGACGGCGCGTTCGAGCGTCCGCTTGGCCTCGTTGAGCCCGCCCACGTCGTCGAACGTCGTCGTCGGCGACTCCGCGACGTACTCGCGCATCGCCGAGGGCTCGACCGCGGCCATCGCGGCCTCGACGTCCGCGCGGGTCACCTCCAGCTCCGTGATCGGCGCGTCGACGTCCGCCCGGCGGCCGCGCCGGAGCGCCGTCATCGCGGCCTCGGTCGCCAGCGACTCCAGGTCCGCGCCGACGAAGCCGTGAGTCCGGCTCGCCAGCCGCTCGATGTCGACGTCCTCGGCCAAGGGCATCCGGCGGGTGTGGACCTCCAGAATCTCTCTGCGTCCCTGCTCGTTCGGCACGCCGATTTCGATCTCGCGGTCGAAGCGACCGCCGCGCCGGAGGGCGGGATCGAGCGTGTCGACGCGGTTGGTCGCGCCGATCACGACCACGTCGCCGCGGGCGTCTAGGCCGTCCATGAGCGAGAGGAGTTGGCCGACGACGCGGTTCTCGACGTCGCCGCCGTCGTCGCGCTTGCCCGCGATGGAGTCGATCTCGTCGAAGAAGACGATCGCGGGGGCGTTCTCCCGCGCCGTCTGGAACTTCTCGCGGAGCTTCTCCTCGGATTCGCCCTTGTACTTCGACATGATCTCGGGCCCGGAGACGTCGACGAAGGTAGCGTCGACCTCGTTGGCGACGGCCTTCGCGATCAGCGTCTTGCCGGTGCCCGGCGGCCCGTGCAAGAGGACGCCCTTCGGCGGGTCGATGCCGAGGTGGGCGAAGACCTCCGGCTCCGAGAGGGGCAGTTCGATCATCTCTCGCACGAGGTCGAGTTCCTCGTCGAGGCCGCCGATGTCCTCGTAGGTCACCGTCGGCGCGGTCCCCGACGGGCTCGCGTCGGCGGTGCCGTCCGGGGCGGAGCCGTCCTCGCCACCGCCGCGGTCGCCGCCCGCGACGGCCGAGACGACTCGGCTCAGCGTTCCTTCGCGTTCGAGCCGAAGCTTCGTCGAGTCCGCGACGCGAACCATCCCGTCGGGCGCCGTCTCGCTCACGACGAACGGCGACGCGCTCAGCGACTCGAAGCGGATCTGGCCGCCGGGCTGGATCGGCCGGTCCCTGATCGCCCGCTTTATCAGTTCGACCGCGCGGTCTTCGTCCTCGAAGGCGACGTCGTCCGGCATCGACAGCGTCACCGACCGGGCGGTCTCGACGTCGACTTTTCGTACTCTGACGGTCTCGCCGATCTTCGCGCCGGCGTTCGTCCGTGTGTCGGCGTCGACGAGCACGACGTCGTCGGGGACGTCGCCGCCCGCCGGCCACACTTTCGCGACCGTCTCGCGCTCGCCCTCGACGACGACGGTGTCGCCGCTGAGCACGCTCAGTCGTCGCCGCGCCGGCTCGGGAAGGCGCGCGATCCCCCGGCCGGCGTCTCGCTTTTCGGCCCCGCGAACGGTGAGTTCGAGGCCGTCGTCCGCGCTCATACTCGCCCTTCGGCGGGCCCGCTCTTTTGTCTTGCCCGGGAGGGAGTACCCGCCGGACGCGCGCTCGACGCACCGGGGGAAGGGTTTTGGCGTGTGACCTCGTGACACCCGATATGGTGTCGACCGTCGAACGTGACGGCCAGACGTGGTACGAGTGCGACGAGTGCGGCCTGTTGCTCGAAGACGAGTCCGACGCGAAGACCCACGAAGAGAACTGTACCGCCGAGGAGCCCTCGTACCTCCAGTGAGCGCTCGGGAGGGCTTCGGTCCCCGCCCGAGGTAGCGCACGCTCGCGCGTTGCTGTCCTCGCGTCCGTCCGCGGTCACTCCAGCAGGAGCCACCCGGCGACCGCGACCGCGCCGGTGACGATCACGGCGACGACGAGCGACAGCACCACCTCGCCGACCGCGGCGATCACCGCGAGCCCGACGAGCACGGCCACCACCGCGAGGCCGAGGAAGGCGAGCGTCTCGGGCGAGTCGGCGTCCACCCGCGCGAGGAGCTCCGGCACCGAGTCGTCGAAGAACGTCGTCCCGCGCTGCGATCGCCGCGCTCGGGAGGTCCGTCGCGTGCGACTCCTCCGATCGCCGCCCCGAGTGAGTCTGGAGCTACTCGGGGTGGCGGACGCGGTCCCGCGCTGTTGGGTTTCCTCGGCGTCCGATTGCGTCGCCGCGTCGTCGACGTCGCTCGCGTCGGGATTCGCGATGGTGAGTTCGATCGCCGCGGTCTCGGCGCCGTAGCCGGAAACGATCTCCAGGCGGCCGCTGGCGGGCGTTCGGTCCGGGACGACGCCGATCGGGATCCGGCTGGTCTCGCCGCCCTCGACGTAGTGGTTCGCCTCGTTGAGCCGCGCGGTCCCCGAGAGGTCGTCGTCGAGGTGGAGATGCACGTGGACCGGACCGCCGGCGTTGTGGAGGACGACGTGGAACGGGCCGCGGACGGTCGCCTCGTCGGGCGCGTCGATCGCGTGGACTGCCCCCTCGTTGAGTTCCACCCGGAGCGACTCTGACACGAAGTGACAGACGTAGCGAACGACTAAAAGCGTTCAGGTGGGCGCGGGTGGACGGCGGGCAGAAGACGGGTGTCGCTATCGTAGCGTTTGCAAGTCTTCCTTCACTCGATCGCACGCCGTCGTGCGATCGGATGTGTAATCAGTTGCAGACGCTACGATAGTCAGTCGTCGTCGCGCATGTCCGGCGGCAGGAGGTTCGGAATCCCGTCTTCGATCGGGTAGACCTCGCCGGTGACGGTGCCGATGAGGCGCCCCTCGATGATCTCCTCGCCATCGCGCTCGTCGACTTCCAGTTCGAGGTCGCTCTTGTCGAGGGGGTCACAGAGGATGTCCATCAGTGACTCTTTCATCGCTCGGTAGGAGGCGAGCGGCCGTGAAAAGGCTACGGGTTCGGTGGGGTGTCGCTCCGGGAGTTTATGTACCACGACGGGACCACCGACGGCGTGATCTGAGAGACGCCCCGCGTCGGGCCGCGGTCGCTCGGCACGCCGACGCGGGGAGCGGTTCGAGAGTTCGGACCGCGCGGGTGCCGACTGTTCGCCCCTCGGGAGCTACTGCTCGAAGGGATTCGCCAGTTCGATCGTCTGCGCGCGGTCGGGGCCGACGCCGACGGCGTAGATCGGGGCGCCGACCTCCTCGGAGAGGTACTCCAGATACGTCTGGGCGTTCTCCGGGATGGCGTCGTAGCCCTCGGCGGCGACGGCCGACCAGTCGACCTCCGGCCACGGCTCGAACTCGCGGAGGTTGGGCTCACAGCGGCCCCAGCGCTCGGTCGTCGCGGGCATCGTCAGCAGCTCTTCGCCGTCGAGGTCGTAGGAGTGGCCCACCTTCACCTCGTCGAGGCCGGCGAGGACGTCGATGTGGTTCACCGCGAGGCCGGTGAAGCCGTTCGCGCGGGCGGCGTGGCGGAGCATCGGGACGTCCAGCCAGCCGATGCGCCGCGGCCGGCCGGTGACGGTGCCGAACTCGCCGCCCTTCTCGCGTATGTAGTCGGCCAGTTCCTCGTCGTCGCCGGTCAGTTCGGTCGGGAGCGGGCCGGTGCCGACCCGCGAGAGGTACGCCTTCACGATGCCGACGACCTCGCCGCGGCCGACGACGGTCGGGCCGACGCCCGTTCCGGTAGCGGCGCCGCCGGCGGTCGGGTTCGAGGAGGTGACGTAGGGGTAGATCCCGTGGTCGATGTCGATCGAGGTGCCCTGTGCGCCCTCGAAGAGGACGTCGTCACCGGCGTCGACGTGGGAGCCGAGGAACTCCCCCGCGTTGACGGTCATCGACTCCTCGCGGAGGCGCTCGCCGATCTCCACGTACTCCTCGTAGACGGCGTCGATATCGAACGCCTCGCCGGTGTCGACGCCGAAGACGTCCTCGGCGAGCGCGCGCTTCTGCGGGATGACGTACTCCAGCCGGTCCCGGAGCACCTCGGGGTCGAGCAGGTCGCCGACGCGGATGCCGCGGCGGCCGGCCTTGTCCTCGTAGGTCGGGCCGATGCCGCGGCCGGTCGTCCCCGCGTCGAGGTCGGAGTCGGACTTCGCTTCCTCTTCGATCCCGTCGAGGACGCGGTGATACGGCATAATGACGTGCGCGCGGCGAGCCACGCGGACGTCGGGGTCGAGGCCGCGCTCGCGCAGTTCGTCGATCTCCGAGAACAGCGTCTTGGGGTTGACGACACAGCCGTTGCCGAGGACGCCCACCTTGTCGCGGATGGCGCCGCTCGGCACCAGCGAGAGCTTGTACTCGTCGCCGTCCTGGACGACGGTGTGGCCGGCGTTGTCGCCGCCCTGATACCGGGCGACCACGTCGGCGTCGCCTCCCCACAGGTCGACGAGGGCGCCCTTGCCCTCGTCGCCCAACTGGGAGCCGACAATCGTGACGGTCATACGTGCCGCTACTTCGCCCCCCGTGAAACGGGTTACGGTCCGCCGCGCGGGGGCCTCGGCTCCGCACGCGCCCTTCAGACGTCGCGTTCGACCCGTCTCGACGTCCCGGGTGCCGGTCGGCGTTGCCGGAGCCCTCGCCCTTTCGCCGGTCGACGTCGTAGATCGACGACAGATGCACGTACTACTGCTCGGCGCCAGCGGGCGGATCGGACGGCGGGTCGCGACGGAACTGCTCGACCGGGACCACGCCGTGACGGGCGTCTCCCGGAGCGGAACGGTCCCCGAGATCGAGGATCCGGACTTCGTCGCGGTCGCAGGCGACGCGACCGATCCGGACCAGATCGCACGACTCGCGACCGGTCACGACGCCGTCGCTTCCGCGCTTGGTCCCGGCGACGACGAATCGCCCGAACTGCTCGCGGAGATGATCGAGGCCGTCATCGAGGCGATTCGCCGCGCCTCGGTCGATCGGCTCGTCTGGACGGGCGGCGCCGGCGGCCTGTACGTCGGTCCCGACACCCGCCTCGTCGAGACCGACGACTTCCCCGAAGAGTGGGTCCCCATCGCCCGCGCGGCCATCGACGCCTACGAGATTCTCGCGGCGGCCGAGGACCTCCGGTGGACCTACCTCGCGCCCGCGGCGCTCATCGAACCCGGCGAACGGACCGGGGAGTACCGGACCGCCGAGGGCGAACTCGTCACCGACGAGGAGGGCGACAGCTACATCTCGATGGAGGACTTCGCGATCGCGCTGGTCGACGAACTCGAAGACCCCCAGGGGATCCACACGTACCTCGGCACCGGCTACTGATACTGTCGGAGGGAACTACCCGAATCCGGTGTGCCACTGACGCGAAGTCCGGACGACATCCGGGACCGCTCGGTCGGATCTCGGCCGTACTTCGGACGGCGAACGCTCGCTGCGACTGCTGCCGAGCCACGGGCGTCGAAGGTCCCGAAACCGTCGGATTCCCCCGTCACACGAGCATTAACCGAAGATTAATTACCCGCGCTAGCGTACGTCAGGCCGGACGCTGTTTCCTGGTTCGTCGGACGGAGGGCAAGGTTTAAATCCCGACCAGACAAGTTAACAGATGACATGATAGACCGACTGGAAAAGGAAGTGGATATGCTAGAACGCCACTTGCAGGTCCTGAGAATGGTCATCGAGAGCGAACCCATCGGCATCGTGAAGATGTCGAACGAGACCGGCTACCCCCACCACAAGGTGCGCTATTCGCTGCGCGTCCTCGAAGAGGAGAACCTCATCGAGCCGTCGAGCCAGGGTGCCATCACGACTGAGCAGACCGCGGACTTCGTGGACGAACTCGACGAGAAACTGGACCACATCGTCGAGAAGCTCGACGAGATGAAGATCGAAGAGACCGTCGAAGTCGAGAACTGAACGCTTCGGCCGGAATCTCGGAGACGTCTCGTCTCTTTTTCTACAGATCCGGAACGTTCAGGTGGAACTCCCCGTTCCGCGCTTCCACCAGACAGAGGTGATAGCCGCGTTTTCGCGAGAGCTTGACGTACGAGAGCTTGTTCGACCGCGAGAGCAGTCCCCCGCCGGTCGCTTCGGCGACCGTCTCCAGCGCGCCGGGCTCGTAGAAGGACTCGGTGACGTAGAACCCCGCTGCCAGCGACTCGTCGCTCTCGGCGAGGGTTCCCGTGTTCTCCACGAGCGAGCCCACCATCGCCTCGGTCGTCGCGTTCCGCGAGGCGTTGATGTCGGCCACGAACAGCGGATCGCCCATCTTGTCCCGGAAGATGACGTCGAAGGCGCGCTCTTCGGCGCCGTCCTCGCCCGCGATGTCGACGGTCCCGGAGAGTTCGATCCGGTCGATGTCCGGAATCGCGTCGAAGACGCCCCCGAGCTTCGATCGGTTCCCGGTCTCGCCGATCTCATAGAGGAGGTCGGAGACGACCCACTCGGCGAACGAGTACTCCGTGCTGTCGTGGAGGAACTCCTCGTAGGGACGGTCCGCGACGATCAGGTCGTCCGTCTCGAAGGTGGTGTGGTGTTCGAGGCGGAGGTTCGCGCTCACGTCCTCGCGGGAGGCCTTGCCGTCGTGCGCGTGTTCGAGCGTCGCCTCGCCCTTCCTGTCGTACCGGACGAAGAGGTTCGTGCCCGCGAGCGCCCGGTCGGGGGCCATCGTCTCCGTCTCGGCGGCGTCCGCACCCCCGCCCCCGCTCGCGTTCGCCTCCTGGGATTCGAGCTCGGCTTCGAGGCGCTCGACCTCCGACTCCAGCCGCTCGCGCTCGGCTTCGAGTTCGTCGATCCGCTCGCGCTGCTTCTCGCGGGCCGCCTCCAGCTCCTCGACGCGCTCGCGGTACTCGTCGCGCTCCTCGGCGAGGTCGTCGCGCTCGGACTCCAGCGATTCGAGCCGCTCGCGCGCCCGGGAGAGCCGCTTCCGGAGGCGGTCCGGGTCCTGGCCGTCGATCTCGTTCCGGTCCTGGCCGCGCCGGCGTTCGCGTCTGGCCGCCGCTCGGTCGCGAGCCTCGCGGGCGCGTCGTTGTCGCGTCGAGGTCCGTTCTGGCGTCTGTGATTGCGATTTGGACTGGGCGTCGCCCTCTCGGACGCTCGCCTCGCCGTTCGATCGCCCGGGATCGAGGGAGGGAATCGTGCGCGCCTCGCGCCAGCGCTCCTCGTCGGAGAAGACGCCGTCGCGCTCTGAATCACTCGCCGGTGACGGATCGGCCGCCTGTGCCTCCGCTCCGGCGGCGGTCTCGGCCGTTCCGCCGCCCGGTCGGTCGGAGCCGTCGACGGATCGGGGGTCGGATTCTGTTGGCGCCGCCCGCTGGTCGTCCACGGCTGTCGCCTCGGCGGCGTTCGTTTCGGTAGTCGTGTCCGTCGGCGTCGACGACGGCTCGCGAGCGTCGGCCGCGACGTCCGCTTCGGCGTCCGAATTGGCGTCCGCATCGGCGACGTCGGCCGTCGCGTCGGCCTCTGCGGCCGTCGTGGGAGTGTCGGAATCAGCCGGCTCGGCGCTCGCGGCGGCGTCTGCGGGATCGTTGACGGCCGCTGTGTCGGTCCCGCGGTTCGCGGCCGCCGGCGCGTTCGGTGGTTCGTCCGCGTCGTCGCCGACCGATTCGGCCGTCCCGCTACCGTCCTCGCCTGCGACCGCTCCGTCGTCCGGTTTCGGGTCGGCGTCGGTGGCGTCGACAGCCGATCCGTCGTCTTCGCGGGCCTCGTCGCCGTCGTCGATCGCCGCGTCGCGATCGGCCATCGGCTCCGTCTCGGCGGCGTCTTCGTCGGCGTCTCCGTCCGCGGCGTCTTCGTCGCTCGTGTCCGATTCAGCCGTCTCGTCGCCGGCCGCATCGCCGCCGTCCGGGAGTTCGGGGATGTCGACCAGCTCGATGTCGACGTCTTTGACCTCGTAGATCCCGACCTCGTCTGCGGCCTTCTCGAAGGCCTCATCGCCCGTGACGAGCCGCTGGGAGCTGCCGACGAAGGCGGCGCTCATCGACTTCCCGCCGTGGTAGACGACGTAGTAGTCCCCCGAGAGCACGTTCTCGGAGAGCTCGATGTAGCCGGTGAAGCCGCCGCTTTCGAGCGTCTTGTCGGCGTCCGAAAGCGGCGTCTCGTTCGTGTAGTACTTCGCGCGCGTCTCGCCGCCGCGTTCCTGCATCGCGAAGAGGAGCGGCAGGCTCGGGTCGGCCGCGCGGTACGCGGTGAGTGATGCGTCCTCGAAGTCCCCGATTTCCCCCTTGAAAACCCCGACGACGCGGCCGTTCAGGAAGAACGCCCACGTCGTCCCGGCGGAGACGGCTCCGCTGAACTCCGAATCCGAAAGCTGGTGGAGCCCCTCGTATCCGTCCGGCGCGGCGACCGTCTCCCACTCGGTCACCACGTCGATAGTGCGACTGTTCATCCGTGTGTGTATCACGGAATCCGGATCAAATACTTTCCGGAGCGTCAGACGCCGGCTCCGGCGAACTTTTCCCGCCGCGCACCGAGCGACCGGTATGGCAGACGGCTCGGCCTGGTCTTCGACCGAGGCCCGGCGGCGGCTCGGGATCTATCTCGCGGTCGCGCTCGGCGCGGTCGGTTTCTACACTATCCTCTACCGCTGGACCCTCGCGACCTTCGAGGGGATCTCCGTCGGGTGGATCGAGGCGATGCACGTCGTCGTCGAGACGTTCACGACCACCGGCTACGGCGAGGACGCCGGGCTCTGGAACGCGCCGCCGACGTTCCTGCTCTCGATGGCGATGCAGTTCACCGGCGTCGCGCTCATCTTCACGACGCTGCCGCTCTTCGTCGTGCCCCTGGTCGAGCGCGCGCTCGAACGCGACCCGCCCACGGAGTCGTCGCTCACCGACCACGTGATCGTCACGCCGCTGACCGCCCACGGCGAGATCCTCATCAACGAACTCCGCTCGAAGGACATCCCGCACCTGGTGATCGAACCCGACCGCGAGCGGGCCAGGGAGCTCCGCAACGACTACGAGATCGTCCACGGCGACCCCGAGTCGGTCGCGGACCTGCGCGCCGCCAACGCCGACGAGGCTGTCGCGCTCGTCGCCGACAGCGACGACCGGACGAACGCCAGCGTGATCCTGACCGCAGAGCAGTTAGACGCCGACGTCCGGCTCGTGAGCCTCGTCGAAGAGCCCGAAGTGGCGGACTACCACCGCTACGCCGGCGCCGACGACGTCGTCTCGCCGCGGCAGCTCCTCGGCGAGAGCCTCGCGCGGAAGGCCGCCTCGCCGATCAACCCCGAGAGCGAGGAGGCCGTGCTGATCGGCGACGACTTCGAGGTCGCGGAGGTGCTGATCCACCCCGACAGCGAACTCGAAGGCCGGACGATCGCCGACGGCGAGATCGGCCGGCGGACCGGCGCGGACATCATCGGCATCTGGTCGCGCGGGGAGTTCGTCACGCCGCCGTCGCCCGCGACCGTGCTCGACGAGCGCACGACGCTTCTCGTCACCGGCCACGAGGATCAGGTGGCGCGGCTCCGCGAACTCGCCCGCTCGGAGGCGCGCCGGCACCGCCGCGGCCGGGTCGTCGTCGCGGGCTACGGCGAGGTCGGATCGACCGCCGCCGACGCGCTCGCCGACGCCGGCGTCCCCCACGTCGTCCTCGACTCGGAGGAGAAGCCGGGCGTCGACATCGTCGGCGACGTCACCGATTACGAGGCCTTAGAGCGCGCGGGCGTCGCGGACGCCGAGAGCGTCCTGATCGCGCTCGACGACGACACCACCGCCATCTTCGCGACGCTCGTCGTCGAGCGCCTCGCGCCGGGCGCGGAGATCATCGTCCGGGCGAACGACGCCGCGAGCGTCAAGAAGATCTACCGCGCGGGCGCCGAGTACGTCCTGGCGCTCTCGACGGTCAGCGGGCGGATGCTGGCGTCGAACCTCACCGACGAGGAGGTGATCGCACCGCAGTCCCAGATCGAGATCGTCCGCGTCGACGCGCCGCGGCTTGTCGGGACGTCGCTCGCGGAGGCGGACGTGCGGGCGCGGACCGGCTCGACCGTCCTCGCCGTCGAGCGCGACGACGAACTCCGCACGGACGTCGGCCCCGACTTCCGGATCCGATCGGGGGACACGCTCGTCGTCGCCGGCACCGACGAGGCCGTCAACGCGTTCAACGAGCGGTACGGTTAGGCCGACTCGACGGCCGACCGCGTTCATCGTGATTACTCTCCCTGTTTCCCGCCGAACGCCACCCACGGTGACGGCGCTCGGCGGGAAGAGACGAGAGTAATCACTATTAGTCCCCGTGCCCGCCCAGTTCGAGGATCGCCCGCGAGACAACGTCGATGCCGACGCCGATGCTCGCCTCGTCGACGTCGAACGTCGGCGTGTGGTGGCCGCCGGGGTGGTCGGTGCCGATCCCGACGTAGGCCGCCTCGCCGCCGTGTTCCTGGACCGCGCGCATCAGGTACGTCGCGTCCTCGCTGCCGCCGAGGTGGTCGGCATCGAGCACCGAGACGACGCCCTCGGTCTCGCTCGCCGCCCGGCTCACGACGTCCCGGAGTTCCGGGTCGCTCACGGCGGAGGGCGCGCGGCCGGCCTGCGTACGTTCGACCTCGCAGCCGTGCATCTCGGCGGCCGATTCGAGGACGCGCTCGGCGCGCTCGTCCATATACTCCATCAGGTCGGTGGTCTCGCCGCGGACCTCGCACTCGATGCGGACCCGCTCGGCGACGATGTTCGTCGCCGTCCCGCCCTCGACGACGCCGACGTTCACGCGAGTCGCGCCGTCGCCGTGCCGCGGGATCCCGTAGAGGTTCTCGATCGCCGTCGCGGCCGCCTGCATCGCGTTTCTGCCCTCCTCGGGGCGCGCGCCGGCGTGGGCCGACGCGCCGCGGAACTCGGCCTCGAACTGCGAGACCGCGAGGAAGCCGTCGATGCCCGCGACGACCTCGCCGGAGGGGTGATCGAGGCCGACGTGGACCGCGAACAGGTAGTCCACGTCGTCGAGGCGGCCCGAGTTCGCCATCGGCTCGCCGCCGACGATCCGCTCTTCGCCGGGCTGGAAGAACACCTTCAGCGTCCCCGCGAAGTCGCTTTCGAGGATCCGATCGAGGACGCCGAGCCCGATCGCCGTGTGGGCGTCGTGGCCGCAGGCGTGCATATACCCCTCGCGCTCAGAGCGGAAGCCGCCGGCCGCGGGCGCGTGGTCGTCCGATTCGGACTCGGTGATGGGGAGGGCGTCGATGTCGACCCGGAGGGCGACCGTCGGCCCGTCGCCGCGTTCGGCGACCGCGAGCGCGCCCGTGTAGCCGCCCTTCAGCCGATCGAGGATGTCCTCGCGGGCGCCGGCCTCGCGGGCGCGGTCCAGCCAGGCGTCGAGTTCGTCGTCGTCGGGAACGCCCGCTCTGGAGCCCTCGTCGAGGACCTCCCTGCCGACATACAGGGAGTCGAGGTCGCGGGTCTCCAGTTCGTCGACGATGCGCGCGGTCGTGTAGAACTCCCGCCAGGCGGGCTCGGGGTGTCGGTGCAGGTCCCGACGGAGTTCGACGAGGTCGTCGGTGGTCACACCCCCGATACTCCCCGGAGGGGCAAGTACCCGACGGGTCCGGCGGTCACGCGTCGCTCGGATCCGACCTCGGACGCGCCGGTAGCACCCGGCGAACCGGACCTATTCGGTGTGAATACATATCAATAGAATGTTCGTTCGGGGCCCAAGTGGGCACCATCCCTTTCTCCGGCCCGGTCGGTCGCGAAGAATTCCACGACGGCAGGTGAAACTGGGATGTCCAAGCTAAAAATGTCG
The DNA here is from genome assembly GCF_041477585.1 of Halobellus sp. MBLA0158. Classification (NCBI taxonomy): domain Archaea; kingdom Methanobacteriati; phylum Methanobacteriota; class Halobacteria; order Halobacteriales; family Haloferacaceae; genus Halobellus; species Halobellus rubicundus. The sequence goes on from NZ_JBGNYA010000001.1 coordinate 1,326,748, forward strand.
ATCTTCCGAACGTAATAATATTTTGGTGGATGAATACTGACTTATTTGTAGGTCTCCGGTGTAGTGCGGCCCGTGGTAGTATGAGTGACAGCGAAGACACTGAGATCAACGAGGAGATCGCCGAGGCCGAACTGGCCTCGGAGTCGGCGCCCGAGATCACGTTCCGTGGCGGGAAGTTCGTCAGCGCGTTCCCGCTGGCGTTCTTCGTGGTCTGGGCGATCGTCCAGAGCGGCCTGCTCCGGATCGGCGACACGACGGGGCTCGTCGCCGGGATGCTGGTCGCGCTCATCATCGGGATGTTCCTCGTGAAGGGATCGTGGCAGAGCTACGCGAACACCATCTTCGAGGGGATGACCCGCCGGGTCGCCGCCACCGCGGTCGTCGCGTGGCTGTGGGCCGGGATGTTCGCCGAGACCATCCAGGTCGGCGGCTTCGTCGAGGGCCTCGTCTGGGCCGCGAACGCGGCCAACGTCGGCGCCGGGCTGTTCCCGGCGGTGACGTTCATCCTCGCGGGCCTGCTCGCGACCGGCATCGGGACCGGATACGGGACGACCGTCGCGTTCACGACGCTGTTCTTCCCGGCCGGCGTCCTGCTCGGCGCGAACCCGGTACTGCTGTTCGGCGCGATCCTCTCCGGCGCCGTCTTCGGTGACAACCTCGCGCCCGTCAGCGACACCACCATCGTGAGCGCGGTGACGCAGGACTCCGACATCGGCGGCGTCGTCGCCTCGCGGTTCAAGTACGCGATCGTCGCGGCGTTCGTCGCCCTCGTCGGCTACCTCCTCGCGGGGCCCGCGATGGGCGGCCTCGACGTCTCGGCGCAGGCCCAGGAGATTTTCATCCAGAACTCCGAGCCCGCCGGCCTGCTCCACCTGGTCTCGATGCTGATCGTCATCGGCACCGCGGTCGCCGGCCGGCACATCATCGAGGCGATCTCGTGGGGCATCGTCGCGGCCGTCGTCTTCAACCTCGTGTTCGGCCTCGCGTCGGTCCCCGAGATGGTGGCGTTCCGAGCCCCCGAGTCGCTCGGTATCGCCCAGTCGCTGGCGTGGCTCCCCTTCGTCGAGCTGGTCACCGCCGGCCAGACCGGCGTGGGCGGCAGCCTCTACACCGGCGCGCAGGGCTTTTTCCCGCTCATCGTGCTCGTCCTGCTCATCGTCGCCGGGGCCCAGGTGATGATCCGTGGCGGCGGCTTCCAGGCGCTGCAGGACTGGCTGCTCGACTCCGTCGCCACGAGCGTCCGGCGCGCCGAGACCACGATGGTCCTCGGGACGGCGCTCGTCAACGCGATGATCACGATCAACACGGCCGCCGAGATCGCCATCGGGCCCTACATCGCGCGGCTCGGCGAGCGCTTCAACATCAACGGCTACCGGCGCGCGAACATCCTCGACGCCAACACCTCGGCGCTCGGCTACATCTTCCCGTGGTCGGGCGGCGTGCTGGTCGGCTATGCGGTCATCCAGGGCCTCCCCAACGAGTACGAGTGGTTCACCCAGTCGATGGTGGTGAACCCCGCCGACGTCGTGCCGTTCGTGTTCCACGGGTGGGTGCTCGTCGCGGTCTTCCTCCTGGCGGCGCTCACCGGCTTCGGGCTCGAATACACCAGCGACCGCGAGGCCGAGGAGGTGGCTCGCGTATGAGCCTCCTGGAGAAGTACACGAAGGGCTGGTCGTTCCGCAGCAACACCCCGTCGTTCGACGAAGGCGACGAGATCTCGGTCTTCGTCACCGGCGTCGAGGACGGCGAGCCGGTCGCCCGCATCGGCGACTCGAAACTCCGCGTGACGGGCGGCTCGCGGAACTTGGTCGACAAGCGCGTGCTCCTCCGCGTGACGGCCTTCGACGACGGCGAGCACGTCGGCGAGGCCGAGTACCTCGAAACCGTCGGCGAGAGCGCGTTCTAGAACCCACCTTTTACTTCCTCGGGTGGCTCGCTTCGCTCGCCACCACTCGTCGTAAAAGCTGGACCAAAACATCCGCGCGAGCGACCGACGGTCGCTCGTCGCTGTCGTCGTTACAGTTTCTTGTTGAGAATACGCGAATCGAGGCTCGTGAGACGTGGCGGGTCTCACGGTGGACCAAAACCCTCGGATTTCTCCTTCTTCGTCGCTCGCCCAGGAATCAATCCCGGAGGTGCCCGAGCGGCTTCTTTTGTTCGACCTCGATCTCGACGTGGAGGCTCTCGGGGAAGTCCATGTGCCCCACCTCGCGGGCGATGTGGTCGTTGCCGTGGATCTCCAGCTTCCGGGAGTAGACGGTGTAGTCCCACGAGGGGAACTCATCGCCCGGCTGGAGCGTCCGGTACTGCGGGACGGCGATCTGTTCCGGCGGGTCGGCGTGGGGGCCCTTACACTCGGCGCCCTTCCGTTCGAGCATCGACTTGAGGTCTTCCACCTGGGATTCCAGTTCGTATCGGTTTCCCGACTGGAATCGGAGTTTCGTGACGAAGGTCATGGCTGGGGTCTCGCTGGGATAGGAGAGACATCGAGGGCGAGCCGTAAAAACACATCCATAGGTGCTGGTGACTCCCGTCTCGTACCGCCGAGCGCCGGCAACGGGGTGAGCGTCCGCGATAAAAAGTGGGAGTCATCATCAAGTGCGGCACGTCGGCGCCTCGGCCCTCGTCTCGGTCGAACGTCCGATAGTCTCTTAACTCCCAACCGGGTTTATGTAGCTAATGACGGTAGAAGCGGTCAGCGCTGGAGCCATCCTCTTCCGCGACACCCGCGGCGAACGGGAGTATTTGCTCCTGAAGAGCCGCCCCGGGGACTGGGAGTTCCCCAAAGGCGGGGTCGAAGGCGAAGAGGAGCTCCAGCAGACGGCGATCAGAGAAGTGAAAGAGGAAGCCGGCATCGAGGACTTCCGTCTCATCGACGGCTTCCGCGAGGAGTACGACTACGTGTTCGAGGCCGGCGGTGACACGATCCACAAGACGGTCCACCTCTTCATCGCGCGCTCGTTCGAGGCGAACGCGGAGCTGTCGAACGAACACCGCGACCTCCAGTGGCGCGACTACGAGCAGGCGATCAACACGATCACCCAGGACGGACCGCGGGAGATCTTCGAGGAGGCCCACGAGTACCTCGACCAGCTCGCCGCCGAGAACGCCGAGGCCGGCGACGGGAAGTACCTCGCGTAGGCGGCGCGTCGAGACGTGGCCCCCGGAACCGCGGAGTTCGGCTTCGAACTCCTGGTCTGTCGGTGGGCGGAGAGCGCCTGGCCGCCCGGCAGTCACGAGGACACCGACGAGAGCGGCGCGGCGAGCCCTCCCGCGCGAGCCCGCGAGGACGCCGTGCTCGTCGCCCGACAGCTCGGCACACAGGAGCGCCGCTGGGACACGGTCGTCCTCGAATGCGACCCGGCCGGGCTGGCGGCCCGCGCGCGGTTCGGCGAGCGCGAGCTGGACTCGGACCTGCTGCACGTCGTCCGCAACGCCCCCGAGGAGTGGGCGTGGTACCGCGACGCCCTGCCGCACCCGGGCTACCCGTGGCGCTACGTCCGGGCGGCCGTCCACCGCGCGGCCGGGCGGGGCGTCGTCGAGAAGCGCCGCCGCGGCAACCGGATCGAGATCCGCCGCGTCGCGCCGTACCCCGACTGGCTCCGCCGGATCGTCGCCATCGAGAACAAGCCCGACCTCGACGCATCGGCGGCGCGGGCGCTCTCGGCGCAACTGGAACACGACGTCGAGACCGGGCTGGCCGACGAGGTCTGGGTGGCGACCGAGGCGACGGGCGATCGGATCGAGCCCGCACTCCTGGAGGACCTCCCGGTCGACGTGGGCATCGTGGCGCTCTCGTTCGACGGGGGCGACGACGCCGCTTCGCCGGCGGGCCCCCACGTCCGGACCGACGCGTCGGTGGAGTGGTACCCGACCGAGGTGACGCCGCCCGACGCCGACCGCGACGAGGAGCGGCGGCGGCGCCGGCTCGAACTCGCCGAGCGCGCCTACGGCCGCGGCTGGCGGTCGTACCACGAGACGATGCGGCCGGACTGCCGGCACTTCGAGCTCCGACGGGTCGGGCGCGCCCTCGTCCCGCACTGCGCGGCCAAAGAGCGATCACAGACCGCCGCCGAGTGCGCCGGGTCGTGCCCCGACTTCGAGCCCGAGCCGCCCGCCTGGCGGACGCGCGGGTGGCCCATCGAGGGCGGTCCCGGGAAGGGAATCAAGCGGCTTCTGGCGGGGCGTCGGGAGTGGATCCGCGATCGGGAGCGAGAACAAGAGCGGACGGACGAACGCGAGTGACGAACGGGCGCTACTCGGTCACTTCGACGTCGACCTCGTCGCGGTCGACGGCCAGACGGAACGTCGGGACCGTCCGGTAGATCACCTCGACGACGCCCTTGCGCCGGAGGCTCTGGAGCGCCTCGCGGACGTCCTCGACGGACGGGTCGACGTCGAAGGCGTCGCGGACGCCGTTGAGGACGCTCACGACGCTCTCGGAGCGCTCGTCGGGGCCGGCGACGACCGCGAACACCTGTGACTCCAGTTCGGGGACGCGGATCACCGAGGGCACGCCGCCGCCCTCCTCGTCGCTCTCGACGCCCGGCTCGACGTCGACCAGCTCCGCCGCCTCGCTCGTCGCCCGGATGAGGCTGTTGTCGTCGCGGTAGTAGTAGTCCTTCAGTTCGTTTTCGAGGTACTGGTGGACCTCGCTGCCGGACTCCAGCCCCCACCGCTCTTGGAGCTCTTTGTTCTTCGTCGGTTGCAACCGTACGACGTCGGCGAGGCGCTCTGTGGCCTCGGCCGAGAGGGCGCTGTCGTCTGTCACGGCCGTCCGTTCGTTCCGGACCGTTAAGACGTTTCGACATCCGCCGCCCCGGGAATCCCGGCCGCTTAAGTCTCTCAAGCGTCTGCGTGCGGGTAAATGGAGTTCTGCGACGAATGCGGTTCGATGATGAAGACCGACGGCGACGTCTGGGTCTGCGGTAGCTGCGGCTACGAGAAGCCCCGTAACACGGCCGACGAGGAGCATATGACCTCGACGGCCGCCCGCGAAGAGAGCGAGGTCGTCGACATGTCCGACGTCGACGACTCCGAGATCGGCCCGACCACCACGGTCGTCTGCCCCGAGTGCGGCAACGACCGCGCGCGCTACGAGATGAAGCAGATCCGGTCCGCAGACGAGTCCGAGACGCGATTTTTCACCTGTACCGAGTGCGGTCACAAGTGGCGCGAGGACGACCACTGATACTGTCAATTATCAGTTATTTGATCTGAGGCCGACTGCACAGCCCCGGCGAGCGGCCGGAACGAATCCCCCATAGGTCGCGGCCATCGTTCCCAGCCAGCGGAAATCTCCACCGCTTGTTCCCCGCGTCGGACGCGACGTCCAACCGGGCACGTAGTTCCAACCGGAAGAACGTCCGTGCGGTCGAAGAGCGGTCGGGGGTCGTGAGTCCGCGCGGCACGTCCCGGCGCGTGAGCCGTCGGCCGTGCGGGAGGCTCTGGGTTCGAGTCCCAGCGTGTCCATCGTCCGGACGAGGCGTTCTACTGCGCTTGGCCGCGCTCACGCCGCGACTTAAGTCGCTCGCCGCCCAACGGCGACCCGTGTCTCCCGACGTCCCACCGCCGGAGCTGTCGGTCCCGGAGGGGTGGCGGCTCGTCGCCGAGGACTTCCGGACGCCGCTGGAGGTGAGCGTCGCCTCGATCGAGACCTCGACGCGGATCTACGAGGACGTCGACCTCCGCGAGCGACTCGCGGACGTGACGGGCGTCGACACCACCTGGCGGTTCGCCTTCGCGAGTCGGCTCCGGATCCGCCCGCGGGCGCCGCCCTCGCGGGCGCTCACCCGACTGGTCACCGACCGGGCCGAATCGAAGTTCGAGGACGTGCTCCGGAACCGCGGCTTCGACGGGATCGACCGCGCTGACTCCCACCGCATCGACGTCGGCGAGGCGACCACGTCGGCGACGCGGTACCGCGCCCGCGTCGGCGTCGGGGGGCTGGACCTGCCGGTGGAGGCGTTCTTCGCCGTCTGGCCCGCCGAACGGGATTACCTCCTCGGCGGCGGGGCCTACCCCCTCTCGCTCCCGGAACCGGAGACGTTCGACGCCGAGCGGGGCCGCGAGGAACTCTTCTCACTAATCCGGTCCATTCGGTGAGCCGATACCGGTGAGCAAGCGGGCGACTGATCCGAAACGAGATGCGTTCTCCCGCCGCTAGCGGCCGTTCCGCGCGAACGTGAGATAGCCCGTGTGGCCCACGCCGGCCGTCGAGGGGCGCGACCCGCGCTCGCCGAAATCCATCTCGCGCTGGATGGTCTCGAGGGTCTCGATGTCGACGAGGCCGGCCTCGCGCGCGGCCCCGACGGCTTCGCGGCTGTTCTCGACGAACGGCGAGTAGACGGCGACGTGGCCGCCGTCGGCGAGCAGGTCGGGCGCGCACCGCACGACCGCGGGGGCGTCGCCAGTGTCCAGCGTGATCGCGTCGAAGGGGCCCTCCTCGGCGACGTCGTCGAGGTGTTCCGTGAGGTCGCCGGTCCGGACGTCGACGCGGTCGTCGACGCCCGCGAGGCGCATATTCTCTCGGGCGACTTCGGCGAACTCGGGGTCGACCTCGTAGGTCGTCACTGCGGCGTGCATCCGCCCGAGGTAGGCCGCGAGGACGCCCGTGCCCGTGCCGGCGTCGAGGACGCGGTCGCCGGCCGCGACGCCCGCGTGCCCCACGATCAGGCCGACGTCGCGGGGCATCATCGGCGCGCCGGTGCGCTCGAAGTGATTGAAGAGGTCCGGCCCGCGCAGGCGGCGGACGACGAACGGCTCGCCGAGGTGCGTTTCGAGCACGTCGCCGGGCTCGACGTCCTCGGGGACCTCCAGGACGCCGAGGTCCGTCTGGAGCTCGTCGCCGGGCGCCCGGAGGTACTCGCGGTCGTCGTGGACGAGGAGGAAACTCATCGTGCGTCTCGCAGGTCGGCGCCGACGTCTCGCCGCGCGGGGCGCGAGAATCCGCGAACGGGTGCGGTCCGCACTATTCCAGTCGGGAGATGGCGGCCGCCAGGTCGCCGTCGGCGGCTTCGAGCGCCTCGCGGGCCGCGTCGCTGTCGACGCCCGCGCGCTCGGCGACGAGTTCGACGTCGTCGGCCGGGATCCCGTCGTCGGATCCGGCCTCCTCGGCGTCGCCCTCGCCCTCGCTTTCGCTTTCGCCGGCCCCGCGCTCGCGGCTCTCGGGCTCGCCGACGACCTGGTAGGTCTGCTGGCCCTGGGCGTCCATCCGGGTGACCTGGGCGTCGGAGAACACGAGCTCCTCGTCGGCCGTCTTGATGACGACCTCCTCGGCGTCGAGCTCGGTGACGTCGATGCCCATCTGTTCCATCATCTGCTTCATCTTCCGGGGGTTCATTCCGCCTCCGCCGAACATAGCTGGCCGAAGCGAGGGCGGCCGGTAGCAAAAACGTGGCGAACCGCGGGCTCTGGGGGCGTTTCGCGTCCCCGTTCACTCGGCGTCGTCCGGCACCCGCTGGAGGCCGGTCGCCTCTTCGATCTCCATCTCGTAGCCGATGATCGAGAGCTGGCGCCTGCCGACGCCCGTGAGGTCCGGCGACCACGCGTTCTCGTCGATCAGCGAGCCGATGTCGCCCCACTCGCCGGTCGACAGCTCCTCGATCGGCCCGAACGCGAGGACGCTCCGCCAGTTCCGGTGGGATTCGATGTCGTAGACGGAGAGACACGCCCGCTCTGTCGTCTCGCTGAACGCGATCTTCCGGCTCTGGGGTCGGAACTGCCAGAAGGCGAAGACCGCCCGACCGGGCTCGTAGCCGAAGGAGATCGGCACCGCGTAGGCCTCGTCGCCGTCGGCCAGCGAGAGGATGCCGGTCCCTTGGGCCTCCAGGTACGCGTCGATCTCCGCGTCGGTCATCTGCCCGCCGCGGACCCGGTCCGGGTCGACTTCGTCGGTCATACCCCGGCGTTTGTGGGCGTCCGTAATGGCCTTGTTCCTTCTGGCGACTCGCGCCGTCCGGCGGCGTCGCGGAGGCGCGGACAGTTTCAATAGCCGGCGGGCGCTGTCTCCGGTATGTTCGACCCCGACGACCTCGCGACGATCCGCGAGGCCAAACGCGAGTGGGAGGCGGAGACGCTCGATCCGACCCTAGAGCGCTTCGGGGAGCGGCGGGAGACCTTCACGACCGACACCGGCGGCCAGGAGCTCGAACGGCTCTACACCCCCGACGACGTCGCCGACCTCGATTACGGGTCGGACCTCGGGTTCCCCGGCGAGACGCCCTACACCCGCGGGGTCTACCCGACGATGCACCGCGGGCGCCTCTGGACGATGCGGCAGTACGCCGGGATGGGCACGGCGAGAGAGACGAACGAGCGCTTCCGCTACCTCATCGATCAGGGCTCGTCGGGGCTGTCGATGGCGTTCGACCTGCCGACCCAGAAGGGCTACGATTCCGACGCGGGGATGGCCGCCGGCGAGGTGGGGAAGGCGGGCGTCGCGATCGACAGCCTCCGGGATATGGAGGTCGTCTTCGACGGCATCCCCCTCGACGAGGTGTCGACGTCGATGACGATCAACGCTCCCGCTGCGGTTCTCTTGGCGATGTACGTCGCGATCGGCGACAAGCAGGGCGTCGACCGCGCGGAACTTCGGGGCACGATCCAGAACGACATCCTCAAGGAGTACATCGCGCGCAACCTCTACATCTACCCGCCGGAGCCGTCGATGCGGCTCATCACCGACGTCTTCGAGTTCTGCGCCGCGGAGGTGCCGAAGTTCAACACCATCTCGATCTCGGGGTACCACATCCGCGAGGCGGGCTCGACCGCGGCCCAGGAGATCGCCTTCACCCTCGGCGACGGGATCGAGTACGTCGAGCGCGCGCTCGACGCCGGCCTCGACGTCGACGACTTCGCCCCCCAGCTCTCCTTTTTCTTCAACGCCCACAACAACATCCTCGAAGAGGTCGCGAAGTTCCGCGCGGCCCGGAGGCTCTGGGCCGAGATAATGGACGAGCGCTTCGGCGCCGAGAACCCCAAGTCCCGACAGTTGAAGTTCCACGCCCAGACCGGCGGTTCGACGCTGACGGCCCAGCAGGTCGAGAACAACGTCGTCCGCGTCGCCTATCAGGCGCTCGCAGCCGTCCTCGGCGGCGCCCAGAGCCTCCACACCAACGGCAAGGACGAGGCGCTGTCGCTGCCGACCGAGCAGTCGGTGCGGACGGCGCTGCGGACCCAGCAGATCCTCGCCCACGAGTCGGGCGTCGCGGACACGATCGACCCCCTCGGCGGGAGCTACGCCGTCGAGTCGCTCACCGACGAGATCGAGGCCGAGGCCCGCGAGATCCTCGACGCGGTCGACGAGCGCGGCGGGATGCTCGCGGCCGTCGAGTCCGGCTGGGTCAAGCGGCAGATCCAGGACGTCGCCTTCGAGCGCCAACAGGAGATCGAATCCGGCGAGCGGATCGTCGTCGGCGTCAACGAGTACCAGGTCGACGAGGAGCCCGAGATCGACATCGAGGAGGTCGACGAGGACGACGAGCGCCGACAGAAAGAACGGCTCCGGGAGGTGAAAGACGACCGCGACGACGAGGCGGTCGAGGCCGCGCTCGACGCGCTCGCCGACGCCGCCGCGGGCGACCGGAATCTGGTCCCGCCGATCGTCGACGCCGTCAAGGCCTACGCCACGGTCGGCGAGATCTCGGACGTCCTCCGCGAGGAGTTCGGCGAGTACCAGCCGGGGTTTTAGATGCCGCGCGCTTTCGATCACCTGGGGATCGCGACCGACGACGGAGCCGACCTCGCGGCGACGTTCGAGGCCGTCTTCGACGCGCCGCTCGTCCACGAGGAGCGCTTCGACGGGATGGTCGTCCGCTTTCTGGAACTGGAGTCGGGCTACTTCGAGGTCCTCGAACCCGAGGAGTCGGGAACGATCGCCCGCTTCCTCGACCGCCACGGCCCCGGAATCCACCACGTCGCGCTCCGGACCGACGACGTCGCGGCCGAACTCGCGCAGGCCCGCGAGACCGGCCTCGACCTGATCGACGAGGAGCCCCGACCGGGCGCGTGGGGCCACGAGGTGGCGTTCCTCCACCCCAAATCGACCGGCGGCGTCCTCGTGGAGTACGTCGAGGTTGGGGGACACGACGGCGACGACGGCGCCAGCGACGACAACGCCGACGCCCGCTGACCGACCAACAGTACAGTTTTGGCGGCCGCTCCCCGAACACGAATCCGATGCGCGATTTTCTCTCTCACCGCGCGCGGATCGAGCCCGACGGCGAGGCGCTCGTGATCGCCGGGAGCGGCGACGGCTACACCTTCGGGAACCTCGACACGCTCGTCGACGACCTCGCGGGACGGCTCGCCGCCGCGGGCGTCGAGCCCGGCGACCACCTCGGCGCCGTCCTCCGATCGCGGCTCGAATACGTCTGTCTGATCCACGCCGCGATGCGGCTCGGGGCCACGCTGGTCCCGATGGGCGACGGCCTCACCGCCCGCGAACTGGCCGGCCAGATCGACGCCGCCGACGTGACGAGCGTCGTCTGCGGCGAGGACACGGAGGCGGCCGTCATCGACGCGGTCTCGCGGATCGAAGGGGCGGAGGCCGGGGCCGACGATTCCGACGAGCCTGCGGCTGACGCCGAGGCCGACACCGATCCGGAACGGGAATCCGAATTCGAGTTCGCGCCCGACTCCGAACCGATCACCGTCCTCGCCGTCGACGACCCCTCGACCGAGCGGGCCGTCGCGCTGTCTGAGACGCCCGCCGAGGAGGTGACGCCCGCCGAGTGGGCGCTCGACGGCACGCAGTTGATCCTCTTTACCTCCGGCACGACGGGCGATCCGAAGGCGGTCCGGCTCACCGTCGAGAACCTCCTAGCCAGCGCGGTCGCGTCGGTCTTCCGGCTCGGGTTCGATCCGACGGACCGCTGGCTCGTGACGCTCTCGCTGCATCATATGGGCGGCATCGCGCCGGTGCTCCGGATGCCCCTGTACGGGATGGCGGTCGTCCTCCGGGAGTCGTTCGCGGCCGGCCCGGCCGTCGACGACATCGACCGCTACGACGTCACCGCGACGTCGCTCGTGCCCACGATGCTCGATCGGATGCTCGACCGGCGGGGGACGCTCCCGGAGTCGCTTCGGGTGGTCCTGCTGGGCGGCGCGCCCGCGTCCGCCGAACTGATCGAGCGGTGTCAGGCCTACTCGGTGCCCGTCCATCCGACCTACGGGATGACAGAGACGGCCTCCCAGATCGCCACCGCGCGGCCCCGGGAGGCCTTCGCGGCGCCGGACTCGGTCGGCCGGCCGCTCCTCTTCACGGAGGTGACGGTCGTCGACGAGGCGGGCGCGTCCCTCCCGCCCGGCGAACCCGGCGAGATCGTCGTCGACGCGCCGACTGTCACGCCCGGCTACTACGGCAACGCCGCGGCCACCGAGGACGCGTTCGGGCCGTTCGGCTTCCACACGGGCGACGTCGGCGTCCGCGACGAGGACGGCTCTCTCACGGTGCTGAACCGCCTCGACGACCGAATCGTCTCCGGCGGCGAGAACGTCGACCCCGGCGAGGTCGTCGAGGTGCTCCGCGGCCACTCCGACGTCGCCGACGCGGCCGTGGTCGGCGTGCCGGACGCCGAGTGGGGCGAGCGGGTCTCGGCGCTCGTCGTCGGCGCGGGCGAGGGCGACCCCGACCGCGCGGACCTGCTCGACTTCGCCCGCGAGCGGCTGGCGGCTTACAAAATCCCGAAGACCGTCGCCTTCGCCGACGCGCTCCCCCGGACCGTTTCCGGAACGATCGACCGCGCGGCCGTCAGAGACCGCCTCTCGCGGGATGACGACGGTCGGGCGCCGGCCGGCAGGGACTCCGCGCCAGACGGCGCGGCCGATTCCGCCGAATCGTCACCTGACGACGACCGCGGCGAGTAACGGTAAACGAGTTTCAAGTTTTTCAAAGTTCCGAGAGTTATTTGCTCGTGGCTTCCCTCTCTGGGCTATGGACCTACTCGACGAGTCGGTCGTGCCGGAGCACGCCCGCGAGGTGAAACGGGAGGCGCGCGAGTTCGCCGACGAGTACATCCGACCGAACGCCGAGGAGTACTTCCGCTCGGGCGAGTACCCCTGGGAGATCCTCGAAGCGGGGATGGACGCGGGACTGGTCGCCCAGGACATCAGCGAGGAGTACGGCGGCAAGGGCTACGACCTCGAAGAAGTGCTCGCGATCAACGAGGAGTTCTACGCCGCCGACGCGGGGATCGCGCTCACGCTGATGCTCGCGTCGTTCGGCTGCGAGATCGTCGAGAAGTACGGCACCGAAGAGCAGAAGGACGAGTACCTCCGCCCGGTCGCCGCCAACGAACAGCTCTCGGGGCTCGCGGTCTCGGAACCCCAGACCGGCTCGGATATGGCCGGGATGACCACCAAAGCGGAAAAGACCGACGAGGGCTGGGTCCTCAACGGCGAGAAGTACTGGGTCGGTAACGCGGTGGAGGCCGACTGGCTGACCGTCTACGCGAAGACGGGCGACGGCGACGACCGCTACGGCAACTACTCGATGTTCATCGTCGAGACCGACACGCCGGGCTACGAGGCCGAACACATCCCCGAGAAGATCGGGATGCGCGCCTCCAAGCAGGGCCACATCGTCTTCGACGACTGTGAGATCCCCGAGGAGAACCTCGTCGGGACCGAGGGCGGCGGCTTCTACGCCCTCGCGGACTTCTTCAACCACGGCCGGGTCGTCGTCGGCGGCCACGGCATCGGCCTCGCCGCCCACGCCATCGAGGAGACCTGGGAGTTCGTCCACGAGCGCGAGGCCTTCGGCCGGACGCTCTCGGAGTTCCAGTCCACCCAGCACATCCTCGCGGACCTGCGGATGGAGTACGAGTCCGCGCGAGCGCTGAACTGGCGGGCCGCCCGGAAAGTCAAAGAGAACGAGGACGCCGGCTTCTGGGCGGCCGCGACGAAGACCAAGTCGACCGAGATGGCCGTGAAGTGCGCCGAGCGCGGGATGCAGCTCCACGGCGGCCGGTCGGTGCTGGAGGAGTACCCGATCTCGCGGATCTACCGCGACGTCCGCATCCCCGTCATCTACGAGGGCGCGAACGAGATCCAGCGGAACCTCATCTACCGGCAGGGCGGCGTCTGATCGGACGGTTCCGAGACCGCCCGCGACACCGGAATCGGGCGCCCGTACCGTGGGCCTAACATTGTAGGGGCCGTTCTCAATGGACTACCGTTCCTTGTCTCGGGTACCGAACAGACGATGTCCAAAAGCCAGCCCACCGTCACCGAGCTCACCGAGTACTGCGACGCCTGCGACGCCCGGACCCCCCACGAGGTCTCGATCGAACTCAAGACCGAGAGCAAAAAGCGGACCAATCGGGCGTTCTCGCGGGAGCCCTACCGCGTGACGAAGTGTCACACCTGCGGCGACGAGCGGAGCCAGCGGATGAACGACGCCTGACTCGGACGCGATTCGACCGAGGCTCAGCCCGCGCGAATCGGCAGATGCGGGCCGAACTCAGTCGTCGCTCCCGGTCGCGCCGTCCCCTGACGCCGTCCGGTCCCCCGCGGTCTCCGCGAAGAACGACTCGATGAGCTTCCGCTCGCCGGCTCGCAGGTGCTCGTGGAACGTCGGCGCCGCGATGCCCAGCGCGTCGGCGACCTCCTCGGCGGTGCTCCCGCGCGGCCACTCGAAGTACCCCGACGCCAGCGCCGTCTCCATCACGTCGCGCTGTCTGTCGGTCAGCTTCTCTTCGAGCTGTTTCCGGAACGCCGAGGGCGACTGCACCTCGGATTCGACCTCCCGCTTTGCCACCACGGTCGTCTCCGGGAACGACTTCTGTACAGCGGCGGTGAGCGCCCTGAGGTCGGACTGCGGCGGCACCCTGACGGCGAGCTCGCCGACGCCGTCGGTCGCGGTGAACGACTCGACGGTCGCGCCCAGCTCCGCGACCGTCACGAGCGCCGAGGCGTCGGTCAGCCGGAGCTCGACGAGCGTTTCGTCGGACTCCTCGGAGATCGTTCGCACGTCCGCGACGGCGTCGAGCGGCGCGATCGCGGACATGATCGAGCCGGCGTCGACGCCCTCGACGGAGAGGTAACAGGAGACGACCCCGTCGTCCGACGGCGTGAGCGCCTCCATCCGGACGGTCGTCCCGAACTCGAGCGAGAGGTCGACGACGACGTCGCGGGTGTCGGTGTGCTCGAAGACCAGTTCGACGGCCGTGTCGCCGTAGAGCAGCTGCTTCGACTCGGCGGCGTTGATGCCGTTGCCGATCGTCTCGCCGACCTCGCCGAGCATCGATCGCTCCTCGTCGGTGATCGCGCCGCGGACGTAGACCACGAGCGCGCCGTAGACCGTATCGCGGTACCGGACGGGCACGACGACCGCCCGCCGCTGGCCCTCGATCGGCTCGGGATCGGCCAGCACGCGCTCGACGTGCGCCTCGGAGACGGGCGCGGTGACGACCTTTCGATCGTCGATCGCGGCCCGGACCGTTCGCGTCGGATCGAACGACCCCTCAGGGTCCGCGGTCGCGGACCCGCCGTCGGGGCTCGCCTCCTGGGCGTCGGCGAGCGGGGCGACGACCGACGCCGCGGTCGCCTGGGGCTCAACGGCGTCGACCGCCTCGTCGTATCGGGCGATCCACGCGCCGTCGTATGGCGCGGACTCGAACGACTCACAGACCGTCTCGGCGATATCCGCGCGCGTCGTCGCGTCCACGAGCGCCTGGTCGATCCGCCGCAGGAAGCCGTTGATCCGGCGGGCGCGTTCGAGCTGGCGCTCGCGCTCGCGGATCTCCGACTCGCGCTCGGCCCTGAGCTCTTGGACCCGCGCCGTCAGGTCGTCGAGCGCGTCGGGGTCGCCGAGCTCGGCGAGGTTCCGGGATTCGAGCACCGCCTCGGTCGACTCCAGCGCGAAGTACTCGCGGACCCGCGCGTCGAACTCCGCGCGGACGAGCAGTTCCTCCACGGTGCCGACGACGTCGTCCTCGCCGACCGGCTTGACGAGGTACTCGTCGAACGGCATGTCGACGATGTCGGTGTCGGGCTCGACCGCGGTCATCATCGCCACCCGGCAGTCGAGGCCGCGGGCGTCGATCTCCGCCAGGACCTCGTCGCCGGAGAGGTCCGGCATCCGCCGGTCGAGGAGCACCACGTCGACCGCCTCGTCGACCGCTTCGAGGGCCTCCTCGCCGCCGTAGGCCAGCCGGACGTCGAAGTCGTCCCGGAGCCAGTACTCGCAGGTGTCCGCGAGGTCCTTGTCGTCGTCGACGACGAGCACGACGGGGTTCGCCTCCGGCGTATCCACGTCGCCGTCGGTGTTCGGCGCTTCGCGAGCGTCGGATTCGGCGGCCGCTGACGCCCCGGTTCGCTCGCTGTCGGCCGACCCGCCCGATGTCATCTACTATCGGGAAGGAATACAGCCACGGATAAATAACTGCCCCTGAAACCGGGAATTCCCTAACAGCATAGGGTGTCGTGTTAGGCCACTTGCACCCCTCGTACCGAGTGGATATGCTCGATCGAACCGTCACCGAGGTGGGCGCCGATGCCTGAATGCCAGAACTGCGAATCCTTCGTCTCGCGGGACTACGTCCGGGTGTTCGCCCCCGAGGGGTTCGAGGACGCCCGCGTCTGTCCGCACTGCGAGGACGCCATCCGCGAGGGGGCCGAGGTCCGCGAGGCGCGCGCCCGCCGGGTGTCGTCGTCGCCGTAGCTCACGGTCCCACACTCCCACACACCCACACTCCGTACCGCCGTCCCCCGGGACGACTGCCCGGAACCGACCCGGACGCGACGCGCTCCGTTTTCTCCCGCGGTCGGCCGGTCCCCCGCGGCCGACCGCCAACCTACAAGGCGCTGCCCGAAGAGGTGCGGGTATGCGACTGGAGGACTACTGGGGCGTCGGCCCGAAGACGAGCGAGCGCCTCCGCGAGTCGATGGGCGTCGAACGCGCCGTCGAGGCCATCGAGAGCGCGGACATCCGCGCGCTCGTCGACGCCGGACTCCCGCGCGGCCGCGCGGTCCGCATCCTCCGCCGGGCCAACGGCGCCGCGGGGATCAAGATGCTCGGGACGCGCGACGCCCGCGACGTCTACGACGACCTGCTCGCGCTCGCCAGCGAGTACGCGCTCACCGCCCACGCCGAAGACCGGATCCGCGTCCTGACGCCGCTCACCGACACCGACGAGCGCGAGGCGCGCCTCGATCGCGTGCTGGCCGCCCGCGACGCGTGGGCCGCCCTCGACGACGGCGACCGCGACGCGATCCGCTCGGCCTTCGACGACTACGACGACGCCGGCGGGACCGACCGCGCGGCCGTCGAGACGGCGCTGAAGCTCCGCGAGGCCGGCCTCCACGGCGGGACGTTCACCGCCCTCGACGACCTCGACGAGGACTCGCTGCGCGCCGCGGCGGGCGCGCTCGGGACCGTCGGCGACGACGGACGCGTCGCGCCCGGCGCGGACGACGAACTCGACCGCCTGCGGGAGCGCCGCGACTCCGTCGCCGACCTGGAGACGAGCGCGCTCGACGTCCTGGAGGCGATCCGCGAGCGCGGCGTCCGGAGCTTCGAGGAGTTCCGCGCGGCGTTCGTCGAGTACGTCGCGGGCGAGGCCGACGTCCGCCGCGGGCGCGTCGAGGCCGCCGTCGCCGAGGACGCCCGCGACGAGGCGGACTTCACCTCGACGTCGCTGCGGGCGCTCCGGGCGGAGCTCGACGAGGCAGTCGACGAGCGGGAGTCGACCGTCGCGGCCGAACTCCGCGGGTCGATCGAGTCCGCGCGCGGGGACGTCGACACCGCGGTCGCGGCGGTCTCGGACATCGCCTTCGAGCTCTCCTTGGGCCGCTTCGCCGCCGAGCACGACCTGACGCGCCCGGCGCTCGTCGAGGACGGCCTCGCGGTCGTGGGCGCGCGCAACCTCACGCTCTCGGGCGAGGTCCAGCCCGTCACCTACGCCGTCGGCGACCACGGCCTGGACGCGATCGACCGCGACGACGACCCGGCGCCGCCGACGGGCGACCGCGTCGCGGTCCTCACCGGCGCGAACTCCGGCGGGAAGACGACGCTCTTGGAGACGCTCGCGCAGGTCGTCCTCCTGTCGGCGATGGGACTGCCGGTCCCCGCAGAGCGCGCCGAGGTCGGGCAGTTCGACACGGTCGTCTTCCACCGCCGGCACGCCAGCTTCAACGCCGGCGTCTTGGAGTCGACGCTGAAGTCGATCGTTCCGCCGCTCTCGACGGGGGAGCGGACGCTGATGCTCGTCGACGAGTTCGAGGCGATCACCGAACCGGGACGCGCCGCCGACCTCCTGAACGGGCTCGTCGACCTGACGGTCGATCAGGACGCCCTGGGCGTCTACGTGACCCACCTCGCCGACGACCTCAGCCCGCTGCCGCCCGAGGCGCGCATCGACGGCATCTTCGCGGAGGGGCTGACCGAGGACCTCCAACTCCGGGTCGACTACCAGCCGCGCTTCGGCACCGTCGGGAAGTCGACGCCGGAGTTCATCGTCTCCCGACTGGTCGCGAACGCCCGCGACCGCGCGGAGCGCCGCGGCTTCGAGGCGCTCGCGGCCGCCGTCGGCGAGGAGGCCGTCCAGCGGACGCTCTCGGACGCGGCCTGGAACGAGTAGGCCCTCGGGCCGAACGCTTTTGCGACAGCCCGTGGTACCGGGTGCCAATGGTCGAGTTCCCCTGGAGTCGCGGCGCCGCGGACGGATCGAGCGGCGGCGACGAGGACCACCCCGAGGCGCTCGTCGCCTGCGCGTTCCAGGACGGAACGCTCGCGGTCTACGCCGACCGCGTCGTCATCGAGCGGGTCGACCGATCCAGGTTCGACGACAAGACGATCCCGATGGGGGAGATCGAGGGCGTCGACCTCGAAAACGGCATCACGATCGGCTACCTCCAGATCGAACAGACCGGGGTACCGGTGGATTCTGGGGGACTCTTCAGCGACCCGGTCAACGAGAACACGCTCCACTTCGGCCGCGGGAGCCGCGACTGCGCGAGCGAGGCGCGCACGGAGATCCTGGCCCACGCGGAGGGGTGATCGCGGCACGGCCACCGCCACGGCGGTCGCTCGGTCGTGGTCGTCCGTCGTCGCTCAGAGTTCGAGTTCGGTCGCCTCGCTCACCTCGAACTGGATCACTTCGGGCTCGCCCGCCAGCAGGTCCGGAAGCGCCGCCTCGAACGCCTGGAAGTGGTCGGTCTCCTCGTGGTGTTCGAGCGCGGCGGCGTCCTCGTACTGCTCGAAGAAGCGGAGCGTGTGCTCGTCTTCGACGTCTCTCGTCGCCCGGTAGTCGATGACGCCGGGCTCCTCGTTGGTCTCGGCGACGAGCGTCTCGGCGTGGTCGAGCGCCTCGTCCATCCGCTCCGGGTCGATCGGGAAGGTCGCGTGAAGTACGATCATCGGTCGGATCCGTCCGCGACGTCGCCGTCCAGCGGTATATGCGCCGGGGATCCAGAAAGATTCGTCGTCGCCGCGGCGTCACATCTCCGCGCCCTGCTCGTCGATCGCATCGGCGGCGATCGACCGGCCGCGGGCGTTGAGCTCGACCTCGTGGCGGATCCGGACCTCGTCGAGGACGTCGTGGTCGATCAGGCGGACGAACAGCTGTTCGACCTGATCGACGTCGATCCCCAGGAACTGCGGGATGTCGAACGGCGAGACGCCGGAGTACAGCGCCATCAGCACCTGTTTGTCCTGCATCGAGAGGTCCAGCGAGGTCTCCGTCTGCTCCTCGCCGATCCTGAGGAGGGATTTCAGGATGCTCACCGCGCGCTCGGGGCCCGAGACGTACGTCTGCACGCTCGTCCCCTCGCTGTCTGAGTGTTCGACCTCGATGACCTCGCGCTGTTCCTCGCGGACGGTCCGCCGCCCCATCTCGATGTCGCCGATGTCGTCGAGGCGGACCTCGACGAACGTCCCCGAGACGGTCGCGATGCTCACAGACTCCTCTTCGACCTTCAGGCGCCCGCCCTCCCACTCGGTGTTCTGGACGACGCCGCCCTCGACCGCGGGGTGGCGGACGAGGAACTTCGTCGAGGAGAGGAGGGCGTCGTAGAGGTCCATCTCGAACTCCTCGAACTCCGCGGGCGCGACGAGGATGACGTTCTCGCCGTCGTCGAACTGCAGGGCGAGGTAATCGGAGACGGTCGCGACGCGCTGATTGACGTCGAACCGGCCGCCGACGCGGTCGATGGCGTCGAGGCGGAACGTCCGCTTGCCGCCGGTCCCCGCGAGGACGATCCGTTTGTTCGAAAGCAGGATCCGCCCGTTCGTCCAACCGGCTTCGTTCCGCTCGCGACCGTCACGGAGCGCCCGCAGGAACTGTCCCCGTGTGTCTGCGATCTTCGTTTCGCCGGGTTGCACGTGTGTTCACCTCCTGGAGGTAGATCGTGACGTCGAGCCGGATCTCGATTGCGAACCGGACCGCGATCCCGAGTTCGACCGCGACGTCGACGACCGAGAGCGAGAGCGGGATCGGGATCCGGACCCGCCGTCGTTGTTGCCGCCGTCGCCGTCGGTCGAGTCCCGGTAGATCCGCAGTCGCTTTTCGACCGGATCGAACCGCTCCCGACAGGACGCGGGCACGGTCTCTGTCATCCCGATCGTGAGGTAGCCGCCGGGCTCGACGGCCGAACTCAGCGTCTCGAACATCGCCTGTTTGGCCTGCTTGTTGATGTAGATGAAGAGGTTCCGGCAGATGACGAGATTGAACGTCTGCGGCGGGCTCTCCTGTACCAGGTCGTGCTTCCGGAACGACACCAGCTCTTTCACCTCGTCGGCGACGCGGTAGGTGTCGCCGTCCCTGGCGACGTACCGGTCGTTCCCGGCCAGCGGCTCCAACTGCTCTTCGAGGTCGTTGGTCTCGGAGGCGTGGTACTCCCCGCGGCGCGCCGCCCGGAGGATCTCGGGCTTGATGTCCGTGCCGAGGATGCTGAGGCGTCCCGCGTCGATCCGGTCGTCGTCGAGCGCGAGCATCGCGACCGAGTAGGCCTCGCGGCCGTCCGAGCAGGCGGCGCTCCAGACGTTCGTCCGACCCGACTGGCTCAGGTCCGCGAGGATCTCCCGCAGCGACTCCCAGACCTCGGGGTTGCGGAAGAAGCTCGTGACGTTGACGCTGAGCGCGTTCAACAGCTCTTCGCGTTCGTCTTCGTCCTCCCGGAGGAGCTCCTGGTAGTCGGCGTAGTCGTCGACGCGCTGGCGACGCATCCGCGCGGAGATCCGCCGGTCGAGGTACGAGCGGTTGTACGAACTCGTCGCGAACGACAGCGACGACTCGACGAACTCCAGCAGCTCGTCGAAGCCCTCGTCGGTATCGTCGTCGTCGCTCCCGCCGCCGAGGTCGATGTCCAGGCCCATCAGTCGGCTGCCCCCTCCGCTCCGGCGCCGGCCTCGGTCTCGGCGTCGTCCTCCGGCGGGGTCCACTGACGGCGCGCCTGCTTGCCCTCCTCCGGAATCGACAGGGAGTTCACATCGAGGATCGGGACGACGTTCCCGTCGCCGACGACGGCCGTGCCGGAGAGCCCCTCGGTGCCCTTGAGCGGGCCCTGGAGCGGCGTGACGACGACCTCCTCCTGCCGGGAGACGCTGTCACAGCGCAGCGCGACCTGCCGGTCGGCGGGACGGATCCGGACGGTCATCCCCTTCTCGCGGCGGCGTCCGTCGATCTCCAGCGCCTCGCGGAGGCGAATCAGCGGGAAGATCCGCTCCTCGTGGACGATCACTTCGGCGCCGTCGACGCGCTGGACGCGCGCCTGCTGGGAGACCTCGTCGATGTACTTGATCGGCACGCCGAACTCGCGGTCGTCGATCCGGACGAAGAGCACCTTGATGATCGCGACCGACACGGGCAGTCGGATCGAGATCCGCGTCCCCTCGCCGAGGTCGCTCTCGACGTTGACCGAGCCGTCGAGGGACTCGACGGTGGTCTTGACGACGTCCATCCCGACGCCGCGGCCGCTGACGTCCGTGATCTCGTCGTTGGTCGAAAAGCCCGGGTGGAAGATGTAGTCGTAGACCTCGCTGTCTGTCATCTCCGCGAGTTCGCTCCGCGGGCGGATGCCCTTCTCTGCGGCCTTGTCGCGGATGACGTCGGCGTCGATGCCGGCGCCGTCGTCCTCGACGGTGATCACGACGGTGTCGTGCTCGCGCCGCGCCCGGAGTTCGACAGAGCCCGTCTGCGGCTTCCCCGCGGCTTCGCGCTCCTCGGGCGGCTCGATGCCGTGGTCGACCGCGTTGCGCAGGACGTGCATCAGCGGATCGGAGATCTCGTCGAGGATCGTCCGGTCGAGTTCGATGTCCTGGCCCTCCACCGAGAAATTGACCCGCTTGTCCTGGTCGCGCGCGAGGTCGCGCACGAGCCGCGGGAACTTGTCGAAGACCTTCTTCAGCGGGATCAGCCGCATGTCCATCACGGTCTCCTGGAGGTTCGAGGAGATCTTGTCCAGCTCGTCGAGGGTGTCCCTGCCCGCGCTGTCGTCGGCGCCGAGCGCCTGGCGGAGCTTGATCCGGCTCGTGACCAGCTGCTCGACGAGGCTGTGGAGCTCGTCCAGTTGGTCGACGTCGACGCGGACGGACTTCACGGCGGAGATCGAGCGGGTCTCCTCCTCTTCTTCCTCTTTTTCCTCCTCCGTCTTTTCCTCGGCGTCGTCTCCGTCTCCGCTTCCGCCTTCATCTCCCGACTTCTCAGAGCCCTCGCCCGACTCAGCCTCGGCTCCGGTATCTGCGTCGGCCGGAGCTGCCGACGCGGACTCGACATCGCTCTGGGACTGGGCCGGTTCGTCGGGGCCGCTGGACGCACCGCCGCTCGATGGCTCGGCCGTCGGTTCGTCCGGCGCCGGATCCGCGGTGCTCGGCTCGGCTCCTTCCGCGGGATCTGCCCCCGAGTCGTCGCCGTCGCTGTCGCCGGACCCGCCGGACGTGTAGGCGTCGACGACCGCGTCGACCGCGGCGGCCGCGTCGTCGGCGTCGACGTCGTCGGTCGGCGTGGCCGTCGAGACGGTCGGCTCGCTGGCCTCACCGGTCCCGCCGGACGCGTCAGTCGGCGCGTCGTCCGGGGTCGCGTCGCCGTCGTGATCGGCGGCTTCGGCGCCCTCGGGCTCGCCCGTGGATTCCGCTTCGGCGCCGTCGTCGACGACGATGCTGACGTCGGTGAGCGTCACCGATTCGACCTTCCAGAGGTCCCACAGCGTCGCTTCGAGGTCCTCGCGGGGCTCGTCGGCGACGAAGACGACGAAGGTCTCGCCGAAGTCGCCGTCCTCGATCCGGTCGAGGCTCGGGTCGGCCCCCACGACGGCGAGGCCCTCCGGGAGGCCCTCGACGAACAGGCCGCCGTCGACGGCCTTCATGTCGCCGACGTTCAGCGCGATCTCGGCGTGGTAGAGCCGATCGGCGTCCGCGACGGCCGGGTCGTCGAGGTCGAGAACGTCGGCCGCCAGTGCGGGCGCGTCGCCGCCGCTCGCGTCGTCTTCGGCGTCTGCGTCCGCCGCGTCGCCGTCGCCCTCTCCGGCCTCGGCTCCGTCGTCGGAACCGCCGGCACCGCCCTCGTCGGCGTTCGGTTCGGCCGCCGCGCGGATCTCGTCGACGAGGTCGCTCGGATCGCGGGTCGACTCGCCGTTCTTCTCGATCTCGTGGAGGATGTCGAGGATCTCGTCCATCCCGTCGAAGACCAGGTCCATCCGCTCGTGGGTGACTTCGATCCGGCCGTTCCGGACCTCGTCGAGGAGGTCCTCGACGGCGTGGGCGACCGTCGCGGCGTTGTCGAACCCCATCGCGCCGAAGTTCCCCTTGAGGGTGTGCGCCTGGCGGAAGATGTCGTCGATCGCTTCCGCGTCCTCGGGGTTCGATTCGAGGTCCAGTAGCGAGTTGTTCAGCTGGGTGATGCTCTCTTCGGACTCGGTGATGAATTCCTGGTACAGTTCGTCGTCCATCTGTCACTCCTCCTCGAAGTATCGCAGTGTGTTCTCGGCGATCCGTTCGGCCGGCGCCACGTCCGCGACGCACCCCGCCTCGATCGCTCGCCGGGGCATCCCGAAGATGGCCGAGGTCTCCTCGTCCTGGGCGATCGTGTGGCCGCCCCCGCCGCTGATCCGCTTGAGGCCGTCCACGCCGTCGCGTCCCATCCCGGTCAGGAGGACCGCACACAGCGGCCCCTCGACGGTCTCGGCGGCCGAGGCCATCGTGACGTCGATGGCGGGTCGGACGCCGTGGATCGGCTCGGTGTCGGTGAGTTCGAGCTTGAGCCGCCCCTTGCGGTCGCTCGTCGTGAGCAGGTGGTGTCCGCCGGGCGCGACCCGCGCCTCGCCGGGCTCGATCCGCTCGCCGGACTCGGCCTCGGTGACCGAGTACGCCGAGCGCCCGTCGAGCCGGCTGGCGAAGCGCGTCGTGAAGCCCTCGGGCATGTGCTGCACGACGAGGATCCGGAGGTTCGCCTCGCGGGGGAGCCCGCCGAGGACGCGCTCGACGACCGCCGGGCCGCCGGTCGACGCGCCCACGACGAGGGTTCCGACGTCGGGGTAGGTCGCCGCCGACGCCGCGGTACCGGCGCCCGACTGCGCGGCGCTCTCAGACGCCGCGTCGCGAGCGGCGTCGGAATCTGCGTCCCCGCCTGCGGCGGTCGATCTGCTCCGTCCCCGCCGCCGCGACGATCCGCCCGGGCCGTCGGTCGACGTCCCCGACGACCGCGACGGCGACTCGGCCGCGTCCGTACTTCGCGTCGATCCCGATCGAGTCCGCGACCCGGAGCGGGTCGCCGATCCCGACCGCGTCGTCTCGGTTGCCCCGCCGGACCGGTCCGACTCGCGCGTCCGACTCCCGGTCGATCCGCGGTCGGAGACCCGGGCGCTCGCCGAGAGGTCGACGCGCGCCGCGGACTCGACCTTCTCGACCAGTTCGCGCTTCACGCGCGGCATCGACGAGGTGACCTCGCCGCCGGGCTTCGTCACGAAGTCGACCGCGCCGCGGTCGAGCGCCTCGAAGGTCACGTCGGCGTCCTCCTCGGCGTGCGCCGAGAGCATCAGGACCGGCGTCGGGTGGTCCTCCATAATCGCCTCGACGGCTTCGAGGCCGTTCATCGCGGGCATCTCGATGTCCATCGTCACGACGTCGGGGTCGTGCTCGCGCACGGCGTCGAGCGCCTCTGACCCGTCCGACGCTTCGCCGACGACGTCGACCCCGCCCTCTTCGAGCAGGCTTCGAATGAGCGTCCGCATGAACCGCGAGTCGTCGACGATGACCGCCCGCGTCGACTGCCCCTCTCGGCCCCGCTCTGAAGCCGTGCTCATCGGTCCTCGCTCCTGTCGTCCGCGCTGCCGGCCACCGTCGGGAACGCCGCCCGCGCGCTGGTGTTCCCTCGCCGGTCGTCTCGCCGGCTGCCGGACGCGCGGCTCGGTCGTCCCGGGATGGGAATCGGGTGGTCCACAGCGTACTCGTACCCGCTCATCTCTACCGGCCATTCCCAACTGGGGGACTTAAGCGCTCGCCGGCGAAAATCAGCCGTGATAATAGCGTGCGTACATTTATTGCCGACCTGTGCGCTCGACTGAGTAACGACCGACGGCCCACGCCGTCGGCGACATCGCTATGTCCCAGGAACAAACCGCGGCGGCGGGTGCCTCAGCCCCTACCGCCACCGACGACGCCGACGCCGATGCCACCGCCCGCAAGATGCAGGTCCTCGAGTTCGAACTCGGGGGCGAGACCTACTGCGTCGACATCGACTACGTCTCGGAGATCGTCGACCGCGGCTCGCTCACCTCGGTTCCGAACGCGCCGAACTACGTCGAGGGCGTGATGGACCTCCGCGGGCGAACGACGTCGATCGTGAACCCGAAGACGCTCCTGAACGTCGAGGACAGGGGCGAGGCCAGCAGAATCGTCATCTTCGACGCCAGCAACTTCCAGGACGACGCCGCGGTCGGCTGGCTCGTCGACGAGGTCGACCAGGTCGTCCGGGTCTCGATGGACGACGTCGAGGACCCGCCGATGGAGCGCGGCGAGTTCATCGAGGGCATCGTCCGCCAGGAGGACGGCCTCGTGGTCTGGATCTCCCCGACCAAGACGGTCAGCTGAGCCCGGCGGACGGCCGGCGCTCGAACACCTGCCTCAGCGTCGGGCCATTATCAATTTCTGAGTCCCGACTACGCCTCGGCGGCGGCGCTCTCGCTCGGAGCCCCGCTCCGGACGAGCCCGATCGCGACGACGACGAGTCCGCCCGCCGCGAGGAACGCCACGAGATAGCCGACGCCCTCGGCGACGGCGCCGCCGAGGACGCTCCCGAGGCCGCCGCCGAAGCTCCCGATCGCCGTGTAGAGCCCCAGCGCCTCGGCCCGGGCCGACTCGGGCGCGAGTCGCGACACGAGCGCGGTCGCGGTCACCGCGATGAACGCCCAGGAGGCTCCGATCGCGAGGAAGAGCGCGCCGACGACGAGCAGTCCGAACGGGGGCGCGACGGCCGCCCCGGCGACGGCGACGATCGGGAACGCGACGACCCGGAAGCCGAGCGCGCCGACCTGGAGCCCGAGCGGGTCGCGCGTCGTCGCCAGCGCCCCGGCGCGGGCGTAGACGGCGGCCGACGCCGCGGAGTTGACGATGAACAGCGCGAACACCTCGTCGGTCGCGTAGCCCGCATCGACAAGGTAGGCCGGCAGCGGCCCGAAGAACGCGGAAAAGCCCGCGAAGAAGATCGTCGCGCCGAGCAGATATCTGAGGAGCGTCCCCGAAAAGCGGCTCCGCAGGCGCGTGAGGACGTTCCCGCCGCCGATGTCGCGGAGCGCCCAGTAGATCCGGACGGGGCCGAACGGGACGCCGCGGGCGCTCCGGACCGAGGTGCCGCCGTTGAGTCGGAGCCGCCGGGCCAGCCGCCGGAACCGCTGTTCTGAGATGGTCGACGCCTCGGGGTAGCGGGCCACCACGAGGAGGAAGCCCCCGACGGTCGCGACGGCGCTGACGACGAAGAACAGCCGCATCGCCGGCAGCGAGGCCAGCCCCAACTGCGGTCCCGCCACCGACGACCAGGCGCCGCCGGCGACGAGGCCGGCCAGCCAGCCGTAGCCCTGGTAGTGGTTCAGCAGGCCGAAGCGCCGCGTCCACTGGTCGGTCCTGAACCCCTCGACGACGATGATGTTCAACACCGGTGCGGCCGCCGCGATGACGAACCACAGCGCGGCGTTGACGACGAGCACCGACCACGGCGACGCGAGGAACGGCAGGAGCAGGAAGACGACCGCGGTGAGGCCGAGCGCGACGAGGATGAACGGCCGGCGGCGTCGCGTCCGCGTCACCAGCCGCCCCCAGAGGATCGCGCCCGGAACGCCCGCGAACGCCGCCGTCGCGGCGATCAGGCTGACGACGAGCGCGCCGGCCCCGAGTTCGATGGCATAGAGCGGCACGAGCAGCGACGCCGCTCCGACCGCGGCGTAGCCGAGCGCCCAGCCGTACAGCCATCCGTCGGCCCCTCGCGGGCGGTCGTCGCCGGCGGTCGGATCGCTGGCGCCGGGGGCCTCTGCCGATCGGTCCGCGCCCTCGCCGTCGCTCGGTCCGTCGCGGTCGCGCTCTCCGCTCACGTCCGCCGCGACGGCAGGGCGACGTATAGTAGTTGACGGTCCGGTCGTTTCGCTTTCGTCCTCATCGTTCGAGACCGACGACCCCGTCCGCGCGGGGGTCGAACCGGAGCACGAAGGCCGGATGCTTGTAGAGGACGGCCCCGCACGCCCGACAGCGCGTGAAGAGCGGCCGCTCTGCGTCCCAGATGTCCGCCCGGCGCACGACGCCCCCGTTCCGGACGCCGTAGCGGGCGCCCGCGGTCCCGACGTGGGCGAACTCGCGGCCGCCGCAGTCCGGACAGGGATCGCTCAATCGGTCCCACTCACCTCGCTCGACGCCGGTGATCGTGACCGATCGACCGCCGGCGACGACGCGGAGTCTCCGTTCCATCGGCGGCTCTGGCTCCGTCTTCGGTTATAATGCTCCGGGCCCGCTACCGCGGACCGACCGGGTGTTCGAGCGCCCACGGGTCCGCCAGCGCGGCGGCCTTGTCGTCGGTGCCGCGGTCGGTGACGAGGCCGACGTGGTAGAGCTGCGCCTTGTACTGGAAGTGGATGCCCGACTTGTAGACGCCGGGGTCGTCGAGCGCCTCCGCTCGGAGCGTTCCGTCCCGTTCGAGCACGGCGTCGCGGCCGCCCTCGGTGAAGAACACCTCGACGGCCAGGGGACGGTTGATCTCGCAGGCCGTCGCCGCGAGGTCGGGCAGCGTCGCCGGGCGGACGCCGTCGGCGTGGAGCCGCTCCAGCGCCTCGACGACGAGCCGGGTCGGTTCGTACCCCATCGCTACGCTCCGGGCGAGCTGTGCCCAGCGGGGCGCGAGCTCCGTGAAGCGCGTCGACTTGCCCGTCCACGCATCGAACTCGGCCAGCGCCGATTCGACGCTCCCGCACTCGGCGCGAGCGAAGCGGACGACCTCGCGGCCGAGGTGCGTGAGCCGATCGACGCCGCGGCCTTCGACTAGTCCGAGGAGGATCGCGCCGCGGCGACCGTCGCCGACGAGCCGGATCACCCGGTCCTCGTAGACGGCTTCGGTGTCTGCGTCGGCCGCGAGCGCGAGCGGGTAGCCGAGGTAGTTCTTCGGGTGATTGACCGGGAAGCTCCCGTCGGTCAGGCGGTGGGTCCGGGCCCGGAACCGGACCGCCTCGACCCCCGTCGAGAACTCCCCGGCGCCGGTCACCCGCGGGGGTTCGAGCACCGTCGCAGCGGCCTCGCTCTCGACGCCGACGACCCCGACGTTCAGTTCGCGCGCGAGCGATCTCGCCGTCTCGGTGACGCTCTCGGCCGGCGCGGCGACGTAACCGAGGTTCACCTCCGAGAGGCGCGAATGCGCCTGTTCGATGCCGCGGGCGACGTCGGCGGGAGCGTGCTCGCGGTGGCCCTTCGCCTCGACGGCGACGACCGGCGCGCTCGCGACCGACGCGTCGAGGACCTCGCCGGCGGGCAGGCCGACCCCGAGCAGGTCGGGCTCGCCCGAGTCGAGCCGGATCGCGTTGAAGGGTCGGAGCCGCTCGCGGACGTCGTCCGGGATCGACCACCCGCCCCACGCCTCGGCCGTGAACTGCGTCTCCGTGACGGCGTACTGGTCGTCGCGGTCGTCGAGGTCGGGATAGAGCGCGTCCTTCGCGGCGGCGAGCACGGCGGGCTCTGCGAGGGTCGCCATCGGGCTCCCGTTCGCGACGCGATCACTTAAGTGTCGGACGGCGCGCCCCGCCGACCCGAACAATCAAGATTGACCGCGCGCCAGGGTAGAACATCCGGACTATGCGCCAGTATCTCGATCTCGTCACCGACGTCCTCGAAGCGGGGGGACACAAGCCGAACCGAACGGGGGTAGACACGATCTCGGCGTTCAGCCGGCACTACCGCGTCGACCTCTCGGAGGGCTTTCCGCTGCTCACGACGAAGGACCTCTCGGGAGCGCGCTGGAACTCCCTGATCCACGAGTTCGTCTGGTACCTCTCCGGCGAGGAGCACATCCGGACGCTCCGCGAGGAGACGGGCATCTGGGACGCCTGGGCCGACGAAGACGGGAACCTGGACACGGCGTACGGGCGCTTCTGGCGGCGCTTTCCGGTTCCTGAAGAGGGCCTGCCCGGCGAGTCGTGGCCCGAGGACGGCCACCGCTGGATGAACGACGAGGGGACCTTCGACCAGATCCAGTACGCCCTGGATATGCTCCGGGAGAACCCCAACTCCCGGCGGATCGTCGTCAACGCCTGGCACCCCGCCAACGCCGCGGTCTCGACGCTCCCGCCGTGTCACTACACCTTCGTCCTCAACGTCCAGGGCGACGAACTGAACGTCCACCTCCACCAGCGCTCCGGCGACGTCGCGCTCGGGATCCCGTTCAACATCGCCGCCTACTCGCTCCTGGCGACGGCGCTCGCCCAGCGGACCGGCTTCGAGCTCGGCGAATTCGCCCACAGCGTCGTCGACGCGCATATCTACTGCGGCGCGGGCGATCGCGGCGCGTGGTACGCCGACAACCTCGGCGAACTCCAGTCGCGGCTGGCCGACGTCGACGAGCGGACCGAGTACCGCGACGTCCGCAGGTGGCTCGAATCGACCGCGCCGCCCGAGGCCGAGGGCGAAGAGCGGTACGACCACGTGCCGGGCCTCCTCGAACAGTGCGCCCGCGAGCCCCGCGAGCGGCCGACGATCGACGTCGCGGACGTCCCGCTCGACGACCTGACCTTCGAGGACGTCGAACTCTCCGGCTACGACCCCGCGCCGGGCATCGAGTTCGCGGTGGCCGAGTGATGGTCGGCGACGACACCGCGGACAGTCATCGCGACGGCGACGCAGACACCGACAGCGACGATGACGACGTCGACGTCGTCTTGATCGCCGCCGTCGCCGCGAACCGCGTGATCGGCCGCGACGGCGAGATGCCGTGGCACCTCCCCGCCGACCTGAAGCACTTCAAGCGGACGACGACGGGCCATCCGGTGATCGTCGGCCGCCGGACCTACGAGACCGTCGTCGAGGCGCTTGGCGAGCCCTTCCCCGGCCGGACGAGCGTCGTCCTCACCTCGCAGTCGCTGGACCTCCCGGCGGGCGCGGTCGTCGCCAATTCGATCGACGAGGCGGTCGAACTGGCCCGCGAGGACGCGGCGGCGCGCGGCGTCGACGCCGTCTACGTCGCGGGCGGCGGCCGCGTCTACGAGCAGTTCCTCCCCCGCGCCGACCGGCTGGTGCTCACCGAACTCCGGGCGTCTCACGACGGCGACACGCGGTTCCCGGCGTGGGACGACGACGAGTGGCGCGAGACCGATCGCGAGGAGCGCGACGGCTTCGCCTTCGTCACCTACGAGCGTATCCGCGACTGAGGGCCGATCCCGTGCGAACATTTACCATCGATCGCTGCGAGGGACGAACGTATGTCGGCGAAATTCGAGCTGTTCGAAGACCGATCGGGACAGTACCGCTGGCGGCTCGTCCACTCGAACGGGAACATCATCGCGGACAGCGGCGAGGGGTACGCCTCGAAGCAGAAGGCAAAGCAGGGCATCGAGAGCGTCAAGAAGAACGCACCGGACGCGGAGGTCGTCGAGGAAGAGCCCTGATCGTTCCCGGAGCGATCCGTCGGTTCCGGTAATATCGTGTGACGCTGGTGGCTTTATCCGTCCCCGGCCCGGAGTAGGGGTAGATGAACCGAAACGACCAGCAGGCGTACGACCGAGGGACGTCGCTCTTCTCCCCGGACGGACGCATCTACCAGGTCGAGTACGCCCGGGAAGCGGTAAAGCGCGGGGCGCCGAGCCTCGGTGTCAGAACGAGCGAGGGCGTTGTCCTCGCGGCCCAGCGCCGGACGAGCTCGCCGCTGATGGAAGGCGAGAGCATCGAGAAACTCCACAAGCTCGATGACTTCCTCGGCGCCGCCTCAGCGGGCCACGTCGCCGACGCCCGCCGCCTGATCGACGACGCGCGGACGGCCGCCCAGCGGAATCGCCTGCGCTACGGCGAGCCGCTCGGCGTGGAGACGCTCACGAAGACGCTCTCCGACGAGATCCAGGAGACGACCCAGGTCGGCGGGACCCGCCCGTTCGGCGCCGCGCTCCTCGTGGCCGGGATGGACGGCGACGACCCGGAGGCGGCACCCCGGCTCTTCCAGACCGACCCCTCCGGCGCGCCCCAGGAGTGGCGCGCGGTCGCCATCGGCTCCGGCCGCGACGACATCCAGGAGTTCCTCGAAGACAACTGGAGCGACGACCTCTCGCTCGACGACGGGATCGCTATCGCCGTTCAGGGCCTCTTCGAGTCCGACGACGAACTCGGCGCCGAGAGCGTGAGCGTCGCGACGATCACGAGCGACGGTTACGAGAGCGTCTCCGAGGACGCGGTCGCGGCCGTCATCGACGAGCACGTCGACGACGAGACGGACGCCGACGACGCCGAGTAAGCCGTCTGCAGTCGTCCGCAGTCGTCGGAATCCGGTACGGCACACCACCGCACGGCGCGGGCAAAACGGAACCGTTTTACACATCCCACCGGTATCTCGGAGTGCGCACCGCTCCGTTGGTGTAGTCCGGCCAATCATCTTGCCCTCTCACGGCAAGGACCAGGGTTCGAATCCCTGACGGAGCACTCCCTTTCCCGCGCTGTCCGGTGGTTTTGGGCTGTGAGCAAGGAGCGAGATCACCAATGCTCCAGACCAAGCAAGAACGGACGATTGGCAGACACCGACGCTGTATTGCGATTAGACCGTCTGCCCCACCAGGCACTGTTCAGATAAGATCGAAAAGTGAGGCGGTCGTAGTTCGTTGGTGCCTATGCAAGAACCCAACCGCCTCACCGGAGGTAGCGACTTTCCAGAGTTAGGTTTTGTGGAGCGAGAGGCGACACCCGAGTCGGCGATGAAGTTGGGTATCCAACTGCATTTGGCGGGATTATCGCTGTCGGATACCGTCTCTGTTCTTGCAAGCCTGGGTGTCGATCGGTGTCGCTCCACCGTTCACAACTGGATTCAGAAGGCAGACCTACAGCCTGCCGAGGGACAGAATCCGAATTACGTCGCGGTTGATGAGACTGTAATTCGAGTGAATGACCAGCGCTACTGGCTGTTTGCGGCGGTCGATCCCGACACGACTCGCCTGCTGCACGTGCGACTATTCCCGACCAGGACCCAAGCGCTGACCGAGATGTTCCTTGCGGAACTCCGCGAGAAACATCTCGTTTCTGACGCGATCTTCCTGGTCGATGGCGCACCCTGGCTGCAGGCGGCCTGCCACCGTCACTCGCTCCGATTCCAACACGTCACTCACGGGAATCGGAACGCCGTCGAACGTGTCTTCAAAGAACTCAAACGCCGAACTGAAGCCTTCGCAAACCACTTCAGACACGCTCGTCCTGAAACCGCAGAAACGTGGCTCCAAGCATTCGCCGTCTGTTTCAATCAACTAATCTGAACAATGCCCCAATCCCTTTCAAAGGATTTATCAGTGGGCGCTGAGCGTCTCACGGGAGCGATTTTGATGACCGGTTTTGAGGACCTGTCGGTGCTTACCGAGGCGTCAGCAGCGTACCTGAACCCGCGGCAGCGACTCGACTACAAAGCCGAACGCGAGGACTGCCTTGAGTGGTTGCTCACGTTCGGAAAGGACCCACAGCCGGTCTGTTTAGTTAAGGATGAAGAGTGAGGCGGGGTGATTTTGTGGTGCTCTATGCCAAAAATCGCCCGCCTCAGCGGATGCACGGACTGGATTGATTTGGATTTTGTGGAGCGCCAGCGGACACCCGAGCGTGCGATGAAACTCGGTATTTAACTGCAGTTAGCGGGGTTGTCGCTCAGGAATACCGTCTCGATTCTCGAAGAGTGGAGTGTCGAGCGCTCGCCGAAGGCGATTCACGATTGGGTGTAGAAGGCCGAGTTACAGCCTACAGCGGGTCGAAACCCGAATCACGTTGCGCTCGACGAGATTGTGATTCGAATCGACGATCAGCAATTCTGGCTGTATGCCGCCGCTGATCCCGACACAAACGATCTCTTGCATCTGCGACTGTTTTCAACGACGACCACGGTTACTGAGATCTTTCTGCGTGAACTGCACCAGAATCACGATGTCGAATCCGCCGTATTTCTGGTCGATGGCGCTCAACACCTCCAAACTGCGCTGGCCAGAACCTCACTCCGATTTCAAACCGAACAGAATGGAAATCGGAACGCCATCGAGCGAATCTTTCGAGAGCTCAAGCGTCGAACCTCCTCGTTCTCGAACTGTTTCAGCCACATTGAGCCGCAAACTGCCGAAAATTGGCTTCAAGCATTTGCCGCCTGGCTCAATGCCCCTAACTAAACACCGCCTAGCGATCATTCCTTGATAGCTTGTTCGAGGTTGTAGACCGCAGTGGTCAAAATCAGTTCACGGAACTGACGGTACCAGGCCCTCGGCCCGACAGCGGATCCGTATCGGCGCTTGATTGTCCAACCGTGTGTTGTGGGCGTGGTCGTAGTGGGCGAACAGACGGTGTTTGATCAGCTGCCAGACACCCTCTGAACGGAGGGTGTTCCGCAGTGATTGATCGTCGTAGCCTTTGTCACCGGCGAGGCTCTCAATTACGCCGGTGTTGGCGCTGTGCTACCCGACGGCCCACCTGTGTGTCGTGGAGCCAGTGTTCTAAACAGTGGAGATCCAGGACGGCACACGAGTCCGTATCGACCAGGACCGTCGTCTTTAGCGTCTGTATGTGGCGATCCGATCGGTCTCTGTAGTGGCTGGATGCCGCTTGCCGATCAAAGAACGTGGCATCCAGGGCGCCGTGTTCACCCGGATCGTAGGTGATCGCAGACCGATCAAGCAGTTGGCGCTAGACACGGGGGTGGGAACCCGCTCAAACGACCGCCACAGCGTTGAGGGTGCCGGGAACTCTGAGCGGACCAACTGCAAGACGGCACGAACGCGATCCATCTCACTCGCCCAATCGACGGTTTCTGCGTAGCTCGCGTCCATATGAACCCGCAAAAAGTGCAACGTAAGATGCTTCCAGCCGGCAACCCGTTGTCAGCCGGGTCGCTCACCACTGCTGTGGGGTTGGCGGCATAGCGCTTTTGAGCTAGCGACGTCGCTTGCTTAACGAAGCCGAAGAGGATCTTAGGCACATTTCCTCTCTCCGCTTCGCTTTCACCATTATAGCGACGCTATCTCGCTGCCGTCTTCGGATTCAATAGAGGAGTGTGGACCATTGAATCAGGCGGCAAATGCTTGGGCCAATGTTCACACTTTCAGGTTGTGCGGGTGCCATAGCAGAATTCACGAGGCGTAGTGGAAAGCAAAATAGTCTCCTATCCCGGAGAAATAAATATCAGTTGATATGAAAATTCGTCAAATACCCCGTGTTGGCATTCTGCTGTGTGTTCTCCTGCTACTGACAGTAACAATCCCTGGCGCGTCGGGAACCGACGGTGGGGACTACGGGATCACCCTCAACGAGTCCGTCGACATTCCGGAGCGGACGCTCGAAACCGACTCGGAGAACTACACCGTCGCGAGCATCGGGCGGTATGTGGAGGGTGAAACGGTCACCGTCCGGACAGACGGCCCGGAGAACACATCGTACGCCGTTCGACTCGTCGACAGTCGGGAACGTTCCCGGATGACCGCATACGTCGCGGGCAACGGCAGTCGGCAGTTCCCGCTGGCCGGATACGAGCCCGGGACGTACGCAGTCGTCATCACGAACGAGAGTGACGCTGACACAGTATACGACGTCAAGCTCCTCGTGGTCTCCGGGTACACGGTGACGCATTTGACCCCGTCCGAGATCGAGCACAATACGACGCTATCTGTCGAGTTCCGTCTACGAAGGGCGAGCGAGGGCGTCGCCGAATCCCCGGAGGAGGTGGAAGTTGCGATTGGGAACGGGTCGATGTCGATTAGGACCGAGGCGACACGGACATTTGGGCTGAATTACACGGCCGAAATCGACACGCGGTCGTTGGCACCGGGCGAGTACCAACTTTACACCGGAGTGCAGCGGAACGATACGGTGTACGGCTACAAGGAGTTCGTTGGCGTCGATACGTACCGGGTGACGGTGGTCGACTCCTCGGCGTCGACGACGACGGAGGCACCACAGCGTGACTCCGACACCGCGGCGACGACCACAATTACGACTACGACGAGCACTGGGACGCCCGGCTTTGGGCCGCTCCCGGCGCTGGTTGCGCTCGGTGGCGTGGTGTTGTTGGCGCGTATGAGACGCGTGCGGTAACGATCCAATTTTTGGTGTCTCAGTTAGTGACGGAGCGCGTTGGATGCGTCTGCTCGTGCCTCGGACGCAGGCTACAACGAATTCCATCCCGAATATACAGACGGCTGTATCGACTCACCCACCTCGGAAACGGTCGAGGTGCTCGCTAAAACGAGTGGTAGTACTGTCACAACCATTCCGACGATCTCGAAAGTCTCGCTTCGGTGGATGTGAGCGTTCATCGACGTCCTGCTGGTTTCATCCGTGGGACCTCCCACTGACGGTAGCTTTTCTGGTCAGCGATCGCCTGTGTGGTCACTCCTGTTGGACGAGTGGAAAGACCTATCTTCCTCTCCTGCAATCGGTTGGATAGATGAAAGCCGTCGTGCTAGCGGCCGGCGAGGGAACCCGCCTCCGGCCGCTCACCGAGGACAAACCCAAGGGGATGGTCGAGGTCAACGGAAAACCCATCCTGACGCACTGCTTCGAGCAGTTGGTCGAGTTGGGGGCCGACGAGCTCGTCGTGGTCGTGGGGTATCTGAAGCAGCGGATCATCGACCACTACGGCGACGAGTTCGCGGGCGTCCCGATCACCTACACACACCAGCGCGAGCAGAAAGGGCTGGCACACGCGCTGTTGAGTGTCGAGGAGCACATCGACGACGACTTTATGTTGATGCTCGGGGACAACATCTTCCGGGCGAACCTGGCGGACGTGGTGCGCCGGCAGCGCGAGGACAGGGCCGATGCGGCGTTCCTGGTCGAAGAGGTGCCGTGGGACGAGGCGTCGCGATATGGAGTGTGTGACACGAACAAGTACGGCGAGATCACCGACGTCGTGGAGAAACCCGAGGATCCGCCCTCGAATCTGGTGATGACGGGCTTCTATACGTTCACACCGGCGATCTTCCACGCGTGTCATCTGGTCCAGCCGTCGAACCGCGGTGAGTACGAGATTTCGGAGGCGATCGATCTGCTGATCCAGAGTGGGCGGACGATCGACGCGATCGGCCTCGAGGGCTGGCGAATCGACGTCGGATATCCCGAGGATCGTGACGAAGCCGAAGCACGGTTACAGGACGAGGCCGGGCGGTCCGAGGCGGTTGCAGAATCGGCCGGCGACAGCTGATCGGGGCGCGCCTCGGAGATCACCCACCGGGAGTCA
Organism: Halobellus sp. MBLA0158; assembly: GCF_041477585.1. Taxonomy (NCBI): domain Archaea; kingdom Methanobacteriati; phylum Methanobacteriota; class Halobacteria; order Halobacteriales; family Haloferacaceae; genus Halobellus; species Halobellus rubicundus. The sequence goes on from NZ_JBGNYA010000001.1 coordinate 1,362,603, forward strand.
GATACGGGGAGACCGCTCCAGACACTCCGTCCGCCCAGTCGTCGAGTCGGTTTTCCCTTTACAGACGGTCGATCCGGTCAAGCACCATCGGGTGATCGCATCAACACCTTATGACCGATGGTTCCCGCCCACCGAAAGCAGCCACCGCACGGCCCGTCGCACCCCGAGGGCGGTCAACGCCACGAGATAGACGACGAGGAGTCCACCGACACCGAGGAGGCCCTGGACTGACGGGGTGGGGTGGCTGTTCTGTTCGCGTGCGGTAGCACCGGAGGCTGGAGCATTCACGTGCTCGGGCTGGTTGGGGGGCGACTGTGGAGGGGACGGCTGCGGGGCCATACGTCGCAGTTCGGACCAGGCCGTAAGGAATACCTCGAAGAGACAAACTACAATTTAAGTTTGTGTTCGGCGGGGAGGGGGTGACAGCGAGGGGCGCCACCGTGGTCCGGTACGGCCGCGCCTTTGGGGAAGGACTGGCCTCCGACCGACAGCACCCGGGTACGTAGGCGCTCGGCAGGTCTGCCGTGATTCGCTCGGTACCTGCCCTGTGGTCCCAGCACGGGGGGCGATCGTTGGTGCCTGGCTAGTCTGTCGTCGGGTGGGCCCAGCGATTCGAAGCCGGGCCCGGCGGTGGGGCCCTCCCGGCTCGGGGCCCCAAGGCCGACTCACACACAATGGGTGCTAACGCGAGAACGTGCCGTATCGTCGCGGTCCGATTCGATGGAAGCCCCCACTTCAACCACTCTCACCCCGACTGCGTCCGCTCAGGAGGCTAACACGAGCGGTTCGTACCACTCCCGGTTCTGCCGATACCACGCGATGAACTTCGAGACGCCCTCCCGGATCGAATGCGTTGGGTTATAGGCGAGCAACGCCTGGGCTTTCGCCGTGTCGGCGTGGGTGTGATCCGCATCCGCGTCGTACCGCTCGGCGAACTCCAACGCCAACTCGGGGGCGAGTTGATCCCGAATTTCTTCGGCGAGCGTCCGGATCGCGATCCGATCCGTCGAGCCGATGTTGACGGCTTCGCCGTCGGCCGCGTCCGTTTCGAGGAGGGCGCGGTTCGCCGCGATCACATCGTCGATATAGGTGAAATCCCGCGTCTGGGAGCCATCACCGTAGACGACCGGTGGCTGGCCGTTGCAACACCGGGAGACGAAGTTCGAGATGGCCATATTCGGTCGCATCCGCGGGCCATACACCGTGAAATACCGGAGGGCGACCGTCGGTAGCCCATAGACCTCGTGGTAGGCACACGCGTACCGTTCGGCCGCGAGTTTAGAGGCCCCGTACGGCGAGACCGGCAGTGTCGGATCAGTTTCGGAAAAGGGGAGGTACTCCTCGCGGCCGCCGTAGACCGACGACGACGACGCCATCACGAACCGCTCGAGGTCGGTGTCGCGGGCCGCATCCAAGAGGTTGAGCGTACCATCGGCGTTCACCGTGTGGTATTCGCGCGGGGCTTCGATACTCGAGCGGACCCCCGCCTTTCCGGCTTGGTGATAGACATAGTCGGCGTCGGCGACGAGCTCGGCGACGAGCTCGGCATCGCGGATATCACCGTTGATGAACTCGTAGTCGACGCCCTCGCGGGTGGCCACCTCGCGGTGGCGTTCGCGGGTGTGCTCCTTGATCCGGAGATCATAGAAGGGATCCATCGCGTCCAGCACGGTCACGTCGTAGCCGTCTTCGAGGAAGGCTTCCGCAAGGTGGCCGCCGATGAACCCGGCGCCGCCGGTGACGAGAATGTGCATACTATTGCTGGGAGGGAGGTCGTTGAAAAACCTCGGATTTGACACACTGTGGGGGCAGCGATTGGGACGGGTGTTCGAAGCGGCGATGTCAGGGCCCGGCGATCGCGTGTGCACCCGGCGAGGAGATACGGTGCGGGCGTAGGTTGGTGGCGACACGCGTTGCCACGACCGACGCGGGCGCGAGCAGGGAGGTTCTGGAAACACACACTCGTAGTTCCGCTGGAACTATCCGAAACAAAGCCCTTCGGAGGGTATGACCGATTACGACGACCTGTTCGCCGAGACGGCCGCCTCGGACAGTCTCTTTGTCGACAAGCGGGCGCTCGATCCACTGCGCGAGCCCGACGAGATCGTGGCTCGCAGCGAGCAACAACAGCAGGTGGCGCGCTTGCTCAATGGGGTCCACGAGGGCTATCTCCCGACGACGGTCTCGATCTATGGCCCGCCGGGGACTGGGAAAACCGTGACGACCCGCCGGGTCTGTGGTGAGTTTGCCGCGCGGACGGAGACGTTTGCGGTCGAGTATGTGAATCTCAAGGAATGTCGGTCGCTGTTCAGTGCAGCTAACGAGATCCACCTCGAGTTGACGGGCACGAAGCGGGGCGCCTACGAGGGGTTGGATGGGGTCTTCGAAGGCATCTGGGAGGCGCTGGAGGCCTATCCCGAGTGGACGGTCCTCATCCTGGATGAGATCGATCACATCCAACACGACTCGAACTACGATCCCAACGACTTCTTCTATCGGCTGTTGCGCGGGGAGGGGAAACTGAAGCGAGACTTGAACCTCTCGGTATTCTTGGTGAGCAACGAATTGCTGGAAGTCGATCTCCGCTTGGACAGTCGGGTCAAAAGCGCGATGGACGGTGAGGAAGTATTTTTCCCGCCGTATGGCGTCGCGTTGTTGGAACGGATTCTGCGACCGCGGATCGAGCAGGCGTTCCGGGACGGGGCGGTCCCGGATGCTGTCTTCGAATATGGCGTGCGGGAGGCGGCTCGCCGGTGGGGCGACGTCCGGAAGGCGTTGCGGTTGTTCCGGCAGGCCGGCGAGACCGCGACCGAACGGGGGCTCGAGGCAGTGACGCGGGAGTGTCTCGATGCGACTATCGAGACGACTGGGAAGGAGGCCGTGACCGAGAAGCTGTTGGCGCTGCCGTTCAATCACTTCCTGGTGTTGACCGGGGTGACCGGCTGGACCGAACGGCCGAGCGGCGAGATCAAACAGCCGGTGACCACGAGCGAGGTTGTCGCGTCCCTCCACCAGCAGAACTTGGCCGAGGAGTTTCTGTTGAGCGAGCGGGCCGTCCGGGAGTTGGTGACCGATCTCGAGACGATGGGGCTTGTCGACACCTGGGTCGACTCCCGCGGCCGCGAGGGGCGGGTCAAACAGATCGAGACGTCGTTCGATCCCCAGTGGGTTCGCGATGTGTTGGAACGGTATGTCGCCGAGACGGAGCAGGTCGACCCCGAGTCGGTACTCGCCGATCCGGACGTGGGGTCGTAGTCGATCGGGATGTGTGGGGCCTGTCGCTGGAAAAATACCGGCAGGGAATGTAATGAGGGCACCTGGAGAGACTGAGCTGCGAGGCTCCAGTCGTGGACACGCCGAGCAGGAACCGTGCTCTCTGAGCGGGGAACTCACTATATCTGCCGCGGAACTGCCGGCGACTCGCGATAATGTATCTTTCCGACGTGGAGCCGCGACCGTCCTGTCCGGCGTCCGGAATGATTAATGAGCTGGCACGTCAGCCACCACGCGTGGTCGCCTAATGTCTCGGCTCCGCAGTCTGGGGTGTGTCTGTTTCATCCTGTTATTGACGCTTTCGGCCGTCTCGGCCGCGGATAGTGACGCCTATGGCGTGTCGGTTTCCCAGTCCGTTGATATCCCTGATCGGACCCTCGAGACCGACTCGGGCAACTACACGATCAGCGCCATCGGCCAGTACGCCGAGGGCGAGACGGTGACCGTCTCGACGACGGGGCCGGCGAACACCTCGTATGCCGTCCGGCTCGTCGATAGCCAGGAGCGCTCGCTGGTGACCGCCTATGTCGAGGGCACCGGCACGCGGGAGTTCACGCTCGATCGGTACGTGCCGGGCACGTATGCGATCATCATCACGGCCGAAGACAGCGCCGAGGAGATCTATGCGGTCGAGATTTTCGTGCTATCTGGGTACCGGGTCATCCATTCGACGCCCCGTGCGGTCGAACACAATACGACCCTTACAGTCGAGTTCCGCCTTGAGGAAGTGAGCGATGCGGTTGCCGGACCGCCGGCGAACGTGAGAGTCGCATTGGGCAACGCCTCGACGTCGCTGACGACCACTGCGCGGCGGACCGCGGGGCTCACATATACGGCCGAGATCGACACCCAGTCGTTGGCGCCCGGGGAGTATCGGCTCTATACCGGTGTGCAACGGAACACGACCGTCTATGGGTATGCCGAACTCGTCGGGGTAGATACGTATGCGGTGACGGTTACGGAGCCCTCGACTCCGACGGCGACGACAACGGCGACGGCGTCATCCCAAAGCGAGACCCAAGAGACAACGAGTGCGTCGACGCCCGGGGTCGGGGTGGTGGTCGCGCTTGCGGCCCTGCTCAGTGGTGTCGGTCTGCTGTCTGTCGGGCGGCGACAGTGAGGGATATCGGCGGGGCCTAGCCCAGCTGGAACACCGACGTATTGCAGGTCTGCGGGCACCCACACTCGAGGCCCGAAAATTGTCGGACTGCTGGCTGTGGCAGTGGGTGCGGCTCGACGGGGTGTCTCCCCAGGCCCCTCTGATGTATCGAGTGCTTCCGTTGAACGCCAACGCGTCACAGTGACTTAAGTCTCGGTCGCATCTCAGGTTTCAGTAATGTCGACCCCCGCCCGACGAGCGAACGAGACGAGATTCGCGGGCTCCTCGCCGACAACATCCGGGCGCTCGACGAGCGGATTCAACAGTCACGGACGGAGGGGCTCTCCGCGGAAACCGAACAGCTCCAACTCAAACGGCTCCGCACGTTGGCCCAGTTGGCGCGTCAATACCGGTTGTTGGTCGCGACGCTGATGTCGGCGAGATGGAAGCCGATGTTGACCTGCTGCGAGGGGTTCTCTCGAAGGACTGACAATGACGAAACAGCGACTCGAATCCGAAATCGACGAACTCAGCGACGAACTCTTGGGGGAGCTCGATCCGACCGACCGCGTCGGATTGATGCTGCGTGCCGAAGCGGGGGGCCGCGAAGCGTGGATCGATCGGCTTCGGCGGACCTGCCCCTAGGACACCTACGAGACCTACGACGTCGCATACACAAATCGGATGCAGCTCGCGCTCGTGTGGGCCTACGAGGCCCTATACGAGCTCCGGATCGTGTTGGAGCGCTATCGGCGTGCCGTACTGCAGCGCCAGTATGAACAGGCGATTTCGCTCGTCCCGGCCGAGGAGTTGGATTCGTTCGCAGAAGAGCTGCCGCCGGAGGCTGCGGCTGCCGAGCCGATCGAGTGGGTCGCACGGATGGCACGCGACTACTACGGCTGTGAGCAGTTTGCCGAAGAGGTCCTCGGGATATCGTTGGCTGAGTGGGTCGGCGGGGTGTCCGGAGGAGAAGCCGTCATCAAGGAGGCGGCCGAGGTGCTCGAACTGTATGCCTCAGCCCTCGATATCGGTGAGGGTGGTGCGAACGGCTCGGCAGACGTTATCGAAGTCGCGGCGGATGCCGAGGAGCTATTTGCCACGCTTCAGGAGGAATGGCGACAGGTGGACGGGCCGCGTTTTGTGATGGATTAGGGGGCACTTCCGTCTCGAGGGTCTTCGATGAGTTCGTAGAGTCCGCCGCCGAGCTGTCTGACGTATCCGTGTTCGACTAATCGCATCAATCGATTTCGAATATTACCCTTCGAGTAACCAGTTTCTTGCGAAATATATGCCGCAGTACACCTTCCTTTAGTTAGATATGAGAGGATCTCACGATCCGTTGGGTTGAGTTGATCAGGATCTAGAGTCATTACTCTGGATTTATTTTTAAACGAAAAAAGTGTGATGTACGGGCAGTCCAGAGTCAAAACGAATTGGATAAACGAATCGTAATAATTAACACGACGCAGGTATATGTGCAAGGCAGGAAGCGCGGTCTACAGGTCAGTAAATGGCCGGGTGGTGGTGCACCCAACCGTGCTTCTCCGGAGATGAGAAGCAATGAGTACTACGAACGCGACGCTAGAAGAATATACCGACCAGCCATTGGGCTGCGACAACGATTGGTGTAACGGGCCGACGAGCGAGACGCTGCCGTGCTTCGATTGTTATGATCGAAGCCGGGAGTACCTCATCTCAACGAGTGAGGCAGCAGACACGGTCACGGAGGACAGTCGATGATCGGCGAGCACGGGCACTCGTGGGATCGCCCGAAGCCCGACCACGATCGCCGACAGGACGCAGCTGTGACGACGCCTCGACAATTACTCACCGGCCTCGGGATCGGATTGGCCACGCTGGAGGTCCACTGTACGGGCTGCAACTGCCGAATGGGCGAAGGCGAGATGGTCTGGGTGTACGCCTACCGAGCTGCTGAGGATCCCGAGTGGACGATCACGCGGTGTTTCTGTGCGGCCTGTACGGATCGGCGGATCGAGACGCCCACGCTGGGGACGAGTGAAGTGCTCGCGGCGGCCCGGCTCAACGTCCGCTCGGTGGTGGACGAACAGCGCCACGAGCTCTGTTTGACCCACGTCGAGCCGTGTGCGTTCAGTCCGCTGATGGAGGGATATTCCTGTGAGTGAGGCTCGTTCGGGTGCCGATAGTGAACGGGCTGATATCGAAGAACGACTTACGGTTGTCGAACAACGGCTTGAGGCACTCCAACGGGAGGTCCAGACTGCGACGAACCGCGATATTCCACTCCTGAAGGGCACCAACCGAGCGATTATGGCGGCCGAAATCGAGACCATCGACGAGTTGCCCGCTGCGGGGCGGGCGTTCGGCCAGCAACTCGTGGAACGCGGTGAGCGCTTGTCCAATGTGGAAGCACATATTGAGGTGTTGAACCAATCGGCGGATCCCTCGACGAAAGCCGAGAAGGTCGCGACGGTGCTTGCTTTCGCAGCGAACAAAGCAGGGGACGACGGCAAGGTTGCCGTCACGCCGGCAGAGATTCGTGGTTGTACCGGTGTGTCACGGCGGTACGCCTACGATCTCGTGGAGGCGATTGCGGCGGATGTTGCAGGGGTCCAACTCCGGGAGTCCCAACAGGTCACGACTTGGAACGGTACCAAACACAAGCAGAAGGCACTGCTCGTCGACTGTGAACAAGTTCACGGGCTGGAGGAGGCTGTGAACTCCTTCACCACGGAGGAGGGTGGTAGCGAGGGTCGGTAACGCGTCGCGGTCGTAGAAACGCGGGTCGGATGGCTTCCAATAGTATTCGATTCACATCGTGTGCTATTGGAACCAACTAGGCAAGAGACGTGGGCACGGCATTTGTATTCCATAATCGCTGTACAAAACGCACTTGAGTACTCACCAACGTTCCGTAAATGTGTGGTGAACTACTTCATTCGATGTACCATCGAGTTTGTGATCCTGGTCGTCAGTTGGTGATCAGCTTATGTTTCGATAAGCTGCGAATAATTCTCCTCTTATTGTCGGACGACATCGAGATATTGCCCGGCGACAGCTCGCCACGTCGGGAGTGAGACGGTGGACCGCTCATCGCGTAGTGTCTCGATAGCCGTCGCAATTTCTGCCGTGTCATCGGCGACGAGCGATCCGGTTGCGTCGTACGTCTTTAGGAGGTGTCGATGCGAGGGGATATCCGAGAGAACGACGGGGAGACCAAAGGAGAGCGCTTCGGCCGTCGCGACCGGCATCCCTTCGTAGGCCGATAGACTGGCGAACACGTCGGCATCCGCGAACCACCGCCACTTCTCCTCGTCGCTGACGTATCCGAGCGTACGCAGCCGCTCGGAGGCGTGGGCCTCGACGGCCTCCCGACGTGGCCCGTCGCCGGCCATCACGACGTAGGTGTCGTCGCGTTCGTCCGTGACGGTCCGCATCAGCTCGGCGAATCGGACGGGTCGCTTCTGGTTGGTGAGGCTCCCGATGTTGAACACGACGGTGGCGTCTTCGGGGATATCGTATTCATCCCGTATCGGATCAAAAGTCTGGTCGGTCGGCGTGAAGATCCCGTTCGGGACGTACGTCGCCCGGTCGACGCCGAACGGTTCGATTTCCTCGTTCAGGTGTGGCGAGACGACGGTGTAGTGCGGGCCGGCGGCGTCAAGGGAGGCGAGCTTGCGGTGGAATCGGGCTTCGGCGGTTTTCGTGAGCCAGTAGTACGGCAGTAGGCGTTTGGGATAGATGCCCTCGCGGACGAGTTCGTACTCGCGGCCGAGCGTGGTATGGACCGTCGCGACGACCTTGTTCCAGAACGCCTCATCGGTCGTGGGGAGTGCGGGCGCGATCGGCTGGTGAGTCCAAATGAGGTCGTAGTCATCGTGGTTGGCAGCGATGGCTTTGAGCGTGCGGTACCACCAGACGGCGATGCCGGGGACGCCGACCGTGATGGGGCCGAGGCGGGCGGCGGCTCCTTTGGCGAGAACGTATTCGACCTTGTGGCCCATTTGTTCCCATTCCTCGCCGACGCGTTCTGCCATCTCGCGGATGCCGAGGCGGTGGGGAGTGACGACGAGGCAGTTCATATGATTACGAGAGGGATACTTCCTTGTTCCCACTGTCCGGTAGATTAGTGCTTCGACTGAAAGTCAAATGATAAGATGGTGGCTGTTGTGAGATCCGGTATGCCGAGTCTGTCTGTGGTGATTCCGACCTACAACCGATCCAGATTTCTCGATGGAGCTATCGAAACGGCAGTCAACCAGACGTATACGGATCTCGAAGTCCTTGTCGTGGACGACGGCTCCGAAAAGGAGTATGCAACAGAGATCGTCGAGCAGTATCCGACCAACGTCCAGTGTATCGTTCACGACGAGAATCGGGGCCTATCAGCAGCGCGCAACACCGGGATCGCCAACGCGGACGGGGAATACATCGCGTTCCTAGACGACGACGATCGGTGGCACGAAGCCAAACTAGAAAAGCAGGTGAAGACCTTGGAAGCTTCCCCGGAGGCCGGACTCGCGACGTGTCGCCTCGCCTCGATCGACGGCGACGGGAACTTGCTGCGCTGTGACGGGGATGTCGTAGACGGTGATATCTCGGACGAGATCTACACCCGGAACCTCATCGGGACGCCTTCGCGAGTGATGGTTCGTCGGGAGGCTCTCCCAGGGAAGGGACCCTTCGATGAGGACCTCCCGACGAAGCAGGACTGGGACTTCTACATTCGGCTCTGTCAGGAGTGGCGCGTCGTGGGTGTCGGTGATATCCTCTGTTTTCGGACGCGCCACGGCGGGATGGCAAGCGATCCGGCAGACGCCGAAGACGACAATAATCGGGTGATCGAGAAGCATCGTGACGAGATCGAACGGCGAGGACTGGAGTCGGAAACGATGGCGAACTACAACGAGAAGGTCGGCGTGACGTATTTACTCGATGGACAGGTCCGTTCGGCCAGAGAATTTTTATGGAGAGCATTTTCTGAGAAGCCATCGAATACGAGGCTAGCGCTGGTAGGCCTTAGTTTGGCTCCGATCGGTTTTTTTGAGCGTGCTCTGAGGACGAAGCGGTGTTACGAGCGAATAAGTAGAGATTGTGAATCAGAGATTGATTGGGGAAGAGTCAATGGAATAACTAAATAAGCGCTGTGAATAATATATTCATAGACTCTTGCACTAATTTTTGTTTAACTTACAAGCTGTGAAACTGAATCGAGTTTGTAGAATGACAATAGACAACTTACCTGACAATTTATATAGACGGAGACAGGATAAATCATTATGTTACACTCTCTTGCAAAGCGAGTATATCATAGCCATCTATATTCATTACTTGAAGACATCGGTGTTAGCGATTCCTTTGCAGATGTGTACTGGCGAATCCAGTTCGCGTTTTCTGAGGATGTTGTAACTCGAACAGTAAATGATATCTCTGCATCTTTCTATACTAAAACAAGATCAGAATTCACCCGGTTTCGAGACCCCACTCTCAACGGAGAGATTAAGGTTCTTGAAGAGATTCTAGAGAGTTTAAATACGGATGACGTGTTTTATGATATTGGAGCGAACGTTGGTCTACACGCTTGTTTTGCGTCCAAGATTATTAATTCAGGCTCTGTCGTCGCGATTGAACCACACTCAAAGAGTGCACAAAGACTGAATGAAAATATTGGATTGAATAATGAAAGCGTGATTATACGAGAAGTAGGTTTTTCATCAGAAAATACATCCGCGAAGCTTGTCATACCAACAGACCAAGCCGGAAGTGTCGGAGATGTCCGGCCTGAATCTGGTAATCATAGGGAAAAACATCCCGAGATCCAGCTGGTTCGGGGCGATGATAAAATAATAGATGATAATCTTCCGGTTCCAGATGTATTGAAGATTGATGTCGATGGGGGTGAATACGACGTGTTAGCAGGACTGAGACGAACAATTGAATCGGGAGGATGTCAAACAATATTCTGTGAAATTCATCCAGGCGCACTAAAAGATTATAATACAACCGAATCGGATGTATTGTCGTTGCTTCAGGATTGGAAATACTCAATTACCAAGATGGAGATATCTCATAACTCACGTATAGACGAATATTACATCCGGGCAGATAAGTAATCTGTGATTTTAATACAGAAATGGATATAGCATTTGTAAACCGTGCACTTGGGATGCGCAGAGGGGGCGGTGAAATATGGGATATAGAAATGTCAAGGGCTTTAAATAAGATGGGTCATAATATTACCCTATATACTGGCAAACCTCTCAGTGGAGATATTTCCAAACCATCTGATTTGCCAACCATAAAAGTTACATCACCGTTTCTTTACGACCTCGGCTATGCTGCCCCCATTGGTGTGGGCGGATTAATTACCGATATTGATCGGCAGTTGTTTATTACTCAACTGAGGAGGCATCTTGCTGATAATTATGATATTGTTCAAATCAATGGATGTCCAGAAACGCTCCGAATTAGGAATTCGGTAGAATGTCCTATGACGATCAAATTAAATGGTCCTCCCCACTCTTTATTTTACGACTACATACATCCTACCAAATCCTCCTATTCCTGGTTAAATCAAGCAGATGGGATAGTAACGAACCAAATTACCGCCAAAAAAATCCGGGCCGAAACAGATATTAATCCAACAGTTTTGCCCCCCGGTGTTGACACGAATCGGTTTACGCCAAAAGAGAATTCAACTGAAAGACCAAACCCATCAATTCTTTGGGTTGGACGGTATGTCCCTGTGAAAAATTTATCTGAATTGTTAGATGGGTTCAATAACTTACGAGAGCGGGGAATTAATGCAGAGTTGGTTTTAGTCGGTGAAGGCCCATTACAGAGTAAAATAAAAAAGAGAGCAAAGTCGTACGATCTTAAGGATTCAATACGATTTGAAGGATATATTCCGAATAATAAGCTTCCTACATATTACAGTGAAGCCGATATTTTCGCTCTTTCTTCTCATCACGAAAGTTTTGGGATGGTTTTGTTAGAAGCTATGGCATGTGGAACACCTGTTGTAGCACCACGGATTGACTATATCCCTGAGATCGTGACCGACGGACAAGCCGGTTTACTATATGAGCCAGGGTCTCCCGGCGATTTGAGTGACAAACTGAGACAGCTATTAGAAGATCCTAAACGAAGGAATGAGATGAGTCAATATGCGCGTAAAACTGTAACCTCTCAATTCAAGTGGGAACAGCAAGCTAAGAAATTACTTGATTATTATGAGAGAATTATACAGTAGATGGACCAAATAATAGAGTTTATTAATATCGTGAAAGATCACATATTATGGTAACGTATTCCATTGCAATCTGCAATTACAATATGGGAGAAACAATCGAGGAGTCATTAAGAAGTATATTGAATGCGGTAGATGATCGTTTCGAGGTTGTCGTGGTCGACGGTGGATCGACAGACGATAGTATAGATATTCTACGAAAAATTAATCAAGAATATGAGTGTCTTAGATTCATCTCATTGCCCCAGAGCAAAACTCGTAAATTAGGAAGGGATCGTGATATATCTATTAGGTATTCTAACGGAAAATATGTTTTATTGCATATTGATTGTGATGACAAATATGATGAGCGCATTGTTGATTTGGCAGAAGCTTATAAACAGATGGATGAAAAGATTGACTTTCGATTCGGATTAACTGGAGGTCACGTGACAATTGCACGACGCGATTTTCTCCTTGATATCGGATCTTACCGAAATATTTCCGCTGCAGAGGATCTGGATTTATGGCGTCGAATGATGGCTGTTGATGGTTATATTAATCTGAAATGCGAGGTGCTGTATAACAAGATTGGATATAATAAAAGTTATGCAGAATTATTGAAAAGAATACTAGATATGCGTGTTTCTGAATTCCAAACAGGTATGAGTTATAGGAGCTTTGTTAGAACAAGAATTTCGGAAAAAACAATATATAAGACACTCATTGCGATAGCTATAGCGACAATAGCCTATCCAATTGCTATGACAAAGCCGAGTTTCAAGAAGCCAAGCGGTGGCTTTCACAGATATGAGAAATATATGAGATACAGGTCTAAACACACGAGGGCACCAGAAGAGATAGAAAAAAAGTATAATATTGACATAGATTGGGGGAATATTAAGGAAGACTCCCAAGATTAAACGATAGTGCTGGAACGGGAGAGAATCGATTGCCGTCGCGGTCATTGTCTCAATATGGTTGAGACAGCCAACGCAAAACAACTGATTGCCGTTCGTCGTTGCTACCATCAACTACAAACGTAGAGACAATCCGGGAAGTACGATCATTCCGTGTAACAAGAGTTCTATGACATCTTCGTTAAGGATTAGGGAAGATCGGCGTTGCCTCTACTGGTCGACCCGGCAGTGTCTTATCGCGATCGGACTAATCAATGAGATATTCTCAGACGGTGTTGGCGGTAGTAAATCATTAGTTGATTGTACAGACGTAGCTGTAATGGTTCTTCGACCGTTGGATCGGGCCTTTCGACGCATATTGATCGGCAGATCTCATCCTCATATCGGTTAATCAATGCAGTAAGTCAAGTCAAGCAGGCCGCGACAGGCGGCCTGCTAAACGAATCGGTCAAAGACTTCGTTAACGATGTGTTCGAGGTTGTGAGAAAGCGATCGACTACCACGTCAACGGCGGTCGATCGAAGTCACAGCTCAACCAGACAATCGTGTTTCGAGGCTCTCGTTTAACGGGAAGAATGCCGTAGATGTCTTTGTAGTAACAGTGAGAAAGGCATCAACTTTGGCGATTCACAGGGCGCTACCTGCCGTGAATCAGGCCGTCCCGCGGCGAGTCGCTAGAGGGTATTCGGATGTTCTCCGCCGAGGAAGGGACGAAGTTCGATGACGAAGTTAAGCCAGTTATTGGGGTATGGTTGAAGACTTCTCCGAGCAACTAGGGAAGTCTGGAGCGATGCCTCGTGTTAAGTTTGGCATTGATTGCACCAGACGGCGAAGGCTTGGAGCCACGATTCTGCGGTTGGTGGCTCCACGTTGCTGAACGTATTTGAGAACGAAGAGGTTCGTCGTTTTACCTCTCTAAATACACGTTCGACGGCATTCCGATTTCTATGACGTCTCATCTGAAATCGGAGCCCAAGCCGTTCCAGCGCAGCTTTGAGGTGATGCGCTCCATCGACGAGGAACGTTGCCTGCTCGACCTGCTGTTTGTCGCGGAGTTCGCAGAAAAACAGCAGGGTGAGTTGCGTGGTCCTGGTCTGAAACAGCCTGACGTGGAGGAATTCGTTCGTGTCTGGATCGGCAGCGGCGTACAGCCAGTGGCGCTGATCATTAATCCGAATCACCGTCTCGTCGACCGCAATCTGATTCGGGGCTTTGTCGCCCGCTGGCTGTAGATCGGCCTTCTGGACCCAGTTGTGAATAGCGGTTCGACTTCGTTCGACACCTAATTTTTCAAGTCGCTGTTTGGTATTCGAAAGCGATAAGCCAGCAAGATGGGGCTGAATACCCACTTCAATCGCGTGCCGGGGTGTCCGCTCTCGCTGCACAAATTCCAAGTCAATCCACTCGATACCACCGCCGAGGCGGTCGAATTCGGTCATAGATCATCCGAACCAACGGCCGCCTCATTCCTAACTTAACACGAGGGGAGCGATGAATAACCACTTATTATCAACTGGAACACGACCACCGACCGACATTCATGAGGAGAGATTCGTGTTAGAAGAGGACGTTCACACCAACCAGACGGAGCGTCTCTGGTCACTGTTGGAAATCCAGAAGTTCTGCGGTCTGTCGAAGCAGGGCTTGGAGCAGGGAGATCGCACCACGGATCCTGCGATCATTACACCTTGTCGGGTTATATGCTCATTGATTGCCTCACCTCTCAATGTTTCTCGTTAGTCTGTATAAGAAGTGCTTACGTAACCATTAAATAGTTGAAAGAGGCTATCAGTCATCAATTCACAACACAAAATATGAGTCAAAATAAGACGTCTGGAGATCTCGGTTTTTTATATATTGCTATGGGAAACGATTATTTCAGGGAAGCCGAGAAATCAGCCGAAACTCTTCAAGATGAAATGCAAGACTTTCCCATCACACTAATAACAGATAAAAAAGAATGTCATTCGGAACATTTTGACTCAATAAATGTCGTTGAGGATGTTAGCTACTCTTTCGGTGATGTTGTGAATTATATTGATCAGTCTCCCTATGATAAAACAGTATATCTAGATACAGATATTTATATACAAAGTGATATTTCAGAGGTATTTAATATGCTGGAGGAATGTGACATAGCAGCTAGTGTAGCTGAGAATAAATGGCATATGCAGCACTATGATCTTGAACATCCAGTAAAAGGAGTTCCCGAAGCTTTTCCTTGGTTCAATGGAGGAGTAATTGCGTTCACTAAAAATAAACGGACTAGTCGATTCTTTGACCTTTGGAGATCTGAATATCGTCAAGATGTTCAAAATGGTATAATTCATAATATGCCATCTCTCAGATGTGCTTTATATTTCAGTAACATACAATTGGCACCACTTCCGCGCCGGTATAACTGTCTAGTTCGAGCGGCGAATAAAACAACGGGACAAATCAAAGTGTTTCACGGCCGTCTTGAAGCATTTGATGCTCTGGGTGCATCGAAAGAGGCAGATATCCAAATAGCAACAAAAGTGTTGAATAACACAACGGATCCTCGCATCTACATTCCTTTAACTGACGGATCATTTGAAATAATCGATGAAACTCCAGTGTCTATTAGAACACGGTATCAATCATCAAACTTAATATACCGATTAATTGGTTCCATCCAACAGCACGGAATTAAAAATACTCTTCAGACAATATATAATAAATCCCTTGGTTATCTTAATAATTTTTATAACTGATTACGATATGTAATTCTGATATATCTTTTTAGCTAACTTAACTGTGGAGACGGGAAACCAAGAACATAAATATAATATATAATAACTCACCATATTAGGACTTCCTCTAATACCCGATTTACAAAACGTTCTAGCTAAACTCGGATGTTTGTTACTTATTAAAAAGGCAATTATTCGCAATCTAATCTCTTGTGAAGAGTTCAGTTCTATAGCTTTTCGGAACCTTGACTTAGCTTTTTCAACTTCACCTAAATCAATATGTGCTCTACCAATATCGTAGTGTCGTTTCCCAACAGCTTTATTTGATAACACATCTCTGTGCTTTTCGATTATCCGTTGTGTCCCTTCGATTATTATTCGGTTATCTTTGCTTACTTGATTTTCGCTATCATTATGTCTCATATAGAGTGGATCACTTGTCGCAAATAAATCGTATTTTGATAATATTTGTAAGACAAAGTCCAAATCAGTTTGTTTTATAATACTTGTATCGTGATAACCGATACTATTCAAAATATCACTTCGAAAAGTTAATCCCGTACAACTCCAGAGGCCGTGACCCTCTACCGAAAGATCGCTAACTGACACTTTCCCATAGTTAACACCCGTACTAGTGGTTCCATCAATTCGATCATCATAATTATCAGCCATTACTCCTCCTATGGTGTCAGGCTGTCCGTTTAAAATTTCTACTACTGTTGCCAAATAATTTGGTAGAAATTCATCATCTGAATCTAAATAAGAGATCAAATCGCCCGATGATTGTTTCAATCCAGTATTTCGAGCAACATTTTGGCCCTTGTTCGTATCGTGCTTGACTAGAGTTAAATTACACTTATTCTTGTAACTTGAGACGACCTCTGGGGTTGAGTCGGTAGATCCGTCATCTACTACAATAATCTCAAAATTTTTATACGTTTGGTTTAGCACACTGTCGATTGCGCGACCAATAACATCAGCTCTGTTGTAGACTGGTATGACAACACTAACACCTGGTATATCTATATTTGTATCCATATTTCAGTTACTTAATACTCCTAAGCCATTTTGATTCAAGTGACTGCTGACTATTCACTGATATTGATTTTAGCTCAATCAATACCTCTACTAATTAGTTCTGTTTGAGATTTTCATAGAACAGTTACCACATCAGAAAGTAGGGTGAATGCTGGGGTAACATAAGTTCAACGGCCCTGCAGAATGATCCTTCGGTAGAGACGTTCCTCAATGTCGTGGAGACGGAGACGCTATGGGTTATTTGAGACCTTTCCTTCAGTTCCTGGTAGATTCGGTCTGTGCGCCCCGTCTTCACCGGGGCGAACACAAGACTAAGAGGCACCAGAGATGATGCATAGATTCCACCATTACTGATACACCAAGATATCTACGGCATTCGTCCGGATGAACAAAATCATCGGAACATTATTGTCTGGTTGAGCTGTGACTTCGATCGACCGCCGTTGACGTGGTAGTCGATCGCTTTCTCACAACCTCGAACACATCGTTGACGAAGTCTTTGACCGGGCCTCCGGCGCGGTCTGGTCAACCTGACTTACTGTTGATTCAACCGGGTGAGGACGATACCCGCCAATCAAGACGCTTCGAAGTGCTCCGATCCAACGGCTGAAGAGTACTACCATGGCTAAGGCTGCACGATCGTTTCTACCGGACAAAGGATCCCGATTGCAGCAAATTTCACTTAGAGTATGCAAGTGCCAGAAGAGACGGCGAGTGCGTCACGTAGTACGTAAGGGAAGTTATGGAACAGGCGTGCGAAGGGTACTATAAGTGGCGATCGTCAGAAAGATGTCGTTCGACATCTCAGCGAAGAGGACCTCAATCGATTGCTGGCGGAGGTAGACGACCCGAAGGTCGTCCCCCGTCCCGCCTTCGTGAAAAAACCTCTACGAGGGCGATACGATGGAAGAAGCCGCTAGGCGCGTCGGCAAGTCCAAAGCAACCGGGAGTCGCTGGCTCCAGCGGTGGAACGAAGATCGTCTCGGACAGCTCACGCCGAACTTCGGGGACGGACGTCCTCCGAAGCTCGGCGAGGATGAGCAAGACGAACTACTCGAACTCCCCCGCAACGGTCAGCCGTGGAAAAACCAGGAAATCCAGCACCTTCTCAACGAGGAGTTCGACGTCGAGTACCATCCAGTCTACCTCAGCGAACTCCTCGACAACCTCGGTCTCTCCTACTCAATTCACGGACAAAGCGCCCCTCGCGTCCAGAAGATGCCGAAGAGATTCTTGACGAACCACTCCGACGACCCGCACAACAAACGCGACGGTGATGACGAGGAAGGGTGGGTCGTTGACGATGACATCTGCAATGACGGCGGCACCGTTCTCGGCTTCTTCGATACGTCACATCCCAAGCCGTGGGACAATTCTCACCGGGTGTGGTACGTCGATGATCCACACATCGAACGACCGCTGGTTCACGTCCACGAACCAGCGGTCGGATTCTACGCCCTTGACGGTGAGAATGTCGTTACCTTCACCGAAGATCAGACGAAAAAGCGGATCTGTAACTGTCTCGAACGGATCCGCGAGCAGAATTCCCGCAAGCGGATTCTGCTCGTCTTGGACAATTATGTGGCGCACACGTGCGAGTATACGCCCAAGCGTGCCCACCAACTTGGCATCCATCTCGTGTTATTACCGGTTGGATCGCCCAATCTCAATCCCATCGAACAGGTCTGGAAACAGCTGAATGGGAAGCATCGCCGCTCATCGACGAGAGCGCGGAACTCAGCCGTGCTCTCGTCGATGACCTTTTTAAACAACTCACCTCCAAGCTGAGTTTTGCCCGATCTTGGATCGACGAGTTCCTCGGCAATCGCTTGCAGTTCTTATCTTAATCACTACGTGACGCACTCGCCGTCGAATGTGGATGGTCGGCGACAGCGCATACAACACACTCGACTGGTACGATCACCTGCTAGCCGCCGGGGTCGTGCCAGTCGCTCCGTACAACGAGCGAAACACAGACGAGCCGAAAGATATCGAGTAAAGGGTGAAGACCGCATCAACGAACGGCGTCCACGCACGAGCGCAGGTGTTCCTTGCGCTGTGCCTTCGCCTCGTCGTCGCGATTAACTACGAATGCGGAGACAATCCAGAGCACGATCATCGCGGTGTGAGAAGAGTCCTGTGACACCCTCTCCGTTCATCAGAGCTACGTCTGAATCGCATACAATTCCGCGTATTTACCACCTTTATCGACCAGTTCCTGGTGTGTTCCTGTTTCAGTAATTTCTCCTTGCTCAATCGTATAGATACAGTCAGCACCTTGTACAGTAGAAAGTCGATGTGCGATTGCTATAATAATACGGTCGTCGTCAAGTTCCTCAATAGCAGCGTGAATTTGCTGTTCGAGGTTTGAATCAAGGTCACTCGTCGCTTCGTCAAGAATAAGAACATCGCTGTCAGCTAGGAGGGCTCGCGCGAGTGCGACGCGTTGTCTTTGGCCCCCGGAAAGTTTGACTCCGTCATCTCCCAAGACAGTGTCGAAACCGTCTGGAAGATCGGGGAGGAACTCAGTCACTTTCGCGATTTCGGCAACATCTCGTACCTCCGACTTCTGGACTACCGCACCCATCGTAATATTGTACCAAAGTGTATCGTTGAAAATGAAGGGGTCCTGGCGAACCATCGCGATTTTTTTTCTCCAATCACGGACGTCAAATTCACCGACAGGAATCCCGTTTGCAAGGATCTCTCCGGAGTCAGGGTCATACATACGCGCAAGGAGCGAAACAATAGTTGATTTGCCTGCCCCCGACTGACCGACGAATCCGACGAACTCACCTCTGTGAGCCTCAAACGAGATGCTATTTAAGACCTGTTCGTCGTCTGTATATGAAAATGACACATCCTCAAAAGCAATCGACGTAATTGTGTCAGGTACCAAATGATCTTTCTGTCGGTCTTCCTTCCTTTCACGGAGGTGTTCTATAAATTGCTGTGTCCGTACAAGATGAGGGAGATTTCCGTTAATGTTATAGAATCTTGAGTTCATATTACTGACTCTGGGTGCAAGTCTGAACATAGCGAACAGGAATACACCAAGCGTGGCGATTGGGAGAGAAAGAACGCTGATCGCAACATAAAGCAGACCGAACAGCATTAACGCTACCAAGAGTTGATAAAAGCTCGTAATCGCGGCTTCATTTCTATTTAGACTAATACCTGAATCGGTATAAGTGTCGACTGATTTCCGGAATTCCGAATAAATATCATCAACCACCCCGAATAATTTGACTTCTCGTATTCCTTGTGTTCCTGCCTGTGTTTTCTGTTGGATGCGTTCGTTGGCGTTTGCAACTCGATCACCGACCGCATACCCCGGTTCAAGTATATTTTGAACGAAGTATGATATGCCGCCCAATAATACCGCTCCAGAAATAGTTAGCCAAGGAGCTACAATCAGGGCAACTGAGACATACATCAAACTGAGAAGGATCTGTTGTAACAGTTTTACGATGCCATTGATAACTCTCCCGGCATACCGTGTTTGAGTAATAATCGCATTGAGAATCTCATCGGAGCCTTTGTCATCATAATATGAAATTTGAGCTTCAAGTGCGGCCTCGAAAGATCGTGTTTTCATATTTCTTTCATAATCCTTACTCAGAATCACTGCCAACCACTTAGCACCGAATGTCGAGGAGTACCGAATAATCATTACTCCTGATAAACCGAGTATTAAGTATTCCAAAGTGAAAGGTACTCCAAGAAAAGAGTAGAGTGCAAAAAAGAACCCAGCGATTCCAGCCGGGTTGTCACTCGGGATACCACCTTCCTGTGCTGCTTCGATAATAGGCAACAAAAAAGTCAAGCCAATAGCCTCAAGAAGCGTCGCGAACACGCTGAAGACCACGATAAAGGCCGTGAAGCCTGGTCGGTATTGTGCGACCTTGGATAGAGCCACTAATTTATCCTTACGAGTTATATTTTCATTCATCCATAAACGTCGTTAGGTGGTACACATCTTATAATTGGCGCCAGGAACGAAAAGTGCCAGTCGCAATCAAGATCATATTGATAGTGAATCGTATTCGATGCTCAGTTAAGCAGCAAGGCGATTGATGCTGAGTAGCGAATCAGCGTGGAGGCGGAACGCGATGCGGAGCTCAACCCCGACGAATTCCGCATCATAACATAGCGTCCCGAGCGTATAAGTACTCATAAAGCTGCAGCATCAGATGCGGTCGAAATCGTTCCTGGTTCGGATGACTGGTGCTCCACATCAGGTTTCTGTCCCAGATTGTCTTGAGATGCCGCTCAACGGGGGCATCGTGTAACTTAGTCCAAAATTCCAGGCATCAAGCGACACAAGTTGCTGAGGCATCCCGACGAATGCAGGTTGTTTAGTCACAATCGATAGCAGAAGGCAGGATGGTTTCCATACTATGGAGTCTTTTTGCTAGGTTGAGCAAGAACGCGTCAATCAGCATCATCATAGAACACCAACACTTTGGTACCAGTTGTACGCGTCTTTGACCGTTGTACGGAGCGATCTCTGTTTGGCCGGTGCTGCGTTCGTGAATCTTTCAGGTACTGTACCACGTTGTACCCCTGATCTGAATTCTGCGCCATTTATCGGATACAACCCACGGTTGTGAAGTCGATTTACTATGGGAGACAACCCGATCGAAACAACGGAACGGGGAATCGGAGGAACGAAACAGTTGTCGTCGGCCACCGCTGCAATCGTACGGTACAGGGTGCTCGCAGAATGATTCTCACCGGAGACCACAAACCGATTGGTCCCGATTTCGTTAAGCGCAGTTCGGAGCGTGTCAACGACATCAAAAACGTGAACGATGTTGTACTGACCAGGAATATATAACGGTGGAACCAGGAGACGATTCGCTGCCACCCGCTGGAAGAGGTTGAAATGATTCAATCGGTAATCCCGTGGTCCAATGACGTACGTCGGATGGATAATAGACCAATCGAACGGCCAATCCCCGTGAACTATCTCTTGGTCGGCTTCATACTTGGTGATTACGTACTGATTGTCTACCGTGTCATCATACAGGTCGGGATGTGCATTGATCGTGCTCGTAAACACGACTGTCTCGATATTGTGGTCAGCCGCTCGTTCAAGCAGTAGTTGCGTCCCTGAGACATTTACTTCTCGTATGAACCCCTCTTCATTTTCTGCCTGTTGTTCGGTGTCATTGTCGTAGCCAGGATAGACAGCAGCGAGATGGATAAGTGCATCTGCCCGTCGTAGACCATCCTCAAAACTACCGGGCTGGGTAAGATCACCATACACTGTCTCGACCCCTGCCGGCAGCATCTCCGTCTGTGAAGACTCCCGAACAAGTGTCAGAGGCTCAAATGAATTAGTCGTCTGCAGTTTGTGAACGAGGTTGAGCCCGATGAATCCTGTCGAACCTGTTACTAAAACTTTCATATTCAACTGCTCCCAGCGTCGTAGACATCCTCAATTGTCTGTGTAATCGCCAGTCCCTGGGTCACAGGCGCATATGTTTCATCATCGCCATTGATACAGTGTGTGATAAAATGATTTAGACGTCTACGCTCGTAGTTATCCTCGGTCCGGCCCCACAATTGATAGAGTGGACCCAACTGCAAACGGGGTAACTCACCATTTTTGTACTGTAGTTTGTGCCCGCGGACGTTACCCTGCAGCCGTTCGTCGTTGAATCTAAGTATCCCGTCAGTTCCGACCAGTTCGTTCAAATGATACCATCTATCGTGTGTCCAGCCCACTGAAACGTTCACGTCGATGCCTTCATAATTGAGCCCGATCGTCGCAATATCCTCAACAGACGTGGTATTCTTGAACCGGAGTTCAGCGGATGTCACCCTCGGTTGAATATCGAATATTGTGTGATAAAAATCGAATATATGGGGACATTTGTCCTTGACAACGCCCCCTCCGGATACATCCGGGTCGAAATACCATCCTGCAACAGGTGGTGATGAGAAAATTGTTGTATGTGCCTCCACGATATCTCCTAAGAGACCTGCGTCAACCATCTCGATGACTCGTGTAAAATTCGACATAAACTGGTATGCGTATCCGAGCAGCGTGACAATTCCAGACTGCTGTGCCGCCTCAACCATCCGTTGTGCCTCAGTCGGCGTGAGTGCAAGAGGTTTTTCACAAAATATATGACAATTATTATTTGCCGCCTGAATAAAATATTTTTTATGTGTGCTCGGTGGTGAACAGATACTCACGAGGTCGAGGTCCCCAGAATCAATCAACTGAGAGCCATCACGATACGTGGCGAGTCCGCTAAATTTGGATTCAAGGTAACTACGTCTTTCTTCATCGGGGTCAGCAATTCCTACGAGGTCCACCTTTTTATGTTCAGTATAGGCGGGCAAATGAGCTCGTTCAGCGATATTACCACCACCGATTACGCCAGCGCGCAGTTGTTCCGTGGAAATTTGTCTTGAACTATCCAATGAAGATACGTTATTCTGATTCATAATTATATTCTATTATTCCATAGGCGAGACGAATCGTCGATTATCAGAGTAGTCTGATACCTCACCAGTCGACTCACATATATCCCAACCGCTCTAATCGATCCCTTGTCACGTCGCTTACTTGATCCTGAGAACAATCGGTTTGCTTCGACCTCGACTTGTATATCGAAATTGGGACCTCAAATAACTCCGACGCCCACGCCGGGATTTGAGAGTTCTCGTCTGATTCATCCTGCCAACAAGGTTGATTCTGATTAAGTATGTATGTGTCTACGTTTCCGAGTGTATCCCAGACGATTTTTTTCTGTCCTTCATAGACACATCGAATCATACGGTCCCAGTACTCAGTGTCTTCATCGGGACGATCAACAGTCCCACTTTTACCAATGACCTCTGCAGGGATCCGGTCTGTGAAAACGTCAGGCGTATCATCTTTGACTAATGAGTGTATTAGTTTCGGTAGTTGGAGATGGGAAAAATATTGCGTTTCAGTAGTGCTGTAGCCGCTTGGCGGATTAATTATGGCAAATGGGACGTGCAATATCCCCTCTGTAAGACTACTTGTATGACCGAAGAGATGGTTGTCAGCCTTGTATGCTAGGTTGTCGCCGTGATCTGCAGTGATGATAACTGTTGTCGTATTATCAGTGTTGTTAATCAACCACTCTATGAGCATCGATAACTTTCGATCAAGATAATCAATAGCGGCGCTGTAAAGTTCCCGGTGGTATTTCACGCTATCTGGCAAGTGTTCACTTGACGTCTCACTCAATTGGATTCTGTCCGTCCCGGAGTCATAAGAATTCCAAGTGTATGGGGCGGAATGTAATTCCTTGTCAAACCCTAAAATGTGTTGGAGTGGCCCGTGCGCGTCCATATAATTCGCGAATAAGAAGAATGGCTCTGAACTAGCTTGGACGCGTTTCTTGATCTTTCTAGAAATAATTGTTGCTCCTTCATCCCAGATCTTTGGGATAGGGATCCCCCGCAGTGCACTATTTATTTTGGCAGTCACCCCGTTGGCAACACTCTTTAGTCGATGTTCTTGCTGGACAACGGTTTTAAGAAACCGAAGATATTCCGAAATACCGCTCGCATCGGATTCTCGGCTGAATTCCATCATATCAAGCCCGTCGGGAAACCGACGATGTGGTGCAATGTCGTGAAATTCATCAAAGAAGCGATCGAAACCGTAAGCAGAACCAGCATACAAATTTGAACTGACACCGATAGAATAGTGGTCAGGTAGCTGAGTAAATAGGGTCTCTGATGGACTAAGCGTCGAAAAGTCACGATTATGTGTATGAATACCGTGCTGATGAGGAAGCTGACCAGTTATCATACTCGCGTGGCTTGGCAGACTCCAGCCACTCGCTGCTCGACACTGTGAAAAAATTACCTCGGCACGTTTGTTGATTTTGGGTGCAAACTCATCAAAAAAATCCTTGCGAACAGTATCAAGGCAAATCAAAACAACATTTCGGGCCATTTACGAAACATATATCATTTCTAATATTTATATTATGGGTTAACTGCAAGATAAAATTGTTGCAAGGTAGAGCATCGCATTGTGAAACGCTGCGAAGGCTTTGACCCAACGGTCGACTGATTTCCACGAGCTATAGTGGGGGAACCGATTGTAGAAAAGCCTGGTTCGATATTTCAACGGGCCGAACCACGCTTCGACGAGAGACCGTTCCACCCACGTTTCTCGCCGTGACTCACAGAGTTCGAGGTCATCAAGCGGCCAGTTGTACCACGGACCGCGATCGGCGAGGACAACAGGATCGCCACGACAGCGCTTCAACACTTGGTTGATGAAGAGCAACGCGTCAAGATCAGATCGTCCGGGTGAGACCTCGATGTGGATGACTGAACGTCTCCACATCGATCACTGCCCAGACGTAGATCTCGGTCTTTTCGACGTTCAGCTTTGTCTCATCGATTGCGACTGTCGAGTGGTGATCGAGGTCTGGATCGAACAGGTGCGCCAGTTTGTGATACCACTGGCGCACGGCCTCATACGACCGCTAGATCACCTTCTCTATGCGCCGATACGACAAGCCGGTATGATACAAAAACGCTGCATCAACACGCTGTTCGGCGGCATATCTTCACGCGAAAGTATTTTTTGCTCGCGTGCTTGCTCAACCACACGGCCGAGCATTGCTGAGTCACCAATTTACCCTTGCTCGGCCGCTTCCTTCACGTTAGGTTGACACCCTTACCCCGAGGAACCCCGGTAAACATAAACCACGACGACAGATACTATCCCTTATGAAGATACTCATCACGATGGCGGGACGCGGGAGCCGCTTCCGTGAAGTCGGCGTATCCCGGCCGAAACACGAAATCGAGGTCCGAGGTGAGCCGATGTTCGATTGGGCGATGCGGAGCCTAGAAGCGTTCTTCGACGAGGAGTTCGTATTCGTGGCCCAAGCGGAGCACTCGCCGACCGCGTTCATCGACGCCGCGACGACGCGTCTTGGAATCGGCTCCTACAACGTTGTCATCCTCGACGAATACACGGCCGGGCAGGCATCAACCGCGATGGCTGCCGCCGATTCGATTGGCTCCGACTCGGCCGTCGCGATATACAATATCGACACCTACATCGAAGAAGGAGCGCTGACGCCCGATGTCATCGAGGGTGACGGATTCATTCCGACGTTCTCTGCCTCCGGGACCCGGTGGAGTTTCGTCGAAACCACTTCCTCCGGTGAGGCTACTGCCGTCTCGGAGAAGGAGAAGATATCGAACGAGGCCACGGTAGGGTTCTACTATTTCGACCGGTGGGCGCATTTCGTCGACGCCTATCGAGAACGCGCAGACTCCGTTGAGGGAGAATATGGCGAGACGTACGTGGCACCGCTGTACAACCATCTCATCGAGCGAGGCGGCCGAGTGACGACGTACGAGCTTGACCCGGAAGACGTGCACGTGCTCGGAACGCCGACGGACCTTGAGCGGTTCGACGGGACGTTCGATCCGATGGATCAGACGTGATGGCGCCGCAAATCGAGAAGGACGAGGTTCTCCTCGTTCCCTCCGCGGTGATTGTTCCTGACGAGCTACGGCTCGATGTCGGCTCGGTCCCGTCGGGTATGATCACGCTGCGCGGAAAGCCGATGTTGGAACGTATTGCCGCAGCGTACACGGATTTGGACGTCACCAGAGTCGTCGCCGCCGACACGGGGCGCGAGCGCATCGAACAGTACGTCTCGCGAAGCGAGTATGACTGGACTGTCGTTGATGTTGCCGGAACGGAGAGTCTTGCAGACACGGTAGAAATGGCACTTTCGGCTTTCCCTGCCGCCGACCTACGCAACACGGGGCTCTACGTGAACTTCGCGGACACGCTTGTCTCTCCCGTCCGCACCGTAGCGAGCGGAGACTACGTTCCATACAGAGTAGAAGACCGAACTTACCGCTGGACGGCGTTCGAGATTAAAAACGGAGACATCGAAGATATCACCCCGAAGTACGAGCGCGCCTCGTCTGGCCCACGTCCGGTATTTGTCGGTCAGTTCGGCATCTCGTCGGCGGATGCGTTATTAACGGCACTCCGAAATGCAGATAGCGACTATATCCCTCGGTTCTACGCCGGGTTACGGGCGTATCTTTCGGAGCGAACGTACGACCTATGGGAACCCAACACGTGGATCGACGTCGGCCACTTGGACACCTACCATATGGCGAAGAAGCAATTCTTGAACACCCGCGAGTTCAACGAACTCCACGTCGATAGCGGGAAGAACGTCATCACCAAGCGGAGCAACGACGCCGAGACGCTGATAAGCGAAATCAACTGGTATAACCAGGTGCCGTCCGCTCTCCAGCCGTATCTCCCACGTATCTACGACTGGTCGACTGACGGTGAGAAGCCGTTTGTGCAGATGGAGTATATCGGCTATCTCTCCCTGAGTGACCTCCAGTTGTATGGTTCGCACGGACAGCACCTCTGGAACAGGATATTTTATCGCTTGATGCAGATGCTCGCGGAGTTCCGGGAGTTTACGGTCACCGACACGGAGAAGATTTGCGACGCGCTCAAGTCGATGTATGTCGATAAGACTCGGCGACGATTGAATACACTCCGTGACGACGAGCGCTTTGAGCCGTTCTTCGGCCGGGATGAAGTTGTCGTTAACGGGGCCTCACACCCCTCCTTGGGCGAATTCCTTGGGCAGCTCGATTCGATAGTTGAGGAGGAGTCACTACTCTGCCGGGGCGAATTCACGATCATCCACGGCGACCTCTGCCTGCCAAACATCCTCTACGATCCGCGCAACCAGATCGTCAAACTCATCGACCCGCGCGGAGCGTTCGGCTCGTTCACGGTATACGGCGATCCGCGATACGATCTCGCGAAGCTACGTCACAGCTTCGTTGGGCACTACGAACACCTGATAAACGGCCAGTTCGACGCCTTCCGACTCGGAGACCGAGAGCTTTCGTACGACGTCCACGTTACGGACGAGCAACAGCGCCGGGAGGCTCGGTTCGACACAGTTCTCGAAGAGGAGGTTCAGGACTCTCTTTCCCAGATTGAGCTGATTGAGGCGCTCCTCTTCTTGAGTATGGTCCCGCTCCACTCGGATAGCTATGAGAGACAGCTCTGTATGCTCTCTCAGGGTATCGAGAAGATCACGCCATTTGTCCGCTGACCGAAAGACATTCGGGGTCAACCCAGTATCCAAGGAATATGAAACCGCCCGCGGACAAGCGAATTGTCTTCGATATTGATGGCGTAATATGCAAGAAAGATGATAGGAAAGACTACTCCGAACGAGAGCCTCATACAGAAGTAGTAGAGCAACTCCGGGAGTACGACGATCAGGGATACTACATCATCCTCTACACCGCTCGAAATATGAATACGTATGAGGGACGTATCGGTCGAATCAACGCGGACACGGCCAAGACGCTGTTGCAGTGGCTCGAAGAACACGATATCCCGCACGACGAGATTCATTACGGGAAACCGTGGTGTGGCCACGAGGGATTCTACGTCGACGACAAGGCCATTCGGCCGTCCGAGTTACTGGAAAACTCGCCAGACGAAATCCGTGCAATTCTTGATGCCGAAGATGAGTTTATGAATAGTTAGTATGAGACGTCCGAGAGACATACGCGGTGCTCATTTGGGGCTTACGCGGTGATGGGGATGTCTGCTGCGATGGCTTCATAGTCTAGCCATCGCTCTATATCCCCACTATGAAAAATACAGTTATATTCAGCGGGCTCCCGCGGAACCCCGATCTCTTCGAGCAATCAGGGTCGGAGATGGCGGATCTATGCGGCGACGGCGTGCTTGAGCGGATACTGTTCGTGACGTTGTGAGAGCACTTCGACGAGCACCCCGAACTGGCGCGAACGCTTGCCAGATACGACGTCGAGGATATCACGGTCCCGGAGTCACCGCTCGCTGGAGACGAGAACATCTGGCACCAGGGAGCCTGAGAAAGAGTCACGTACGAAGTAGCAAGGGCGGGATGCTCTTATGCCGTAGATTGACTCTATGGCTCTGGTGAATCGCTGTACTGCAGCAGGATAGGTCGTCAATCAAAAGGAAGTGAAGCGGGAAACCCGCGGTGGTTATGTCGAAGATCGCCCGCTTCACAACGAAAGCGGTCACGTTAGCTAAAAATGTTGTTGGTGGCCGAGGCGAAGTCGCCGCCCCCGAAGGGGATGGCGGCTTCCCCGATCACGCTCTTGTATCGCTTTACTGTCTACAGATTTACCTCGATAAGTCGTACCGCAACGACCTCGATCTGCTGAGTGAAGTACCGCATATTCTCGCCGATATCGGCCTCAAAGAGGGGGATCTCTCTAACCACTCGACGTTGGTAAAGGCGTTTGATAGCTTCGAGATGAAGATCTGGCGAGTGCTGCTGCGCCTGTCGGCGCAGCTGCACGACCCGAGCGGTCACGCCGCCATCGACGCGACGCTCTTCGACCGCGAAAACGCCAGCAAGCACTACTGCTGCCGGACGAATTATCGCGTTCAAACACTCAAAGGGACCGCTCTCGTCGATACAGTATCTCAAGCTGTCCTTGACGTTTACTGTACGACTGAGAAAAACCCACGACACACAGCTCGGCTGGCAGGTCTCCTGCCGCAACGCAGGCGACCTGACCAGCCTCGCCGCTGACAAGGGCTACGATTGGATGGATTTACGCGAGAAACTGCGTGAAGAAGACGTGAGACCGCTGATTAAGCATCTCATCTTCCGGCCCATCGACCACGCGCATAACGCGCGGGTTGATGAGCCTCGCTATCGCCAGAGATCAATGTATGAGACCGTTTTCTCGTCGATCAAGCGCACGCACGGCGACGCCGTGCGTGCGCGAACGTGGTACGAGAATTTCGTGAACTCGTCTTGAAATGTGTCGTTCACAACATCAGGCGTGCCGCAACATAGCCAGATCAACCGCTATATGGCGATTCACCAGAGCCCTCGTCTTGGACAAGCACGGGTCACACATCTGTGAGTACACGTGCAAGCGAGCCCACCAACAATATTCTACCCAAGAGCGAATATTGAGCAACCGCCGATACAGTTGGTCAAGATACTCACAAAGACAGTGAATCGCAACGATAACCCAGTCAGCGTAGCCATCGTCCCGCTCCTGAAGCGGTGGCTGAGGCTCACCGACGACAGACTTTTGAGATAAATCGACGCATTTGCCGGTGAAGCGGGCGAGTTGGGTGGGCGTACCCGACTCGTTCCCGCTTCAACCACTCATAATCCTCGACAGCAGCGTCTCTCGCTAGCGTCTAGATATGACCCGGTGGGTTTAATATCCTCTAATCTTCACTCAAAATGGATGATTGGCATCTCCGTTTCCCTGTATGATAAATTTGACGATTTAAGTATAGCTCACGATATAATACGTCATAATTGGGAAGATGAGTACTATATATCAGTGTGTTCAAACCATCCTGATGCATCTGAACGAATTAATGAACTTGACCTCGAAATAGATTCTTTCCAACGAGGTGCACAGATTCCTTTTGAGGATAAAATGGAAGACCGACATAAGCGGACGAATTTCTTATTAAGGGTAAATGATACTATTCGAACAGCTATCAAAAATGCATTCACTGAGGATGCTGTGGATTATGTTCTTCATTTGCATTCGGATGCGTGGCCCCTATCAGAGCAAAGTCTGAAAGATCTAATCAGGGATATGGACAATCGGAATGCGGACGTAGCATTCAAAGTAGATACACGTAAGTTCCTAAATAATTATCCACCAGGACACATTATGGATCAGTTTATGATCTTTAATGTCAAGTCTTGCTCCTCAAATAATCTGTTCGAACGAAGTATTTTAGACTTTCCACCAGGCATTCACTCTCATAGACTGATTATGATGGAATGTATCGTTACCCTGGGCTGGGATAGTCTCTACCATTATTCAAATCGTACGGAGGAAACATTTTGGGACGGGAAGCCAATTCCATCAACTGGCCGAATTGTTAGACCGATGGTATATAACCCAAGTTTTGATCAACTTCACGTTGCTACAGAGGACTTTCCAAATAATCTAGGTAAGTCTTTGCAGTCGCATTACCTAAAAGAATATGGATTAACTGATGGAAACTATATAAAGGAGTTGATAAATAACCACTCGGCCTCTGCTACCGACCTATTCCATAATTTAGATGTATTTTACAATGAATTGGATCGGGAGCTCAAATGGTACTATGGATTATCCACGGAGTCAATGGGAAGAGAAACCCCTAAAATTAAATTATATACTGATTTGCCTCGTCTTGAAAAGACAAAAAAAATAGTTCGTCATAATGTAGATAATATGTTAAGGGGTAGCTACAATCGAGTCAAAAATATGCTTGGCGGTGCCAATCCGAATTCGTCTATAGAAGCGGGATCCGCGGATCTGCTACTACATAATTATTATGAGGACATATTAAATACAGAGGAGCTTCCAGATGACATCTCATAAATCAACTTTCTCAAAAACTGGATAGGCAGATATCATAAGCAAGATAAACGGTAGTGATAATTATGTATTCACCAAAACAAATCCTGAAAGGATTAAAAAACCCGGGGCTTGTGGCCTTAGAACTGTTCAAAATAATTAATCAGAGGAGATAAAGTAAAATTATTGAAAAAGATTGGGATAACCTAATTATCCTTGATGCTTGTAGGTATGATATGTTCGAAGAGTTGAATACGATATCCGGGGACCTTCAGGCAGTATATTCAATGGGATCGACCACCGGAGAATTTCTGACAAAGAATTTTTCTACCGGGACATATCCAGGAACAGTATATATCTCTGCGAATCCTCACATCCAAACTCATAATATCGGTCAAAGATTTCACGCATCCGTTCGGTTATGGGAGGAAGAGTGGGATGAAAAACTCCGTACAGTACCACCAAAGCGAGTAGTCCAACGAGCCAAAAATATCGAAAAAATCTATCCAAACAAACGTTTGATTATTCATTTCATCCAGCCTCACTACCCCTTCATAGGGAAGACAGGACAAAAGATACGCCATAGCTCAATGACTGGCAATGGAATAATCAAAAATGAACGTTCCTACTCCTCTATTTGGGACCGCTTGGAAAGTAATGAAATTAGTCAAGATCAGGTCAGAAAAGCATATCGAGAGAATCTCCAATTGACACTACCACACGTTCAAAACCTTTCAAAGAGTTTAAAGGGGAAAACAGTCGTAACTTCCGATCACGGGAATGCGTTAGGTGAATGGGGTATATATGGCCATCCCGGGAGTACATATATACCACCGCTGGTAAAAGTACCTTGGCTTGTTATCACAGACGCCGTAAGAAAAGAGATCGTTGAAGAGACTATGAGTGATGGTCATAAACAAACATCATCTAAAAAAACGGAGGAGAGATTGGAAGCATTAGGATATAAAAGATGATTTTAAAATATATAGTAATGGTGCTAGTCGTCGGTAAGGGTGTCAAAGCTAGAGGATCGCATTGTGAAACGCTGCGAAGGCTTTGACCCCCTCCCCGCTCGACTGATTTCCAGAAGCCAGTGGGAGAACCGGTCATAAAAGAGCCTGGTTCGGTATTTCAGCAGGCCGAACCAAGCCTCGACGAGAGACCGTTTTTCCACGTTTCTCGGCGTGACTCACAGAGCGAGGTTATCAAGCGGCCAGTTATACCAGGGACCGTGATCCACGAGAACAGCAGGATCGCCGCGACAGCGCTTCAACACCTGCTTTGATGAAGAGCGACGCTCGAGGTCAGATCGGCTGGCCGAGACCTCGATGTGGATGACTTCGGACATCTCCATATCGATCACTGCCCAGACGTAGACCCGGTCTCGTCGACGTTCAGCTTCGTTTCATCGATTGCGATCTTCGAGTGGAGATCGGCCTCGGGATCGAACAGGTGCGCTAGGTTGTAATCACTGGCGTACGACCTCGTACGACCGTCGATCACCCTCTCTTCCCGCCGGTACGAAAGCCAGCATAGTACAAGAACGCTGGATGAACACACTGCTCCATTGGCGTATCTCCACGCGAAAATTTCTTGTTCGCGTGTCGCTCTTGGGTAAGCGATTGTTGGTGAAGTCATAGAGCAGTTTCGAGGATGATTTTGAGTTCCTTTGTTTTGCCGCTGGATGACTGTAGTTTCAGACGCTCTCACTGGAGGATCCGTCAAGCTAACCGGGATTTGGGCGCCGTCTGGCGATATGGGATAGGTCAGACGGTAGCGGTGATGTGTCGAACCCCTTCCAAACAACACGTAGAAGATCCTGACGTACCCGCCGCCGGACGGTGCGGACGGGTACGCCAAGTGGACACAGATCGCGTTGTTTCTGTTCCGCGTTGAGTTGGAAAAGAGTCTCCGTGAAACGGAAGACTATCTCAATGAGATGCCCGGTATCCTCACCATATTTAATCTCGACGAGGCACCACATTACAGTTCGTTCTGCCGGCGGGAAGACGAGTATCGGATGTGTGAACTTCGCCGCCTGTTCCGCGCTTCGGCGGAGCAGGCGGTCTGGAGCGTTGAAGCCGCAATCGATGCAAGTGGCTTCCAGCGTGATCAGACCAGCTATCACTACCGTGACCGTGCGAATTACTCGCTCCAGTCGATGAAGTCAACAATCTTGATCGACGTGAGCTCCTAAGCGATCAAAGACGTTCATAACACGACGAAGAAAGTGTGGGACCGCCACATCGGGATGCAGGTCTTCCGCCGGAACGCGGAAGATTTCCAGGTGCTATCTGCTGACGCGAACTACTCGTGTAGCGATATCCGTGAAGAGTGTCGCTCCAACTCAACACGACCACTGATCAAACACAGGGAACAAAAACCGTTGCAGAAGCTCACAACGCTCGTATGAACGAGGACTACAACCAACGCTGGATGAGTGAAACCGGCTTCTCGCAGTTGAAAGAAGACGACGGCGAGAAACTCCGTACCCGGAGCTGGCACGGCCAGTTCCGGGAACTGACTCGGAAGTGCATCGTGCAAACCTAGCGCAGGCGACGAGCCCTAACTCGCCGCCTGCTCCCTTTCTACGGACGTATCCGAGAGAGGCATCGCCGTCGTCACCGAAACAACGAAGCAAGATACCATAGTTTTGACTCTTCGCCAACCGCCGTGATTGACGGCTACTATTTCTTCTGACTGCTAGATCGCGCCTCGGACAGCGTGAGACTACAAACAACCGCTCCTACCCTGTCGCTGTCTTGCGTTCAACAAGACATTTTGAGTGCTTCCTCGCCGGAATTCTAGCGGATACGTTAGCGACGCTGAAATGCTCTGAAGTAGGGTGTGAGCCTGTCTTTGGAGACGCCTTGATCGGCGAGAATCAACGTCGCGCCAGCGAATCTGCTGCAACAAGTTTGCGGCCCGACGCTCCGAGACGAACGTCTTGATTGGGAACATTATTCGTCGGGTGACGCGAATGCATCATCTATGCCCGCTGTGATGTCCAGTGACTGCTGAGATCTGATTAACAATCCTCTACCCAAGAATGTCGCGTGCTTTCTCAACCACGCAACGAGCATTGCTGAGTCACCAACATACTATTGCTCGGCCGCGCCCTTCACGCTAAACTGGTACAAAATGCGTTCAATTCCATAGTATTACATTGCGCGTCTCAGCGCATAAATGAACTACTTCGGTTATAGTAGATGTCGCTCCCAGCCGAGGCATAGATTTTATTCATCTGATCAACCGGTCGTGCCGGTCTACTGTCACAGGATCCCTGTCGAACGATCGGTTCTCGGCTGATATCCGTGCAGTTGTACATTCCGCTGATGACCTGCTGACTGCTGTAATGGTGGTACGCCTCTCCACCACGGTCCCCGCTATCAAGAAACTCCGAAGCCCGAATGTCGTAGATAGTGTCATAGTACATCGACCAGAAGTATTTCTTTTGGGCGAGATTTCCGTCTTCGATCACCTCCCCCTTATCGATCAGAATATTCGGATGGTATTCGTTCGTCACCGAGCCATACAGTCCGACGTTCAACACGAAGTACGCGAGGACGAACCCGAGCGCAGCGATTCGCCCCATCCGCCGAATATCGTCCCGGTCAACGTACCTTGCCACGAGTGTGAGTCCGTTCCGAATCGTCAGTACCAAAAACGGCGCGAAGAACAGCAACGCCGGCATCAAGGTCCGTGCGGTGTTGAGTTTGTCAACGCCGACGAACGTGCCCCCGAAGACGCCAAGAAACGCCGCACTATACAGCAGATACTCGACTCGCACGCGTAATTGATCACCCGAGCCATTATCCGCCGCCGCAAGGACTCCGCGCCTGAGTCGTTCTACGAACCGCCTCAGCCCGAGGGCGCCGATACTGATCCCTGCGAACGCCCCCAGTGCAATATTGAGCGACTTCAGCCACCGGATCGTATCTGAGGTGTACTGTGTAACCACATACTTAGTCGTGGTCGAATCCTGTGCTGAGACAACAGCACTCTGTCCGTAAAAATCCCGCCAAAGATCCGTAAAGAATCCATACGAGAACGACACGACCCGGGCGAACGCTCCCGCACGGTAGACGATGAACACGTACCACAGGAACACTATCAGCCCGAAAACCAGTACGACAAGGGTGGAAGTATGTGCATACCGATTCGTTTGTGTGGGGCCGAATAAGATCCAGTTGCCGACGAGCACCAATCCGACTGCAGCCAAGACAATGTAGGCTGTCCCGTAGTGGGAAACTACGAGTCCGCCTAAGAAACAGAAAGTGAGCAGGCGTCGTTTCGATCGCGTCAAATTCCGGTCTACGATGGTGACAGCGACGAGTGACAGGAACAATAGCGCGCCGTTCGTCCGGCTATTCCACGACAGAACGGTAAAGAACGAAAAAAACGACATCGGTAGTAGCGCCGCGATGAAGGCGTCGCGTCTGTCGACGACAGCCTGATAGGATTTGTAGAACGCAACGGGCGCGAACGAAAACAGGATCGGGCTGACCGTTTTGAACTCCCAGAGTAGACTGAGATCCGCAAGCACCGAATAGATCGGATGTAACAACACGATCCGCAGCATCGCGTTTTTCATCCATTTGCCGCCGATACTAGCATCCCAGACGCCGTTTTCGACGACGAGCGTCGCCAAGCGGAGTTCCTTCGGGGCGTCCCACGCCAACACGTGGGTCAACACCGAATTGTGCAACAGCAGCGATACCGCGATCACCCAGATCGCCAGCGGGAAGAACCGCTCGGGGAGATATCCCAGATACGCCGCGATAGCGATGAACCCAAGCCCCGTCAACACGATAAGAATCAGACTGTTATTCCCGAATCGGGTGACAAGCCGGGCTCCGAGGATGGCGGCGAACGGAACACACAGCAGGCCGAGCGGCCACGGGTGCCAGACTCCCTCAATAATGGACTCCAGTACCACCGTTCTGGAGTCATTCCGGGTCGTGTGTGCCCATAATAACACCCCAAGACCGGCCAGAATCATCACTAGGAGAATCCCCTCCCTGAACACCGGATCGATACCGACGGCAGGCAGGAACGTATTGAGCACCACGCCGTAGCCCATCAGCAGACAGAGACTCAACCCGAGCGAGTAGAGGAACGCGATCGTCGTCTCTCGGGGGTCAATCTGCAGGAGCCTGAGCGAGAGATAGCCAGGCACGAGCGACAACACCGGGACGACAATCACTGGTCGCAATAGGCCGACGTCAACAACGGTGATATCGACAAAAACAATCGATCCAAAGAGAGCGATGGCAACGCCAAGAAGGTGAGTCTCCTGGGTCCAGCGCTGACGTGCCGTCGCCCAACGAACCACGCTGCGTGAGATACTTGGCTCCATACGAACCTGTCACGCTCACACAAATTCTCTATCCTCTTAGGCCTACCTCTGGCAGCAACTCCTCAATTGGAAGAGACCGATAGCTTGTGAATGAGCTACACTCAGCGCTGCTTCAATTACCCTTCCAAATTCCAGCAAGCAAACCATTAACTCCAGGGCCTCCATTCCTCCGATCAGCCGTGCAAGACCGACGGCGCAACGTTGCCACGTGGATCCTCGCCGCGGTACTGGCCCTTTCGATCCTCAGCGTGGGCTATCTCGCCGCGAACCCAGCGTTGACCACCACCGGCCAGACGGAACTGTACTTTCCGGACGTCGGCAACACCACCACAACCACGGCCCAACCCGGAGCCACAGTCCCACTCATCGTCGGGATTGCCAACCACGAACACCACCCCATAACCTATCGGCTCGTCGCGACGAGCGGTGGCACCGAACTCGCCGCGCGCTCGATCCGCCTTGCAGACGGTGACAGGCGGAACGTCTCCATCCCCATCACGGTCCCGACCGACCCCGGACGGTACCGGATCGACGTCACCCTGTATTACGAGGCGGAACCCGACTCGGAGCTGACGATCTGGCGGTGGATTCGAGTCCAGGGCTAAGCCACCCCCTGTGGTTCGTCGTGGGATGCGCTACGATAACTCGGGGTGAGCCGATCGTCGATTCGGACGGCCCAGCCCCGAATTCAACCAGCTTAGGGATCGAATGGATCCACCTGAAACGGGGAAGCGAGAGCGATTCTTTCCCCAAAGCGATTGACCTGACCGTTCGGTTCCCTTCGAGCGGATGGTCGTCCTCAACGGCCACCCAGTGATCTGAGAAACGAAGCGACCTATCGACGATCCGGAGGCCAAAACGAGTCCTACTCGATTCACGAGCGTTCCCGCCCCAACTCACTGCACGAGAACCGAGTTGGAGTTCCGACGGATGCGACCGAGTGGATACCGCTGTCGAGCGATCATCAACTCCGATCTCAGCAGAGATACCCTAGAGCGGCTGTCAATCATAACGCACCGCGTGCAGATATGTTCCCTACCGCTCACACCTCCGGGCGGTCTCCCATCTGGGACCGATGTATGAGCCACACAATCCCAGCAACCACCCCCGTGACCAGTGTCGGCTCCGGTTGGGTACTCAGATAGAGCCCTGGGCTCGGTATTTTATACTGCAAGAGCGGCCACAGGAGCTGTTGGTTACTGCGACCCATCGGAGTCAGCAACATCATATCAGCAACCGAGTGGCTCACCGCCCCCACTGTGAGCATCACCCCACCCTTCCGTCGTTCGGACGCCGATAACAACACCACACCGATCAGGATGCTCACCACCAGTCCCCCGCCGGTATGCAAACTCCCCCACGCGAACGGAATCCCCAGGAGCTGTTCGACCGTCCGCCCCGGCAGGAGCAATCGCACTTTGACCAAGTCGGGGATGAACGCCCCGACCATCCCGAGGGTAAGATACGGACTTGAGATCCATTCAAACCGCCACGACAGCACCCGACAGACACTATACGCGATGAACGTATGGGCCAGGAGGTCAGGCATTGTCGCCTCCTTGGGGTGCCCTTAATCAGCGTCCAGACGCGACGAGCGGTAAGCGGCCGCTCACGACGCACAAAACACACCCGAGACCACTCGAGTGTCCAGTGCCGTACTAACCGACCCAAGACCCACAGGCCAGCCAGAAACGACACCACCCACGTATACCACAAGCCACTCCGAGGCACGACAAAGGCATTGTGACTGTCGATCGTCCGCAGTCCGGTCAAGATCCCATACACACGGACCTTGTCACCGATTGCGGGAGCAAGCGGGGTCCCCGTAATCGTAAGCGTATGCGTGCCCCGTCGCGTCCGGACCGCAATGACGATCGGTGAGCCCTGCTGGACGATTCCGCCGGTAACGACGCGCTCGCCACGGTATGTGTCCGGATGTTCGATAAACGCATCCGCACGCGGATAGACGCCAGCGTCCGGGTTCACTGGTTGCTGTGCGTACAGCGGAAACAACGCCGAATGGCCGATAAGAAGCAGCACAAGTACACATATACGCCCGCGTGCTGTCGTAATCATCCGCAGTAGTCCACGATAGCATTCTTAGAATAATTATACTTTACCGTACCAGAGGTGGGCCGTCCCGACGTGTGCGAGGGACGAATACGCGATACCAGCCAACCTGCGTTGGGTCACAACGGAACCGACCGGCGTACCCCCACGCAATCGCCCACGCCCGACTCCAATACTCGAACGACAGCAGACAACTCGACCAGCGACGCCGCACGGACACTCTCACCCTGAGACGACTACAGAGATGGCAGTGTTGTCCGAACAGCGTGAGATAGCCATCCCCCTTGGTCGCCGACGACCGCGCTCGAATCGCCGTCCACCATCGGGTTTGGCTGATTCCGGACGGCCCCAGGGCAAACCACCCTATCGTAGGGGCCCGAGACGGATTCGGCGCTGACCAGTTGGCGGTGGATGTCTGTCCAGAGCCACGACCCCAATCGATCAGATCGGTATCACTATCACGGCCCCGTGGGATCGGACTGATATGACTGAGTCCCAGACCACGAGCGCCGTCGAGGTTCCGACCGAGGTGCTCGAGCAGCTCGAGCACCGCGTGACCCAAACCGAATTCGAGGATACCTCGGCCTACGTCACGCATCTGCTCGAGGAAGTCCTCTTCCAACTCGAGCAATCCGCGGAATCAGAGGTCGAGTCCGTCGACGAACAGCAAGTCCAAGAACGGCTCAAATCGCTGGGCTACCTCAACGAGTAACACTATATGACAGCCGGATTGGTGTCGTCCCTCAACAAGGATCCTCAGTTACTAGCACTACTATGAAGATCGCGTTCCTGTATGATGCCGTCTACCCCTACGAGAAAGGTGGTGCCCAAAAACGCATCTGGGAACTCGCCCGCCGGCTCGCCGACGATCACGACGTCCACCTGTATGGGATGCATTACTGGGACGGGCCCGCCGTCATCGAACGGGAGGGTGTCACCCTCCACGGCGTGTGCGAACCCCGCGAGCTCTACGTCGACGGCCGCCGATCGATCCCACAAGCGATCGCCTTCGCCCTGCGTGTGCTCCCGCCACTCCTGCGAGAGGATTTCGACGTCGTCGACTGCCAGGAGTTTCCGTACTTTCCCTGCTTTTCCGGAAAGCTCCACGAACTCGTTCGTGGCAGTACCCTGGTTATCACCTGGTATGAGGTCTGGGACGACTACTGGTACGAGTACCTCGGTCGGAAGGGCCTTTTCGGCAAGGCGGTTGAACGCGCTACCCTCCGGCTCGCGGACACCATCGTCCCGATCTCCGAGTACATCGCCGCGGACCTCCGCGAGCTTGGCCGCACGGCGGGTCTCGAAGTCGTCGAGAACGGAGTCGATTTCGAGCGCCTCCAGGAGATCCCGGCAGCGGACGCCGACTGGGACGTCATCTACGTCGGCCGGCTGTCCGAACACAAGAACGTCGATCTCCTGCTTGAGGCGATCGCAACCGCGACAACGCAGCTGGATCGGGACCTCAGTTGTGGCATCATCGGCGACGGCCCGGAACGCGAACAACTCGAAGCCGACGCCGCCGACCTCGGCGTTGAGGACCAGGTGGAGTTTCTCGGATTTGTCGAGGCGGACGCAGACGTCATCGGCAACATCAAGGCCACCTCGGTGTTCGTCCTGCCGTCAATCAGAGAAGGCTTTCCGAACACGATCCTGGAAGCGAACGCGTGTGGCGTCCCGAGCATCGTCGTCGACCACGCGGAGAACGGCTCGACGGCCGTCGTCGAGGACGGCGTCACCGGCTTCATCACGGAGGTCTCCAGCGAGGCAATCGCCGACCGGATCGTCGACTGTCTCACCGACGACGACCTGCTCGCCGATCTGTCCGCGGGCGCGAAAGCATTCGGCCGCGACCACGACTGGAACGTGATTGTCGACGAATTGGAAGAAGTATATTCAAGTGTTGTCCAGCGAGAACGATAGCTATCGATGGAACACGACGATGTCCTCGTTACTGGTGGGGCGGGATTTATCGGCTCCCGATTCGTCGAGGAGTTAGCCCAAACCGACGCGAACGTCATAGCGGTCGACAACTGCTTTGCCGGCGAGCCGTCGCTAGTCCCCGAGGACGTGCGCTTCGAGCACATCGATATCCGGAGCGCAGAGTTCAGGGAATTGGTTCGGACGGTTGAACCGGACGCGATCGTCCATCTGGCGGCGATCCACTACATCCCGTACTGTAACGAACACCCCGAGGAAGCGTTCGCGGTGAACGTGATGGGGACGCGAAACCTCCTAGCTGCCGCGCGAGAACTCCCTGACCTCGAAACGATGGTCTTTGCCTCCTCGGCAGCCGTCTACCCGCCGAGAGAGGGCCCGAACAGCGAGACCTCCGAGACTGGCCCGACGGACATCTACGGACAGACGAAACTGATCGGCGAGGATCTGATGGAACTGTTCGCCGAACAGACCGCCACACCCACCGTCGCCGCGCGCCTGTTCAACGTCTATGGGCCGAACGAGACGAACGAGCACTTGATTCCCGCGGTGCTGAAACAGGTCCGCGACGGAAAACGCGAAATCGAACTCGGGAACCTCACACCGAAACGGGACTTCATCCACGTCTCGGATGTCGCGAATGCGCTCGTGACCCTTCTCAACGGAGCCGACGGAGGCTACAGCGCCTACAACGTCGGCACCGGAACGGAATATTCGGTCCGGGAGATCGTCGAGAAGACGAGCGAGGCGCTCGGTGAGGGGATCGAGATCACCCAAGCCGACGACCGCGTTCGTGAGAGCGATCGCCCACATCTCCAGGCCGATATCTCGCGGATCCGTGCGGACTTCGGCTGGGAACCGACGGTCGAATTCGTCGAGGGCCTCAAGGACTTGCTCCACCACGACGAAGAGGTGCTCGTGACGTGACTCAACGCAACATCGTTTTAGTCACTTACGACAGCCTCCGTGCCGATCACTGCGGGCACCTAGGCTACGATCGGGACACGACGCCACATCTCGATCGGATGGCCGCCGACGGAATGGCTTTCCCGAACGCGATCGCGCCGGCCTCCCGGACGAACCCATCGATGGCGGGAACCTTCACGGGCGAGCCGATGGTCGCCAGAGCTCGGGTCGCCGATCCCTCTCACTCCCGGCGACACTTGGCCCGACACGGCACGCTCGCAGAGGAACTATCCGCCCAAGGGTACACGACGGGGGCGTTCAATCCGAACGCGTATGCCTCCCGCCACTACGGGTTCGACCGCGGGTTCGATCACTTCGAAGACTTCCTCTTCTCAACAGAGTGGTACCAGGAGATCTTCCAGAATCACCTCTCGGAGTCGACCCTGTACACGCTCGTCCGGAACTTCAGGAACTATCTCCGCCGTGAGGAGGCGTTCAAAACGTGGGATCGCTACATCGATCAAATCGAGGAGTGGGTCACATCTCAGAGCGAACCCTTCTTCCTGTGGATCTTCTCGCTCGACACGCACTTCCCTCACCTCACGCCGCAAGAACACCGGAAATGGAGTTCCCTGTTCCAGCAGTACTACTACAACTGGCGCTGTAATCAGCTGATTGATGAAATGGAGCCTGACCTCTCCGAGAAAGAAATCCAGAAGATCATCGACATCTACGACGATTCGATCCGGTTTGGCGACGTACTGCTATACGAACTCCAAGAGCGGCTGGCCGAATACGACCCCGTCTTCATCGCGTTCGGCGATCATGGGGAAGCATTTGGCGAGCGCGACATCTACGGCCATTTCTATCCATCTCTGTACGAGGAGAACGTCCACGTTCCGCTGGTCGCCTCTGAGCCTCTCGAATGCGATGGCGACCCGTCTCGGCCTATCTCGCTCACGCAAATCCCGAAGATAGTCAAGCACTTCACCGACCAAGAGACGCGACCCCAGCTCGGCACGTGGACTGTTGCCACCGACTACGACGGGCGGAACGATCGAAATCTGATCGCCGTCCGTACCAAGAATACGAAACAGATCGCAAGCTGGAAAAACGGGGAACTGACGAGCACCGAGACGTACGCGCTGGATGGGCAAATAGAAGGCACTCCACTGTCTGAAGACAGCGAACTCCACGATACGTTGAGACCGATCGTTCAACGACGCTACAACCACGAAGCGGAAATTCTCTCGATTCGATCCAGCGTGACAGAATTCGTATAGTCCACAGCGTACAATTTTATCTCCGTTACTTTTGATCGTGTTTAGTTAAGGATGAAGAGTGAGGCGGGGTGATTTTGTGGTGCTCTATGCCAAAAATCGCCCGCCTCAGCGGATGCACGGACTGGATTGATTTGGATTTTGTGGAGCGCCAGCGGACACCCGAGCGTGCGATGAAACTCGGTATTTAACTGCAGTTAGCGGGTTGTCGCTCAGGAATACCGTCTCGATTCTCGAAGAGTGGAGTGTCGAGCGCTCGCCGAAGGCGATTCACGATTGGGTGCAGAAGGCCGAGTTACAGCCTACAGCGGGTCGAAACCCGAATCACGTTGCGCTCGACGAGACTGTGATTCGAATCGACGATCAGCAATTCTGGCTGTACGCCGCCGCTGATCCTGAGACAAACGATCTCCTGCATCTGCGACTGTTTGCAACGACGACGACCGCACTGACCGAAATCTTTCTGCGTGAACTGCGCCAGAAACACGACGTCGAATCCGCCGTGTTTCTGGTCGATGGCGCTCAACACCTCCAAACTGCGCTGGCCAGAACTTCACTCCGATTTCAAACCGAACAGAATGGAAATCGGAACGCCATCGAGCGAATCTTTCGAGAGCTCAAGCGTCGAACCTCCTCGTTCTCGAACTGTTTCAGCCACATTGAGCCGCAAACTGCCGAAAATTGGCTTCAAGCATTTGCCGCCTGGCTCAATGCTCCAAACTAAACACTACCGACAGGAGGTGCTGAACATATATACCCGACAACTGCGTATTCGTGTTCTGAATGCAATTCTGCGACGAGTGCGGTTCGCTGATGCACACGGACGGCGACGCGTGGGTGTGTCGTTCCTGTGAGTACGAGGCGCCGCGAGATTCGCAAGCGGAAGCGGCGATGGCGACCCAGGAGGGACAGCAGGACGACGGGGCACCCGCCGTGGCCGACGCGACGCAGGGCTCCACCGAGACGATGCAGGAGCCCTGCCCGGCGGACGATTGCGACAGCGACCGAGCCTACTACGAGATGATGCCGAAGCCGGGCGGCTCCTACGAAGTTCGGCTGTTCACCTGTGTCGAGTGCGGCCACAAGTGGCGCGACTCCTGACCGCACGTCCCAAACCGTCGCATAACTGTCCACAGACCGCGGCATCACCCCCTTAACTCTCAGGAGGGGTCAGTTCGGAGAGCCCTCATATCTGTCGGCACAATAACAATATACTGAAACAGATATTGCGTTACTATGAGCGGATCGAACCCTACGTCAGAACAGATCGTCAAGACCTACATCGATATCTGGAATACCTGGGACTATTCACGGATCCCCCGCGGTGGTTGCGGATTCGTTCGTCGTTCACGATCCAGCGATCGGTGAAACTGTCGGCGGCGGACCCGCAGGGGAGGCACACGGTCGGGACGGCCTGAAATCGTTTATGAAGCGCGTCGAAAACGGATTCCCCGACTTTCAAATCGCCGTCGAGGACCTACTCGCCGGTGAAACGATGGTAATGGACGAAGCAACGCTGACTGCCACTCACAAGGGCGAATTCAAAGGTGTGCCCCCAACAAACAATCGTATCGAACTCCAGCTAATGGCGAAATTCCGGGTTGAGGACGGTCAGGTCCAAGAACACCGTGTCTATATCGATCAGCAGGAATTTCTGCAGCAACTCGGTCTTACCTTCCCGGACGTCCTCGCACAACTCCCAACCTTGGCATATAGAAAAATTCGGACGGAGTGATGGTCGCTCAATAGAATCGACTACCACCGATTGGTTCGCAGAGTCGTTCTAGCAGTCAGTAGGAACTGCGAGCTAGGCGAGCAGTATCCGACAGTCGAACGCATCCTTGACGGCCGACTGACACCACCAGCCCACTCGTAGAGTGCGAGCGAGTCTAGCAATCGTATTCGAGACTCACGGAGTCACGACGAGTTTCCCGACGTAGCCGCCAGCGAGGATTTCCTGGTGAGCGCGGGCGGCGGTATCGAACGAATAGGTCTCGGCGACGACAGCCGTCAACGCGTCCTGCCGCAGCAGTCGAGCGAGACGGTCCAACACTGGACGCCGAACCGGGTGGTTGTCCATCTTCAACGGTCGGATGGACACTTCCTTGTTGTAGAAGGGCCGCCCGTTCGTCTCGGGGATGTGGCCCATCGTACTGATGATCTGCCCACCCTCTGCGACGACTTCGAGATCCAGGCTGAGGTACTCTTCGAGCCGATGGTCGAGGACCGTGTCGACGCCGGCACCGTCGGTCGCGGTGAGGATTTCGTCGGCGAGCGCGTCACTGTCGTAATCGAGCACGGTGGTCGCACCGAGATCCCTGAGTCGATCGCGCGCCGCGTCGGTGCCGGCGGTCGCAATCACCTCGGCGCCGCTGTGCGCGGCGATCTGCACTGCGAGGTGCCCGACGCCGCCGGACCCGCCGTGGATCAGGACCCGATCGCCCGCCTGGATCCCGGCGAGCTCTTCTAGAGCTGTCCACGCCGTCGCACCGACGTTCCCGATGGCTGCGCCGACCGTCCACGAAACATCACCGGGCAGGTGTGCGACTTTCTCGGCTGGGACGGCGGCGTACTCGGCGAACGTTCCGCCGTCGGCCCGGTCCATCCCGGAGAGG
The DNA here is from genome assembly GCF_041477585.1 of Halobellus sp. MBLA0158. NCBI lineage: Archaea > Methanobacteriati > Methanobacteriota > Halobacteria > Halobacteriales > Haloferacaceae > Halobellus > Halobellus rubicundus. The sequence continues at coordinate 1,407,431 of NZ_JBGNYA010000001.1, forward strand.
AAGACGCGGTCGCCCGGCTCGAACTCCTCGACGTCCGCTCCGACTTCCTCGACGAATCCCGCGCCGTCGCCGCCGGGAATCGTCGGGAGCGGCAGGTCGCCGTACTGGCCGGCGCGGAACAGCACGTCGACGCGGTTGACGCTGGCCGCCCGGATTTCGACGAGGATTTCGTCGCGGTCGGGCGTCGGCCGTTCCACGTCGTCGACCTGGAGCACGTCCGCGTCGCCGTGTTCGTGGTAGCGGACGGCTCTCATCGCTTGCCCACCTCGGGTTGGGAAGCCGCCGTGGCACTTGACTGGACGGTTCGCCGCCGCACGTCGGTCGTGACTGGGTCCGTCGTCATCACATCCGAATGATACAGGGCGATCGGCGTAGCGATTCTGTGGAGTATGCTCCAGGGGTTTATGTGGTCAGCCGTGAGGCGTGTCAAACGAGATACGTATGAAACACATCCGGATCACCGTCCGTCCGGACCTCGACCGAGCGCCGGAGTTTCTCCGGTACTTGCTGGAAGCGACCGCCGTCGACGAGGCACGCGCGATGGATTGGAACCGCGGGGAGTCGGCGCGCTCGACGCACCTGTACGCGATCGACGGCGACGGGGCGACGTTCGTCGAGTTGGCGCGCGAGACGCCCGGCGTCGAAGCGGTCGAACGCGCGGCTACCGATACGGGCGTGACGTACGCGCTCATCACGTTGCGGGACGCGGCGGTTCCGATCTTCGGCGGGTCTGCGACGGCGATCGATCGCGCTGGACTGGTGGTGCGACGCCCGCTCGTGTACCGCGAGGGTCGGATCCACGGACACATCGTCGGCGACCCGGCGACGTTACAATCGGCGATCGACGGCCTCCCGGCGGCGGTGACCGTCCAAATCGACGCCATTCGGGAATTTCCGAGCGCCGAGGTGGATCCGTCGACGACGCTGAGCGACCGCCAACGGGAGGCGCTACAGGTGGCCGTCGAGTTGGGATACTACGACACGCCGCGTGAAGCCACACACGCTGACGTCGCAGCGGAGTTAGGCTGTGCGCCGAACACGGCGAGCGAACACCTCCAGAAGGGCGAAGCGAAACTCGTCAGGGCCGGGCTTGCTTCGTTCACGTCGTCACTGTGAGCCTGTTGGTACCGTACCTAATCTCCGGGCTGAACCGGGCGGACTCGGATATCGAAAAAACTCTTTTAGTGACAACTTATACACATATGTATGGTAGATGATGATATGGGTCCAGAGACGGGGGCAAGCGGAAGCGGAGGTACTGGGGATCTACCACCAGGCCCGGACGGGCTGCCGATCCTCGGAAACACCCACCAGTACATCAAACAGCCGATAGGGTTCTTCGACGAACTGATCGAATACGGGGACGTCGTCCACTGTGAGTTCCCGCGTATCGATGCCGTCGCGGTCTTCCACCCCGACTACGTCGGGGACGTACTCCTGGGTCAGGGCACCTACGAGCGGTGGAACTTCGACGAACTCAAAGACCTCCTCGATTACGAGATCGCGCCGCGGGGCCTCACGTTCACCCGCGGCGACGAGTGGAAACGACAGCGGCACTTCCTCCAGCCGATGTTCGGACTGGACCGGCTGAAAGGGTTCAGTTCGGCGATGACTACCGCCACGGAACGGATGATCGCAGCGTGGGACGACGGCGAGGAACTCGTGCTCAACGAGGAATTTTCCTGGCTGACGCTGTCCATTCTGACGAACTCGCTGTTCGATTTCGACCTCGGAGAGCGTCGACAGGTGATCGCTGACGCCGCCGACGAACTGCAGGCGATGGCCGATATGAGCGGGCTGAGCGCCGTGGAACTGCTGCTGCCGTCGTGGATCCCGACGCATCGGAACCGTCGGTACAGCCGAGCGATGGACGCCTTCGATGCGACCGTCGAGACACTCATCGAGGAGCGGCGAGCGAACCCGGAGCGGTACGACGACTTCCTGACGATGATGCTCGAAAAAGAAGACGACCACGAGTACTCGATGAGCGACGAGGAGATCCACGATCACCTGATCACGTTCCTCATCGCCGGCCACGAGACGACCGCGATGGCGCTGACGTTCACGTGGCTGTTGCTCGCGCGCAACCCGGAGGCGCGCGAGCGCGTCGAGACCGAAGCCAAAACCGTACTGGACGGGCCGCCAACGGCTGCGCACCTCTCCGAGCTGACGGTCACAGAGCGCGTCGCCAAGGAAGCACTGCGACTGTACCCGCCGGCGGGGATGCTGTTCCGTGAGGCCGTCGAAGAGACGGAACTCGGCGGCTACCGGATCCCGGAGGGGACGAAAATCCTGCTCCCGCAGTTCACCGTACACACTGACGATCGGTGGTTCGACGCGCCCGAAGAGTTCCGACCCGCACGCTTTAGATCCGAACGCAGCGACGACCGCCCGGACTTCGCGTACTTCCCGTTCGGCGGCGGGCCCCACCAATGCATCGGGATGCACTTTGCGATGATGGAACTGAAACACATCATCCCGATCCTCGCCCGACGCGTCGATCTCGAATTGGTGAGTTCACCGACCCCGGACGTGAATATGGAACTGACGTTACAACCCGCCGAAGACGTCCGAATGCGCGTACACAAGCCTTGACGCCGTGACAGCAGACCGCGCCAAGCGGGTCTCACAGTGGTCGTAGAGATACACGGAGAAGCCAGCGGAGGTGATACTGCAGCGTCCCTTGGGCGTACGTTAGATCATCGAGCAACGCGCGAAAGTGAACGCCCGACGTGTCGGCTATCCGCTGGTAGATCGCCCGCCGTGAGGCCAGTTCGATCCGGATCTGACATACTCACTCCCGTGTCAACGCGACGAAAAACGCCAAGAGGCCACCGAGAATCAGGATCGCGCTCCCGTGTTCGAGCAATTCTAGAGTGGCGTACGGGAAATACGGAAGCAACGGATATTCGAGAAACACGATGAGCCCGTAGACGGCGAACATCCCGTAGCCGAGCGTGACGATTCCCATATTGTGGCCGTCACTCGGACGCGCGTTCCGGTGCCTGATGCGTCGCGTCGGCGAACCGGACGACCAGCTCTTCCGTTGTGACGGCGTACACGGTCATTTCCTTTCCCTTTTCGGAGTACCACGTTCCGACCGGCGTGACGAGATCGACGTCACGTAGCCGGTCTAAGTGGTACGTGACGTTCTGGATCGACTGCCCGATTGCGGTCGCAACGTCGGACGCCGTCCCCGGGTCTCGTTTGAGCGTGGTCAGGATTTCCTGTGCGGTATCCGATGACAGGACTTGGAGGACCTCGGGGGGATTCTCGCCGCCGACGACGACGTCGGTCTGTTTCTCGGGAGCGTGTTCGACTGACGGCTGGTGTGGGAGCGCACTGGACATTGACTTGGATGATCCGTTTTGTTTGTTCGGCTCATCCCGAACAAACGAATCAAACAATTTAATACTTATGGAGTCTTTGCCGTAGATATGACTCAAGAGGGGACTCATCACGCCGGCACACGAGGGAGTTCATATGAGTAACGGGGACCGTGACCTCGCAAGCGAACGCGTCATCGAATCGCTGGAACAATCGGCCGAGGTGTATGGGCTGAGCCGCTCGGCTGGACGCATCTACGGCGTCCTGTATTTTGCCACCGAGCCGCTCTCGATTCCAGAACTGGTCGAGCAGACCGGCTATGCCAAGTCCACTGTGAGTAACGTAACCCGGACGCTCACACGGATCGGGCTGATCCATCGGCGCTCCTCGGACGGCGGCGGGCGGCGAGTACAGTTCACGGCAGAACGCGAGATCTGGTTCATCCTCCAGGACGTCTTCCAGCAGTACATCCAACGCGAGATCCAGACGACCCTGCGAACGATCCGGCGAGCGGAAAACCAACTCTCGGACTCAGATACCAGCGACGCCGAACGGATCCGTGACCTCCGAACGACCTACGAAGATTTCGAGGAGATCGTCGAGCTCGCATCGAACCTCTCCGCCGCCGAACTCCGTGAGGCGCTCGAAACGTACGAGGAGTAAGTCCGGTTCGCTCACCAATAGACGGTGTAGGTACAGCGGTCCTCCCCGTTCCGCCGACAGGTAGAGCCCGTCTCTTCGATGAACACGAACGAATCCATCGACGCGTACTGTTCCGCGACGCCTCTGATCAGACCTCGATCGAACGGACACGGGTACGGGTTGTAACACGTGACTGTCCCGGCCCGGTCGTCGGTCTGCTCGAATCGGTACCACCCGATCTCGCCGCCGCGGTGGTTCCGTTGATACGCCTCGTCGATCGACCGTAGCCCTTCCGGGACCGTGTCGAACTCGTTGGGCCACTCGGCGGCGTCCGGAATCTGTTCGCCGAGACGGTCCAACACGTGCGGTTGCAGTTCCTCGGCGATGGCTTCGAACGCGTTCAACCACGCCTGTTGCGGATACCACTCGTCGGGTGCGGGGTCGGTAATCCCCTCTTCAGCCAGCGCCTGCAACGCTTGCTCCCGATACGCGTCTGAGAACTTCCCCATCCCCTGTTCGACGATCGTCAGGACGGTTTCGCCGTTGATCTCGACGGTCGGGTCGAACGCTTCATACGAGGCCATCACGCCAAAACTTCCGATCAACAGACATAAATCCCGCAGGTATGCGGTTCATCGCCGTCGAGAAACAAGACGAACACTCGAAACGGGTCGATACGTTGATCGGGTCATCTATCCGGTGCCGTCTTCGAGATCGCTGATCGTCCCCTCATCGATCGTGATCCGCATCGAATCGCCCGGTTCGATTTCGGTGCAGGGGAGCGTGTCTTCGGGCGTGATGAGAACTGATGGAGTACACGTCGGAGACACGAACGCCACGAGGTCTTCTGTACACGTGGCAACGGTAGCGGGATATGTGCCATCAGAGATGTCGTGATGACCCACGTCGTAATCGGCGCCCCCCAGAGACAAAGTAAATCGCCTGTTAAACTGCTCGGACGAGGACTTGGAACTGAACTGCAGCGGAGCGAGACCGATCTGGTGGTCGCCGGGCAAGAGCCTTTTCCGACTGGTACCCGACCGTCGGATATGGACCTCGATCTCGGACTGGAGGGCAACGTAGCGCTGGTCACCGGAAGCGCCACGGGCCTCGGCCACGCCTGTGCGGAAGCGTTCTCGCGTCAGGGCGCGGACGTCGCCCTCGCCGCGCCGAACCTAGACGACCTCGCGTACGCCGGCGACAGGCTCGACGCGCTCGGTGAGGGGGACATCTTCGGTCTCGAACTCGACGTCCGCGACCCCGACCACCTGGCGGTCCTCGTCGAAGAGACCGTCGACCAGTACGGTGGCATCGACCATCTCGTCACGGGGCCCCGACCGCTCGAACCGGGGCGGTTCCTCGACGTCTCCGACGAGGACTGGTTCCGGGGGTTCGATCGGCTGTTTATGAGCGTCGTCTGGGCCATCCGCGAGTCCGCCCCGCACCTCGAAGCCTCCGATGCGGGCACGGTCGTCACCGTCGCCAACCCCGCCATTCCGGCGCTCGCGGACGAGCTGTCGGTGGCGACCGCCTACGGGCGAGCGGTCCAGGGGCTCACCGAGAGCCAGGCGACGGCGTTCGCGCCGGATGTCCGCGTGAACGCGGTCGCTCCGGGGCCGCACGAGACCGCGGACCTGGAGGGGCTCCTCGCTCGACGCGTCGACGCCGGCGAGTTCGAGGACCTCGCGTCGGCCTGGGAGGCCGTGCTCGCGGACTGTCCCTACGAGTCGCCGGGGGATCCGCTCGACCTGGGGGCGGTGGTCACGTTCCTGTCCAGCCGGCACGCGAGCTTCGTCAACGGCGCGACCGTCCCGGTCGACGGCGGATCCGGGATCTGAGAGGCCCAGCCGAAGCCCGGCTCGGGGGATCGCTGACGACGCCGCGCAGCGACCGAGCCTCCCGGCGCCGGAAGGCGGAGTCGGTCACGAGAGGTGATCGAGGAGCGCGTCGGTCACCGCTGCCCGCTCGTGATGCACCCAGTGGGACGCCTCCGGGAACGTCCGCAGCCGGCCGGTCTCGCAGTAGTCGAGGCTCCGTTCGGCCATCGAAGGCACGAGGCCGATGTCGTCTTCACCCCAGCAGATGAGCGTCGGCTGTGTCACGGTGTCGCGCGCCGGGCGCTCGGACCGCCGGAAGCCGCGGTACCAGTGTATCCGCGGTTCGACGCCGGTGTGTCGCCACGCCGCCTGATACCGAGCGATCGTCTCGTCGTCGAAGGTACCGGGATTCGAGGAGAGCTCCAGCGTCGCGACCATATTGTCCATCTCGTTTCGGCGCAGCATCCACTCGGGGAGCTTCGGGAGCTGATAGAACCAGACGTACCAGCTCCGAACGATCTGTCGGAGGCTGGACCGAAGCGTCTCCCGATACACCGTCGGGTGGGGGACGTTGCAGATCCCGAGTCGGTCGACGACTGCGGGCTCGCGGAGGGCGACGTTCCAGGCGACGAACGCGCCGAAGTCGTGTCCGACCACGTGGGCCGACTCGCGCCCCTCTGTGTGGATCAGTCCGCAGACGTCGGCGACGAGGTTCGACTGCCGGTAGGCGTCGATCCCCTCGGGCGCCTCGCTCAGATTACAGCCCCGCTGGTCCGGGACGACGACGCGGTAGCCGGCGTCGGCGAGCGCGACGATCTGCTCGCGCCAGCCGTACCAGAAGTCCGGATGCCCGTGCAGCAGGACGACGAGGGGCGCGTCCGGCTCGCCCGCCGTCACCACGTGCAGTCGGACGCCGTTCACCTCGCGGTAGCCGGATTCGACGTCGCGGTCGGCGAGCAGCGATGCGTCAGTCTTCGCGGGCGGTGTCGTAGCTGACATCTGTGTTCGTGTGGGAACGGTTCGAAGTCCGTGCTCGGATCGGCCGTCGCTCTGACAACTGAGAGTACGCGACGGGACCGGATAGGCCGGCTGCCGTAGGTGTGTGGTGATTTTTATATCGGCACGCGAGCGTGCTCGTCGTCGAGAGACTCATCATCTGAATCCGGCCGCGGCGGAAGGCTTACCTCGCCGGCGGGCGCCCCTGACGGTATGCAGTCGCTGCCGGAGACCCCGGAGCTGACGCCGCCGACGGACCTGTCCGGCCACCTCTGGGTGCAGGAGCTCCCGACGGGGGGACGGCTCCGGTTTCAGGTGACGGCGGCCGGCGGACTCGCGTTCGCTACGCCGGACGAGACGAGCACGACCGTCACGGCGCTTTCGGCCCCGTATCGGCGCGCGGCGTGGCGACTCCGGGAGGCCCTCGACCGCGACGCGGTCCGGTCTGCGGTCGACGATCCGGAGACCATCACGTTCGTCGGGCGAGCCACGTGGAACGAGGGTATCGACTACCCGTGGCGCGACGTCCCGGCGTTCCTCGGCAGCGACGTCTGGAGCGACCGGACGGATCGGTTCCTGCCGCCGGATACGGCGACGGCGGCGTTCGAACGGCTCGGCGTGCCGACTCTGCCCGCCGTCGCGAAGGAACAGCCCGTGTCCCACACCGACCTCTCTCAGTATACCGACCCCGACGGATTCCCGTCGTCGGCGTGGCGCGACGGCCGCGCCGCCGGCGTCCTCCTCCGCGACAAGACCGGGACGCGCGCCCAGGCGTGGCGCCCCGTCGCGACGGCCACCGGATCGGACCGCGACGACCCCTCCGTTGCGGACGTCGTGACGCGATACGCGACCGAAGAGCGCATCGCCGAGACGGTCGCGCGCCTGGACGCTACCGAGTACGCTCCGTCGGTCGAGGCCGTACGCGACCGCGTCGTCGCCGACATCGCCCGGGAACGCTACCCCGAACTGTACCGGGACGGCGACCCCGTCGTGTCGATGCGAGCGCTCGACTCCGCGATCGCGGAGTCGGTCCAGCGGTACCTCGCCGATCGCCCGTGAGCGGAGTCGATTAAGTCTCTCGAACGGTGAGACAGCGGTATGGACATCTTCGGCTCGGAGACGCCGATCATCGGAATGGTACACCTGCCGCCGCTCCCGGGCGCGCCCGGCTTCGACGGCGACAGGGGCGCGATCCGCGACCGACTCCACCGGGACGCGTCGGCGCTCGAATCGGGAGGCGTCGACGGGATTATGCTGGAGAACTTCGGCGACGCTCCCTTCTACCCGGACCGGGTGCCCCGCCACGTCGTCGCCGACGTCGCGGCGCTCGCGGAGTCGCTCCGCGAACGCGTCTCGATCCCCTTCGGCGTGAACGTGCTCCGAAACGACGCCCGGAGCGCGCTCGGCGTCGCCGCCGCGACTGGCGGGGCCTTCGTCCGCGTGAACGTACACACCGGGGCGCGACTGACCGACCAGGGCCTCATCGAGGGGACGGCTCACGAGACGCTGCGGCTCCGCGAGCGGCTCGACGCCGACGTCGCGATCCTCGCGGACATCGACGTGAAGCACTCCGCACCGGTCGCCGAACGGCCGCTCGGCGAGGTCGTGAGCGAACTCGTCGAGCGCGGCGGGGCCGACGCGGTCGTCGTGAGCGGCACCGGCACGGGCGAGGCGGTCGAGACGGACGCCCTCGACGCCGTGGTCGAAGCCCGCGACGCGCGCGGCCTCGACGCGCCGGTCCTGGTCGGCAGCGGCGTGACGCCCGAGACGGCGCCCGAACTCCTCTCGGTCGCCGACGGCGCGATCGTCGGGACGGCGCTCAAACGGGGCGGCGAGACGACGAACCCCGTGGACGAAGCCGCGGTCGAGCGCCTCGTCGACGCCCGCCCTCACTGAGTCTCCAGGAACTCCCGCACCGCGGACTCCGAGGGAAGGCGGCCGCGTGCGCCGTCGGCGGTGCAGTTGAGCGCCGCCGCGGCGGCCGCAAAGCGACCTGCTGCCGCCGGCGACTGCCCGCCGAGCACCCACGTGTGGATCAGCCCCGCGGTGAAGGCGTCGCCGGCGCCGGTCGTGTCCGTCACGTCCACCTCGAAGGCGGGCACCTCGGTCACCGCCCCCTCGTCGAGGAGGACCGCGCCGTCGCGCCCCCGCGTGACGGCGGCGCGAGAGACGCCCCGTCGCGCGAGGGCAGTTACGGCCTCCTCGACCCCGCCGCCGAAGTACGACTCGGCGGCGACCTCACCGACCACGAACAGATCGATCACGGGGAGAAGGCGATCGATAGTGGCCGGCGTCGTTCCCCGGCCTTCGAGCTCCGAGAGCGGCCCCGCGAGGTCGAACACGAGCGTCGAGACCGGTCCGCGCTCGCGCGCGTCCACGAGTCCGGAGACCACCTCGTCGGGAGCGTAGGCGCTGGTGAAGACCGTTCCGGCCTCGCCCGCGTACTCGACGTCGGCCTCGTCGAGCCGAAGCTTCGGGACGCTGTCCCCGCCGGCGACGATCATTCGCTCGCCGTCCGGACCGCGGAGGACCAGCGTGTACGACGACTCCTCGGGGCCGGAACGGACCCGAGTGCAGTCGATCCCGCGTGCGCGGAGGTCATCCTCGATCTCCTCGGCTGCATCCTCGCCGACGCGCGTGACGATGCCCGTCTCGTTCCCCAGCGCGGCGAGCCCCGAAGCGACGTTCGCGGCGACGCCGCCCACTTCTGTCGCGTGATCGCGGACGAACGCCCCGCCGTCGGGCTCTGGGAGGTTCGAGAGCGCGTACAGGTGGTCGATGACGGCACTGCCGACCGAAACGACGTCGAGCGAGGCCATTGCGTCTCCTCGGAGGTGGGACTCTACGACCATACAGGCGTTGCTGTTCGTCGCTCCGTGCGGGACGCGGTGACGAGATTCGAGAACGTCGACGGCGACCGAGCGAAACGGTGGAGGGCCGAAGCGGGGGGATGCTTCCGCATCCATTGGTTCGTTCACGTGACAGAGATACAAGAGCACTCCGCTGACAAAGAAGCACCATTGAGAACGTAAGTAATTGTAACATCATCAACGAAACGACCGCAGTATCTATACTGTACCCTCACGAAGCGATCCTATGACCGACGAGGAGCCAGCCCCGACGCCCGCGGACGACCGATCGAACGCGACGACCGAGGACGAAACAGCGGCGGACGAGTCGGTGTCGTTCGAGGGCCTGACCGTGTCCGATCGGGTCCACATCGTCCCGCTGGGCTACGAATACGAACGCGTGACCGTCCCGGCGATCCGGATGCGGGCCGACCGCGTGTACCTCGTGTACCACGAGGGCGACGACCCGGCGAAGCGGCCAGAGTACTACGCGGACATCCGCGAGGATCTCCGCGCCGCCGGCATTGCTGTCGATGACGACACCGTCTGCAACATCTTCGATCTGTACGACACGCTCCGGACGGTCGCCGAGCTCATCCAGGCCAACAGGGAACACGAGGTGTACGTGAATCTGGCATCTGGTGGGAAGGTCACCGCGATCGCGGGGATGATCGCGTGTATGGTCACGGGCAATGCCGAGCCGATCTACGTCAGCGCCGCCGAGTACGGACAGGACAAGGAGGTCCCGGTGGCGAAAAACGTCACCAGCGTGTCCCGCCTGCCGACGTACCCGATCCAAGCGCCGTCTCGGGACCCGCTTCGCCTGCTCCGCTACGTCGTCGAGGACGGCCCGGTCACGAAACAGGAGTGCATCGAGTTCGCAGTCGGCGCCGGTATCGACCCGCTCGCCGGCCACAGTGAAGACGACACGCGCGGGCTGTATCGGCTGCTCGACTCGCACCTGCTGAACTCGCTGCGCGACGACGGGTACGTGGAGACGTTCAAGAAGGGCCGGAACAAGTACGTCGAAGCCACTGTCGAAGGGGAAAACACCCTCGAAGCGTTCGCGTATCTACTCGACGAGGACTGATTTGATTGATAGTAAAGTAGAAATATAATTCATAGAAAATATGAGATACAAAAATAGAATGTATTAGCAGGTATAGATAGCATAAATTAGCTACGGGAAGGTGTTTTGAGAATTCCAGAAATATACCGAAACAGGTTTGACATATTTAGAAGATATATTAGTAGTATTTATTTCTGATATGAATACTGCGATATCTGAGGGCGGCTACGATCACTCATCTATGCCCGGCCGAATATTCGATCAGTGTTCGAATATTTTTGTGCATCTTCTAGGAGCCATATTCCTGTACTAGGATACTGTTTTGTAACTGGATGATATATCATCGATGTCTATGGGAGTGACAACCACGCCTGGCGCGAACGTGGAGGAGGTGGTAGACACGACACAGCGCGTCGTACAACACGAAATCACTCGCACGGAGCGGGAGAAACGAGCATTCGCCGACTTCGCGTCACGTATTCGGCAAATCGACACCCGAACGGACCGCTTCACTGCCGGGAGTGATGATGTCGCTTCACGGCCGGTGCTGACAGCGGGAACGGATCCGTGTTCCGGTGTTGGGGGGACCGAAAGCGGCATCTCCGAGCAGATTCGGGAGGCATTTCGATCGACCGTGATGTCGCTGCCGTTCTTCGAAGATGAGTATGCGGAATCCTACCGGGAGGCGCTCCGGCGGGAGTTCGGGCCGGAGTTCGAGACCGTTCTGTTCAACGACGAGTGCTTCACGCCCTCGGCCAAGGACGCCCTCCTCGATCGGATAGACCGCGCGAAACAGCAGCGGAATTCGCTGCTACGGAGTTGCGAGCGGGAGCTCGAATCGGTAACCGACGTCGGTGCGGAACTGGAATCGATCGCCGAGGAAGTGCGATTCTACGAGGATGCCCACTTTGCGGAGCAGGATTTCGGCACCTTGGACGCGTACCGTTCTCACCTGCTTAGACTTGAGGACGCCTGTGAGGACCTCACGGCGGACCGCCAAGCGACGATCCGGCATCACCGGACCACACACGGACTCACGCAGGACTGCTGTGATCTCCCGGAGTACCTCTACGACGACTTGGAGCACAATTATCCGATCCTGTATCTCTGTAGCGACGTCCTGGGGCGGGTGCGGGAACTCCACGACCGAACAGAGACTGCGATCGTCGCGACGTTCGAGTGACGGACTGCGATCGACCGCCGACTTTCACTCGCCGTGACGACAGAGGAGGTACGAAAACGAGGCTGATGATGGATACCCTGAGGCGCGTGTGTCGAAAAAGTCCGGAGCCAGTGCGTTCAGATGCTGGTCGTCCGGAACCCTTCGAGGAGGTACTTGCGAAGGAAAATGACGAAAATGAACGCCGGAATGACGATGAGAGTACTCGCGGCCATTATCTGTCCCCAGAAGACCCGTTGTCCCTCCGAGAACGTGAATAGACCGACTGTGAGCGGCCACTTGTTCCGCGCCGACATCAGCACCTTCGGAATGGTGTACTCGTTCCACGAGATCGCGTAGGAAAACAGCGCCACAGCGATCATTCCGGGCTTCGCTATCGGGAGCGCGACGTCCTTGAACGCCTCAAATCGCGTCGCACCCCTGATACGAGCGGATTCCTCCAGCGTCTGTGGGACTGTCTGGAAGAACTGCCACATCAGCCACAGGGAGAAGGGCAGCGACAGCGCGGTCTCGGCCAACACGAGACCGACGAGGTTGTTGGTGAGACCGATCTCGCTCCAGATGATGAACATCGGAATCGAAAGCAGGATCGCCGGGAACATATAGCCGAACAGGACGAGCCGGGCGAAGCGACGCTTGAACCGGAAGTCGAGTCGGGCGAGCCCGTATCCGCCCAGCGTGGACAACACCACGGTGAGCGTGACGACGCCCAGCGAGACGAGGACGCTGTTTTTGTAGAAGGTGAGGAAGTTGGTGTCGAACAGAAGCGTCTCGTAGTGCGTGAACGAGATCGTCCGGGGAATCAGCTGCACGGACTGGACGAATATCTGGTCCTGCGGCCGGATGGATGTGTGGAACATCCAGAGGATCGGGAGCGCGATGGCCGCGAGCACGAGCAGTGTGAATCCCGCGAGAGTCAGTTTCCAGAGCTGTTCCACCCGACGGTATCCGATGACGGACGCGAGGTCTGACTGTGAGCTCATTCGGCACGCACCTCCTCGGCGGGCTGTAGGGTACGGAAGTAGATCACCGCGACGCTAGCCAGTATCACGAAGAGCAGCGTCGACATCGCGGCCGCTTTCCCTAACCGCGTCATCCCGAAGGCGAGTTCGTACGCATAGATCGGCGCCGTACGAGTGGCGTCGCCCGGTCCGCCACCGGTCAGCACCCAGACGATGTCGAATTTATTGAACATCCACACGCCGCGAAGCAGCAGCACGATGAAGATCACGCTCTTTAGGTTCGGCAGCGTGATGTCCCGAAACACTTGGTAGCGAGACGCTCCGGCGACTCTGGCGGCCTCGTAGAAGTCGTCCGGGATGCTCTGTAACCGTGCGAGCACCATTATCGTCACGAATATCGTGAACTTCCAACTGCTCGTCAGAATCACCGCGATCATTGCGGTGCTGTGTCGTCCGAACCAACTGAACGGCCCGCTGAGAATCCCGAAATCGATGAGCACGCGGTTGATGATCCCCCACTGCGCGTTCCCCATCCAGAGAGCCATAAATCCGAGCACCGCGGTAGGGATCATATACGGCAGGATGACGACCGTCTGGACGAGACGCGAGAACCGGAACTCTCGGTTGATGAGGAGCGCGATACCCGTCCCGACGACGAGCTGGAACGCCGTCGATCCACCGGCAAACACCACGGAGCGCCACAGCGAGGCCCAGAAGGGACCTTCGCCGAGCAGTTCGATGTAGTTGTCCAGGAAGACGAACTCCCACTGGGGCACGAACACGGGAATCTCGTAGAACCCAGCGGCGATCGCCCAGACGATCGGACCGAGCGTGATGAACACGAACAACAGGAGCGCCGGTAGGATGGTGAGAGCGGCCATCACCCGCCGTTCCGACAGCGTTCGATACAGCCGGTCCCGATACTTACGGCCCCGTTCCGGCCGACCCTTCAGGTCATCTGAGACTTCTGTGGCCATCGATAGCAGGTAACACGTATTCTTCAATAATCTTTTTGTTACGACACCGGGATTGGCCCGCTACGACCGCGCCTGATCGATAACCGACTGGATCTGACTGGCGTACTCTTCGACGATCGTCTCCGGATCCCGCTCGTTGATCGTGGCGTCGTTGAGGATGTCGACAAGGAGCTTGGAACTGTAGATCGTGCCCGCGTACGGGTTCGGGGGCGACGTCTCCTGACTGAACGGGAGGATGTCGTCTGCGAACGCCAGCGAGGTCTCGATGTCCGAATCGGACCACGCGTCGTCGAGGTTCTCCAGCCCCTGTTGGTACCTGGTGTTCTCCCGGATCGACGGGTAGCTCGGATTGTTGTGGATCGGCGTCAGCAAGAGCAGGTCGATGAAGTACTCCTCCTGGAAGAGATAGCTGATGAACGCGTTGCCGGCCTCCACGTTGGCATCCTCGAACGTCATATACGTGATCGCGTTGGCGTGGTGCTGGGAGGTCCGGTTTTGGGGGACCTGGGACGCCCGGACGTCGCCGGCGAACTCCTTGCCCTGTTGGACCGACTGGACCTTCGGTCGGGCCCCGACGTAGCCCGCCTCGGCGGAGGTCTGGTTCGGTATCGCCTGGACTTGTTGGGAACAGGCGGCGTTCGCGTTCGTCGGGGAGTACTGGTAGAGGTCGCTGAAGAACTCCAGGGTCTCGATCCACCGCTGCTTGTTCTCGCCCTGATTCATCACACACTGGACCTCCCCGTTGTCGTCGCGGGCACACACGCGCCCCTCGTTCGTGTACAGATACGCGAGGAAGAACGAGTCCACACAGAGCGCCCGGCCGAGCGGGATCGACGTCCCGCGGATGCCGTCGGGGTCGTCGGCCTGCTCCGCGTAGTTCAGCATATCGTCCCACGTCTCGGGATTCCCCTCGTAGATATCCTCCCGGTACCACTGTCCCGACGGATTGATCCAACAGGGAACGGCGTAGTCCGTCCCGTCGACCTGGACGCGGGTTCCGTCTACGGGGTCGCCGTATCGGTCCTGCATATCGCTCATCGCCGAGTCGACCGACCCGGCGACGCCCTGGTTCTGCAGTTGCACGACGCGGGTCTGGACCGCCTGCATCACGTCCGGTGGATCACCAGCCTGGAGCAGCTGCGACAGGCGGGGGCCCTGTTCGCCGAGATTGACGAGATCGAGGTTCACCGTCGCGCCGGTGTCGCTCTCGAAGTCCTCTTTCACGCGCTGGAAGAACTGGGTGAACTTCTCGCTGGATTCGTCGGTCAGGAAGTGGACCTCCTGACCGCTGAGGTCGGGCCACTCGCCGCTCCCGCCGGCACTCCCGCTCGTCGAACCGGAGGTTCCCCCGCTCGACGTGTCGTCGCTTTCTGTATTGCTGTTGTTGGAACTCGAACAACCCGCTAGTCCGGTCACCCCGGCTGCTCCGCCGGCGACCTTTATGAATCGCCGGCGATCGAAGCGACAGCCACACTCGTTCGAGTCTACACCCTCTTTGCTCCGCTGGTCAGACCTATGGCTTTCGTCTGCCATACTCTGACACATTGTTTATTACTATATATACCTTATGTTTATTATACAATAAATTATACATAAATAACAATCCGATCGCCGGACGCGAAGATCAGATCGTCGGGAAGGGGCGGCGCTCGATCCGGACTGCTACTCGCCCCCGGACTAGACGTGGTCCTCTGCGTCGATCACTTCCCTCGCTGCCGTCGGGTTGCGCTGGCTCCGGCCGACCAGCCGCGTGGTCTCGCGATCGAACAGGTGGAGTTCACGCGGATTCAGGTGGATGTCGACCTCGTCGCCTTCGGCGACGTCGCTGTCCCGTGGGATCAGCGCTGCGAGTTCGCCCTGCGGGCCGTCGATCGTCGCCAGCGCCCGGTCGTCGAGCGGTTCGATGAGGCGGACCGTGGCGGTGAACGATCGGTCCTCTCCCGCGAACGAGACGTGTTGCGGGCGGACGCCGAGTATCGCTTCTTCCCCCTCGAACTGGCTCGCAGTCCGCTCGATCGGGAACTCGATCCGACTCCCCTCGACGTCGACGACTGCGGTCTCGTCACCCCACTCGACGACTGAGCAGTCGAGGAAGTTCATACTGGGGTTCCCGATGAACTCGGCTACGAACGTATTGTTCGGATACAGGTGTACCTCGTCGACGTCGCCGATCTGTTCGATTTGCCCCTCGTTCATGACGATGATCCGATCGCTCATCGTCATCGCTTCTTCCTGATCGTGCGTGACGTAGACGGCCGGTTGGCCCAATCGCTTGTGAATCCGCTGGATCTCCTTGCGGATGTCGATCTTCAGTTTCGCGTCCAGATCGCTCAGCGGCTCGTCCATCAGGAACGCGACCGGATCCCCCACGACGGTCTGTGCGAGAGCGACTCGCTGTTGTTGACCACCGCTCAGGCTCCCGGGGTACTTGTCCAGGGACTCCCCGATTTGCATCACCTCAGCCGCCTCCTCTGCGGCCTCGCGGCGCTCGGACTTCGGGACTCCCTTGACCTTCAGCGGATATTCGATGTTCTCCCGGAGCGTCATATGTGGGTACAGCGCGATGCTCTGGAACATCATCGCGAGGTTCCGGTCGTTCACCGGAACGTCGGTGACATCCTGGTCGTCGAACAGGATCCGACCCTCGGTCGGCGTCTCGAGGCCTGCGATACACCTGAGGGTGGTCGTCTTCCCGCACCCCGATGGCCCCACGATCGTCAGAAACTCGCCCTCGCCGACCTCGAAGCTGATGTCGTCCACGGCGACGAGCGAACCGTACGATTTGGTAAGTGACTCCACCTCAATACGCGTCATATCGAGAGTAGTCACTCTCCCGCTGTAAATCACTTTCCCAATCTATCAGATCGAATTTATGAACGGCGGTCGTGAGCCCGGATGCGACGAGGGTCCAGCCGACCGGTAGAATAATACCGCAGGACCGTCACCAATCGAGTGCGTTATGACCGAAAGACTGTCCGGTCAGACGGCCATCGTCACCGGCTCGAGCGCCGGGATCGGAGCGGCGATCGCGAAACGATTCGCGGCCGAGGGGGCGAACGTCGTAACCAACTCCCGGTCGTACGACCGCGCCGAAACGACGGCCGCAGAGATCCGCGACGAGGGAGGCACAGCAGTCGCCATCGAGAGCGACGTCACGGACTACGATCAGATGGGATCGCTCGTCGAGGCGACGGTCGAGGAGTTCGGAAGCCTCGACATTATGGTGAACAACGCGGGCGTGACCGAGATCGCCCCCGCCGAGGAGTTCGATCCCGAGGCGTGGCGACACGTCATCGACGTCGACCTTACCGGCGTCTTTTTCGGCTCCCAGGCCGCCGGACGCCAGATGATCGAGCAGGGGACCGGTGGGTCGATCCTGAACATCTCCTCGATGCTGGGTCAACAGGGACTTCAGAAGCGGGCGCCCTACTGCGCGGCGAAGGCCGGCGTCGACAATCTCACTCGGACCCTCGCGGTTGAGTGGGCCGAACACGACATCCACGTCAACGCGCTCGCGCCGGGGTTCATTCAGACCAACATCACCGAACAGACCCAGTCAGCCGCCGATTACACCGACGAGGACATCCGCAGTCGGACGCCGCTCGGCCGCTACGGGAGCCTCGAAGAGATGGGCGAGTGCGCGACGTTCCTCGTCAGCAACGATCACTACGTCACCGGCGAGGTGCTCCGGGCCGACGGCGGTTGGACCGCCTTCGCCTGGGGGCGGCGTGACGAGTAGTCGGAGTCGGGTAGTCGGCTCGCGACCCTGTCGGAGAACCGATCCGCGATCAGTTTTTGCGAGCTTCCGGAACGACCGACTAGTTCGGGAACGAAACGTCGTAGTACTCGGCCAGAGTGCGAAGGCTCTCCACTGTGCTCGGCTGGAGTTCGACGCCGTTCTGCGCTTGCTCTCTGTACTTCGCGGTCTCGATCTCGCCCGGGAGCTTCACCTCGTCGAACCCCTCGCGGGTCTCGACGGCTTTGAGCTGGTCGATGTAGTCGTCGACGTCCGCCTTGAACGTCTCGACGTCCCGGAACGCCGATACGTCGATCGCCGCGATGAAGTGACCGAGACGCATCGGCTGGTCGTAGTCGTCGTAGAGGGGTCCGATTTCCGGGCTGGTCCCGACACCGGAGAGCAGCCCGCACAGGACGTCCACGACGACCCCCAGCCCGTACCCTTTCGGTCCTCCGACCGGCCGGACCGCGACGGCCTCGTGGGGATCCGTCGTCGGCTCGCCCTGCTCGTTCACCGCCCAGTCCGAGGGTATCTCGGTGTCCTCCCGTCGCGATTCCTCCTGGATCCGACCCATCGCAACGATGCTCGTGGCCATATCGAGCGTGATCGGGAACGAGCGGTTCGTCGGGACCGATACCGAGATCGGATTCGTCCCGAGGAACGGCTTCGACCCACCGAACGGGATGACGTCCGAGCCGACGTTCGTCATCGCGATCCCGATGAAATCCTCGTCGGAGGCATATTCGGTGTAGTAGGCGGCCGTCCCGAAGTGGTTGCTGTTCGTCACCGAGGCCATCCCGATCCCCGCTTCCCGCGCTAAGTCCATCGCCTCGTTCATCGCCAGGTACGCGGCGCTCTGGCCCGGTCCGTCGTCTGCGTCGACCATCGCGGCCGCCGCATCGATCGGCGTGACCGAGATGTCGGGATCCGGATTGAATCCGCCCCCCTCGAACTTCTTCATATACACTTCGAGTCGCGCGACCCCGTGCGAGGAGACTCCCCGCATATCCGCCCGGACGAGGCCGTCGGCGACTCTGTGTGCGTGCTCGTCCGCGACACCGCCTTCGGTGAGCACCGTTTCGACGAACGATCGCAGTGACTCGCTATCGACGTGAACTGGACTATCTGCTTTCGGTTCGGACATACTCCCTCGCGACTTGCTCGGTTGAACTCATGTGTTCTTTCGCTCCGTGTTCTCGGGGGCTGGTCTGATGGCGTCTCCCGGTGCTGGGACGTCGTGGACGGTCGCGGTCTTCTACTGCGCGGTCGTTCCCCCGTCGATGTTCACGACGGCGCCGTTGACGTTCCGGGCGCCCTCCGATGCGAGGTACGTGGCCAGTTCCGCGATGTCGCTGGGTTCGTTCAGCCGGCGGATCGGGATTGCCTCCCGTCGCTCTTCCACCCACTCGGGGTTTTCCTCTCTGACTTCCTCGTTTATCGCCGTCTTCGTGGTGCCTGGGGCGATCGCGTTCACGTTGACGCCTTTGGGTCCGAACTCCACGGCCAGCTGGCGGGTCAACGCGTTGACGCCACCCTTGCTCGAACAGTAGACGGGGAGATTCTCGATGCCGCGCTCGCCCGCCTCCGAGGAGATGTTGATGAGCGTCCCGTCGGTCTCGACGAGCGACGGGAGCGCGGCCTTGGCGAGCCGCATCGGCCCGGTGAGATTGACGTCGATCACCAGTTCGATGTCCGATTCGTCCGTCTCGGTGATCGGTCCCCGCGTCATCGCGCCGGCGCTGTTGAATGCGATGTCCAACGGACCGAACTCTTCGATCGCGGCCTCGACAGCGGCATCCACCGTAGACTGATCGGTCAGATCACACTCGACGAAGGCGGCCTCGCCGCCGTCCTCCCGGATGACCTCGTGAGTCGGTGTTCCGCCGGACCGCGGCTCCTCGCGGATGTCCCCGACGACGACCTTCGCGCCTTCCCGACCGAACCGTTCGGCAACTGCCCGTCCGATTCCCGAGGAAGCGCCGACTACGAACGCTACGTCACCGTCTAGCTGATCAACCATACCCGGGCTATTGAGATAGAAATATAAATATCTTACCCGGACTCCGTCGAGCGGTCTCATAGCTGTCCCGAGCAGTTGTCCAACACTGTTGGAAGATGTGTGTGATTAATCATCAGAGACATCTCGCCGCAGACGCCGCAAACGGGCCTCTGTGTCTGAATCTTCCGAATTGAGGCGTTCTCCGACCACGGGAGAAAGCATCACCATCGTTTACCAGCCGATTCATCCGTTTAGCTCCTGTCAATCCCTTCGGGATACTTGACTGCGCCGTCGAACGGGCTCCGAAGACGGTGAAGAGTGCGGCAAAACCCCGGCAGAATCGGCCGTCCAACGACGTTGGATCGAGTGATCGTCGAATTCGGCGGAAGTGTTCTATCTTTCAAGAACAGTATATAACGAATGATCGCTGTGGTTTGTCGCCGACCGTTCCGTTCGATTTCCTCGGTGTCGTAATCCAACAATGTTGTATCGATTCACCGGATCATAACCTATTTTTATGCAGGTATCGATCATCGCGTATGGCAAAGAAAGAGAATCAGGGTGGCTCACGAAACCGCATCAAAGCCATCAGTACGATGTTCACGATCGTCGACGGCCTGCGGGAGTTGGAAACGGCCGGCGTGTCGGAACTCGCTGACCACCTGGATATGCCGTCGAGCACCGTCCACATCTATCTGAAGACCTTGGAGGAGGAGGGATTCGTCCTCAACGACGACGGCCAATACCGTTCCAGTCTGCGGTTCTTGGAACTCGGCGGGGACATCCGGCAGCGGATGAGCATCTTCCGCACCGTTCGTCCTCAGGTCGACGAGCTTTCGGCCCAGACGAACGAGGTCGCCAACCTCGGAATCGAAGAGGACGGCAAACGGGTCCTGTTGTACACCTCGGAACCCTCGGAGGGCGTGTTCGACAATTCACCCGTCGGACAGTACACGCATATGCACTGGACCGCGCTCGGAAAAGCGCTCCTCGCGCAGTTGCCCGACCAGCGAATACACGACATCGTCGATCGACACGGGCTTCCGGAAGCGACCGACCGAACGATCACGGACCGGGAAACGCTCTTCGAACGAATCGAGACCATTCGCGACCGCGGCTTCTCCATCGAGGACGAAGAGCGACGCCGGGGAATCAAGGCGCTCGCCGTCCCCATACAGTACGACAGCAATCCGTCGCCTCCGGCCGCGGTTTCCATCTCGGGACCGAAGCGACGGATCGGTGAGGAGAGTTACGACGGACTGCTCGATGCGATCAAGAACGCGGTCAACGTCAGCGAACTTCGGTACAAGCACTACCAGTGACGCCGGCACTCGAGTCGATTACCGCGGATGCATCTCGACTGCGGCTGTCCTGCGACGCCCTCTATATAACTAGTGTACGTATGTTATCTCGTTGTTTCCTCGAACGTGTTCGTCAGAGCACGTTCTCTGGACTGAAAGACGGCGACTGAGATCCAACCCTCGGACACGAGCCCTTGACACAGAGACGTTACGCCATATCGGAACCGTGGACGAGGTTGAGTTCGACTTCGTTCGTCGCCGCGAGCACCCGATCTGCGATCTCGTTCCGGCACCTCGACTCGGGCATCCGATGCGCCGCGCCGGCGACGCTGATCGCCCCACGGACGCCCTCCTCGTCGACGATGGCGGCGCCGACGGCGTGGAGCCCGTCGATCGACTCCTCGAAGTTCAACGCGTAGCCCCGCTCGCGGATCTCGTCCAGCTCGGCGAACAGCTGCTCCCGCGACGAGAGCGTGTGGTCAGTTCGCTGTGAGAGCCCGCGCTGTTCGATTATCTGTTCGACTCGGGCGTCCGGTAGCTCTGCGAGTATCGCTTTGCCCCCAGAAGTCGTGTGTAACGGGACGTGCCGGCCGATACGGGCGTCCGTCGCCACGACGTTCTCGCCGATCGCTCCGTGAATGAACACGCCCTGCCCCCGCTCTTCGACGTGACACCATGCGCGCTCGTCGACGTCCGCGGCGAGCGCCTCCACCTTCGGTCGAGCGATCTGATACAGTTCGTTTCGGTATTGCCGGTAGACCCCGTAGTCCAGAAATCGCAGGCTGAGTCGGTACACGCCGTCGGACTTCGTCGCGTATCCGCACTCGTGGAGCGTCTTGAGATACCGGTGGACCGAGCCCTTGGACGCGTCGAGGCGCTCTGCCACCTCCGACACGCGCAGGCCGTCGTGTTCCTTGAGCAGCGTGACGATGCGGAGCAGTTTGGCCCCCGATTTGACCGTGCCCGACGGGAGCGCGTCGTTTCGCATACCGAAACCATTCGCCCAGTATGTAATGAATATTTCGACGAGACCGCCATCGGCTTCGGCGCGATCTGGTGTCCTCATTCTCTCCGATTGGCAGCGATGCGTTGGCCCGTGGTGAGGATAGATGAGACGACCAATCGGTTTCACGATCGAGAACCGTTTGAGTCGTCAATAACAAATGTACGGATGTGAGCCGGTTGGTTCCTCACGTCGGATTTGCCACGCTGATCGGTTCGGAAAACGCACGTGTTCGGCGAATATGTACCCGAAATCGGTTTTTGACGTATATCGGGTATTTTCTGTCGATCCATCGCGACACCCCGATCGTTTCTCATTCCGGAACTCGGCGAATGGACCGTCCGTGGAGACGGTGTTCGATACTCCCGGGCCCTCGGTCGTCGTGTGGAAATCGGCTGACAAACCGAGTGCATCCAAATCTATATGTATTATTAGATCCACGCCGAGCATATGGGATCGTCAATCCAGCGGTTAGACTCGGCTGCCGAGGTCCCCGAGGAGGCGTTCGAGACCGAGGTGATCGATCTGGACTTCCACGTGAATCCGCTCGAAGAGGAACTCGAGCCATATATCGAGGACGAGCGGGCGCTCGATCGGCTCACGACGGAGTTCGGGATGTGGCCGATCCCCGACAAGTGGGACGCCGCGTACGCCATCGCCGAGGGCAACGAGGGCCTGTTCACACAGGGCCGCGCGGAGTACCCCGAGGACGTCTGGGAGGCCTGCGAGAAGTTCGGTATCGACACGCCGATCGTCAACGCCGCGCTCAATATGCTACCCCAGCAGCACCACCCGGTGCTGAAGAACGCGGTGCTGAAGGCCGGAAACTCCTATATGCTCGATAACTTCGTCGACGAGGGCATCCCGACCGCGCTCTCGATCGCGAAGTGGGACGTCGACCACGCGCTCGCGGAACTGGACCGCTGGGGCGAGGAGGACGACGTCGTCGCGGTGTACAGTTGGTTCGACCCGCGGAAGCCCTGGGGCGTCGAGAAGTTCGATCCCGTCTTCGAGAAGCTCGAATCCCTCGGGCTGCCGCTCTTGCTCCACGGCTCGCTCGCGTTCTGGCCGCAGCACTCCTACGTCGGCGACGAGATGTTGACCTGGACCGAGGTGTTGGGGCTCGACTGGCCCTTCCACGGGATGGTGAACACGGCCAATATGATTATGCGCGGCGTGTTCGATCGGTACCCCGATCTGAACGTGGTCTTCCAGGAGGCCGGCCACTGGTGGATTCCGTTTATGCGGTACCGGATGGACGAGTTCTACGAGATGCACCCCGAGGACATCCAGATCACGCCGCGGAAGTTCGACGCTGGCGAACACTACCTCGACCGCGCCCCAAGCGAATACCTCCGCGACAACATCTACGTCTGCACACAGCCGATGGCGCTCCCGCGCCGGGCGGGCGAGGCCGAGAGTATGCTGGATCTCAGTATGGCCCGGGACACCTTCCTCTACTCGTCGGACTGGCCGCATCAGACGCTCGATCCCCCGACGTGGTTCTTCACGAGCCGGGCGTTCCGCGAGGACGAGGAGCTCCGCGACAACGTCCTCCACCAGAACGCGAAAGACATCCTGAGGTTCTGAGTATGTCCGAATCGACGAATCCGACCACGACCATCGACGGCGACGAGTACACGAAAGTGGCCGAGACCGACGACATCGACGTCGGTCGCGGCATCGCGGTGGACGTAGACGGTATCGAGGTCGCCGTGTTCAACGTCGACGGCGACTTCTACGCGATCAGCAACCGCTGTTCCCACCAGCACGCGCCGATGTGCAAGGCCGGCGAGCGGAAGATCAACGCCGATCACACCTGGACCGAATCCCGCGGCGGCGTCAACGCCGAAGACTGCACCGTCTCGTGCCCGTGGCACCTCTGGGAGTGGGACCTCGAAACCGGCGAGAACGAGGCCTCGGGCCAGCGCATCGCCACGTTCGACGTGACCGTACGCGACGGGGAAGTCTGGGTCCGAGTGTGATCCGGCCCCGAACAACGATCCAACACCAACGAGACACCAATGAGTGACCTGCAACGAATCGAACACGCGAAGCTGGCGGTGACCGACCTGGAAGACGCACGGCGATTCTACACCGACGCGATGGGACTCGTCGAACGCGGCGAAACGGACGGAACCGTCTATTTCGGCCGTGGGTACGACAGCAACTTCGACCTGGCCGTCACCGAAGGCGGGACCGGGATCGAGCACTTCGCCGTCCGCGCTATCGACTCGGCGGCCGTCGACGGCTACGAGGAGCGACTCCGTGATCGGGGCGTCGACACGGCCCGAGTCGACGGCGCCGAACCGGGACAGCGGGCCGGGATCCGATTCGAGCTGCCCGGCGGGGTCCCGATGGAGATCGTCGCCGTCGAGGACGAGGCGTACCCGCACTCGAACGTCTCGGCGACGGATCGCGCGGGACACGCGCCCTCCGCGGTCGACCACATCCAGTTCTTCACGCCCGATCTCGACGCGGATCTGGCGTTCCTCCGGGACGCCGTGGGACTGCACGTCTCCGATCTGGTCGGTCCCCGGGACGACCCGGAGAATGCCTTCCTCCGGTGTAACACGCTGCATCACGACATCGCACTGAAGCACAAGCCGGAACTGTCCGAGACCAGTCTCCATCACTTCGCGTGGGGATACGACAGCATCGAACATATGAAGCTCTTCCTCGATACGGTGGTCGGACGCGGCGCGGACTTCGAGCGCGGCATCGGCCGCCACTTCGCCGGGGACAACCTCTACGCGTACTTCTGGGAACCGGGCGGGAACCGATTCGAGATGTGTGCGGAGATGGCCGAGGTGAAGACGACGGAGCCGAACCACGTCGTCGATTACGAGACTGCGACGACCGCGTGGGGGCCGGGCGCTCCCGAGTCATTCGACGAGGGGTCGGGATTGGCGAGCGAAGACTGATACCCCTCACCCGCCGGCGCCACCTTCGTCCGACGAGGAACGCAGAAAACCCAAACAATAATAATGATGGAGTTGACAACCCTACGAGAAGGTATGACAAGCGAGGAGTACGGCGTCGACCGTCGCACAGTGCTAAAAATCGGGGCTACGTCCGGACTGGCGGGTCTCGCGGGGTGTACCACCGGTTCCTCCGGTTCCGACGAGGGCGGTTCGGACGGATCGGGAGCCACGACCGGCACCACGATGAGTTCCCAAGGCGGGTCGAGCGAACCGATCACGATCGGGACGACGCTCCCGGAGAGCGGGTCGTACTCGTCGATGGCCAAACACATCCGCGCCGGCTACGAGATGGGCGTCCAGTACGTCAACGACAACGGCGGCATCGACGGCCGGCCGCTCGAACTGATCATCAAGGACGACGAGAGCGAGGCCCAGAAGACCCGCTCGGGGCTCAACGAGATCGTCTCCAACAACGACGTAGCGATGCTGTGGGGGAGCTTCTCCAGCCTCCTCGTCACCGCCGGCAGCGCGTTCGCCGAATCCCAGGAACTTCCGTTCATCGGCACCACCTTCGCCTACCAGGAGCCCCACCAGGAGAAGAACTACAAGTGGACGTTCGCGCCGTTCCCCAAGAGCCGGGACCAGGTCCGCACCACGAAGAGCTGGTTCGACGCCCTCGACGACGGCCCCGAGCGCATCGCCATCTGGGAGCTCAACTCCGGGTGGGGCGAGGAGCTGGCCAATCTGTGGGAGCAGTCGTTCAAGGGGACGGACTACGAGGTCGTGCTCCGCCAGAAGTACCAAATCGGGAACAGCGACTTCACGACGCTCATCTCGCAAACTCAGGACGCGGACGCCGACGCCATCCTCTCGAATCCGGTCCCGCCGGACGGCATCACCGCGGCCAAGCAGATGAAACAACAGGGCTACACGCCGAACCTCGTGAACTTCATCCGCGCGACCGACCCGCGAGCGTGGACGACGGCGCTCGGGGGGACCGGCGACTACTTCGCCAGCACCGGCGTCGGGTGGCTCGCCGGACTCGATACCACCGGGACGGGCGCTCTCATCGAACGGTATCACGACCGTCAGGGCGTCTCGGGCGACGCCGTGCCGGTGAACTCTGTCGGCGCCGCGTTCACGGTCGTCCAGGTCGCGGCCAGCGCGCTCCGAACGGCCGGCTCGACGGACCCGTCGGCCGTCCGGGACGCACTCTTGAATCAGCAGTTCGATACGGTGATGGGGCAGTTCGGCTTCGACGACACCGGGATGCCGAAGGAGGGCGAGATGGTCCCTGCGGTCAGGCAGTGGCAAGACGGCAAACAGATGCTCGTCCATCCCGAGCCCAGCGGTGACTACGCGATGGAACCCGAGTATCCGATGCCGACTTTCGATAGCCGCTAGCCAAATATATCATATTTCAATATAATTTGAAATTCTGTAATATTAGTGGTCGTACTATGATTCAGGTAGAAATATGCAGATCTCGATGGATGAATCTGGCGTAGTAATGTGAAAATAACCCGGTATTGAACATAGTTTGTTTGGAAATACCTGTATTAGTAGTGAGTTCTTATATATTCTAATATAATACCGGTCGGATCACTGCTGCGGTCAGCAAACAAAAACTTCAGAATCCGTTCAAGACATCATACCTATGTGGTAATAATAACAAAATAAATTTTATCTGGTACTTATACAGAGATGGTTGCCGATCGACCGAACCGAAATGCGAATCCAGCCGCTGGGATTCCCACTATTGGCCCGGCAGCCGCGACGCGCTCTCAGCGTCGGACTTTCATCGGGCGCTCGGCGGTGATGAAGGAGTCGTCGCCGGCGGTGAAGGTGATCCCCCCGTAGTCGGGGCGGTCCACGTGCCAGTCGGGTAGTTCCGGGATGTCGTAGTCCGCCGGCGTCCCGTACGCGGCCGCGATCGCCCACTCTCTGGCTCGCATCCTCAGAACGCTCCAGTGACGATGTCCGCTACGGCCTGCCGATCGAACAGTTCCTCGTCGCCGGTCACGTCGCCGAACGTCTCGGGGTAGAGCTGTTTGGCGGCCCGCTCTGTCAGGAAGAGGTTGTGAATCGGGCCCTGATAGAGATACCCGCCGCGGTAGACCCGGCCGTTCTGGACGGCGCGCAGTTCGCTTCCGACCGGGTGATCCTCCATATACGCGAGGACGGTCTCGCGGAACTCCGTGGCGGACTTCCGTTCGTGGCCGCGCACGAGGATCACCTCGGGGTCGATCTCCAGGAGGTTCTCGTAGTCGAATTCGCCCCGGTTCGTCGTGCTGAGGTTCTCGATATCCGTGCCAGAGAGGGCGTCTGTCACGCCGAGGTCGCGCCACTGCTTCTTGCTGGTCCCGCGGTCGTTGAGGCGGTAGGGCGAGAACGTCTCCGGGGAGTTCGTCCCCTCGTAGGTCAGGAACACGTCCGGGCGCTCGTCGGCCGGGGGGAGCCGCTGCTGGATCGAAGCGATGAACTCGTCGTGCAGCGCCGCGAACGCCTCGTAGCGCTCCCGTTCTTGGAACAGCGTGGCCATCTTCTCGAAGGCCTCATAGAGCGTGTAGAACCGGTAGTCGTGCCAGTCGTCCGAGCGCCGGAAGATGAGGTTGCCGACGAACGGCCCGACGTTCTCGGCGATCTCGTCGACGTCGGACTGCTCCCAGTCGAACCAGTTTTTGAGCATCTCCGGGTCGTACAGGTGGACGTCGCTGTCGAGCGCGTAGAACTGCTCTTTGGTCCGCACCTCGGGGTGTTCCTCGATGCGGTCGCGGTCGACGCTCACGCCGGGGAGTTCGTCGTAGACGTAGGTGTAGTACCGATCCGCGCCGCCGATCCCCGTGATGCCGTCGGCCCGTCCGAGCGCGACCGCCATATCGGCGTAGTCGCCGCTGTAGGGGACCCACGTCTCGGGGACCGACTCGAACGTGACCTCGCCGACCGGCTCCATCGAGACCGAGTACGACCGGTCCTCGGCCGTCCGGGTCGCCGTCGTCGTCGATTCCGTCTCTGTTTCGGTACTGCTCTCGGTCGGCGTCGACTCGTCGCCGCCGGCGCAGCCGGCGAACAGTCCGCCGCCGAGGACCGCGCCGCCGTACTTGACGTACTCCCGCCGCGTCGGCCCGGCGAGGTCGTCCGTGTCTGGTGCCATACGATTTAGGCTCGCCTAAACAAATAAAGCGCTTTCGAAATTTAGGCGAACCTAAAATTGAAGCTCGCGCGACAGGAGTTACACCGACGTGTCGCCGGAGTTATTTCGACGCCCGCCGTCGGACGTCGGATATGGAGGACGCCCTCGCCGACTACCTCGATGAGTTCACGCGCCGCGACTGGCAGACGCTCGACCCCGACGACGTCGACGACCCCGTCCGGGTCGCGGTCGTCGGACTCGGATGGTTCGCCCGCGAGTGGGCGCTCCCGGGCATCGCGCGCTCGGCGTTCACCGAGGCGACCGTCGTCACCGACGTCGACGCGGACGCCGTCGAGACCGTCGCCGTCGAACACGACGTCCGCGGAGTCACGCCCGACGAACTCCGGTCCGGCGCCGTCGCCGACGAGTACGACGCGGTCTATGTCGCCACGCCGAACGCGACCCACCTGGTGTACGTGCGGGCCGCCGCCGAGCAGGGGAAGGCGATCCTCTGTGAGAAGCCACTGGAGGCGACGGTCGACCGCGCCCGGGAGCTCGTGGCCGCCTGCCGCGACGCCGACGTCCCGCTGATGGTCGGCTACCGGATGCAGACCGATCCCGCGGTGCGGCGGCTGCGGGACCTCCTAGAGGCGGGCTTCGCCGGCGACGTCGTCCACGTCCACGCGACGATGTCGCAGACGATGCTCGGCGAACTCGGCAGCGACCACGACCAGTGGCGGCTCGACCCCGATCTCTCGGGCGGCTGTGCGCTGATGGACATCGGCGTCTACCCGCTGAACACGACCCGGTTCGTCCTCGGTTCGGACCCGGTTCGGGTGTCGGGGCGGACCCGGACGGAACACGAGGCGTTCGCGGGCGTCGACGAACACGCGACGTTCAGATTAGAGTACCCCGGCGGCGTCGACGCGATGTGTACGGTGAGCCAGAACGCCCAGCACGCCAGCCGGCTCGAAGTCACCGGGACCGACGCCCGATTGATCCTCGATCCGGCGTTCTACGAGCGCGAGGACCGGGGCTTCGCGGTCGTTCGCGAGGGGACCCGCGTCGACGTCGACTTCGACCAGGTCCACCAGATCGAAGAGGAGTTCGCCTACTTCGGGCACCAGCTGCTGGCAGAGGAACCGTTCTACCCGGACGGCGACCACGCGCTGGGCGATATGCGCGTCCTCGACGCCCTCTACGAGTCGGCCGAGATGGGCCGAGCGGTCGCTCTCGGCGACGACGCGTAGGGCTCGGTGCCCCTCGCGCTACGGCTCGATGCCGTAGACGTCGCCCGTCCAGTCGCGTGCGGGGTGGTCGTACACCGGCTGGTCGCGGTCGCGCTCGTCGAGTCGCCTGCGGTCTTCGTCGTCGAGCGACCAGTCGAGGTCGGCGTTGGCCCGCACGTGCTCGGGGGTCGACGAGCGCGGCAGGGCCACGATGTCGCGGTCGAGCGCCCAGCGGAGGATCACCTGTGCGGGGTGTTTGTCGTACGTCTCGGCCAGTTCTTGGACCACCTCGTCGTCGAAGACATCCGTGCGCGCCAGCGGCGCCGCCGCCTCGATCACGGTGTCGGACTCGCGGCAGTACTCGACGAGGTCGGGCCGCTGGAGCCACGGGTGGAACTCGATCTGGTTGACCGCGATCGGGACGTCGGCGATGTGGTGCGCACAGCTCAGCTGGTACGCGCTGAAGTTCGAGACGCCGACGTTGCGGACGAGCCCGCGATCGTGGAGCCGCTCCATCGCCTGCAGCGACTCCCGCAGCGAGATCGCGGGGTTCGGCCAGTGGATGAGATAGAGGTCGAGGTAGTCGGTCCCCAATCGATCCAGGGACGCCTCGCACGACCGGATCAGCGACTCGTAGTCGAGGTTCTTCGCGAGCACCTTCGAGGTGAGAAACACCTCGTCGCGGTCGTACTCGGCGAGGACGTCGCCGATGACGGCCTCGTTTTGGTACCCCTCGGCGGTGTCGATGTGGGTGTAGCCCGCCTCCAGGGCCGCGCGGACGCTGGCTTCGGTCTCCTCGTCGCTCAGGTCGTAGGTGCCCAACCCGAGCGCGGGCAGCTCGTCGCCGCTCGGGAGGGTG
The DNA here is from genome assembly GCF_041477585.1 of Halobellus sp. MBLA0158. NCBI lineage: Archaea > Methanobacteriati > Methanobacteriota > Halobacteria > Halobacteriales > Haloferacaceae > Halobellus > Halobellus rubicundus. Next base: position 1,437,437 of record NZ_JBGNYA010000001.1, read on the forward strand.
TGGGCTGGGATGCTCACGGGCGTATGTCATCGGATCGCAGATTCAAAGTGTCGCTTCCGGAAGCGACGCCCGGCCGCCGTTGAGCTGCCGTTCGCGCTGACTCCCCCGAATATTAGGAAAAGAGCTTTCTATCTACTGAACGACGTAATACTACGGTTGAGGCCCTAATATGCAGATTCGCTCGTCGGTGTCGCAGTACGTGTCCCCGCTCCAGATTACGCTGCTGTATCTCCTCTTCGGGTTCGTCGCGCTGTTCATCTCCGACATCCTCTTTCCGATCGTCCTCGACGGGCCGCGCCTCCGCCTGATCCAGAGCATCAAGGGCGCCGTCGAGATCCTGCTCACCGCGATCTTCATCTACCTGATCGTCTGGTACAGCTGGCGCGATCTGCGCCTGAAAGAGCGGGCGATCGACGAGGCTCCGATCGGGGTCGTCATCACCGACGACCGCGACGACGACAACCCCGTGATCTTCGCCAACGAGCGCTTTCAGGACCTGACCGGCTACGACAAATCGGAGATCGTCGGCCGCGACTGCCGGATCCTGCAAGGCGAACAGACCGATCCCGAGTCCCGCGCGGAGATCCGGGCCGCCATCGACGACGACCGCCCCGTCTCGGTCGACATTCGGAACTACCGCAAGAACGGCGGAGTCTTCTGGAACAAGGTCGACATCGCCCCGGTCAGGACCGACGACGAGGTCACACACTACGTGGGGTTCCAGACGGACATCACGGATCGGAAGATCAGGGAACAGCGCCTGGAGGTCCTGAACCGGGTGCTGCGGCACAACTACCGGAATCAGATGAACATCATCCAGGGCTACGTCTCCCGCCTCGCCGACGAGGAGACGGCGGACGCCGATACGATCGGTCGGATCCAGCGCGCCATCGACCAGACGCTTTCGGTGACCGAGAGCGCCCACCGGACCGAGCGCGTTCTCGACACCGCCGTTACCGGCCGGAATCCGGTCGAACTCGACGCCCGACTCCGGGCAATCGTCGACGAGGCCCGCGAGGAGCATCCGGACGCCACCGTGACGCTCTCTTGCCCCGACGACGGGCCGATTCTCGTGGGCACCGCGGGTATCGAAGCGGCCGTCGAGGAGGCGGTCACGAACGCGCTGACGCACCACGGCGGCGACGACCCGACCGTCGAGGTACGAATGACGAGACCGCGCGAGGGGCGGGTCTCGATCGCGGTCCGCGACGACGGCCCGGGCATCCCCGACGAGGAGATCACCGCGGTCCGGCGAGGGGAGACCCAACTCTCCCACGGGACGAATATGGGACTGTGGATGATCCAGTGGCTCGTCACCTACGCCGGCGGGACGTTCTCGATCACCCAGAGCGACGCGTCGGGGACGCTGATCGAACTGACGCTCCCGACGGTGGCTCCCTCCGCGGACCGCCAGCGGTAGCGACGCGTCGCTCGAAAGTATACGCGAAAAATAATAGTAATTTTATTTTTACTTCTCGGGATTAGCTGGTGTCTTCGACCACCGGATTCCGCAGCGTCCCGATCCCTTCGATCTCGACTTCGACCGTATCGCCCGGTTCGAGCAGTTCCGGCGGCTCTCGGAAGATACCGACGCCGCCCGGCGTCCCGGTGGAAATCACGTCACCCGGCCGGAGCGTCGTGATGCCGCTGATGTACTCGATCAGCTCCTCGACGCCGAAGATGAACTCCGCGGTGTTCGACGCTTGTTTCTGCTCGCCGTTGACCCGACATAATACCTCGACGCTTGATGGATCGAAGAAATGGTCAGGAACGAGAGTTGGACCCATCGGCGCGAACGTGTCGTAGCTCTTCCCGCGGAAGAACTGTTCGTCGGCGAACTGTGCGTCCCGCCCGCTGACGTCGTTGATGGCGGTGTAGCCAGCGACGTACTCGCGGGCGTTCGCCGCCGAGACGTCCTTCGCCGTCCGGCCGACGACGACGCCGAGTTCGACCTCGTAGTCCACCTCCTCCAGTTCGGCGGGGTGGACGATGGGATCGGTCGGGTTCGTGACGGCCGTCCCCGCTTTTCCGAACAACAGCGGCCGCTCGGGGACGTCTTCGTCCTGTTCCTCGGCGTGGTCGTGGTAGTTGAGACCGACGCAGACGATCTTCCCCGGCCGCGGGACCGGCGCGAGTACCGACGCCTCGGCGGCGGGGATCGCGTCCTCGGAGGCCGCCTCGACGGCGTCTTCGACGACCCGGAGGAAGCCCGGATCGGTCAGCTGCTGGTAGGTCACTTCCTCGCGGAGCCCCGCGAGCGGGACGATCGCCTCGTCGCGACGGACGCCCCACTGGGGGCTCCCGCCGGTGGTGTAGCGGACGAACTGCATCGTGTGCGGTTCGAAACGCGACTGACCTAACTGTTGTGCTCGCCGCCCGTCAGGAGTAGGTCAGGTTCACTTCGATGACGTTCGCGCTCCGGAGGATCTGTTCGATGATCTCGTCGGCGAACTCGTCGTCGCGCATCCGGCTCTTGGGTTCGGAGACGCTCACCGCGGCGAGCGCGCGCCCGTTCTGGTCGGTGATCGGGGCCGCGACGCACCGCATTCCCTTCACCCGCTCCTCGTCGTCGAAGGCGTATCCGCGGTCGCGGACGCGCTCTAATTCCGCGAACAGCTCCTCCCTGTCGGTGACGGTGCGTTCCGTGACGGCCGGGAGCCCGTGCCGGTCGAGGATCGACTCGACCTCCTCTGTGGGCCGGAACGCCATGATCGACTTCCCGAGCGCCGTGGTCTGGAGCGGGACCCGCATCCCGGCGTGGGTGTCCAGTTGCACGGCGTCGGACCCTCGGGCCTTGTACAGGAACACCCCGAGGCCGTGCTCTTCGATCATCAGATTGGCGTGCTCGCCGGTCGTCTCGGCGAGCTCGTCGATCACCGACCGGGCGACGGTGAACACCTTCTGCCGGGACCGGGCCTGATTCCCCAGCTGCAGGAAGCGAGTGCCGACGTAGTACGTCTCGTCTTCCTTGACGAGGTACTCCTCGCGTTCGAGCGTCTGGAGGTGGTCGTAGACGGTGCTTGTCGGCCGGTCGAGATGCGCCGCCACCTCGGAGACGCCACCGCCGTCGATCTCGCGGAGCGCCTCGACGATCTCGAACGAGATCTTCGCCGCTTTGACCGGGACCGTCGTGCTCATACCTCACGCGTGGGGCGGCGGGATAATAAGCGCTTCCGCTATGACCGGATAGCGATCCGGCAACGCAGTCCCTCGGATCGTCGACCCGCCGGCTACCGGAACTGCGGGATGACCTCGTCGGCGAACAGCTCCATTCCGCTCGTGTCCGGGAAGTCGACGAACCAACACTGGAACTTCGTGACGCCGGCCTCGATCCGGCGCTCGATCGCTTCGGCGCACTCCTCGGGCGTCCCCATCACGAAGAACTCCCGGGCGTCTTCCTCGGTGCGGATCGGCGCCTGGTCCTGATACTCCTCTTCGAACTGGATCGGCGTCATCAGATCGAGCAGGCGGTCGAACTTCTCCTCGTCGCGCGTGCAGATGACGTGGCCGTCCCACGAGTACTCGATCTCGTCTGGGTCGCGGCCCACGGTCTCGCAGTGGTCTTCGATCACGCCGATCTTGTGTTCGAGCGTCTCCACGTCGCCGTTGAAGACGTCGGTGTTCCAGACGTCGGCGTGCTTGGCGACGAGCTTGAGCGTCACCTCCTCGCCCTGCCCGCCGACGAGGATGTCCGGATGCGGCTCTTGGACCGGCGCGGGCGCGCAGGGGGCGTCCTCAATCTGGTAGTGGTCGCCGTCGAAGCTCGCGCCGTCGCTTCCGGCCTCCCACATCCGCTTGATCAGGCGGATCGACTCGTCCAGCCGCATCAGCCGCTCGAAGCCGTCCCGGTACTCCCAGCCGTACGCGTCGTACTCGGGCTCGTGCCAGCCGGCGCCCAGACCGAGTTCGAGCCGCCCGTCCGAGACGACGTCCAGGGTCGCCGCCATCTTGGCGACGAGCGCGGGATTCCGGTAGTCGTTACAGAGCACGAGCGAGCCGACGTTGACGTCCTCGGTGAACCCGGCGATCGCCGAGAGCAGCGTCCAGCACTCGTACTCGGCGCGGTCGCGGCCCAGTAACAAATGATCGGGCGCCCACACCGCATCGAAGCCGAGCTCTTCGGCCCGCTCGATCCCGGCGCGGGTCGTCTCCCAGTCGAGGCGCTCGTACTCGGGCGTGTCGCGGTGGACCGGCTCGGAGCCGTCTCCGGTCGGCGCGCCGGCGAAGACCGGCACGTTGTATTCGAAGCTGATCTCCGACATCGTCACTCGACGGCGAAGTGTTCGACGGCCTCGCGATTGAGTTCGGCGCTCAGCCCCACGCCGTCGGGGAGGGGAATGACCCCGTCGTTCGCGTCCGGCGGGTGCTGGTAGATCGCGTCGGCGTACGTCGACTCCTTGTCCTCCTGCTGTTCTTTGTACCACTCGGGGATCGGGAAGTACTCCGCCATCGGCGCGTTCGTCGATGCCGCGATGAAGTGGAGGTGCGGATTGGTCCCCGAGTGGGGGATCACCGGCACGTCGTGGGTGCTCGCAAGCGCGTCGATCCGCTGGAGCTCGGTCAGCCCCCCGCATCGATGCACGTCGGGCTGGAGGATGTCGACGGCCTCGCGTTCGAGGAGTTCCTTGTGTCCCCAGCGGGTGAATTCGTGTTCGCCCCCCGAGATCGGCACGTCGGTCGACGCGCGGATCTCCGCGTACCCGTCGATGTCGTCGGGGATGACCGGCTCTTCGACCCACTTCAGGTCGTACTTCTCCAAACGCCCGAGCATCTTCTTGGCGTACCGGACGTTCCAGCCCATGTACACGTCGGCGGCGATCTCGATGTCGTGACCGACGGCCTCCCGGACGGTCCTGACGATCTCCTCGTTCCGCTCCATCCCCCGGCGCCCGGCCTCGGGGCCGTACTGGAAGCGGAGCTTCATCGCCTCGAACCCCTGTTCGACGTAGTCGAGGGCCTCCCGTTCGAGCGTTTCGAGGTCGACCGGGTGGAGGTTGCTCGCGTAGGCCGGAATCTCGTCGGTCACCGGGCCGCCCAGCAGTTCGTAGACCGGCTTTCCGGCCTCCTTTCCGGCGATGTCCCACAGCGCGAGGTCGACCGCGCTGATCGCCTCGACGGCCGCGCCCTTCCGGCCGAACGGGATCGTCGCCCGGTACATTATGTCCCACAGCCGCTCCCGCTCGCGCGGGTCCTCGCCGACGACGAGCTTCGACAGCGTCTCGTCGACGATGGTCTCGATCGCGCCCGTCGCCCAGTTGCCGTGGCCGACTCCCGTGATGCCCGCGTCGGTCTCGACCTCGACGACGACGTCGCCGACGGGCCCCATCCACTTCCGCCGGGCCTGGGGGTTGTCGCCCTCGGCGTTGTTGTACTCCTCGTACTTGCTCATCACCGTGACCAGCGGGAACTCGACGAACTCGCCCCACGAGTCGGTGCTGATCTTGGTCGCAGAGACGTCTGTGATCTCCATCGTGTATCAGTCGCGTGGTTCTCTCGGCGGGTATAAAATGCTTCTGTCGGTCCCGTGCGCGCCGAATCCCGGCGACTCCACTCGGTCCCTCGCTGACTTCCCGTTCGCTCCGCTCCGGGAATCCCGGCGATGCCTCTCCCCGCCGACCTCGTGGCCGGGCCGGCGCACGGTCAGTCCGCGAACTGGAAGATGGGTTTGCAGGTCTCGGAGCTCAGGAACGCCTCGAACGCCCGTTCCGGGTCGTCGACGCTGAACGAGGTGTCGACGATCTCGTCGACCGCGATCTCGCCGCGCTCCATCAGCCGGAGCGCCTGCTCGAAGTTCGTCCACGTCGAGCCGTAGGAGGTGTTGACATCGACCTCCCCGCGGACGACGTTCGTGAACGTCACCTCGCTCGCGCCGTTGGGGATCCCGACCATCACGACCTGCCCGCCCTTCCGCACGTGGTCGAGAGCGGTCCCGACGCCGGTGTGGTGGCCCGTCGAATCGAACACGACGTCGAAGCCGACCCCGTCGGTGAACGACTCGGCGCGCGCGTCGAGGTCGTCCGACTGGGCGTTGATCGTCTCGATGCCGAGGTCGTCGAGGAGCGGCAGCCGATAGGCCGTGTCCTGATCGAGCCCCGAGACGACGACGTTCGCGCCCAGCGAGTCGGCGACGGCGGCCACGAGGACGCCGATGGGCCCCGGTCCCTCGACGAGGACGTTGTCGCCCGGCGTCGCCTCCGACTGCGTGAGCACGGCGCGGGTGGCGATGCTCGTCGGCTCGGTGATCGCGGCGTGGCGCAGCGGGACCTCCTCGGGCACCCGGTGGAGGTGCTCGGGCGCGACGGCGACGTACTCGGCGTAGGCCCCGTCCCGGTGCATTCCCGTGATCGAGAAGTTCTGGCAGACGTTCGGCTGGCCGTTCTTGCACTGGAAGCACTGGCCGCAGTCGTGGATGGGCTCTTCGATGATCTTGTCGCCGGGCGCGAAGTCGTCGACGGCGCCCCCGACTTCGACGACTTCGCCGGCGTACTCGTGGCCCATGATCCGCGGGATCGGGATCCACTCGTAGCCGCCGTCGTACTTGTAGGCGTGCGCGTCGCTCCCGCAGAGCCCCGCGGTGTGAACGCGCACGAGCACCTCGTCGGCGTCGATCGACGGGCGGTCTCGCTGCTGTGCTTCTACCTCTCGCGGTCCTGTCTGAACGATGGCTTTCATACTCATACGCTGTCGGAGTGTCTGCCGGTCGGTTACGCCTCGATGCTGTCTGTCGCCTGGTCGGCCGCCCGCTCGCTCACGAGGCGGCCCTTGAGGAGCTCCTCTGTCGCCGCGTCGAAGAGGTACACGTGCTCGGGCGCGATCGTGAGCGCGATCTCGTCGTCGGTCGCGAGCCCGTGGAAGTCGCCCACCTTCGCGGTCACGTCGCCGATCGCGGCCGTCCCGTGGACGATCGCCTCGGTCCCGACGGGCTCGACGATCCGGACGTCGGTGTCGAACGCCGGACCGCTCGAATCGCGGTTGCGGGCCTGATAGAGGTCCTGCGGGCGGAACCCGACGAGCACGTCCTCGGTCGTGATCTCCCGCTCGACGTATTCCTTCGGGATCTCGAAGGACAGTCCCTCGGAGTCGACCTGGTAGGCGTCGGCCGTCTCGCCGAGCCGCGCCTCGAAGAGGTTCATGTCGGGGCTCCCCACGAACTGGGCGACGAACAGGTTCGCCGGCTCGTTGAACACCTCGTCCGGCGAGCCGAGCTGCTGGAGCTCGCCGTGGTTGAGCACCGCGATCCGGTCGGCGATGGTCATCGCCTCCTCCTGGTTGTGTGTGACGTACGCCGAGGTGATCCCGACCTCCGACTGGAGCTCGTCGATTTCGGTCCGCATCGTCTTGCGGAGCTTCGCGTCGAGGTTCGCGAGCGGCTCGTCGAACAGGAAGATGCGCGGCTCCCGGATGATGGCCCGACCCAGCGCGACCCGCTGCTTCTGCCCGCCGGAGAGCTGTGACGGCTTGTTGCCCAACAGCTCCTCGATCTCGAGCATCTCGGCCACTTCTCGCACCCGGTCTTTGATCTCGGAGTCGGTCATTCCGTTGTCCTCCCGGCGGAGGCCGAAGCCGAGGTTCTGCTCGACGGTCATGTGGGGATACAGCGCGAAGTCCTGGAAGACCATCGCGACGTCGCGGTTCCGCGCCTTCACGTCGTTGACGACGGTCCCGTCGAACCGGATCTCGCCTTCGGTCGGGTCCTCCAGCCCGCCGATCATCCGGAGCGTCGTCGTCTTCCCGCACCCGCTCGGCCCGAGGAGGACCAGGAAGTCGCCGTCCGGCACGTCGATGTTCAGGTCGTCGACGGCGACGACGCCGGATGCGTCCGGGTCGCCGAAGACCTTCGTGACACTATCTAGTTCGAGGTGTGTCATTGGAAAGTGCTACCGTCCACCGCATCTTAAAGCTAGCGTCCGAGCCGGACGAGTGTCCGGCTATCCCTTGATGGCGCCGCCGGTGAGCCCCTGGACGAAGTACCGCTGGATGTACGCGAGTCCGGCCAACACCGGGATCGAGACGATGATCGAGGCCGCCGCGACCACGTTCCACTGGGTGTTGAACCCCTGCACGAAGGTCAAGAGCCCGGGGGGAACGGTGTACTTCGCGTTGTCGAGGAGCGTCAGCGCGAAGACGAGCTCGTTCCACGCGAGCAGGAACGCGAAGATGAACGACGCGATGAGCGAGTTGCGCGCCATCGGCACGAGCACGTACCAGAACGTCTCGAAGGCGCTACACTGGTCGATCCGCGAGGCCTCGATGATGGAGTCCGGGAAGTCGTCGAAGAAGCCCTTCATCAGCCAGACGACGAACGGCGCCGTCATCGCGCCGTAGATGAGGATCAGCGCGAGGTGGGTGTTGAACAGCCCGAGCGTCGAGATCAGTTCCCACTCGGGGACCATAATCGCGGTCCCGGGGAACATAAGCGACGCCAGGAGGAGGCTCATCAGGAGGTTCTTGCCCGGGAACTCCCGCCGCGAGAGCACGTAGGAGGCCCCGGTTCCGAGGACGACCGCGATGAGGCCGGCCCCGACGGCGACCTTGAGACTGTTGACGACGAGCCCCAGCAGGTCGATGTCGATCGCCGAGGTGACCGTGTATCCGAGGACGTCGTTCACGAGGTCGGAGTAGCCGCCGGCCTGGATCGACGACTCGACCACGAGCCGGAAGCCCTCCAGCGAGAAGTCCTGCGGGAACACCGTCGGCGGGATCCGCTGGATCTCGGCGGTCGTCTTGAACGCGGTCACGACCATCCAGTACAGCGGGAACAGGACGAACACCGCGACGACGAGCGTCAGCAGCCCGATCGCGGCCTTCCGAACGTACGTTCCCGCCGCGGTGTCGTACAGCCACGAGCGGTTCTTGGCGAATTCCTCGGTCGACGTCGAGTCTGCTTGTGCCATCAGTAGTCACCTCGGACTTTGTCGTAGAACTGGATGTAGTAGTACGAGAAGACGAGCAAGACGACGAACAGCATCACCGACAGGGCCGACGCGAAGCCGACCTCGAAGTCGATGAACGCCGCCCGGTAGATCATCACCGGAAGCGTACTGCTGGAGACCCCGGGGCCGCCTTTCGTCATCACCCACACCATCGAGAAGTTCCGCACGTTGTAGATGAGCATCAAAAGGAAGCCGATGGCGAGGTTGTACTTCATCATCGGGATGGTGATGTAGCGGAACCGCTCCCACGGCGTCGCGCCGTCCATCTTCGCCGCCTCGTAGAGGTGCTCGTCGATCCCCTGCAGGGAAGTCAGCGTCAGGAGCGCAAACAGCGGCGCGAGCCGCCAGATCATCCCGATGATCGGCGGCCACAGCGACAGGTCCGTCGACCCGAGCATCACGATGTACTCGTCGATGACGCCGAGCTGCACGAGCAGTTCGTTGATGATGCCCTGGGAGCCGCCGAACATGAACTGCCAGATCGACGCGCCGACGACGCGGGGGAGCACCCACGGGATCAGGACGATCGCGCTCGCGACGCTCGTGTACGGGAGCTTCTCGTTGAGGAGCCAGCCCATCAGGAACCCGAGCACGATCGCGACCAGGCTGCCGACGGTCACCCACACGAACGTGTTCCAGAGCACCTGATGGATGTCGGGGTCGGTCCAGATCTCGACGTAGTTGGCGACGCCGACGAACTCCGCCTCCTCCGGGGACAGCAGGCTCTTCTCGAAGAAGCTCGAATAGATCGCCTGAGCGATCGGATAGAGGATGAACACCCCGACGAGCGCCATCACCGGGAGGATGGGCAGGTAGACCCGAACGCTCTCGGGAATCCGGTTGCTGGCCCGCTTGTACGACGACCGGGCGTTGTCTACGTAACTCATTGTTGATGAGGATCTGCCTGCGGCTTCACTACCAGCTATAAAAAGTATTTCGACGCCGGATCAGGCGATCTGCTCGTCGACGACTTCCTGCACCGCGGAGTTGGCCTCGCTACACGCCTCTTCGGCGGTCGCGTTGCCGAGGACGACCGGCTGGATGACCTGCGTGTTGATGATGCTCTGGATCTGGGCGATCCCCGAGAACGAGGGGAACCGCGAGGTCCGCGTGAACAGATTGTCGTTCTCGTAGAGCGTCAGCAGGTCGCCGAACTGGCTCTCGAACAGTTCGGATGGGTCCTCGAACGCGCTCTGGAGCGTCGGCACCCGACCGCGGATGCCCACGTCGTCCGCCTCGGAGTACGTCCACGGTGCGAGCCGATCGGGCTGATTCCACCAGCCGATGTAGTCGAAGGCGGCCGACCGCTCGGCGGAGCTCTCGGTTCCGTTGCCCATCATGAAGCCCTGGGCGTTCTGCAACAGGAGGTCCAGGGGCTGGAACTGTCCGGACGGGCTGTCCGGGAGCGGGGCCCGAGTGACCGTGTGGCCCTCGCCGTCGAGCCACGGCTGCGGGGCGCCGGTGGTCTGGTACACCGCGTTCGCGTGCGAGTACGTGATGAAGATGCCCGATTCTCCCTCCCGCAGGAGCCGGCCGGCGGCGATGTGGTTGTTCTCCGCCATCGAGTTGGGGAAGAGCCCGGCCTCGGCGATGTCCTGATAGAGCCTGACCGCGTCGACGAATCCGGGCTGGTCGACGGTCGCCTCCATCGTCTCGGGATCGAAGTACCGTCCCCCGTTGGCGTACACGAAGCCGATGAAGTACCCCGTCGTCAGGCCGAAGTCCGTCCCCGGCGCCGTGATCGCCGCCGAGACGTCGTCGATCTCCTGCATCTCCTCGCCCAGCTGGATCAGTTCGGGCCAGTTACGCGGCGGGCGATCGAAGCTCGTCTGTTCGAGGTAGTCCGTCCGGATGTCGATGAACGGACCGAGGTCGGCGTACCCGCCGGGGAGCCCCCACTGGTGCTCGCCGTCGGTGTCGCCCAGGCCCTCGTACATCATCGTATCGATGTTGGCCTGGATGAAGTGGCTGTTAATCTCTTCCAACTGGTCGGCGAACTCGGACTGGTCGAGCGGTTGGATCGCGTCCGCGCCGACGTAGTCGGGGATCTGCTGGCACTGGCCCGCCATCACGTCCGGGAGGTTGTCGTTGGCGGCGGCCGAGGCGATGATCTGATACTTCTGTCCCCACTCCTGGTGCTGGTAACTGACGCTGTGTGTGCCGTAGCTGTCGTAGTTGCCGCTGATGTACTCCCGCTCGGCCGGGATGCCGCCGAACAGCCAGAAGTCGAGGTTCTGCTGGCTCGATCCGCCGTCCCCGCCGGAGCCGCCGCCGTCGGAACCGCCGCTCCCGTCGGAGCCGCCGTTGCCGCCGCCACCGTTGCCGCCGCCCCCGCCACAGCCGGCGAGGCCCGCGGCCATCGCGGTTCCCAGTCCAGTCAGATACCGTCGCCTGCCGATCCCCGTCTTCGAACTGTCGTCTGTCATGGTACGCTATTACAAATCAGACAGGTAGTGGATGATAAATGTACCGGTTTATCGGACCCCGTCTCCGTAACCGTCGACCGCTTCGGCGGGCACCGGCCAACCAAAAATACATAGCGCGGTAGTCCGATCGAGTAGATACCGATGTCAGCCTCTCGCGCGACTTTCGAGGCCGCCCTCGACGATCTCGGCGTGACGGTCTCAAGCACGGTCCCGGCGGAGTTGCCCGCGCACCTCTCGGAGGTGGTGACGCCGCCGGCGGTCGGCGTGCCCCCCGACGGCGTGTTCGACCGACCGGAGTCGGCGCTCGCAGAGACGCCGATCGAGGCGGACCCGACGCCCGCCGCCGTCCGCGAGGCGGCCACGGGAGTCACGGGGGCCGACCTCGGCGTCGCCGACTACGGGTCGCTCGTGCTCACCCCGACCGGACAGGGGAGCGAACTGATCAGCCTGTTTCCCGATCGCCACGTCGCCGTCGTCCGGGCGTCGGACATTCTGGACGATATGGACGCGGCGGTCGAGGCGATCGACGAACGGACAGCGGCGGCCGGAGGAAGTGCGATCATCGCCACGGGCCCGAGTGCGACCGCGGACATGGGCGCGCTCGTCCGGGGCGTCCACGGGCCCGAGTCGGTCCACGTCGTGATCGTCGAGGGGGACGACTGAGATGGCGAGCGCGGACGAGCTCCGAGAGCTGATGCGGAGCGAGGGGGCGGCGGTCGCCGCGAACACTCAGGGATTCAACGAGGGCCGATACGAGTCCGTCGCCCGGCTCGAAGACTACGAGGAGCTCAAGCGCGAGGCGCGGGCGATCAAGGAGGACGCCATCGAGCGGCTCCCCGAACTGCTCGACCGACTCCGGGAGACCGTCGAGGCGAACGGCGGCACCGTCTACGTCGCCGACGACGCCGACGACGCGAACGAGTACATCCGATCGGTGACCCGCGAGCGCGACGCCGACCGCGTCGTCAAGAGCAAGTCGATGACGAGCGAGGAGATCGACGTCAACGAGGCGCTGGCCGACGACGGCGTCGACGTCCTGGAGACCGACCTCGCGGAGTGGGTGCTCCAGGTCGCCGACGAGACGCCGTCGCACATCGTCGTCCCGGCCGCCCACAAGTCCCGCGAGGAGATCGCCGCGCTGCTCAACGAACGGTTCGACCCCGACGAGCCGCTGGAGACGCCGCAGGAACTGACGCGGTTCGCCCGGGAGCACCTCGGCGACCGGATCGCCGACGCCGACGTCGCCCTGACGGGAGCGAACTTCATCGCCGCGGAGACCGGCACGATGGCGCTCGTCACGAGCGAGGGCAACGCCCGCAAGTGTATCGCCGCCACCGACACGCACGTCGCGGTCGCGGGCATCGAGAAGATCGTCGAGCGCGTCGCGGACTTCCACCCGTTCATCGAGCTCATCGCCCGCTCGGGCACGGGCCAGGACATCACCTCCTACGTCTCCCTCCTGACGCCGCCGCTCGATACCCCCGTCGTGGACTTCGACGACGACGAGACGCCGCTCTCGGCGTTCGAGGCCGACCGCGACTTCCACCTCGTCCTCATCGACAACGGCCGGACGGAGATGCGCGAGGACGACCAGCTCCGGGAGACGCTGTACTGCATCCGGTGTTCGGCCTGCTCGAACTCCTGTGCGAACTTCCAGTCGGTCGGCGGCCACGCCTTCGGCGGCGAGACCTACTCCGGGGGCATCGCGACCGGCTGGGAGGCCGGGATCGAGGGGCTGGACGTCGCCGCCGAGTTCAACGACCTCTGTACGGGCTGTTCCCGCTGTGTGAACGCCTGCCCGGTGAAGATCGACATCCCGTGGATCAACACCGTCGTCCGCGACCGGATCAACCGCGAGGGCGAGACGCCGGCGGAGTGGCTGGTCGACGGGCTCGTCCCCGACACCGAAGACGAGGGCGCGCCGCTCCAAAAGCGGTTCTTCGGCAACTTCGAGACCGTGGCGAAACTCGGAAGCGCGACGGCGCCGCTGTCGAACTGGCTGGCAGACGCGGGGCCCACGCGCCGACTGCTCTCGCGGGCGCTCGGGATCGACCCGCGCCGCGAGCTTCCGAAATTCCAGCGCGAGACCTTCCGCGAGTGGTTCGCCGCCCGCGAGCGGACCGTCGACGACCCCGTCCGTCGGGTCGCGCTGTACCCGGACCTCTACACGAACCACGTGCAGGTCGAGCGGGGCAAGGCCGCCGTCCGCGTCCTCGAAGCGCTCGGCGTCGACGTCGTCGTTCCGGACGCGCCCTCCAGCGGCAGGGCCCCGCTCTCACAGGGGATGGTCGCGACGGCGACCCAACACGCCGAGGACGTCGTCGCGGCGTTGGGCCCGGAGATCCGCGACGGTCGCGACGTGGTCGTCATCGAGCCCAGCGACCACGCGATGTTCCAGCGCGAATACGAGAGGCTCGTCGAGCAGGAGGCCTTCTCCGAACTGGCCACGAACAGCTACGAACTGTTCGAGTACGTCTACGGCCTCTCGGAGAACGGCGCGGATCTCGACTCGCTGCGGACCGCCGACGGCCACGAGGTCGCGTACCACAGCCACTGCCAACAGCGGACCCTCGGCCTCGAAGCCCACACCGTGGCCGTGCTCGAAGCCTGCGGCTACGACGTCCGCACCTCCGACGTGGAGTGTTGCGGAATGGCGGGAAGCTTCGGCTACAAGACGGACTACTACGAGCTGAGTATGGACGTCGGCGAGCGCCTCCGGACGCAACTCCGCGACGACGACGCGCGCGACCGGGACGTCGTCGCCAGCGGGACGTCATGTCTCGAACAGATCGACGCGCTCCTCGAACGCCGACCGCGACACCCGGTCGAACTCCTCGCGCCCTGACCTCGGCCCGGCTTCGTCCTGACCTCAGTCGGTCAGCCCGACGTGCCGCGCGAACGACTTTTCGGTGATCCACTCGCGGTCTTTCGCCGAAAGCCCGTCGACGTGTCGGAGCCACGTGTGCGTCTCCGGGTACGCGGTGATGTCGCTCACGTTCGGGTAGTCCGAGCCCCACACGACCCGCTCCCGGCCGAAGGTGTCGAGGAACCACCGGACGTGGTCGTGCATATCGGCGTAGGGGAACGCCGACTCGGATATGTGCGGGACCTCCGAGACCTTCACGGCGACCGAGTCGAACGCCGCCAGCTCCTCGAAGCGCGCGAACGTCCCGCGATCGGTCGGCGTCTTCGGGCCCGCGTGCGCGAAGTGATCGAACAGGTAGGACAGTTCGGGGTACGCCTCGACGAGTTCGATCGCCTGGTCCAGTTGGCGGTGATCACAGAGGATCTGGACCGCCGCGTCGGTCTCGACTGCCGCCTCCCAGAAGTCGGTCTCCTCGACGGCGTCGCGGAGCCACGTGACGTCCGGATCGAACGTCTCCCACATCCGGTCGTAGGGGCAGGCGGCGCCCAGGCGGACCCCGAGGATCCCGTCGGTCTCCATACACCTGCGGAGTTGCGCCGCCGCGTCGTCGGCGAAGGGATCGAGCATCACGATCCCGTAGAGCCGGTCGTGTTCGGCGGCGGCCCGGAGGGTGTACCAGTTGTCCGTCCAGTCGCAGATCGGATAGCCGACGACGACCGCCTCGTCGACGCCGGCGCGGTCCATATCGTCGAGGAGGCGGTCGGCGGTGTAGACCGTATGGACGTCGAATCCGTCGACCAGATCCAGGATCGGACCGTTCACCCACGGATGCGCCTCGCTGGCGGGTCCCCACGCGTGCGTGTGTGAATCGAGCATACCGGGCGAATAACCGTGTGAGTACTAAACTGTACCTGCGGAAGAATTATGAATCGCGCATCTGAGGACTGGGGTATGCCGCGAATCGCGTTCCACCTCAGAATCCGGGACGGACAGCGAGAGGCGTACCGCGAGGAACACGAGGACGTCCCGGCGGCGCTGGAGTCGGCGTATCTCGACTCGGGGGCCGGCATCGAGACCTACAGCGTCTTCGAGAAGGACGGCCACGTGTTCGGATTCCTCGAAGTCGAAGACCCCGAGCGAATCAAGGAGGTAATGAGCGACAGCGACGCGCAAGCCGACTGGGACGAGGTGATGGATCCGATCCTCGTCGACGAGGACGACCCCTGGATGGACGAGGTCTATCGGATGGTCTGATCCGCTCAGGCCTTCAGGTAGCCGCCGTCGACGGCGATGGATTCGCCCGTGATCCACGAGCCCTCCTCGGAGAGCAGGAGGACCGCGACGTGTCCGATCTCGGCGGGTCGTCCCGGACGATCTAGGATGTGCGTGGACATCGCCTCCTCCAAGACCTCGTCGCTCGTGACGCCCTTCGCTTCGGCCTTCTCGTCGGCCCACTCTTCGACCATCGGGGTGTCGACGGTCCCCGGCTTGATCGCGTTGGCCGTGATGCCGTGCGCTTTGAGTTCTTTCGCGAGCACCGTCGTCAGCGCCAACACCGCGGCCTTCGAGGCGCCGTAGGCCCCCTGTCCGCTGAACGGCCGCTCGGCGCCGACCGAGGAGACGTTCACGATGCTCCCCTCGATCCCGTCGTCGATCATCTGTTCGGCCACCCGCTTCGAGACGAGGAACGGACCCTTCGCGTTGACGGCGAAGTGCCGATCCCACTCGGCTTCGCTCGTCTCCAAGAGCGGGACCGACCGCTGGATGCCGGCGTTGTTGACGAGCCCGTGGATCGGGCCCAGTTCGGCCGTCGCCGTCTCGATCGCCGCGTCGATGGCCTCCTGGTCCGTGACGTCGGTCTCGACCACAACGGCCTCGCACCCGAGGTCTCTGATCCGGGAGGCCGTCTCGGCTGCGGCCGCGCTGTCGACGTCGAGGATGGTCACGTCGGCGCCCGAGCGCGCACAGCGGATGGCGATACCTCGGCCGATTCCCTGCGCGCCGCCGGTGACGACGATGTGGTGATCTGCCAGCCGCTCGTCGGTCTGCTCAGCTGATGACTGCGGTGCGGACATCGGTGGCAGTAGCGGGCGGGACACCGTAAATGATCGGGTACACGCCGAATCCGCGCCGACGAGGGCCCGATCCGCGATCTCACACTGTTTCCGGCAGGGCCGGAAAGCGTCGTTGACGCCACGTCGAATCGGACTGTGAAATCTGGCGTGCGGGATCACTCGGTGGAGATTGCGTTCTCACTCTCAGGTGAGAACATCAAATACGGGCCGATCGACGAGACGCACGATCCCGCCTCACAAGCGAGTGCTGCGCGAGCAGCAAAGCTTCCGGCAGCACCGGAAAGCGTCCTTCTTCGATTACTTCCTCACGTGCCATTCGCACGAATCCACCGACGAAAATCTGAAGCGTCGATACTGAGGAGATTACTCCGATTTACGTGAAATGGTACCACACCAATACAGACAGATCTCGCTGTGATCAGATATCGGTGCTCGAAGAATACACAATTCTACACCATATATTATAAAATATAGGGCGCCAAATTCGTATACACTCAATAAACGTAAATAATATCGAATAACTCTGTGCTTCCGGCAGCACCGGAAAAGGAGTGTGGGATCGACGCAGTTACTCTGTGCTCTCACTGAACGACTATCCCGATGATGCAAACTGGATCCTCTATACATAACACACGTACGACCGTTATTTTGGTCTGGGTGTTTTCTTTTTGCGACCGCTACGAATACTCCAAATTCTGTCTTATAGTTATTATACTCAAAAATATTTGGTTTAGTATTCTCGTGTATTTGATTCTATTAGCCCTGAAACGATTTATGAAGCCGTTTTACAAAAATATACTTCAAATATAGTATAATATATTATATAAATTCTAATCCTATCTACAATTAATTGAATATTTTATCCGGGCTCGCTGTCGAGGATTGTGCGATTCCCGTTCGGGATTTCCAGCGAGACCCGAGCCAAAACGAGCGAAGGCCGATTTAACGGAGCTCTCGTGCCGCCGCTAACGCCTCACTCTCCCCGATGTCTCCGGCGGCGAGCGGCGGACGGACGTCCGGGGTCGCGATCAGGTCACGCTCCGCGAGGAGCGCCTTCGTCGCCGGGGCGAATCCCTCGTCCAGACACCGGTCGAACAGCGGCTCGACCACCTCGCGGTGAATCCGCTCGGCGCGCTCGCTCGACGGCTCCGCGACCAGGTTCGCGTACGCCTCCGGCACCGCGTTCGAGAGGGCGTTGATGCCGCCGTCGAAGCCCATCCGGAGCGACGGCAGCAACAGCGCGTCGTACCCCTGGAACAGCGCGAAGTCGTCGGGCGTGCTGTGCATCGCGCGGAGCCCGTACGCGAGGTCGCCGCTGGAGTCCTTCAGCCCGAAGACCGCCTCGTGGTCGGCCACGGCTGCGACTGTCTCGGCGGGGATCGGCTCGCCCACGCAGGCGGGGATGTTGTAGAGACACAGCGGCAGCGGGCTCGCGTCGGCGACCGCCTCGAAGAAGCGCCGGAGCCCCGGCTCGCGGTTGGAGTTGTGGAAGTACGGCGCCGTCAGGACCGCGGCGTCGACGCCCAGGTCGTCGAGGGTCTCGATCCACTCGACCGTCTCGCGAACGCTGGTCCCGGTCCCGCCGGCGATCACCGGGACCTCGTCGCCGACGCGGTCGACGGTGTGCTCGACGAGTCGGCGCCGCTCCTCGCGGGTCAGGCTCGCGGCCTCGCCGGTGGTCCCGCAGGGGAAGACCCCGGTCACGCCGCCGTCGACGACGTGGGTCAGTAGGTCGTCGAACGACTCCCAGTCGATGTCGGTGCCGTCGAACGGCGTCGCCAGCGGCGGCGTCACGCCGTCGAGCGCGGGCGGGTCTCTCGTCATACGCTCTCCTCCCCGCCGCCGACCCTAAAAATTCCGGCGTGGGGTCAGCGATCGATGCCGAGTTCGTCCAGCAGCGTCGCGGCCGCCGCCGCCGAGGAGCCGGGGCCGCGCGCCGTGATCAGATCGCCATCGACGGTGACGGAGGTGTCCGCGTCGAGTTCGGCGTCCCAGTCCGCGCCGGCGGCTTTGACCTCGTCTTCGACCCAGTAGGGGAGCTTCCGGCCGTCGGGCATCAGGTCCTGCTCGTCGACGATGCCCTCCTCCCACTCGTTGGGGAAGCCCGTGACCGACCGGCCCTCGACGAGGTGGCTGCCGTCCGCCTCGCGGGTGAACGCGAGGATCCCGACGGCGTGACAGACGACGAGCGCCTTGCCCTGGCCGCCGCCGACGGCGCTCAGGAGGGCCTGGCGGGCGTGGCGGTCCTGATTCACGTCCCACTCGGTCCCGTGGCCGCCGGGGAAGACGACGGCGTCGTAGTCGGTCGCGTCGACCGTCGCGAGCGGCTCGGGATCGTTCAGGCGGTCGTCGTTCTCGTCGACCTCCCTGACGCGCGCCGCGGTCTCCTCGCCGACGTTCTCGGGGTCGACCGAGCGCTCGTCGACGACCGGCGGCCCGCCCGTCGGCGTCGCGACCGTGATGTCGACGCCGGCCTCCGAGAGCGTGGTCAGCGGCTCGATACATTCCTCGCCCCAGTACCCCTCTTCGCTGACGATGAACAGCGCTGACGTCATGCGTGGTCGCATTGTCGATCCGCGCGATAAGGTCTTTCCATCCCGGAAGGCCGCGGAACGACCGGGGCAGAGGCGTCGTGTCGGGGGAAGCCGCCCAGAAACGGTTAATCCGCTCGGTCGCCTCGCGGTCGTATGCCTCCCGTCCCGTTCGTCCGCCTCTTCGCGGGGCTCTCGGCCGTCGAGGCGACGGCCCTCGTGCTCGCGCTCTCCCTCGTCAGCGCCGTCGCGATGGAGTTCGTCGTCCTCCGGATCGCCCGGCGGTACGTCTCCACGACGGCGACCGAGTACGACAACATCGTCATCGCGACGCTGCGCCCGCCGCTCGTCGTCACCGCGGCGCTCGCCGGCGTCTACGCGCTCACGCAGGTCCCCGCGGTGCGCTCGTCTGTCCTCCTCGACCCGGCGACGCTGGACACGGTCTTCGGCCGGCCCTCGCTGTCGGTGATCGTCCTCGTGTGGGCCTACGCCGCCAACGAGGTGGTGAACCGCGTCGTCGCCGCCGTCAACGACGAGGGCGGCCGCTTCGACTTCGCGCCGGTGTTCTCGAACGTCTGGACACTCGCCGTCCTGCTCGGGAGCGTCGGCACGCTCCTGTGGCTGTGGGGGATCGAGATCACGCCACTCCTCGGGGCCGCGGGCGTCGCCGGCATCGCCGTCGGCTTCGCCGAAAAGGACACGGTCGCGAACTTCTTCGGCGGGATCGCGCTGTACGTCGACGACACCTACAAGCTCGGCGACTACATCGTCCTCGAAGACGGGACCGCGGGCACGGTCGTCCAGGTCGGCGTCCGCTCGACGACGCTCCTGACCCGCGACGAGGTGATGGTCACCGTCCCTAACGCGACGCTCAACGCCGGCAAGGTGACGAACGAGTCGGCGCCCCAGCGCCGGCGGCGCGTCCGGGTGCCCGTCGGCGTCGCCTACGGGACCGACATCGACGCCTTCGAGGCGCTCGCGGTCGAGGTCGCGCTCGCCGAACCGATCGTCCTCGACTCGCCGAAACCCCGGGCGCGCTTCCGCGCCTTCGGCGACTCGGCGCTCCAGTACGAACTCCTCTGCTGGGTCGACGGCCCGACGCGTCGGCGCCGCGCCCAGCACGAACTCAACCGCGCGCTGTACGCGGCGCTGAACGACGCCGGCATCGAGATCCCCTTCCCGAAGCGCGACGTGACCGTCGCGACGGTCGACGACTCGGAGCCGGCGCCGAGTGGCGCTCCCGCGTCGGCGACATCCTCGCCCGCTCCCGAGGATCCGGACAAAGCGGGTACGACGTAGCACGTCCGATCGTGCCCCGATCGCGGCATCGACGCAAGCACCATTAGGCGTCGGCGTGTCGCTTCGGCTATGCTCAGGCAGGCCCGCGAGTACGGTCCGGCGCTCCTCGTGCCGCTCGCGTGGGGGTTCGTCGCGGCCGCCCACCTCGGCGCCGTCGCCGACTCGACGCTGTTCGTCGCCCACGTCGTGATGACGGTCCTCCTCGCCGTCTTCGCCGTCACCGGCCGGGCGGAGATGCGCGAGGGGACGCTCCGCGTCTGGTGGTGGATCGTCGCGGTCGGCTTCGTCGTGACACTCCTCGGAACCGTCGGCTTCCGCCTCGGCGACGCCGGCGCGCCGTTGCAGGCCGTCGCCCTTTTCGGCTGGATGGTGCTCCCCGCCGCCGGCTTCGTCGACACCGCTCGGCGGGGCGCCGACCGGGCGTGGCTCTACTACGGCGCGGCCGTCGGCTCCGTGGTCGGCGCGGGCGTCTACGTCTTCGGGGCGACCATGTACTTCCTGGGCGTCGACGGGTCGCTCTCGGCGGTCCCGGTCGTCGGCCTCGGGCTCGTCGGCGTCGGCCAGACCGCCGCGATCCTCGACGCGGCGTTCGGCTACTGATCCGCCTCGATCAGACGAACTCGGTGTTCTGCGGACCGTTCGTGATGTGGACCTCGAACGGCTGCGTCCCGACGTCGTCCTGCTCGACGAGGTGCCAGTAGGTCTCGGCCATCGCGTCGGGATCGAGGAAGGTGTCGTCCTCGCGGTCGGGGAGTCGCTCGCGCGTCCGCGGATTGTCGATCTGCCCGTCGATGACGACGTGGGCGACGTGGATGCCCTCCGGCCCGTACTCCTGGGCGATGTCCATCGCCATCCCGCGGGCGGCGAACTTCGCGGCGGTGAAGCCGATCGTCCCGCCCGTGCTCCGGACCGCGGAGGTCGCCCCGGTGAAGAGCACCGTCCCGCCGCCGGTCTCCACCATATCGCCGACGGCCTCCTGGGAGGCGACGAAGGCGCCGCGGCCGCCGACCTCCCAGGCGCGCTCGAACTCCGCGACGCTCGAATCCAAGAGCCCCTGCCAGGACGCGGCGCTCGCGTGGTTGACGAGCACGTCGATCGGGCCGAACGCCTCCCGGACGGCCTCGAAGGCCTCGCGAACCCCCTCGACGTCTCGGAGGTCCACCTGGACGGCGAGCCCCTCGCCCGGTTCCGGGAGGTCGTCGGCGAGGTCCTCGATGAAGTCGGTCGTCCGCGCGAACAGCGCGACCTGACAGCCCTCCTCGGCGAACTTCCGCGCGATCGACGCCCCGAGTCCGGGGCCGACGCCGGCGATGACGGCCGTGCGTGTCATACCGGCGCGTCGACCGCGGGACGCAAAACCGTGGCGGCTGTCGCTCCGTCTCGGCTCCGCATCGGGACTTTTGTCGCTCCGCCCCTACTCGTGCCTATGGCGGGCCCCGATCCCGACGAACTCCGGCGGGTCGTCGCCGACTTCCCGGCGCCGCCGGACGGCGACCGCTTCGACCGCGCTGACGACCTCCTCGACGGCGCCTACGGCGCGATGGCCGAGTCCTGGCATCCCGAACTGGAGCGGGTGACCGCGGCGTACGCCGACGGCGACGTGCTCCGCGAGCGCGTCCTCGAACACGTCGAGTCGGTGCCGTCGGTCCGGCTCTCCGACGGCGCCGCGCCGCTCCCGCGCCGCCGCGAGGCGTTGGCGGCGGCGGCGTCTATTCTGGACGAGGTCGCGGCGGTCTCGGCGTGGTACTCCGAACTCCGGGCGCTCCTCGGCGACGACCCCGACGAACTGACGCGGTTCGAGCGCCTCCTGCACGACGTCGGCTACGCGCTGGCGCACGTCCTGTTTCTCGGCGCCTCGACGCCCGAACAGGTCGTCAGCCGGCTCCGGGTCGCCTACCGTTCCGTGGGCGTCGACATCGACGACACCGATTCCGAAAGAGGCGCCGAGCGGACGACGTTCACCTGTCCGTACCGGGACGTCGCGGCCGGCCGGTACGGCGAGCGCTGGGTCTGCCACGAGAAACTGGACCGCGTCGACGACGGCTACGTGACCTACCTCGCAGAGCGCGGCATCGACTACCAGCGGCCGCGCGCCTGTCCGCGCGGCGGGCAGTGTTACTCGACGGTCGCCCGCGACGCTCTGGAGCAGTGGTGGCCGAAGACCGCACCCGAGGCCGTCGCCGACGGGGTCGACCGACCGTGACAGATCCCGATTCCGACCCCGACCCCGACCGCCCGACCGAGGGTGTCGCCTTCACGGTCGAACAGGCCCGCCGGATCCAGCGCGAGTACGGGACCTGGGCGCCGCTCTACGACTGGTTCGCGCGCGCGACGGCCTCCGTCGGCGGCGTCCGCGCGGCCTGCGTCGAGGCGCTCGACCTCGATCCGGGCGACACCGTCGTCGACTTCGGCTGCGGCCCCGGCGTGAACCTCCCGGCGCTCCGCGAGGCCGTCGGCCCCGCGGGCCGCGTCGTCGGAGTCGACATCACCGGCCCGATGCTTGCCCGCGCCCGGCGGCGCGTCCGCAACCGCGGCTGGGAGAACGTCGACCTCCTCCGCGCCGACGCCACCGACCCGCCGATCGAGGGCGTCGACGCCGCGCTCTCGACGTTCGTGACGTCCCTGTTCTCGGACCCCTACGCGGTCGTGAGCCGTTGGTGTGAGATCGCAGACCGCGTCGTCGTGACGAACTTCGCGCCGCGCGGGAGCACGCCGGCGAACGCGGCCCTCCGCGCGTTCGCCCGCCTGAACGCCCGCCTCTTCGACGTCGACGACGAGGGAGTGCTCCGACAGCTCGACGAGCGCACCGCCGCGTCCCGGCGCGCGCTCGACGAGGGGATGGACGCCGTCGCGAGCGAGACCTACGTCTTCGGGACGATCGAACTGAACGTCGGCCGCCGATCGGCGTGATTTTGTATCGCCGTATTCGGTTTATTTCTCGGTCTGCTCCTCGAAGCGAATCGACACGTTGATACTCGAATCCGTGGATTTCCAGGTATGCAGGGCCTCCAGTACAGTCGCGACCGCGGTCGCGACGTCCTCGAATGCCGACACTGCGACGCGACGTTCCCCGAGGGGAAGGCGACGACCGACGGCTGGCACTACGTCTGCCCCGAGTGCGGCGAGGGCCGGGGGATCGGCGAGGGCCTGCGCCGGCTCTGAACCGAACGCGGACTGAATCATTTTTACGCCGGGCGCCCGCACGCTCTCGTAATGACTGCGTACGACTACGACGATCTCGGCCTCGTCGCGGGGCTCGAAATCCACCAGCAGCTCGACACCGCGACGAAGCTGTTCTGTGGCTGTCCGACCGAAGAGCGCGACCCCGAATCGGCGACGCGCTCGTTCACGCGGTTCCTCCACCCGACGAAGAGCGAACTCGGCGAACTCGACGAGGCGGCGCTCGAAGAGAGCCAGGTCGAACGCGAGTTCGAGTACCTCGCCTACGACACGACCTGCCTCGTCGAAGAGGACGAAGAGCCGCCGCACCGGCTTGACGAGGAAGCCCGCGAGGTCGCCCTCCAGATCGCCGACCTCCTGGAGATGGAGCCGGTCGACCAGGCGCACGTGATGCGGAAGCTCGTCATCGACGGCTCGAACACCTCCGGCTTCCAGCGGACGGCGCTCGTCGCCCAGGACGGCGTGATCGAGACCGACGACGGCCCGGTCGGGGTCGAGGACCTGCTCCTCGAAGAGGAGTCCGCCCAGCGCGTCGAAGAGCGCGGCGACGACGTGACCTTCTCCCTGGACCGCCTCGGCGTCCCGCTCGTCGAGATCGGCACCCGACCGGACATCGACTCGCCCGCGCAGGCACAGGAGGCCGCCGAGACGATCGGGATGCTCCTCCGCTCGACCGGCGCGGTCAAGCGCGGGCTCGGGACCATCCGCCAGGACGTCAACGTCTCCATCGCCGCGGGCGCGCGCGTCGAGATCAAGGGCGTCCAGGCGCTGGACCAAATCGCCGAGATCGTACGGGAGGAAGTGGGCCGGCAGGTCGAACTGCTCGCGATCCGCGACGAACTGGCGGAGCGGGACGCGAGCGTCGGCGACGTGCAGGACGTCTCGGAGGTCTTCGCCGACACCGACTCCGGCGTCATCGGCGGCGCGCTCTCTGACGGCGGCGTCGTAAAGGCTGTGCCGCTATACGAATTCGACGGTCTGGTGGGCCGAGAGATCCAGCCCGACCGCCGGCTCGGCACCGAACTCTCCGATCACGCCAAGCGCCGCGGCGCGGGCGGCATCTTCCACACCGACGAACTGCCCGCCTACGGCGTCACCGAATCCGAAGTGGACGCCCTCCGCGAGGCCGTCGGCGCGGGCGAGGACGACGCGGTCGCCATCGTCGCCGACGACCCCGAGACCGCCTCGGGCGCCATCGAGGCGGCTGCCGAGCGGGCCCGGACCGCGATCGAGGGCGTCCCCGAGGAGACCCGCGGCGCCAACGACGACGCCACGACGCGCTACCTCCGGCCCCTGCCCGGCGCGGCGCGGATGTACCCCGAGACGGACGTCCCGCCGGTCGAACTCGACGTCTCGGACGTCGAGACGCCCGAACTGCTGACCGAGAAGGTCGATCGGTACCAGTCCGAGTACGGCCTCGACGCCGGCCTGGCCGAACAGGTCGCGTTCGGTCGCCGGATGCCGCTGTTCGAGCGGGCCGTCGACGAGGGCATCGACGCGACGTTCGCGGCGGGGCTGCTGGAGTCGACGCTGACGGAGCTCCGCCGGGACGACGTCGCGATCGGGAATCTGACCGACGAGCACCTGCTTGCGGTGATGCGCCTCGTCGAGGACGGCGACCTGGCGAAGGAGGGCGTCGGCGACGTCCTGACGACGCTCGCCGACGATCCGTCGCTCTCCGCCGAGGCGGCGGTCGAGGAGGCCGGCCTCTCGGGCGTGAGCGAGGACGAGGTCCGCGAGGCCGTGAGCGAGGTCGTCGAGCGGAACGCGGCGCAGGTCCAAGACGAGGGGATGGGCGCGTTCTCGGCGCTGATGGGCGAGGCGATGGGCGCCCTGCGCGGGAAGGCCGACGGGGAAGTCGTCAGCGACGTCCTCCGCGAGGAGATCCAAAAGCGGGCCTGAGACGGCTCCCCGTCGCTCCTGGCTCGCTGACGAAGCCGTCCGGCGTCGGCTGCGACGTCCGAAAAGGGTTTGCTTGCCGGCCGCGATGCTCTCGTATGTTCGACACCGAGGGCACGCGCGCCGCGTCGATCGATCGAGGCTGTTCCGGTCCGGTCGGTACGGACCGCGCCGGCGACGCTCCCCGAGCGCGATAACGATGGTCGAAGAGATCACCACCGAGGAACTCCACGAGCGCATCGAGTCGGGCGACCCGCCGCAGATCATCGACATCCGCAACCCCGACCAGTACGAGCGGGGCCACATCCCGGGCGCGATCAACGTCCCGATGCACGAGCTCCCGGGCCGGATCGACGAGATCGACTGGGGGGACGACGTCGTCGTCGCCTGCCCCATCGGCCAGTCGTCGGTTCAGGCGGCGCGGCTGATCGGCAGCTACGAGGACGTCGAGGACGCCGCGAACGTCCGGAGTATGGCCGGCGGCTACCAAGCCTGGGAGTACGACCTCGAATCGGGCGCCGAGGCCGCGGCCGAGGAGTGACGTGACCGGTCCGTCTCTCGTTCTCGCGCGGGACGCCTACGACGACATCGTCTCTCAGGGCTACGACGGCGGCGACGAGGAGATCTGCGGGGTTCTCGCGGGCGAGTACGGCGACGACGAGAGCGTCGTCCGCGACGTCCGCCGAGTGCCGAACGCCGCCGAGACCCCGCAGATCCGGTACGCGATGGCCCCCGAGGCCCAACTGGCGGCCATCGAGGGGATCGAGGACGACGGCCTCGACGTGGTCGGGTTCTACCACACCCATCCGACCGGGCCCGCCCACCCCAGCGACACCGACGTCGAGCGCGCGACCTGGCCGGGCTACTCCTACGCCATCTGCGCGTTCGACGGCTACCCGTACCTCGGTTCGTGGCGCTGGACCGGCGAGGCGTTCGAACGCGAGACCGTCCGGCTGGTCGACGACGTCGAATCGTAGGTCTCGGTCCGTCCGGTACCAAAGCATCTCTCCGCGCCGGCACGCGCGACCTTAGATTATTTAGTCTGATAATTGGTGGCTAAGGGTTTTTACCGTGGTTTACGGGGTAGGTGGTATGGCAGAGAGCACGGTCGGATCTCGGGGAGGGCGCTTCGGGACCGACAATTGGGGGGACAAACTCCGCGAGTTCGTCAGGTACATTCCGAGCGGGGATACGATCCCCGACGACACCTGGCGGGCGCGGCACCGAAACATCGTACTGGCGCTCTTCGCGCACATTCCGTTTCTGATCGCGCTCGGTCTCTATGAGGGGACCGAGCCGTTCTCGGGCGCCCAGATCCCGGAGATCCCGACGACGATGCTCGTCTCGCGCGTCGGCATCGTCGCCGCGATCGGGCTGTTGGCGGTGTGGCCGCGGTTCAGCCGACGGATCCGCACGTCGCTCGCGACCGTCGGACTGGTGATGTCCTCGGCGGTGTTGGTGTACTTCTCGGGGGGGTACATCGAGGCGCACTTCCACTTCTTCGTGGTGATGGGGATCGTCGCCGTCTACGAGGACTGGGCGCCGTTCCTCGTCGGCATCGTCTTCGTCGCGCTCCAGCACGCGGTCTTCGGATTCTACATGCCGGAGATGGTGTACAACCACAACGCGGGCGCGACCCGTCCGTTCGTGTGGGCGGGGATCCACGCCGCGTTCGTGCTGATGCTCGCCTCGGCGCTGATGACGAACTGGGTCTCGATCGAGCGCTCCCGCGAAGAGGCGCGGAACCAACTCGCTGAGACCGAAGAGGCGGAGGAACTGAAGGCCGAGGCCGAGGCCCGGCAGCGCGAGGTCGAGGAGATGAACGACCACCTCGAACGGAAGGCCGACGACTTCAGCGCCAAGATGACCCGCGCGGCCGACGGCGACCTCGGCGTCCGACTCGACAGCGACGCAGACAGCGAGGCGATGGCCCAGATCGCCGAGGACTTCAACGGGATGATGGACGAGATGGAGTCCGCGGTGCAGAACATCCAGGCGTTCGCCCAGGAGGTCACCGCCGCGAGCGAGGAGGCCAACGCGGGCGCCGGCGAGGTCAAGCAGGCCAGCGAGGAGGTGAGCGAGGCCGTCCAGGAGATCTCCCGCGGCACCAACGAACAGCGCGAGATGCTCGAAGACGTCTACGACGAGATGACAGACCTCTCGGCGGCGGTCGAGGAGGTCGCCTCCTCGGCCGAAACCGTCGCGAAGACCTCCCACGAGACGGCCCAGATCGCCGACGCGGGCGAAGACACCGCCCGCGGCGCCATCGACGACGCCCAGGAAGCCAAGAGCGCGATCGGCTCGACCCGCGACAACGTCGAGCACCTCGAAGACCAGATGACCGAGATCGGCGAGATCGTCGAGCTCATAAGCGACATCGCAGAGCAGACGAACCTCCTCGCGCTGAACGCCAACATCGAGGCGGCCCGCGTCAGTTCGACCGGGAACGGCGACGGCGACGGATTCGCCGTCGTCGCCGACGAGGTCAAACAGCTGGCCGAGGAGACGCAGGAGTCCGCGACCGAGATCGAGGAACTCATCGAGGAGACCCAGGCCCAGACCGCCCGGACGGTCGAGGAGGCGCGGACCGCCGAGGAACACATGGAAGAGGGCGTCGAGGCCGTCCAGGACGTCCTCGACGCGTTCACGCAGGTCTCCGAGAACACCGACGAGACCGACAGCGGCATCCAGGAGATCAGCGACGCCACCGACGACCAGGCCAAGAGCGCCGAGCAGTCGGTCTCGGTGGTCGAAGAGGTCGCAGACATCAGCCGGAACACCGCCGACGAGGCCGAGGGCGTCTCCGCGGCGGCCGAACAGCAGGCGGCGTCGATCTCGCAGGTGAGCTCGAACGTCGAAGCGCTCACCGACCAGGCCGAGCAGCTACAGTCGCTCCTCGCCCGGTTCGAGGTCAGCGCCACGAAGACGCAGGTCCCGACGCCGGGTCCGGAGGACGGCTCCGGCTCCGGGCGGAACCTCGCGCTGAACGACGGCGGCCGGCTCGAATCCCCCGATTCGGAGGCTCGCCCCAACTCCGGATCCGAGTCCGGGTTCGAGTTCGACGCCGAATAGCGGCCCTGCAACTCCCGTCACTCGATCGGCACCCGAACGCTCCCGTTTTCGGACCACTCGGCCATCGCACGGAGCCGCGCGATCCGGTCTTCGATCGGCGGATGCGTCGAGAAGTACTCCCTGAGCCGCCGCTCCTCTTCGGACTCGACCTCGCCGTGCGTCCACAGCAGCGAGCGGGATCCGAACGTCGGCGACGACGCCCGATCGAGCTTTCCCAGCGCCCGAGCGAGCGCGAGCGGACGGCCCGTCACCTCGGCGGCGCGGGCGTCGGCGCCGAACTCCCGCCGCCGCGCGTACGCCCGGAGCAGCAGCGTCGCCGCCATGCCGACGAGCGCGACGCCGGACTCGACGCGCCGCCTGAGCCGCCCCGGCAGCGTCTCCGCCCACGCGCCGGGATCGCGCCGCGCCCACGCGAGACACAGCGCCGCCCCGGTCAGGAGGAACACCGCCGGCGAGAGCAGGAGTTCGAGCCCGACGACGACGAGCTGGGAGACCGCGAGCGCGAACGTCCCGACCAGCCCGTCGCGGCGCTCCAGGTGCGCGAGCTCGTGGGCGAAGAGCGCCCGCAGCTCGTCGCGGTCGAGCAGTCGCAGGAGCGCCGCGTCGACGACGACCGTCTTGCGCCCGGGCGTTTCGAGCGCGAACGCGTTCGGAACCTCCAGGCGCGCCACCAACAGCCGGGGGCGCTCGACCGACATCGACGCCGAGAGGTCGTCGAGCAGGGCGTACACGCCGGGGAGGCGGGACTCGGGGACCTCCCGCGCGTCGAGGTGCGAGAGGAGCCGGCGCGTCCCCAGCCGGACCGAGACGTACACCGCCAGCAGCGTCCCGACGGCGAGGCCGAGGCCGGCCGCGACGGGATCGAGCCGGACCTGCCACAGCGCCGCGAGGACGAGCAGGCTCAGCCCGGCCAGCGCGCCGTAAAAGGCGAGCGCGACGAGGCCGACGAGCACCGGCCACAGCCGACTTCCCCGGCGGTCGCGGCCGCGGTCGTCGGGGCGGGGACGGGAGCGTGAGGGCGGGCGTGACATCCGTGCGGCGGTGGGGAGGGTCAGTCGGGCGTCGATTCCGGAGTCGATTGGGATTGGGACTGAGATTGCGATTGCGAGTTCGACTCTGCCGACGACTCCGCGGCCTCCTCGCCGGTGTGGTCACCGAACGAGCGGTCCCCCAGCAGTTCGTTCGCGCGCCGGAAGATGCCCGTGAGCGTGGTGATCTCCCGCTCTGTCGGATGCGCCCGGCCGAGGAGCCGCCGCATCATCACGCGCGTCTTCTCGCGCTTGTGCTCGCGGTTCTCGATCGCGCGGTGGAACTCCTCGAAGAAGTCGTAGAAGCGGTCGATCTCCGCCTCGTCGGCGCGCTCGCGCTCGACGTCGGGGAGCTGCGTCTCCTCGACGGTCAGCGAGCGGAACTCGTACAGCAGGATCGTCGCCGCCTGACCGAGGTTCAAGACGGGGTACTCCGCGCTCGCGGGGATCGAACACACCTCGTCCAACTGCTTCAGCTCCGCGTTGTCGAGGCCGGTCCCCTCGCGGCCGAACACGAGCGCGGTCCTCGTGTCGACGGTTTCGAGGCTCTCTCTGACCTCCACGGGCGTCTTGAACGGGAACCGCGTGTGCTTTCTGCTGTCCTCGTTCGTGATCGCCGTCGTGCCGATGGTGTGGTACTCGGAGACGACCGCCTCGAAGGTCACCTCCTCGGCGTTGGGGAGGACGTCCTCGCGGGCGTGGCCGGCGAAGCCGTACGCCTCGCCGTCCTCGTCTAGATCTGGTGGATTCACGAGCTTCAGCTCCGAGAGCCCGAAGTTCTTCATCGCGCGGGCGATGGTGCCGACGTTCCCGGGCGTCTTCGGGTCGACCACGACGACGACGGGGTCGCGACTGCGCGGCGCCATCGTCACTTCGTGGGGTACTCGCGGGAGAGGTCCGCCTCGTCCAGCGACGGGAGGTCGTCCTCGTCGTCGCCTTCGTCGACGGTCGTGATCTCTCCGGTCTCCAGATTGATCCGCTTGCGCTCGCCCTCGTACTGCTCGTTGAGCCGACGGTTGAGCTCCTCGGGCTCTGGCGGCGTCGGCAGGCCGCCGGGGTCGGTCTCGACGTGTTCGAGCCCGCCGTAGCCCTCCGGCGCGCGGTTGCCCGCCGCGAACCACTCGTGGAACTCGTCGCGGAACGTCTCTGTGCCGGCGGCGTCGCTGCCGCCCGCCTCGCGGAACCAATAGAGGAAGTCGGCCTCGTGCTCCGCACAGAGGAGGACCTCCTCCATCGGCTCGCCGTAGACGATCTCCGCCTGGTTCGCTCGCTTTTTCTCCGCCTCTCCGTGGACCAGGTAGCACGCGTCGCAGGGCTTGCTCTGGAGGTACGTCAGCCGAATGAGTCGCCGCCGCGTGTCGTCGGGTACCTCGTCGAGCGGGCGGAACTCCCCCTCGTCGGTGAACACCTCGCGCTCGTCGAAGCGCCACCCGCGGAGCCCGATACTGACTTTGGCCATTACGAGTCGGTTGCGCGCCGGCGAATAAAAGCGGCGTGTCTCGTATGGCGAACAATCAAGACGCGCGGCGGCGAAGGCCCGAGTATGCCCGCCGACGACCCGGCCGCCGCCGAGACGCCGTCGCCGTACCCCGACGCGCTCCCGCTGTCGCCGCGGGCCGAGCGGCTCCTCCTCGGTCCCGACCCCGCGACGGCGGTCCGCCTGTCGGCGGTCGCCGGCGTCCTCTTCGTCGTCACCTTCGTCGTCCACCTGCCGCCGCGTCTCGTCGGCGGCCTCTCGTTTCCGTTCGGGCTGTTGCTCCCCCTCTTGGTCGGCGTCGCCTTCGTCGCCGCCGCGGTCGGCGCGTACCGCAACGACGGGCTCTTCGTCTGTCTCGCGCTCGCCGGCGGCCCGAGCTTCGGCTTCTACCTCCCGCTCGGGCTCTTCGATCTCACGTATCCGAGCGCGACGATGCTGAACGCGCTGGCGATCGGCGTGACGCTCTCGGTCGTCGTCGGAACGGCCGGCTTCGTCGTCGGTGCGGGCGGTCGGCGGCTGGTCGAGCAGGTCGCGTAGGCCGCGGGTCGCCGTCCGTCCCGTCGGCCGCGGTTTCCCTCCCGGCGCGCCGCGGACCCCGGAACGTGCGCCTTTTCCTTCCCCCGCGAGAACGGAGGGGTATGGATCCGAAGCGGGAGCTCACGAGCGTCGATCTGGCCGCCCTCGTCACCGAACTGAACCGGTACGAGGGGGCGAAAGTCGACAAGGCCTACCGCTACGGCGACGACCTGCTCCGCTTTCGGATGCGCGACTTCGACCGCGGGCGCGTGGAACTGCTTCTCGAAGTCGGCGAGGTGAAGCGCGCCCACGTCGCCGACCCCGAACGCGTCCCCGACGCGCCCGGCCGCCCGCCGAACTTCGCGATGATGCTGCGGAACCGCCTGTCGGGCGCCGACTTCGCGGGCGCCGAGCAGTTCGAGTTCGACCGCATCCTCGTCTTGGACTTCGAGCGCGACGACGAGAACACCCGGATCGTCGTCGAGCTGTTCGGCCAGGGCAACGTCGCCGTCCTCGACGAGTCCGGCGAGGTCGTCCAGAGCCTAGAGACCGTCCGCCTGAAGTCGCGAACGGTCGCGCCCGGCTCTCAGTACGAATTCCCGGCGTCCCGCTTGAATCCGCTGACGGTCGGCTACGAGGCGTTCAAGCGGAATATGGACGACTCCGACACCGACGTGGTGCGGACGCTCGCGACGCAGCTGAACCTCGGCGGCCTCTACGCCGAGGAGCTCTGTACCCGGGCGGGCGTCGAGAAGACGACGCCGATCGAGGAGGCCGGCGACGAGGAGTACCGCGCGATCCACCACGCCATCGAGGAACTGCGCACGCGGCTCCGCGCCGGCGACTTCGACCCGCGGGTCTACCTCGACGACGGCGCGGTCGTCGACGTGACGCCGTTCCCGCTCGAAGAGCGCGAGCGAGAGGGCCTCGACAGCGAGGCCTACGACAGCTTCAACGACGCGCTCGACCGGTACTTCTACCGCCTGGAGCTCGAAGACGACGAGCCCGAGGACACGGGGAGACAGCGCCCGGACTTCGAGGCCGAGATCGAGAAGAAACAGCGAATCATCGACCAACAGCAGGGCGCGATCGAGGACTTCGAGGCGCAGGCCGAGGCCGAGCGCCGCCGCGCCGAACTGCTGTATGCGAACTACGACCTGGTCGACGAGGTGCTCTCGACCGTCCGCGACGCGCGCGAGGAGGGCGTCGGCTGGGACGAGATCCGCGAGACCCTCGCCCAGGGCGCCGAGCGGGGCATCCCCGAAGCCGAGGCCGTCGTCGACGTCGACGGCGCCGAGGGGACGGTCACGATCGAACTCGACGACACCGAGGTCGCAGTCGAGGTCGACACCGGCGTCGAGAAGAACGCCGACCGCCTCTACACGGAGGCAAAGCGCATCGAAGAGAAGAAGGAGGGCGCGCTGGCCGCCATCGAGGACACCCGCGAGGAACTGGCCGCGGTCAAGCGCCGCCGCGAGGAGTGGGAGGAAGACGACGCAGAAGAGACGGACGACGAAGAGCCCGACGAGCGCGAGGAGCGCGACTGGCTGTCGATGGAGTCGATTCCGATCCGGCAGTCGGATCACTGGTACGAGCGCTTCCGGTGGTTCCGCACCTCCGACGGCTTCCTCGTGATTGGCGGCCGCAACGCCGACCAAAACGAGGAGATCGTCACGAAGTATCTCGATCAGCACGACCTCTTCTTCCACACGCAGGCCCACGGCGGGCCCGTGACGATCGTGAAGGCGACCGGTCCCTCCGAGCCGTCCGAGGCCGTCGACTTCCCCGAGCGGACGAAGGAGGAAGCCGCCCAGTTCGCGGTCTCGTACTCCTCGATCTGGAAGGAGGGGCGGTACGCCGGCGAGGCGTACATGGTGACGCCCGATCAGGTCTCGAAGACGCCCGAGTCCGGCGAGTACATCGAGAAGGGCTCGTTCGTCATCCGCGGCGACCGGACGTACTTCCGCGACGTCGAGGCCGAGGTCGCGGTCGGGATCCAGTGCGAGGGCGAGACGCGCGTGCTCGGCGGGCCGCCGTCGGCGATCGAAGACCGCGTGGAGACCTCCGTCCGGCTCCAGCCGGGTCGCTACGCCCAGAACGACGCCGCGAAGATGCTCTACCGAAAATTCAAGGAGCGCTTCGCCGACCAGTCGTTCCTCCGGAAGGTGGCGACCGCAGACAGGATCCAGGAGTTCCTCCCGCCCGGCGGGAGCGAGATCGTCGAAGACTGAGGCCAGATCTCTCCGGCTCCCTCCTGTGATTCACTCGCCCCGTGCGACCGGCCAGCACGCGTCAGTGCGGCTTTATCTCCGTGGTCGGCGTATCTCTCCCGAGCGACCATCCGGCTCCGTCCGTCTCCCTCGCTCGGTGATACAATGATTCAACAATCCCTGCAGTACCTCCGCAACGACGAGGACTCGTGGCTCACCACGGTCCTCATCGGCGGGGTCCTCAGCCTGCTCGGCGCGCTCGTGATCCCCGCGATCCTCGTCCTCGGCTACCTCGTCCGCGTCGTCCGCGAGACGATGCGCGGAAACGAGCACCCGCCCGCGTTCGACGAGTGGGGCGACCTCCTCGGCGACGGCCTCCGGGCCTTCGCGGTCGTGGTCGTCTACGGCCTCGTGCCCGCCGTCGTCTCCGCGGTCGTGATCGGCGGCGGCGTCCTCTCGTTCGTCGTGGTCGGCGGCTCGACCGCGGGGATGTCCGGTCCGGGGGCCGTCGGGCCGCAGAGCGGCCTCGGCCTCGGGATCGGCCTCCTCGTGATCCTCGTCGGGGGCGTGCTCGCGCTCGTGCTGACGCTCCTGGCCGCCTATATCGTGCCCGCCGCGATCGCGACGATCGCCGAGCACGACGACCTGAGCCGGGCGTTCTCGGTCGGCGAACTCCGCCCCGTGCTGACCTCGGGGACGTACGCCACCGCGTGGCTCTCGGGCTTCGCGATCGTCCTCGCGGCCGGCCTCGTCGCGGGCGCGCTCAACGCGATCCCGCCGGTCGGCTTCCTCGCCGGGGGCTTCCTCGGCTTCTACGCCGCGGTCGCCGCGTACTACCTGATCGGGACCGCCTGGGGCGAGATCCACCCGGTCGAGGTGCGCGACGGCGGCGACGCGGCCGACGAGCGGCCGGCGGTCTGAGCGACAGCTCCGACCACCGCGCCGATCGGCGCGTACGCCCCTGAGACGCACTCTATGCTCTCGGGCGTGACTTTATTGCTAATGAGACACGATCACACACAGAGCGGCAACTCCAGCCCGCCCGTGAGGCAATGTCCCCTACGTCCCGGCGCGGCCTCGCCGACGAGGTCACCCGCGTCTCCGCGGTGTCGTACCTCCAGGGCGCCACCGGCCATGGCGTCGGCAGCCTCGCCTTTCTCCTCGTGGGCGTCGTCGGCTTCGCCGTGACGGACTCGCCCGCGGTCGGCTTCGGCGGCGTGGCGTCGGCCTGTCTGATGAGCGGGAACGGGCTCTCGCTCTACCTCTGGGACCGGGTCAGAGACGCCGCCGTCGCGGGCGACTCAGCCGCTTCGGATCGCGGCCGACGCGACGACGACTCGGGCGGCGCGGACGGCTCTGGCGACGCGGTCGATCGCACGCTCTCGCCGCCGTCGCTGTCGGCGGAACACCGGGCGGAGCTGGCGAGCGGGCTGGTCCAGGTCGTCGGGCTCGTGGTCGTCCTCGCCGCCGTGTTCTTCGTCTTCCGCCGGCTGGGCGTGACGTACGGCTCGTACCTCCTGGGCGGCGTCCTCGCCGTCGGCAACCTCGCGGCGCTGGCGCTCGCCTGGCGGCGCACGGACGGATAACAGGACCTTTCTTCCCCGACGCTCCAGTCCCGATATGCGAATCTCCAGTCGCGGCCGCGGCGAGGAGGGCCGCGAGCGGATGACGGTGGTCCCCGAGAACGTCGACGACCTCTGGCACCTCTCGCACGTCCTCGAAACGGGGGACCTCGTCTCCGGCGACACCACCCGCCGGATCCAGCGCGACGACGAGAACCTCCGCGACACCGGCGGCCAGCGCGAGCACCTCTTCGTGACGATCGAGGTCGCGGACGTCGAGTTCGCGCGCTTCGCGAACCGCCTGCGGGTCGGCGGCGAGATCGTCGACTGCTCGCGCGAGGACCAGCTCGGCCACCACCACACGATCAACGTCGAGGAGCACGACGAGCTCACCATCGAGAAGCACTTCAAGCCCGATCAGGTCGAGCGGATCGAGGCCGCCGAGGAGGCCGCCGAGAACGCCGACGTCGCCATCGCCACCGTGGAAGAGGGCGAGGCGCACATCCACACGGTCGCGCAGTACGGGACCGAAGAGCGATTCTCGTTCACCGCCCCCACCGGAAAGGGCGAGTACGCCCGGCCGCGGTCCGAACTGTTCGCCGAACTCGGCGACGCGCTCGCGCGGATGGACGTCGACGCGATCATCCTCGCGGGCCCGGGCTTCACGAAGCAGGACGCCCGCGACCACATCGCGGAAAGTCACCCCGAAACCGCCGACCTGATCACGATGGTCGACACCGCCGGCGTCGGCGACCGCGGGGTCCACGAGGTGCTCAAGCGCGGCGCCGTCGACGAGGTACAGACCCAGACCAGGATCTCGAAGGAGGCCGAACTGATCGACGAGCTGACGGAGGGCATCGCGACGGGCGAGAAGGTCGCCTACGGGATCGACGAGGTCGCAGAAGCCGCGGAGTTCGGCGCTGTCGAAGAGCTGCTCGTCGTCGACGACCGCCTGCGACAGGAGCGCCAGGGCGAGGGCGACTGGGACGTCGACGTCAACGACGTCATTCAGTCGGTCGAGCGCCAGGGCGGCGAGGTCACGGTCTTCTCCGGGGAGTTCGACCCCGGCCGCCAGCTGAAGAACCTCGGCGGGATCGCGGCGCTTCTCAGATATCGACTCCAGTGAGCCTCACTCGCCGGTGAGCGCCTCGCTGCCAGGCGAGACGTCGATCGTCGTGCCCAGGTCCTCCTCTCGGGCCTTCTCGTAGAGCAGGTACGCTCCGGCGACCGTCTCGATGCCCGTCCCGCCGCTGTCGAAGACGGTGATCTCCTCGGCGTCCTCGCGGCCGGGGGCCTCGCCGGCGACGACCTCGCCCAGTTCGGCGTGGATGTGGTCCTCGTCGACGACGCCCGCATCGAGGGCGTGGAGGAACGAGCCCGCGTCCTGGAAGGCCCGCTCGCGGAGGTCGGGGACGTACGTCGCGCGCTCGATCGTCGCG
The DNA here is from genome assembly GCF_041477585.1 of Halobellus sp. MBLA0158. NCBI lineage: Archaea > Methanobacteriati > Methanobacteriota > Halobacteria > Halobacteriales > Haloferacaceae > Halobellus > Halobellus rubicundus. The sequence goes on from NZ_JBGNYA010000001.1 coordinate 1,473,950, forward strand.
TCGTCGAGTTCGCGCTTCTCGGGGTTGTACTGGCCCATCGCCGTGACGTGCGTCCCGGGTTCGAGCGCGTCGCCGTCGAACACCGGCTCGTCGGCGTTCGTCGCGGTCACGACGACGTCGGCGTCCTCGATGGCCGCGGCGGCGGACGCGACGGCCGCGACGCTGGCGTCCAGCCGGCGGTCCATCTCGCCCGCGAACGACTCGCGGTGCTCCTTGGTCGGCGAGTACACCCACACGGTTTCGAGATCGCGGACGGTCGCGAGCGCGCGGAGCTGGCCCTTCGCCTGCGGGCCGCTGCCGATGATCGCCGCCGAGGTCGCGTCCGCGCGAGCGAGTTCGTCGGCCGCGACCGCGCCGGCTGCGCCGGTCTTGTAGGGGTTCATACTCGCGCCGTCGACGAGCGCGAGCGGCTCGCCGGACTCGGCGTCGAACAGCGGCGTCATGAACCACGCGTCCTCGGCGCCGAAGCCCGCGGAGTACATATAGCCGCCCATCGCGCCCGTCTCGGGGAGCACGGCGGCGTAGGCGGTGAAAAAACCCGGCGGCTCGGCGTTCGTGAGCTTCGTCCGGGGCTCCGCGGGCGCGCCCTCGCCCCGCTGTCGGTAGGCCTCGCGGACGGCGTCGACGAACTCCGCGGGCGTCGCGAGCCCGTCGACCTCGGCACTGTTCAGAAACACCGTCTCGGTCATACCCGCCGGTTCGGGGGGCAGCGATAAGAACCTGGGGAAGGCGTCACCGGCCGACTACCGGGCCGAGAGCAGAATCGAGACGGAACTGACCGAAAAGACGCCCGCGACAGGGGCCGATTTCAGTCGGCGTTCTGGACGCCGATGTTCTGGCTCTGGGTCGACTCCGTTCCGGTGAGGCCCGAGCGGGGCCCGCGGCTCACCGGCGAGCGGACGAACATCGCGTGGCCGATGATCCCGGCGGCGACCGCCGCGGCGATCGGGACCGCCTGCGTGAGCGTGAGGCTCGTCTGGACGAGCCCACCAGTGAGACCGAACAGCGCGAGCGGGATGAGGCCGAGAACGTAGTCGTAGTACCCTGTCATAATACACTGTATACTACGAGTGTAGGGAATATAATTCTTTCCCATCAATAACGGGTGAATTCGTAATTGGCTCTCCGATGGATTTCTATAACTTATGAAACGAAATTCGTGTTAGAGGCTCTCAGGCATAGAACTTCGACGAAATCGGAGTCAGAGTGCCGAGCGATCGGAATCCGTCGACCACTGCGGCAGAGCCGGCGATTCGCACAGGCCGGCGCGCGCGAGCGTGCCCCGCGGGAGACATCGGAGCGTTGAACTGATCACCCCGTCGAACGGTGGACGTGAACGGGAACGACCGGTCGATCGTCGCGCTTGTGAGCCTGGCCCACGGGATGGTCCACACCTACGAGCTCTCGATCCCGATCTTCGTCTCCATCTGGCTCGCCGAGTTCGACGTCCTCCCGCTCGGCGTGGTCGAGGTCGAGGTGACCGCCGCCACGCTCGGGCTCGTCGTGACCGCGGGCTACGGGCTCTTCGGCGTCGGCGCGCTCCCCGGCGGCGTCCTCGTCGACCGCGTCGGCTCCGCGCGGCTCATCACGCTGTGTCTGTTCGGGATGGCCGGCTCGTTCCTCCTCCTCGGCGTCTCGCCGAATCTGCTCGTCGTCACGCTCGCGCTCCTGCTGTGGGGCGCGGCCGCCAGCGTCTATCACCCCGCCGGGCTGACGCTCATCTCCAAGGGCGTCCGCGAGCGCGGCACCGGCTTCGCGTACCACGGCATCGCGGGGAACGTCGGGACGGGCCTCGGCCCGCTCCTCACCGCGATCCTCCTCCTCTTCGTCGACTGGACGGTCGTGGCCGTCGTGCTCGCGGTGCCGGCGCTGGCGGCCGGCGCGTACGCGCTCCGGGCGCAGTTCGACGAGACCGCGGCCGTCGACCCCGACGACGCGAACGAGGGAGCGCCTCGCGGCGACGGCGGCGACTCGCGGACCGACAGCGTCGATTCGCTGGCGGAGTTCGCCTCCGAGTCGCGGCGGCTCTTCGCCGGGGCGTTCGCGCTCGTCTTCGTGGTCGTGATGTGCTCGGGGCTCTACTACCGCGGCGTCCTGACGTTCCTGCCGAACCTGCTCGAATCGTTCCCGGCGTTCGAGCCGGTCCCGATCACCACGCTCCTCCCGCCCGCGGTGACCGACGCGCTCGGCGTCGACCCCGACGCGACGCGGACGCTCAACCCCGAGCGGTACTTCTACTCGGGGCTCCTGATCGTCGGCGTCTTCGGGCAGTACGTCGGGGGGAAACTGACAGACCGGATCCCGGTCGAGTACGGGCTCGTCGGCGGCTTCGGCCTGCTCGCGGTCCTCGCGGTCGTCTTCCTCCCGGCCGCGAGCGCGGGGCTCGCTCCCCTCCTGATCATCGGGGCGGTGCTGGGCGCCGCGCTCTTTCTCGTCCAACCCCTGTATCAGGCCACCGTCGCGGAGTACTCGCCGCCAGGGACGCGCGGGCTCTCCTACGGCTACACCTACCTCGGCGTGTTCGGCGTCGGCGCGCTCGGCGGGGCCATCGCGGGCGGGATCCTGACCTACGCGACGCCGCCGGTGCTGTTCGCCGTCCTGGCCGGGTTCGCGGCCGTCGCCTCGGGCGTCGGGATCGCGCTCGCCCGGTATCTCTGATAGAGATTACTCTCGTCTCTTACCGCCGAACGCCACCCCCGGTGACGGCATTCGACGGGAAACAGTGAGAGTAATCACTATGAGTCACCTGCGTCGGCCGACGCGTCTGGATCGCGATCGCGACCGCGCTACCGGACTATCCGAAGAGCTTGAAGAAGAGCCAGCGCCCGGCGACGAGCGCCGCGCCGCCGAAGAGCAGGACGACGACGCCGAAGATGGGCTGGAAGCCGCCCGAGAAGAGCGGCGAGGCCCGGAGCGCGAAGCCGACGATCGCCCCCGGCACCCACGCCCGGACGGCGAGCGGGATCGCGGCCTTTGCCGATTCCGCCGCGCCGGCGGAGTACGCCCCGACGAGCGGCCCCGCGACGCCCCAGCCGACGAGGAAGGGAACGAGCGTCAGAACCCAGCCGACGGGGTCCGCAGAGAGGTACTCGACGCCGTTGTGGTTGATCACGCCGATCGTCAACACCGCCGAGAGCGCCAGGACGTCGACCGCGGCGAGGGGGGCCGCGGCGGCGTCGATGCGTCGCGCGAGGAACGACTCCTGCGAAGCCGATGGTGCCATACCGGTGGATTCGAACGCTCCCTAATGGCTCTCTCGGAATCCGCTCGATCGCTCCGGGACGCGGCCGACGACCACGTAGTCGAATCCCTCGCGGGCGATCCGAGGCTCGAAGCCGGCCGCCGCGAGGCGCTCGCAGAGCTCCGCGGGCCTCCAGAACGTCGAGTCGAAGCCGACGGCGCGCTCGGCCGCGACGAGCGCGCGCCCGCGGAGGCCGCGCGGGTGGAACTCCTGCACCACGAGCACGCCGCCGGGCCGGACGACGCGAGCGGCCGCTTCCAGCGCCGCGTCCGGGTCGGGGACGTGGTGGAGCGCGTCGACGACGACGGCGGCGTCGACCGCGTCGGTCCGGACCGGCAGGCGCGTCACGTCGGCGCAGACGGTCGGGTGCCCGGCGTCGCGGGCGCGGGCGAGCATCCCCGCCGAGGCGTCGACGACGACGGCGTCGACCCCGAGCGCGGCCAGCCCCCGCGAGGCCCGTCCGGTGCCGCCGGCCAGGTCGAGGACGCGCTCGATCGGCCGGTCCGCGAAGGCGAACGCGTCCGCGAACGGACCGACGCGCGCCCGGGGCATCGCGGCGTCGTAGAGGCGCGCCACGCGGTCGAAAAAGCGGACGTCGCCGGAGCCGAATCGGGGCATACTCCGAGTACGTTCGGGGCCGAAAAGGGCCTGTCGGCGGGCCGGCATCGCTCTCACACCGCCGGACTCTTGCCGGTCGGCGTCCCACTTCGATCGATGGAATTCGCCGTCCTGGGCTGGCCGCCGGAGGGGCCACAGCTCAGACTCGACTACCGGCGCTTCGCCTACGCCGGGAAGTTCGTGATGTCGAACACCGGGAAGGCGGTCGTCCGGGAGGCGGAGGAATCGGCGGCTGACGATATGATCGACGACGATTCGACTGCCGGCGACACGGCCGCTGCCGACACGGTCGCCGACGATGCGACCGCCGGCGCCGACGCGGACTTCGACGTGGGAGTCGCGGCCGCGCTGGCGTTCAACGCGGACCGGACCGAGGACGCGACGCTCTGGTACCGGTACGTCACCGTCCGCGACGACGCGAAGGGAAACGGCCTGGGCCCGCGCCTCGCCGCGTTCGTCGCGCCGCGGGCGGCCGACCGCGGGTACGACCGCCTCCGGATCGCCGTCAACAACCCCTTCGCGTACGAGGCGATGTACAAGGCGGGCTTCGCCTGGACCGGCCGCGAGACCGGCGTCGCCGAACTCGTCCTCGAACGGCCCGCCGACCCCGCCGCGGCGGCTGGGCGCGATCGCTCCGGGGACCGATACCGCGCCGGTCTAGACCGCTTCCGCGCCCGCGACTCCGCGGATCCGGAAGCGTCGTTCCTGGCCGCGCGAGAGGGTGCGGATCCTCCCGCGATCCTCGCCGATCTCGCCGACCCGACGGTGGACGCCGTCGAGCGGCCGTCGACGGAGGCCGACCCGAGCGACCCGCCGGCCGACGTCGACCCGGACGGTTAACTCTCCGCGGCACCGACACCGGGATAATGGGCAACGCAGATCTACGCAGTCTCGCGGTCCTCTCGGAGATCGGGTTTGACGAGGTCGCGGGCAGCGTCGTCGCCGTCGACGCGCACAACTGGCTGTATCGCTACCTCACGACGACGGTCAAGTTCACGCGCGAGGGCGCCTACACGACCGACGCGGGCGAGGAGGTCGCGAACCTCATCGGCCTCGTCCAGGGGCTACCGAAGTTCTTCGAGCACGACCTCACGCCCGTGTTCGTCTTCGACGGCGGCGTGACCGACCTGAAGGACGAGGAGGTCGCCGAGCGGCGCGAGGCCCGCGAGCGCGCCGAAGAACAGCGGAAGGCCGCCGAGGAACGCGGCGACGACGTGGCCGCCGCCCGGCTGGAAGCCCGCACGCAGCGCCTGACCGACGTGATCCACGAGACGACGCGGGAGCTCCTCGCCCTGCTCGACGTGCCGATCGTCGAGGCGCCCGCCGAGGGCGAGGCGCAGGCGTCGTATATGGCCAAGCGCGGCGCCGTCGACTACGTCGGCAGCGAGGACTACGACACGCTGCTGTTCGGCGCGCCCTACACGCTCCGGCAGCTCACCTCGAAGGGCGATCCCGAGCTGATGGATCTCGACGCCACCCTCGCCGCGCACGACCTCACCCGCGAACAGCTCGTCGACGTCGCGATCCTCTGCGGGACCGACTTCAACGACGGGCTCTCGGGGGTCGGCCCGAAGACGGCGCTGTCGGCCGTCCGCGAGCACGGCGACCTCTGGGCGGTGCTCGACGACCGCGAGGCCTACATCGAGAACGCCGATCGGGTCAGGGAGCTGTTCTTGGACCCGCCGGTGACGGACGACTTCGACTTCGGGACGGACCTCTCGCCGGACGTCGAGGCCGCGCGGGCGTACGTCACAGACGAGTGGGAGGTCGACGCCGACGAGGTCGCCCGCGGCTTCGAGCGGATCGAGTCCTCGCTGGTCCAGACTGGCCTCGACGACTGGACCTGAGTTACGGATCGGCGCCGGTCCCGGACGCCCGCGGTAACTCAAACGCGCGTTCCACCTATCCCAACGGGTATGGTACGGTCCGCCGTACGCCGAGGTAATGCGTCGCCGCGAGCTGCTCTCGTTCGTCCCCGCCCTCCTCGCTGGCTCCCTCTCCGGCTGTCTCGACGGCGTGGGCGCCGGGACGCCGTCGACCGGAACGACCCCCGAGCCCCTCCCGCCCAGCGGCTACGGCAGCCTCTCCGAGTTCGACGCGGGCGACCCCTTCGAGACCCGGCAGATCGGCGAGCCGTCGCCGGCACACCACCACCGGATCGTGGTCTGGAACGACGACTCCGAGCGGCGGCCGGTCTCGCTCCGCCTCCGCGACGTCTCGACCGACGACGTCGTGTTCGCGTTCGAACCGACGTTCCCGGCGTACGGAACGCTCCTCGTCGAGGTGTTCCGCCGGTCCGACTACGTGCTGGACGTCGATCCCCCTACCGACGACGGCCGCCTCCTGGGCATCCGCCGGGACTTCGTCGACTGCAACGACTCGGCGACCCACGTCGCGGTCCGCCCCGACAGCAGCGTCCGGGCGCGCGTCGTCTCCACCGCCGTCGCCTGCGACGTCGGCTCCGCGACCGTCGAGGAGAGCGATTCGGAGTCTCAGACCGGATCGACGTCGGCGCCGGCAGAGCCGTCGGGGACGCCGACCCCGACCCCGCGGTAGACTTTTGGTTCGTCGCGGTCCCTGATTCGGTATGTCCGTTCCCGAGTTGGACCGCTCGCGGCTCTCCTGGTGGCTGGGCGGGGCCGCGCTCGGGGTGGGGCTCGCGTACGTGATCTACTCGTTTATCGGCACGTTCGTCTTCGGCATCTTCCTCTACTACTCGACGCGGCCGATCTACCGGCGGATCAAAAAACGCGTCCGGCCGCCGAGCCTCGCGGCCGCCGTCGCCCTGTTCGTCCTGGCGCTGCCGGCGCTCGTCCTCATCGCGTACACGGGCGCGATCGCCGTCAGCGAGCTGACTCGGCTCACGAATCAGGGCGTCTTCGACCTCTCGCAGTACCCGATCACCCAGGCGCAGTTGGCCCGCCTGACCGACGTAGAGCAGCTGCTGGCGTTCGATCCCGAGACGATCACTACTGAGCAGATCCGGCGACTCTTCGCCTCGATCGGCTCGGCCGGCAACGTCCTGGCGTTCGTCGGCGTCGGCCTCGTTCACCTCTTTGCGATGATCGCGCTGGCGTTCTACCTGCTCCGGGACGACCGGAAGCTCACCGCCTGGGTCAGGAGACAGGTCGGCGACGACCGGGGCGTGATGGAGGCGTTCCTGGCCGGCGTGGACCGCGACTTCACCCACATCTTCTTCGGCAACATCCTGAACGCGGTCCTCACGGGGACGATCGGCGTCGTCGCGTACGCGCTGTTGAACGCCATCTCGCCGCCCGGCGTCTCGATCCCGGCGCCGGAGCTCATCGGGCTCCTGGCCGGCATCGCGAGCCTGGTCCCCGTCGTCGGGATGAAGCTCGTCTACGTCCCCGTCGCGGCGTATCTCGGCGTCACGTCGTACCTGTTCGATCCGGCGACGCTGTGGTTCACGGCCGTCTTCGTCGCCGTCTCGTTCGTCGTGGTGGACACGATTCCGGACCTCGTGCTCAGGCCGTACGTGTCGGGGCGGAACCTCCACGTCGGCGCGGTGATGATCGCCTACACGCTGGGCCCGCTGCTCTTCGGCTGGTACGGGATCTTCCTCGGGCCGATCCTGCTCGTCCTCGTCGTGAACTTCGCGCGGCACGTCCTTCCCGTGCTCATCAAGAGGCAGCCGCTCACGCCCTACGCCGTCGATCCGGCCGTGATGCAACCGGACGAGCCGACGACCGGAACGATCCACGACCGGGCCGTCGCCGCCGACGGGGCGCCCGCCGCTTCCGCCGACGACGTCGGTGGCGAGTCCGACCGGGACGCGTCGGACGGCGAGAGCGGGTTCACCTTCGGCGCTCGGATCGTCGGCGACGACGACGCGTCCACGGAGTGACGGTCCAGCGCCGTCGCTGATCGCGGGAACGAACGCAGGAACTGGTGGACCGGTTGGCCTCATAGTGATTACTCTCACTGTTTACCGCCGAACGCCGTCAGTGGGAGGCGTTCGGTGCTAAGAGACGAGAGTGATCGCTATCAGTCGTCGTCGATACCTTCGAAAGAGACGTTGATGTAGGTGCTCTCCCAGTCCTTCCGCGCCGCGATCTCGCGGCGGCCGCGACGGGTGAGCGTGTAGTAGTTCGTCCGGCGGTCGCGCTGTCCCTTGTCGACGAGGCCCTTCTCGACGAGCGTGTCGAGGTTGGGATACAGCCGGCCGTGGTGGATCTCCTTTTCGTAGTACTCTTCGAGTTCTTCCTTGATCGCGAGTCCGTGCGGTTCGTCGAGCCCCGCGATGACGTACAGCAGGTCACGCTGGAATCCTGTCAGGTCATACATCCGTGGAATCTATTCGGATGTTAGTGTTCTCCAAAATAAACATATCGGCCTGAATCGACCCCGACGGTACCCGAAATGGATGATAGCCGAATATCTGGCAGATGAGTGACCGCGAACATATATTTCAGTTTACTATTTCCGAGTCAAAAGACGAATATGTCAACGTGTTTTATTTTCCGGACTGTGGTCGGTCCTGTTGCCACTCCGTGATCGAGCCAGCGGTCGACGATTGAACGTCGCAACGACGAAGACGGCCGTTGCTCGTCGATCACTTCGCGAAAAGGAAGCAAGCCGCGTGAAAAACACGCGGAAGCTTGCCGCCCTGAATTGGTCCCCGCTGACGCTTCGGCCCTCCAAAGCGAAGCGTCACCCGATGCTTGCCGATTGCCCCACATAAATATGTCGACTACGGCGAAGCGTGCGCCGTCCGTCCATTCGCCCGCGGTCGAAACGAGACGTTCGCCCGCTAACGGCGTCGCGACGCGCTTTTGGGCGTCGGCCGCGACGTTTCGGGTATGCGCATCCGTGGCCGGCGCCGCTGTACGGACTGTGGCCGGGAGTGGTCGTACTTCGAGACGGGGCGAGTGGCGTGCCCGGACTGCGGGAGTCTCCGGAGCGTCGGGACCGGCGACCGCGAACGCCACACCGACAGCCCGGCGGAACTGGACCTCTCGGAACACCGGAACGCGCTCGATTCGGCCACCGGGATCGGCGACGTCGCCGACGGGCTGAAGTCGACCCTCCGGGACTACGTCCGCCAGCGGGGGTTCGTGCGCGGCGGCGACCTCCGGACGGTCGACGACACGGTGCTCGCGGCCGCGGAACTGCTGCACGCGGTCGACGTGTACGAGCGGACGCGGGACCCGACCGACGAGATGCGGCTCTACGTCCTCTCGCTCCTGCGCGGGGCCGACGGCGGCGACCGCTCGGCGCCGGAGGAGGTCCCATCGGAGATGACCGACGCTCGCGGGCTGGCGTACGCCGAGGTGCTCGACGGCTTCTGTTCGGACCTCGGCGTGTGGCTGGAGGACCACCCCGACCCGAGCGCTCGGGCGGTCCGGGAGACGCTCGAAACTCACATCGCGCGCGTGGACGCCCTCTACGGCGACGTTCCGCCCGCGGAGTCGGAGTCGCTCGTCCGCGCCGCGCGCGAGCTCGCGACGTACCTCAGAGACGACGACGAGGCGGCGCTGGCGACCGCGCGCGACCGCCTCTCGCGGCTGGAGTGACCGCGTCGGTCCGCCGACGGAACGGCTTTGTCGCCGGCGGGCCGACCGCCCCGTGATGGCCGACCGCTTCGACCAACACGCCGTCCGGCACCGGATGAAGCTCCTCAGCGACGACGGCGACACCACGCTCTACGAGAACCGCGACGAAGTCGACTGCCCGGCCTGCGGCGAGCCGTTCTCCCGGCTGCTCCTCACCGAGCGCCGGGCGCACTCCTTCGACGTCGACGGCGCCGGGCGGCTCTGTGTCGTCCACGAGGACGAGCGGTTGGTCGTCTGTCTCCATCGTCCGTAGTCCGCGCGTCCGCCCCCGCTCTCGCCGCCCGGCGGCCGGGGAGGTTTATATACGAAGGCGAGGCCACGCCCGCCGTGCGGTGAGTACGGTCCGCGGGGGTCAGGGCGGGTGCGCGGCGCGCCCTCGCGGGTATCGGAGCGGTTGCACGTCTTCGCTCATCCGATCGTACGAGAGCGCGCGCGGACGAGCGATAGATTGCGGCCGCTCCTGTGGCAACCGAGCACGCGCCGCCTGTTCGCCCCACGCGGTGGATCGAGCCAGGAGCGAACGCTATCCCTTGATGTTGCAGACGGGGTACGTGCGCGCCACCTTGTCGCCGATGCCGAGTTCGTCCGAGACGCGGACCACCTCGTCGACGTCCTTGTAGACGCCGGGGGCCTCCTCGGCCACGGTCGCGCCCGACTGGGCCTTCACGTAGATCTTCTCCTGGTCGCGGAGCTCGTCCTGGACGGTCTCGCCCCAGAACTCGTTTTTCGCCTGCGTGCGGCTCATCGTCCGTCCGGCGCCGTGAGCCGTCGAGCCGAAGGACAGTTCGAGCGAGCGCTCGCCGCCGCGCAGGACGTACGAGCCCGCGCCCATACTGCCCGGGATGATGATCGGCTGGCCGACGTCCCGATACGCCTTCGGGACCTCCGGCCGCCCGGCCGGGAACGCGCGCGTCGCGCCCTTGCGGTGGACGTAGAGCTCCCGCTCTGCGGTGTCGACGGCGTCGCCGACGGCCGTCGGCTGGCCGCGCTCGTTGACGGGGACCTCGTGGACCTCCCGCTTGCCGATGTTGTGGGCGACGTCGTAGAGGAGTTCCATCTCCATCGCCTCCCAGTCGCGGTCGAAGACGCGCTCGAACACCCGGCGCGTCCGGTGCATGATCAGCTGTCGGTTCACCCACGCGAAGTTGATCGCCGCACACATCGCGCCGTAGTACTCCTCGGCCAGCGCGGAGCCGGCCGGGGCGGCGGCCAGTTCCTTGTCCGGCAGCGACTCCAGGAGGTCGCCGTGGGTCTCTTCGATCCGACGGAGGTAGTCCGAGCAGATCTGGTGGCCCAGCCCGCGGGACCCGCAGTGGATGAGGACGACGATCTGGTCCGGTTCGAGTCCGAACGCCTCGGCGACGTCCGGCCGGTAGACGTCGGTGACGCGCTGCACTTCGAGGAAGTGGTTCCCGGAGCCGAGGCTCCCGATCTGATTTTTGCCCCGGTCTTTGGCCTTCTGGGAGACGGCCTCGGGGTCGGCGTCGTGGCGCATCCCCTCGTCCTCGCAGTGTGCGAGGTCGTCCGCGACGGCGTAGCCGTGTTCGAGCGCCCAGTCGACGCCGCGGGCGAGGATGGCCTCGATCGTCTCGCGGTCGCCCTCGACGATCCCGCCGCCGCCGAGCCCCGAGGGCACGTTCGCGAACAGGGACTCGACGAGCTCTTCCTCCCGGCCCTCGACGTCGTCGTAGGTGAGGTTCGTCCGCATCATCCGGACGCCGCAGTTGATGTCGTAGCCGATCCCGCCGGGCGAGATGCAGCCGGTCTCGGCGTCCGTCGCGGCGACGCCGCCGACGGGGAAGCCGTACCCCTGGTGGCCGTCCGGCATGCAGATCGCCCGGCCGACGACCCCCGGGAGGTGCGTCGCGTTCCGGAGCTGCTGGAGCGTCTTGTCGTCGGCGATCTGTTCGAGCAACTGCTCGCTCGCGAACACCCGCGCGGGGGCGTTCATCCTCCCCTCGCGTGGGATCTCCCAGACGTTCTCGCGGACGCGTTCGAGCCGGACGTCGCCGAAGGTACGAACGTCGTCGCCGTCGTGAGTCATACGCGTGAGAAAGACAGCCCGGGAGGAAAGCGTTCTCCTCGACGGTCGCCCGCCCGGTCTGGCGCCGACAGCGCTACGGGATTACTCCTGGTAGGCGATCCGGACCTGCTCCCACTTGTTCTTCGATTCGAGGTGGTCCTGGAGCGCGTCCGCGTAGGCCTGGGTGAGCCGCTCGGCGGCGTCCAGCCGCTCCTGGTCGTTGCCGCCCGTCCCGTTCCCGAGGCCGAGCGCGCCCTTCAGCGAGTCGACGATGCCGGCACCGGAGTCCGAGTCCTCGCCGGGCGCGCCGCCCATCTGCGCCATCTGGGAGCGGACGTTGTCGAGCTCGGGCATAATCTGCGGGAGCTTCTCCGTGTCCGCGACGATCCGCGCCCGCTCAGGGTCGTCGGCGTGTTCGATCTCCAGTTCCGTCGCCGTCATGATGAGTCCCCACTCCTGACTCGTGAACCGCGAGTTCTCCACGCGGTCGTTGAACTCCCGATCGACAGTCATCCGGTCTCCGACGATGCTGTCGGTCCAGTCTGCCATACCCCGCTGTAAGACACACCCGGGTTTGAGCGTTTCCCTGGCCGCGCGGCCGAGCCGACGCGGATTCGATCGGAGGTGCGTTTTTACCGCCGGCCGACGGCGTTGTGGTATGGACCGGTACGACCTCCTGTATCGCCTCTACGAGGACTACGAGACCGACACGCTCTACGATCTCCAGAACTTCGTCGACCTCTTTCCGCCCGTCGACTCCCGCGTCGCGCTCGGGTACTGGCAGGACGCCAGCGACGACCTCACAGAGCGGAAAGCCGACGTCTCGGAGGCCTTCGCCGCCGGCGAGACGATGGCCGAGATCGCCGCGCACGCGACTCGCGAGCAGACCTTCACCGCGCTCGATCTCTACGCCGAGTACGGCCGCGCGGTGAACGCGCTCGTCCTCGACGTCGACGAGACGCTCCGCTCTGCCGGCCGGACGGACAACGAGATCCCCCGCGAGACGCTGCACCTCCTCACCGAACTCCACGAGTCGGGCGTCCCGATCGTGATCTGCACCGGCCAGACCCTCGAAAACGTGAAGGGATTTATGATCCAGGGGCTCGGCACCGAACTGGTCCACTCGGGGTCGTTCAGCATCGTCTACGAGGCCGGGACCGGGGTGTTCACGCCCGGCCACGGCTCCGACACGAAGCGGCTCCTCTACGAGTCGCTCGACGACGAGATCCGGGACGTCTTCGCCCGCGTCCGCTCGCGCGTCCTCACGGGGGCGGACGCCGAACTCCGCCGCTCGGCCCACCTCCAGGGCAACGAGTTCAACGTCACGCTCAAGCCGAACTTCGACGTCGGCAGCGACGCGGCCGCCGAGGTCATCGACGCGGGGCTCGTCCACCTCGTCGACCTCCTCGGGGGCGCCGTCGTCGAGAGCGTCGAGGGTGTCGGCGACGTCGGGATCGAGACGCGGGACGGCGACCGCGAGGGTCCGGCCGACTCCGCCGACTGGGCCCGGGCGTACTACGCCGACGCCGACCCGGAGATCGACGCGGTGCTCGCGCGTGAAGACGCCGCGCCGACCTGCGGGGTCGAGGCGATCCCCGAGGCCGTGCGCGATCGGTTCGATCGGATCGACGTGGCGTACTACCACGCCGACGCCGCCGAGATCGGCTCGCTCGACCTCGACAAGCCCACGGGCGTCCGCGAGGCGCTCGACGTCCTGGGGATCGACGACCCGTTCGTGCTCGTGATGGGCGACAGCAAGTCCGACCTCCGCGTGATGGAGTGGGCCGACGAGGCCGACGCCGGCGTCGCCGCCGCGCCCGAACACGCCTCGGCGTCGGTGCTCGACCACGTCCGCGACACCGACGACCTGGTGTACGGCCCCGGCGACGCGGGCTCTGTGCTCCGCATCGTCTCCGTGCTGAATCGCCTGGCCGAGTGGTGAGCGCCGACGGAATCGGGGGTCGATCGCGGTTCTCCAAAGATTTACCTCCTATCGAGTAAATCACGCGGTATGGGAATCGACTACGCCGACTTACACGACCCGAACGCGGAGTACACGATGCGGGAGCTCTCCGCGGAGACCATGGGCGCGACGGCCGAGCGGGGCGGCGGCCGGGACGTCGAGATCACGGACGTCCAGACCACGATGATCGACGGCAACTTCCCGTGGACCCTGGTGCGCGTCTACACCGACGCGGGCGTCGTCGGCACCGGCGAGGCCTACTGGGGCGCGGGCGTCCCCGAGCTCGTCGAGCGGATGAAGCCGATGATCGTCGGGGAGAACCCCCTCGACATCGACCGGCTGTACGAGCACCTGATCCAGAAGATGTCCGGCGAGGGAAGCGTCGAGGGCGTCACCGTGACGGCGATCTCGGGCATCGAGGTCGCGCTCCACGACCTCGCGGGGAAGATCCTCGACCTCCCGGCGTATCAACTGCTGGGCGGGAAGTACCGCGACGAGGTGCGGGTCTACTGCGACTGCCACACCGAAGAGGAGGCCGACCCCGAGGCCTGCGCCGACGAGGCCGAACGCGTCGTCGAGGAACTGGGCTACGACGCCCTGAAGTTCGACCTCGACGTGCCCTCCGGGCTGGAGAAGGACCGCGCGAACCGCCACCTCCGACCCGGTGAGATCCGCCACAAGGCCGAGATCGTAGAGCGGGTCACAGAGCGCGTAAAGGACCGCGCGGACGTCGCCTTCGACTGTCACTGGACCTTCTCGGGCGGGTCGGCCAAGCGCCTCGCCGCCGAGATCGAGGAGTACGACGTCTGGTGGCTCGAAGACCCCGTGCCGCCGGAGAACCTCGACGTCCAGGAGGAAGTCACGAAGTCGACGACGACGCCGATCGCCGTCGGCGAGAACCGCTACCGAGTCACAGAAGAGCGCCGCCTCATCGAGAATCAGGCGGTCGACATCGTCGCGCCGGACCTCCCGAAGGTCGGCGGGATGCGCGAGACGCGGAAGATCGCCGACGTCGCCAATCAGTACTACGTCCCCGTCGCGATGCACAACGTCGCCTCGCCCGTCGCGACGATGGCCGCCGTCCACGTCGGCGCCGCGATCCCGAACGCGCTGGCGGTCGAGTACCACTCCTACGAACTGGGGTGGTGGGAGGACCTCGTCGAGGAGGACGTCATCGAGGATGGCTCGATCGCCGTCCCCGAAGAGCCCGGCCTCGGCGTCACGCTCGATATGGACGCCGTCGAGGCGCATATGGTCGACGGGGAAGAGCTGTTCGACGCAGCGTAGCTTCGTCGTGCTCGCCGGACCTTGTCCGGCGGCGTTCGACGCAGCCTAAAGCCAGTCACTCCTCGACGTCGGGATCGATCTCCAGCGACCGCAGCGCGTCGGCGGTGTCGTCGCCGGCGACCCGGATCGTGTAGCCCGCGACCATCCGCACGGTCTCCCAGTCTTCGTCGCCCGCGCACCGATCGTCCAAGAGCGCCAGCCCCTCGTCCAGCACCGCGGCTGTCTCCGCGCGGAGGTCCCGGAAGAGGTCGGCACGGCGGGCCGCGACGTCGCCGTCGCGGCCTTCGAAGAAGGCGATCAGCCGCCCGTGCGTCCGGAGCGTGACGAGCGGGCGGCCGACCATCCCGCCCGCGATCCGCTGGACCGTGGCGTCGCGGCCGCGGAGGTACGCGTGCATCGGTCCGGCTCCGCCGTCGTCGGGCGCCCAGCCGTCGAGTTCGGCGGCGACCCGCTCGCGGTGGTCGTGCTCCTGGTCGACGACGGACTCGAAGGCGGCGCGCGCTTCGGCGTCCGACTCGTCGGCGACCCACGCCCGAAAGGTCTCGCGGGCGGCGTGTTCGCTCTCGGCGGCGGCGTCCAAGAGCGGTTCCGGCGCGGGGTCGCCGCCGGCCGCGGCACGGAGAAACCGCGGCGATCCGAGGAGCGACAGCGACGCCGACTCGTCGGTTTCGAGCCGGCCGCGGAGCGTCTCGCCGTCCATACCCGAGCTTCCAGCCGAATTTACGTAACCGTTGCCGTCCGCGATTCGCGGGCCGTCCGGTATCAGCGCTGATAGCGGGGAGATAACAGTCTTATGGCCGACACGCCCCCGTTCTGGTAATGAGCGGAGACAGCGTCGCTGTGACCGACGAGGACCGATCTCTCGTCGACGGCCGCAGGCTACTCGAGGATCTGGACATCGACCGCGAGGAGATGGAGTGGCGGAAGTCGTTCGTCCGCCTGGACGAGGCGGACAGAGAGCGGATGCGGGACCTGGAGCCGACGTTCGACGCCGTCGCCGACGACATCGTCGAGGATTTCTACGACCACCTGACGGGCGATCCCGCCTCGAACGAGATCTTCGGTCGCTCCTCCAAGGGAATGCAGCGGCTGAAGGCGGACCAGGCGGCCTACCTGCGATCGCTCGCCGACGGCGAGTACGGCGAGGACTACTTCGCCCGCCGCGCGCGGGTCGGAAAGCTCCACGAGATGCTCGATCTCGGGCCGAAGTTCTACCTTGGCGCGTACAGCATCTACTACGACGGACTGCTCGATGCGATCGGCGAGGAGGTGAAATCCGAGTTCGCCGGCGCGGCGCGCGACGCAGACGGGCGCGGGTCCGGTGGAGACGCGGCCGACGGCCGATCGGGCGGCGGCTTCCTCTCGCGCGTCGTCGGCGGCGAGTCGCCGTCCCGGCTCGAAGAGGGCGACACCTCGCCCACGCGGGGGCGGGCGGACGATCCGGTGGCCGCCGCCGTCGACGCCGTCGTCGAGCGAGCCTCGTCGCTGCTGAAGGTGCTCGCGCTGGACCAGCAGGTCGCGATGGACACCTACATCCACGCGTACAGCGAGGAGGCGCGCAAGCAGGCCGAAGACCGCGAGCAGCTGGCCCGCGAGGTCGAAGAGGATCTCAGGGAGCCGATCGAGGACGTCTCGGAGGCCTCCTCGGTCGTCGCCGAAGAATCCGCCGCGATCCGCGAGATCGCCGACGAGCAGGCGGATGATATGGAGGAGGTGAGCGCCGAGGTCTCACAGATGAGCGCGACCGTCGAGGAGATCGCGGCCACCGCCGAGGACGTCGAGGAGACGAGCACCGAGGCGGCCTCCCGCGCGCGGACCGGCGAGGAGGCCGCCGACGAGGCCATCGAGGTGATGGAGGAGGTCGCGGATGCGGCCGCGGCGGCCTCCGAGGACCTCGAACGGCTCCAGTCGCAGATCGACGAGGTGGACGAGGTGCTCGAAGCGATCGACGACATCGCCGAGCAGACGAATCTGCTGGCGCTGAACGCCTCGATCGAGGCCGCCCGCGCGGGCGAGGCCGGCGAGGGCTTCGCCGTCGTCGCCAACGAGGTGAAACAGCTCGCCGAGGAGTCGCGACAGCGCGCCAGCGAGGTCGAAGAGACCGTCGGCAAGGTCCAGTCCGACGCCGACGAGACGATCGAGAGCCTCGCGGAGACGACAGAGAAGCTCCACGAGGGGATCGACCGCGGCGAGGACGCGATGGACAGCCTCGGCGGGATCGTCGAGGCCGTCGAGCGGACCTCCGAGGGGATCGCGGAGGTCGCGGTCGCGACAGACGAACAGGCGGTCAGCGCAGAGCAGGTGACCGCGCTCGTCGAGGGCGCCCGCGAGCGGGCCGAGGACGTCGCCGGGCGCGTCGACGAGGTCGCCGAGGCGAGCCGAGAGCAGACGGAGCGAATGGAGGAGATCCAGTCGGCGGCGAACCGCCTCGTCGTGGACGAGGACGGACCGGCGGGCTCGGCCCCGGCCGGACCCCGAGGCGGGGATGTCGGCGGCGCCGACGACCTCGCTGTCGGGACCGACGGCGGAACCGATCGGCGGGAGTAATCGCTGTCAGTCGTCGCCGGCGGCCGCCCCGGACTCGCCGCCGATCTCGGCCGCGTCCGCTTCGATGCTCGGCGGGTAGATGCCGCGTTCGAGCTTCAGGTCGCTCTGGGGGCGGGCCATACACGTCAGCGCGTAGCCTTCGCGCTCCTCGTCTGTGAGTCCGCGCGCCGCGGGCTGGGCGACCTCGCCCTCGATGATCTCCGCCGAACAGGCGAGACACATCCCGACGCGGCAGGAGTACTCCTGGGCGATGCCCGCTTCGATGCAGGCCTTCAGGATCGTCTGCTTGTCGGAGATCTCCAGCGTCTCGCCGGTGCCGACGAACTCGACGGTGTACTCGGTCATACCTCGCCGTTCGACGGACCGCTCCAAAACTCTTTGCGAAGCGACCGTGGGGTCACTCCCGCTCGTCCGGCGATACACGTTTTAGGGGCCCGCCCGAGAGACCTACGCAGGTCACGATGGCGTCGCTACCCAGCCTCCCCGGAGTCGAACTCTCCCGCCGCAACCGACTCATCGCGTACTACCTCCTCGGGCTCGTCGCGCTCGTGGTCGTGTTCACCGGCGTGTACAACCTCGCGCTGCTGCGGCTCGAAGGCGTCGAGCAGTCGGTCTTCGCCTCGTTCGAGTTCGTCGTCCAGACGATGACGACGACGGGCTACGGCCAGGACTCGGGGCTGTGGAGCCACCCGCTGATGTTCCTGCTCGTCGCCGGGATGCAGCTGTCGGGGATCGGTATCGGCTTTTTCACGCTCCGGCTCGTGATCATCCCGCTGTTCAACGACGCCGAGGTCGACCTCGACGACCGCCTCACGCGGAAGCGGGACCACGTGATCATCTGCGAGTACCGGCGCGACTCGGCGGTGCTGCTCGACGAACTGTCCGAACTCGGCGTCGACTACGTCCTGATCTCCTCCGACGAGGAGCGCGCGCGGGACCTCTCTGATGCGGGCTACTCCGTCATCCACGGCTCGCCGCAGGACAACGCGGCCTTCGAGCGGGCCAGCATCGGCGCCGCGAGCGCGGTCATCACGGACGCCGGCGAGGCGAACGTCGGCACGATCCTGACCGTGACGTCGCTCCGCTCGGACGTCGACATCATCGCGCTCACCGACGACAGCGATATGCGGGACGTCCTCGTCGACGCGGGGGCCGACACCGTGCTCTCGCCGCACGGCGTCCTCGGGCACCGGCTCGCGGAGAAGGCGGTCTCCTCGCTCGGGACGGACCTCTCGGACACGGTCGATCTCGGCGGCGACCTCGAGATCTCCGAGGTGCCGGTGGGCCACGGGAGCCGGCTGATCGGCACGCGGCTGCGGAACTCCGGGATCAGAGAGGAGACGGGCGCGACCGTCCTCGCCGCCTGGATCGACGGTGAGCTCCAGCTGCCGCCGGATCCGGACGCGGTCATCCGCCCGAACACGGTCCTGCTCGTCTCGGGCGGGCACGAGGAGCTGACGGCGCTGAGCGAGTTCACCCGGCCGGTGCGCTCGTTCGGCCGCCACGAGCGGATCCTCGTCGCCGGCTTCGGCGAGGTCGGCCAGGCGGCGCGGTCGCGCGTCCGCGAGGCGGGCATCGAGACGGTGACGATCGACCGCGAGGCGGGCGCGGGCGTCGACGTCGTCGGCGACGCCACCGCGAAGGCGACGCTCCGCGAGGCGGGCATCGAGTCGGCCGACGCGATCATCGTCGGCCTCCCGGACGACGCCGCGGCGCTGCTGACGACGGTGGTCGCGCGGTCGCTCAACCCCGACGTCGAGATCCTCGTGCGGATGACAGATACCGACGCGATCCGGAAGGCGCTGAACGGCGGCGCCGACTACGTGCTCTCGGTCCCGCGGGTGAGCGCCCGGATGGTCGCCCGGGAGCTGGGCGGCGAGGACGTGCTCGCGCCCGCCAGCCAGATCCGGCTCGTCCGCGTGTCCGCGGCGCCGTTCGCCGGGCAGACGCTCGCCGGGTCCGGGATCTACGAGCGGACGGGCTGTCGGGTCGTCGCCGTCGAAGACGAATCGGGCCTCTCGAGCACGGTCGATCCGAACCGGACCTTCTCGGGCGAGGAGCGGCTCGTCATCGTCGGCTCGGACGAGTCGATCCGGCAGTTCCACGGGCGGTTCGACGTGCCGACGACGGAGTCCTGACGGGGAGGGAAGCCGGATTTCAGCGGGCGGTGCGGTCGGGCGCGGGCGTCCCGCCGTCGGTCTCCGCGTCCGGTTCGGCTTCCGTTTCGGTTTCGGCGTCCTCCGGAGCCCGCACGGTCATCACCGGCACGTCCGACGAGCGGACGACCTTCTCGGCGACGCTGCCGAGGAGGAACCGCCCGACGCCGGTCCGGCCGTGGGTCCCCATCACGATCAGGTCGACCCCGTGGTCCGACGCGTGGTCGATGATCTCGCGGTGGGCGATCCCGTTCGCGACCGCGGTCTCGGCGTCCACGCCGGCCTCGGCGGCCCTTTCGGCGACGGCGTCGACCGCCTCCTGACCCTCCTCGCCGAGCGCCTCCGCGACGATCTCCGATCCCATCTCGAGCGAGGCGTACGCGCCCGTATCGACGACGTACAGGGCGTACAGGGTCGCGTCGTACTGCGTCGCGAGTTCGATGGCGTGGTCGACGGCGCCCGCGGTGGCGACGCTCCCGTCGGTCGGCACGAGGATTCGGTCGTACATCGTTCTACGTGAACGTACGGCACCCGGGGTTTAGAAGGTACCCCGCCGGTCGGCCGCTCGGCCGTCACTCGCTCGCGGGCTCATTCGTCGTCGCTCGCGGACTCACTCCTCGTCGGACTCCGGCACCGCGGGCTCGTAGGCGCCGGGCGCGTCCGCGGGCGTCACCGCCTCGGGGTCGTCGCCGCGGAACCGCAGGATCGCCGCCTCGCAGGCCTGGAGCCCGTCGACGCGCTCGGTGTCGGCGTCGAGGTCGACGGTCTCGACGACCGTCCAGCCGTCCGCCTCGCCGTCGAGCGCGAGCCCCTTCACCCACGACTCGGTGGCGACGAGGAGGCCCGTGACGCGGCCCTCGTCTTCGATCGGGACGGCCAGGTCCAGCGCGTCGGCCGAATTGAGCTGGAGCAGTTCCTCGGGATCGAGCGGGCGGGGCGGCAGCGACTCGACGACGGACATACCGTCGCTGGGGCGAGCGGGCGCTTGGGCGTTGCGGATCGGCCCGGCCCCCGGCGTCGATCACAAAGCTTCTATCGGCCCGGCCCCCGGCGTCGATCACAAAGCTTCTATCGGCCCGGGAGCGAGGGGTGCCTATGTCGCCCGAGGCCGACGCCGGGAACGCGGCCGGAAGCGACGGGACGCCGGCGCCGTCGGGCGCTCGCCTCTCCGTCGCCGGCGTCGGATTCCGTCGGGACCGCGTGCTCGCGGCCGTGCTGGCGATCGCGGCCGTCGGGCTGTGTTTCAGACTCGTCGCGCTCGGGGCCCGGCCGTTCCACTGGGACGAGGCCCGCGTCGGCTACTGGACGCTCCGCTACCTCGATACGGGCGCGTTCCAGTACCGCCCCGTCGCCGGCGGGCCGCTGCTCTATCACCTCGGCCGAGCGTCGTTCGCCCTCCTCGGCGCCTCGGAGTTCACCGCGCGCCTCCCGGTCGCGGTCGTCGGCGCGGGCCTGCCGCTCGCTGCGCTGCTCTTCCGGGACCGCCTCAACGACGCCGAGACGGTCGCGCTCGCGCTCGTGCTGGCGTTCCAGCCGCTGGTGCTCTACTACGGTCGGTTCCTCCGCGGCGATGTCCTCCTCGCGGTCTTCGGCCTCGTCGCGGTCGGATTCGCGATCCGAGCGTGGGACCGCGGGAGCCGCCGGGACGCCTACGCCGCCGCCCTCGCGATCCCGCTCGCCGCGTCGGCGTCGGGGTTCGTCGCGGGCTATCTGCTCTGCGGACTGGGCGCGTGGCTCCTCGTCGTCGACCAGCGGAGCGTCGCCGCCGACGGCGGACGGAGCGCCCGCGCGACCCTGGCCGCGGTCCGAGGCCGACTCACCGGAACCGTGACGTCGGCCGCCCGCGCCGCCCTGCTCTCGGTCGGGACCGCCGTCTTCCTCTTCGCGCCCCGGGCGGGTCCCGGCGTCGAGCGGGGGCTCTACGCTCCCGCCGATTTCCCGTACGCGATCTACGAGGGCACCGTCGGCGCGCTCTGGCGGTTCGTCGGCGTCCGCCTCGTGAACCGCGCGCCCGACGGCACCCACGCCTTCCTCCCGTTCGTCCGCGACGCCGCCGCGCTCCTCGTCGCGGTCGCGCTCCCCGTGCTCGTCGCCGGCGTCGCGGTCACCTTCCTCGCGCGCTACGCGTCGCCCTCGCGACGCCGCCCGCTGATCGAGGGCGCCGGCTACTGGGGGCTCCTGGCGCTCTTCGTCTTCCCGACGCTCGCGGAGGTGTCGGCGCCGTGGACGCTCGTCCACGTCGTCGTCCCGTTGTCGCTCCCCGCGAGCGTCGGCTTCGTCGCGCTCGCCCGGCGCGGGATCGACGCCGTCCCCCGATCGCTCGGCGGCGCCGCGGCCGTCGACGTCGGCACCGCGGTCGCCGTCGCGCTCGCCTTCCTCGCGGTCGGCGCGCAGGTCGGCGCCGTCACCGCCGGCGGCGTGTACGGCCCCGCGGACCGCTCGAACCGCCTCGCGCAGTTCGCCCAGCCCAGCGACGACCTCGAACCGATCGAGGCCGCCGCGCGGGCCGCCGCCGACGAAAACCGGTCGACGGCCGAGGTCGTCTACGTCGGCGAGTCGTTCCACCTGCTCGACGACGCGATGCTGCGCCCGCCGGTCGGCGACGCCTGGGGCGCGCGGCTGCCCTTGCCGTGGTACGTCGCGGTCGCGGGCGCGGACGCGACGAGCGCCCCGAGCGTCTCGGCCTTCGCCGAGCGGTACGGCAACGGGAGCGCGCCGCCGATCGTCGTCGCCGATCCGGCAGCGCGGGCGGCGCTCGCGGACCGCCTCGGCGACGGGTACGAGGCGACGGTCTATCGGCTCGGCCTCTGGAACCGCGAGGTCGTCGTCTTCACGCGGCGTGCGGCGGTTCGGGACCGTCGTCTTCGCGGCGCAGGAACGACCGAACCTATTTTGCCCCGACCGAGCGGAGGGTGAGTATGGACCGTGAGATCCGGGTGTTGTTCGTCGGGGGCGACGGCCGCGGGTCGACTGCGGCATCGCTCGCGACGGCCGACGACCGATTCGCGGTCGTCACCGAGTCCCGCTCCGGGGACGCGCTCGACCGACTCGCCGGCGACGGCCCGATCGACTGCGTCGTCTCGGCCCAGGTCCTCCCCGAGACCGACGGGCTGGCGTTCCTGGAGCGCGTCCGCGACGCCCACCCGGACCTGCCCGTCGTCCTCCTCGCGGCCGACGGCAGCGAGTCGCTCGCCAGCGACGCGATCGCCGCCGGCGTCACCGACTACGTGCCGCGCGGGGACGGGGCGATCGACCGGCTCGCCGACCGCATCCCGGAGGCCGTCGCGCGGTACCGCGAGACGCGCCGGGCGTCGACCCGCGAACGGCTGATCGACGCGGCCGACGCCGGCACGTTCCGAGCCGCCCCCGACGGGCGGATCCTCGACGCCGACGACGAGCTCGCCGGGCTCTCGGGCGCGGACTCCGCGGCCGATCTCGTCGGCCGCTCGATCGGCGACCTCTGCCCGGAGACGGTCATCTGCGACCGCCTGGACGACGACGAGACCGCGTTCTCCGAGGAGGCGGTCCCGTTCCGGACGCTCGACGGCGACGAGCGGTGGGCGGCGCTCACCGTCTGCCGGACCGAGACCCCCGAGGGCGTCCGCATCGAGGGGCTCGTCCGCGACGTGACCGCCCGCAGGGAACGCGACCGCGACCTCCGGCTCTTCCGGGAGGCGATCGAGGCCTCCGGTCACTCGGTGTACTTCACCGACCGCGACGGCACGATCACCTACGTGAACCCGGCGTTCGAGGCGACTACCGGCTACGCGGCGTCGGAGGCGATCGGCCAGACGCCGCGGATCCTCAAATCGGAGGTCCACGACCGGGACTTCTACGAGCGGCTGTGGGATACGATCCTCTCGGGCGACGTCTGGCGGAACGAGATCGTGAACAAGACCAAGTCCGGCCGGCAGTACGTCGTCGATCAGACGATCGCGCCCGTCGAGGGGGACTCGGGGAAGATCGAACGCTTCGTCGCCGTCAACGCCGACATCACCCAACAGAAGGCCCGCGAGGAACAGCTCGACCGGAGCCGGGAGCGCCTCCGGGCGCTCTTCGAGCACTCGCCGGACGCGGTCCTCGTCCACACCCTCGACGGGTCCATCGTCGACGTCAACCGACAGGCCGTCGAGAGCCTCGGCTACGGCCGCCAGGAACTGCTCTCGATGAACGTCACCGAGATCGAGGCCCACCACGACCCCGAGACGCTCCGGAAGACCTGGGAGCGCGTCGCGGCCGGCGAGCGCGTGGAGGCGACCGCGCGGCACCGCCGGGCCGACGGGTCGACGTTCCCCACGGAGGTGTGGCTCACCAAGATCGAACTCGACGAGGAGCCCCGCATCGTCGCGTTCAGCCGCGACGTCACGGAGCGCCACGAGTACGAGGAGGAGCTCCAGCGGCAGATCGACCGCCTCGAACAGTTCGCCACGGTCGTCAGCCACGACCTCCGAAACCCGCTCAACGTCGCCACCGGGCGCTTGGACCTCCTCCGCGAGGAGGTCGAAAGCGACCACCTCGACGTCGCGGTCGACGCGCTGGATCGGATGGAAGAGCTGATCGAGGACCTGCTGGTCCTGGCCCGCGAGGGCGGACAGGCGACAGATGCCGACGCGATCGACCTCGCCGGCCTGGCGGGCGACTGCTGGCGGACCGTCTCGACGGCCGAGGCGACGCTCGATATCCGGACCGACGAGCGGATACGGGCGGACCGCCCCCGGCTCCAGCAGCTGCTGGAGAACCTGATCCGAAACGCCATCGAACACGGCGGCAGCGACATCACGCTGACGGTCGGCGACCTCCCCGGGGGCTTCTACGTCGAAGACGACGGTCCCGGGATCCCGCCCGACGAGCGCGAGCACGTCTTCGAGACGGGCTACTCGACCGCCGAGGAGGGCACCGGACTCGGCCTGAACATCGTCCGACAGGTCGCCGAGGCCCACGGCTGGGACGTCACGATCACAGAGAGCGGCGCGGGCGGCGCCCGCTTCGAGATCACGGGCGTCGAGACGTTCGAGAAGACGGCCGAATCGGACCCGGTGTAGCCGTCAGCGGAAGCCCATCGCTTCGATCTGTTCTTGGTACCGATTCCGGATGGTGACCTCGGTGACCTGGGCGACGTCCGCCACTTCGCGCTGGGTCTTCTTCTCGTTGCACAACAGTGAGGCCGCGTAGATGGCCGCGGCGGCGAAGCCCGTCGGCGACTTCCCCGACAGCAGACCCTGGTCGGCGGAGACGTCGATGATCTCCGTCGCCTTCGACTGGACCTCCTCGCTCAGGCCGAGCGCCGACGCGAAGCGCGGGACGAACTGCTTGGGGTCGACCGGCTTCAGTTCGAGGCCGAGCTCCTGGGAGATGTAGCGGTACGTCCGGCCGATCTCCTTTTGGGGGACCCGGGAGACCTCCGCGACCTCGTCGAGCGAGCGGGGGATGCCCTCCTGGCGGCAGGCCGCATACAGCGCGGAGGTGGCGACGCCCTCGATCGAGCGGCCGCGGATCAGGTCCTCGTTGAGCGCGCGTCGGTAGATCACCGAGGCAACCTCCCGTACCGATCGCGGGACGCCGAGCGCCGAGGCCATCCGGTCGATCTCGGAGAGCGCGAACTGGAGGTTTCGCTCGCCCGCGTCCTTCGTCCGAATGCGTTCCTGCCACTTCCGCAGGCGGTGCATCTGCGAGCGCTTTTCGGAGGAGAGCGAGCGGCCGTAGGCGTCCTTGTCCTTCCAGTCGATCGTCGTCGTCAGGCCGCGGTCGTGCATCGTCTCGGTGATCGGCGCGCCGACGCGGGACTTCGACTGCCGCTCGGAGTGGTTGAACGCCCGCCACTCGGGCCCGCGGTCGATCTGCTGCTCGTCCAAGACCAGCCCGCAGTCGTCACACACCAACTCCCCCTGGTCGGCGTCGGTGACGATGTTCGACGACTCGCACTCCGGACAGACGAGCTGTTCGTCGCTCGTCTGCTCGGATTCCTGCTCACGCTGGCGCTGGCGACGCGAACGTTCCATTATAAGGTTTGTGGTGAAGGGTCAATTTAAACCTTTGTGACGTAATTTTTATACTATGCCGTTTCGGGCCCAAAGTAGTATACGGTTCCGTCGCCCAGTGGGAACCGATGCGTTCCGCGACGGCGCTCGTTTTCGTAGTTGTCCTCGCCGCCGGCTGCCTCGGAACCGCGCCCGCGCCCGACTCCACGGCCACCGACGCCGGCGCCTCGTCGGTGTCGGGCGACGCCGTCCACGTCACCGTCGTGGAGGTCGTCGACGGCGACACCGTCGACGTGGCGTACCCGAACGGGACCCGCGACACCGTCCGGCTGTTGGGCGTCGACACGCCAGAGACCCACGGCGAGAACACGCCCGGCGAGTTCGAGGGCGTCCCGGAGACGGCCGACGGCCGCGAGTGCCTCGCCCGAGCGGGCGAACGCGCCTCCGCGTACGCGAGAGACCGGCTGGCGGGCGAGACCGTCGCGCTGCGCTTCGACGAGCGCGCCGACCGCCGGGGGTACTACGGGCGGCTCCTGGCGTACGTCGTCGTCGACGGCGAGTCGTTCAACCACGCGCTCCTCCGCGAGGGTCACGCCCGCGTGTACGACAGCACCTTTACCGAACGTGAACGCTACGAGGCGACCGAGGCCGACGCGCGAGCGGCCCATCGCGGCCTGTGGGCCTGCGCGGATCCCGACGCGCTCGCGACGACGACCGCCCCGGCGACCGCCACCGCGACCCCGCTGGCCGACGGCGGGAGCGGCCCGCTGGAGGTCGTCGAGGTCCACGCCGACGCCGCGGGCAACGACCACGAGAACCTCGACGACGAGTATGTCACGTTCCGCAACGCGGGCGAGGCCGCGCTGGACCTCTCTGGCTGGACCGTCGCCGACGCCGCGGGACACACCTACACCGTTCCCGACGGCACGGTTCTCGATCCCGGCGCGGAACTGACGCTGCGGACCGGAAGCGGCACCGACACGGAGACGACGCTCTACTGGGGCGCCGACGGCGCGGTCTGGAACAACGGCGGCGACGAGGTCGTCGTCCGCGACGACGACGGATCGGTGGTGCTCCGATACGCGTACTGACGAGCGCCGGCGGAGCGGATTACCGCCCGTTTTCGAGAAGGCTTTTTGTATTATCGGAAGGAATCTCACGGTGATGCGATCGACCGCCGAGCCGTCGGACCGCTGCCGCGAGACCGCGCCGCGAGGGGGGTGGCCCTGATGGCGACGAAGTCCGCCCTGGAGACCCAACTGGCCGTCGTCGCCGGCTTCGAGGACCCCCGCGCGGACTTAGAGCAGTACCCGACGCCGCCGGAGCTCGCCGCCCACGTGGTCCACATCGCGGACCTGAACGGCGACGTCGAGGACCGGCCGGTGATCGACCTCGGCACCGGGACGGGGATGCTGGCGCTCGGGGCCGCCCTCCGCGGGCCGTCCCGCGTCGTCGGCGTCGACATCGACCGCGCGGCCCTGGAGACGGCCGTCGAGAACCGTCTCCGGGTCGGGACGACCACCCCCATCGACTGGGTCCACGCCGACGCGACCCGCGCGCCGCTCCGTCCCGGGGGGCCGACCACGGTGCTGATGAACCCCCCGTTCGGCGCGCAGAACGGCAACGAGCACGCGGACCGGGCGTTCCTGGAGACCGCGGCGGACCTGGCCGAGGTGTCGTACTCGGTCCACAACGCCGGCTCGGAGTCGTTCGTCGAAGCCTTCGCCGCCGACCGGGGCGGGACGGTGACCCACGCGTTCCGGGCGACCCTCGACGTCGACCGGCAGTTCGACTTCCACGACTCGGAATCGAAGGCGATCGAGACCGAGGTCTACCGGATCGAGTGGGCGGACGAGGGCCGATAATGATTACTCGTAGGTCTCCTTCGCGAGCAGTCGGAGACGCGTCTGCCCGTAGGAGACGTAGACGTCCGAGCGGTTCCGGCGGAACGTCAGTCCGTTGACCGTCACCGACTCGTTCTCGGCCGGCATCCCGGCGCTCAGCGTGTTGTTCCCGCCGCTGACCAGGATGTAGTACTGGTCCGTCTCGGGGACCACGGTGACGTTCCGCCCCGCGAGCGTGGGGCCCGCGCGGACGGGATCGGACGTGTAGACGATGCGGCCCGACTCCCGGTCGCCGAGCGCGACCCGGTAGGCGGTGCCGTTGCCGAGGACGTTCCAGCCGTCGCGCTGGGCGTACACCGTCTCGCGCCAGCCGACGCCGCCGACCCGGACCGCCGTCTGTCCGGTGAAGGCCAACCGCCCCTTCGGCACCGCCGTCGTCCAGATGCCGCGGCGCTCGCTGCGGACGATCACCCCCGAGGTGTTGACCGCGGTGGTCTCGCCGAACGCCTCGACGTCGACGGCCGAGACGAGGCCGTTCCGGACGTCTTCGGCGTAGGTCACCTCGTAGTCCTGGACCGAGATCTCCTCGCCCGGCAGCTCGCCCTCGCCGGCGGTGAAGAGGTTCGCCGGCACCGAGGGGCCCGCCAGCGCGGCCGTCACGAGCAGGAGCACGCCGAGGGCGACGTGCCAGCGCTCGACCGTCCCGCTGTCGACGCCGAGGTCCCACGCGAAGAGCGGGTCGTCGCGGGCGACGACGGCCGAGGCGACGACGAGCGCGAGCAGGGCGACGAGCGCGACGCCGACCGCGCGGTAGAGGACGTACGTCTCGCCGCCGCGGTACCAGTAGACGGCCCACATCGACTGCTCGATCGCGAAGAGCACGGTCCCGAGCCAGAGCCGCCGGGCGCTCGGCCGCTCGCTTGCCGGGCGCGTCCGGACCACCGCGAGACCGACCAACACGCCGAGGAGCAGGCCGAGCGCGTGGCCCTGGATGGCGATGTCGGCCCACCACGGCGAGACGTACGCCGGCCGGCCGCTCGCCGTCAGCACGGGCGTCCGGAGCGCGTTGTACAGCAGTCGGAGCGCCCCGCCGGCCGCCAGCGCCACCACGGTCCCGATCGGATAGGCGACGAGCGCGGCGCCCGCGAACGCGAAGACGACGCCCGAGAAGCCGATGATCGGGCCGATCGCGAACACCGACGTCAGGAGGCCGACGACGAGCACCGCGAGCGGAAAGACGAGGAAGGCGCGGACGAAGGGGTTCGTCCGGAGAGACGAAAACGACTGCGAGCCGCGTTCCCGCGGGAAGTGCCCCCACGCGTACTCAGCCAGCGGTGCGAGCGTCAGCGTCCCGACGAGGTTGCCGATCAGGTGCGCCGGGCCGTTGTGGGAGAAGGCCGCGGTCAGGAGCCCCAGCGGGTAGAAATACGACCACGCGCGGAACGGGATCGTGACCGGCGAGTACCAGTACTGAAAGCCGCTCTGTGCGAAGAGATACACCCCGAGGACCGCCGTCGCCGAGACGAGCGTGCCCCACGGGAGGCCGAGGACGAACCGCTTACGGAGCGGCGCGCCCAGGTCGCTGCCGCGTTCCAGTCGGAGGAGGCCGAAGAGGGAGAGCGCGATCGCGACCACCACCGCGACGCGAAAGAGGAGATCGACGGGTGGGACGTCCATCGTACGTACGACGTTGGCGCGGAGTCATAAGAACTGTTGTAACCGCCGCCCGACGGTCGTGTCACCGACCCGACCCTCGACACGACAGCGACAGCCGTTCCCGCCCAGTCGGCCCGGCGGTTCGGATGTCTCCGCCACCGACCCGCTTCGCTCATTCGGGGAGCCGTCCGATCGCGAGACCGAGTCAGATCTTGCTCTCGGCGTCCTTGGCGAGTTCCTTCATCCGCTTGCCGACGCGGCCCGCGTTCGAGAACTCGTCGTCGCTCATCGCCGTCGCCAGGGCGTTACCCAACACGAAGACGGCGTGTTTGTGCTCGCTCTTGGACTTGTGGACGTGCGAGGGGTCGACCTCGAGTTCCTCGTACTCGGCGAAGATCTCCTCGTCGACGTCCTCGCGACCGGCGAAGTTGTCCTTGATGATGACCATCTGTTCGTGTAGTTCCAAGAGCTCGTCTTTGTGCATAGACGTGGATACGCGAGAGGCCGTGTTAAGGATTATTGGTGGCTTCTGACACGGGTATATATATGGATGCCGATCGACTCCGCGGCGGAGCCGGACTGGGAGGGCAAGAAAACAGCGTGCGTCGAGCGGTCAGAAGACGTACTCGTCTTCGTGGCCCATCATCCCGTCGTCTTCGAACCGGTCTTCCTCGTCCATCGGGCCGCTCGTCTTGAACGCCCGAATCCCCGTCGAGAGGAGCTCCTCGATGGCTTCCTCCCGATTGACGAACTCGCCTTGGTCGACGAGTTGTGCGATCTGCATCTCGAGGTGTTCGGGGACGTTGATGTTCACCTTGGGCATCTGAACGTGAGGGGGTTTGGATCCGGGTTATTTAAACCCTGCGGCGAACTTTCAGCGTTCGAGAAACTAAATTTCTGCAATCGCGTAGATCTCTTGTTCCTTCCCGGATGATAGTTCACGCTGCCGGTAGCGACGGCGAATTCGGCCGACATTGTCGGTGATCGGGACCGACTGGGCGGACCGAAAGGGACCTGGGCTGTCGGTGGTGCGCAGTCGAACAGCGTATACCGCGCCGTCGCCTACCGCGGGTATGGTCGAAGACGTCACCGATCTCTACCGGGAGTTCGGGGATGAGCGGCTCCCGCCCGGCCAGCGCGAGTCCTCGGAGTTCCCGGTGCTCTCGAAGGGCGGCACGCCGTCGTGGGACCGCGAGACGTGGTCCTTCGACGTCTGGGGCGCCGTCGAGGAGGAACTGTCCCTCTCGTACGAGGAGTTCCGGGACCTCCCGGCGACGACGCAGCGGCAGGACTTCCACTGCGTCACCGGCTGGAGCGGCCTGGGCTTCGAGTTCACCGGCGTCCCGTTCACCGAGATCGCCGACCTCGCGGGCGTCCGCTCGGACGCGGTCCACGTGATGTTCCACGCGCTGGACGGCTACACGACGGACCTCCCGCTCTCGGACTGTCTGCGCGAGGAGGTCCTCTTCGCGTACGGGTACGACGGCGAGGACCTGCCCGAACCCCACGGCGGCCCGCTCCGCGTCGTGACGCCGCACAAGTACGCCTACAAGGGCGCCAAATGGGTCGACGGCGTCGAGTTCCTGACCGAACCGGAGGCCGGCTACTGGGAACAGCGCGGCTACTCCCAGACGGCGAACCCCTGGAACGAAGAGCGCTACGGGTGACCGCGCGGGTGCGGGGGCGTCCCCGCCGTCGGAGCGCCGACGCCGTCGTGCGATCGGGGGGACGAAATCGGGAACGCGCGCCCATAGTCAAATAAAAGAGCGTGGCGTCCCGAACGCCGACAATGGAATCGTTGCGGACCGACGCGGCGGACTACCACCTCGTCAGCCGGTCGGTCCCCATCCCGACGCCCTCGTTTCGCGCCGTGCTCCGCGCCGCCGACGCGCCCCGGACCGTCTGGAGCGCGCCCGGCGAGGCGGCCGTCGTCGGGAGCGGCGCGGCGGCGACGCTGACCGCCGACGGCGCCGATCGCTTCGACGCGATCCGGGAGGCCGCGGAGGCGCTCTTCGCCTCCGGCGACGTCCACGCGGGGACCGAGGCCGCCCGCCCGCGGCTGTTCGGCGGTTTCGCCTTCCACGCCGACAGCGCCGACGGCCCGCCCTGGGAGGACTTCCCCGGGGCGCGCTTCGTCTTCCCGCGCGTGCAGGTGACCTGGACCGGCGGGACGCCCGACGCGGCCGACGCAGCGGCCGACTCTGACCGCGGCGCGTGGCTGACGGTCAACGCTGTCGGCCCCGACGTCGACGCCGCGGACGTCGAAGCGCGGCTCGACGCCGAACGCGAGCGGGTGGAGTCGCTCTCGGACGATTCGGAGAGGGGACCGCCCGGCGTCACCGACCGCCGACGCACGACCGCTCGCGAAGACTGGCGGGCGGGCGTCGAGACCGCGGTCGAGCGGATCCGCTCGGGCGACCTCCGGAAGGTGGTGCTCGCCCAGGCGCTCGAAGTCGACCTCGATGATGACCTCTCTCTGCCGGACGTGCTCTCGCGGCTCGGCGAGGCGTACCCGGACTGTTACCGCTTCCTCGTCGAGCCCGAACCCAGCGCCGACCGCCCGCAGACGTCGTTCTTCGGTGCGACGCCCGAGCGGCTCGTCTCCGTCCGGGGCCGGACGGTCGAGACCGACGCCCTCGCCGGGACGACCGGCCGGGGCGAGACCCCCGCCGAGGACGAGTGGCTGGCCCAAGAGCTCGCGCGCGACGAGAAGAACGTCCACGAGCACGAGCTCGTCGCCGAGACCGTCGAAGACCAGCTCGCGCCCTTCGCGGCGTCGGTCTCGGCGGGCCCGCGCCGAATCAAGCGGCTCGCGACTGTCCAGCACCTCTGGACGCCGATCACGGCCACGCTCGCCAGCGACGAGCACGTCCTCTCGCTGGCGGAGGCGCTGCACCCGACGCCCGCGGTCGGCGGCCTCCCCCCCGAGGCGGCCCTGGAGACGATCCGCGAGACCGAGCCGTTCGACCGCGGGTGGTACGCGGCGCCGGTCGGCTGGATCGACGCCGCGGGCTACGGGACGTTCGCGGTCGCGCTCCGCTCGGCGGTCGCCCGCGAGGACACCGCGACGCTGTTCGCGGGCGTCGGCATCGTCGCCGACTCCGACCCCGACCGCGAGTGGGACGAGGTACAGCTGAAGTACCGGCCGATCCTCGACGAACTGGAGGCAGACGGGGCGTGACGCGGCGCGGAACGGATCCGAACCGCAACACCCTCTGGGCACGGGCGTTCGTCGACGAACTCGCGGAAGCGGGCGTCGACGCCGTCTGCATCTCGCCCGGCAGCCGGTCGACGCCGCTGACGGTCGCCTTCGACCGCCACGACGACGTCCACGTCTTCTCGCACCTGGACGAGCGCGCGTCGGCGTACTTCGCGCTCGGCCGCGCCCGACGAACCGGGAACGTCACGCCGCTTGTCTGCACCTCTGGGACGGCGGCGGCGAACTTCCACCCGGCCGTGATCGAGGCGTCGCAGTCGCGGGTGCCCTTGCTGCTCCTCACCGCAGACCGGCCGCCGGAGCTCCGCGACTCGGGCGCGAACCAGACGATCGACCAGGAGAAGCTCTACGGCGACGCCGTCCGGTGGTATCGCGACGTCGCCGAGCCCGAGCCCGACGATCGAAAGCTCCGCTCGCTGCGGACGACCGCCGCGCGCGCCCTCGCGAAGGCGCGGGGGACGCCCGCCGGCCCGGTCCACCTGAACTTCCCGTTCCGGAAGCCGCTGGAGCCGACGCGTGTCGATGGCGACGTCCCCGCCGACCTCCCCAGACTGGCGACGGAGGGACGCGACGGCCCGTTCGTGGACGTCGAGGCCGGTCGGCCCGAACTCGACGACGACGCGCTTAGGAAATTGGCCTCCAAACTCTCGGAGCCCCGCGGGCTGCTCGTCGTCGGGCCGACCGACGCCCCGGGCGTCGACCCCGAGGCCGTCGCGGCGTTCGCCCACGCCAGCGGCTTCCCCGTGCTCGTGGACCCGCTCTCGGGCGTCCGATACGGCGGGCTGACCCGCACGACGCCCGTGATCGGCGGCTACGACGCCTACCTCGGCGAGCGCGTCCGCGACGCGTGGCCCGACCCCGACGTCGTCGTGCGGGTGGGAGCCTCGCCGACGTCGAAGCCCCTGCGGAAGTATCTCTCCAACAGCCGCGCGACCCAGTACGTCGTCGACCCCGCCGCCGGCTGGCGCGAGGCTGAGTTCGCCGCCACGGACCTCGTCGTCGCGGACCCCTCGCGTCTCCTCGGCCGGCTCTCGCGGCTCCTTTCGGGAACGGGCAGCCGCGACTGGCGCGAGCGCTGGACCGCCGCCGACGCGGCCCACGAGGCGGTCCTCGACGAGGAGGGGGAGTTCTGCGAGGGTCGACTCCTCCGCGACGTCGTCGATCTGGCGCCCGATCCGTCGACGCTCTTCGTCTCGAACTCGATGCCCGTCCGCGACCTGGACCGCTTCGGGGCGCCGACGACGACGTCCCTGACCGCGCTGGGCAACCGCGGCGCCTCCGGCATCGACGGCATCGTCTCGACGGCGCTCGGCGCGGGGTCGGCGACGACCGACGACCTGACGCTCGTGACCGGCGATCTGGCGTACTACCACGATATGAACGGGCTCTTGGCCCTCGGCCGCTGTGACGTCGACGCCACGATCGTCCTCATCAACAACGACGGCGGCGGGATCTTCCATATGCTCCCGATCGAGCGGTTCGACCCGCCCTTCACCTCGCAGTTCGTGACGCCCCACGGCCTGGACTTCGCGCCGACGGAGGACCTCTACGACCTCTCGTTCGCGCGCGTCGAGGGGGGCGACCGCCAGGCCTTCCGCGAGCGGTACACCGACGCGACCGAACGCGAGGGCTCGCACGTCATCGAGGTCCGAACCGACGCCGAGTCGAGCCACCGCGTCCGCGAGGAGCTCCGCGAGCGGACCGTCGAGCGAGTGCTCGACGAGACGGCGTAGCTCCCGGCCGGCGCGCAAACGAATCTTTTTGCGGACTCCGGCCGGCCTCCCGGTATGGTCTCAGAGATCTTCGACGCCGAGCGCTGGGAGCCGGTCGATGGGTCCGACGCCTTCGATGACATCACCTACCACCGCGCGGTCGACGTGCCCGCGGTCCGGATCGCGTTCGACCGCCCGGAGAAGCGCAACGCCTTCCGGCCGGGCACCGTCGACGAACTCTACGCCGCGCTCGACGACGCTCGGAAGAAAGCCGACGTCGGCTGCGTGCTCCTCACGGGCAACGGCCCCTCGCCGAAGGACGGCGGCTGGGCGTTCTGCGCCGGCGGCGATCAGTCGGTGCGCGGCGAGTCCGGCTATGAGTACCGCGACGACGACGCGGCCGACGAGTCCGACGACGAGCTGGTGAGGGAGGCGAAGGCGGGGCGGCTCCACATCCTCGAAGTCCAGCGGCTCATCCGGTTTATGCCGAAGCCCGTCGTCGCGGTCGTGCCCGGCTGGGCGGTGGGCGGCGGCCACTCGCTCCACGTCGTCTGCGACCTCACCCTCGCGAGCGAGGAGCACGCGAAGTTCCTCCAGACGGACCCCGACGTCGCCTCCTTCGACGGCGGCTTCGGGTCGGCCTACCTCGCGAAGCAGATCG
Source organism: Halobellus sp. MBLA0158 (assembly GCF_041477585.1). Lineage (NCBI taxonomy): Archaea > Methanobacteriati > Methanobacteriota > Halobacteria > Halobacteriales > Haloferacaceae > Halobellus > Halobellus rubicundus. The sequence continues at coordinate 1,508,426 of NZ_JBGNYA010000001.1, forward strand.
GCCAGAAGAAGGCCCGGGAGGTGTTCTTCCGCGGGAAGACCTACTCCGCCGCGGAGGCCGTCGAGATGGGGATGGCGAACGAAGCGATCCCCCACGAGGACCTCGAAGCCGTCGCCCTGGAGTGGGCCGCCGAGATGACGGATAAATCCCCGACTGCGATACGAATGCTCAAGTACGCCTTCAACCTCGCCGACGACGGCCTGGTCGGCCAGCAGGTCTTCGCCGGCGAGGCGACCCGACTCGCGTATATGACCGACGAGGCCCGCGAGGGCAGAGACGCCTTCCTGGAAGGTCGGGATCCGGACTTCTCCCAGTTCCCCTGGCACTACTAGCTCAGTTCTCAGATCAGCGCGTCCGCATTTCCTCTCTGCCCGACTACCGCCGTTCAGTGTCTCGATCGATCGATCCACACGTGTCGAGTGCGACACCAAATATTATCCAAACGTATGTCTATTTGGGAATATAGTATCTATACCAAACGAAATACGCCGCAAGATTAAATATACAATAGCAATATGATGTAATCACGAAGCAAATATGAGAAAACTCGAACAGTTGGTGTGTCGACACGAGTACGAGCCCCGGTCGATGCACGTCGACGCCGGCGAACTGGTCAAGCAGTGCCGAAAGTGCGGGAAACGCGCCCGGGAACGACAGCCCGCGACGAGACGGTCGGTCTGAGCGCTGCGCCGTCTGCACCTTTCGTTCCGGGTCGCGCGGCGCGGCCCTCAAACCGAACTTTGACGCCGCCGCCGTTCCCACTCCGACGTGATGAGTACGCAGGACATCAGCCGGCGTCGGGCGTGGGTGATCGCCGCGCGCCCGCAGACGCTCCCCGCGGCGGCGGCGCCGGTGATCGTCGGCACGGGACTCGCGGTCCACGACGGGGTCTTCGCCGCCCTCCCGGCGCTGGCGGCGCTCGTCGGCGCCGGGCTGATCCAGATCGGGACCAACTTCGCGAACGACTACTACGACGCGGTGCAGGGCGCAGACACCGACGACAGGGAGGGGTTCACCCGCGTCACCGCGGGCGGGCTCATCGCCCCCGAGACGGTCAAGCGCGCGATGTACCTCACCTTCGCGCTCGCCATCCTCCTCGGTTCCTACCTCGTCTACGTCGGCGGCGTGCCGATCCTCGTGATCGGCCTGCTGTCTGTCGCGTCGGGCATCGCCTACACCGGAGGCCCGTACCCGCTCGGCTACCACGGCCTCGGCGACCTCTTCGTGTTCGTGTTCTTCGGCCTCGTCGCGGTCGCTGGGACGTACTACGTTCAGGCGGCTGCGGTCCTCGCGGCGCCGTTCACGGTCGGGATCCCGTCGGGGACGCTCCCGGTCGTCGCGCTCGTCGCGGCCCTGCCGATCGCGGCGCTGTCGACGGACATCCTCGTCGTCAACAACGTCCGTGACAGGGCGGAGGACGCGACCACCGGCAAGCGAACGCTCGTGGTCCGGTTCGGCTACGGCTTCGCCCGCGCGGAGTTCGTCGCGATGCTCGCCCTGGCGTACGCCGCGCCGCTGTGGTTCTTTTTCCGGGGGGATTTCACGGCCGCGGTCCTGCTGCCGTTCCTGACGGTGCCGACCGCGCTCGACATCACCCGGACGATGCTGACCGAGACGGCCGGCGAGGTGCTGAATCCGACGCTCGAACGGACCGGGCGCCTGCTTGCGGCCTACGCGGTCCTGTTCGCCGTGGGCCTCTCGGTCACGGAGCTGCCGTTCTGATGCGCGTCGATCCGTTCGCCCTCTGCCTCCGCTCGTCGCTTTCGACCGCCGCCGGGGAGATCGACCGCCGCGAGGGCTTCCTCGTGCGCGTCGAGCGCGGGGACGAAGTCGGACTCGGCGAGGCGACGCCGCTGCCCGGGTGGACGGAAGGCTACGAGGAATGCGAGGGGGCGCTGGAATCGGTCGACGACCGCGACGGCGATATCGACCTCGACGCCCCCGCGGCGCGACACGGCGTCGAACTCGCTCGCGCCGACGCGGCCGCCCGCGCCGCCGGTGAGTCGCTGGCGCGGTACCTCGGCGACGACGCGGCCCAGGCCGTCGCCGTCAACGCCACGATCGGCGACGGCTCCGTCGAGGAGACCCGATCGGCCGCCCGCGAGGCCGTCCGAGACGGCTACGCCGCGCTCAAAGTGAAGGTCGGCGCTCGGTCGGTCTCCGCGGACGTCGCGCGACTGCGGGCGATCAGAGCGGCCGTCGGCGACGGCGTCGAACTCCGCGCGGACGCCAACGGCGCGTGGGGGCCCGCCGAAGCCGAATCGTTCTTCGCGGCCGCAGCCGACGCCGCGCTCGATCTCGCGTACGTCGAACAGCCGCTCTCACCCCCGTCTGTGGCCGAACACGGGGCGTTGGACTCCCGGGGAGTCGATATCGCGCTCGACGAGTCGCTCGCGGCCGTCGGCCCCGACGCGGTGCTCGACAGCGGCGTGGCCGACGTGGTCGTCTGCAAGCCGATGGCGCTCGGTGGTCCGGTCCGGACGCTCGCGTTCGCCGAGCGCGCCGCGGCTCGCGGCATCGACGTCGTCGTCACGACGACCATCGACGCCGTCGTCGCCCGCACCGCCGCGCTCCACGTCGCGGCCGCGGCCCCGACGCAACGGGCCTGCGGCCTCGCCACCGGTTCGCTCCTCTCGGCCGACCTCGCGGCGGACCCCGCGCCCGTGGAGGACGGCGAGATGCGCGTTCCCGACGGGCCCGGCCTCGCCGGCGACGCGTTCGAGTCGCTGCGGCGGAACGGGCCGTAGTGCCCATCCTGCCGCGGAGCAGTCTCGAATCTGGCGGCGGGTATAAGCCGCTCCGCGCCCACACGCGAGTATGGCCGAACCGACGCCGGGCCAGCGTCGACTTCTCGCCGGGCTGTTCGTCTTCGCCGCGGTCGTCTTCGTCGTCGGGATCGTCGCCGTCGCGTTCCTCGCGGGCGTGATCTGACGCCGATCTCCCGTCTCGCTACTCCTCGCCGGGGCGGTGAGTCACGCCCGATCGGCTGTCGGCGCCCTTCCGACGGATGGCGGCCGCGGCGGTCGAGGCGTCGTAGCCGAAGTAGACGTGCTCGGCGTACTCCTCGGCGACTTCGGCGGCGCGCACGAGGTCGTCGAGGTCCAGGTCGACGGCGTAGAGTTCGACCGAGAAGGGCGTATCGAGCCCGCTGAGCCGGCTCTCGAAGCCTTTCGCGATCGTCTCCAGCCAGTAGGTCGTCCCGTAGTGGGTGTCGTAGAGGGGGACGACGAACTCGTCGACGTGGGGGGCGAGCGCGTCGAGGTCGAGGCCGGCGCGGCGGTAGAGGTGCCCGTCGTACGGATCGGGATAGAGCGTCAGGTAGGTGCGGCCCGGGATCCGGTCGGCGGCCGCCGTGACGAAGTCGGTGATCACGTCGGCGCGCCACGCCAGCCAGTCGTCGCGGTCGCTCTCGGCGAATCGGCGCTCGCACCGCTCGCAGTGACAGAAGCCCTCGCGGGGGAAGCCGACGTCGTCGAGGCGGACGGCGTCGTTTTCGGCGGCGCAGTCCTCGACGATCTCCAAGAGCCCGGCGCGGTACTCCTCGTGCGTCGGGCAGATGTAGGACCAGTCGAAGTACCGGCGGTCGCGCGTCGCCTCCTCGCCCGCTTCGTCGACGGGGACGAGGTCGGGATCCGAGGATGCCGCGGCGTTGTCGCCGAAACACGAGATCATGTTCACCGCCTCCGCGAGCGGTTCGGCGGCCTGGCCGGTGACCTCTTTGACCTCGTAGAAGCCGACGTCGAACTCGCTCCACCCGACCTCCTCGGCGTTCCGCGTGACCACACCGTACATATCCGCTCTTCCGGGGCAAGCGGTATCAGTCGTTCGTTCCCGCCCCCGACCGATCCCGGGGAAACGCCGTCGCGGGCGGCTACCGCTCGCCGGCGTGTGAGATCGGCGGGAACACTCGGCGTCGTCGGGCTGTCGCGACGGCGACGCCGCTTTCCGATTCGGTATCGCAGCGAAGAACGGGGGTCGGAGGGCTATTCGTCGTCGACTTCGACTTCGACGGTCTCGTCGCCGCCGGAGACGACGAAGTAGACGAGTGCGATGAGGGCCAGTACCAGGATGAACTTGGATTTTCCGGACATACGAGAGGGTAGGACATCTCGGTACAAAGTGGTTTCCCTCCGAAAGCCGGGCGCGTGGCTCCGAAAACTGACGGCGACCCGATCGTTCGTCAGGACACGTCGAGGTGGGTCGCGATCTCGTCCTCGCGGACGATCTCGCCGCAGTAGTCACACCGCAGGCCGTCCGAGAGGACGACAAAGCGCGTCTCGACGGGCTCGTCGGCGTTCGTGATGCAGTTCCGGTTCGGACACGAGAGCACGCCCGTGACGGCCTCGGGGCGCTCGATGCGCTTCTTCTCTATGACGTCGTACTCGCGGATGATGTTGATCGTCGCCTCCGGCGAGATGACAGAGAGAACGTCGACCTCCGACTGGCTCAGCTCGCGGTCTTCGACCTTCACGATGTCCTTCTTCGCGAGCTTGTCCGAGGGGACGTTCATCCCGACCGAGACGCTCTCGCCGCCGGAGCCGTCGATTCCGAGGAGCGCGAGGACGTTCAGCGCCTGCCCGGCCGCGAGGTGGTCGATCACCGTCCCGTTGCGGATCTTCGAGACGCGGAGCTCGCGGTCGCTGTCGTCGGTGTCGTTCATTGGCTCCCTCCCTCGGCGTTTTCGAGCAGCATATCCAGCAGCGCCATCCGGACGGGGACGCCGTTGTGGGCCTGCTCGAAGTACTTCGCGTGATCGGTCTCGTCGACCTCGGGCGCGATCTCGTCGACGCGCGGCAGCGGGTGCATCACCGTCAGCGAGTCCTTCGCGGCGTCGAGGTCGTCGGTGTCGATCTGGTACTCGCCGGCGACTTTTCGGTACTCGTTCTCGTCGGGGAAGCGCTCGCGCTGGATCCGCGTGACGTAGAGGACGTCCAGGTCCGAGAGCACCTCGTCGAGGTCGGTGTGTTCCCGCACCTGCGCGCCCGACTCGTGGAGGTCGTACCGGACGCTCCGGGGGAGCTGGAGGCTTTCGGGGCTGACGAAGTGCTGGCGCACGTCGAAGTTCGTCAGCGCGGCGGCCAGCGAGTGGACCGTCCGGCCGTACTTCAGGTCGCCCATGATTCCCACGGTGACGTCGTCGAGGCCGGCGTTCTCCCGCATCGTGTAGAGGTCGAGGAGGGTCTGGGTCGGGTGCTGGCCCGCGCCGTCGCCGGCGTTGACGAGCGGCACGTCGACGAACTCCGTGGCCATCTTGGCCGCGCCCTCGGAGGGGTGTCGGAGCACGAGCGCGTCGGCGTACCCCTCGATGACGCGGACGGTGTCCGCGAGCGTCTCGCCCTTCTTCACCGACGAGGACTCGACCGAGCCCATATCGATCGTCCGCCCCCCGAGTCGCTTCATCGCCGTGTCGAAACTCATCCGCGTGCGGGTGCTGGGCTCGAAGAAGCAGAGCCCGAGGACCGTGCCGTCGCGCCGTCCCTGCCAGGCGCCGACGTCGGCGTCGATCTCCGCCGCGCGGTCGAGCACCGCCTCGATGTCGGCCCGCGACAGCTGGGTCGCGGAGATGAGGTGGTCCTGACGCATCGTATACGTGCCCGCGGGGCACGGACTTGAATCGCTCGGGTCGCTCCGGGTGTGGAACGCGGGGGCACGCCTGACGGGCTCAGGGCCAGTTGCCGCCCTCGCGGTACGACTCGACGATCCGCCGGATGGCGACCACGTAGGCCGCGGTCCGGAGGTTCGGGACGTCGTGGGACTCGAAGGCGTCGACGAGTTCGTCGAAGGCGCTCGTGATGACGGATTCGAGTTCGTCGTTCACCCGCGCTTCGGTCCAGGGGAAGCGCTGGCGGTTCTGCACCCACTCGAAGTACGAGACCGTCACGCCGCCGGCGTTCGCGAGGATATCCGGCACGACGTGGACGTCGCGCTCGGTGAGGACGTCGTCGGCGTCGGGCGTCAGCGGCCCGTTCGCGGCCTCGACGATCACGTCCGCCCGGACGTCGCGGGCGAGGTCGCCGTCGATGGCGTTCTCCAGGGCGGCCGGCACCAGGAGGTCGACGTCGAGCGTGAGCAGTTCCTCGTTCGTCTTCGCCTCGGCGTCCCCGTAGTCGGAGACCGAGCCGGTCTCGGCCTTGTGGGACTTCACCGCGCGGGGGTCGAGCCCGTCCGGGTCGTAGATCGCGCCCGAGGAGTCCGAGACCGCGACGACGGACGCGCCGAGGTCGTCGATGAGTGTCGCGGCGACCGACCCGGCGTTCCCGAAGCCCTGGACGGCGACGGTGGCGCCCTCGATGTCGGTGCCGAGGTAGTCGAACACCTCGCGCGCGGCGAGCATCACGGAGCGCCCGGTCGCCTCGATGCGGCCCGCGCTCCCGCCGGAGGACTTGGCCTTGCCGGTGATCACGCCCGGCGCCGTGGTCCGTTCGAGCGTCTCGTAGGTGTCCTTGAACCAGTTCATCTCGCGCTGGCCGGTGTTGACGTCCGGCGCGGGGATGTCGCGCTCGGGACCGACGAACGGGCGGAGTTCGGTCGCATACGAGCGCGTGAGCCGTTCGAGCTCGTTGGTCGAGTACTCCCTGGGGTCGACGACGATACCGCCCTTCCCGCCGCCGTAGGGGATGTCGACCACGGCGCACTTGTAGGCCATCCACCCCGAGAGCGCCTTGACCTCGTCGCGGGTGACGTTCGGGTGGTAGCGAATGCCGCCCTTGTACGGGCCGCGGTCCCCGTTGAACTGCGAGCGGAAGGCCCTGAACTGCTCTAAGGTGCCGTCGTCCAACTCGACGGAGAGAGTCAACTCCAGGACGCGCTCGGGGTGCTTCAGCCGGCCGATGACGTCCTCGTCGACGTCGAGATACGCCGCCGCGTCGTCGACCTGCTCCTGGAGGCTCTCGAACGGGTTGGCTTCGCTCATACTAAACCGCAGAACCGCGGCGTGGTTATAGTTGCTGGAGGGCTCACCGATTCGGCGTGTTTCGCGCGCGATCAGCGGTGGCCGATAATTAAGTCAGAAAAAATTCAAATAGCTATATAGTTTTAAAATAAACAATATATCCGCTACAAAATCGGTTTAAATTCGTATAGAGCCAATTTTTGAGAAATACAGAAAATAAAACACAAATATGTTTTAATAACACGCGATATTCGGCCAATAGTTTTCATACCGAAAATGTATGTACCTCCCCGTTCTTCGGGTACGTATGACGAAGAAGGCGAACCATCCCGTCAGGACGACCGAGAAGACCCTCGAACTGATCGAGGTCCTCGACACCGACGACGGGTTCCGCCTGAGCGAACTCGAAGAGCGGCTCGATATGAGCAAAAGCGGGATCCACAACCACCTCAGCACGCTTCGGGAGCACGGCTACGTCGAAAAGCACGGCGACGAGTACGCGCTCAGCCTCAAATTCCTCTCGCTCGGCGGCCACGTCCGCAGCCGCTCGCCGCTGTACCGACACGGCCGGGCGAAGATCGACCAGCTCGCCGACGACACCGGAATGCTGGCGAACCTCGCGACCGAGGAGAACGGCCGGGCGGTCTACCTCTATCAGTCCCGCGGTCGCTACGCCGTCAACCTCGACACCCACGTCGGCTTCCGCCTCCGCCTCCACAACGTCGGGATCGGGAAGGCCATCCTCGCGTCGCTCCCGCGCGAGCGCGTCGAGGAGATCATCGACCAGTGGGGCCTCCCGGAGGCCACGGAGAACACGATCACCGACCGCGAGGAGCTGTTCGCCGAGCTCGACGAGATCCGGGAGCGCGGCTACGCGACCGACGACGAGGAGCGCACCGAGGGCCTCACCTGCATCGGCGCGCCGGTGAAGCTCGGCGGGGAGGTGCTGGGCGCGATCAGCATCTCCGCGCCGACGAAGCGTCTGGGGAACGCCGGCTTCGACGACGACATCACCGCCGAGGTCGAGAGCACCGCCCACGAGCTCGCGCTCGACATCAAGTACGCCCGACAGTAGCGGCCGATCGTCGGGACTGGTTCGCCCGCCGTCAGTGAGAACAATTATCACCTCGGTCCGGCGTAGTACCCACGTATGCCGGAAATCGTCGACGGGTACACCCACATCCTGACGGAGCACTTCTTCGAGGAGCTGACCGACCGATTCGGCTTCCAGGGGCTCTCGGGCCGCCCCGAGTTCCTCTGGGACGTCGAGCAGCGGAAGCAAGATATGGACGACTACGGCGTCGACAAGCAGGTCATCACGCTCGCTCTTCCCACATTGTTCCAGGGGATGGACCACGACCTCGCCTTGGAGATCACGAAGCTCGCCAACGACGAGGTCCGCCGGCTCGCCGACGAGCACCCCGACGACTTCATCCCGGTCGCGACGCTGCCGAAGGTGAGCGAGGAATTCATGGCCGAGTTCGAGCGCTGCGTCGACGACCTCGATATGCAGGGGGTCCAGATCTTCTCGAACATCGACGGCAAGCCGCTCGACCACGAGACGTTCTGGCCGCTCTTCGAGGAGGCTGAGGCCACCGACACGCCGCTGTGGATCCACCCCCAGCTGTGGGAGTGGTACGACTGGGCCTCCGAGTATATGGAGCACCGCCTCTTCGGGTGGCCGTTCGACACGACCCTGGCGCTCTCCAGACTGGTGTTCGGCGGCGTGATGGAAGAGTATCCCGACCTGGAGATCGTCTCCCACCACGGCGGCGGGATGGTCCCCTTCTACGGCAGCCGCATCGAGATGTTCTACCAGCAGCGGCAGGCCTACCCCGAGAACTACCCCGAGTTCCACGAGAACAGCGCGCCGCTCTCCCGGCCCGCCGAGGAGTACTTCAAGAAGTTCAACGCCGACGCGGCCGTCTCGGGTTCGACGCCCGCCCTGGAGTGCGCGGCGTCGTTCTTCAACGACGGCAACGTCGTCTTCGGGACCGACTACCCCTTCAGCCCCGAGCGCGGCCGGCGGACGATCGACGTCACCATCGACGCGGTCGACGAGATGGACGTCGACGACGGCATGCGAGAGGACATCTTCGCCGGGAATCTCTACGACCTGATCGACTGACTCCAGTTAGTTTTCAAATATAGAACGGATCCGAGAAATTTTCCTCAATTAGAACAGGCGTACGGCTGTTACGAACCCGATCCCAGCCCGCTTTTCGCCCGAAGGGTCGGGAGGATATCGGCCCCTGCGAGCGCGGATTTTCTATGTGGAAACGCTCTCCTCCGAAAGCGCGCCGCGATTACTCCGCGCGGACTTCCATCGTGCCGAGGTTGGTGAACTCGATGCTGTAGAGGTCGCCGGGCTCCATATCGATCGCGGCCGTGATCCCGCCGCTCATCACGAGCTCGCCCTCGCGGAGGTGGTCGTCGACGTCGTCGAGGCGGTCGGCCAGCCACGCGACCGGACGGGCGGGGTTGCCCATAATGTCCGCGCCGAGGCCCGTCGCTTCGACCTCGCCGTTGACCGAGACCGCGACGCCCTCCATTTTCAGGTCGAGATCGGTGACGTCGCGGTGCTGTTCGCCGACGATGACCTTGCCCGCGGAGGTGAGGTCTGCGATCACGTCCTGCGCGGAGGGGATCGACCAGCCCTGGAAGCGGCTCTCCAGGATCTCCACGACGGGGACGACAGCGCGCGTCGCGGCCAGGATGTCCATCGTCGAGACCGGCGGTTCGAGGTCCTCGTCGAGGACGAAGCCGATCTCGGCCTCGATCCGCGGCGAGATCATCTCGTCGACGACGACGGGCTCGTTCTCCAGTACGGTCTCGTGGGCGACGTAGCCGAAGATCGGCTCCGGGATGCCGAGCTGTTCCTGCTTGGCCTCGCTGACGAGGCCGAGCTTGTGACCGACGACCTCCTCGCGGCCGCCCGCGCTGAGTCGGTCGAACACCTCGAACTGGATCTGATACGCCTCCTCGGTGGTGATCTCGGTGTCGTCGCTCAGCGGCGGGATGGGCTCCTTCTCGTCGTAGGCGTCGTAGAGCCGCGTCGCGAGGCTGTCGATTTCGTCCTGACTGAGTGGCATACACTCGCTACGTTCGGTGGTGTACTCATTATACTTTCGACAACGGGTGCGCGCGAGCTTCCGCCGGGTCGAAATCCCCTCACGAGGCGATGGGGTAATGAAACCACTCCCGATTACGTTCGTCCTGATTATTATAATACGTCCCGGATTCCGACAGCGACACCATTTTACTCCCGGGAGCCGTTGATCCGGACGTATGTCAGAAGCCGAGCTGTCCCAGGACATCTCCATCGACGCGTTCTGGAACGCCCTCTACATCGACGGCGAGTGGGAGTCGCCCGGAGACAGAGACCGACTGGACGTGACGAACCCCGCGACCGGCAAGAAAGTCACCGAAGTGCCCGCGGCGACCGCCGAGGACGTCGACCGCGCCTACGAGGCCGCGGTCTCGGCCCAGGAGGAGTGGGAGCAGGTAACCCCCGACGAGCGCGCGGCGGTCGTCCGGCGCGTCGCCGACCTCATCGACGAGTACGAGGCGGAGATCCGAGAGATCCTGGCGGTCGAAAGCGGCGCCGCCAAGCCCCGACAGGACATCGAACACGGCGGGACGGTCACCTTCGTCCACGACGCGGCGTCCTTCGCGTTCCGCGCCTCCGGCGGCCACAACCAATCGAAGATCCCCGGCAAGGAGAACATCATCCAGAAGGAGCCTGTCGGCGTCGTCGGCGTGATCTCGCCGTGGAACGTCCCGCTGAAGCTCTCGATCCGCGCGGTCGCGCCCGCGATCGCGCTCGGCAACAGCGTCGTGCTCAAGCCCGCCCGCGAGACGTCGATCTCCGGCGGCCTGCTCCTGGCGCGGCTCTTCGAAGAGGCCGGCCTCCCCGACGGCGTCCTCAACGTCGTCACCGGCAAGGGCTCGGAGGCCGGCGACCGGGTCGCCGCCCACCCCGACAGCGACGTCATCGCCTTCACGGGCTCGACGCCTGTCGGCCAGCTCGTCGGCCGGAACGCCGTCGACCACTTCGCGTTTCCCGCGCTCGAACTCGGCGGCAACAACCCCCACGTCGTGCTGGAGGACGCCGACCTCGACCAGGCGGTCGCCGCCGGGACCTTCGGCTCCTTCTGGAACCAGGGGCAGGTCTGCATCTCGATCAATCGCCACCTCGTCCACGAGTCGATCTACGACGAGTACGTCGAGCGCCTCGCCGAGCGCGCCGCGGAGTTGGAGATCGGCGACCCGACCGACGACGACGTCGTCATCGGGCCGATCATCAACGAGGCCCAGCGCGACGAGATGATCGAGTACGTCGAGGAGACCCTCGACCAGGGCGCGACCCTCGAAGCCGGCGGCGACTACGAGGACCTCTTCGTCGAGCCGACGGTCCTCTCGGACGCGACGAACGATATGGCCGCCGCCTGCAACGAGCACTTCGGCCCGATCGCGCCCGTCATCCCCTTCTCCGATGATGAGGAGGCGGTCGAGCTCGCCAACGCCACTGAGTACGGCCTCGCGGCCTCCGTCCACTCCGAGGACCGCGGCCGCGCCCGCGACGTCGCCGACCAGATCGACGCCGGGATGGTCCACGTCAACGACCAGACGGTCAACGTCGAGCCGCACGTCCCCTTCGGCGGGATGAAGGACTCGGGGATGGGCCGCTACAACGGCGAGTGGATCATCGACGAGTTCACCGAAGTCAAGTGGACCTCGGTCCAGCGCGAGCCCCGCGAGTACCTGTTCTGAGCGGCGCCATCGGCCGCCGTCCCCGTTCTCCGTTCCTGTTCCCGTCCCCGTCTCCCTTTCCCCGTTCGGGCCCGCCGCCCCACGACTCGCCCGGAGTAAATCGTCGTCTCCCGTACTCGTCTATTCGGCGTCACAGCCGCTGAGATCCTCAGGAATCCCACTCCCGTCCGACCGGGACGCCGTCCCGTAGGCGAAGTTATTTGTACGTCACTTTCGTACCGACCTGTATGTCGTTAGATGCAGCGATCGTCGGTCCGGGTAACATCGGCACCGACCTGATGTACAAGATCCTCGATCGGGGGGAGAACATCGACCTCCAGCGGATGGTCGGGATCTTCCCGGTCGAGGAGAGCGAGGGGTTGCAGGCCGCCGTCGACGAGGGCGTCGACGTCGGGACCGAGGGCATCGACAGCATCAAAGAGCACGCCGACGAGATCGACCTCGTCTTCGAGGCCACGAGCGCGAGCATCCACGAGCAGCACGCGCCGGTCTACGACGAACTCGATCTCTTCGCGGTCGACCTCACGCCGGCGGCCGTCGGTCCCTACACCGTCCCGGTCGTCAACGTCGACGAGGTCGTCGCCGGCGGCCACGAGAACGTGAATATGGTCACCTGCGGCGGCCAGGCAACGATCCCGATCGTCCACGCGGTCGACCGCGTCGCGAGCGTCGAGTACGCGGAGATGACCTCCCACATCGCCTCGAAGAGCGCCGGCCCGGGGACCCGAAAGAACATCGACAAATTCACCCAGACGACCTCGGCCGGGCTGGAGGAGGTTGGCGGCGCCGACGAGGGCAAGGCGATCATCACGCTCAATCCGGCTGAGCCGCCGATTATGATGCGGAACACCGTCTACACGATGGTGGACGGCAGCACCGACGTCGACGAGGTACACGACTCGGTCGACGACGTCGCCGAGGAGGTCCGCTCGGACGTCCCCGGCTACGAGATCACACTCGAACCGACAGTCAAAGACCAAGACGACGTCGCCTTCGACCTCGGCGACTCGGTCATCCTCACCACGATGATCGAAGTCGAGGGCGAGGGCCAGCACCTCCCGCCCTACGCGGGCAACCTCGACATTATGACCAGCGCAGCACTCGGCACGGCGGAGCGCGTCGCAGCAAAATCGGTCGAAGCGGACGTCGCCGGAGGTGTCGGCGATGACTGACGCCGACGTCCGGCTGGTCGACATGACCCTCCGCGACGGGATGCACGCCGTCGACCACCAGTTCACGCCCGAGGAGATGGCCGACGTCGCCGCGGCCCTGGAGGCCGCCGAGATGGACGTCGTGGAGGTCTCCCACGGCGACGGAATGGGCGGCTCCTCGATCAACTACGGCTTCTCTGCGGCCACTACCGAGGAGTACCTCGACGCCGTCGCGCCCGAACTCGACGACACGCGACTGTCGGTGCTGATGCTGCCCGGAATCGGCACGGTCGAAGAGATCGACATGGCGATCGACCGCGGCGCCGATATGTGCCGGATCGCGACCCACGTCACCGAGGCCGACATCTCCGAGGACCACTTCACCAAGGTCAAAGACCGCGGGCTGGAGGCGAACGGCCTGCTGATGCTCTCGCATATGGCCGAGCCAGAGCGCGTCCTCGAAGAGGCCCAGCTGATGGAGGAGTACGGCGCCGACGCCGTCTACGTGATGGACTCCGCGGGCGCGCTCCTGCCGCAGGACGTCCGCGACCGCGTCGGCCTCCTCACCGAGGAACTCGACATCGAGGTCGGCTTCCACGCCCACAACAACCTCGGCCTCGGGATCGGCAACACCCTGGCGGCGCTCGACGAGGGCGCGACGACGGTCGACGGCTGTCTCCGCGGCCTCGGCGCTGGCTCCGGCAACGCCCAGATCGAGGTGCTCGTCGGCGTGTTGGAGAAGGCCGGCTACGACATCAACCCCGACTTCTTCGGCGTGATGGACGCCGCCGAGGACGTCCTCGTGCCGATGATCAACGACGACGAGATGCCCGAACTCGACAACGACTCGCTCATCCTCGGGTACGCGGGCGTGTACTCCTCGTTCCTGCGGCACACGCGCCGCGCGGCCGAGAAGTACGACCTCGACCCCCGCGAGATCCTGATCGAACTCGGCGATATGGAGGTCGTCGGCGGGCAGGAAGACCTCATCACCGACGTCGCCTCGCGGCTGGCAGACGAAAGCGGCGCCGCCGCGGAAGCGGCCGGCGACGACTGATTCGGAGGAAACGGTTCGGTTTTTCTGCTCTCGATCGGCTACAGGTCGTCCCGCGGCTCGACCAGTTCGATCACGTGACCGTCGGGGTCGGTGATGAAGGCGACGCGAGCGCTCGCGCCCGTGGAGTCGAGCGGGCCGCGGAGCAGTTCCGTGTCGGTCTCCTCCTGGAGGCGCTCGACCTCGGCGTCGGTGTCGGAGACCTCGATCGCGAGGTGGTCGAACCGCGCGGTCTGCGGCTCGCCGAGGTCGTGGCCCTCCTTGTGCTTGAACTGGATCTCCGTGTCGCTCTCGCCGCGGACGTAGACGTTCGTGGCGTCGTCGCCGCCGACGAACTCGTTCGTCTTCTCCAGTCCCAGAGCCCCGACGTAGAAGTCGAGCGTCTCCTCGATGTCCGATACCCAGATCGCGCTGTGGATGACGTCCATACCGGAAGGGACGCGGGCGGCGACATAAATTCAGGGGAATCGTCGGCGATGGGACGTACGCTCTCGCCCGCCCGCACCGAGGCCGGACACCAACCTATTTGACGCCCGACGGGGAAGCGAAGGTATGGTCTCGGAAGACACACGCGAGGAGTTGGCAGAAGCGCTCTACCAGGCGCTGCGCGAGCAGTCGCCGATCGACCGGCTCACCGCCGACCACGACCTCTCGATGGCGGACGCCTACGACGTCCAGACGCGCCTGATCGACCGCCGTCTCGACGACGGCGCGGAGATCGTCGGCCACAAGATCGGCCTGACGAGCGACGGCATCCAAGAGCAGCTCGGCGTCGACGAGCCCGACTTCGGCCGCCTGCTCGATACGATGTTCGTCGAGGGGCGGGAGATCCCCGGTGAGGACCTGATCCAGCCGCGGGTCGAGCCCGAGATCGGATTCGTGTTGGAGAAGCCGCTCGAACCGCCGGTGACGTATCTGGACGTGCTCGACGCTACCGGCTCGGTCCTGCCCGTCGTCGAGGTCATCGACAGCCGCGTCCGCGACTGGGACATCCGGATCGAAGACACCATCGCCGACAACGCCTCCTCGGCGCTGTACGTCGCGGGCGAGCGGACTTCGATCCCCGAGAACGACCTCTCCTTGGAGGGCGTGAAGCTCTACAAGAACGGCACGCTCGAATCCTCGGGCGTCGGCGCGGCGGTCCTCGATCACCCCGCGCGCTCCGTCGCGTGGCTCGCGAACACGCTCGACGACCTCGACGAGACGATCGAGGCCGGCCACCTCGTCCTCAGCGGGTCGCTGACGCCCGCGGTCGACCTCGCCCCCGGCGACGTCATCTCCGTCGAGTTCACCTCGATCGGGACGGTCAACGCCCGCCTGAGCGAGTAGCGCGAAAAGCGACTCCTTCTTTTCTTATTCCGTGTACGGGATGCCGTCCATCTCGTACTGCGTGCCGAACCACTGGTGGTCCGACTCGGAGCCGATGCTCTCCTCCCAGACGACGGTCTCCCAGTCGGGCTCGAAGTTCAGGTAGCCGGGGCCGGCGAACAGCTCCAGGCGGATGCCGCTGGCGGGGTCCTTGACGTAGAGGTAGTTCGCGTTCGTGATCGCGTGCTTGCCCGGGCCGCCGTCGATCTCGACGTTGTTCTCCGAGAGGATGTCGGCGGCGTCCCACAGGTCCTGGAGGTGATCGAGGTGGTAGGCGATGTGGTGGAACTCGCGTGTGTCCTCTTCGAGGCGGTGGACCGCGAGGTCGTGCGGCAGCGGCGTCGTGGCGTGCCACCAGCCCCACGTCGTCCCGTCGGCGGACTTGAAGACCTCGTTGAGGCCCATCCCGAACTCCTCTTCGAAGAGTTCGGAGGTCGACTCCGGCGAGCCGTCCTGGACGTGGGCGTGGTCGATCCGCTGGGGGTACACCCGGTTGGCGTACTCGGGGCTGTACCGCCGCATCGGGATGTTCGAGCGCTGCTTCCCGTCGATGTCGGGCTTGTCCATCTCGTAGTAGATCTCGAAGCGGTGGCCCGCGGGGAACTCGAACTGGATCGACTCGCCGATGCCGGCCTCGTGGCTGCCGTCGGTCCAGGTGACGTCCATTCCCAGTTCCTCGAAGCGCTCGGCGAACTCCTCGACGGACTCGGGGTTCTTCGCCCGGAGCCCGATGTGGTCGACGGCGCCCCGCTCGCCTTCAGTCAGGCTCATCGTGTGGTGCTCGTAGTCCCGGAGCCCGCAGAGATACGCCGTGTCGTCGTCGCGCTCGACGACTTTCATCCCCATCAGGTCACGGAAGAACCAAAGCGACTCCTCGAGGTCCGGCGTCTCGAACGCGATATGTCCGAGCTTGGCAAGTTCTGCCATACTGTTACCCGCTTAGCGGTACGGTTATATACTTCTTTCTAAGCGGTACGGGACGATCGCCCGGGGGGGATCGGTCGACGGCGCGTGCTCCGTTCCGAATCAGGCGCGAAAAAGATCTCGTGGCGCCGCTCAGTCGTCGGCGGCCTGTGCGAAGTCCGCGACGAGGGTCTCGGGGACGACGCCGTCGTCGCTCCAGCCGCGGGCCTCGTAGTACTCCTGGATCGAGGATTCGAGGTCCGGGAGGTCGTACGGGAGGCGGTCGTCCTCGATGTCGCGGCCGCGCTGATTGGCGAAGTGTCGTTCGAGGTTCACGATGCGGTCGCCGACCGAAAGCAGGTCCTCGTAGTCCTCGTCGAACAGCGCCTCGAAGATCTCCTCTTCGATAATCCGGCCGATGCCGAACTGACAGACCACGGCGCTGTCGCGGATCGCGTTGCGGTTCTCGTTGTCGATGATGTGCTCGGACTTGCCGGCGGTGCCCTCCGCGGGGATGACGTCGTTGTACTCGTCGATCATCGTCGTCGAGTACATATGGTCGGCGCCGCGGTTGGAGACGGCGTAGGAGAGCCCCTGGCCGTGGACGACGCGGCCCTCGTGGGCGGCGAAGTCCATCCCCTTGACGGTCCAGTTCTCGACCCCGAGGTCCTCGTGGACTCGCTCGATCCCCTCGGCGAGCGTATCGCCGACGCCCTCGCGGTGGGCGATCTTCTCGACGAGTTCGTGGATCAACTCTACGTTTCCGAACTCGTCCTCGCTGGCGAGGTACGCGGCGATGGTGTTACCGCAGGAGATGGTGTCCATCCCGAGGTCGTCGCACATATCGTTCGACTTCATGATGTCGACGATGTCGTCGACGCCGGAGTTGCTCCCGAAGGCCATAATGGTCTCGAACTCCGGCCCCTCGGTTTCGAGGCCGCTCGCGTCGTCGCGGGTGGGGAGCTTGCAGGCGAACGCACAGACCGAACAGGCCGCCTTCTTGTACTTCTTCTCCTCGACGCGGTCGCCGTTGATCTTCTCGGCGTTCTCGAAAGAGAGTTCGGAGTAGTACCGCGTCGGGAGCCCGAAGTTGTCGTTGAGGACCTGCACGAGGTGGGTCGTCCCCTGCCGCCGGAAGATGTCGTCGCTGGTGGCGGCCTGCCGGTGGACGTCCATCTGGATGTCCTCGTTCGGCATCTCGATCTCCGGGGCGGAGTCGCCCTCGAAGGAGATGCACTTGACGTTCTTCGCGCCCATCACGGCGCCGAGGCCGCCGCGCCCGAACGCGCGCTCGTCGTAGGTCATCGCCGACGCGAACCGGACGAGGTTCTCGCCGGCCGGGCCGATCGTCACGAGGTTCTCGCTTTCGAGCCCGTGGCGGTCGTTCATCTCCTCTGTGACCTCGGGGACGGTCGCGCCGGCCAGTTCGGGCACTTCCTCGAACTCGACGCCCTCGTCGGTGACGTGGATCGCCAGCAGCTCGTCGCTCTCGCCCGCGACCTCCACCACCGAGTGGCCCGTGCCGATGAAGTTCCGCGAGAGGTAGCCGCCGGCGTTCGAAGAGAGGAGGCCGTCGGTCAGCGGCGAGAGCCCGGTGAGGTTCATCCGGCCGGTGAAGCTCATATCCGACTGCTGGAGCGGCCCCGACGCGAGGTAGAGCCGGTTCTCCGGGCCGAACGGGTCGGCGTCGAACGGGATCCGGTCGTGCGCCAGCTTCGTCGACACCCCTCGGCCCCCGATGAACGATTCGAGTTCGTCGTCGATGTCCGCGGTCTCGGTCTCCCGAGCGCCCACATCGATCGTCAGCAGCGAACCGCGCGCGTGTAGCATACTACAACGATGCGCGACCCGATACAAAAACTATTCGCAGGGCGGCGAACCGCCGGCGCATCACCCGAAGGCCGCCAGGACGCCGAGCTGGATCGGGACCAGTACGACGATCGTCGCGACCGTGACCGCAGCGACGACGCGGATCAGCTCTCGCGTCTCGACGATGTCGTACGCGAGGATGACGACGAGCACGGCCGACTGATACGGGAAGAACGGCATCTGGAGCGCGACGGCCTCGGTCAGCGTCACCGGTACGACGGGAAGCCCCGCGTTGCCGGCGAAGGCGACGACGACCGGCGTGACGACGCTCGCCGCCGCCAGGCCGCTGATCACGAACAAGAGGAGCACCGTGAACGCGAAGACGATGCCGAGGACGACGACCAACGGCGCGCCGGTCGGCACGACCGCCAGGAGGCGCTCGGCCATCGCCGCGGCGACGCTCGTGCGGGTCATCCCCTCGCCGATCGCGAGCACGGCGGCAATGAAAAAGAGGATCGAGAAGTCGACCTCGCCGACGGCCGCCTCGAAGTCGACGATCCCGACGCCCGGCAGGCACGCCAACAGCGCGACAAGCATCGCGCCGTAGACGGGGTGCAGGCCGTGGAACACGTCTGTCACCCACACGGCCACCCCCGCGAGCAGGAAGACGAGCATCCGGCGTTCCCGACGGCCCATCGCCCGCGCGTCCCGCTCCGGCGGCTCGAACGCCGTCTCGCTCGTCGGCCGATAGAGCGCGTACGCGACGCCGACGATGACGAGCAGGCGCCCGACGCCCATCACCGGAAACAGGAGCGCGAACCACTCGGTCCACGCGATCGACACGCCGGTGATCGACTCGAAGATGCCGAGGACGACGATGTTCGGCGCGCCGCCGGTGAGCACCGCGACGGTCCCGAGGTAGGTGACGAGCACCGGGCCGAAGAAGAGCCCCAGGGAGGCCGCCCGGGAGTCGAACCGCTCGCCGACTTCGAGCGCCACGGGCGCCAGCACCAGCACGCGGACGATCCCGGCAGGGATCACGAGCACCAAGAACAGCCCGGCCGTCGAGAGGCCGAAGAGCAGCCGCCGGTACGTCCGCACCGGCGCCTCGGCGGCCGCGGGGGGCGTGAGTCGGTGGACGATCCGGCCGCTCGCCCACTCCGCCAGCCCGCTCCGCCGCGTCGCCTCGCCCATCACGAGCCCGAAGGCGATCAGCCAGATAGCCGGCGAGCGGAAGCCGACGAGCGCCAGCTCCAGGGAGAACGCCAGTCCGAGCAGCCCCAGGCAGACGACGCCGGTGTAGGCGGGCGAGACGACGTTGCCGATCCACAGCGCGATACAGAGCGTCGTGATCGCGAGCATCGTCGCGCCTGCCGGATCGAACGGCGCCATCGCCCGCACTCCGACCGCGGCCGCGATCCCGATCGGGACCGAGAGGGCGGACGGCGAAAGGGACGGTCGGCCGACTGCTGCCATCAGCCGCCGCCTCCCGTGTCGCCGCCGTCCCGTGCTTGCACGGGCCACCCAACGGCGATCAGGGGTATAGGTGTTGGGTCCGGCGGGACCGATTCGCCTCCGCATCCGCCCGGCACTGTTCAGATAAGATCGAAAAGTGAGGCGGTCGTAGTTCGTTGGTGCCTATGCAAGAACCGGACCGCCTCACCGGAGGTAGCGACTTTCCAGAGTTAGGTTTTGTGGAGCGAGAGGCGACACCCGAGTCGGCAATGAAGCTGGGTATCCAACTGCATTTGGCGGGATTATCGCTGTCGGATACCGTCTCTGTTCTTGCAAGCCTGGGTGTCGATCGGTGTCGTTCGACCGTTCACAACTGGGTTCAGAAGGCAGACCTACAGCCTGCCGAGGGACAGAATCCGAATTACGTCGCGGTTGATGAGACTGTAATTCGAGTGAATGACCAGCGCTACTGGCTGTTTGCGGCGGTCGATCCCGACACGACTCGCCTGCTGCACGTGCGACTATTCCCGACCAGGACCCAAGCGCTGACCGAGATGTTCCTTGCGGAACTCCGCGAGAAACATCTCGTTTCCGACGCGATCTTCCTGGTCGATGGCGCACCCTGGCTCCAGGCGGCCTGTCACCGCCACTCGCTCCGATTCCAACACGTCACCCACGGGAATCGGAATGCCATCGAACGCGTGTTTAAAGAGCTGAAACGCCGAACTGAGGCGTTTGCAAACCACTTCAGACACGCCGATCCGAACACTGCAGAAGCGTGGCTCCAAGCATTCGCCGTCTGCTTCAATCAGCTAATCTGAACAATGCCCATCCGCCCGACACGAACGTTTATGATGGTAGTCGCTGTCGACCGTTATATCCGGACACACACGTCCCACGCAGGAACGTCTCACGCCTATGCTTCCCCCACATTCGCCCGACCGATCCGCGGACCGCACCGTCGCCGAATCGATGCTCCTGTCGCTCGCCGAGTGCGGCGTGGAGTACGTCTTCGCCAACTTCGGCACCGACCACACGCCCTTCATCGAGGCCCACGCCCGACTGCGCGAGGAGGGCGAGCAACTCCCCGAGATCGTCGTCTGCCCCCACGAGTTCGTCGCGCTCTCGGCGGCGCACGGGTACGCCGTCGCGACCGGCGAGCCGCAGGCGGTCCTGGTCCACGTCGACGTCGGCACGCAGAACCTCGGAGCGGCGATGCACAACGCCCACCGCGCGAACGCGCCGGTGCTCGTCGTCGCCGGGCTCTCGCCGGTCTCGGACGCGGGCTATCCCGGCTCGCGGGACAACCCTATCCACTACGCCCAGGACGTGTTCGATCAGGCCTCGATCGTCGAGGAGTACTGCCGCTGGACGGGCGAGTACCGCGTCCCCGCGGACCCCCGTGAGATGATCCGTCGCGCGCTCTCCCGGACCGTCGGCACGCCGTCGGGGCCGGCGTACCTCACCGCCGCCCGCGAGGCGCTCGAAGCCCCCGATCCCACCGGCCCCGGTGGTTCGGACGACAGCGACGCCGACGTCCGACCGGTCCGAAAGACGCGGCCGGCCGCGCCCGATGACGCGGCGCTGGCACCGATCGAAGAGCGACTCCGGGCGGCAGAGCGGCCGCTCGTCGTCACGAGCAACGGCGTGGGACCGACCGGCGACCCCGACCTCGACGCGCTCGTGGACTTCGCGGAGGCGGTCGGCGCGGGGGTCGTCGAGCACGTCCCCCACGTCCTCTGCTTCCCGCGGGATCACGAACTCCACGTCGGCTACGACCCGAGCGGGCCCGTCCGGGAGTGCGACCTGCTCGTCGTCGCCGAGTCCGACGTCCCCTGGGTGCCCTCCCAGGTCGAGATCCCCGCGGATCTCGACGTCGTCCAGATCGACACCGATCCCGGGAAAGGGACCTACCCGCACTGGCCCTTCGAGGTCGACGAGGCGGTGCTGGCCGACCCGGCCGCCGCGCTCCGCCGGCTCGCAGAGCGCCTCGCCGACACCGACGCGGGGGGCGACGGCGAAGCGTGGCGGGAGCGGCACCGCGAACGCCGCGAAGAGGCCACCGCGCGCGTCGAGCGGGCCCGAGCGGACGACCGACTAGACGCGAGAGTGCTCTCGGCGGCCATCGCCGACTACGTCGACGGCGACACCGTCGTCCTCCAGGGCACCACGACGAACCGCGTCCCCGCGCTCGAACACATCCCGCAGTCCGAGCCGGGGACGTTCTTCTGGCGCGGCGGGGCCGGCCTCGGCTGGGCGGTCCCGGGCGGGATCGGCGCGAAGCTCGCCGATCCCGAAACGCGGGTCATCTCCCTCGTCGGCGACGGCGGCTACCTGTTCAGCAATCCCGCCGCGAGCGTCCTCGCGGCGAACAACGCCGACGCGCCGACCCTGAGCGTGATCTACCACAACGACGGCTGGGAGGCCGTCCGGCGGGCCACCCGGAAGCAACACGAAACGGGCGCGGCCGCGGCCCAGGGCGTCCCCGAGGGCGACTACGGCGAGACGATCGACCTCTCGCGCATCGCGACGATCAGCGACGCACACGCCCGCCGGGTCGACGATCTCGACTCCCTCGACGACGCGCTGGACACGGCGGTCGCGGCCGTCGACGGAGGGCAGGACGCGGTTCTGGACGTTCGACTCGATCCGAAAGATTGATTTTCTATGTGAAAACGATATCAAGTGAACAAATATCTAATAACATAATTTTAACCCAGTAGTATTAATCGTATATTGTCTTTAGACGGAGAAAAGATGACAATTCTCCTCATAAATTTGGTCATATGGTTTATTGTATTATTCGATATGTCACAATATTCGAAACCGGGGCGAATTCATAATGGACGATTGCGACGATAACAGATGTACCGGTGTTCGGAATCTGCAAACGAATCCCTGAATCTCCGGAAGATCTTGTGTGGGCGATTTTCCACGGAAAAACGGAAGTTTCACCCGAGCCTACTCGATCACTCGGTCACTCGGACTCCTTCGGCGTCGGGACGCCACTCCATCACGCGTTCGTGGAGGGGCGCGAGGACGCCGTACTCGACGACGATCAGGAAGACGACGAAGATGATGAGCCAACTCATCATCGTGGGGAGGTCGTACTGGTCGAAGTACCGGCGGAACATGAAGCCGACGCCCCGGGTCAGCAGGAACGCCTCGACGAGCAGGGTGATCTTCCAGCCGATCGACAGCGCCGAGCGGAAGCTCGCGAACAGGAACGGCGCGAGCTGCGGGACGATGATGTCGGTGAACATCTGCACGCGATCGGCGCCGAAGAACTCGGCCATCTCCGCGAGGTCCGAATCGAGGTTCCGAGCGCCCTCCCACATATTCAGCGCCACGAACGGGGTGATGACGACCGGCACCGCGAAGAATCCGCTGCTCGCGTCGAAGCCGATCCAGATCGCCGACAGAAAGACGATCACGAGCGAGGGAACCGCGAGCCACGCGTAGATCCACGTCGAGATCGTGCTCTCCAGGGTCTCGCTTCGACCGAGTGCGATCCCCAGGAGCGTCCCGACGATCATCGAGACGATGAGCGAGGCGAAGAGCATCTCGATGGTCTTCCAGACGTGGTAGTAGAACATATGGTCGTACGGGCCGGGCGTCGTCAGTACGGTGACCAGCGAGTCTATGGTCTCGGGGAGTCCCGGCAGTACCTCCGGATACGCGACGCCGCCGGCGTACCAGATGACGAGCAGGACGACGATCGACGCGATGCTGTAGCCGAGCCGTTTTACCCGGTCCATCTCACTCCACCACGTGCTCGTGGAACTCTCTGTACAGCTCCGCCTCGCGCTGGGCGATCTCGGGGTCGTCG
The DNA here is from genome assembly GCF_041477585.1 of Halobellus sp. MBLA0158. NCBI lineage: Archaea > Methanobacteriati > Methanobacteriota > Halobacteria > Halobacteriales > Haloferacaceae > Halobellus > Halobellus rubicundus. Next base: position 1,531,660 of record NZ_JBGNYA010000001.1, read on the forward strand.
TACTGTCGCGGACGGTCGATGCTGACGTCCCGTCGCGCGAACATCTTGCCGTTCGAGTTCATCATATAGATGTAGTCCGAGAGGAACACCGCCTCGTTGATGTCGTGGGTGACGAAGAGGACGGTCTTCTGTTCCTGCTTCCAGATGTCGAGCAACTCCTCGCGGAGATCGCGGGCGGTGATCTCGTCGAGGCTGCTGAAGGGCTCGTCCATCAGGATGATCTCGGGTTCGATCGCGAGCGCGCGGGCGATGGCGACGCGCTGTTTCATCCCGCCGGAGAGCCGCGTCGGGTAGTTGTCCCCCTCCTCGTCGAGATTAACCATCTCCAGGTAGCGGGCGACTCGGTCGTCCCACTCCGACTCGGGGACGCCCCGGGCTTCGAGCGCGAACTCGATGTTGCCTGCGACGGTTTTCCAGTCCAGCAGACGGGGTTCCTGGAAGATGTACCCGAGCGAGAGATCGTCCGGTGAGACGTCGCGGCCGCCGCGTCGCATCGTCCCCTCGTTCGGTTCGACGAGCCCCGAGACCACGTTCATCAACGTGGTCTTTCCACAACCGGAGGGGCCGAGCAGTGAGACGAACGCGCCGGCCTCGACGTCGAGGTCGACCTCGTCGAGGACCTGAATACGACCCTGTCCGGGCTTGGGATAGTATTTGACGATGTCGCGTAGTTCCAGCGTGTCGCCCCCCGTATCGGATGGCGCTGCCGATACAGATTCCTCTTCGGCGGCCGTCATCGTCGTTCCCCCTCGTCCCACAGGAGAAGAACTGCGCGGGGATGATGTCGGAACATAGATCGTGTGAACGATTAGCGAAAGACGTGAGTAATATAATAATCTTTCCATAGCGGCGGGACGGATCGCCTCCGTCCCGCCCGCGAGAAATCTCCGGACCCGACGAAATCTATCCATCATAAACGTTCCCGGTATTTTTATATGTGTAGACTGACGTGGTCGTTGTATGCAACGTGTTACCAGAAGGCGGTTTATCGCCGGTACAGGTGCAGCAGGCGTCGCTGGACTCGCCGGCTGTAGCGGGGGCAACGGAAACGGCGGCAGCACGGACACCGAGTCCGGCGGCGACAGCGACGGCGGCTCGTCTGGCACGACTGCGGGGTCGTCCGACGGGGGGCTCACGTCGGTCCGGATCCTCCTCCCCGAGGGGACGATTCACTATCCGATGTACGAGGCCGCCACCGACGCGGGGGTCTTCGAGGACGAGGGCATCGACCTGACGGTCGATTACGCACCGTTCGGCGCACAGGTCCAGTCGCTCACAGGCGGCGAGGTCGACGTCAATATGGTGTCGATGATGCCGTACGTGAGCAACTACCTCAAAGGCGAAGACCTGGTCACGTTCGGCTGGAACGGCTGCCTCCAGTGCATTAACGGCTTGTACACGCGCGCGAGCAGCGATTACCAGTCGACCGCCGACCTCGAAGGCCAGCGGATCGGTGTCTGGTCGTGGGGCTCTTCGACCGTCCAGTCGTATCAGGCGGTCGTAGCCGAGGAGTCGGGTCTCCGCCTCCGTCAGGACTTCGAGACGACGACGGCGGCGCCGCCGGCCCTGCTCGGTCTGCTCACGGACGAGCAGGTCGACGGAGTGATCAACGTCAGCGGCCTCACGATCACGATGGAGGCCCAGCCCGACACCTACCGCCGCCTCTCACAGCTGAACGCGATGTGGCGCGAACGGGCCGGATACACGCTCCCCCTCACCGCGTGGTTCACGTACTCCGACTGGTACGAGAACAACACCGAGACCGCCGCGGGGCTGCTCCGCGGGGCGGAGGCGGCGACGACTCACTGGCGTGAGAACACCGCCTCGATCCTCGAAGAGTACGGCGAGACCGCCTCGGTCGACACCCAAGCGAAGATCGACGTTGTCGACGAGTGGGCCAACGACGGGCAGGTGTTCCGCGGCGGCTGGGAGTCGGGCTACACCGACGCCAACTGGGACTTCATCAATCTGATGAACGAGTACGAGTTCGTCAGCGAAGTGCCCTCGCAGGACGAACTGCTCCGGAATCCGCTGTAACAGCCGCCTCGACGTCTCTCTATGAACTCTTACATCACCGATCGAAACCTCGGCAAGAAGGCCCTCGTCGCGGTCGCCCTGCTGGCGGCCTGGCAGCTTGCCGCGCAGTTCTTCGCGTACTACGTCTTCCCGAGCGTCCCGGAGCTTCTCACCGCCACGCGGACGGTCATCACGGACCCGCAGTTCGGGACGTACCGAAGCAACATCTTCGACACGTTCCGCCGGCTGCTGGCCGGCTTTGCCATCTCGGTGGTCGTCGGCGCGATCGTCGGGACTGCGATGGGACTCCGCGACGACGTCGAGGCGTTCCTCCGGTCGTGGATCGTCCTCGGCCTGTCGGTGCCGGCTATCGCGGTCGCGTTCGCGCTCATCATCGCCATCGGAATCTCCGAGTGGGTGCCGGTGTTGACGGTCGTGATCGTGGGCGTGCCCTTCGTCATCCTCAATATGTGGGAGGGGACTCAGGAGCTCGATCCGGAGATCACCGAGATGGCGGAGTTCTTCGGCGCGAGCACGCTCCAGAAGTACCGCGACATCCTCCTGCCGCAGGTGCTCGAATACCTCTTTCCCTCGATGTACTGGGGCCTCGTGGTCTCCTGGAAGGTCCTCTTCATCGCGGAGGTCTTCGGCGCGGGCTCGGGCGTCGGCTACATGGTCAACTACTGGTTCCAACAGCAGCGCGTCGACCTGCTCTTGGGCTGGGTGCTCATCCCCGTCTTACTCATCATCCTCGCTCAGGAGGGCCTCCGGGCCGCCGAGCACCGACTGATGAAGTGGCGGTGAGGCTCGCATTCGATGTCAACTCCGAGATTCTTTTCGACGCTCGCGATGCGTGATCCGATAGCCGACGGTTCCGGTGTCCGAACGATCGAGTCGGCTCGTTCGTCCGAGCCGAAACGCGGGGAGGATCGACGATGACGCCAGCGCTCGGCGGCGACGTGCTCAGTACGGGCATCCTACTCGCGGTGCTCGGCGCGGTCGCGCTCGCGGTCCAGTCGCTGTCGATCCGCTACGGCACGATCACGAGCGACTCCTCGGACGCGCTGGTGATCGTGCTCGCGGTCAACGTCCTCGCGCTGGTCCCGGCGGCGTTCCTCCTCGGCTCGCCGCTCGAAGAGCTCACGCTTCGGTCGCTCGCCGCCTTCACCGCGGCGGGGTTGCTCGGGACGATGGTGGGCCGAGCGATGCACTTCGAGGGAATCAAGCGGATCGGCTCCAGCCGGGCCGAGCCGATCAAGGCCTCCCAGCCGCTCCACGCCTCGCTCGTCGCCGTCCTCGTCCTCGGCGAGATCGTCTCTGCCGGCCACCTGCTCTCGATGGTCGCCATCGTCGCCGGCATCGCGATCATCACCTACGAACACGGCAGCGGCGGCCAGGCGTCCGACGACGCGGGGTACGTCGGCCTGGCGTTCCCCTTCGCCGCGGCGTTCTGTTACGGGATCGAACCGACGTTCGCGAAGCTCGGCTTCGCCGAGGGCGCGGCCGTGCTGACGGGGCTGACGGTGAAGACCGTCAGCGCGGGGCTCGGCTTCCTGATCTACCTGTGGTGGACGCAGGGGATCCCGGACCCGCGGGGGATCGAGCGCCGAGAGTTCCCCTGGCTCGTGGGCGCGGGCGTCGCGAACACGGTGTTCCTGCTCGGCTACTACGGCGCCCTAGAGCTGGAGCCGGTCTCGCTCGTCGTGCCGCTGGTGCAGTCGAGCCCGCTCGTCGTTATTCTGCTCTCGATCCTCTTCGTGAGCGACGACCTCGAACGGATCACCCCCCGACTGGTGATGGGCGCCCTCGTCGCAGTCGGCGGTGCGATCGGCGTGACGCTCCTGAGCTGAGTCAGTAGTAGGACAGTCCGGGGTCGGCGTTGATCGCCTGCCCCGTCATCGCGCCGCTGTCGGGACCAGCGAGAAAGGCGACGACACCGGCGATGTCCTCGGGCTCGACTACGCGATCCAGCGCCTGCTTTTCGACGTAGTCTTCGAGATACGCCTCGCCGGCCTGCTGGGACGCCTCCGACCAGGTGTAGCCCGGCATCACGGCGTTGACCCGCACGTCGACGTCGCCGACCTCGGCCGCCATCGCGCGCGTCATCGACAGCACGGCGCCCTTCGAGGCCACGTAGTGGAGGAAGCCGGGCACGCCCATCGTGACGACCGATGAAGAGATGTTGACGATGCGCCCGCCGCCCGCGAGGTCGGGGAGCGCGTGCTTCGCGGCCAGGAACGGTCCCTTCGCGTTCACCGCCATCACGGTGTCCCACTCTTCCTCGTCGATCTCGTCGAACCGCTTCTTGTCGGTCACCAGCGGCGCGTAGTAGGCCGCGTTGTTGACGAGGATGTCCGTATCGATATCTTGGAAGACGTCGCGCATCGCCGCCTCGTCGGTGACGTCGCCCTCTCGGTACTCGGCGCTGCCGCCCGCCGCCTCGATCCGTTCGACGGTCTCGCTCCCGTCGGCGACGTCGACCACGACGACGTGGGCGCCCTCGTTCGCGAGTCGCTCGGCGATGGCTTGTCCGATCCCCGTCGCCGCTCCCGTCACGACCGCGGTTTCGTCTGTGAGCATCACGCGAAGTAACGCAGGCCCGCAGTATAACGATTTGCGTCGGTCGCGGACGGTCTCACTCCTCGGACATCACGGCCACGACCGGACGCGACGCGTCCAGCAGGACCGACTGCGTGACGCTCCCGAAGAGGGCCTTCCCGACGGGCGAGCGTTTCCGCCCACCGACGACGATGTAGCGCGGGTCGACGTCGTCGGCCTCGTAGAGGATCTGCTGGGTGACGTCGCCGACGCGGCCGCGGTAGGCGGCGTCTTCGACCGCGCCGACGGTCTCCTCGGTGACGTCTTCGGCGACGCCGGCGGCGTCGCGCTTGGCGTGTTCGAGCGAGTACCCCCCGTCGCCGCTGTCGGGTCGTTTGGTCTGGTCGCCGAGTTCCCGGTAGGTGATCTCCGGGGCGAACGTCAGTGCCAGGTCCGAGGTGCTCTCGACCGACGACGACTGCTGTTCGTCGAAGACGTCACCGGGGATCACGTGGAGCACGACGAGCTGTTCGCCGTGTGCCGCCGCGAGTTCGGCCGCGACTTCGACGACTCGATCCGGGACCTGGGTCCCGTCGGTGGCTGCCAGAACGGACATATCACCGGCTTCGCGTGCCTGTGTAATAATACTCACTCAGGCCCGAGCCCGGCGGGCGCGCCTCTGCGATGGAACGGAAAACGCCGTTTCGGGGTCAGAGGACGCTGAAGTCCGCTTCCTTGCGGTACGCGAACACCTTGCGTTCGAGGGGCCGGAGGACGAGCATCTCCAGTGCGAAGACGATCACGACGAACACGACCGCCCAGGCCATCGCGGTGTCGTACTGGTAGCGCGAGAACGCCTCGATCGCGCGGTAACCGACGCCGGAGTTCGACGCGAAGATCTCCGCCTGGGTTTCGATTTTCCAGGAGATCGCCAGGCCGAACCGGACGGCGGTGAAGAGCGCGGGCGCGATGCTCGGGAGGATCATCCGGCGGAGCAACCGCCCCCGGGAGATGTCGAACGACCGGCTCATCCGGATGAGAGTGGGATCGATGTCCTCGACGCCCTTCCAGATCCGCAGCGAGATGTAGGGGAAGACGGTGACGGCGGTCGCGACGACGGGCGCCGCGATGCCGAACCCGAAGATGATCGTCGTGATCGCCGCCCACGCGATGCCCGGAATCGAGAGGGCGATGATGATGATCGGCGTCGAGAACTGCTCGCCGAAGTTGTTGATGCCCATCGCGATTCCGATGGCGGCGCCGACGAAGAACGCGCCGATGAAACCGAGGAACGTCCGGAAGAAGGTCGCCTCCATATGCGTCCAGACGACGCCGGAGGCGAGCAGTTCGACCGACGCGGTGACCGTCTCCATCGGCCCTGGGAAGAGCCCGCGGGGGAAGACGATCGTCACCAGGTACCACGCCGCGAGCCCGCCCACGAGGCCGATTATGCGGGCGGCCCAGGCGTCGCCGATGGTCGACCGGAACGGGATCCGAGACGAACGGCTGCTCGTCGCCATCGGGAGTTACACCGCGGTCCCGCGGTGGTTCGGTTCGACGACGGCGATGCCTGCCGCTCCGGTCCGTGTGGTATGTAATCGTCGTTCACGCATAGTCGGAGGCTTGCGGTATATCGACTTAATACTTTGCCTGCGGCATCGATCGGGCGATCGGGGATCACGCGATCGCGTGGAACCGGTCGATCGCCTCCTGACGGACCTTCAGGAACTCCTCGGAATCCACGTCGCGCGGGCGTTCGAGATCGATCGACATATCGTCGAAGATCCGGCCGTCGCCGAGCATCAGGATGCGATCGGAGAGTTCGATCGCTTCCGTGATGTCGTGGGTAACGAAGAAGACGGTCTTGCCGAGCTGCTGCCAGATTCGGATGAGTTCCTCGCGAAGCTCCTCGGCGGTGATCTCGTCGAGATTGCTGAACGGCTCGTCCATAATGAGGATCTCCGGGTCGATGCTGAGCGCTCGGGTGATGCCGACGCGCTGGCGCTGGCCGCCCGAGAGCTGTGAGGGGTACTTGTCGTAGTGCTCGGAGAGGCCGACCAGGTCCATGTACTCCTCGGCCAGCTCCCGGGTGTAGTCCGGGTTGTCCTCGTGAACGTATTCGATGTTCTCGACGCAGGTGTTCCACGGCAGGAGGCGCGGCGATTGGAAGACGTGCCCCAGCGTCACCTCCTCGCCCTCGCTGTTGGCCTCGAACTCGACGCGGCCCGCCGTGGGTTCGAGGACGCCGCTTATGATGTTCAGCATCGTCGACTTCCCGCTTCCTGACCGCCCGATCAGCGTGACGAACGACCCCGGTTCGATGTCGAAAGAGACGTCCGAGAAGACCGTTTCTCGACCCTCTTCGGTGTCGAACTCCTTTGTGAGGTCTCGGACGTGGATCGCGCCCGCCGCCGAGGACCCGTGGGCGATCCCTTCCACGTCGTCGCCGTCCTCGGCACCCTTGGCCCGCTTCGCCTCAGAGGCCATTCCGACCACCTCTGGAGGACGCCGGCCGGACAGACGGTGGAAGCGATGTGCAGACGGTGTGAGAACTGATTTGGCTCATAACTCTGCGCTACCATTCCTCGTGGGTGTACTTTAGGTTTGCTACGCTACCACTACCCACGCCGATCGGCCACCTTCGTGTTTCCTTCCACACGCGCGGCGGATCGGCCGAGGACCGGCCTGAGATCTGCGGGTTCGTCACCCTCACCGGAGGATTTATAATGATTGATACTGAGATGATAGCGTATGCCACGGAAGAAAGAGGCATTTCGATCAGCTAGTGGTGTAAACAGACGACGCTTCATCAAGGCGGCCGGCGCCGGGGCCGTCGCGACCACGCTCGCCGGCTGTACGAGCGGAGGGAACGGCGGCGGTTCCGGCGGCGACAGTGGAAGCGGCGGCGACTCCGACTCGGACTCCGGCGACGGAAGTACAGACAGCGGGGGCGGCGGGAGCGGAGACCTGACCTCCGTCTCCTTCGCGACGCCGCCGGTCGGGATGCCGGTCAACATCGTGATCGAGTACTACCTCGCGGCGAACGATCTCATCCAGCCGCGCTTCGAGGAGGACGGCTACCGGCTCGACTACGAACTCACCTTCGAGGACGCGACGCTCTTCGCGTCGGGACAGATCGATATGGGGACCGTGAGCTGGGTCGAAGACGCCCGACTCGGCGTCGAACAGGACCAACAGCTCGTCGCCTTCGGGAACATCGAGGGCGTGGTCTCCACGCCGTGGGTCGAGGCCGGCGGCCCCTACGATCCGGCCGAGACCGGGAGCGTCCAGGCGTCGCTCGACAAGATCGTCGAGGAGGACGCCCGGTTCGGGATTCCGGGCTGGGCCGCCGGCGCGGTCCCGCACCTCCAGAACATCCTTCAGGAGAAGTACGGCTACACGCTCGCCCAGGACGGCGGCGACTTCAACGTCCAGACGACCGAACGGGGAACGATGCCGCAACTCACCCTTCGCGGTGACCTCGCGACCGCCGTCCACTCGGCTTCCTCGGCGGGGCTCACCGAAATCGTCAACGGCGAACTCAAGCCGCTGTTGTGGATCTGGAACGAGTACCTCGATCAGGGCTGGGGTCGGCCGCCGCTCGTCAGTCTCTCCACCCGACTCGATTTCGCCGAGGAGAACCCCGAGGTCCTGCTCAATATGATCAATATGTGGAGCGAGGGCCTCAATTACGTCCAGGACAACATCCCGGACATCGCCGAGGACCCGCAGGGCCAGGAGACCCTCGAAGCGGAGAGCCAGGAGGAAGCGCGCTTCCTGATGGACCTCTTCGCGGGCAACGAGGTCAGCCAGATCGAGAGCCTCCAGCGTTCGGCGCTGTACTCCGAGGTCGGCCTCGACGAGCAGTCCGTCGAGGACGCTCGCAACGTCCTGAACGTGATGGAGGAACTGGGTCAGATCCCCTCCGGATGGCAGGACCACATCACGTTCATGACGGTCTCGGACCTGGAGGATATGGTCTGACGCGATATGAGCACGTCACAGCTAGGCGGAAGCGTCGGGCGGGCGCTGGTCGGCGACCGGCGGGTCGTCTTCGTGGAGTCGATCCTCGCGCTGCTGCTCGTCTGGGAGCTGAGCGCCCGCCTCTTCGGGATCACGGACCTCATCGCCTCGCCGATCCTCGTCGGCGTGGCGATGTACGAACTGCTCCTCAGCGGGGAGTGGGTGACGCACTTCGTCGCGTCGATGCAGCGGATCCTGTACGGTTTCGTCGCCGCGCTCGTCGTGGGTGTGATCGGCGGCATCGTCCTCGGAGTGAGTAGCTTCTGGGGGAAGGTGCTCCGGTACTACGTCCTCGTCGGGATGGCGGTTCCGGGGCTGTTCGTAGTCATCTTCACCGCGATGGCCTTCGGGATCAGCGACACGACGCCGACGCTCGCGACGGCGATCATCACCGCGCCGTTCGTCGTCGATATGATCCAGAGCGGCGTCGAGAACGTCGACTCCGACCTCCTGGATATGTCGAGCGCGTTCGGCGTCTCGCGAACCCGTGTCTACCGACGGGTGCTGTTCTCGTCGATCCTCCCCGAGGTGTTCTCCAGCATCCGGTTCACCTTCTCCGTCGCCTGGAAGGTCACCATCCTCGCGGAGGTCGTGATCTCGAACGTCGGCATCGGCTTCCTGATCCGCGACAGCCTCGGCCGGTTCTCGATGATCGGCGTGCTCCAGTACGTCGTGCTGTTCGTCGTCGTGATGATGGTCATCGAGTACGGCGTCTTCCGCAAGACCGAGGAGTACCTCTTCGCCTGGCGGGAGGACGTCAAGTCCTCGATGGGCACCGGTCCGCGGTAGCGCCTTTTCCATCTGCTGTCGCGGCGGCGCTCTTCTTCCGTGCGATCTCCCGCGCGCGTCGGTATCATTATGGTCGACTCCGCTGTGGGGTTCTCACGTTGGAGGGACATTCCGTGTCAGACCCCGATCAGACCGTAGCCGACCGCACCGCCGCCGCGAGGTTCCTGCGCGCGTTTCGCCGCCAGGGCGTCACGCGCGTCTTCGCGAACCTGGGCACCGACCACACGCCGCTGCTCGAAGCCGCCGCCGCGATCAGGCGTGAGGGACGGGACGACGAGATCCCCGAGATCGTCTCCTGTCCGCACGAGTTCGCCGCGATGAGCGCGGCCCACGGCCACGCGGTCGTCTCCGGCGAACCGCAGGTCGTCCTGGTCCACGTCGACGTCGGAACCCAGAACCTCGGCGCGGCGATGCACAACGCCCACCGCGCGAACGCGCCGGTCTTCGTGCTCGCCGGCCTCGCGCCCGTGACGGACGCCGGGCACTCCGGATCGCGCGATCACCCGGTCCACTACTTTCAGGACGTGTTCGACCAGCCCGGCATCGTCCGGGAGTACACCCGCTGGAGCGACCAGTACCGCCCGCCGGCCGATCCGGCCGAGACCGTCCGACGCGGACTGGAGCGGGCCGGCTCGGAGCCGGCCGGACCGGTCTACGTGACCGCGACCCGCGAGGCGCTCAGCGAGCCGGTGGAGGCGACGGCAACGGGCGAACCGCGGCGGGTCAGAAGCGGCGGAGCGGACGCCGCGGGAGTAGCGCGTCTCCGCGAGTTAGTCCGCGGGGCCGAACGCCCGGCCGTGATCACGAGCGACATCGGTCGCCACCCGGCCGACGAGCGCGTGTCGGCGCTCGTCGACTTCGCCGAATCTGCCGGTGCTGGCGTCGTCGAGCAGACGCCGACGACGCTCTGTTTCCCTCGCGACCACGAGCAGCACCTCGGCTTCGACCCGGAAACGGCGCTCGATCGTGCGGATCTCGTCGTCGTCGCGGACGCCGACGTCCCGTGGATCCCGAGCGGGGACGTCCCCGACACGGACGCACGGGTCGTCCAGATCGACGGCCAGCCGACGAAGCCCGCCTACCCCCGCTGGCCGTTTCCGATCGACGAGACGATCCGAGCGGACCCGGCGGCGACGCTCGAAGCGGTCTCCGGAGAGCTAGATCCCGCCGACGGCTCCACTGGGCGAGAGTTCTGGCAGGATGTCGCCGCCGAGCGTTACGCCGACGCCCGGGAGCGCCTGGAGGCCGACCGGAGTACCGAGCGGCTCACGCCGACGGTCCTCTCGGCCGCAATTGCCGACGTCGTTGACGAGGACACCGTGATCGTCGAGGACGCCGTGACGAGCCGGCCGGCGATTATGTCACAGATCCCGCTCACGGAGCCCGGATCGTACTTCTGGAAAGGCGGCGCCGGACTCGGCTGGGCCGGCGGCGCGGGGATCGGAGCAAAGCTCGCAGACCCCGACAAGCGGGTGATCTCGCTCGTCGGCGACGGCTCGTATCTCTTCGCCAACCCCTCCGCGTGCGCGCTGTTCGCCGCCGAGACCGCCGCTCCGACGCTAACCGTCGTCTACGACAATCAGGGATGGAACGCGGTTGAGGGCGCGACCACCGCACAGTACCCGGAGGGCGCGGCCGCCGAGGCCGCCGTACCGGAAAGCCACGTCGAGACCGAGATGGACCTCTCCGCGCCCGCACAGGTCGTAGACGCACACACGCGGGTCGTGCGCGACCCCGGCGACCTCGGTGAGGCGCTCGACGCAGCGGTCGCCGCGGTCGACGACGGGACGCCCGCGGTGCTGGACGTGAAGGTCGAACGGCCCTAGGGCGGAAAAAGCGACTCGGCGCTATTCCTCGACGGATCCGATCTCGACGTTGACCGTCTTCAACTGCGTGTAGTGTTCGACCGCCTGCATCCCCTTCTCGCGGCCGAGACCGCTCTTCTTGTAGCCGCCGAACGGCGTCTGCGGACGGGAGCCGGCGTACTGATTCACCATCACGCTCCCCGCCTCGATGCCGTTGGCGACGCGGTGGGCCCGGTCCAGCGTGTTCGTCCAGACGGTGGCGTAGAGCCCGTACTCGGTGTCGTTGGCCCGGCGGATCACCTCGTCCTCGTCGGAGAATTCGTAGATGTTGATGACGGGTCCGAAGACCTCCTCGCAGGAGATCTCGGCGTCGTCGTCGGCCCCCTCGATGATCGTCGGCTCGTAGAAGTTACCCGCACGGTCGGCGGGCTGGCCTCCGGTGAGCGCCGTCGCGCCGTCGTCGACGGCCGCCCGGACGTACCCGTCGATCTCTTCGAGAGCGTCCTGGGAGATCACCGGACCGAGATCGGGATTGTCCTTCCCGGCGCCGAGTTCGATCGACTCGACGGCGTCGACGTACCGCCGCTTGAACTCGTCGTAGACGTCCTTATGGACGAAGATGCGGGTCGTCGCGAAGCAGACCTGACCGTTGACGAGCGTCATCGCCTTCATCGCGCCGTCGACAGCGGCATCCAGATCCGCGTCCTCGAAGACCACGGCGGGGCTCTTGCCGCCGAGTTCCAGCACCGTGGGGACGACCTGGTCGATCGCGGTCTTGCCGACGATCTGGCCCGTCGAGACCGATCCGGTGAACGTGATCTGATCGACGCGGTCGTCGGTCGTCAGTGCCTGGCTGGTCTCGACGAGGCCGGGAACGACGTTGAACAGGCCGTCGGGCAGCCCGGCCTCGCTGGCGATCTCGGCCAGTTTGAGGATGATCCCCGGCGCGAACGGCGAAGGCTTGACCACGACGGCGTTGCCGGCGGCCAGGGCGGGCGCGACGCCGCGGAACGTGAGGAGTACGGGCGCGTTCCACGGGACGATCTGGGCGCTGATTCCGATCGGCTCCTTCCGGGTGAACGCCTGCTTCGTCTCTCCCACGGGGATGCTCTCGCCCTCGATCTTGTCTGTCATCCCCGCGTAGTAGTCGACATAATCGACGGCGCTCCCGACGAGCCCCTTCGACTGGCCGAGCGGTCGGCCGATCTCCTGCGTCGCGAGTTCGGCCAGCTCGTCGACGTTGGCTTCGAGTTCGCGGGCGACATCGCGGAGGATCCGGCCGCGCTCGATGGGGTCCATCGCCGCCCACTCCGCCTGCGCATCCCCGGCAGAGTCGAGCGCGGCGTCGACACCGTCCGGACCGGCGTCGGCGACCGACGCGATCTGTTCGCCGGTCGAAGGGTCCTCGACGTCGAAGGTGTCGTCGGACTGGTGGTAGCTCCCGTTGACGAACATCCCGCGGTGCGCTACTCGCTCTTGAGACATAGCAGAACGTTACCGAACAGTCGGTATTAGGCTTTGCCCCGCGAGGCACCTCACACCTATCGGCACTCACCAAACCTACAGAATGTTTTAAGTAGTGGTACGCCAAACGGCGAACGATGCCCGAGATCATAGACGCGACTTCGCACATTATGTCCCACGAGGCGCTCGACGAACTGGAATCGGTCCATCCCAGTTCCGAGATCGAGAGCCTCCGTAACGCTCCGCGGATGTTCGACATTGAGGGACGGGTCGACTACCTCGACGCGAACGGCATCGACCGGCAGGTGATCAACCTCGCGGCGCCGATGATCTGGCAGGGCGTCGACCCCGACGACGGCATCGAGGCCACGCGCGTCGCCAACGACGAGATCGCCCGGATCGGCGAGGAACACGACCGGTTCATCCCGACCGGCACGGTGCCGTTCCTCACCGACGAGTACGTCGACGAGGCACGCCGTTGCGTCGAGGAGTTGGGGATGAACGGCATCCAGATCTTCTCGAACATCAACGGGCGGATGCTCGACGACGATGAGTTCGAGGAGTTCTACGCCACGATCGACGACCTCGACGTCCCCCTGTGGATCCATCCCCAGCTGGCGGAGTGGCACGACTACGACAACTCCCACACGTGGATCTACAAGATGCTGGCGTGGCCGTTCGACACCAACATCGCGCTGGCGCGGCTTATCTTCTCGGGCGTCCTCGACCGCTACGAGAACATCGAAATCATCTCTCATCACCTCGGCGGCTCGTTCCCATACCAGATCGGCCGCATCCGCTCGTGGTACCAGACGCGCAAGGAAGAGCCCGAGCTGTATCAGAATCCCGCGATGGCCGACCTCTCGGAGCCGCTCGACGCGTACTTCGACCGCATCTACGGCGACACCGCGGTCAGCAGCCAGGGCGAGTCGTATCCCCTCGAATGCGGGCTGGAGTTCTTCGGCACCGACAACGTCGTCTACAGCGCCGACTACCCGTTCGGTCCCGACAAGGGTCAGTACTGGGCGACCGAGATCATCCCGCTCATCGAGGACCTCGACATCCCCGAAGCGGACAAGGAGAAGATCCTCTCGGGCAACATCAAGCGGCTCCTCGATCTGGAGTAACGCCAACCGACAGCCATCCGCCGCGGGCGAGCCATACCACCGCGGTTCCTTTTCGTGTCGGACGCGTTGCCGAGTAGGATATATTTAAGTATGTGGGTCGAACCCTTCGCTGTATGGACCCTGCAGAGATTCAAGCGTCCGGTAATCCAGTCGAAGTGCTCCGCCGCAAGGGCGGCGATTACACGGACAACTTCCCCGTCGTTCCGAACGAGATCACGAACTGGCGTGACGAGCAGCGCGCCGTGACCGAGACCGTCTCGCTGGCGAACCTCTCGCATCATATGACCTCGCTCCGCGTCACCGGCCCCGACGCGGAAGACCTACTGCGTGATCTGAGCGTCAACAGCTTCGAGAACTACGAGGTCGGCAAGGCGAAGCAGCTGGTGATGTGCAATCCGAACGGTCACATCATCGGCGACGGGCCGATGCTCAAACTCGCCGAGGACGAGTACTACAGCGCCGGGATGCTGGCGGCGAACTGGGTGCGGTACAACGTCGAGACCGGGGACTACGACGTCGAGGTCGAGACCGAGCCGCGGACCTCCGCGCAGGAGGGCGATCCCGAGAAGTTCGTCTTCCAGGTCCAGGGTCCCAACGCCAGGCCCGTGCTCGAACAGGTGACAGACGACGATCTCGATTCGATCCCGTTCTACAACTTCGATACGATCGACCTCGCGGGCGTCGAGACCATCGCGCTCGGCCACGGGATGTCCACGGAGTTCGGCTTCGAGTTCATCGGCCCCTTCGAGAAGGCAGACCAAGTGCGGGAGGCCATCGTCGAGGCTGGCGAAGACTACGGGCTCAGACAGTTGGGATCGCGGGCCTACCACACGCTCTCGGTGAAGCTCGGATGGGTCCCTCCGGGCGTGCCGCCGCTGTATAACGTCGATGAGATGGCTGACTACCGCGAGTGGCTCGACGCCGATAGCCGAGAGGCGACCTACTCCATCGACGGAAGCTTCGTCTCCGAGGACATCTCGGATTACTATATGGACCCGCTCGAACTCGGGTACGAGAAACTCATCAGTTTCGACCACGACTTCGTCGGCCGCGAGGCGCTCGAAGCGAAGGTCGAAGATCCCGACCGGACCCTCGTCTCGCTGGCTTGGGAGGAAGACGACGTAATCGACGTCTACGCGTCGCTGTTCCGCGAGGGACCGAGTAACAAGTATATGGAACTGCCGCGAATCGGCTGGGGCCGCGCGAACTACGACGAAGTACTGAAAGACGGCGAACTGATCGGTCTCTCGCACTCGCGCTCGTACGAGTACGACGTTGGTACCATCATCTCGCTGTGTAGTATCGACGTCGATCACGCCGAGCCGGGCACGGAGGTCACGCTCGTGTGGGGCGAAGAGGACTCGCCGAACCCGAAGGTCGAGCGCCACGAACAGACCGAGATCACGGCCACGGTCGGCGAAGTGCCGTACTCGCCCGATCGACGGAAGGGCGAGTAGACCAGTCGGATCGCCGTTTTTCCGGTCGTTCTCGCATTTCTCTCTCGTCGCTTCGGTTCCTGGTCGGATTCCTCCTGCGGATCTTCTGGCGATCTCGGTACCGGCGAAGCATCCATCCCGCGGCTCCGTGGGACGGAACGCGTGATCCGCCTGGAAGGTATCCCGTCCCAGGCTCAAATTCCGACAGTCTCGGAAAATAAAACACGAAAGATTGTGAACTATTACCTCGCACCCGGTAAAAATAACGTATGTACATATGTTACTTTTACCCATCACCGCTCGATTCAGGTCGAGATCACGCGACGATGCCCGTCTGCGGTGATTCGACAGTTTCGGAACGAAGAAGACGTCTGTGTGTATAGGTAACATATAACTATATTTGGATCAGACCACCGAGAACGCCGCCGTCACACGCTTCGTAAGCTGAAACCGAATTCCGAGTCTGTCGGAGGAAAATTGGGCGTTACGGGATCGCAAAGCTAACGTTTCGTGGTCCTAAATGGGATGTAAGACAATGACAAACGACGCTGTGAAATTGCGTTCGGTCCAGCGCGTCTCCGAGATTGTCGAACTGCTCCAGGAGCGCGGACCGATGGGGACCACCGAAATCACGGAGGCGTTAGACGTGCCGACGAGCACGGCCCACGACTACCTCTCGACGCTCTATAACCTCGAATATCTGGTCAAAATCGACGGGAAGTACGACCTCGGTCTCCGACTGTTAGATCACGGCATCGCGGCGCGGGATCGTCATCCGATCGCCCGCGAAGGGAAATCGACGATCGAGCAGTTGGCGAATGCGACAGGCGAGGCCGCGTGGCTCGTCACCGAGGAGCACGGAATGGGCGTCTACCTCGATTACGCGCTCGGCGAACACGCGGTTCAGACCCACGCTCGGATCGGAACCCGATCGCACCTCCACTATCTGGCTTCCGGCAAGGCGATCCTCGCGCACCTCTCCGAGGAGCGCGTCGACGAAATCGTCGACCGCCACGGATTCGCACAGCAGACAGAGCGCACGATCGACTCCCGTGAGGCACTCTCCGCCGAACTCGAGGCGACGCGGGAACGCGGCTACGCGCTCAACGACCAGGAGAACGTCGAGGGGGCGCGTGCGGTCGGCAAAGCCATCATCGTCGACGGCGAGGTCGTCGGCGCGATCAGCATCGTCGGACCGGCGAACCGCCTGACCGATCACCAGCTGAAAGACGGCATCGTCGATCAAATCCTCGGTGCCGCGAACGAACTGGAATTGAAACTCAGTCAGGCGTGAGGCCCGCCGACGGTCTCACGCGCTCTGGCACTGACAGCCGCGGCCTTCGAGGAACTCCGCGATGGAGTACTGCTCGCCGCACTGCTGACACAGCACCTGCAGATCGAGGAGCACCTCGAAGTCGGCGGCCTCGATGCGACCGGTCTCGCGGAGCTTCTCGATCCGCTCTTCGGTCACAGAAAGCGTCCGCGTCATCAGCCGCTGGATGCTCTGGAGGTCCTTCTCGACTTTCTCCTCGTCGGTGAGGTGGTGATACTCCGCGCCGCGGTACTCCGTCAGGTACGAGCGGATCGCCTGATAGCTGACGAAATCCGATTCCAGTTTGTTGACGTCGATGCCGTTCTGTTCGAGGCGGTTGCGGGTGTCGGTCCGGACCCCGGTGCTGATGTCGTCGTCGGTGAGGTTCCGGTACGTCGAGTCGACGTCGCTTTCGAGGGCGCTCAGTCCGGCGTCGATGAGCGCCTGTTCCAGGATCCGCTTGTTGAAGTAGTCCGCGAGATCGCGGAGGCTCGTCCGCTCGACGCCGTCGCCGGTCCAGCGCACTTCCAGTTCGTCCCCGAGTCCTTCGAGGTCGTACTCGTCGATCAGCCGTGCGACCTTGCTCGATGGTCGGTCGTCGGTCGTGTCTGCCATTGGATGCTGTGTTCGGCCGGGAAAGATAGTCGGTTCGGTTCGTCTCGATCAGATCGAGGTGACGCGGGTGAAGTCGTCGTCGAGCGCCTGGGCGTCTTCGGGCAGGAGCGCGACCACGAGGTAGTCCGCGTAGTCCGCGAAGTACTCCACCAGAGCGGCGATCCGATCGGAGTCGATCGCCTCCAGGGAGTCCAAGAGCATGAACGGCACCGTCTCGTGGAGGTCGTGGACGAGATAGCCCGCGAGCGCGAAGATCAGGCCCGTGACCTCGCGTTCGCTTTCCGAGAGGTGGTCGATCGTGTCCTCGTAGGCCGCGCCGTTTTCGGTCGTCCGGACGATGTGGAGCTCGAAGCGGGTCTGGGCGCCGCTCGCGTCGCCCTCCTCGATGCGTTCGATCCAGATCCGCTCGATGTTCTCGTACCCCAGCAGATCGAGGATCGACTCCATGTGTTCGTTGAAGGACTCGACCGCTTCGGCCTCGATCTGGTCGATCTTCGTCCGCTGGTCTGTGAGTTCGTCGACCAGTTCCGAGCGCTGCTCGCGGAGGTCGTCCGCGCGCTCGACGTCGGCCTCGATCGACTCGATCTCGTCTGTGACCTCGTCGAGGTCCGATTCGAGGCTGTCGATCTCGAACTCCAGCTGATTGGCCTCCTTGTGGAGCGAGAGGATCTCGTCGAAGTCGGCGGATTCGAGGTTCTCGACCTCGGATTCGAGAGCCTCGACTTCGTCGGTCAGCGACTCGCGCTGGTCTTTCAGCGCGTCGATCTGGTCGCTCCGGCGATCCAGTTCGTCGTCGATGTCGTCGATCTTGCGCTCGATCTCGGTGCGGCGACGCTGC
This sequence comes from Halobellus sp. MBLA0158, assembly GCF_041477585.1. Classification (NCBI taxonomy): domain Archaea; kingdom Methanobacteriati; phylum Methanobacteriota; class Halobacteria; order Halobacteriales; family Haloferacaceae; genus Halobellus; species Halobellus rubicundus. The sequence goes on from NZ_JBGNYA010000001.1 coordinate 1,549,623, forward strand.
TTTTTGGTCGCCTCCCGCTGTTCTTCTTTCCGGGCTTCGAGGTCGCTTTTGACCTCGTTGAGCTGTTCGACCTTTTCGCTCCGAAGGTCCTTCAGCCGGTCGATCGTGGACTCGATCTGGCCGCGCTCGACCGACGAGCCGCAGGTCCAACAGACGACGGTCTCCGCGTCCTCGCCGACGAGCTGGTCGGTGACGGAGCCGCTCTCGGCGGCGGCGCCGCCGTCCTGGAGGAGTTCGTAGTCCTCGGCTTCGAGCCGCTCCTCGTTGTACTGGATCAGACTGCGGAGCTCGTTGATCTCGGCGTTGAGGTCCTGGCGCTTCGAGCGGAGCCGGTCGATCTCGGCTTCGAGGTCGCGGTGGTCGCCCATCGGCGTCTCCGGGAGCTCGTCGAGGTCGTCTTCGAGCTCGCTCCGTTCGCGCTTCAGCGAGGAGATGCTCTCCTCTTGGCGCTCGATCTTCCGGCGGACGGATTCGAGCTCCGAGCGGGTCTCGCGGAGCTCCTGGAGCTTGTCTTCGAGTTCGGCCTGTTCCTTGCGGCCCTGTTCGACGTCGCGGCTGCTGTCGTCGATGTCCTCTTCGAGGTCGGCCAGTTCCTCGCGCTTGTCTTCGATCTTCTCCCGGAGGGTGTTGCGTCGGCGTTCCAGCTCTGGAAGCTCGCGCTTTTCCGATTCGATGCGGGCGAGTTCGTCGTTGATATCGCCCTTTTCGTCTTCGAGGCGGCGGATCTCCGAGCGGATGGCCTCGACGTCGACGGGGCGCATGATGACGTCCCGGAGTTGCTCGTCGCGAGCGGCGGCCTGGCGGGCGTCGTTCGTTTCGAGGAGGAACGCGAAGAGATCGGCGACCTCGGGGTCGTCGAGGTAGGCTTCCCCCTCGAACTGGACGCCGTCGCCGACGCGCTTGAGGGTTCGCTCGTAGGTCGTATCGCCGAGCGTGAGTTCGATGCGGCCCCGGTCGGCGTCGCCTTTCAGGGCGACGCGCTCGCTGCCCATCGCACCCATAATCGAGCGGAGGAAGGAGGTCCGATTCGTCGCGTTCTTGCCGGTCAGAACCGTCACGCCGGGCGGAATGTCGACTTCAGTTCGATCGATCCCCCCGACGTTCTCGACGGAGAAGTGAGCGGAGTCAGCCAATTGTTCCGAAGTAGCCATATTTCGTGTAACTACGCTCGTGTATAAATGCTTTGTGCAACAACTCGACACTGAGTACCCGTTCACGGCGACGCCCGTTCGAGATCATCGAACCGTCGGGCGGTTTCGACCCATCTCTCGTCGGCGACGCGGCGGGAATCCCTGTCGCGCGCGCCGACCGGGTCCGCGCCGCGGAACGGGGGCCACTACCTCGGGTCGAAGGCCGATTCGTCGGGAGCGAGAGGAACCGGGGACAGAATCGGGAGTTCCCGGCCCAGAGACAGAAGATAACAGTCGTACTTCCGTTACGCGTGTAGGACGCGCACGTGGCTCAAGAGTACCGCGCGCAGTTCCCGTCTCGCAGCGAACTGATCCCGTCGAGGGGGGTCCCACCGAATCCGACGACCTCTCCGAGGAAACCAACGTATCATTCGAATAAACCGAACGACATTCAGTAGATACAGAATCGGAGAGAGGGTCCGGAATGCGCCGATTTTGGCCGTTCGAAACGGTTACTACACATATGATAAACGTTCGAAATGACGGATCTACGGCGTTTGCGACCGCCTCCCGTCCGTTCGCTACGAGATCGAAATCTGTTCGAGATAACCGCAGTACTTAGGTCGATGGAGTGCAAGCGTCCGCACAGGAATGACCGACGACGCTCCCCCGCTGAAGACCATCCGTCGGGCCTTCGAGATAATGGACGTGCTCAAACAGCAGAAGCAGGTCGGCGTCGCGGAGCTGGCGCGCCAACTGGACCTCCCGAAGAGCACGGTCCACGACTACCTCCGGACGCTGCGGACGATGGGCTACGTCGTCAACGACGACGGGACCTATCGGCTCGGGTTTCAGGTGCTCGAACTCGGCGGCCAGGTGAAGTACCGCAATCGGCTGTTTCACGTCGCGAAGCCGGAACTCGAACGCCTGGTCGAAGAGACCGGCGAGCAGGCCAGCGTCAACGTCGAAGAGCGCGGCGAGTTCGTGATCCTCCACACGGAGTTCGGCGCCGACTCGCTCCGGCTCGGGATCTATCCGGGGCTTCGGACGCCGATTCACACCCACGCGGGCGGCAAGGTGATCCTCGCGCACCTCGACGACGAGCGGATCCAGGAGATCATCGACACGCAGGGGCTCGAAGCGCGCACCGAGTACACGATCACCGACCCCGACGAACTCGCCGCGGAACTCGAAGCGATCCGACAGGAGGGCTACTGCGCCGACCGGAACGAACAGGTGGTCGGGATGGGCGCCGTCGCCGCGCCGGTCACGATCGACGGCCGCGCCATCGGGTCGCTCGGCATCGTCTGTCCGAGCGACCGCCTGCTCGAAGACGACTACCGGGAGAGGCTCGCCGCCGAGGTACAGAAGTCGGCGAACATCGTCTCGGTCAACTACCAGTACGCTCCCTGAACGCCGTTCGAGAGTCTCGGACGCTGTCGTGCGGCGTCGTGGCGCCACGTTCCCCCAGACAGAATATTTAAGATAGTTAATTACAATCCGCCAATAACGATGGCTGATCCACGCGAACTAGAGAAATACTACTACCACGAACGGGATTTCGAGACGATCGAGGAGATCGAAGAGTGGTTCGAGTGGCAGGTCCCAGAGCAGTTCAACATCGCCGAGTACGTCTGCGACCGGTGGGCCGACGCCCGGAAGAACCGCGTCGCGCTGTATCACCGCTCGTCGGACGGCGAGGAGACGGCCTACACGTTCCGACAGGTCCAGCGGTGTGCGAACCGCTTTGCGAACTACCTCGTCGAGCAGGGGATCGGACCGGGCGACTGCGTCGCGATCAACGGGACCCAGCGCCTGGAGTCGCTCGCGGGTCACCTCGCGGTGTTCAAGATCGGCGCCGTCTCGGTGCCGCTCACGGTCCTCCTCGGGACCGACGGCGTCCGCTACCGACTCGACGACTGTGGCGCCGACGCCTTCCTCGTCGACGAGGGCGCCGTCGACGCCGTCCGCGAGATCCGCGACGACGTCGACTCCCTGGACCTGATCGTCACCAACGACGACTTCGACCGGGAGGACGAAGTGAACTTCTGGGACGCGATCGAGGGGCAGTCCGCGGACTTCGAGACGGCGGCGACCGACGCCGAGGACCGGGCGTTCATCATCTACACCAGCGGGACGACCGGCAAGCCGAAGGGCGTGATCCACGCCCACCGGCACCTGCTCGGCGAGCTCCCGCAGTTCCTCAGCCTCCAGGGCGGCAGGACCGACGACGACCAGGTGCTGCGGACCGTCTCCGAGTGGTCCTGGATTATGTCGCTCCCCGGCGTCGTGCTGCCGGCGCTGTTCTACGGCGTCCCGGTCGTCGGGTACTCGGGCCAGAGCTTCGAGCCCGATGTCGAGTTCGAGCTCATCGAGGAGTTCGGCGTCACCCACCTGAACCTCCCGCCGACGGCCGTCCGGATGATGATGCAGGTCGAAGACCCGGCCGGCCGCTACGACCTCGGGAGCGTCCAGTCGTTCACGACCGGCGGCGAGTCCGCCGACGAGAACATCATCGAGTGGGTGACAGAGACCTTCGAGAACGCCTCGTTCCTCGAGGGATACGGCACCACCGAGATCGGCGGGCTCATCTCCGACGACCCGGCGGTCGGCCTCGATCACCGGATCGGTTACTTCGGGGTCCCCTCCGTGGGTCACGACGTCGCCGTCTTCGACCCCGAGACCCGCGAGCGCATCGAGGAGCCCGGCGAGATCGGCGAACTGGCCGTCCGGTACGAGGGCGATCCGATGCTGTTCGTCGAGTACCTCGATCTCCCCCGGAAGACGGAGCAGACGGTCCAGGACGGGTGGCTCTTCTCCGATGACCTCGTCTCCTTCGACGAGGACGGTTACTTCAGGTTCCACTCGCGCGCGGACGACCTCATCATCAGCTCGGGGTACCGCATCGCGCCCAAGGAGATCGAGGAGGCGATGCTCACCCACGCGGCGGTCCGGAACGTCGGCGTCGCCGGCGTCTCCCACGAGACCCGCGGTGAGATCCCGAAGGCGTTCGTCGTGCTCGACGACGGCTACGAGGCGAGCCAGGACCTCGTCGAGGAGCTCCAGGAGTACGTGAAGGACCGCTTGGCGAAGTACGAGTACCCCCGCGAGGTCGAGTTCGTCGAGGACCTCCCGATGACGACCACCGGGAAGATCAAGCGGCAGTCCCTCCCGGACGAGTAGCGCGTCGGCTCCTCTCCTCCGTCTTCGGAAAGCAGTAGAAAGATATATGTAATGCCGAACTATCACTAACTTCTATGTCATCTGGTAACACCAGTGGGATTGACTCGACAGACCGACGTAATTTCTTGAAACTGACCGGCGCCAGCGTCGTTGCCGGCTCGCTCGCCGGGTGTATGGGCGGCGGTAACGGCGGCGGCAACGGAGACGGCGGCGGTGACGGTGGCGGCGGCGACGGAACCACCGGTGGCGACGGCGCCACCACCGGCAGCAGCGGCGGCGAGGGCGACATCGTCGTCGGCGGCCTCCAGCCGTACACGGGGCCGTACGCCCAGACCACCCAGGAGTTCGTCGACGGCTTCAACTTCCGACGCGAGGAGATCAACGCCGACGGCGGCGTGCTCGGCCGCAATCTGGCCTTCGAGGACCGGGACACGCAGCTGGATCCCGCGGAGGCGAGCACCCTCGCGACCGAGCTCATCGAGGCCGAAGACGCCGTCGCGCTGACCGGGTCGATCTCCAGCGACATCGGGCTGACCGTCGCGCCGATCGCAGAGCAGAATCAGGTGCCGCACGTCCCGCAGTTCGTCGGGAGCTCGGAGTTCCTCTCGCGGGACTCCCGCTACAACTTCCGGATGGGCCTGGCACCTGCCCCGACGAACGCCCGCGCGGTGAGCCAGTTCATCGAGGACCAGGGCTTCCAGAACGTCGGCGCCATCATCGCCGACTACTCCTACGGCCGCGCCTGGGAGCAGAGCATCAACGCGATCTTCCCCGACGACATCAACGTGCATATGGAGGTCGCGCCGTTCGGCGAGAGCTCCTTCACGACCTACCTCCGCGCGATGCCGGACGACCTGGACCTGCTCATCACGGCGAGCCACCCGCCGGGCGTGTTCACGATCTACAATCAGCTCCAGGGGCTCTCGAACGTCAATCCCGACTACGTCATCGGTCGCAGCGACGCGAAGCTCTCGGCCAACGCGCTCGGCGACTCGGTCACCCAGGGCTTCCTCGCGCAGACCCAGCCCGACCCGTTCTCCGACCAGTACGCCGAGGTCGCCCAGCGCTTCTACGACCAGACGGGCGGTTGGTTCGGCGTCCTGAACGCCGTCGGCTACGTCGTCGCCGACCTCATCGCGGCCGCGATCGAGGACGCCGGCGAGGCCAACCCCGTCGCCGTCGCCGACTCCATCCGGAACATCGAACTCGACACGCTGTTTGCCTCGCCGCTGCAGTACACCGAGTGGGGCGAACTCCAGAACCTCGTCCAGCTGATGGTCGGCTTCGAGTCCGGCGCGCCGGAGTACTACCCCGACGGCAGCGTCAATCTGACCGAGCAGTTCCGCTCCGAGCCGCTGCCGGCCTACGATCCGTCGAGCGACATCCTCTCGTAGAAACGTAACAGAACCGCTCCGCTATCCGCGGAGATACCCTTCTTTGATCGCGTCAGAGTGGAGCAGTTCCTCGCCGGTCCCCTCGGTCTGGATCCGGCCGTTCTCCAGGAGGTACCCGCGGTCGGCGAGGCCCAGCGCGCGGTCGACGTGCTGTTCGATCAGCACGACCGTCACGTCGTCGGAGATCTCCTCGATCGTCTCGAAGACCTGTTCGGCCAACTGCGGCGCGAGCGCGTTCGAGGGCTCGTCGAACGCCAGCACCTTCGGTTCGGCCATCAGCCCGCGGCCGATCGCGAGCATCTGCTGCTCGCCGCCGCTGAGCGTCCGCGCCTTCTGGTCGCGCCGCTCTTCGAGGACGGGGAACATCTCGAACACCATATCGCGGTTCTCCTCGAAGGCCTCACGCTTGGTGAACGAGCCCATCCGGAGGTTCTTCTCGACCGAGAGGTCGCCGAACAGATTGCGCTCCTCGGAGACCTGGACGAAGCCGCGCTCGACGATGTCGTCGGAGGGTGCCTCGGTGACGTCCTGACCGAGCACCTCGACGCGGCCGTTCGTCGGCGTCAGGATGCCCGAGAGCGTCTTGAGGAGGGTCGTCTTCCCCGCGCCGTTCGGCCCGACGATCGAGACGACCGAGTCGTCCTCGCGGACCTCAAGGGAGACGTCCCAGAGGACCTGGAGTTCGCCGTAGTGGACGTCCAGGCCATCGACGTCGATGAGGCTCACGAGTCCACCTCCCCCAGGTACGCCTGGGTGACTTCCTCGTTCGAGCGGATCTCTTCGGGAGTCCCGTCGGCGATCTTCTCGCCCTGATTGAGGACGATGATCCGGTCTGTGACGCTCATGATCGCCTCCATGATGTGTTCGATCCAGAACACGGAGACCCCGCGCTCGTCGCGGGCGCGTTCGAGCGTCTTGGTGATCTCGTCGATCTCCGCGGGCGTCAGCCCCGCGCCGATCTCGTCGACGAGGATCAGCCTCGGCTCGGCGGCCAGTCCCTTCGCGAGTTCGAGCTGCTTCCGGTCGGCGATGGTCAGCGAGCCGGCCTCTTCGTCCGCGCGGCCGTCGAGGCCAACGAAGGCGAGCGCCTCGCGGGCGCGTTCTTCGGCCTCGTCCATCGGCACCGACTCGTCGTTGCCGAAGACCGCGCCCATCAGGACGTTGTCGAGGACGCTCGATTCGTTGAACGTCCGGACGGCCTGGAAGGTCCGGGCGACGCCGAGCTGGGCCACCTGGTTCGGCGTCTTGCCGACCAGTTCCTCGCCGTCGAAGGTGATCGAGCCCTCGTTGGGCGGGTGGACCCCGGTGATCGTGTTGAACAGGGTCGTCTTGCCCGCCCCGTTCGGCCCGATCAGGCCCACGATCTCCTCGTCGCCGATGTCGAAATCGACGCCGTCGACGGCGACTAGCCCGCCGAATCGCTTGGTTACGTTGGTGGCGGTTAGCACAGGTCCGGCTTTCCCACGATTCTACATAAATAATTCGATGGAGTAGGTGCCGAAGCCGCCGTTGCGATATCCATAATATTTATACACACAGTACAACGATGGCCCAGTATGCTTGCCAGAGGCATAGAACTGCTTATCGACGGACTGGCGAGGGGAATGATCCTCTCACTCTTCGGGCTGGGGATCACGCTCGTCTTCGGGTTGGGGGGCATCCTCAACCTCCTGATCGGCGTCTTCGCCGTGGTCGCCGTGATCGCCTGTTCCCTCATCCTGGGAACGGTCCCCGAGCTGCTCGTCGCCGGGCTCGGCGGCGTCGCCGCCGTCGCGTTGTTCGCGTTCGTGTTGGATCGATCGGTCATCTCCCTGGTCTACAGGGAAGAGGGCGAAGACCGGGTGCTGCTCGGCATCTTCGTCACGCTCGGCCTGTCGCTGCTGTTCGAGGGACTGCTCTTCGTGTTCTTCGCGGAGAGCTACTTCCTCGAAAGCAGCGTGTCCTCGGTGTCGCTCGCCGGGGTGAGCATCACGGGGTCGTCGCTCGCGGTCATCGCTGCGGCCGGCGTCCTGTTCGGGCTCATCTACTACTTCTTCAACCACACGTACCTGGGGATCGCGACCCGGACCGTCATCCAGGACGAGACCGGGGCGATCCTCTGTGGGATCCGTCCCCGCCGCGTCCAGTCGATCGTGTTCGTCCTGAGCGCGGCCATCGCCGGGGCGGGCGGCGTCCTCTACGCGCTTGACGCCGAGGTGACGCCCGCGAGTTCCTTCGAGCTCACGACCTTCGCGATTATGGTCTCGATCGTCGGTGGCGTCGACAGCATCCGCGGCACGGTCGCGGCCGGGGTCGTCCTCGGTATCGTGATCACCGTCGCGGGCGCGCTGTTCGGCTCGTACCTCGCCACCGTGACGCTGTTCGCCGCTGCAATCGCCGTACTGATCTACAAACCGGAGCAGATATCATGAACGTGAACGTCACCCGCGACCGGCTCCCGACCGTCATCGTGTTCGCAGTGCTGCTCGCCATTCCGCTCGTGTTCTTCGACCCCTCGACGACCTACATCTCGCGGCGGTTCATCCGCGTGATGATCTTCGCCATCCTCGCGATGGCGCTGAACATCATCTTCGGCGAGACCGACCAGCTGATCCTCTTTATGGGCGGGATCGCCGCCGTCGGCGCGTACACGACCGCGCTGACCGCGGACGCGCTCGGGATCTCCCCGTGGCTCACGCTCTTCCTGGGGGCGCTCTTCGCTGGCGTCTTCGGCGCGCTGGTGTGCTACGTGGCCGCCCGCCGGCAGTTCACGGTGATCGTGCTGGCGATCGTGACCTTCGCCTCTCAGATGATCATCTCCGAGCTCCTGGTCGGCCTGCGGGACATCACCCGCGGCAGCACCGGCTTCCCGTTCAGCGGGCTCCAGCTCCCGGCCATCGAGCAGGCGACGGGGCTCGGCTCCTACGCGATCCAGTTCTACGTGCTGGTCGCGATCTTCGCCGGCGTGCTCGGGCTGTACACGTGGCTGCGGCGCTCGAAGTACGGGCTGGCGTTCGCCGCGATCCGGCAGGACGAGTTCGCCGCCCGCGCGACCGGCGTCGACGTGATCAAGCTGAAGGTGTTCGCCGGGTTCATCGCCACCTTCGTCATCGGGCTCGTCGGGCCGTTCTACGGCCAGACGACCGGGATCATCATCCCGTCGCTGTACAGCTTCAACTCCATCGACGTGCTCGTGCTGATCGTGCTCGTCCTCGGCGGGCTGCGCTCGCGATACGGGCCGCTCGTCGGCGCCGCGGTGATCATCTACATTGACAACATCCTGGGGAACTTCGGCCAGTGGCGGACCGTCGCGTTCGGCCTCCTACTGACGATCCTGTTCCTCTACTTCCGGGACGGCATCGTCCCCTCGGCGACGGAACTGCTCGCCGAGCGGACCCCCCTGGGATCGGTCCTCGACCGCGGGAAGGCCGAATAGCGCTCCGACCCGACTGATTTTCGCCGCCGATCGAATCGTGTAGCGTCGCATCGCGTAGCCTCGCCTCGCCCCGCATTGTCTCGCCTTCGGCGACGCTCGCTCCGCGCGATGCTGGCACCGACACATTAAATATGAACGATCCGAAGTTTCAACTGATGGACGCAGAAATCGAGAGCCTCGCAGTCCTCGGAGCCGGCAGTATGGGTCACGGTATCGCGGAAGTGGCCGCCATCGCCGGCTACGATGTCGTGATGCGCGACATCGAGGAGGACCTCGTCGAGGAGGGGTACGACAACATCGAGTGGAGCCTCGGCAAGCTCGCCGAGAAGGACCAGATCGACCAGGAGCCCGAAGAGGTGCTCGCGCGGATCTCGACCACCGTCGACCTCGAAGCGGCCGTCGAGGACGTCGACCTCGTGATCGAGGCCGCGCCCGAGGACCTGGAGATCAAGCGCGACGTCTTCGCCGACGTGGACGCCGCCGCGGGCCCGGAGACGATTATGGCGACGAACACCTCCAGCCTCCGAGTGAGCGACATCGCCGAGGCGACGGACCGACCGGAGTACGTCTGCGGGATGCACTTCTTCAATCCGCCGGTGAAGATGGACCTCGTCGAGGTCGTCTCCGGCGAGAAGACCAAAGCAGAGGTCGTCGACGCCGGCATCGAGTTCGTCGAGTCGCTTGACAAGACGCCGATCCGCGTGCGCAAGGACGTCCCGCAGTTCGTCGTCAACAACGTCCTGACGCCGTTCATGGGCGAGGCCGGCTACATGCTGGACGAGGGCGACGTCGAGATCCAGGACGTCGACGCCGCGATGGTGTTCCAGCGCGGCTACCCGATGGGCCCCTTCGAGCTCAACGACTTCGGCGGACTGGACATCTTCTACCACAGCCGCGAGCAGTGGGACGATCCGGTCCCCGAGTCGATCGAGTCCCGCGTCGAGAACGACGACCTCGGTCGGAAGACGGGCAAGGGCTTCTACGACTACGAGGACGGCGAGGGTGTCAACTACGAGCCGACCGACGGCGAGGGGATCGACACCCTCCGCATCGAGTCGGTGATGATAAACGAGGCCGCGAAGCTGATCGGCGACGACGTCGCCGACCCCGAAGACATCGACATCGGGATGCGCCTCGGCGGCGGCCTCCCCGAGGGGACCTGCCGGACGGGCGACAAGCTCGGCCTCGACCGCGTGCTGGAGAAACTGGAGGACCTCCACGAGCGCACCGGCGACGAGCGCTACGAGCCCGCAGACTACCTCGTCGAACTGGTCGAGAACGGCCACACCGGCGAGAAGGGAGGCAAGGGCTTCTACGACTACCGCGACGGCGGCCCGTACCACTACATCACCCACGAGCTGAAGGACTCCGGCGAGCTCCACGTCCTCTTCGACCGCGAGGAGCGCCTCAACGCCTTCTCGACGGATATGTTCGACGAGGTCAAGCGGGTCCTCGAAACCGTCGACGACGAGGAGGTCTCGTGTGTCGTCTTCGAGGGCGCGGGCGACCGCGCCTTCTCGGCCGGCGCCGACATCACCGGCTTCACGACCGCCGAACCGACCGACCTCGCGTCGGTCGACCAGACCGTCGAGACGATCTACGAGTACCCGCGGCCGACGATCGCGAAGATCGACGGCTTCTGTCTCGGCGCGGGGCTGGAGATCACGCTCGCGTGTGACCTCCGCTACGCGACCGAGGGCTCGCGGCTCGGCAGCCCCGAGATCGACCTCGGCCTGATCCCCGGCGGCGGCGGCACCCAGCGGCTGGTCCGCCTCGTCGGCGAGCCCAGAACGAAGGAGCTGATCTACCGCGGCAAGCAGCTCTCGGCCGAAGAGGCCGAAGACTGGGGCATCCTCAACGGCGCCGTCCCCGAAGACGAGTTCGAGGAGACGATCGACGACGTCGTCTCGGACCTCACGAACGGCCCGCAGAAGGCCCTGGAGGTCGCGAAGCAGGTGATCCAGGAGGGCCAGAACGCCAGCCTCGACACCGGCCTCTCGCTCGAAGCGCAGGGCTTCGGCCTGCTGGCGACGACCGACGACATGCTCGAAGGCGTCGCGGCGTTCAACCAAGACCGGGAACCCGACTTCGGGGGTGACTGAATGACGCGCAACGTCGGTATCGTCGGCGGCGGCCACACCAAGTGGGGCGTCCGCGAGGCCAGCTACAAGGACCTGATCCAGGAGGCCGGCAAGGCCGCCTTCGACGACACCCCCGGAGTAGAGCCCGGAGACGTCGAGGGGCTCTTCGTCGGCTCGGTCCAGCCCGAGCGGTTCGCGTTCCAGACCCACGTCGCGCCGATGGTCGCCGAGTTGGTCGGCGTCGACGTCGACAGTATGATCGCGCGGACCGAACTCGCCTGCGCGAGCGGGCAGGCCGCGCTCCGCTACGCGTGGCTCGCCATCGCGGCCGGCCAACTCGACACGGCGCTCGTCTTGGGCGTCGAGAAGATGAACCTCCCGCGGGAGTACTCCGCGGAGGCCCAGACGAGTATGGCGAACGTGATGGACCGGGAGTTCGACGGCGTCAACGGCTTCAACGCGCCGCCGTACTTCGCGATGATCGCCCAGCGGCACATGCACGAGTACGGCACCACGCGCGAGCAGCTCGCGCAGGTCGCCGCGAAGAATAAGACCCACGCCGCCTCCAACGCGTTCGCGCAGTTCCAAAAGGAGGTCTCCGTCGAGGACGTCTACGACTCCTTCGAGCTGTCGCCGCCGCTGTGCCTGTACGACTGCAGCGGCGTCACCGACGGCGCCGCGGCGCTGGTCCTGATGAGCGAGGAGAAAGCGCGCGAGGTCACAGACGAGGCCGCCTGGATCACCGGCAGCGGTCAGGCGTGCTTCGCGAGCAACTCCATCAACAATCTCCCCTCGTTTTCGGCGTGGCCGCAGGCGACCACCGCGGCCGAGCAGGCCTACGACCAGGCCGGCATCGACGACCCCGTCGACGAACTCGACGTCGCGGAGGTCCACGACTGCTTCTCGATCAGCGAGATCGTCGAGTACGAGGCCCTCGGCTGGGCCGAGGAGGGCGAGGGCGGCAAATTCATCGAGGAGGGCCGAAGCGAACTCGACGGCGACATCGCCGTCAACCCCCGCGGCGGGCTCCTCGGCTGTGGCCACCCGCTCGGCGCGACCGGCGTCTCCCAGGCGCTGGAGGTGTACAATCAGTTCCGCGGCACCGTCGAATCGGAGCGGCAGGTGCCCGACCCCGAAAACGGCCTGATCCACAACCTCAGCGGGAGCGCCTCGGTGCATAGCGTGATGACTCTCTCGCGGGAGCGACCGTAACAATGACCGAAAACGACATCGACACCGACGCGGACAACGATACCGGCGCGGACGCCGGCGCGGCCGTCACCGACGGCGGCCGCGACGTCGTCGAACTGCCCGACCAGATCGAACTGCCCCGGCTCTTGGACTTCTACGAGCTCCAGACCGAGGACACAACGAAGATCGCGGAGTTCTACGACAACCTCCGCGAGGGCCAGCTGACGACGACCGAGTGCCAGGACTGCGGCGAGATCCACTTCCCGCCGCGGATCGTCTGTCCCGAGTGCCAAAGCGAGGACCTGGAGTACGTCGACCTCCCTCACGAGGGCGAGCTGTTCGCGTTCTCGACGGTCCGGGCCGGCGCGCCGATGGGGATGGAAGACGAGGTCCCGTTCGTGATCGGCATCGTCGACCTCGGTCCGGTGCAGCTCTCGGCCCACGTCGCCGACGCGGAGTACGACGACCTCTCGATCGGCGATCCCGTGGAGATGAAGGTCGTCGAGATCGACGGCCCGGTCGACCACGAACGGGTTTTTTACCGGTTCACGCCCAAGGAATCGTGATATGAAGGACTACGAACTCACCATCACGAAGTTCCTCCAGCGGGCGGTCGACCTCTTCGACCACAAGGAGATCGTCTCCAAGCTCCCGGACGGCTCGCTCCACCACTACACCTACGGCGACGCCTACGAGCGGATCTGCCAGCTCGCGCACGCGCTCGACGACTACGGCCTGGAGATGGGCGATCGGGTGTCGGTGATGGCGGTGAACCACTACCGCCACTACGAGCTGTACTTCGGCCCCTCCTGCAGCGGCCGGAGCATCCACACGACGAACCACCGGCTGCCGGAACACCACCTCACGGAGATCATCAACGAGGCCGAAGACCGCCTGCTGTTCGTCGATCCCGCGTTCGTCGAGACCGTCGAGGCCGTCGCCGACGACCTCGAAACGGTCGAGCAGTACGTCGTCCTCGACGACGAGGTGCCCGAGACGTCCCTGGAGTCAGTGGTCGACTACGAGTCGTTCATCGCGGGCTACGACACCGAGTACGACTGGCCCGAACTCGACGAGGACCGCGAGTTCGCGCTGTGTTACACCTCCGGGACCACGGGACTGCCGAAGGGCGTCCAGTACCGCCACCGGCGGATGTTCCTCCATACCCTCGTCCACGGCCACGTCGACGTGTTCGGCGTGAGCGAAAACGACACCGTGATGCCGGTCGTCCCGATGTTCCACGTCAACGGCTGGGGCTTTCCCTACTCGGGCACGTTCTACGGCTCGAAGCTCGTCCTCCCGGGCCAGCACACGAGCCCCGAGGCCGTCGCCGACCTGATCGACGCCGAGGACGTGACCGTCGCGGCCGCGGTCCCGACCGTCTGGATCGATATGGACGGCTACCTCGAATCCAGCGAGGGCGAGCCGCTCGCCTCGCTCGACCGCGTCCTGACGGGCGGGAGCGCGCCGCCGGCCTCGCTGATGCAGAAGTTCGAGGAGGTCTACGAGGCGCCGATCTACCAGGGCTACGGGATGACGGAGGCGTCGCCCCACCTGGCGAACACCTTCGAGACGACCGAGATGCAGGACCTCCCCGAAGACGAGCGCTACGAACTCAAGCGGAAGGCCGGGATCCCCGCGCCGGGCGCGCGCATCCGCCTGCGGACGCAGGACGGCGAGCCGGTGCCCCACGACGGCGAGACGCCGGGCGAGATCCACGCCCGCTCGCCGTGGCTCACCGACGGCTACTTCGAGCGGCCGGAGGCCAACGAGCGGTCCTTCGAGGACGGGTGGTTCAAGACGGGCGACATCGGCACCATCGACGAGTACGGCTACCTCGACATCGTCGACCGCATCGACGACGCGATCAAGAGCGGCGGCGAGTGGATCTCCTCCGTCGAGTTGGAGAATTCGCTGATCGACGCCGAGGGCGTCGCCGAGGCGGCCGTGATCAGCGTCCCCCACGAGAAGTGGCAGGAGCGGCCGGTCGCGTACGTCGTCGCGGAGGACCCCTCGATCGACGAGGCGTACCTGCGCGAGCACCTCCTGGAGACGTTCCCCAAGTGGTGGCTGCCCGACGAGTTCCGGTTCATCGACGAGATCCCCAAGACGACGACACAGAAGTTCAACAAGAAGGACCTCCGCGAGCAGTTCCTCGACGAGGAGGGCGAGCTCCCGCTGGACGAGTAACGGACACTGACAGACCTTTCGGACGAGACATACCACGGCCAACAACTATGGAATCAGACATACTCACCGACACGGTGATCCCCGACGAGGCAGCGGAACTGAAAGCGCACGCGCGGTCGTTCGCCCAGGAGGAGATGGCGCCGGTCGCCGGCGACTACTTCGACTCGGCCGAGTACCCGGTCGACGTCGTCGAGGCGGCCCACGACGCCGACCTCGTCGCCCAGGAGATCGACGCCGAGTACGGCGGCCCCGGCCGGTCGCTCGCCGAGATCGTCGCGACCGTCGAGGAGTTCTTCCGCGCGGACGCGGGCCTCGGCCTCGGCATCGTCAGCCAGAGCTTCGGGACCGAGATCCTCCAGGAGTTCGGCAGCGAGAGACAGAAGGAGGAGTACCTCCGCGCGGTCGCCGAGGGCGAAAAGCGGACGGGGATGGCGATCACCGAACCCGACACCGGAAGCGACCTCGCGGGGATGGAGACGAGCGCCCGCCTCGACGGCGACGAGTGGGTCCTCAACGGCGAGAAGTACTGGATCGGCAACGGCGTCTCGGGCGACTACATCACCGTCTACGCCAGGACCGAAGACACCGACGACCGCCACGCCAACCACTCGCTCATCCTCGTCCCGACCGACGCGCCCGGCTACGAGGCCGAGCCCATCCCGGAGAAGATGGCCTACCGGGCCTCCGAGCAGGCGCACATCGTCCTCGACGACTGCCGCGTGCCGAGGGAGAACCTCGTGGGCGAGCGCGGCGAGGGCTTCCGGATGGTCGCAGAGTTCTTCAATTCCGGGCGGGTCCGCGTCGCCGCCCACGGCATCGGCCTCGCGGCGGCCGCCATCGAGGAGGCCTGGGAGTTCGTCCACGAGCGCGAGGAGTTCGGCCGGCACGTCTCGGACTTCCAGTCCGTCCAGCACGACCTCGCGGAGATGCGGATGGAGTTCGAGAGCGCTCGCGCCCTGCTGTGGCAGGCCGTCGACCACGTGACGGCCGGCGAGGACGCCGAGCGCTGGGCCGCGATGGCGAAGGCGAACGCGACCGAAGTCGCCGCCGAGTGCGCCGAGACGGCGATGAAACTCCACGGCGGCCGCGCGCTCCTGCACGACGAGCGGATCACCCGGGTCTACCGCGACGTTCGGATGCCGATGACCTACGAGGGGGTCGGCGCGGTCCAGCGGGACCTCATCTACCGGAACTTCTGACCCGGCGGCACCGCTTCGGCTTCTCTCCCCAAACTATCAGACCAGTAGGTATTATTCCGATGTGAACAATCGGGGCGCTGCTCGTTCGAGCCACCGTTGTGACTCAGCCCGGAGCGTCGATAAAATGCGATCGCGAGGGCGGGGCGATCTCAGTAGTTGGCGCGGCCGGTCGACGCGATCGGCGGCGGGGTGTGGGGGCCGTACGGCGCGTCGTCGAGGTACTCGCCGGCGGGCTCGAAGTAGTCGGCGAGCGACGCGGCGGCCTCCTTGCGGAGCACCGTGACAGGGCTGTCGCCCTGGAGGTAATCGAGCGCCTGGCCAGCGGCGTCGATGTTGTACTCGGCGGCGGTCTGTCGGCGCGCCGCGTAGAGTTCGACCTCGTCGCGGGCGACGGCCTCGTTTGAGTCGAGCGCGACGGCGATGGCCGAAGCGGCCTCGTCGGCGTCGGCGACACAGGAGTTCATCCCGCGGGCGCCGAACGGCGCCAGCAGGTGGGCGGCCTCGCCGGCGAGCAGGACGCGGCGGTGCTCGTCGACGAAGGAGTCCGCCTGGACCTGGAGGAACTTGTACGTCGAGGTCCACTTGATGTTGTCGACGTACTCCTCGCCCATAATGTCGCGGACGAACTCCCGCATCTGCTCGTCGCTGGCGATCTCGTCGGGGTCGTCGTCGCCGAGACACTGGATGTCGAGCCGCCAGCCGCCCGTGAAGGGCACGAGCATCACGTTGCGGCCGTCGGCGTTGGGCGAGTCGTAGTGGAACAGCCGCTCGAACGGGATCGGCTCCTCGTCGATGGAGTTGCCGTCGAGGGTCTCGACGTCGACGATGATGAAGGAGTTCTCCGATTGGGAGCCCTCGAACTCGGCGCCGATTTCCTTTCGCACCTGGGACCCGCCGCCGTCGGCGCCGATGAGGTACGGCGTCTCCCACTCCTGGCCGTCGGCGGTCTCGACGTGGACCCCGTCGGGCGTCGATTCGACGGACTCGACGCCGGCGTCCCAGTGGATGTCGATTCCGGCCTCGTCGAGCGCCTCGTGCATGTACTTCTCGGTGGTGACCTGCGGGAGGCTCGAGAAGTGGGGGATCTCGCCGTCGCCGCCGGGGTTGTCGTAGGTGCGGCGGAAGACCGTCTTGCCGCGCCACTTGGTGTGGCGGGTCGGCCAGACGAGCCCCTCCTCAACGAGGTCCGTGCCGAGGCCCGGGTGGACCCGTTCGAGCGTCCGGAGCGTCGACCCGTGGACGTAGATCGCCCGGCTCCCGGCGCGGTCCCGGTCTTCGGAGTCCGCTTCGACGATCGTCGCGGGCACGCCCCGCGCGTGGAGCGCGAGCGCCGCGGTCATCCCGGTCGGCCCGGCACCGGCAATCAACACTGGGTTCTCGGAGTCAGTTTCACTCATCGTCTCTATCCGACTCTTACGCGAGACTCCACATAATTATTGTGGTCGAACGGGGAGAAGACGGCCGTATACGGCCGTTCAGCGGGATTCAGCTACCGCTGTTCGATCGGGGCGATGCGACTCTCGGCCGGCGTCGGTGGCAGCGGTTACGCGTCCAGTCCGAGCTGCTTTGCGACCCAGTGGTCGCGGGCGGCGAACACCAGTTCCTCCTCGTCGTCGAAGCCGGTGGTCTCCGCGACGAACTCGTCCCACTCGCCGTCGGGCACCAGTTCGAGCTCGGCCGCGGACGACGCCGCCGACGGGCTGGCGGCGACCATCTCGTCGAAGGTCTCGAAGTCGGTGTGTTCCGCCATGAACTCCGCGTCGAACAGCTCCTCCAGCGGAATCTCCTCGTCCTCGGCGACGATGTCGCGCGGGTCTGGCAGGTCCTCAGCCTCCTCGGCTGCCGCTTTGAGGTCGTCCGGTTGCGCCATACTCGGATCTTTGGACTACCCTATGTAAACTTTTCCGGTCCGCCCGTGAGACGCTCACAGCCGGCACC
The DNA here is from genome assembly GCF_041477585.1 of Halobellus sp. MBLA0158. Classification (NCBI taxonomy): domain Archaea; kingdom Methanobacteriati; phylum Methanobacteriota; class Halobacteria; order Halobacteriales; family Haloferacaceae; genus Halobellus; species Halobellus rubicundus. The sequence goes on from NZ_JBGNYA010000001.1 coordinate 1,567,344, forward strand.
CCACTCCGAGCCGCCGGACGTCGACGCCGTCGAAGGATTTTCTACGCGGGCCCGCGAGAACTCCGATATGCGATATTTCGAGGACGTCGAGGTCGGATCGACGTCGGTTCACGGCTCCTACGACGTGACTGCGGAGGAGATCAAGGAGTTCGCCGCCAAGTACGATCCCCAGCCGTTCCACTTGGACGAGGAGGCCGCCGCGGACTCGATGTTCGGCGAACTGGTCGCCTCCGGGTGGCACACGATGGCGATGTGTATGCGGATGCTCAATCAGGACCCCGACCCGCTGGCGGCCCTGGCCGGCGTCGGCGCCGACAAGATCCGCTGGCGGAATCCGGTGCAGCCGGGCGACCACCTCGAACTGCACACCGAAATCCTCGCCAAGCGGCCCTCCGGAAGCCACGAAGACCGGGGCTACGTCACGACTGGCATCGAAGCGCACAACCAACGCGACGAGGTCGTCGTCAGCTACGAGACGACCGCCCTCGTGAAGGGCCGCGACTACGACTGATAGCGATTACTCCCGTCGTATGCCGGGCCGTCCCACATCAGTATCACCTGTGAAAATCGGCCACAAACATTAATTAGCCGGTGAAGACCATCCCACCGCAATGGCACAACACAGCCCGGCCCCGCAGAACGAGCAGGTCCCGGCCACCCAGGAGGCGACGCTCGCCCCCGACTTCTCGCACATCGACGACGAAACCGAACGCTACCGGGCCGAGCGCGACCACTGGCGGCATATGTTCAATCAGCTCGCCGCGGAGTTCCCCGAGCCCGTGATCGCCGTCGACGACGAGGGGCGACTGACCCACTGGAACGACGCCCAGGAGTCGTTCGTCGGCATCCCCGCCGCGGAGACCCTCGGCAAGCCCGCCCACGACGTCATTGGGACCGAGGACGTCACCGAGACGCTCGCCGAGAAGGTCGTCCGCACGGGCGAGCGCATCAGGGAGACGAACGTCCGGACGATCACGAACACGAACGGCGAGAAGGGCCACGGCCGGGCGATGGGCGTCCCGCTCACCTCGCCAAGCGGCGAGGTGGTGGGCTCCTTCGAGGTCCTCTACCGGGTGACTGACCTCGTCGAGCAGCGCCAGTCGATGCAGCGCGTCCAAGAGCAGGTCCAGCGGGACCTCGAAGGGACGGTGAGCGGTCTGGAGACGGCGTCCTCGCAGGTGACGGAGAACGTGAACGTGATCGCAGAAGTTGCCGACGAGGAGGCCGAACACGTCAGAGACGTCGACGACGAGATCCAGACGTTCAGCGCGACGACCGAGGAGGTCGCCGCGAGCGTCGAGACGATTTCGACCCAGAGCTCCGAGACCGCAGAGCTCGCGACCGAGTCCGAAGAATCGACGACCGAATTGCTGGAGACGGTCGAGGACGTCGCGGACGCGAGCGACCGGATGGCCGGCGATGCCGAAGATTTGGCAGAGCGCGTCGAGGAGATCGACGACGTGGTCGCGGTGATCGACGACATCGCCGATCAGATCAACATCCTCGCGCTCAACGCCTCCATCGAGGCCGCTCGCGCTGGCGAGGCGGGCGAGGGCTTCGCGGTCGTCGCCGACGAGGTGAAGTCGCTCGCAGCGGAGTCCAAGGAGGAGGCCGAGCGGATCGAGGGGCTCGTCGAATCGATCGCGACCATCGCGAACGAGACGGTCGAAGGCGTCGAACAGACGAGCGACCGAGTCGACGAGATCGAGTCCCAGATCGAGGCGGTGAACGCGAATCAGCGGGAGATCCAGGAGGCGATCGCGGACGTCTCCGAGCAGTTGGAACAGATCGCGACCGCGACCGACGAGCAGGCGACGAGCGCCGAAGACATCTCGGCGATGCTGAGTTCGACCGTCGAGGGCGTCGAACGCATCGCCGACGAGGTCGCCGAACTCGCCACGGCGAACCAACAGCAGACCGATCAGGTCGCCGAGATCCGCCGCAGCGTCGAGGAGCTCGAACGCAACCTCAACTCCGTGATCGAAGACCAGTAAGCGGACGGTTCACGCCGGGCTCGTGTCCGTCTTCTCGCTTCCCGTTTTCAGTTCTGTGCATCCGATCTTTGCTCCCGCCGACCGGCCGTGAGAACTCGGCGGCGCGGGGCGCGTTACTCTTCGTCCTCTGCGGCGCTGCCGCACACCAGGACCGGGCGGTGCGTGCCGAGGATGATGTCCTGGGTCACGCTCCCGAAGAGCGCCTTGCCGGCGGGCGAGCGCTTCCGTCCGCCGACGCAAATCTGATCGACGTCGTACTCGTCGGCGAAGCGGAGAATCTCGTCGGAGGGGGATCCGCTTGCCTCCAGCAGGTGGACGTCGACCTTGTCGCTTTCGAGCCGCTCGCGCGCCTCGCGGACGGCCTCGACCTGCTGGACGGACGCCCCTTCGGGGTTGTCGCCGAAGACGTGGAGGATGTACACCTCCGCGCTCCCCGCCGGTTCGACGATGTCTTTGATCGCGTTGGTCTGTGCGCGTGCCTGCGGGATGTCGTCGTCGAGTGCGAGCAGTACTCGGACCATACGTTCACTCTGCCGGCCACCTACTTATAATTCCGCGGTCGTTTTCTCCGCGTTGGGGCGATCGAAATCCGGTCACGACTCCGACCCGAAGTGTGCGTGGGTATCGAGCGGGACCGCTTCGGCACAGATGTTCGACAGTATCGAACAGCTGCGGATCGACCGTCGCCGGCCGTTTTATCATCCGAGACGACGAACCGGGCGCTATGCAACGAGCGTTCGAGGGTGCGGAACCGCGCGTCGCCGAGAGCGCGTTCGTCTCGGAGATGGCGTACCTCGTCGGCGACGTCGCCGTCGAGTCCCGCGCGAGCGTCTGGCCGTTCGTCTGCCTCCGCGGGCACGGAACGGGCGTCGAGGTGGGCGAGGAGACGAACGTCCAGGAGTTCACGACGCTCCACGGCGCGCGGCTCGGAGACGGCGTCACCGTCGGGCACGGGGCCGTCGTCGACTACGCCGAGGTCGGCGACCACTGCCTCGTCGGGATGCAGAGCGCGGTGATGCGCGGGGCGACCGTCGAGGAAGGCTCGATCGTCGCGGCGAACGCCGTCGTCCGGCAGGACCAGACCGTCCCGTCCGGTCATTTGGCGTACGGGACGCCGGCGGAGACCAGGCCCCTCACCGAGGATCAGCGCGAGCAGATCCGCCGGACGCACGAGACTTACGTCGACCTCGCGGCGCGGTTCCGCGATGCGGGATTGGGCCACGACGAGGCGCCGTGACACCGCCGTTCGACGACACCGAACAATTTGCGTCAGCCGGTCGATAGGACGCCGACAGTCCGCGCTCTTCCGTGGAAGCGGCCGACGGGTCCGGGCTCCGACTTCTGTTTTGCTCCTGAAAACACGCGGTCGGGCTGGTAACACCCGTACGGTTGTTATCTCGCGGCTGAGTAAGCCGATTGTTCGATGATGGCGAACAGCTGTGTGCGAGGAGGAACCGACGGCGGAGGAACGTACACGATAGATTCTTATTTGTTCTCGCGTGAGGAAACGTATGGCACGGCGAGCGTCAGGCGGGCGCGGGATCCAATCCGACGAGACCCTGTTCGACATCGTCGAACTCCTTCGCGAACGCGACGGCGCGGGCGTGACCGAGGTCGCGGAGGGCCTCGACATCGCCAAGAGCACCGCACACGGCCATCTGACGACGCTCACCGACCGCGGGTACGTCGTCAAGCGCGGTCGGGAGTACCACCTCGGCCTGAAGTTCTTCGAGTACGGGCAGTACGTGCGGGGCCAACTGGAGATTTTCCAGTCAGGAATGGCCGCCGCCGATCGGCTGGAGGCGGCGACCGACGAGATGGCCTGGCTCATCGCCCACCAGAACGGGAAGCTCATCTACGTCTACGGCCGCGCCGGGGACAACGACATCAACGTCAACGCGCTCCTCGGAACCCGGGAGCATATGCACTGCAACTCCGGCGGCAAGGCCATCCTGGCTCACCTCTCCGAGGAGACCGTCCGGTGGATCCTCGACCGGCACGGCCTCCCCGCGCGGACGGAGAACACGATCACCGACCGCGAGCGGCTCTTCGAGGAGCTCGAACGGATCCGAGACCGGGGCTACGCCCTCAACCTCGCGGAGGACCTGGAGGGGATCCACGCCATCGGCGTCCCGCTCATCGTCGACGGCGAGGTCCAGGGCGCGCTGAGCGTCGCCGGCCCGGCCCACCGGATGTCGAAGGAGCGCTGCGAGACCGAGATCATCGACCACCTCCAGGCCGCGACCGACGAGATCGATCTCTCGCTCGCGTACCGGTAGTCGGCTTTTGTCACCGGCCGCACGCCGCACGCTTCAGACGATTCCGACCGCTCCGAGCGCCCGAGTTACGAGAGCCGCGCCCGCACAGCGGCCGACACACGCCCCGAAGAACAGGAATCCGGCGAAGACGTAGATCAGTCCCATCTGGAGCCGGACCGTGCGTTCGCCCCCCGTCAGCGCCGTCGCCGCCAGGCAGCCGAGCGGGCCGAGAGCGGCCGCGAGAACGAACGGCGCGTCGACTCCGAGCGCGCCGACGGTGCCGGCGGCCGCGACTCCCAGGGTCCCGAGCGTTACGAACCCGAAGATCACGCCGGCGACGCGGTCGGCGCGGCGCGGGCCGAGGGCGACGGGGACCGTCCGCTTGTCGATCGAGCGGTCGAAGTCGGCGTCGAGCGCGTCGATCCCGACCTTGATCCCTGCCAGGAGGCCGAAGAAGAGCGCTGCGACCGCGACGACGCCGGGCGAGGGGTCCGCGCTCTGGGCGGCGTAACCGCCGACGATCACGAGGGCGATCCCGGCCGGGTAGTCGACGGTCACCGTCACGGGGTGTCTGTCGAGGTAGGGCGCGTGGAGGAGCGCGAGCGCCAGGAGCCCGGCGATCGAGGCGCCGGCGAGCGGCCCCGCCGCGACGGAGAGGGCGGCCGCGAACGCAGTTCCGAGGGCGACTCCCGCGCGGATACCCCACCGGAACGCCGCGACCGAGAGCCGCGGGTCCTCTTCTTCCCGGAAGTGGCCGTCGACGAGGCCGTCCCGGAGGTGCGCGACGAACAGGGCGACGCCGACCGCGACGGCGTGGAGCGCGACGATACGGGGATCGAACGCGGCGGCCGGAGCGAGCAGCGCGCCGTAGGCGGACATCCCGACCGCCGGGAGCATAAACGTCGGTCGCACGTAGGCCAGCGCGTCGGCGATCGCCCGCGACATACGGGTCGATTCCGGTCGGGAACTGATAAAACCGCGAGATTCGACGCGCGGCGCAGCGGTCGTCTGCGGCCGTCTCCTTCGGGAATCAAAACAATTAATGTTGCAGTTGGCTTGTCCATTCCTAACACGTCTACTATGAAACTCAACGACGCGCTCGCACGCACGGTCCGCTGTCACCCCGACAAGCCCGCGCTCATCACCGACGAGGGCCGCTCGTTCACCTACGCCGAACTCGACGAGCGCAGCACGCGCCTCGCGAACGCCCTCACCGACCGGGTCGGCGAGGGCCGGTGTGCGGTACTGACGATCAACGACGTCTCCGCCATCGAGTCGATGTGGGCGGGCAACAAGCGCGGCGTCTCCACGGTCCAGCTCTCCTACCGCGCAACCGTCGCCGAGCTCAAGAGTATGTCCGACACGGCCGACGCGGAGATCCTCGTCTTCGACGACCACAACGTCGAGGCCGCCCTGGAACTGCTCGACCGCGACGCCTTCGAGACGGCGATCCACGCCGGCGAGGAGGCGGTCGACCACTCCGACGTCGAGTCCTACGAGGACGTCCTCGACGGCGCCGACGCCGACCTCGACGCGTCGCTGCCGGCGGGCAAGGAGTGTGCCGTCCTGCACACGAGCGGGACGACGAGCGTTCCGAAGACGGTCCAGTTCGACCAGGACCAGCTCTGGTACGGCGCGATCCAGCCCGTGATGGAACACGGCATCGACGAGACGGACGTCGCGCTCTGTACCTCGCCGTGGTACCATATGGTGACAACAGACGCGTGGCTCTACCCGCACTTCGTCGCGGGCGCGACCGTCGTCCTCCACTCGACGTTCGAGCCCGAGGAGGCCTTAGAGCTCATCGAGGAACACGGCGTGACGGGGCTGCTCGCGGTCCCGACACAGCTGAAGACGCTCAACGACATCCAGCGCGGCGAGGGGGCGACCTACGACACGAGCACGCTGGAGTACATCCGCACCGGCGGCGCGATCGTCACCGAGAACCTCATCGAGGAGACCCACGAGCACCTCTCCGAGCACGTCTACAACACCTACGGGATGACCGAGGCCGGCCCGGACCTCACCTTCGCGCACCCGAGCGTCCAGGAAGAACACCCCGGGACCATCGGCAAGGAGTCGTTCACCTGGGAGATCCGCGTGGTCGAGACCGCGCCGATCGACGAACACCCCGACCCCGAGGCCGAGGTCGACCCCGGCGAGCGCGGCGAGATCATCGCCCGCGGTCCGGGGATGTCCCACGAGTACATCGACAACGAGGAGGCCTCCGAGCGGTCCTACTTCGACGGCTGGCTCCGCACCCGCGACGTCGCCCGCGTCGACGAGGACGGCTACCTCTACATCGTCGACCGCGTCGACAATATGATCGTCAGCGGCGGCGAGAACGTCTACCCCGCGGAGGTCGAACGGGTGCTCGGGAACCACCCCGACGTCACCGAGGCCTGCGTCTTCGGCCGCGACGACGAGCAGTGGGGCCAGGTCGTCACGGCCGTCGTCGTCGTCCCCGAGGGCGTCGAACTCACCGAGGACGAACTCGACGAGTACTGCCTCCAGCACGACGGGCTGGCGGACTTCAAGCGGCCGCGCGCGTACGCGATCACGACCGAGGAGCTCCCGCGGTCGGACACGGGAACGATCCTCCGGGAACAGCTCATCGAGAAGCACTTCGACTGAGCCCGGTCGCAGCGGGCTGACCGACTGACGGCGCCCGATTTTCTATCTCAAAACCCTTCAGAACAGGAGGACGAAGATGCCGATCTGGATGGGGAGCAAGATCAGGTACGTCGCGATCGTACAGAGGCTCGCCATCCGGCTGAGTTCGACGGAGTCGACGACGCCCAGGCCGAGGATCCCGACGAGCACCGCGGACTGATACGGGAAGAAGTAGCCGTTGAGGGCGACGGCCTCGATCATCGCGATCGGCACCAGCGGCAGGCCCGTGCTCTGGGCGAACGAGACGAACACGGGCGTGATGACGCTCGCGACCGCCAGCCCCTCCATCAGGAACGCGAGGCCGATCGAGATGGCGGTGACGAACACCAACACGAGCGGGAGCGACGGGTCCGCGGGGAGGTACGAAAGCAGCGTCTCAGCGGCTAGGTCGGTGAACGCGGTGCGCTGGAGCCCCTCGGCGATGGCGAAGATCGTGCCGAGGAAAAAGAGGATGGAGAAGTCCGTCTCGCCGACGGCGGTGTGGTCGACGACGCCGATCTTCGGCGCGAACGAGAGCAGCGCGACCACGACCGCGCCGAAGAGGGGATGCAGTCCGTGGACGAAGTCCGTCGCCCAGAAGAGCACGCCGACGAGCAGGAACGCGAGCATCCGCCGTTCGGTCGGCGACGGGGCGGCCGTCTCGACCGCGGAGTCCGAGAGCGCGTCGGATCCGCTCGGCCGGTAGAGCAGATACGTCACGGCGATGATGACGGCCACGCGGCCGACGCCCATCACCGGCCCCATATACAGCGCCCACTGCGCCCACGAGATCACGGGGCCGCCCCCGGACTCGACGAGCCCGGTGACGATGATGTTCGCCAGCGACGCGGTCAGGAAGCCCGAGCCGCCGTAGTACGTCGCGAAGAGCGGGCCGAGAAAGATCCCGATCTTCGCGCTCCGATCGGTGAAGAGGTCGCCCAGCGACTTGAGGATCGGCGCGAGGATCAGGACGCGGACGAGCGACGAGGGCACGAGCACCGCGAGCGCGAGGCTCCCGGCCGAGAGGACGACGAGCAGGTAGCGGTACACCGCGACCGCGTCGGTCGTGATCCGCTCGGGCATCCAATCGAGGGTGACGCGCTCGACGAGGTCGGCCAGCCCGCTCTCGCTCGCGGCCTCGCCGATGAGCAGGCCGACGACGACGAGCCACGTCGCGGGCGAGCGGAAGCCGAACAGCGCCAGCTCCGTCGAGAAGCCGACGCCGATCAGGCCGATACCGAGCAGCGCCGTGAACCACGGCTTGACCGGCGTTCCGATCCAGAGAGCGACACAGAAGACCGTGATGGCGAGCATCAGGGCCGCGTCCGGAGCGAGCGGCGCGAATCCCAGCACGCCACCGGCGGCGAGGACACCCGCCGGGAGCGAGAGCCAGGCCGGCTCGAAGGGGAGGGTCGAGGCCGCACGCGCGGAGAGTCCATCGGGCATAGGTCGTTGTTGCCGAGTCGTCTCGGCGAACGGTAATGAGGATGGCGATGCGTTCGCTGTCCGGAGATTTTCCGCGGCGTCCCCCGCGTCCGCGACGCCGCCGACGTACGTTTATGATCCCCGGCGTCGTATGCACCGCCGATGACAGCCGACGCTCGGATCACCGAGATCGCACCGGACGTGTACGACATCACCGTCAAGGAGGCCGACGACGCCCGCTGGCGGGTGTTCCTCTTCGACGGCGAGACGCCCACCCTCGTCGACGCCGGCTTCGAGGACACCGTCGACGTCGTCGCCGACGCCGTCGCGGAGCTGGGAATCACGCCCGAACGAGTCGTCATCACCCACGGCGACCCCGACCACGTCGGCGGCCTCGCGGGCCTGGTCGAGCGCTTCGACCTCGAATCGTGGGTCCCCGAGGGCGTCGCGGTCGACGTCGACGTCGACCACCGCTTCGGCGACGGCGACAGCGTCGGGCCGTTCACCGCGGTCTCGGTCGCGGGCCACGCGCCGGGCCACCACTCCCTCGTCGACGAGGCGCGCGGGATCGCCGTCATCGGCGACGCGCTGTTCGGCTCCGACGCCCGCGGCCTGCCGGAGGGCTACTACGTCCTTCCGACCGCCTACTACTCCGCGGACGTGGCCAAAGCCGACGAGGAACTCGCGAATCTCCTCGAGTACGACTTCGAGGTCGGCCTCGTCTACCACGGATCGAGCGTCACCGAGGGCGCCAGCGAGAAGATCGCCCGGTTCGTCGACTTCGCGGGCAAGCGGTAGCCGGCGGAGGTCGACACGTCGGGAGCGGACTGGAATTTTGCGGCCCGCCGAGGAGAACGGCTTTGTGTGACGCCCCGCAGTCCCGGGTATGGACAGCGAGAAGGAGAAGATGCTCGCCGGGGAGCGATACGACGCGTCCGACCCCGAACTGGTCGCCGATCGGGAGCGGGCCCGACGGCTCCTCCGACGGTTCAACCGCGCCGCCGTCGACGACGCCGAGACGCGGCGCGAACTGCTGGGGTCGCTCCTCGGATCCGTCGGCGGCGAGGTCCACGTCGAACCGCCGTTCCGCTGTGACTACGGCTACAACATCCGCGTCGGCGACGGCTTCTACGCCAACTACGACTGCGTCGTCCTCGACGTCTGCGAGGTCGACGTCGGCGCGGGCTGTCTGCTCGGCCCGGGCGTCCACATCTACACGGCGACGCACCCGCTCGACCCGGAAGCGCGGGCCGAGGGGCTGGAGTCCGGCGAGCCGGTGACGATCGGCGAGAACGTCTGGATCGGCGGCCGCGCGGTGATCAATCCGGGCGTGACGATCGGCGACGACGCGGTGGTCGCGTCCGGCGCCGTCGTCACCGACGACGTCCCCGCGGGCGTCGTCGTCGGGGGAAATCCCGCGACGGTCGTACGAGAGATGGAGTAAGGAAGCGCAGTACGGAAGCGCGTCAGTCGCCGGCGACGGCGTCGTCGCCCGCGACCGCGTCCGAGAGGTCCTTGCCGGCGTGTTCGCCGAGGTAGGCCTCGATGACCTCGTCGTCGTTTTGGATCTCGTCGGGGGTGCCTTCGGCGATGAGTTTGCCGTTGTCGAGCACCAGCACGCGCTCGCTGACGGTCATCAGCGCGCGCATCACGTGGTCGATCAGGAAGACGGTCTTGCCCTCGTCGATGATGTCGCCGACGAGGTCGATGATGCCCTCGGTCTCCTCGGGGTCGAGGCCGCCGGCGACCTCGTCGAACAGCACCATCTCGGGGTCGGTCGCGAGTACGCGAGCGATCTCCAGGCGCTTGAGGCCGCCGACGCTGAGTTCGCCGGGATCGGCGTGCATCTGGTCTTCGAGGTCGACGAACTCCAGCATCTCCCGGGCGCGCGCTCGGGTGTCGTCGAACTCGCGGCCGCCGTACTCGGCGCCGACGACGACGTTCTCTATGAGCGAGAGGCTCTCGAAGGGGCGGACGATCTGGTGGGTCTTCGCGAGCCCGCGGTGGCAGATCTCGTGTTGGGACTTGCCGGTGATCTCCTCGCCGTCGAAGTAGACCTCGCCCTCGGTCGGCGGATGCACGCCCGTGATCGTCCGAAAGAGCGTGCTCTTGCCGGCGCCGTTCGGGCCGATCAGCCCGACGGCCTCGCCCCGTTCGACGGTGAAGGAGACGTCCTCGATCGCGACGACCCCGCCGAACTTCTTCGTCAGGCCGCGTCCTTCCAGTAGCGTCATTGGCGTCCGATATCCCATCCACAATGATAAACTTACGGAATATTCGATGAGGATTCGGTCCCCACCGCCGAACGGCGCCGCGGACCGCTGTCGTCGTCGGCTCCCGGCCCAGGGGGAAAACGCTTTGATGGAGTTCGGGCTATGTCCGAGCGTGACGCTGCAACAGCTGTTCGATCCCTCGGGCGTCGCCGTCGTCGGCGCGTCGGACACCGAGGGCAAGATCGGATACGAAGCGATGGCGAACGCGGTGGCGTTCGACGGCCCCGTCTACCCGGTGAACCCCTCCGGCGAGGGCGAACTGTTCGGCCGGGAGTTCGTCGCGTCCGTGACGGAGATCGACGGCGACGTCGACCTCGCGCTCTGCTGTGTGCCGGGGCCGGCCGTCCCGGACGTCCTCGAAGAGTGCGGCGAGGCCGGCATCGGCGCGGCCGTCATCTACGCCAGCGGCTTCGCCGAGGCGGGCGAGAAGGGCGAGGAGCTCCAGGAGGCGACCGTCGCGGTCGCCGACGAGCACGACATCTCGCTGCTGGGCCCGAACACGAGCGGCTTCATCGTGCCCGCGCTCGACCTCCGGTGTTCGTTCGCCAGCGGCGCCGAGGAGATCCCCGCTGGCAACATCGCGGTCGTCGCCCAGAGCGGCGGCGTCGGGCTCGTGTTGGCCTTCCAGGCCCGCCGTCAGGGCCGCGGCGTCTCCGCGGAGGTCGGCCTGGGCAACCGCGCGAACGTGGGATTCGCCGAGGCCATCGAGTACTTCGACGGCGACGAGAAGACGGACGCGATCGTCCTCCACATCGAGGGGACGGACGACGGGCGCCGCGTCCTGGAGGCCTGCCGCGCGAGCGACACGCCCGTGATCGCGTACAAGGTCGGCCAGTCCGACGTCGGCGACTTCGCGGAGTCACACACCGGCGCGCTCACCGGCGACCACGAGCTCTACACCGCGGGCTTCGCCCAGTACGGCGCGCCGACGGTCGACGCCACAGACGACCTGCTCGATGCGGCCGCCGCGCTCGGGAACTCCCCCGAGCCGGACGGCCCCAACGTCGGCGTCGTCACGGCGCAGGCGGGGCCGGGGATCATCATCACCGACCGGATCCAGCGCGCCGGCGGCCGGCTCCCCGAGCTGACGGCCGACACCCAGGAGACGATCGACGAGATCCTGCCGGGGATCACCTACGCCGACAACCCCGTCGACACCGGCCGGCCGATGCCGGCGTTCGGCGACATCGTGACCGCCGTCGCCGAGGACGAGCGGGTCGACATCGTCCTCGTCTACGAGCTGTTCGAGGCGTCGATCGGCTACCCGATCGAGACGCTCGACGGGCTCGCAGAGCGGGTCGGAAAGCCCGTCCTGTTCGCCAGCGAGGGCATCGAAGAGGACCTCGCCGAGGAGCGCGCGAAGCTCGAAGCTGCCGGGATCCCCTACTTCCCGACGCCGGAGCGAGCGGCCGACGCCGCGGGCGCGCTGGCCCGGTACGCGAAACTGCACGACGACGCCGTCGCGGACGGCGGGATCGCCGCGCTCGATGCCGACGCCGACGGCCGGGAGGTGAGCCGCGATGAGTGAGTCCGGCGAGCCCGCGCCGATCGCGTCGGCCCGCGCCGACGGGCGGACCACGCTGACGGAGGCCGAGGGCAAGGAGCTCCTGGCGTCGGCGGGGATCGACACGCCGGAGTTCGCGGTCTGTGCGGACGCCGACGCCGCGGTCGACGCCGCCGGAGACATCGGCTATCCGGTAGTCGTCAAGGTCGCCTCGCCCGCGGTCACTCACAAGAGCGACTGGGCCGACGGGGTCGGGGTCGCGGTCGGCCTCGACTCCGGCGACGCGGTCCGCGAGGCGGCGACCCGGATCTTCGAGGCGGCCGACGAGCGGGGGATCGAGACCGACGTCCTCGTCGAGGCGGCGCTCGACACCGACCGCGGGACCGAAGTGATCGTCGGCGGGCTCCGGGATCCCTCGTTCGGGCCGGTCGTCCTCACGGGGCTCGGCGGCGTCTTCACCGAGGTCTTCGAGGACACCAGCCACCGGATCGCGCCGATCGACCGCGCGGAGGCGCGCTCGGCGATCGAGGAACTGCGAGCCGTCGAGCTGCTCCGGGGATACCGCGGGAGCGAGCCGGCCGACGTCGACGCGCTCGCCGAGGCCGTCGCGGCTGTGGGCGACCTGGTGACCGACCACCCGATCGCCGAACTCGACGTCAATCCGGTGTTGGCGGGGACCGATGGAGTGATGGCCCTCGACGCGCTTGTCGTGCTTGAGGATCAGTAATGTTCGAACGCACCTGGACCGTCCGATTCTCGGACACCGACCCGCACGGCATCGCTCACTACCCGCGCATCGTGGACGCGCTCCACGAGACCTCGGACATGTTTATGCAGGAGATCGGGTTCCCCTTCTGGGACCTCACGCAGAACTACGACTTCGGCTTCCCGCTCGTGGATATGGGCTTCGAGTTCGAGGCGCCGCTCCACGCCGGCGACGAGGTCCGGATCACGCTCACGCCCGATCCGAGCACCCGTGCGGTCCGCTTCGAGTACGAGGCGACCATCGACGACACCGTGGCGTTCTCGGGCTACGAACAGCGCGTCTGCGCCGAGACGGGCGGCGGCGGCGCGGTAGAGATCCCCGAGGAGATCCACTCGCAGTTCCGCGAGTACGCCGAGGAGTAGTAGTGAGTATCGCAACCCCCGATCGATTTCGCGCCGGACGGCGCGGCGAGAATCGGTGAAACGTTGCGATACTCACTGTAAGCCGAGCGATACGCTTTTTAGAGTTACGCGGCAACCGAGGGGTATGGCGGAGTTCGAGAACCCCTACGCGACGGAGGATCCGTTCGTCGAGGCGCACTTCGACTGTCCAGACTGCGGCGGCAAGCTCTGGGAGTACGCGATCCAGCGCCAGATGGTCTGTGAGGACTGCCGGAAGCTCTTCACCTCGGCCGAGATCTTCGAGGCCCAGGCGAAGCCACAGGTCGAGGCCGAAGCGTAGCCGACAGCTCCGTTCCGCGCATCGCTCGTCCGTCCGAGTCGCGGGCGGCCACGGTGGTAACGTCACATCTCTCCTCGGCCGTTTCGGGCCGGTCAGCGGCTGGTCTGCGATCGATTGGCGTGCCGACGTCCAACACACTTATTATCGAGTTTTGCCAATATGCCGATATGGCACAGCAAGAGCCAGAGGAACTCCTAGAGATGAGTTCCGACACCTGGGACATTCTCGAGGAGCACAACCTCCAGCCGCTGTGGGAGATCGAGGACGATATGGGGAACGCCCTCGAGGATCCCGAGGCGGAGATCTGGCGGTGGGAGGATATGCAGGAGGCCATCGACGCCATCGAGCGCGACGTGCCGATCTCGGAGCTACCGCCGGGGTTCCAGCGTCGGGTCGCCGTCCCGATCAACACCGCCCACGCGATCTCGAACACGATCTACGTGGGCGTCCAGACCGTCTCGCCCGGCGAGACGGCCCCCTCGCACCGACACGGCGCCAACGCGCTGCGCTTCACGATCGACGGCCACGAGGACATGAAGACGGTCGTCGCGGGCGAGGAGTTCCCGATGAAGGACAACGACCTCATCACCACCCCGCAGTGGGAGTGGCACGACCACGTCAACGAGAGCGACGAGACCGCGGCGTGGCTCGACGTCCTGGACCTCCCGCTCGTGCTGGACTCGCTCAACGCCAAGAACACCTTCGAGTACCACGAGCTCGAACGCCAGCCCGTCACCAAGAGCCAGGGCTACTGGGCCTCCCAGTACGGCCGCGGTCGCGCTCAGGAGGATCTCCAGGGCGACGACATCCCCGGGCCGTTCGACGGCATCCGCGAGCCGACCCCGCCGTACCGCTTCCAGTGGGCGAATATGGTGGAGTCGCTCGAACAGCGCGCCGACAACAACGATCCGAACCCCCACGACGGCTACAGCCTCTCGTATGTCAACCCCGCGACGGGCGAGCCGCCGCTGTTCCCGACGATGTCCTTCCGCGCCCAGCTGATGCAGGAGGACACCGATCCCCACTTCCACAACATGACGGAGGTGTTCTTCGTCATCGAGGGCGAGGGCATCACCCACGTCGGCGACGAGGCGCTTGAGTGGAGCAAGTGGGACACCTTCATCGTCCCGCCGGACGAGATCCACCACCACGAGCCCCACGGCGAGGCGACGCTGCTCGCGATCACCGACCGGCCGGTCTTCGAGGCGTTCAACCTCTACGCCGAGGCCGAACCGTCCTCCTGATCCCGGCTCGCGTTCTCTTTTCGGTCCGCGCGTAACCGACGACTGCGGACGCTATGTAGCGTTTGCAGCTGATTACACATCCGATCGCACGACAGCGTGCGATCGAGTGGAAGACTCGCAAACGCTACTATCTGGGCTCGACGGGAAACGGCGATCCGGCGCCGTTGCCGTCGTGTTCGAAATCGAACATTCGGTGCGTGACCGACTGACACGACCGATCCGCGGCCTCGGCGAGACGCGCGACGCCTGCCGCCCGACCATATACTTTTATATTCCATAATAATTAACGTCGGATACGGTATGGCTCGTGATGACACAATTCCGCGACGGACGTATCTCAAAGGGGCCGGAGCGACCGGCACAGTCGCACTCGCCGGACTCGCCGGGTGTACGCTCGGCGGCGGCGGTGACGGCGGGGGCGACGGCGGCGGCGACTCCGGCGGCGACGGCGGCGGCGAAACCGACACCGGCGGGGCCACCACGAGCGGTGGCGACGCCGATCCGCTGACGATCGCCGCGACCGTCCCTGAGACGGGCGCGTTCTCCTCGCTCGGGCAGGATCTGATGCGCGGCTACGAACTCGGCGTCGAGCGGATGAACCAGAACCTCGACCGCGACGTCGAGCTCATCCTCCGCGACGACGAGAGCGACGCGCAGGTCGTCCGCGAACAGCTCCAGACGATCGTCTCGAACAACGACGTGAACATGATCTGGGGGAGCTTCTCCAGCCTGCTCGTCACCGCGGGCAGCGCGTTCGCCGAGAATCAGAACCTCCCGTTCTTCGGCGTCGCGTTCGCGTACGAAGCTCCGCACCGGAACAACAACTACGAGTGGACGTTCGCGCCGTTCCCGAAGTCCCGGGACGTCGCCCGCTCGACGCTGGGGACGCTGGAGCTGATCCCCGAGGAGAACCGCCCGTCGAACATCGGCATCTGGGAGCCCAACTCCGGGTGGGGCGAAGAGCAGGCCGACTACTGGGAGGAGACGCTCTCGGATGCCGGTTACAACGTCGTGCTTCGGGAGGTCTTCGAGATCGGCTCCTCGGACTTCTCGACGCTCATCTCGCAGTCCCAGAGCGCGGAGGTCGAGGTGCTGCTCTCGAACCCGACCCCGCCGGGCGGCATCACGGCCGTCAATCAGATGCAGTCGAACAACTGGTCCCCGCAGATGCTGAAGTTCGTCCGCGCGGCCGACCCGACCGCCTGGTGGTCGGCTCTGGGCCAGAAGGGCGCCTACGCGCTGATGTGTCCCGGCTGGGTGCCGGGCCTGACCGGCAACGGCAACGCGGCGCTCCGCGAGTCGTACAACGCGACGTACGAAAACGACAGCCAGTACCTGCCGGTCATCGTCGGCGGGGCGTACAATCTGACGCAGACGGCCGAACAGGCCGTCTCCGCCGCCGGCTCTGTCGCCCCCGACGCGGTCCGCAACGCGCTCTTGGACACGGAGTTCGAGACGGTCATCGGCAACTTCACCTTCGAGGACAACGGGCTCCCCACCGAAGGCGAGCTGACCTCTCCGGTCGGCCAGTGGTGGGACGGCGTCCAGCGGCTCGCGTACCCCGACACGGACTCCGAGCGCGCGCTGGACTTTAGGTTCCCCATCCCGCCGTGGAGCGAGCGATGAACGAGGTAGCACACGCCTAACGATGGTCGCAAGCGACCTGGTCGTTCAGTCGGTCGCGAACGGCCTCCTGCTCGGGGGCATCTACGCCCTCGCAGCGCTGGGGCTGTCGCTCGTGTTCGGCATTATGGACGTCGTGAACCTCGCGCACGGCCATATGCTGATGGTCGGCGCCTACATCGCGATCCTGATCTTCGCCGCGACCGGCATCACGCCGCTCGTGGGGATGTTCCTCGCGATCGCGCTGATGTTCGGCTTCGGCGTCCTCCTCCAGAAAGTGCTGTTGCAGCACGTCGTCGACGAGGGGCTCGAACAGCCGATCATCGTGCTGTTCGGCCTCGCCTTGGTGCTCCAGAACGTGGGCCGCATCCTGCTCGGCGGCGACGCCCGGACCGCGGACCTGGGCATCCCCGGCAACGGGTTCGACCTCGGGTTCGTGTTCCTGTCGCTGCCGCGGACCGTCACGTTCGTCGTCTCGGTGCTGTTGATCGTGGCCACCTGGGCGCTGCTCCAGTACACGAAGACCGGGCAGGCGATCCGGGCGACCGCGCAGAACCGCACCGCAGCGAAGTACATGGGTATCGACACCGACCGCATCTACGTGATCACGCTCGGGATCGGCACGGCGCTCGCGGGCGCCGCGGGCGCGCTCCTGTCGATGATCTTCCCCATCGACCCCTACGTCGGGTGGTCGTACCTGCTGACGACGTTCGCCGTGGTCGTCCTCGGCGGCGTCGGTAGCGTCCTGGGGACGCTCGTCGGCGGGCTCGTGATCGGCGTCTCGGAGAACCTCGGGGCGCTGTTCCTCGGCGGCGGCTACCGGAACGTCGTGAGCCTGCTGATCTTCCTGGGCGTCCTGCTCGTCAGACCGCAGGGCCTCTTCGGCTCGGGGGGTGGCTCGTGAACCTCCTCAAGCGCGAAGCGGGCGGCTCGCTCGCCGAGGACCGCCGCGTGCAGGCGCTCGGCGTCGTCGCGGTGCTCGCGCTGGCGGCCGTGCCGTTCACCACGACCGACGCGTTGACCGGCCTGATCCTGACGGGACTGGTCTACATTATGCTGGGCGTCTCCTGGGACCTCATCGCCGGGTACGCGGGCCAGATCTCGCTGGGCCACGCCGCGTTCTTCGGGATGGGCGCGTTCGTCTCGGCGTGGCTGACCACGCCGGGCGGCGCGGGGCTTCCCCCCTCCGCCCAGTTGCCGCTGCTGGCGGCGATCCTCGTCGGGGGGATCGCCGCGGCGCTCATCGCGCTGGTGATCGGGCCGATCATCTTCCGGCTGACCGGGCACTACTTCGCGATCGGGACGCTGGCGCTGGCGGCCGTGATCGAGCTGGTGATGCTCGACCGCCGGGACCTGACCGGCGGCGCGACCGGCTACTACATCAACGCGGACATCGGCCTGGGCGAGATGATCTCCCACGGCGATATGATGTTCCTTCTGACGCTGCTGGCGACGGTCATCACCGTGGCGGTCACCTACTACATCGTCAAGGGGCCGGCCGGCCTCGGGATGAAGGCGATCCACGACGACGAGGACGCCGCCAGCAGCCTCGGGGTGAATCCCCTGAAGTACAAGATGTACGCGTTCGTGGTCTCGTCGTTCTTCGCGGGGCTCGCGGGCGCGCTCTACGCGCACCACTCGCTGTACATCAACGCGCAGTCGACGCTGGCGGTGACCTGGACGGTCGACTCGCTCATCGTCGTCATCCTCGGCGGGATGGGCACCTTCGTCGGTTCGTTCTTCGGCGCCGCGCTGTTCCTGCTCTTGGACAACGGCCTCTCGGCCATCGTCGGCGGCCTCGCGACGACGGTCGAGGGGATCCTGATCATCCTCTTCATCATCTTCCTCCCGAGCGGGCTCTACGGCCTCATCGAGGACAATCTGGTCGAGGAGATCTCCGGCTCCGGGGCCGACACCGACGTCGACGCCGACGCCGAGATCGCCAACGACTGAGACCCTTCGGAAACTGTTTTCCGGCCCCTTGACGGTCAGTCGTCGAACCGTTCGCTCCAGCGGACGAACCGCTCGAAGCCGGCGAAGACGGCGAGAAACAGGACGGCGAAGACGATCCACCGATCGAGATGGAACTGACCGGTGAAGGCGAGGGCGGTGAAGATGTAGGAGACGGAGGCGGCGACGAAACCGCTGACGTACAGGACGCGTCGGTCGTTCATACGGGACCGACACCGCCGGGGTGCATAAGGGTTGCTCGGGAGACAGGTCCGTGCGGGCTCGGGCTGAGATCGGCTCAGGCGCCGAGGTAGGACTCCTCGACGCGTTCGTCGCGGGCGAGCTCCTGTGCGGTCCCGGAGAGGGCGATTTCGCCGGTCTTGATGACGTAGCCGCGGTCGGCGACGCGGAGGGCGTTGTAGATGTCCTGTTCGACCAGCAGGACGGTGGTGCCCTCGTCGTTGATGCGCTGGATGGCCTCGAAGACGTCGTCGACGAGGACGGGCGCGAGCCCGAGGCTGGCCTCGTCCAGGAGGAGGAGGTCGGGGTCGCTCATCAGGCCGCGGCCGATCGCGAGCATCTGCTGTTCGCCGCCGGAGAGGGTGCCCGCGCGCTGCTTCTTGCGCTCTTCGAGGCGGGGGAAGATGTCGTAGACCTCCTGGAGGCGCTCCTGCATCTTGCTGCGGTCGATGTAGGCGCCGAGTTCGAGGTTCTCGCGGACGGTGCTCTCGGTGAAGACCTCGCGGCCTTCGGGGACGTGGGCGACGCCCTTGGCGACGACCTCCTCGTGGGGGAGCCCCCCGATGTCCTCGCCCTTGTAGCGGATCGCCCCGTCCATCGGGGTGAGGTCGCCACAGATGGATTTCAGCGTGGTGGTCTTGCCGGCGCCGTTGGCGCCCAAGAGCGCGACGGTCTCGCCCTCGTCGACTTCGAGGCTCACGTCCCACAGCACCTGTACGTTCCCGTACGCGACGTCTATGGCGTCCACTTCCAGTAGTGACATTGACTACCACCCTATTCATCACGGTCTTTCTTAAGCCTACCCTTCGCGGCGCGCTGGTCGCGACGAACGAGAGAGTGCGGGAGGCTACGACGCTCAGCCTCGGATCGAGATAGAAATCGTGGGAAATCGTGCCGGGATCGAGAACCGATTCAGCGGCGGCCCGGTCGCGACTGCGTTACTCCTGGCCGCCCTTCTGGACGTTGGCGTCGGCGTAGCTGACGTCGCGGCCGGTGACGTCGACAGTCATCGAGCCGACGTCTTCGATCTCGGCGTCGATGGTGTCGCCGTCGTGGAGTTCGCTGACGCCCTCGGGCGTACCGGTGGTGATGACGTCGCCGACCTCCAGGGTCGCGCCGAGGGAGGCGTACTGGACGACGTCGGCGCAGGTGTAGACCATGTCGCCGGTGTTCTCGTACTGGCGGCGCTCGCCGTTGAGCTGGAGCTCCATCTGGAGGTCCTGGGGGTCGTCGATTTCGTCGGCGGTGACGACGCACGGCCCGATGACGGTGAAGGTGTCGTAGGACTTGCGGTTCGAGCGGTCCTGGTCGCCGCGCAGCGAGATGTCGAGCAGGATCGTGTAGCCGAAGATGTGGTCCCACGCCTCCTCGGCGGAGACGTCCTTGGCCTCCTCGCCCATCACGAAGGCGAGTTCGATCTCGTGGTCGGTGCGGCGGTCCTCGAACGGGAGCTCGATGCCGTGGTCCGGGCCGACGACGCTGGAGGGTGCCTTCAGGAAGTAGCCCTTGTCCTTGATCGAGAACCACTCGTCGGTGGTGATGTCCTTGTCGGAGATGGCCTCCTCGATGTGGTTCTCGTAGTTCAGCGGCGCGGCGATGACCTTGCCCGGCCGGCCGACGGGCGAGCCGATCTCGACGTCGTCGACGTCGTGGTCGGGCTCGGCGCCCTCGTACTCGGCGGCGTCGTAGTCGCCCTCGATGTACTCGACGAGCGGCTCGTCGCCGTCGAGTCCGAGCCGATCGGTGAGGTCGATGACGCCCTCGCCGTCGTCTGTGAGCAGTCCGAGCTGGTCGCCGTCGTAGCGGACGAAGCGCATATCCGGGGTTTCGGCGGAATCGGTGATAAAAGATTTCTTTCCCGGCCGCGGGCGCTCGCCCCCCGGCGCCGAGACCTACAGGTAGGTCTCGGTCCGCGAGAGGTCGACGTCGTCGGCGACGTCCTCGCGGAAGTGCTCGGCCAGCGAGTCGAGCGTCCAGCCGTCGGGGCTGACGCCGACCGCCTCCATCCGCGGATCGGCGAAGACGCCGACGCGGTCGCCGCCCGCATACAGCGTACAGCCCGTGATGTCCTCGGCGGCCTCGCTCGCCAGGTAGGCGACGAGCGGCGCCACCTTCTCGGGCGGCATCTCCTCGCGCGTGTAGGGGCGGTGTTCCTCGGGCACCGTCTCGGTCATCCGGGTGTAGCCGTTCGGGACGAGGGCGTTGACCCGGACGTCCGAGCGGACCAGCTCGTTCGAGACGGTGCGGACCATCCCGAGCACGCCGGCCTTCGCGGCCGCGTAGTTGGCCTGACCGAGGCTCCCGCGGGCCGCCCCGCCGCTGACCGCGAGGTAGGAGCGCTGGCGGTCGAACCCGTCCTCACCGGCGTCCGCTGCGGCCTCGCGCCAGTGGGCCGCCGCCGCCCGGAGCGGCGCGAACTGCCCGGTGAGGTTGGTCTCGATCACCGCCGACCAGTCCGCTTCGGAGAGTTTGTGTGCCATCCCGTCGCGGAGGATGCCCGCGAAGTTGCAGACGAAGTCGACGCGGCCGAACTCCGAGACCGCATCGTCGATCAGCGCCTCGGCGTCCGCGAAGTCGGCGACGTCGCCGTGGTGGGCGATCGCCGTCCCGCCGGCGTCGCGGATCTCCGCTGCGACGGCCTCGGGGACGGACGCGTCGCTGCCGGTGCCGTCGACGGCCGCGCCGAGGTCGTTGACCACGACGCGGGCGCCCTGTGCGGCAAGCTCGTGCGCGGCGGCCTCACCGAGCCCGTGTCCGCCGCCCGCGACGACGCAGACCGCGCCGTCGAGTGACTCCGTTCCGGTCACCGCTCAGAACGGGTAGTCGCGCGGCTCGTGCTGGAGCGAGATCCACTTCTTCTCTGTGACCTCATCGAGGAAGTCGTCGCTGTTGTAGCCGCCGAGGCCGGAGGCCTTCGTTCCGCTGAACGGGACGTGGGCCTCGTCGTTGATGCCCTGGTCGTTGACGTGGATGTTGCCGGAGTCGATCCGCTTTGCGATCTGGAGCCCGGTGCCGATGTCGCCGGCGTGGACCGATCCCGTCAGGCCGTACTCGGTGTCGTTGGCGATCTCGACCGCCTCGTCGACGTCCGAGAACGGGATCACGGGCGCGATCGGGCCGAAGTGCTCGTTGCACGCGGCGGCCATATCGTTCGTGACGTCCGAGAGGACCGTGGGCTTGACGACCAGCGAGTCGTCGACGCCGTCGAGTTCGACGGTCTCGCCGCCGGTCTCCAGGGTCGCGCCGGCCTCGACCGTGCGCTCGACGTAGTCGAGCATCTCGTCGCGCTGGGACTCGTTGATGATCGGTCCGACCACGACCTCGCCGTGGGCGCTTCCGGCCGGGAGCGACTCGGCGCGCGCCGTCAGCTTCTCGACGTACTCGTCGTAGATCGACTCGTGGACGACGTGGCGGTTGATCGAGATGCAGACCTGCCCCTGGTGGATGAAGGAGCCGAACACCGCGGAGTTGATCGCCTCGTCGAGGTCGGCGTCCTCGGTGACGATGTGGGCGTTGTTGCCGCCGAGCTCCATCGCCGGCACGGCGAGGTTCTCCGCGGCGAGGCCCGCGACGTGCTGGCCGACCTCGGTCGAGCCGGTGAAGGCGACGACGTCGCTGTCGGGGTGGCTCGCGAGGTGGTCGCCGATGTCCGAGCCGGAGCCGGTGACGACGTTGATCACGCCGCCGGGGATGCCGGCCTCCTCGGCCAGGCGGGCCCAGAGCAGGCCGCCGACGATCGGCGCGTCGGTCGCGGGCTTGAGGACGACCGAGTTACCCGCCGCGATGGCCGGCGCGAGCGCGCGCGCGGTGAGGTTCAGCGGGAAGTTCCACGGCGAGATGACCGTGACGACGCCCTCGGGCTCGCGATAGACGAGGTTCTCCTTGCCGGGGATGTTGGAGGCGGCGGTCTCGCCCTTCATCCGCCGGGGGAGCGTCGCGGCCTCCGCGAGGTGGTCCATCGTGATCTGGACCGCGGTCTCGCCGACGCCGTGGATGCCGCCGATCTCGGTCGTGTTCAGCTCGATGATCTCCTCTTTGTGCTCTTCGAGCGCCTGGATGAGCCCCTGGACGGCCTCCTCGCGCGCGGCGGGCGGCTGCTCGCCCCACTCCTCTTGGGCCTCGACGGCCGCCTCGTACGCGGCGTCGACGTCCTCGGTCGTTCCCGCGGGGACCTCGGTTACGACCTCGCGGGTCGAGGGGTCCTCGACGGGTGTGGACTCGCCGCTCTCGGAGTCGACCCACTCGCCGCCGATATAGAGCTTGTTCCAATCCGCCTCGATGCTGTATGGAGACTGGCCTTCGAGTGCCATACAATACCATTAGGCGTAGCACTAATGAAAGTTTGGTCAGATGGTCGATTTTACCGGCTGTCACCCGGTTACACCGGTGATATCTGGATTTTCGAACCGTCCGGTGGTCCGATCCGTTTGCTCGGAAAGCAAACAATAAAAGCGCACAGATTCACCGTTCGCCCACGCCCGACGCGTCGCCGCCGACTCCCCGGTCGGGCCGCGAGGGACACAGTATGACCGAGGCACCGTCCGACGCCGTCGACTCGCTGACCAGTTGGCTCATCGTCGCGCTGGGACTCGTGATTCTCGTCCTCGATTGGGGGTTCATCTTCACCTTCACCGTCTACTCCGAGGCGCTCGCGGACGCCTTCGGCCTCTCGGGGCTTCGCGTCTCCTCGGTCTTTTCGATCACGACGGCGACGTTCTACGTCGCGGGCGGCCTGATCGGCGTCGTGATCGCGCGCCTGCCGCTCCGCCCCGTCGTCGCGACCGCGGGCGGGGTGTTCGCCGTCGCCGTCGGCCTCCTCCAGGTCACCGACTCCTACCTCGGCCTCGTCGCCTCGTTCGCGCTCGTGGGGATCGCCGGCGGATCGATGTTCGTCATCGTCGTCTCGCTCGTCCCCCAGTGGTTCGACGAGTACGAGGGCCGCGCGATGGGCGTCACGATGATCGGCAACGGCCTCGGCATCCTGGTGCTGCCGCCCGTCTGGGTCCGCCTCCTCTCGCGGACGGACGTCCGCGGCGCGCTGGCCGTCGTCGGGGGCGCGATGGCGCTCGTGATCTTCGCCGCCAGCCTCGTGTACCGGCGCCCGCCGGGGCGGCGGGCCGGCACGTCTCCGGTCGATCGCTCGTGGCTGCGCGCGAACCTCACCGATCCCCGGTTCCTGTGCGCGCTGGCGGGGTTCTCGTTCCTGTGGAGCTGGTACTTCGTGCTCTCGGTCGACGCGGTCGGCGTGCTCACCGCGAACGGGATCGCCCGCTCTGTGGCCGTCACGGCGTTCGGGATCATCGGCGGCGTCAGCGTCGTCGCCCGCGTCGCCAGCGGCGAGTTCGGCGACCGGGTCGGGATGCGGGCGACGCTCGTCGCCGGCGTGGGGCTGGCGGCGCTCGCGATGGCCGCGCTCCCGTGGACCGGTACCCGCCCCGCGACCTACGCGCTCTTGATCCTCTTCGGGGTCGGCCTCGGGACGGTCGCGCCGCTCTTTTCGCCGATCATCATCGAGCGGTTCGGCCCGGCGAACGCGACGGCCATCGTCGGGCTGTTCATCCTCGGGCAGGCCGCAACCTCGTTCACGACGCCCGTCGCGTTGAACGTCCTCTACGACCTCTCGGGCGGGTACGCCGTCCCGCTTGTCGCGGTCGCGGGCCTGACGCTCCTCGGCGGGGCGATGTTCTACCGCGGCACGGCCCCGACCGACGGCGTCGACGCCGGGGTCTGAACGCGACTACCGCGCCAGTCCGGCCGCCAGCGCCTCGATCGGCGTCGGCGGTTCCTCCCGCTCGCGGCCGCCGCGGGGGAGCAGCGCCCGGTCGACGGTCGCGCCGAGGTCCGTGAGCTGCGTCCGGCAGGAGGCGCCGGGCGCGACGACCGACTCCGCGGGACTCGAATCGACCTGTTCCTTCAGCGTCTCGCCGATGGCCGTGCTCATCGCGTGGTGCTCGGCCTCGTAGCCGAAGCTCCCGGCCATCCCACAGCAGCCCGAGTCCAGGGGATCGACGTCGTAGCCCGCGCGCCGGAGGACGCCGACCGCGTGGTGGTCCTTCTTCGTCGCCTTCTGGTGGCAGTGGCCGTGGTAGGCGACCGACCGGTCGGGGGCGTCGAAGTCGATCTCCTCGTCGAGCCGGAAGGCGTCGAGGTACTCACAGACCCCGTAGCTGTTGGCCTGGAGCGTCTCGACGTCTGTGCCGGAAAGGAGGTCGCCGTAGTCCGACTGGAGCATCACCGCGTCGGAGGGCTCGGCGACGACGACGTCCCAGCCGTCCTCGACGCGGGGCACCAGGGTGTCGACGTTCTCCCGCGCGGTCTCGCGCGCGGCGTCGAGGAAGCCCTTCGAGAACGCCGGCCGACCGCTGTCGGTGACGTCCGCGAGATCGACGTGGACGCCCGCGGCTTCGAGGACCTCGACGGCGGCCTTGCCCACGTCGGGGTGGCTGTAGTTCGTGTAGGTGTCGGGCAGGAGAACGACGCGGCGCTCGGCCTCGTCGGGAGCGACCCGCGACCCGCCGCGCGCCTTGAACCAATCTCGCAAGGTCTCGCGCTCGAACGTCGGGAGCGTCCGCCCGGTCGCGATGCCGACGGTTTTCTCCAGGACGGCGCGAGCCCCGGGGACCTTCGTCGCCCAGTTCGAGACGGGCGCGAACGCGCTCCCCAGGCTGGCGAGCGTGTCGACGTTGGCGAAGAGCTTCGAGCGGAACGACGAGCCGTGTTCCTGGTGGTGAGCGTGGGTCACCTCGGCTTTGAGCTTCGCGAGGTCGACCTCGCTCGGGCAGTCGTTCGCACAGCCCTTGCAGCCGATACAGAGGTCCATCACCTCGGTGACGAACTCCTCGTCCGTGGGGTCATCGGGGAGGTCGCCGCTCATCGCCTGCCGGAGCATGTTCGCCCGGCCGCGGGTGGCGGTGATCTCCTCGTCGGCGGCGCGGTAGGTCGGACACATCACGCCGCCCTCGGACTGCTGGGTGCGACAGCCGCCGCAGCCGTGGCAGAGTTCGACCATCCCCTGCATCCCGTTCTCGTTGTCCCATTCGAGGGCAGAGTCGAAGCCCGCCTCGAACTCGTAGTCGGGGTCGAACCGGAGGTTCTCGGTGAGCTTCACGTCGCCGCAGACCTGCCCCGGGTTCAGGAGCCAGTCGGGGTCGAAGGCGGTCTTGAGGTCCCGGAACGCGCCCCACAGCTGGTCGCCGTAGAGCTTCCGGTTCCACTGGGTCCGCGCGCGGCCGTCGCCGTGCTCGCCCGAGACCGACCCGCCGAGTTCGACGACGAGGTCGGTGACGGCCTCGCCGATGGCCTCCATCGCGTCGAGGTCCGTCTGGGACTTCGTGTTCACGAGCGGGCGGACGTGCAGGACGCCCGGGCCGGCGTGCGCGTAGAACGACGCGAAGGTGTCGTGTTCTTCGAGGACCTCCTGAAACTCGGAGACGAATCGGGGAAGGTGCTCCGGCGGGACGGCACAGTCCTCCAGGAAACTGATGTGCTTCGCGTCGCTCGTCCGTCCGAGCAGGATCGGCAGGCCCGATTTGCGAAGCTTCCAGAGCTCCTTCCGGTCTGCTTTATCGTGGGCCTCAAGCGCGTCGAAGGCGAAGCGCTCGGTTTCGTCTTCGTCGTCCGCGTCGTCCCCCCGTCCGGGCACCCGATCCGCGAGCAGTTTCCGCACCTTCTCTCGGCCGTCTTCGTCGTCCTCGGCGTAGAACTCCACGAGCAGCGCCGCCTCCGCGCGGTCGGGGAGCTTCGCGGCGACGTCTTCGAACTCGGAGGTGTCCGAGGCGAGGTCGATCAGCACGTCGTCGATGAGTTCGACCGCGGCGGGGTCGTGGTCGAGGACGTGGACGACGTCGCTGACGGTGTCGAGGACGCTGTCGTAGGTCAGGAGCGCGACGGACTTCGTCTCCGGCATCGGCTCCAGAGAGACGGTCGCTTCGGTGACGACCGCGAGGGTCCCCTCCGAGCCCGCGAGCAGGCGCGCGAGGTTGACGACGCCCGCCTCGCCGTACTCGCCTTCGGCCTCGGCGTGCAGGCGATCGAGGTTGTAGCCCGAGACGTTCCGCTTCATCTCGGGGTAGCGCTTTTCGATCTCGTCGCCGTGGTCGTCGAGGAGTTCGACGACGCCCGCGGCGACCCGGGCCTCGGCGTCGCCGTCGGGGTCCGCGCGCTCGCGGAGTTCGTCGACTTCGACCTCGCCGAAGGTGGTGACGGTCCCGTCCGCGAGGACGACCTCGGCCTCCTCGACGTAGTGGTCGGTCTTCTCGTAGACGAGCGAGTGCGCGCCGGTGGAGTTGTTGCCGATGGCGCCGCCGATGGCGCTGCGGTTGCCCGCCGCGGGGTCCGGGCCGAACGTCAGGCCGTGCTCGGCCGCGCGGTCGTTGAGGTCCGCCAGCACGGTGCCGGCCTGGACCCGCGCCTCGCGGGCATCGGGGTCGAGGTCGCGGACGGCGTCCATATGCCGCGTGAAGTCGAGGACGACGGCCTCGTTGACCGTCTGGCCCGCGAGGCTCGTGCCGCCGCCGCGGGGCAGGACCGGAATCCCCTCGTCGGCGCAGTAGGCGACGACGCTCGCGACGTCGTCGGTCGAGGTCGGGAAGACGACACCGATCGGCGTCACCTCGTAGGCGCTGGCGTCGGTGGCGTACAGCTGTCGCGTGTAGGTGTCGAAGCGGACCTCTCCGTCGACGCGGGCCGAGAGCGCGTCGACGAGGTCCGGCCGTTCGACCGACTCCGAGACGTACTCGTAGTCCGAGCGGTCGTCTCTCGCCGGCGTCGCTCGCGCCACGCCGCCGTCGGGAACGGCATCGCTGTCGCGATCAGGCATATTGCCTACTACTGAGTGGAAGGGCCACTTATAGTCGCCGTTGTCGGCACCGCGTCCGGGGCCACGCGCCGCCCGTCGGCACGTGCGGATCTGTCGACCGACCGGAGCGTCGCAGGTACTGTTTTGCCCTTCGAGCGAGACCGGTCGGGATACGATGTCAGAGGCACCCGACGCGACGACCGAGCGACTGCAGGCGGCGGTCGAGCGACTGCTGACGCGCGACGCCGACGTCCACGCCGAAGCGATCGAGGAACTGGCCGCCGCGGCCGACGAGCGGGTCGTCCCCCACCTCGTCGAACTGGTCGTCATCGACGGCATCGCCAACGACTGGGGCTCGTTCGGCTTCCCCGCGGTGCTCCGCGAGCGCGACCCGCCGCGCTACCTCGAACTCCCGGAGGTGCGCTGGCCGGGCGTCCGCGAGGCGCTCCGCGAACTCGCCGAGCCCGACTTCGACTCCGACCACGCCTGGGTCGAGTGGGAGTCGTGGTACTCCCAGCAGGAGATCGAGCCGCTCGACGGCTTCGAGGAGTGGAAACTGCGGCTCTACCGCTCGTACCTTCCGCCCGTGGGCGGTCTGCTGGACTGCGAGCCGCGCGAGTTCGACCTCCAGGGGATCCGCTGGGGCAACTGCGACCGCTCCTTCCTCGCCGCGCTCAACGCGCCCGACTTCGTCCCCGGCGACGCGGTCGACGCGGGCGGCGGCGCCGACGCACCCGACGACGCCGACGCCCCCGAGCGCTACCTCGAAGACGACCACGTCGTCTTCGGCTTCGAGATCGAGGGGACCGCCTACGCCGTCCCGCGGTGGGTGCTCTTCCCCCACGAGCTCCTCAACGCCGAACTCGACGGCGTGCCGGTGAGCCTCACCTACTGCACGCTCTGCAACGCGCCGATCCTCTACGACCGCCGGCTGCCGGGCGACGCCGACGCGTCCCACGACGTGCTGACCTTCGGGAGCAGCGGGATGCTCGCCTCGGGCAACAAGGTGATGTACGACGAGGAGACTGAGACCCTCTGGGACCAGCACGCGGGGACGCCGATCGGCGGGTCGATCCTCGACACGGATCCCGATCTGTTCCTCGACCAGTTCGCCGTCACCCAGACCGAGTGGGGCGAGTGGAAGGCCGAGTATCCCGACACGCTCGCGCTGGACCTCGACACGGGCTACGGCTACGACTACCGCCACTACGACGGCAACATCGACTTCTTCGAGCACTACTGGAACCGCGAGGAGATCGTCCAGCCGGGAGTCAGGCGCGCCGACGGGCCGCTCCCCGAGAAGGCCTCCGTCTACGGCATCACCGGCGAGGGCCCCGACGAGGTGTGGGTCGTGCCGGTCGAGGAACTCCGCGAGCGCGACACCGGCGTCGTCGCGGGCGAAGTCGCCGGCCGCGACGTGGTCGCGACGCTCGACGCCACCGACGACGTCGCGGTCTACGAGGCTCCTGGATCGACGGTCGAGCGCGTCGCGGACGACTCGGGCGTCGCGCTCGTCGGCGACGACGGCACGCGCTGGGACCTGGCGCGGAACGAACTCCGCGGTCCCGACGGCGAGACGCGCGATCGGATTCCGGGCCGTCACGGCCTGTGGTTCGCGTTCCGAACGCACTACGAGACGGCGCACGTCCTGGAGTAGCTGACAGCCGAGAAGGACTCACTCCCGCTCGGATTCGAGCTCATCGACGCGGCGCTCCAGGTCCTCGATCCGCTCGGTTTCGCCGCCGTCGCGGTTGAGGAACGCTACGGCGCCGACGACGAGCGGGACCGTCACCAGCCCGAAGACCAGGAGGACGAAGACCGTTTCGGGGGCCATATCACGGGCTCGATCGGCCGGCTAATTGGATCTTCCGTTGGAGTGTCGACTCGGTCCGAAAGAACATCCGATTTGTTTATTTCAGGACTCCCCACGTACATCGGTACTTGAAGCTCTGGGTAAGAAGTATACGACGATAGTATAAACTATATATCCGTTTTAGATCACTCTTCCAGCGCCGCTTCGAGGTCGTCGACGAGGTCCTCGCTCCCGACGTAGACCGGAGTCCGCGCGTGGAGGTCGTCCTTCTCGACGTCGAGGAGCGACTGCGCGCCGTCGGAGGACGCGCCGCCGGCGGTCTCGACGATGTAGCCCACGGGATAGCCCTCGAACTGGACTCGGAGTTTCCCCTCGGGCGCGTTCGAGAGCGTCGGGTACGCGAAGATCCCGCCGTAGGTGAGCACCTGATTGACGTCGCCGATCATCGCGCCGCCGTACCGGAGTTTCATCGACGGATCGGACTCGACCTCGCGGGCGAAGGACTCGAAGTCGTCGACCCAGTGGGGGACGCGCCCGCCGAAGCCGTACACCGACGGCTCCTCGGGGATGGTGACGTCCGCCTGGGCGATCTCGTACTCGCCGTCGGGATGGACGACGTACTCGGTGACTTCCCCCTCGCGGGCGACCATCATCGTCGTCGTCGCGCCGTAGAGTACGTACGCCGCGGCGACCAGCTCGTCGCCGGTCGCCGGGAGCGCCCCGTCGTAGACGGCGACGATCGTCCCCATCGCGGCGTTGGGTTCGAGGTTCGAGGAGCCGTCGAGCGGATCGACACAGACCGACAGGCCCGAACCGACCTCGACGGGGTCGGGGCGCTCCTCGCTCGCGTAGACACCGACGCCGTCGATGTCGCCGAGTCGGTCGCAGAGCAGTTCGTCGGCGTAGACGTCGGCGGCCTTCTGGGACTCGCCGGAGGGGTTCTCCGCCTCGATCGCGGCGCGGCGGCCGGGGAGCCCCTGCCGGATGTCCGGCGCGGAGCGCGCGACGGTGTCGAGGACGGCCTCGACTGTCTCGCCGGTCGATTCGGCCTCGGTCGGGGTGGCGTCGTCTCTCATGGCTATCGGATCACGTGGATTAAGAGTCGCTTGGGCCTGCGACCACGACGACTATAAAATCTTTGTTCGGAAATTCCCGCGTACCAAAGCCTCACGGCCTGAGCCGCTACTTTTCGTCGCTCGATTCGTGGTCGCGGGCGCGGTCGCGCCAGGCCCGCACGCGTTCGGGATCGAGTTCGAGCGCGTCGGCGACGCTCTCGGGGTCGGCCGTCGCGAGCCGGCGGACCGAGCCGATCCCGGCCTTCCGGAGCGTCGTCGTAACCTCGCTGTCGAAGCCCGCGACCGCCGTCAGCGGCGTCGGCGCGCTCCGTCGGCGCCACGCGGATTCCGAATCGGTCGCCGTATCGGAGCCGACTGAGTCCCCCGCCGCGGATTCGTCGTCGTCGGACGCGACGCCGCTCTCGGCGCGCCAGGCGGCTTCTCCGGCGGTCGCGGGCGCCTCTCCGTTTGCGGTCTCGCTTTCGCTCCCGCTCCTGCTCTCGGCGCCTGATGACGACTCGCCGTTCCCTGCTTCCGGGACGCCGGCGTCGGTCTGGGCCCGCCAAGCGGCCTCGCCAGCGGTCGCGTCGCCCGAACCGTCGGTCTCGGCGGCCGCGTCGTCCTCGCCGCCGGTGGACCACCCGGACGACTCGGCGATCCAGGCGCGCTCGGCGTCGTCGAGGCCGCGGATCTGTGAGGAGCGCCGATCGAGGTCGGTCCCGCCGCCGTCGAGCGACCACGACAGCGAGTGCTCGCGGCGGATCTTGGCGGCGACGCCGGGGTTGACGCCGGCCTCGGTCAGGTCCCGGTAGGAGACCCGCTTCTCGCAGATGTCGGCGATCGAGACGCCCGAGTCCGCCAGGATCGGCGCGGTCTTCGGCCCCACGAACCGGAGGTCCTCGAACGAGTCGGGGACGGGTCTGGCCCCGGAGGTCGGGTCGTCGGCGTCGGCCTCTGCCTCGGCGTCGGCATCGGTATCAGTGTCGTCGGTCGCTTCTTCGGATTCTGTCGCGCTATCCGAGACGGTATTCCACGGAAGCGGAATGTCGGCGGTCCCGACCCCGTTTCCGTCCCCGTCTCCGTCGTGGTCGCTCTCGCTTTCGCTCCCGACGGCCGGCGCCTCGTCTCCCGGTCCCACGACGGTCTCGGGATCGAGACCGTCACCGGCCGCCTCGCCGTCCCCCTCGGTCTCCCTGTCTCCGGTCACGCTTGCCCCCGTTGGCTTGTACCTCCGCGGACGGCAACTTGAGTATTTCCGTCATCGCGCCGACCAGTCTCAGGTGTGATAGCCGCGGCGGCGACTTTATTCGGGCCGACGCCGTCGCCCCGGTAATGGCGACGATACGCGTCGAGGGGCTCAGGAAGACCTACGGCGATTTCCCGGCCGTGGTGGGCAGCGACTTCACCGTCGAGGGCGGCGAGATCTTCGGCATTGTCGGGCCGAACGGCGCCGGCAAGACCACGACGCTGAAGATGCTCGCGGGCCTCGTCGAGCCCTCCGGTGGAACCGCCGAGGTCGCCGGCTACGACGCCGGCGACCCGGAGATGCGGCGGAACCTCGGCTTCCTGCCCGAGGAGTCGCCCCTCTATGAGGATATGACGCCCCGGTCGTACCTCCAGTTCTTCGCGGACCTCTACGACGTCCCGCGCGAGGCCGCGCGCGAGCGGACCGAGTCGACGCTCGACCGGCTGGAGCTAGAGCACCGCGAGCGGCGGCTCGGCGATATGTCGAAGGGGATGAAGCGCAAGGTCGCGATCGCGCGCTCGCTCGTCAACGATCCCGACCTCTTGATCTACGACGAGCCGGCCTCGGGGCTGGACCCGCTGACGACGAACTACGTGCTCGAATTCACCCGCGAGCTCGCCGACCGCGGCAAGACCGTCGTGTTCAGCGCCCACAACCTCTATCACGTCGAGAGCGTCTGCGACAGAATCGTGATTATGAACCGCGGCGAAATCATCGCCCGCGGGACCGTCCCGGAGATCCGCGAGGCCTACGGGACCACCCGGTACCACGTCTTCACCACCGTCCCCGTCGCGGGCGCCGACCGCGACGAGCGCGCCGAAGGCGAGCGTTACCGCGCGGTCGTCGACGATATGGACGCCGTCGAGGAGGTCCGCGAGCGCGCGGCCGCCGCGGGCGGCGAGGTCGTCGACATCCGGACGCGCGAGCAGAGCCTCGAAGACATCTTCCTCGACCTCGCCGCGGAGACGCCACCCGAGGCCGCCGCGGGGCGCGGACGCGGACCCGCCGAACGCGACGCCGAAGCGGCCGAACCCCGCGGCGCGTCGACTGGGTCCGTTGCGGGAACGGGAGAAGAACGCGAGCGCAGCGGAGGAGGAACGCGGTGAGGCGTTCGCTCCGTGATCACCTCTCGGCCGTCGGGCGGATCGCCCGCTGGGAGGTCGAGCGCTCCGCGGGCGTCCTCGACCGGCGGACGGCGATCCTCACCGTCGTCGCGCTCCTGCTCGCGGGCACCGTCGTCGGCGCCGGCGTCCTCGCGGGCGGCGTCGCACTCGACCGCGACATCTACCGCGTCGGCGTCGCCGAGGACAGTCCCTACCGCGCGCCCGTCGAGCGCAGCGTGGCGCTGGAGGCGCGTCCGCCCGACCCCGAGGCGCTCCGCGGCGGCGATCTTGAGGTGCTCATCGGCGACGACAGCGTCCGGATCGCCGACACGCCGAAGGGCCGCGCCGCGCTGTCGGAGTTCCGCTCGGCGGTGCGGTCCCACAACGTCGGCCTGATGCAGTCCCAGGAGAACGGCTCTGCGGCCTTTCCCGTCGTGGTCGTCCTCCAGTACGTCTCCCGCTCGTCCGGCCTCCCCGAGGGCGCGACGGTCGACGACGGCGACGGTAGCGGAGGCGGAGGCGCCGGAAGCGGATCGGGCGGTGACGGGTCCGGCGGCGCCGCGGACGGCGGGGCCGACGAGGCGGACTCGGACGGCGACGCCGGATCGAGCGGCCCGCTCGGCGTGCCCGCGCTCGGCGGCATCAATCCGCTCGGGACCGACACGTCCGGATCCCCCGCGGAGATCAGCCCGCCGTTCCCCTTCGGCTCGCTCGTGCTCGCCTTCGCCTTCCTGGTCCCGATGAACTTCGTCGTCCAGGCCTACGGGAGCACGATGCTCAACGAGCGGATCAACCGTCGCGGCGAACTGCTCCTCGTGGCGCCGGTCTCGCCCGGCGACATCGTGGCCGGGAAGACGCTGCCGTACCTGGGCGCGATGGTCGCCCTGACTGCGCTCGTCGCGCTCGGCGTCGGCGGCAGCCTCGTCTCCGTCGCCGCGGTGCTGCCGATCGCGCTCGTGTTCCTGGCGGCGACGTTCGCGGGCGCGATGTTCGCGCGGTCGTTCAAGGAGCTCACCTTCGTCACGGTCACCGTCTCGGTGTTCCTGACCGCCTACACGTTCGTCCCGGCCATCTTCGCGAACGTGACGCCGATCGCGCTCATCTCTCCGCTCACCATCGTCGTACGCGACCTCCAGCCCTTCCAGTCTGTGACGCCCGGGGCGTTCCTCTTCGCGACGGCACCGTTCGCGCTCTGTGCCGGGATCCTGTTCCTGCTCGGGATCGGGATCTACCGCGAGGAGGACCTCTTCACGCAGCGCGCGGTCCCGCTGAAACTGCTGGACGCCCTCGACGCGCGGGTGTCGCGCCCGCGGGACGTCGCCGTCGTCTCGGGGCTGTCGATCCCGTTCGTCTTCGTCGCCGAACTGCTCGCGGTCGCGGTGCTGTTTGCGCTCCCGGTGTCGATCACGATCCCGGTCGTCCTCGTCGTCGTCGCGCTCGTCGAGGAAGTCGCAAAGAGCCTCCATATCTTCGCGGCGTTCGAGAGCGGGCGCTTCGACCGGACGCGACGCGTCGCGCTCGGCCTCGGGGCGCTCTCGGGCCTGGGCTTTTTCGTCGGCGAGAAGTTCACCGCCGTCGCGCAGGTGGTCGGGCTGCCCGAGATCGCGCTGGGGCAGGCCGCGTTCGCGACGAGCGGGATCGGCGTCTTCTCGGCGCTCGGGCTGCTCTTCGCGCCGCTCGTGCTCCACGTCGTCACCGCGGGCCTCACCGCGCTCGGCGCGCGGCGCGACCTGCGGTGGTACGCGGTCGCCTTCGTCGGCAGCGTGCTGCTTCACACGGCCTACAACCTCACGGTGGTGAGTCGCTTTGGCTGAGCGCGACCCCCGCTTCACGATCGCGCGCCGCGAACTGGGGAGCCTGCGGAAGGAGAAGACGATCGTCCTCGCGCTCGCCCTTCAGTTGTTCATCGCGGCGTTCTCCTCGTTCCTGGTCGTCGGGCTCGTGTCGCTGTACGACCCCGGTCAGGTCGAGGGCGCCGAGGTCGACGTCGCGGTCACCGGCGACGCCGCCGAGGACCTGATCCGCGCCTCCCGGGAGGTCCGCGGGGTCGACGCGCAGTACTACCGCTCCGAGGAGACGGCGCTGCGTGCCTTCCACGAGTACGAGGCGACCGGCGTCGACGCGGTGTTGGTAGCGGAGACGCGCGACGAGCGGGTGTTCGTCAGGGCGGTCGCGCCCGACGGCAACGTCCAGACGACGATCGTCGTCGTCCAGTTACGCGACGTGCTGCGCTCCTTCGAGCGGCTGGAGCGCACCCAGCGCGCGGCGTACCTCGACTCCCTGCCGCTGGAGCTGCCGCCGGAGGCCTCGTCGAGCCCGTACTTCGGCTTCACCTACACCGTGCTCCTGCCGCTCCTGCTCTTCCTGCCGGTGTTCATCTCGGGGTCGATCGCGGTCGACGCGCTGACAGAAGAGATCGACCGCGGCACGCTGGAACTGCTCCGGGTGGCGCCCGTCTCGCTGACCGACGTCGTCGACGGGAAGCTGCTCGCGGCGGCCGGGCTGGCGCCGGTCCAGGCCGCGCTGTGGGTCCTCCTCCTGGAACTCAACGGGACGAGCGTCTCCGCGATCCCGGCGCTGATCGCGCTGGTGGCCGCGCTGGCGCTGCTCGTCTGTTCGGTCGGCGCGGCGACGGCGCTGCTCGCGCCCGAGCGCCGGAGCGCGCAGTTCCTCTACTCGATCGGCGTCCTGCTCGTCTTTGGCGGGACCGCGGTGTTCCCGAACGGGCCGATCAACGCCGCCGCGCGGCTCGCCATTGGGAGCGGCGGCACGGTCGAGTACGTCGCGGTCGGAGCGATCGGCCTCGTCGCGGTCGTCGCCTACGGTGGCCTCCGGCGGCTCGTCGGACGCGTCGACGCCGACGCGCTCTGATCCGCCGGAAGCCGCAACGCACTCAAACCCCCGGAGTCTGGCATTCGATATGGGACTCGGAGGCACGGCGAAGAAGCTCCAGAAGGTGACCGATATGGCAGAGGAGGTCTACACCCGCTTGAACGACCTCCGGGACCAGGTCGTCGAGATGCGCGAGACGACCCAGGAGACGAAGGCGCGGGTCGACCGCCTCGAAGCCGAGAGCGCGGAGATGCGCGCGCTGCTCGAAGCGCTCGCCGAGGAGGAAGGCATCGACGTCGAGAGCGTGACCGCCGAGGCGCACATCTCCGAGGCCGAGCGATCGGACGACGGAGACGGCCAAGCCGACGGCGACGAGCACTCGGACGGAAACTCGGCCGACGCCGACGAGTAGAGTCGCCCTCGACCGCGCTCGGTGGTCTCAGTCCGCGAGCCGCGCGTGTTCGACTTTCATACACTTGTCCTGGACGAAGTCCAGCCCGGCCTCGGCGGCCCGCTCGCCCGCCTCGTCGTTCGTGATCCCGAGCTGGAGCCAGACCGCCGAGACGTCGCCGACGCTCTCGTGGCGCTCGATGGCGGCGTCGACGATGTCGCCGGTCTCCTCGCTCGGGCGGAACACGTCCACGGTGTCGATCTCGATCGACTCGGGCACGTCCGCCAGGGAGTCGTAGGCGGTCTCGCCGAGGATTTCGTCGGCGAAGGGGTTGACCGGGACGACCTCGTAGCCGTGCCGTTGCAGGTACGCCGGGATGTCGTGGGCGGCCTTGCCGGCGGTGGTCGAACAGCCGACCACCGCGACCGTCTCGCCGTCCAGGATCGATCGGAGTCCGTCGTCGTCGGTGACGAGCATACGTAAACGGACGTGCGGGGAACGTAAAATACTGCCGTGGATGGGCGACGCGCCTCGGCGATCCCGACGAAATTGGTACGGAGTTTGTACGCAGTCGGGGGAGATTCGAGCGGAATCCGGTCCGGAGTCCGATCCGACCTTGAAAAACGTACTTTCCCCTGTCGCGTCTCCGTCCGCCCGGATGATGGACCCCGACCTCTCACGACGGCGGATGCTGAGCGCCGCAGGCGCGGCCGCGGTCGCCGCGCTCGCCGGCTGCTCGGGCGGCTCCGGCGGACAGACACCCGACGACGAGACGACAGAAGCGTCGATGAGCGGCGAGACGGCCGAAGACTCGATGGGGACGGAGACCGATACCGAGACGATGAACGATTCGATGGGGACCGAGTCGATGGACGATTCGATGACGACTGAATCGATGGACGATTCGATGACGACTGAATCGATGGACGACTCGATGGGGACCGAATCAATGGACGATTCGATGTCGACTGAATCGATGGACGACTCGATGACGATGCAATCGACGAACGAGTCGATGGAGACCGAGACGTCGAACGAGTCCACGAGCACCGAGATGTCGGGGTGATCGATGATGGATCGTAGACTCAGGCTCGCCGGCGCGGCCGGGATCGGGGGCGTCGTCGGCTCCTACGCGGTCGCCGGCTACTCCCGGCAGTTCGTCGTCGCGCCGATCGACGCCTTCGTCGTCCGATCGACCCCGGGTTCGCTCGTCGCGTTTATGATCACCAACGTCGGCGAGGAGGCGCATCTCCTCCACATCGGGCTCTCTGTGGCCCTCGCGGTCGGCGCGCTCGGTGCGGCCGGGGTGGCCGGATACGTCGGCGCGCAGCAGATCGGCCGAGCATCGCGGCTCGCGGCGCCGGTACTCGGCGGTGCCCTCGCCTGGGGCGTTGCGGCCGCGCTCACGGCCCGGCCGGTCTTGTCCCTCGGCGCGGCCGTCCCCGTGGCACTGCTCGTCGCCGTCGAGGCGTCGTCGCTGTCGACCGCGGAGGCGGCGAACCCCTCCGCGGGCCGGCGGATGCTGCTCTCGGAGGTCGGCTCGCTGGCGCTCGTCGCGCTCGCGGGGGCGCTCGGACTGCTCCGGACGCGGAGAGCGGAATCGACCCCCGCGGGACCGGAGTCCGACGTCGACACCCCCGCGACCGCGACGCCCGAGGAGATGCAGCAGGCGGACGCCGAGACGGCGACGGCCGAGGCGGACCTGACCGAGGTCGAGCGGCTCATAGCCGACGCCGAGTCGCAGTCGCTCGACTGGGCGGCCGACGGCCTCCCGGGGCTCGTGAGCGAGATCGGGGGGTTCTACAACGTCGACATCGCGCAGTTCGACCCCGAGGTCCCCTCCGAGGAGTGGTCGCTGACGTTCACCGGCGCGGTCGGCGAGGAGCGCACCGTCACGTTCGCGGAGCTGACAGAGCGCCCGGTCGAACACCGCTACGTCACGCTCCGGTGCGTCGGCGAGAAGCTCAACGGCAAGAAGCTCGACACGGCGGTCTGGACCGGGACGCCGCTGAAGCCCATCCTGGAGGAGGTCGATCCGGGCGGCGCCTGCGGCTGTGCGATGCTCCGCGCCGAGGACGACTACTTCGTCCAGTTCCCGGTCGACGCGCTGGAGGACGCCTTCCTCGCGTGGGAGATGAACGGCCAGCCGCTCCCCAAGTCCCACGGCCATCCCGTGCGGGTGCTCGTGCCCGGCCACTGGGGCGAGACCAACGTGAAGTGGGTCTCGGAGATCGAACTCCTCGAAGAGGAAGCAAACGGCTACTGGGAGCAGCGCGGCTGGCACGGCACCGGCCCCGTCAACACCGTGGCGAAACTGTGGAGCACGACGCGGCTGGACGGTGGAGAAATCGAGGTCGCCGGCCACGCCTACGCCGGGACGCGCGGCATCGAGCGCGTCGAGGTCTCGACCGACGGCGGCGAGACCTGGACCGACGCCGAGCTCTCGGAGCCGCTGCCCGGCGACGACGTCTGGCGGCAGTGGCGCCACGTCTACGCGCCGGAGTCGTCCCACGAGGTCGTCGTCCGGGCGATCGACGGGACCGGCGCGGTCCAACCGAAAGAGGAGTCCGACGCCTACCCCAGCGGCTCGACCGGGTGGGTGTCGAAGCAGGTCGACGTGTGAGCGGGCGTCCGGTCGCGGAGGCGGATCGACTCACCGGGACACCTTTACACGAACGGTCTGAATGTCACCCGAATCGCGATGGAGAAGGCACTCTGGTACCTGCTGGCGGGCACGCGCGGCGGCGCCAACCGGGCGCGGATCATCCGGCTGCTCGACGACCGCCCGCGGAACGCCAATCAGCTCGCCGACCTCCTCGACGTGGACTACAACACCGTGCGGCACCACCTCGATATGCTCGTCGACCACGACGTCGTCGAGCCCGGCGGCGAGGACTACGGCGAGCTGTACTTCCTCACGGACCGCTTCGAGGCCAACCGGGACGCCTTCGGACGCATCGTCGAGAAGGCGGCGCTCGATACGGACGCCGACACGGATGCGGATACGGACGCGAACACGGAGGACGAGACAGAATGACTCCCACGACTGACCCGCGCGCACCGATCGCAGACGTTCGCTCTCGCGGAGGCGACCGATGACGCCGTTCCTGAGCGTCGCGGCCGCGCTCTCGGCGCTGAACGTCCTGCTCCTCGTCGCCCTGGGCGTCGTCTGGGCCCGGAACTACCGGGCGTTCCGGACGCCGCTCACCCTCGGACTGCTCGGCTTCGCCGTGGTGCTCGCGATCGAGAACCTCGTCGCGCTGTCGTTCTTCTTCAGTATGGGGATGCTCTACACCGGCTCGGCGGCCGCCCAGCAGGCGGTCTTGGCGATGCGCGCCCTCCAGTTCGTCGCGATCCTCTTCCTGACGATCGTCTCGATGCGGTAGCCGGCGGGGTCGGAACGGCGACCTACGCCGACCGCGCGCGCTCGATCGCCTCGCGGAAGGACGCGGCGCGCTCGCGGATCGCCCCGTACTCCTCGGCGGCGACCGCCTCGCCGTCGACGAGGGAACTCCCGACGCCGACGCCCGCGGCGCCCGCCTCGATGAAGTCCGCGACGTTGTCGAGGTCGACCCCGCCGGTCGGGACCAGCGGGAGTTGGTCGAGTGGGCCGCGGATGCTCCGGACGTGCCCGGGGCCGAGAGTCGACGCGGGGAAGATCTTCAGGAGGTCGGCGCCCGCCTCGTAGGCGGTGAGCGCCTCGGTCGGCGTCATCACGCCCGGCGCCACAACCGCGCCGTAGCGGTTGCACGCCTCGACGACCCCGCGGTCGAAACTCGGCGTGACGACGAACTCCGCGCCCGCGCGGAGCGCGGCCACGGCCGTCTCGCTGTCGAGGACGGTCCCGGCGCCGACGAGCACCTCCGAGCGGTCGAAGACGTCGCTGAGGCGGGAGATCGTGTCGAGCGCGCCGTCGGTGTCGGCGGTGACTTCCACGACGTCGACGCCGCCGGCCGCGAGCGCCTCGACCACGTCGATCGTCTTCGCCTCGGGGACGCCGCGGAGGATCCCGACGATCCCCGTCTCTCGGATCCGACCCAAATCCGCGTGTCGCTTTCTGCTCATACTCGTCTCTGACCGCTCGCGGCCATAAATCGTCCGACGGGCGGTCGCTCCGTCTCGGAGCGACAGTGCAGATATTTTTGTACACGCGTCCGAGTTACGAACTATGGCACCGTCACTCCGTCCGTCCGGATCGGCCGCGTCCCGGACCGCAGAGACCGCTCTCCCGGGGGCGATCGCGTGATGCGGCTCGTCGACTACGACCTCTACCGCGTGCCGCCGCGCTGGCTCTTTCTCCGATTGGAGACCAGCGACGGCCGCGTCGGCTGGGGCGAGCCGGTCGTCGAGGGCCGCGCGCGGACCGTCGAGACCGCCGTCGAAGAACTGCTCGATACGTATCTCGTCGGCGAGGATCCGACGCCGATCGAAGACCACTGGCAGACGATGTACCGCGGCGGCTTCTACCGCGGCGGCCCGGTGTTGATGTCCGCCATCGCCGGGATCGACCAGGCGCTGTGGGACCTCAAGGGCAAGCAGTTCGGCGCGCCGGTCTACGAACTGCTCGGCGGCCGCGCCCGCGACCGCGTGCGGGTCTACCAGTGGGTCGGCGGCGACCGCCCCGCCGGCGTCGCGGAGGCCGCCCGCGAGAAGGTCGACCAGGGGTTCACCGCGCTCAAGATGAACGCGACGCCGGAGCTCCGGCGGGTCGACGCGCCCGAGGCCGTCGACGCCGCGCGCGAGCGCCTGGCGGCCGTCCGCGAGGCCGTCGGCAGCGAGGTCGATATCGGCGTCGACTTCCACGGCCGCGTCTCGAAGCCGATGGCAAAGCGCCTCACGGCGGCGCTGGAACCCCACGAGCCGATGTTCGTCGAAGAGCCCGTGCTGCCGGAGCACAACGACTGGCTCCCGGAGCTGGCCGCGAGCACGACGGTCCCGATCGCGACCGGCGAGCGGATGTACTCCCGCTGGGACTTCAAGGAGGTCTTCGAGAGCGGCGCCGTCGACGTGATCCAGCCGGACCTCTCCCACGCCGGCGGGATCACCGAGGTGAAGAAGACCGCCGCGATGGCCGAGGCCTACGACGTCGCCGTGGCCCCGCACTGTCCCCTCGGGCCGATCGCGCTCGCCTCCTGCGTCCAGGTCGACGCCTGCTCGCCGAACGCGCTCATCCAGGAGCAGAGCCTCGACATCCACTACAACGAGGAGAGCGACGTGCTGGACTACCTCGCGGACCCCTCGGTCTTCGAGTACGACGAGGGCTACGTCGAACTGCCGACCGGGCCCGGACTGGGCATCGAAATCGACGAGGCGCACGTCCGCGACGTCGCCGGCGACACCGACTGGCACAACCCCGTCTGGCGCCACGACGACGGGAGCGTCGCGGAGTGGTGAGATGCCGGGAGACAGATTCGACGGCCGCGTCGCGGTCGTCACCGGCTCCACCCGCGGGATCGGCGCGGGGATCGCACGGCGACTCGCCGACGAGGGCGCCCGCGTGGTCGTCACCGGGCGGACGCGCGAGGCCGGCGAGGCCACCGTCGCCGAGATAGAGGACGCTGGCGGCGCGGCGACCTTCGTCCGCGCGGATATGCGCGACCCCGACGACATCGAGGCGCTGTTCGAGGCGACCGTCGCGGAGTACGGCCGGCTCGACGTCCTCGTGAACAACGCGGGGGTCGAGACCGAGACCGGGATCGAAGACGCGACGATGAATGATTGGGAACTCGTCGTCGAGACCGACTTCCGGGCGTTCTGGCTGTGTGCGAGGGCCGCGGCCGAGCGGATCGACTCGGGTGCGATCGTCAACGTCTCCTCGAACCACGCGTTCCTGACGATGCCCGAGATGTTCCCGTACAACGCCGTGAAGGCCGGCATCAACGGAATGACCCGGGCGATGGCGCTCGACCTGGGGCCCCACATCCGCGTCAACACGGTGAACCCCGGCTGGATCGCCATCGAGCGGACGCTCTCGGCGATGGACGACGAGCGGCGCCGCGAGATCGAGTCGATCCACCCGGTCGGGCGGCTGGGGACGCCCGAGGACGTCGCGAGCGCGGTCGCGTTCCTCGCCAGCGACGAGGCGGGCTTCGTGACCGGCGCGAACCTCCTCGTCGACGGCGGCCGGACGGCCGTGATGCAGGACGACACGCTGCCGGACTATCGGGCGCGGCGGGACGATCGGGAGTGAGCCAGGGTCGGCTCGCGCCGCCACGGGCCCGTACCTATATGCTCGTGCCATCCGGACCGAGATTATGCGACGACGGACGTTTCTCGCGCTCGGGGTCGGAGCCGGGGGATCGCTCGCGGGCTGTCTGTCCGAATCGGGGCCGGAGTCGGAGACGGCACCGTCCCCCGAACAGGCGACGGCCTCGGCGACCGGCGGGACACCGACTGCGACTGCGTCGGCCGACGAGCCGGCGACGCCCCGGGAGAACCCCGAGACGATCTTCGTGAGCCCGGACGGCTCCGATCGGAACGTCGGCACCCGGGACGAACCCGTCGGGCGGTTACAGACCGCGATCGACGCGGCGCTCCCCGGGCAGACCGTCTACGCTCTCCCCGGCGAATACGGCAGTGGAACGTCGGTTCGAACCGCTCGGGCCGGGACGGCGTCCGCTCCGATCACGATCACGGGCCCGCCGGAGGCGGTCTATCGCTCGCGACAGCCCTTCGAGATCAACCACGATCACGTCCATCTGACCGGGCTGACGTTCGACGGGCTGTACGACCCCTCGCGCCCCGAAGACCCCGATGCGTACGCCGAATCCCAACTCCAGGTGAACGAGACGTTCTACGAGCGGATCAAGAGCGGCGAGCGTCCCGACCGGCCGGTCGAAGACGACGAGTACCTCACGGGCGCGGTGGTCAAACCCCACGCCGTCGGCAACTGCCGCGCGGATCTGATCAAGGTCCACTGGTCGGAGAACGTGGAAGTCGGCGAGTTCCGAGTCCACGGCCCCGCGGGCGTGAAGTACCTCCTCGGCGACGCGGACAGCCACAACGGCGAGATCGTCTACGTCGGCAACCCCCCGGGCAAGGGCTACCCCGAAGACGAGACGAACAACGTCCACATCCACCACATCGACGCGAGCGCGGGCCACGGACACGCTGAGATGGTGGATCTGAAGCCGGGGACGCACCACTGCACCGTGGAGTACTGCACGTCGGCCGGCGGTGGCCTGACTGCCGACGAGACCACGCCGGTCGTGATCAGTCACAACGGTCACCACAACGTCGTCCGCTGGAACGAGATCTACGGCTGCGCGATGGCGGTTGAGTTCGACGCGGGCTATCCCGAACAGAGCTACGAGAACGACCTCTACGGCAACTACTTCCACGACTTCACCGACGTCGCGCTGGGGTTCGAGGACCGAGAGAAGGTCAGTCTGGACGATCAGAGACACGTCTGCGGGAACCGCGTCGAACCCGACCGGGGACAGCCGCTCACCGCCGAGTGCCGTGGGGACCTCCCCGAGGGATCAGGGGTCGGACACACGGGGGGCGACAGTCCGTGGGCGTGATCGACGGCGACCTGGGATCGTCCCACGCCTCGGATCCCGCTCGCGACCCGAACAGGTAAGCGTCGCTTCTGCGAACGCCGACCTATGACAGCGGAGGATCGAATGACGGTGCTGGAAAAGCGCGATCCGCGGCCGGGAATGACGCTCGCGGAGCGACCGGTCCCGACGCCCGGCGCGGGCGAGGTCCGGATCGCGGTGGAGTCGGTCGGCATCGACGGCGGCGTCGAGGCGCCGTTCTACCGCTGGGCGGAGTCGTTCCACCGCTACGAACCGCACCTCCCGCAGGTGTTCGGCCACGAGTTCGCGGGCGTCGTCGACGCCGTCGGCCCGGGCGTCGAGGACTGGACGGGGGGCGAGCGCGTCGCGGTCGAGCCCCGAATCTCCTGCGGGCGCTGCCGCAACTGCCGCGAGGGGCGGGAGAACCTCTGTACGACCGAGACCGGCTTCTCGCCGCACGGCCGGAAGTCGATCGGTATCGACACGGAGGTCCAGGGCGCGCTCGCGGAGTACGTGACCGTCCCGGCGCGGAACCTCTACCGACTCCCCGAGGGCCTCTCCTTCGACGAGGGCGTGTTCCTCGAACTGCTCGCCATCGGCGTCCACGGTCTCGACGTCTCCGCCTTCGCGGCCGGCGACCGCGTCGCGATCACCGGGCCGGGATCGGCGGGCCTGAGCGCACTCATCGCCGCCGTCGAGGCGGGCGCGAGCGAGGTCGTGATGATCGGTGCGGCAGCCGACGAGGGGACGCGGCTCCCGATCGCCCGCGAGATGGGCGCGGCCGCGACCCGCACGGTCGGGGAGGGGCCCCT
The DNA here is from genome assembly GCF_041477585.1 of Halobellus sp. MBLA0158. Classification (NCBI taxonomy): domain Archaea; kingdom Methanobacteriati; phylum Methanobacteriota; class Halobacteria; order Halobacteriales; family Haloferacaceae; genus Halobellus; species Halobellus rubicundus. The sequence continues at coordinate 1,611,523 of NZ_JBGNYA010000001.1, forward strand.
CGACGAGCCGGTCGACGTCTTCGTCGAGGCGTCCGGCCACGAGTCCGCGCTCCGGCTCGCGGAGTCGAGCCTCCGTCCCGGCGGCGAGCTCGTCCAGATCGGCGTGTACCACGGCGCCGACCGGGTGCCGGTCGACCTCAACGGCCTCGTGAACGAGGAGATCGCGGTCCGGACGGTCAACGCCCGCCGGGCGACCGACTGGCACCGCACGCTCTCGATCGCGCCGTCTGTCGACCTCGCGCCGGTCGTCGGGCCCGCGTTCGACCTGACCGACTACGAGGCCGCCTTCGAGGCCGAGGCCGACAGAGCGGGCGTGAAGGTCGTGTTGCATCCCTGACCGGATCGACTGGGACGCCGGCCCCAGTAAGTCCCGGCGGGGGCGACCGTCCATCGCAGGACGGGACCACACCGAACGCCACCGACGACCCCGCTCCCGCGCTGCGGTCCGCGGTGGGTACCTTCTTGACGCTCCATCGCCTCCGGCCGGTATGTACGTCGCAGACCGGACCTGGCCGGAACTCGGCGAGTACGTCGCGGAGGAATCGGTCGCCCTGATCCCGCTCGGCTCGACCGAGCAGCACGGCCCGCACCTCCCGCTCGCGACCGACCACCTCATCGCGGAGGGCCTCGCGCGCGAGGCCGCCGACCGGACGGGATACCTCTGCACGCCGACGGTGAACGTCGGCGTCAGCCCGCACCACCGGCAGTTCCACGGCACGATGTGGATCGACCCGCCGCAGTTCCGCGACTACGTCGAGTCGCTGACGCGGAACCTCGCGTACCACGGGATCGACCGCGTCGTCTACGTCAACGCCCACGGCGGCAACGTCGACCACCTGCGGGAGGTCGGCCGCCGCCTCCGCGACGACGGGACGATGTACGCGATCGAGTGGATGTGGGACGAGTCGATCCCCGATCTGGTCGAGGAGGTCTTCGAGCACAACGGCCCCCACGGCGGCCCGAAGGAGACGGCGATGATCCAGCATCTGGCCCCCGATCTGGTGCGCGAGGACCGCCTCGAAGCCGCGCGGGACGGCGGCCTCGCCGACGTCGAGACCGCGGAATTCCTCCAGAAACACGGCGCGCGGACGTTCTACGACGCGATCGAGAACTCCGAGAACGGCGTCTTCGGCGATCAGACGGACGCGACCGCGGAAATCGGCGAACGGCTCTTCGAGGCCGCGACGGAGCAGTTGGTCCGACTGCTGGAGTGGCTCGACGAACAGCGCCTCGACGACCTGCTGGCGCCGGCGCACGTGGATCCGCAGCCGGGCAGTCGGCGGGAGTAGAAGCGAAGCCAGCGATCAGAAGGGGTCCGAATCCGATTCGTCGACGTCGAAGTCGCCCTCACCGTCGGGGAACGACGCGAACGCGTCGCGGAAGTCGTCGTCGCTCAGGTCCGCCAGCGTGTCGTCGAGATCCTCGCGGATCTCCTCCATCCGCTGTGTCAGCTCCTGGTACTCGGATTCGTTCTCGACGGCGACGTCGGGCGCGGATTCGAGGGCGGCCTTCTTCGAGGCGAGCCGGAAGAACTCCTGGGAGCGCTCGTCGTAGTTCGCCCGGCGGAGGAGGACCTCGACGAGGCTGTGGAGGTCGTCCTGGGTGACGGGCTTGACGAGGTAGTCGTCGAAGGGCATCTCGACGATGTCGGTGTCGGGCTCGACCGCGGTGATCATCGCGACCTGCGCGTCGATGCCGCGGGCCCGGATCTCTTCGAGCACTTCGTCGCCCGTGAGGTCCGGCATCCGGCGGTCCAGGAGGACGATGTCGACGTCGTCGTCGACGAGTTCGAGCGCGGTCGTGCCGTCGGTCGCCGTCTCCACATCGTACGTATCCGAGAGATAGATGGCATAGAGTTCGGCCAAGTCAGGCTCGTCTTCGACGACGAGGATTCGGGGAGTAGCGCCGTCCATATCGGTCTATGTACCCCCTCGGAGCCCGCCGTCTAAATTCTTGCCCTACGTCCGTTCTCGCGAACAACTCTCCGAAACGCCCGAAATCGGGCGTTTCGGACGAAATTACGTCGTCGCGGGCGGGCGAGGCGCGCGGTCGCTGCCGAGCGATGGCCGTGGCGGTTTTGTCGTCGCCCTCCCAGGTACGGACGATGACGGTCTGGCTCCTGGGCGATCAGCTCTCTCCCGAGAGCGCGCCGCTCGCCGCGGCCGATCGCGTGCTCCTGATCGAAGCCCACGCCTTCGCCGACCGACGGCCGTACCACCCGCAGAAGCTCACGCTGGTCTTCAGCGCGATGCGGCACTTCCGGGACGAGCTCCGCGAGCGCGGCTACGAGGTCACCTACCTCCGCGCGGAGACATTCGGGGAGGCGCTCGACCGCTACTTCGCGTCGAACCCCGGCGACGACCTCGTCGGGCTGGAGTCGCCGAGTCACGGCGCCGACGAGCGCCGACGGGAGCTCGTCGAGTCGCGCGGCGGCTCGCTGACGCTCGTCGAGAACGACCTCTTTCTGACGAGCCGCGACTTCTTCGACGAGTGGGCCGGTGACGGAGGCGGCGGGGATGGGGACGGCGGAGATGGAGACGGCGGAGGCGACGGAGCCAGCGGAGCCGCCGACGCGGACCGGACGTTCCGCCAGGAGCAGTGGTACCGCCACGTCCGCCGCGAGACGGGCATCCTGATGGACGGCGACGAGCCGGTCGGCGGGGCGTGGAACTACGACGACGAAAACAGGGAGACGCCGCCCCCAGAGTGGTCCCCGCCCGACGTCCCGCGGTTCGAGCCCGACGAGACGACCCGCGAGGTGCGGGCCTTCGTCGAGGAGCGATACGGCGACCACTGGGGCTCGGCGGAGCCGTTCGTCTGGCCGGTCACCCGCGAGGCGGCCCGACAGGCGCTCTCGCACTTCGTCTCCGTCAGGCTCCCGGAATTCGGCGCGTACCAGGACGCGATGCTCGACGGCGAGTGGGCGCTGTGTCACTCCCTGTTGTCGGCGGCGCTGAACCTCGGGCTGCTCCACCCGCGGGAGGTCGTCGAGCCGGCGGTCGAGGCCTACGAGTCGGGCAAGGCCCCGCTCAACAGCGTCGAGGGCTTCGTCCGCCAGGTGATCGGCTGGCGGGAGTTTATGCGACACGTCTACCGCCGGGCGATGCCGGAGCTCGCGACGGCGAACCAGCTCGATCAGACCGCGTCGCTGCCGCCGCTGTACTGGGACGGCGACACCGAGATGGAATGCCTCTCGGAGGCGGTCGGCCACGTCCGCGACCGCGGCTACGCCCACCACATCGAGCGCCTGATGGTGCTCGCGAACTTCGCGCTCGTCTACGGCGTCGACCCCGCGGAGCTGAACGAGTGGTTCCACCTCGGCTTCGTCGACGCCTACCACTGGGTGACGACGCCGAACGTCGTCGGGATGGGGACGTTCGGATCGGACGTTCTCTCCTCGAAGCCCTACGCCGGCTCGGCCAACTACATCGACGGGATGAGCGACTACTGCGGGGACTGCCGGTACGCGAAGACCAAGACTACCGGCGAGAACGCCTGTCCGTTCAACGCGCTCTACTGGGACTTCCTCGACCGCAACGAGGAGACGCTCCGCGGCACCGGCCGGATGGGACTGATGTACTCCCACGTGGACCGCAAGAGCGACGACGAGTGGGACGCGATCCGCGAGCGCGCCGCCGAGGTCCGCGAGCGCGCGGCGGACGGCGATCTGTGAGGCTTGTAAGGCGTGCGAGAACGGCGTGGCTCCCGCTCAGCGCGTGAAAATGAAGAATCGTGGTGAGAATCGACGGAACCGCCGACCGCAGTACCGCTACCGCTGTGTTGCGTTCTTACAGGCGCTGGAGGTTCGTCGCGCGCGGGCCTTTGTCGGCCTGCTCGATGTCGAACTCCACTTCCTGGCCTTCTTCGAGGTCCGGGCCGCCGACGTCCTCCATGTGGAAGAAGACGTCTTCCTCAGAATCCTCGCTTTCGATGAAACCGTAACCGCCTGTGTCGTTAAAGAACGCAACCGTACCTTTCGCCATTGCAATTGCCCTAACGAGAAGGCGATAAATAAGCTTTGTGACGCGGCCCCCGCCGCCGACCCCGGCCGGGGCTCACACCGCGACGCCGAGATACGCCGCCGCGGCCGTCGCGAAGACGCCGACAGCGAACAGGCCGTAGTTCGCGACGGCGTTGTCCGCGCGCCAGAGGCCGAGCGAGTAGGTCCGCCCGGACAGCGGCCACAGGAAGTTCACGCCCGCGGGCGTCAGCGCGTCGGCCGCGAGGTGGGCCACGACGGCGAGCGCGCCGATGACGAACCCCAGGGCCGCGATCGAGAGCCCGCCCGCGACGACCGCCGTCGAGAGCGGTTCGCTCGCGACCCCCGACAGCGCGGTTCCGATTCCGGCGAAGACGGCGCCGACGAGCGCGGCGAACGCCAGCGAGTGGGTCGGGCCGCGGTGGGAGATCCCCGGGATCTTGTGGTCGAGGTCGGGCAGCATCGCCAGCCAGAGCATCGCGCCGCCGGTGACGACCGCGAGATCGCCGCGGTCGATCGCCAGGAGGACGAACGCGACGGGCGCGAACACGAGCAGCGAGACGCCGTAGTGGCCCTTCCGATACACACCGGAGCGTCGTCGCGGGCGACCAAAAGCCCACGGGCTCTCGGTCCAGGCGCCGTCGGAGACACCGGGCCGAGGCGGCGGATGAGAAAGAGCGAAGTCGGCTCGTCGGCTACGTCGGAGCGTGATACACAACCTCGCACGCGACGTTCGCGCCTTCACCTCGAACGTCTTCCTCGTCACCGGCGAGACGACCGCTCTCGTCGACGCCGGGGCGAACTTCGACGTCGTCGAGCGGATCAGAGACCACAACGACGCCGTCGATCGGCTCTACCTCACGCACACCCACCCCGACCACGTCGAGAACGTCGCCGCGATCCGCGAGGCATTCGACGTCGAGACGTGGGGGTTCGACGCCGACAGCGAGTACGTCGACAACGCCGTCGCCGACGGCGACTCGGTGCCGCTCGGCGACGACGACTACAACGTCCTCCACACGCCCGGGCACAAGCCCGACCACGTCTGCCTGTACGCCCCCGCGACCGGCGTCTGCTTCGCGGGCGATCTGGTCTTCGAGAACGGGAGCTTCGGCCGGACCGACCTGGAGGGCGGCGACCGCGCGACGCTCGTCGAGAGCATCCGCAAGCTCCGCGAGGCGGTCGGCGACGACCTCAGCGCGCTCCACACGGGCCACGGGGGAAGCGTCGTCGAGGATCCGCTTTCGGACCTGGAGGTCGCCGAGCACGCGGCACAGATGGGCTGACTCGCTCGGCGCCGGACGTCCGTCACCGCGTCACTCGTCGGCGTCCTCGGGGATCTCCTCTGCGGGCCGCTCGTCGCTCTCGACGCCGAAGTACCCCGGCTCGTCGCCGACGGGGTCGTTGATCACCAGGTCGTCGGTGTGGGTCATCAGCCACGGAACCGTCCACCGGACGAGGTTCTCTTCGGTCTCGGGATCGAGTTCGACGTCGGGATCGAGCCCCTGGAGGAGCCGGGCGATCTCCGGGACGGTGTACATCAGGTCGGGATCGAGGATCTCCTCGGGCTCGTAGAGCCGGTACGGGTAGAGCGTCTCGAAGTCCGATTTGGGCCTGGGCATAGCCGGCCGTTCGCGCCGCGGCGCCAAAGAACCGACGAGTCGCGTCGGCGGGACGGGGGCTCCCTCCCCGCGAGCCGCTGCCAGACAGTATATGTGTCCGCCGTCCTCAGGTCGGGTATGCGAACTGTCGACGCCGCCGGACTGCCGATCGGTGACGAGCACCCGCCGCGGATTATGGGCGTGCTCAACGTCTCGAAGGAGTCCCCCTACGACCCGAGCGTCTTCGACGACCCCGGCGAGGCCGCCGCCTACGTCGACGAGGAGCTCATCGACCAGGGCGCCGATATCGTCGACGTCGGCCTCGAATCGGCGAACAAGCGCTTCGAGGTGCTCTCCGCGGAGGGGGAGCTCGAACGGCTCGAAACGGCTATCCAGACGATCGAGAGCGTCTCCGGCGAGGCCGTCTTCTCGATCGAGACGCGCTACCACGAGGTCGCCGAGGAGGCGCTCGACCGCGGCTTCGATATGGTGAACGACATCTGCGGCTTCGCCGATCCGGAGATGCCCCGCGTCTGTGCGGAGCGCGACGTCGCGGTCGCGAAGATGGCCTCGCCGCCGGACCTGACCCGGCCGGGCGCGATTGAGGACGTCGACGATATCTACGACGCGCTCTCGCTCAACGGCTTCACCGACAAGACGCTCGTCGACCCCGCCTTCGGCGGCTGGTCCGAGGACAAGACGCTAGCGGACGACCGCGAGACGTTCCGCCGGCTCCGGGAGTTCCGCGGCCTCGGCTATCCGATCCTGGTCTCCATCAATCGAAAGAACTTCCTCCGCGAGGTCGCCGGCCGCTCGACGGAGGAGGCGCTGCCGGTGTCGCTGGCGGCGACCTCGATGGCGGTCGAACGCGGCGCGCACGTGATCCGCACCCACGACGTCGCCGAGACGCGGGACGCCGCGCTGATCGGCCACGAATTCGCCCGCTCGCGCGTCCGCGAGCGCGGCGCCGGCGACGTCGCCGTCGAGGAACTGGACGTGACCGCGCCCGCCGAGGCGAGGCGCCACCTCGACCGACTGGGCGCTGCCGACGCCGCCGACGCCGCCCGCGACGCCGCGACCGGCGTGTTCGAGCTCGGCGGGCTCTCCGACGGCGACATCGGCGCGCTCTCGACCGCTGCGGCCCGCTCGGGAGCGACCGTGGTCGTCGGCGACGGCGGCGACGTCCAGGCCGCTCGCGGCGACGTGGCGCCCCGGAGCGACGGCGGAAGCGACTCGGGTCCAGACGGCCGGAGCGCGCTTCTGTTCGGGACGCCGCGGGCGCTCGCCGGGTTCCCCGACCGCGTCGACGACCGATCGGAAGCGTCCGACGGTCTGGCCGCGGCGCTCGATACGATCGCGGAGGCCGTCGAATGACCGGACTGCGCCCGGACCGCCGCCATCGTACCGACCGTATCACGGGAATTTCCGGGTCGATGTTTGATTCGGCGCGTCTCGCGCGTTTGAATGGACGTCCGCCCACTAAACTGCCGTCTGACGCCGTCACAGGGGGCGTCAGACGCCGCAGAACACGGGAAAGCTTATGACGGACCGTTCGGAACCGACCCAATGGAAGCCGGAAGGGCACGCGGGTAGGGGTACTTGGTGCCATTCCGGCTCGTACCGTAACGCCCGGGAGCGGTAGCTATGCGCTTCGAGACCTGGGAGCCGATCTACGAGGCGATCCTCCGCGACTTCGGGTACCCCCGCGAGGGCGACGAGCGCGCCAGAGGCGTCATCACCGAGTACGCGACGCCCTTCGACCTCGACCGACTCGACTGTGCGGGCCAGACCGTCGCCGTCGTCGGCGCCGCGCCCGGCCTCGCCGAGGAGGTCGACCGCGTCGCCGACGCCGACCGGATATTCGCGGCTTCGACGGCCGCGGACATCGTTCTGGATGCCGGCTACGACCTCGACTGCTTCGTCACGGACCTCGACAAGAACCCCGAGACGGCGGTGGAACTGAGCCGGGACGGGATCCCGGTCGCGGCCCACGCCCACGGCGACAACGTCGACCTCGTCGAGGCGTGGGTGCCGCGGTGCGACGCCGACCACGTGCTCGCGACGACCCAGGCCGCGCCCGTGGATTCGGTGTACAACTTCGGCGGCTTCACCGACGGCGACCGGGCGGCCTTCCTGGCCGACGCGCTCGGCGCGGCCGACCTCCGGTTCGTCGGCTGGGACTTCGACGATCCCGACGTGAGCGACGCGAAGGCGCGGAAGCTCCGGTGGGCCGAGCGCCTGCTCCACCTCCTCGAACGACGGCGGGGCGAGCGGTTCGCCGTTCTGGACGGACGCCGCGAGGGGATCGACCCGATCGAAGTCGGCGAGGGCTGATACTGACTACTCTCGTCTCACATCGCCGAGGGCCGCCCCCGTTGACGGCGCTCGCGGTAAAAAGTGGAGTAGGCATTACGGCGGTTCTGCCGACACGTTGACGGCGGGGGCGTCCCACCGGTCGGTATGCAGATTCACTGGCACCGCCGAGACCTCCGGGCGGCGGACAACCGGGCGCTTTCGGCCGCCGCCGACGCGGTCGAGTCTGACGCAGTCGGGGCCGACGCGACCGACGGTGAGTCGGGGGGCGTCGTCCCGGTCTTCGTCTTCGACGACGCGGTCCTCGACCACGCCGGCGCGCCGCGCGTCCGCTATCTGCTCGACGCGCTCGCCGAACTGCGGGCGTGGTACCGCGAGCGCGGCTCGGACCTCGTCGTCGTCCGCGGGGATCCGGCGTCGGTCATCCCGGACCTCGCCGAGGAGTACGACGCCGACCGGGTCGTCTGGAACAGGGACTACTCGGGGCTCGCCCGCGAGCGCGACGCCCGCGTGCGACGGGCGCTGAACGACCGCGACGTCGCCCGGGAGTCGTTCCACGACGCCATCTTCCACGAGCCGGGGTCGATCACGACGAACGAGGGCGAGCCCTACTCGGTGTTCACCTACTTCTGGAAGAAGTGGCGCGACCGCGAGAAGCCCGAGCCCCTCGACGCGCCCGCCCCCGACGCCCTCGTCGACATCGACGGCGACGAACTGCCGACGATTCAGGAACTCGGCTTCGACGAGCCGGAGGCCGACGTCCAGTCCGCCGGCACCGACGCGGCGCGCGAGCGGCTCCGGGCGTTCTGCGAGGACGGCATCTTCCGGTACGAGGACGACCGGGACTACCCGACTCGCAACGCGGTCTCGCGGCTCTCGACGGACCTGAAGTTCGGAACGATCGGGATTCGCGAGGTGTACGAGGCGACCGCGACCGCCCACGAGCGAGCCGACGGCGACGAGGTCGACTCCGTCGAGGAGTACCAGTCCCAGCTCGCCTGGCGGGAGTTCTACGCGCACGTCCTCTTTTACAACCCCGAGGTGGTCACCGAGAACTTCCGGACGTACGAACGCGAGATCGAGTGGCGGAACGACCCCGAGGAGCTGCGGGCGTGGAAGGACGGCGAGACGGGCTATCCGATCGTCGACGCCGGGATGCGCCAACTCAAGCGGGAGGCGTATATGCACAATCGCGTGCGGATGATCGTCGCCTCGTTCCTCACGAAGGACCTCCAGATCGACTGGCGCGAGGGCTACGACCACTTCCGGATCCACCTCGCGGACCACGACACCGCCAACGACAACGGCGGCTGGCAGTGGGCCGCCTCCACCGGGACCGACGCCCAGCCGTACTTCCGGATCTTCAATCCGATGACGCAGGGCGAACGCTACGACCCCGACGCCGAGTACATCACCGAGTACGTGCCGGAGCTCCGCGGCGTCGAGCCAGACCTGATCCACGAGTGGCACGAGCTCTCACCGACTCAGCGGGCGAACGCCGCCCCCGAGTACCCCGAGCCGATCGTCGATCACAGCGAGCGCCGCGAGTCGGCGCTGGCGATGTTCGAGGCCGCACGCGGCGACGAGTGAGCCCGCCGCTGCTCCTACGGCCGAGAGGGTTCTCCGATATCGCTGCGATCGGAATCCGGCGCGTCCGCGCGTCTGTCGGCACCGCTCGTGGCCTGAGTCTCCGTTCCAATTCTGAGACGCTTCGCCGTGCGATCGCTAAGCAGTATTAGTTACCCTTGAGATGGTATCGGTGTGACACTCTGTGTCGTAGCCGCGTCTGACCGAATCCATCGATGCCGCTCCGAATCGGCGCGGCGGCTCTCGACGGCCGATCCGTGACGCCGATCGGTCGTGAGCGTCCGGCGCACACCGGCGACGACCCGGGGTAACTGAAATCAGTGACATACTTGTTACCACACCTCCCTGAATGTTTAACAGCGTCCCGAACGTGTGATGGAACGGAGGCTTACACTATGAGCTACGAACTCGATCCCCTTCCGTACGACTACGACGCGCTGGAACCGCACATCTCCGAGCAGGTGCTGACGTGGCATCACGACACGCACCACCAGGGCTACGTGAACGGCTGGAACAGCGCCGAAGAGACGCTCGAAGAGAACCGCGAGGCGGGCGACTTCTCCTCATCTGCGGGTGCGATCCGAAACGTGACCCACAACGGGTCGGGTCACATCCTGCACGACCTCTTCTGGAACTCGATGTCGCCTGAAGGCGGCGACGAGCCCTCGGGCGACCTCGCCGATCGCATCGAAGAGGACTTCGGCTCCTACGAAGCCTGGAAGGGCGAGTTCGAGGCCGCCGCGTCCAACGCGGGCGGCTGGGCGCTGTTGGTCTACGATTCGTTCTCGAACCAACTGCGCAACGTCGTCGTCGACAAGCACGACCAGGGCGCACTCTGGGGCTCCCACCCGATCCTCGCACTCGACGTCTGGGAGCACTCCTACTACCACGATTACGGCCCGGCCCGCGGCGACTTCATCGACAACTTCTTCGAGGTCGTCGACTGGGACGAACCCACCGCCCGCTACGAACAGGCCGTCGAACTCTTCGAGTAAGCGACGACTCGTACACCCCGACCATTTTTCGCGACGCCGCCGGGTAGCCGCGGCAATAGCTGAAATCCGTTTCTGAGTCTGGCGTAGTCTTATAACGGATCGCGAGGGATACACCCGTATGGCCCTCCGACTCGGTCAAGCGTTCGGTAACGGTATCAGACGGGTACTCACCCGAAGCGGCGGCGTGCTGTTCGTCGCGCTGCTCGCCATCCAGTTCCTGATTCAGGCGACGGCCAACACGCTCGTTCTCGGGTTCCTGCCCGAGGGGGCGCCGGCCGAGGCGACGCAGATGCTCGGGCTGACGCTGCCCGTCTCCGGCACGGTCGCGGCCGTGCTCTTCCTGCTCGTGATGGTCCTCAGTTCGGCGTACTTCGTGGCGATGGCACGGGGACTCGCACGCCCGATGCGCGAACTGGGGTCCTTCCCGTCGTCGCTCTACACCCGTCGGGTCGGCAGAGCCACCCTCTCGCTCATCGGCGGCGGCATCCTGGTCGGCATCGCCGTCTCGATCGGGCTGGCGTTCCTGATCCTCCCGGGCATCTACCTGGGCGCGTGCTTCCTCTTTTTCGCCTTCGAGGTGAGCATCGAGGACGAGCGCGCCATCGCAGCGATCAAGCGGAGCTGGACTCACTCGAAGGGGAACCGCCTGAAGCTGGCGGTCATCGTCCTCCTCGGCGGAGTCATCGGTGCGGTCGTCGGCGCGGTCGGCTCGGTGATCGACCTCGTCGGCTCGCCGGTCGCGAGCGAGGTCATCGTGAACGTCCTCAGCACCGTGCTCTTCATCGCCCTCTACGGGATTATGGCCGACGCGTACGTGCAGGTACTCGACGGCGACGGGGGCGGCCTCGGCGGCACCGGCACCGCGAACCCCGTCGACGGCGGCGTCGCGACCGACCGGCCCTGACGGCTGGAGCGCGTTCTTCCGATTCAGATTCCGATTTCGATTTCGATCCCCATCCGACACGTCGTTCGATCCAGCACCTCGATCCGAAACGCTCAGCCTCCCGGCCCGCCACACCTCGGACGTGACCGACACAGCCGACGACGGACGCGGGGGCGGGGCAGCGGACGACGGACGGACCGGCGTGTTCGTCGCAGAGACCGACGCCGAGCGGCGTGACGCCTTCGCCGTCCGGCGAGCGGTGTTCGTCGACGAGCAGGGCGTCGATGAGGCGATCGAGTACGACGACCACGACGAGCCCGGCGCCGACGCGACCCACTTCGTCGCGTACGACGACGGCGCGGCCGTCGGGGCGGCCCGGCTCCGCGCGGCGGACGAAACGACCGCGAAGGCCGAACGGGTCGCCGTCGCGGCCGACAGGCGCGGCGAGGGCTGGGGTCGAGACATAATGCGGACCGTCGAGGGGACCGCGCGCACGGAAGGGTTCGACCGACTCGCGCTCCACGCCCAGACGCGCGTCCGCGAGTTCTACGAGCGGCTCGGATACGACGCCCACGGCGAGGAGTTCGAGGAGGCTGGGATTCCGCACATCGAGATGTCGATCGGCCTCGACGACGCGTAGAGCTCTTTTACCGCTCTCGACGCGTCGTCCCGTCGCGAGCGTTTATATACGAATCCGCAGCCAGTGTCCTCGTGCTCTGAACGTCGCCCCGCGTCGGGCCGCGGGTGCTCGACACGTCGGCGCGGGACCGCGAGTGTCGACTGTCAGCCCCTACTCCAACTGCTTCGAGACGTACGGACCGTCCTGGTGGTAGCCGAGCTTCTCGCGGTAGTACTGGCGCGCGCCGATCCCGGAGATGATCGCCAGCGAGTCGTAGCCGGCGTCGGCGGCGAGCTCCTCCGCCCGGCGGACGAGCCGGCGGCCGTAGCCCCGGTGCTGCCACTCGCCTTGGCCGCTGCCGATGCCGGCCTCGCTCCCGTAGACGTGGAGTTCGCGGACGACGGCCGCGTCCGCCAGTTCCCGTCGGACCGGGTCGTTCGGGAAGCGGAGCCGACAGAACCCCACGAGGAGGTCCTCGACGGGGTCTTCGAACGCCAGGAAGTGCTCCGTCCCGCCGGCGACCTCGTAGGTTTTCACACCGAGTTCCACCCGCTCGGGGTCGGGGTCAGCGTCGTTCATCCCGGCCTCGCGGGCGCGGATGTCGCGGATCTCGATGCCCTTCTCCTCGGCGCGCTGTTCGGCCAGCTGCCGGAGGTTCGACTTCCAGACGCCGGCGTCGATGAAGTCCGCGGGGATGTCGCGCTGGACGCGCTGGAGGCGGGTGTACTCGGGGATCATCCCCATCACCTCGCTGATGATCTCCGCGGCCTCCTCGTTGCCGAGCGGCTCGAACTCGTCGCGGCGCCACTGGTCGTAGACGCGCGTCCCGCGGACGACGAGCGTCGGGTAGATCTTCAGGTAGTCGGGCCGGTACTCCTCGCGCTCGAACAGCTGCCGGAAGTCCTCGAGGATCATCTCCTTCGTCATCCCCGGCTGGCCCGGCATCATATGGAAGCCGACCTTGAAGCCCGAATCGCGGAGCCGGCGGTTGGCGTCGATCGATGCCTGGACGCCGTGGCCGCGGTGCATCTCCCTGTTGATGCGCTCGTAGGTCGTCTGGACGCCGACCTCGACCTTCGTCGCGCCGAGGTCGAGCATCCGGTCGATCTGTTCGGGGTCGCACCAGTCGGGCTTGGTCTCGAAGGTCGTCCCGATGTTCCGGATGTCGGCAGTCTCGTTCTCGGCGATGACGTCTTCGAGGTAGCGGAACTCGACGTCCTCGGGGTCGGGCTTGAACGACTGCTCTTCGGCCGGCTCCGGTTCGGCGTCCAGATCGTAGTCGTTCAGCGCCTCCAGCGCGCGCTTGACGAACCACTCCTGATAGTCGTGACTGCGGGCGGTCATCGTCCCGCCCATCAGGATCAGTTCGACCTTGTCAACCGGGTGGCCGATGTGTCGGAGCTGTTCGAGCCGCAGCGTCACCTGTCCGTACGGGTCGTAGTCGTTCTGCTCGCCGCGGGCGGCCGCGGGCTCGTGACCCGTGTACGACTGCGAGGAGTCGAACTCCGAGGCCGGCCCGCCGGGGCAGTAGAGGCACTTCCCGTGCGGGCACATATGCGGCGAGGTCATAATCGCCACCGGCGAGACGCCCGAGGCGGTCCGGACGGGCTTTCGGCGGACGACTTCTTTCACCTCCTCGCGTCGGCCCTCGGGGGCGTGCTGGAGGATCTCGACGTTCTTGGGGACCTTCGGCGAGGAGTGTTCCGAGCAGGCGTCGAGCTTCGCCGACTCCAGGCTCTCGCGGTCGACCTCGCCGTCGAGGATGCGCTCGACGAGGTCCTCGCAGGTCCGCCGGAAGGCGTCGCTCTCGGTCGGGTCGGACTCGCCGTCGCTCTCGGCGTCCGTACTCACGCGCGGATCACCGCCGAGCGTCCCAGCGACCGTCTCATTACGCTGTTCTCGTCCGGTTTCGGGGTTAAGCGTGTCGCTCCCGGTCGTCGGGAGCGCGAAAACGAAACGCCGCCGCGGAGTCGGCTTACTGCTGGTCGACGACGGCGTCGACGACGGCGTCGACGACGTCCTCGCGGGCGCCCGAGAGGAACTCGATGCGGTTCTGTCGGACGCCGACGGCCGTGACGCCGCCCTCGGGGACGGCCTCACTCGCCGACCGCGCGGCCGTCCGGACGTTGACGTCGCCGTCGACGCGGACGAACAGCTCGTCGGTCGAGTAGACGACCGTCACCGCGTGGCCGTTCCGGCGGTGAAGCGCCGAGGCGAGCAGCGACGTCGGCGGGAAGTCGAACCGGTGGCTGTAGGAGTCCGCGTCGAGGACGCCGACGTCGACCCCCTCGACCGAGCGGGATTCGAGGTTCGCCTGCGCGGTCGCGACCTCGTCGTCGAGCTTGCTCCGGAACTGCTCGGAGACGTGACCCGCGAGCCCGCCGTCGTCCTCGAACAGGAGGTCGGTGATGAGCTCGCGCTTGTCCTGGTAGGACTGGTAGTACGCCTCCAGCGCGATGGCCTCCCGGAGCTCACGCGTCCGGTCGGCGTCGTAGCCGGCCTCCGCGGCGAGGTCGACGTACGCCCCGGGCGCGTCGTCCCAGTAGCTCACCGCCGGGAGGTGTGCGAGATCGCCGGTAATGTCGTCGTTGACGGCCGACGCGAGGTTCGCGCCGAGCGCGCCGGTCGAGAGGTCCGAGGCGTCCGTCTCGGTGAGGCTCGGCGAGACCAGGACGCTCGCCTCGTCGACGACTTCCGTGTCGACCTCGTCGGCGTCGACCACGACGCGCGAGGCGCCGTAGACGCCGAGCAGGCCGAGGCCGTCGAGCGAGTCGGTCGTGCCGCCGACGCCGACGAGGACCACGAGCGGGAGCTTCTCGTCGTGGCGCTCGCTGTCCTGGAGCATCTGGGTCACGTCGTTCGTCGCGGCGTCCATCCCGTAGACGGGGTCGTCGAGCGGGCGGCGCGTGAAGAAGTGGTACTCGGCGTCGGCGCGGGCGTGCTCGTCGCGGATCAGCGGGAGGACGGCGCGCTCGACGGCCGCGCCGGCGACGTATCCATCCGCGGTGGCGGCGTGGCGGACCACGATCGGCCGCGACTGGAGGACCGCCGTTCGGATAGCCTCCGCGGCGTCGGCCAGCTGGTCGGTGACGGCCGCGACGGCGTCGTGGTCGGCCAGCGGCTCGACGGAGTCGGGACGGGCGCGCTCGGCGAGCGCGTCGACGAGGCGCTGTTCGACCGCCTCGGCGTCCTCGTCCGTGAGCTCGGTGAGTTCTTCGGTCTCGACCTGCAGTTCGCCGCGGCGGAGCTCGACCTCGCCGTCGAGGCGGACGACGTCGCCCTCCCCGATCTCGGGGTAGGCGCGGACGCCGGCCTCGACGAACGCGGCGCAGTCGACCACGGCGGTCTCGTCGCGGACCTCGAAGATCGTCGGGCCGCCGGTCTGGCGCGCGCCGACGATCTCGCCCTCGATCCGGACGCGGTCGCCGACCCGGTCGCCGAGGGAGTCGATCGCGACGCGCTCCGGCGGCTCCTCGGCCGCGTCCGCTTCGGCGTCGGATTCCTGGGCGCTTTCGGTCTCGCTGGCCTCTTCGGCCTTGGCCGCCGTCGACGCTGCGGCGCCGGCCGCCGCGACCTCCGCGGCGTCCGCGGCGTCGTCCGCCGTCGTCTCCGCGGGCTCTTCGGACGATTCGGAACCGGAGTCGGCCTCGGCGTCGGGCTCGGAGTCAGTGTCGGCCTCGGACGCCTCCGCCGCCGCCCCGCCGCCGACGCCGCTTTCGGTCTCGGCGGACTCGGTGCCGTTCGTGGCGCGGGACTTCGTCGAGACGCCCTTCGGCGTCTTCTTCACCGGCTCGGGGCCGTCGTCTTCGGCCTCGATCGGCTCGCCGTCGGCGTCGCCGTCGGGGTCGTGGACGCGGGCCCCGCGGAACTCCGACTCGGACTGGCGGATCGACCAGCCGAGGTCGATGTTGCCGTTGCTCCTGACGTTCTTCACCTGGACGAACACCGTATCGCCCGACTCCCAGTCGAGGCTCTCGAGCCGCTGGTCGAGTTCGCTCCGGTGGAGGAGGCCGGTGACGCCCGGCGCGAGGTCGACGAACACGCCGAAGTCGGCGAACCCGTCGACCGTTCCCTTGTAGAACCGCCCCGGCGTGAGCTGCTCCGGCGAATCGCCTCTGAAATCAAACCAAACGTCCTCGTCGTGCGTAATCCAATCCATTGCAAGAGTCAAATGTGCCACGACTAAAACGATTGTCGAATCCCGCTCGCCCGGGGGAGCCGCGAGATCGGCGGGGGCGCGGGGAGCGTCCGCCGCTCAGATCAGCCCGAGCGCCAGGAGGATCGCCTCCCCCGCGTCGATGCCGCCGAAGACGGTTCCGAAGAGCAACATCGCCGGAATCGCGCCGGCGAGGGTCGCTCGCGCGGCCGACGTCCCGTGGACGACGCGGAGGCCGACGACGAGCAGCGCGGCCCCGTAGAGCGCACAGCCCGCGCGGACCGCGGGAATCGGCACGCCCGCGACGACGCAGGGCGCGGCCGCGTAGGCGATCACCTGGACGGTCTCGCTGACGCCCGCCCGGTCCTCGACGACGAGGATCAGGAGGACCGTCTGGAGCGCCGCGGTGAGGTGGAGCGTCGCCGGCGCGACGACGAGCGCGACGGCGGCGAGCGCGACGAACGCGGAGACGGCCGGCCCGCCCGCGAGGTCGGGGATCCGCGCGGGGACGAACGCGAAGAGGCCGACGGTGTACCCGAGGGCGACGACGACCGCGAACACGAGGCCGGGGGCCTGATCGCCGGGCGCGACGCCGTGCGCGAAGAACTGCCGGGGTCGGAGGAGGACTTCGAGCCAGGCGCGGGCGACGGCGCGCGGACCGCGGTCGCGGCCGCCCTCCGGATCGGCTACCCAGGTGGTCACGTTGCTTCTGTTAGTCGCGCCGGAGGGTATGACAGTTCCGGCAGCGCGCCTCGTAGGACTCCTCGGCGCCGACGACGATCGTCGGATCGTCGACGTGGGCGGGCTCGCCGTCGACGAAGCGCTGATTCCGCGTCGCGGGCTCGCCGCACTGCGCGCAGATCGCCTGGAGCTTGTCGACGTACTCCGCGACGGCCATCAGCTGCGGGAGCGGCTCGAACGGCTCGCCGCGGTAGGTCTGGTCGATGCCGGAGACGAGCACGCGCCGGCCGTCGTCGGCCAGCCGCTGGCAGACGTCGACGAGCTCGGGACCGAAGAAGTTCGCCTCGTCGATCGCGACGACGTCCTGGCCGTTCAGCGACTCGCGGATCTCCCAGACGCCGTCGCCCTCGCTGGGGACGACGGTCGCCTCCCACTGGCGGCCGACGTGGGAGCCGACGGTGGTCTCGCCGTAGCGGTCGTCGACCGCGGGCTTGAACACCGCGACCTCCTGGCCCGCGATCTCCGCGCGTCGGAGCCGGCGGAGGATCTCCTCGGTCTTCCCCGAGAACATCGAGCCCGTGACGACCTCGATCCAGCCGCTGTTCGTGATCGCGTGCATACCTCCTCCGAGCGCGGGCGAGGGGCAAAACCGTTGTTCATTCGCCCGCCGGCGGAACCCCGGCGGCCGTTCGCCGACCCCGTCGAGCACCAGCACCAATTTCTAAACGGCGCCTGTCGTACCCACGCGTATGCAGGTCGTCTTCCACCTCTCCAGCGGCGACGTCGACGACTGGCGCCACGCGCTCGGGAACGTCCGGAACCTCCTCGCGGACGACACCGCAGACGTCGACGACGTCGTCCTGCTCGTCAACGGCGACGCGATCCGGGCCGTCGAGGCAGGCTCGCCGGTCTCGACGGAGGTCCGCGCCCTCGGGGAGACGCCGGTCCGCTGCCTGGGGTGTCGGAACTCCGTTTCGAGCCGCGATATGGCGGCGACGGACCTGCTGGCGAACGTCGACCTCGTCCCCTCCGGCGTCGGCGAACTCGCACGTCTCCAAGACGAGGGCTACGCGTACCTCAAAGTTCCCTGAGCCGCGGGTCGCGCGGGTGTTCGCGGCGGCGGCGCGTCGCAGCGAGCCGTCGCCGTCCGGCCAGCCGGATCGCCGCGAGTCGCCACTGTCTCCAGTATAATCAGTGTTGATACTCACACACACAGCTTGAAATGGCTGCGACGGCCCACCCGGGGTAATGGCACAACGAGCCCGCACCCCCGAGAACGCACCGCTCGCTGAGGAGGCAACGCTCGCGCCGGAGGTCCCGGCGGACGCGAGCGACGCAGAACGGTACCGCGCCGAGCGGGACCACTGGCGACACCTCTTCAGGGAGCTGGTCGATCGGTTCCCCGACCCCGCGTTCACCGTCGACCGCGACGGCCGCGTCGCCCAGTGGAACCAGGAGAACGAGTCGTTCATCGGCATCTCGTCCGACGAGGCGGTCGGCGAGTCCGCCTACGACCTCGTCGGCACCGAGAGCGCGAGCGAGACCCTCGCGGAGAAGGTGATGGAGTCCGGCGAGTCCGTCCGGGAGTCGGAGATCCGCTCGGGATCCCACGCCGACGGCAGCGACTGGCACATCCGCGCGAAGAGCGTCCCGCTCCGCGGGCCCGACGGTGAGGTCGTCGGCGCCTTCGAGGTCGTGACCCGAGTGACTGACCTCGTCGAGCAGCGCCAGTCGATGCAGCGCGTCCAAGAGCAGGTCCAGCGGGACCTCGACGGGACCGTGAGCGACCTCGAACGGGCGTCCTCGCAGGTGACAGAGAACGTGAACGTGATCGCAGAAGTCGCCGACGAGGAGGCCGAACACGTCAGAGACGTCGACGACGAGATCCAGACGTTCAGCGCGACGACCGAGGAGGTCGCCGCCAGCGTCGAGACGATTTCGACGCAGAGTTCCGAGACCGCAGAACTCGCGACCGAGTCCGAGGAGTCGACGACCGAGTTGCTGGAGACGGTCGAGGACGTCGCGGACGCGAGCGACCGGATGGCCGGCGACGCCGAGGACCTCGCACAGCGTGTCGACGAGATCGACGACGTCGTCGCGGTGATCGACGACATCGCCGACCAGATCAACATCCTCGCGCTCAACGCCTCCATCGAGGCCGCTCGCGCGGGCGAGGCCGGAGAAGGCTTCGCGGTCGTCGCCGACGAGGTGAAGTCGCTGGCGACGGAGTCCAAGGAAGAGGCCGAGCGGATCGAGGGCCTCGTCGAATCGATCGCGACCATCGCCGCGGAGACGGTCGACGGGATCGAACAGACGACGAAACAGGTCGACGAGATCGAGTCCCAGATCGAGGCGGTGAACGCGAATCAGCGGGAGATCCAGGAGGCGATCGCGGACGTCTCCGAGCAGTTGGAACAGATCGCGACCGCGACCGACGAGCAGGCGACGAGCGCCGAAGATATCTCGGCGATGCTGAGTTCGACCGTCGAGGGCGTCGAACGCATCGCCGACGAGGTCGCCGAACTCGCCGCGGCGAACCAACAGCAGACCGATCAGGTCGCCGAGATCCGCCACAGCGTCGAGACCCTGGAGCGGAACCTCACGACCGCCGTCGACGAATAGCGCCCGCGCTCTGTTTTCTTCTGACAATAGACATTATGAGACGCATCACAGGAACGGGGTGGCGAGCGCCGCGGTGAGGCAACTGATCGCGAACCACCCGGCGAAGTTCCACCACGGGACCGCCCGGACGCGCGGCCCGCCGAGGTCGTCCAGGTACGTCCAGTATCCCTCCTCGACGCCGCGGTGGTCGGTCAGCACGTCGTAGGCGGTCGCGACGGTTCCGGCCGCGACCACGGCGAGCCAGCCGTCGGTCGCGAGGAGCGCGAGTCGGAACGCGAGGTAGATCGCCCCGGTCCACCCGAACAGGACGTAGAGGGGGACGCCGAGGACCTTCGGACCGAGGTGGTGTTCGAGCCAGCCGAGGGCGACGACGACCGCCTCGGCGACGAACGCGACCGCGGCGCCGCCCCCGAACAGGGCGATCGTCGCGGCGATCGGCCAGGTCGCCGCCGCGTGTGCGAGGGCCACGAGACCCACCGCGACGGTCGTGGCGACGAAGGTGCGACCGCTCGTCATACCGACGCCTTCGGCGACCACCGGAAAAACGGTTGGTGGTCGACGGCCGCGAGCGGCTCGGGCCGAGTCTGCGGTTCCCCTCGGCTACGCGAGAGAGAGGAGCCACACGATGAGCGCAACGGTCCCGGCGGTGCCCGTCGCCGCACCGTTCGACAGCCCCTGCTCGTGTCGGAGCCCGGCCCGCCAGACGAGCCCGGACCACAGCGACGTCGCCCCGGTCACGAGCGGTTGCCAGCGGACCAGCGGCGCCAGGTCGGCCCGGATGCGCTCTGTCAGTACCGACGGATCGCTCTGGGTCGTGACGGTGATCGGATCGATCAGGACGAACAGGAGGCCGAGCCCGACGACGAGGCTCACGAGCGAGGGCACGAGCCCCCAGAGCGACACGGCCAACGACGTCGCGATGCCGCGCTCCCCGTCGAACAGCCTCGCTCCGGCGTGGAGCACGACGGCGACCAGGACGATCACGATCCCGATCCCGATGAGGACCGGTCCGATGAACTCCCCGACGGCGTCGGCGAGGAGCGCGTCGATGTTCCGTTCGACCTCCGCGGGCGCGTCGCAGCCCACGTCCATCGATTGGGGAGCGGTCTCGCAGAACTGTTCGGACGGTCGGCTGGGGTTGTCGACCATCACGGTGCCGTCGATCCGCGCCTGGAGGATCCGACCGACGGCCCAGACGCCCAGCGGGAGCGCAAAGACGTGGAGCGCGAGGAGGGCCAGCGTGTGCCCGACATTGACGTCGCGCTCGGCGAAGAACCGACCGGGACGGACGAGCGGCGTGACGGGGGACATCACCGGCACCTGCACGCCGCCGGCCGGAAAACGTTGGTATGACTACGATCCCAGTTTGAGTCACGGGCTCGAAAACCGCGGTGACGCCGAAGCGACGCGCCGACGCCGCACACGACGTCTGTCGGTCACTCCGCGGGTGCGGTGTCGGCCGTGACGACGTCGCCGCCGCTTCCGCCTTCAGTGTCGAGGGACGACCCGCGAACGGCGGCGACGAACGCCCCGAGGCCGAGCAGCAGAACGACGAGATCGACGAGGCCGCCGACGACGGGGAGCGCCCCGAGGACCGTCACCAGGACCACGCCGACGAGGAGCGCGGCCCAGCGGTTCGCGTAGTCGGCGAGCGACAGCGCCCAGGTCCCTACGGCGATCGCGCCGTAGACGGACGCGACCCACAGGACGATCGCGAAGGCGACGAGGCCCGCGAGCGACAGCGGGATGCCGACGATCGTGACGAGCAGGATCAGGAGGGCGATCGGGATCGCGACGATCGAGAGCAGGCCGATCCCGCCGCTGTGAAGCGGTTCGTCGAGGACCTCGTCGACGACGCGGCGGCCGAAGCCGGGGAGGGCGACGAGCAGGACCGCCCCGAGGAGGAGGTTCGCGACCGCGCCGTAGACCGTCCCGACCCAGCCGGGGATCGTCGGCAGCGAGGCGCCGCCCCCGCCGAACACATCGGGGTCCTCGGTCGAGAGGTCGTCCTCGCGCGTCACGCCGCCCGCGACGCTGGCGCCGTCGTCGATCGTCGCCGTCTCGGCGTCGTACGTCAGCGAGCCGCCGATCGAGGCGTTCGGACCGACGACGAGGGTGTCGGCGCCGACGGTGGCGTCGCCCCCGACGGCTCCGAGGAGCCTGACGTCGGCGGCGCCGGCTTCGAGCGCGCCGCCGATCCGGGCGCCCTCGCGGACTTCCAGGGACGCGGCGCCGACGTTGACGTCGCCCTCGACCGCGCCCTCGATGACGACGCTCCCGGCCGCGGCCTCGACGTCGCCCGTCACCCGTCCGGTGTCGGTTATGAGGACCGAGCCGGCCGCCGCGGAGACGTCGCCGCGGACCGTGCCGGCGACGACGACGCTCCCGGCCGCGGCCTCGACGTTGCCGTCGCGCGTCTCGCCCGCGTCGACGCGGACGACGCCGCCGAAGGAGCCGTCACTGCCCGGACCGGATCCGGGTTGCTGTGCGACCGCGACCGCGGGAAGCCCGCCGAGGACGACGAGCGCCGCGAGAACGACTACCAGCCGTGGATGGAGGCTCGACATCTGTGAACACGAGAGGGGGACCTCTCAACTCGACGATACAATAGGATAGATTATAAATGCTCGCCGTTCGGGTCGAGCGGTCGGGACTGCCGCCGCGCTGAGCTTTTTGCCGCTCCGGCGCGTGACCCCGCTATGGAGTACACGACACTCGGCGACACGGGCGTGACGGTCTCGAAGATCTGTCTCGGCTGTATGAGCTTCGGCGACATCGACTGGCGCGACTGGGTGCTCGACGAGGAGGAGGGCAAGGAGCTGGTCGACCGCGCGATCGAACTCGGCGTGAACTTCTTCGACACGGCGAATATGTACTCCGAGGGCGGCTCCGAGCGGGTGCTCGGCGACGCGCTTTCCGAGTACGACCGCGACGAGTTCGTCGTCGCCTCGAAGGTGTACTTCCAGATGGACGACGACGATCCGAACTCCGGCGGGCTCTCGAAGAAGGCCATCGAGCAGGAGCTCGACAACTCCCTGGATCGGCTCGGGATGGACACGCTGGACCTCCTCCAGATCCACCGCTGGGACTACGACACCCCGATCGAGCAGACGATGCGCGCGCTCGACGACGCCGTCCGGCGAGGCAAGGCCCGGTACCTCGGCGCGTCGTCGATGTGGGCCCATCAGTTCGCGGAGGCCCAACACGTCGCCGAACGGCAGGGGCTCACGCGGTTCTCGACGATGCAGAACCACTACAACCTCCTCTACCGCGAGGAGGAACGCGAGATGCTGCCGCTGTGCGACAAGCAGGACGTCGGCGTCATCCCGTGGTCGCCGCTGGCCCGCGGGTGGCTCGCGCGCCCCCACGAGCAGGCCCGCGCGACGACCCGCGGCGAGAACGACGACTACGCCCACCAGCACCCCTACCTGGAGGGCGGCGGCCGCGAGGTCAACGAGCGCGTCCAGGAGCTCGCCGAGGAGAAGGGCGTGAAGATGGCCCAGATCGGCCTCGCGTGGCTGTTCGAGGACGACCGCGTCGACGCGCCGATCGTCGGCACCACGAGCATCGAGCACCTCGAAGACGCGGTCGAGGCGCTCTCTATCGACCTCTCGGACTCCGAGGTCGAGTACCTCGAAGAGCCCTACGAGCCCGTCCGCGTCTCCGGCCACGAGTAGGCAGGTCGGGTCCGCGAGGCTGGCGAATCCGGTTCCCGATTCCCTATTCCCGATTTCCGGTCCCGATTTCTGATTCCCAATTCGATTCAGATACTCGACGTCACCCGGACGGGCCGGTCGCGACCGGCTCGGCGTCGCTCTCGTCACCGTTTGCGGCGGTGATCCGAACCACCGCGCGGGCCGCGACGAGCGCGATCGCGACCTCCGAGAGCCCGACGACGAGGAACGACGTGAGGTAGCCCGCCGCCGAGGTGGTGAGTCCGCCGAGCAGGAAGCCCGCCAGGAAGCCCAGGCTCCCGAAGACGTTGAAGCCGCCCATCGCCGCGCCGCGCTCCGCTGCGGCGGCCACGTCCGTGACGAGCGCCATCGTCGCGGGCGCGACCCCGGCCCCGAGCGACCCCACCGCGACCATCGCGGCGACGGCGACGACGACGTTCGGCGCGAGGCCGACGGCGACGATCCCGAGCCCGTAGCAGATCGAGCCGACCACGACCGGGATCGCCCGGCCGATCCGGTCCGAGAGCACTCCCGCGGGGTACTGCAACAGCGCGAACGGGACGAAGAACGCCGCGAGCGCCAGCCCCGCGCCCCCGGCGCTCAGCCCGAAGGCGTCGCGGAAGTAGTAGACCCCGACGAGCGCGAAGAAGCCGGCCGTCATCCGGTCGATGAAGCCGAAGGCGTACGGCACCGCGAGCGCGGGGCGCTCCCGGAGGCGGCCGAGCGCGTCGCCGACGCGGAGCCGGTCGGCGCTCGGCAGGTCCTCCGAGACGGTCAGGAACAGCGCCGCGACCGCGAGGAGGGTCGCCGCCGCCGCGTAGAGCGGATACAGCGGATCGGCGTCGGCGAGGCGGCCGCCGACCACAGACCCCAGCGCCGCGCCGAGGCCGATCGCGATGCCCGCGGCGCCCATATTCCGGCCGTTCCCGCCCGCGAGATCGGCGAGCGCGGTGATCGAAAGCGAGAACGCGCCGATCGTCGCGGCGCCGCCGACCAGTCGGACGAGGAGGACGCCCGCAAAGGGGAGGCCGAGCGTCGGCGCGGCCGCGAGCAGGAGGTAGCCGGCCGCGCCGCCGAGCGCCCCGGCGGCCGCGAGCGGCATCCGTCGCCCGAGCGCGTCGCTGGCGGCGCCCCAGACGCTGGCGAAGGCGACGAAGGCGGCGAACTCCGCGACGAGGAACCACATCCCCGCGCGGATGGCGCCGTCGCCGCCCAGGGCCGCGACGATATCCTCGACTCCCGGGTAGAGGAACACCTGCGAGACGAGCACGCCCCACACGCCGACGGCGAGCCGGATCCGCGTCCCGCGGCGAGTCACGCGCGCCGATAGACCCTCCGAACTGATAGCCGCGTCGTTTCGGCGTCCCCCGCCCGCAACGCCGAGAGAAACCCACTTAGCCGTCCCTCCGTTATCGCCGGTATGGTCGACGAGAGCGGGTGGACGCGCCGCGAGACGCTGAAGGTCGCCGTCGCGGCCGGCGGGGCGGCGGCGCTCTCGGCGTGTCTCGACCGCGCCGACGAACCGGTGCCCGACGGCCCCGAGGACCTCTCGTCGCTCCCGGAACGTCAGCACGCGTGGAACGACCGCGTCCGGACCGACGAACACGGCAATCGGCTCCTGCCCCGACACCAGATCCTGCTGTATCTGACGCTCCCGGGCGACGGATCCCCCGGCCCGGACGCCCGCCGGACGGTCGAGTCCGCGTTGCGGACGCTCGATCGGGCGTACGAGCGGAGCCACGACGGACTGCTGTCGTCGATTGCGTACTCCCCGCGGTACTTCGCTCGGTTTGACGACGACCTCCCCGACTCGGTCGATCTGCCCGAACCCCGGGCGCTCTCGCCCTTCGAGACGCCGACGTTCGACCGGCAGGACGCGCTCCTGCATCTGGCGTCGGACCGCGCGGACGTCGTCCTCGAAGCGGAGGAGGGCCTCCGCGGCCGGCGCTCGACGGTGAACGGCGTCGAGATGGAAGCGCCGCTGACGGACGCCCTCGACGTCGCCGACCGCCGGACCGGCTTCGTCGGCGCGGGGATGCCGGCCGAGCGCCAGGGCGACCTGAACGGCGTCCCCGACTCGAATCCCGTCCCCGAGGCGTCGCCGCTGTTTATGGGGTTTATGGCCGGATTCCGGGAGAATCAGGCGACCGAGGACTACGTCACCGTCCGCTCGGGCCCCTTCGCGGGCGGGACCACGAAGCACGTCTCGAACCTCCGGATGCGGCTCGGCGACTGGTACGGCGAGCAGTCCTTCGACGAGCGCGTCGCGGAGATGTTCTCGCCCGTCCACGCCGAGCGCGACCTCGTCGAGGGGGTCGGCGAGAACCTCGGTGCGAGCAGCGGGATCACGCCGGAGATCGTCGACGAGATCGGTGAGCACGCCCGCGAGTACGCGCGAGTCGGCCACGCACAGAAGGCCGCGCGGGCGAACCGCACCGACGACGGGACGGTGCGGACGCTCAGGCGCCACTTCGAGTCGACCGACGACGGCGAGGCCAGCCTCCACTTCCCGAGTCTGCAGTCCGGGATCTCGACCTTCGAGGAGGTGAGGGCGGCGATGAACGGCACCGACCTGACCGAGGTCCCGACCATCCGCCAGCGGGCGAACAACGGCATCCTCGAATACATCTTCGTGAAGCGCCGCGGGAACTTCCTCGTGCCGCCGCGGTCGCTCCGTGCGCTGCCGACGCCCGCGGGAGCGACGCCGGGGCTCGGCGACTAAAGAATGGCGCCCTCCCGACTCTAGTGATTACTCTCGTCTCTTACCGCCGAACGCTATCCTCGGTGACGGCGTTCGGCGGTAAACAGTGAGAGTAATCACTATCAGCCGTCGAGCCGGCTGTCGATCGCGCTCTGGATCCCGTCCCAGCCGTACGTGTCGAGCAGTTCGCCGTCGACGTAGACGGCCGGCGTGCCGGGCACGCCGCGCTCGCGACCCAGTTCGCGGTCGGATTCGACGACCGGTCGGTAGGGCTCCTGGTTCGCGGCCCCGGCCACGGCGCAGCCGTCGACGCCGAGGTCGTCCGCGAGGTCGTGGACGACCTGATACCCCTCGTCGGCGAGGCGGTCCTGGTTCTCGTAGACGCCCTTCGCGAACGCGAAGAAGGTCTCGGCGTCGCTCCGGTCCTGCACCGCCCGGGCCGCCGAGGCGGCGAACCACGACCAATCGCTCACCGGGATCGGGAAGTCGAAGAAGCGGTACCGGATCTCGCCCGGATCGACGTAGTTCGACTTGATCTTCGGGTAGACCGACTGGGTGAACGTCTGGCAGTGCGGGCAGGTGAAGTCCTCGAACACGTCCACCGTGACGGAGGCGTCGCTCGGCCCCAGCGCCGGCCGGGGAAGCGAGGAGACGCTGTCGAGGGTGCCGACGTCGCAGCCGTCCGGGAGCGCGCTGTTTCCGCCGGAGCCACCGAGACAGCCGGCGGTCGAGCCGAGCGCCACCGCGCCGGAGAGCGCCGCGAGGTACGACCGTCGTGTGGGTTCCATACTCTGCCGAAGGGACCGGTGACTTATAATCGCGTTCGTCCCGGTCGTCGCGGTCGCCCCCGGTGGGTCCGCGGGAGCGCTCTCGGCCCGGAACCAGTCGACTTTTCACCGCTCCGCGTCGCTCTCCGGTATGGAGTTCGAAGAAGACGACAGCGTGGTACTGCACGACAAGCACAGCGAGTTCGACGGCGAGGTCGGCACGATCACGCAGGTCGTCGAGACGATGTTCGGCGACGCGACCTACACCGTCGGCTTCGACGACGGCCAGGAGGTCGGCATCTCCGCGGACCAGCTGGAGCTCGCCGAGGACGCCGACGACGAGTCGGACGCGGAGTAACGAGCGTTTTTCAGCCCCCGACGCGTAGGGCCGTCAATGCCGCGAATCCCGTTTCACTACGTCGATCTGCGGACCTTCTGCTACGAGACCGAGGACGAAAAGCGGGTCGAGAGCGCCCTCCGGACGTTCCTCCCAGAGGACTTCGAGGTCGAGCGCACGGAGAGCGAGGGCCACCACGGCGACCGGATCGTCGTCCTCTCCGCGCGGGTCGAAAACGCCGACGACGTCCGCCACGTCCTCGGGCGGCTCGCGACGCTCCCGGCGTTCGAGGACCTGCTGTCGGAGCTCGACGAGCGCGTCACCGACAACACCGAGCTGTTCCTCCGGCTGGACAAGCAGTCGGCGTTCCGCGGCGAGGTCCGCCGCGGCGGCGGGATCACGCTCCGCGCGAAGGTCGAGGCCTACCCCGCGACGAAGGAAGCCGCCGTCGAGAACGCCCGCGAGGCGCTCGATCGGGCCGAGGAACTGACCAGCGATCGCGGCCGAAGCGGCGAATAGCGAGCAGGCGACACGGCGGCGTCGCAGGGCGATGTGTCGCGCACCCGCGGGCGCCCTGCGTCGGCGGTCAGCGCACGGCGCCGATGGGACCGTCTTCGGAGATTCAGTAGCGTTTGAACTCTTCACTCATCGGATCGCACGACGGGTGCGATCGAGCGAGTACTCAGTTGCAAACGCCACGATGCACGATCGGCCGTCGCGGACGGGACAGTCGGCTTCTCTCGGTCGACTCTCGATCGATCTCAGTACCGCCCGTACGCGTCGCGTAGAATCCCGAACGACTCCTTGCGGCGTTCGGCGTAGTCGGGGGTCTGCCAGGTGTCCCACCGGAAGCGTCCGAACTCCGAGACGGTCTCGATCGATCCGCCGTCGGCCGGGAGCAGATCGGTGGCGTTGCTCGGTGCCGGCAGGTCGCGAGCGGCGCCGTTGGGTCCCGGCGCGTACGTCAGCGCGGCGAGTCCGATCCCGTCGACTCGCTCGCCGGCGTCGAGCCCCTCCTGCCAGATGTCGCCGGTGACCGTCCGCGTGCTCGGATCGCGGAACTGGAGGAGCTGCCAGGGGAGCCGCAGTTCGACCGTTCCGGCGTCGGGATCCGCGTGGACGTCGGTCAGCGAGTCGTACGCCGGAGCCGTCGGATCGGCGGTTCCGTACCGCAGTTCACCGGTCTCGACCGAGCGGAACGGGATCGTCCGGTCCTGCGTCGGGATCCGGAGCGGATAGCTCGTCGCGAGTCTGACGGGGTGATAGACGCCGTTGTCCGGCTCGGACGCGTACGGCGCCGGATCGAGGACGCCGTCGCGCTCGCTGTACTCGTAGTAGAAGAGGTCGTAGTGGCTCGCGACCCACACGCGAGAGTCCTCGGGGCCGCCGAGTTCGACGACGAAATCGACGCCCGAGCCGGCGTCGACGCCGGCGTTCAGCAGTAGCGACGTGTTCCCCAGATCCGGCGTCGTGTCGAGGGCGACGAGCGCCCGCGTCCGGTCCCAGTCGAACGCGTCGCCGACGTCGTCGAGCGCGAGCCGGAGGTAGAGGTACCCCTCGTCGGCCGCCGCCCGGAGTTCGCGAAGCGACCGTCCCGCGTCGTACCCGTCGTCGAGCGAGACGGCCGGCGACGCCGACCCGCTGGCGATTCGCGTCGCGTCCGCCCACTCCGCGTCGCTCCCCGAGAGCGTGATGCCGGCGCTCGGATCGAACGACAGGAGGCCGAAGCACTCCTCGGGCGACTGGACGTTGAGCCAGTACGGCCGCCGGTCGGGATCGGTGTACTCCATCGTGTTCCACGTGCGCTTGAACCACTCGTCCTGCCAGGCGAAGACGAGCCCGCCGGCGGTCCCGGCCCCGACGATCGCCTCGAAGAGCTCGGCGTCGTACTCGCCCTGCTGGGCCTCCGTGTGGTGGCCCTGGTCCATCCCGCCGACGTGTTCGTGCGCGTTCCCCCGGGACGACGGCACGCCGTACTCGCCGACGACGACCGGGTGGTCGTTCGCGGCCACGAGATCGTCCAGGTAGCCGGCGTAGCCGGCCGCCGGGGCGGTCCCATCGCCGTCGCCGGCGACGTACTCCCGGCTGAAGTTCATAAAGTCCGGGTAGTAGGGGTAGACGTGGTACGTGGCGAAGACCCCGGGATCGAACGCGTCGGCCGCGACGACGTGGTTCGGGTTCACCGAGACCTCGTCCTCCCACGCGAACGGCTCTGCGGGATGTGAGAGGTGATCCGTCGTCGGCCAGTTGGCGAAGCTCACCGGCCGGCGGTGGTCGTACGTCTCGGCCGCGTACGTCGCGAGCGCGTCGAGCCGGCGGGCCAGCCAGCGGTCGAACGCCGTCGCCGCGTCTGTCGCACGGACGAGCCGGCCGTCCGTGCGGCCGCCCTCGTGGTCGGCGTTCGTCCGCGCGACGAACTGCGGCTCCCACTCGACGCCGACGACGTAGCCGAGCAGGTACGCCGAGACGTCGACGTCGAACGAGCCGCTGGCGTAGCCCGGGCGGTCCGGTAACTGGGCGTTCCCGTTGACGACGTCGACGACGGTCCGCACGCGCTCGTCGAAGACGTCCGCGACCCCGTCGTCGTAGGCGGTGGTCTCGCCCTCGATGCGGTCGGCCGGCAGCCAGTTCCCGTGCAGGAGGTACAGCGGCTGGTCCGCGTCGGCGTTGTGGGCGGCGAGCGCCTCGTAGAACGCCGGCGGGTGGACGGTGTAGACGCGGATGGCGTTCGCGTTGAGCTCCGCCATCGCGTCGAGCCACCGATCGTACTCCGCGCGGGTGATCGCGGTCTCGCCGGGGAATCGCCCCGGCTTTCCCATCCCGAGGTTGACGCCGCGGACGAGAAAGTCCTCCCAGCCCCCGTCGCGTCGGACCCGGATTCCGTCACCGCGGACCCGAACGCCTTCGAGGGCGTTCGGTCCGTTCCCGCTCGCCGACGCCGATGAGGTATCAGTCCCGGCTCTTTCCCCTTCGCTCCCGGAACGGCCCGATCCGCCGCACCCCGCGAGGACCGTCCCGATGCCACCGACGCCGAGCGTGCGGAGCAGGCGGCGCCTCTCTACGGGCGCCGGGTCGTCGTCCATCGGGCGACCCTGGGTCGGCGAGCGGCCTATATCTTCTGACAGAACTGCGGGGAGGGCAACACCCAAATCCCGGGAGGCCGAGATTGAGTCAAATGTGCGCCGAGGCCCCCGAGTCCCAGTACTTCAGGGACCTGTACGAACTCGCCAGTTCGGACCTGTCCACGAGCGAAAAGATCGCCCGCGCCATCGACATCGGCCGCGACCGCCTGGACGTCGACTACGGCGTGCTCTCCTACACCGGCGAGGGCAATTACGAGGTCGTCCAGACGAACATCGAGAGCGGGAAGTACGCGCCCGGGTCGGTGACGGAACTGGGCGAGACGTGGTGCCGACACGTCGTCGAAAAGCGCGAGGCCGTCGCGTTCGCGGACGCGGCTGAGAGCCGGTACAGCGACGACATCGCCCGCGAGGTCACGGGCTTGCAGTGCTACGTCGGCGCGCCGGTCGTCGTCGACGGGGAGGTCTACGGGACGATCTGCTTTTCGGCCGACGACCCGCGGCAGACCGAGATCACCGAGAGCGAACAGCAGTTCGTCTCCCTGCTCGGCGAGTGGATCGCCAGCGAGATCGAACAGCAAAAACACACAGAGGAGCTCCGGCGGCAGAACGAGCGGCTCGACGAGTTCACCGGGATCGTCGCCCACGACCTCCGGAATCCGCTGTCTGGCGCGATCGGCTACACCGAGCTCGCGCTCGATCGGACCGAGGGCGAGGTCCACGGCTACCTCGAACGCGTCGCCAGCTCGCTGGAGCGGATGGACGCGCTCATCGGCGAGTGTCTCGTGCTCGCGAAGGAGGGCGCCGACGTCGGCGAGCGCGAGCCGGTCGACCTCGCCTCGGTCGCCGAGGACGCGTGGGAGACCGTCAGCACCGGGAGCGCGACGCTCACCCTCGACGTCGCGAAGACGATCAACGCCGACCGGGCGCGGCTCCAGCGGCTGTTCGAGAACCTCTTCCGGAACGCGAACGAGCACTGCCAGTCGGGCGTGTCGGTGACCGTGAGCGACCACCCGGAGGGCTTCACCGTCAGCGACGACGGACCGGGGCTCCCCGACGCGGTCGCCGCGGCGCTCGAAGACCCCGACGACGTGGAGGACATCAAGGACCTGGGCCTCGGCCTCCTCATCGTCGAACGCGTCGTCACCGGCCACGGGTGGGACCTCGCCGTCGACACCTCCAACGCGGGGACGACGTTCACCGTGACCGGGGTGAACGCGGCCGCGCCGGCCCACCGCCAGTACGTGGAGGCCTGAGCGCCCCCAACGTTCGCCTCACTCCTTCTCGTCGCCGCCGCCGAAGCCGGCCCGCTCCATCGCCCCCCACGACTGCTCGCCGCGGAGGTACTCGACGAGCCCCCGCCAGGCGAGGTACGTCTTGTACTGCCGGTAGCCGAAGTTTTCGAGGACGCCGTACCACAGCAGCCGAACGATCTGTACGGGGTGGTCGTAGCGGTTGTAGCTCCAGACCTCGCTGAAGATACCGAACCACGAGAGGAAGACGCCGAACCCGGTGGTGAGCAGGAAGAACACGAGGAAGAACTCGAAGTTGAGCACGCCCAGGTACACGGCGATCGGGAGCAGCAGGTAGCCGAAGCCCTCGATGAGCGGGCCGAGAGCCTCGGCCGCGGCGAACACCGGGAGGATGTACGTCCCGACGCGGCCGTATTTCGGATTGAACAGCATCCCGCGGTGGGTGACGAGCGTCTCTATCATCCCGCGGTACCACCGCCGTCGCTGCCGGCCCAGCACGCGCCGTGAGGCCGGCACCTCCGTCCAGGCGACCGGCTCGGGGACGAACTCGACGTCGTACTCGATGTCGTGTTCGATCATATACCGATGAAGGCGGACGACGATGTCGAAGTCCTCGGTGATGGTGTCGTGGCGGTAGCCGCCGATCTCGCGGGCGTAGTCCGAGCGGAACACGCCGAAGGCGCCGGAGATGAGGATCAGCCCTTCGAGCCGGTCCAGCCCGAGCCGCCCGGAGTAGAAGGCCCGGAGGTACTCCATCACCTGGAGGCCGGGGAGGCCGGTCTTCGGGAGGTGGACCTCCTCGACGACGCCGTCCTTGACGACGCAGTCGTTGGCGACGCGGATCGTCCCGCCGGTGGCGACGACCCGCTGGGGGTCCCGGAGGAAGGGGCGGACGATCTGCAAGAGCGCGTCGCGTTCGATGATCGTGTCGGAGTCGACCGCACAGAACAGCTCCTTGTCGGTCAGCCACAGCCCGGCGTTGAGCGCGTCGCTCTTGCCGCCGTTTGCCTTGTCGACGACGAGTAGGTTCTCGTAGGTCTCCGAGCGGTACGTCCCTCGGATCGGCTCGCTGGGGACGTCGTAGGGGATCTCGGCGTCGAGCGGCGCCAGGTCGAACTCCCGGTGGAGCACTTCGAGGGTGTCGTCGGTGGAGCCGTCGTTCACGACGACGATCTCCGTGTCCGGGTAGTTCAGCGTGAGCAGCGAGCGGAGGCTCTCCGTGATCGTCGCCTCCTCGTTGTAGGCGGGAACCAGGACGGCCATCCCGGGGTAGAAGGGGCTCTGGAACGGCCGGAAGGGCGGATTCCACTCGGACTCGCGGACGTCGTCTCTGAGCTCTAAGAGCGACAGCGAGTGGATCAGCAGGTAGTTGATGTTGATGACGACGTAGTAGAGCACGACCACGAGTCCCGAGGCCGTGAGCAGCCAGACCGCGAGCTCGGTGGCCGACGCCATCAGCGAGGCCCTCCCGAGTCCCGCGGCGACGGCGCGACCCTCATCGGCGGCGCTCCGTCGAGACGTCCGCGGCGAGTTCGTCGAACGATGCGTGCGCGGTCGCCCACGACCAGGCGTCGGCGATGGCCGGCGGCGGCGAGACGCCGTATCGCTCGCGGTGCGGGACGAGCGCCTCGGCGGCGGCCACCCGCGCCCGGGACTCCGGTTCCATCGCCGCCAGCCACACCAGCGTCTCGACGGCGTCGGCGTCGCCCCACTCGCCGAGCATCCGATAGACGCTCGCCCGGACGGCCGGCGACGGGTCCATCCCCAGGTCGCCGACGTCGACCTCCCCGCGCAGCGACGGCCGCCAGCCGTACCCGCCGAGCGCCCGCGCCGCCTCGGCCCTCGTGCGCTCGTCCGGGCTCGACAGCGCGGTCACCACCCACGAGAGGTCGGCGTCGCCCACGACGGTGTTGACGTTGCGAGCGACCAAGAGTACCTGCTGCAGGAGCGCCGGGGGCCACGCGTGCGCGTCGGCGGCGGCGCGCTCGAACAGCGGCCCGGGATCGGACTCGACGACGCGATAGAGGGTGTCGATGCCGAAGACGGTGAACGCCTCGGAGGCGTCCCGCAGCAGGAGCCGCACCCCCTTCGACGGGAGGTCCGGGTAGTCGCTCAGGTACAGGACCTTCGCCGCCGCGGCCCGTTCCCGGGGCGTGCCGGTGCAGTGTCGTTCGAGCGCCTCGACGCTCGGGGGGTCCTGCAACAGCCCCAGCCAGGTGAGCGCGCCGAGCCGCTCGTAGTAGTCGCCGTTTGCCAGGTCCGCCCGCGCCCGTTCGGGGATTCCGAGCGCCTCCCCGAGTCCGAAGAGCGCCCGCGCGTCGCTGCCGCGGAGTTCCCGCAGGTACTCGTCCAGGAGCTCCTCCGTGACCGATCGCTCGCGCGTCGAGAGCGTCGCGACCCACGCCTCCCAGTCCGGGTCGTCGCCGCCGTACAGCCGCTGCAGGAGGCCCGCGCGGAGGTCTTCCCGGACCGCGTCGCGGCGGCGCCGCCGCAGGTAGCGCAGCACCGAGTAGCCGATCGTCAGCACCGCCGTCGAGAAGAGCAGCGACAGGAGCACGAGCGCCGACAGGACGACGATCCATCGGGGGACGGCACCGACCTGCAGCGCCGCGAGCGTTCGGGCGGACATCTCACTCGTCGAGGACTTTCCGGATCCGGGCGAGGAGTTCGTTCGGGCTGAACGGCTTCGTGATGTAGTCGTCGGACCCCGACTGGAGCCCGTCGAGGACGTCCGCCTCGCGGCCGCGGGAGGTGAGCATCACGACCGGGACGTCCTCGTCGACGCCGACCTCGCCGCGGCGGATGGCCCGGAGCAGTTGGATGCCGCTGAGCCGCGGCATCATCACGTCGAGGACGACGACGTCCGGGTCTGTCTCCATCGTGTCGAGCGTGTCGCGGGCCGCCTGGCCGTCCTCGCAGAGCTGAACCGAGAAGCCGCTCGACGAGAGCTTGTGCTGGAGCAGCGACCGGATCGTGCTGTCGTCGTCGGCGACGACGGCCACCTGAGACACAGGCCGAATTCGGAATACAGCGGTTTCGTTCTTTCGGACACGCGACCCCGTGACGAGGCCGCGGCCGGACGCGCGGCCGTCTCTGCCGCTACTCGTCGCGCCACTTGATCGAACAGCCCTGGGAGGGGGTCTCTTCGACCGGGATCTCCTCGCCCGCGAGCAGCGCCTCGACGGCCTCGCGCATCTCGTAGCGCTCGGGCTCGGCGTCTGGGTTCATCGCGTCGTCGATCCGCGAGTGGAACGCCAGGCGGAACGCGTCGCCCTCGTTCGCGAACAGGAACGGGTCCGGCGTGCAGACGGCGCCGTAGTCCCTCGCGACCGCCTGGGACTCGTCGCGGAGGTACGCCGTGTACTCGATTTCGCCGTCCTCGACGCGCTCTCGCATCCGCTCGAAGGAGTCGTCGGGGTACTCCTCGGCGTCGTTGGGGTTGACGCCGACGACCGCGAGGTCGTCGTAGGCGCCGGCCAGGTGATTCAGCTCGTCGACCTTCGCCTCGGCGTAGGGACAGTGGTTGCACGTGAACACCACGAGCAGCGCCTCGTAGTCGGCGAAATCGTCCAGGGTGTACGTGTCGCCGTCGGCGCCGGGCAGCTCGAAATCGGGCGCCTCGTCGCCCCGCTCCAGTTCGGAGTCGGATTCCATCAGAACCATATTGGCAATAGGGTCTCCGCGATGAAATGCGTGTCCGTTCCGGG
The DNA here is from genome assembly GCF_041477585.1 of Halobellus sp. MBLA0158. Lineage (NCBI taxonomy): Archaea > Methanobacteriati > Methanobacteriota > Halobacteria > Halobacteriales > Haloferacaceae > Halobellus > Halobellus rubicundus. The sequence continues at coordinate 1,646,478 of NZ_JBGNYA010000001.1, forward strand.
AAGCGACGCCGCCGCTCGGGGCGTGTTCGGACCGCCGGAGGGTCAGCGTCAGTCGTCGCCGGCGACCGCCGCTCCCGCCGAGGCGTCCGGTCCCGCGTCGCGGACGACCCACCAGCCGAGGCCGAGCGAGAGCGCGCCGACGGCGGCCACGGCGGCGAACGAGGCGCCCAGTCCCACCGCCTCGATCAGGTAGCCGAACGCGGGCGGCGCGACGACGCCGCCGAGCGAGATCCCGATCGTGACGAGCGCGAAGTTCTTCCCGAGGTCGGCCCGCGCGGAGAGCCGGTCGGCCAGGGTCGACCGGGCCGGCCGGGAGAAGCTGATGCTCCCGCTCAGGAGGAGCACGACCACGACTCCCGCGAGCGGGAGCGAGAGCGTCGCCAGGAGCGCCGCGACGACCACGAGCGCCGCGTAGCCGGCGGTCACGACGGGGCCGGCGCCGACGCGGTCGGTGAGGCTCCCGCCCGCGAGGATCAGGCCGGCGCCGACCGCCAGCATCGCCGAGGTGAGCGCGCTCGCCGTGCCGTCCGGGAGCCCGTAGCCGCCCGCGAGCAGGCTCGGCGTGTACGTCCGGATCGTCCACGCCGCGACCGACGTGAGGAAGGCCAACAGCGTGAGCCCGAGGATCCCCTCGGAGGCGACGAGGGTTCGGAAGAGCGACTGGATCCGGCCGGGGACCGACCGGAGGGTCGGCCGCTCGTCGGGGCGCTCGGCCAGCGCCGGGCGCGTGATGTCGTCGTCGACGGCGCGGAACTGGAGCAGGCAGAGCGCGGAGTAGACGGCGCCGAAGACGCCGATGGCGCCGATCGCGACCCGCCAGGAGAGCCCCAGTGCGGTCGTCGCCGCCACCACGGCGAAGGGTGCCGCGAGGCCGACCGCGCCGCCGAAGGCGTGGACGCTGTAGGCGCGGCCGCGGCTCGCGTCCGACGTGGCCGACGCCAGCAGCGGGTAGTGCGCGGGGTGGTGGCCGGCGACGCCGACCCCGACGACCAACTGCGCGGCGATGAGCCACGCGTACGACGTCGCCGCCGCGGTGAGCACCGCGCCCAGCGTGCCCGCTATGAGCGAGATCGCGAGGACGAGCGTCCGGCTGTAGGCGTCCGAGAGGTAGCCGAACGGGAGTTGCAGGAGGAGGATGACCGCGTTCTGCACGCCGATCGCCAGCCCGATCGCCGCGATGCTGACGTCGAACCGCGCGGCGAGCACGCCCACGAGCGGCGCCAGCATCACGATGTACGAGTGGTTCACGAAGTGCGAGCCGGTCACGAGCGCGACGACGCGCCGGTTCCCTCCTGCGGTCACGCCCGCCACTCGTCGCCGGAGCGAAATATACTCGCCGAAACGCGGGCGGCGGCAGGGGAGTCCGCCCGAGTTCCCGAGCCCGCTCAGCGTCGCCGCCGCCGTCGCTCCCGCTCGTCCTGGCGCCGCCAGACCTCCGCGAACGACTCGAAGAAGTCGGCGTCGGTGTCGACGACGACGTGGTCCGCCCGCAGGCGGCGCGCCCGCGCGGCCACGTCGTCGATGTGCGCGTCGAGCCGGTCGCGGTAGGACTCGGCGGTCGAGCCCGCGAAGTACGCGCGCTGGGTCGTCCCCGTCTCGGGGTCCTCGAAGACGGCGTCGCCGGCGACGTCGGGGTCGCGCTCCGCGGGCGCGACGACCTGGACGAGGAGGACGTCGCTCCGGCCGAGCGCGGCGAGCCCGTCCTCGATCGCGTCGGGGTCGTCGATGAAGTCCGAGACGACGACGACGAGCGAGCGCGAGCGGATCGTCTTCGCGTACGTCGCCAGCGCCTCGGCGAAGTCCGTCCGCCCGTCCGGCTCGACCTCGTTGAGCCGATCGAGAAGCGCGAGGAGTTCCCCGCGGGTCGAGCGGCCGCGGTCCAGGCGCTCCACGTCGGTGCCGATGGTCGAGACGCGGAAGGAGTCGTGTCCGGCGGCGGCGAAGTACGCGAACGCGAGGGCGAAGCGCGCGCCGAACGCGAATTTGTGTTCTCCCTCGTCGCCGAAGTCCATCGACGCCGACGTGTCGAGGAGGACGTGGACCGTGAGGTTCCGCTCTGCCTCGTACTGCTTGATGAAGTACTCGTCCGTGCGGGCGTAGACCCGCCAGTCGACGAGGCGGACGTCGTCGCCGGGCGTGTAGCGCCGGTAGTCGCTGAAGGTGAGCCCCTCGCCGACGTCCGGCGATTCCTGTTCGCCCCGACGCCGCGAGTCGGTCTCCCGCGTCAGCGACGCCTCCAGCCGGGCGAGCTCGTCGAGGAAGGACGGCTCGATCGGCATCGTCACAGGAGGTCCGAAACGACGTCGTCGGGCGTCACGCCCTCGCGCTCGGCCCGGAAGTCGACGATGAGCCGGTGGCGGAGCACCGGGTGCGCCATCGCCTCGACGTCCTCCCAGGAGACGTGCGAGCGGCCCTCAAGGAAGGCCCGGGCCTTCGCCGCGAGCACGAGGCCCATACTGGCCCGCGGGCTCGCGCCGAACTCGACGTCCTCGTCCGTCCGCGTCTCCCTGACGAGGTCGATCACGTCGTCGCGGACGTCGTCGGCGATCGGCATCCCCCTGACGAGCTGCTGGACCCGCTGGAGGCCGTCGCGCGAGAGCACGCGGTCGACCGACGGGTCGGGCGCGCCCGTCGTGTAGCGGTCGACGATCTCGCGCTCCTCGTCGCGGCTGGGGTACTCGACGAGGATCTTCAGGAGGAAGCGGTCGGTCTGGGCCTCCGGCAGGGGGTAGGTCCCCTCCTGGTCGATCGGGTTCTGCGTCGCGAGGACGAAGAACGGCCGCGGGAGCTCGCGGGTCTCGCCGGCGGTCGTCACCTGCTTTTCCTGCATCGCCTCCAGGAGCGCCGCCTGGGTCTTCGGCGTCGCGCGGTTGATCTCGTCGGCCAGCACGAGGTTCGCGAACACCGGGCCGCGCTCGAAGACGAACTCCCTGTCGCCGCCCGACTCGCGGATGATCTCGGTGCCGGTGATATCCGCGGGCATCAGGTCGGGGGTGTTCTGGATCCGCGAGAAGGAGAGGTCCGTCGCCTCCGCGATCGTCCGCACGAGCGTCGTCTTCCCGAGCCCGGGGTTGCTCTCGATCAGCGCGTTGCCGTCGCAGAGCAGGCAGACGAGCAGCTGCTCGACGACGTCGCTCTGGCCGACGATTCGCTTTGCGACCTCCTCGCGGAGGGCGGCGAGTCTGCGCTGGATCCGGTCGATCTCGTCGTTTCCGTTCATCGTGTTAGGTGTCCGTCTCCTCGTCGTCGATCTCCCTGATCCGGAGGTTGTACTCCCGGACCAGTTCGGCGTCTTCGATCCGCTCGCTGCCGGCGAAGCCGGCCTGCTGGCTCTCGAACTCCCCGCTGCCGCCGCCGCTTCCGTACCCGTCGCCGCCCGGCGCGGTCGCGCCGTCGCCGATCGGCTCGCCGCTGCCCGTCACGGTGATGTTCTCCAGGTCGTCGCCGGCCTGGACGTCCTCGCTGTCGCCGAGGATCCGGTCGCCGTCCTGGAGGTCGTCGTCCTCGGGCTGTTCGATCCCCGCGCCGTCGTCGGGACCGAGCAGGCCGCCCAGATCGGGGTTCACGAGCGCGACCTGGACGCTCGCGAGGCTCACGACGACGACGAGCAGGACCGTGACCGCGACGCGGCGGGTCGCGACCAGTTCGCCGGTCGAGGTCGATTCGAGCCGGGCGATCACGTCGTCGTAGAGCCGGCGGGCCATCGGGGTCTCGCTCCGGTCCCCGACGGCGTCGCGGGCGGTCCGCAGCGCCTCGCGCACTTCGGGATTGGCGGCCTCGAACTGCTCGACGAGCGGCTCGCGCAGGCGGAGCAGGTACTCGGCGGCGAACGTCGCGAGCCCGAGCGCGACGGCGACGAGCGAGGTCGCCTGGACCGCCCGCGGCGCGACGTCGCCGATCAGCGGCACGCTCCGGAGCGCGGCGTAGGCGACGCCCGGCAGGCCGAGGTAGGCGTCGAGCGCCGCCGGCGTGAAGAGCGAGAGCAGGAGGTTCGCCGCGAGCGCGACGAGCGCCGCGTCGACGACGGCGTAGACCGCGGCGGCCTTCCGCACCTCGCGGCGGACCTCGGCGAGGGCGTCGCGGACGCGCGCGGTCGACGCGTCGGCGTCGGATCCGTCCGCGCCCGCGGGGATCGCCCCGTCGCTCTCTTCGAGCTTCTCACTCGACATCCTCACACTCCTCCGGGACGGTGTCGCGCTCCTGCCGCCACTGTTCGCAGAGCGATTCGAGATCGCTTCGGTATCCGTTCCGTTCCTCCCGCACCTGTACGAGCGTCTCGTTCTGCGTCTGCAGCGTGCTCCGAAGGGACTCCGCCCGGTCTTCCAGCTCCGAGACGCGCGACTGGAGCGTGTCGATCCGCTCGCGCGCCGACCGCAGGTCCTCGCGGAGCTGCTCGTTCTGCGCGCGCAGCTGTTCGTTCTGGGTCTCCACCGCGGAGACGCCCGATTGATACAGCACCGTCGCTCCGACGGTCCCGACGGCGAGGACCGCCAGCACGACGACGAGCACCAGGTTCAGGCGGCGGCCGACGAAGCTCACGGGAGGCCTCCGTCCGACGTATTCCGGCGACGGACTTGAAGCCGCCGGTAGCTCACCTCGGCGGTGAACGCGAGCAGTCCGACGAGCAGCGGGAGCCAGGTCCAGTCAGATCTGACGGGCCGGACGCCGCGGGCGCGCTCGGCCGCGAAGCGCGCGATCTGTTGTCCCTCCCCGGCGGAGAATTCGCGTCCCCCGGTGTCGTCGACGAGCGCCTCCAGTTCGGGCGCGGGGCCGAACGCGGCGTACTCCGCGGGGTAATTCGCGGCGTACGTCGCGTTCCCCACGCGGAAGTAGCCCGTCTCCTCGGGCGTCAGCGTCGCCTGGTAGGTCTCGGCGCCGACCCGGCGGAACGAGACGTTCCCGATCTCGGGGCGCTCGCTCCCGCGGTAGGTCACGGTCGTCGGGACGCCGACGCGGGTGTCGGGGACGCCGGTGATCCCGGTCGCCTTCCGCTCGGGGTCGCCGACGACGTAGTTCGTCGTCCGCGTCAGGAGCAGCGAGTCGGGTTCCCGAAGCAGGCCGTCGAGCGTGCCGTCCTCGCCGTAGGCGGTGACCGTCGCCACGCGGCCGAGCCCGTAGCGCCACGTCGCGACCGCGGGCTGGCCGTTGTTCCCGGCGACGAGGAAGTCCGCGCCCGAGCGGACGGTGACGTCGTTGAACGAGGCCGGCGACGCCGTCAGCGTGACGCCGGAGGTGACGAAGGCGCTCCGGTCGAGGACGACGAGCCCCGAGCCGCCGGCGGCGCCCGCGCCCCCGAAGAGGATGCCGAGCTTGGTCGCCTCCGTGGCGCGGAAGTAGCTGCCGCCGCCCGCGCCGGCGATGGTGGTGAGCGTCCGCTCGTTGATCCGCTCGCCCGCGCCGACGGTGATGACGCGGATGCCGCGGTCGGAGAGCCGCGCCGCGGCCTCGGCGGCCTCCTGGGGGTTGTCGCCGCCGTCGCTGACGAGGATGACCGTGCCCGTGCGGTCCCCGAGGAGTTCGGCCGCGCCGCGGACGCCCGAGGCGATGTCGGTCGCCCCGCCCGCGCGGAGCCGTCGGATCTTGTCCCGGAGCTCGTCGCGGTTCCGCGACAGCGGCTCGATCGCGCTGACCCGATACGCCTGGTAGTTGAAGCCGACGAGGCCGACCTCGTTCTCGTCGCCGAGCTGTTCGAGGACCGAAAGCGACGCGGACTTCTGGATCCGCATCCCCTCCTCGGCGCTCCCGGAGACGTCGACCGCGAGGACGATGTTCGTCGCGCGGCGCTGGCCCTCGCCGACCGAGACGGGGAGCATCGATCCGACCGCCGACCCGCGGTAGCCGCCGGCCTCGAAGGAGTTGGGGCCGCCGACGACCGCGAGGCCGCCGCCGTCGATGACGAACTCCTGGAGGCGGTCGACGTTGCCGATCCGGTCCGCGGGCGCGTCCTGGACGACCACCGCGTAGTACGACGAGAGGTTCTCGGGCACGCGCTCGGCGGTGGTCACGTCGTAGAGTTCGCCGAGGTACTCGCGGAAGGGGTAGTCGCCGGGCGAGACGTAGAGGACCTCGGGGCGCTCGACGACGCGGACGGTCTTCCGGGCGACGTCGTTGGCGACGAAGCGGTCCGTGACGTCGATCTCGGCGGTGATGGTGTGGCTCCCGGTCGAGGCGAACGTGTGGTTGAATCCCACGACGGCCGGCACGTCGTTCGTCGTCCGCTCGGCGACGACCCGCCCGTCGACCCTGACGGTGAGCGTCGCCGAGGTGTTGGGGCCGACCCCGTCGACGCGCGCGGCGAAGCGGTTCTCGACGCCGAGGCTCGCCTTCTCGGGCCCCTCGACGGTCACGTACCGCTCCCTGGTCCGGGGCTCGGGCGAGACCACGGAGACGGTCGCGTTGACCTCGCGGGCCAGCTCCGTCGCGCCCGCGAGCGACTGGCCGCTCGTGACGCGTCCGTCGCTGAGGAGGACGACGCTGCCGTTCTCCCGGAGGTTCGCCGCGACGGCGTCGCCGACCGGCGAGGAGGCGTCCGCGCCGACGGGCACCCGCCGCACCGAGACGCCCGCGTCCTCGATCGATTCGGCGAGCCGGTCGGCGACGTTCGGCGAGACGGCCATACTGTCGGAGCGATCGACGAGCAGCGTCACGCTCGGATCGCCCGCGGTCGACCGCGACTGGACGGTGTACGGTCCCGCCGCCGAGAGCACCACGAGCGCGACGACGGCGACCCGCGCGGCGAAGAGCCAGCGCCTGGACCCCTCGGAGGCCGTCCCCGACGCCCCGCGGAAGATCAGCGCCCACAGCGCCGCGACGCCGAGGGGAAGCGCGAGCAGGAACAGCGGCCGCGCGAGGCCGACAGAGAGCCCCTCCGTGAGTTCGACGCCGACCATCAGAGGTCACCCCGTCGGCGCAGGAAGGCCACCTCGCCGAGCGCCACGGCGAGGACGCCGAGCGCGACGAACTCGGTTATGGGGTCCGGCGCGGTCCGCTCTTCGGTCCGGGTCGAGGGGCCGCCGCCGCCCGTCTCCTCGATCGACGCCGCGGCCACGTCCGACTCGGCGGCGCTGAGGAGCGAGGCGCTGTACCGCTCGCCGTCGGCGACGTAGAAGCCCGCGTCCGCCGCGTCGACGGCGCTCGCGGTGACCTCTCCGTCTGGGGTCTCGACGCGCGTCTCGTTGCCGAAGCGGAGCCGCTCGCCCGTCTCGCGGTTCAGCTCCGCGAGCGACCGCCGGTCGGCGAGCTCGTAGACGCTCCGCTTCCAGAAGATCGGGTACTCGTAGTCGTACTTGAACGACGACGCCGACTCCAGGTAGCCGTAGTAGAGGATCCGTCCCTCGTCTCGCGACGCGGTCGCGACGATGGGCGTCCCGTCGGTCGTCGACAGCAGCGCCCGGCCGGAGCGGAGTTCGCCGCGGACGTACCGCTCCGGCGGCGGGAAGGTGAGGTCGCGCGTGAGGTCGGCGTCCGAGGGCGTCGCGAGCGTCGGGTTCGAGCCCATCCCCGACGGCGAGACGAGCAGGAGGTCGCCGTAGCGGTCCGCGGGCAACGACGAGCGCGGCTGGGCCTGGATCCCGACGCCGCCGCCCGCGGCGAGCGCCTGTCGGCCGGCCGCGAGGTGGTCGTCCCGGAGCGCGTCGCCGTCGACGTTGCTGTACAGCACCACGTCGTAGGCGTCCTCCGACGGGCTCGGGATCTGTCCGGGCGGCTCGACGACGGTCAGTTCGACGGGGTCGATCACCGACAGCGCCGTCGAGAGGTAGCGGTTCTCGTCGTTGGTCACGAGCAGGACGTCGACGGCGGCGTCCGCCGGCGCGGCCACGTAGGCGACGTCGTCGGTCGGGAACGCGTCGCCGGGCGAGAGCCGGATCTCGCCGCCGTCGGCGGGGATGGGGAAGGTGACGCTCCGGACGTCGCCCGCGTCCAGCGAGAGCGACCGGGTCTCGCCGGCGAGCGAGACCTCGCGGCTCGCTTCCGAGGCGCCGAAGTTCTGGACCGTGACGGTCACGTCCTCGCCGGAGAACTCCCGGTCGACGATGCCCACGTTGTCGGCGCCGCCGCGGGCGAACTGCCGGAGGTCGACCGCGAGCCCCCGGGCGCGGGCCGCCTGCACGGCGGTCCGCCACTCGCTTTCTCCGCCCGTGCCGCCGGCGAAGTCGCTGAGGACCACCACCCGTGCGCCGTCGCCCGCGAGGCTCGTCGCCCGCGAGATCGCCGTGCGGAGGTCGCCGGGGGCGTCCGAAGCCGACACGCTCGCGAGCGTCTCCTCGGCGTCGGCCGCGGTCCCGGCCCGCAGCGCGATCGTCGCGCTCCCGTCGGCGAGGACGACCGAAGTTTGGGAGGTGACGGCGTCGCGGGCGGCCGCGGCCGCGCGGTCGAAGCGGGTCGTTCCGCCGGATTCGACCTGCATACTCGCGCTGGCGTCGAGGACGATCACCGTCTCCTCGACGGTCTCGGACTGGGGCACGGCGACGTACGGCGCCGCGAGCGCGAGGGCGAACAGGGCGATCGCGAGCAGTTGGAAGATGAGGAGCGCGTTCCGCTTCAGCCGTTCGAGGAGTGGCCGCGACGACGACGTGCCCGCCGAGTCCGAGAGGAACCGGAGCGTCGGGAGCGTCACCCGGCGCGGGTCGGGTCGGACGAGGTACAGGATCAGGACGGGGACCGCCGCGAGGAGGGCCGCGAGCCCGAGCGGGGAGAGAAAGACGTCGGAGAGGGCCATCGTGATGGAGGCGGACCGCCGGGGTATTGGGCCTTTCCCACCGCGTCGGAGGGCCCGAGGGACGGCCGAAAACAGAGAGCAAACCCTTTCAACGGGGGCCGCTTCGATTCCCATATGGAAGCGAAGCGGGAACTGCTCGACCTGTTGCTGAGCGACGCTCGACAGAGCACCGAGGACATCGCGCGACAACTCGGCGTAGACGCAGCAACGGTCGAGGAGCTGGTCGACGAGCTGGAGGCCGAGGGGGCGATCCGCGGCTACCAGGCGGTCGTCGACTGGAACAACGTGGACGAGGAACACGTCCGCGCGGAGGTCGAGCTGAACGTCGAACTCGACCGCGAGACCGGCTACGAGGACATCGCCCAGCGCATCGCGCGCTTCCCCGAGGTGGCCTCGCTCCGGCTCATCTCCGGCAGCTACGACTTCGCCGTCGACGTCGAGGGCGACTCGATGCACGACGTCTCGAACTTCGTCTCCGAACAGATCGCGCCGATCCCCGAGGTGACCCAGACGGTCACCCACTTCGTGATGACGACGTACAAGGAGCGCGGCGTCTACTTCGGCGACGGCGACGACGACGACCGGCTCGCCGTCTCGCCATGAGCGAGCAGGCGTCGAGCCCGCTCTCCGAGCGGGCGCGGGAGACCCCGCCCTCCGGGATCCGGCGGTTCTTCGAGCTCGCCGAGGAGATGGACGACATCGTCTCGCTCGGCGTCGGCGAGCCCGACTTCTCCGCGCCGTGGGCCGCCCGGACGGCCGCCATCGACTCCCTGGAGCGGGGCCGGACCTCGTACACGGCCAACCGCGGCCGCCGGGACCTCCGCGAGCGGATCGCCTGCCACGTCACGCGGTACGACCTCGACTACGACCCCGACGAGGAGATCCTCGTCACCGCCGGCGCGAGCGAGGCGGTCGACCTCGCGATGCGGGCGCTCGTCGACCCCGGCGACGCGGTCGCGGTGCCGCAGCCGTCGTACATCTCCTACGGGCCGACGGTGACCTTCGCCGGCGGCGACGTCGTGTCGGTGCCGACCCGCGCGGAGAACGACTTCACCCTCACCTACGACGACCTCGAACGCGCCGGCGCCGCCGAGGCCTCGGTGCTCGTGCTCTGTTACCCGAACAACCCCACGGGCGCGGTGATGACCCGGAGCGAGCTCCGGGAGGTCGCGGAGTTCGCCCGCGAGCACGACATCTTCGTCCTCTCCGACGAGATCTACGCCGCGCTCCGCTACGAGGACGAGCACGTCTCGATCGCGACCCTGCCGGGGATGCGCGAGCGGACCGTCGTCTTCAACGGCTTCTCGAAGGCCTACGCGATGACGGGGATGCGCCTCGGCTACGCGCTCGGGCCCCCGGAGGTGATCGACGCGATGAACCGCATCCACCAGTACACGATGCTGTCGGCGCCGACGACGGCGCAGTTCGCCGCCATCGAGGCGCTGGAGTCCTGCGACGACGCCGTCGCGGAGATGCGCCGGGAGTTCGACCGGCGGCGGCAGTTCGTCATCTCGCGGTTCAACGACCTCGGGATGGACTGCTTCGAGGCCAAGGGCGCGTTCTACGTGTTCCCCAAGTGCCCGCCGGGCTGGGAGGACGACGAGGCGTTCGCGGAGGCGCTCATCCGCGAGGAGCGCGTCGCGCTCGTGCCCGGTCGCGTCTTCGGCAGCGGGGGCGAGGGCCACCTGCGCGTGTCCTACGCGTCGGCGATGCCGGAACTGAAGACCGCGCTGGACCGGATCGAGTCGTTCGTCGCGTCGAACTGACATCGTCCGATCCGGTCCGCGGAACCGTTCGGAGCCCGACGGGACCGACAGTCCACGGCGAGGGCCATCCGACCGACGGCGCACGACATTTCAGTTCACAAAGTATTATTTGGGAGGCCGTCTTGCGTTGAGACGAATGCATACTGGAGGCGGTACCGACGGGACTGGGGTCGGTGCCACCGTGGGCGTCGCGACCGCGCTCGACGAGCTGAAATCGCGCGGGAGCGCGCTCTTGGTCGTCGGGTCGGTCCCCGAAGAGGTCTACGCTCGCGTCTCGGGCTGTATGCTCGGCGATAGTTCGGAGAACCGTCGCCGGGTCGTCGTCGAGGGGGGCGAGAGCCCCGAGGTTCGGTTCACGGACGTCGACCGGTGGACGCCGGAGTGGACGCGGGTGTTCCGCTGGGACGCCGATCCCCGCCGGTCGGCAGCCGCAGAGAGCCGCGGAAACGGCTCGGACAGTGGGCGGTCCGTCGGCCCGGACACGGGCCCGAACGGCCCCGGAATCGGGCGGACGAACGATCGGGGGTCCGCTCCCGCCCCCGGATCCGGCCGGATCGACGGATACGCCGACGCCGCCGTGACGGTCGACGGCCCCGCCGCGAAACTGGGCGTCGAGGTCGGGACGGCGATCAGCGAGCTCTCCGAGTTCGCCGGCGGCCTCGGTCCCGCGGAACTGCGCGTCGCCTTCGACTGCACGACCTCGTTGCTGTCGGCGTACGACGAACCGACCGCGTTCCGGTTCCTCCACGTCCTCGCAAACAACATCCGTCGGGTCGACGGGATGGGCCACGTCCGCCTCCCGAAGCCGCTCGACGACGAGACCACCCGTCTCCTCGCCCCGCTCTTCGACGCCGTCGTGGAACTGCGGCTCGACGGGACCGAACCCCAGCAGCGCTGGCACTTCCGCGACGCCGACGTCACGTCGGAGTGGCTCCCCGTCGATGAGCCGCCGGCCTGACGACCGCCGGCGCACGGCCGACGCACCAGTACGCTTTTTGCCGCGTGCGTGATGTGTTGGCATAATGGCAGGGTTCGGACGCGGCAGACGACCGGCCACGGACGCCGCCGCCGATGACGACGGCTATCTCGGGATCGAGTTCGGCACCCCCACCGACGGGAGCGGGGTCGTCGTCTCGGACCCGATCGAGCGGAGCCAGTTCGTGCTCACGACGTCCGAGTCCACCCGCTTGCGCCCGGCGGATCCGGAGGCGTTCCGGTTCCCCGCCGACGCGGCGGTGCGCGTCCGAACCGACCGGCTCGACCTCGAAACGGTGGTCTCCGTCTGCGTCCGCGACGGCGACGGCGAGATGCTGGCGCAGGCCGAACACTTCGCCGACGAGTCGTTTCCGGCGGGGACATACAGCGTCGAACTGTTCGCGCCGATCAAGCTCTACCTCCGCGTGGACGCGCCGCTCCGGGTCGTCTCGGACGCCACCCGGACCCGGATCGAGTTCGACGAGCCGACCGACGTCCTGGTCGGGGCGCGGTCCCACCACAAGCGCCCGGCCGCGACGATCCGGACGACCGACCGACCCCGCGATATGATGCGCGCGGCCTCGCTGCTCGGCTCGGCCCTGAAGACGACGAGCGTCGAGCGCTCGTACCCGACGCTCCGGGGGCATCCGCCGCTGATCGAGCGGGGCGCGCGCTTCGAGGCGCCCGACGGGCTCTCGACTCCCGACACGGGCGTCGTCATCGAACTCCCCGAGACCAAGCGGCACGTCTACGCCGCGGCGCCGCTCGCGTACTACCTCGGGGCGGACGTCGTGCCCGGCGATCGGCCGCGGATCGTGACCGACGCGGGGTTCACCCACGACCTCGACGGCCCCGACGGCTTCGAGCGGTCGGTCGAGCGGGTGTTGAAACAGACGTTCTTCCTCGATTGTCTCACCCGCACCGAGGGCTACTACGAGGTCGACCTCCACGAACGGGACGCGCTCGCGGCCGACCTCGACCTGGACTTCGCGGATCTGTACGGGCGGTCGATCGGCGCCCAACTGGACGCGTACCTGGACGTCCCCTACGACGTGCTCGAACCGCACGTCCCCGAGTGGAAGCTCACCGCACACGTCGCGCCGACCGCCGAGAACGTCGAGTCGCTCCCGTTCGTCGCCAACGACCTCGGGGTGGTGCGGACGCCCGACACCGAGCCGACCGACGGCTCCGACGCGCAGGCGACTGCGGTCGGGGAGTTCCTCCGCCGGGGCTCGCCGCCGAGACCGACGACGCCCTCGTCGCCGCCGCCCTCGCCGTCGGCGACGTCGTCGGCGGAGTTCACGCGGAGCGCCGGCAGCGCCACCCGGAGCCAGCGCGTCGAACCCGCCGACCGGCCGACGTACGTCCAGCCGCCCGAGGCGGAGTCGCTGGAGCACGCGTGGCTCGGCGAGGGCATCCCCATCGGCGCGAGCAAGGCGTCGCTGCAGGCGTATCGGAACCGCCTCGATCGGGAGCCGATCGAGGGCGACATCGGCATCACCGTCGTCTGCAACGACCCGCGGATGGCCGAGGAGCGGGAGGCGGTCGAATCGGTCTACGGCTCCCGCGAGGAACTGCCGTTCGACGTGCGGACCCACTACGAGCTTTCGGTCGAGGAACTCCGGGACGTGCTCGCGACGGACGCGGAGTTCCTCCACTACATCGGCCACATCGACGACGACGGCTTCCAGTGTCCCGACGGCGCGCTCGATGTGACCACCGTCGAGTCCATCGGCGTCGACTCGTTCCTCCTCAACGCTTGCCAGTCCTACGAGCAGGGGATGGAACTGATCGAACGCGGCGCCATCGCGGGCATCGTTACGCTCAACGACGTGATCAACAGCGGCGCGGTCGACATCGGGCGAAGTCTGGCCCGGCTGTTGAACTACGGCTTCCCGATCCGGGCGTCGTTGGATCTAGCCAAGTACGATAGCGTCATCGGCGAGGACTACATCGTCGTCGGAGACGGTGGATTCTCCGTCGCCCAAGTACAGGCTGCGTTCCCGAACGTCTGTAAAGTGTATACTGAATCCGACACATATCAACTAGAATATATTACGTATCCCGCATCGGAGTTTGGACTGGGGAGTCTCGTCAGCCCGTACTTGCCCAGCGGAGATCGCTATTTCCTCTCATCAGGGACCGCCGACGTATTCGAGGTCTCTAAGCCGGGGCTGGCCGACTTCCTGTCGATGGAGAATATTCCAGTAATAATCAACGACGAACTCTTCTGGAGTAGCGATATCGACTTGGATTCGCTATGAATTAGGGGCCGGAGATACCAACGTGGTTACCGGCGGCGACCGAGCCAGCCTGCGATAGCAGAAGGAGCGCGGTGAACAGGACGCCCATCGCGCGGGGGTGGTCAGCGAGGTACTGTGCGACAGCGTTGGTGTCATTGTCGGACATGACGATTGGTACCTCGGCGCGTTTTAAAATAAAATTTTCTGACACTTTCTGATATAATATAACATTATTTTAGTCGAAAACCGGAGTAGAAAAATCCGCACAGCGCCGAGAGTGGCTCTCGGGAGCTGTCGAAGCGCTACAACAGATACTCGAAGCGATAGATCAGGTCGCTCGCTCGCCGACTACGCGGAGGTGTCGTCGTCGGGACCGGCGTCGGCGCCGATGTCGCGGTACACCGCAGTGAAATCGTCCTCGTCGCCGAACTGGGTAAGCGTCTCGTCGAGCTGCGAGCGGAGTTCGGCGACGCGCTCGGAGAGCTCCTGGTATTCCTCGTTGTTCTCCAGGGAGACGGGATCCTTCTCGGACTCCAAGAGGGCCTTCTTGGAGGCCAGCGAGAACAGCTCCTGGATGCCCTCGTCGTAGGTGTTCCGGAGGAGGAGGTTCTCGACCGTCTCCTTGAGGGCCTCCCGCGAGACCGGCTTGACGAGGTAGTCGTCGAAGCCCATCTCCAAGATGTCGAAGTCGGGTTCGACGGCGGTCACCATCGCGACGCGGCAGTCGACGCCCCGCTCGCGGATGGCTTCGAGGGCCTCGTCGCCCGAGAGGTCGGGCATCCGGCGGTCCAACAGGGCGATGTCGACCTCGTCGTCGAGCTGTTCGAGTGCCTCGCGGCCCCCGTAGGCGACGCGGACGCGATACTCGTCTCTCAGCCACGTTGCGTACAGATCGGCGAGGTCCGGTTCGTCTTCGACGACGAGGACCAGCGGCGAGTCAGCGCTCATTGGTAGGGTCGCGGCGTGTCGAGTACACCGATACCACTGATTCCACTCCGCGGGCATATCAAGATACCCCTTGTGAGCCGTGCGGTGCCGGAGACGGTCGGCCAGTCCGGGGTCAGTCCAGGGTCAGTTCGGATTCAGTTCGCGGTCAGTCAGGGCAATCCGGGAGGGAAGATCGGGATCGATCGCCTCAGTTGCCGTCGGGGCTGTAGTTCGGCGCCTCGTCGGTGATCATCACGTCGTGGGGGTGGCCCTCGGTCTGGCCCGCGCTGGAGACGCGGACGAACTCCGAGCGCTCCTTGAACGCCGGGATGGTCTCGGCGCCGACGTAGCCCATCCCCGAGCGCATCCCGCCGACGAGCTGGTGGAGCTCGGAGGCGAGCGTGCCCTTGTAGGGGGTCGCGGCCTCGACGCCCTCGGGCACGAACTCCTCGTCTTCGTCCTCCTCTTTGAGGTAGCGCTCGCCGCCGCCGGACTTCATCGCGCCGACAGAGCCCATTCCTCGATACTGCTTGTACTTCTTGCCGTTCATCGTGATGACGCGGCCGGGCGCCTCGTCGGTGCCGGCGAAGTACGAGCCGAGCATCACGGCGTCGGCGCCCGCGGCGATCGCCTTGATCGCGTCGCCGGAGTAGCGGATGCCGCCGTCGGCGATGACGGGGACGTCCTCGGGCGCGGCGACGTCTGCGACCTCGGCGACGGCGGTGATCTGCGGCATCCCGGCGCCGGAGACGACGCGGGTGGTACAGATCGAGCCCGGCCCGATGCCGACCTTCAGGCCGTCGGCGAAGTCCACGGCAGCCTCGGCGGCCTCGCGGGTGCCGACGTTGCCGACGACGACGTCGGCCTCGACGGAAGACTTGATCTCGCGGGCGCTGTCGAGGACGTTGAGGTTGTGCGCGTGCGCGCAGTCGATGAAGATCACGTCGGCGCCGGCCTCGTCGGCGGCCTCGGCGCGCTCGGCGTCGAAGGGGCCGACGGCGACCCCGACGCGGAGCCGGCCGTCCTCGTCGCGGGCGGCGTTCTCGTGCTCGCGCCGCTGGAGGATGCCCTGCATCGTGACGAGGCCCACGAGGTGCTCGTCGTCGTCGACGATCGGGACGCGTTCGATCTTGTGGTCGTACATCAGTTCGAGCGCGTCGCGCGCGGACACCTCGCGCGTGGCGGTGATGACCTCGTCGGTCATCGCCTCTCTGACCTCGTCGGACTCGCCGACCTCCAGGTAGGGTCGGATGTCGGTGCCGGAGATGATGCCCAGGACGGTGTCGTCGTCGGCGACGACGGGCGCCCCCGAGATGCCCTCACGCTCCATCATCGCGTCGACCTCGCGGACGGTCTGTTCGGGCCGGGCGGTCACGACGTTCTCGCGGCGGATCACGAGCTCGTCGGCGCGCTTTACGGCCTCGATCTCCGCGACCATCCTCTCGCTGTCCATATTCTGGTGGAGGACGCCGAGGCCGCCCTCGCGCGCCATCCCGATGGCCATCCCGCTTTCGGTGACGGTGTCCATCGCCGCCGAGAGGATCGGGATGTTCAGCTCGACGTTCTTCGAGACGCGCGTGGAGACGTCGGCCGCGTCGGGTTCGACCCGGCTCTCCTTCGGTCGAAGGAGTACGTCGTCGAACGTCAGCGCTTCCGGTACCTGGAGTTTCTCCGAGAACGGACCGCGGTCGGAAACGTCGTTCGCCATATAAACGGTCCAGGGGCGACCGACTAAAGCGTTGCGAGTCGACACGGCCGTGGAGATCGTTGGCACGTAGCTGGTAGAAATACGCACACATATGCACATATTCCGCACCGAAAGCCCGAGCGCGACGAGCCTCTGCGAACGGACTCGGGCGGCGATTATCGTAGCGGTTGCAACTGATCACATATCGGATCGCACGCCAGCGTGCGATCGAGTGAGTGAAGACTTGCAAACACTACGATAACATCAGGAAAACCGCCGCGAGTCAGCGCAATATCTGCCGGCCGCCCGCGTGCGATGTTTCGATACGTCACCTCTCGGTCGGTATTACTTCACAATCGCCGCCGCTCTGCCGACGTGAGTGTAAGAGATACATAACCGTGGGCAGCCGTCCCACACAACGCTTAATATCCCACTCCGATACGTTTCGTGTATGGACTCCGAGTGTCCCTCTGCATCGCGCATCGCGGGTCAGCAGACCACCCACTTCGATGCCGCCTTTACATTTACAGCGATGCAGAATTTCAAACGCGGGAACTGGACGCTCCCCGCGTCAGACTCGCTCGGAGTGCTCGGGCAGCCCGGCGCCGTCTCGTCGGGCTTGCGCCCGTATCGCCGTTTGGCCGATGGTCACGGCCGTTAGTCCCGAATGAGCGTCTCACGACACCCCGTCGCGCTCCGGCTTGAGCAGCAGGTCGGCGGTGCGACCCGACTCCTGGCGACGGTGATGGCACTGCCGTTAGTCGATGGCATCTTCCCCGCGCTCATCATCGCGGGGACGCTCAACAGCCCGCTCGGTATCGTCGAGACCGGGCTGTTGATCTTCGGCGGCTCGGCCACCGTCGCGGTCATCCTCGCGGAGATGGACGGCTCCCGCCGCGAGCAGGTCACCTCGGTGCTGATCCTCGGCGCCGTCCTGCTCCCGATCGCGGGCCTGGAAGCCCTCTTCGCGGAGACTCTGAAGACGGTGCTTGATTTCCAGGTCTTCCACCGCTTCGCGGGCCTCGTGATCCTCGCGGTCGCCGCGAAGACGGCCTCCGCGAAGGTCGGCGAGTACCTCCCTTCCCCGAGCATCATCATCGGCCTCGGGCTGGTGGCGAGCCTCAACCTCAGCGGCGCGTCGCTCGTCGTCACCCCGAACCTGGAGACGGTCGCCCGCGCGGTCGCGGCCGCCGGCGTGGGCGTCGGCTTCGCGCTCGCGGTCGCGCTCTTCGCCCCGCGGCTCCGCGGCGCCGTCGACCTCGACCTCTTCCGGTTCGGGAGTTCGGTCGCGCTCGGAATGCTCGCGATCGACGTCCTGGGGCTGCTGCCGACCCAGGCGCCCGTCGCGCTCGGCGTCCTCGGCGTCACGGCGCTCTTCGCGTTCGATCCGGCGGCCGACGCCGACGACTACGAGGCGCCTGCGGCCGCCGAGGACGCGTCGGAGCCGGCGGTCGAATCTGAGCCCGAGTCCGAACCCGAGGTCCCGTCGGACGTCGACGCGGAGTCGCGCCGACCGGCACCGTCCGGCGCCGTCGCGGACGGCGGCGACTGGGACGACGACTCCGCCGACGAGTCCTCCGAGGGCGGCGACGTCGGCTACGGCTACCCCGACTCCGGTGACTCGCGGGCGCCGTGGCTCTGATCGGTCGCCCGTCCATCCACGACCGCGCGCGACGGATTTACCACGGTCGGCGTCTTTGCCGGGATATGAGCAACCGCGTCGTCGAAGGCCGGATGGTCACGCCCGAACGACTCGCCGAACTCGTCGAGGGCGAACCGCCGCTGGAAGCCGAACCGATCGAGGACGCCGAGATGGAGTGTCCCGACTGCGGCGGCAACGTCATCTCGGTGGGCTATATGCCGAGCGTGACGGAGTTCGTCACCGCCTACAAGTGCCAGGACTGCGCGTGGTCGGACACCGACCGATCGTAATTCCTTTATGTGGTATCGGCATACGGTCGGATGCACACACAGGGGCCGTGGCCAAGCCCGGCATGGCGACTGACTCCAGAGGCTTGGCGCCCGGTGACGACACTCCAGACTGATATACCGAGCGGCCGACTGATCATCGGTCCGCGTTGACGACCCTCTGGAGTACCGAGGCGCGTACCGGAGATATCAGTCGATCGGGGGTTCAAATCCCTCCGGCCCCATTCTTGCGCTAAACAACCACGTAGACTTGTCTACAAACCTATATTCGGGGAAGTACATATACCTACCTGGGTATTTGCAAACTGATATGAACCCCGAATCGACTCCAATCCGCGCCTGCCGGGATACATACTCCGCGATCCCTGACCAAGTCCGCGCAGCCCATAGACCGCTCACTGGCGGGTGTGTCGGCTCATTCCGCGAGGCCGCCGGCCCGCTCGTCCGCCCTCGACGGCGGATATCGCTTGCGGTGGTAGTAGTACTCGGCGAGCGTCCGCAGTATCACCGAGCCGTAGGCCGAGCCCGCGAGGCCGACCCCGACGAACAGGAGTCCGACGGCCCCCGGCCCGGCGACGTCGCCGCCGATCCGAACGACGAGGACGTAGAACGTGCCCGGTGCGACGACGGCCACGACCGCCTCGATAGCGCGAACCGCCGTGTACGCGCGTCTGTCCGTGAGGCGGGCGATCGGGTCCTCGGCACGCAGGAGTCGGTAGGCCGCGAGCAGCGCTTCGGTGCCGACCACGACGGCGAGTACGACGGGGAAAAACGCGAGGAACAGCAGGCCGTTCAGCTCCTGTCCGGGGAAGACGTCGACGAAGCTGAGCAGTCCGAACGCGACCACACAGACGACGGCCGCGAGCTTGAGCGCCTGGAAGGGCTCGGCTCGAACGAAGGAGGAGGGCATACTGTCGGGTAGCGTTGGGTATCGAATAAGCCCTCTGCCGAGCGTGGACCTTATGCGGTCACCACTCTCTCCCGGTCGGTCGTGGATGGTGGAGGACGCTACTCCTCTGAGGTGATCCCCGTGACCGCCTGGACCAACTGATTCACCGGAAAGTCCTCCTCGTAATCGAAGGAGGCGAAGACCGCTTGATAGCGCTCGGACGGGAAAATGAACACGAGGATCTCGTCGAAGAACAGCGTCTGGACCCGGCACTCCTGCTCGCCGATGAGCGATTTGAAATCGTCGCTCGTGACGAGGTTCCCCATAATGAGCTGGTAGGCTTCGTCGAGCTCGACGTCCGAATAGAGCGCCTCGACGTCCTCACGCATATACTCGATCTCGAAGTCCACGTTCTGTAGGTCCGCGACGACGCGTGGCGTGTACCCCTCGAAATCCCGAACGGCCTCGGCAACGTCGGACATACGTTCACTCCCTCGTCGATGATGAAAAATCTGAGTGACAGGAGCGGTCCCGGGGCCGAGCCAATTTAGATGGGAATCCCCGCCCGCTTCGGTCTGTGAGCGTGACACGTCGATCCCGAACCGACGGTACGGCGACCGAGAGCCGTCGAGGGGTTCGAAACTGCAAGGTTAATATGGGCGAGCAATCTACAGTTTCGGACGGCCAGATGACTCTTTCACGCAGGGCGAAAGCCCGTCTGGGACTGGCCATCGTTTTCGGCATCGCGATCGCGCTCCTCTCGTTTCACGCCCGTCACCTCCTCGACCCCAACGAGAACGTCTGGACGTTCCTGTACGGCATTTTGATCCCGATGGGGTACTCCGCCGGCGTGCTGATCGGCGGCCTCTGGCTGTGGCGGCGGGACGTCGCGGGCGAGTACGTCCTGCGCGTCGGGATCTGGTGTGGCATCGGCGTCCTCGCGCTGGGGCTCATCGCGGCCACGACGATCCTCCACGACCTGGCGGAAGGCGGTGCGATACACGACCCGCTGACCAACGTCGCGAATCTGGTCTCGGCCGGCGCCATCATCGGATTCGTCGTCGGGATCTACGACACCCGACAGCAGATTGCTAAGACCGAGATCCGGCGGCTAAACAGCCAGCTCACCGTGCTCAACCGCGTCCTCCGCCACGACATCCGGAACAGCGCGAACGTCATCCTGGGGTACGCCGATCTCCTCACCGAGGATGCGGTCACCACCGAGAACGCGGTCGCCACCGATGACGTCGCCCGGACGATCAAACGGCGCGCCGCCGACGTCGTCGCGCTGGGGGAGAAAGCCAGGGACATCGAGGGGCTGTTCAACGCCAGTGAGTTCGATCGCGAAGCCTTCGACGTCGCGGACCTCGTCACGACGTGTGCCGATCGGATCCGGCGGGACTACCCCGATTCCTCCATCGAACTAGATCTGTCGGTCTCCGAGGACCGGCGAACGGTGTACGCCCATCCGCTGCTCGAATCGGCGATCGAGAGCGTGCTCGAAAACGCGATCGAACACAACGACAAGGACGCGCCGAGGGTCCGGATCGAAGTCGAATCGACCTCCGCGTCCGCGCCCGTGGAGATCCGGATCGCCGACAACGGGCCGGGGATCTCCAGGGACGAGATCGCGACGATCGAGCGGGGGTACGAGACGCACCTCGATCACGCGAGCGGGCTCGGCCTCTGGCTCGCCCAGTGGATCGTCTAGAAATCGGACGGGGAGATCCGGTTCGGAGAGAACGACCCCGAAGGGACCGTCGTGCGGATCCGACTCGAACAGCCCGATCGCGCCTAGGGTCGCGCGCCGCTCGTGCGAAGGCCGATTCGCCTCCCAGCGGAATCGCGGGGCGTTCGCCTTTATCACAGACACGCGCGATCTCGACCCCGAACAGAGGTCAACGACCGCTCGATTGTCGGCCCGTGTCGTCTCCGAAGAGCCAGTAGAGAACCGCCCCAAGTGCGGCTTCGAGCGGGCCGACGAACACCGCCACGAGCAGCAAGACGAAGTACGCGAGCAGGCCGAAGGCGCTCTCGGTGGAGGGGCTCGAATCCATAGGTGCGGCTACGCTCGATTCGATCAAAGCCTCTTCGGGAGGTCCGACCAACGTTTAGGTTGGTGGAGCCACTGAATCGCGGTATGTTTCTGGATTCGGGGCTGAGTCTGAAGCACCGAGTCGCCCTGGCGATCTGGGGACTCGCCGTCCTCGTCGTCCTCCGGCTGGCGTTCGACGTCCTGCACCTCTCCGGTGCCGAGCTGGCGGTCGTCGCGGTCGTCGTCGTCGTGGGGTCGTTCTACGGGATCTTCAGGCCGCTCTGGCTGCGGCTTCCCGAAGAGTGGCGACGGAACTGACCGATCGAGTGAGACGCGACCGGCGAACCGACGGATCGAACGAAATCCTCCCGGCGGTCCGCGCTCACGCGGTTTCGGCGACGGAGCGCGCCACGCGCACGAGGGTGTCGGCATCGACCCCGCCGCTCACGCGGTAGGTGTAGCCGTCGGCGACCCACTCGATCGCGGTCGTCCCGTTCGACCGCACGCGCCGGGCCTCGTGGGGGCCGATTTGGACCGGCGTCCCCGAGGTGTCGTTACTGACCGTCCCGAACACCGAGACGGTGATGTCGGCCTCGGCGTTCGGACGTTCGTATCGGAGCGTGGCGAACTCCGGATCTGTCGACCGGTACGAGGCCGACTCGAACTCGAACCCCTCCGGGACGGTGGGCTCCGGCACCGGGAACGTAATCGCTTCGGCCATCGCCGCCGCCGACTCGTAGGACTCGGACTGGACGCGACGAGCGCTCTCCGGGACCTCATCGGGACCGAGCCGGAAGATGTCCGGTTCGAGCGTCGGATTGAACGTGACGTTCCGATACGTGATGGTGTATTCGTAGCGGTCGCCGTGGGCCGTGAATTCGGTGTGTCGCTTGATCGGGTAGAGGTACTCGGCGTCGAGCCACAGCGTCTGCGACCGAAGCGACATCGCCGTCGAGGTCGGCGTCACCTCCAGGCGGTAGGTCTGCCGCCCGTCGACCCTCTCCGTGCCGGCGTAGGCGACGGTGACGTTCCCCTCGCGGTACGACGTCGACCCGTTTTCCTCCGAGTCGGTGCCGGCGTCCACGGGGACGCGCGGCAACGACGACACGCCGGGGGTCACGGTCGGCCGAGCGACGCTCCGCCCGCTACGGGCCGCGCCGACGAGCCGCGGGTACGGCGGCTCCTCGGAGCCGTCGCTCCCCCGTATCGTGGCCCTGTGGAGTCGGTTCGAGGCCGGATCGTAGAACGCGAGAGTCGACGCGTTCACGACGACGACTCCGCCCTCGGCCACGAGCGGCGCCCTCGCGCCTTCGGTCTGATTCACGGAGAGCACCCGGTCGCGGTACGCCCACGGATCGAGGCGGTGGCGTTTCCGAACCACCGTTGTCACGGTCTCGTTGTTCCGCGTCTGGACGGTCGTCACCGTCGCGTCGAGCGTCTGGAGCGACGCGAAGCGGTCGGCCGCCTCGGTTCTCGTCGGGAGGTCCGCGCTCGCGTTCGACGGCGCCACGTACGCGCTGCACCCGCTCGCCGCGATCAGCGCGGTCACGACGAGTATCGGGAGGAGTCGCGACCGGATTCTCGTGCGGCTGTCGTCGCACCCGCCCATAGGTCTCTTGGGAACCGTTGGGCTGGGAACAGTTTAATTCAGCGTGTGACTGTCTGACAAGACTCCCCGAGAAAGGCCCAGAACCGAGCCCGACAGCGACCGAAGCCCCGTCGCGTCCGCAGGCATCCCCTTCCCGACGACTTCGGAGCCGTGCGGGCCGTCACGGCAATCCCGACGGTGTGGATTCGACTACGACTCGGAGTCCTCGAAGTCGCTCGACCGTCCGCCGTCGGCGACCGTTTCGGACGGCTCCGCCGCTCCCGCCCGCGGCGTCCCCGCGGGGGCGTCGGCCTGCGTGACCGTGAACTCGGCCAGCCGGTCCTGGAGGTCGTCGGCCTGTTCGGCCAGGGTCTGTGCGCTCTGGGCGACCTGCGTGAGCGCCGCCGTCTGCTGTTCGGCGGCCGCCGAGACGGTGTCCGACTCCGCGCTCACCTGCTCTGCTTTCCCGGAGACCTCCTCGACCATCCCGGCC
The DNA here is from genome assembly GCF_041477585.1 of Halobellus sp. MBLA0158. Lineage (NCBI taxonomy): Archaea > Methanobacteriati > Methanobacteriota > Halobacteria > Halobacteriales > Haloferacaceae > Halobellus > Halobellus rubicundus. Next base: position 1,669,729 of record NZ_JBGNYA010000001.1, read on the forward strand.
ACCTCCTCTGTCGAGCCCGCCTGCGCGTCGGTGGCGTCGCTGATCTCCTGGATGCTGCGGTTCGTCTCCTCGACGTTGTCCGCGATCGACTGGAGCGCCTTCGAGGCGTCCTCGGTCGTCTCGGTCCCCGACTCGATCCGATCGCCCATCTCGCGGATGTTGGCGACAACGCTGTCGGTCGAGGTCTGCACCTCGGTGATGCGGCCTTCGATATCCTCGGTCGCGTCTGCGACCTCCTGGGCGAGCGTCTTGATCTCGTCGGCGATGACCGCGAACCCCTCGCCGCCGTTCCCGGCCTGGGTCGCCTCGATCGAGGCGTTCAGCGCCAGCATATTCGTCTGCTCGGCGATGTCCGTGATCAGGTCGACGATCTCGCCGATCTCGTCCATCTCGTCCGCGAGCGACTCGACCTCCGAGACGGTCTTGTCGGCCTGGGTCTCGATCGCGTCCATCTCGTCGAGCGCCGCCGCCGCCGATTCGCGCCCCTCCTGGCCGAGCGTCGCCGTCTCCCGGGAGTGGGCCGCCATCTCGTCGGCCGAGGAGGCGACCTCCTCGATCGTGCCCGAGAGATCCTGCATCTCGGCGGCGATCTCCTGGAGGTGTGCCGACTGGGACTCCGCGTCGGCGGCGATCTCCTGGATCGAGGTGTCGACCTGTTCGCTCGCCGACTGGCTCTCTTCGGTGCCGGCGGTCACCTCCTCGCTCGTCGTGGCGACCCGGTCGGCGAACGACTGGAGTTCGACGACCGTCTCTTCGAGCGTCGCGATCATCGTATTGAACGCCTCGCCGATCTGGGCCATCGCCGCGCTCTCGCTTTCGGGGTCCACTCGGGCGCTCAGGTCGCCTTCGGCGGCGCGTTCCATCTCGGAGCTGTAGGCGTCGGCCTTGGTTTCGAGGTGGTCGACCAACTGCTCGGAGCGCTGTTTCTCCCGCTCGGCCTCCTGGATCCGCTCGCGGAGCGAATCACGCATCCCGCCGAAGGCGCCGTACAGCTGCCCGATCTCGTCGATGCGACCGGACTCGAAGCCGACGTCGAGATCGCCCGATTCGAGCGCCTGGGCCTTCGATGTCAGCCGATTCAGTTCGGAGACGGTGTTCCGACCGACCGTCACTCCGAGCGCGACGAATCCCAGCAGCGCCCCGCCCAGCAGGAGGAGTAAGTTCCGCGAGATCTGCTGTTGGAGGGCGAACATCGCGCTCTTGGGCGAGTGGATCATCACGACCCAGTCGGTCCCCTCGACGGGGGCGTACCCCATCGCCATCGCCTCGCCGCCCATCTCCATCTCCATATATCCGGACTGGCCGCCGAGGCCTTTCTTCACGGCCATCGAGTCGACCGACTCGGTCTCCTGGTCGCCCATATTCTGGCTCAGGATCTGGTCCGTGTGGTGGCTCAGGACCGTCGTCCCGTCGCCGTTGACGACCTTCGTGAAGGACTCCTGGACGGGCCGCGGCATCCCGGCGGCGTAGCTCTCCAGGTCGATGACCATCACGAGCGCTCGGTTCTCCTGGTTCGGGACGGCCGCGACGACCGCCGCCACGGCGCGCTGGGTGTTGGGGCCGGCGTACGGCTCCGAGACGACGACGCCGTTCCGCCCCAGGTCGAGCGTCGACTGCGCCCACGGGACGCCCCGGACCACCGCGCTCGCGCCCACGGCGTCCGGCTCGGAGCTGGCGCGGTAGGTGTCGGTCTGGGTATCGAAGTAGTGGACGGCGACGACGTCGGAGGGGAGCGAGCCGTCGTCGAGCTGCTGGCCGAGGTAGGCCGAAATCCGCTCTGAGTCCCCGCTCTGGACGGGGGCCGAGTAGGCGATCGTCCGGGAGGCGGTCTTCATCTGTTGGACCCACTCGCTCAGCGAGACCGACTGCGTCGTGGCCGCCGTCTCCAGTCGCGCCTGTGCGTCCTGGGTGAGTTCGTCGTTCGTCTCGACGTACGTCACGCCGCCGACGGTCCCGATGAAAAGCAGTATGACGAAGATCGCGACGCCGGACTTGACCGCCCACCGCTTCCGAATCGGGTCGGGAACGACCGCCTCGCCGATGGTGCTCATTACCACCCCCTCCGTAGAGGCCCTAATTAAGCGATTGGCACCGGCTATCAGGCCTGAAAATGACGCCGGTGCGCCGTCACGCGCGGGCCGACACCGAGAACGCAGTCGTACTCCGAGCACGGAGCGCTCGTGGAAGTCGTCGGCGGCGGGCACGGCGCCACGCGGAACGCCGGGTCGACGTTTCGGACTTCCGCGCCCTCGTGTCGGGGTCGGCCGTCTCTCGCCGCCGCGCTACGTCGAGTCGCGCGGCGGATCCGAGTCCGATTGCTTCGGGAGGTTCCGGCGCTCCGAGAGGTAATACAGGATCACGAAGAACCCCACCGTCGGGACCACGACGCCGAGCCAGTACAGTTCGGGGTCCTTCAGGCCGAGCCGCTTCGCGTCGAAGTACATCGCGACGCCGATCGGAAGCTGGATGAGGACGGCACCGACCAACACCAGGACCGCCGGTTCGGTCATCGACTGCGGGTACGGGCGCCGGTCGGATGACTCTTCTCCCCGGGATTTCCCCGACGCCGAGCGCTGTGACTGGGAAAACACGGCGTCCTCCGCGACTGCTATCTCGCCCTCGTCCGAGAGCGACGCGGTTTCGTCGCAGTTGGAGAGAGGACGGTCGCCGGGACCCCGACTGAGGCGTCCGCTATCGCTCCGTACGGTTCGAGTCCCCGTCCTCGGCCACGAGGTCGCAGAACTGCCTGAGAAACGTCTTCCGGTCGGTGCGTCCGGCGCCCGCCGCGATGAGGGTCTCTTCGAGCCCGTCCCGGTTCTGGTGGCAGCACTCGCGGTGGCAGGGCTTACAGAGGTACTCGAACGCCTTGCCCTCGCGGCTCCAGCGGTCGCCGTGCTTGTCGTACTCGCGGGCGTCGTCGCGGTCGAGCGTCTCGCCGCAGGCGATGCAGGTCACCCGGCGGTCGTCGTCGCCCCGCCGCGGCGTCGAGATCGCCGGCGTCATCGGTCCACCTCCCCCATTATGGTGTCGAGGCTCCCGAGCGTCGCGACGAGGTCGGCGACGTACTCGTCTTCGGCCATCGCCGGCAGCGCCGACAGATTCGAGAACGACGGGCCGCGGATCTTGAACCGCGCGGGGGTCTCCGTGCCATCGGCGCGGATGTAGATCCCGAGTTCGCCCTTGGCGCCCTCGACGGCCCGATAGCACTCCCCGGTCGGCTTCAGCGTCCGCGGCACGTTGGCCTGGCAGGTCCGGTCGTCCTCCGGCCAGTCCGCGAGCAGGTCGACGCACTGCTCGACGATGGCGGCCGACTCCTCGATCTCCCGCAGCCGGACGAGCACCCGGGCGAAGTTGTCGCAGCCGTCTTCGGTGACGACGTTCCAATCGAGGCGGTCGTAGTAGCCGTAGGAGTCGTCGCGACGGAGGTCGTAGTCGATGCCGGAGCCGCGCGCCACCGGCCCGGTGACCCCGTACCGCTTTGCGACCGCCGGCGGGAGTTCGCCGGTGTCGACACACCGGACCTGAAAGACCTCGTTGCCCGTCAGCAGGTCGTGGTACTCCGCGAGCTTCCGCGGCAGGTCGTCGGTGAAGGCGCGCACGGCTTCCAGGAAGTCGTCGCGCGGTTCGGGGAGGTCCCAGGCGACGCCGCCGACCCGGAAGTAGTTGAACATCATCCGCTGGCCGGTCAGCTCCTCCAGCAGGTCCTGGACGAGCTCTCGGTCCCGGAATCCGTACATGAAGGTGGCGTTGAATTCGCCGCTGACGTCCAGGGCGTACATCGCGGTGAAGAGGAGGTGCGATAGGATGCGCGACAGTTCGGCGCTCATCGTTCGGACGACCCGGGCGTACTCGGGCACCTCGACGTCGGCCAGCTCCTCGATGACGCGGGCGTAGGCCCACTCGTTGAGCAGGCCGGCGCCGCCCCAGTCCCAGCGGTCGGGGTACGGCATGATCTGGTGGCGGTAGGTCTTCGACTGGCACACCTGCTCCTCGCAGCGGTGGATGTAGCCGATGTCGGGCTCGACGTCGACGACCTGTTCGCCGTCCAGCCGCGCCTCCAGGTGGAGCACCCCGTGGGTGGAGGGGTGGTGCGGTCCGATGTTGAGGTGCATCGTCTCTCCCTCGACGCCCTCGCTGCGGCGGTCTTCCGCCAGCGGATTGGCGTGCTCGTGCAGCGTGACGATCTGCGGCCGGTCCTGATCGTAGTTCCGCGAGAGGGGATGGCCCTGCCAGGTCTCCGGCAGGAGGATCCGGCGCAGGTCCGGGTGGTCGTCGTACTCGATGCCGACGAGGTCGTAGGCCTCCCGCTCGTGCCAGTCGGCCGTCCGGTAGACCGGCGCCGCCGACTCGCTCACGGGGTCGCCCGTCGGCGTCGGGACGACCACCGACAGCTCACGCGTCCGGTCGTCGTAGCTGGTGAGGTGGTAGATCGTCTCGTAGCGATCGTCGTACTCCTGGGCGGTCACACACGAGCAGTGGTCGAACCCCGCTCGCGAGCGGAGCGTCGACAGGACCGTCCGGACGCGGTCGGCCCGGACGACGACGGCGGGGGCGTTCTCGTGTGACTCGCGGCCGACGACGGCGTCGTCGGGGAGGGCGTCGATCGCTTCGGCCGGCAGCGGGAGGGCGGTCGGGCGGTCGTGCCGTTGCATCGTTCACACTGGACCGTACCGGCGGGAGTCCAGTAGGCACGCTGCCTCACCTGTGGTGTGATATAAGTGGCCCGCAGTCCGTGACAGTTTACTCACACACCTGCGAAGGCCGTGTATGCGGTACCTCACGGTGTTGCTCGAACCCACCGACGGCGGTGCGTTCCATCCCCTTGGGGACGAACTGACCGCGGAGCCGTCTATCGAACGGCGAGCCATCCACCGCGTCGAACTCCTTGCCGACGATACCGTGTTGCTGTTGGCCGAGGCGAGCGGCAGCCAGGAGCGCTACGAGGAGATCATGTCGGCGTCGCCGTACGTGATCGAGTACCTCACCGCCGGCGACGACCGGTGGCTGGCGGTGAGCCAGTTCGAGCCGACAGAGACGGTCCGCCGGGCGCTGGCGCTCCAGCGCGACTCGTTTCTGATGATCGAGACGCCGATCCGCTTCACGGCCGAGGACAACCTCAAGATCACGTACCTCGGCACCGAGGAGACCTTCAGGCGCCTGTCAGAGTACGCCGACGAGATGGACTCGGTAACCGTCGAGATCCTCAGTATGGGCGAGTACGAGGCGAGCGACTCGCCCTTCGGTCGGATGCTCACCGCGCGACAGGAGGAGGTGCTCGAAGCGGCCGTCGACTTGGGATACTACAGCGAACCGCGTCGGGCGTCGCTCGAAGACGTCGGCGCGGCCGTCGGGATCTCCCCCGGGACGGTCGGCGAACACCTCCGGAAGGTCGAAGCGCGCGTCTTCCGCGAGATGGTCCGATGACGGTTCGGGGTGGCCGTTGATCCGTCTTCTACCGGACCTCGACAGCTACGAGAGGGTGATCCGCAGTTCGTATTCGTTCGTGATCCCGAGGAGGATCTGGGGGAGCTCGGACGTAAACCGCTCTCCGTTCAGTCGGTTGGAGGGGCCGGACACGCTGAACGCTCCGATGACCTCGCCGGCGTCGTCGGTCACGGGCGCGCCGACCGCGTTCACTCCCTGGATCTGTTCTTCCCTGTTGAACGCGTAGCCGCGTTCGCGGACCGTCTCGAGCTGCTCACGAAGGGTCTCCGGCGAGGTGACGGTGTTTGCGGTCTTGCGCTCCAGTCCCCGATCGATGATCCGTTCCCTCTTTTCGTCGGACACGGACGCGAGGATGGCCTTCCCTCCGGCGGTCGCGTGGAGCGGGATCCGTTTTCCGATGGTCGACTGCGTCCAGACGCTGTGGCTTCCCGCGGACGTGTAGAGATAGATCCCCTGAAGCGCCTCCTCGACGATGAACGTCGAGCGGCAGCCGCTTTCCTCGGCGAGCATATCGGCGTACTCCTCTGCGCTCGTGTAGACGTCCTTGCGGGTGCGCGCCCGTTCCCCCAGCGCGAGGAACTTCAGCGCGAGGTGATAGACGCCGTCTTCTTTCACGAGGTAGCCGTCCTGGACGAGCGTATTGAGATACCGATGTGCGGTACTCGAGCTGACATCCATCGAATCAGCGATGTCGGCAGGTGTCCCGCCGTTGTTTGAATGAATCCATTCGAGAATCTCAAATGCCTGTTCGATCGTGGTTAATGTCTCGGGATTTGTGTCTGTCATTTCGGTTCGGACGTCGCCCCGTGTCGTGATAACGATACCGCATACTGGGATTAATAAATCTGTGTCCAAGACCCTGAAGAGAATCCAAACGTCAGATTTGAGTCGTTGCGAGGGAATCTATCGCAAGTGTGCTTTCGACTCACTCCTATTCCGGAATTGAGTGTTCCCATATTGTGGGCCTATTTTGAATATTCCCCGCATAGTGATTATTTCTCGTCCAAATAATGGTAAAATAACACGTCAATTTTCTATATTTCTTGTGTTATTAAGAACAACTTATTTGTTATTAGGGCGGATGTGACCTCTTGGCATAATGGAGTACGACAAAATTTCACGCCGGAAGATCCTCGCCGCGACCGGGACTGCGATCCCCGTCGGGCTCGCCGGCTGCTCGGACGGTTCGGAGGCGTCGAGCGATTCAAGTGACAGTTCCAGTACAGATTCGACTGATTCGAGTAACACGGGGTCGGACGGATCGGGCTCTGCGGAGGGAGTCACGTTCAACGTCGGTCAGGCGCTCCAGCCCACGCGGTTCGATCCGATCCTGCAGTACTCGAACCCCGACGCGCTGGTCGGGAACCGGATCTTCAGCAAGCTGTACACCTACACCGAGGGGACGGAGACGACGCCCGACCTGGCGACCGAAGCGCCCGAGATCACGCGCGAGAACACGCGGTACGTCATCCCGATCAGGGAGGACGTCACCTTCCACAACGGCGACCCGCTGACCGCCGAGGACGTGGTGTACTCGTTCCTCGCGCCGATCCGAGAGGAGACGCCGCTGTCGGGCATCTTCTCGGTCATCGACACCGCCACGGCCGTCGACGACTACACGGTCCAGTTCGATCTGAACTACCCGTTCGCGATGTTCGACGACCTCCTCACCCACCAGATCGTCCCCCAGTCCGTGCGCGAGGACGATCCGGAGGCGTTCAACACCGAACAGCCGATCGGGTCGGGACCGTTCCGGTTCGTCGACTGGGAGGAGAACTCCTACGTCGAACTGGAGCGGTGGGACGACTACTGGGGTGAGACGACCCCGAACGTCTCGGAGGTGCGGTTCGTTCCCATCACGGAGTCGACGACCCGGGTGACGGAACTCAACACCGGCAATCAGGACATCATCGAGACCATCCCTCCGCGGCTGTGGTCGACCGTCGAGGGGATGGAGAGCGCGAGCATCTCCTCGGTCGAGAGCATCGGCTACTTCTACGTCGCGTTCAATATGAACGAGGGGCCGACGACGGACAAGCGGGTCCGCGAAGCGATCGATTACAGCTTCTCGATGGACGACGCGGTCGAGCGGTTCATCGAACCGTCCGGGCTCCGCCAGTACAGCCCGATGCCGGGGCCGATCAACGAGGACTGGGGGTTCCCGGTCGACCAGTGGACGGACATCCCCAACGACAAGGACATCGAGCAGGCCCAACAGCTGTTCTCGGAGGCCGACGTCCCCGACGACTGGAACTGCAAGATCATCGTCCCGCCGGACGACAACCGCGAGAACATCGGCATCTCGATCGCGAACGGCATCCAGGAGGCCGGCTACAACGCGAACGTCCAGCGCCTCGACTGGGGGACGATGCTCAGCCAGGCCTACACCGGCAACGCCGACGACTACAACATCTACGTCCTCGGGTGGGTCCGCTACCCCGACCCGGACGACTTTATGTACAACCTCTTCCACATCGACGCGGCCGGCGTCAATCAGGGCGTCTACTACGAGAACGAGGAAGTAATGTCCCAGATCGCCCAGGCCCGCCGTTCCGTCGACCAGGAGGAACGCAGAGACCTCTACACGAGCGCGATCACGACGATCCTCGAAGACAAGGTCCACCTCCCGGCGTTCAACTACAAGAACGCCTACGGCGTCCGCTCGCGCGTCCAGGACTTCTCCGTCCACCCGGTCTCGCCGATCAACCCCCGCCTCGTCACCGACTACAGCAACGTCTCCCTGTAAGCTAATACGAACCCCACTCCCTTCCGCATATGAGTCTCTCTCGATACGTCGCCCGCCGGCTGGGTCAGTCGCTCTTCACGCTCCTCGGCGTCGTCACGATCACGTTTCTCCTCGTCAACGCCGCCCCGGGCGATCCGGTCCGGATCTTCATCGGCCCGAGCGCCGACGCGTCGGCCATCGCCGCGATGCGGGCGCAGTTCGGGCTCGACCAGCCGATCCACATCCGATACGTCAAGTACCTGCTCAGCGTCGCCCAGGGCGACCTCGGGCAGAGTATCAACTACCGGGTGCCGGTGACACAGAAAATCCTCGAACGGCTTCCGGCGACGCTTCTTCTGGTCGCGTCCAGTTTCACCTTCGCGATCGCCACCGCCGTCCCGATCGGCGTGCTTTCGGCGAAGCGCCGGAATCACCTCTCGGACCACGTCTTCCGGATCTTCGGTCTCATCGGGGTGAGCACGCCGAGCTTCTGGATCGGGCTGCTCTTGATCATCATCCTCACGTACCACCTCGGCCTGCTCCCGGCGACGGGCCTCGTGATGCCGTGGGCGGCCCCCTCGGCGGTCGATCACGCGACGACGCGACTCGACGTGCTCTATCAGTCCGGGATCCACCTCATCATGCCGACGCTGACGCTGGGAACGCTTCAGATGGCCGCGATAATGCGTATCGAACGCTCCTCGATGCTCGAAGTACTGAACCAGGAGTACGTGTCGCTGGCGCGGGCCTTCGGCGTCCCGGAGCGGACGATACTCCGGAAACACGCCTTCCGCAACGCACAGCTCCCCGTGTTGACCGTGATCGGACTCAATCTGACGACCGCGCTCGGGGGATCGGTCCTCACCGAGACGGTCTTCAGCATCAACGGCATCGGAACGCTGATCATCACCGGCGTGAACGCCCGAGATTACCCGCTCATCCTCGGGACGACGCTGTTTTACGCGTCGCTGTTCGTCGTCGGCGTCCTCATCACGGACGTGCTCTACGCGTACCTCGATCCGCGGATCTCCTACGGGGATGAGAACTGATGAGTGACAGGAACGCGGACGACGCCGACGAATCCACGACGCATACGCCGCGGTCGGGCTGGGACGAGGTGACCACACAGCTCCGGCGCAACTCCACGGCGCGGTGGGGGATGTACATCGTCCTCCTCATCATCGCGGTCGCGGTCTGGGCGTTCGTCGACGGCGTCCTGCTGGATTACTACTTCGCCGAGCGGTTCTGGTACAGCCCCGTGACGGCCCCGCCCGGCTCCCGCGGACTGCTCCCTCCGGTCGGGATCACGAACGAGTACGGGACGGGCACGTGGGCCCACCCGCTGGGCACCGACCACCGCGGCCGCGACATCCTGGTCCGACTCGTCTACGGCTCGCGGATCGCCATCCAGATCGGGATCGTCGCGACCGGCGTCGGCGCCACGGTCGGAACGATCGTCGGCGCCGTCTCCGGCTACTACGGCGGCTGGATCGACGACGTCCTCCAGCGGCTCGTCGAGACGTTCTATGCGATCCCCTTCATCGTGCTGATGATCGCGATTATGTCCGCGTTCGGGCGCGGCCTCTGGATCGCGATCGTCGGCGTGAGCGTTATCACGACGCCCATCTTCGCCCGCCTGATCCGCTCGGAGGTCCTCAGCGTCCGCGAGGAGGAGTACATCGAGGCGGCGAAGGCCGCGGGCGTCAGGGACCGGAACATCATCCGGCGGCACGTCATTCCGAACAGCCTGGCGCCGGTGTTGGTCCAGGCGACGCTCCAGATCGGCGTGAATATCCTCATCGTCGCGGCGCTGTCGTTCCTTGGCTTCGGCGCGCAGCCGCCCACGCCCTCGTGGGGGGCGATGCTCGCCCAGTCTCGGACCTACATGCTCCCCGATCCGTGGTTCAGCCTCTGGCCGGGGCTCGCGATCCTCGTCACCGTCGTCGGCTTCAACCTCGTCGGCGACGGGCTCCGCGACGCGTTCGACCCGCGATTGAACGACTGACCACACGATACTATGAGTGACACACCACTACTGAAAGTCGAGAATCTCAAGACGCAGTTCTTCACTGACGCCGGAACGGTCCGGGCGGTAGACGGCGTCTCGTTCACCGTCGAGCGAGGCGAGATCGTCGGCCTCGTCGGCGAATCCGGCGCCGGAAAGAGCGTCGCCGTCCGGAGCATCCTCCGCCTCATCGACTCCCCTGGACGCATCGTCGGCGGCGAGATCGTCTTCGACGGGAAGACCATCATCGGGTTCGAAGACGAGCCCGGACCCGACGGCGAGCCGGTCGAGCGAGACGAGATGCTGACCGACTCGGCGATGCGGTCGGAGGTCCGCGGCAGCGAGATCGCGCTCATCTTCCAGGACCCGATGGAGAGCCTGAACCCCGTGTTTACGGTCGGCGAACAGCTCCGCGAACTGATCGAGCTGAACCGCGGGCTGTCGAAGCGGGACGCGCGCGACCGGGCGATCGAGATCCTCCGCGAGGTCGGGATCCCACAGCCCGCCGAGCGCTTCGACGACTACCCGCACCAGTTCTCGGGCGGGATGCGCCAGCGCGTCCTCATCGCGATGGCGCTCGGCTGCGAGCCGCAGCTCATCGTGGCGGACGAGCCGACGACGGCGCTCGACGTGACCGTCGAAGGACAGATCCTGGATCTGGTCTACGACCTCCAGGAGAAGTACGACGCGAGCTTCCTGTGGGTCACCCACGATATGGGGATCGTCGCGGAGATCTGCGACCGCGTCAACGTGATGTACCTCGGCGAAGTCGTCGAGCGCGCGGACGTCGATGACCTGTTCTACAACCCACAGCACCCCTACACGGAGGCCCTGCTGAACTCGATTCCGCGGCCGGACCGGTCGACCGAGGAGCTCCAGCCGCTCGAAGGCGCGATGCCCGAGCCGATCGATCCGCCGTCGGGCTGCCGATTCCACGACCGCTGTCCGGAGGCCCGAGAGGTCTGCGAGCGGACGCATCCGGATCTCCGGTCGGTGACCGAGGCGGGCCAGCACGCCGCGTGTCTGAAACACGACGTCTTCGGCGCGGAGTACGAGAGGAGCCGGCCGCTCGCCGGCGACGACGCGGCCGCCGGAGGTGATCCGAGTGAGTAGTCGCCGGACGGACTCGGATTCGGAGCCGCTCGTCCGCGTGTCCGGGCTGACGAAGCACTTCGACAACTCCAGCGGGCTGCTCGGCAGTTACGAGTTCGCGCCCGACGGGCTGAGCTTCCCGTTCACGCACAGCCCCGAGACGGTGCGCGCGGTCGACGGAGTCTCCTTCGAGATCGAACGCGGCGAGACGCTCGGGCTCGTGGGGGAGTCCGGCTGCGGGAAGTCGACGCTCGCGCGCGTCCTCCTCCAGTTGCTCTCGCCGACGGACGGCGACATCCACTTCCAGGGGGAGAACCTCGCAGAGCTGAGCAGCGAGGCCCTCCGCCAGCGGCGCGAGGACATCCAGATGATCTTTCAGGACCCGCAGTCGAGCCTGGACCCCCGGATGAAGGTCGGGGCGATCATCGAAGAGCCGATGGAGGCCCACGGGCTCCGGGACGCCGCGGGACGGGAACAGCGCGCGAGGGAACTCCTGGAGTCGGTCGGACTGGAGCCCCAGTACTACGACCGGTACCCACACGAGTTCTCGGGGGGCCAGCGCCAGCGGATCAACCTCGCGCGGGCGCTGTCGGTGGATCCGGAGTTCGTCATCCTCGACGAGCCGACGAGCGCGCTGGACGTCTCGATCCAGGCGCAGATCCTGAACACGCTCCAGGACCTCCAGGCGGAGTTCGGGCTGACCTATCTCTTCATCAGCCACGACCTTTCTGTCATCCGTCACATCAGCGACCGCGTCGCCGTGATGTACCTCGGAGAGCTGGTCGAGGTGGGCGACGTCGACCGGCTCTTCGAGGACCCGAGGCACCCCTACACGCAGGCGCTCCTCTCTTCGATTCCGGTTCCGGACCCGCGGAGCCGCGGGACGCGGAGCGTCCTCCACGGCGACGTGCCGAGCCCGATCGATCCGCCGTCGGGCTGTCGGTTTCGCACTCGCTGTCCCGACCTCATCGCACCGGCCGAGTACGACATCCCCGACGGGGAGTGGGCCGACGTCCGCGAACTGATACGGGCCGTCGATCGGCGCTCCTTCGACGCGGACAGCGTGTCCGAGATCCAGGATCGGTTCCTCGACGGGCGCCTCTCGGACGACCGCTGTCAGGAGATCGTGGTCGAGGCCATCGAGCACACCGTCGCCGACGAGTGGGAGCGCGCGACCGAACTGCTGCGGACCGAGTTTGCCGAACGAAGCGTCTGCGCGGAGAGCGTGCCGACGCTGGACAGCGTCGCGGACGAACGCGCGAGCGAGCGACGCGTGGCGTGTCATCTCCACGAAACGGGAACGAACTGACTGATCGCCTTCACCGGCCGAACCGACGATACGACAATCCACATATCCGAACGATGTCGAAAGACGATATCCACGAACGAATCGAAGCGCGCCGGACCGATCTCGTCTCGCTGACGAGGGAACTCTGGGAGCATCCGGAACTCGCTCTCCAGGAGACGAAGTCCGCCGAACTACTTGCGACCACGCTCTCCGAGGAGGGGTTCGAGGTCGACCGCGGCGTCGGCGGGATGCCGACGGCCTTCGTCGCCACCTACGGCGACGAGGGGCCGACGGTCGGGATACTCGGAGAGTACGACGCGTTGCCCGGGCTCTCCCAGAAGCCGGTCTCCCACCGCGAACCGGTCGCGGCGGGCGAACCGGGCCACGGGTGCGGTCACAACCTCTTCGGTGTCGGAAGCCTCGGCGCCGCGGTCGCGGTAAAGGAGGCGATCGAGTCCGGTGACCTCTCCGGAACGGTACGCTACTACGGCTGTCCGGCCGAGGAAACCCTCGTAGGCAAAGTCTATATGGCGCGCGCGGGCGCGTTCGACGACCTCGACGCCGCCATCACCTGGCATCCGAGTCACGTTTCGGCGCCTTGGAAGGGGCGGTCGCTTGCGATGAACTCGATCGAGTACACGTTCGAGGGGCAGTCGGCCCACGCCGCCCAGTCCCCGGAGTCCGGACGGAGCGCGCTCGATGCCGTCGAACTGATGAACACCGGCGTGGAGTTTATGCGGGAACACGTCCCCGAGGATGCCCGTATTCACTACTCGATCACCGACGGCGGCGGGGCACCCAACGTCGTTCCGGCGGAAGCATCCGTCTGGTACTTCGTGCGCGCGCCGACCCGAGACACGGTCGAGCGCATCACCGAGTGGGTCGACGACGTCGCCGAGGGCGCGGCGCTGATGTCCCAGACGACCGCCGAACGACGCTTCCTGACTGGGTGTTACGACTACCTCGCGAACGACACCATCTCCGACGTCCTCCTCTCGAATATGCGCGACCTCGGCGCCATCGAGTACTCTGAGGCCGACAGGGAGTTCGCGGCGGAGTTGCAGTCGACGCTCGCCGCGGAGACGATCGAGAGCCGCCTGGCGGACCTCCCGGACGACGAGCGGGAGGCGGCCGCAGAACGGTCACTGCACGCCCGGCCGATGGCCTCGTTCGACGAGGGGACCGTGATGAAGGGGTCGACGGACGTCGCCGACGTCAGTTGGATCACGCCCGTCGCCCAGTTCTGGGCGGCGTCGTGGCCGGTCGGGACGCCCGCACACACCTGGCAGGCGGTCGCCGCGAACGGCGACTTCGCGGCGAAGTCCGCGGTGTACGCGGCCAAAGTCCTCGCCGGGACCGCCTACGACCTCCTCGCCGATCCGTCGATTCTGGAACGGGCGGCCGAAGAGCTCGAATCGACCCGGTCCCAGGAGTACGAGAGTCCGCTCCCACAGACCGCGGAGCCGCCCACGGACATTGAGGTGAGCTGAGATGTGCGGAATCCCCACCGCCCTCGGTTCCACCGGGAGTGATGCGCCGTGAGTGACGACTCCGAGTACCGTCTGGAGCAGATGACCTGGGAGGACGCGGCGGTCGCGTTCGAGACTGCGGATTACGTCGTCCTCCCCTGCGGAAGCACCGAACAGCACTCGCTGCACCTCCCCACGTCAGTCGACACCTTGCGCTCGTCGTACCTCACGGACGAACTGGCCGAGCGCGCCCCCGCATACGACCTCGAACTGCTCGTGCTCCCGCCGCTCCCGTACGGCTATTCCGAGCACCACCTCCCGTTTGCGGGGACCATCACGCTCGATGCCGACACCTACCAGAACGTCATCGTCGAGATCGGGCAGTCGGCGAAGGAACACGGCGCCGAGCGGTTCCTGATCACGAACTTCCACGCGGGCAACATCGAGCCCCACAAGCTGGCGATCGACCGCCTCCAGCGCGACCACGGCCTCCCGACGCGCTACGTCAACTGGACTGACTTCGCCCGGGACACGCTCGAAGAGCGCTTCGGCGACGAGTGGGGTCACGCGGGCGAACACGAGACGAGCGTCATCGAGCATTACCGCCCGGATCTGGTACGCCAAGAGAAGAAACAGCCACAGACGATGCACGACGCGGACGACTCGGAGGCCTTTCGCTACTTCGACGATCTCACCGTCGAGGGCGGCCTCGGAGACCCGACGGCCTCGGATCCGGAGTTCGTCGCCGAGGTCATCGCGGAGACGACAGACACGATACTGGCAGACCTCACGGTCGAATAGGAGATGCGCGCACACACACCCGATCGGCGATCGGAGGCGCGGGGGAAGCACCCACTGAACGGTGAGCTTCGATGAGCCGTGCGACAGTCTGTCTCACCGTCGACTTCGATGGCGTCTCCTCGTGGATCCACTCCTTCGACGAGGGCGATAGCCCGACGAATCTCTCTCGCGGGCTCTTCGGCGTCGACGTCGGCGCCCCCCGCCTGCTCGACCTCTTTGACGAGCACGGCGTGACGACGACCTGGTTCGTCCCCGGCCACACCGCCGAGAGCTTCCCCGAGGCGGTCGAATCGGTGTGGGCGGCCGGTCACGACATCCAACACCACGGGTGGTCGCACACGCGACCGGGCACGTACCCCGACGCCGCGAGCGAACGAGCCGACATCAGACGCGGTATCGAGGCCATCGAGGCGCTCACGGGGCGTCGCCCCACGGGCTACCGGTCGCCGTCCTGGGACTTCTCCGAGCACACGCTCTCGCTTCTCCAGGAGCTCGGGTTCGAGTGGGACTCCAGCCAGATGGGCCGGGAATTCCGACCTTATCGGCTCCGTGAAGGGTGGAAGGCTTCCCCTGATGCGCCGTTCGAGCGCGGTGAGGAGACGGCCCTCGTCGAGATTCCGGTGTCTTGGCAGCGCGACGATTTCCCCGCGTTCGCGTTCGACCGCCGGCGCGGCTTCGCCGACGAACGCGCCGTGTTCGATATGTGGCTCGCGCAGTTCGAGTGGATGTACCGGAACGTCGACGGTGGCGTCTACGTGCTCACGGTCCATCCGCAGATAATGGGGTACAGCCACCGACTCGAACGCCTCGAATCGCTCATCGAAACTGTCGCGGAGTATCCGGACACGGAGTTTGTGACTCTCGACTCGGTCTCCGATCGCTTCTGAGGTACGATTCGGATTGGAAGCGATTCGAGTCGGTACGTGATGGGCGCTGCAGGATTTGAACCCGCGACAACTTGGTCCGAAGCCAAGCACTCTGTCCAAACTGAGCTAAGCGCCCTCGTTTCTGGATACCGACGTGGGGCGGTTTAAACCCACGGATTCGGGGCGGAACCCCCGCCGACTACCGCTTTTCTCGCTGTTCGACCTTGTTCAGTTCGATGAGGAGGCGGAACACGGCCTTCACCAGATTCGAGTCGACGTCGAACTGCTCGGCGTTCCGGCCGGCGCGTTCCATCACGCGCTCTTCCTGCCCTTCGTCTGTCGTCGGGAGGCCGCGATCGGCCTTGACCTGTGCGACCGAGTCGGCGACGTAGGTCCGCCGGGCGATCAGCTCGACGATCTCGCGGTCGATGTCTTCGATCTCGACGCGGAGTTCGTCGAGCGACATCTCCTCGGTCTCGACGGCCAGTTCCATCTCAGTTCGCTCGGGGCTGCTGTCTCGATTCCGGTCTCGATCTCGGTCTTGGTCTCGGCTCATACCAGTCGTGCTCCGTCGTTCCGCGTCGTGGTTCGCCAGGTCCGGCCGCTCCGCCGGTCCCAGCGGTCCTGTACCGCGTCCAGTCCGTCCGCGTCGCCGACGGCGACGACGCTCGGGCCGGTGCCCGACAGCGACACGCCGGCGACGTGGGGCATCGCCTCGACGGCCGGATCGGGCGAGAAGCCGAGCGCCGCCGAGAAGGCGAGGCCGTTGACCGTCATCGCGTCGGCGTAGCGGCCGTCGAGCGCGAGGTCGGCGACCAGTTCCGCCATCGGCGCGACGTTCGCACACCGCTCGACGTCGGCGTCGGCGGTGTAGGCGCGCTCGGCCGGCGTCCAGACGAGGACCTCCCAGTCGACCTCGTCGCGGGCGAGCAGTTCGTCGGCGTCGTTGTCGGTGACGGTGACGCCGCCGAGCATCGAGGCCGAGGCGTCGTCGAACGCGCCGGTGACGGTGACGCCGACGTCGCGGGCGGCCTCGACGCCGAGCCGACACGCCTCGATGGGGTCCGGGTCCGCGCCCAGGGCGTCCGCGGTCGCCAGAACGGTGGCGTTGGCCGCGGCGCTCGAACTCTTGAGACCGGCGGCCATCGGGACGTCGCTCTCGGTGCGGACCGTCCCGCCGGAGACGTCCCCGCTCCCGTCGCCGTAGGTCTCGATCGCGCGTTCGACACAGCGTTCGATCAGCCGGGTGTCGGCCTCCGGGTCCTCGGCGACTTCGCTCTCGACGGCGCCCGAGTCGTCGAGGTCGACCGAGGCGGTCGTCTCGGCGTCGATAGCGAACGCCGAGCCGGTGCCCGTCGAGAGGGCGTTCAGCACCGTTCCCGCCCCGAGGGCGACTGCGCGGCCGTGCATACAGGGTTGCTATCGAGCGGCGTGAAAGGTGTAGCGATCGACGATGAGGGATCGGTGCGGGCGCGGGCCCCTACGCGTCGGCACCTTCGCGGCGGACGAGTCCGAGCACGCGCCAGGTGACGACCGTCTCGCCGTCGGGCGCGCGTCCCGTCACGTCGACGTCGACGTGGCCGCGTCCGGGGTCGGATTCGGAGGGGCGCTTGGCCGCGACTTCGACGGTCACGCCGAGTTCGTCGCCGGGGCGGACCGGGCGATACCACCGGAGATCGTCGACGCCGCGACCGCCCAGGAAGGCGATCCGGCCGAAGAACGCCTCGGTCGCGAGGCGGTTGCACGCACAGAAACTGTGGAGCCCGCTGGCGACGAGGCCGTCGAAGGGCGCCGCGTCGTCGACGTCGTCGGACACGTGGAACGGCTGCGGGTCGTAGTCGGACGCGAAGGCGACGATCGAGTCGCGGGAGAACTCGACCGTCCGGTCGGCCTCGAAGCGGTCGCCGACCGCGAGGTCCTCGTACGTCAGCCGTCCGCGAGAGCTCTGCGACCCCGGCTCTGACTCTGACTCCGATTCCGGCTCCGACTCGCCGGGATCGTCCGACTGCTCGGTCATACCTCGGTTCTCGGCGCCGGGGGTGAAAGCGACTGCGCTCGCGGGAGAGGGGCCGCGATGGCACCGCGGCCGAAGACACTTGTTCGACGGCCGGAGTGGGTGAGGTATGGTCCCCCCGAACGCCGGCTCACCGGCCCCCGGCGACGGACAGCCCCCGCTCCGCGAACGGGCCGCGAGCGCGCTCACCCGCCGACGCATCCTCCTCGCCGGCGGCGGCCTGATCGGCGCAGGCGCGCTCGGACGGCTCCGCACTGCGACGCCCGACGCGCTCCGGGTCGCCGAGGGCGTCTGGCCCTTCGCCGACCGCGACTCGGCGCGGACGAGCGCGGCCCCGGCCGCGACGCCGCCCACCGATCCCGAGGTGGCGTGGCGACGAGAGCCGGTACCCGTCGTCGACTCCCTGATCGCGGGTCCGGAGCGGCTCTACGCCGGCAGCGGAGAACGGGAGGGCGAGCCGCCGCGAGTGGCCGCGCTCGACCGCGTCGACGGCGACGTTCTGTGGACCGTCACTGCGCCGGGGGCACGACTCGCCTACGCCGACGGCTCGGTGTTCGCGACGGGAGCGACGATCGACGGACCGGACTCCGGCGCCGACGACGGGCCCCGCGACGCCGTCGCGCGCCTCGACGCCACCACCGGCGAGACCGGCTGGCGGCGGCCCCTCCGCAACGCCGGCGAGCGCCTCCTCGTCACCCGCCGGACGGTCTACGTCGGCTCCCACGACGGGCTCGCCGCGTTCGGCAGGGACGACGGACGATCGCTCTTCCGCGCGCGGCTCCTCGGGGGGCCGACGACCCCCCTGCTCGCGGACGGCTCCCTCGTCGTCGCCGGCGGGAGCGTCGGCCGGTACGCCGGGCGCCGGTGGAGCGACGTGGTGCTGAAGCGGCTCTCGGAGCCGGTCTGGTCGCGGCAGCCGATCGGCTACACGCTGGACCCGACGGTCGTCCGCGGGGCGACCGGACGCGGCGTCGCGACCGGCTCCTTCGGCCTGTTCGACGGGGAGGGAACGGCGCTCCGGACGCACGCCCTCGCGGACGGCACGCGAGAGTGGCACGCGGTCGAGGTGGAGCGACTCCCGGATCCGACGGTCGTCAAGGAGCTCGCGAGCGCCGGCGACCGACTGTATCACGGCGTCCGAACCGGAACCGACGCCGACCGCGCTCGTCGGGTCGTATGTCGGGACGCGTCCACCGGGGCGGTGCGCTGGCGCCGATCGCTCCCGAACTGGCTCCGGGAAGTCGTCGTCGCGGGCGACCTTGTGCTCGCGGGCACGCGACTCGACGCCGTCGCGGCCGGATCGCCCAGCGGGCCGGACGGATCGGACAGCGACGGGAGCGGCTCGGAGCCGTCGCCGGGGCGGGTCACCGCGCTCTCGACTGGCGGCGAGGTCCGCTGGCGGCACCGGATCGGGGGCGCGGTCTCCCAGGTCGTTCCGGTCAGCGACCGGGTGTTCGTCGGAACCGACGACCTCGACTACGGCGGCCGAAGCGGCGCCGCGGGTCGGGTCGTCGCGCTCGAATAGGGCCTCGGCCCCGGTCTTCCTCACAGATCGGTCATCGCGTCCCTTTTGAGCGCGCCGACCGAATCGCGAGGTATGAGCGCCCGCAACGACGTCCCGCCGGACACCGTCGGCGTCGACCTCCTCGACCACGGCGTCGAGGTAGAGTACACCGACGGCCGCACGACGCTGTACCGGGGCGTCCCAGAGCCCGTCACCGACACCCTCACCACGCCCCCGAAGAAGGAGACGCACGTCCTCGTCACCGACCCGACCGAGACCGAAGGCGTGATGCTCTACGTGAACGACCTCAAGACCCACGACGACGTCCTCGACTCGACCGGCGTCGGCCGGGTCATCCTCGACGAGGGCGAAGAAGAGGAGATCTTCCCGGGGGTCACCGTCCGCCGCCTCGGCGGGATGCGAAACGAGATCGAGGCCGATCCCGCGGTCGCCCGCGGTCGCGTGTTCGTGTTCGTCGAGGACGACTGGAGCGAGTCCTCCTACGAGTTCGTCGCGGAGGACGCAGTAGACGATACCGACGCCGACGCGAACGAGGCCTGACGATGGCGCTCAGAAAGGCCTGGAACTCGCTGGACAGGAGCACGGTCGGGAGCGCCCCCGACGCCTACGGGCTCGTCGAGTTCGGCGACGCGGAAGGAAACGTCGTCCGGGCGGAGGCGGGCTTTCTCCCGGATCTGCTCCGCGAGGAACTGGCCTACGGCGACGCCGAACAGGTGCGCTGGGAGCGCGCGCAGTCGAAGGACCACGCCGAGCGGTTGCTGGACGAGCGGTAGCGGGAGAGGGAAAGACGGCGAACGGGGCGCGGCTCAGTGGTCGTGGCCGTCCCCGTCTTCGTCTTCGTGGCCCTCGGGGTGGGTCGGCGTCCCCGAGAGATTCTCGCCGTCGAAGCGCTTCGCGCGGAGGTACCGCGCCCGGTAGCGGTTCGCGCCCTCGTAGATGTCGGCCTCGCGGATCTCGTCGACGCGGCCGTCCGCGACGGCGTCGATGATCGCTTCGACCTGCTCTTTCTCCGAGGGAGTGAGTTCGAACTCGTACGTTCTGGACTCTTCCTCTTCGAGTTTCGTCCACTTGCGCGCGGCGGCGACGACGAGGGAACACGGCTCCCGGCAGGGGACCGCGCCCGCGCCCCCGTCGGCCGCCAGCTCGTCGCCCGCCTCGTACTGCCACTGGCGGCGCTTCAGACACTGGGAGTCGACACAGCAGGCCTCGGCGATCCACTCGACGCCCTCCCGGGGGAGCTCCTCGATGACGTCGTAGATGCCGGTCTGGCGCTCGGCGGTCTCGCGCCAGTGGGTGACGTCGAGTTCGCCCTCGCGTTCGAGGTTCCAGTTGGGGATCGACGCGGGATAGAGGATGTCGAGCGTCTCCACGGCGTCGCGGCCGTCCAGTTCGGGGAAGACCCACCCCGACACGAGCGAGGGCGCGCTCTTGAGCGGGCGGTAACGACCTCGGTCGTCGTAGGTGGCGATCTCCCGCGCGTCGAGGGGGTCCTCGTGGACGTCGAGTTCGTCGCGGTCGCGCCCCAGGTCGTCGGCGTGGCGGATCTCGTAGGCGCGGTGGCCGTCCTCGCCGAGCGTCGCGGTGACGACGACCTCGCCCCACTCGGTCTCCATTCCGTCGCGGAGCGCGTCGTACCGCTCGGGGACGGGATGTTCGTGGGCGGCCTCCGCGCGGCGGAGGAACGCGCGCCGGTGGCGGCCGCGGTCGCCGACCGCGACCGCCCAGTAGTGCCAGTTCGTCACGTACGGTGCGACGCCTTCGGAGCGAGCGAGCTCGCGGAACTCCGACTCCGAGAGGCCGTCGTGGCGGACTTCGTCGTCGCCGTTCGCGTCTTCGATCGCGAGCGCGTAGCCGTCGTCCGTCGCCTCGGCCTGGAGTCCGTCGAGGGCGACCGCGCCGTCGCTCTCGATCGCATCGAGGAGCGCGTCGAGCTGTTCGTCCCGCACGTCAGTCACCCGCCGCCTGCGTCTCGGTGTCTGTCTCGGCCTCGGCCTCGCGGGTCGCCTCGCGCACGGTCGCGATGGCCTCCTCGATGTCGGCGCCGGCGTCGGCGGCGCGTTCGAGGATCACGTCGGCCATCAGGCCCTCGGTCCCGACCGCGCCGGCGTACCAGATCCGGTGGCCGTCGACCTCCGCGGGCACGTCGTAGCCCGTCCGGTAGTCGTCTGTGAGCCCCATATCCTCGGGGATGTCCTCCTGGGTGTGGAAGCCGTCGGCGATGAAAAGCGGCACGACGACGACGTCCTCGCTCTCGAAGTACTCCGTCACGTCGTCGACCTCCGGCTCCTCGTCCATGTAGAGCGCCTGCACCTCGTCGAAGCGGTCCATCTCGCGGACGCGCTCGGCGTGGTACTCGATCGCCTTCGCGGAGTTCTCGTTGCGCTCGGTGCCGTGGCCGACGACCGCGAGGCCGAACCCCTCGCCGACGTCGGGGTCGCCGGTCACCGTCTCGGCGCGGCGGACCAGGACGTCCGTCATCGCCTCGTGGGTCCCGACCGGGCCGCAGTAGTGGACGGTCTGGCCGGTGTCCGCGGCGGTCAGCGTGGCGGTGTCGGCGCTGAGGCCGTCGGAGTCCCACTCGGAGACGTCCCAGCCCGACAGCCGGAGCTCCCGCGGGATCACCTGCTCGGTGAAGTACCCCTCGCTGATGAAAAGCGGGACGACGTACACCTCGTCGGACTCCACGGTCCGGAGGACCTCCCTGAGAGAGGGTTCCTCCTTCCAGAAGCCCGTCTTCACCTCGTCGAACGCGCCCGTCTCGCGGATGGTGTCCGCGTGGTGGTGTGTCGGCGCCGACGAGTCGGGGTTGAGGTGCGACCCGTGCGCGACGATGACCAGCGCTTGCATAGGGAGAACTGAGAGCGGAACGCCCTTAGTGACTTCGGGTTCCGCGAACGAATGTTTCGATTTCCGAAGGCGGACCTCGCGCTCGCGAAAAGGATCCCCGAGACTTTTGGCCCCGACCGCCGAGCAACGGGATATGTCACTGGCCGCCGAGACGCGGGCCGCCGTGCGCGCCCGCCCGTGGCTCCTCCGGGCGCTCCGCGCGGGCGCGGTGAACTACGCCGCCGCCGCGGAGACTCTGGACGTCGACGGCGACACGGACTCGATCGCGACCGCGCTCCGACGGTTCGCAGAGGACCTCGATCCGCTGGACGCGGGGAGCCGCGAGGCCACGATCCGGATGCGGAGCGGCGTCGGCCTCGCGGGCGTCGACGTGCTCACCGGCGAGAGCGCCGCCGACTCGGGCGCCGAAACCGACGACGCCGACGTCCTGCTCGCGGTCGGCGAGGAGGCGATCGTCACGACCGACGGGAGCCTGACGGCGATCCTCGCCGAGGGCGACGTCGACGCCGCGGCGCTTTCGGCCGTCGTCGACCGGCTCCGGGCGGAGAACGTCGTCGTCGACGCCGCGGGGCTCGCGGGCGGGACGCTCGTGGTGGTCGTCCCGCGGAGCGACGGCGCGAACGCGCTCCGGCACGTCGAGTCCGCGCTGGAGTCGGTGCCGGCGTAGCGCGGTCGCACCCCCAGCGGAGCGGGCCGTACTCCCGGCAGAACCACACCTCCGGCGGAGCGGGCCGCAGGCCTCACCCGTCGAGATCGACGTCGAGATCCAGCTTTTCGACCGACTCGCGGACGACCCCGGCCGACTCGTCGAGGGCCTGTCGCTCGTCTTCGGAGAGATCGAACTCCAGGACCTCGCGGACGCCGCCGCGGTTGACGACGCACGGGAGGCTCACGTACACGCCGTCGAGGCCGTGCTGGCCGTCGACGAGCGTCGAGACGGTGAGGATGGCGTCGTCGTCGCCGAGGATCCGCTCTACGGTCGCCGTCACCGAGCGCGCGACGCCGTAGTTGGTCCGGCCCTTGCGCTCGATGATCTCGTAGGCCGCGTTCCGGACCTCCGTCTCGACGCGGGCTCTGAGGTCGGCCACGTCGTCGACGCCGCGGAGGTCGCAGTACGTCTCCAGCGGGACGCCGCCGAGGTTCGCCGAACTCCAGACCAGCACCTCGCTGTCGCCGTGCTCGCCGATCACATAGGCGTGGACGTTCCCCGGCGCGATGTCGAACTCGCGGCTCAGCGCGTGGCGGAACCGCGCGGTGTCGAGGACGGTCCCCGACCCGATCACGCGATCGGCCGGGAGGTCCGAGACCGCCCAGGCCACCTGCGAGAGCACGTCGACGGGATTCGTCACCACGAGGACGACGGCGTCGTCGTCCATCTCGGCGGTCACTTTCGGGATCAGGTCCGCGAAGATCTCCGCGTTGCGCTCCAACAGCTCCAGTCGCGACTCGCCGGCCTCCTGGCTCGCGCCCGCGGTGACGACCACGACGTCGGCGTCCCAGCAGTCCTCGTAGTCGCCGGTCCGGACCCGTACGGGGGAGGTGAAGAACGCGCCGTGGTCGAGGTCCATCGCCTCGCCCTCGGCGCGCTCCTCGTCGACGTCGACGAGGACGATCTCGCCGACGAGGCCGCTGTCCATCAGCGCGAAGGCCGTGCTTGATCCGACCGCGCCCGCCCCGCCGACGACGGCGACCGTTCCGGTTCCACGGCTCCCTGGCATAGAAAGATATTATTTCCGTGTCGAGTAATCTTTTGTGGCGTCAGCGCAGCGCGGGTCCACAGAGCGAGCGCCCATAGGGTGCCGCGTCGCGCGTTCCGACGGCTTGAAAAACGCGTCTGCAGTAAGAACCGCTAATGACGCTGTCCGTGACCAACACCCTGACGGGCGAGCGCGAGGAGTTCGAGCCGCGGAACGACGACGAGGTCCTGCTGTACGTCTGCGGGCTGACGGTCTCGGACGACGCGCACCTGGGCCACGCCCGGCTGTGGGCGCACGCGGACGTGATGCACCGCTGGCTGGAACACGAGGGCTACGACGTCCGGCACGTCGAGAACTTCACCGACGTCAACGAGAAGATCGTCGCGCGGATCGGCGAGGAGTACGGGGAGAGCGAGCCCGAGGTCGCAGAGCACTTCACCTCCCACGTCATCCGCGACATGCGCGGGCTGAACCTCAAGCGGGCGGAGGTCTATCCCCGCGTCTCCGAGCACGTCCCCGAGATCATCGACCTCGTGGAGACGCTCGTCGAGAAGGGCTACGCCTACGAGTCGAACGGCTCGGTCTACTTCGACGTGACCGCCTTCGAGGAGTACGGCAAGCTCTCGAATCAGCGGCTCGACGAGATCGAGACCCAGGGCCCCGAGGACGAGCGCTCCGAGAAGCACCACCCCGCGGACTTCGCCCTCTGGAAGGCCGGCGCCGTCGACCCCGACGACGTCGCCGAGCACCGCGATCCCGACCTCGACCCGATCGAGGAGGCCCGCGGCGAGACCTGGGAGTCGCCGTGGGGCGAGGGGCGGCCCGGCTGGCACATCGAGTGCTCGGCGATGTCGATGACGCATCTGGACGACACCATCGACATCCACGTCGGCGGCCGCGACCTGGTCTTCCCGCACCACGAGAACGAGGTCGCCCAGAGCGAGGCCGCGACGGGCCAGCAGTTCGCGCGCTACTGGCTCCACGTCGGCCTGCTCCAGACCGCCGGCGACAAGATGTCCTCCAGCTTGGGGAACTTCCTCACCGTCGACGACGCCCTCGACCGGTACGGCGTCGACGTCGTCCGGACGTTCTACTGCTCGACCGGCTACCGCGGCGAACAGACCTTCGGCGAGGCCGAGATGAACGAGGCCGAAGAGCGCTGGGAGCGGCTCGAACGCGCCTACGAGACCGCCGTCGCGGCCGCCGACAGCACCGACGCCTACGCGAAAGTCGAAGACGAGTCGTTCCGCGACGCCGTGGCGTCGACCCGCGAGGACTTCCGCGCGGCGATGAACGACGACTTCAACGTCCGCGAGGCGATGGCCGCGCTGCTCGAACTCGCGACGGCGGTGAACCGCCACGTCGACGAGCGCGAGGCGTACGACTTCTGGGCGCTCCGGGAGGCGACGGAGGCCTTCGAGGACCTCGGCGGCGACGTGTTCGGGCTCTCGCTCGGCGAGTCGGGCGACGGCGAGGGCACCGTCACGCTCGCCGAGGAGCTGGTCGAGCTCGTTCTCGACGTCCGCGAGGCCGAGCGCGAGGCCGGAAACTACGAGCGCGCGGACGAACTCCGCGACGAACTCACCGCGCTCGGCGTCGAGGTCCAGGACAGCGACGACGGACCGACGTACCGCTTCGAGTAGCCCCGGAGTCGCCGCCGCGGCCTACGCCATCGTGAACAGGTGTGAGTCGTCCGGGATCTCGAACAGCCCCAGCCGGACGCCGGCGTCGAGCCAGCCGTAGCCGTAGGAGAAGGCCGCCAGCGCGTTCACCGGATCGTCGTTCTCGCGGAAGTGTCGCCCGTCTTCGAGATACGACAGCGCCATCTCCCGCACCTCTCCGGCGGCCTCGCCGAGCGGCGTCGACTCGGGGACGGCGACCTCGGCCGCCGCGAGCGCGTCGGCGAACATCTCCTCGTAGCGGTCCGTCTTCTCGTCCAAGTCCGCGGGCATACCGGTAGGCTCCGACGCCCGAGTACGTATGCCTCACGACGGCGACCCGGCTCCGGTTCGAACGCTCGCAAACAGAACGAACGTTTATGATGGTGTTGGTGCTTGTTGTGGACGGTTTGGTTGATCTACTCGGTGGTGCCGTCGTCGTCTCGGCGTTCGCGGCGGGCGCCGGCACGCTCGGCCTGATGTGGTATCTGCGGCAGTACCGCGAGGCGGTCAGCGCCACGTGGTTCATCGCCACGCTGGGCGTGCAGGCCCTCATCGCCTTCGCCTACGGGCTCGGCCTCCTCGTGTTCGACCCGGCGCTCCGCGCGCACGCCGAGGCCGTCGTGTGGGTCGGGCTGGCGTGGCTCGGACCGCTGTTCCTGGGGTTCGCCCTGAGCTACACGGGCCGCCGGGACCTGTTCCGCTCGCGGCGCTTCCGGACCCTGTTCGCCGTCCCGACCGTCGGCAGCCTCCTGGCGCTCACCCATCCGCTGCACGGACTGCTGTGGCAGGAGTTCCGGATTACGCCGCTGTTCGGGCTCGCGACGGTGCGCTACGAGATCCAGCCGCTCGGGTTCGCCGTCGCGGCGATCGCGCTCGCCGCCGCCGCCGTGGCCGTGTTGCTGTTGGTCGAGACGATCGTCGCGTACGGGCCGCTGTACCGCCGCGAGGCGATCGCCGTCGCGGTGAGCACGCTCCCGCCCGCCGCGGCGTTCGTCGTGTGGCTCGCCGGCGTCGGTCCCTGGCCCGAACTCAACCTCGGCGTGGCGATGCTGGTCCCGCACGTGCTCTTCGACGCGTACGCCTTCGTCGGCACCCACATGTTCGAGACGAACCCGACGACCCAGCGGGCCGCCGCCCGGAGCGCGCTCGACGACCTCGACAATCCGCTGTTCGTCGTCGACGCGGACGGGCGGGTGGTAAAGCGCAACGACCGCGCCGAGTCGCTGTTCGACGCCGAGATGGCGCCCCGACAGCCGATCGCGCTCGACCGCCTCGTCGGGGTCGACCTCGCGACGCTCCTGGAGGCGGGCGAGATCGAGGTCGACCGGGAGGGCGGCCGGGTGTTCTCCGTCTCCTACACCCCGCTGACCGACTCGGCCGACACCGAGGTCGGGGGGCTCGTGGTCCTGTACGACATCTCGACCGAACGGCGACAGAATCAGCAGCTCGACGTCCTCAACCGCATCCTGCGGCACAACCTCCGCAACGAACTGACGGTCATCCTGGGGCGGGCCCAGCTCATCGAGTCGGCCGCGACGGACTCCGATCTCGGGTCCCAGGCCGGCACGATCCGGAAGGCCGGCGAACGGCTGCGGTCCATCTCCGAGAAGGCGCGCGACTTTTCCCGCGTCGCCGACCGGGAACCGCGGTGGGTCGAGACGGACCTCGCGTCGCTCGTCGCGTCCGTGGTCCACGAGGCCCGGGAGGCCCACCCGGAGGCCGAAGTCGACGTCGAGGTCGACGTCGGGGCCGAGGAGTCGCCGTCCAGCGTCCGCGTCGATCCCGACCTGCTGTCGCTCGCCCTCTCGAATCTCGTGGACAACGCGATCGTCCACGCCGTCGACGAGCCGACGGTGAGGATCCGCGTCTCCGACCAGGCCGGGAGCGGGAATGAGCGCGAGATCGAAAGCGGCCCTGAGGGAGGAACCGACCCCGAACGCGGCGGAATCCGCATCGCGGTCAGCGACGACAATCCGGAGATCGACGCGTCCGAACTCGCCCCGATTCGGAGTGGCGACGAGACCGACCTCCAACACGGCAGCGGCATCGGCCTCTGGATCGTGAAGTGGTGCGTCACCGCGCTCCAGGGCGAACTGCGGTTCGAGTACGACGGCGGCAACGTCGTCGTGATCGAACTCCCGCCGGTAGAATCGGCGGACGGATCCCGGTAGCGATACTGGGAGATGGCGCTGTGAGACAGTATTGCACACATCAGACAATTAGTGTGGCGAGCCTCGCGCACGACAGCGGAACCTAAAAGGGTCCTTCTCCCGAACGGACGGATATGACAGCAGACGCCGACGACGTCGTCGAACACCGACCGCTGATCGTGGCCGGGTCCGGCATCGCCGGTCTCTCGGCGGCGATCTACGCCGGGCGCTCGAACAACGACCCCCTCGTCTTCGAGGGCGACGAGCCGGGCGGCCAGCTCACGCTCACGACCGAGGTCGACAACTATCCGGGCTTCCCGGAGGGCATCTCGGGGCCGGAGCTCGTCCAGAACATGAAAGAGCAGGCCCAGCGCTTCGGCGCCGAGATCAAGAACGGCATCATCGCGAACGTCGAGGCCGACGAGCGGCCGTTCACCGTCGAACTCGAAAACGGTGACGTCTACACGGCCGATGCGGTCATCGCCGCCTCGGGCGCCTCCGCGCGGACGCTCGGCGTCCCCGGCGAGGACGAACTGATGGGCTACGGCCTCTCGACGTGTGCGACCTGCGACGGCGCGTTCTTCCGCGACGAGAAGATCCTCGTCGTCGGCGGCGGCGACGCCGCGATGGAAGAGGCGAACTTCCTCACCAAGTTCGCCTCGACCGTCTATCTCGTCCACCGCCGCGAGGAGTTCCGCGCCGAGGACTACTGGATCGAGCGCGTCGAAGAGAAGGTCGACGAGGGCGAGATCGAGATCATGCGGAACACCGAGCTGACCGAGATCCACGGGAGCCGCGAGGAGGGCGTCGACCACGTCACCCTCGTCGAGCACCCCGAGGGCCACCCCAAGGAGAAGCTCGACGACCCCGAGACCGAGGAGTTCGACTTCGACGTCGGGGCGGTGTTCTACGCCATCGGCCACACGCCGAACACGGGCTACCTCGAAGGCACGGGCGTCGAACTCGACGACGACGGCTACCTCAAGGCGAAGGGCGGCGAGGGCGGCGGCCAGACCGCCACCGACGTCCCCGGCATCTTCGGCGCGGGCGACGTCGTCGACTACCACTACCAGCAGGCCGCCACGGCCGGCGGGATGGGCGTCAAGGCCGCCCTCGACGCTGACGACTACCTCGAAGAGCTGGAACGAGGGGCGAAGGCGGAGGCGGGCGGCGAGGTCGCGGCCGCCGAGAGCGACGACTGATTCACCTTTTCGGGCCTTCCCGGCCGCGCTCCGTGCGGTTCGTGACACGGGCCGGTCGACCGTCACGCTGAATGGCCGTCCCCCGCTGTGGCCGCTATGCGACTTGTACACGCGGCGCTGTGGGTCTCTGACCTCGATCGCTCCCTGGCGTTCTACGAGGCGCTCGGGATGGAGGCGGGCTTGTCCTACGCGAGGGACGGCGTCGAGAACGTCTACGTCGGCGACGGCGAGGAGTCGCTCCAACTCAAGCACGACCCCGACCGCGAGCGCGAGATCGCGCCGGACCGCACCGCCGTCGATCACGTCTCCTTCGCCGTCGAGGACCTCGATGCGACCGTCGACGCGGCGGTCGAAGCCGGCGGGTCGATCGTGACCGCGCCGACCCACGTCGCGGAGGCCGATTCCGCGTTCGCGTTCGTCGCGGACCCGGACGGTCACACCCTCGAATTCATCGAGGGCCTGTGAGCGTACAGCCCCGATTTGGATTATCAACAGAGAAAACGAGTGGCGAACAGAGCGTGTCATTCTGTACCGCGACGGCCAGTAGATAGTTAACTGAGCCCTGACAGCCGGAGATACGATGACTCAGATCACGGAATCCGGCGAACACGACGGCGCCAGATACGAAATCGAAACTGATAGCGAGGATAACGTACTCTACCTTCGGTTCAGCGGCTCCCTCACCGCCGACGAGATGCAGGTCGCCGCCGAGGAGACGGTCGCCGCGGCCGAACGGCTCGACGACGGCTTCGGCATCATCAACGACATCTCGACGTTCACGCCGCCGTCGCCCGACGCGGCAGAGCCGATCAAGGAGGCCCAGGTCGAGCTCAAGCGGATGGGCGTCGGCGACGTCGTCCGGGTGGTCGCAGACGAGACGAGCGCCGTCACGGAGAACGCGTTCCAGCGGCGCTCGCGGCAGGCCGGCTACACCGGCAAGACCGCGAGCTCGCGCGCCGAGGCCGAACGGAAGCTCGACGTCTGATCGCCGGAGACGGCAGCGGACGCCGGAGAACGGAACCCCTTAGCCGCGGGACGTGTTTGTCTCCGATGTGTCTCGCTCCCGCCGTTTCGGATCGACGCTGGCCCGCACGCTGGCCGACGCGGGCGTCATCCAGGAGCCGCACTTCCACGCGACCGTCGACCTGGCGTGGCCGCGGGTCGTCACCGGCTTCGCGATTATGTCCAAGCGGACGGTCGACCTCGCGCTCGTCGGCCTGGTGCTCGGGCCGACGGCCGTCGCCGGGCTGACGCTCGCCAACGCCTTCTGGATGGTCGCGAAGTTCCTCGCGATCGGCCTCGCGGGCGGGACCGTCTCGCTCGTCTCCCAGAACTACGGCGGCGGCGACGAGGCCCGCGCGACCGCCGTCGTCCGGATGAGCGTCCTCCTCTCGGTGCTCGTCGGGATTCCGGTGGTGGCGTTCTTCGGGCTCGCCGCAGAGCCGCTCGTCGCGCTGCTCGGCGGCGACGCGGCCAGTATCGGCTACGGCGCGACCTACCTCGCGGTCGTCGCCCCCGGGCTGTTCTTCGAGTACCTGAACCTGATCGCCAGCCGGACCTACGCGGGCGTCGGCGACACCGTCACCCCGATGGCGATCCGGGCCGGCGGCGCCGTCGCCAACATCGCGCTGTCGGCGACGTTCGTCCTCGGACTGGATATGGGCGTCGCGGGCGCGGCGCTCGGCACCGCGCTGGCGACGGCGCTCGTGACGGTCGTCTTCGCGTGGGGGATGACCGGCCGCTCGTACGTCCGCGGGCGCGGCGCCAGCCCCGTTCCGCTCACGCTCTCGCGGCCGCTCTTCGACCGCGACCTCCTCAAGCAGATCGCCGAGGTCTCGACGCCGCTCGTGGCCCGGCGGGCCGCCCAGGGGCTCGTCGTCTTTCCCCTCCTGGCGATCGCGGCGACGTTCGGGCCCGTCGCGGTCGCGGCCATCGGCGTCGGCCGCCAGGTGCGGTCGCTCCTCGGGAGCTTCACCTGGGGCTTTTCGATCGCGGCCTCGACGCTCGTCGGCCAGGAGTTGGGCGCGGGCGAGGAGGGCGAAGCCGAGGCGTACGGCTGGGGGATCATCCGCCTCTCGCTTCTGGTCTACGTCGTCGCCGCCGCCGCGGTCGTCGTCTTCGCGGACCCGATCGCCGGCATCTTCGTCGACGAGCCCGCCCATCGGGCGCTGTCGGCGCTGTTCGTCCGCGTCGCGGCCGTCAGCGTGATCGCGCTCGGCATCGACGGCTCGGTCACGGGCGCGCTCCGCGGCGCGGGCGACACCCGCGTGCCGTTCGTCTCGGCGCTCGCCGGCCTGTACCTGGTCGCGCTGCCCGCGGCGTGGCTCGGCACGGTCGTCCCGGCGCTCGGCATCGGCGGCCTGCTCGTCGCGCTCCTGGCCGAAAAGGCGGTCCCGATGGCGGTGAACCTCTGGCGGTTCCGCACGAACCGCTGGAAGGTCGTCAGCCGGGGGTACCGGCCGGATCCGAGCGACTGATCGGGTATCGGTATCGGTATCGGAGCGCGGTGCGGCCGCGGGCGGGCTCCTTCGTCGATCGCGAACTCGACGGCGAGCCCGCGGCCGGCACTTCAATATGTTATCTATAAAATCTGGGATTTGACAATGGCTTACGATGAGACTGGTAGTGTATGCGTACGGGAACAAAGAGCCTGAAACGGTTCGTAGATGAACTCGATTCCGTGGTGTTCGGTGTCGGGTTCTCGGTATCGCTCGTTGCTATACTCGTCTTCTTCCTGAATCCGGACGCCTCCGCGGCTCGGATGGGGCAGATAAACGAGTACCTCTGGACGGAGTTTATGTGGGTGTACGTCGGGACGATGTTCCTGATGGTGACGTTCAGCCTCTGGCTGATGTTCGGTCGCTGGGGCGACATCAAACTCGGCAGGCCCGACGACGACCCGGAGTTCAGTCTGCTGTCGTTCTTCTCGATGATGTTCTCGGCGGGCATCGCCGCCGGCATCGTCTTCTGGGGACCGGCGGAGGCACTGGCTCACTACGAGAGCGTGCCGCCGCTGATCGGCGCCGAGCCCGGGACCTCGGCGGCGGCGGTCGGGGCGATCCAGTACACGCTCTTCCACTGGGGCATCTCCTACTGGGTGCCGTACCTGATCGTCGCGCTGCCGATCGCCTACTACGCGTTCCGCAAGGACGCGCCGATGCGCGTCTCGACGCTCATCGCGCCGTTCGTCGGCGTCGACAACCTCGACGGCTTCTGGGCGAAGACGATCGACGTGCTCGCGGTGTTCGCCACCATCGGCGGCATCGCGACGACGCTGGGGTTCGTCGGCCGACAGTTCCTCACCGGCCTGGAGTACACCGCGGGCGTCTCCCTCGGCGACGCGGGGACGGTGCTCGTGATCACCGGCCTGACCGTCGCCTTCACCGCCTCGGTGGCCCTCGGCGTGAAGAAGGGCATCGCGCGCATCTCGCTGTTCAATATGGCCGTCTTCGCCGGCCTGGCCGTCGTGACGTTCCTCCTGGGGCCGACGAACTACATTATGAACACGGGGCTCCAGGCCGTCGGGGGCTACTTCGGGGAGTTCCTCACGATGAGCCTCTACACCAACGCCACGGGGACCGGCGAGTGGGTCGGTAACTGGACGGTCTTCTACTGGGCGTGGGTGTTCTCGTGGGCGCCCTTCGGCGGCCTGTTCGTCGCCCGCATCTCGAAGGGCCGGACCATCCGACAGGTCGTCGCGACGGCGCTGATCGGCGCGACGGCCTCGACGATCCCGTGGTTCCTCACGATGGGTGGCAGCGCCATCTTCTTCGAGCGGAACGACATCGCGCCGATGCTGGAGATGGTCGACCAGTACGGCGTCTCCGTCTCGGGGTTCCCGCTGTTCGGGGCGCTCCCGTTCGGCGAGGGCCTGGCGGCGGTGTTCATGCTCCTGGTCGTGACGTTCTTCGTGACGTCGGCGGACTCCTCGACGCTGGCGCTCGGGATGCTCACCACCGGCGGCAAACAGCACCCCTCGACGATCAACCGGATCATCTGGGGTGGGCTGATGGGCGGCCTCGCGTCGCTGCTCATCGTCGGCGGCGGCATCGACGCCCTCCGCTCGTCCGCCATCATCACCGGCTTCCCCTTCGCGCTCATCTCGGTCGTCGCCATCGGAGGGATGGCCTGGGAGTTCCAGACCGTCTCGCCGCTGCTCTCGTCGGATCCGGACTCGGCGACCGGGGAGTCGAACGATCCCGCGCGGGTGTCGGCGACGACCACCGACGACGACTGATGTCGGGCTGATCGGTCGTCAGATATCGCGCGGTCGGTACGTGACGACTTACGACCGGGACGGTACGTTCGGTCAGGGCGCCTGCGGTGGGCTCGCGTCCGCGTTCCTCCCGCCCGATTCCCACAGACCCTTATGTGGAGCCGCCCCAGGTAGGCTATGGTCGACACCGAGACCTACACCATCGAAGCACCGAACGGCGACACTGAGGAGATCGAACTGCCGGCGGGGCTCGCCGACGTCTTCACAGAGCAGGGCGAGTCGACGACGGCCGTCGTCGGAGACCTCCTCGTGCAGTCGTTCGCCCAGCAGGCCCACGCCGTGGTCCACCACAGCCAGGGCGAGACGCCCGCCGACCTGGAGGCGCTCAACGGGAAGATGGAAGAGCTCTTCGAGAAGCGCTTCGGCGTCTCGCTCGACGAGGCGATGGGCCACAGTCACTGAGTACCGTCTTCTCTGCGGTCAGACGAACAACAGTGGAATCATCGCGAGCACGCCCGCGGCGACGCCCGCGGACAGTTCGCGCCGACCGCCGCCCGGCAGTCCGGCGCCGGCTTCGAGCGCCTCCGGAATGAACTCCGTGAGCACGAGGTAGATCATCGCGCCCGCGGCGAAGCCGAAGCCCGCCGGCAGGAACTCCCGGGCGACGCGGACGAAGTAGAACGCGAGCACCGCGCCGATGGGCTGCGGCAGGCTGGAGAACACGGACCACCAGACGAGCTTCCAGTCGGCGACGCCCATCGAGCGGAGCGGAATCGAGATGGCGAGGCCCTCGGGAACGTTGTGGATCGAGATGGCGATCGTCATGAAGATCGCAAGCAGCGGGACGACGAAGCCGAAGAGATGAGTCCCGCCCGCCAGCCCCAGGTCGGCGAAGGAGACGCCGACGGCGACGCCCTCGGGGAACGAGTGGACCGTCAGGACGCCGAGGATGAGCACCAGCTTCTTGAAGTCGGCCTCCTCATACTGCCGCGGGTCGACCTCCGCGGCCTCGATGACGTCGTGGGCGACGTAGACCAGCGCGACGCCGGCGAGGAGACCGGCCCCCAGGAGGAACAGCACGCGGTCGGGAATCGGGTCGACGGCGAGGCCCGACAGCGACACGCTGACGTACGCGCCCAGGGCCTCCAGCACGAGGCCGAACACCGACGCCGAGACCATAATCCCCGAGGCGATCCCCCACAGGGCGACGTTCCAGCGGTCGCTCACCTCCGAGACGAAGAAGAAGGGGACCGCGCCCAGACCCGTGGCGAGGGCCGTGACGAAGCCCGCGACGAAGACGAACGCGAACGCGCCCAACTCGACCATACCGAAAGTACGCCGCCGACAGGCATAAATATTTCATATTTCTGATCTTTTTTGGCCCGCCTAAAACGCTCGCCGGTTTCGACGCGCCGAAACCGCACGCGCTATCGTATCGAAATCAGAACACTTTCGTCGGTCCGCCCCGAGCGCTCCCACGATGGACGACGCTCAGCGACGCGTCGCCGACTTCCTCGCGGCGGCGGACCTCCACGCGCACCCGGCGTACCGACTGCTCGATCTGACCGCCGAGGTCGGCGAACTGGCCGCCGACGCGACAGCTTCGAGCGACTACGGCGCCGATCCCGAGTCGCTGTCGGTGAACCGCGACGAACTCGGGGA
The DNA here is from genome assembly GCF_041477585.1 of Halobellus sp. MBLA0158. Lineage (NCBI taxonomy): Archaea > Methanobacteriati > Methanobacteriota > Halobacteria > Halobacteriales > Haloferacaceae > Halobellus > Halobellus rubicundus. Next base: position 1,704,394 of record NZ_JBGNYA010000001.1, read on the forward strand.
CGCGCTCTTCGCCCTGCTGGCGCTCGCGGACGAACTCGACGTCGACGCCGAGGCCGCCCTGGACGAGTCGCTGGCGAAGTACGAGGCGCGGATCGACGAGACGGGAGCGCCCGGCTCCGGATCGGGAGACGAGTCCGGCTCGGAGTCGGATCCCGGCGCGTGACCGTCCCGGCGGGGACCGCCCCGCGATCGGCCGCGGGTCGAAGCGCTCTTGCGAGTCGATCTCGACGTCAGCGTATGCACGACCGCGCAGTCGCCTTCCGCGAGCGGGTCCGCGACCGCCACGGGCTCGACGTCGAGGTCGAGACCTTCCCCGAGGGGACGAAGACCGCCGAAGACGCCGCTGCCGCAGTCGGGTGCGACGTCGGCCAGATCGCCAGTAGCCTGGTGTTCGACGCCGACGGCGACCTCGTCGTCGTGGTGACGAGCGGCGCCAACCGCGTTGACGAATCGAGGCTCGCTTCCAGGCTCGGCGCGTCGGCGGCGTCGATGGCCGACCCCGAGACGATCCGGGAGGTCGTCGGCTGGTCGATCGGCGGCGTCCCGCCGCTGTGTCACGACGCGGACCTCCCCGTCTACCTCGACGAGTCCCTCCTCGCCTACGACACGGTCTGGGCGGCCGCGGGCGCGCCGACGGCCGTCTTCCCGATCGCGCCGTCCGATCTGGAGGCGCTCGCCGGGGCGACGGTCGTCGAGGTCTGACGCCCGAACCCGACGACGCCATTCACGGCCCACTCAGGGCGCGAACTCGACGCCTTTGAACTCGAACCGGGCGCCCGATCCGACCTCGCTCTCGACCGCCTGGACGTCCCACCCGTGGGCCTCGGCGATCCAGCGCACGATCGCCAGCCCGTAGCCGGTGCCGTCGGCGGCCGTCGAGAAGCCGAGGTCGAACACCTTCTCGCGCTTGTCGGCCGGGATCCCCGGCCCGTCGTCTTCGAGGTAGAAGCCGTCGTCAAGGACGCCCACGCGGACGGTCAGGTCGGCCCTGTCGGCGTCGGTCCCGTGGTCGATGGCGTTGCGAAAGAGGTTCTCGAAGAGGCTGCGGAGCCGGTCCGGGTCGGCCAGTATCGTGGCGTCGCCCTCGGTCTCCAAGGCCGCCTCGTGTGTGTCAACGATCGTCCAGCACTGGCCGACGAGCTCCGAGAGGATCACCGGCTCCGTCTCGCCGACGTGGCGGCCCTGCTTTGCGAGTTCGAGGGTCTCCTCGACGATGGTCCACATCCGGTCGACGGCGTCTCCGATCGCATCGAGGTGCGGCGAGTCGCAGTCCTCGCGCGCGATTTCGAGGTTTCCCTCGACGATGTTCAAGGGGTTCCGGAGGTCGTGGGCGACGACGCCCGCGAACTCCTCCAAGCGGTCGTTCTGCCGCTCTAATTGTCGTTCGTACGCCTTCCGCTTGCCGATGCGGCGGAGGGAGACGATCGCGCCGATCCGGGCCCCGTCGTCGTAGACCGGCGTCACGCGGGCCTCGGAGGGGAGCCGGCGCGGCACGGGCGCGCCCTCGGGGTGGTGCATCGACAGCTCGACGCGCTCTTCCTCGGCGTCGCCGGCGAGGACCGCCTCGACGGCCGCCCGGAGCTCCTCGAATCCGGATTCGATGATCTCGCCGAACCGCGCGTAGTCGTCGCCCACGACTTCCGATTCGCTGAACTCGCCGATGTCGCAGAAGCGCTGATTGGCGAACGCGATAGTCCCGTCGGCGTCGATGGCGATCGTCGGCTCCATCTGATTGCGGGAGACGACTTCGAGGTCGATGTCCCCCTCGCCACGGGCCATAGCTCCTGTACAGGAACGCAGTACGTAAAAGGTTAGTATCTACACCCAATCTGACGTCTCCGAAAAAACAGATATCCGCGTCGAGATCGACGGACGGCGGGGTAGTCGTTGAGATACGCCGGCTGGGATATATACCGACCAGCAGTAAACTCGGAATCGAGTAGTCGGTGGCGGGATTTAAGCGGAGCCGCCGAGTAGATCCGGACGATGGGAGAGTTATCCGAGTTGTTCGCGCCCGAGCGCATCGCCGTGGTCGGCGCGACGGACCGCGACGGCTCCGTCGGACGGGCGATTATGGAGAATCTCCTCGATTCGTTCGTCGGCGAGGTCGTCCCCGTGAACCCCAAGCGCGAGTCGGTCTTCGACCGGCCCGCGCGCGACGGCGTGGGCGAGACCGACGCCGATCTCGCCGTGATCGTGGTCCCGCCCGACGTCGCCGTCGAGTCGGTCCGCGAGGCCGGCGAGGCGGGGATCGGGAACGTCGTCGTCATCACCGCCGGCTTCGGCGAGACCGGCAGCGAGGGCGCGGCGCGCGAACGCGAACTGAAAGACGTCGCTGAGGCCTACGACCTGAATCTGGTCGGCCCCAACAGCCTCGGGATTATGTCGACGCCGGTCGGGATGAACGCCACGTTCGGCCCCGAGGACGCCGCCGCGGGCCGGATGTCGTTTATGAGCCAGTCGGGGGCGTTCATCACCGCGGTGCTGGACTGGGCGAACGAACAGGGCATCGGCTTCAAAGACGTCGTCTCGCTTGGCAACAAGGCCGTCCTCGACGAGTCGGACTTCGTGGACGCGTGGGGCACAGACCCCGACACCGACGTCATCATCGGCTACCTCGAAGGCATCGACGACGGCCAGCGGTTCATCCGCTCGGCCCGCGAGGTGACCCAGGACACCCCGATCGTGCTCGTGAAGTCCGGCCGGACCGACGCCGGCGCCCAGGCGGCCTCCAGTCACACCGGGACCATCGCGGGCTCCGACGAGGCCTACGAGGCGGGCCTCGAACAGGCGGGCGTCATCCGCGCCGAGACGGTCCAGGAGCTGTTCGACGCCGCGCGCGTCCTGGAGAGCCAGCCCGTCCCCGAGCGCGACGGCGTCGCCGTGATCACGAACGCGGGCGGCCCGGGCGTGATGACGACAGACGCCATCGGCGACTCGCGGCTCTCGATGGCCTCCTTCACCGACGAGACCTTGGAGGCCTTCCGCGAGGCGCTCCCCGCCGGCGGCAACGTCTACAACCCCGTCGACGTCGTCGGCGACGCCGACAACGAGCGCTTCCGCGACGCCGTCGACGTCGCGCTCGGCGACGAGAACGTCGGGAGCGTGATCGTCCTCGCGTGTCCGACGGCCGTCCTCGACTACGAGCAGTTGGCCCGCGACACGGTCGCGCTCCAAGAAGAACACGAAAAGCCCGTCGCGGCCTGCTTTATGGGCGGCGCGCGGGTCGAGGCGGCCGAGGCGCCGCTCGCGGAGGCCGGGATCCCGAACTACTTCGATCCCGCCCGCGCGGTCGACGGTCTCGATGCGCTCTCGCGCTTCCGCGACATCTCCGAGCGGGAGTACGACGAGCCGACGGCCTTCGACGTCGACCGCGAGCGCGCCCGCGAGATCCTCTCCTCCGTGGAGGACCGCGCCGACACCCGCCTCGGCGTCGAAGCGATGGACCTGCTCGACGCCTACGGTATCGAAACACCCGAAGGCGACATCGTCGACGCCCCCGCCGACGCGCTGGAGGTCGCCGAGGGGATCGACGGCGACGTCGTGATGAAGATCGTCAGCCCGGACATCCTCCACAAGTCCGACATCGGCGGCGTCAAGGTCGGCGTCCCCCACGAGGAAGTCTACGACGCCTACGAGGACCTGGTCTCGCGCGCGCGGAACTACCAGCCCGACGCGACGATCATCGGCGTTCAGGTCCAGGAGATGGTCGACCTCGACGACGGCGTCGAGACGATCGTCGGGATGAACCGCGACCCGCAGTTCGGCCCGCTCCTGCTCTTCGGCCTCGGCGGCATCTTCGTCGAGACGCTCGAAGACACGACCTTCCGCGTCGCGCCCGTCTCCGAGGCCGAGGCCGAGACGATGACCGAAGAGATCGACGCCGCGCCGCTCCTCCGGGGTGCGCGCGGCCGCGACCCCGTCGACGTCGCGGGCGTCGCCGAGACGATCCAGCGGCTCTCACAGCTCGTCACCGACTTCCCCGCGATCTTGGAACTGGACATCAACCCCCTCGTCGCCACCCCCGACGTCGTGAAGGCCGTCGACGTGCGGCTCACCGTCGACCCCGAGGAGCTCTGATCACCGATGCACGAACACACCCTACTCGTCACCTCGACCGCAGAAAGCACCGGCAAGACCGCAATCACCCTCGCGCTCGGCCGCCTGGCACAGGCGCGCGAGAAGCGCGTCGGCTATATGAAGCCGAAGGGGACCCGGCTCCAGTCGAACGTCGGCAAGACCCTCGACGAGGACCCGATGCTCGCGCGGGAGCTCCTGGGACTCGATAGCGAGATGCACCAGATGGAGCCGATCGTCTACTCGCCGACGTTCATCGACGGCGCGATCCGGGGACAGGAAGACCCCGACGAACTCGGCGCCATCGTCGCAGAGCGCTTCGCGGAGCTGGCCGCCGACACCGACCTGATGCTCGTCGAGGGCGGCGGAAGCTGGACCACGGGCGGCATCGTCGACCTGACCGACCCCGAGGTCGCCGACCGGCTCGACGCCGAGGTCCTGCTCGTCGCGGAGTACGAGCAGGCCGGCGACCTCGACGACGTCCTCGCGGCCGCGGACGCCTTCGGCGACCGACTCGCGGGCGTGCTGTTCAACCGCGTGGCCGACGCCGCCTTCGACGAACTCGAACAGGAGGGCGTCCCGTTCCTCGAAGGCCGGGGCATCCCCGTCGTCGGCGTCGTCTCCCGCGAGCGGGAACTGGCGGGCGTGACCGTCGACGCGCTGGCGGCGGAACTCGGCGCCGACGACCTCGTCTCCGGCGACCGCGACGCCTACGTCGAGCGGTTCCTCGTGGGCGCGATGGGCGGCGACGCCGCGCTGCGGTACTTCCGCCGGACGAAGAACGCCGCGGTCATCACCGGCGGCGACCGCTCGGAGATCGTCACCGCCGCGCTCGAAGCCCCGGGCGTCAACGCGATCATCCTCACCGGCGGCCACCGCCCGACGCCCGCCGTGCTCGGCAAGGCCGAGGAGAAGGGCGTGCCCGTGATGCTCGTCACCGGCGACACGCTTTCGGTCGTGGACCGCGCGGAGGCAGTCGTCAACACCGGCCGCGCCCGCGACGCCGAGACGATCGATCGGATGAGCGAACTCCTCAACGACCACGCGGACGTCGAGTCGCTCATCGGCGGAACCGGGGACGAACCCGACACGGAGGGCGACGCTGGAGACGACGCGGGCGCGTAGCCGTCGACGGGCTCGAATCTCGCTCCGTTCGCAGCTTCTGTACCATCGAGAGTGAATCGATAGACAGCGGCGCCTACGCCGCCAAAACTGCCCTCTCACGTCGGTCAGAACCCCGATGCCGACGCCGCGTAACAGGTCATTAACTAATACCGTAGCGTCAGACACTGGGGTATGGACTTTGACTGGCCGACGTACTTCGAGTGTGCCGCCTGCGACGCTGAAATCCCGGCCGATGCGGTCCAGTACGACGATCTGGGCTACCCCGAGTGTCCGGAGTGCGGTGCGCGCACCGGACCGCTCGCGCGTCTCGAAGCCGTCGAGACGATCGAGCGCGGGCTGGCGGACTGAGATCCCGTCTGGCGCCGGTCCGCAGTAGACCCACGATCGATCTGTGAGTCGGACTGACGCTTTCGTCTACCGACCCGGAAGATACAGGCCCGCGACCCGCGAGGAGTGACTATGGACTGGTCGCGCACGCGCGAGGAGGCGGGGTTCGTCGAGTGGACGCGCACGGACGGGTACGTGACGATCCGGCGGCGACGTCGCCCCGACGGTGACTGGGTGGTCCGGCTCGATCGGCTCTATCAGGCCCCGGAAGGAAGCGCCTACCGCCGGGAACGCGTCGACGACGAGGAAAGAGCCGAAGCGCTCGTCGAGACGTGGAAAGCGGAAGCCGAGCCCGACGCGGATGCCGGCTCGCGGGACTGACGGGAACGTCGGTCGCTACTCCTGGAGGCGCTGGGTGGTCTCGATCAGCGGATGTCTGCCGTAGTCGGCGATCTCGATGTCGCTGATCGACGAGAGGCCCTCCTTGTCGGCGGTGCGTTGCATCCCGAGTTCGACCTTCTCGTCGAGGACGATGACCGAGGCGTCCATCTCCTCGATCCCCAGTTGGTAGGCGGCCATCACCCGGTGGTGTCCGTCGGCCAGCAGCAGGTCGCCGCCATTGTCGATGACGACGAGCGGCTCCGCGAGCCCGCGTTCGAGCTCGTACTGGCGGCCTTCGAGTTCGTCGGCGTAGACGCGGGCCTGCGTCGGCGTGAGGTCGTCGAGCCTGACCGTCCGCGACTCCTGGTGGACCGTGATCTCGTGGATCTGTTCGAGGGTCCGCATCAGCTTGCCGACCTTCTCGGGGGTGGCGCGCTCGATCTGCGAGCGGACGACGTCCGTGTTCGAGATGATCCCGACGAGGTTGTCGGCGTCGTCGACGACGGGCAGCTTCTGGATCCCAGAGCGCAACATCACGCGCGCGGCGTCGATCATATCCATCTCCGGGTCGGCGACGATGATGTCCTCTGTCATCACCGTGAAGATGGGGTCCTCGTCGCCGACCAAGAGCAGGTCCCTGGCGGTGACAAAGCCCTCGACTTTCCGCCCCTCCGAGACGGGAAACCCGTTGTGCCCCTCCGTCTCCTTGATCCGACGGGCGACGTCGGCGACGGTGTCCGACGGCGAGACCGTCTGTACCTCGCGCGTCATGTACTCCTTTACCTGCGGTCTCCCGCTCATCGTGAGCCGATACGCGGCGCCCGTGCAAAAGCGTCCCGACCGTGGAGAAAATAACAGTGAACAGCGCGGCCGAACGGGCGTCGGCTCACTCCGGGTCCTCGTCCCGATCCCACGCGCCGAAGGGATACTCCGCGGACCAGCCGGCGTCGCCCTCGCCGATCCCCAGGAGCGTCGTCGCGTCGTCCAGGGTCTCGAACAGGCGACTCGCGATCACGTCGGTGACGATCCGTTCGAGATCCGCCGCCGAGTCCTCGTCGCTCTCGGCGAGGATCCCGAGCGGGACCTGCGCGCCGGCCATATCCGCGTGCCCGCCCGCGCTGCCGATGGCGTCGAACGCGTCCCGGAGCGTCTCGCCGAGGTCGACGTCGGTCCCGCGGGCGCGGCCCGAGACGTAGACGGTGCCGTCCTTGAAGCCGTAGATGACGGCGATCCGGATTCCCTCCATGTTCAGCAGGCGATCGGCCGCCTGCGCGAGGGCGTCCCGGTCGGAGATCGCGCCGACGTTCGACGCGAGGGCGTCGCCGCGGACGTCGCGGTTGCGGATCGCGCGAGCCAGCGTCTCCAGCACCGCAGAGGTCATACTCGGCGACTCGACGCGGTCCAAAAGCGAGAGGTCCGCGTGCGAGAGGAGCCACGCGGCCGCGCCGAAGTCGGCCGGCGAGACCTCCCGCGAGAAGTCGTTGGTGTCGACCCGGATCCCGAAGAGGAGCGCGGTCGCCAGCGACTCGTCGGGGTCGATCCCCGCCCGTCGGAGGTAGTCCGTCACGAGGGTACTCGTCGCACCGATATCGCGTCTGAGGTCGATGAAGTGCGCCTCGACGGGGGCCCGCGGCGGATGGTGATCGACGACGACGTCGACGGTCGTGTCCTCGGGGAGGCCGTCGTTGACGCCGGGGCGGGAGTGGTCGACGAGCGCGACGCCGGCGTACTCATCGAGTTCCGAGCCGGATTCCAGTTCGACGAGATCCAATCCGAGGAGGTTCACGAGCGCGCGGTTCTCCTGGTGGGAGATGTCGCCGAAGTAGCACGCGTCGGCGGGGACATCGAGCGTGGCGGCGATCCGCGCCACCGCGAGCGCGCTCGCGATGGCGTCGGGGTCGGGGTTGTCGTGCATCACGACCGCCAGCCGGCCGTCGATCCGACGCAGCGTCGCGAACAGGCGTTGCAGTTGTTCGGCGCCGGGGCCGACCGCCAGCTCCTGAACGCGGTCGACGAGCGTCTCCCGGACGTCGACGACGCGGTCGGCGGCCGAATCGAGGCGGTCTCGCGTGGTCGGATCCGCCGACGTGCTCGCCAGGCCGACGATCTGCGCGTCGGGATACGCCGCCCGCGCCCGCTCGGCCGCTGCGGCGTTCGCCGCGTCGTCGTCGCTGGCGACGTAGACGAGGTCTGCTCGCGGCGGCAGCGCGTCGTCGTCGATACTGGTGTGCTCGACTGACACACCGCTCCCGATGCCGTCCGGGACTGTCTCGTTCTCGCCAGCGACGATCGTCAACTCCCCGGGCCAGGAGGCGAGGCGCTCGACGGTCTCGCGTGCGATCGATCCGCACCCGAGGACCAGCCGCCGTTGCATACGCGGACGTCCGGACGCGGGCGCTAAAAACACCCCACCTTTTTGCTGACTCGGGTGCGCCTCCGGCGCACCGCTCGTTGCAAAAAGCTGGACCAAAAAACGTCCGACTCGCCGCCTTCGGCGGCGTCGTCGGTGAACCGCTCGCTCCGCTCGCGGACCCAGTTTCGACAAAGCATTTACATATTTCGCGGGGACTACTCCGTATGCCTCTCCTCAAACGACGTCAGCTCCTCAATGTCGGTGCTACTCTGGGCTCGACAGCACTTGTGGGATGCACAGCGGTTCGTTATGATGCTTCTAGCACGGCTACAAAAGCCTCTGGAGAGTCTCCACCAGTTCGTGGAGACGCTGAGCCGATCGAAATCGAACAGACGTTCTCCAGCGAGACGTACACGTATCTTTCCAGTAATGATACAGTGAAATATCCCAAATCCCGTTCTGGTGAAGAGGGTGGCAGATACGGCTCCCGTCCATTCGCAGACTGGGCGTACACGAAGGGTGCGTCAGTAAGCGCGAGCGCAGTATCGGATCGCCTTCAAGAGCGAGTCTCCGCGGAAGATGCGCTCTCTGTTGGGACATCGTCACAACCCAACGACGGCAGTCGTGTGATGATCAGATTAGAGACGACCACGAACAGAAGTGGGGACGTACTCACAGAGCCGTCGGTCTCACAACCGTCCGTTGTTGATGTGACGCCCTCAAGTGTCACAGCTACGGTTCTCCTCGCCCACCAAGAAGCCGTCAATACCTACCCGGTCTATGTGACGCAATTGACTCGGCAACAAGTGTAGTGCGATATCCCTGCCAAGGCTATTCAGAAAATCACCTCAGCAACGGCAGTAAGGAAGAGAACAGCGTATGTCAGCAAATATATAAATCCACAAATTGGACGCTTTTTCGTCCAGCTTTTTGCAAGGGAGCGGTCGCGCAAAGCGCGACCCGACGCAGCAAAAAGGTGGGTTCTAGAACAGCGCCGCAGCGACCGACTGCGCGGTCTCGATGACCGGGCCGAAGCCGGGCAGCAGGAGCAGCGTCCCGATCCCGGCGAACAGCACCGCGGCGTAGAGGCCGACCGGACGGCTTCCGATCTCGAAGTCGCCCGCCGGCTCTTCGATCCACATCGCCTTCACGACGCGGCTGTAGTAGAACAGCGACAGCGCGCTGTTGATCGCGCCGACGGCGGCGAGCCACCAGAACCCGGCCTCGATGGCCGAGTAGAAGAGGGCGTACTTCGAGAGGAAGCCCCCGAACGGCGGCAGGCCCGCGAGGCTGAACATGAACACCGTCATCGCCACGGCGGCGACCGGTGCGGCCGACGCGAGGCCGTTGTAGTCCTCGAAGGTGCGGCCGACGCCCCAGTGTTCGACCAGGGCGATGAACAGGAACGCGCCCGTGTTCATAAAGCCGTAGACGAGCAGGTGGGCCATCGACGCCCCCAGGACGTCACCGTTGGGACCGCCCGCCGACAGCGCCGCGAGGCCGATGAGCGCGTAGCCCGCGTGTCCGATCGAGGAGTACGCGAGCATCCGCTTTACTTTCTCCTGGGTGGCCGCGGCGAAGTTCCCGAGCGTCATCGTGACGACCGCGAGCACCTGGAACGCGAGCACCCAGTCGACGCCCGCCGGGATCGCTCCCAGCGGGAAGGCCTCGACGAAGACGCGGAACGCGACCGCGAAGCCGGCGGCCTTCGACGCCGACGAGAGGAAGCCCGAGATCGGCGCGGGCGCGCCCTCGTAGGCCTCCGGCGCCCAGAAGTGGAACGGCACGGAGGCGGTCTTGAACGCGAACCCGCCGACGATCATCAGGACGCCGATACCGAGGACCCCGACCATCTCCGAGCCCTCGACTGCGCTCGCGACGTCGCCGAAGATCATCGAGCCGGAGGTGGCGTACACCAGGCTGATCCCGAAGGCGAACACGGCCGACGACACCGCCCCGATCAGGAAGTACTTGAGCCCGGCCTCGACGCTCCCCTTGTCCTCTTTGAGGTACGCGACGAGCGCGTAGGAGGGGATCGACGCGAGCTCCAGGCTCACGAACGCGGTCGCGAGCGAGTTCGCCATCGCCATCAGGGTCATCCCCGTGGCGGCGAACAGCACGAGGGCGTAGAACTCCGCCCGGTGGCGCTGCTCGCGGAGGTAGTCGTAAGACGCGACGACCACCATCGCGGTGACGATCGTGAAGATGAGCGTGAAGAACAGGCTCATCCCGTCGACGACCAGGGCGTCGCCGTACAGCGTGATCTCGCCGCCGGTCCGCGTCTGACCGGTGCCGGCGACGAGGAACCACGCCGTGACGCCGAAGGCGAGCAGCGAACCGACCGCCGAGGTGACGGCCAGGACCGTGTTGCTGGTCTCGTCGGGCCACAGCATATCGATGCCGAGCAGGACCAGCCCGGTCACGCCGAGCAGGATCGTGGGCGCGAGCGCGGACCACATCGGAGTGCCCGCGTCCGCGGACTGGAGGAGGAGCGACATCACAGCCCACCTCCCGTCAGGATCGGATTAACAGCGTCTTGGATCATCCCGAAGAAGAGGTCGGGGGCGACCCCGAGGACGATGACCAAGAGCAGGAGGACGGCCAGCGGCGCGACGTCGTGGGTCGGCGCCTCCGTGATCTCGTACTCGCCGTCGAAGCTGAACGGGCCGAACAGCGTCCGCTGCATCGCGAAGAGCAGGTAGCCCGCGACGATCACGATGCCGAACATCGCCGCCCCGGTGAAGAGCGGCATCGCCGAGTGGACCGTGGAGGCGAACGAGCCCTTGAAGATGAAGAACTCGCCCGCGAAGCCAGCCATCAGCGGCAGGCCCATATAGCCGAACGCGCCGGCGACGAAGATGCCGGCGGTGACCGGCATCCGGTCGGCGATGCCGGACATATCGCCCACCATCCGGGTGTGGGTCGTGTTGTAGATCACGCCGACCGCCATAAACATCAGCCCCGAGATGAGGCCGTGGGCGATCATCTGGAACGTCGCGCCGCCGACCCCGTAGGTCGTGTACGCGACGAGCCCGAGGATGACGTAGCCCATCGAGGACACAGACGAGTACGCGACGATGCGCTTGAGGTCCTGCTGGGCGAGCGCGAGCAGCGCGCCATAGATCACGCTGATCACGGCGATCCCCGCGATGGGGACGACGAGCGCGGTCGCGACGTCGGGCATCATCGTGAAGTTGAACCGCAGCAGGGCGTAGGTCCCCATCTTCAGGAGGACGCCAGCCAGCATCACGGACACCGGCGTCGGCGCCTCGACGTGGGCGTCCGGCAGCCAGGTGTGCAGCGGCGCGACGGGCACCTTCACCGCGAAGCCGAGGAACGTCGCCACGAAGGCGACGGTCTTCAGCGTCGCGGCGTTCAGCCCCGCGAAGCCGCCGAGTTCGCCGGCCCGAAGCGCCTGGGCGATCTCCGGCAGCCGCATCGACGACACCGAGTCGCCGAGGCCGAAGACCAGGGCGATGAACCCGATGAACATCACGAGCGACGCGATGTTCGTGTACACGAAGAACTTGATCGCGGCGTAGCGGCGATTGGGACCGCCCCAGACGCCGATGAGGAAGTACATCGGGACCAGCACGGCCTCCCAGAAGACGAACCACGCGAAGAAGTCCAAGGCGGTGAAGACGCCGAGGAGGTTCGCCTCCATAAAGAGCATCAGCCCGTAGAACTGGGACTGGCGCTCGGAGATCGGCGTCCACGCGCTGACGATCGCGAGCGTCGAGAGGATCGTCGTGAGGACCAAGAGGGGAAGGCTGATGCCGTCGACGCCCACGAACCAGTGGAGGTCGAGGCCGCCGAGCGTCAGCCAGACGAAGTCGGTCTCGAACGCGATCGAGCCGCCCAGCAGGGCGTTGCCGCTCGCGTCGTACTGTGCCCACATCCAGAGGCTCCCGAGGACCGGGAGCACGCTGAGTGCCGCCGCGAGTCGACCGGCGTACTCGTCGGGGGCGACGAACACGACCAGCGCGGCGAGGAACGTGACAGCGATGAGCGCTTCAATGATCATACGAACCACCCTCCGAAGATCCCGAAGGCGACGAGTAGTGCCGTCAGGCCGAGTGTGAGGAGCGCCGCGTAGTTACTCACCACGCCCGTCTGGATGCGACGGATGCGACTCCCCGAGAACAGGCTGACGCTGGAGACGCCGTTGACGACGCCGTCGACGACGCCGCCGTCGAACTTGTTGGCGACGCGCGCGACCGGGCGCGTGACGCCGTTCGCCAGCCAGACCTGGTACTCGTCCTGGTAGTAGTTGTTGTACAGCAGCGACTTGATGCGCCCGAGCCGGTCCGTGTGCCGGATCGGCTCGGGGACGTCGTACAGGAGGTACGCGACGCCGGAGCCCGCCAGCGCGAGCCCGAGCGAGACGGCGCCCGGAATGAGCGGACTCAGGTGGACGCCCTCGGCGCCGTAGCCCGCGAAGTCGTGCAGCAGCGACGAGTAGTGCTCGACGGTCACGCCCTCGATGCCGTGTTCGAGCCACTTGTGCAGGTACTCGATGTGGAGCCCCGTCAGCTCAGCGACCGGCGTCATGTTCACGAAGCCGGCGACGGCGGCCAGGATACCGAGTACGACGAGCGGGCCCTTGACGTTCCAGCGAACCCCGTGGGGATCGCGGGCCGTCTGGGTCCGCGGCTTGCCGTGGAAGGTGAGAAACACCATCCGGAACGTGTAGAAGCCGGTGAAGAACACGGCCAGGAGTCCCATCGCGTACGCGCCGAGCAGGATCGGGTTCCCGTCGAGGCCGTGAAGCAGCGTCTCGTAGAGGACCTCGTCCTTCGACCAGAAGCCGGCGAACGGGAAGATGCCGGCCAGCGCCAGCGACCCCGAGAGGAAGGTGTAGTAGGTCACGGGCATCTTGTCCTTCAGACCGCCCATGTCCCACATATTCTCGTTGTGGTGCATCGCGATGATCACCGAGCCCGCCCCCAGGAAGAGCAGCGCCTTGAAGAAGGCGTGCGTCATCAGGTGGAAGGTCGCGGCGACGTAGCCGCCGCCGCCGAGGGCGAGCATCATATAGCCGTACTGCGAGATCGTCGAGTACGCGAGCACCTGCTTGATCTCGCGCTTGACGACGCCCATCGTCGCGGCGAAGAGCGCGGTGAAGCCGCCGATGAACGCGATGATCGCTAAGGCGTTCGGCGACAGCGCGTAGAAGCCGTACATCCGCGCGACGAGGTAGACCCCGGCGGCCACCATCGTCGCGGCGTGGATGAGCGCCGAGACCGGCGTCGGGCCTTCCATCGCGTCCGGCAGCCAGGTGTGCAGCGGGAACTGCGCGGACTTACCGATCACGCCGCCCAGGACGAGCAGGCCGACGATCGTGAACCACGTCTGCGGCGCGAAACCGAACGTGTTGACCGCGGGCGCGCCGCCCCGGAGCGCCGACTCGGCGAGCGCCGGGAACGAGCCCCGGCCGGCGAACTTCGCCGTGCTGAACGTCGCGAAGACCGCGACGACGCCGACGAGGAAGAAGTAGTCGCCGAAGCGCGTCACGAGAAACGCCTTCTTGGCCGCGCTCGGCGGCCCCGGCTCCCGGAAGTGGAAGCCGATGAGCAGGTACGAGCAGAGTCCGACCAGCTCGAAGAACATAAACGCCATCAGCAGATTGTCCGCGACGACGAAGCCGAGCATCGACGCGGTGAACAGGCCGAGACCGGCGTAGTACCGCGGGAGGCCGGTCTCGCCCTCGTCGTTCATATACCCGAGGCTGAAGACGTGGACCAGGAAGGCGATGAGCGTCACGATGAGCAGCATCATCGCCGACAGCGGGTCGATCAGGAGCCCGAAGCTCAGATCGACCGCGTTGATGCCGTCGGCCCACACGTAGATCGTTTGCTCGTACGTCCGTCCCCCGGACACCGTCAGGAACGTCGCGGCGGCCAAGAGGAGAGAGCCGGCCGTCGCGGCGATCCCGGCGAGCGCGCCGCCCTTCGGCAGGCGGTCGCCCACCGCGAGCGCGACGAGGAACGAGACGAACGGCAACAACACGATCGCGGGTGCGAAGTCGAATATTCCTGCCATCTTACCACCTCATCGTTGTCGCTTTGGTGACGTCGACGTCGTCGAAGTCGCGGTACAGGACCAGGATGATCCCGACGCCCACCGCGACCTCGGCGGCGGCGATCGCCATCACGAACAGCCCGAACGTCTGCCCCGTGAGGTTCCCCCAGACGTAGGAGAACGCGACGAGGTTGATGTTCGCGGCGTTCAACATTAGTTCGACCGACATCAGGAACAACAGCGCGTTGCGCCGCGTCAGGATCCCGAACAGGCCGATACAGAAGACGGCCGCCGAGAGCAGCAGGTAGTACTGCGGCGGGACCATCAGTCGTCTACCTCCTCGCTGTCGCTGTCGATCGTGAGCGTCTCACGCAGCCGCCGACCGCCGTCCGTGAGGACCGTCATCGTCCGGTCGCCGGACTCGCGACGCGCGAGCATCACGGCGCCGACGAGCGCGGCCACGAGCAGGATGTCGATGGTCTCGAACGCGATGAGGAAGCTCTCGGCCGCGACGTCACCGAGGCCCAGATTGAACATCGCATACCCGATGCTGGCGGTGATGTTCGCGTCCTCGGCGAACCCCTGCGGAGCGGGGAGCGCCGCCGAGAGGAACGCGGCGGCCATCACGACGAACAGCGCCGCAGCCGCGAGACCGGGAACCAGATGCGATCCGAGTTTCAGTTCCGGCTTCGTTGTCATATGCTACTCACCTCCGGTTCTGCACGCGTCAGCATCACGGCGAACGTGATGAGGATGAGAACCCCGCCCACGTAGACGAGGATCTGCATCGCGGCCAGAAATTCGGCCTGCAACATCACGTAATGCACCGCGACGCTCAAGAGCGCGCCCCCGAGCAGGAGTGCGGAGTGCCAGACGTCCCGCACGAGGACGACGCCCAGGCTGCAGCCCACAGTCACGAGGGCGAACAGCGCGAACGCGATGGTCTCATAAACCATTGTGTGTGTCTCCTTGAGGAACCCCTTTGAAGATTTCGAGAAGTCCGCGAACGGCCGTAGGCGACCGACGGGACTTCGATCCGATTCCGCGGACGAGGGGCGTCACGTCACTGGTAGTCCACCTCGCCCTCCCCCTCGCCGATCCACGCGTCGCGGTCGGGCTCCCGGGAGTTGAGCGGGTCGATGTCCTTGTACCACGGGACGTTCTTCAGCTGTTCTTTGTTGTACACGAAGTCGTCCTTCGTGTCGGCGGTGAACTCGAAGTTCTGGGTCAGCAGGATCGCGTCGACGGGACAGACCTCCTCGCAGAGCCGGCAGTAGATGCACTGCCCGATGTGGAGGTTGTACTGCTCCCCGTTGCGCTGGTCGTCCTGTACGATCTGGATCGTGTCGTTCGGACAGACGTTCTCGCACTGCCGACACCAGATGCACCGCTCTTGGCTGAACTTGTGGACCCCGCGGAACCGGGGGCTCACTTCGGGCGCGACGTCCGGGTACTCGACCGTGAACGTCTCGCCGTCCAGCGCGTGCTTCATCGTCGTCGCCATCGATTTGAGTACGCCGATCATTATGCGATCACTCCCACGATGATGGCCGTGAGCGCCAGGTTCGCGAAGGAGAGCACGAGCATCCCCTTCCAGCCGATGTCGAGGAACTGGTCGATCCGGAGCCGGGGCACCGCAGACCGGGCCCACTGGGTGAACAGGTAGAACGCCCAGATCTTGATCGTGAACCACACGAAGCCGGGCAGGAACGGACCGGCCGGTCCGCCCAGAAACAGCGTCGCGGCGATCGCGCCGCCGAGGAAGATGTGGATGAACTCCCCGAGGTAGATCAGGACGAAGTACACGGAGGAGTACTCGGTCTGGTACCCGGCGACGATCTCGGTCGGCGCCTCCGGCACGTCGAACGGATTGCGGCCGACCTCAGCGAGGTTCGCGATCACGAACAGCACGAAGGCGAAGGGGTTCACGAACGCGAACCACTGCGGAATCGTGACGCCCGCGATCGACAGGAGCGGCTCCGTCTGCTGTGCGACGATCTCGCTCATCTGGAGCGTGCCCGTGAAGACGACCACCGACGCCGCGGTGACGACGAGCGGGATCTCGTAGGCGATGTTCGAGGCGATCGCCCGCAGGCCGCCCAGGAGCGAGTACTTGTTGTTCGAGCCGTAGCCCATCATCACCAGGCCGAGCGAGGCGATCGACGACGCCGCGAAGGCGAAGACGAGCCCCGTCTCCGGGTCGGCCAGGTGGATGCCGTTGCCCATCGGGATCACCGCGAACCCGAGCAGCGCCGAGAAGGGCACGAAGAGCGGGCCGAGGTCGTAGGTCGGTCGATCGACGCCCTCCGGGATCACGAGCTCCTTCGAGAGCAGGCGGACGGCGTCGGCGACGATCACGACCAGGCCGAACGGCCCCACGCGGTTGACCGCGATGCGGTCTGTGAACGCGGCGGTGATCTTCCGCTTGGCCCACGGGCCGGCGACGGCCGTCTGGACCAAGAGGAGGTTCGCGATGATGAAGGCCCCGATCAGGCCGCCGACGATCTGCCCGACCGTCCCGGAAAGGCCCAGGAGGCCGGCGATCGTGTCCGGCAGCGGCGTGGTCGACTGCAGCGGCGCGACCATCAGCGATCCACCTCGCCGAGGACGATGTCGAGGCTACCGAGCGATGCGATCATGTCCGGGATGTACTCGCCGTTACTCATCTCCGGCAGCGTCTGGAGGTTCGAGAAGCACGGGCTGCGGATCTTGAAGCGGCCGGGCTTTTCGGTGCCGTCGCCGCGGATGTAGATCCCCAGTTCGCCCTTCGCGGCCTCGACGGCGCGGTAGATCTCCTTGTCGTCGGCCGGGCGCAGCGTTCGGGGGACGTTCGACTGGATCTCCCGTTCGTCTTCGGGCCAGTCCTCCAGCAGGTCCGCGCACTGCTCGATGATCTTCGCGGACTCTTCGACCTCGCGGAGCCGGACGAGCAGCCGGCTGAAGTTGTCGCAGCCGTCCTCGGTGATGACGTCCCACTCCAGCTCGTCGTAGTAGCCGTAGGGGTCGTCGCGGCGGAGGTCGTAGTCGATGCCGGAGCCGCGGGCGACCGGTCCGGTCGCGCCGTAGGACTTCGCGACCTCCGGCGGCAGGACGCCCGTGTCGATGGTGCGGGCCTGAAGGATCTCGTTGGACGTGATGAGGTCGTGGTACTCCTCCAGCGCCTCCGGGAGGTCGTCGAGGAAGTCACGAACCGTCTCGAAGAAGTCCTCGCGGGGCTCGGGGAGGTCCCAGACGACCCCGCCCAGCCGGAAGTAGTTGAACATCATCCGCTGGCCGGTGAGGTCTTCGAGGATGTTCTGGACCTTCTCGCGGTCCCGCATCGCGTACATAAAGATCGCGGTGAAGTCGCCGTAGACGTCCAGCGCGAACGTCCCGACCGCGAGCATGTGCGAGGCGATCCGGCAGAGCTCGGCGCCCATCGTCCGGATGATCTGAGCGTACTCCGGGACCTCGATGTCGTTGAGGTCCTCGGCCGCGCGGGCGTAGGCCCACTCGTTGAGCAGGCCGGAGGAGGCGTAGTCCCAGCGGTCGGGGTACGGCATAATCTGGTGGCGGTACGTCTTCGTCTGACACATCTGCTCCTCGCAGCGGTGGAGGTAGCCGATGTCGGGGTCGACGTCCGCGACCTGCTCGCCGTCGAGCACCGTCTTCACGTGGAGGACGCCGTGGGTCGCGGGGTGGTGTGGCCCGATGTTGACGTACATCGTGTCGCCTTCCTCCTCGCGGTGGTCGTCGGCGAGGGGGTTCTCCCACTCGTCGAGCGTGACGATCTGCGGCCGGTCCTGGTCGTAGTTCTGCGAGAGCGGATGGCCCTGCCAGGTCTCCGGCAGGAGGATCCGGCGCAGGTCCGGGTGGTCGTCGTACTCGATGCCGACGAGGTCGTAGGCCTCCCGCTCGTGCCAGTCGGCCGTCCGGAACACCGGCGCGGCGGACTCGCTCACGGGATCGTCCTTCGTCGTCGGGACGACGACGCTGACCTCTCGCTGCCGGTCGTCGTAGCTCGTGAGGTGGTAGATCGACTCGTAGCGGTCCTCACGTTCCTCGGCGGTGACACACGAGAGGTGGTCGAAGCCGGCCTCGTCGCGGAGCCGTCGGAGCGCCTCTTGGACCGCGTCGGGCCGGACGACGACGCCGGGCGCGTTGACGTGTTCTTCGGTGTCGACGACGAGGTCGCCGAGCAGGGATTCGATCTCCTCGGCGGCGGTCGGCAGCGCCTCGACGGCGCCGTCGTCGGGTGCCGGTTCCTCCAGGCTCATGGCGAATCAGCCCAGTTGTACCGCATCACCAGATCGTCCGCGTCGATCTGGTCGGCGAGCTTCTCGACGACCTCGTCGCGTTCGAGGTCGTCGAACTGTTCGAGCTCGTAGGGCTTGACGGTCACCGGGCTCGACTCGCCCTCGGCGATGCGCTGCTGGAGCTTTGCGACGCCGTAGATGAGCGCCTCGGGACGCGGGGGACAGCCCGGGACGTGGATGTCGACGGGGATGACCTCCTCGGCGCCCTTGATGACGTTGTAGCCCTCCTGGAACGGGCCGCCCGAGATGGTACACGAGCCCATCCCGACGACGAACTTCGGCTCGGGCATCTGGTCGTAGACCCGCTTCATCCGCGGGGCGAACTTCGAGACGATCGTCCCGGGGACGATGATCACGTCCGCCTGCCGCGGCGACGCGCGGGGGACCCCGGCCGCGAAGCGGTCAAGGTCGTGTTTCACCGAGTAGGTGTGCATCATCTCGATGCTGCAACACGCGATCCCGAACTGCAGCATAAACATCGAGGAGCCGCGGACCCAGTTCATGAACTGGTCGAACTTCGTGAGGATGAATGGCGAGGAGCCGAACGCCTCCCGAAGCTTGGAGTTGAAGCGGTTGTCCGCGCCGCCGCCCGTCATCCGGGCGTCCCGCGTGTCGGTCTGTACTTGCGTGTCGTCCGTGACGAATGGTCTGTCTCGTTCGCTACTCATGCGTTTCTCTCCGTCTTCTGGCGGTTCGCCAGCGGGCTTTTGACCCACTTGACTGCGCCGTTGCGCCACGCCCAGACCAGGCCGACGACGAGCACGCCGATGAACACGAGCATCGGCCACAGCACCGTCATCAGTCCGACTCCCTGGTCGAGGGCGGACCGGTAGATCACGGTCCACGGGAAGATGAGAACGGTCTCGACGTCGAAGATGAGGAACAGCAGCGCGACCATATAGTACTGGATGTTGAACTGGACGCGCGCCGTCCCGGTCGGGACCTCACCGCTCTCGTAGGTGGCGCGTTTACCTTGTTCCGGCACCGAGGGGCGAAGCAACGCTGACACCGCCATCATCCCCAGCGGGATGCCGACGGCGACGACCCCGAGGGCGCCGATTGCGATCCATTCACTCATTCCTAAGTCTCCCTGACGTTCGGCAGTTAGCAGTGCCCCCCCATAAGCGTTGATTTATACTGTCGCTCGGGCACAAGTCCGGCGCCTCGCGCCCCGAGCACTGCGAGATCGTCACACGCGTGGGATGTCCACACAGACGTCCGCGGTGAAAAGAGCGACCCCCTACTCGTCGTTTCGGCTCTCGACGTACCCCGCGACGCCGAGATCGTGGAGGTCGCGCGAGTCGCGCGCGACGGCGCCGACGAGCGACTCGTGGTACTCCACCAACCGCTCCTCCAGGTCCTCGTGCTCGCGCGCGAGGATCTGTGCGGCCGACAGCGCGGCGTTGAAGGACTTGCCGGCGTCGACGGCGACGATCGGCGCGCCGGTCGGCATCCCGATCACCGAGTCGACGGACTTCTCCTGGACCGGCACCCCCACGACGGGGATCGGGTACGCGATCGAGGCGGTCATATTGGGCAAGTCGGCGGACTTGCCGCCCGCGCCCGCGATGATCACGTCGAGGCCGCGGTCGGCGGCGGTCTCGCCGTAGGCGTACATCAGCTCGGGCGTCCGGTGGGCGGAGACGATGTAGGTCTCGTAGGTGAAGCGCGACTCCGGGGCCTCGTCGAAGTCCGTCTGCTCTGCGAAGCCCAGTTCGGAAAGCGCGTCGTGGGCGCCGCGCATCACGTCGAGGTCCGAGTCCGAGCCCATTATGATGCCGATGTCCGGCGTCGTCGCCGGGTCGGCGTCGGCGTCGGCCTCCGCGCGGAGGCGATCGATGAGGTCCTGTACGGTCACGTCGGCGTCGGAATCTGGCGTGTAGTCGGTCATCGGTTGGATCCGTGGATTACTCGAAACGGAGCGCGTCGCGTGCTTCTCTCGCGTGCGCGAGGAGGTCGCCGGGATCGGCTCTCGCGCCGTCGCCGCTGTCGCCGCCCGTCAGCGTCACGTGGCCCATCTTCCGGAGCGGACGGACCTCGTCCTTGCCGTACCAGTGCAGCGAGGCATTTTCATCTTCGAGGACGGCCTCGCCGTTGCCGAGGCGAGCGGGCTTCGGCTCGTCGACGGTACCGAGGACGTTCGCCATCACGGTCGGACAGCGCAGCCGGGTCGAGCCGAGCGGCCAGCCGAGGACGGCCCGGACGTGCTGTTCGAACTGGGAGGTCCGCGCGCCCTCGATGGTCCAGTGGCCGGAGTTGTGCGGCCGCGGGGCGATCTCGTTGACCGAGATCTCGCCGTCCGGGGTCTCGAACAGCTCGATCCCGAACACGCCGCGCCCGTCGAGCGTCTCCAGGACGTCGCGGGCGACTTCGTCGGCGCGGTCGAGCACCTCGTCGTCGGTCCGCGCGGGGAGGATCGTCTCCCGGAGGATCTCCTCCTCGTGGACGTTCTCGCCCGCGGGGAAAGTGCGGACCTCGTCGTCGCCCTGGACGGCGATCACCGAGAGCTCGCGGGCGAAGTCGACGAACGTCTCCGCCATCGCGGGGCCGCCGACGGCCTCCATCGCGTCTTCGGCGTCTGCGGGGTCGGTGACGGGGACGTTGCCGCGGCCGTCGTAGCCGCCGGTGCGGGCCTTCAGCATCACCTCGCCGAACTCCGCGAGCGCCTCGCGGAGGTCGTCGGCGTCGTCGACCCGGCGGAACGGCGGCACGGGCACGCCCGCCTGCTCCAGCTCGCGCTTCTGGACGAGCTTGTCCTCGATGGTCTCCAAGGTCTCGGGCGCGGGGTTCACCGAGAGCCCGAACTCTCCGGCGACCGAATCGAGCAGCTCCGCGTCCGCGAGTTCGATCTCGAAGGTCAGGGCGTCGACGCGGGCGGCGAGCTCGCGGAACGCCTCGGGGTCGTCGAAGTCGCCGACGACCTGGTCGCGGGCGACCGGCGCGGCTGGGCAGTCCGGGGTCGGATCGAGGACGATCACCTCGACGCCGAGGGGCGCGGCCGCCTCGGCGAGCATCCGGCCGAGTTGGCCGCCGCCGACGACGCCGAGCGTGGGGCCGGGTACGGTGACGGTCACGGGCGAGAGTACCGAAGGATGGTGAATAAACCTTGCCGAACGGGTCGGAGAATGTGCAGGGACGTGCGTATCCTCCCGGAGCTCCCGATTATTCGACCGGCTCGCCGCGCTCGGCGTACTCCGGCGC
Source organism: Halobellus sp. MBLA0158 (assembly GCF_041477585.1). Classification (NCBI taxonomy): domain Archaea; kingdom Methanobacteriati; phylum Methanobacteriota; class Halobacteria; order Halobacteriales; family Haloferacaceae; genus Halobellus; species Halobellus rubicundus. The sequence goes on from NZ_JBGNYA010000001.1 coordinate 1,726,174, forward strand.
CACCTCGCGCAGGCGCTCCGTGTCGACGAAGACGACGACGCGGTCGTTCCAGAGCCGGAAGTCGTGCTCGAAGGCGGTGTAGCCCGACAGTTCGGCCGCGACCTCGTCGCGGTCGTAGTCCTTCGCGATGACCACCGGCGGAGCGTCCGCGAGCGCCTCGGCGGCCGGCAGGTCGGGCGCCGAACTGGTCACCTCGGCGTCGTACTGCTCCAGGTACCACGGCAACGGCAGGCGGTCGTGCCACGCCGGACCGCCCGGCGGTGCGGTCCGCAGCGACGACTCGTTGCGGACGTAGAACACCTCGCCGTCGCCGCCCGGCGGCCGCGTCCCGACGAAGAGGACGTCCGTCCCCTCGTTTGCGGCCGCGACGTCGCCGACAACCTCCATCGTCGGCTTGAGGTCGTTCGCGGGCTGGGCCCACTGGAGGACCTGCTTGTCCTCCTCGGACGCGGAGTTGAAGTACGCCGCGTTGGCGGCGACGGCGCCGCTGAACGCCGCGAGCACGACGAGCGCGGCGAGGCCGACGCTGACCGCGTCCCGCGAGTCGAGCGCGTCGCGGGCGGACGCGACGACGAAGCCGACGCCCGCGGCCGCCGGAACCGCGAGCGGGAGGATCACGTGGACGGCGGCCCAGGGTGCCTGGATGTCGGTCGCGATCGGGTAGCCGAACAGCGACGCGACGGCCCAGTAGGTCGCGAAGGTGACGATCTCGCGCGGCCCGTCGCCGCGGATCCCGTAGCGGTCGACGGCGATGCCCAGCAGGCCGAACGCGATCACCGCCGGCGCGCCGTAGACCAGCGTCTCGGCGAGGTCGTGGAGGTACGGGAGGTACGGGTGGTCCTGGTGGCTCCCGCCGGCCCAGGTGTCGACGAACTTCTCCCCCGCGCCGACCGTGCCGGAGTCGACGACGCCCGGGATCATCGACGGCGTCGTGAACGCCTGCCAGAGATCGGGCCGCGGCGCGTAGAAGAACAACACGACACCGAGAAAGACGGCCGCGGCGCCGACCGCGGCCCCGACGACGCGTCCGAGCGACGCTCGCGGCGTCGGCCCGTGCGCGAGCAATCGTGAGGTGACGGCAGCACGCCACCGGCCGAACACCGCACGCGCCGACTCGCCGCGGGCCCGCGCCGCGATCAGTCGGTGGTCGGCCAGCAGCGCGCCGGCGCCGAGGAAGCAGAGCACGTAGACGATCGCGTTTTCCTTCGTCGTGAACGCGAGCCCGAGCGAGAACGCCGCGGGGAACGCATAACGGAGCCGTCCGGTGTCGAAGCCGCGGACGACGAAGCCGAGCGCGACGAACGAAAGCGCCGCCACGAGGACGTCGTTGCGCATAAACCGCGAGTAGTAGACCAAGAGCGGATTCAGCGCGAGGAGCGCCGCGAGCGCGACGAGCTCCGTGTTCCGGAGCCGCTCGCGGAACAGCCACACCGACAGCGGCAGGAGCGCTCCGATCACCGCGACCGGGAGGCGCGCCGAGAAGTCCGAGACGGGGAGCAGCGCGAACAGCCAGTCGTTGACGATCGGCAGGAACGGCCCGTGGACGATCGGCCGGTACTCGTGGACGCCCGTCTCGTGGTACCGGAGGATCCAGTAGCCGACCCGACCCTCGTCCCAGTGGAAGATCCGCCCGCCGAGCGCGGCGGTCCGGAGGACCAGCGCGGCGACAGTGAACGCGACCACGCCGACGAGGGTATGCCGCCGGCCGAAGTGGTACTTCTCTCGCGTTCGCGAGACGACCTCCGAAATCGCTGTCGCCTCGCCGACCGTCGATTCGGTGCCGGCCGACGCGTCCGCGGCCGATTCGGTCCGATCGGCCCCGGCCGGATCCGAGAGCGTGTCGTCGCCGGGGCGCGACGGCGTCCCGCGGGCGGACTGGGGTTGCTCGCCGATCTCGTCGGCGGACGAGACGTCGGCGGACGAATCGCTGGAGGGCGGAGCGTCGGAGTCGCGGGGGCCCGCGTCAGGGCTCATCGTCACTGTGTGTCGGCCACGCCGTTACAACTCTTGTGTTTGGAATTCCGAGGGGTCGTGTTTCGACGCCCCGGCCTCGCGGGTGCGGCCTCCGGTCCGCGGCGTGCCGATACCTCTTTGACGCCGCCGTGGGACCGCCCGGTATGGTAACGCTCGGACTGGTGGTGACCGAGTTCAACGCCTCGGTCACCGATCGGATGGCGGAGGCCGCGAAGGAGGCGGCCGTCGAACGCGACGCGACGATCACGGAGACGCTGCGGGTGCCCGGCGTGTACGACTCGCCGCTGGCGGCCGATCGGCTGGCGCGACGGGACGAGGTCGAGGCGGTCGCCGTCGTGGGCGCGATCGTCACCGGCGACACGGACCACGATCAGGTCATCGCCGACGCGGCGGCGCAGTCGCTCACGGAGGTGAGCCTCGACCGCGACGTCCCGGTCACGCTCGGCGTCTCCGGGCCGGGGCAGAGCGGGGCCGAAGCGCGGGAGCGAGTCGACAAAGGTGCGGAAGCGGTAAACGCCGCGGTCGATATGGTGGAGACGTTAGCATGAGTTTCGATTTCGCAGATCGGGTCGAACGGGTGGAACCGAGCGCGACGCTCGCGATCAGCAACAAGGCGAGCGAACTGGAAGCGGAGGGCGTCGACGTCGTCGACCTCTCGGTCGGCGAACCCGACTTCCCCACGCCCGAGAACATCGTCTCGGCGGGCCAGGAGGCGATGGCTGCCGGGCACACCGGCTACACCCCCTCGAACGGGATTCCGGAACTCCGGGAGGCGATCGCGTCGAAGCTCCGCGACGACGGCATCGACGCCGAGTCCGGCGAAGTGATCGTCACGCCCGGCGGGAAGCAGGCGCTCTTCGAGACGTTCCAGACGCTGATCGACGACGGTGACGAGGTCGTTCTCCTCGACCCCGCGTGGGTCTCCTACGAGGCGATGGCGAAGCTCTCGGGCGGCTCGCTCAACCGCGTCGACCTCGCGCCCTACGACTTCCAGCTGGAGCCCGCACTCGACGACCTCGGCGCGGCCGTCTCCGACGACACCGAACTGCTCGTCGTGAACTCCCCGTCGAACCCGACAGGCGCGGTCTACTCCGACGCGGCGCTGGAAGGCGTCCGCGACCTGGCCGTCGAGCACGACGTCACCGTCATCTCCGACGAGATCTACCAGCAGATCACCTACGGCGTCGAGCCGACGAGCCTCGCCACTCTGGACGGAATGGGAGACCGGACGGTCACGATCAACGGCTTCTCGAAGGCGTACTCGATGACGGGCTGGCGGCTCGGCTACCTTCACGCGCCCGAATCGCTGGTCTCGCAGGCCGGCAAGCTCCACTCGCACTCGGTGTCGTGTGCGGTGAACTTCGTCCAGCACGCCGGGCTCGAAGCCCTGGAGAACACCGACGAGGCGGTCCTGGAGATGCGCGACGCGTTCCGCGAGCGCCGCGATATGCTCTCGGACCTCTTCGCCGAGCACGGCGTCGACGTGCCCGTCGGCGACGGCGCCTTCTATATGATGCTCCCCGTCGACGAGGACGATCAGGCGTGGTGTTCGGGCGCCATCGAGGACGCCCACGTCGCGACCGTCCCCGGGTCGGCGTTCGGCTCGCCCGGCTACGCGCGGATCTCCTACGCCGCGAGCGAAGAGCGGCTCCGCGAGGCGGTCGACCGGCTCGCCGAACACGGCTACCTCTGAGGAGCGGGCTCCGGCGTTCGCTCTCGGTCACTCTGGCGGACAGCCGGCACCCGCTCGACCGAACCCGCGCCGGGCGTGCCGGACACCCGCAGGCCGGCGCGGGACGCTGATTACGTCACGGGGGCTCTGCCCCCGTCATCCGGTATAAACGATCGCCTCGATCGCTGGCGATGAGCGCCGCGGCTTTTTATACGATCGCGACCCACTCGCAGACGTGTACGTTCGGGACCTGCCCGTCTCCGCGGCCGTCCGCGAGCACTACCGCGCGGCGGGGATCGAGGAGCTGTACCCCCCGCAGGCCGCGGCCGTCGACGCCGGGATCGCCGAGGGCGGGAACGTCGTCGCGGCCATCCCGACCGCGTCGGGCAAGACGCTGATCGCGGAACTGGCGATGCTCACCGCCGACGGGCCGGCGCTGTACATCGTCCCGCTCCGCGCGCTCGCACGCGAGAAGTATGAATCCTTCTCCGAACTGCCGGGCGTGAGCGTCGGCATCTCGACGGGCGACTTCGACTCGCCCGCAGAGGAACTCGGCGAGGAGGACGTCGTCGTCGCGACCGCGGAGAAGGTCGACTCGGCGATCCGGAACGGCGCCACCTGGGTCGAGGACCTCGCCTGCGTCGTCGTCGACGAGGTCCACCTGCTCGGGCGGCCGCGACGCGGGCCCACCCTGGAGGTGACGCTCGCGACGCTCCAGCGGCGGGCGCCCGGCGTCCAGGTCGTCGCGCTCTCGGCGACGATCGACAACCCCGAGGATGTCGCCGCGTGGCTCGACGCCGACCTCGTTGAGTCGACGTGGCGGCCGGTCGATCTCCGGACGGGCGTCTACTCGGAAGGAGCGGTCGCGTTCGACGACGACACGGCGCTGTCGGTCGACGTCGGCCCCGTCGGCCCGAACGACGACGGGGACACCGAGGTCACGGCCGCACTCGTCGCGGACGCGCTCGACGGCGGCGGCCAGTGTCTCGCCTTCGTCCGCTCGCGCCGCGAGGCCGAGTCGCTGGCGGCGCGGCTCGCCGAGGACGGCCGCGAGAGCGACGCGACCGCGGATCTCGCGGACGAAATCCGCGACGCGGGCGGCACCGAGACCGGCCGACTGCTGGCCGAGACCGTCGAGTCGGGCGTCGGCTTCCACCACGCCGGCCTCGTGAGCGAGCACCGCGCCCTCGTCGAGTCCGGCTTCCGGGACCGGGAGGTGAAGGTGCTCTGTGCGACGCCGACGCTGGCCGCGGGCGTGAACGTCCCGGCGCGTCGAGTCGTCGTCCGCGACCTCAAGCGCTACACCGGCGAGGAGATGGCGTGGCTCTCCACCCTGGAGGTCCACCAGATGTGTGGGCGGGCGGGCCGCCCACATCTCGATCCCTACGGCGAGGCGGTGCTCGTCGGCGACGAGCACACCGCAGAGGAACTGTGGGATCGCTACGTCGACACCGGGCCCGAGGCCGTCGAGTCCCAATTGGCGGCTCGCGAGGCGCTGCGGACGCACGTCCTCTCGGTCGTCGCCTCCGGCTTCGCCGACTCCGAGGACGCGGTATTGGAACTCCTGGACGCGACGTTCTTCGCCCACCAGTCGCCCAACGTCGACCTCTCGGGCGTCCTCGCCGAGGTCGCCGACGAACTGGCGTCGATGGAGCTACTGGAAGTCGGGGCGGACGGCGGGCTCGCCGCGACCGACCTGGGCGCGACCGTCTCCCGGCAGTACGTCCGCCCGGAGACCGGCGCGCGGCTGATCGAGGGGATCCGGACGATCCGAGCGATGGACGAAGACACCGTGACCGCGCTCACGGCGCTCGCGCTCGTCTGCGGCACGCCGGATATGCGCGGGACATACCTCGGCAACCGCGAGCGGGCCGAGATCTACCGCTACGCGACGAGCCACGCCGCGGAGTTCACCACCGGCCCGGACGAGGCCGAGGACTTCGAGGCGTGGCTCTGTGCGGTCAAGCTCGCACGTATCCTACGCGAGTGGAGCGAGGGCGCCGACATCGAGACGCTGGTCGAGCGCTACCGGATCGGCCCCGGCGACGTCGAGTCCCACGTCGAGCGCGCGGCGTGGCTCCTCGGCGCCGGCGACGCGCTCGCGGACACCCTCGACGCCGACGTCGGGATCTTCCGGACGGCGCGCCGCGACCTCGGCGAGTCGGTCTCGGAAGGCGCGGGCGCCAGGCGCCCGTAGGGACCGGCGGCGGCCTTTATCAGACCACGGCGCGAAGATCCGGCTATGGCTGGAATCACCTACGAGGACTTCATCGACCTGTCGTACGAGCCCGCCGACTCGGACCTCGTCTGCGCCTTCCGGATCGCGCCCGCGGAGGGGATGGACGTCGCCGACGCGGCCTCGCGGGTCGCCTCCGAGTCCTCGAACGGGACGTGGGCCGCGCTCCCGACGGGCGAGGGGTTCACCGATATGGGCGCGACGGCCTTCGCGATCGACGACGGCGAGGTCGCCGCGGGCGAGACGACCGAGATCAGAGTCGCCTACCCCGCGGGCCTGTTCGAGCCCGGCAGTATGCCGCAGATCCTCTCGTGCATCGCGGGCAACATCCTCGGGATGAAGGCGGTCGACTCGATCCGCCTCTTGGACTGCGAGTGGCCTGAGGGCCTCGCGACCTCCTTTATGGGCCCGCAGTTCGGCTCCGACGTCCGGGAGGAGATCTTCGGCGTCTCCGACCGGCCGATCCTCGCGACCGTCCCCAAGCCGAAGGTCGGCCTCTCGACCGAGCGCCACGCCCAGGTGGGATACGAGGCCTGGACCGGCGGCGTCGACCTCCTGAAGGACGACGAGAACCTCACCGACCAGGACTTCAATCCCTTCCACGACCGCCTCGTCGAGAGCCTCGCCCAGCGCGACCGGGCGGAAGACGAGACCGGCGAGCCGAAGTCCTACCTCATCAACGTCACCGCGGGCACGAACGAGATGCTCGAACGCGTCGACCAGGTCGCCGCGGAGGGCTGTGAGTACGTGATGGTCGACGTGATCACCTGCGGCTGGGCCGCGGTCCAGGCCGTCCGCGAGCGCTGCGAGGAACTGGGCCTCGCGATCCACGCCCATCGGGCGATGCACGCCGCCTTCGACCGCCTGCCCCATCACGGCGTCTCGATGCGCGTGCTCGCCCAGATCGCGCGCCTCGTCGGCGTCGACCAGCTCCACACCGGGACCGCCGGCCTCGGCAAACTGGCGAACGAGGACACCGTCGGCATCAACGCGTGGCTCCGCGACGATCTCTACGGCCTCTCCGACGTCCTCCCGGTCGCCTCCGGCGGGCTCCACCCGGGGCTCGTCCCCGATCTTTTGGACGCGACGGGCACGAACGTCTGCGTCCAGGCGGGCGGCGGGATCCACGGCCACCCCGACGGCACCCACGAGGGCGCGAAGGCGCTCCGCGCGGCCGTCGAGGCCTACGCCGAGGGCATCTCCCTCGAATCGAAGGCCGACGAGAGCCCGGCGCTCGCGACGGCGATCGACAAGTGGGGCACCGAGACGCCGCGGTAGGGCGTCGCATCCCCGCCGCGATCAGTCCGCGTTCGAGTCCGAATCGTGACCGTCGCCGTCCCCGTCGGCGACGATCTCGTGGTCGTGGGCGGACGCGGCGGCGACGCCGTCGCTTCCGGTCGCGGGCGTGCTGGTCGCCGCCGAGCCGCTCGTCCGTCGGTACAGCTCCGTCACCGCGGCGAACGCGGCGGCGCCGCTCGTGTTGACGAGCAGATCGACGACCGTGTCCTCCACGTAGAAGGCGAGCGACCAGCGGTACCAGAACGTCTTGAACACGAACTCGTAGACCTCGAAGCCGGCGCCGATCGCGACGACGCCCGAGACGAGCCAGACGGGAGAGCGAAGCGTCTGCTCTCGGAAGGTGAACGCGAGGACGGCCGCGACGCCGAAGCCGCCCATCGCGTGCGTGAGGAGGTCCCACCAGGGCACGGCGGTGTAGACGTTGTACAGCACGCCGCCGAAGTGGAGCACCGAGACCAGCCCCGCCCAGAGGCCGATCGAGACCCAGGCGGCCGTCAGGCGGTCGCCGCGGGGGAGTTCGCGGCGGAGCCGAGAGCCGAGCACCGCCGGCCAGGAGCGCAGCGCGTGCTGGTCAGGATAGCCCGGCGTGGTCAGCGTCACCCACGTCGCGAGGAGGGTCAAACAGAGGGCGCCGACGCCGACGAGCAGCTTCGGCGAGAGGTGCGGGGGAGTCGCCATCGCCACGAGAGTGACCGGTCCGACGGTAAAGGCTTTCTGTGGGCCCGCGGGCGCCGATCGGCGGTCACAGCTCCCAGGGCTGGATCGGGCTCTCGCCGAACAGCTCGCGCATCAGCGTGACGATGCTCTCCGGGGGGAACTGCCCGCGCTCGGTGATGATCGCGTCGACGTACCGCGGCGGCGTCACGTCGAACGCGGGGTTGAGTACCTCGGGATCGCCGATCTCGCTCGCAGTCTCGGGATCGATCACCTCCGACTCGTCGCGCATCTCGATCTCGACCGTGTGTCCGGTGAGCGTCCCCGGGTGGAGCTTGATCGTCTGGGCCGCACAGACGATCGGCGTGCCGCGGTCGCGGGCGTTGACCGCGAGCCCGCTCGTTCCGATCTTGTTGATGACGGAGCCGTCGGCGGCAATGCTGTCGGCCCCGACGAGGACGTGATCGACGTCGTTGAGGTAGCGCCGCGCCGCGGAGTCGACGATGAGCGTCACGTCGACGCCCATCTCGCTCAGGGCCTCGGCGGTGATGTGGCCCTGATTCCGCGGGCGGGTCTCCTTGACGTACGCCGACAGCGACTTGCCCTGCTCGACGGCGCCCTCGACGCAGGCCAGCACGTCCGTCGAGTGGCAGTGAGTCATAATCGTGTCGCCGTCGCGGAGGCGGTTCGCGCCCACGCGGCCGAGGTCGTGCTGGGCGGTGTCCAGCCGCTCGCAGAACTCGTCGGCGCTCTCGCGGACGCTCTCGCGGAGTTCCTCGACAGTCGCGCCGCGGACGTCGCGGAAGACGTACCGGAGCGCGTTCGGCAGACTGACCGCGGTCGGGCGGGTGTCACAGAGGACGCGGGCGGCCGCGCGGAGTTCGTCGAGGAACGCCGACGGCGACTCGGCCTCGCTCGCGTCGGCCTGCGCCGCGAGGGCGCGCGCGGCGGCGTCGGCGATCGTGGCCGCGCCGCGGATCTCCATCGTGTCGATGTCCTCGGCGATGCGGCTGACCTCCTCGGCCACCTCGCGTTCGGGAGCGTCGGTCATACCTGACTCTTCGCGGCGACGGCTGAAAAGCGCGGGTGACGATCCGGGCGGAGCCGACGACGTCGGCGACGCGACCGCGGAGTTACAGGTACTGCTCGATCAGCGAGCGCAGCGTCGACTCGTCGCGGACGCCGACGACCTGCTCGACGGGCTCGCCGTCGCTGAACAGGAGCAGCGTCGGGACGCCGCGCACCTGGTACTGCCCCGCGAGCGGCTGATTCTGGTCGATGTCGACCTTCGCGACGGCGGCGTCGGTATCCGCCGCCAGCGACTCGACCGTCGGTTCGAGCATCTTGCACGGTCCGCACCAGTCCGCGTAGAAGTCGACCAACACAACGTCGTAGGTCGAGACGGTCTCTTGGAGCTCCGCCGAGCCGTTTATGTGGATCGGCTCCGACGGCGCGGCGCCGGAATCCGGCTCACTTGGTTCTTCACCGTCCTCGATCTGGGACGCCAGCTCCTCGCGCTTCTGTCGTCTGATCTCGTCGAGTTCGTCCTCTGCGCTTGGTGATTCGCTCATCGACCGTACATTGGACGCCGCCAAATAAAACAGTTTTGCAAGATTAGAACAATACAATCGTGCGGAGTCGTCTTCCTTCGGGCGACCCCGCGTCGGTCAGTCGGCGTACAGCGAGTAGGTGATGACCGCGAACCCGACGAACGTCAGCGCGGCGTCGATGAGGATCCCCGTCGCGAGGTCGACCCCGAGGATGAAGTCCATCGTCCCGCCGAGGAGCGCCCCGAGCGTGATGATCCCGAACCCGATCGCGAGCGCTCGGAGCGCTCGGGTGCCGGTGTTGCGGTACGCTTTCAGTGAGAAGTACGTGATGAGTCCGCCGAGGACGAGGATCCCCGTCTTCACCACGACGATACCCGTTGCGATGCTCGCGGATGCGGTTGTGTGTGGCATATTACGTTTCCTCCCGAACGGCGGTCCAGATGTCTGCGAGCCGGTCTTCGGGGCTCTGCTCCAGTCGGACGACGTCCACGTCGAGGTGCCTGGACTCCGTCAGCGCGATGCGGACCTCCTCGAACGCGACGGCGTAGGTGGTCGTGTGGTGTCCATCGGAGCGGATTTCGGTCCCCTCCTCGAGGAGTTCGGCCTCGGTCAGCAGGTCCAGCTTCCGGTACGTGGTCGAAAGCGGGATGTCACAGTTCTCCGAGAGCTCGCTCGCGGTGTGCGGCTCGTCGAGTGCCCGGATGATGGCTCTCGCGTCCTCGTCGTCGAGCGCATCGAGGACTGACCGGAGATCGGCCGATTCCTCCGCGGACGGCTCGCGCGCCATTATCGGAAGCGAGGAACACCGGATGTATTAATCCCTCGGGATCGGCGGGCAACACCTTTCTGCCTCTCGCGCGAACGCCGGCGCGTGACAGACCCCAAACCCTTCCGGTACGACGCCGAGGTCCCGCCGGGCAAGACCCGCCACCTCCGCTATGAGATCAGCGAGACGTACCTCGGCGACCCCGTCGAGATCCCCGTGACGATCATCAACGGCGAGCACGGGGGTCCGACGGCCTTCCTCTCGGCGGCGCTCCACGGCGACGAGCTCAACGGGGTGAAGGTGCTCCAGGAGGTCGCCGGCCGCTACGACCCCGCGGAGATCCACGGGACGATCGTCTGCGTCCACGTCGCCAACGTCCCCGGCTACCTCGCCCAGCAGCGCTACATCCCGATCTACGACCAGGACCTCAACCGCTCGTTCCCCGGCAAGGCCGGCTCGAACACGGCCGAGCGGATGGCCAACCAGATCTACGAGCGGTTCGTCAAGCCCTGCGACTTCGGCCTCGACTTCCACACCTCGACGCGGAACCGGACCACGATGTACCACGTCCGCGCCGACACGTCGAAGCCCGACGTCGACCGCCTCGCGCGGGCCTTTGCCTCGAACCTCATCCTCTCGGGGGAGGCCGACTCGGGATCGCTCCGCACGGTCGCCACCAACGACGGGATCCCGACGATCACCGTCGAGATGGGGCGCGCACACCGCTTCCAGCCGGCGCTGATCGACCGCGCGCTCGACGGCGTCGAGAGCGTCTTCGCCGAGTACGGACTGCTGCCGGACGCCGAGGTCAGGTGGCCCGGCTGGACCCGCGTCGTCGACAGCGGCGCCGACAAGACATGGCTCCGCGCCGACACCGGCGGCCTGGTCGAGATGCAGTACGGCCCGGTCCCGCTCGTCTACGAGGGCGACACGATCTGCACCATCTCGGATCACTTCAAGGAGCGCGAAAAGCGCGTCGCGGCGCCGTTCACGGGGCTCATCATCGGCTCGCTCCAGAACCCGGTGGCCGCGCCCGGACACCCGCTCTGTCACCTGGTGAGCGTCGACGACGCGACGCTCCGGGAGATCGAGCGGGAGGTCGAGGCCGGGGAGTTCTCCGAGCAGGCGTGGGCGTAGCGGGCGCTCCCGCTCGGGCCCGCATCCGACCCGTCGCTCAGTTCGCCTCGGCCTGCTCGTGGGTGTGGTGGTAAAAGCGCACGCGGGCCGCGCCGTCGACGAGCACCGGATCGAAGCAGACCCGCTGGTACCGGTCGTTGTCGAGGAGGTTCACCATAATCCCCCGGTCGTGCTCGGAGACGGAGTCGTAGTCGGCCTCGCAGACCGGACACTGATCGGGGGCGTCGTCGGGGACGCGCACGGCCTCACGCCCCGTCGATTCCGACCGCATCGACGACCCGCGAGACCGTCTCGTAGCTGTCGTCCCCGTAGGTGATGAAACGGACGTCCGCGAGGGAGTCGGGCTCGAAGGCCCGGATCTCCTCGACGATGAGCCGCGCGCCCTCCTTTAAGGGAAAGCCGGCGACGCCGCACCCGAGCGCGGGGAGCACGACCGATTCGCAGCCGAGGTCGTCGGCGCGTTCGAGGGCGTTCCGCGTCGCGTCGCGGATGCTCTCGGCCGTGGCCTGTCCGTCGCCGTAGTGCGGCATCGCCGCCGCGTGGACGACGTACTCGGCGTCGAGGTCGTAGGCGTCGGTGACGGCGACGGCGCCGAGCTTGATCGGTCCCTTCGCGACGGCGGCCTGATTCAGCGCCTCGCCGCCGGCGCTGCGGAGCGCGCCCGCGACGCCCGAGCCCATCTGGAGGCTCGTCCCGGCGGCGTTGACGAGGGCGTCCGCCGACTGCTGTGCGATGTCGCCCTGGACGACGGTGAACTCCATACCCCTCATTGTGAGTCCATCACAAAAACGTCAGCGCCGTAACGGGAACGGCCGGCGGACCGAACCGCTCTTGTCGGGGTCGGGCCCTTGCGGACGTATGCGCGAGGCATCACCCGACCCCGCGGTGCTTGAGGCGGTCGCGGCGCGCGCGGTCCGCGCCGGCGGCGACTATCTCAGGCGGGCCTTCCGCGATCAGGAGATCGAAGCCGAGTACGGCACCCACGACGTGAAGTCCGCGGCCGACGAGGCGGCCGAGGCCCGGATCGTCGACGTGATCGAAGACGCCTACCCCGACCACGCGATCCACGGCGAGGAGTCCGGCCACAACGGCGAGGGCCGCTACGAGTGGGTCGTCGACCCGCTCGACGGCACCAACAACTTCGCCGCGGGACTTCCCTCGTTCGCGTCGGCGGTCTGTGTCCTCCGCGACGGCCGCCCCCTCGTCTCGGCCGTCTACGAGCCCCTCCCGGACACGACCTACCTCGCGCGGCGCGACGGCGGCGTGACCGTCGACGGCGAACCGACGCGCGCCGAGAGCGACCGCTCGCTCCCCCAGGGCACCGTCTCGTTCGTCGTCGGCCTCCCGGCCGTCCGCGACGAGACGCACCGCGCGACCGCCGAGCGCGTCGAGCGCGCGGTCAGCGCCGAGTGCAAGCGCGTCATCAACACCTGGTCGCCCTGCGTCGACTGGGGGCTCCTCGCCACCGGCCACATCGAGGGCCTCGTCGCCTACCGGCCCGACGTCTACGAGCACTACGCCGGCACGCTGCTCGCCCGCGAGGCCGACGTCGAACGCCGGGTCGTCGACCTCGACGGCGATGGCGACGACGGCGCCGCAGAGCCCGATCCGGCCGACGAAATCGGCGTCGACGGGCTCTACGTCGCCGCGCCCGACCGCGAGAAACTGGACGACCTCCTCGCGGCCGCGACGGGCGTGATCGACGGCGTCGACCGCTCGGGGTAGGGCGTCGCGGTCGCGCCGACCGTGCGGGCGACTCTCAAGGAAGCCGAAAGTGCGTGTGGGCCCTCGCTCCGGTATGGACCTGCTCCAGATGCGGTGGCGCGACGCGCTGTTCGCCCACTGGCCGGTGGACCCCGCGGTCGTCTCCGCGCGGCTCCCCGAGGGGCTCCGCGTGGCGACCTACGACGGCGACGCGTGGCTCGGCGTCGTCGGCTTCGTGATGGCGGACATCCGCCCCTGCGGGGCGCCGCTGGGGCTGTCGTTCCCGGAGCTGAACCTCCGGACGTACGTCACGCGCCCCGGGAGCGACGACCACGGCGTCTACTTCTTCAGCCTCGACGCCGACGACCGCCTCGGCGTGTCGGTCGCGCGGCGGTTCTTCGAGCTCCCGTACTACCGCGCCGAGCTCCGCGTCGACCGAACAGAAGGCGACGACGGCCCGGAACTGACGCTGCGGCACAGGCGGACCCATCCGGACGTCCCGCCCGCGCGGTTCGTCGGGACCTATCGCCCGGTCGGCCCCGAGTCCGTCCCCGAGGCGGGGTCGCTGGAGGCGTTCCTGACCGAGAACTACCGCTTCTACACGGCCGGCGGCGGCCGGCTCTACTACGGCGACATCGACCACCCGCCCTGGCCGCTCGCGCCGGCCGAGGCCGAGATCGAATCGAACACGCTGTTCGCCGCGAACGGCTTCGAGGCGCCCGAGGGCGAGCCGCTCGTCCACTACTCGCCCGGCACCGAGGTCACGGCGGGTCCGCTCCGCCGGATCTGAGGGGGAGTCGAATCGGCCGACCGCGACGGCGCGCCGCGAGGAACCGAACCGCCGGGTTTCAAGCGCCGCCGGTCCCTGCCGTTCGCTATGGTACTCGACACTGTGATGCAGACGCTGCACGTCCTCGTCGGAGCGCTGTGGGTCGGAAGCGTCGTCTTCGTCGCCGGGGCGGTCCTCCCGTCGGCGGTCGAGGGCGCGCTCGACGCCGCGCCGCTGGAATCGATCGCCGATCGGCTCGTCTACCTCTCCCGCGGCGCCTCCGTGGTGATGCTGCTTACCGGCGGCCACCTCGCCGGGACGGGGTACACGGTCGCGAGCCTCACCGGGACCTGGCGGGGCCACCTCGTCCTGGCGATGCTCGCCCTGTGGCTCGTCCTGACCGCGCTCGTCGAGATCGGTCGGAGCCGACTCGTCGACGGCCTCCGCGAGAAGCGGGTCCGAACGCCCGCCGAGGAGACGGCGACGATCTTCCGAGCGGCCGCGGTCGTCGGCGTGTTGCTCCTCGTCGACGCCGGCCTGCTTGCCTCCGGGTTCGTCCTCTACTGAGTCAGATGAACCGCCTCCATCCCCGCATTCGACTGCTCTGGATCGCGCGCGCCCTGATCACGGCGGCGGTGCTCTCCGGCGTCGCGCTCGCCGCTCGCCTGACCGTCGCCCCGCCGTGGGTTCCGGCCTGGACTCCGGCGGCCGTCTTCGTCGTTTTGGCTACCCTGGGTGTCGCAAGCGCGGTCCTCCGGTACCGCGTGTGGCGCTACGAGGTCCGCGAGGACTCGCTGTACTTGGAGCGGGGCGTCCTCACTCGCGTCCGGACGGTCGTCCCGTTCGTGCGGGTCCAGCACGTCGACACCTCCCGGTCGCCGACCGAGCGGGCCGTCGGCCTCGCGAGCACCGTCGTCTACACGGCGGGCTCCCGCGGCGCCGACGTGTCGGTGCCGGGGCTCGCGCTCGACGACGCCGACGACCTCCGCGAGCGGCTGAAGCGCCTGGCGATCCGCTCGGAGGGCGAAGACGCGGTCTGAGATGGCACGGAGCCTCTCGCCGCTGTCGGTGCCGTACCGGGTGTTCCAGCGCGGGAGCGGCGTCGTCGTCGCCCTCGCGTTCGCGCTCGTCGGCGGCTTCGACCTCCCGGGGATCGGCCCCGCGGGCCCGCTCGTCGTGGCCGCGCTCGGACTCCTCGCGGCCGGCGTCCTCGTCGGGTACGAGATCGCCTACGTCCGGCGGTTCAGCTACGCGCTCTCCGCGGACTCCCTCGACATCGAATCCGGCGTGCTCTCCCGACGGAGCCGGGAGATCCCGCTCCGGCGGATCCAGAACGTCGACATCTCGCGGAACGTGCTCCAGCGCGTCCTCGGCATCGCGGTCGCGTCCTTCGAGACCGCCGGTGGCGGCGAGACGGAGGCCGAACTCCGGTTCGTCTCCTTCGAGGAGGCGAAACGGCTCCAGCGCGAACTCGGCCGGCTGAAGCGCGGCGAGCCCGAGCCGGGCGAGGAGGGCGAAAGCCCACAGAGCGGCCCGGAGACGACGGAGCTGTTCGCACTCGACCGGAGCGAGCTGGCCATCTTGGGCGCCTTGTCGGTCGATCTCCGCGTTCCCGGGCTCCTCTTCGTCGCCGTCTCGACCCTCGGATCCAGCGTCGTCGCGGGCTATCTCTCCGCGCTCCAGGGGATCGCCTTCGCCGCCGTCACCGGCGTCGCGCTCGTCGGGCTGGCGCTCGCCTCGTGGGTCGTGGGCGCGGCCGCCTCCGTCGTCGAGTACTACGACTTCCGGCTCGTTCGCTCCGGCGACGAACTCCAGTACGAGCGCGGGCTGCTCCAGCGCTACGACGGGTCGATCCCGTTCGACAAGATCCAGACGCTGACGATCAGGGACAACCCCCTGAAGCGGCGGTTCGGCTACGCGACGCTGTACATCGAGACTGCCGGGTACGCGGCCGGCGGCTCGGACGGGCGCTCGCGGGGGTCGGAGGCGGCGATCCCGATCGCCGAGCGCGACCGCATCCTGGATCTCGTGGAGGCCCTAGAGCCCGTCGGCGACGTGGACTTTGAGCGCCCGCCGACCAGGGCGCGGCGGCGCTACCTCGTTCGGTACCTCCTCGTCGTCGGCGTCCTCGCGGCCGCGCTGTACGGGGCGCAGATGCTGCTGTCGCTTCCCGTTCCCTGGTGGCCGCCGCTCCTCCTGGCGCCGGTCGCGGTGTGGTTCGCGCACGCGACCTGGCGGCACCGGGGCCACTGGCTGGGCGACACCCACGTCGTCACGCGGAACGGCGTCCTCCGGCGGGAGACGAAGATCGTGCCCTACTACCGGATCCAGACGGTCATCGACTCGCGGAACGTCTTCCAGCGCCGCCTCGACCTGGCGACGGTGACGATCGACACCGCGGGCTCGCTGTCTTTGACCGGACAGGACGCCGCCGCGGTCGACGTCGCGGGCGCGCGGGCCGACGATCTCCGAGCGGAACTGGAAGCCCGACTCGGCCGCGCCGTCGACGCCTACCGGGCCGGCCGGGCGGGGATCGGCTTCGAAGACGAGGACCCCGCGGAATCGACAGCGGAAGACGGGAAGGCTGAGGAGAAGGACGACAGACCGACTGACGACAGCGAAGACGTCAGTTCGCCGAACGGTCCCGACAACTCGGTGGCGAGTCGCGATCAGAACGGAAACGGCGGGCCCGACGTCGAATAGTGTCTTCGGGCCGCGTCGGCCTCAGTCGTCGGCGGCCATCGGCGTCTGCACCGCCGCGGGCGACTCTTCGACGGTCGGCTCGCTCGCGTCCGCGAGGCCCGTCCATTCGAGGTTCTCCTCGTACTGGAAGGCGTCGTGGCCCCGCGTGGGGTCGACGACCGTCAGGGAGAGCCAGTCGTTGTCGAGCAGTTCGGCGAGGGTCTCGTGCTCGGCGAGGATCTCGGTGACGCGCTCGACCGGCGCGTGGATGACCGTCGAGAGCCGGAGCGGCTGGTGGTAGGGGTCGTCGTCCGCGGCCATCACCGACTGGAGCGGCAGGCCGCGCATCAGGTCGCCGCCGTTGCCCTGGTAGACGCCGACGTTTCCGACGGGGTTGTGGGTCACCTTCGAGCCGCTGCCGTAGACGCCGGTGTCGACGGTGGCGAAGTAGTACTGGGCGTTGATCCACTGGGTGACGACCATCGGCCCGGTGAGGATCGCTTCCAGCGCGTCGCCCTCGTCGTCCGTGCGCCAGTCGTAGGAGTGCAGGAACGAGCGGCCGTCGAGGTCCAGGTCAGCGGTGAGCTCCCGCGGGCCGATCACGAACCCCGCGTTGCCCGCGAGGCCCCATTCGGGACGCGTCTCGGCCCAGTCGGCGGCGCGGCGCTTCGTCTCGCTTTCCGCGGCGCCGGCGTCACCTCCCATCGTCTCGACGCGCTCGGTCGCGGCGCCGGTGGTGGCGTCCGCGAGGTCCGCGCGCAGGCGTTCGAGGTCCTCCGCGTGGCTCTCGGGCACGCCGGAGTCGAACAGCGTGATCTCGTCGGTCGTGGTGTTGTGCTCGGCGGCGACGAAGACGGTGTCGTCGGGGACGTCGATGCCGCGCTCGGCTAACGCCTCGCGGACCTCGTCGTCGTTGCAGATCGACGCCAGGACGCGGGCGTTCGGGCCGCCGGGGTTGCCGGCGCAGGCGCCGCAGTCGAGGCTCGATCCGAACGGATTGTTCGCGGTCTCGCTGGCGTGGCCCGTGAACACGACGACGCGTGCGAACTCCTCCCAGCCCATCAGCTCGAAGGCCGCGGCCGCGTACTCGACGCGCTCGTCGAAGCTCAGCCCGCTCGGCAGTCCGCCGTCGGTCGCCGCGTGCATATCGCGGTCCAGGACCGGACTGCAGAACTCGTGGGCGCTCGGGATCCGCGCGTCGAGCGCGTCGAGCGCGTCGTGGACGCGACCGGGCGACAGCGTCCGCGCGGTGAGCGCGGCGCCGTACCCGCTTCCGGCGGTCTCGACGAGGCTGAACGCGGTCGCGGCGTTGGACTTCAGGGTTTCGAGGACCGTCTCGCCGGCTTCGAGCACGCTCGTCCACCGCTCGTGGTTCGCGTGCCGGTGGTCGTGGCCGTCCGCCGGCCGCTCTTCGATGCGGTGGGCGGCGTCGACGATCGGCGGGCAGGCGTCGCTGCCGACCTCGGAGCCGTAGCCCTCGTACTGCATCGGGACGCCGAAGAAGCCGGCGTAGCCGTGGGTCTCGTAGTCGCCGGCGGACTCGACGTGCCGGCGGATGATCTCCGAACGCGTGTCGATGCAGAAGACGAGCTGGGCGTCCGGGCGGCCGTCGCTCTCGCCGCTCTCGCTGTCGGCCTCGCGGGCGGCGCTCTCGGCGGCGACGGCGTCGACCAGTTCCTCGCGGTAGGTCGCCTCCCAGGCGTTCAGCCACGCTTCGGCCAGCGGGACGTCGGCGTCTTCGCTCCCGCTCGTAGTCGTCGACGCGGCCTCGACATCCGCCTCAGCGGGGGCGATCGGCGCGCCGAACTGCTCGGCGAGCGTCAGCCGGGCGGCCAGGTAGCCGACGAGCGTGATCGGGTGCTCCGACTGCCAGACGTCGCCGTCGTCGATGCGCTGTCTGATCAGGCCGGTCCAGCCCGGCAGCGCCGTGAGGTGGTGCTCGAAGATCGCCGGCCAGCGGTCCCGCGGGAACGCGTCGAGGCGCGCTTCGAGCGCGTCGATCGGGTCCTCGGGGAGGTCAGCGATCGCTCCCGGATTGGGGATCTCGCGGTCGTGGCGCGCGACCGCCCGGAACGCCCGGTAGAACCCCTCCGAGCGGTCCGGCATCGACCACTTCGCGCTCCCCTGGTCGAGGAACGCCGCGAGCCACTTCGTCAGGACGGCGTCGACCCGGTCCGACGGCGACTCTCCGGGTGCGTCGCCGCCGCCCGATCCGGTGCTGTCGGCTTCGGCGGCCGCCAGCCGTTTCAGCTGCGCCTCGGGATCGGCGTCGTAGCCGCGCTCCGACAGCTCCTCGCGGAGGATCTCGCCGTCGATCTGACCACCTTCCCAGGCGCGGCGGAAGACCTCCGCGCTCGGGTAGCCGTCTCCGCCGTAGAGCCGCTCGCCGTGCTTCACGGCCACGTGGAAGGGGCGGTCTTCGAACCCGGCGAGGGGGTTCGCGGTCACGAACGAGTGGAGCGGCCAGACCCGCCCCACGGCGCTTTCTGCCTGTTCGATGCTGTCGCGGATCGCGGTCTCAGTACTCATTGTAGTCCTCCGTGGAAGTAAGCACGGTCGTCGACGGTGGCTGTGCGGCGTTCACGAGCGCCACGTAGAGGCGCCGACTGTGCCGGTACGCGCCCGATTCGATCGCGGCGTAGGTCGCGAGGAACGCGGCGGCCACGAGGAGGTGCCCGACGGTCAGTTCGGCCGCCGCGGTGACGATCGGCAGGCCGTGCAGGACCTCCTTGACGGCGAGGTAGACGGCGCCGTAGAGGGCGATCGCGGGGAGGAACACGAGCGGAACCGCTCCGACCCGGGCCCACGCGGGGAGGTCGGTGTGGGCGATCGTCGTCCGCACGGCGTGCAGAGTGGTGACGACGACGACCAGCGTCAGGATGAGGCCGCTGTTCAGCCCCGCGCCCTTGCCGGTGATGGCGACGAAGACGCCGCCGCCGGCGACTGCCGAGAGGAGCGTGATCGCCGCGCCGACGGCGCCGAGCGAGGCGGCGTCGGACCCGGATTTCGGCCCCGTGTGCTCGATCCGGCTCCCCGACGAGAGGAACTTGTAGGCCTTGTAGAAGCCGTGGAGGATCAGGTGCGTGATCGCGGCGCCGAAGAAGCCGAGGCCGGCCTGCATAATCATGAATCCCATCTGGCCGACCGTCGAGCAGCCGAGCCGGCGCTTGACGTCGGGCTGGACCGACTTGAGGAGCTTCCCGCCCAGGGCGCTGACGGCGCCCACGAGCACGATCGCGAGCATCACCGAGGGCTCCGCGGTGACGACGGGGGCGAAGCGAAGCAGGAGGATCCCGCCGGCGTTGACAAAGCCCGCGTGCATCAGCGCCGAGGCCGGCGTCGGCGCCGTCATTGACCCCAGGAGCCAGCCGTGGAACGGCAGCAGCGCCGACTGGACCATCGCCGCCAGGACGAGCGCGCCGGCGACGGCGAACACGGTGGTCGAAGAGAGCGAGCCCGCGGCCGCGACCGCGCCGGAGACGGTCGTCGCGCCCGTCTGCCACCACAGGACAGCGAGGGCGACGCCGAGGAGCGCGGTGCCGCCGACGAAGTACCGGCGGGCGAGGCTCGCGGCGGCCTGAGCCTGCGGCCAGCCGCGGACGTGGCCGATCAGGTCGGCCATCACGAGGCCCATCCCGAGCCAAGCGGCCGCGAAAAGCAGGAGGTGATCGGCCGCGACGAGGACCATCACGGCCCCCACGAAGCCGAGGACCCGGCCGAAGAAGCGGTCGATCCCGCGCGTGCCGGCCATATACCGCCGCGAGTAGCTGGCGACGATGCCGCCGAAGAAGGTCACGACGACCCACAGGAGCAGGGTCAGCCCGTCGACGGCGAAGAGCCCGAACGCCGTCCCGGTCGGCGCCCACCAGCCGAGCAGTCGGCCGGCGAGCACACCGAGGGACGCGACGAACAGCGCCCACGTGAGTCGGGTGACGGCCGTCGGCACCGCCGTCGACTCCGATTCGCCGCTCGGTAGCTCTCCGATCGCCGTAGACTGCAACTTCCCTGACATCCTTTGATCCGTCTCGGTCGGACGCCCGCCCGCGACGTCGCCGCCGCGCGGACGATGCCCGACCATCTCATCCGTTTCAAGAACAGAATAGATAATAAATCCATCTATCTCGAACGTATCGTTCGTTCTAATCCGAATTATAGAACATTATGTTCTCGGATTCGTGGAGGGGCCGACAGTCGCCACGGCAGTCCGAGTGCTGATCGTGCCCGAGATGGCGAAACGGAGAAAACGGATCGAGAAGCCGCGTTGATGCGGGTGGGGACTGGCCCGCGACAGTCCGAAGGGCTACGCCGAGTCGAACTCGCCGAACGGCTTCGTCTCGTGGCTGCGGACGAGCACCTCGTCGGCGACGGTCAGCCCCATCTCCAGCAGTTCCTGGGCGACCGGCGTGATGTCGTCGTCGGTCTGTCCGACCACGGTGACGAGCAGATTCTGCTCGCCCGTGACCAGCTCCTGGACGGAGACGACGCCGTCGATCTCCAGGATCTCGGGGATGAGTTCGCCGCGTTCGGGGATCGAGGCCGTACAGAACAGCAGCATCCGGAGCGGATAGCCCGAGGCCTGGTAGTCGACCTCGGCGCTGTACCCCTTGATGATGCCGTCGGACTCCAGCCGTTGGATCCGCTTTCGGACGGTGCTGTCGGACGTCCCGGTCCGCTCGGCGATGTCGCCCGACGACATGTTTCGGGCGTCCTCCTGGAGGGCGTGGAGGATCGCTCTGTCGACGTCGTCGATCTCGGAGTCGGCCATAGCGGATGCACGCGGGTCAGCGACTAAGGAACTTCGGCTGTTCGGCTGCTCGGACCGCTCAGTCGCCTCGCGCGTCCTCGATGATTCGGGTGAACTCCCGCGCGGTCTCGGTGATCGACTCGAAGTCGCCCGCGGCGATGGCCTCGGCGTCCATGATCGCGCTCCCGGCGCCGACGACGGCCGCGCCGGCCTCGATGTAGTCGGCGACGTTGTCGGCGTCGATGCCGCCGGTCGGCATCAGCGGGATCTGGGGGAGCGGCCCGGCGATGGCCGAGAGGTGGCCCGGCCCCATCGACGACGCGGGGAACACCTTCGCGATATCGGCGCCGGCCTCGTAGGCCTCGATCGCTTCGGTCGGCGTGAGGACGCCGGGCGCGACGAGCGTCCCGTAGCGGTTGCAGGTCTCGACGACCCCGCGGTCGAACGTCGGGCCGACGACGAACTCCGCGCCGCTGCGGATGGCCGCCTGCGCCGTCTCGGAGTCGAGGACGGTGCCCGCGCCGACGATCGCCTCCGACTCGTCGAACGAGGCCGACACCTCCGCGATGAGTTCCATCGCGTCGGGGTTGTCGGCGGTGATCTCGTAGGCAGTCACACCGCCGTCGTGGAGCGCCGTCGCGACGTCGATGACCGTGTCCGCGTCGGCGCCGCGCATCACCGCGACGACCCCGCTTTCGGCCAGCCGCTCGAAATCGGAACTCGGATCCGAAGTACTCATACTTCGGGCTCGTCGCGAGGGGAAATAAAAGTCCGCGCTCCGGCACGTCAGTCGGTCCGCGGGACCGCGTACGCGCCCGCGAGGAAGAACACGAACGCGAGCACGACGACGACGGCGAGGTTCGGCACCGCCGCGGTCGTCGCGTCCGGATACGTCACCGCGCGGATGCCGCGCGCGACGTAGGTGAGCGGCGAGAGCCCGAGCGCCGGGCGGAACCACGCCGGCAGCAGATCGGGCGTGACGAACGTCTCCGAGAGGAAGAGGAGCGGAAGCGCGATGGCGTTCGACGCCGCGATGACGCCGTCCTGGGAGTCGGCGACGCGGCCGATGATCGCACCCAGCCCGCAGAAGAGCACGACGCCGAGCGCGACGAACGGCACGACGAGAAGCGTCGCGGGCGCGAGCGGGACCGCCGTCCCGGTGACGAGCACCGAGAGCGCGAGCAGCAGGAGTGCCGCGGCCCCGATGACGGCGACGTTCACGAGCGACTGCGCCAGCAGCCACTCGCCCCGGGTGAGCGGCGTCGTCGCCAGCTTCTCGAAGCGGCTGCCTTCGCGGTGGCGCGCGACCGTGCTGCCGACCCGCGACAGCGGCGTGAACAGTACGACGACGGCGAGGTACCCCGCGACGTAGTAGCCCTTCGGCTCGGCGAAGAGCCCGCCGCCGGTGGGCTGGGTCTGGACCAGGGCGCCGAAGATCACCACGATGATCGCGGGGAAAAAGAACGTGAAGAACACCGCGGTCCGCCGGCGGAGGAACGCGTGCCAGGCGGCGACGAACTCCGCGCGGATCCGACTGAGGCGGCTCACCGCGCGTCACCTCCCCGCGTCGCCGGGGCCGTGCCGGAGTCCACTTCCGATCCGCCGCCGGCGAACGCCTCGCCGGTGAGTTCCAGATACACGTCTTCGAGGTCGGGCTGTTTCCAGGTCAGCGATCCGAACTCGACTCCCGCCTCGTCCAGTGCGTCGACGACGGCGCCGATGTCGCGGGGACCGATCCCCTCGACGACGAGGTCGTCGCCGCGGGTCGACGTCTCGTAGGCGAGCCCGACGTCGGCGAGCGCCGACGGGTCCGCGTCGGTCGCGACGAGGAGGCGGCTCTGCCCGCCGTGGGTCGCCACGAGCTCCCGCGGCGCCCCGACGGTGACGAGCCGCCCCGCGTTCAGGAAGCCGACGCGGTCCGAGAGCCGCTCGACCTCGGCCATCGAGTGGCTGGTGAGAAAGACCGTCGTCCCGCCGGCCGCGAGGTCTTCGAGCAGTTCCCACAGGGCGCGTCGCCCGGCGGGGTCGATCCCCGTCGTCGGCTCGTCGAGGAAGAGCACCTCGGGGTCGTTCACGAGCGCGATCGCGACGCAGACGCGGCGCTTCTGGCCGCCGGAGAGCTCCTCGTACCACTGCTCGGCCGCGCCGCCGTCGATCCCGACGTCCGCGAGGACCGCGTCGGGGTCGCGGGCCGCGTCGTACCGCCCGGCGTACTGCGCGAGCAGTTCGCGCGGCGTGAGCCGCGAGGCCGGCGCGAACGACTGCGGGAGCAGTCCGATGCGGGCGGGGTCGACCTCCGTCGGGTCCTCCCCGAGGACCGAGGCGCTCCCCTCGACCGCGGTCGTCCCGGTGAGCGCGCGGACGAGCGTGGTCTTTCCGGCGCCGTTCGGTCCCACGAGCCCGAACACTTCGCCCCGATCGACGGAGAGCGAGACTCCGTCGAGGGCCGTCACGTCGCCGTAGGATTTCCGCACCGAGTCGGCGACGAGTGCGGCAGTCATACGCGGGACTGCGACCCCTCGGGTGGTAAGCGGTTCGGATTCCACACGTCCAGGGGGTGATACTTGTGGGTCCGCGCCCAACCGACGGTATGGAACGCCTCCGCAGACGACGACTCCTCCGCGCGGGCGGGCTGGCCGCGCTCGCGTCGGTGGCCGGCTGCAGCGCCCCGTCCGGTTCGGGCGGCGACGGCGACGCGGGCGACGCGAGCGAATCGGACGACGCGGACGCGACGAGCACCGACGGGAGCGACGCGGGGACTCGGGTCCCGACGCCGACGGAGACCGGCGGCCCGCGGCCCGACCTCGACGGCGCCGACGTCGCGCTCGAACCGATCGCCTCGGGGTTCGCCGCCCCGGTCGATTTCGTCGCGCCGACGGACACGGACCGCCGCTTCGTCGTCGATCGCGACGGGCGGATCTGGGAGATCGGAGACGACGGCCGCCGCGAGACGCCCTTCCTCGACCTCTCCGATCGGATCGTGCTCGGGAGCGAGCGCGGGCTGCTCGGCGCCGCGGCCCACCCGGAGTTCGCGAGCAACGGCCGGCTCTACGTCCGGTACAGCGCGTCGGCGCGGGCGGGAACGCCCGACGGGTACAGCCACACCGCCGTCCTCGCGGAGATCACCGTCGATCCGGACGCCCGCGTCGCTGGCGACCCACAGGAGCGGACGGTACTGGAAGTCCCGCAGCCGCAGGGCAACCACAACGCCGGCGCGGTCGCGTTCGGCCCCGACGGGTA
The DNA here is from genome assembly GCF_041477585.1 of Halobellus sp. MBLA0158. Lineage (NCBI taxonomy): Archaea > Methanobacteriati > Methanobacteriota > Halobacteria > Halobacteriales > Haloferacaceae > Halobellus > Halobellus rubicundus. Next base: position 1,750,601 of record NZ_JBGNYA010000001.1, read on the forward strand.
CCTCTACGTCCCGTTCGGGGACGGCGGCGCCGCCAACGACGTCGGGCGCGGCCACGCCGACGACTGGTACGACGCCGTCGACGGCGGCAACGGGCAGGACACGGAGACGAATCTGCTCGGCAGCGTCCTCCGGATCGACGTCGACGGGCGCGGCGGCGTCCCCGGGAGCGACGCGGGCGCGGACAAGCCGTACGCGATCCCCGCGGACAATCCGCTCGTGGGTCGGTCGGGGCTCAGCGAACAGTACGCCTGGGGGTTCCGCAACCCCTGGCGGCTCTCCTTCCACGGCGCGGACTGCTACGTCGCGGACGTGGGACAGGGCGCCTGGGAGGAACTGAATCTGCTCGAATCGGGCGGCAACTACGGCTGGAACGTCCGCGAGGGCGCTCACTGCTTCCGGCGCGACTCCTGTCCGACGACGGCGCCCGACGGCGAGCCGTTCGTCGACCCCGTCGCGGAGTACCCGCACGACGGCGGCGACGTCTCGGGCATCTCGATCATCGGCGGTCACGTCGCGACCGGCGACGCGGTCCCCGCCCTGCGCGGCGCGTACGTCTTCGCCGACTTCGTCGCCCGCGGCCGCCTCTTCGCGGTGGATCCGAGCGCCGACCCGCCGTGGGGGATCCGGACCGTCCCGGTCGTCGGCGAGACCGATCTCGCACAGTACGTCCTGGGGTTCGGCCGCGACTCGACCGGCGACCTCTACGTGTTGACGACGTCCGAGACCGGCGGCGGGGGGACCGCGGGGCGCGTGTCGCGGCTCGTCGCGCCCTGAGGGAGACGGCTACGACGTCCCCGACCGGCCGCTCTCGTCCGGATTCTCCTCGTCCCCGTCGTCGTCCGCGCTCTCGTCGTCGGTTTCGTCCCCGTCGGCCGCCGATTGGTCCGCCGATCGTCGCTCCACCTCGTCTTTGATCGACGCCAGTTCGGCCTCGACGTCGACCTCGGGCGGCTCGGCGTCCGAGGTTTCTGTGTCGTCTGTCGCTCCGTCGGTGCCCGAGTCCTCGCCCGCGCCAGTGACGTCGATCTCGACCGCGCCCGACTGAGAGGATGAGCGCTCCGACGCGCGGGCGTCGCGACGCTCGCGTTCTTCGCGCCGCCCGCCACCTCGTTCGCGGCCCTCCGCGGTCGCCGAGAGCCGATCGGAGACCTCCTCGGAGAGGCGGCGAGCGTCTTCGAGCAGTTCGCGGGACGTCTCGTCCTCGGGCAGTTCGGTTTCGGAGAGCGCGGTCTGGAGTTCCGAGAGGGCGCGTTCGACCCCCGAGACGGCCCCGCGGCCGAGGCCCGACACGCCGCTGCCGAGCCGTGCTGCGGGCGACGCGTCGCGCGCGTCCCGGCCGTCGCGGTCGAACGCCGACCGGTCCGGGTCGGCGAGCCGGAGCATCCCCCGGAGGAGCTCCAGCGACTGGATCGCCGCTTCCAGCGTCGCGACGACGGTCGGGATCGTGTACTGCTCGGTGAAGCGGAACAGCTCCGAGACGGACGGCGGCCGGGGCGAGCGGGGCGGGCGGAACGGACTGCGGTCGCGACGTCGTCGAGTCCCTCCTCGTCGGTCGACGTCGCTCCGAGACGCGCCCTCGTCGCGCCGTTCGAGCTCCGTGCGGAGCTCCGAGAGCGTCCGATCGAGGTCGTCCAAGAGCGCCGGGAGGTCCTCGCGGTCGCGGTCGTCGCGGTCGTCGGGGCTGCGGGGAGCCATAGTCGGTGTTTGGCGCGAACGGCCAAAAGTGTGCGCCGGAGGTCGGCTATCGGAAGCGCCCGCGCTCGTACTGCTTGGGCCACTCCACGTCGGCGCCGAGTTCGTGGGCCGCTTCGAGCGCGAAGTAGGGGTTCCGCAGGTGTTCGCGGGCGAGGAACACCAAGTCCGCGCGGTCGTTCCTGATCAGCTGGTCGGCCTGTTCGGGCTCCGTGATCCCGCCGACCGCCCCGACGGCGGCGTCGGTGGCCGCCTTCACGCGCTCGGCGTAGGGGACCTGATAGCCCGGGCCGCTCTCGGGCACCTGCTGGTCGGGGTGGATGCCGCCCGAACTGACGTCGATCAGGTCCGCGCCCGCCTCGGCCAGCAGCGGGGCGAGTCGGGCCGAGTCCTCGACGGTCCAGGAGTCCCGCTCGGGCAGCCAGTCGGTCGCGGAGATGCGCACGAACACCGGGTCCTCGTCGGGCCACACCTCCCGGACGGCCTCTGTCACCTCCCGGACGATGCGCGCGCGGTTCTCGAAGGAGCCGCCGTACTCGTCGTCGCGGTCGTTCGTCACGGGAGAGAGGAACTCGTGGAGCAGGTAGCCGTGGGCCGCGTGGACCTCGGCGATCCGAAAGCCGATGTCGCGGGCGCGCTCGGCGGCGCGGCGGAACTGCTCGATCACGCGCTCGATGTCGTCGCGGGTCATCCGCTTTGTCGGGACCTCGCCCGACTCGTGGGGGTACGGGATCGCGCTCGGGGCCAGGGTCTCCCAGGCCTCGTCGGTGGCGACGGGCCCGCCGCCCTCCCAGGGCGGTTTCGTGCTCGCCTTCCGGCCCGCGTGAGCAAGCTGAATCCCGGGGACGCTCCCGCGCTCGCGGATGAACGCCACCGTGTCTCGGAGCGCGTCGGCGTGGTCGTCCGACCAGATGCCCAGGTCCTGCGGCGTGATCCGGCCGACCGGAGAGACCGCCGTGGCCTCGCTCATCACCACGCCCGCGCCGCCGACGGCCCGGCTCCCGAGGTGGACGTGGTGCCAGTCGGTCGCGTAGCCGTCCGGCGCTGAGTACTGACACATCGGCGACACCGTGATCCGGTTCGGAAGCTCCGTCTCCCGGAGCGAAAGCGGCGTGAACAGCGAATCCGTCATCGAGGAACCTTCCGGGCCCGACAGCCATATACTGCCTGTTCCCGGTCCGTTCGTCCGCGTCTTCTATATGGTGTGTGATACGTGTAGTTTAGGCGTACCAAAAACGTTATGTCCGGCTGGCGATCACTGGCGGGTGATGGACGCGAACAACGCCGGCGAGCGAGTCGCGGTCGAGGACGGCGAGGCCCGAGAGCGGGTCTCGGCGCACCTATCCTCGCCCGACCGGGTCGTCTTCACCGAGGCCGACAACCGCGACGGGTGGATCGCGCTCGACGCGGACGCGGCTGTCGCTGTCGAACGGTAGCCTCCGAAAGCCGAATCGAATCAGATCGAAAGGAGTCGCGGATCGGTTTCCGTGCGGGGTGTCCCTTACTGCGTCGCCGACTCGAGGACGAGCGTGTCGTCTTCGAGGTAGTGCTCGATGTGGTGGGCGGCGTCTTCGACCTCGATGAGGTTCTCACGGAGCATGTGGGCCGTGGTGTGGTCGCCGAGGTTCTCCGCGAGTTCGACGTGATCGCGGAGCGTCTCGATGATGTCGCCGTACATCTCCATATCGTTCCGCAGCGACGTCCGGATGTCGTAGACGTCCTCGTCTTCGGGCTCGACCGTGGCCTGTTCGAGGAGTGCGTCCATCCCCGAGACGGGGACGCCGCCGAGCGCCTGGGCGCGCTCTGCGAGCTCGTCGGCGAATTCCTCGGCCTCTCCGGCGGCCTCGCCGAGGAAGAGGTGGAGGTCACGGAACTCCGAGCCCTCGACGTTCCAGTGGTGCTTCTTCAGTTGGTGGTAGAGGACGTACGTCGAGGCGAGATCCGTGTTCAGCGCGTCGACGATCTGGCTCGCCTTCTCGGCGTCCATCCGGAGCGCTTCGCTACCTTCGACTTCGCCGGCACGCTGTCGGACTGTCTCTTGGGTACTCATTGCGCTCTAATATTGCTCGGCAGGTAACTTAGTTCTTTTCACGAAAAGATATCTTTCTCATATCGAAAAACCTCTCGGGAAACTGTCTCCCTGAGAGGGGCTCGCACGATCCGTCGGTCTCATAGTGATTACTCTCACTGTTTACCGCCGAACGCCACCCCTGGCGACGGCGTTCGGCGGTAAGAGACGAGAGTAGTCACTATCAGTCGGTCGCGACGCCGACGTCGTCGTGGGGGACGCCGAGCTCGACGGCCGTGCCGCGGTGCCGACACGCTTCGAGCGCGTGTTTGGCGTCCATTCCGGCCTCGTGAGGCGTTTCGGCGACGCCAACGCCGACTTTCAGTTCCACGCCGGCGTCGGCCTCGACGTGCGCGATCGACTCGTGGTAGTCGTCGGCGCTCATCGCCGGGCAGATCGAGATGATGTTGTCGCCGCCGACGAAAAAGGAGAGCGCGCCGTGTTCCTCGCGGAGGTACCGCATCAGCGTCGCGTACCCCTGTTCGATCTGGATGAACGAGTCGAACTCGTTGAGCTGGTCGGTGTACTTCCCGGTCGCGTCGTTCACGTCGAAGTGCGCGATCTGGACGTCCTCGGGGGTCCGCTCGGACGCCGAGAGGAAGTCGCCCGAGAGCACCTCCCGGCGGTCGCCGTCCTGGGCGGAGCCGGCCCGCTGGAGCCCCGCCGTCGCCGATTCGAGCGCCACGATCGGCGAGGCGTCGATGCCCGTCCCGAGGCTGATCGTCACCGGATAGCGGTTGCCGATCGTCTCCTGGAGGAGCTCGTGGTCCGTGCGGTCGAGGCCGTTCGTGATCGCGACCATGTTGTCGAACCGCGTGAAGAAGACGTAGCCCCCTCGGCCGCCGATGAACTGCGCCAGGTCGGCGAAGAGCCGGGACTGCATCGTCTGGAGGTCCATCTCGCGCCGCGGATCGGGAGTGACCGTCCACGGCCCGTAGTTGTCGATCTGAACGAGAGTGAGCTGGGCGTTCGTCACGTTCGGATCCTGGGACCTGTTGTATATGCCTCTTTCCGTATCAGATGAGTTTCGCGTCTCAGTTTCGTTATGGAGGCCTCGCCCGCTACGTTCAACAGGCCGCCGTCCCACTATCACCCAATGGACGTTCGCGGCGTCATCTTCGATGTCGACGGCACGCTGGTGCGGGGCGACGAACCGATACCGGGCGCGGCGGCGGGACTGGACGCGGCCGAAGCGGCGGGCCTCCGTCGCCTCTTCGTCTCGAACAACCCCACGAAGCCCCCCGAGGCCTACGAGGCGCGGCTGGCCCGGGCGGGCATCCACGCTGACGCCGACGAGGTGCTCACCGCGGGGACCGTCACCGCGCGGTACCTCCTTGATCGACACGCCGCCGATTCGATCGCAGTCGTCGGTGAACCGGGACTCGTCGATCTGCTCGGCGAGGCCGGCCTGTCGGTCGAGCGCGTCGGCCGCGACGGCGACCTGCGCGTCGATCCCGCGGTGCTCGTCGCCTCGCTCGATCGGCGGTTCGGCTACAAAATGCTCCGCGCGTGCTTAGACCTCCTCGCGGACGGCGACGTCGCCTTCGTCGGCACCGATCCGGACGTCGTCATCCCCGCCGCCGAGGGCGACGTCCCCGGATCCGGGGCCATCGTCGACGCCATCGCGAACGTCGCCGGGCGCGAGCCCGCCGCCGTCCTCGGGAAGCCGAGCGAGACGGCCCGCGAGATGGCGCTGGACCGCCTCGACCTCCCGCCCGAGGACGTCCTCGTCGTCGGCGACCGGCTCGATACTGACATCGCGCTCGGCGCGCGCTCGGGGATGACGACGGCGCTCGTCACCACGGGCGTGACCGCGGCGGAGGACGTGGCGTCGTCGCCGATCACGCCGGATCACGTCCTCGACTCCCTGGCCGAACTGGAGTCGCTGCTCGCCGAGCCCTGACTAGTCAATAAATTCATCATTCTCGCCGCCGACGTCTTAGATGGTATGGGCAAAAAGATCCTGATGATCGTCGGCGACTTCGGCGAGGACTACGAGACGATGGTACCGTATCAGGCCCTGGAGATGGTCGGCCACGACGTCGACGCCGTCTGTCCCGAAAAGGAGGCGGGCGAGACGGTCAAGACCGCCATCCACGACTTCCGGGGCGATCAGACCTACCTCGAAGAGCGCGGCCACGACTTCGAGGTCACGGCCACCTTCGCGGATGTCGACCCCGCGGACTACGACGCGCTCGTCGTGCCCGGCGGGCGCGCGCCGGAGTACCTCCGGACCTACGAGGAGGTCCTTGACGCCGTCCGGCACTTCTTCGAGGCGGACAAGCCGGTGGCGGCGCTCTGTCACGGCCCGCAGATCCTCGCGGCCGCGGGCGTCCTCGACGGCTACGAGATGACGGCCTACCCGGCGGTCCGCCCGGAGGTCGAGGCCGCCGGGTGCTCGTGGGTCGACGAGGTGACCGTCGACGATAACCTCGTCACCGGTCAGGCGTGGCCGGATCACCCCGAGTGGCTCGCGGCGTTCCTCGACCTCCTTGGGACCGAGATCGACGCCGGCCCGCCCGCGGTCGCCGGCGAGTGATACGGCTCGCCCGGGGCCGATTATGAGGTGTGATACCGTCTGACAAAGTTTTATATGCGACCGTCGCGTCCGTTCCTCGTATGGAGAATCAGCCGAACAGTCCATACGTGTACTCGGAGGAGATCTCCGAGCCCGCCGACCCGTACGTCTCCCACGACGAAGTCGAAGAACCGGACGTCCCGGACCCCGAAGGGCGGGACGTCGTCATCGCCGACGGTCGGGCGATGAGCTACCGGGCGTACCACCGGCGATAGCGGGTCGCCGCCGCCGACCGCCGGCGGTGGGGGTTCGCTACTCGCCGCTCGCTGCTCGCTTAGAACGCGTCGCCGTGCGCGGCGATCTCGGCGCGGAGCCCCTCGCGGAGCGCGCTCTGGACGTGGCAGATGTCCTTGGCGCGCTCGACGATCTCCGCGAGCTCCTCGTCGTCGACGTCGGCCTCGACGTAGACGTCGAAGCGGATCGCTTCGAGGTCGTCGTCGTCGTCGAGATCGGCGTCGGCGTCGATCTGGATCTTTCCGAGGTCGTCGTGGCCGCGCTGTTGGCCGCCGACGCGGAACGCCGGCAGGTAACAGGAGGCGTACGTCGCGACCAGCGCGGCGTTCGGGTTCGGGCCCTGTTCGTCTGTCGCGTCGATCGTGAGCTCGAAGTCGCCGACCTGGCTCGTGCTCGCGAAGCCCTCTTCGCTGACCGTGGAGGTTTCGATGTCGCTCATTCCGCTTGCACGGTCGGTCGCGGGCGTCCTAAAGGTTGCTCACCCGGACGGCTGGGCGGGTGATCGAAGTCGGTCGACCGCAGAAAAACGGATCCGCCGAGCCGCTACGCCGCCGGGCGTCGCGCCGCGATCACTCCAGCGTGAACGTCTCGTCGCCGTCGAGGACGTGGACCTCGGCGTCCGAGCCTGTCGCCTTCACCTCGCGGACGACGTCGTCGGTGTCGATCTCGATCGGCGGGAAGGAGTCGTAGTGCATCGGCAGGACGTGGTCGACGTCGAGCCAGTCGGCCGCGATGGCGGCCTGGGTCGGCCCCATCGTGTAGTGGTCGCCCACCGGCAGCGCGGCGGCGTCGGGTTCGAGGTACGGGCCGATGACGTCTTTCATCTCGGACATCAGCCCGGTGTCGCCCGCGTGGTAGAACGTCGTCGCGTCGGGGTCGGCCTCCTGGGTCGGCTTCTTGTCGCTGATGACGAACCCGACGGGCATCCCGAGGCTGTACTCGTAGTCCGTGTTGAGGCCGTTCGTGTGGTCGGCGCGGTGCATCGTCACGAACGCCTCGCCGCACTCGACGGTGCCGCCGATGTTCATCCCGATCGCCGACTCGAAGCCGACGTCCTCTTCCATATAGGTCGTCAGCTCCGGGACGGAGACGACCGTCGCGTCGGTGAACGCGCCGGCGTCGGCGACGTGGTCGGCGTGGCCGTGCGTCAGGAGGACGAAGTCGGGCGTCTCGACGTCCTCGGCCGACAGCTCCGTCTTGGGGTTCTGGAAGAACGGGTCGATCAGGAAGGTCGTGCCGTCGACGTCGACGTGCCACGTGGAGTGGCCGTGCCAGGTGAGTTCCATTGTCATCGTCCGGTCGTATCTTCTCCCGGATCGACAATAAAGCGTGCTATCGAGAGAGATTCACACGCGGACGACGGAGATGGAAAGAACGAAGCGCCGGGGCTCCGAGGGGCCGCGTATGCACATCGTCAGATTCAGAGATCCCGCCGGATCGGTCCGCACGGGCGAGTGGCACGGCGACGCGGTCTCGTTCGCCGGCGAGACCTACGACCTCGACGCGGTCGACGTGCTCGCGCCCTCGGAGCCGACGAAGATCGTCTGCGTCGGCCGCAACTACGCGGACCACGCCGCGGAGATGGACAACGAGATCCCCGATCGGCCGCTGCTCTTCCTGAAGCCGCCGAACGCGGTCGCGGGCCACGGCGACACGGTTACGCTTCCGTCCGGCAAGGAGCGCCTCGACCACGAGGCCGAGATCGCGGTCGTGATCGGCGAGCAGGCAAAGCACGTCGACGCCGCCGACGCGATGGACTACGTCGCCGGGTTCACCTGCCTGAACGACCTCTCGAACCGCGACGACCAGCGCCAGGAGACGAACTGGGTCCGCGGGAAGGCCTTCGACAACGCCGCGCCGATGGGGCCGGTGCTCGCGACGCCCGACGAGGTGCCCGCCGACGCGTCGATCGAACTCCGGGTGAACGGCGAGACGCGGCAGTCGTCCTCCAGGGACCACCTCGCCTTCTCCGTGCCCGACCTGATCGAGGAGATCACGACCTACCTGACGCTCGAACCCGGCGACGTCGTCGCGACCGGCACGCCCGGCGGCGTCGCGCCGCTCGAAGACGGCGACCGGATCGAGGTCGAACTCGAAGGCGTCGGCGTCCTCGAACACGACGTCCGGATCCCGTAGGCCGGTCCACGCGAACACACGCTTTTTTCGGTCGGCGGTCCAGTGCTCGCGTATGCGGCACTCCCGCCTCGACGTCCTCTCGGCAGCGGTCCTCGTCGGCGCTGCCGTCGTCGGTATCGCCCTCCTCCCGTCGCTCCCGGACCGCATCGCCGTCCACTTCGGCGCGGGCGGTTCGCCGGACAACTACCTGTCGGCGCCGCTCGGCGTCGTCCTCGTGCCGGCGATCGGACTCGTGACGCTCGCGGCCGTCCGGGGGCTGCTTCCCCTCGGAAACGACGTGCCCCCGCCGCCGTGGTTCGGGCTCGCGCTCGCCGGATTCTTAGCGTACGTTCACGGCGTCGTGCTCGCGTGGAACCTCGGATACCGGGTCAACGTCACCCTGCTCGTGCTCCCGGCGGTCGCGGTCATCGTCGTGCTCGCCTTCGTGATCGAGCGGCGGTGACCTCGGCGGCCCGTCGGAACGGAACCACTGGCGACGACCGGAAAGGCAACCCATAAGTTTAGGTGTGCCTAATCCGGGTGCGTGGAACTGACGCGACGCGACGCGCTGGCGGCGCTGGCGACCGCCGGCGTGACGGTCAGTGGCGGGGTCCTCGCGGGGCGCCTCGAACCACCGACGGCGGACGGGGACGCCGGAGGGGTCCCGTCCGCGGGAGCCTCCGGGACAGACCTCTCGACGCCGCTCTTGGACCTGCTCGACGGCGTCGCCGAGGTCCTGTACCCGAGCGGCGTCGACGGACGCCGCGAGTTCGTCGAGTCGTACGTCCTCGGCCGGATCGACGACCGACCCGACTACCGCGACGGGATGCGCGAGGCGGCCGCACAGCTGGACGCCGTCGCCCGCGACTGGCGCGGCGACGCCTACGCCGCTCTCGGTGTGGACGAGCGCGACGCCCTCCTCCGGGATCTCGGCGTCGATACGGCCGATCCCGAGCCCGACGGAACGATCACGGAACGGATCCGGTTCTACCTCGTCAACGACCTGCTGTTCGCCTTCTACGCCTCACCGACCGGGGGCCGACTCGTCGGTATCGAGAACCCGATCGGCCACCCCGGCGGGATCCAGAGCTACCAGCGCGGATCGATGCCGAGCGCCGCCGACACGTCCCGGGAGCGATTCGACGATGGCTGAGGCGAGCGACGGGGGCGTGGGCGACGGGCGCGATCGGACTCCAGCCGCGCGCGCAGACGTCTGCATCGTCGGGTCCGGTCCCGCGGGCGCGCTCGTCGCGCACCGACTCGCCGCGGCCGGCGCCGACGTCGTCGTCCTCGAAGCGGGCCCGCGCTTCGACTTCGACCGCCGGGTCGAACAGCAGGAGGCGTTCATCCGTCCGGGGATGGACGGCCCGTGGGAGATGGGCGGGCCGCGCGACGCGTACACGACCGGCGGACGCGGCTACCCGCTCAACGCGGCGCGCGTGAAGGGGATCGGCGGCTCGACGCTCCACTGGCAGGGGATGGTGATGCGGCTCCACGAGCGCGACTTCGAGATGGAGTCCCGGCACGGCGTCGGCGTCGATTGGCCCATCGCCTACGACGACCTCCGACCGTACTACGCCGAGGCCGAGCGCGCCCTGGGGGTCGCGGGCGCGATGGACAACCCCTACGCGCCGCCGCGCGAGGAACCGTTTCCCCTCTCGGCGTTCCCGCCGTCGCACTCGGACTCGCTCTTCGCGGACGCCTGCGAGCGCCTGGGGATCGATATGCACTCCGTCCCGAACGCGCGCAACCCCGAACCGTACGACGGTCGACCGGCCTGCCAGGGGTACGGCACCTGCAAGCCGATCTGTCCCTCGGGCGCGAAGTACACGGCCGAATCGCACGTCGAGAAGGCCGTCGAGGCGGGCGCACGCGTGATCGACCGCGCGCCGGTCCAGCGGCTCGAACACGACGCCGACGGCGAGCGAGTCGAGACCGCGGTGTACGCGACCCCGGACGGAGAGGAGCACCGGCAGTCGGCACGGCGCTTCGTCCTCGCCTGCGGCGGCGTCGAGAACGCCCGACTGCTGTTGCTCTCGGAGTCGGACCGGTACCCCGACGGCCTGGCGAACACCTCCGGCGCCGTGGGTCGCTTCTTTATCGACCACCTCTTCGCCGGCGCCGGCGGCCGCCTGGACGAGCCGACCAGACAGAACCACGTCGGCTTCAACACCAGCGAGTGTCACCAGTTCTACGACGACGCGGACCCGGTCGAGGGGCTGAAGCTGGAGTTCCTCAACTACGCCGGGCCGTCGCCGGTGATGGAGGCGCTCTCCGCGGAGACGTGGGGCGACGACCTCCTCGACCGACTGCGCGAGTCCTACGGGACCCACATCGCGATGGGGGCGCTCGTCGAGCAGCTCCCGAGCGCGGAGAACCGCGTGACGCTCGATCCGAGCCGGCGCGACGACCACGGCAACCCGGTCCCACACGTGGAGTGGTCACTCGACGAGCGGACCGAGCGCGCCATCGAGCACGCCAACGCGATCCAGCACCGGATCCTGGAGGAACTCGGCGTCGACATCGAGTGGACGGTCGGCCCCGACGCCACCGGGCCGGCGTTCCACCAGATGGGGACGACGCGGATGGGCGCGGATCCGGAGGCGAGTGTCGTCGACGCCGACGGCCTGACCCACGACCTCTCGAACCTCTGGATCGTCGGCTCCTCGACGTTCCCCACCGGCGGCGCGATGAACCCGACGCTCACCATCGCCGCGCTGTCGCTGCGGACGGCCGACGCGCTGGAGGCGTCGCTGTAACGGGGCGAGCAGTCGGCACGCTTCCCTCCCGCGCCGGTGCGCCGAGCAACCGCTGGGCGGCGCGGGGTGGCTGTCAGATCACGGCATCGCTGACCTCGCGTTCGTATATAAACGCTCGGGGCGGAGTCGAAGCCCCGGCCGTCCGGCTCCGAGACGTACCCTTCAAGACCCGCGGGCGACTGCGTACGCGTATGCAACCGAGGGATCTCTCCGCGCACGAGGCCTACGTCCCCGGACGGGGGGCCGAGGAGGTGGCCCGCGACCTCGGGATGGACCCCGAGGAGCTGACGAAGCTCTCGTCGAACGAGAATCCGCACGGCCCGAGTCCAGAGGCCGTCGCCGTCGTCGAGGCCGCCGCACCGGACGTGAACGTCTACCCGAAAGCCTCCCACACCGACCTCACCGAACGGATCGCCGAGAAGTGGGGCCTCGATGACTCACAGGTCTGGGTGAGCGCGGGCGCCGACGGCGCGATCGACTACCTCTCGCGGGCGTTCCTCGAATCCGGCGACGAGATCCTCGCGCCCGCACCGGGCTTTTCGTACTATCCGATGTCGGCGCGCTACCACCACGGCGAGGCGTCGACCTACCGAATCTCGAAGGACGACGACTTCGAGCAGAGCGCCGCGGGCGTCCTCTCGGCGTACGACGGCGAGCGCATCGTCTACGTGACGACGCCGCACAACCCCACCGGCTCGGTCCTCGACCGCGCGGAGATCCGCGCGCTCGCGGAGGGCGTCCACGATCAGACCCTCGTCGTCGTCGACGAGGCCTATGCGGAATACCACGACGCCCCCTCCGCGATCGACCTCCTCGACGAGTACGAGAACCTCGCGGTCCTCCGGACGTTCTCGAAGGCCTACGGCCTCGCCGGCCTCCGGATCGGCTACGCCGCCGTCCCCGAGGCCTGGGCGGACGCCTACGCGCGGGTGAACACGCCCTTCGCCGCCAACGAACTCGCCTGCCGCGCCGCCCTCGCCGCGATCGACGACGACGACCACCTCGAACGGTCGGTCGAGACGGCCCGCTGGGCGCGGGAGTACTACCGCGAGAACCTCGACGTGCCGACGTGGCCCTCCGGCGGCAACTTCGTCCTCTGTGAGGTCGGCGACGCCACCGCCGTCGCCGAGGCGACCCAGGAGCGCGGCGTCATCGTCCGCGACACCTCCAGCTTCGGACTGCCCGAGTGCGTCCGGATCTCCTGCGGCACCCGCGAGGAGACCCAGAGGGCCGTCGAGGTCCTCAACGAGGTCGTCGCCGACCTCCGGCCGGAGGCGACCGAGCCGTGAGAACGATCGCGCTCACCGGGACGCCGGGGACGGGCAAGACCACCGTCTCGGAGCTCGTCGCAGAGCGGCTCGACGCCGAGGTGCTCCACCTCAATGACGCGATCCGCGAGGCCGACCTCTTCGCCGAGCGCGACGTCGAGCGCGACTCGCTTATCGCCGACCTCGACGCCGTGCAGTCGTGGGTCGACGCGGAGGTGTCGGCCGATCGGACCACGGTCGTCGAGTCCCACCTGGCGCACCTGCTCGACGTCGACGGGGCCGTCGTCCTGCGGTGTCACCCCAAAGAGCTGAAACCGCGGCTCCGAGAGCGCGGCGAGTCCGAGGACTCGGTCGCGGAGAACGCCGAGAGCGAGGCGCTGGACGTGATCCTGGCCGAGGCAGTCGAGCGCCACGGCGAGGAGTCCGTCTGGGAGATCGACACCACGGACCGCTCCCCCGAGGCCGTCGCCGACGACGTGGCGGCGGCGATCGACGGCGAGATCGAGCCCCGCGTGGGTGTCGTCGACTTCATCGACTACCTGTAACGATGACGCTCGATCAGTACCGCGACCTGGCGGACCGCCTCCTGGGCCCCTTCGTCGCCGCCGCGGACCGGCTGGGCCTGACGCCCGACGGGGTCAGCGTCGTCGCCTTCGGCTTCGCCGTCGCGGCCGGCGGCGCGTTCTACCTCGGGACGCCCGTCTGGTACGTCCTCGGTGCCGCCTTCGTCTTCCTGAACGGCTGGCTCGACCTCGTCGACGGCGCGCTCGCCCGCGCTCAGGGCGTCGACAGCGACGGCGGCGACCTGCTCGATCACGTCCTCGACCGCTACGCCGACATCGCGATGCTGGTCGGGCTGGCGGCCGGGATCGACGCCTACGGGCTCGGTCTCGCCGCGGTCACCGGCGTCCTGATGACCTCCTACCTCGGCACACAGATCCAGGCCGTCGGCCTCGGCCGCGAGTACGGCGGCCTCGTCGGCCGCGCCGACCGCCTCGCGATCATCGGACTCGTCGCCATCGTCGCGGCCGCGACGCTCGCCCTCCCCGCGCTTCCGGTCCGAGCGCTCGGGCTGACGGTCGTCGGCTGGCTGCTCGTCTTCTTCGCCGTCGTCGGCCACCTCACCGCGCTCCAGCGGTTCTGGGGCGCGTGGCGCGACCTCTCGTGAGGGTGCCTTCGGGACAAAACTGATTACGGTCGCGCGGGAGCCCCCGAGTATGGTCCCCGAACCACCCTCCGCCTCCGACCGCGGCTGTCCGAAGTGCGGCCACACCGAGACCGACGTCGGGACGATCTCGACGACCGGCGGCGGCCTCTCGAAGATGTTCGACATCCAGACGAACAGTTTCAAGGTCGTCTCCTGTACGAACTGCGGCTACTCGGAGCTGTACCGCGATACGACCTCCGGCACCAGCGACATCGTCGACGTCTTCCTCGGCTGATGGCCGGGTTCGGATTCGCGTTCCTCCTCTTCGCGCTGTTGGCCCTCGTCGCCCCGCTCGGGCTCTACTACCTCGTCCGGGCCGAACGCGACGACCGGGAGACGATGGACCGCGACGAGGCCGAGCGGGCCGCGCGGCGTGACACCCGCGACGGGCGGCGGTAGCGACGCGAATCCGTCTCCTGGTCGGTCGCGTCGCATCGGCGCATCTCCCCCAGCGTGTGCTTTATACCCCCGCCTCGACTACTGCGGGGTATGCCCCAGTGCGAGATGTGCGGCAGTGAACGGCCGTCCCTGACGACGGTCAAGGTCGAAGGGGCCGAACTCGAACTGTGCGACGACTGCAAGGAGTTCGGCACCGAGGTCCGCACTGAGTCGAGTTCCTCGCAGTCGACGAAGTACTCGACGTCGAGCTCCTCCGGGACGTCCGGATCCGGCGGGTCGTCGGGGTCGTCTTCGACGAGCGGCACCGCGAGCAGTTCCTCGGGCGGGTCGAGCCGGCGCCGGCGCGATATGTTCGACGACATGGACGAGATCGCGACCGATTACGACCAGCGCATCCGCGAGGCGCGCGAGTCCCGCGGCCTGAGCCAGGAGGACCTCGCGAAGTCGCTCAACGAGAAGGCGAGCCTGATCCGCAAGCTCGAACGCGGCGACATCCTCCCCTCCGACGAGGTCCAGCGGAAGCTCGAACGCGAACTGGAGATCTCCCTCGTCGAGGGCGAAGACACCGAAGACAGCGAGTGGTCCGGCGGCTCTTCGACCACGACGACGCTCGGCGACGTGGTCAAGCGGAAGGACTGACCGGTGTCCTCGGCGTCGCGGAGAGCAACCTATTTCGGCCAGTAGCATCGTACTACGGTCCGTGTTCATCCTCGTCAATCTGAAGGCGTATCCGTGTGATCCCATCGAGGTAGCGACCGCCGCGCGCGACGTCGCCGAGGCGTCCGGCGTCCGGATCGCCGTCTCGCCCCAGGCGGCCGACGTCGCCCGCGTCGCGGACACCGGCGTCGAGACGTGGGCCCAGCACGTCGATCCGAACGGCCACGGCAGCCACACCGGCAGCACCCTCGCCGAGGCGGTCGCCGAGGCCGGCGCGACGGGCACCCTGATCAACCACTCCGAGAAGCGGCAGACGCTGGCCGACATCGACGGGGCCGTCCGCGCGGCCGAACGCGCCGGCCTGGAGACGTGCGTCTGCGCGAACAACCCCGCACAGATCGGCGCCGCGGCGGCGCTCGGCCCCGACAGCGTCGCGGTCGAGCCTCCGGCGCTCATCGGCGGCGACGTCTCCGTCGCGACCGCGGACCCGGGGATCGTCGAGGACGCCGTCGCCGCGGCCGCCGCCGTCGACGACGACGTGGACGTCTACTGCGGCGCGGGCATCTCGTCGGGCGACGACGTCGCGACCGCCGGGGAGTTGGGCGCGACCGGGATCCTGCTCGCCTCCGGCGTCGCGAAGGCCGACGACCCGCGGTCCGCGCTCGAAGCCCTGGTCGAACCACTCTAAGCGAGGCTTTACCCGTGTTGGTAACCCACATAGGTAGTGTATGACGCTCCGAGAGTTCCTCGACGCGGCCGAAGACCCCGATCGGTCGCTCGTCGTCCTCAACCGGACGGCGCCCAATCCGGTGCAGAATATGCTCGAAGGGCTCTTCGGAGGGCAGTCGATCGACGTCGACGAGATCGAACTCCCCGACGCCGAGGCTGATCAGGTGCTCGTCGTCGAGGACGATCAGGTCCTCGCGAGCTCCCCCCTGAGCGACCTCCAGGACGCGATTCTCTTCATCAACTCCGATCTGTTCATCACCGGGACCCGGGACCTCGAAGAGATCGAACTCCCCGAGGCGCTGGAGCAGCTCGACGAGATCCCATTCTACCTCCGCGGGTATCCCGAGTCGCATTCGGAGAAGCTGCTCCTGATTTTGATCTCCCGGTACATCGAACGGCGCGCCTGGGAGGAGGGCGAGGGGACGCTCCGGACGTCGTTTCAGAACCTCTCGCGGATCGAAGACGAGGTCGGGACCCACCAGGTCTACGGGCGGCTCGACGAGTCGCCCGTCGACGTTCACGTCTACGGAATGCCGGGATGGCGACCGGACCCCGACTCCAGCATCACGATCCACGCGGGCTACAGCCGGGACTTCAGGGAGTCGTGGTTCGTGGTCTACACGCCGCCCGAGGACCGCGACGCCGACTCACACGTCGCGCTGCTCGCGCTCGAAGAGGCGCCGAACGAGTGGGTCGGCTTCTGGACGTTCCGCCAGTCGGTGGTCGAAGACCTGAATCGATACATCGAGAAACATCTGTGAGCCGCAGTCGTGCCGCGGTCGTGGCCGCGGACTCACTTCTCCGCGACCGGCGTGTCGACCGTCGGTTTCGCCTCGTCGTCATTCATCCCCTCGCTCGCGTCGGCGGCCTCTGAGTCGTCGCTCCCGTCCCGCCCGTCGTCGAGGTGGTCCGACAGATCGGGGCGGAACGCCGCCTCGACCGCGGTCACGACCTCCCGGAGCTCCGATTCGGAGAGCCGATCGGCGAACTCCGACCGGACGAGGTCGGGCAGCGCGTAGGCGTAGCGGCCCCGCCCGACGTGTTCGACGAATCCGGCGCGACGGAGCGGGCCGTTCCGGCTGTACGCGAGCTGTTTGTCCCCGACCTCGCCGGCCGCGACGTGGGCGTCGACGGGGTCGCAGGATTCGATCTCGCGGTAGAACGCGAGCATCCGGCGCGAGGCGGGCGGCAGCGACGCGATCACGTTTCGGAGGCGCTCGATGACGTCCTCGCGGCCGGTCAGCCCCGCGGTGTGTTCGTGGGCGCGCTCGGGCTCGATGTCCGCGTCCGTGGGGCCGACGTGACCGTCGTCGCCGACCTCGATGTCCGTATCGAGTCCGGGATACGCGGCCGCCGCGGCCGCGGTGACCGCCTCCTCCTCGTCGGCGTCGGGGTCGGTCTCGGCCGCGTCCGCGTCAGCAGTCGCCGCCGATTCCTCGACGGTTCCATCCGCGGCGGCTTCGTCGTACTGATCGAGCGCCGCCTGGCGCTCCTCGGGGCGGTTCAGATTCCGCCCGTCGCCGCCGCGATACGGCGCTTCGGCCGTCTGGAACATCGCCTGAGCGAACTGTTCGGCCATCTGTGAGAGGTCCCTGGCCTCTTCGAGTTCCCGTTCCAACTGCTGGATTCGCTGTTCTTTCTTCTCCAGTTCCTGTTTGAGGTCTGCGATCTCGCTCTCGCGACGCGCCTTCTCGTCGGAGATGTCCTGCAGCTCCGAGACGAGGTCGCCGTCGACGGACTTCAGATCCGGGCGCTCGAAGTCTTCGAGCCCCGGCGTCGCGCCCGCGTCGAAGGTCTGCTTCTTGTGGAACTTCACCCGGCGGAGGGACTCGGACCAGTCGGTGACGAGGAACGCCTCGCCGTCGTCCATCTCCTCGATCGCGTCGGCGTACTCCGAGCCGAGGATCCGACCCACGACCTTGGTGTCGTTGTTCCAGGTGAGTCGGTGCCAGACGAGCCAGTCGCACTGCGTGATGAAGTCCTTCTTGACGTCGGCGGGGCGCTGGGAGATGCCGACGATCCCGAGGCCGTGCTTGCGGCCGCGCTTGCCGATCTTGATCAGCATCTTGCCCGCTTCGGTCATCCCGCCGCCCTCGGGGATGTACTCGTGGCACTCCTCGACGAGCATCAGGAAGGGCTTCTTGAGCTTCTTCTCCTTCGCGAAGAGGTGGCGCGCGACCGCGGTCAGGAGCTCCTGGGCCTCGTCGTCGTCGAGGTAGCCCGAGACGTCGAGGATGATGGGGACGTTCTGTTCGAGGGCGAGATTCGCCAGCTTCTCGGCGTGCTCGGGGCTGACGACGATGTCGCACTCCTCGTCGGCGCCGGCGTGGAGCAGTTCGAACTGCTCTTTCAGTCCGTAGTACTCGCCGTCGGTGTCGACGATGAGCACGGGAAAATTGTTCGAGAGGAGGTTCTCGATCACCACCGAGGCCGTGTTCGACTTCCCGGACCCGGACTTTCCGGTGATGAAGCCGCGTCCGGTGAGGATGTCGACGACGGGCAACTCGACGGGCGTCCCCGGCGCCGATTGCCCGTCGCCGCCCGGCCCCTCGCTGACGTTCGCGACGGCGATCGTCTCGGTATCCTCGGTCATCTATCGGGTCGTCGCCCTCCCGCGGCATAGTTCCTTCTCCCCGTGTGACGGACGTCTGACGCCGCGGAGGCCCGAGAGCGCGTCGCCGGCGGCGACTACTCGCTCTCGTCGAACTGGTCGAGCGAGGCCTGGCCCCGACCCGACGGCCGTCCCGCCCGTCGACGGCCGTCGCGCTCGTCCGACCGGCGGCCGCCGTCCCCCGCGGCTTCCGCAGTCTCCGCATCCTCCGCGGTCTCGGCGCCCTCCCACCCGTCGAGCCGGGCCTGCTCGCCGTCCGCAAACGAGAGGTTCGAGACGCGGACGCCGAGCTTCCGGACGGCGTCGTCTTCGAACTCCGCGAGCAACTCCAGGGCGACGGACTCCACCAGATCGGGGTCGTCGACGGGCCCCGAGAGCGACCGCTCGCGGGTGTTGATGTCGTACGGCGGCAGCACGGCCTTGATGCCGATGGTCCGGTAGGTCGCCCCGCGATTCTGCGCCCGCGAGGCGACGTCGGCGGCCAGCGCCGCGACCCGCTCGCGCTTCTCCGCCGCGCTCTCTGTCGCCTCCGCGAACGCCGACTCCCGCGAGAGGCTCTTCGGCCGGCCCGTGGGCGTCACCTCGCGGTCGTCGACGCCGCGGGCGCGGTCGCGGAGTTCGGGCCCGCGGGAACCGAACGCCGACCGGAGTTCTGCGGGGTCCGCGTCCGCGAGGCCGCCGGCGGTCTCGATGCCCATCTCTCCGAGGCGGTCGGCCGTCACCGGCCCGATCCCGTGGACCGATTCGACCGGGAGCGGCGCGAGGAACTCCGCGACCCGTCCGGGCTCGACGACGACGAGGCCGTCGGGTTTGTCGTGGTCGGAGGCGATCTTCGCGGTCGACATATTCGATGCGACGCCGACGCTGGCGGGGACGCCGACCTCGCGGGCGATCCGCTGTTTCACGTGGCGGGCGTACCCCTCGGCCAGCGTCCGCTCGCCGTCCGGCCCCCGGTCCCAGGAGGTGCGGTCGGTGACGTCGAGGTACGCCTCGTCGATGCTCACCTCTCGGACGACGTCGGCCGAGTCGTGGAGGATCTCTTTCACCTCCCCCGCGACCTCGCGGTAGAACTCCAGGTCGACCGGGCGGTAGTGGCCGACCGTGTCGGCGTCGGTCTCGGATTCTGACTCGGATCCCGATTCCGACTCGTTTCCCTCGGCCGTCGCTTCCGCTGCGCGCGGCAGCCGTTCGAGCGCCTGCGAGATCGGCTGGGCGCTCTCGACGCCGTATTCTCGGGCCTCGTAGCTCGCGGTCGCGACCGCCCCGAACGTCTCGCCCGCTTCGTAGCCCATCCCGACCACGACCGGCTCCTCGCGGAGTGCGGGCTCCCGCAGGCGCTCGCAGGAGGCGTAAAAGCAGTCCATATCGACGTGGAGGATGATCCGCGAGGAGGGGCCGCGGCTCACGTCGTGAGCATATTCGTCCAGATTCACACCGGCTCACCCCCCGGTGTGGGCCACAGCAGTACGTCCTCGCGGAGCGCGCGTAGGTACGAAGCGGACACTATGGCGTTCGAGCTTCGGAATTCGCCGATGGCCGATCTCGAACCCATCACGCACGCGAGCCCTTAGAGACGTACTGTGAAGACATTGGCGGGGAATTTCCTCGCGTACGGCCGGACAGTATCACCCACCAAGCTCGTCGGGTGAGGTCTTACCCGCACACCGCCTGTGTGACGTAGACGCGTCGTCCGTCGTCAGTCTCGGCCGTCGCGACGCCGATCCCTTCGCTTTCGAACGCGTCCTCCAGAATGACATCCTGATTGCCCGGCGAATTCATCCACTGACGGACGATCCCGTGGGCGATCTTCGTCTCGTTCCCCTCGTAATTCACGTAGTCGTCCTCCACCGCGATGCGCTGATTGGCGTACGTGTACGCGACGTTTTCGCCGACGGTTTCACACTCGTACTGTGATTCGGGATCCGATCCCTGCAGTCGGCGCCGCTCGGCCATCGTCTCGGTGTGTTCTTCCGCACGCTCTGCAATGTGCTGGGAGTACTGCAGGCGGTCCACTCGACGGTCAGCCCGGATCTCGTTGATTCGCGCGTGTACTGTCCGCCTGATCTCGGTCTCGTTGAGGGTGTCCGCGGACGAGGCGTCCGAAAATCCGCTCTCGGCCTCTTCAATACTGTCTGTGACCAGTTCGTTCACGCCGATATCCGCCACTTGAACGGGACCGATCGGTGTCACTACGACAACGACAGTGCTCACAAGCAGAACGACCGTGAGCAGTCGTTTCACGCGAAATAAAATTAAATGCAGGTGTAAAAAATTATTGGTGAATTAACACTTAATTGGTCGTGCGAAGACACACGGAATGTTGTCTTGCTCGATGACCACGAGCAAAACTGCGGTAGCGATGGCTAGAAACAGTGGGACACCGTCACGACGGTCCGTTCGGAAGGGTGGTGGCCGGAGCGGCCACTATGGCGTTCCCGAACCGGAGTGAATGTGGATCCGACGGATCGACGGACGTGGGGCGTCGCTCGGTCGCGCGGGCGGCCTTACTTCAGCCGTTCCTGGAGGAACGACGGGTGGGCTGCGGTGATCCCCTCGATCGAGAGGATCGTCTCGGAGATGACGTCGCCGAGGGCGTCGCCGTCGCGGGCGCGGACCTCCGCCATCAGCATGTGGTCGCCCGAGGAGGTGTACAGCGACTCGACGGCGTCGAGTTCCTTGAGCTCGCGGGTCGCCTCCACGTAGCGCTCCGAGGAGACGTCGAGCCCGACCAGCGCGATCGAGGTCTCCGAGAGCTTCTTGGGGTCGACGTCGGCGGAGTAGCCGACGATGATTCCCTCTTCTTCCATCTTCCGGATGTACTTCCGAACCGTGGGCTTCGAGACGTCCGCGCGTTCTGCGATCTCCGAGTACGACGCCTGGGCGTCCTCTTCGAGCACGTCGAGGATACGCCCCTCCGTCGATGTGGTCTCCATACCCGTACGTTTTGGTCGATAGAAAAAATACCTTCCGAATAAACAAAGCGAACTCGCGAGGATGAAATACGTCGGCCGCGGCGCGTCAAAACGCCGGAATCCGGCCGGGAACTTCCCGCGGCCGGGGGCCGCAGTCTGCCGATCTGCGGCCGTGAGGCGTTACTTGTGCTTGTCGAGGAACGAGTCGTAGACGCGTTCCCACTCGTAGTCGTCGTCGAAGTACCGCTCCGCGAGCGGCTCGTCGGGGATCTCGCCGATGCGCTGTTTCTCCTGCTGGTAGGAGGGGCGGTCGTCGACGTAGTACCGGCCGGTGAGGACGGTCCCCTCGTGGAGCGCGTTCTCCGTCTCGAACATCATCTCGGAGGCCTCCGAGCGGTCGGTGTTGTCGAACTCGTAGTCCTCGGAGTCGTTGACGTCGATGTAGGGGACGTACTGCTTTGCGTCCTTGTTCCAGGTCGGACACTGGGTGAGGAAGTCGACGTGCGAGAAGCCGTCGTGTTCGATGGCCTCGACGATGATCTCTTTGGCCTGGTTCGGATTGACGGCGGCCGTCCGGGCGATGTAGGAGGCGCCGGCGTTCAGCGACATCGACAGCGGCCGGATCGGATCCTTCGCCGACCCGTGGGGCTGGGTCTTGGACTTGTGGCCCTTCGGCGACGTCGGGGAGGTCTGGCCCTTCGTCAGCCCGAAGATCTCGTTGTTGAACACGATGTAGGTGATGTCGTGGTTCTCCCGGGCCGTGTGCATGAAGTGGTTGCCGCCGATCCCGTAGCCGTCGCCGTCGCCGCCGGCGGCGACGACGGTCAGGCCGGGGTTCGCCAACTTCGCCGCCCGCGCGATCGGGAGCGAGCGGCCGTGGATCGTGTGGAAGCCGTAGCTGTCGAAGTAGCTGTTCAGCTTGCCCGAACACCCGATGCCCGTGCAGACGAGCATCTCCTCGGGCGAGAGGCCGAGTTCGGCGGCCGCGCCCTTCAGAGCCTTCAGGACCCCGAAGTCGCCGCAGCCGGGACACCAGGTGGGCTGGGGTTCGAGGCCGGGGGTGTACTCGTTGCGGTCGCGTTCGACGTCTTCACCGATTGCACTGAATGCGCTCATTGTTAGTCACTCGCTGCGGGGACGAATTTGGTCTCGTGGCCGGGGAGCGTCCCGTCCTCGACGATGCTCGTGACGAACCCGTCGACGATCTCGCCGGGCTCGAAGGGGTTGCCGTTGTACTTCAGCAGGCTCGAGAGCTTCTCGCCGTAGCGACCGAGTTCCTTCTGCGTCAGGCCGCGGAACTGCGCGGAGGCGTTCATCTCGACGACGAGCACCTCGTCGACGCTCTCGATGAACGCCGAGACCTCCTCGACCGGGTAGGGTGCGAGTTCGGATACGCCCAGCGACTTCACCGAGTGTCCCTGCTCGTTGAGTTCGTCGACGGCCTCCTCGACGGTGCCCTGCTGGGAGCCGAACGTCATGATCCCGTACTCGGCGTCCTCGGGGCCGTGGTGGGCGTTCGTGCCCTCGTCGGCGTCGAGGTCGGCGCGGATGGCCTCCATCTTCTCCATCCGGCGATCGACCTGATTGACGCGGTTGTCGGGGTCCTCGGAGATGTGCCCCGCGGGCATGTGTTCGTTGCCGGTCGCGAGGTAGCGACCACCCTCCTGGCCCGGGATCGACCGGGGGCTGACGCCGTCGTCGACGTCGTGCTGGAAGCGGTTGTACTTCCCGGAGGGGTCGTGCGGCGCGTCCGCGAGCTCAGCCTCGGTGACGACCGACCCGAGGTCGGGGTTGGGTTCCTCGTCGAAGACGCTGGCCGGAACGTTCTGGAGTTCGCCGCCGTTCTTCTGGTCGTAGAGGACGATCGCCGGGATCTGGTACTCGTAGGCGATCTGGAACGCCCGGCGGGTCTGGCGGTACGCCTCCTCCGCGCCGGCGGGCGCGAAGACGACGCGGTGGGAGTCGCCCTGGGAGGTGTAGAGGACGTGTTCGAGGTCGGCCTGTTCGGGCTTGGTCGGCATCCCGGTCGAGGGGCCGGCGCGCATCGCCTCCACGAGGACGACGGGCGTCTCCGTCATCTCGGCGAGGCCCAGCGGCTCGGACATCAGCGCGAAGCCGCCGCCCGAGGAGCCGGACATCGCCTTGACGCCGGCGTGGGAGGCCCCCAGCGCCAGCGCGGCCGCGGCGATCTCGTCTTCGACCTGCTCTGAGATGCCGCCGACCTCGGGGAGGTTCTGCGACATGATGGTGAAGACCTCGGTCCAGGGGGTCATCGGGTAGCCCGCGATGAACCGACAGCCCTCGTCGAGCGCGCCGTAGGCGATGGAGTCCGAGCCCGAGATGAGGACCTGGTCCTCGTCGTGGTCGCCCTCCGGCACCGAGATGTCGGGGGCGTCGGCGTCGAACTCCTCCTGGACGGTCTCGTAGGCGTCGTCGAAGACCGACATATTCGGCTCGAACACCTTCTCGGGCATCGTGTCCTCCATCAGGCTCTTGATGACCCGCGGTTCGATGTTCGCGATGGCGCAGGTGACGGCGACGCCCGCGGTGTTCCGCATGACCTCGCGCCCGTGTTCGCGCGCGATCGTGCGGAGGTCGATGTCGTAGACGTGCCAGCCGTTATCCGCGACGCGCTCGTCGAAGTCCGGGATGTCCTCGGTGTCGAGGAGCCCGGAGTCGTAGACGATGACGCCACCCTCGTTCAGCTCGTCGAGATTCTCGGACAGCGGCTTTACCTCCTCGTTGCCGTAGTAGGCGTTCTCCTGGGGGTTCCGGGCGAAGGAGTCGCCCAGCGCGAGGAGGAAGTTGTACCCGTCACCGCGCGACTTCACGGGGTCCTCGGAGACGCGGACCTCCGTGTAGGTGTGACCACCACGGATGCGCGACGGGTAGTGACGATGCGTGAATACGTGTAGGCCCGCTCGCATCAGGGCCTTAGCGAAGTTCTGGCTCGTCGAGGCGATCCCGTCTCCGGAACCACCCGCGATTCGCCAGATGAGTTCGTCGTCAGTCATATCTGAGCTCACGGCCCGCGTGGGCCACTACCGAACACTTTCGAAAGGACTCGATTAAAGCCTTTGCTATACGTTACCAAGGAAAGATGATGATAGACCTAATATATGGACGTAAGATGCACTATATCGAGATATCGTGGAATAATATAAAGAATGAGTGAGAATTACAATTCGTATGTTTAGTTTAGATGTATTGTATCGACGGAACAGAACTGCACCCGTCCGGAGATTTCGGATACGTCCGACAAAGCCGGATCGAATCCAAGTTATATCCGATATACTCGAAATCTATAGTGTTCGGCCGCGGACCGACCGCCCCCGAGGGTTACTCGTTGTCGGGGCTGGAGGGGTGGTAGTCGGTGTCGTACTCGCCCGGCTGGTCGTCGAGCCGATCGGGGTTGATCCGCCCGCCGAGGAGCATAAAGTCGAGGATTGTGAGGTTCAGCATCGCCTCGACGACCGGGACCGCACGCGGCGGCAACACGGGGTCGTGGCGGCCGACGACCTGGATTTCCTTTTCCTCGCCGGTCTCCCAGTCGACGGTCTTCTGCTGTTTCGGGATCGACGTGGGGGCGTGCCAGGTGACCTCGCCGTAGATCGGCTGGCCGGTGGTGATGCCGCCCTGAAGGCCGCCGTGTTTGTTGCCCTCCGGGACGGGATCGCCCTCGTCGCTGAACTCCCAGTCCTCGTTTCGGTCCTTGCCGGTCCACTCGCGGGCCTCCTTCCCGAGGCCGAACTCGAACGCGGTGGTCGCCGGGATCGACATCATCGCTTGGCCGAGCCGCGAGGGGAACGAATCGAACCGCGGCGCGCCCAGACCGCGCGGGACGCCCTGCGCCTCGAAGTAGATCGAGCCGCCGATCGAGTCACCCTCCTGCTGGTACTCGTCGATGAGGTCGCGCATCTCCTCGGCGGTCTCGGGATCGGCACACCGGACTTCGTTCTCCTCCGTGTGTTCGAGCATCTCCTCGAAGGTGACCTCGGGGGCCTTGATGTCGCCGATCTGATTGACGTGGGCTTTGACCTGGACGCCCTCGGTTTCGAGGACCTTCTTCGCGATCGCGCCGGCGGCGACCCAGTTCACCGTCTCCCGCGCGGAGGAGCGCCCGCCGCCGCCCCAGTTACGCGTCCCGAACTTCGCCGAGTAGGTGAAGTCGCCGTGGCTCGGCCGCGGGGCCGTGACGTACGGCTCGTACTTGCCCGAGCGGGCGTCCTTGTTCTCGATGACCATCCCGATCGGGGTGCCCGTCGTGTAGCCGTCCTGGATCCCGGAGTTGATCGAGACCGCGTCGGGCTCGCCCCGCGAGGTCGTGATCATCGACTGTCCCGGCTTTCGCCGGTCCAGTTCCGCCTGGACGTCCTCCTCGTCGAGTTCGAGCCCCGCCGGACAGCCCGAGACGGTCACGCCCATCGCGTCGCCGTGGCTCTCGCCGTAGGTGGTGACCTGGAAGAGCCGGCCGAATCGGTTGCCGTTCATTACCTCGCCGTCGTGGTTCCGTCCATATATACGTTGCAGAAAGTGGTGGGTCTCGGCCGCGGACGGCGCGTTCGACCCCTACGGACCGTTCAGACGCCCCGCTCACCACGGCCCGGCGTCGCCGACGACGGTCCGGGTCTGCTCGCGCATAAACTGCGGCAGGTACCAGTAGCCGCCCGCGAACTTGCTCGTCGTGCCCGAGGCCTTCCAGCCGCCGAACGGCTGGGCCTGCACGAGCGCGCCGGTCGTCGCGCTCTGTGACCGATTGACGTAGCACATCCCCGACTCGATCCGGTCGAGCCACGTCTCGATCTCGGCGTCGTCCTCGGAGAACAGTCCGGCACAGAGGCCGTACTCGCTGTCGTTGGACTTCCGGATGCCCTCGTCGAGACCGCCGACCGGATGGATCGTCACGAAGGGAACGAAGTGCTCCTCGCGCGCCACGTCGTGGTCGTGCGGGACGTCGACGGCGACCGTCGGCCGCACGTACCGCCCGGCCGCGCCGTCGACAGCGCCGACGACCTCGCCGCCGGTGAGCACGCGCCCGACCTCCCGGGCAGTCTCACAGACCTCGCGGTACCGTTCCACGGCGTCGTCATCGACGAGCGGCGCGACGACGGCCCCGGGATCGTCGGGCGCGCGGTCCGGGATTTCCTCTGTGGTCTCGACGAGCCGTTCGGTGAACGCGTCGGCGACGTCCTCGTGGACGTAGACGCGGGAGGTGGCCGAGCACTTCTGGCCGCCGAAGCCGAACGCGCCGTAGCGCACGCCCTCGACGGCCTTCTCCAGGTCGGCCTCGGCCGTCACTGTGACGGGGTTCTTCCCGCCGAGTTCCGCGATCACGGGCCCCGGCTTCTCCCGTTCCACGAAGCTCCGCTCGATCTCTCTGCCGACGGCGCGGGAGCCGGTGAAGGCGACGCCGCTCACGTCTTCGTGTCCGACGAGCGGCTCTCCGACGGTCCGGCCGCCGCCGGTGACGAGATTGAGGGCGCCGTCGGGGACGCCCGCGTCCGAGAGGATCGAGACCGCCTCGTGGGCGATCAGCGGGGTCGCGCTCGCCGGCTTCGCGACGACGGTGTTACCGGTGATGAGCGCGCCCGTCGTCATCCCGACGAAGATGGCGAAAGGGAAGTTGAACGGCCCGACGACCCCGAAGACGCCGTACGGTTCGAGGACGTTCCGACAGCGCTGGCCGGGCGTCGGCTCGCCGGTATCGAGGCGGTAGCCCTCGTTGCGTTCGAGTTCGCGGGCGTAGAACCGCAGGAAGTCGATTCCCTCGTCGACGTCGGCGACCGCCTCGAACCGGTTCTTCCCTGCTTCCAGGGTGAGGACCGCCGCGAGCTCGTACCGGCGGTCGCGGGCGCGCTCTGCGGCCTCCCGGAAGATCGCCGCGCGGTCGCGCCAGTGGGTGTGCCGCCATTCGTCGAAGGCGTCGGTCGCGGCGGCGACCGCGCGGTCGACGTCGCCCTCGTCCCCGCTCGCGAACTCGCCGACGAGGAGGTCCGTCTCGCCGGGGCTCTCGACGCTGAACCGCTCGTCGCGCTCGACCGCCGCGCCGTCGATCACGAGCGGGTGCGACTCCCCGAGGTCGTCGCGGACGCGCTCGACGGCCGACTCGTAGCGGTCGTGAAATTCGTCGAGCGTTCCCTCGCGCCGGTGGGTGAACGCCGTCTGTTCGTTCTCGAAGGGTTGCGAGCGCATACGGAAACTGAGGGGCCGCGACACCATAACTGTGACACCGACCCGCACACAGCAGGTGGGGCGTCCGCCCGTGGAGTTATGCGGTCCGGCGGCGACCATCCGCTATGGACCGAGCGGTCGTCGAACCCGACGTCGATGCTGTCCCCGGAGCGAAGGCCGAACGATGGGTCACCCACCACCACGAGGTCGCGGCCCCGAGCACGGCCGCCTACGAGTTCGTCTGGGATCTGACCGAGGAGGCGATCGGCCCCTTCTGCACCGACGTCGACGGCAACGTTTTCTTAGATTTCACGAGCCACGTCGCCTCGTCGCCGCTGGGGTACAACAACCCGACCGTCCGCGAGAGGATGGCGGCGCTGGACCTCCCGTCGCCGACCAAGATCGCCGGACAGAGCTTCTACGCCGGTACGGGCTGGCCGCCCGAGGACTCGGATCTGCCGGGACCGACCCAGCTGATGGACCGGCTCACGGAGCTCGGATCGGGGTACGATCTCGACACCGTGTTCCTCTCGAACTCCGGCGCCGAGGCGGTCGAGAACGCCATCAAGATCTGCTACGACCACCGCGGCGGCGCCGGACAGGCCATCACGTTCGAGGGCGCCTTCCACGGCCGGACGCTCGGCGCGCTGTCGCTGAACCGCTCGAAGGCCGTCCACCGGCGGGACTTCCCGGAAATCCCCGGCGTCCACGCCGTGCCGTACTGCGAGGACCGGACCTGCACGCCCGAGTCGTGCTCGTGTGGGTTCTTCGCCGGCGACGGCTCGCGCCTGCGCTCGATGCTCGACCCCGACCGCGGCTACGTCGACCCCGACGACCTCGCGTACCTGATCATCGAGCCGGTCCAGGGCGAGGGCGGCTACCGCTTCCCCAGCGAGGCGTTCGCCGAGGAGATCGCCGATGTCTGCGAGACCCACGACGTGCTCTTGATCGCCGACGAGATCCAGACCGGCGTCGGCCGGACGGGCGAGTGGTGGGGCTCGGACCACTACCCGTTCGAGCCCGACGTGATCGCGAGCGCGAAGGCGCTCCAGGTCGGTGCGACGCTCTCCCGCCGGGAGATCTTCCCCGAGGAGAAGTCGCGGCTCTCCTCGACGTGGGGCGCTGGCGACGTGCTCGCGGCGCTCCAGGGGGCGGTCACGATCGACGTCATCGAGTCCGAAGGGCTCCTGCGGAACGCCCGCGAGAAGGGCGACCGGCTGATGGGTCGGCTCCGCGAGGCCGACCTGGCGGATGTCGACAACGTCCGCGGTCGGGGACTGCTCGTCGCGTTCGACCTCCCGACGAAGGAGCGACGCGACGCCGTGATCCGGGCGGCGCTGGAACGCGGCCTGCTCACCCTGGGCTGTGGCTACCGGTCGATCCGGCTCCTGCCGCCGCTCGACGTCACCGAGCGGGAGATTGATCTCGGCGCGGAGCTGCTGATCGAGGCCGTCGAAGCCGGCGAGTGAGGCGTCGGGGACCCGCTACTCGTGGCGGTCGACCGCCGCGCCCAGCGACTCCATCGCGTCGAAGAAGTCCGGGAAGGACACGTCGACGTGTTCGGCGCCCTCGATGACGGTGTCGCCGTCAGCGGCGAGCCCCGCGACGGCCAGCGACATCACGATGCGGTGGTCCGCGCGGCCGTCGACGCGCGCGCCCACGAGGTCGGTGTCGCCGCCGTGGACGGTCAGCCGATCCCGCTCTTCGGTCACCGAGGCACCCATCTTGCCTAACTCCTCGGCCATCGCGCTCACGCGGTCGGTCTCCTTGTACCGGACGTGCTCGCAGTTCTCGATGACCGTATCGCCGTCCGCAACGGCCCCGAGCGCGGCGATCGTCGGCAGCAGGTCGGGCGTGTCGCCGACGTCGACGGTGGTGCCCGACAGCGACGCCCGCGGGACGGCGATCTCGCCAGCGTCGCGGTCCCAGCCGACCGCAGCGCCCATCGACTCCAGGATCTCGACGATCGCGCTGTCGCCCTGGGCGCTCGGGCGCGCGCCCTCGACGAGGACGCGGTCGCCCTCCGCCGCGGCGACGGCGCCCGCCGAGAGCAGGTACGACATCGACGAGAAGTCGCCGGGGACGGCGTACTCGCCGCCTTTGGGAGCGTAGGACTGGCCGCCGGGGACGGAGAAGCCGTCGTCGGTCTTCGTCGCATCGACGCCGAAGTCGTCGAGGACTTCGAGCGTGATGTCGACGTACGGCGCGGACTTCAGTTCGGTTTCGAGTTCGACGTCGATGCCCTCGTCGGTGACGGCGCCGGCCATCAGGAGCGCGGTGATGTACTGCGAGGAGACGTCGCCGGGGATCGACACCGCGCCGCCGTCGATCGACTCGCCGACCACGAGCGGCGCCTGGCCGTTCCGCCGGGTCGACTCCGCCCGCCCGCCGAGCTGTCGGATCGCGTCGAGGAGCGGCCCCTGCGGGCGCGAGCGGAGGGAGTCGTCGCCGGTGAACACGCAGAGCCCGTCGGCGAGCGCGCCGCAGGCGGTGACGAGCCGCGTGGTCGTCCCCGAGTTCGCGCAGTCGACGACGTCGTCCGGCACCTCGGGGCGGCCGTCGAAGCCGGAGATCGAGAGCCGCGCGTCGCCGTCGGCGTCGCGGTCGACCGAGCCGCCGAACGCCTCGACCGCGCGCATCGTCGCGCGGGTGTCGGCGCTCACGAGCGGGTCGGCGACGACCGCCTCCGCGCCGTAGCCCGCGGCGAGGATCGCTCGGTGGGTGTAGCTCTTCGAGGGCGGCGCGCGCACGCGCCCCGCCACGCGGGACTGCGAGATGGTGACGTCCATACGGTCCGTTCGCGCTGGCTGGGGTATGATACTTACTGTCGAATCCGACCGCGAGCCTTTATATCGCAGAACGGGGGCAGGGCCGCCGTGACCTGGGTTCGGTCCCGCGTCGTGCCGCGGTTGCCCGGCACAGCGACGCGGGCGCGGCCGTGCCGGCTGTTCGCCACATTCGACGTGCAAACGCTACGATAGCCACCTCGACGGACGACGCTATCGACGTCGCGCCAGCAGCGCGGCCGCCGCGAGCGCGGCGGCGGCGGTCACGACGCCGAAGCCGGGCGTTCCGGTCTCCGTTCCCGGACGTTCGGTCTCCACGGTCGTTCCCGTGGGCGTCACCGTCATCGGAGTGTCGGCTATCGTCGACTCCTCAGACGCTTCGAGGTCCCGGTACTCCGCGTAGGCGTCGGGGTGGATCGCCTCCAGGATCGTCTCCGCCGCGAGCACGGAGCGGGGCGCGGGCTGCTGGAGGTAGTTCGTGTTCACTCTCACGACGTTGCCCTCCTGCACGGCGGTCGTGCTGTTGTAGGCCGCGTTTCTCGGGATCGAACTGCCCTCGGGCGTGACGATCCACGTCGGACTCATATTCGCGACCGTCTCGTCGTTGATCGGCTGGAAGCCGGAGATTCCGACTTCGGCGGCGCCGTTCCGGAGCCCCGCCGTCTCCATCACGTCGCCGATGAAGGTGTCCGCGCCCGAGGTGTACCCGTAGAAGACGTTGAGCCCGACCGGCCGCTCCTCGCCGTCGAGCGCCTGTCGCATCAGGTCCAGCGAGCGGCGCATCTCGTCGGCCCGCTCGACGCCCGCCTCGCAGTTGCCGGTGAGCCGGCCGATTCGCTCGGTCTTCTCCGCGACGAACGAGAGCGACGTCGCCTCTCCGAAGACGTAGACGGGGATTCCCGCGTCGCGGATCTGCTCGACGCGCTCGGCGGCGAAGCCGTAGGTGCTGTTCGGGACCAAGACGAGATCGGGCTCAGCGTTCAGGACCACCTCCACGCTCGGGCCGTTCGCCCCCGAGACGTTCGCCTTCTCGTTCGCGCCGTCGAGGTACGTCGCGTACCGCGAGACGCCGACGACCTCGTCCCGCGCGCCGATCTCCCACATCGTCTGGGCCGCGCTCGGATTGAGCGTCACGACTCGTTGGGGGTCTTCGGGAACCTCGACCTCGGTACCCGTCGCGTCAGTCGTCGCGTAGGGGAACTCGCAGGTCGTCGCGTCGCCGCCGTGCGATTCCACGGGGCCGCCGTCCGCGGCGGTGGCGGCCGCCGCGGGACCGGCGGCGACGGTGACGAGTAGGACAGAGAGCACGAGCGCCTTGCGGAGCATACCGTGGGCTGGACGCCATTGCAACAAGTATTTGCCTAATCCAAGTGAGATTGGGTACTACCGTGACCGTCAGGACGCGCACCGTCGGCTGGTCGGCCGCGCTGACGGCCGTCCTCGCGCTGACGGTCGTCCTGAGCGCCGGCGTCGGCCCGGTGTCGATCCCGGCGCCGACCGTCGCGAAGATCCTGCTCTCTGCGGACCCCTCGCCGCTGGCGTTCGAGCGGGCGATCAGCCGTACGAACCGGCTCATCGTCCTGAACATCCGGCTGCCGCGGATCGTCCTGGCGGCCCTCGTCGGCTTCGCGCTCGCGACCGCGGGCGTGGTGATGCAGGGGTTCTTCCGCAATCCGATGGCCGATCCCTCGATCGTCGGCGTCTCCTCGGGCGCGGCCGTCGGCGCCGTCGCGACGATCGTGCTCCCGTTCGCGTTCCCGTTCGGCCTCGAACTCCAGGGCGCGGCGTTCGTGACGGCCGTCCTGACCGCCTTCGGCGTCTACCTCATCGCCACTCGCGACGGCCGGACGCCGACCGCGACGCTGCTGCTCGCGGGCGTGGCCGTCCAGACGTTCCTGGGGGCGGTCATCTCGCTGTTGCTCCTGCACAGCGGCCAGAGCCTCCGCCGGGTGGTCTACTGGCTGATGGGCCACCTCGGCGGGACGACCTGGGGCGACGTCCGCGCCATCGCCGTCGTCCTCCCGCCGCTCTTCGTCCTCTTGCTCGTGTACGCCCGCGACCTCAACGTCCTCCTCCTCGGCGAGGAGGACGCCCACGCGCTCGGCATCGACGTCGAGCGGACGAAGCGGGTATTGCTCGCGGCGTCGAGCGTCGTCACCGCGGCCGCGGTCGCGGTCACTGGCGTCATCGGCTTCGTCGGGCTCATCGTGCCCCACGCGATGCGGTTGGTCGTCGGCCCCGACCACCGCGTGCTGCTCCCGACGAGCGCGCTCGCGGGCGCGTCGTTCCTCGTCGCCACCGACACGCTGGCGCGCTCGGGCGCGGCGGAGGTCCCGGTCGGGATCGTCACGGCCGCGCTCGGCGCGCCGTTCTTCCTGTATTTGCTCCGCTCGCGGGAGGTGACTGGCCTGTGAGCGATCCGCTCGTCTCCGTCGAGGATCTCCGAGTCGCGTTCGGGTCGCTGACCGTACTCGACGGTATCGACGCGACCGTCGAGCCGGGGTCCTTCGTCGGTCTCGTCGGTCCCAACGGGGCCGGAAAGACCACGCTCCTCCGAACGCTCAACGGGACGGTATCGCCCGACTCGGGCACCGTCTCCGTCGCGGGCGAACGCATCGCGGATCTCTCGTCGAGGGCCGCGAGCCGGCTCGTCGCGACCGTCCCCCAGGACACGAGCGTCGCCTTCGAGTTCGACGTCCGGCAGATCGTCGAGATGGGACGCAACCCCCATCGATCGCGGTTCGGCGGCTGGTCCCGCGCCGACGCCGAGGCCGTCGAGCGCGCGCTGGACCGCGCGGACGTTCGTGAGTTCGTGGAGCGCTCGATCACGACCCTCTCGGGGGGCGAGCGCCAGCGCGTTCTCCTGGCGCGGGCGCTCGCCCAGGAGACGCCGCTGTTGCTCTTGGACGAACCGACCGCGAGCCTCGACATCAATCACCAGGTCCGCACGCTCGAACTACTGCGGAGTCTCGTCGCCGACGGCAAGACCGCGATCACGGCGATCCACGACCTGAACCTCGCGGCCCACTACTGCGACGAACTGCTCCTCCTCTCCGACGGGAAGGTCGCCGCCCAGGGGCCGCCGGAAGCGGTGCTCACAGAACGGGCCCTGGAGGACGCCTTCGACGCCAACGCGGTGGTCTCGCGGCACCCGGTCACGGGGTCGGTGTACGTCACCGCCCTCCCCGACGGGAAGCCGGTCGACGGCACGGACCGCTCCGAACCCGCGGGAGGCGACTCCGAGCGACCCGGCCGCGTCCACGTGATCGGCGGCGGCGGGACGGCCGCGAGGCTCCTCTACGTGCTCGATGCGGCGGGATACGAGGTCACGATCGGGGCGCTCAACGAGGGCGACACCGACACCGAGACCGCTCGGTCTATCGGGCTCGATCCCGTGACCGTTGAGCCCTTCGCCGGCGTCGACCCCGAGACGCGGGCGGCGGTCGAGCGGCGCATCGACGCCGCCGACTGCGTCGTCGTCGCGGACGTCGAGATCGGGACCGGGAACCTCCCGAACCTCCGGGCGGCCACCGCGGCCGACCGAGTGGTGCTCGTCGAGGACCGACCGTTCGACGAGCGGAACTACGTCGGCGAAGAGGCCGCGCGGGTCTACGAGTCGCTCCGGGAACGCGCTCGAACCGTCGCGTCGAAAGACGTCTCGACCGCCGTGGTGGATCTGATCGACCGCGATATGCCTGTTCACAGTGACGGTACCGGAGGCGAGACGGCGGAGCCCGCGCCCCGAGATCGACGGCCGAGCGAGCGATCTCGGTGACCCTCGCCGGGGAGTCGCGTCGCTACGGATTCCGGCGAACGTTTCGGCTCGGTATTGTGTTCGCACACGGCCGACAGATTTTTTATGCGCGGAGTACAAGTGTGGGGTGAGAACGAGGCGGTGGTTCGGTTCTCACCGTCCTCCCGTACCACAAAATGAGTGATGCCCTTCACGCGCGCACGCGCGAGAACGACGAAGAGCGAACGTGGCGCGACCACAGCGCCGACGAGAGCCGTCGCGCTGACCAGAACGAGACGCGGGACCAGGAGTCGACCGAAGAGGAGTCGCTCCAGTGCCCCGAGTGCGGTTCGACAGACCTCGTCACCGACGACGAGCGCGGCGAGACCGTCTGTAACGACTGCGGCTTGGTCGTCGACGAGGACTCGATCGACCGCGGCCCCGAGTGGCGCGCCTTCGACAGCGCCGAACGCGACGAGAAGTCCCGGGTCGGCGCGCCGACGACGAACCTGATGCACGACAAGGGCCTGTCGACCAACATCGGCTGGCAGGACAAAGACGCCTACGGCAACTCCCTGTCGTCGAATCAGCGCCAGAAGATGCAGCGGCTGCGGACCTGGAACGAGCGGTTCCGCACCCGCGACTCGAAGGAGCGCAACCTCAAGCAGGCGCTCGGCGAGATCGACCGGATGGCCTCCGCGCTCGGCCTCCCCGAGAACGTCCGCGAGACCGCGTCGGTCATCTACCGCCGCGCGCTCGACGAGGACCTGCTGCCCGGCCGTTCCATCGAGGGAATCGCGACCGCATCCCTCCACGCGGCCGCCCGGATGGCGCAGGTGCCCCGGAGCATCGACGAGGTCGCGCGGGTCTCCCGCGTCGACGAGGACGAGTTCGAGCGGGCGTACCGCTACGTCGTCCGCGAGCTCTCCCTGGAGATCCAGCCGGCCGATCCCGCCGAATACGTCCCGCGGTTCGCCTCGGATCTTGACATCCCCAAGGAGACCGAGCGGACGGCGAACGACCTCCTGGAGAACGCCAAGCGACAGAACGTCCACTCCGGGAAGTCGCCGGTCGGCCTCGCGGCCGCCGCGCTCTACGCCGCCGCACAGTTGACCAACGAGGAGCTGACCCAAGCGGACGTGAGCGAGGTGACCGACATCTCGGAGGTCACGATCCGCAACCGCTATCAGGAACTGCTCGAAGCCTGGGACCTCGACTCGCCGCACGGCGGTCGAAGCGGCGCCGCCGAGGCTTAGGCCCGACAAATCCGTTTGTCGTCGACGGCGACGCATCGAAACCGCGCGGCCACTACTCCTCGACGACCACGACGCCCTTCATCCCGAGCGTCTCGTGGGGCGTGCAGTAGTACTTCACCGTGCCGGCTTCCTCGAAGGTCTGTGAGAACGTGAAGCCCTCCTCTTGGGTCTGCTCCGACTCGAAGGAGCCGTCCTCGGCGACGACGTTGTGGAGGCTCCCTCGGCCGGTCCACTCCCAGACGACGGTCGTGCCGGTCGAGACGCGGATCGCCGCGGGGCCGTACCCGTAGTAGGCGCCGTTGGCCTCGACCCCGACGTCGACGGTGACCTCCGACTGGCCGGTCCGGTCGACGACGCCGTCGTAGTTGGACGTCTCCGAGAGGTAGCCGTCGAACGAGGGCGTGCCGCCGCCTCCGCCGCCGGAGCCCGAATCGCCGTCGGATCCCGAGCCGCCGTTCGAGCCCGAGTCGCCGTCGGACCCGCCGGACCCGCCGGAGCCGCCCGAGCCGGAACAGCCGGCGAGACCGACACCGGCCGCGGTTACTACGCCGACGAATCCCCGCCGTGTGAGGTGGGTTCGCGTCATCGGCCGAGTTTGGGACCTGCCTCATAAGTCGGTGCTGACTCGTTCTCAGTTTCCGAAAACGGCCGGAACCCGTTCGGGGATGGGCCTACGTGTGTACGACGATGAGTGAGACGAGTGAGGAACGACGGATGCGCATGACCGAACCCCGCGGCGACACGACGCCCGAGTGGGAGGTGTTCTGCCGGTCCGCAGAGAGCGAGCCGCTCAGCCACGTCGGGAGCGTGTCGGCGCCGACAGAAGAGGTGGCCCGCGAGCAGGCGGAGTCGCTGTTCGGGTGGACGGCGCACACGCTCTGGCTCTGTCGCGCCGACGACGTCGCCCGATTCACCGCCCGGGACCTGGGTGCCGAATCCGACGCGGCGGCCAACGCCGACGCGGAAACCGCCGGAGGTGAGTCCCGATGATCTCGATCAGCAAACTCCTCTGTGACCTCGACGCCGAGGGCGACGGGCTCCGCTACGACGACGGCCGCGACTCCGCGAAGGAACAGATCACAGAAGAGCGGACGACGAAGCCGGTCGTCGTCTGGAACCTCACGCGGCGCTGCAACCTCTACTGCGAGCACTGCTACGCCGGGGCCGACCTCGACGCCGCGCCCGGCGAGCTCACGACCGCCGAGGGCAAGCAGCTGCTCGACGAACTCGCGGACTACGGCGTCCCGGTCGTGCTCTTTTCGGGCGGCGAGCCGCTCGTCCGCGACGACCTCGAAGAGCTGGTCGGCCACGCCGCTGACCGCGGCATCCGCCCCGTGCTCTCGACGAACGGCACGCTCGCGACGCCCGAGCGTGCTCAGGCGCTCCGCGCGGCCGGCCTGAAGTACGCGGGCGTCTCCGTCGACGGGATGCCCGAGCGCAACGACGCCTTCCGCGGCGAGGAGGGCGCCTTCGACGCCGCCGTGCGGGGCATCGAGAACTTCCTCGACGCGGGGCTGAAGACCGGGCTCCGGTACACCATCACCGAGAAGAACGCCGCCGATATGGAGTCGGTCGTCGACCTGCTCTCGGAGGTCGGCCTCGATCGCTTCTGCTTTTACCACCTCGATTACGGCGGCCGCGGCGGCGAGATCGCGGACGCGGACCTCTCGCCCGAGGAGCGGCGCCGGGCGGTCGAGCGGCTCTGTGAGATGACCCTCGACTACCACCGGAACGGAGAGGAGATCGAGACCCTGCTCGTCGGCAACTACTGCGACGCCGCGTTCCTCGTCGAGTACGCCCGCGAGCACTTCGGCGAGGCGAAGGCCGACGCCGTCCGCCGGTACCTCGAAGTGAACGGCGGCGACCCGACCGGCGAGCGCGTCGCCGACGTCGACTACCAGGGCAACGTCCACCCGACGCAGTTCTGGCAGGGGTACAGCCTCGGCAACGTCCGCGACCGGCCGTTCGGCGCCATCTGGGAGGACGAGTCGAACCCCCTCCTGCGCGCGCTCCGCAACCGCGAGGCGCACCTCTCGGGGCGCTGTGCGAGCTGTCAGTACCAGGACATCTGCCGCGGCGGCTCCCGGCTCCGCGCGATCGCCGCCGAGGGCGACGTCTTCGGTCCCGACCCGCAGTGTTACCTGACGCCGCGAGAGCGCCTCGGACCCGCCGCCGACCCGAGCGGCTCCGCGGCCGACTGACGAAATCGCAGAATCGACCGCCCGGACCGTTTTGCGACCGCTCGCGAGTCGACGTAGCGCCGTCGGCACAAGACTTAGATACTGTGTCGCGGTAACACAGACCAAATGACCGACAGCGACCTCACGTTTCCGGCGTGCTGTTCGGTCTGTCCGTACCGGAGCGCGTTCACGGCGTCCTGTACGCACGACCTCCGGCAGGCCGTGGTCGCCGAGATCGACGAGTCGCGTCCGTGTCCGATCTACGCCGAGGAGAAGACCGACGCGATGCGGCGACTGGCCGAGTCGTTGTAGCCCAGCGAGCGGAGTCCGGCGACGGCGGACCGTCAGCTCTCGGCCGGGACGTTCTCCAGTCGCACCGTCCGGTCGGTGACGGTCGCCCCCGACTCCCGGTACGTGACGGCCGTGACCGCCAGGCTCGCGGGCGATTCACCCGTCGGCAGTTCCCAGGTGTTCGTCAGCTCCCGCGTCTCTCCCGGCGGGATCTGCCCGGACGAAGCGCGCTCCTCGACGGTCGTCCCGTCGTCTGTCGTCACCGTGCTCAGGCGGAGTTCGTAGGGCGCCTCGCCCGCGTTCTCGACGTCGACGACCAGCTCGAACGTCCAGGAGCCGTCGTCGCTGATGTGGACGACCGCGTCGGTCACGATCTCGGTCGGCGCCGTCTCGGGCAGCAGTTCGTCGCCGATACCGACGCCCTGGGGCGGCGACGTCGTCGTGGTCGCCGTCGCCTCGCTTTCGCTTCCGTCGCCGCCGAACAGCCGCTCTCGGATCAGCCCGAGGAAGGTCGTCGCCTCGATCGCGATCGGGATGCCGATCCCGAGGCCGACCAGGATGCGGATCAGCCACCGCCGGCTCACGTCGTCGTCAGCGTCGCTCATCCGTGCGTTGGTGTGCGGTCGCCGAAAGCGGTCTCGTCGGGCAGGTCACGTCGGGAAGGGGACGCTTCCGGGCGTGAGGATCCCGTTCTCGATCATCCCCCACAGCGGGAGCCCGTAGGCGATCACCACGAGCACGACCGCGATGGCCGCCCACAGACGGAGGTTGTCGAGCACGCGCGGTCCGTCGTCTGCCCCGGACAGCGGCGCCGGAATCGAGCCGTTGACCCGGAGCTGGCCGGCGCCGCGGCGGGAGAGCCACGTCCCGAGCATCACGACCAGGAACATCGCCAGCCCGAGGAACAGGAGCGTGCCGCCGATCGCGATCTGCAGCTGCATCTCGGCGATGCTCCCGAGGACCGGATCGAACGCGCCCGCGCCGGCGTCGCCGAACAGCGGCTTAGCGGTCCGGCGCGGCAGTCCGGCGAGTCCGCCGCGGTGCATCGCGTTCGACATCAGCGTCATCCCCAGGAACCACACGTAGGGCTGGGCCATCGCGATGCGCCGGTGCTGGAGGCGCTTGCCCGTGAGCTGCGGGTAGAGCCAGTAGGCCGACGCCATCGCCGTCAGCGCGAACGCGGTGCCGACGGTGAGGTGGAAGTGACCGGGCACCCACAGCGTGTTGTGGATGAGGTAGTTGATGTTCATCCCGGCGTTGATCATCCCCGAGAAGCCGCCGGCGGCGAACATCAGCCCCGCGAGCGCCATCCCCGAGAACGCCGGCTTGTCCCAGGGGAGCGCGCGGAGCCAGCCGAGGTAGCCCTTGCCGCCGCGCTGGCGCGCCCCGTGTTCGAGCGACGCCACGACGGTGAACGCCGTCAAGAGCGAGGGGAGCAACAGCATCATCGTGTTCGTCATCGCGATGAACTTGAAGCCCTCGGCGATGCCGGGGTCGACGTACTGGTGGTGGAACCCGACCGGCGTCGACAGCAGGACGAACAGCACGAACACGACCCGCGCGAGGGGGTCGCTGAACAGCCGGCCGCCGGCGAGCTTCGGCAGCACCGTGTACCAGGCCAGATAGCCCGGCAGGAGCCAGAAGTACACGACGGGGTGGCCGAAGTACCAGAACAGCGTCCGCGTCAGGAGCGGGTCGATCTCGCTGATCCACCCCAGCGACCACGGGATCAGGAAGACGACCACCTCGATGGCGACCCCGAGCGTGGAGAGGTACCACATGATGAACGTCGTCAGCACCATGAACGTCTGCAGCGGGATCCGCGAGTCCGGGTTCTCCCGCCGCCAGTCGCGGTACATCATGAAGTACTCGACCCCGACGATCCAGGAGCCGACGATGAGGAGCGCGGCGCCGACGTAGAACGCCGGGCTCGCCTTCAGCGGGACGTAGAAGGTGTAGAGCACGTCCGCGGAGTCGAACGGGAGGCCGGGGGCGAAGCCGTTCAGGATCGAGATCGCCGCGAGCGCGGTCCCGACGAACATCGAGCCGAACCCGAGCCACGCCAGTTTCGGGTTCGACATCGGCCGGTCGAGGCTCCGGGTGACGGCCCAAAGGAAGAACCCGCAGATGAAGAACGTCGTGAACACGAGCGCCAGCAGGACGCCGTGGCCGGTCAGGACCGTGTAGTACTGCGAGGCGTTGATCGGGAGCAGCGACCGGAGCGTGTTCGTCCGGTAGAGCGCCTGCAGGAGCCCGAAGAACCCCCCGAGCGCGAGCGCGACGAACGCGACCGCGAAGTGCCATCTCGTGAGCCGTGCGACCTCCGGATAGTCGTCGACGAACGTCATTGGTCGGTCACCTCCTGTGACTCCATATCGAACTGGTCGCGGGGGACCACCTCGACGGTGCCGCGCATCGTGTGGTGGGCCGCCCCGCAGTACTCGTTACAGACGATGTGGTACGTCCCGGGCTCGTCGAAGTTGACGGTGACCTCCGCGACCTGCCCCGGGATGACCATCGTGTTGACGTTCGTCCCGGCGAGGTTGAAACCGTGGGTCACGTCCGGGCTGCTGACGTAGAAGGTCACGTCGGTGTCGGCCGGGACGCGGATGGGCGAGTTCGTTCCCGGCTGGAACGCGAACTGCTGTGCGCGGACGTAGACGTCGTAGCCGCCGTCGTCGGCCTCGTAGACGCCCGGCTCGCGGAAGTTCTCGGAGTCGGTCAGCGCCGACGGATCGACGATGCCGCCGGAGTCGTCGACCATCGCGACGCCGGGGCCGACCGCCCCGTAGACGATCGTCGCGATCAGGACGACGATGAGCAGCAGCGATGCACCAAACCAGAGTTTCTCGAATCTGTGTATCTCCATCGTTGTCTCACCCGATTACCGTCGGTCCGTTCCCGAGGAACTCCACGAAGTATATGAACACCCACAGCCCCAGGAGTATGAGGAAGTACACGACGATGAGCGACGCCGTCCCGACGGGGTCGTAGTCGTCGTGACCGATCTCGGCGACCGGCTCCTCCGGGGGTGCTTCGGGCGTCCCCGTGCCCGTCTCCTCGTCGTCCTCGCCGAACGACGGTTCGTACTCGACCTCCCCGGCGTCTTCGCCCCGGTAGAAGCTCGCGATGATCGGCGCGAGCATCCCGAGGAGGATCGTCCCCGAGAAGAGGACCTCCCAGAGGGAGATCCCGCCGCCGACCGTGCCCGTGGGGCCGCCGTCGCCGCCGGCCCCGCTCGGTGCCGGCCCCACGACGACGGCCGCCTTCATCCCGAGCGAGAGGTGGGGCTCGCAGTAGTACTTGTAGATGCCCTGCGTCTCGAAGGTGTGGCTGTAGGAGAACCCCTGATTCTCGATGGCCTCGTAGCCCTCCCAGCCCGCCCCGTCGGGCTGTGACTCGACGAGGATGTTGTGAGTGTTCGAGACCCACTCGAAGTTCACCGTGGTCCCGGGAGAGACGCGGACCGCGGCCGGCCCGTACGCGAAGGAGCCACCGTTGCCCTGGGAGCCGACTTGGATCGTGACCTCGTCTTGGCCCGTCCGGTCGACGGTCGTCCCGTCGTAGTTGCTCACCGCGCCCCCGGACGCGTCGCTCGTGAACCATCCGTCGTAGTTTCCGACGGCGACGCCGCCGCCGCTTTCCCCGCCGCCGGAGCCGGAACCGGAGCTGACGACGATGGCGGCCTTCATCCCGAGCGAGAGGTGGGGCTCGCAGTAGTACTTGTAGATGCCCTCGGTCTCGAAGGTGTGCGTGTAGGAGAACCCCTGATTCTCGATGGCCTCGTAGCCCTCCCAGCCCGCGCCGTCGGGCTGGGACTCGACGAGGATGTTGTGGGTGTTCGAGACCCACTCGAAGACGACCTCGGTCCCGGGCGAGATCTCGACGGCGGGCGGCCCGTAGGCGAAGGAACCGCCGTTGCCCTGGGAACCGACCTGGATCGTGACCTGATCCTGGCCCGTCCGGTCGACGGTCGTCCCGTCGTAGTTGTCTACTGCTCCGCCCCTGGCGTTGCTCGTGAACCATCCGCCGTACTCCTGGGCCGTGGCCGCCCCCGTCGCCGCCGTCCCCGCGGCGACGGCGGTCGCGGATCCGGCGGCCGCACGGAGGAGCCCGCGGCGCGAAACGCTCGTGTCTTTGCCTATCATAGTGCTATCTCGACTGATCGAAAGCGACTACCGAAGCAGTCCGTGGCAAACGGTCGCATACAGAACACCGGCCGGACGGATCGACGACCGACGCCGCCCGTTCGGTCACGGCGCGTGACCGATCCCGGCCGTCTCTGACGGCCGTAGCGACCGACTCCCGTGCTACGCTTTCGTCCACGCCCGACGTTCCTCGCGTGTGGGTTAAAAAGGGATACTATATTCTCAGTCGGTGAAAACAGCGTCAACTACTAAGCCCGCGGGCCCCACACCGGAGTGTATGAACCTCGGGCCACAGTTCGTCGCCGCAGTCCTGTTGCTCGCGCTCGTCCCGGTGGCCGCGTTCGCGCTCGCGCAGACGGGGATGGCCGCCGTGGCGCTCGTGAACGTGCTGCTGATCTTCGGCTGCCTGTACTACGTCCTCTCGGTTCGGGACGAGCCGCTGTCGCCGGTCGGGGAGTAGTCCCGCGATGACCGCCGGGACGACGGGCGCCGCGGTCCCGGACGTCGGCGTCGCGGCGCTCTTCGTCGTCGGCCTGTTCGGCGGCGCGCACTGCTTGGGGATGTGCGGACCGCTGGTGACGATGTACGGCGAACGGTTCGAGAGCGACGGCCGCGGACCGACCGCCCGGGCGCTCCGCCAACACGCGCTGTTCAACGCCGGCCGCACCCTGAGCTACGCCGCCATCGGGGCCCTGCTCGGCGCGCTCGGCGGCGCGGTCGTCAACGCGGGCGCGCTCGTGTCCGCCGGGACGCTCGTCCGGGGCGCGGCGGGGATCGTCGTCGGCGCGGTCGTGATCGCCGTCGGCGTCAGCTACGTGACGGGCGGCGGCATCGATCTTGCAGGCGGGTCCGTCCCGGTCGTCGGCGACGTCTTCGCCGCGGTCTCCGCCCGGCTCACGGCGCGCGTAGACACGTGGGCGACGGGACCGAAGATCGCCGGCCTTGGGGCGATGCACGGACTGCTCCCGTGTCCGATCCTCTATCCGGCGTTCCTCTACGCGCTGTCGACCGGCTCGGCCGTCTCCGGCGGCCTGGCGCTCGGCGCGCTCGGGCTCGGGACGTTCCCGTCGCTGTTCGTCTACGGGACCGTGCTCGATTCGGTCGGCGCGCCGCTCAGGCGACGGCTCCACCGCGGCATCGGCGTCGCCTTCGTGATCGCCGGGACGATCCCGCTCGCGAAGGGGCTGACCGCGCTCGGGTGGGCCGTGCCGCACATCCCGCTGCCGATGCCGCCGATGCCGACCTGACGACGACGAACCACACCGATGACCTGCACGCTCTGTGACCTTCCGACGCCCGATCCGCCCCTCACCGACCCCGAGGTCC
The DNA here is from genome assembly GCF_041477585.1 of Halobellus sp. MBLA0158. Classification (NCBI taxonomy): domain Archaea; kingdom Methanobacteriati; phylum Methanobacteriota; class Halobacteria; order Halobacteriales; family Haloferacaceae; genus Halobellus; species Halobellus rubicundus. The sequence continues at coordinate 1,793,722 of NZ_JBGNYA010000001.1, forward strand.
CCGGCGAGTACTGCTGTCGGGGCTGTCTGGAGGTCGCGCGGACGGTCGAGGACCCGACGGACGTCGACGGCGAGACGGCCGCCGAGCCGGTCGACGCCGGCCCCGACGACGCCGAGGGGGAGACCGCCTTCCTCTCGGTGTCGGGGATGCACTGTGCGACCTGCGAGGCGTTCATCGAGTCCCGCGCGACCGACCGCGCGGGCGTCCGGTCGGCCTCGGCGAGCTACCCGACCGAGACGGTCAAGGTGACCTACGACCCCGACGAGACCGACCGCGAGGCGATCGCGGCCGCGATCAGCGGGCTGGGCTATCGCGCCGACGCCAGGGACGTCGGCGACGACGCGGACGAGACGGTCTCGACGGGGCGCCTGCTCGTCGGCGGCTTCTTCGGGATGATGACGATGCTGTGGTACCTCCTCTTCCTGTACCCCGTCTATCTGGGGGTCTCGCCGGAGCTGTTGCTGTTCGACCTCTCTGGCTCGGCCGGCGCGTACCTCGTCGCGAACGTCTGGCTGATGGCGACGGTCGTGCTCAGCTACACCGGCTACCCCCTGTTCCGCGGCGCCTACGTGAGCCTCCGAGCCGGCCACCCGAATATGGATCTGCTGGTCGCGCTCGCGGCGGCCGCCGCCTACGCGTACAGCACCGTCGTCGCCCTGGTCGGCGGGATGGAGGTGTACTTCGACGTGGCTGTGGTGGTGGTGCTCGCGGTCGCCGTCGGCAACTACTACGAGGGGGCAATCAAGCGCCGCGCGGCGGGGCGACTCGCCGACCTGACCGCCGAGCGCGTCAGCGAGGCGCGCCGACGGACCGACTCGGGCACCGAGGTCGTCGACGTCGAGTCGCTCGCGCCCGGCGACGAGGTCGTGGCGACGGCGGGCGACCGCGTCCCCGTCGACGGGCCGGTCGTCGAGGGGCGGGCGACCGTCGACGAGTCGCTCGTGACCGGGGAGTCGACGCCCGTCGCCAAGGAGCCCGGCGACGAGGCCATCGGCGGCGCCGTCGTCGTCGACGGCCGCCTCGTCGTCGCCGTCGAGGCCGGCGAAGAGAGCACGCTCGACCGCGTCGTGCGGACGCTCTGGGACGTCCAGAGCACGCGCCCCGGCGCCCAGCGGCTCGCGGACCGCATCGCGGCCGTCTTCGTGCCGCTCGTGTTCGTGCTCGCGGGGATCGCGACGGCCTGGCAGCTCTTCGCCGGCGCCCGGCCGGGGGCCGCGCTGCTCGTCGGCCTCTCCGTGCTCGTGGTGTCGTGTCCGTGCGCGCTCGGCCTCGCCACGCCGCTTGCGGTCGCCCGCGGCGTCCGCGAAGCGCTCGACGCCGGCGTGGTGATCACGGACGCGTCGGCCTTCGAGGCGGCGCCCGACGCCGACACCGTCGTCTTCGACAAGACCGGGACGCTCACGACGGGCGAGATGCGGATCCTCGACCGCGTCGGCGACGACCGCGTGCCCGCCCGCGCGGCGGCGATCGAGCAGTACGCCGACCACCCCGTCGCGGCGGCGATCGTCGACGACGTCGACGACGCCCTCCCGTCGGTCGCGGACTTCGAGCGCGCGCCCGGTCGGGGCGTCACGGGACGATTGGACGCTCGGACAGACGGCGCCACGCAGCGGACCGACGAGACGGCACGGCGCGCCGACGGCGTCGCGGTCGCCGCCGGGAGCCTCGACCTCTTCGAGTCGCGGGACTGGGAGATCCCCGAGACGTACGCCGAGCGCGCCCGCGAGGCCAGCGCCGAGGGGAACGTCCCTGTCCTCGTCGGCTGGGACGGGCGCGTCGAGGGCGTGCTCGTGGCCGGCGACCGCCCGCGCCCGGAGTGGAAGGCCGTCGTCGACGACCTCGCCGCGGACAGGCGGGTCGTCGTGCTGACCGGCGACGACTCGGCGGCCGCGGCGCGCTTCCGGGCGCACGACGGCATCTCAGAGGTCTTCGCGGGCGTTCCGCCGGAGGGCAAGACGGCCGTCGTCGAGCAGTTCGCCGGCGACGGGACCGTCGCGATGGTCGGCGACGGCGTCAACGACGCGCCCGCGCTGGCCGCCGCCGACCTGGGCATCGCCCTGGATCACACGGCGCTGGCCGCCGGCGCAGCCGACGCCGTCGTCACGACCGAGGACCTGACGGCCGTGCCGGCGGTGTTCGACCTGACCGCGGCGACGAACGGCCGCATCAAGCAGAACCTCGGCTGGGCGTTCGTCTACAACGCCGTCGCCCTCCCGCTGGCGGTCGCGGGGGCGCTCAACCCCCTGCTGGCGGCGGTCGCGATGGGGACGAGCAGCCTCCTCGTCGTCCTCAACTCCTCGCGCTCGCTCTTATCCGAGACGGAGGAGTGACTCGGCCAACGGGCAGGGAGATAGCGGAGCCCGGTACGGGGAACCGGGAGCTACAAGTCGCGAGCGCCCAAGGATCGGATAGCTCCGATGATCGAGGAGGCCCCCTCCGCGGACCTCGACGGCTTCCGCCCCGGCGACCCGTACGACCTCGACCTCCCCGAGCGGTGGTCGGCGCAGTACCGGGACCGGACGGCCGTCTACGAGAACGACCGCGGCGACCACCGCGTCCGCATCGTCGAGTTCTCGAAGGGGCTCTCGCTGTACTGGTGGGTCGACGTGTACGTCGGCGACGAGGAGTGGCGCCGTCAGGAGGTCGGCCTCGGCGAGAGCTACACCGACCCCGACGACGCCGTCGCGGCCGTCGAGTCGTACCTGGCGGTCGTCGCCGAGACGGCCCCCGATTCCGATTCCGATTCCGGTTCCGGCTCCGGACTCGATGACGCAACGGCCTCGAACTCGGACGCGCTCGCGAGGACGCACCTGCCGGGCCCCGAGGGCTGGACGCTTGAGGACGCGGTCCCCGACGGTGCCGGCGAGTCGGCCAGAGAGGGGAGCGACGGCCCTGACCGCACCGACTCCGAGCGGTAGGCGTCGGCGAGACGTCGCAGCGCTCGCACCGCGGGAGGGGCGGAATTTTTCCCGGCACCCGCCGAACGGTCGCGTATGACCCGAGAGCCGCCGATCGACGTCGGTCGGATCCTGGTGCCCATCGACGGGCGCGAGAGCGCGCTCCCCGCGCTCGATCACGCCGTATCGCTCGCGGACGAGACGGGGGCGAGCGTCCACCTCCTGGCCGTGGTCGATCCGTACGGCCTGTCGAGCGTCACAGAGCGGACGGAGGTCGAAGCGGACCTCGAAGACGCCGTCGCCGACGCCGCCGCCCGGGTGCAGGACGCGGGCGTCGCGGTCCGCACCGCCGTCGAGTCCGGGTTCCCCCACGAGGAGATCCTCGAATACGTCGACCGCGAGGGGATCGACTTAGTCGCGATGGGCACCCACGGCCGCACCGGGCTGGACCGCTACCTGCTCGGCAGCGTCGCCGAGAAGGTCGTTCGCCTCTCGCCCGTGCCCGTTCTCACCGTCCGGCCGGACGCCGCCGGCGAGCGGCCCTACCGCGACGTCGTCGTGCCCACCGACGGCAGCGACGCTGCGGCCCCCGCCGAGCGCTGGGGTGTCGGCGTCGCCGCTCGGTCCGAGGCCGCCGTTCACGCCCTCTCGGTCGTGCCGCGGGAGCCGATCCGGTCGAGCGAGACGCGCGCCGCGTACGAGGACGCCGCGGAGGCGGCGATCGAACGCGTTCGGGCCCGCACCGACGACATCGGCGTCGCGTTCGACGGCGCGGTCGAACACGGCGTGCCGCACCGCGGGATCCTCGACTACGCCGACCGGACCGGCGCGGACCTCGTCGTGATCGGTACCCACGGCCGCACCGGCGTCGAACGGTTCGTCCTCGGGAGTGTCGCCGAGAAGGTCGTGCGGCTCTCGGAGACGCCGGTGCTCGTCGTGCCCTCCGAGTGACGGCCCGTACGAGCCGGAGATGAACGCACCGCCGCGAAACGTCACGCTTACTCCCGTCGCTCGCAACGCTCGGGTATGGCCGTCCCCTGCGTCCGCGTGCCGACGAGCCGGGGCGAGGAGACCCGGAGCGCCCTCGCCAAGCGCGATCTCCTCGACCGCGAGCGCGAGATCACCGCCGAGGGAGGCGCGCTCTACATCCCCGTGACGGACCCGGCGGCCGTCCCCGACGACTTCGAGGTCGTCGACTACGACGCCCCGCAGCGGGAGACACAGACCTCCCCCGCGGACCTTCTCGGCTTCGAGCCGTCCTACGAACGGCTCGGCGACATCGTCATCCTCGACGAAGACGACGACGAGCGCGCTCGCCGAATCGCCGACGCGGTCGTCGAGTCCGACCTCCGCGCGGCGACGGTCGTCAACCGCGCCTCCAAGGTCCGGGGGGAGCTCCGGGTCCGCGACTGGGACGTGCTGGCGGGCGAGTCGACCGAGACGGTCCACCGCGAGTACGGCTACGAGTTCGCCCTCGATATCGCCGAGGTGTACTTCTCGCCGCGTCTCGCGACCGAACGCCACCGGGTGATCGAGCAGGTCGGAGCCGAAGAGCGCGCCGTGGATATGTTCGCCGGGGTCGGCCCCTTCGCGGTCCCGATGGCCGGCCGCGGCGCCGCGGTCGTCGGCTGCGACCTCAATCCGGCGGCCGTCGAGTACCTGCGGGAGAACGCCCGTCGGAACGGCGTCGACGAGCGGCTCACCGCCATTCACGGCGACGTCCGCGCGCTCCCCGACGAACACGGCTACGCGGACTGGGCCGACCGCCTGGTGATGAATCTCCCGCACAGCGCCGACGACTTCCTGGACACGGCGGTCGCGCTCGCCGGCGAGGAGTGCGTCCTCCACTACTACGACATCCAGCACGAGGACGACCCGTTCGGACCGGGCGAGCGGGCGATCCGCGCGGCCGCCGAGGCCGCCGAACCAACCTACGACGTCGCCGTCGAGACCGAACGCGTCGTCCGCTCGTACGCGCCCCACGAGTACAACGTCTGTCTCGACGTCCGCCTCACGGCGCGGTGATTCGGAAGCCTTTTCTTCGTCATCGAAGTACGGTTGAGTGCGTCCGTGCCGGAGTAGCTCAGCTGGCAGAGCGATTCCTTCGTAAGGAATAGGCCGAGGGTTCAAATCCCTCCTCCGGCTCTTCTGACGGAACAAAGCGGAGTTGGAGAGCCGCGAGAGGGATTTGAATCAGGCAGGAGCTCCGCTCCGACCGTGGTTCAAATCTCCACCTCTGACTCTCTCTGCGCCGACGTGATAGCGTGAATCCGCGGCCGTCACGTCAACGATCGAAACATACAGGTCCTCGCCCGAGTAGGGCGAACTGTGCGCCGTCTCTCGATCGCGTTCGTGCTCATTCTGGTGCTCTGCGCCCTGACCGTCGGCTTCGGCGTGCAGTTCAACGGCAGCGACGTATATCCCGATGCCGCGGCCATCGACGCCGACTACGCGGCTCACGTCGGCGAGCGCGCGCACCTCTGGACGGAGGCCGTCGGAACCGAGAACGGGAGCCTCCTCGTCGAGACTGAGGGGCTCCATCTCCGTGTTTCAGATCCGTCACCGGCGGCCGTCGAGATCGGCGATCACGTCCAGATCTACGGGATGCTCGGTCCCGATCGACAGTTCGAGACCGAGAACTACCACGTACAGTCCGCCGGCGGCGTCTGGTATATGTACGGCGTCTCGGTCGTCGGGATCGCGCTCGCGGCCGTGCTGTTCCTGCGGCGGTGGCGGATCGACCTCGACCACTGGCGGTTCGTTCCCCGCGGAGGCGAGTGATGCCGGACCTCCTCACTCACGTCCTGCTGGCGTACGCCGCCGCCGGCCTCCTCGCCTGGCGGACGCGGTTCCCGGAGCGGTACGTCCCGGTCGTCTGCGTGGGCGCGACGATGCCAGACGCGATGAAGGCCGCCGTCGTCGCCGACGTGGCGAGCGGCAGCGCCTTCGGCGTGCCGTACTCGTTCTGGGGGCTGCACACGCTCGGTGGAGTGGCGGTTCTCGGCGGGATCGGCGCGCTGACGATCCGGAGCGCCGATCGGCGGGCCGCGCTGGGCGCGCTCGTCGCCGGCGGCATCGGCCACCTCGTCCTCGACCTGTTCGTGATCCGCGTCGACGGACTCGGGCCGCCGTACCTGTTCCCGCTCACGGGCTGGCTGCCGCCGGCCGGCAATCTGTACGCCAGTTCGGATCTGTGGCCCGTCGCCGTCGCCCTGGCCGTGGCCGTGCCGGTCTGGATCGCCCGCGAGGTGTGGTGATCGTCGGACTACTGGATATCGTATTTAATATCTAAGCAGATCGATTTCAAGCCTGCAGAATGCATTCTATCGAGGTTTGAGTAATATTCCACACCTGATTATCTGTTTTGATATTACTATGCCAACACATAAACGGCATTGCGAGTAAATACCGATATGAACGACTGGTCGGGAGCGGCGGACGCGTTCGATTCGCACCTCCCCCAGTTTGTGCAGGGCGTCGGCGTCGCGATCGTCTTTGCCCACCTACTGCTGTACGTCGCCGCCGTCGAGTCGCCCAGAGCCACGACTTCGGTCGAGGGGTTTCTCGTCGGCGCGGCCACGGTCTATCCCTTCGCCGCGGCGACCGTGTACGGCGGCCGGCGGCTCCAGCGCGGCGACCTCCCGCGGGAGCACTACGGGCGGATCCGGAACTGGTTTCTCGGCGGCCTCGTCGGTTTCCTGGCGCTGAATCTGGCGATGATCGCGACCTGGCCTGCCGGGTCGGTGTTCAACAACGTCGGCTGGGCGCTGTTCGCGGCGGCCGTCGGCGGGGCGATGGGGCTGGGCGTCGGCCTGATGGAAGCCCGCCGGATCTGGCAGGCCGTTCGGGCCGATCGGCAGCGGCAGCGTCGCCGAGAGATCGAGGCGCGGAACGAGCGACTGGCGGACTTCGCGGAGTCGGTCGCACACGACCTCCGGAACCCGCTCAACGTCGCCGCCGGTAATCTGGAGCTCGCGCGACGGGAGCCGAAAGAGCGGTACTTCGCGAACATCGAATCCGCGCACGATCGGATGGCGACCCTCATCGATCAGTCGCTGAGACTGGCCCGGAGCGGCCGTGAGATCGACGAGCTGGAGTCGGTCGAACTGACGACCTTCGCCGAGCGCTGCTGGTCGAACGTTCCGACCGACGACGCCCGGCTCGACCTCGGCGCCCCGACGACCATCGACGCCGACCCCGAGCGGCTCACCCAACTCCTCGAAAATCTGTTCCGGAACGCCGTCGAGCACAGTTCCGAAAGCCCCTCGTCGATGTCGGGAGCGCGCGCCGGGGGCGATAGCGACGGTCGGGGGGACGACGGCGACTTCTATCGGGGGGCCGCGAGCGCGGCTCCGAACGCCGGAGTCGACGCGGGCGAGGGCACCGGTGCCGGAGACGAGGCCGACGCTTCTGCGGCGGACGAGGGCGCCGGAAGCGATGCCGACGCGTCCGCGGCGGACGAGGTGAGTGAGAAGCGCGGCGTGACGGTGTCTGTCGGCCCGCTCCCCGACGGTGCGGGCTTCTACGTCGCGGACGACGGTCCCGGGATCCCGGAGGCCGAACGCTCGAAGGTGCTCGAATCGGGCTACTCCCAGAGCGACGACGGGAGCGGGCTCGGGCTGGCGATCGTGAGCCGGATCGCCGACGCCCACGGCTGGTCCGTCGAGATCAGCGAAAGCGACACCGGGGGCGCGCGGTTCGAGTTCCACGTCACTGAAGACGAGTGAATCCGGGCGCTCGGCGGGTCGACTCCGCGCCCTTTATTTCGGAGCCGCGGGCACCGAGTAGGTATGGACACCGCCGGCTCGCACGGGACTGCGCGGGGCCTCCTCGATCTCACCCGTCCCGGTAACGCGGTCGCGGCCGGGGTGCTCACGTTCACGGGCGCGTTCGTCGCCGCCGGCTTCGACGCGGCTCCGGTCGCGGTCGCCGCTGCGGTCGCCGCCACCGTCTTCGCGACCGCCGCGGGCAACGCGATCAACGACTACTTCGACCGCGACATCGATCGCATCAACCGCCCCGAGCGGCCGATCCCGCGCGGGGCGGTCTCGGCCCGCGGCGCCCTCGCGTTCAGCGTCGCTCTGTTCCTCGGGGCCGTCGTGGCGGCGTTCGTCCTCCCGCTGGCCGCCATCGCGATCGCCGTGCTGAATCTCCTCGCGCTCGTCGCCTACACGGAGCTGTTCAAGGGGCTCCCCGGCGTCGGCAACGTCGTCGTCGCGTACCTGACCGGGTCGACGTTCCTCTTCGGCGCCGCCGCGGTCGGGATGCTGACCCACCCCGCCGCGCTCGTGTTGTTCGCGCTGGCGGGCCTGGCGACGGTGACCCGCGAGATCGTGAAAGACGTCGAGGACGTCGCCGGCGACAGGGAGGAAGGGCTCCGGACGCTGCCGATCGTGATCGGTGAGGGGGCGGCGCTGTGGGCGGCGCTCGCCGTGCTCGTCGTCGCCGTCCTCGCCAGCGCGGTCCCGTATCTGATGGGGACCTTCGGGCTTGCGTACGCGGTCCTTGTCGTGCCCGCCGACGCAGTGATGCTCGACGGCGCGCGCCGCGGGTTCACAGACCCCGCGACGGCACAGCGGCGCCTGAAGCGCGGGATGTTCCTCGCGACGGCCGCGTTCGTGGTCGGGCGGGTAGTCACGGCCGTCGCCTGATTCCGGCGAATCCCACGACGGCGCAGAGCTGTGACGGCCGCTACGTGGCCGATAGGGCCTCGGGAGACACAGCGACCTGTCCTACGGTGTCGCGGGCGGGGACGATGCCGTCACGCGATCGACCGACGCAATCAAAAAGAATATTATCTGCACCCAATATGGTCTATTCGTCTAATGACTCCCGGCGAGTCGATACAGCAGATGACCGACGACCCCCTTCTAGCCGGCGGTTTGACGCCGAGGACTCCAGATGTATGACCTCGGCCCGGACCTCGATCGGGAGGTCCCTCCGGGAACGAACGTCCTGGTGAGCGGTCCACCGCTGTCCGGCAAGCGGTCGCTTTGTCTGGACATCCTCGCGTCCGGAACCGAGAAAGGCGAGGGCGCCATCATCGTCACCACCAAAGACGGCGCGGACCGCGTTCTGAACGACTACGAGAAGCGCACGGCCTACGAGGACCGTCCCGTGGCGGTCGTCGACTGCGTGACCCGCCAGCAGGGCGTCGGCGACGTCCGCGACAGCGACCGGATCAAGTACACGTCCTCGCCGGTCGATATGACCGGGATCGGGATCAAGCTCTCGGAGTTCCTCCAGTCGTTCTACCAGAATCAGGGGATCGAGCAGAATCGGGTGATGCTCCACTCGCTTTCGACCCTGCTTATGTACTCGGACCTCCAGACGGTCTTCCGGTTCCTCCACGTCTTCACCGGCCGCATCCAGAGCGTCGACGGCCTCGGCGTCTTCGCGATCGACGCCAGCGCCCACGACGACCAGACGATGAACACGCTGAAACAGCTGTTCGACGGGATCATCACGACCCACGAAGACGAACCGCCGTCGGTCCGTCTGGCGGGCGACTGATCCCCGTGACACATTTTCGGCCCGGGAGCGTCGCTGAAACGGCGATTTGAGTCACCACCGGGATTTTGTCGATCCGAACGGTACCGAGACCTCACGATGGAACTCGAAGAGTTCACGCGGTCGAACGCGCCCGAGGAGGGCGGCACCGGATTCCAGAAGGAAAACGCCAGACTGCTCGACGTCCCGGTCGATGGGACGGTGATGGTGAAGGCGGGGACGATGATCGCCTACACCGGCGAGATGACGTTCACCGGAAAGTCCTCCGCGGAGGGCGGCATCACCGGCTTCGTCAAGGAGGCGGTCAGCGGCGAGGGCACGCCCGTGATGGAGGCCGAGGGCTCCGGCCATCTCTACGTCGCCGATCAGGGCAAGAAGGTCCAGGTCCTCGACCTCGACGCCGACGAGTCGATCTCGGTCAACGGCAACGACGTCCTCGCGTTCGAGTCCCGGATCGACTACGAGATCAACACGATCGGGAGCCTCTCCGGCGCCGCCGCGGGCGGGCTGACGAACGTCTACCTCTCCGGCCCCGGCCAAGTCGCGCTCACCACCCACGGTGATCCGCTCGTGATGACGCCGCCGGTCTACACGGACCCCGACGCCACCGTCGCCTGGAGCACGAACCTCTCGCCGTCGATCGCGACGAACAAGACGATCGAGATCGGCCAGACCTCCGGCGAGGGGATGCAGATGGAGTTCACCGGCTCGGAGGGCTTCGTGGTCGTCCAGCCCCACGAGGAGGGCGGCCAGACCCACGGCCAGTAATCTGTTCTGCCGTTGCCCTCGCCAATCACGATATCACTCCACGCGCGCTGATCGACGCCGACGTCACTCGGCGGGCGCGTCGCCGTCCGTCGGCGCTCGCCGGAGCTCCGGCTCGGCCACCGACGCGTCGATTTCGAGCCGTCCGTACCGCCACTGCACCCACCCGGCGGTGAGGGCGGTGCCGAGGAGGATCGCACCGACGCCGACGAGCCCGGCCTCCGGGCCGAACGCGCCGCCGGTGAACAGCCGCGGCCCGGACTGCTCGACCGCGATGAGCGAGACGCCGCCGCCGGTCCCGCTGACGGGGAAGCCGTAGACGACGCCCTGGAAGAAGTTCCAGGTGATGTGTAAGCCGATCGGGATCGCCAGTTCGCCCGTCAGCACGTAGCCCGCGGCGAGCATCACCGCGCCGAGGACGATCCCGAGCACGCTCGCGACGCTGGCGTTCGGATTCGCCGCGTGGGCGACGCCGAAGAGGAGCGACGTCGCGAGAGTCGCGAGCCCGACGGCGCCGATCGGGCTGATCCGATCGAACCACCGGAACCCCTCGGCGAGGTTCGTGAGGAGGTAGCCGCGGAACAGCAGTTCCTCGTAGACGCCGACCGCGACGAAGGTGAGAAGGCCCCACGCGAACCACGGCCAGAAGGCGAACCCGGCGCGGGCGACGACGAACCGGTCCCGAACCGCGACCCACCCGACCGAGAGCTCGAACAGGAACACGAGCGTCATCAGCAGGGCGCCGAGCGCGAGGCCGAACCCGAGGTCGAGCCACCACGCGCGGTCGGTCCGGATCCCGAAGTCGCGGAGTCGACGCCGGTCGACGAACCGACCGACGAGGACGACCGCGCCGGCGATCACGAGCGTCTGCGCGGCCAGCGATGCGACGTTCCGGATCGCGACCGCCGACTGCTCGGTCGACGCGACCGGCCCCAACACGGCCCGGATCGATCCCGACGTGGCCGCGGCGAAGACGAGGGTGCCGAGATAGCCCAAGAGAACGATCGTGAGGACCAATGCGGCGATCCGCCAGGGCAGTCGCGGCCGCCGCGCGTCGTCGTTCCAGAGAACGCGTCGTACCCGCGGGCGCATGTCTCTCACCTCGCGGAACCGCCCGTTAACTCTGTCGCCGAGGCGGTCCGAGCCGGCCCCCACGGCGTCGGCCTGTCACTTATTACCAAGGATGTCCCAGAGTCGACGTATGTTCCGACCCTCCACGGTAGTCCCTCCGCACGCTCGCGATTCCGCAGATGGGAGCGACTCCGCAGACGGGAGAGTGAGCAAAGCGACTCCCCGGCACGCGACAGCCGATCAGCCGACGGAGCGATGACTGAGCCCCGCGTCTCCGAGCACGTCCGGGTCGACGGCGACGAGCACCCGCCCGGCGTCTACCGAGTCGTCGGCGTCGACGACGAGACGGTGACGCTCCTCCGCGTGAGCGACGCCGACGGGGCACGCGCCCACACCGGCGAACTGCTCACCGTCGACACGGGTGATTTCGCGGACTTCGAGCCGGCGACGGAGCCGCCCAGCGACGCGAGCGTCGCCTCCAGGCTGGCGTCGCTCGCCGAGACGGCTTACTGGTCGGTCCGCGCCTTCGGCCAGCAGTTGGCGGCGCACCCGCTTCCCGCGGCGGCGGCCGGGCTCGTCGTCGCTATCGGAGCCGTCGGCGACGCCTTCGTCTCCCTCCCGGATCCGGTGTTCGGCGGCCTGATCTTTGTGGGGAGTCTTGGGCTCGCGTACGTCGGAAACGGGCTGTCGCTGTGACGGGAGACGGCGGTCCGGTCAGTCGTCGCCGAGGATGCCGCGGTGGGTCATCGTCTCGGGGTCGAGGACCTCGTCAGCCTCCTCTTCGGTGAGGTAGCCCTTCTCGACGACGACCTCCCTGACGGTCTTGTCCTCTTTGAGCGCCGTCTTCGCGACCTCGCTGGCCTTGTCGTAGCCGATCGTGGGGTTCAGCGCCGTGGCGAGGGCCATCGAGCGCTCGACCTGCTCTTCGCAGACGTCCTCGTTGGCTTCGAGCTTCGCGACGAAGCGCTCGGCGAACACCTCCGAGGCGTTCGCGAGCAGTTCGCTCGACTGCAGGAAGTTGTGGGCGATGACGGGCTTGTAGAGGTTCAGATCGATCTGGCCCTCGGCGGCGCCCGCGGCGACTGCGGCGTCGTTGCCGACGACCTGCTTGTGGACCTGATTCACCGCTTCGGCGACGACGGGGTTGATCTTGCCGGGCATAATCGAGCTTCCCGGTTGGTTCTCGGGCTGTTCGATCTCGCCGAGCCCGTTACGCGGGCCCGACGCCAGCAGCCGGAGGTCGTTTGCGATCTTGTTCAGCGAGCCCGCGACGGTGCGGAGCGCGCCGTGCGCTTCGTTCATCGCGTCGTGGGCGGCCTGGGCCTCGAAGTGGCTGTCTGCCGGCCGGAAGTCGAGGCCGGTCTCCTCGGAGATGTACTCCGCGGCGCGCTCGGGGAACTCGGGGTGGGTGTTGAGCCCCGTTCCGACGGCGGTCCCGCCGAGCGCGAGCTCGCCGAGGTGGTCGGTGACGCCTTCGGCGCGCGCGATGCCCTTTTCGACCTGCGTGCGGTAGCCCGCGAACTCCTGGCCGAGGCGGATCGGCGTCGCGTCCTGGAGGTGGGTGCGGCCGGTCTTGACGACGCCGTCGAACTCGTCTTCCTTCTCCGCGAGCGCGTCTTCGAGCGTTTCGAGCGCCGGGAGCAGGTCCTTCCGCACGGCTTCGAGCGCGGCGACGTGCATCGCGGTCGGGATCACGTCGTTGGAGGACTGCCCGTAGTTGACGTGGTCGTTCGGATGGACGACCCGGTCGCCGATGGATTCGCCGAGGATCTCGGCCGCCCGGTTGGCGATGACCTCGTTGGCGTTCATATTCGAGGAGGTTCCCGAGCCGGTCTGGAAGACGTCGACCGGGAACTGGTCGTCGTGGTCGCCCGCGATGACCTCGTCGGCGGCGTCGACGATGGCGCCGGCGGTCTCCTCGTCGACGAGGTCGAGGTCGCGGTTCGCCTGCGCGGCGGCCTTCTTGACGACGCCGAGCGCGCGCACGAAGCGCCGGCCGAAGGCGATCCCCGAGATGGGGAAGTTCTCGACGGCGCGCTGGGTCTGGGCGCCCCAGTACGCGTCTTTCGGTACCTGCATCTCTCCGAGGCTGTCCCGCTCGATGCGGTACTCGTCGTCGGACATACTCGGACCGACGACCGGCGCCCGCGTAAAACCCGTCGGTCTCGCTCAGTCGTCGCGGCCGTCGCGGCCGCCGGGACGGTTGCCCCCACTCACTGCCGGTCCTCGTACTCCTCGGGCGTGTAGGTCTTCATCTCTAAGGCGTGGATCTCGGTCGTCATCGCCTCGCCGAGCGCGTCGTAGACCATCTGGTGCTGTTCGACGAGCGTCTTCCCCTCGAAGGCGGGCGAGACGACGACCGCCGCGAAGTGGGCGTCCTCGTGGTCCTCGTCGGGGACGCGGGGGAGCGTGACGCTGGCGTCCGCGTCCTCGATCCCCGCTTCGATCAGGCGTTCGACTTCCTCGGTGTCCATACCCGTCCCCTGGGTCGGCGCGGAATAAAATGCGCCGCTTTGGGACGCTTCGGAGGACCGCCCGACGCCGTGACTAAAACGACTGTTCGCCCTTACGGCGCTTTTGAGTCGCCGGCGGCCGTCGGATCACGTATGTCCCCGCGAACGGACGCCAACCCCCTCCCCCACCGAACCGACGCCGTCGACCCGCCCGGATTCCCGACCGGCTCTGAGAGCGATCGACCGCCCGCAGCTCGACTCCGCTCGCGACTCGCTTCCGTCTCCGGACTCGTCGCGTTCGGTTGCCTGCTCGTCGTGTACGTCGCCGCGCTGGCCGCGATCGGGCTTCGCCGCGCCCTCGGAGGACTGGCCCGGTGGGCGCTCCCGACGAGCGCTCGGTGACGGTCCGGCCGGTCACATCTGGTAGCGGCGCTCGTCGTCGCGCTGCGGGTACTGGTCCTGGCCGGTCATCTCCTCGTAGGTCATCCCCGAGAGGTACTCGTCGTAGGTCACGTCGTAGTCCTGCCGGAGGTGGAAGTCGAGTGTGCCGCGGTCGACCGTGGTCTGGAACAGCAGATGCACCGCCCGACGGAGCAGTTCGTCGGTCTCCTCGGTGCCGAAGGCGGCCTTGAGCATCGCCAGTTCGTGTCGCGTCTCCCGATCGAGCGAGACCGGCTGCTCTGCGTCAATGTCGGTGTAGGCGGATTCGACGTCGCCGGTGAGTTCGTCGAGGCTCATACCACGGACTCTCGGGAGGCGCGTGCAAACGGCTTTCGCCTTCGGTCTCGTTTCGCTCTCGCTCCGCCTCTTCGGCCTTCGTCGTCGCCGTTTCTTCGGTCCCGCCGTCCGCGACGGCTTCGGTCGAGACCAGAACCCCCAAGCCGCACCGGTCCGAGGTTCCGACGATGACCGACGGCGACGCCGGAAACGAGGCTCGGTCCGAGCCGGACGAGGCGCTCCCCGAAGACCTCGACGCCGTCCGCGACGCGCTCGTGTCGTGGTACGAGGCCGACCACCGATCGTTCCCCTGGCGCGAGACCGACGACCCCTACGAGATCCTCGTCTCGGAAGTGATGAGCCAGCAGACGCAGTTGGACCGCGTCGTCGACGCCTGGCGGGACTTCCTCGACCGCTGGCCCACGGCCGCGGCGCTCGCGGACGCCGACCGGGCCGACGTCGTCGCCTTCTGGAGCGACCACTCGCTCGGCTACAACAACCGCGCGAAGTACCTCCACGAGGCGGCCGAGCAGGTGCTGACCGAGTACGGCGGCGACTTCCCCGAAACGCCCGACGAACTCTCGGAACTGATGGGCGTGGGCCCCTACACCGCGAACGCGGTCGCGTCGTTCGCGTTCAACAACGGCGACGCCGTCGTCGACACGAACGTGAAGCGCGTGCTCTACCGCGCCTTCGACGTCGAAGACGACGACGGCCGGTTCGAGCGCGTCGCCGCCGATCTGATGCCCGCGGGCGAGTCACGCGTCTGGAACAACGCGATAATGGAACTCGGCGGCGTCGCCTGCGGGAAGAAACCGCGGTGCGACGAGGCGGGCTGTCCCTGGCGCGAGTGGTGCCACGCCTACGAGACGGGCGATTTCACCGCGCCGGACGTCCCGACCCAGCCGGAGTTCGAGGGGAGCCGCCGCCAGATGCGCGGCCGCGTGATCTCGACGCTCAAGGAGTACGACGAACTCGGCCTCGACGAACTGGGACCGCGGGTCCGGGTCGACTACGCGCCGGACGGCGAGTACGGGCGCGAGTGGCTCGCGGAGTTGCTTTCGGATCTGGAACGCGACGGACTCGTGGAGTTCGATGGCGGCGACGAGCCCGTCGCGCGGTTGCGGCGGTGACTCCGCGACCGCGACCGACGTAACAGTTTATTCGCCTCGGCGTTTACCTTCAGGTAGCCAGATGAGCCCGACCGTGAAGATATCCCAGGAGGATGGCGAATACACCGCCGTCGACTCCGAGACCGGCGAGGTCGGCGTCGGCAGCACGCGGGCGATGGCGCTGGCCGAACTCGCCGTCCGCCTCGGATCGGCGGAGCAACAGCCCGACGCGGACACCGAGGACGAGGTCAGGAAGCTCGTGGCCCGCACACGTGCGCGGTTCGACCGCGAGGAGGTCACAGAAGACGACGTCGAGGACGCGATCGAATGGGCACGGTCGGAGTAGTCCTGGATACGAACGTGCTCGTCTCCGCGCTCGGATTCGGCGGTCCGCCGCTCGAAGCGTTGCTCCGCGCGCTCGAAGACGACGTACGGCTGCTCGCCTCGGAGTCGACGCTGGACGAGCTCGATCGGGTAATGCAGTACGACCGGCTCCCGTTCACGGACGCTGATCGGCACCAGTACCTCTCGATTCTCCGGCGTGAGGCGTCTCTCGTTCAGCCGATCGAGGGCGTCGAGGTGGCTCGCGACCCCGACGATGACAAATTCTTGGGTGTCGCGATCGCCGGCGACGCGGATTACGTCGTCTCCGGAGACGGCGATCTGCTCGATATCAGATCGTACCGGGGCGTCGAAATCGTCGCACCCGATGCGTTCGTCGATACGATCGCGTAGACTCCACTGGGGAAGAATGGACTGTGGACTGCGGCCGTCAGTACTTCGCGTCGGCGCCGGTGACCTCGTAGATCTCGTCCATCAGGCGGTCGCGCTCGTCCTGCCAGACCGACAGCGTCTCCGGGCGGGTCGGGTACCGCTCGTAGTGGCGCATCAGCTCGTCCGCTAGGCTCTTCGTCCGGTAGAAGTTCAGGATCTGGCCCCAGTAGCCGAAGGAGTCCTTCACCGTCTTCGCCAGGAGCGTCGGCCCGAACGAGGTCGTCCCGGAGTACAGCGCCTCCGCGAGCTTCTCGCCGGGGAGCGACGCGAGCAGGCCCATCAGGTCGTCGACGTCGACGGCCGTCGAGAGGATGTTGTAGACGTCGAGGCCGGCGTAGCGCGCGCCGAAGTGGTCCATCACCCGCTCGTTGTAGCGCCACAGCGACGCCTCGCTCACGTCGCCCTCGGAGATGGCCTTCACCGCCTGCTCGGCCGCGTAGGTACCGGCGTAGGCCGCGCCGGCGATCCCGCCGCCGGTCGTGGGGTTGACGTGGCCGGCGGCGTCGCCCGCGGCGAGGAAGCCGTCGGCGACGGCGGAGTCGTAGGGGCGTCGGGTCGGCAGCGCCGCGCCGAGCTTGTCGGTCACTTCGGCGCCCCGGAACTCGGGGCGGTTCCGGAGGTCGCGCTTCAGGTCCTCGACGAGCTTCATCGGCTCCTCGTTCATCTGGAAGCCCAGCCCGGCGTTGATCGTCGTCTCCGTCCGCGGGAAGTACCAGAGGTAGCCCGCCGCGCGCTCGGTGGGCTTGAACACCAGCGCGTCGTCCCACTCGACGGGCTCGGGGACCTCGACGATCTCCCGGTAGGCGGAGCAGAACTGCGAGTAGGAGACGTTCGTGTCGAAGGTCGACTCCGAGAGGTCGGCCTTGTCCTGGAGGAGCGACAGCGACCCGGCGCCGTCGAGGACGACGTCGGCCTCATACTCGACGACGTCGCCCTTCCGCGTGCCGCGGATTCCCGTCACGGTGCCGTCGTCGTCCTGGGTGACGTCCTGGACGACGGTGTCGTAGTGGAAGTCCGCGCCGGCGTCGGACGCGCCCTCGATGATCAGCCGACCGTACTCCCAGCGGTCGATGACCGCCAGTTCGCCGGGGACCGGGATGTCGAGGACGGTGTCCTCCTGGGGGATCTCGAAGCGGCCGTGGTCGACGCCCGTGTTCGTGAACGCGCCCTCGATCCGGGACTTCGGGATCGCCTCGGGGAAGGCGTCCGCGCCCTTGAGCGCGTCGCCGCAGGCGATGTGGCCCGCCTCTTCCTCGGACTTCCGCTCGACGACGGCGACGTCGAGGCCCTCGTTGGCGACGGTGGCGGCGGCGTAACAGCCCGCCGTCCCGGCGCCGACGACGACGACGTCGTACTCGTGGGAGGTACTCATCGTTCCGTCTCTCGCGTGCGAGCGGAAAACTCTTTTTCCCTCGGAAGGCCGCGGTCCGCGGGCGTCCGGTCCTGGCATTCGGTGGCCGACGTCCGATGTCCCGCGTCCACTATCCCGCACCCCGCATCGGGTGAGCCCTACGGATCCCTGTCAGCCGCGGCTTCGTCGAGCAGGTGCTCGACCGTCGATGCGAGCCCCTCGGCGGTCTCGCCGACGACCCGGACCATCGGCTCCTTGCCGACGGCGCCCTCGTCGGCGACGGCGCGCGGCGGCTCGTCCGCGCGGTCGAAGACGCGGTCGGCGGCCCAGTTCATCGTGGCGGCGTCGTCCGGCTCTGCGGTCCGGTCGAACCACGCGACGGGGGCGTCCAGCGTCTCCAGCCCGTGACGCGTCCCCGGGGTGAGCCGGCAGTTCGTCGCGAAACGGAGGCCGGGATCGTGCTCGCGGGCCGCGAGCAGGAAGCGCGCGAGGTGGCTCGACGCGCCGAACCGGACTTCGGAGTTGGGTTCGACGCCGTCCAGCGTGCGGGTGATCCGGCCCTCCACGGCCGCGATCTCGTCGACGGCCTCGGCGTACGGCGCCGCGCCGACGACGTTCATCCCGACCTCGGCTAGGAGCGGACTCACGTCGATCTCGACGAACCGCTCGACGAGGTCACGGACGGCGTCCAGCGTCGCCCGCTCTCCGGCCGCGTTGCGCGCGTCGACCAGCGGGTGGACGGCGCCCGGCCCCTCGCCGACGTCGTGCGGGTAGCGGACGGCTCGGGCGGCGAAGTCGACCGCCTCCGCGACCGCCGCTTCGAGGTCGAGGCCGCGGCTCAGATTCGCCGCGATCGCCGCCGACAGCGTACAGCCCGAGCCGTGGGTCGCGTCGGTGTCGACTCGCGGATGCGCGAACTCCCGGGCCCCGTCGGCGGTCACGAGCACGTCGCGGACGGTCGCGCCGTCGCCGTGGCCGTCGGTGACGAGCGCGGCGTCGGCTCCCATCTCGACGATGCGTTCGCCGGCTTCGCGGGACGTCAGATCCGCGTCGTTTTTATCTCCATTCCCGACGAGGACGGCCGCCTCGTCGCGGTTCGGCGTGACGAGCGTCGCCTCGGCGACGAGGTCTTCGTAGGTGCGCTCGCCGGCGGGCTCCAGGAGGCGGTCGCCGGACGTCGCGACCATCACCGGATCGACGACGAGCGGGAACGGAGCGTCGGCGACGCACTCTCGGACGGTGCGGACGATCTCGGCGGTCCCGAGCATCCCGGTCTTGGCGGCGGCGACCTCGAAGTCCGCGGCGACGGCCTCGTACTGGGCGCGGACGTCGGCGGGATCGAGGACCGTAGAGCGCTCGACGCCCCGGGTGTGCTGTGCCGTTACGCTCGTCACGACGCTCGTCGGGAACGCGTCGTGGGCCGCCATCGTCCGGACGTCCGCCTGGACGCCGGCGCCGCCGCCCGAGTCGCTGCCGGCGATCGTGAGCGCGACGGGGAGCGAGACCGGCGCGGGGATGCGCCGTTCCGTGCCGGTCCCGGCCATCAGGCGGACACCTCCCACGACTCCCGCGTGTAGGCCATCTCCCAGAAGCGGTGTTCGAGCCGCGCGCTTGTCAGGAACGCCTCCCGCATCGCCTCGCGCTCGCCGGGATTTGCCTCCGCGCAGCGGTCGACCAGTTCCCGCATCCACGACACCGACTCGCGGAAGGCGTCGCTCGTGTACTTCTCGATGAACGGCGTGTAGCGGTGCTCCTCGTCGGCGAGGTCTGCCATATGCTCGGCGACGTCCAGGTACCCCTGGCCGCAGGGGTAGATGGCGGCGGCGACCTCCGGGAACGATCCCTCGTGGGCGGTCCGCAGCAGGAAGTTCGTGTAGGCGACGCAGGTCGGCGCCTTCTCGGTCGACTCCAGATCGGCGGGCGCGAGCCCGTAGTCCTCGGCGAACTCGCGGTGGAGGTCCATCTCGTAGTCGACGACCGTGTGGGCGACGTCGAGGAGCCGGCGCATCCGGTCTTCGTCCGCCGCCTTCGTCCCCGCGATGGCGAACACGCGGGCGTAATCGAGCAGGTAGCGGTAGTCCTGGGTGACCCAGTGGCGGAAGGCGGCCTCGTCGAGCGTCCCCGCGGCGAGCTCGCGGACGAAGGGGTGGTCCTTCTGGGCGGCCCAGATCGCCGCGCCGTCGTCGAGCAGCCGGTCGCTGAAGGCCGCGCCGTCGTCGGCCATCGTCAGTCGTCGGCGGAGGCGGGCGCGTCGCCCGGGAGGTCGACGACCGGCGCGTTCGAGCCGAGCTCGTCGAGGGCGACCTGCGCGGCGCGCTTGCCCGACAGCAGCATCGCCCCGAACGTCGGCCCCATCCGGGTGAGGCCGTGGGTCGTCGCCGTCGACAGGCCCGCAGTAATGAGCCCGTCGTGGATCTTCCCGGTCTTTTCGACGACCTTGTCCTCGCTGTCCTGGGCCCACATCGAGTCGTGACCCGGGGAGTCGTGGCCGGGCGCGCCGTACTCGCCTTCTTCGGTCGTGTCCATCCCGGTCGCGTGCGTCTCGGCGTGCTCGATCCCCGGTGCGTCGATGGCGCCGCGCTCCTGGAGCTTGGAGACGACGACGGCCTCGTGGCCCGTCGCGTCGACGACGAGATCGGACTCAACGGCGATCGGGTCGACGCAGGTGAGTTCGCGGGGGAGCGCGTGGACGGGCGACCAGTTCATCACGATGCCCGCGACGCGGTGGCCGTCCCGGACGACGACGTCCGTGAACTCCGTCATGTTCTGGATCTTCGCGCCGGCGTCGCAGGCGGCCTTGATCAGCGCGGAGCAGGCGTGGGGGCCGTCCGCGAGGTGGAGGCCCGGAGTGTCGGACTCCTCGTGGGGGACGTCGAGCTCGTCGAGCACCTCGTCGGCGGGCTCGCGGACGGTGAGCTTGTTCATCAGGAAGCCACCGAGCCAGAAGCCGCCGCCGAGGTAGTTGTTCTTCTCGACGACCATCACGTCGATGCCGCGCTCGGCCAGTTCCTTCGCGGTGACCAGTCCCGAGGGGCCGCCGCCGACGACGATGACCTCCGTGTCGGTGAAGTCGAGGAACTCCTCGCTCCAGGACTCCGCGATGGCGTTCGTGACCTGTGCGTCCGTCGCGTCGCTGAATCCGCTGAACGACATATAACCTAGTGATATCACTTAGTAATTAGTCGTTGCGGTCGACGGTCAGTAAGTCGGCGGGGTCGAGGAACGGGACCCCAGAAGAAACCGAGCGGCGGTGCGGCCGCTCTACGGGGCAAAAATCGGAGAAACGAGAGCCGACGGGAGTCCGAGCGCGCCGAGGCCTACTCCTCGCCGGACTCGTAGTACTCGCCGGCGGCCTCGGGGATGCGCGTCCGGCCGACGAGCGCGAGGACGACGATGACGATCACGAACGGCGTGATCCGGATGAGCTGCCGCGGGATGCCGATGCCGCGGAGCTGGAGGACGGTCTGCATCGCGTCCAGTCCGGCGAAGAGCAGCGTCGAGAAGAACGCGCCCACGGGGTTGTAGTTGCCGAAGAGGTACGCGACGATGGCGATGAAGCCCTTGCCGTTGACCATCGTCGGGCCGTTGCCGGTGAACTGCCCGAGGTCGAGCGACAGCGCGGCCCCGCCCATCCCCGAGAGGACGCCCGAGAGCAACACGGCGGCGTAGCGGACGCGCGCGACGCTCACGCCCGCGGTGTCGAGGGCCTTCGGGTTCTCGCCGCTGGCGCGGACCCACCGGCCGAACGCCGTCCGCTCGAAGACGTACCACGAGAGCGCGACCGCCAGGAAGAGCAGGTAGACCGACGGCGACGCCGAGAAGAGCGCGCCGAAGAACGGGATCTGCGAGAGCACCGGCACCGAGATCGAGCCCGGCGTCGCCACCGTCGGCGTGTTCGGCCCGTTGTAGATCACCTGCGAGGCGAAGGGCGCCAGTCCCAGAGCGATGAGCCAGACCGCGAGCCCGGCGATGATCTGGTCCGCCCGGAACTCGATCGTCACGATGGCGAACAGCCCCGCCAGGAGCGTGCTCGCGACCACGCCGCCCGCGAAGCCGATCCAGACGCCGCCCGTGACGTCGGTGACGTAGATCGCGGAGAACGCCGAGATGATGAGCAGGCCTTCGAGGCCGATGTTGATCACGCCAGACTTCTCGGCGAAGATGCCGCCGAGCGCGGCGAAGGCGATCGGCACGGACAGCCGCAGGGCCGACGCGAGCGTGTTGCGGCTCGTGATGACGTCCGCGATCGTCCCCGCCAGCGAGCGGGGGAAGAGCCAGCCCGCGACGAGCAGAACGACGAGGCCCGCGACGGTCGCGCCGGCGATGAGCGCCCGCGTCGAGTACCGCTCGACGAAGGACTCCTCGGCGTCGGCCTCCCCGCCGGAGGGGCGTGCCTCACTCATCGGCGTCACCTCCCTCGGACTCGCTCCGGCCGCCGTCGGTCGCGACGGCCCTCGACTCCCGGCCGCCGACGAACCGCCCGCCGAGGAGCCGGAAGAACTCCGGCATCGCCACGAAGAGGATGATCAGCCCGCGGAGGACGCCCACGAGCTGCGGCGGCACGTCGGTCGCGAACTGCACGACCGTCGTCCCGCTCTTGAGGATCCCGAACAGCAGGGCCGCGATCCCGACCCCGAGGGGGTTGTTGCCGGCGAGGATCGAGACCGTGATGCCGTCGAACCCGTAGGCGGGGAGGCCGGTCTGGAACGTCCCGAGCACCATCATCACGTACATCGCGCCCGCGACGCCGCCGAGCGCGCCCGACAGCGTCAGGCTCGTGACGATCGTGCGCGCGGAGTCGACGCCGCCGTACTCCGCGGCCCGCGGCTGGATCCCGCTGGTCCGGACGTCGTACCCGAACGCCGTGTGTTCGAGGACGTAGTAGAGCGCGCCGATGGCGACGAGGCCGAACGCGAGCGCGACGAGCGAGAAGTCCTGGCGGGCGCCGAACGCGATCGACGGGAACCGCGCGTACTCCGGCAGCGGGACGGTCTGGTTCGCGGCGCTGTTGGGGTCTTTGAACGCCCCGCTGACGAGATACAGCGTCACGCCGGTCGCGATGAAGTTGAGCATAATCGTCGTGATGACCTCGTTGGCGTCGGCGTAGGCCTTCAGCAGGCCGGGAATCGCCCCGTAGAGCCCGCCGAAGACCGCACCGACGAGGACGCCGAAGGGGAGCAGAAGCACCGTGCCGACGACGCCGGAGACCAGCGAGGACGCCCAGAGGACGCCGATCCCGGTCGCCAAGGCGCCGACGACCATCTGGCCCTGCGTCCCGATGTTGAAGATGCCCGCGCGGAAGGCCAGCGCGACCGACAGGCCTGTAAAGAGCAGCAGCGTCGTCTCCCGGAGCGTGACGGCGAACTGGCCGTCCGGCGACCAGCCTCCGCGGAACGGCTCGCCGAGCGCGCCGAGGAACAGGCGGTCGAAGACGGTCACGGGGTCGTAACAGAAGCCGGTCCCGAAGTAGTACACGGCGTCGGTCGGCGCACAGGTCGTCATCCGTCCGGCGACGAGGACCAAGAGCGCTCCCAGTATGATCGAGATGACGAGCGCGGCCGTGCTGATCAGGAGCCGCTCGGTCGCCGACGCGGACACGAGCCGTTCGAGCGCGTCGCGGGCGCGGTCGGCGGCGCTCACGCGCGCTCACCGCCTTCGTGATTCGCCCTGTCGGTTCCGCCGTCGGCCGCCGCGTCGGCCTCCGCCGCGCGGTCGCGCTCGTCCGGCCGCTCGCCGGCCATCAGCAGGCCGAGTTCTTCCTCTGTCGTCTTGGCGGGGTCGACGACGTCGATGAACTCGCCCTCGTAGACGACCGCCAGGCGGTCCGAGAGCCCCTGGACCTCCTCCAGTTTCGAGGAGACGAGCAGGACGGCGACGCCCTGGCGCCGGAGTTCGAGCAGGCGCTCGTGGATGAACTCGATCGAGCCGACGTCGACGCCGCGGGTCGGATGCGAGGCCACGACCAGTTCGGGGTCGCGCTCGAACTCCCGGCCGACGATGAACTTCTGTTGGTTGCCGCCCGAGAGCGACTCCGAGGTGGCGTCGGGGTCCGGCGGGCGGACGTCGTACTCGTCGATGATCGCCTCGGCGTGCTCGCGGGTCGCCGGCCAGTCGATCCGCCCGTTCGGGCCGAACTCCTCGCTGTGTTGGCTCCCCAAGAGCGCGTTCTCGACGAGGTCGAAGTCCATCACGAGGCCGCGCTCCTGGCGGTCCTCGGGGATGTAGGCCATCCCGGACGCGATCCGCTCGCGCCGGGACGCCGTGGTGACGTCCTCGCCGCGGAAGCGGATCGTCCCCGACTCGGGCTCGCGGAGCCCGGTCAGCGCCTCGACGAGCTCGGACTGGCCGTTGCCGTCGACGCCGGCGATGCCGAACACCTCGCCCGCCCGGACGTCGAAGGAGACGCCGTCGACCGCGCGGACGCCGCGGTCGTCCTCGACGACGACGTCCTCGACGGCGGCGACGACGTCGCCCGTCTCCGCGGGCTCGCGGTCGACGTCGAGGAGGACCTCCCGGCCGACCATCAGCTCGGCGAGGTCCTCGCGGGTGGTCGCGTCGGCGTCGACGGTGCCGACGTTGCGACCGTCTCTGAGGACGGTGATCTCGTCGGCCGCGCGCATCGCCTCGCCGAGCTTGTGCGTGATGAAGATGATCGTCTTGCCCTGGGCGGTGAGCTCTTCGAGGACGCCGAACAGCTCTTCGACCTCCTGGGGCGTCAGCACGGCCGTCGGCTCGTCCAGGATGAGGGTGTCGGCGCCGCGGTACAGCGCTTTGAGGATCTCGACGCGCTGTTGCTCGCCGACGGAGATGTCCTCGACGCGGGCGTCGGGGTCGACGTCGAAGCCGTAGCGCTCCGAGAGGTCGACGACCGCCTCGCGGGCGGCCGCCCGGTCGACCGCGAGGCCGCCCCACTTCCGCGGCTCGTTCCCGAGGGTGATGTTCTCGGTGACCGTCATCGGGTCGACGAGCATGAAGTGCTGGTGGATCATCCCGACGCCGGCGTCGATGGCGTCCCGCGGGGAGTCGAACGAGCGGGGCTCGCCGTCGAGGTGTACCCGCCCCGACGTCGGTTCGTAGAGGCCGTAGAGAACGTTCATCAGCGTCGTCTTGCCGGCCCCGTTCTCGCCGAGGAGCGCGTGGACGGTGCCGCGCTCGACTTCGAGGTCGACGTCGTCGTTCGCCACGACCCCGGGGAACCGCTTCGTGATCCCCTCGAGGTGGACGGCAGTGGCCATAGGTCTGTTACCTCCTGGTTCGAGGATAAACGAATAGGTTTGGATGTGCGTCGCCGGTCGCTACTGCGGCGCGGTCGGGACCGAGATGTCGCCGCCGATGATGCCCTCGCGGGCGCTCTGGACCTCGCTTCTGACGTCGTCGGGGATCTCCGAGCCGAGCTGGTCGCCGTAGACGAGCGCGACGCCCTCCTGTTCGAGCCCGAGGGAGACCGCCGTGCCGCCGGGGAACTCGCCGTCGACGACCGACTCGATGGCGTTGAACACGGCCGTGTCGACGCGCTTTACCATACTGCCGAGGATCACGTCGGAGTAGGAGGGCTTGGTGATCGACTGGTCGCGGTCGACGCCGATCGCGAACCGCCCCTGCTCTTGGGCCGCCTGGAAGACGCCCGTGCCGGTGTTGCCCGCCGCGTGGTAGACGATGTCGGCGCCGCTGTTGTACATCGCGGTTGCGGCCTCGCGGCCGCCCGCGACGTCGTTGAAGCCGCCGACGTAGTTCGTCAGGACGTCGACGTCGTCGCTGCCGGCGGCGACGCCGGCCTCGAACCCGGCCTGGAACTTCTTGATCAGGTCGGACTCGACGCCGCCGACGAAGCCGACGTTCGTCGAGTCACCCGCGGTCGAGCCGGCGCCCGCGGAGTAGTCACGCGTCGTGAGCATGCTCGCCATCAGGCCCGCGAGGTACGAGCCCTCGTGCTCCTTGAACGTGTAGCTCGCGACGTTCGGCGCGTCGACGACGGAGTCGACGATCATCAGGTTCTGATCAGGGTACGTCTCGGCGGTCTGGCCGACCGAGTCGGCCTGGAGGAACCCGATGCAGCAGATCAGGTCGTAGACCGGGTCCGTCGACTCGGCGAACTGCTGCTGGAAGGTGCTGAACTGCGACACCTGATCGGGCTGGGCCTCGTTGAACGCGATGCCCAGTTCCTCTTCGGCCTGCAGCGCGCCCTGCTGGGCCTGGTCGTTGAACGACCCGTCGCCGAGGCCGCCGGTCGCATAGACCATCCCGATGTTGGCCGTCGGGCCGCTCGCGGTGGTCTCGGCCGCGGTCGTCTCCTCGCCGCCGCCGTCGCCGCCCGCGTCGGTCGGCGCTTCGGTCTCCGTCTCGGTCGAGCCCCCGGAGGGACCGCCGCTACAGCCGGCCAGTCCCGCGATTCCCGCCACGCCCGTCGCCTTCACGAAAGTACGTCTATCCATTACTATGGACACCTACCCAGTAAGGGACGCGATATGTGCATAAATTCGTCGCTTCCGACCCCGCACACCCACTCCCGGGTGTGAAAACTGGACGGGCATTGGAAACCCGACCGCGGGCCGGCGGGTCGGGGCGAAGCTACCGACGGCTCAGTCTGCGTCCTCGACCGCGGCCTCGACGACGGTCGTCACCTCGTCGACGAGGGCGTCGACGTCGTCGGCCTCCGCGTAGACGCGGACGTACGGCTCCGTCCCGGAGGGGCGGACCAGCGTCCACGACGCGTCCGCGAACTCCAGGCGGACCCCGTACTCGGTGTCGACGTCGGCGTCGGGGAAGGCCTCCGGAAGCGACGACTCCAGGCGGGCCATCGCCTCGGCTTTCCGCTCGTCGGGACACGGGACGCTCACTTTCCGGTAGGGACGCTCCGTGACCGGCGCGCGGAGGCCGTCGAGCCCCGACTCGGCGACGAGTCGCGTCAGGACGGCCGCCGAGGCGACGCCGTCGATCCAGCCGCCGTGTTCGGGGTGGATGTGCTTCCAGGGCTCGGCCGCGAAGACCACGTCCCCGCCGCCGGCGCGGGCGGTCGCGATGCCCTCGTGGAGCGCGCCGAGCCGGACCCGCTCGACGCGGCCGCCGGCCGCGCGGACCCGCTCGTCGATCCGCCCCGAGGCGTTCGGCGTCGTCACGACCACGGGGTCGTCGGCGTCGGCCGCCTCGGTGAAGCGCTCGGCTAAGATCGCCACGACGGTGTCCTCGTGAACGACCTCGCCATCGCCGTCGACGATCACGATCCGGTCGGCGTCGCCGTCGTGGCCGATCCCGAAGTCGAAGTCGCCGTCGCGGACGAACGCCCGGAGGTCCGCGAGGGACTCGGGGGTCGGCTTCGACTCCCGGCCGGGGAAGTGGCCGTCGACCTGGCCGTTGAGGGTGACGACGCGCGCGCTGAGCTCCCGGAGGACGCCCGGCGTCCCGAGCGCGCCCATCCCGTTGCCGCAGTCGACCGCGACGTCGAGGCCGTCGGCGTCGGCGCCGTACTCGCGGGCGTAGGCGACGACCGCCTCCCGGTAGTCCGGGAGCACCGTCTCCTCGGCGGAGTCGCCCCAGGCGTCCCACGTGGCGGGCCGCTGCTCGCCCGCGACGCGCGCCTCGATCGCCTGTTCGAGGTCCCTGTCGTACTCCTCGCCGTCGACGAACACCTTGATGCCGTTGTCCGTCGGGGGGTTGTGCGACGCCGTGAGCATCACGCCGCGGCGGCCCCGCGAGGCGTACGCGAGCGCCGGCGTCGGGACCACGCCCGCCCGGCGGACGTCGACGCCGGCGGATTCGAGCCCCGCTTCGGCCGCGGCCGCCAGGGCCGGGCCCGTCGTTCGCCCGTCCCGTCCCACGACGACGGTCGGCGTGTCGTTCGCCGCTCCCCCGTCCGGTTCGGTCCCGGTGACGTCGGTGCCGACGGCGCGACCCACCGCGAGCGCGAGTTCGGGCGTCACCCGCTCTTCGGCCGACCCGCGGATCCCAGCCGTCCCGAAAAGGTCCATACCCACAGTGGGTCCGCCGATCCCCTATAACTTCACGCTTGCCCGCCGGCCGTCGGCGATGTTGCCTGATGGTGTGAAGATCACACATACAGATATCCAGATAGGTCGAGAATCCGTGACGTCTATATGTCCGGAGAATCCGCGTACGCTGGTTCCTGCCCAGTAGGATCCACCCGTAATTATATATTAACTGGTGGGTATCCTCCGAACGGAGGACGAGACGCATGTCATCAAGCACGCGAAAACTGGACGCGGAGATTCTGGGTCGGACGACCAACTTCGAGTACTCCGAGCACTGGATCGGCTACGCCATCCTGATCCTTCGGGTCGTGATGGGCTGGACCCTGTTCCAGGGCGGCATCACGAAGCTCGTCACGTATCTCGACGCGAACCCCGAGAACAACTGGACGGCCGCGGGCTACCTCGCGAACGCGATCCCGCAGGCCAATCCCGCTCGGGAGCTGTTCATCTCGATGGCGGGGAGCCCGCTCATCGACATCCTCAACATGTGGGGGCTGACGCTCACCGGACTCGGGCTCATCGTGGGCGCGCTCGTCCGCTGGAACGCGTTCTGGGGCGCCGTGATGATGCTGTTCTACTGGCTGGCGAGCCTTCAGGGCGGCCTGCTCGCGGGCCTGCCGCTGGCGCACGGCTGGGTCGTCGACGACCACATCGTCTACGCGGCCCTGCTGTTCGGCCTCGGCGCCATCGGCGCTGGCCGGATCGTCGGCGTCGACGAGTACCTCGAAGAGACCTCGATCGTGCAGAGCAACCCCTGGCTCAGGTACCTCCTCG
This sequence comes from Halobellus sp. MBLA0158, assembly GCF_041477585.1. Taxonomy (NCBI): domain Archaea; kingdom Methanobacteriati; phylum Methanobacteriota; class Halobacteria; order Halobacteriales; family Haloferacaceae; genus Halobellus; species Halobellus rubicundus. The sequence continues at coordinate 1,822,132 of NZ_JBGNYA010000001.1, forward strand.
GCTGACTCCCGGCTCCGGATTTTTCGCGGTGGCGACGCGGTCTCGGAGTCGGACGGTTCGACCGCGAATCTCCCGGACCGCCATCTTTTCCGTTCGGCGTCCGTACGTCGATTCGATGACCGACGACGCCAGCGACGCAGCCGACACCGTCAGAGCGCACGTCTTCGTCAGCGGGACCGTCCAGGGCGTCTACTACCGCGCGTCGACGCGCGATGCGGCCCGCGAGCGCGACGTCGACGGCTGGGTGCGGAACCTCGACGACGGTCGCGTCGAGGCGGTGTTCGAGGGCCCCGAATCCGCCGTCGAGGAGATGGTCGAGTGGTGCCACACCGGGAGCCCGGCCGCCTCGGTCGAAGACGTCGCGGTCGAGTACGAGACGCCCGAGGGCGAGTCGGGGTTCCGCGTGCGGTGGTGAGTGCGAGTACGAGTACGGACCCGAGCCCAAGCCCGAGAGCGTGAGCGTGAGCGGAAGCGAGCGCGGGTCCCCGCCTCGCCCGCTCACTCCTCGCCGAACGACCCGTTGAGGAAGGAGTCGATGCTGTTCTCGATGACCCGCGCGAGGATCTCGGCCATCGCCGTGTCGGCCGACCAGATCGCCGTCTCGTCGGCGCCCTCGCCGGGCGGCGTCGCCGAGAGCAACACCACGCGGTCGTCGACGATGAGGACCCGGCCCGGGTGGTCCATCGGCGGGTCGATCGCCTCGGCGACCTCGACGCCCTCGACGTCCGCGAAGATCGCTCTGACGTCCGCGTCCTCGCTGAGGACGCGAGCCGACGCCCCGGCTGCGATCCGCGACTGGAGGGTCGCCGGGAGGTCCGGCGGCACGAACGCCGGTGACGGCGCCGCAAACAGGATCGAATCCGTCGCCTGGCGGGCGAGTTCCTCCACGCGGTTGTGGACCGGCTCGCGCCCGTGGATCGTCCAGACGTCGTCGCGGGTCTCCCGCTCGATCCGGGCCTCGCGCTGGGCTTCGAGGAACGAGAACGCGCGGTCGGCCTCGCGCTTCATCCGCTCTGCGAGCTGTCGCCGCGCGGTGTCCAGACCCACCGGCCGGTAGCGCTTCGGCGTCGACTGCTGGAGTTCGACCAGTCCGAGGTCGAGCAGCTCCTCGGCCGCGCCGTAGACCTGCGAGCGCGGCACGTCGGTCTCCTCGTGGATCTGCTTGGCCGTCGCGACGCCGAGGCGCTGGAGCGCGACGAACACGCGCGCCCCGTAGTTCGAGAGCCCGAGGCGTTCGAGCGCCTCGACGGCCTCGTGCTCGGAGACGTCGGTGTCGACGTCCGGGCTCATACTGACCCCCCGTCGACGTTCGTTCCGTCGAGCGGTTCGTCAGCGGCGGCCTCGCCCCCGGCGTCGCGGGGCCCCATCGCGGTGGTGGGATCGCCGTTGACCACGCGGTCCCAGGCCACGAGCGCCGACGGCAGGACGAGAAGCGACGCCAGGAAGGAGTAGACGATCGAGATCGCCGTCAGGATGCCGAACTGCCCGAGCACCGAGAGGACGGCCAAGACGAGCACGCCGATCCCGAACGCCGTCGTCGCCATGCTGCCGAGGAGCGCGCCGCCGGTCCCGATGACGGTGCGTTCGAGCGCCTCGACCAGCGGCCGCTCGCGGCGCTCGTCGATGAAGCGGTGGACGACGTGGACGGAGTAGTCGATCCCCAGCCCGATCGTCAACGAGAGGATCGTCGCGGTGAAGGCGTTGAACGAGATGCCGAGCACGCGCATCGTCCCCGCGACGGCCGCGACCGCGACGACGATCGGCACGAGGTTGGCGATCCCCAGCGACGGCAGGCCCTCCAGGACCCAGTAGACGAACACGAGGAACAGCACGGTCGCGCTCAGCGCGATCGAGAGGCTCGTGATCGCGGACTCGAAGATCAGGTCCGAGACCTGCTGGAAGACCACGGTGTTGCCCGTCGCGGTCGCGTCGGTCCGGAACCGGTCTGCGATCTCGCGGGCGGCCGCGGTCGCCTCGTCGTCGGAGGCGTCGGCGGTCGTCGAGTAGACGATCCGGACGCTCCGGTGGTCGTCCGCCAGGTACTCGGAGGCGCGGTCGCCGACCGGCGACCGCTCGAGCTCGCGGTAGATCGTCGCGAGGTTGTCGTCCGGCACGCCGTTGTCGTTGCGGTCGTTCCGCTCGACCAGCTCGGCGAACTCCGGATCGCGGTCCGCGTAGTCCTGGATGATCGTGACGATGCTCGTCGACTCCGCGCGGCGGTCGCCCGCGTCGACCAGCGCCTCCGGCGGATTCTCCCCCGCGCGGTAGATGCGTTCGAGGGCGGCGTCGTTCTCCATCCGCCCCTCGACGTAGACGGTCACTGATCCCCCCTGGGTCCGCGTGAATTTGTCTTCGAGGAAGTTCAGCGTCGCGACGACGCCGTAGTCGCTCGGGGCGAACGGCTCCGGGAGCGACTTCAGGAACGGCGAGACCTCCTCGGGCGGGAGGAAGTCCTCCTGGGAGAACGAGGTGTCGACGCCGGTCGCATAGCCCGCGGCGCCCGCGCTGAACAAGAGCCCGAGGACGATGACGACGACGGGCGCCTTCCGCGCGAGGAACACGCCCACCGAGAGGACGCGCCCGAGGCTCGACCCCTCGCGGCCGAGCGGGCTCTGGCTGAAAGTGGGGATGGGCCAGCCGTCGCGGCGGCGGTCGAGCCACACCTTCGCCGCGGGGAGGAAGATGCCGAAGATCAGGAAGGTGAACGTGATCCCGACGCCCGCGACGATCCCGAAGTCGCGGATCGGCGGCAGGTCCGAGGCCAGGTTCGACAGGAACCCGATGACGGTGGTGCCCGTGACGATGAAGAACGCGACGAGCAGCTGGTCGGTCGCGACCCGCATCGCCGAGTCGACGTCGAGTCCGGTCGCGCGGTCCTCGCGGTAGCGGTTGATCGCGTGGATGCCGAAGTCGATCCCGACCGCCAAGAGCAGGGGCGGGACAGAGATCATAATCTGATTGAACGGGATCCCCGCCAAGCCGAGGAACCCGAACGTCCAGACCACCGCCATCAGGAGCGAGACCACCCCCAGGATGAGGTCCAGGAGGTCGCGGTAGGCGACGATGAGGAAGCCGACGATGAGGAGCACGGCCGCGGGCGTGACGATCAGCAGCGAGTCGGTGATGACCGTCCCGAACTCGTCGGCGATGATGCCGCTGCCGAAGACGGTGATGTCCGCCGACAGCTCCGCGTCGATGATCCGCTGGGCGTCGATCTGGATTGACGTCATCGGGCTGTCGCCCGACTGGCCGGTCCCGCCGCCGACGTCCTGCGGCAGGTCGTGGGTCACGACGCCGATCGTCGCCGAGGCCGACGCGGCCTTCCGGTTGAAGTCGTTGCTCAGCGTGCCGGTGAACCGCGGATTGTCCGCGTTCTCGCGGACGGCCTGCCGGACCTCGGTCGGGGTCGCCCGCTCCAGGGCGACGATCTGTTCTTCTAGCGTCGTCGCCTCGGGGTCGATCGTCTGAGCGATGACCGTCGCCGCGGACGAGGTGTCCGAGACGTACATGTCGTCGCGGTCTTCGAGCGCCTCTTGGGCCCGCAACATCGCGAGCATCGACTGCTTCGAGAGGACGTTCGCGTTCCGCTGGACGAGCTGGGTGCTTCCGGTGCCGGATTCGAACACCGGCAGGAACTCGTTTTCGATGCGTTCGAGCGCGTCCGCGGCGGGGATGTCCTCGGCGAACTGCTGGGTCCCCGACTCCGTCGAGACGTTGCCCAGGCCGACGCTGAAGACCAGCGTGACGAGGACGAACGCCAGCATCACTTTCTTCGGACGGTTGACGATGTTGTCGTCCGCCCAGTCGACGAAGCGCTGGTAGTCGACTGCCATCGGTCAGCCCTGCCGGCGGTAGTAGAGGTACCCGCCGCCGACGACGAGCACGAGCACGACGCCGACGATGGGCAGCACGGGCGGGCCGCCGCTCCCGGAGCGCTCTGTCACCTCGACGGGCACCTGGTAGGTGTCGGAGATGATGGTGTCGCCGTCCTCGTCGTCGTACTGGAAGTCCATCTTCACGGGGTAGGTCTTCGCCGTGGCGCCGCTTCCGGCGCTGAGCTGGAAGCGGATCGTCGCCGACTCGCCGGGTTCGAGCGTCTCGACGAACGCCTCGTCGTCGGACGACGACAGCGGCGAGTCCATGTAGATCTTCGCGGAGATGTCGGAGACGGCGTGGTCACGGGTGTTCGTCAGCGTCAGCTCGAAGGTGCCGCCCGAGCCCGCGCTGTACGTCGCGTTCACGGGCTGGACGTCGAACTCCGGCGACTGCTCGCCGATCTCGACCCGTCTGGGCACCGTCTCGGCCTGCTGTTCGGTGTTGTCGCGGTCGCGGTAGGTGACGCCGAAGTCGAACTGTCGCGGGCCCGAGGAGGCGCTGCTGGTCACCTCGACGTCGAACGAGAACGGCGCGGACTCGCCCGGCTCGAGGGATCCGACGGCGACGGAGTCCTCGACCGGCGTGATCGTCGGACCGGGGTCCTGGAGCGTCACGACGGCGTTGTCAGCGGCCATCGGCCCGGTGTTCGTGACCGTGCCCGAGACCGCGCCCTCCTCGCCGACGCGGAGCGAACTCTGGAGGTCGGAGATGTCGAAGGTCATCTCCGGGAGCGCGCGGACGGGAACGGTCAGCGACGGCGTCGAACCGGTGGTCCCGTCGGGCTTCTCGAAGTCGATCTGGGCCGCAAGCGAGTAGTTGCCGACGGAGGCGCTGTCGCTGAGGGTCGCCTCGAACTCGAAGGTGCGGTTCTCGCCGCGCTCCCAGGCGTCGACGAAGCGCGTGCTGGAGGTGTCCGAGCCGAGCGTGACGTCGGGGGCCGACGACGACAGCGACACCGTCGAGTCGTAGGCGGCGGTGTCGCCGACGTTCTGGATCGTCACTTCGAGCGTCCCCGACCCGCTCACGGTCGCCGTCGAGGCCGTGTCGACGACGTCGAACTGCGGGCCGGACTCGACGCGCACGGGGAGGTAGATCGTCGTCTTCCGCTCGACGTCGTTGCCGGCGCCGTTGTCGTACTCGTAGGTGAGCCGGAGCGGGATCCGGTAGGTCCCGCTATCGATGTTCGCCGGGACGTCGAGGTCAAGTGACAGATCCGCGGGCTCGCCGTCGGGAAGCGACTGGACGTAGAGCTCGCGCGTCTCGACTTCGATCGGACCGACGCGGCCCGCCGGCCGGACGTGGACGTTGTACGCGTCGCGCGTCTCGTCCTCCGCGCCGGTGCCGTCGTTCAGGAGCTTGAACGAGAGCTCGTTGACGCTGCCCGGCTGGAGCGTGGGGTTCGACGTTACCGTCTGGATGTTGGGGTTCGAGGTCAACGCGACCGCGGGTACCGCGCTCGCGAGGAGCGATGCGACCATCAGAGCGGCGAGTAGCTTGCGTTTCATGGGTATTCCCACGCCGCGCCGCGGCCGATCGGCGGCGGTCCGCCCCCGCGACGGACGTGGTCGTTACCGCGGTCATAGAACCCCTAGTATAAAAGGTATTGTAAATTTCTACAAACACCGTGTGCGTTCTCGGCCGTCCGGCGGGCACGTCGACGGTCGCCGCGACGACGCGACCGCGACACTGTCAATTATTCGTCAGAACACCATAAAAGTGGCCCAAAACCCCGGTTACACCGCTGTCACCCGATATCATCGGCGTTCGCAAACTGATATAACAGTTCGTATCGATACCAACTAACGAGATGATACCAGATATCTCAACGACGGTGCTACAGCTCGACGCCGGATCGAACGGACTCGCGTTCCTCTTGGGACGCCTGCTCTTCGGTCTGGTGCTGGCCTTCATGGGCCTGAATCACTTCCAGAGCGCCGACCAGTTGGCCGGCTACGCCGAGGCGAAGGGGATTCCCGCGGGCCGCGCGTCGGTCCTCTTCAGCGGCGGAATGCTGCTCGCCGGCGGCCTCGGAATCGCGATCGGCGCGTTCCCCGCCCTGTCCGCGGGCGCGATCGCGCTGTTCCTCGTCGTCTCGACGCCGACGATCCACGACTTCTGGGCCGTCCCCGAGGAGCAACAGCAGTCCGAGATGACGAACTTCCTGAAGAACGTCGCGCTGCTCGGCGGCGCGCTCGTCTTCCTGGCGCTGTCCGGGACCGCGTGGCCGTACGCGCTCAACGTCGGCATCTGAGTCGATAGCCGACGAAGCCGACGCGCCCGGCCCCCGTGTGGTGGCGCGCCATCGGGACGTTTAACCTCGCGTCCCTCCCGCGTTGAGGTATGAAAGCCACCGCCAGGGCGCACCCGATCCAGGGCGTGATCAAGTACCACGGAATGCGGGACGACGAGCTCCGCCTCCCGTATCACGACAGCATCAGCGTCTGCACCGCGCCGAGCGCGACGACGACGACCGTCGAGTTCCGGCCGGACGCGGCCGACGACGTCTACCGGATCGACGGCGACCGGGTCGACGGCCGCGGCGCAGAGCGCATCGACGGCGTCGTCGACCGCGTCCGCGACCTCGCGGGGTTCGACCACCCCGTCCGGCTCGAATCCGAGAACTCCTTCCCCTCGAACATCGGGTTCGGCTCCTCGGCCTCGGGCTTCGCGGCGGCGGCGATGGCGCTCGCGGAGGCCGCCGGGCTCGACCTGACGCGCCCGGAGGTCTCGACGATCGCCCGCCGCGGCTCGGCCTCGGCGGCCCGCGCGGTCACCGGCGCCTTCTCGCACCTCCACTCGGGGATGAACGACGAGGACTGCCGCTCCGAGCGGATCGAAACCGACCTGGAGGACGACCTCCGGATCGTCGCCGCGCACGTGCCCGCCTACAAGGAGACTGAGGAGGCCCACCGCGAGGCCGCCGAGAGCCACATGTTCCAGGCCCGGATGGCGCACATCCACCACCAGATCGACGCGGCGCGGGACGCCCTCTACGACGCCGACTTCGACCGCGTCTTCGAGCTGGCCGAGCACGACTCGCTGTCGCTGGCGGCGACGACGATGACCGGCCCGGCCGGGTGGGTCTACTGGCAGCCCGACACCGTCGCCGTGTTCAACGCCGTGCGCGAACTCCGGACCGACGAGGACGTGCCCGTCTACTTCTCGACGGACACGGGCGCGAGCGTCTACGTCAACACGACCGCCGAGTACGCCGACCGCGTCGAGGAGGCGGTCGCGGACGTCGGCGTCGAGACCGACGTCTGGGAGGTCGGCGGCCCCGCGGAGATCCTCCCGTCGTCGGAAGCGCTGTTCTGAGAAAAGTCGATTCCGGCCCGCGGCGGCCGTACGACATTTGCGCGTTCGCCCCGTGGCTTCCGTATGCGAGTGGCTGTCCTCGGTGCCGGCTACGCCGGCGTGACGCTGGCCCACCGGCTGGAATCGGCGCTGCCGCCGGACGTAGACCTCGTCGTGGTCGACGAATCGGAGACCCACCTCGTCAAGCACGAGGTCCACCGGGTCATCCGACGCCCGAGCGTCGCCGACGCGATCCGGGTGCCCCTGACGGAGCTGTTCGACCGCGCGGACGTCCGGACGGCCCGCGTAGACGGCATCGACCGCGAGCGACGGACCGTCCGCTTCGCCGACGGCGACGCCCTCTCGTACGATTACGCCGCGGTCTGCCTCGGCTCGGACACCGCCGACTACGGCATCCCGGGCGTGGCCGACCACGGGCTTCCGCTCACCTCGGTCGCGGACGCGACGGCCATCCGCGAGTCGTTCTTCGATGCCGCCGCCGAGACGGATCCCGGCGAGTCAGTCGACGTCGTGGTCGGCGGCGCGGGGCTCTCGGGGATCCAGACGGCGGGCGAACTGACCGCCCTCGCCCGCGAGGAGGACGTCGCGACCGACGTCACCGTCCTCGAACAGCAGTCCGTGGTCGCGCCGAACTTCCCCGCGAACTTCCGGGCCGCGGTCCGCGATGAACTCGAATCCCGCGGCGTGGCGGTCGAGACCGACACGACCGTCGAATCGGCCACCGCGGACGCCGTCGAGACCGACCGCGGACGATTCGCCGCCGACGTCTTCGTCTGGGCGGGCGGGATCCGCGGCACCGACGCGATGGAGCGGGACCGCCCCGTCGTCCGGCGCGACCTCCGACTCGACGAGCGGACCTTCGCGGTCGGCGACGCCGCCAGGGCCATCGACGCCGACGGCGAGCCGGTGCCCGCCTCCGCCTCCGCCGCGATCCGCGAGGCGCGGACCGTCGCGGACAACCTCGCGCGGTTGGTCACCCACGAGAAGTCCGGCGAGGGCGGGTTCGAGCCGCGGTTGAATCCCTACCGCTTCGAGGTGCCCGGCTGGATCGTCACGGTCGGCGACGGCACGGTCGCCCAGATCGGTCCGGAAGTGGTGACCGGCGCGCCCGCGAAGGCGATGAAGACCGCCGTCGGCGCAGGTCACCTGAGTTCGGTCGGTGCCGTCCGAAACGCGGTGGAGCTGGCCGAAGCCGAGTTTAAAGGTAAGATAATATTTTAATCTGTTTAGTAGTAAAATAAAATTTATGAACTGATTCCAGGATACAGTCTATTTAACTGCTCTATCGACCTAATAACGAAGTACACTCTGAATACTAAATTCAGTATAGAATATATTTATACCGATATTATTGGGTGAGAATGGGACTCGGTTTCTCCCAACACAGAGCGATTCGAGCGGGTCGCGACCGCTCGATTGGATAACACTGGTACATATGTTATTGGGAGCGCGCCCAACCGCCGGACGGCGATGGCGAATCCACACACAACGATTATGTTGATTCGGTCGTCAGTGGGCGTATGGCCGACGACTGGCAGAGCGACGATCCGAACCTCGAACTGGGCCTCGAACGGGTAATGGAACTGGACGTGGAGGTCGAATCCCCGATCGAGATCGGCGACACCGGCGACGGACAGCGGCGCATCATCCCGATCCTCGGCGGCACCGTGACGGGGAAGATCGAGGGCGAGGTCCTCGATGCGGGCGCGGACTACCAGATCTACCGCGACCGACGCCCCAGCGAACTGGTCGCGAAGTACGCCATCGAGACGACCGACGGCGACCGCATCTACGTGGAAAACCGCGGAATGCGATTCGCCGATCTGGAGGTCAGCGAGCGGATCCGCGAGGGGAAGCCGGTCGACCCCGAGGACGTCTACTTCTGTTCGGTTCCGGAGTTCGAGGTCGCCACGCCGGAGCTCGAATGGCTCGAAAACAGGATCTTCGTCGCGACCGGAACGCGTCAGCCGAAGGGCGTCCGACTGGCGATCTACCAGGTCGGATAGCCCGTCCCGGTCGCGGCGTCCGACCGATCTGTCCGGCACCGCCGGAGCACTCCGCGCTTCGGAAGAACTGCATCCATTTCCTTCCGAACGATAGTTATAATATCCCGAACGATCCTTCATATCCTATGGACGCCAGCCCCCCGGAACCGAACACGCCCGTGAAGACAGCACAGACGACGTTCCGGATCGTCGAGGCGCTGAAGTCCCTGGACGGCGCGACGGTGACAGAGTTGTCCGACCACCTCGACATTCCGAAGAGCAGCGCGCACAACTACCTCCGCACGCTCGAACACGCGGGGTACGTCGTCCAGCGCGATCAACGGTACGAGGTCGGCCTTCGCTTCTTCGATCTCGGCGGGTACGCGCGCTCCCGCGAGCGACTGTACTCGATCGCCATCCCGGAGATGGAGCGCCTCGCGGACGCGACGGGCGAGTACGCCAACCTCCTGGTCGAAGAACACGGTCTCGGCGTGTTCCTCGCGCGCGAGCGCGGCGACGACGCCGTCAGCCTCGACTCCTACACGGGCCAGTCGGTCCGACTCCACACGACGGCGCTCGGCAAGACCGTCCTCGCGTACCTCCCCGAAGAACGCGTCGACGAGATCATCGACCGCCACGGCCTCCCGGCGAAGACCGAACACACCATCACAGATCGCGAGGAGCTCTTCGAGGCGCTCTCGGAGATCCGACAGCGCGAGTACGCCTACGACCGCCAAGAGCGGATCAAGGGGCTGAACTGCGTTGCCGTGCCGATCCTCTGCGACGGCGAGATCGCGGGGTCGCTTTCGGTCTCCGGTCCGGTCAGCCGGATGGACGAAGACCGCATCGACTCCGAGATCCTGCCGGAACTCCGCCGGGCGGCGAACATCATTGAACTCAATCAGACGCACTCGTAGCCGGGGTTCCGATCGGCGTCTCGCGGCGAACCTCAGGATCGTTAATCATAGATTTCGAACCCGCTTTCGTCGTCTCCGAACAGCGTCGGACCGCGACGCCGACACACGAGCGTTCACGCTCGGGGCCGCGGAATTCGCGTGACGTGGAACTGGCGTATGCGGCGGTATATTCGTCTTCTACATTATCTAGTTCGTAATATACGAAAGAAGACACATATCTCGGGAACTTTTCACCGAGCGTTCGCGAAACTCGAACGCCTCGAAGCTCGGTCGATCGGACCGCGCGTCAGACGATGCGGTTCCACGGCGTCCCGTCGTCGTCGAGGCGCCCGAGGTTCGTCTCGACAAGCTCGGCGATCCGGTCGCCGTACGTGACCGCCTGGGCGGCCGCGTGGGGCGTGACGATGACCTCCTCCATCTCCCAGAACGGCGAGTCCGCGGGCAGCGGTTCGTCGTAGAACACGTCGAGGGCCGCGCCGGCGATGTTGTCGGCCTCCAGCGCGTCCACGAGCGCCTCCTGGTCGACGATCTCGCCGCGGCTGACGTTGACCAGGTAGGCGTCTCCGCGCATCGCGTCGAGGACGTCGGCGTCGACGAGTCCGCGTGTCGCCTCGGTGAGCGGCGTGGTCAACACGACGAACCGCGCGTCAGCGACGGCTTCTTCGATGCGGGAGGCGTCGTAGACGCGGTCGAGACCCAGCCCCGAGACGGGGCGGATGTCCACGCCGTCGACGTCCATCCCGAGGACGCCGAGCCGCGTCGCGGCGCTCCCGCCGAGTTCGCCGAGCCCGACGACGCAGGCGCTGGATCCGCTCACCTCGAATGGTCGGCGCCACGGGAGGCGCTTCCACTCCCGGGCGGCCTGCTTGTCGCGATAGCGGTGGAAGCCCTTCGCCAGCGAGAGCACGAGGCCCGTGACGCTCTCGCCGACGAGGTCGCCCGCGACGCCCGTGCTGTTCGTCACCGTGATCCCTCGCTCCTCGTAGGCGTCCAGCGGGAAGTCCTCGTAGCCCGAGCGGATGTTGTGGACCCACTGGAGGCCCGATTCGAGGAACTCGTCGTGGTGATAGAGCGTGACGACCGCATCGAAATCCGCGAGATCGTCGGTCTCACACAGCTCGAACTCGCAATCAGGAAGAGACTCCGAAAGGAGATCGCGGAGGTAGTCGGGCGGACACGGGTGCGTGCCCCAGTCGTGGATGCCGATGCGCTCGATCGACGTGTCTCGGGCCATACCCCAGCCACCGCACGACGGAAAATAGTTCCTTGGTTCGGGGACGCCGACGATCGGCGTCGGACGCTCAGCGGTTCAGCGTGTGGATCGCCTGGCCCTGCGCGTTCTCGGCGGCCTCCATCACGGCCTCGGCGAGCGTCGGATGCGTGTGGACCGTGCCGGCGACGTCTTCGAGCGTCGCGCTCATCTCGACGGCGAGGGCGACCTCCGCGACGAGCTCGGAGGCGTTGGGACCGACGAGCTGGCCGCCCAGGACGATGCCGCTCGCCTCGTCGGCGACCACCCGGACGAAGCCCTCGGACTCGTTCATCGAGAGCGCGCGGCCGCTGGCCCGTAGCGGCATCTCGCCGACCACGGGCTCGAAGCCCTCTGCTTCGGCCTCCGCCTCGGTCAGCCCGACCGTCGCGATCTCGGGATCTGTAAACACCGCGGCGGGGATCGCCTGCTGGTCGAGCGCGTCCGGCTCGCCCGCGGCGACCTCGGCGGCGACGATGCCCTCGGCGCTGGCCGCGTGCGCGAGCATCGGCTCGCCCGCCACGTCGCCGATCGCGAAGACGTTCTCGACGTCGGTCCGGGCGCGGTCGTCGGTCTCGATGAAGCCGTTCTCGTTCGGCTCCAGGCCGATCGACTCCAGTTCGAGCGTGTCGGTGACGGGCTGGCGCCCGACCGCGACGAGGACGGCGTCGCCGGCGTACTCCGACACCTCGCCGTCTTCGGTCTCGGTCGAGACGACCACGCCGTCGCCCGCCTCCTCCCAGCCGGTCGCGCCCTCGCCGAAGTGGAACTCGACGCCGAGGTCCTCGGCGCGCGAGCGGACGATCCGCTTGATGTCGTCCTCGTACATCGGCAGCACGTCGTCCAGCATCTCGACGACGGTCACGTCGGTCCCGAGCTTCGCGAGCATCGTCGATAGCTCCATCCCGATGTAGCCCGCGCCGACGACGACGAGGCTGTCCGGGACCGACTCCATCTGGAGGAGTTCCGCCGAGGAGAGCACGGGGTCGTCGTCGAAGTCGAAGCCGGGAATCTGGAGGGGCCGCGACCCGGTCGCGATGATCGCCTGGTCGAACTCGACGGTCTCCATACCCTGCCCCTCGCCGCCGTGGGCGATCCGCGCGGTGTGTTCGTCCTCGAAGGCGGCCGTGCCCTCCAGGAGCGCGACGCCGTTGGCCTTACAGAGTTTCTCGACGCCGCTCGTGAGTTGGTCGACGACGCCGGACTTCCACTCCTGCATCTGGCGCATATCCACGGCGGGGTCGGCGTGGATGCCCAGTTCCTCGGCGTTCGCGGCCTCGTGTGCGACGTCGGCGCCGTGGATGAACGCCTTCGAGGGGATGCAGCCGCGGTTGAGACAGGTGCCGCCGTAGGCGTCCTTCTCGACGAGGGTCGTGTCCAGTCCGAGCTGTGCGCCGCGGATCGCGGCGACGTACCCGCCCGGTCCCGCACCGATGACGAGGAGGTCCGTCGCCGTCGCGATGTCGCCCATTACCATACCCGACTCCTCTCGGCCGCGAATCAAAAAGCCATCCGTCTGCGGTCGGGCGCCGGGGGAGATCCGGGCCTACTCCAGGAGGAGCCGCGTCGGGTCCGCCAGCAGTTCCTTCACGCGGTTCGAGAACCGCGCGGCGTCGGCGCCGTCGACGAGGCGGTGATCGACCGACATCGAGAATCGCATCGTGGTCCGCGCGACGACCTCGTCGTCGACGACCCACGGGCGCTTCTTGATCGGGCCCATCGCGAAGATGGCGGCCTCGGGGTGATTGATGATCGGCGAGGAGTACTCGCCGCCGATGACGCCGATGTTCGTGATGGTGAACGTCCCGCCCTGCATCTCCTCGGGCTTGATCTTCCGATTTCGGGCCCGCGTCGCGAGGTCGTCGATCTCGCGGGCCAGCTGCTTGAGCCCCTTCTCGTCGGCGTCGTCGACGACGGGGACCATCAGCCCGGCGTCGGTCGCGACCGCGATGCCGACGTTGTACTCGTCGTGGAGGACGATCTCTTCGGCCTCCTCGTCGAGGCTGGCGTTGAGGTACGGGTACTCCTTGAGCGCCGCGGTGATCGCCTTCACGACGAGCGGGAGGTAGGTGAGCTTCACGTCCTCGCCGGCGGCCGCGTCGAGTTCCTCGCGCAGCGAGACCAGATCGGTCGCGTCGAACTCGTCGTGGTGGGAGACGTGCGGCGCGGTGTACTTCGACTGGGCCATCTGCTCGCCGATCGTCCGCCGGACGCCGCGGTAGGGGACACGCTCGCCGGGGCGGTCCGAGAGGTCCGCCTCGCCGCCCCCGCTCGCGACGTCGGCCGAGGTATCCGCTTCCGCCGTCGACGCCGCGGTCGTCGCGTCCGCTTCGGATTCGGTCGTCGCCGACGCGTCGGCGACCGATTCAGCCGCGCCCTCGGCCGCCGCTTCCCCCCCGCGCTCGGCGAAGGCCCGGACGTCCTCGGGCGTCACGAACGGCTCGCCCTCCCGCTCCTCGCTGGCGGGCACGGCGTTCAGATCGACGCCGAGTTCCTCGGCCAGGCGCCGCGTGGCCGGCATCGCCAGCGTCCGCTCGCGGTCGGCGCTCTCGCTCGTGACGGCGACCGGCGCTCCGCCGGCTCGTCCCTCGTCGCTCCCGACGACGCCGTCTGTTGTCTGCGCGACGCTCGCCGCGTCGGCGCCCGATTCGGCCGCGCTCGCTCCGGCCGTCGCCGCTGTCCCGCTCGCTTCGGCCTCGCCCTCGGCGTGCGCTCGAACGTCCGACGCGGTCACGCGACCGCCCGGCCCGGTGCCCTCGACGCGGCCGATGTCGACGCCGAGCTCCCGGGCGAGCGAGCGCGTGCTCGGGGACGCGAACACGCGGCCGCTCGGGACAGAGGGCTCCTCGTCCCCGGCGGTCGATTCCGGTTCCGCGTCCGCGGCTGTTTGTGCGTCTGCCTCCGCGGCGGCGTCACCGCCTGCGGATTCGGCCGTCTCGTCGGCGTCTGTCGTCGACGACTCGGCCGCCGCTTCGGCCTCGCTCTCGGCGTCGGCGGTCCCGGCCGCTCCCTCGCCCTCGTCGACCTCGAAGGTCACGAACGTCGCGTCGACGGGGACGGTCTCGCCCTCGTCGTAGTGGAGTTCGGTCACGACCCCGTCGTACCGGCTCGGGATCTCTACGAGCGCCTTGTCGGTCTCGACCTCGGCGATGACCTGGTCTTCCTCGACGGCGTCTCCGGCCGCGACGAGCCAGGAGACGAGTTCGCCCTCGGCGATCCCCTCGCCGAGGTCCGGCAACTCGAAGGTGCGTTCTACCATACCGACCGGTCGACGCACAACCCTTTCAGTATTTCCCTGCGGTGTCGGACGGGGAGAAGCTCAGTCCGACAGCGCCCGCTCGATCCCGTCGCGGATCCGCGGCGGGTGCGGGAGGTAGAAGTCCTCCATCGAGAGCAGCGGGACCTGGGTGTCGAAGCCGGCCACGCGCTCGATCGGCGCCTCCAGGTACATCAGCGCCTCGTCGTTGATCCGCGCGACGAGCTCGCTCCCGACGCCGAGCGTCCGCGGGCCCTCGTGGACGACGACGCAGCGGCCGGTCTTCTTCACCGACTCCGCGACCGTCTCGGTGTCCATCGGCGAGATCGTCCGGAGGTCGATCACCTCGGCGTCGACGTCGCTGTCGTCGACCGCCTCCAGCGTCGGCGGCATCATCGCGCCCCAGCCGACGACGGTGACGTCCGCGCCCTCGCGGCGGACCGCCGCCTCGCCCAGCGGCACCTCGTGGTCGCCCTCGGGGATCTCCTCGCGCACGGAGCGGTAGATCCGCTTGGGCTCCATAAACAGCACCGGGTCGGGGTCGCGGATCGACGCCGTGAGCAGGCCCTTCGTGTCCGCGGGCGTGCTCGGCACGACCACCTTGAGCCCGGGGATGTGGGCGTAAGCGCCCTCCAGGCTCTCGGAGTGGTGTTCGAGCGCGCGGACGCCCGCGCCGTACGGCGTCCGTACCACCATCGGGGCGGTGAGTTCGCCGCGGGTCCGCCAGCGGATCCGGCTGGCGTTCGTGACGAGCTGGTCGAACGCCGGCGGGAGAAAGCCCGAGAACTGGATCTCCGCGACCGGACGGTAGCCGTACATCGCCATCCCGGTCGCGCCGCCGACGATCGCGATCTCCGACAGCGGCGTGTCGACGACGCGGTCGCTCCCGAACTCCTCGAGGAGGTCGTCGGTGGCGCGGAAGACGCCGCCGCTCTCGGCGACGTCCTCGCCGAAGACGACCACCCGGTCGTCGCGTTCCATCTCCCCGTGCAGTGCGTCGTTGACCGCCTGAACGATTGTTGCCTGCATCGTCATCCCTTGGGCCGCTGTTCGATGTGGTCGTACATCTCGGGTCGCTTTTCTAGCAACGCCTCGAACGCCTCCTGCTGCCGGGACAGCTCCGGCGGGAGCTCCTCGTAGACGTGCGCGAAGATCTCGGCGACCTGCCGCTCAGCCATCTCGTTGGCCGCCGCCAGCGCCGCGTCGAACTCGGCTTCGATGTCCTCGACGATGGCGTCGTGGTCGATCTGGGACCACAGCCCCTCCGACTTCAGGAAGGAGCGGTAGCGCTCGATGGGGTCGTTTTCCTCCCAGGCTCGGACCTCCTCGTCCTCGCGGTAGCGCGTCGGATCGTCGCTCGTGGTGTGGGCGTCCAGCCGGTAGGTGACCGACTCGACGAACACGGGCGTGCCGTTCTTCACCCGCTCGCGGGCGGTCTGGACCGCGTCGTAGACCGCGAGGACGTCCTGGCCGTCGACCCGGATCGCGTCGATGCCGTACGCCAGCGCCTTCTGCGCGAGCGTCTTCGCGCCGGTCTGTTCGTCGACCGGCATCGAGATCGCGTACTGATTGTTCTGGCAGAAGAACAGCGCCGGCAGCGAGAGCGCGCCCGCGAGGTTGATGCCCTCGTGGGCCGCGCCGGTGCTCGTCGCCCCGTCGCCGATGTACGCGGTCGCGACGGCGTCGGCGTCGTCCAGCTGCATCCCCCACGCCAGTCCGGCGACCAGGGGGACGTGCGAGCCGATCGAGATCGCGATCTGGGAGTTCTGCTTCGCGAACGCCTGCTGGCCCTCTTCGATCCCGCGCCAAAAGCGGATCATGTCGTCCATCGACGCGCCGCGCATAAACATCGGCGTCCACGCGCGGCCGACGTACAGCCAGTCCTGCGGTTCCAGCGTGAACGCGCTCCCGATGATGCTCGCTTCCTGTCCGCGGGTCGAGCCGAAGGTGCCCAGCTCGCCGCGGCGCTGGATGTTCACCATCCGGCGGGAAAACACCCGATCGGTCACCATCCAGCGGTAGAGGTCGCACAGTTCCTCCTCGGAGAGGTCGGGGACCACCTCGGGGTCGTAGGACCCGTCGGGCTCGACGATCTGGTGGGTGGGCACCGCGAGGTCCGCCTGGCTCAGGACCGCCACCTCTCCGTCGCCGTTGCCGACAGCCGACGGTACTCGCCTGTCTGATGCTCTGTCGCTCATTCGACGGCGGATGTGTTTCGTGGGCCCGGTAATAAAATCGCGGGTGCGCGGTCGCCGGCGTCGGTGCCACCGCCGGCGGTATCCGCGCGCGCGGAATCGGCACCACGATTTATGTGGACCCGCTCGGAGTATCCGGATATGACGATACTGACAGCGGTCGACGGCGAGACGACCCCGAGCGAGGCTGTCGAGCGGGGCGCGGAGTTGGCGGCGGCGCTCGGCGTCGAACACGTCGTGCTCCACGTGATGCCGCAGGACGTCTTCGAGGAGTTCCGGTCGGCCGCCGGCGGCTCGTCGAGCCGGTCAATCACGACGCCGGCCTCCTACGGGGGTGGCGACGCCCGGCCGCACCAGGAAGTCGACGAGTACACGATCGAGGACGGAGAGCGCCACGCGACCGGCGTCGCCCGCGACGTCGTCCGCGGAACCCTCGACGACCCCGCCGACACGGTCTTGATGGGTCGCGTCGGCGAGCCCGTCGAGGAGATCCTGGCCGAGGCGGACCGGCGCGAGGCCGACTACCTCGTCATCGGCGGGCGGAAGCGCTCGCCCACGGGGAAGGCCCTCTTCGGGAGCAAGACCCAGTCGATCCTGCTCTCGGCCGATCGCCCCGTGGTCGCCGTGATGGCTGTGGAGTGATCACCGGACGCGCGGCGTTGCTCTCCGTTCCCCGTTCGGTATCTGCTGCAGAGTTAGACATAGATTTTTGTCGGATAATGATCAATCACCGGGACAGATCCCAATGAGAATCACTGACGTAAGCGCCAACGCGTACGAGATCCCCGTGCAGCTTCCGTTACTCGACTCCACAGAAGATACTGCTGTCGTGTTCGCGACGGTGGAGACCGCCGACGGCGTCGTTGGCTACGGCGAGACAGGCTATCTTAATCCCCGCGCAACGGCGGATTTCATCAACAATGAGATAGCCGAGGAAATCGTGGGGATGGACCCACGCGAGACCAATCGGATATGGGATACCCTCTACGAGAAGTACAACCCCCGCTCCCAGACTGGTGTTTGGAGCACCGCCGTGAGCGCGGTTGACATCGCTCTTTGGGATATCAAAGGGAAGCACTACGGCGAACCCGTGTGGCGTCTTCTCGGCGGCGCGCGATCGGAAGTCCCTGCCTACGTCACCTTCGGATTCGCCGACTACGATATTGAACAGCTCCGGACCGCCGCGGAAAACCTCGTTGACAACGGCGCCGAACGGTTGAAGATGGTGGTTGCCGCCACCGAAAGCGCGACGCCACGGACCGACGCTGACCGCGTTCGCGCGGTCCGCGAGGCTGCGGGCGATGACGTCGAGCTGATGATAGATGCAAACTACGGATACTCTCTGCCAGAAGCGCTGGAGCTCAGCAACCGGATTGAGGACCAGCACATCGCTTGGTTCGAAGAGCCGGTCTACGGCAACGATGTCGACCTCCTATCGACGCTCCGGGAACGGACTCGGATCCCGATCGCTGCCGGACAGAACGAGGGCCACGCGTTCCGACACCGGGACCTGATCGAAGGCGGCGCTGTCGACATCAGTCACCCGAACGTCGCCTTCGTGGGTGGATTCACTGAGGCGCGGAGGGTTGCGGGGATCGCGAAGGCCAACAACGTGCGCGTCGCCAACGGAGGCGGCTGGCCGTTCCAGAATATGCACCTGCAGGGTGGTGTCTCCAACGGATGCCGCGTCGAGTTCCACGTCCCGGTATGGGAGGCAAACAAGCGGCTCTACGAGTCGCTCCCGGAACCCGAGGGTGGAACGGTCTCGCTTCCTGAGCGGCCCGGACTCGGGCTGCACCCAGATGAGGAGGCGCTTGAGAGCCTCGATACACTCGACTGAGCTGTTCTGGTCAGCGTAACTCTTTACTATCATCTGCGACCTTCGCTAACAATAATGTCTGAGTCGATCAGATCGGACGAGATGGTGAAGTTCCTCTGTTACGATGAGTTCTACGGAGAGATCCCGGAGCCGCGGCCGGCGAATCGCGAAGTCCCGAAGTGGTTCAGAGAAATGGACAACACTTTCGGCGACGGTAAGTCGACAGTGACGCAATGTCGGCCGTTCTTGGACGCGATGACCCTCGGTTGGATCGTCCCCCTGGCCGACCATGTGCGGGTGGAAGCTGACGAGGACGGTACGATCAACTTCCGCTGGAATTTCGATATCCCGTTGCTCCACCGTCAGGAAGAGGGAGTGATGAGCGACGAGTCTCCATTCGGAGGAGTGTCTATCTTTCAGTGGCTCAGTCCGTGGCGGATTCAGGTTCCCGAAAACCATAGTGTACTCGTAACTGCGCCGATGAATCGGCGAGAACCTCGTTTTAGCGTTTTCTCCGGAGTCATTGATGCCGATCAGGGATTTTTCAACCTCAACTGTCCCTTCATTTGGGAGCAGATTCCCTACGACGGGTGGGTCAAGAAGGGAACGCCGATTGTACAGGTGATTCCCTTCAACCGCGACGGGATCGTCTCCGACGGAGAGATCAGGAGTATGAATCCCGACGAGGAGAAAATTGCCGAAAAAGAGGACCAGCAAAAAATCGAACAGCCTTCCCGGTACAAGAACGAGAAGTGGGTTCCGAAGCGCGGTTCGCGCGTGGTCGCCGAGAAGCTAGATGACGGAAAAGGATCTGGGGAATAGGGTGCCAACATACTGCCTAACGGAATAATACCTAATTTTATCACGACAAAATATTGTTTTGCTTTTTGTAACTATTATTTCTCTATAGACATAACCAATATTGAGGGACTTATATACCACCCAAACATTTATTTACATATATTTTAACACAATAGGTGATGTCACGAAGTAGCAGACGTAAGTTTCTAGCATCGGTTGCCACCACCAGCGTCGCCGGCGTCGCCGGCTGTTCAGGAGGAGGTTCCGATGGTGGAGGGGGCTCCACGGATAGCGGCTCTATGGATAGTGGCTCGGGCGGAAGCACCGAAGCGAGCGGTGGGAGCAGCAGCGAGTTCCCCGACCAGCGGATCCGGGCGATCATCCCGTTCGGCCAGGGTGGCGGTACCGATATTTACGCCCGGAAGGTCTGGACGAAGGCGGCCGATATCGCAGGAGTCCCGGTCCAGTTCGAAAACATCACCGGCGCTGGAGGTATGCGCGGTGGCATCGAGCTCTACAACGCCGAGCCAGACGGTTACAGCGTCGCGCCGATGAATACTCCCGAGGTGACGACGACGCTCGTTGACCAGACGGAGTTCAAACTCTCCGAATTCCGGGGGATCGCGTCTCACGCAACGACGGCGATGGTTGTGATCACGAACACCGAACACAACGTCGAGAACTTCGAGGACTTCGCAGGGCGCTACGAGTCTGGAGAATTCGAATCCATCGGCGGGATGTCACCAGGAAGCCCGACGCACCTGATCGCCCTGCTATTCAAGAACGACTTCGAGATTCCGTGGGAGAACTACGTTCCCTACGACGGGTCGGGGCCAGTCGGACAGGCAGTGGCGAGTGGGGAATTGCCCGCGGGGATCGTCACGGAGACAACTGCGCAGAGCATCGAGGATACAGGCAACATCGACGTAGTCGCGGCACTGACGTCAGAGGGCAGCGCTGTTTTCCCTGATCTCGAACCTCACACGGAGTATGGTTACCCCAACATCGACTACGCCGGCCAGATTGGACGGTTCTTCCTCACCGCGCCGGAGACACCCGATGAACGCGTGCAGAAGCTCGCTGATCTCGTCGAACAGGCGATTAACTCGGACGAGCTCCAGAGTTGGTCTGAGGAAACTGGGAACCCCCTCCGGTTTATCGGCGGGCCGCAGTACGTTGATGACCTCATCAAACAGGCCTACGAGGAGATTCCGGAGAAGGTCGACATTGAACAGTTACGGGGATAAGATGAGAGGATTGGCTCATACCTACACCGTTCGGACGACGGCACCGAGGAGAGAATAACCGGTACGAAGATCGTTCACGACACATTATCAATATGGGAAAATCAGACAGTCTCTCACGTGCGTCGTCGCGGGTGAACTCCGAGCAGGTGATGCTGATGATTATGCTCCTCGTCGCTGGGTATATGTTCATCGGCTCCTACGATTTCAGCTGGGCGGCTGCCTTCTTTCCACGGTTTATGGCGGCGATGACCATTATTGGTGCGTCGCTCCTACTGTTCCGAAATTATCTTCCCGGCTTCCTTCAGCAGTACGTTACGACTTCTGTGAGCATTGTCAACGAGGACGTCCGCGCGGAGTCGACCGAAGAGATCGCAGAGGAGGCCGCGCAACGAGCAAAGGCAGAGCAGGCAGAAGCGGAGCCGTCTGAGGACCTGCTTTGGGGTTCGAACCCCGGTCTCATCACAGTGCTGTTGATGGCCGGGTACATCCTTGCGTCCTTCTTGGTAGGTATGCTGTGGATGACCCCTGTGTTCGTCTTCGCCTATCTCGTCTGGTTCCGCGTTCGCTTGAGCTACGCGGCGATCTTATCCGCGGTGTCGTTCGTACTCGCGTATACCTTTATGACCGTCCTGCTGCTCGATATCGATGGCGGGATACTCTTTGAGGGAGGGCTGCTGTGATCGAAGTCGCTCCACTCATACGAGCGTTCGACATCGTCACTAGTTGGCCCACTATCGGTTGGATCCTGTTCGGTCTCCTGTTCGGGACCGTGATCGGGATGATACCCGGACTCGGCCCGAATCTTGGGATGGCGGTCGTCCTTCCGCTCACTATCAAGATCGACGGTATCTCCGCCGTTCTGCTGCTCATCAGTATCTACAGCGGGGCGATGTACGGAGGCAGCGTCGCAGCCATCCTTATCAACGCGCCGGGGACCGCCGCAGCGGCCGCGACAACGTTCGACGGATATCCGATGTCGAGACAGGGAAGAGCCCGCGACGCCCTGTCAATATCTGCAATCTCCTCAGCGTTCGGCGGGGCGTTCACGATTTTGCTCCTCATCTTCCTTTCTCCCCTGTTGGTGTTCATCGTCCTGCTCTTCGGCTCTCCTGAGTACTTCCTGATCGCAATCCTCGGGCTGGCGCTGATAACGATAGTCGCCGAAGGGTCGATGGTTAAGGGGTTGACTGCCGGCGCGTTCGGACTACTCTTGACGAGTATCGGACTCCCTGTGATGACCGCCGAACCCCGCTACACACTCGGGCTCTACGAGCTGTACAATGGCATTCACTTCGTCGTCGCCCTCATCGGCGTGTTCGCCATCGGCGAGATGATCAAACTTGCCAACGAACAGGAGGGGAAAATCGCTCAGGGTGACATAGAAGTCGAGGGTAGCGTCCTCACCGGCGCGAAGGAGGTAATCTACAACCCGGTTACGACAATCAAATCGGCGCTCATCGGTGGTCTAATTGGCGCCATTCCGGGAGCGGGCGCCTCCATCTCGAATTTCATCTCCTACGGGGAGGCAATGCGGTCGAATAACGAGGAGGGCACGTTCGGAAACGGGGATCCGAAAGGCGTCATCGCTTCGGAGGCAGCCAACAACGGAACTGTCTCGGGGTCTCTCATCCCGACGTTGTCGTTCGGGATTCCGGGTAGTGGTTCGATGGCCGTGCTGCTCGGCGGTCTCCTTATGCACGGCATTAGGCCCGGCCCAGACCTGTTCACGACAAACCTGTACGTGACTCAGAGCATCTTCCTCGCGCTTCTGCTAGGCAACATCGTTATCCTCGTCGCGGGAGTACTGCTGTTCACCCGAGCGGGGATCATCACCCGTATCGACACCACATACATCATTCCCCTCGTGATCATCTTCGCCGTGCTGGGGTCATTCAGCCTGCGCGGCAACTGGTTCGACGTCCTCTCGGTGTTCGCGTTCGGTGTCCTCGGATTCTATATGAGTAAACACGATTACTCAATCATCGCGCTCGTATTGGGAATTGTCCTCGGGACGATCGTTGAGGAGAACCTATACCGGTCGATGCAACTGAGCGGGGACATACCTGTCTTCTTCACACGTCCGCTCTCGATCGTCTTGATCGTCGCGATTCTCGCGATTCTCTTCGCCCCCGTGATCAAAAACCGGTGGGGGCGAAGAGAGGCGACGTCCTGAGGCGACCCCCTCAGTGGGATGTCAACCGGGGCATCTTGCTCGCGACCACCTCAAAAAGGAAAATTTAACATAATTTACCGTTACTGTTAAGCGGTCCTGTACTGCAGTACGGATATGGCATTAGTCGAGGAAATCGATGGAGCAGCGACTATCGTCGAGACGTGTGCTGGAGTCAAGCCGGGAGAACAAGTCCTGATTGTCGGAGACTGGCGAACCGCAGACACCACGGAACGGCTCGCAACAGCGGCCGCCGGCGCCGGCGCTGATCCCACCGTCACGCTGATGGACATTCTGGACGAGGATGGGAACGAACCGCCTGAGACGGTCGCCGCAGCGATGCTCGAAGCCGACGTAATTATGCTGGTGCCGACGCGGGCGATCGCTCACTCGGCATCTGTGAAACGTGCCCTTGAGAACGACGCCCGCGTCCTCGCGATGGGACAGCTCTCCCCCGAAACGCTGGTCAACGACGGTTTGAAGATCGACTTCCACGAGGCGGCGACAGAGTGTGAGGCGATTGCTCGTCGGTTTACTGAGTCCGAGTCAGCGCGAGTCGTTGACGAGGGGACCGATCTGACGTTCGATCTGAGCGGCCGTGATGGGAACGCGTTCACGAGTCTCGTGGAGAACCCTGGTGAGTTCACGACCGCATACGCGACCGAGGCAAACGTGACGCCCTCGCCGATTGGGACTAATGGCCGGGCTGTCTTCGACGGTTCAATACCTAATCTTGGGATTGGACGGCTAGATGAAGCGCTAACCATCAAGGTCGAAGACGGTACAGTGACCGAACTGGAGGGCGGTGATGCTGCCCGAAAGGTGAAACGGACCTGGAATAAATACGACGATCCGGCGGTCCGGACCGTGGCCGAGTTGGCGGTCGGAACGAACCCGGGCCTCACCGAATTTACCGGTGGTGTAATCAATGATCACGGTGTCTATGGTACCGTCCACGTGGGGCTGGGAACAAGCAGCAACATCGGCGGCGAGACTCGCACACCCCTTCACTTCGACATCACGATGGACGATGCTTCGTTGTATCTCGATGGCGAGCTAGTGGTGGAGGATCGCGAGATCCTGCTCTGATCTACGGCAAGTTGTTCACGAAAGAACTGGCATAATTTATATACTATCGCTAATACCCTACGAGTGATGGTACAATATATCACAGGCCGCCGGTCTTTCCTGAAGGCCGGCGCAGCGACGGGAACAATTGGACTAACTGGACTCGCCGGCTGTTCCAGCATCACGGGTGGCGGGACCACTGAACTCGGCCTCGCGTACACCGTTCCGGTCGAGAATCTGGGCTCGCTCTTCGCGATTCCCGAGATCCAAGACGAACTGTCGAACCTAGGTTCCGCGTACGAACTCAGCGTCACGCGGAATGAGAGTACCCCCGACTCGCTGAACGCGATGGCGGCCGGCGAGGTCGATATGGCGTTGCTCACGACGGTGAGTTACGCGTCGGCCGTGCGTCAGGAGGCTGTCCCCGGAAACATCTCGATGATCTCGACGGACTTCTGGGACGCCCACCCCGAGTGGTACGGATTCAAGATTTATGCCCACCCGGACACTGACATCTCCGAGATCTCTGACCTCGAAGGGAAGAACGTCGGCGTCAACGCCCAGGGGACGGGAACCCACGCCGTTCTACGGAAGGGGGCGCGACAGGCGGGCTTCGAGTACGGCAGCGACGCCCAGATCGTCGAACTGCCGTTCCCGACGTTCGTCTCGGCGATGAACGACGGCCGGATCGACGCAGGTATTTTCCCGGCACTGTTCGCCGTCGCGGCGCGATCCGAGGGCTTCAACGAGGTGTACTCGAGCCAGGACCTCTGGGATGAGGCGTACCCGTTCGCCTACACGGTCGCCTCGAACAACTCACTCGATCAGAAGGGCGATGCGATCGGTGCGTTCGGCGAGGATCTCGACGAACTGGTCACGTACTGCTACGACAACCGCGACAGGGTTGTCTCGCTGGCCGCGGAGTACTTCGAGCTCCCGGAGGCCGTCGTTGACGGGTTCTTCCTCACGAACCAGGACTACTACCGACAGGACATCACGATCGACTACGAGCGCCTCCAGTTCGCGATCGACGAACTCGTCAACCTTGGGTTCGTCGAGGAAAGCTTCGACGTCCAGCAGTACGCGACCAACGAATACGTTCCCTCGAACTGAGTTCCGGTTCGACGGTCGGAGCGGCCATCCCGCGGCGTGAGCCGCACTCGCAGCCGCGGACGCCGCGAGCCGGTCCCGGATCGTCGCGAGGCGCTGTCGGCGAACGAACGCATCACGCGGGAACGCAGAGGCACCCCAGACACCCCCGCGTGATCGGCTTTCGGCCGAAAATCCACCCCCGGCGGTCGACCGCTGACCACCGGCCGCCACCCACGCTTTCTCGCTGTCGCTCCGGCGTCAGGGTAGGTCTGCCCGCACCGACTCGTAGGCCCGCCGGAGTTCCGCCGACTCGTCGTCTGCGAGGTCCCACTCGTGGATCGCCGCGACGCCGTCGGCATCGAGGTCGACCGGGACGCCGAGGGAGACGTCTTCGAAGCCGTATTCGCCGTCGAGCGGCGTCGACAGACAGAACGTCCAGTCGTCGCCCGCGGGCTCGACGCCCGCCGGCGTTCCGTCTATCGGGACGTCGTCGTCCGCGGCGGCCATCGCGCGGACCACCCGCGAGACGCCCGCGCTCGTCACCCACCGCGACGTCTCGTCGACGCCGCGCTCCTCGGCGATGTCGAACGGGATGTCGCGGACGTACTCCATCAGCTCTGTTCGCTCGGACTCGGTGACGTCGAGCGGGTCGCCGTCGACGCGAGCCCGGCTGAAGACTGGGACCATATGCTCGCCGTGTTCGCCCATCATCGGGCAGTAGACGTCGTTCCGGTGACCGTCGACGAGGTCGGCGATGCCGTCGACCATCCGGGCGGTCTCCGAGAGCGAGTAGCCGATGAAACACCGCCGCGGCCACTCCAACAGGGTATAAAAGTGGTAGACGAGCCGGTCGATCGGGTTCGTCACCACCAACAGCGGCGTCGGATCCAGCGACTGGAGGTCCTCGGCGACGTCCCGGACGATCGAGAGGTTCCGCTCCAGTTCGGCCTCCCGAGCGCTCGGATCGGTGGCGTCGTCAGGCTGTGGCGCCGCCGCGTTGAAGACGAGCAGGTCCGGGTCCAGGGCCCCGAGTTCGTCGGGCGTCGCCGACCGGATCGTCCCCACGGACTCCGTGTCGTGGCCGGGCACGGCGCCCGGCGCGTGCGCGAAGTGGTAGCTCGCGTGTTCGATGTCGGTCCCGTGGGCCCACGCGGCTCCCTCGTTGATATCGACGAGCGAGACGTCGACGCTCGGGGCCAGCCCCGACAGCGTGTACGCCACGGTCGTCCCGATCGTGCTCGCGCCGCCGATGATCGCAACGTGCATATCCGAACCTTACCGCTCGGACACAAGTAGATTGCCCCGGGGATTTCTGAAGTCCCCCGAACGCGCCCCGTTCAGTCGCCCTTATCGACGTAGACGATGCCGTCGTCGACGACGACGTCGTAGGTGGGGACGCGGATGCGGTCGTCGCCGATGTGGATGCCGGTATCGAGTTCGAAGGACCAGCCGTGCCAGGGGCAGGAGATGATGTCCGTGTCGCTGTACTGTTGGTCGACGCGCTTGCCCGTGCCTTTGAATTCGCCGACCAGTTCTTTCTGAACGTTGCCCTTGCAGACGGGGCCGCCGTCGTGGGGGCACTGATTGCGGATCGCGTAGAATTCTCCTTCTGCCCGGATGACGCCGACTTCCGCGCGACCGACCTGGACGATTTCCGCGTCGCCGTCCTCGAACTCCGAGGCGGGCCCGACCTCGACCAGATTCTCCGCATCACTCATATCTCGAACACCTCCAGGGCGTTGCCGCCGAGGATGGCTCGACGCTCGTCGTCGTCGAGCATCGGGAGTTCGTTGATGATCGAGGGGCTGTCGAAGTCCCAGTGGGGGTAATCGGAGGCATAGAGCAGGCGATCGGTGCCGATCATATCGAAGCACAGTTCCAAGAGATCGTTGCGCGCGGAGACTTCTAGTGGCTGAGTGCCGAAGTAGAAATCAGTGATGTACTCGCTGGGACGCGTATCCAAGAGCGGCGCTTCCTCGGGGCGCTTGAGATATTCTTCGTCCAGCCGGCTCACCAGGCCGGGAATATACGTAACGCCCGATTCCATGAAGACGATGTCGAGGTCAGGGTATTTCTCGGGGACGCCCTGGCAGGCGACGCTGACGATCTGGGACATATTCGATTCGAGGAAGCCGAGCGTGTGGGTCTCGATCATCTCCTGGTAGCCGGCGCGGACGTACTCGTCGAGACCCGATCCGCCCGTGTGATAGACGACGGGGAAGTCCATCTCCTCGCAGCGCTCGTAGATCGGGTCGTACTTCCGATTGCCGAGCGGGGGGCTCGCGCCCGCGGTGACGAAACACGCGCCCACGTAGGCTTCCTCGTCTTCGACGCGCTCTAAGATGTCGAGGGAGGCTTCGACGTCGCCGTAGGGCATCGGGGCGAGGCCGTAGACGCCCTCGTCGGGGTCCAGGACCTCTTCGAGCATGTACTCGATGTAGCCTTTGGTGAACGCTTGGACGCGCTCGTCGTCGGCGGTGACCCCGCCCATCGCGAGGATGAGATGCGAGATCTGCAGGGAGACGTCGATGTCGAGGAAGTCCATTCCCTCGGTGACGCGCTCGGGGTCCTCGGGCTCTTCGGGGTAGTTCGAGTGTTCGCGCAAGACCTTCCCGTAGTTCTGCCGATCCCCCGTCGACGTCGGAAAGAACGAACTGAGGTTCTGCTTCACGCCGGCGTCGTCCCAGTTGCTGTTCTTGTACTTGGTGTACCAGGGCTCGGGCATGTACTCGGCGACTTCCTTGAACGAGTCCTGGTAGTGCCAGTCGCAGTCGACGACGAGCTCCGACTCGGCGTCGATCATCGGTCTCCCTCCTGCTCACCTGCCGTCGCGCTCGCGACCGCTGGAGGGCGTTTCGACTCCGTCCGAACGTGCCTGGGTATGGCTGGCATACGGTCGTATCTTTGATGGACGACCATTTATGTTTTTGCGCTAGAATACGGGGCATTGTTCAGATTAGCTGATTGAAGCAGACGGCGAATGCTTGGAGCCACGCTTCTGCAGTGTTCGGATCGGCGTGTCTGAAGTGGTTTGCAAACGCCTCAGTTCGGCGTTTCAGCTCTTTAAACACGCGTTCGATGGCATTCCGATTCCCGTGGGTGACGTGTTGGAATCGGAGCGAGTGGCGGTGACAGGCCGCCTGGAGCCAGGGTGCGCCATCGACCAGGAAGATCGCGTCGGAAACGAGATGTTTCTCGCGGAGTTCCGCAAGGAACATCTCGGTCAGCGCTTGGGTCCTGGTCGGGAATAGTCGCACGTGCAGCAGGCGAGTCGTGTCGGGATCGACCGCCGCAAACAGCCAGTAGCGCTGGTCATTCACTCGAATTACAGTCTCATCAACCGCGACGTAATTCGGATTCTGTCCCTCGGCAGGCTGTAGGTCTGCCTTCTGAACCCAGTTGTGAACGGTCGAACGACACCGATCGACACCCAGGCTTGCAAGAACAGAGACGGTATCCGACAGCGATAATCCCGCCAAATGCAGTTGGATACCCAGCTTCATTGCCGACTCGGGTGTCGCCTCTCGCTCCACAAAACCTAACTCTGGAAAGTCGCTACCTCCGGTGAGGCGGTCCGGTTCTTGCATAGGCACCAACGAACTACGACCGCCTCACTTTTCGATCTTATCTGAACAGTGCCATACGGGCCGCCGGCGAGCGAAGAGAACGGGGGCGAAACGCGAGAGAGAGGTAGACGCCTCAGGTCCAGTGCAGGAGCCGACCGCGGGCGACCCGGAGCAGTCGGTCGAGGGCGATCCCGATGAGCATAATCGCGATGATCGCGGCGTAGACCTGCGTGGACTCGAACGACCGGACGCCCGCGATCTCCAGGGCGCCGAGACCGCCGCCGCCGGCGACCATCTCGAAGACGAAGGTGATGATGAGCGACAGCGGCATCGCGATCTGGAAGCCGGTCAGAATGCCCGGGAGCGCGGCCGGCATCACGACCCGCCACAGCAGGCGGCGGTCGTTCGTCCCCATCATCTTCGCCGACCAGATGAGGTTCGTCTCGACCTGACGGGTGCTGTCGCGGGCGTTGACCGCGACGGGCCAGAACGTCCCGACCGCGACCATGATGATCTTCGAGATGTCGCCGATGCCGAACCAGAGCATAAACACCGGGATCAGGGAGATGATCGGCACCGGGTATCCGATCTTGATGATCGGATCGAAGAACCAATCGACGAGGTCGTTCCGCGCCGACAGCACGCCGACGGCGACGCCGAAGACCGTGGCGATGGCGAGTCCGACGAGCGCGCGCATCAGCGTGAGATACGCGTTGTAGAGCATCTGGCCGTTGAGCGTCAGCTCGACGAACCGCAGGATGATGTCCGAAAGCGGCGGGAGGAAGTAGTAGTGAATCAGTCCGAGCTGGGCGACGGCTTCCCAGAGGACCAACACGATGACCAGCGAGTACACCGACTTCGCCATCTCGACCGCCTTCGAGAGATCGAACCGCGGGTTCGCGTCGGCGGTCACGTCCATACCAACCACCTCTCTCTGACCTCCTCGAAGAGGCGGACGGCGATGAAGGCGACCGCCGAGATGACGACGATGTTGGCGAACATCCGCGGGTAGTTACCGATCTGTCCGGAGGTGAGAATGAGGTAGCCCATCCCCTGATTCGACGCGATGAGTTCGGCGCTCACGAGGGCGATGAACGCGATCGGGACGGCCTGTCGAACCCCCGTCAGGATCTCGGGGATCGTCGCCGGGAAGACGACCTTGAGCAGGACGTCGCGGCCTTCGGTCCCCATCATCTTCGCCGACCAGATGAGGTTCTGGTCGACGTTGCCGGCGGCGTTGTACGCGTTGAGCACGATCGGGAGGAGACACGCGAGGAAGACGATGAGGATCGCGGTGCTCGTCCCCACGCCGAGCCACAGGATCGCAAGCGGCACCAGAGCGGTCTTGGGGATCGGGTAGGTCATCGCGAGGAACACGTCGAAGAAGTTCTCGATGGGGTCCGAGCGCGCCATCCCGATTCCGAGGAGGACGCCGACGAGGATGCTCAACGCGAGCCCGACGACGACGCGGAACAGCGAGATGTAGAGGTGGGAGAACACGCTGCCGGTGACGAAGAGGTCGACGATCTCGCCGGCGACCGTTGCCGGTGCGGGCAGGACGGCGGTCGCGACGATCGCGCCGCTGACCAGGTCCCACAGGACGACGACGATCGCCAGCGGGATCCAGTCGACGAGCGTCTGTGCGGCGCGCTGCAACGGCGCCGGGAGCCCTTCGATGCGTCGCGAGGTCGCGTATCGCACGGTTACAGGGTCACCTCGGTTTTCGTCTCCTCGTGGAGGGATTTCCAGACGGTATTCTTGTACTCGGCGAAGGCGTCGGACGTGACGATCTCCTCACGCGAGCCCGAGCGATCGAGGTCGACCTCGGTGACGGTCTTTTTCGTCCCGGGGTGACGCGTCATAATCATCACGCGCTCGGAGAGATAGACCGCCTCCTCGACGTCGTGGGTGATGAACACGATCGTCTTCCCGACGTCGTTCCAGATGTCGATCAGTTGATCTTGCAGGGCCTCGCGAAGCGGCTGGTCGAGCGCGCCGAAGGGCTCGTCCATAAGCAGGATCTTTGGTTCGTACGCGAGCGTGCGTGCGATGCCGACGCGCTGTTTCATCCCCCCGGAGAGCTCCTTGGGGTACTTGTCCTCGAACCCGTCGAGGTCGACCAGGTCGATGTACTGCTGGGCGAGGCTCTGGCGCTCTTCCTTCGGGACGCCGTCCTCTTCGAGGCCGTAGGTGACGTTCTCGAAGACGGTCCGCCAGGGGAACAGCGCGTAGTCCTGGAAGACGACGCCCCGGTCCGTGCCCGGTCCCTGGATCGGGTTGCCGTCGACCGAGATGGTGCCGCTCGTCACGTCGAGAAAGCCCGCGATGAGGTACAGGAGCGTACTCTTCCCGCAGCCGCTGGGCCCGACGACGCTGACGAACTCGCCGCCGTCGACCTCGAACGAGAGGTCCTCGATCGCTTTCGTTCGCTCTGCGCCCTCGCCGTACACCTTTTCGAGTTCGGAAATCGTGACTCGTCCGTCCATCAATACCACACCTCTGTTCTGGTGCGTCGAGCGTTCCGGTTCGTCGCGTGTTCGCCGTCGTCGCTGTCGTTCGTTATCATATGAATCTCCGTGTGAACCGCGCCGTGTCCCGTGTCCCCTCGCGCCGGCGGTCGCAAAGCGAAGACATCACCGACATCGCACCACCGGAGTACCGGACGAGATCCGCACGTATGACACGTTCAAGTGGTCGAGACCGCTATTGCTACCACGTAACACGATGTCGATACGGTCACCATCGTACAAAAACCTTCCTTCCGACGCATCGTGTGCCGCGCCGCGGCGATTCTATCGTGGTATCTTGGAATAGTATTATAAATTACAAACTTAAGTACTATTTTAGTTAATAAAGTATTATACGACTCAGAATCTATTTTGGGCCAACTCACAGTAGTAAATATAGAAACAACTCTTCTAGATTTATTTAATGACTCACTTTCCACCCTGTCGCCACGACCACTCGCCGATCCGACACCGCGATTCCGAAGACCCCGCAGCCACCATCGTGCTTTTTTACGGTTGGTATGCTACCTTCACCTATGTACAGTGACATCCTGCTCGCGACCGGCGGCGAGGCCGCATCGGACAGGGCGACGGACCACGCGATCCAGCTGGCGGCCCACCACGACGCCACGCTGCACGTGCTCTACGTCGTCGACAGCGACGTCTACGACGCCTACAGCGGCGACGAGTACGTCGACGAGCGCGAGGGCCCCGAACACGGGCTCGAAGAGGTCGGCGAGGAGGTGGTCGAAGCGGTCGCCGACCGCGCGCGGGACGCGGGCGTCGCCGTCGAGACGGCGCTCCGACACGGGCGTCCGCCCGAGACCATCGTCGAGTTCGCTCGCGAGACCGACGTCGACTTGGTCGTGATGGGGACGCGCCGCCGCCCGGACGAGTACCGGAGCCTGCTCGGCAGCGTCACCGACCGCGTCCTTCGGCTGGCCGAGATGCCCGTCACGGTGGTCAAAACCCCCGTCGAGGGGTAATCCACGCCTCTGGCGAGCGTCAGCCGAGAGGCCGACACCGCACCGCGGCTTTTTTGCGAGCGCGACGGAAATCGTGCGACGATCGTCCCCGATGACAGACCCTCTCCCCTCCAGACGACAGTTTCTCGGCGCCGTCGCGGCGTCGTCCCTGATCGCGACCGCCGGCTGTCTCAGTTCGTTCGACGGACGCACAGACGAGGCCGACGAGACCACGCTTGCGCTCGCGCTCTCGCGATCCGGCGATACGCTCCGGGACCCGTTCGTCGTCGACCTCGCCGATACGACCCCCGACTGGGACGAGGCCGCGTTCGAGGCCGTCCTCGACGGCGAGACGTACACGACCCAGTACCGGAAGCCGTTTTTCGCCACTCCCGACGATCCCGTCTACGCGAGGCGGGACGGGACGTACTATCGGCTCGGATCGATCGTCGTCGGCGAGGCCGAGGCGGTCCACCCGATCCTCCGGCTTCGCTGCGCCGACTCCGATACCGAGGACGGAGCCGACGCCGTCGCGGCCGATAGCCTCCCCGAGGGCGACGCGACGGCGGTTCGGATCGCGCAGATGGCGACCCGGGCCCGCGGGAATCCCGGCGGCGCGCCGTGGGGGCTCGTCCAGCGTGGCGGCTTCGTCTACCGCGGAACCGATCGGGTCGAGTCGAGCGAACTCCTCGCGAACGAACCGGCGTTCGTCACCTATCGCGACCGGCGGTACGCAGTCGAGATCTCGCGGGAGACGTTCTACGAGCCGATCTACCGCGCCGTCGCGGAGCCGGTCGCCGACTCGCCCGCGGAAATGGAGGCGATCCTCCGGGCGAGGTTCGTCGACGCGCGCTTCGACCGCGCCGACCTCTCGGCCGGCGCCCGCGACGTCGTCGACGCGGCCCGGCGGGACGCCTACGAGGAGTCACACCCCTACTCGGCGGCGTACCGGGAGCTCCTCCGGACGATGCACAAGCGGGCCTACCTCGACGGCAACATCAGGAAGGACGCCGGCGTCGACGACGAGGGGCGGACGTTCCTCCGCTACGATGGCGTGTACTACGACTATCGCCTCGCGTTCAGGGAGGCTCGGTCCTGACGGGCGGCGGCCCATCCCGGCGGAGCAGTCGCGTCAGGTATCCCTGATCTCGAACCGCGCCCCGCCGAGTGCGCTGGCGTCTGTCACCTCGATCTCCCAGCCGTGCCCGGCGACGACCTGGCGGACGCTCGCCATCCCCAGTCCGACGCCCGTGCCGTCCGGCTTCGTCGAGAACCCCGGCGCGAACAGCTCCTCCCTGATCGACGGATCGACGCCGGGACCGTCGTCCTCGTAGAAAAACCCGTCTTCGAGCGGGCCCATCCGGACGGTGACGTCGTCGTCGCCGTGCTCGATCGAGTTCCGCACGAGGTTCTGGAGGAGCCGGTGGAACGCCTCGGGGTCGGCCTCGATCTCGACGGGGTCGACGACCTCGTATGACGCCCCCGCGCCCGGGTCGGCCGTCGCCCACACGTATTCGAGGGCTTCCTCGACGGCGATCGGCTCGGGGTCGGCGACGACCTCGCCGTTCCGTAGGGTCTCGGCGAGGTCCGTTCTGAGTTCGTCGATCCGGTCGACGGCGTCGATAGCCCGCTCGATGTGCGCCTCGTCGTCGGTTTCGAGCGCGAGTTCGAGCCGGCCCCGAGCGGTCGCGATCGGCGTCTGGAAGTCGTGGGAGATGAAGCTCGCGAACTCGTCGAGCCGGTCGTGCTGCCGCCTGAGTTCCCGCTCGCGCTCCCGCCGGGCCGTGACGTCCCGCGCGGAGACGACGATCGCGGTCACGGCCCCCTCGTCGTCTGTGACCGGCCGGAACATCCCCTCGACGAAGACCGAGTCGCCGCCCGGAACCGGGTGTTTGCTCTCGAATTCGACGTACGCTCCCGAGGCCGCGCGTTCGATCCACTCGTCGACGTCCGGCCGCGACGTCTCGGGCCACCACGGCGTCTCCCGGAACGCCGCCCCGATCAGCTCCTCGCGCTCGGCGTCGACGTACTCCAGTGCGGTGCGGTTGACGTCCCTGACCGTCCCGTCGGGCGCGAGCAGTCCCACGAGGACGTTCGGGTCCTCGAAGATGGCGCGGAACCGCCGCTCGCTCCGCTCCAGTTCGGCCTCCCGCTCTTTGAGCGGCGTGATGTCCGTGATGAACCCTTCGAGCACCCGCTCTGTCTCACCGTCGACGGCCGTGAGTTCGGCGGCGCTCGGCGGCCGCTCGGTGATCCGCCCGCGCTCCCACATCCACTTGATCGAGCCGTCGGAGGCCACGACCCGATAGGTACACTCGAAGGGCTCGTCGTCCTCGATCGCCTCTTGGACGATCTCCCAGGTCCGCTCGCGTTCGTCGGGATGGAGGACGTCCGCGCCCCACTCGACGTCCCCGGACTGGAGTTCCTCGGGCGTGTATCCGACGAGGCGTTCGGTCTCGCCCGCGACGTACTCCATCGGCCACCCGGACTCGTTCCGGCACTGATAGATCATCCCCGGGAGGTTGCTCACGAGCGTCTCCAGGCGTCGCTTGCGGTTGTCCGCGGTCCGCTGGGACCGGAGCCGCTCGACCGCATGCTCGATGCGGTTCGCCAGCAGCTCGAACTGTTCGGTCCCGCGCTGCTTCTGGAGGTAGTCGGTGACGCCGGCGGAGATGGCGCGGCTCGCGACCTCCTCGGATCCCTTGCTCGTGAAGAGGATAAAGGGGAGATCCGGATAGCGCTCCCGCACCGTCTCGAGGAAGTCGATGCCGGTGGTCGCCGTGAGGTCGTGATCGGAGACGACGCAGTCGATCCGCTCGGCGTCGAGACGGGCGAGGGCGTCCTCGACGGTGTGGGCCGACTCGACCGTCAGGTCATCGCCGTGTCTCGGCAGAAACGCGGCGGCCAGGTCGGTGAACTGGGGATCGTCGTCGACGTGCAGCACCCGGATCCCCGAAGCCATAGACGATCCGTTCACGGGCGAGCGTATTAGAGATTTCTCGTCGCGACGACAGTTACGTGCCGGATCGACCGTGACGGTCGGCCCGGTCGCACGGGAGATCGAGGTCGGCGGCGGCCGCCTCCAGCGCGTCGACCCGCTCGCGGAGGTCGGCCCCGAAGTCAGGGTCGTCGAGCCACGCGAGGCTCCGGCGGGCCGTCGCCAGCGATCCCCGGAACGCGCTCTCGGCCAAACAGATCCCCGTTTCGGCGTCGGCGACGACCGCGCCGCGTCCCAGGTCGACGACGGTCTCGGCGAGCCGGAGGACTTCGAGTGTGGTCTCCGCGACCGTGAACGGGACGGTGGCGGCCCGCTTCCGGTCGCGCGCCGTCGACTCTTCCGACCCGCTCCCGAACAGTTCGTCGACGACGGCGGCGTCTTGGTCCGCGAGCGCGAGGAGCGTCTCGCGGTGGCGTTCGAGCGCCGCACGGCAGTCGGCGAGGCGCTCTGCGTCCCGGTCCGGAACGTCGCCCGCCGAGTGGACACAGCACATCTCACAGAGTGCGGCCCCCATCGCTCCCGAGACGGCGAGCGCCGTCCCGCCCGCCGGCGCGACGCGCTCGGCGGCGATCCCGTCGGTCAGTTCCGCGACCGTCCGCTCGGTTGGGGACATCGTCGGTGCTTCGGCCACGGCGGTGTTGAGTGTTTGGCCGTCGCCGGCGACGCCGCTTTGATCGGGTCGTCCCGACGCTCAGTTCGTGGTAACGATCTCGACGACGTCGCGGTGGGCGAGTTCGTGGTCGGCGCCGACCTGACGGTTCGAGCGGCAGTCGATGCCGTGGAGGAGGCCGTCGCCGATGTCCGAATGCAGGTGGTAGGCGAAGTCCTCGGTCGTCGAACCCTCGGGCAGGACGAAGCAGTCGCGGAAGACGCCTTGGGTGTCGGCGCGGCCGTTCGCGCTCCCGGGGAAGACCGCGATGGCGCCCATCACGTCGAAGAGCGCCGATTCGAGGACGTCCTGGACGCCCGTGCCGTCGTACTCCGCGACGTACTCGCGGATCTGTTCGAGCCCCGCGGCCTGCTCCTCGGAGGGGTCGCCGACGATCTCGAAGGTCGACGCGCCGGGCTGGTAGTCGACGACGCCGGCCTCGTCGGCCTTCTTGAGCGCCTTCTCCGCGTGCGCGCTCGTGGGGACGAAGGTGAGGTGGTCGTAGTCGGGGTCGGCGGTGATCTCCGCGTAGTTCTCCTGGGCCGCGTCGGTGTCCATCTTGTTCGCCGCGATCACGATCGGCTTGGTCCGCTTCCGGATCTCGCGGGCGACGCGCGCTTTCGTCTCGTCGTCCCACTCGTCGGGGTCGAGGCCCGCGCCCGTCGACAGCAGGACCTGCTTGATCTCGTCTTTGTTCGTCTTGAACGCCGACATCTGCTCTGCGAGGTCCTCCTCGACGTTCGCCTCCTCGCCGTGGTAGCCCGAGCGGTAGCGTTCGAGCCCCTTCTCCAAGATGTCGAGGTACCACATATCGAGCTCCTCTTCGAGGAAGTCGATGTCGTCGCGGGGGTCGTGGCCCTCTGTGGGCTCGCCCTCGATGTCCGTCGTCCCGGAGAAGTCGACGACGTGGACCAGGACGTCGGCCTCGTTGAGGTCGGTCAGGAACTGATTGCCGAGGCCGTTGCCCTCGTGGGCGCCGGGGATGAGCCCCGCGACGTCGACGAGCTTGACCGGGACGAACCGGACGCCGTCGTCGCAGAAGCCGACCGAGGGCGTGCAGGTCTCGTCGAACTCCGGGGCCGCGCAGTCGACGCGGACGTACGCCTCCCCCACGGAGGGATCGATCGTCGTGAAGGGGTACGCGCCCTCGGGCACGTCGTTCATCGTCGCCGCATTGAAGAAGGAGGACTTGCCGACGGAGGGCTTGCCGACGAGTCCGATCTTGTAGCTCATTGGGTCACGACAGCCCCTCGCCAGTCAAAAGGCGTGCTATCTATGCCCGCGCTGTGACGTGATCACATAGCTCAACGCGACCGTGTGGCGATAGCGTGACGGTCGCGCGCGGGTCGCTTCAGCCCCGTCCACCGCGGGGTATTTGCCTGACGCGCACGCACTGGTGGATATGACAGAGACGGGAGACGGGGACGACGCGCCGGCCGCCGGTGCCGACATCGACAGCGAAGGCGACGCTGCCGACCCGGACGCCGACACCTTCGGCGTCGGGATCCACGTCACCGAAACGGAGTTCCAGTTCGTGGTCCACGTGCCCGCCGACATCGATTCTGGGTGGTCCGACCCTGACGCGTTCCAGCGGCTCGTCGAGCGGACCGTCTGGGAGCGATTGGACCGGGAGGCGACGCTCCGGCGGATCGCGAAGGAGGCCGAGACGGGCGAGACGGTCACGCTCGGGCGCGTCTCGCTCCGCCCTGACGGGACCGTGACCGACGTCGACTTCCGGGAGACCGCGGTTCCAGCGTGACCGACGCGCTCGAAGATGTCGTCGACGCGGCGCTCCGACGGGCGCTCGTCGACGGGACCGACGCCCGCCGCTACTTCGCGCTCGCCGGTGCCCTCGACCGTGCGCGCGCCGGCGCGGAGGCGGATTCGCCGCCCGCGGAATCCGTGAGCGTCGATCGCGCGGGCGCGGCGCTCGTGAGCACCGTCGCCGTCCGGGCGCTCTCTGCCAGCCCGCGCGACGGCATCGACGCCGGTGCCTGGATTCCCGGCGACAGCGACCCGCACGAGGAGCTGGTCGTCGCGGGGGCGCGACTCGCCCGCCGTCGCTTCGACGTCGACGCGACGACCGTCGCGGCCGCGGCCGGCGTCGATCCCGTCAGGGTCGTTGACGCCGAGGCGTCGCGGTGAACTGACTGCGAAAAACGAATCGCGCGGAGTGTCGGAGGGCCGTTCGATGGGGATTCAGGGAGTCATAGTGATTACTCTCGCTGTTTACCGCCGAACGCCACCACCGGTGACGGCGTTGGGCGGGAAGAGACGAGAGTACTCACTATCAGTCGGGACTCGATTAGTTCTGGCCGGGGGCGTTGCCTGAGTTCCCGGGCGCGCCGCCCGAGTTGCCGTTTCCGTTGCCCGAACTGCTGGACGACCCGCCGCCGGCTTCGGACTCGTCATCCTCGGCTTCCTCGTTCTCGGCCTCCTCGTCTTCGGTCTCTGCCTCTTCGGACTCGACTTCGTCGTCTCCGTCCTCGTCCTCATCCGCGGCCTGGGGTCCGCCGTCGCGGCCGCGGTCGTCGGTCTCGTTTTCGGTGTCGTCGTCGGGACCGGCCTGACCGGAGCGACCCGGCGCGTCGCCGGACCGACCGGGAGCGTCTGCGGCGTTACCCGCGCCGCCGCTCCGCGCGCTCTCGGACTGTCCCGGTGCGTCGCCGGAGCGGCCGGGCGCGTCGGCAGCCTGCCCAGGGGCGTTGCCGGAGTTGCCCGGGGCATCGTCGGCCGCTTCGGGCGTTTCGGTCTCGTTTTCGGCCGTCTCGTTCTCGCTGTTGTCGTCCTGCCCGGGGGCGTTGCCTGAGTTCCCGGGCGCTTCGTCGGCGTTACCGGGGTTGTTGCCGGTGACGAAGTCCGAGATGATCTGTCCCGGCGGGCCGTCGAAGCCGGCCGACTGGAGCGCGCTCACGAACCCGGCGACGGCCTGGCCGAAGGGCCCCTGCTGGGCGAACTCGACGGTCAGCCGCTCCGTGGTCGTCGCGGTCTCGTTCTCCGCGCTGGCGGTCACGGTGATCGTGACATTCTCCTGCGGGAGCGGGAGGGCGACCTCGCCGTCGGCGTCGGTCGCGTACGTGCCCGTGCCCGAGTAGTCGCCGTCGGCCTCGATCTCGACGGTGGCGTTCTCGACCGCGTCGTCGCCGTGCGTGACGCGCACGAAGACGCCGTCGTC
The DNA here is from genome assembly GCF_041477585.1 of Halobellus sp. MBLA0158. NCBI lineage: Archaea > Methanobacteriati > Methanobacteriota > Halobacteria > Halobacteriales > Haloferacaceae > Halobellus > Halobellus rubicundus. The sequence goes on from NZ_JBGNYA010000001.1 coordinate 1,860,982, forward strand.
GTTCTGGACCGCCGAGACTTCGAGCTTCGCGTAGCCGGCGAGCTCGGACGTCGTCTCGGCGCTCGCACCTTCGACGCTCGCGGTCACCGTCACCTGCTGGGTATCTTCGGGCTGGTCCAGCGTGACGGTGCCGTTGGCGTCGGTGGCGTAGGTCCCCGCCTCGGAGTAGTTCTCCTCGCCGGTGACGTTCACGGTGGCGCCCTCGACGACCTCGCCGTACTGGGTGACCGTCACGGTCGCCGTGCCGTCGTCGCTCTGTTCGACGGCGACGTCAAGGGACTCGGAGAGCGGCACCAACTCGACGCTCGCGCTCGCGTTCGCGCCGTTGGCGCTCGCTTCGACGGTCACCGAAACCGTCTCGTTCGGGTTCGGCAGGGCGACCTCGCCGTCGGCGTCGGTCTCGTAGCTCCCGTTCCCGTCGTAGGCCGTCTCGGAACTGACCGCGACGGTCGCGTTCTCGATCGCCTGGTCGTACTGCGTGACGGTTATCGTCGCCGTGCCGTCGTCGTTCTGCGCCGCGGAGACGGCGAGTGCGTCCTCGCGGGGGCGCAGTTCGACCTGCTGGCTCGCGTTGACGCCGTCGCTGGAGGCGTTGATCGTCACGGTGACTGTCTCGGCCGGCTCGGGGAGCACGACGGTGCCGTCGGCGGCTGTCGTGTACGTCCCGTTGCCCGCGTACGCGCTTTCCCCTGTGACTTCGACTGTCGCGTTCTCGACTGCGCTCTCGTTTGCGGTCACGGTGACGACTGCCTCGCCCGTCTCGGGGCGCTGGTCGACGTCGACCGCGAGTCCGGTCGCCGCGCTCGCGGCCGACGGGACGACGGCCATCCCGAGGACCACGAACGCCGCGACGAGTGCGAACGTGCTGCGGTTCATTGCACTCGGCCGTTACACCGTATCCATCATAAACCGGGAACTCGCTCAGCCCGTCTTCCCGCCGATTTAGCCCGATTTAGCCCGATTTAACGGTCTTTGGACTCGGTTCGGCGGGCTGGCCCAGCGAGCGGAGTGCTGAGGCTATGGTGTGGGATGGTAATAATCGAGAGCGGTGCGCTCGCTTGGGCGAGCGCGTCGCTCTCGGTGTGTGATGAGTGTAGTATGAGTGGTGAGGCGGCGAGTCAGTGTTCCCAGAGGATCGCTCACTCCAGTACTTGCTGACACGCTGGCAGGCTTAACTTCCGTGTTCGGGATGGGTACGGGTGTTTCCCTGCCGCTCTGGCCGCCTTCAAGCCGACTGATGGAATCGAACCATCTTGAACTGCTCGGTATCGAACAGTTCGTCGACCACTGTCGGTGGCGTCTCGCTGATCGGTCCGATGGATTCGACCGTGTGTAGTGCGCGCAATCCAGTTACCGCCTGAACCCGCTCGCACGGTGGTTCGTGAGCGTCTCACGTACCAGTCGTGTTGCGGTTCTGTCTGACACTCAAGTCTCGATATGAGTGTGGCTTTGGACTGTTAGTGCTCGCGGGCTCACACCTCGTTGCCTCGGTGCGTACACCCCGAGTCTATCGAACTCGTCTTCTACGAGTGTCCTCGGTGGTACCTCTTTTTGAGGTGGGTTTCGAGCTTAGATGCGTTCAGCTCTTACCCCGTGGTGCGTGGCTGCTCGGCATCTGCCCTCTCGGACAACCGATACACCAGCGGCACCCAGTCGTAGTTCCTCTCGTACTATACGACCGTTCCTCGCAGGTACCAATACACCCCCAATAGATAGCAGCCGACCTGTCTCACGACGGTCTAAACCCAGCTCACGACCTCCTTTAATAGGCGAACAACCTCACCCTTGCCTGCTTCTGCACAGGCAGGATGGAGGGAACCGACATCGAGGTAGCAAGCCACCCGGTCGATATGTGCTCTTGCGGGTGACGACTCTGTTATCCCTAAGGTAGCTTTTCTGTCATCAACGGGCCCCATCCAGGAGCCTCGTTGGTTCGCTAGACCACGCTTTCGCGTCAGCGATCCTCGTTGGGAAGATCACTGTCAGACTTCCGTTTGCTCTTGCGCTCTTCTCCGGGTTTCCGACCCGGATGAGGAAATCTTTGGGCGCGCTCGATATCTTTTCGAGCGCGTACCGCCCCAGTCAAACTGCCCGGCTACCGGTGTCCTCCGCCAGGAGTGAGGGTCGCAGTCACTAACGGGTAGTATTTCAGGAGTGTCTCGGTGGCCCGCTAGCGCGGGTACCTGTGTAATGACTCCTACCTATCCTGCACGTTAGCGACCACGTCCCAGCGACAGCCTGCAGTAAAGCTCTATAGGGTCTTCGCTTCCCCTTGGGGGTCTCCAGACTCCGCACTGGAACGTACAGTTCACCGGGCCCAGCGTTGGGACAGTGACGCTCTCGTTGATCCATTCATGCAAGCCGCTACTGAAGCGGCAAGGTACTACGCTACCTTAAGAGGGTCATAGTTACCCCCGCCGTTGACGGGTCCTTCGTCCTCTTGTACGAGGTGTTCAGATACCCGCACTGGGCAGGATTCAGTGACCGTACGAGTCCTTGCGGATTTGCGGTCACCTATGTTGTTACTACACAGTCGGAGCGTCCGAGTCACTGCGACCTGCTCGATGAAAAGCAGGCATCCCTTCTTCCGAAGGTACGGGACTAACTTGCCGAATTCCCTAACGCCGGTTGGTCCCGACAGGCCTTGGCTTTCGCTGCCTGAGCACCTGTGTCGGATCTCGGTACGGTCACCGTGCGCCTTTTCACGGGCTCTCGGTACCAGCGACTTGCGCTGTCTCGCGATTCGATCGCTTCTTGCCGTTACGGCGTCCACGATCTTCCACGATTCGACGGGGCGAAGGCCCCGCTCGCTGTTTCCCAAAGCGTCGGCGTGATGCACGGTGGCACTGGAATATTAACCAGTTTGCCAATTGTCCTAGTCGAGTTACGGTAGGACTTAGGACCGGCTAACCCTCGGCTGAGTGGCAGTGCCGAGGAACCCTTGCTCGTTAGGCCGTCGGGGTTCGCACCCGACTCTCGCTGCTACTGTGACCAGGATTTTCGTTACTAATCGGTCCACGCGAGCTCTCGCCCGAGCTTCCGCCCGATCAGTACGCCAAGCCTACTAAGTCGCCCTGTGATGGGCGTTGCCAGGTCTCGGTGGTGGATTTGAGCCCCGATCATTTTGGGCGCCTCGAACCTCGGCCGGTAAGCTGTTACGCTTTTCTTAGAGGGTAGCTGCTTCTAAGCTCACCTCCCGGCTGTTTAGGGCTCGAGACCACCTTCGGTTGCACTTAATCCACACTTGGGGACCTTAACCCGGCTCTGGGTTGTCTCCCTCACGGACCACAGGCTTACCCCGCAGTCCGGATTCCCGACGTCTACGGCGTCTGCAAGTTCGGAGTTCGACAGGATGGCCGACTCCTCTCGGAGGCGGGTCATCCAATCGGTCGCTCTACCTCGCAGACTACCTCGGTCGAGGTCATGCTTCGACATGTTTCGGCTGGAACCAGCTGTTGCCGAGTTCGATGGGCCTTTCACCCCTACGCACGGGTCACGAGAGGGTATTGTAGGACACCAACTCTTGCAGGCCTCCACGCAGCTTTCGCCACGCTTCACCTTGCCCGCGCGTAGATCACTCGGTTTCGGGTAGCATCACTATGACTCCCCGCGCTTGAACACGGTGGCCCTGGCACAAAGTGCTGCGGCCATATCGGTTTCCCTGCGCCTGCCTGGATGATCCAGTTAGGCTTGCCATAGGGATGCACTCCCTGGGTCGTTTTTCAAAACGCACGACGTGACACCGGCTTCCTCAGGTTTCTACTGGTGGGTCGCCCCACGGTCGTTTTCTTGAGGACCTTTTGTGCCGCGTCGTTCTATCACTGACTGAGTTCAGGCCCTATTGCACCGCCCTGTTCGGGGTGCTTTTCAGCGTTCGCTCACGCTACTTGTTCGCTATCGGTCTCGAGGAGTGTTTAGTCTTCGCAGTTGATGCCTGCGATGTTCACGAGGAATATCCAATCCTCGCTACTCTGGAGCTGACCCAGAGACTCGCTCTCACGATACGGGGCTGTCACCCTGTATCGCACTCCGTTCCAGGAGATTTCTCGTGAGAGCGTGTCTCATTATGGTCAGTCCGAACACCACATTGCCCGTGAGGGCTTCGGTTTGGACTGTGTCGTGTTCACTCGCGGTTACTAGCGACATCGCGGTTGCTTTTTGTTCCTGCTCCTACTGAGATGTTTCAATTCGGAGCGTTCCCCATTGCGCGAGGCAATTGCGGTGGGGATTCCCATTCGGAGATCCCGAGTTCTTAGTCTCCGTGCGACTCCCTCGGGCTTTTCGCAGCTTGGCACGTCCGTCGTCGGCTCTCGAGCCGAGCCATCCACCAGCCAGTACAGTAGCCAACGGTATTGAGTGTCGTTGGAACCAGTCTCGCCTGGGTAGGCGAGACCGTCTGTTAGGTGCCTATCGTAGTGATAGGCGGTGTGTCTGTCTTCCGACAGACGGACTGTCCGTAGTGGACAGTATACTGGTACAGTGATCTGTGACGTCCACGAGCCGTTCGTGTGAACGGGTTCAGTGGGCGTCTGGATTGCGCGCGTACACACGGTCGTCATTGCACGTCCGGTGGCGGCCGGAGCGTGCGTCGAACCCTTCCCATCCGCGCTTTCACGGGATGGTGCATCAGTTCGTTGGGATCTCATCCTCGCGCTGTCTCCCACTTAAGGGATGTGTTTCGCGATGATGAGCGCCCAAGTATGGACCCGCTGGGATTTGAACCCAGGGCGTCCTCCTTGCAAAGGAGGTGCTCTACCGCTGAGCTACGGGCCCTGTTAGCCTTGGTGGTTCTAAGGTGCCTGTCCGGTCGATCTGGTACACGATCCACGCGATGAGTGAAAGTGAGCCAGGCGCGTCGGCCTGGTCTCGGTCTGTAGGAGGTGATCCAGCCGCAGATTCCCCTACGGCTACCTTGTTACGACTTAAGCCCCCTTGCGAAGCCCAGATTCGACCATCGTGAGATGGCCTCATCCGGACCTCACTCGGGTGCTTTGACGGGCGGTGTGTGCAAGGAGCAGGGACGTATTCGCCGCCTTCTTGTGAAAGGCGACTACTACCGAATCCAGCTTCGTGAGGGCGAGTTTCAGCCCTCAATCCGAACTACGACCAAGTTTCGGAGATTAGCGTCCTCTTTCGAGGTTGCAACCCATTGTCTTGGCCATTGTAGCCCGCGTGTAGCCCAGCTCATTCGGGGCATACTGACCTACCGTTGCCCGTTCCTTCCTCCAGTTTGGCACTGGCAGTCCTCCTAATGTACCCAGCCAGTCGAGACTGCTGCTGGCAATTAGGAGTGCGGGTCTCGCTCGTTGCCTGACTTAACAGGACGCCTCACGGTACGAGCTGACGGCGGCCATGCACCTCCTCTCTACAGCGTCGTGGCGAGGTCATCAACCTGACCGTCATCACTGTAGTCGGAGCTGGTGAGATGTCCGGCGTTGAGTCCAATTAAACCGCAGGCTCCTCCGGTTGTAGTGCTCCCCCGCCAATTCCTTTAAGTTTCATCCTTGCAGACGTACTTCCCAGGCGGTTCGCTTCTCGGCTTCCCTACGGCACAGCACTGGCGCGTAGCCAGTGCCACACCTAGCGAACATCGTTTACGGCTAGGACTACCCGGGTATCTAATCCGGTTCGAGACCCTAGCTTTCGTCCCTCACCGTCGGATCCGTCTTCTCGAGGTGCTTTCGCCATCGGTGGTCCGTCCGGGATTACGGGATTTCACTCCTACCCCGGACGTACCCCTCGAGCCTTCCGGTCCCAAGCCTCGGAGTTTCCGCCGGACGCCCACGCGTTGGGCGCGTGGATTTCCCGACGGACTTTCGAGGCCGGCTACGGACGCTTTAGGCCCAATAAGATCGGCCATCACTTGGACTGCCGGTATTACCGCGGCGGCTGGCACCGGTCTTGCCCAGTCCTTGTTCCAGCACCACCCTACGGTGCTGAAAAGCGAGGACGATATGCCCTCGCACTCGGAGTCCCCTTATCGCACTTGCGTGCAGTGTAAAGGTTTCGCGCCTGCTGCGCCCCGTAGGGCCCGGAATCTTGTCTCAGATTCCGTCTCCGGGCTCTTGCTCTCACAACCCGTACCGATTATGGGCACGGTGGGCCGTTACCCCACCGTCTACCTAATCGGCCGCAGCCACATCCTCTAGCACCGTAGTGTTTGCAGCTCTCGGCATTCCAGCGTGAGAGCGGTATCACGGGTTAGCCTCAGTTTCCCGAGGTTGTCCGTGTCTAGAGGGTAGTTTGGCCACGTGTTACTGAGCTATTTGCCGCGAGTCTGAACTCGCGCGACTAGCATGGCTAAATCGGACTCCGATAGCAATGGCCTCCGGCAGGATCAACCGGAATGGGTCTCTCCCCGTGTGGGGAGAGGGGTGTGGCGGGATTTCCCATCAGAAGATGGGAGAATCACCATATATCATTGCGTGGTCCGTGTGGTTCGGATCGACCAGACAGGTGTCACCGAACCACCAAGGCTAACATCAGATCCCATCTGTACGGCGGACCGCAGGGGTGGAATCCTCATATCGTGTCCGACTCAAGCGAAACGGCGGATGGGTATAAACCCGTTGGATCCGTTTCGCCCCACGGCGCGATGGTCCGCGGCGGTCGGAAAGCGAGCGCGAGCGGAGTTCAACCGCCCGCAGTCGCGTTGTGTTCTTCGCATTACCGTCTGATGCGAGGGTCGTACTTAACCCCGTTGATTCCGAACGATCTCCGAAAATTCCTGTGAGATATGTGTGATCGTCTAACACCGCGGCCGAACGACGACATCGAGTGACCGTTCGCCCACCCGTGTCCGGGCGCGAGTCACGCGTGCTCGCGCACGATGATGAAGAGAATTCGGTCGTCCCGTTCTTTATAACGGGGGCCTTTATAAGGGAGGGCAGAGATAATAAAAACAGAGCATGAGTTCGCCGGCAGATTCAATCGAGATTCAGAACGTTGTCGCATCGACCGGAATCGGCCAGGAGCTCGACCTCGAAGCGCTCGCGGAGGACCTCCCCGGAGCCGACTTCAATCCGGACAACTTCCCCGGGCTCGTCTACCGGACCCAAGAGCCGAAGGCCGCCGCGCTCATCTTCCGCTCGGGCAAGATCGTCTGCACGGGCGCAAAGAGCATCGACGACGTCCACGAGGCCCTCGGCATCATCTTCGAGAAGCTCCGCGGACTGCAGATCCCCGTCGACGAGGACCCCGAGATCACGGTCCAGAACATCGTCTCCAGCGCGGACCTCGGCCACAACCTCAACCTCAACGCGCTCGCGATCGGGCTCGGTCTCGAAGACGTCGAGTACGAGCCCGAGCAGTTCCCCGGGCTCGTCTACCGGATGGACGAACCCGAGGTCGTCATCCTCCTGTTCGGATCCGGTAAGATCGTCATCACGGGCGGCAAGCGGACCGACGACGCCGAGACCGCGGTCGAAGAGATCGTAAAGCGGATCGACGACCTGGGCCTGCTCGGATAGGATTACCGTGACCAATCGGACGTTCCAGCGAGGTGTGAGAGTGTGACCCAACGGGAGGGTGTCGCGCCGCCGAACCGATGACCGCGCGGGAGGATATCGCGTTCCTGGCCGGCTCGGAACTCCGCGTGGAGGCGCTGTTCGCGCTCCGCTCGGAGACAGCCACGCCGACGGAGTTGGCCGAGCGCTGCTCGTGCGCACGCGAGACTGCCCAACGGACCATCTCGGCGTTCGTCGACCGCGGGTGGGCCGAGAAGGTCTCGACGGCCGAGGGCTATCGCCTGACGCGCGCCGGCGGACTCGTCGCGAGCGGCTACGAGGACTTCGAGAGGTGCGTTGCGGTCTCGAAGGAGTACCGCGAGTTCCTGGTCCACCTCAGCGGCGTCGACCCGGACCTGAGCTGCCGTGAGCTCGACGCGCTCACCCTCACGCGGGCGACCACCCAGAACCCCCACGCGCCGATCAATCGGTTCCGAGACGTCGTCGGCGACGAGCCGGTCGAGGAGTTTTTCGGGATCACGCCGATCGTGAGCCGGATGTTCAACGAGGCCGCGGCGCGGGTCATCGGCCCCGACACCCGGATCGACCTTGTGATCGACGAGAGCGTCCTCACCGCCTCCGCCTCGGAGTTTCCCGAGGCGCTCGAACGCGCCGAACGGCTCGATCAGTTCACGCTCTACGTCTCGCCTGAGACGCTGGAGTTCGGGCTGATGCTCGTCGACGGTCACGCCTACCTCGGCGCCTACGACGACGGGACCCTCGTCGCGAGCGTCGACGGTCGGACCGACGCCTTCCGAGAGTGGGCGGCCGACACCTTCGAGCGGATCCGCGAGCAGTCAAAGGCGAGATTGTAGGGCTTCTGAAGCTCAGAATCCAGGGCCGACGAGATCGGCCGAGACAGACCGAGGCGAGGACCTCACTCGTCGATGTCTTCGAGCAGGACTTCCTTGACGACTTCGGGATCTTCGAGCAGCTGGTGTTTCGTGTAGCTGCCCTCGGCGCTCCCGCCGCTGTGTTTGGACTGTTCGATGATGTCGAGGAAGGCGTGTTCCTTGAGCAGATCGCGCACCCGGCGCAGTGAGAGCGTGTCGGAGCCCTGGCCGTCGCAGATGTTCTCGTAGACCTCGTAGACGCGACTCGTGCGGAAGCCCTCCTGCCGCTCGCTCGACAGCGAGAGGATGGCCAGCGCCTGGAGGACGTACCGGGAGTGCGGCGTCGAGCCGCGGATGAGCTCCCTGAAGCGGTCGGTCTCGGCGCGCTCGCGCGCCTGGGTGACGAACTCTTCGCGGACGGTCTGGGCGCCCTCGGACTGTGCGATCTCGCCCGCATAGCGGAGGATGTCGATCGCCTTGCGGGCGTCGCCGTGCTCCCGCGCCGCCAACGCCGCCGCGCGCGGGATCGTCGAGGGGTCGAGGACGTCGTCGCGGAAGGCGTCCGACCGCGCGTCCATAATGTTCCGGAGTTGGTTCGCGTCGTAGGGCGGAAAGACGAACTCCCGCTCGCAGAGGCTGGATTTGACCCGCTCGTCCATCCGGTCTTTGTACTGGATCTTGTTGCTGATCCCGATCACGCCGAGCTTGCACTGCTCGATCTTGCCGGCCTCGCCCGCTCGCGAGAGTTGCATCAGGATGTCGTCGTCCGAGAGCTTGTCGATCTCGTCGAGGATGATCAACACGACGTCGTACTGCGCGTCGAGGATTCGCCAGAGCCGCTTGTAGTAGGTCGACGTGCTGAGGCCCTTGTCGGGGACTTTGATCCCCGTCGCCCCCGATTCGTTGACGCTGTCGGCGATGGTCTGGACCGCCTGCGTCTCGGTGGTGTCCTGGGCGCAGTCGACGTAGGCGAACGTCGCCTCGACGTCCTCCTCGCCGGCGGTGTCGACGAGGCGCTGGGAGACGTACTTCGCACACAGGGATTTCCCCGTCCCGGTCTTCCCGTAGATGAGGACGTTGCTGGGGCTCTGTCCGAAGATCGCGGGATTGACCGCGGCCGCCAGATCCGAGATCTCGTCGTCGCGGCCGACGATCCGACCCTCACCGGGGAGGTGATTGATCTCCAGGAGTTCCTTGTTGGCGAAGATGGGGTCCTCCCGAGTGAAGAGGTCGTCGCTGGTGTTCGGCATACCGTAGGACACCGGGTTTCCGATGAAATGCGTTGTTATTCGGAACGGGCGTCGTCGCCGACGACACACACACCGCGTTTCCGGTGAATGGGCGAAAAGGGGCGTGGAGATCCACTCGAAAGCCCGATCTGTTTCACCGGAAACGTGGTGTGCTCGGAACAGCGAACGGTGGCGACGGTCGAAAGCAACGGTGAGATCACGACACTCGTCGGATCCGGACACGACCCGGGATTTCACCGCATTTTCACCACGCGGCAGCGGGATCGGTTCAGGTGGTGAATCGGAGACAAAAGCGACTCACTAGCGTGCGACTGGAGTCAGCGGTAGGTACGAAACGCCCCTACTTATTTGTTGCTTTCTAAAGGTCGGAATATTTACGCCGGCGACGGATATCAGCCCATTACCAGCCCATTTCACCGGAAACGTGGTGTGTCTCCCGATGACGGTGTTCCAGTATTCGCGGTTTTGCACCCACTAGCGATCGCTTCGCGTTCACCAGAATCACCGATAGCCGAACGGGCGCAGTTTCATCGGAAATCCGGTGTCACCGCCACGGATCTCGCCCTCAGTTTCACCGGAAACGAGGTGTACGGCCTCTGAATGCCGCCGGCGGCGGCCGCAACATCCGCACCCATTTCACCGGAAACGTGGTGTGGGTTCCAGTGACGTCCGGGAAGGTCCGCCGGGGGTTCCCGTTGGCAGCCGCGGGGGAGTTCGCGCTGGCGACTCCCCTATTTCGCTCCCGCCCAATCGTATCGCACACCGACCCAGTCGCAAACCGTTTCCCGGTCGGGACCGTTCCGTGAGACGATGACGGACGACGACGGGACGGCCGGACCGGAGCCATCGGATCCGGATGGCGTCCCAGAGACGGCCGGATCGGCCGCGGACTCCCTCGTGGACGCCGACACGAACGCCGGGGGCGATCAGGGGACCGAGCGCGGCTCCGCCGAAATCCGGGCGGCCGACGGCGTGGATCTGGAGCAGTTCCGCGACGCCTTGGAGGCCGAAGGCCGTCCCCTCGCGAGCGCCTCGGCCGTCGCACGGCGGCTCGGTCTCTCCCAGGCCGACGCGGCCGAGGGACTGGACGCGCTGGTCGAAGACGGCGAGGTCGAGCGCGTGAACGTCGAGACCGATCCCGTCGTCTACTACCCGAGCGAGTGGGATCGGCTGGCCGAGCGCGAGCGCATCATCCTCTTTCCCGAACGCCGCGAGATCGTCGTCGACCAACCGACCCAGTACACGCGAGCGCGCCTCTCGCAGTTCGCGCACCTGGTCGACTCCACCGGCGAGCGCGAGCGGACGACCGTCGACCGCGAGACCGACACCCGCGGCTACATCTACGAGATCCGCCAGGAGGACGTCTGGCAGGCGCCCTTCGACGACGTCGAGGACCTGCTCTCGCTGGTCCGGTCGGTCCTGCCGCGGCGCTCGCCGCAGCTCGAAGACTGGATCGCCTCGCAGTGGAAGCGGGCCAACCGATTCCGGCTCTACACCCACGAGGACGGCTACGTCGTCCTCGAAGCCGCCTCCGAGAGCCTGATGGGCAACGTCGCGCGCCAGAAGCTCGACGACGAGCAGTTGGTCGCGCCCATCTCCGACACCGAGAGCTGGGTCCGCGAGGGGAAGGAGGCCCAGATCAAGCGGGTCCTCTACGAGGCGGGCTACCCGGTCGAGGACGACCGCGACCTCGACACCGGCGATCCCCTGGACGTCGACCTGACGGTCGAGCTACGCGACTACCAGCGCGACTGGGTCGACCGCTTCCTCGACCAGCGCGCCGGCGTGCTCGTCGGGCCGTCGGGCGCCGGAAAGACCGTGACCGCGATCGGCGTCCTCGCCGAGATCGGCGGCGAGTCGCTGATTCTGGTCCCCTCCCGGGAGCTCGCGGGCCAGTGGCGCGAGGAACTCCTCCGGCACACGACCCTCAGCGAGGACCAGATCGGCGAGTACCACGGCGGCCAAAAGGAGATCCGGCCGGTCACGATCGCGACCTACCAGACCGCCGGGATGGACCGCCACCGCTCGCTGTTCGACTCCCGCGGGTGGGGGCTCGTCGTCTACGACGAGGTCCACCACATCCCCTCGCGGATCTACCGCCGGAGCGCCGACCTCCAGGCCAAACACCGGCTCGGGCTCTCGGCGACGCCCGTGCGCGAAGACGACAAGGAAAAAGAGATCTTCACGCTCATCGGCTCGCCGATCGGGACCGACTGGTCGCGGCTCTTCGAGGCGGGCTACGTTCAGGAGCCGGAAGTCCAGATCCGCTATCTCCCCTGGAGCGACGAGTTCGCCCGCAACGAGTGGGCGAGCGCCGAGGGCCGCGACAGGCACCGCATCGCGGCGGAGAACCCAGAGAAGATCGAAGAGACGCGCCGCCTGCTCGATGCTCACTCCGACGCGAAGACGCTCGTGTTCGTCGATTGGCTGGACCAGGGCGAGCGGATTTCCGAGGCGCTCGACGTCCCGTTCGTCAGCGGGGAGATGGCCCATTACCGCCGCGAGCGCGTTTTCGAGGCCTTCCGCGAGGGCGACCGTCGCGTCCTCGTGGTCTCGCGCGTCGGTGACGAGGGCATCGATCTCCCGAACGCGGAGGTCGCGATCGTCGCCTCGGGACTCGGCGGCTCGCGTCGCCAGGGCGCCCAGCGCGCGGGGCGGACGATGCGTCCCGCGGGCGGCTCGACGGTGTACGTGCTGGCCACCCGCGGGACCTCCGAGGAGGACTTCGCCCAGCGGCAGATGCGACACCTCGCGGAGAAGGGCGTCCGCGTGACCGAACGCGACCGGAGCGAGACTGAACGAGACCAGAGCGAAACCGAACCCGATCGGAGCGAAACCGAACGCGATCGGAACGGCGACGGTACCGATCACGACGGCGCGGACGCGGCGGAGACCGAACCGTCCGAAGGGGAGACCGAGAACGACACGGTCTCGCCGGAAACGTCGTTGGACACGACCGGCGGAGCATAGACGGAACCGACCGAAGATGGGACGGACACTCTGATGACCGATTCGCGCTCGCCAGAGGGGACCGATACCGCCCCTGCGTCCGCGACTCCAGCGGACGGCTCGGGCGACTGGCAGGACCTGGTCGACGGCGACTACGTACGCCGATACCGGACCGCACTCCGGGACTCCCTCGACGCGCGACCCGTCGCGGACGCGTTCGAATCGTGGCGCCGGTACGTCCGAGACCGGCACGGGGGCGTCGTCGACGACCTGGCGAGTGATCGCGACGACCTGGCAGGCGACCGCGACGACCCGGTAGACGACCACGACGACTCCCGGACCGAAATCGCCCGGTCGCTGTTCGTCGAGACGCTCGCGTTCGACTTCCGACTTCGCTCCGTGCTGGAGGCGTTCGAACGCCAGTTCGACTGTTCGGTGCGGCGACCTCTCGGAGTCGGCTCGTCGATCCCGTACGACCCCGGATTCGAGTCCGTCCACGACTACGTCTGCCCCCGAATCGACGCTGCCGACGACGAGCGCTCGGCCTTCGTCGCCGCCGCCAACGGATTCGCTCGCGGGGCAGACCCGGACGCCGTCGCCCGACTGCACCGGGCGTCCGTGTCGCTGTCGTTCCGACGGGCGTTCGGCCGCTACGACACCCCGACCGGCATCGCCGAACTCGCCGTCGAGGAGGCGCTCGGTCCGTTTCTCGACGATGCGAGCGGCGACCAAACCTCACTCCCGACCGTCCTCGATCCGGGCTGCGGCGCCGGAGCGTTCCTCGCGGCCGCGACGCGCGCGATGATCCCGGGGTCTGATCCTGACTCCGATTCCGAGTCCGACTCCGCTCCTCCTTTCGATCCTGCTCCCAATTCCGCTACCGATCGCGACCCCACCGACCGAGTCCGATCGATCCTCGACGCCGTCCGCGGATTCGACGTCTCGCCGACGGCCGTTCGCGCGTCGCGTCTCGCGATGGTCCTCGCGATCCGGTCCCTCCTCGCCGAGATCGCCGCTGAGAGGAGCGCCGACGGCACCCCCACCTTCGCGCCGCGGGTCGTCCTGGGCGACGCCGTCGACGCCATAGCGGCGGACCCGCCGCTTGACGGCCGCCGGGCCGACGCGCTCCTCGCGAATCCGCCGTGGCTGACCTGGGACGGGCTCACAGAGCGGACGAAGTCGCGCTGGCGGGACGGCCCGATCGCCGACGCGGCGCTCGACCTGTTCGACCGCGAGGGAGCCGACGCCCGACTCGGCTACGCCAACGACGACCTCTCGGTCTCGTACGCCTGGGCGTGTCTGGACCGGCTCCTCCGGGACGGTGGGCGCGCTGCGGTGGTGCTGAAGCGCGACGTCCTCACGGGCGTCGCGGGGGCCCGCGCTCGACGGTCCACGCTGGGCGAACGGGGCCTCGAACACGAGCGGATCCACGATTTCGGCCCGCTCTGTCCCTTCCCTGACGTCGACGCCGGCACGGCGCTGTTCTCGCTCCGCGTGGGCGATCGGGCGGCTGATCAGATAGCTGGAGAGGCCGATGGAGACGGAACCGAAGCCGGTTCGGACGGAACCGGAGTCGATAGAGACGAAATCGGTGGCGACGGTGGCGTCCCGACGACCGAGTGGCGCGCCCGAAGCGACGACCCCGACGCGACTCCTTCGGCGGATGACGGCCGCGACCGATTTCGGTCCCTGGCGAGGATGCGGGCGTCGCTCGACCGCTCGACGACCCGGCTCGTCCCGGCGGCGCCCGACGAGCCGACGTCGCCGTGGATCCGCGCCGACGCGGAGCGGCGAGCCCTCGGTGACAGCGCCTACCGGATCCGCCACGGCGTGAAGGACGACGCGAAGTCCGTCTACGCCGTCGACCGGGAGACGATCGACCGCCACGACCTCGAACCCGACTACCTTTACCCCTACCTCAAGTCCAAACACGTGGTCAAATACGGCCTGTTCGGCTACGATCGGCAGCTGATCCCACAGCGGAAAGCCGGCGAGGACAACGAAGCGGAGCTCCGGAGGCAGGCCCCACAGACGTACGCGTACCTCGACGCACACCGCGACCGTCTGACCGACCGCGGCTCGACGTGGTTCGACGACGGCCCGTTCTACTCGCTCTTCGGCCTCGGGCCGTACACGTGGGCGGACTACAAAGTCGTCTGGTGCCGGCTCGGGTTCAAGCCCCACTTTGCCGTCGTTTCGACGGTGACCGATCCGCTCCTCGGCGAGAAGCCCGTCGTCCCGGGCGATCACTGTATGTTCGTCGGGACCGACGACGAACGCGAGGCGCTCTATCTCTGCGGTCTGCTCAACTCCGCCCCCTATCAGCGATGCCTCCGCGACGTCGCCTCCGGCGGGAAGTCCAGCCTCTCGAAGTCGACGGTCGAACGGCTCGCGCTGCCGGCGTGGACGGGCGACCGAACACAGCGACGACTGGCGGAGCTGACTCGAACCGCCCACGACATCGTCCCCCAGCACGTCGACTGCTCGAAGCGAGCCTACAACCGCAAGACGATTCCGGAGCTCGCGTCGGTCCAGGCGGAGATCGATCGCACCGCGGAGGAATTCCTGACCGCACGCACCCAACACGGCTCGGACGAGACCGACCGACGGGACCGGGCCGTCCGCGACCCCGATGAGTAACCCTTAAGTCCGACAGCGGCGCTACCTTGAGGTGCCCGCTCTTAGCTCAGCCTGGTAGAGCAGCCGACTGTAGATCGGCTTGCCCCCCGTTCAAATCGGGGAGAGCGGACTCGATCTCCTGTCGAACCCGAATCGACACCGATGGTCTCGCCGACCGCAGAGCAGTCTCCGATTTCTCGCCAAGAGGCGACGAATATCGAACGTAGTACCAAGCAACGGATCTGTCGGTATCGGCCGTCTGACTCGGGCCAGCGGCGCTCCCACTCAAACATAATTATCATTTATAATAATAAACGCCTAAAGCTATCACCTCTCCCCGACGAACGTCACAGTATGGCACACGCTCCCACAGACGGCGCCGACCGGCCCGACGGCCCAGCGGCCGCCCCGGAGGGGGCGTCGACGAACGAGCCGCGACCCCGCTTTCGAGCGGCGGTCTTCGTCCTCGCGGACGGGGGCACCTGCGCCGAGATCGCCGACTCGATGCCCGACCGGCTCCCCGTCGAGACGTTCACGACGTCCGCGTCGTTCGAGGCGGAATTCTCGGAGAACGTGGCCGTGGCGGTGTTGTCTCTGGCCGTCCCCGAATCGCGGCTCTCGAAGCTCGTGCCGCGGATCATCGCGACGTCGCCGTCCGCTCGGATCTGCCTCTCGGCGTCGAGCGGTGCGGAACTCGACGCCAGCGACGTCCCGCACGACGAGGCCGTCGTGCGGCCCGTCGACCGCGAGTCGTTCACCGACCTGATCACGCGGCTGTACGTCCGCGCGTACTACGTCGTCACGATGGAGCGATACTTCAAGATCGCCGTCTCGATCCGGCACTGCGAATTCCGGCATCGGAGTGCGGACGCGCCCGACGACGAGACGATCGAGCGCCTGGAGCGCCTCAAACGGGCGCGGGACCGCACGGAGAGGTACCTCTCGTACTTCCGGGGCTACCTCGGTCAGGACGACATCAGGGCGATCAAGAGCCGTCCGGATCGGCTCGACGACCTGGTGCGGTCATCGAAACGGGGGCCGGACCCCTCGGACGTCGGGCTCCCCGAGACGTGTCCGGGGTGCGGTCTCGACTGGACGGCGTGGCACGGTCCGGGCCTCCGCGACGGCTACCAGCGACTCGGGGCCGACACCTGGGAGTGTACCAAGTGCGGCCACGTCGTCGCCGACACCGACCCGCAGGGCTACTACGTGAACTGAGTCCGGAACGGCTTATTACCGAGCGACGCACACGGGGAGACGATGCCGACAGCCTACGTCACGGCCCCGCGGGCGGCGGCCGAAGACCTCGCGTCGTTCCTCGTCGACGAGCGCCTGGCGGCCTGCGTGAACGTCGTCGACTGCCGATCGACCTACCGCTGGGACGGCGACGTCCACGAGGCCGAGCCGGAAGCGATCCTCCTCGCGAAGACGACGGCCGAACGCTACCCCGACCTGAAGGCGGCCCTCGAAGCCGAACACCCGAACGACGTGCCGTGTATCGAGCGCTTCGACGAGGCCGACGTGCTCGATTCCTTCGCCGGGTGGATCGACAGCGAGGTCGCGTGACCGGAGTCGAGTACTCCCAGAATGCAACGATACGTAGCTCCCAATACCGGCTAGTAGGCCTCATATATCGGCTTATGCGCCGCGGGCGTCTGTTTCGAAACGATGTCCGATCGCGACTGCCCGGCCCGCGTCGTCGTTCGGCGGCCGATGAACGACCACGGGACGATGACCGTCGAACTGTGTGAGACGAACGAGATCCGCCACGTCTGCGAGTACGCGACGCCCGAACTCGAACGCCGGCTCGGCTCCCTCCCGGCCGAGGCGGTCCTCCCGTTGGCGATGGCTCGCGTCGGCGTCCGCGCGAACGTGTGGCGCGCCGTGGCGATCCCCGATCGGAGAGCCGCCGACGCGGCCGCCGTCGAATCCGATCGAGGACTCCGACAGCCGCCGTAGCCGGAGCACCACGTCCCGCGGTGATCCGATCGGACGTTTTTCTACGGTCCGCCCCGAGGGAGCGGTATGTCGACTGACTCGATCGCGTTCCCCTACGAGACGGAGCACGAAGTCCGGTTCCGCGACCTCGACGCCGTCGGCCACGTGAACAACGTCGTGTACGCGACCTACTGCGAGCAGTGCCGCGTCAGATTTCTCGAAGCGGTTCTCGGCGAGCGCGCCGCCGACCTCGGCGTCGTCGTCGCGCACCTGGAGCTCGACTATCGGACGCCGATCGAAGGGACAGGCACCGTCGCCGTCGCGATGGAGCCCGGCGACGTCGGCGACTCCTCGTTCGAGCTGACCTACGAACTCACCTTCGAGGGCGAGGTCGTCGCCACCGGCTCGTCGGTCCAGGTAGTCGTCGATCCCGAGACCGGCGCGTCGGCGCCGCTCCCGGACGGCTGGCGGGCGGTGCTCGACGCCGAGGCCTGAGCGCTCGCCTCACTCGCCCACGACGGCGTAGACGCGCCCGGTCCCGTCGGCGAGGAAGACCGCGCCGTGGCCGAGCGCCGGCGGCGCGTCGGCCCACCGCCCGAGCGAGAGCCGCCACCGGACGTCTCCCTTCGCCGCGTCGAAGGCCGACAGCGTTCCGGCGTGATCCCCGGCATATACCGTCGCCGTACCCGCCTCGCCGGTCCCGCCGGTTCCGTCGGCCTCGGTAGCGACCGCCGGGGAGGCGTGAATCGCTCCCTCGGCCGGCGCGCGCCACGCCACGGAGCCGCCCTCCCGAGCGAGCGCGACCACTTCACCGGCTGTCGTCCCGACGAAGACGTGCCCACCGGCGACCGCGACCCCGCCGTAGATCGCGCCGTCGAGCGACTGCGACCACCGGCGGTCGCCGTCGACGCCGACGGCCGTCACCGTCCCGGACTCGTCGGCGACGTAGACGCTCCCGTCCGCGACCGCCGGCCCCGAGCGGACGTCGCCGTCGAGGGAGACTTCCCAGGCGACGTCGGTATCCGCGGTCGATCCGCTTCTCCCGTCTGTCACGACCTCCAGCGCGACGAGTCGACCCGCGCGCGTGGCGGCGAACAGCCGGTCGTCGACCACGGCTGGCGCGCCGGGGACAGGAGAGCCGAGTCCGCGCCGCAGACGGAGGCTGCCGGTCCGCGCGTCCACGGCCGCGACGCCCTCGCTGGTCCCGACGTAGCCCCAGCCGTCCGCGTAGGTGATCGGCGAGCGCGGCTCGACCTCGGGGGTCGATTCCCACAGCGACTCGGGCTCCGGAAAGTCGATGTGGGGAGTCGGCGTGATCGTGGGCTCCCCGGGACCGGGGATCGCCGTGGGCGTCGCCGTCGGCGGGAGGTCCGCGCCCGGCGCGTCGCCGTAGTCGATCGTTCGCACGCGGGCGAACGAGCCGTCGGTACCGCCTGCGAGGAGCGTCTCGCGCGAGCCGTCGGCGCCGTCGAGGAACGCCGGCGTGAGGCCGGTCCCGCCGATGCTCCCGACGACGCCGAGTTCCAGCCCGTCGACCGCCAGCAGGTCGTACGTCCCGCCGTCGCGGCTCCCGCCAGCGACGGTCCGCGGCCCGACGACGGGACCGGGCACCGTCTCGGGCTGGAACGGCAGAGTCCACCGCTGTTCGCCCGAGGCGGCGTCGACGGCCACGACCGTCCCGTACCGGTCGCCCGCGTACGCCGTGCCGTCCTCGACGCGGACGTCGAACTGCACCGCCCCGTCGGTCGGTGCCCGCCACCGGACGGCGCCGTCGTCGCGTCCGACAGCGACGAGGCCCTCGGTACCGCCGAAAAGCGCCGCCTCGTCGGTCAACACGGGGTTCGTTCCGACCTCCAGGCCGGGGCCGTCGCCCTCGCCGGTGCGCCACGCGACCGAGCCGTCGGGGGTGAGTTTCGCGGGGCCCTCGCCGAGCACGACGACGTAGACCCCGTCGGCCGCGGCGGTCGGGCCGCGGGTCACCCAGTCGCCGACGGTCTCGCGCCAGCGCTCCCGCCCGGACCCCGCCTCGACGGCGTGGACGGCGCCCCTGTGCGTCCCCGCGAACACGACGCCGTCGTGGACGCCGGGCGGGGCCGTCGGGTGCCCTTCGAGGGGCTCCGTCCAGCGCACCGTCCCGCTTTCGACGTCGACGGCGACGAGGACGCCCGCGTCCCCCGAGCCCCCGCCGTCGTCGGCGTCCCACCGCCGTGCCGCGACGTACGCGACGCCGTCGACCACGACGGGCGGGAACGCGCGGCTCGGTTCGCCGGCCTGCCACAACTGCTCGCCGGAGGCGAGGTCGACCGCGACGACGCCCCCGGAGAAGGTGCCGACGAACGCGCGGCCGCCGTCGAGGGTCGGCGCGTAGAGGATCCCGCCGGGGACGTCGATCGTCCGTCGCAGTTCACCCGTGTCCGCGTCGAGGACGGTGAGGCGCTCGCGCGCGGGGACGACGACGCGTCCGTCCGCCGCGCTCGGCGGGAAACGCCCCGCCTCGACCGTGGTGCGCCAGCGGACGGTTCCGTCTCCGTCCACGGCGGCGACTCGCCCGTCCTCGGCGACGGCGTAGACGGCGGCTTCGGAGTCGTCCCCGTCGCCGGTCTCGAACGACGCCGTCGGCCCGCTCGGACCGGGGACGCCCACCGCCGCGCCGACGGTGCCCGCCGCGGTGGTCTCCCAGCGCACGCTCGGGTCGCTCGTCGGCGCCGTCGACTCCGCCGCGCCGGTGTTGGCGGCGTCCGCGCGGGCCTGGGGCCACGGCCCCACGAGCGTCGGCGCCGGGCCGAGGTTGGCGTCCGTCCCCGATGACGGCGATGCGGTCGATCCCGCTGTCCTGTAATCGGTCTCCGGCGACGACGTTCCCGGCAGTCCACACCCCGCGAGCGGGAGGCTGATTCCGACGCTCGCGAGCGCGGCGACGAGGGACCGACGCGTCGTCGCGGCGGTGGGATCGTCCGGCTCGCGAGCGTCGGACACGGCAGCGTCCGAATCCGACGGAGGAGGGCTGTGCATACCCTCCCTGACCGACCGAGGGATAAGTGCTTTCGGCGGGCCGCCGCGGTGCGGTGATCGGTCCGAGGACGACCCGCGGACCGCTTCCGAGGCAGGGAGCGATACCGGGGGCGAAATTATTTGACGCTCGTCGCAATCAGTGTACATATGGAACGAACCGGGCCCGGAGCCTTCCTCCACTCCTTGTACCGCCGGTACGTCGGACCGGTCCGAGACAGCCGCGACGTCTACGCCGGGTTCGGCCTCTTTTTCACCGGCGTCGGGCTCGTGGTCGTCTCGATCGCCGTCTTCCTCTGGAGCACGACCGTCTCGCCCAGCGGGACGTTCAAGTTCGTCCTCCGGGAGTTTGCGGTGACCGCCGGCGCCGCGGGACTACCCATCGTGCTCTTTGGCGTCACGGTCCTGCTCCCCGTGTCGCGCCGGATCGACGCCGCCGCCGGATTCGGCGTCGTCGCGTGCCTGATCGCGGCGGTCCGCTTCACCCAGATCTACCCGCAGGCGTGGTACACGTACAGCAGCACCGTCGTCGGCATCTACGCGCTCGGCGCGGTCGTCGTCGTCGCGACCGCCGGCACGGCGCTGTCCGGCTACCACGTCGAGCGGGCGACCGTCCGGACCGAAGCCGAACTCTCCGGCGGCTCGACGTCCGGTGAGTCGGAAGCCGCCGCCGACGAGCCGGAGGTCACCGACGAACAGGTCCGCCGAGACATCGAAGACGCGATGGAGGGCGCCGAGATCAACTGGGGCGGCGTCGAGCGCGACAGCGGCCGGACGCTGACGCTCACCGACTCCTCGCTCGACGACGCCGACAGCGTCGGCCTCGGCAACGCCTCGGCGAAGGAGTCCCGCGGCGGCAGCGTCGACGACGCGGTGGCGGGGCTCCAGAGCCTCCGCGGCGGCCAGAAGAAGACGGCCACGAGCGACTCCGGCACGTCCGATCAGGTGAACGCGCTGGCGGAGTTGCGGGCCCAACAGCGCGAACGCGAGGAGGCGGCCGCTGACGACGACGCCGACGGCGTGTTCGACCGCCTCCGCTCGCTCTTCTCGTGAGGTCGGCCGTCGGCTGACGGCGCCCCGCCGCGCCCGGTCGCCGAGCGAGATATGACAACAATCTACACAGTGCAATTTTTGTGGTATCCTAACAAGGGTTACCTATGGCCAAAGGCCTGGACGTCGGTACGATGAACATCCTGTCATCGAGCCCTGACGGTGACGGGACGAAGTTCGTACAGCAGCGCAACTCCTTCGTGGAGATCGAGTACAGCGATATGGCCGAACAGATGCTCTCGCGGAGCGAGGTCCTCCATATCCGGAAGGACGACAAGGTGTACGTCGTCGGCGACGACGCCCTCAACTTCGCGAACATCTTCAACAAGGAGACCCGCCGGCCGATGCAGCGCGGCATCCTCTCCAGCGAGGAGGCTTCCGCCATCCCGATGATCAAGCTCATCACCGAGCAGGTCGTCGGCGAGCCGAGCACCGACGGGGAGAATCTGTTCTTCTCGTCGCCGGCGGACCCGATCGACTCGGAGCTCTCGACGCTCTACCACCAGAAGACCCTGGAGTCGATGCTGTCGGACATGGGCTACGACCCCGAGCCGATCAACGAGGGGATGGCCGTGATCTACAGCGAGCTCGCAGACCACAACTTCACCGGCCTCGGCGTCTCCTTCGGCGCCGGGATGACGAACGTCTGCCTGGCGTACTACGCGGTGCCGGTGATGAAGTTCTCGATCGCCCGCGGCGGCGACTGGATCGACCAGCAGGCCAGCCAGGCGACCGGGACGCCCGTCGACAAGGTGACCTCGATCAAGGAAGACGACTTCGCGCTCGACTTCCAGACCGACGTCGGCGGCGTCGAGGGCGCGCTGTCGATCTACTACGAGAACCTCCTGGACTACGTCGTCGAGAAGCTCTCGGCGGAGGTCGACGAGGAAGACGTCGAAGAGGACCTCGACGTCCCCGTCGTCGTGACCGGCGGCACGTCGAGCCCCGACGGCTTCGAGGAGCTGTTCGAGCGCCACCTCGAAGACGTCCAGATCCCGTTCTCGATCAGCGACGTCAGGAGCGTCGACGATCCGCTCTACAGCGTCGCCCGCGGGGCCCTCGTCGCCGCCCGCTCGGAAGAAGAGTCCGACGGCGCGGCGGCCGCCGCGAGCGCGCCCGAACCGGAAGAAGACTGAGCCCTCACCACGGTCCGATCCCCGATCCGCTACCACCGGCGCTGTGAAACAGGCCGGTCCCCGCTTTTTCGACGTCGCCGACGGTCCCGATCAGTCGACGGACTCCGCCGAACTCACTCCTCAGCGTCACGCTCCTCGTGACCTGCCGAATCGGTCGGAGTCGAATCGCTATCGGATTCGGTTGCCGATTCCGACTCCTCAGCTGAGTCCGCTTGGGGTTGTACGTCCGACTCCGCGTCGGACTCTGACTCTGACTCTGACTTAGCCTCGGCGTCGGATTCTGTCTCTGCCTTCACTTCCGAGTCGGCATCCGACTCTGCTTCCGTTTCCACTCCCGCCTCGATATCTGACTCTGCTTCCGCCTCAGCATCCGACTCTGCTTCCGCCTCCGTGTCCGTCTCCACTTCCGCTTCAGCGTCCGCGGATTCGTCCGATTCCTCCTCCTCCGATTCGTTGGCCGTCTCTCCGGCCGCGCCATCCTCGTCGTCGTTCCGCAGGGGCGCCTCTGCGAGTGACTGGCGGAATCGATCGATCGCCTCGTCCCAACTCTCTTCGGCGTCCGGGTTCGGCTCGAACTCGGAGGTGACGTCGGCGAACCGACAGCGTTCGCAGTACGTCGCCTCGCCGTCACCCCCGGCGATCGTGATCGTCGACAGCGGTCGGCCGCAGCGGGGACAGTCCATACGCGACCGTTCACGCCCCCGGTAGTTCAATATAGCCGACGTTATTCCAGCAGCGCCTTCGTCTTCCGGTGGCGCCCGCGGAACATCGGCTCGAAGCCGACCACCGCGAGCGGCGACGCCGACCGCCCGAGCGGGCCGCCCGGCAGTTCGTACTCGACCTCGTCTTCGACGATCGTCTCGTCGCCGTCGGCGACGAAGCGGTGCGTGTGGATCCACGTCGCGAACGCCCCGCCGCGCATCTCGTCGCGGAAGGTCGCGCTGTCCTCGTCGGACTCCCGCGCGACGATGACGGACGTCCAGCGCTGGCGCGGCCCGAGACCGAGGGGCTGCATCGACATCTCGATTTCCGCGCCCGTCTCCAGAACGTCGGGATCCGGCTCGCCGTCGGGGCCGGTAACGGATTCGATCCGGAGGTTCATCCACTCCGGCGTCAACGCCTCAAGTCCCGAAACGCGCGAGTGGAACTCCCAGACGTCGGAGAGCGGCGCCGACACCCGAGTCAACCGCGAGTACGTGGCCATACGGGAGCGAGGCGCCGACGAAGTAAAAGCGCCGTGGCGGATGGCGGATCCGACGTCCGTGGGTCGGGTCCGCGTCGGCCGCCGCTTACAGCGTGAAGCGGGTCACGTTCGTTCCCGCGGCGGTCAGGTCCTCGTCGCTCGCGGCCGCGACGATGATCTGGTTCTCGCCGTGTTCGATGTCGAGCGACGCCTCGAAGCCGCCGTCCTCTGGCCGACGGAGGGTGATCTCCGACGGCGTCTTCACCGCGACGACCGCGGCGTCGGTCTGTCCGGACACGACGATCTCGTCGCCCTTGAAGCGGGTGCTCACGTGGAGGGAGGGGGCCTGCTCCCGGTCGCTCTCGACGTAGCGCTCCCGGAGGACCGACGGCGTCTCGATCGGCTCGCCGACGTCGATCCCGTGGGCCAGCCGGACGTACTGCGCCATCGACCACGCCAGCGGGGTCGCCGCGCCGGTGCCCTCGCCGAACGCCCAGTTGTACTCGGTGCTGTGCTCGCGGTCCCAGACCTGCTCGGAGAGCATCCGCCCGGAGTTGGCGAATCCCGCCATCGTCTCCAGGAGGTTCTGCGGCTCCAGCGCCTCCTCGTCCGGGTCGTGCAGGAGTTCGTACTCCCCGCGCTCGCCGGTGAAGATGGGCCAGAGCCGCCCTTTGCCCTTCGCCTCGATCGACCACGGCGCGCCCTCCTCGTCGACGGCGCGCTCCCCGTAGCCGTCGCCGTTGTAGCGGTAGAACGCCGGCCCGTGCGGCGTGTCGACGCGGATGGTGTCGTCGACCTCCTGGACGGAGTTCACGACCGTCTCGTCGTCGGGGGGCTTGATCCCCAGCCGCGTCAGTTCGAGGAAGCCGGCGTCGATGATCTCCCGCTCGTCGAGCGTCGGGCCGTTGTTCGCCAGCGTCCGGAGGTGTCCCGCGTCGGGGTCGCCGTCGCGGGTGATGCGGACGAAGTACGGCGTGTTCTCGTGCCGCTTGGTGCCGGTCTCGGTCGCGGTCCACTCCTCGACGCGGTCGGCCCAGTCGTCGGCGAGCGCCTGCCAGATGAGCGCGTCGGCGTCGTGGCCCTCCTCGCGGGCGATGGCGGCCGAACACCCGAGCCCGGCGATCTCGGCGGCGATGGACGACGGCGAGTAGCCCGCCTCCTCTTCCCAGCGCTCCTGGGCGGTCGGCGGGCCGTTCCGCGCCACGTAGTCGGCCGAGCGCTTGACGTTCTCGTACTCGTATGCGGCGGTGTCGAAGTCGACCCCGTGCTGGCGGAGCATCCACGCCATCACCGCCGGGAACGAGATGTTGTCCATCTGCTCGCCGCCCCAGCGCGTCCGCCCGTTCAGGTAGGTGTTCTGCGGGATGAAGCCGCGGTCGTCCTGCTGGTAGCGGTAGATGTACTCTAAGGCCAGCCGACCGGTCTCGATGTCGCCGACCGCCTCGAAGGCGGTGAACACCTGATAGAGGTCCCGCGACCACACGAAGTTGTAGCCGTAGCCCTTCGCCTCCTCGGCGCTCACGGCCTCCCCCCACGGCACCGACGGGGAGGCGATCCCCGCGCCGAGGAACGTCTTGTCCTCGACGGCGCGGAGGCTCATCAGACAGGCCTTGTACTGATTCGCGAGCGTCTCGTCGTGGGCGACCGAGTCGGGCAGGTCCTTATCGGCGAGGAACGCCCGCCAGGAGTCGACGTAGCCCTCGCGGACCGTCTCGTAGTCGCGGCTCAGCGCCCCCGCGGCCTCCCCGAGCGCCGCGGCGGTGTCGGCGTCCTCGGCGAACCCGAGCGCGAGGTGGTTCGCGACCTCCTCGCCGGTGCCGATGCGACCCACGAGGACGACGTTCTCGTCGTCGACGCTGTCTTCGGGCTCCGGCGCGATGCCGTCCGAGAAGAGCTCCGCGAGGTAGTCCGACCCCGCGACGCCGACGGTGGCCCACTCGAAGCGGCCGGCGGCGGCCATCGCCGCGGCGACGCTGTACTCGTCGCCGTCCTCGTCGATGAGGAGCGGCTCGGCGTCGCCGGCCGGGTCGTAGGCGCTGGCGTCGCGCGCGACGAGGTTGTAGCCGGTCTCGCCGCCGAGGCGGATCCCGCGGTCCGTGGTGCCGGTGTTGACGAGCGCCGTGTCCGCGACGGCGTACAGTTCGTACTCGTTTCCGTCGTCGGCCTCGAAGTCGACGTCGACGAGCAGGGCGTCGTGTTCGGGGTCGGCGACGTACTCCGCGGTGAGCGTCCAGCGGTGGCCGCGGCCGTCGCCGGTCTCCTCGATCACGTGCCTGAAGAGGAGGGCGTCGTCGTCGGCGACCTCCACGCGCCGCTCGATGGTGTCGGCCTCGTCGTCCCGCCGGGTCTCGTTGTGCGTGCGCGCGGTGTACGACGACCCGTCGGCGCCGACGACGAGCAGATCGAACGTCCGGAGGTTCATCAGGTCGACCCGCGGGAAGCGGACCTCGGTCAGCGACCCCTCGGTGAGCGTGAACCAGATCCGCGAGGGGTCCGCCTCGGTGTGGTCGGCGACGGTTCCGACGCCGTACTTCTCGCCGGTGGTCCAGCGCGGCCGACTCCCCGGCCCCGAGGGCGCGGGCTTCGGCGCGGGGAGCGCGTCGTGTCGCTCCAGCAGTCCGGTCGCCCGCAGGCGCGTCGCGTGGGACCACGCCAGCGGCGTCGCGCAGTCGTGGGTCCCGTCGTCGAAGACCTGCTCGGAGAGGTAGCCGGCTCCGGTGGCGAACGGTCCGTCGGGCTGTAAGAGCTCGTAGAGTCCGGTCGCCTCGTCGAGGAACTCCGCCGCGGCGTCCTCCCGTCCGTAGGATTCGAGGAGCTCGGCGAACTCCGCGGCGGCGGTCGCCCCCCAGGCGGTCGAGACGGACCAGATCTTCTCGTCGTCCTGGTCGGCGCTCCGCCAGTAGTCGCCCTCGAACCGGATCAGCCCGGCTACGTCGCCCTCCTTGGACTCGCGGTAGAGGTCTGTGAACGCGGCGCTGAGGTGGGTCTCCAGCCGCGACAGCTTCGACTCGGGAATCTCGGGCAGTCGGTCGACGTCGTCGTAGGCGGCGAACGCTTCCACCAGCGCGAACGACCCGGAGTCGATCCTGGCGTCGAGCCCGCCGTCGTCGCCGTCCCGCAGTCGGAGCGCGTAGATCTCGTAGGACTCGTCCCAGAGCAGGTCCAGGCCGTCGAAGACGGCGTCGGCCTGCGCGCCGGCGTGCTGGGCGAGGTCGTCGGAGACGGGGGCGGCCGCGACCGTGGCGTAGGCCTGGAGGAACGTGGCCGCGGTGTGGACGAACCGCCCGACCATGTTCTCCCAGGCGTTCTGACACGACTCCGGGAGCCCGTCCTCGGCGAGGCTGTCGTCGAGGGCGTCGACGCCGTCTTCGATCGTCCCGAGGACGCGCGACCGGAGCCCCTCCGAGAGGTCGCCCCCGCGCTCTGTGAGGAGCGTTGCCAGATAGGTGACGACGCTCGCCGTTTGGTCGGCCTGGTACTCCGGCGAGTCGGAGTCCTCGACGCGGGCGTTGGCCCACCCGGGCGCGAGCGAGCCGTCGATCGCCCACGCGCGGTGCGGCCACGAGCCGTCCTCTAACTGCGTGTCGCAGAAGAACCGGGCGATGGCCGTGAGCCGGGCGTCGACCCCGAGGTCGAACTGCGCGTCGCTCCGCAGCAGGTGTCGCGCGACCTCGGCCTCGTCGCGGAACCACGTGTAGCCGTAGCCGCCGGTGTGCGTGTAGAACGGGTCGAACTCGGGGCCGGCGACGTGCGCCCCCGACGGCGCCGTCAGGAGCGACAGCGCGCGGAGGTCCGAGCGGACCGAGCGCGACCGGGGAACGCCCTCGGGGACGAACACCTCCGCGCGCTCGCGGGCGGCCTCGCGGATGTCGTCTGCGGTCGCGTGTTCGAGCGCGCAGTGCCGCAGGTCGCGGAGGGCGTCTTCGCGTTCGACCTCGTCGTGATCGGACAGCTGGGTGACGAGCGTCGTCTGGACGCCGCGGTCCTCGGGTTCGAGCGGGGCGGAGACGACGATGTCGCCGCTGAGGTGGGTGTCCTCGTAGCGTTCGAGGACGGCCTCCCGGGGGAACTCGAAGGCCTCCTCGGAGAGGATCTCCTCGAACCGCTCGGGGATCTGCCCGCGGACGTCGTCGATGCCGGTCGAGGCCGTGACGTAGTCGTGCTCGCGGCGGTGATACACCTCGACGGCGGTGGTGTCTTTCGGCCCGGCGGACTCGTGGATGAGTCTGCCGACCCGCGTCTCCCGACCCTCGGGCGCGAGGGTCAGAAACGCCGTCAGGTGTGCGTCCGGCGGGATCGCCCCGCGGAGTTCCACGTGGGTCACGTGCGCCCGCCCGAGCGTCAGGTCGTACTGGTGTACCGTGTACGAGCCGGCGTTGTACTCGGTCTCGACGAGGCTCGTCTCGCGGTAGTAGTGCTGACGGACGCGCTCTAGGTCGTCGAACCACCGGATCTCGCCGTCCGCCTCGATGGCGAACCGCGAGCGGTCGATGCCGTACAATCCCGAAAGCGCCGACGAGTAGTCTCGGAGGGCTCCGTCATCACCGACGTGGACGAGGCGGTCGCCGTGCCCGGAAAACGCGCCGTCGCTCGTGGACACCTCCCCCGGAAAGTGTCCGTCGCGGTCGCGCTTGTACTCGTTCAGCACGGTCCGAAGTCTCATACACACGGACCAGTGGGCCCGTGACATAAGTATTGACGGAACACGTCGAACACCCGAGATATACGGCGGAATCTTACACGAACGATAACCGAACACCCTCGCGACCGGGGCAAAGCCAAAGGTCTAACATCTCCTTGGGAACCCTATGGAACATCCAGGGCCTCCCCGGTTCGTCGCGGTCGGCGACGCGGTCGAGCTCGCGCCGCGCGACCCCGACCCGGCGGCGACCTACGAGTGGCGGATCCGGGCCGCCCCGCTGAACAGCACCGTCGAGCTCGACCCCGATTCGGCCGTCGTGGAGTTCGTCCCCGACGCCCCGGGGACCTACGAGATCGAACTCGACGCCCCGGACCGGACGCACCGGCTCACCGTTCGTGCGTTCCCGGGCGAACTGGCGCCGACGGCCCGCGCCGGCGGCGCGAGCGGCGCCAGCGGGATCAGCGGGTTCCAGAGCGGATCGGCGCGCTCGCCCGGCGAGAGCGGCGGCGTCTCCGGGTCGGGATCGGGAACCCACTCCGAAGGCGGTGGCGGCGGCCGCCCCCGCGTCCAACTGCACGGCGCCGTCGAGGGGAGCGACCTCGTCGTCCGCGCCGATCCGCAGCCGCACCCCGACAGCGACACCGACCGCGACGACGTCGTGGTCGAGTTCCTCGTCGACGACCGCGACGACGTCGACGAGAGCGACGTCGCGGTCGACGGCTGGGAGCTTCGTATCCCCACCAGCGCAGTCGGCGACCGCGTCCGCGTCCACGCCGTCGCGGTCGCGGATTCCTACAGCGTCCCCGACACCATCGAGTTCGCCCGCGAGGCCGTCCCCGACGGCGGCGACGGCCGCGTGGTGACGATCGGCCCCGAGGGGTCAGGGACGGAGGCAGGGAGCGCCGACGCCGACCGGACCGCCGACCGGGACCGCACCCCCGACGGCGGCCGCGCGGGCAACGACTCCCGGGACGACCCCGAGACGGAGGCCTTCGAGATCGTCCGCCCGAACGACCCGCCGGCGTGGGCGACGGAGGTCACGCTCTATGAGATCTACGTCAGAGGGTTCGCTGGCCCGCCCGAGGAACAGGACGCCGACACCGTCTTCGACGCGATCGCGGAGCGGCTCGACTACCTCGAAGATCTGGGCGTCGACTGCCTCTGGCTCACGCCCGTCCTCCAGAACGACCACGCGCCCCACGGCTACAACATCACGGACTTCTTCTCGATCGCCGAGGACCTCGGCGACCGCGAGGACTACGAGCGGTTCGTCGAGGCCGCCCACGACCGCGGGATGAAGGTGCTCTTCGACCTCGTGATGAACCACTCCGCGCGGGACCACCCGTTCTTTCAGGACGCGTACAAGAACCCCGACTCGGAGTACTACGACTGGTACGACTGGCAGGACAGCGGCGAGCCCGAGACCTACTTCGAGTGGGAGTACATCGCGAACTGGAACTTCTCGAACTTGAAGGTCCGCCGGCACCTGCTCGACGCCGTCGACACGTGGTCCGAGATCGCCGACGGCTTCCGGTGCGATATGGCGTGGGCGGTCCCCGACTCCTTCTGGCGGGAACTCCGGGACCGCGTGAAGTCCCGGGACCGCGACTTCCTCCTCCTCGACGAGACCATTCCATACATCGCGGACTTCCACGACGGGATGTTCGATATGCACTTCGACACCACGCTGTACTTCACGCTGCGGCAGGTCGGCCGCGGCGACGAGCCGGCGGACGCGATCCTCGACGCGATCGACCAGCGCGCGGAGGTCGGCTTCCCGCCGCACGCGGCGTTTATGCTCTACATCGAGAACCACGACGAGACCCGGTACGTCGTCGAGTGCGGCGACGACGCCGCCCTGGCGGCCGCGGGCGCGCTCGTCACGCTGCCGGGCGTCCCGATGCTCTACGGCGGCCAGGAACTCGGCCAGCGCGGCCGCCGCGACGCCCTGGCCTGGGACCACGCCCGCGAGGAGTTCCGCGAGCACTACGATCGCCTCCTCGACATCCGCGAGGCGGTCGACCCACTCGGCTACGCGGGCGACCTCCGACGGATCGAATACGACGCCGACACCGACCGCGCGGTCGCGTTCGAGCGCTCGCTCGACGGGGACGCGTACGTCTGCGTCCTCAACTTCGGCGAGTCGACGGCGACGGTCACGCTCGACGGGCTGGAGGTGGATCCCACGGACGTCGTCTCCGGCGCGTCGCTGGCGACCGCCGAGGGCCTGGCGGTCGACGACGTCGCGGTCTTCCCGGTCGCCTGAGGGCCGGCGCGATCCCCGATGGCCCACCCGGACCCGGATCCGCCGCGACTACTCGACCGGCGCACCGACGATCTGCTCGCCCGACACCGCCGCATCGAGGCGGCCCACGAGGACCGGTTCGCGGTCGCGGCGGAGCTCGCAGCGCACCTGGGCGGCCGCGTCGTCGGCGACGAGACCGCCGCGTTCGGCTTCTGGACGCCCGAAATCGTCGAGCGCGGCGTAGAGACCGTCTTCCTGGAAATCCTCACCCCGCCGTGCGACCTCGATCCCGGGCGAACAGAGCGCCGTGAGGTCCGCTTCGACCGCACGCGCGTCCCGCTGGCGCGGCGCGGCGAGTACCACTGGGGCGCCGTGGCGGGGATCCGTCCGGGCACGCGCGACACCCTCGGTTCGCTCTACCGGCTGGCATACGAGACCGACGACGGCTGGGAGACCGCCCCCGATCCGCTGGCGTCGTCGCTGCCGTTCGGGGCGTTCGGCCCCGCGGAGCTCTACGACCGCGACCGCCTCGACCGGGACCGGACGGACCGCTCGTACTTCGCGTCGCTCGGCACCGACGACGAGCGCGTCGCGACGACCGTCGGCGACGACGGCGTCCCGCGGATCGACGCCGCGACGAACGTCCTCGAAGTCCATCCCGGGACGGCGACCGAGGCCGGCTCGCTCGGAGGCCTCGCCGACCTCTTCGAGTCGATCGGCCGGAAGCGGCGGGCCGGAGACGATCTGTCCCCGTGGGAGCGCAACTTCGCCGGCTACGACGCCGTCGAGCTCCTCCCGATCGAGCCGGTCACCGAGAGCCGCGAGCGGCACGACTTCTGGATCGAATCCGACGACCCCGACGGCTCCGGCGACGCCACCGGGGCCGCAGAGTCCGCCGATCCGACCGCCGCCGAGTCCGTGACGGCGACCGTCGCTCGGCCCCGGATCCGAAACTGGGGATACGACCCCGTGATCGCGGGCTTCGCGGCGCCGAACCCCGCGCTCCTGGCGTCGGGTCGGCCCGACGAGCTCGTCGACTTCGTCGCCGCGTGCCACGCCGGGCCGCGGCCGGTTCGCGTGGTCTTCGACGTCGTCCTCGGCCACGCCGAGGGGCGGGCGACGGAACTGCTCCCGAGCCGCTACTTCGACGGGCCGGGCCCGTACGGCAAGCGCCTGAACTACGCCGATCCCACCGTCCGCGCGGTTCTCCTCGAACTCCTGCGCCGGAAGCTCCGTTACGGCGCCGACGGAATCCGCGTCGACGCGTCCCACGACGTCCGGCGCGGAGGAGCGGCCGGCGGCGAGTCGGCGATCGACGACGCGTTCCTGGCGGCGATGCGGCAGATCGTCGTCGAGGTCGCCGGCGCCGAGTACCGGCCGTGGACGATCTACGAGGACGCCAGGCCGTGTCCGGACCCCGACTGGCCGCTGACGGCGACGTTCCGCGGACTGCTCGATCAGCACCCCGCGGCCTTCCAGTGGTCGCCCGTCACGTTCGGCGACAACACGCCGGGGCTCTCGACCTACTGGGCGCGGAACTGGTGGCGCCTCCGCGAGGTCGCCGACGCCGGCGACCGCTGGCTCACGGGCGTCGCCACCCACGACACCGTCCGCCGCGGGACCCAACTCGACCCGCACGGCGAGGCCGGCCGCGTCCCGGTGAATCCGCGCCTCGGCGACGACCCGCGGGAGCGACACGTCCGCGCCTACGACAACGCCGCCGTCTCGCTGCTGTTTCACGCCTTCCTCCCCGGCGTCCCGCTCGATTTCGCCCACGCGAACGTGCGCGCGCCCTGGGGGTTCTTCCGCGACACCGACGACGGCGGTGTCGGCGTCGTCGCCGACGAGGCGAACGCGCTCCACTGGGCGGTCCGCCCCGCCGACTTCGACGACGGGCGCTTCTTCCGGCGGACGAAGGCCCTCGGCTTCGAGTCGCTGTCGGCGCTCCGGTCGTTCACCGACGCGCTGTCGGCCGCCGTCGACGTCGCGGGCGCGGACCCGGCGGCACTGTCGGACGTCCTGGCGCGGACCGACCACCCCTTCGAGGACTGTTCCGCGGACCGAATCCGCACGTTCGCCACCGCCTGGCTGAATGACCTCCGCGACGCCGCCGTGCTCGAACGGTGGCGCGACTGCCAGGACGGGGCCAGGACGTCGTTCCGGCTGCGCGTGCGGGAGTTTCGTCGGGATCGGCCCTGGCTCCGGCATAGCCTCGCCGACGGTGACTACTTCGCATATAGGCACCCGGCAGACGGGACCGTGCTGTACTACGGCTACCGCGCGGCGCCCGCCGACGCAGAGACGGAAGGACTGCTCTTCGCGGGGAATATGGAAGGCCGTCCGGTGACGGTCACACCGCGGGGGATCGCCGAACTGGCGGCCGACGACGGTGGATCGGCAGTCCCGCCCGATGGGTGGGAGCCGGCGCTCGTCCCGCCGGGCGTCGCCCTCGGCGACACCGACGGGTCGGCGTCGCTCGACAACGCCGAGGCGGTCGTCTGGCACCGTCCGCGCTGACCCGACCGCGGCCGTCCGAAACCCACAGATACGAGTTACCTCGGTCCGTAGCCCCCGGCAGTGACCGAATCGTACGTCTGCCCCCACTGCGGGCGCGTCGAAGACCGCTCGTACCGGGTCCGTTTTATGATCTTCACGTGCCCGGACTGCGGAGAGAACGGTCGGTTCCTCAACGAGTCCCTCGTCGATCGCCTCGACGAGGTCCCCGAGGCGGAGCGCCCGGAGGGGTGGAGCGAGATGCCCCTCGACGAGCGCCTGCGGTACGCCGTCGAGGAGGGGCTCTTGGACGTGTCGTTCTCCGGACCGATGTAGACGCGTCCGGAGCGGCGTCGTGTCGGTTTCGACTACGCCGGTGTGCCGATCGAGCTGTTTTCCACGGCGCTGG
Organism: Halobellus sp. MBLA0158; assembly: GCF_041477585.1. NCBI lineage: Archaea > Methanobacteriati > Methanobacteriota > Halobacteria > Halobacteriales > Haloferacaceae > Halobellus > Halobellus rubicundus. The sequence goes on from NZ_JBGNYA010000001.1 coordinate 1,894,243, forward strand.
CGCTCGTCTCCACGGCGACCCCGCGGACGTAGTCGCCGTCGGGGCCGACCCACGTGCCCTCGCGGCCGCACTCGGTCGTGAGCCGACAGACCCGCGTCTCGGGCGGCCAGACGGCCCGGACCGAGTCGCCCCGGGCGTCGAGGGTCACCTCCTGGCGGTACGTGACGCTCGACCCGCCGACGCCGACGAACGTCACCGCGAGGTCGACTTCAGCGCGGCCCGCTTCGAGCGGCACGTCGCCGAACCGCGAGCCGCCGGCGTACGGGAGGTTCCGCACCCGCGCCGTCTCGGGACCGATGGTCCACTCGACGGTCACCGACTCGTTCGCGGTCGCGTTCGCCGGCACCGCATAGCGCGCGTAGCCCTCTGGCGTCTCGATCCGGACGCTCGCGCTCGTCGCCTCCGCGGGGACGCCGACGGTGGTTCGCGCTCGCACTCGCTCGGCCTCGATGACCCGAAGCCGCGTGAGTTCGGGGTTCACGGGCGTCGCCGCCCCGGTCCAGGTCCCGCGGTAGGTGAAGCGGTACGGCGTCCGATCGGTCGCGTTCAGCACCCGGAGGTCGCGGTCAGGACCGCCGTCGGTCGCATACACCACGTCGCCGTCGTAGCCGGGATCGGAGCGGAGGTACTGGAAGGGGTGGGCCTGCCAGTCGCCGTAGGGGTCCGGCGTGAACACGAGCCCGTCGTCGAAGGACCGGTCCTCGAACGGCTCGTAGGTGGCCGCGAGGTTCTCGGTCCGGAGTTCGTTCGCCGCCAGCGGATGCTCAATCACCGAACGCTCGGCCGACGCCACGACCGGCGCGGCGGCGACGAGCGCCACGAGGACGACGAGCCGCGCGCGGCGACGCGTCGTGACCGACGAGAGGACGTCGGCGGCGCCGCGGACGAGGAAGGCGACCCCCGCGGCGGTGAAGACCGCCACGGGGATCAGGGCATCGAAGTGGTAGAACGGCCCCAGCAAGTCGATGAGTCCGTTCCGGAGGCCGTTGTGCGTGCCCCAGAAGTACGCCTCGCCGAGGAACACCGCGGGGACGACCCCGACGAGCACCGCGCGGACCTCGCCGTCGGTCATCCCCGCCGCGGGCCGGAACCGGGCGCGGAGGTTGACGCCGCGGGCTCGCCAGGCCGCCCCCGCGACGCCGACGAGCGCGAGCGCGGTCCCGAGGCTCCCCGCGGCGACCCACTCGGTGAAGAAGTACTCCGTGACCGTGACCGTGGTCTCGTGGGCCAACTCCGGCGTGTAGTTGCGCTCGTAGTTGAGGATCTCGTGGGGGCCGAACCCGATGCCGTCGTTCGGCGCGAACGCCGCGTAGGGGAACACGAGCAGGTCGCCGGTCACCACCGCGTTGTAGGCGAGCGTGACGCCGACGAGCGCCGCGCCGGGGAGCGCGACGGCGAGCGAGCGCCCGAGGACGTCGCGGAAGCCGTCGGTCCACCCCGCCCGTCGCCACGCGACCGCAAGCGACAGGAGGGTGTGCGCGATGAACGGGAGCGCGAAGAGCACGGCCGTGTACGGCCGACAGAAGAACGCCAGCCCGGTCGCGACGCCGGCGGCGGCGCCCCAGCGCGGGCTCCCGGACCTGGCGGATTTGACGTAGGCGACCGCGAACGCGACGTTCAGCATCGTCGCGGGCGCGTACGAGAAGAACGTCGCCGACGTCAGTAGGAACAGCGGCGCGGCCGCGAGCGCGGGGACGGCGAGGAGTCCGACGCGGCGGTCGAACGCCGCCGCCGCGAGCCAGTAGACGCCCGCGGCCGTGCCGGTCGCGACGAGGCCGAGCGCGAGATTCCAGTCGCCGAGTAGCCGCCCGACGGCGAAGACCGCGGGCGCGACCGGCGAGTACTTGCTGTACATCCGAACCCCGCTCTCGGTGCCGTCGACGACGAAGAACCACGGGCGGACGGCCTCCCAGGGGATGTCGCCGGGCCGGAGGAACAGCTTGCCCTCCAGGAGCATCGCCGCTTGGTAGAGATAGACGCCCTCGTCGTCGTTGACCGAGTGGTACGGGAAGAGATCGACCGCGAGGTAGTAGATCAGGAGACCCACCCCGACGGCGAGCGCGGCGGCGACGACCCGCTCGGGGTGGGCCCGCGCGCCCTCGATAATTCGTCCGAGGCGGTCGCGAACGCGGTCTGTGGCCCCTCGGAACACGGATCAGCCGCTGTACCGCTCGCCGTCGCCGGGGCGCTGTTCGCGCGGGAACCACGCGAGTTCGTGGTCGGCGTCGAGCTCGAGGGCGACGGGACCCTCGTCGGGGACGTCCTCGTCGTGGTTGTGCATACACTGGATCGACTCGCCGGTCTCCAGTTGCACCTCGTAGAGGAACGTCGGCCCCAGGTACCGACGCCCGACGACCTCGCCGCAGGCCTCGTCTTCGACGCCGGCCCGGCGGACGCTGACGTCGTCGGGGCGGACCAGGAGATCGATCTTCGTGTGGTCGTACTCGGAGGCGAGCCCGTGGATCTGCTCGCGGGGGACGGTCCCGAGGTCGGTCTCGACGCTGTCGCCGGAGACGTAGCCCGGGACGAAGCTCGCATAGCCCAGGAAGGCGGCGACGAAGCGGGACTCGGGGTGCTGGAAGACGCCCTCGGGGTCGCCGATCTGTTCGATCTCGCCGTCGTTCATCACCGCGACCCGGTCGGAGATCGACAGCGCCTCCTCCTGGTCGTGGGTGACAGAGACCGCGGTCACGCCGGTCTGTTTGATGATGTCGCGTACCTCCTCGCGCATCTCGACGCGGAGGTCGACGTCGAGGTTCGAGAAGGGCTCGTCGAGGAGGAGGATCGCCGGCTCGGGCGCCAGCGAGCGCGCGAGCGCGACGCGCTGCTGTTGGCCGCCCGAGAGCTGATCCGGGTAGCTGTCGCCCTGTCCCGCGAGGTCGACGAGGTCGAGCAGTTCGTCGACCCGCTCTCGGACCTCGTCCTCGGGGCGGTCCTTCAACCCGAAGGCGACGTTCTCGCGGGCGGTCAGGTGCGGGAAGAGCGCGAAGTCCTGGAACACGACGCCGACGCCGCGCTCTTCGGGCGGGACGAACGGCGTCCCCGACACCGCGCGTCCGTTGAGCCGGACGTCGCCGCCGTCGGGTCGTTCGAGCCCCGCGATCATCCGCAGCGTGGTCGTCTTTCCGCAGCCCGACGGCCCAAGCAGCGTGAGGATCTCGCCCTCGTGGACCGACAGCGAGAGCCCCTCGACGACGGTCTCGGCCCCGTAGGACTTCTCCAGTCCGTCGAGTTCGAGGACGGCGTCGCCGCGGTCGCTCTGGTCTGTCCCCGAACCCTGTGTCGTCGGGGCGACGGTACCGTCTGCGCCGCCGGTCGCGTCGGCGTCGCTTCCGACGCCGGTCCGATGGTCCGATTCTACGCCAGCCTGTGTGCTATTTGACATCATATCCCTCCTGTCTGAGAATCACGAGCATCGAGAGCCCCGAGACGAAGAGCAAGACCAGGGCCGGTATCGCCGCCTGTCCGAAGTACCCCGACTCATACGCTGTCCAGATATGCGTGACCAAGGTGGTAAAACCCGACGGTCGCAGAAGCAGCGTCGCCGGCAGTTCCTTCATCGTCGTCAGGAAGACGAGCGCGGCCCCGCCGAACAGGCCCGGCGCGACGAGCGGCAGCGTCACGTACCGGAACGCGCCCGCGGACGTCTGGCCGAGGGTCCGCGCGGCCTCGGGCAGTTCGGGGTCGACCGTGAGGAACGACGCCCGGAGCGAGCCGACCGACTGCGGCAGGAAGCGGATCACGTACGCGAACACGAGGAGATAGAGCGTCTGGTAGATCGGCGTCGCGTACTGGCTCCCGAAGTACACGAGCGCGAGGCCGAGCACGACGCCGGGGACCGCGTAGCCGACGTAGCTGATCCGCTCGAACGCGGTCGGCAGGAAGCCGTCGTAGCGCGCCGAGAGGTACGCGACGGGCAGTCCGGCGACGACCGCGACGGCCGCGGCCGCGGTGGCGACGACGACGGAGTTCGTCACGTAGGACCACTGGAACGCCAGCGACTGATTCACCGACGCGGTGGCGGTCCCGAGCCACGAGAGCAGGATGACGACGGGCACCGCCAGCGCCAGCCCCGCGATCAGGGTCGCAAAGCCCATCGCCGGGTACCGCCAGGCGCCGAGCGACAGCGTCGCGCGCGAGCGGCCGCCCGCCGTCGTCCGCTCCTCGCCGCGGACGCGCGCTTCGAGCCAGAGGATGAAGAGCGTCACCGCGACGAGCTGGAGCGACAGCAGGGTCGCGGTGTCGCGGCCGAACGTTCCGAACTCGACGAAGATGACGCGCGTGAACACGTCGTAGCGCATGATCGACGGCGTCCCGAAGTCCGCGAGGACGTAGAGCGCCGAGAGCAGCGCGCCGGCGGCGACCGCCGGGCGGATCTGCGGGATCGTCACCCGACGGAACGCCTCCCAGCGGTCGTGTTCCAGCGTCCGGGCCGCGTCGATCAGCGTCGTGTCCATCGACTTCAGCGACGCCCGCGCGGTGATGTAGACGTACGGGTACGTGTACAGCGTGAGGATCAGCACGGTCCCTTCGAGCCCGTAGATCTCGGGGATCCGCTCGATCCCGAGCGGCGCCAGGAACCGCTGAAATCCGCCCTGCGGACCGAACGCGGAGACGAACGCGAAGGCGCCGACGTAGCTCGGGATGACGAGCGGAAGCGAGACGACGACCGTCCAGAAGCGCCGGAACGGGATGTCGGTCCGGACCGTCAGGTACGCCAGCGGGACGCCGATGAGGACGCACGTCGTCGTCGTGAGCGCGACGAGGATGGCGCTGTTGACGAACACCTGGACGGTGGTCGGTCGGGTGAGGAGCGCGAGCGCCTCCGCGTAGCCGACGGAGAGTCCGGTGCGGACGAGCCACAGCACGGGCAGCACGACCGCGGCGGCGACCGCGGCGGCCGCGACCGACACCCCGAGGGGGAGCGGGCTCTCCTCGTCGGCGCCGTCGTCGGTCGTCTCGTGCTCCGTGGCCATCGTGTGTGTCCGTCTCGGAGGCTCAGAGGACGCCGGTCTCCCGCAGGAGATCGATCGTGGCCTCGAGGTCCGAGAGTTGAGAGAGGTCTAGATCCTCCGGTGGGTTCAACTCGTCGATCGCGGGCAGCCGACCGATCGGCTCGATCTCGGGGACCAGCGGGTACTCGAAGGTGGTCCGCGCGAAGTAGTCCTGGGCCTCCGCCGAGAGGAGGTGCCGGACGAAATTCGAAGCGAGCGTGTCGTCCTCGGCGGTGTCGAGGACGCAGGCGCCCGCGACGTTGAAGATCGCGCCGGCGTCGTTCTGGGTGAACGTCGTCCGGAGCGGCGCGGAGAGCCCGCGGCGGGCCAGCACGCGCTGGATGTAGTAGTGGTTCGTCAGCCCGGCGGAGATCTCGCCGTCGGCGACCGCGCGGGCGACCTGGAACTCGTCGGCGTACTGGCTCACGCCGAGGTCCTGCATGTCGGTGAGCCACTGCCGCGTCGCCTCCTCGCCTTCGAGGATCCGCATCGCGGTGACGAACGCCTGGAACGAGGAGTAGGTCGGCGCCCACCCGAGTTCGTTCTCGAACGCCGAGACGTCGGGGAACGACATGATGTCGGTCGGGATGTCCGACTCCGCGAAGGTGTCCGTGTTGTACGGGACCGAGCGGGCGCGGCCCGAGGTGCCGATCCACGCGCCGCTCGACGCGCGGAAGCTCGCGGGGACGAACTCCAGGACCTCCTGGGGGAGCGACTGGGTCCGCCCGCGGTCTTCGAGCGCGCCGAGCGCGCCGGCGTTGACCGAGTAGAAGACGTCGGCGGGGCTGTTCTGCCCCTCGGTCTCGATCTGATTCACCAGTTCGGCCGCGGAGTTGTACAGCGGCCGGATCGTGAAGTCCGGGTAGAGGTCCTCGATGAAGGAGACGAGTTCGCCGACGAGCGCCTGCCCGCGGCCGGAGTACAGCGTCAGTTCGCCTTCGAGGTCCGGCATCTCCTGCATCGAGACGCCGTCGGAGATGTCCCGGTCGCCGAACGGGGAGCGACCGGATCCGATCTGTTCCGGCGTGTCGCCGTCGACGCTGCCGGCGTCGGTCTCGGTGCTCGTTTCCGTCCCCTCGCCGGGGGTGTTACATCCTGCCACGCCGACGATCCCCGCGGCGGCGGCCGCCTGCAGGAACCGCCGCCGGTTCGGCCGCCGAGAGAAGTCCTGTGATTCGTCCATATCCGATTTAGGCTAACCTAAAACGTATATACCTTCCGGTTCGGAGAGAGCCGGCGGGGACGTCCGGCGCCGTCGCTCGCCGGCATCGCGTCGGAGAAGTCGAGCCGGCCGGCCGCTCAGTCGTCGGCGACGACGGCGTCGCGGGGCGGATCAGCTGGCGACTCGGCCAGTTCGGTGAGGCAGTCGAGCCAGTCGAGCCAGTACTCGCCGCAGTGATTCAGGAACGCGCCGTTGTTCCAGTCGCCGAAGTCGCTCGTCGCCAGGGCCGTCGCCATCGCGTCGGCGGCCGCGCGCCAGGAGTCGGCGTCGTCGCCGACGGCGTCGACGACCTCCCAGACGTGCTCGTTGAGCTCCAGGCCGGGGACCTCGTTGTTGAGGTCGTCGAACGTCGGCCGCGGCGCCTTGTTGTGCTCACAGAGGGGGTAGCCGTTGACGACGTCCTTGTCGAGGAGGTCGGCGGCGCGCTTGAGGAACACGCCCGACCAGATGTCGTCGAAGCGGCCGACGTCCCACTCGTTGTCGTCCATCGGGAGCTGGTAGAACGCCGGCACGACCTCGCGCTCGAACGCGAGGTTCATCGAGCACACGGTGAGGTACTGGCCGGGTTCGGCGACGAAGTCGCCCTCGAAGTCGTCCTTTCCAGTCCGGGTCTGGGCCTGCCCCTGCAGGTCGCCGTCCATCAGGATTCGGACCGCGTCGAGGTCCGGCACGTTCGTCCAGAGCCCCTGGGAGGCGACGACGTCCGTGAGCTCCTGTCGGTCGGTCTCGACGTCCTCGTCCATCGCGGAGTAGGGGTACCCGCGGGGGTAGAGACCGTGCTCGTCGGCGTTCTGGTAGAGGACGTTCACCCAGCGCTCGTCCGAGCGGACGGACTCGACCTCGTCGGTGCGGTCGAGGTTCGCCATGTGGCGGCCGAAGAAGTCCCACTCGTCGTGCGGCAGCGTGTCGTCGTCGATGAAGACGCCGCGCTCGAACCGCGGGTGGGCCCACATATACAGGAGGCCGAAACTGGTCTGGGCGTGGGAGGCCGCCGGGATCAGGTGGGAGAACTCCGAGAGCCCCTGGGACTCGAACCACGCCTCGCGGCGCGAGCCGTCGTAGACCGCGCCGTCGACGCCCTCCTCGTCGAGCATCCGTTCCATCGCGTCGGTGTCGCAGAAGTCCTCCGTCACGAGGAGGACGAACAGCCGGTCGAGGTCGAAACCGTGCTCGCGGGCGTTGTCGAAGTAGGCCCGCATACACTCGTACTCACGGATCGTCGGCACGATCACACAGACGTCCTGTTTCATTGCTCCGGGCTATTTAGGCCGCCCTAAAAACTCTGTCGCTATGGACTGCACGCGGGGGTCGGGCCGGCGCCGAGGCGTTTCGATCCATTCTTGACCCTCAGCGACCGCCTCGGAGTCGTGTCGAACCCGACTCTCGCCCGAGACGCGGCGGTGGGCCTCCGGGCCGGCGCGCTGCTGTCGCTCGTCGCCGCCGTCGCGTGGGTCACGGGCGCGCCCGCCGTCTTTCCGAGCCTCGGCCCCTCCGCGTTCGTGCTCGCGACGGCCGACTCCCGCCCGGACGGCGACGTCGTGATCGGCGGCCACGCCGTCGGCGTCGCGGCGGGACTCGTCGCCTACAGCATCGCCGTCGCGCTCGTCACCGTTCCCGCGGCGCCGCTGTCGTTCGAGCCGCCGTGGCTCGTGCTCAGCGGCATCGCCGCCGTCGCGCTCACCACCTTCGGAATGCGGGTGACGGACCTCGTGCATCCGCCCGCCTGCGCGACGACGCTCATCGTCGCACTGGGCCTCCTCGAACCCCGACCGGCGGTCCTCGTGATGCTGCCGGCCGTCGCCTCCCTGCTCGTCGTCGACCGCGCCCTCGACGCCCTCAGTCCGTGAGCGAATCGAGCAGGCGGACGGCCTCGTCCTTCGCGAGCGGGTCGTTGGCGTTGCCGCAGTGCGGCGACTGCACGCAGGCGGGACAGCCGTCCGCGCAGTCGCAGTCGGCGATCATCTCGCCGGTGTGGGCGAGCAGCCCCTCGATCTCGTCGTAGCCGCTCTCGGTCAGGCCGACGCCGCCCGGGTAGCCGTCGTAGACGAAGATCGTCGACTGGCCCGTGTGCGGGTGGTGCGGCGTCGACAGGCCGCCGATGTCGCCGCGGTCGCAGAGAAACGAGAGGGGAAACAGCGAGATCATCCCGTGTTCGGCGGCGTGGATGCCGCCGTTGAAGCCGTACTCGCCGCCCATCTCGCGCATCTCGACCTCGACGTCCCGCGGCACCGTGAAGTACAGCGCCTTCGTCCGCAGGGTGGTCTCCGGGAGGTCCAGCGCCTGCGTGCCGATCGCCTCGCCGCGGCGCGGGTCCCGGCGCTCGAAGCCGGTGATCCGCTTGCGCATCGTCACCTCGGCGAAGCGGATCTCGGTGTCCGGCCGGGCCGAAAGCGACTTCTCCCGCAGATCTTCCTCGACCGTGATCGTCTTGTCGTGGAGGACGCGCGTGTAGTAGTCCGCCCAGGTGCGCTGGAGCGTGGCGACGTCGCGGTCGAGATCCAGCTCGGCGACCTCGTAGGTGGTCCCCTGGTGGTGGTAGATCGCGCCCTCGTGGGCGTCGCGCAGGGCGTCCGAGAACGACAGCGACGCGATCACCTCACCCGAGCGCGAATCTACGAGGTCGATCTCCCGGCGCTCGATCGTCCGCAGGCTCATCTCGTGTTGGGGGCTCCCGTCGCCGTCGTGGAGCCAGCGGATCCCCCGATCGGTCTCCCGCCGATCGAGCCGTCCCGACTCGGTGAGGTTGGCGACGACCTCGGAGAATCCCTCGCCGAAGTGCGCGTCGTCGTCGACCCGAAGCCAGTTCTCGGCGGCCGCGCAGGCGACGTGGTCGGGGAGCAGTTCCTCGTTTTCGGGATCGCAGACCGCCCGTTCGGGCTCGCCCTCCCAGAACTCTTCGGGGTGCGAGAGGAGGTACTGGTCCAGTTGGTCCTCGCCGCCGACGAGGATCACGAGCGCGTCGTCGTCGCCGCGCCCCGCGCGGCCGGCCTGCTGGAACGCGGACATCCGGGTGCCGGGGTAGCCGTCGATGAGGACCGCGTCGAGTTCGCCGACGTCGACGCCGAGCTCTAAGGCATTGGTCGACCAGACGCCCCGAACGGAGCCGTCGTGGAGGCCCGCCTCGATCTCCCGCCGCCGCTCGTTCCGCAGGGTCGACTGGTAAGCCGTCACCGACGTCGCCGCGTCGTGGTGGCCGCGCTCGCGGAGGTCCGACGCGCTCTCTTTGGCGTACCGCTCGGCGGCCTGTCGCGCCCGGGTGAACGCGAGCGTCTGGAAGCCCTCGGCGACGAGGTCGACGAAGAGGTTCTTCGTCTCGACGTGGCTCGACCGGCGGCGACCGCTGCCACCGGAGGCCGCTGCCGCGCCGCCCCCGTCGCTGCCGTCCGTCCCGTACTCCGGCGGATTCCACAGCAGCCAGTGCTTCGGCCCCGTCGCGCTCGTGTCCTCGTCGACGAGGCGGAAGGCGTCCGCCTCGCGCCCCGTCACCCGCGCGGCGTGCTCGATGGGATTGCCGATCGTCGCCGAACAGCAGACGTACTGGGGGTCGCTGTCGAAGCGCTCGCAGATCCGATTGAGCCGCCGGAGCACCAGCGCGACGTGGCTCCCGAAGACGCCGCGGTAGCCGTGGACCTCGTCGATCACGACCGTCTCCAGCGACTCGAAGAACCACTCCCAGAGCCGGTGGGCGTGCGGGAGCAGGCCGTAGTGGAGCATATCGGGGTTCGAGAGGAGCACCGTGGGCCCGCGGTCTCGGATCTCCCGCTTTTCGGACTTCGACTGCCGGCCGGTGTACTGCGCGACCGAGACGCGACTGCCGAACCCGAGGCCGTGGGCCAACTCCGAGAGCGTCTCCTCCTGATCGGCGACGAGGGCGTTCTGCGGGCCGAGGTAGAGCGTCCGGCCGCCGTGGTCCATCGCGCGCTCGAACGCCGGGACCGTGTAGGCGAGGCTCTTCCCGCTCGCGGTCGGCGTCGCGAGGACGACGTCGTCGCCGTCGCGGACGGCCTCGATCGCGGCCGCCTGGTGGGCGTAGAGGCGGTCGATGCCGGCCTCCGAGAGCGCACCCGCCAGCCGGGGTTCGAGGTCGACGTCGGCGTACGTCGGGGACCGGCCCTCGATCCGGCGGTGGTCGCGGATCTGATCCACGTAGTGCGGTCGCTCGCGGAGGTCCTCGACGAGGTCGGCGACGGTCGGGCGGTCGTCCACGGTTGAGTCCCGTCTCACTGTCGGGGCGACGGCGACCTGATCGTTACGGTCCGAGCGATCGCCTCCGGAACCGCGGATCCGCCGATACCGTCCCGCCAGCACGGTTTAGGCCGCGCGGCCCCAATGTGGGATATGGCCGACTACGACGCGGTGCTGATCTACGACGGGGAGTGCCCGTACTGCTCGATCGCGGCGCGGGCGCTCCGCCGCCTCGACGACGTCGGCGCGATCTCGTGGTACGACGAGGCCGCCCAGTCGTTTCTGGAGACCCAGTTCGGCGAGACGCCGTTCGCGATGTTCCTCGTCGACCGGCGCCGCGGGCGGGTCTACGCCGGCCGTTCGGCGGCCGAGGAGCTGGCCGACCGCGCCGGCACGCTCGGCATCGTGGGATCGCTCGTCCGGGAGAACTACGACCGGATCGCGAAGGCCGTCGGGCTCGCCAGCGGACGCGGCCGCGACCCCGACGACTACCACGAGATCTACCGACTCGACGCCGAGGCCGAAGAGCTGTTCGACCGCCTCGTCGACGCGGCCGCCGAGCGGCCCGAAGCCCTCGCGTAGATGAGCGACTCGGAGGTCTACGTCCTCGATCCGGCCGCCATCGAGGCCGACCGCGACCCCCTCGGAGTCGGCGCCGGCGACGCGCCGTCGGGGACGTACGCGCTCGTGTACTCGCTCCGGAAGGCGGCGACGCTCCCCGTCGGCGCGCTCGGCCGGGCCGCGTTCCCGGCCGGCGCCTACGCGTACGTCGGGAGCGCCTTCGGCTCGAACGGGCTGGGCCGGATCGACCGCCACCGACGCGTCGCCGCCGGCGACCACGACGTCACCCACTGGCACGTCGACTACCTCGGCGCCCACCCGGAGACGTCGCTGACGTCGGTGCTCGCCGCCCCCGACGCCGACGTGGAGTGCGCGCTCGCGTCCGAACTGCTGGGGACTGAATCGGCGCGAGCGCCGCCGCTGGCCGGCTTCGGCGCGTCGGACTGTGACTGTCCGGCCCACCTTGTCGCGGGAGCGGACGGAGACGAGCTCCGCTCGGCGGTGCGGTCGGCGTTCGAGGCCGTCTCGGAGTAATCAGACGAACGCCGCACCGGTCCGGGCAAGGCCGGTGCGGGTTCGCGGGTGGCTCGCGGCGCACTCACCGGAGCCGCACTCACGGCGTGTGTCGTACTGCGAGGCCACGATATGCCGGTTGTCAGAGGCACCCCGGCAGGGCCTTCATTCGCCGTCTGACTACTTATACTCACCCACTCGTTCGACAGAATCGTACGAGTGTCAAAGAGTGACTCACGCGGCGGCCCAGAACCGAACGCCTCGCTCGGGGGTCGGCGTCACTCGAACATCCCGGTCGACATATACCGCTCGCCGCTGTCCCAGAAGACCGTGATCACGAGCGGTCGGTCGTCGGGCGCGGCGTCGTCTGCTTCGTCGTCCGCCTCGGGCTCAATGATGTATCCCGGCTCTGCGTCCCGCGCCGTCGCGTCGGGATCGGCGAGCCGTTCGGCGACGCGCTTGGCGGCGAGGTTCGAGGCCCCCGAGGACTGGCCGACGAAGATCCCCTCCTCGCGGGCGAGGCGGCGACACTCGGCCTCGGCCTCGTCGATGGTGACCGTCTCGACGCCGTCGAGCAGGTCCGTATCGAGGTTCGGGCTGACGAAGCCCGGGCCCATCCCCTGGAAGTCGTCGATGCCGGGCTCGCCGCCCGAGAGGACGGCGTTGTCGGCGGGCTCGACCGCGACGATCTCCATCTCGGGGAACGCCTCGCGGAGGCGACGGCCGATGCCGGTGATCGTCCCGCCGGTGCCGACGCCCGCGACGAGCGCGTCGACGGTGCGGTCGCCGATCTGGTCGAGGATCTCCTCGGCGGTCGTGAGGTAATGTGCGCGGGGGTTCGCGTCGTTTTCGAACTGCCTGAGCTGGAACATCCCCTCGGCCTCCAGTTCGTCGGCGCGGTCTTTCGCATCGGAGATGTCGCCCTCGACGAGTTCGATGTCGGCGCCGTAGGCCTTCATAATACCGCGGCGCTCCGGTGACTTCGAGGACGGCATCACGACCGTGAGGTCGTAGCCCTTCACGGCGGCGACGACCGCGAGGCCGATCCCGGTGTTGCCGCTCGTGGGCTCGACGAGCGCGTCGCCGGGGGAGATCTCGCCCTCGCGCTCGGCGCGCTCGATCATCGCGAGCGCCGGGCGGTCCTTCGCCGATCCCCCGGGGTTCTTCGATTCGATCTTCGCGGCGACCGTCGCGCCCGGCGGGGAGTCGACGCGGACGAGCGGCGACCCGATCGTCTCCAGCACGTTGTCCTTCATATCCCACCGTTCGACGGTGGGGCACAAGACGATGACGACGCCGGACGCGGCGTGCCGGTACCGACGACGCGCGCCGGGGACGCGCTCGTCGAGCCCACGAGCGGCGGCGAGACGGAGCGACGCGGATCCGACCGCGAGGTTTACGCCGCCGGCCCGCGTACGGCCGCGTATGTCCGAATCCGAGACCGAGGCCGGCACGCTGGAGACGATGCGACCGAACCCCGCCTGGAGCGCCGACGCCCACGAGGACGCCGTCGAGGCGCTCTCCGAGGAGGGGCTCGTGTTCCGCGTCTGGGGCGGCGACTGGTGCGGCGACTGCCGCGGCCAGCTCCCCGACTTCGGGGCCGCGCTCGACGCGGCGGGCGTCCCCGACGAGCGCGTCCACCACTACCCCGTCGAGAAGGAAGACGACGGGAGCAAGACCGGCCCGCTCGTCGAGGAGTACGGGATCGAACTGATCCCCACCGTCGTCGTCGAACGCGACGGCGAGGAGGTCACCCGCTACGTCGAAGACGAGGACCGACCGATCGCGGCCTACCTCGCAGCGCGGCTGTAACCCCGCCGCTCGGCCGTTCGATCGCCCGTCGACTCGTGCTTTTTTGTGCGTCCCGTTCCGTAGTCGACACGAATGGTCCCTCCGGACCCGGATGGTATCCTGCTCGATTACTCGCAGGACAAGGTCGTGCTCTTGGACGAGTCGGGGACGTTCACGTACGCCAACGACGCCGTCGAGCCCATCCTCGGATTCGCGCCCGAGGAGCTCGTGGGCGAGAACGCCTTCGAGTACATCCACCCCGAGGACCGCGAGGCGGTCCGGACGGCGTTCGAGCGGACGATCGCGAGCGACGCGTTCACCGAGACGAGCGTCGAGTACCGCCACCGGGCGAAGGACGGCTCGTGGGTCTGGCTCGAAAGCCGGATGTCGAACCTCACCGACTCGGCGCTCGACGGCTACGTCGTGAGCTCCCGCGACGTCACGGACCGCGTGCGGGCCGAAGAGGAGCGCCAGCGGACCGCAGAGCGGCTCGAAGAGATCGCCGCCGCCTCCGGCGACGTGCTGTGGATGTTCGACGCCGACTGGTCGGAGGTGCTCTTTGTCAACCCCGCCTACGAGGAGATCTACGGCCGGCCGGTCGAGGAACTGGAGTCGGACCCCGAGTCGTTCCTGGAGACGGTCCACCCCGACGACGTGCCGCAGGTGCGAGACGCGATGGAGTGTCTCAACTCGGGGATGTCGGTCGATATGGAGTACCGCATCGACGCCGAGGAGGGCCAGGACCGCTGGGTGTGGGTCCAGGCCGAGCCGATAATCGAGGACGGCGAGGTCGTCCGGATCACGGGCTTCACGAGCGACATCACCGACCGGCGCCGCCGCGAGCGACAGCTCTACGTGATGGACAATCTGCTCAGGCACAACCTCCGCAACGACCTCAATCTCATCCTCGGGATGGCAGAGCTCATCGAAGACGACGTCCCGGAGGCCGAAGCGCGGACGGCGGTGATCCGCCGGACCGGCGAGGCCCTACTCGAAAGCGCCGAGAAGGGCCGGGAGATCATCGACCTCCTCACGAAGCGCGGGCGACGGGAGCGCCTGGACCTCGGGAACGTCGTCGCGGACGCGTGCGACACCGTCCACGAGCGGTTCGACCGGCCGATCGTCGAGACCGGCTCGATCGAGCCCTGCACCGTCCGCGCTCGCACCGAACTCCGCCTCTGTGTCGTCGAACTCCTGGAGAACGCGATCCGCCACAGCGACAGCGAGACCCCGTTCGTCCGCGTCTCCGTCCACTGTGCGGACACTGGAGACGAGGCCGTACTCACCGTCGAAGACGACAGCGCGCCGATCCCGTCGATCGAGGCCGACGTCCTCGAAGGGAACCACGAGATGAACGACGTCTATCACAGCAGCGGGCTCGGCTTCTGGCTCCTCTACTGGTGCGTCGAGCTCTCCGGCGGGTCCGTGAGCGTCGAGTCCGACCCCGAGAGCGGCAACACCATCACGGTCAGGCTCCCGCTGGACGAAGGGTAGCCGGCGCTTGAGCGACGGAGCGCCGGGATGCCGCGTCGGATCCGCCGGCTACGACCCGTCGGCGTCGGTGCCGGCGCCGACGTCCGAAGCTTGTCCGTCGTCGAACCACCCGAACGCCTCAGCGAGGTCGTGCGCGGGCGGCGAACAGACTCGGTCCTCGCAGACGTAGACGGTCGGCTCGCCGTCGCGCTCGGTCCGGCCCTTCCAGATCGGCGGCGCGGCGTCGAGGCTGAGGAGGTCCAGCCACTCGGCGAGCCCGTCGTCGGTCGCGGGCCGCGGCGCCACGATCCCGTCGGGAAGGTACGTGGACGCGAGCGACGACCGGAACGCTTCCGGGAGCCCGGCGGAGGCCTCGCCGACTCCCGAGGCCGCGATCACGACCTCCGTGCCGCCGCGGGCGCGCTTGTCCGCTGCCAGCGCGAGGGAGACGTGTTCCAGCGGGCGCCCGCGGATCGTGTCCCGGTGCGTGTCGACGACGTCGCCCACGGCGGCCGCGAGGCCCGCCTCGGGCGCGAACGCGTCCAGATCGAAGAGGAGAGACGCCGCGACGCCCGCGCTGGCCGGGGTGGTCTGGTCGCGGAGGTCCTGCGGGCACGTGACGAGCGACTCCCCGTCGGCGGGCGTGAGATAGAACGTCCCGCTGTCGGCGTCGTAGAACGCCTCGACGATCGCCCGCGCGAGGTCGACGGCGAACGCCAGGTGGGCGACGTCGCCGGTCGCCTGATGCAGGTCGAACGCGCCGCGTGCGAGGAACGCGTAGTCGTCGAGGTAGCCCTGGCCCTTCACGTCGCCGTCCTTGTAGCGCCGGGCGAGCCGCGTTTTTTCGGGGTCCCACAGGTGCTCGCGCACGAAGTCGAGCGCGTCTGCGGCGAGGTCCGTGTAGTGGTCGTCGCCGAGAATGAGGCCGCCGCGCGCGAGACTGCCGATCGCGAGGCCGTTCCACGACGCCAGGATCTTCTCGTCGCGCGCCGGGCGGACGCGCTCCGAGCGGGCCTCGAACAGCGCCGCGCGGGCGTCGTCGAGATGCGCGATGATCTCGGACTCCGGGCGGTCGTACTCCGCCGCGAGGTCGGGGATCGAGCGCTGGACCGCGAGCACGGTGGACCCCTCGAAGTTCCCTCCTTCAGTGATGCCGAAGCGCTCCATCGCGATCCCGGCGGTCAGTTCGTCGTCGACCGCGGCTTCGACCTTCGCTGGCGTCCAGACGTAGAATTTGCCCTCCTCGCCCTCGCTCCGGGCGTCGAGCGTGCTGAAGAAGCCGCCCTCGGCGTGGCGGAACTCCCGTTCGAGGAAGTCGAAGGTCTCGCGGGCGATCGTCGCGTACGCGTCTTTGCCCGTGAGCTGGTAGGCCGAGAGGTAGACGCGGGGGATCTCGGCGTTGTCGTAGAGCATCTTCTCGAAGTGCGGCACCGTCCACTCGCGATCCGTCGCGTAGCGATGGAAGCCGCCGCCGACGTGGTCGTAGACCCCGCCGGCCGCCATCGCGTCGAGCGTCTGGGTCGCCGCCGAGCGCGCCTCCTCGGTCCCCGAGCGCGCGTAGGCCCGCAGGAGGGCGTCGATCCGCCACGGCTGGGGGAACTTCGGGCCGCCGGAGCCGAAGCCGCCGTGCTCGCGGTCTGTCGCCCGGAGCGCCGACTTCGCGACGCTCCCGAGGATCTCAGCGCCGAACGGCGCCGCGTCGGCGTCGCTGTCGGCCGACTCTCCGCCGACGCCTCCCATTCCGGCGTCGGGAGCGCCCCCCGACGTCGATTTGCCCGTCGTCTCCAACTGATCGCGGAGCGCGTCGGTCCACTGCGACGCGCGGTTTTCGATCTCCTCGCGGTCCCGCTCCCAGGCCTGCGCGAACGACTCGCAGACGTCCAGAAAGCCCGGAGCGTTGCCGCGGCGGTCCCCCTCGCGTTTCGGGAAGTAGGTCCCGACGTAGAACGGCTCGCCCTCGGGGGTGAGCCAGACCGACAGCGGCCAGCCGCCCCCGCCGGTGACCCGCTGACAGATCGTCTGGTAGACTCTATCGAGGTCCGGGCGCTCCTCGCGGTCGACCTTGATCGGCACGAAGTAGTCGTTGAGCACGGCCGCGACCGCCTCGTCCTCGAAGCTCTCTTCGGCCATCACGTGACACCAGTGGCAGGCCGAGTAGCCGACCGAGAGGAAGATCGGGCGGTCGCGCTCTCTCGCGGCTGCGAGCGCCGCCTCGTCCCACGGCTGCCAGTGGACCGGGTTGTCTGCGTGTTGCCGGAGGTACGGGCTCTCCTCCTCGTCGAGCCGGTTCCGAGCCAGCGGATCGTCCATACCCGCGGTAGGCGACTGGCAGGGAAAAGCGGTGTGACGTCGGAACCGATCCGCCCCTTATGCTCGCTCGTCCCGCGTCGACAACCACGAACGTGCATACCGAGCGATCGAAAAAGAGCAACCTTTACACTCCTATGCGTACCCCCTCCGGGTATGACAGACTCCGAGACGGTCCTCCTCGTCGGGGGCGGCGGACGCGAGCACGCGATCGCCCGCGCCCTGACGGACGACCCGGCGTGCGAACTGTACGCGGTCGCGAGCAACCGAAACCCCGGCATCGTCGGACTCGCGGCGGGGTTCGAGACGGCCGACGAGCGGGCCGCAGACGAGATCGTCGCCTACGCCGAGGACGTCGGCGCCGACCTGGCGATCATCGGCCCCGAGTCGGCCCTGGAGGCGGGCGTCGCCGACGCGCTCGACGAGGCCGGCGTCTACACCTTCGGGCCGGGCGCCGAGGCCGCCCGGATCGAGACGGACAAGGCCTTCCAGCGGGAGTTTATGCAGTCCGAGGACATCCCCGGCTGTCCGGACTTCGCCGTCTTCGACGACGTGGAGGCCGCCTGCGACTACATAGACGAGTACGACGGCGACCTCGCGGTCAAGCCCGCGGGCCTCACCGGCGGCAAGGGCGTGAAGGTCATCGGCGATCAGGTCGACGAGGAGGGAGCCAAGACGTACCTCCGCGAGAACCAGTACGATAGAGTCGTCCTCGAAGAGCGCCTCGTCGGCGAGGAGTTCACCGTCCAGGCGTTCGTCGCCAACGGCGAGATCCGGACGACGCCCGCCGTCCAGGATCACAAGCGCGCCTACGAGGGCGACGAGGGCCCGAACACCGGCGGGATGGGCAGTTACAGCGACGCGACGCCCGAACTGCCGTTTATGACGGCCGACGACTACGAGGCCGCCGTCGACATCCTCGAAGCCACGGTCGAGGCCTTGCCCGACTACAAGGGCGTCCTCTACGGGCAGTTTATGCTCGGCGCCGAGGGCCCCCGCGTCGTCGAGTTCAACGCCCGCTTCGGCGACCCCGAGGCGATGAACACGCTGCCGGTGCTCGAAACGTCGTTCCTCGACGTGCTGGTCGCCGCCCGCGACGACAACCCCCTTCCGGACCTCGAATTCGCCGAGCGGGCAACTGTCTGCAAGTACGCCGTCCCCGACGGCTATCCGACCGACCCCGACAGCGGCGCGAAGATCGCCGTCGACGAGGAGACCGTCGGCGACGCGCTCCTCTTCTATGCCAGCGTCGACGCCCGCGAGGACGGCCTCTACACGACGACCTCCCGCTCGTTCGCGGTCGTCGGCGTCGCAGACACCATCGAGGCGGCCGAAAAACAGGCCGAAGACGGCCTCGCGGCCGCCGGCGACGGCCTCCGCATCCGCCACGACGTCGGCAAGGCCGACCTCGTCCAGCGCCGCATCGACCATATGAACGACCTCCGCGGCGAGTAGCGGTCCCGTACGGACCTCGCCGCCTCCGACGAGCGAACCTTTTGTTCGTCGCCCGCCTATCGGGAGTCGTGAGCGACGACGCCGACGGGACGGACGAGTCGAGACCGGGAGACGATCGCAGAGCGGACCGCAGACACGATCGACTGCGGCGCCACTCGACCCCCGGCGTCGGCAACTCCCTCCGGCGCTGGACGGACGCGAAACCGGTCTGGCGGGTCGCGCTCAACTACGTTCTGGTGTGGATCGCCCGCGTCGTCCCGTCGCTCCGCCTCCGCAACTGGGCGCTCCGGCGTCTCGGCGTGACCGTCGGCGAGGGCGTCTCCTGGGGGCTGGAGGCGACGCCGGACGTCTTCTGGCCCGAGCATATCACCCTCGGCGACCACGCCGTCGTCGGCTACGACTCGGTGCTCCTCTGTCACGAGTTCCTCCAGGACGAGTACCGGACCGGGGAGGTCGTCGTCAGCGACCGCGCGATGATCGGCGCGAAGGCGGTGGTCCTCCCCGGGGTCCGGATCGGCGAGGGTGCACAGGTGGGCGCGAACTCCCTCGTGACCGAGGACGTCCCGCCGGGGGCGACCGTCGTGGGCGTGCCCGCGCGGCCGGTCGAACGCGAGGGAGGTGCCGACGACGGCGACAGCGACGACGGCACAGAAAGGGACGGCGACGACGAGACCTCGAACCGCGGACCCGACGAGTGATCGACGGGAGCGATGGCCGCTACTCGCGGATGCGGACGACGCCGTCCTCGAAGACAGCGCTGTTGGGGACGACGAACTCCTCGCCGTCGTTCTCGATGTGGGTCACGAAGAGGTTCACCTCCTGGACGATCCCGCGGTTTCCGCCGATCTCGACCTCGTCGCCGATAGAGTAGGGCTGATTCAAGAGGAGGTACGACCCGGCCGCACCGGACTTCAGAAGGTCCGAGAGCGCGATCCCGCCGAGCAGGACCACGGCGAAGAGGTACGCCGCGAGTAGGACGACCAGCGCGAGCGTCGCGACGCCGAGCTGGGAGAGCGCGATGAGCACCGCGATGTAGAAGACGGTTACCTTCGCGATCTGCGGGAACACCCCGATCTGCGGGAGCTTGATCCCCGTCAGGCGCTCGCTGACGACGAGGTGGGCCTTGTCGCCGACGACGACGCCGACGATGAGGATCACGACCGCGAGGAACAGCTGCGGGAGGAACTGGACGGTCCGGCTCCAGAAGGTCGCCGCGATCGAGATGTTCGCGATCGACAGCAGCAGCAGGACCGCGATCCCGATGACGAAGTAGCGCACCAGAGAGCCCAGCACCTCGACGGTCGAGGTGTCGAAGTTCCGCGCGGTCCGCTCGAAGGCGGTCCCCTCGATCGCCTCCGGGACGCCCAGGCGGACGAGGATCCGGGTCGTCAGCGCCCCGAGGACGAACGCGACCGTCAGCCCGACGACGATCACGAGGAGCGCCGCCCAGATCTCGCGGGGCACGGTCCGGATCACCCGATCGAGGATCTGCGTATCGAACTGGAGCGCGGTCGGAACCGCTCCGCTCGCGGCCGCGGGCGCCTCGACCCCGGTCATCAGTATTCCTCCGGGTCGATCTCCAGGATTATCTGACCGCTCTTGAACGCGCGGACGAGGCCGTCCGACTCCGAGAGGACGATCGCCGTGGCGTTGGTGTCGCGGGTGATCGCCGCGGCGGCCATGTGCCGCGCGCCGAGGCCCTTCGGGATGTCGACGCCCTCGGCCGCCGGTTCGAGGTAGCGGTAGGCGCTGACGATCTTTCCGGAGTCGGAGATGACGAAGGCGCCGTCCAGTCTGGAAAACTCCTTGAGCATCACGTTCACGATCGGGTCGCCGACGTGGACGTGGGACTTCTCGAAGGGGTTGTAGCTGAGCGGGCGGGACTTGTTCATCACCTTGCCCGCGTCGCCGACAACGAACAGGGCGCCGACGGGCTTGCCCTTCTGGCCCTTCTTACCCAGTTCGATCGCCACCTCGAAGACGTCGCGGATGACGCCCGGATCGGCCCGGGAGTTCGCGAAGAGGTCGTAGATCCCCGAGCGCATCGACTCGTCGATGCGGACGCGGACCACGCCGTCGGGATCGCCGTCGAAGACGCGCACGCTGCAGGCGACGTTGTCGCCCTCCTCGACGAGGTCCTGTTCGAGCGCGCCCTCGATGCCGAACCGGATCCGGTCGCGGACGTTGTCGAACTCGAGCGGCAGTTCGACGAACGTCTCGGCCCCGACGGCGTTCTCCGGGGCGACGACCACCAGGTCCACGTCGAGGTCGGCGTCGACGAACCGCTCGTAGTGGGAACTGCTCGGCGAGAACAGGAACGCGCCCTCGACGCCCGACACGACATCCCCCAGGAGGTCCGATAACGCCGTCATTGGTCACGATAGTCGTCGTGCGCTTATAAAGCGTTGTGGGACGTTTTCGCGGGTGATATCAGTCTGACGGACGTCTGACAGAACGGGGGCGGGTCAGTACGACTTCGCGAAGTACGCCGTCTCCTCGGCGTCGTCGTCGCAGATCGCACACGACTCGCCGCCGTGGATCTCCGCGTCCTCGTCGTTCAGCGGGACCATCACGATCTCGGCGGCGATCTGGTCTTTGATCTCGCCTTCGCAGGCCTCGTCGCCGCACCACGGCGCCTTGACGTAGCCGCCGTGCTGGCCGATCGTCCCGAGGATCTCCGCCCTGTCGTCGGCTTCTCGGACGTTCGATTCGAGGTTCTCCTCGGCCGCCGCATAGAGCTTCGCGTAGACCTCGTCGAAGTGCTCCTCGACGGTGTCGACGATATCTTCGCGACTCTCTTCTTCAGACTCCCCGTCGGGCCGGTGGACGAGCGTGACGGTCCCGTCGTCGGCCTCGTTGGGGCCGATCTCCATCCGGACGGGGACGCCCTTCAGCTCCCACTCGTTGAACTTGAAGCCCGGATTCCGCTCGTCGCGGTCGTCGAGTTCGACGCGGATGCCGGCGTCTTCGAGGTCTGCGGCGATGTCCTCGGCGTACTCCAGCACGTCGTCTTTCGTGTCGGCCTGCCAGATCGGGACGATCACGATCTGCTCGGGCGCGATCGCGGGCGGCAGGACGAGCCCCTGATCGTCGGAGTGAGTCATAATCAGCGCGCCGAGCGCCCGCCAGGAGAGCCCCCACGAGGTCGTGTGGGCTATCTGTTCGTCCTCGTCCTCGTCGGTGTAGGTGATGTCGAACGCCTCCGCGAAGGAGGTTCCGAGGTAGTGGGAGGTCGCGCCCTGGACGGACTTGCCGTCGGGCATCAGCGCCTCCACGGTGGTGGTCGTGTCGGCGCCGGGGAATTTGTCGTGTTCGGGCTTCGCGCCGCGGAGGACGGGCATCGCGAGCAGGTCCTCGTAGGTCTCCTCGTACTGGTCGAGCCGACGGGTGGTCTCCTCCCACGCGTCCTCGCGGGTGGCGTGGGCGGTGTGGCCCTCCTGCCAGAGGAACTCCTTCGTCCGGAAGAACGGCTTCGTCTCCGTGGCTTCCCAGCGGACGACAGAGACCCACTGATTCACGCGGAGCGGGAGGTCGCGGTGGCTGCGGACCCACTGGGAGATGTACGGCGTGATGATCGACTCGGAAGTCGGCCGGACCGCAAGGGGCTCCTCTAACTCCTCTTTGCCGGCGCGGTCGACCCACGCGACCTCGGGGTCGAAGCCCTCGACGATGTCCTTTTCCTGTTCGAGGTAGCTCTCGGGGATGAACATCGGGAAGTAGGCGTTCTGGACGCCCGTGTCCTTGAACAGGGAGTCCAAGTGGCCCTGGAGGCGCTCCCAGAGTTCGTAGGCCCGGGGGCGCGTGACGATGAAGCCGCTCATCCCCTCGGGCGCGTAGTTCGCGAGGTCGGCCTTCTGGACGACCTCGGCGTACCACTCGCCCGTGTTGTACTCTTTCGACTCGGTGATGCCGAGTTCCTGCTCGTCGCTCATTACGTGTTTCGAGCCCCAGGTCGGTCTTAAATCTCCTGAAGCGGCCCCCGCTCGGCGACGGATCGGTCTATCCGGACGGCGCCACAGCAGATTTATGCCTCGGTCGGTCGTTCGTAGGAGTATGAGCGCCGATGTCGACGGGTCCGACAAAGGGGACGACGGTGGTCCGGTCAACATAACCCTGAAACTGGGCGAGGAGACCGATCTGTGGATCGCCCGCGACGAGGACACCGGCATGACGTCGCAGGGGCCCACCCGCCAGGCCGCGCTGTCGAATCTGGACGAGGCCGTCGCGGGCTACAAAGGGGCGGGCGACGCCCCGACGGAGGCGGAACTCAGGGAGTTCGGGATCGATCCCGACGAGAACACCGCGGGCGATCTCGAATCGTCCGACGTGTTCCAGTAGGGCCGTATGGATCGCGGCCCATTCTCCGGTCGCGACGTCGTGAAGGTGATGGTGAACAGCGGGATCTATCGGTGGGACCGGACGAACGGTGACCACGCGATCCTTCGGTAGGAGCCACCCGATGAACACGACGCAGACGCGCGGACCGTCCCGGTGCCACTGCACGACGAGCTCGACACTGGAACGCTCCGGAGCATCGCCGACCAGGCGGGCGCGAAGAGTTTCGAGGAGTTCTGCCGCTGGATCGATCGGAACCGATAGCTTATACTGTCGGACACAACTGTTTCAAGATATTCGCCGCCCCGGGCGGCGAAATTCTTCACAGACTTGTGTCCGACAGTATTAGAGCTCTCCTGAATCGACCGCAAACGGACTCTCGCCCGCCTGCCAGTCCCACCCCGGCAGCCGCGTCTGGAAGCCCGCGGCGAGCGCGGCGTCGAGGTCGTCGGCGCCCGCCCCGCCGTCGGTGTGCGTCGCCACGTCGGCGTAGTGGAACGTCGCCTGCGCGAGCAGCGACAGCGGGCTCCCGCCCGCGATCGTCGCCGCCAATTCTCGGCCGAGCACCTCGTCGACGACGAACCCCGGGTAGTCGCCTTCGACGTCCAGCTCCCGTAGAATGGCGACGTAGCCGGCGACGTTGACCGCGACGTCGCCGTCGGCGAAGACCGCCCGGACTTCGTCGCGGTACTGGTCGGACGAGACGGTCCCGACCTCCGTCTCGAACTCCTCGCCGAGTCGCCGCCGCGTCTCGTTGATCAGGGGGACGACGACGTCGCTCCTGTCGCGCACCCACGCGGCCTCCGCGGCGACCCGGTCTGCGGTGAGCCTCATACGGCCACAGAGGCGACCGCGGGATATCGGCTTTGCGAAGGCTTTTATACGACCGCGGAGGAAGAAGCTACCAAGCGGGTTCTCCCTGCCTCCTCGAACGAACCGCAGAGACTGCCGGTCACAAGTCGTCTTATGCTCTCTCGTAGGACTTCGTCGTCTCGGATTCACGACCTGCACGCCCGCTCGGTCCGTCGAGGAGGCGGGGGCGCCCCGACCGAACGCCGACGGCCCGCGCTGTCGGTCGGATGGGACCGATCGCGCTCGGTGCGGCCACGCGCCGCCCCGGGTCGGCCGGTCCGAATCGACGGCGCCGCGGCCCCGACGACACGCTCTCAGGTATGAGTTCAGTAGACACGCAACTCGAGGAGTTGAAAGCAGAGATCAAATCGGAACTGCCGGCCGACATCTCGATCACGGACGTCACCTACGAGGGTCCCGAACTGGTGATCTACACCCGGGACCCCAAGCGCTTCGCCCGGAACGGCGACCTCGTCCGCGACCTCGCCGGCACGCTCCGGAAGCGAATCACCGTCCGTCCGGATCCGACGGCGCTGTCGACGCCCGACCGCGCCCGCGACCGGATTCTCGACGTCATCCCCGAGGAGGCCGGCGTGACGGACCTCGACTTCCACGAGGACACCGGCGAGGTCGTCATCGAGGCCGAAAAGCCCGGGGTCGTCATCGGGAACCACGGCGAGACGCTCCGGCGGATCACCCAGGAGGTCGGCTGGACGCCCGAGGTCGTCCGCACGCCCCCGATCGAGTCCTCGACCGTCTCGAACGTCCGGAGCTTCCTGAAGCAGGAGCGCGAGGACCGCCGGGACATCCTCGAACGGGTGGGCCGGCAGATCCACCGCGAGACCCTCGCCGACGAGGAGTGGGTCCGGATCACCTCGCTGGGTTGCTGCCGGGAGGTCGGCCGCGCCTCGTTCATCCTCTCGACGGCCGACACGCGGATCCTCGTCGACTGCGGCGACAAGCCCGGCTCCGACGACTACCCGTACCTCCAGGTGCCCGAGGCGCTCGGGGCGGGCGCGAACTCCATCGACGCGGTGGTGCTCACCCACGCCCACCTCGACCACTCGGCGCTGATTCCCCTCCTGTTCAAGTACGGGTACGACGGGCCGATCTACACGACCGAGCCGACCCGCGACCTGATGGGGCTCCTCACGCTCGATTACCTCGACGTCGCGGCCAAGGAGGGCCGGACGCCGCCCTACGACTCCGAGATGGTTCGGGAGGCGATCAAGCACACCATCCCCCTCGACTACGGCGACGTGACCGACATCGCACCGGACGTCAAGCTCACGTTCCACAACGCGGGCCACATCCTCGGGTCCGCGGTCACGCACTTCCACATCGGCGACGGCCTCTACAACGTCGCCTTCTCGGGCGACATCCACTACGAGGACACCCGCCTGTTCGACGGCGCCGTCAACGACTTCCCGCGCGTGGAGACGCTCGTCCTCGAATCCACCTACGGCGGCCGCAACGACTACCAGACCGACCAGGAGGACGCCGAGCGGAAACTGATCGATGCGATCAACGAGACCCACGACCGCGGCGGGAAGGTCGTGATCCCGGCGTTCGCGGTCGGGCGCTCCCAGGAGCTGATGCTCGTCCTCGAAGAGGCGATGCGCGAGGGGAAGATCCCGAGTATGCCCGTCCACCTCGACGGGATGATCTGGGAGGCCACGGCGATCCACACGACGTACCCCGAGTACCTCCGTGACGACCTCAGCGACCGGATCCTCCACGAGGACGAAAACCCCTTCCTGGCCGACGAGTTCAACCACATCGACGGCGGCGACGACGAGCGCCGGGACGTCGCCGACGGCGACCCCGCGATCGTCCTCTCGACGTCGGGGATGGTCACCGGCGGGCCGATTATGTCCTGGCTCGAACAGCTCGGCTCGGATCCGGACTCCACGCTCGTCTTCGTCGGCTACCAGGCCCAGGGCACCCTCGGCCACCGGATCCAGAACGGCCGCCGGGAGATCCCGATCGACGGCGACCGGGTCGGCCGCTCGGAGACGATGACCCTAAAGATGGACGTCGAGACCGTCGACGGCTTCTCCGGCCACGCCGACCGCCAGGGCCTGGAGAACTTCGTGAAGACGATGAACCCCCGTCCCGAGAAGGTCCTCTGTGTCCACGGCGACGAGCGCTCGGTCCAGGACCTCTCGTCGGGGCTGTACCACGACCACCACCTGCGGACGTTCGCCCCGAAGAACCTCGAGACGTTCCGCTTCCGGTGATCGACGTTTCGGGCGCGTGAGGCTCCCCCCGGACACACTTTCTTGCGGGCGCGGCCCGTAATTTTCGTATGCGAATCGCGCTCATCGCCCACGACGAGAAGAAGCCCGACATCGTCGAGTTCGCGCAGAACCGCATTGAGGACCTCCGACGGATGGAGCTGATGGCGACCGGAACGACCGGCAAGCGAATCCGGGAGGCGACGGGACTCGACGTCGAGCGCAAGCAGTCCGGCCCGATCGGCGGCGATATGCAGATCGGCGCCGAGATCGCCGACGGGAACTGCGACGGCGTGATCTTCCTCCGGGATCCGCTGACGGCACAGCCCCACGAGCCCGACATCACCGCGCTCCTGCGGATCTGCGATGTCCACGACGTGCCGCTGGCGACGAACCTCGCGAGCGCCGGTGCCGTCCTCGACGAGCTCGTCCGAACGATTGACTGACCCCAATCTCACGCGTGAGAATCGCGCAGTGAGACTTAATCCGGGAAGCGCGCAAGGCCCCGTATGCCCACTCCTCGGACCCCTGATACGCTCCGCCGCGCCGTCGCCGTCTTCGCGGCCCTGGCGGTGTGCGCCTCGCTCGCGCTCGCCGGCCTCCCCGCGGTCGCCGCACAGTCCGGCGGCGACGGCGGTGCGGCGGCGGCCGATTCCGACCGCTGCTTCCCGCCGGGCGGGCACGACCTCGCGGTCGGCTCCGGCGACCCGCACATCAACGTCACCGTCCACACCTCGCTCTTCACGTCGGCGCCGCCGAACGCGCTCGGCCTGTCGGCCCGCGGCGTCGCACTCGACGCCGACATCGTTCGGCTCCGGACCGGCGTGCTGTTCGAGGCGAACCAGGAGAACGTCTCGGTCGGCCAGATCTGGGACTCCTTCGTCGTCGTCTTCGACTACCGGCTCTCGCTGCCGATGTTCTCCGACGCGTTCGACGACTCGACGTACGAGCCCTCCGAGGGGCCGGTCTCGGGCGTCGAGACGCGGGGCTGTTAGGACGCGGAGGTCAGTCGCCGGCGACCTCGGCGGGATCGACGACCGACTCCGCCATCTCGTCGACGCCGACGCGGTCGCACAGGTCGTAGAGCGGGCACGCCTCGGGGCCGTCGAGACACGCGGGCTTGCGGGCCGAGCAGTACTCGCGGCCGAACTGGATCATTGCGGTGTGGCCGAAGCCGCATTTCTCGCCGGGGACGTCGGCTTCGAGGTGCTCGCGGACGGTCTCGTGGTCGGCGTCCGCGGGCGCGAGGCCCATCCGGCGCGCGATCCGGTGGACGTGGGTGTCCACCGGAAAGACGCCGTCGCGGCCGCCGGCGAAGAGCAGCACGCAGTCGGCGGTCTTCGGCCCGACGCCGTGGATGTCGAGGAGTGCGTCCCGCACCTCGCCCGGATCGCCCTCCGTCACAAACGCGTCGAAGCCGTCGGCGCCGCCGTACTCCTCGCAGATCCGCTCGGCCGCGCCGACGATCATCTCCGACTTCTGGTTGTAGAGCCCCGCCGAGGAGATCGTCTCCGCCAGTTCGGACTGCTCGGCGTCCGCGAGCGCGGCCGCCAGGTCGTGGTCGGCATCGCTCGATGTCTCCCCGGCCGAACCGTACCGCTCCATCAGCGCGTCGTGGGCGGGCTGGCTCGCCACGTCGCTCGTGTTCTGCGAGAGGATGGTCCGCACCAGCGACTCGAAGGCGTCCTTGCCGCCGTAGGTCTTCTGCCAGTACAGCCGGCCGAGCTCGTCGACGACGGCCTCGGCGCGCGTCCCGGCTTCCCCCGATTCGAAGGCCGCCGCGGTGGCGCCGTCGCCGCCGCTGATGTTCTCCCGCGGTTCCTCGGGCATACTCGCGGCTTCGGATCGGATCGAAAAAAGCCGTCCGGCCGCGGATCGGCTGCCGACGGACTCCCGACACCGTGGACCGATCCACTGCCGCGCACCGTAAGAGTGTAGTCCGTGTCCGGTCTCAGTAATCGTGTGGAAAATAGACTATGACGTACACGACATCAATCTCCGTCGACGGGTCGTTCGAGGACGTGGTCGAGACGACGACGGACGCGCTCGCAGCGGAGGGGTTCGGCGTCCTCTGCGACATCGACGTGCAGGCGACGCTGAAGGAGAAACTCGGCGAGGAGTTCCGCGACTATCGGATCCTGGGCGCCTGCAATCCCGAATTCGCCCATCAGGCGATGGAGGAGGAACTGGAACTTGGCGCGCTGCTGCCCTGCAACGTCATCGTCTACGCGGACGACGACGGGGGCGTCGTCGTGAGCGCGGTCGCGCCCGACAAACTGCTCTCGGTGGTCGAAAACGACGCGCTCGACCCGGTCGCCGACGAGGTCGACGAACGGCTCCAGTCGGCGCTCGCGACCGTCGAAGCGGCGTACTGACGGCCGTACGTCCGATCGTGAAGACGGACACTATCCATCCTACTCGACGACCAGCTCGAAGCGGAGGTCGGCGCCGTCCGCGAGCGCCTCGACGAGGTCGCGGTCGACGTCTGCGGCCGCGCCGTCGGCATCGACGAGCACCGTCCGATCGTCCACGTAGTCGCTGGTGCGACCGACGTGGCTCCGCTCGTTCTCGAAGGAGAGGTCCGGATCGCCGCTGCCGGTGATCGTTTGGGTGTAGGTGTCGCCGTCGGCGGTCGTCGCGGTGAGGGTCGCGGTGATCGTCGCGTCGGCGTCGCGGCAGGCCGCGACGAAGTCCGCGTCGAAGTCGGCCGGCACCCGGTCGGCCTCGACCGCGAGGATGCAGTCGCCGGCGGGGGTCAGCCAGTCGTCGCTCGTCACCTCGAACGTGCTCGCGTGTTCGGCGGAGACGTTCTCGTGTCCGCGCGCGTGAACGACCTCTCGCAGTGTCATACTGCCGACTCCGGGACTCCCGGGTAAATCCCGACCGATTCCACACCGCGATCGGCCGTCCGTATGCGAACAGTTCCCACTTTCTTTTATATATGACTCGTGTACACTGCGAACGTCTCACAAGGCCCGTATGGGGTGTGAGAGCGGCTTTCAGCCCGTCAGTTCACCGGCAGATTTATATGTAGTAGCCGACAACTGATAGGTACCAGAACGCCTCCGGCGTTCCGGCGGCACAGCACGCAGAATGATCGGGAATTCTTATCCACGGTCGGCAGCGATCCACCAGCGGCCGCCACGGTCCGGAGCGGTGATGGTATCGAGGTTTGATTACGTATGGTAACGAAGCAAGACGTTCTTCAGGAATACGACGTACAGGAACTCAAAGACGCAGACAACATCGAGCTCACCGACGAC
The DNA here is from genome assembly GCF_041477585.1 of Halobellus sp. MBLA0158. Lineage (NCBI taxonomy): Archaea > Methanobacteriati > Methanobacteriota > Halobacteria > Halobacteriales > Haloferacaceae > Halobellus > Halobellus rubicundus. The sequence continues at coordinate 1,923,431 of NZ_JBGNYA010000001.1, forward strand.
AAGCTCGAAAACGGTTCTAAAGGCCAGCTCATCAAGGTCGCCGGACAGCTCCGGGACCGACGAAACGAGCTCAATCAGATGGCCTCCGAGCGCGCCTCCAAGCGCGACGACCTGAACGCCAAGACGCGCGAGAAGGTCGACGAGGCCCAGGAACACCGCGAGAAGCGCGACGAGCTCAACGAGCAGGTCCAGGAACACAAAGAAAAGCGCAACGAGCTCAACGCGGAGGCCAACGAGCTCTTCGACCAGGTCGAGGAGATGAAAGAGGACCTGGAGCTCGACGACGGCAAGGACATCGAGGAGCTCGAAGACGAGATCGAGCAGCTCGAATTCCGCCAGCAGACCGAGGTCCTCTCGACCGAGGACGAGCGCGAACTCATCGAGAAGATCGAGGACAAGCGCGAGGAGCTCCGCCAGAAGAAGGAGAAGGTCGAAGACAGCGGTGAACTCGAAGAGCTCATCGAGGAGGCCGAAGAGGTCCGCTCGGAGGCGTCCCAGCACCACCAGAAGGTGACAGAGCTCGCCGACGAGGCCCAGGAACACCACAACCAGATGATCGAGGCCTACCGCGAGGCCGACGACATCCGCGACAAGGCCGACGCGATGCACGAGCTCTTCGTCGAGGCCCAGGAGGCCGCCGACCAGCACCACGAGGACTTCGTCCGCGTCCAAAAGCGGCTCCGCGAACTCGACAAGCAGGAGGAAGAAGAGCGCGAGGACGAGCGCGCCGAGGAGCGCGAGGCCGCCAAGGAGGAGGCCGAAGAGATCTACCAGAAGTTCAAGGAAGGCGAGACCCTCGACACCGAGGACCTGATGAAGCTCCAGAAGACGGGGCTTCTCTAAGCGCCGACGCTTCCGGATTCGACGCGGCCGCGGTTTTTTCGACGGGACGGACGTGACACGTAGCCGTAGCTTCGCTTCCCTGTCGCTGACCGGGAGGCCTTTAACCGAGTGAACCCTTCGCACGACCGTGACCACGCTCGTCCTCTGTGTCGATCGGTCCAACGACGTCGGTCACGCGGCCGGCCTCGAACTCCCGATCGTGGGGTGGGAGGCCGTCCAGTCGCTCGTGACCGACGTCGGCCTCGCCGATCCGGAGGATTCGAGCGTGAACTGCCTGCTGGAGGCGCTGCGAGTCGCTCGCGACCTCCGCGACGAACGCGAGGAGACCGTCGTCGCGGTCGTCGCGGGCGGCAGGGACTCGCTCGTCGGCGCCGACCGCTCGCTGTCGACCCAGGTGGACGCGCTCGTCGAGGAGTACGACCCCGACTCCGCGATCGTCGTCCTCGACTCCGCGAACGACGAGCGCGTCGTCCCCGTGATCGAGAGCCGCGTGCGCGTCGACTCCGTCGACCGCGTCGTCGTCCGGCAGGCCCACGACATCGAGTCGACGTACTACCTCCTCAAGCAGTTCCTCGCCGACGAGGAGCTCCGATCGACGGTCCTGGTGCCCCTGGGGGCGACGCTGCTCTTCCTGCCGATCCTGCTGACGCAGTTTCCGCCCGCCGTCGCGCTCGCGGGGCTGGCCGCGGTGCTCGGGGCCGCGCTGCTCTACAAGGGGCTCGCGGTCGACGAGTACCTCGCCGAGGTCCCCGACCGCGTCCGCGCGGCGCTGTACTCCGGCCGCGTCTCCGTCGTCACCTACGCCGTCAGCCTCGGGCTCGGCCTCGTCGGCATCTTCCTGGGCGCGCTGTCGGTGTCGCCGCAGCTCGGCCCCGAGTCGGTCGTCCTCCGGACGATGCAGTTCACCTACAATGCCGTCCCCTGGCTCGCGCTGGCCGCGCTCACCGCCAGCGCCGGCCGGCTGCTCGACGAACTCATCGGCACCGACGGCGTGAGCACGCCGTACCTGAACCTCCCGTTCGGCGTCGTCGCGCTCGGGCTCGTCGTCCGCGGCTTCGCCGGGTGGTTCCTCCAGCGCGAGGCCGTCCTGCCCGACCCGTTCATCTTCGGCTACATCGTGACGCCCCAGCAGCGGCTCGCGGCGTTCATCGTCGTGGGGATCGTCGTCAGCATCGTCGGCGTCCGCGTCGCCGCCAGCGTGAGCGGCGAGTCGATCGAGGACGTCGTGCAGTAGCGCGGTAGGCCGAAAGCCGCCGCGTCGGATTTCCTCGTTATCTCAGGTCCCGGCGCGGTACTCGCCGTGTTTGACGCCGATCGCGACGCAGATCACGCCGAAGACGAGCATCGACGGCGTCACCATCATCAGCACCGTGCTCGTCGCCATCACGCCCGACGCGACGAGGACCGCCGTTCCCACGGCGACGAGCGCGACGAGCGCGCCCACCGTGGTTCCGAGTGTGAAGTCCATACGGGTCGTTCGACCCCGACCGACAAGGCCGTTGCGCCCGCCGGAGCCTCACCAGGGCGAGAAGCTGGGGTCGACCTGGCGGTCCGTCCGGTCGATGGCGTCGATGGCGGCCACGTCCTCGTCGTCGAGGTCGAGGTCGACCGACGCGAGGTTGTCGAGGACGTGCGCCTCGCCCGTCGCTTTCGGGATCGCCGTCACGCCCTTCTCGCGGAGCCACGCCAGCGACACCTGGGCCTCGCTGACGCCGTGTTTCTCCGCGATCTCGGTGATCTCGGGGACGTTGAACACCTCGCCGCGAGCCAGCGGCGAGTAGGCGACGACCTCGACGTCGCGGTCGGCGCAGTGCGCGCGGAGCTCCTCCTGGGGGAGCAGCGGGTGGAGCTCGACCTGGTTCGCGAAGATCGGCGCGTCCGCGTGGTCGATGGCCTCGTCGACCTGCTCGGGCAGGAAGTTGCTGATACCGATCCGCTCGACCTTCCCCGCGTCGACGAGCTCGTCGAAGGCGCGGAGCGTCTCCTCGGGGTCGTACGCCCGGGAGGGCCAGTGGACGTACAGGAGGTCGACGTAGTCGACGCCGAGCTTATCGAGGCTCGCCTCGGTCGTCGAGAGCACGTCGTCGTACGCGAGGTTGTCGATCCAGACCTTCGTCGCCAGGAAGACGTCCTCGCGGTCGACGTCGGCCGCCTCGATCCCGCGGCCGACGGCCTCCTCGTTGCCGTAGGCCTGCGCCGTGTCGATATGGCGGTAGCCCTCGTTGAGGGCGGTCTCGACCGTGTCTGCGCAGGTGTCGGGATCGTCGTTCTGCCAGGTGCCGAGGCCCAGCATCGGCATCTCGCTCGCGAGCGGTACGCGTCGCTCACCTTGCTGACTCATATCCGAGTGAAGGTCCCTCGGACGGTTAGGGGTTTGGATAGCGGCGTGTCAGGTCACTCGGCGAGCCGCTGTTTCGCAAAGCGCGCAAGAAGCGGCACGTCGTCGAGGTGGATGAGCTTCGAGAGGCCGCGGATGCTGCCGTCGTTGGCGTCGCTGAGCGTCTCTACGTCCATCGCGTTCAGGTCGTTCATCAGGCGGTCGTAGCGGTCGTTCGGCGCGAGGTACAGCAGCTGGGTCATCGTCAGCCGCGTGCGCATATCCGGGGCGACCCGGGCGTGCCAGAGGTCGTCGTAGGCGGCCATCGCGTCCGCCGAGGTGTCGACCTGCGATCCCATCAGGCAGCGGTCCGCCGTGATGGCGGCCGCGCGCGCGGACTCCATACACTTGTGGATGCCCTCGCCCCACAGCGGGTCGATGGTGGGCACGGTGTCGCCGATGGCCATAAAGCTGTCCGTGCTGAGGTCCGCCGGCATCTGGATGTGTGCGCTGCCGCGGTGCTGTTGTTTGTCCGCGATGCGGTGGGCGTCGGCGAACCGGGGGTCGGTCTCCAGCCAGTGATTGAGGTGGTCGTCGATGCTCTTCGAGGCGTCGCCGAACCGCTGGTAGCTCTCGTTTTGGATGTAACACAGGCCGACTTTCGCGGTGTCGCCGCCCGTGTGGAAGATCCACGAGTAGCCGCCGGGCGCGTACTCGTGGTCGAGGCGCAGCATCATCGCGTCGGTGAGGTCTGCGAACTCGGGGTGGTCGACGTCGACGCCCTCCATCTCCCACTCGATGCCGACCGCCTGATTCTGCCGTTCGAGACCGCAGACGTCGAGTTTCTTCGCGAGCGGCGCCGCCGGCCCCGTGGCGTCGATGACAATCTCTCCGAACACCTCCTCGTCGCCGGCGTACCGGACGCCGACCACGTCGCCGTCTTCCACGACGGGGTTGTTCACGCGCGCGTCGAAGCGGTACTCCGCGCCGTGGTCGCGCCCCTCCGCGACCAGCCAGCGCTTGAAGTCCGCGAATTCGAGGACGGCTCCGGGCTGGTACTGGACGAAGTGCCTGTTGGGGGATTCGAGGACGACGTCGTCGGTGTAGTTCATCACGACGTCGTCGGGGATCCCAAAGGCGCCCGTCATCGACGCGAACGTCCCCGCCGTGGACTTGTTCGACTGCCGGGGGAACCCGTCTTCGGGCTCAGCCTCGAGCACGAGCACGTCGTAGTCGCGCTGTGCGAGGTCCCGCGCGCACTGTGCTCCGGCCGGCCCCGCGCCGGCGATGACGACGTCGTAGTGCTCAGACATAGCGTACTCCCGTGGTGTGCGTCGGCTGCGCGCCCCGGCGCGCCAGTGCGGTTGTCGCACAGACGCCGCGTGGCGAGCGCTGTTCCCCCCGCACACGTCTTCGGTCGGGCGTCACGGCGTCCGCGGTCATTGGTATTACCGTAAATCGGGGCGCGGGTAAAAAACGCGCCGGAACATTCCTGACGCCCACGAGAGGGCGGAATTCGGGACTCGGGATTCGAAGCGATCGATGCCGCGGCCGGCGAGCACGTGACCGCCGCGAGGGCGTCGGCCTCGACCGCCGCTACACCGCCGGCCGTTCGGCCCCGCCCACGCCGGCGCCGATCCGACGACGGAGGGCGGGAATGACCGTTCCGTCGAGCGAGAGCGCGCCCGCGCCGGTCACCATCAGCGCCGACGACAGCCCGAAGAGCGTGACGTGGGCCAAGACCGGATCGTCCGGGAGGCCGAAAAGCGTCGTCGTCAGGATGACGAACGCCGCGGTCGCGGTCCCGCGGGTGAACGTCCCGGTCAGGAGGAACACGCCGACGACGGCCTCGGTGAGGCCCGCGCCGAAGATCCACAGCTCCGGCGAGACGGGGACGACCCCGGTGAGCCCGTACTTCTCCACGACGGCCGCCGCCTGGGCGGGCTGGAACCACTTCTGGACGACGCCCAGGTACACGAAGTTCGCGCCGAGGAAGACGCGGATCAAAAGCGGCGCGGTCCCCTGGGTCAGGCCGAGCTCCGAGAGGACGTCCTCGGGCTTTGGGAATCCCCTGAAGCGGCTGAGGAGGGTCCCCTCGGCGGCCACGATCCGCCTGAGCATCATATCGGCGCTGGGCTGGCCGGGCCCCACGACGAAGATGCCGAGGAAGCCGGCGACGTACTCGCTGGCGAGGAGGAGTTCGGGGAAGGCGCCCGCGAGCGCCCAGAAGTACGCGAGCAGGCCGACGGCCGCCACGACGCGCGTCAGCAGGCCGAACAGCAGGAGGAATCCGATCCCGACCTGGAGGAGCCGCGCGTCGGCGGTGACGGTCGGCGAGAACAGGTAGCCCGAAAAGCCCGCGCCCACGAGCGGTAGGCCGACCGAGAGCCGGAGCATCCACGGCAGGTACGGGCGGTACGACGCCAGCGTCCGACGGGCCACCTCGACGTCCCGCAGGGACGCCGAAAAGCGGAGGTACCCGAGGGCCGCCACCGCGACGGTGGCCCCGCCGCCGGCGAGCAGCGCGAGCGCGAGCGGCGAGGACATCACCGCCGCGAAGAGCTCCGCCGCCGATCCGGGCGCGGTGTCCTCTGTGACGTAGTCGACGTGGGCCGCCGCGGATCCGGTGGCCACCGCGAGCGCTCCGACTGTCGCGCACACTGAACGCAGGGCTCTTCGGACCATACGCCTATGGTACGAAGTGACACGGGAAAAACGGTGCGCTGCGAGGCCGCCCCTGGCCCCTCAGTAGAACTCGCGGACGAGGTCCATCGCGCCCTCGGGGGCGCCGTCGTCGATCTGGGACATGTCGGCGTCGACGCCGTGCTTCTCGCTGTAGGGGATCGACTTCTCCGACTGCCAGATGACGCCCTGGTACTCCTTGCTGGCGTCGAGGATCTTCTCCTTGGCGGCGTCGTAGTCGGTGCGGTCGTGGCCCTCCTCGGCGACGTCGACGAGGTTGTCGCGGAAGTAGTCGTAGGTGTCGACGTCGTTGAAGGTGACACAGGGACTGAAGACGTTGACGAAGCCGAAGCCGTCGTGTTCGATCGCCTCCTGGACGATCTCGGCGTGGCGCTGGGCGTCCGTCGAGAACGACTGCGCGATGAACGTCGCGCCCGACGCGAGCGCGAGCGCCAGCGGATTGACCGGGGGCTGCTGGGGCCCCTCGGGCGTCGTCGACGTCTCGAAGTCCTTGCGCGAGGTGGGCGAGGCCTGGCCCTTCGTGAGGCCGTAGATGCGGTTGTCCATCACGACGTAGGTCATGTCGACGTTCCGGCGGACGGCGTGGACGAAGTGGCCCGCGCCGATCGAGTAGCCGTCGCCGTCGCCGCCGGCGACCATCACTTCGAGGTCGGGGTTCGCGAGCTTGACGCCGGTGCCGACCGGGAGCGCGCGCCCGTGGACGCCGTGGAGCGCATAGGAGTGCATGTACGTCCCGATCTTCCCGGAACAGCCGATCCCGGCCACGACGAACGTGTTGTCGGGGTCGTTGCCGGTGTTCGCGAGCGCTTTCATCATCCCGTTCATCGTCCCGAAGTCGCCGCAGCCGGGACACCACGTCGGTTGCTTGTCCGATTTGAAGTCGGTGAAACGTACGTCTGAGCTCATTGGTCTGCCTCCTGGAGGGTCGCTTTGATGTCGTCTGCGAGTTCGTCGGCCTTGAACCGCACGCCGTCGTACTTGTTCAGGCGGTCGACCCGCGAGAGCGTGTCGTGTTCGACGACGTCGGCGAACTGCCCCGTGGCGTTACACTCGACGACGATGACGTTCTCCGCGGACTCGACCTCCGCTGTGAGGTCCGGCCGAGGGAACAGATACGGCACCGAGAGGAACCGGACGTCGACGCGGTCCTCTTCGAGGAACTCGATCGCCTCCTCCATCGCGCCCTCGTTCGACCCCCACGAGATCACGAGGTTCTCGGAGTCGGGGTCGCCGAACTCCCGCGGCTCCCAGTTTTCTTCCTCACGCGCGGTCTCGACCTTGCGGTTGCGCTTGTCGACCTGTTCGACGCGCATCTCGGTGTCTTCGGTCCGGCGGCCGAGTTCGTCGTGTTCGAGGCCCGTCGACATATGTGCGCCCTCGGCGGTGCCGGGGAACGCCCGCGGGGAGACGCCGTCGTCGGTGATGGCGTGCGGCTTGAACTGGCCCTTCTCGTTTTGCCACTCCTCGATGGACTCCTCGTCGACGACCTTGCCGCGCTCGATCTCGACCTCGTCCATATCGAACGTCTCCGGCGGGAAGGTCTGTTCTGTGACCGCAAGCGAGAGGTCGGCGGCGATGTAGACCGGCGTCTGGTACTTCTCGGCGAGGTTGAACGCCTCGACGGTCTTCCAGAAGCACTCCGAGATGGTCGTCGGCCCGAGGACGAACCGGGGAATCTCGCCGTGGCCGCCGTAGAGCATCATGTTCAGATCGCCCTGTTCCTGCTTCGTCGGCATCCCCGTCGAGGGGCCCGACCGCATCACGTCGACGACGACGAGCGGCGTCTCGGAGGTCGCCACCAGGCCGAAGGTCTCGGCCATCAGGTCGATCCCGGGCCCGGAGGTCGCGGTCATCGAGCGGGCGCCGGCGCGCGCCGCGCCGAGCGCGATGTTGATCGCCGAGAGCTCGTCTTCGGCCTGGACGACGTGGCCGCCGAACTGCTCGATCCGGCCGGTGAGGTACTCCATCACGTCGGTCGCGGGCGTGATCGGATAGCCGGCGTAGAACTTACAGCCGGCGGCGATCGCGCCCATCCCGATGGCCTCGTCGCCGTTCAGGAGGACGTAGTCCGAATCCGTCGTCTCCAGTTCGTAGTCGAAGTCGTGGTCGTACTCGTCGGCGACGTAGTCGCGGCCCTTCCGGGCGGCCTCCTTGTTGTTGTCGACGAGGGCCTTCCCCTTCGAGCCGAAGCGCTTCTCCAAGGCGCTGTCGAGGTTCTCGATCGGGAAGTCCGCGACCTCGCAGGCGGCGCCGAGCGCGACGACGTTGCGCATGATCGCGCCGCCGGCCTCCTCGGCGAGGCGCTTGAGGGGGACGTTCAGCCCGATCATCCCCTCGGGGATCTCGACGTTCTCCATCGTCGTGCGCTCGCCGTCGTAGATGATGACGGAGCCGTCGTGGAGCTCGTCGAGGTTCTCCTCGATCGTGCGCGGGGTCAGCGCGATGAGGACGTCGAGCCGGTCGACGACGCTCTGGACGGGATCGACCGCGGTTCGAACCTTGTACGCCGTGTAGCCGCCACGGATCCGGGACGCGAAGTCCTTCGACGTGAACACGTGTCGCCCGGCCCGAGAGAGTGCCTGGGCGAAGATTTTTCCCGTCGAGTCGATGCCATCGCCGGCTTCCCCGCCGATGGCCCAGTTGAAGTCCGCAGGCATGTGGCTAAGGGGTTGCCCAGGCCCGAAGAAAAGCCTTCTGAAAAGCCTTGAAAAAAGAAACGGTTCGAGACAGCCAAAAGTTAACAGTAACAGGCATTATACGGAATATAAATTGAAGAAGTAATATAATATACCAAAATTTCCATCTAGAATGATCAAATGTCCATCCGAAATTTCCGGTCGCGAACGCCGTCGACTCGCCGGTTCGGCGGCACTTATACCGGGCGTCGACTCGCCGGTTCGGCGGCACTTATACCGGGGATTCCTCGTCGTCGTGCGCGCGAGCGGAATCGCCGGAGCGTCGACTACGAGGCCGGAAGGCAAAGGCCTTCTCGCCGGATCCGATAGTGGGGATATGGACGCGACAGTCACCGTCAGTGCGGTCCGCGACGTCGGACCCCACACGATCGCACTCGAACTGGAGTCGCCGGACGGATTCGACGCCGAGCCCGGGCAGTTCGTGAAGCTCCGCGGCACCGTCGACGGCGAGGACTACGCCCGGTTCTACACGCTCTCGTCGCCCGACGCAGACGCGACGTTCGAGGTCACCGTCGGCGTCGATCCCGACGAGGCGGGCCCGTTCAGTCAGTACCTCCTCGATCTTGCCGCGGGCGACACCCTGGAGATTTCCGGGCCGTTCGGGCGGAGCTTCTACGACGGGGAACCGCGCGCGGTCGTCCTCGCGGGCGGCCCGGGGATCGGCCCCGCGGTCGGGATCGCCGAGGCGGCCGTCGCCGGCGGCAACGAGGCCGCGATCGTCTACCAGACCGACGCTCCGGCCCACGAGGATCGCCTCGACGCGCTCGAAGACGCCGGCGTGTCGATCGTCGTCACCGACGGCGACATCACCGACGCGGTCGGCGACGCGGCCACCGGCGCCGAGGGCGAGCAGATCTTCGTCTACGGCTTCGCCGACTTCGTCGACGACGCGACGGCGGCGCTCGAAGCGGCGAGCGTCGACACCGACCGGGCGAAGTTCGAGAATTTCGGCTGAGGAGAGATCCGAAATCGAGATGGTCGGAGCGCCGGCCGAGACGACAGCCATCCCTCCGAACGACGATTTAAATAGTCCTCCAAGGACGCATCACATCTCGGTCTCGATCTCATCGACGACCGGCCAGACCCGCCAGACGGCGATCGCGAGGGCGCCGAGCCACCAGAGCAAGAGGCCGAACGCGTTCGCCAGCGCGTTTCCCGCGGCGACGTCGGCCCCGCCGACGACGCCCACGGCCGACGAGAGCACGAGCCCGCGGAACGCGCTGTTGGGGCTCAGCGCCAGCAGCGCCGCCACTACCTCCTCGGAGACGAAGCCGCCGGCCAGCCCGGCCACGAGCGCTGTATCGATCCCCAACACGAGCGTCACCGCGAGCGCGGCCGCGAGCGCGAAGGCCGTCCGGACGGTCCGGGCCGCCGCGGAGATGGCGACCGTCGCCGCGAGGACGACGAGCGTGAACGCCGCCGCGAGCGCCACGAAGCGGACGTAGCGGACGCCCGAATCGGCCGCGGCGTTGATCGCCAGGAACGTCGGGATGTCCGCGGTGAGAAGCGGGACGAGCAGGCCGACGGCGACGAGCGCCCCGACGACGACGCTCACCAGCGCCAGCGCGCGCCCGAGGTAGATCCCGCCGACGTAGGCGAGCCGGGGGACGTCGAACGTCCGGAGGACGTCCAGTTCGCCCGTCTCGCGGTCGCCGAGGATCGACCGGTATCCGAACGCGATTGCCAGGAGGGGCACCAGCACCTCGACGAACGTGAGCAGGTCCAGCGTGAGGGGGACGAACCCCCCGCCGCCGCCCGTGCCCGCCCAGGCAACGGCGACAACGCTCGCGACGAACGCCGCAGACAGCGCCAGCAACGCGGGCGTCCGGGCGATGGTCCGGAGTTCGCGCGTCGCGACGACCAGCAGGTCGGTCCGGATCCGCTCGGAGCGGGTCCACGTCGTCGCATCGGAATCCCTCTCGGGGGCGTCTCCGTTCCCACCACCCGTCGCCCCGGTTGCCTCGCTATTCGCTTCACTCATCGTCCCGCACCTCCGTTTCCTCGGCGTCTCCGCTTTCGCTTCCGCCTCCGCCGGCGCCGGCCCGCACCGTCGATTCCCCGGCCTCAGCGCGGACGAGCCGGAGGAACGCCTCCGAGAGCGATGCGGTATCGGTCTCGTCGAGGAGCGTCGCGGGCGCGCCGCTCGCCACGAACCCGCCGTCGTCGAGGACGTAGACGGTGTCGGCGTGGGCCTCGACGGCCGGGAGCTCGTGGGATGCGACGACGACGCCTGTGCCCTCCGCGGCGAGATCGCCGACCACGGCGAACAGCCGCTCGACCATCGCGGGGTCGAGGCCGCTGCCGGGCTCGTCGAGGAGCAGTACCGCGGGATCGCCGAGGACGGCCTGTCCGAGGCCGAGCAGTCGGGTCATTCCGCCCGAGAGCGAGCCGACCGCGCGGTCGCCCACGTCGGCGAGGCCGACTCGACCGAGCGTGGCCGCGACGGCGTTGCTCCCGACGCCCGGGAGCAGCGACGCGTAGAATTCCAGGGTGTCGCGGGCGGTGAAGCCCTCGCGGAACGCGGGCTGCTGGGGGAGGAAGCCCACGCGCCGGGCGCCCCCGGCGCCGCTCGGGACCGCGACGTCGCCGCCGGCGGCCCCGTCGAGGCCCGCGAGGACCCGGAGCAGGGTCGACTTCCCCGATCCGTTGGGACCGACGACCGCCGCGACCTCGCCGCGCTCGACCGTCAGGTCCACGCCCGAGAGCACCTCGACGTCGCCGAACGCCTGTTCGATACCGTCTGCGCGCAGGGCGACCGCGTCCCCGCTCGGACCCTCGCTCGCGCCGTCGCTCACGCCGCCTCACCCCCGGTCGGTCCGTGTGTCGGCTCGGGGACGGGCGTGCTCGATCCGTCCGAGGCGGCCGATTCGGACGCGTTCCGCGCGGCCGCGACGAGATCGGGGTGGAAGGGCCGCGTCCGGGCGGCGGCGTCGACGACGCCCGACTGCCGGAGGCCGGAGACGGCGTCTTGGACCCGCCGGAGCGTCGCCACCGCGGGCGACTGCGCGAGCGTCGTCGCGCCCGCGGCCGCGCCGAGCCGGGAGTCCACCGGCCCCGTGGGACGGTACGGCCGGTCGTAGACGCCGTCCCCGTCGCCGTCGGCGATCGGGAGCGCGCCCCAGTGGTTGCCGACGCCGCGGTGGGACCACGTCCGGAGCGGGCCGATTCTCGCCTCCACCGCGCGTCCGTTGCCGACGAAGTCGTTGCGGACGACCCAGTTCGACGGCAGGATCTCGCCTGCCCGCGCGCCGACGCGGTTGTCGACGACGACGTTGCCGACGAAGGCGTTCCGGTCGCCCGCGACGGTGATCCCGTACTCGTTGCCGGCGACGACGTTGCGGGCGTAGTAGGAGGCGCCGCCTGCCGGTACGACGCCGTAGGTGCTGTCGCGCACGTCGTTGCCGACCACGAGATTCCTGGTCGGACGCGTCATCACGATGACGCCGGCCTGGGCGTCGCGGACGGTGTTGTTCGCGACCAGCGACGCGGAGGTGTACATCTCGTGGACGCCGTACCGGCCCGGGTCCGCGCGGTTGTCGCGGATGACGCTCCCGTCCGCGCGGTGGGTGTAGACGCCGTCTCGGCCGCCGAGAAACGTCGAGTCCTCGACGACGCTCGGCGCGCCGATAAGCACGACGCTCATAAAGCCCTCGCTGGCCGTGTCGGCGCCGCGGACGGTCAGTCCCGAAATCACGCTCTGCGGGCTCTCGCGGACGATGACGCCGCTCGCGGGCGTATCGATCGCGACGTCCGCGACGGCGGCGCCGGCCGCCCCGTCGAGGACGATCCCGGCGTCGCCGTAGCCGTAGGCCAGCTGGACCGTGGTGTCCCAGTCCGCCGACTCGTTCCGGCGCTCGCGGCCGCGGCTTCCGATGTCGCCGACGCCCGCGATCCGGAGGTCCGTCACGGCGGCGCCATCGGCCCTGACCACGACGACGGTCCCGTTGCCGTCGCCGCGGAGGGTCGTCGGGGGCGCGGCTCCGTCGCCGCCCGCTCCGCCGGTCGCAGTCGCACCAGCGCCAGCGCCGGCCAGCGTCACCGAGCGGTTCAGCACGACCTGGTCGACGTCGTAGCTCCCGGCCGGGACGTAGACGGTCGTGTTCGGCGGCGCGCTCCCGACCGCGGCCGCGACCGTCGGCGCGGTCTCTACGTCCGCAGGCGTGCCCGAAGCCGCGGCGCCGCCGCTGCCGACGACGACGCTCACGGGCCGGTCACGTCGCTCGGCGGCTTCGCCGACCGTCCGGTTCGCCCAGGCCTGACGCTCTTCGATCGACGCCTCGAACTCGGCCAGTCGAGCGTCGAGCGGGTCGCCGGCGCTGTCTTTCAGCGCCTCCCAGCCGGCGACCGAACCCCCGTGCGCCGCGGCGAACCGCTCGGCGTCGTCACGCTCGGAGAAGGGCACGACGATCGTCCCCGAGGGGATTCGCGCGTCGCTGTCGACGACGAAGTGGGCGCTCTCGGCGGGCGTCCAGCCGACCGCGCGGCCGCGCTCGGGGACGACGTAGCCCTCGTCGGTCAGGGTCGGCGTGACCGTCGAGAAGTCCGAGACGTAGACCGCGAGCGGGTCGCCGAACTGCCGCCGGGCGCTCGCGTCGCCGAGTTCGCTCGCGACGGTCTCGATGCCGACGTAGCCGACGACGTAGCGGTATCCGGAGTAGAACACCTGGGCGCGGGGGAGCGCGAATCCCTCGGCTTCGGCCCGCCGGGCGTCGACGCCCGTCCCGCCCATACTCACGGTGTCCTCGAAGTCCACGGGGCGGAGCGTCTCGCCGCTGGCCGGCGTCAGCGCGAACGAGAGGCTCGCGACGACGAGCACGAGCGCGACCCCCGCGGTCAGCCACGCGGTCCCGGACGGCGAGAGCAGCGCCATCACTTGCCGAGGCCGGCGACGACCTCCGGGGTCACGCCGTCGTGGGTCGTGAGCGACCCGCCGTGTTCGGTCTGGAACGCCTCCGCGTCGCTTTCGCTCGTGAACGCGATGAGGTCTCTGCCCATCGTTCCCTTCACCTCGGAGTCGACGACGTAGGTCACGTCGCTCGCCGGCGCGAACGCCGACGCCTCGTAGTGCCGCGAGATGAGGGTGTCGCCGCCGTCCTCGAACACCTCGTAGTCGACCGCGGAGTAGTCGGTGACGTAGAACGCGACGTCCTCCCACTCCCCCTCGCGCTCGAACTCGTACTGGTAGGCCTCCCAGGTGCTGTCGAACCGCGCGGGGTTGTCGTGGCCGTTCGGCCGCTGGTCCGCGTAGAAGATCTCGGTCGTCGGCCCCGGGTGCTGTCGGATCGTCATCCCGCAGACGTCGCAGGTGGCGCCCTCGGGGACCGTGACCGCCGCGGGGGCGTCGGCGTCGTCGCTGCCGCCGTCCCCGTTGCCTCCGCCGCCGAGACACCCGGCCAAAGCCGTCGTCGCCGCGCCGGCCCCGGCGAGGAGGAACGGTCGCCGCCGGACGCCGGCGGTGTCGATACGGGCGTCGCCCGCCGCCCGTCGCTCGTCTCTCATACCCGAGCGTAGACGTGCGCCGGATAAAACACGCGGGTCGGTTCCAGCCTCGTGAGAAATGTTTGGGATATTTACAATATTAGGAAATACCGATCGGGGGATGGACCGTGCGAACGCGTCGCGAGGATTTATGAACTGGTGACAGAATGTTTCGAACGACTATGACCGACGACGGAGACGGAGACCTCGAAGCCCGCCTCGTCGAACAGGAGACGTTCGAGCCGTCCGACGAGTTCGTCGAGCAGGCGAACGTCTCGGACGAGTCCATCTACGAGGAGTTCGAGGAGGACTGGCCCCGGTGTTGGACCCGCGCGGCCGACCTCCTCGACTGGGACTCGCCGTACAGCGAGGTGCTCGACGACTCCGAGGAGCCGTTCTACGAGTGGTTCGCCGACGGCACCCTGAACGCCTCCTACAACTGCGTCGACCGCCACGTCGAGAGCGGCGACAAGAACCGCGCCGCGATCAAGTGGGAGGGCGAACACGGCGAGACGCGCACCTACACCTACCAGGACCTCTACCGCGAGGTCAACGAGTTCGCCGCGGCGCTCCGGGAGCTGGGCGTCGAGGAGGACGACGTCGTCACGCTGTATATGCCGATGGTCCCCGAGCTCCCGATCGCGATGCTGGCCTGTGCGCGGATCGGCGCGCCGCACTCTGTCGTCTTCGCGGGCTTCTCGGCGGACGCGCTCGCGACGCGGATGAACTCCGCCGACTCGCGGTATCTGATCACCTGCGACGGGTACTACCGCCGCGGCGACCCGCTCGACCACCTCGCGAAGGCGAACGAGGGCCTCGCGGGCGTCGACCACGGCGTCGACGCGACGGTCGTCGTCGACCGCCTCGGCGAGGACGGCTTCGGCCACGACCTCAGCGGGAACCAACACGACTGGGACGACCTCGTCGCCGACCACCAGGGCGCCCGCGTCGACCCCGTCGAGCGCGACGCCGAGGATATGCTGTTCCTGATGTACACCTCGGGGACGACCGGCGAGCCGAAGGGCGTCAAGCACACCACCGGCGGCTACCTCGCCTATGCGACCTGGACCTCCCACGCGGTACTGGACCTCGAACCCGAGGACACCTACTGGTGCTCGGCGGACATCGGGTGGATCACGGGCCACTCCTACATCGTCTACGGCCCGCTGTCGCTCGGCACGACGACGGTGATGTACGAGGGCACGCCCGACTACCCCGAGCGCGACCGCCTGTGGGAACTGGTCGAGAAGTACGCCGTCGACGTGTTCTACACGGCGCCGACGGCGATTCGGGCGTTTATGAAGTGGGGTTCGGAGTTCCCCGAGCGACACGACCTCTCCAGCCTGCGACTGCTGGGGACGGTCGGCGAGCCGATCAATCCCCGCGCGTGGAAGTGGTACTACAAGCACATCGGGAACGAGGAGTGCCCGATCGTCGACACGTGGTGGCAGACCGAGACCGGCGGGATGATGGTCACCACCCTGCCCGGCGTCGGCACGATGAAGCCCGGGTCGGCGGGCCCGCCGCTTCCGGGTATCGACGCGCGCGTCGTCGACACCGAGGGCGAGGAGGTCGGCGCCGGCCGCGCGGGCTATCTGACGGTCGATAAACCCTGGCCGGGGATGTTGCGGACGCTGTACAACAACGACGAGCGGTTCATCGGGGAGTACTGGGAGGAGTACTCCGACCCCGACGCCGACGAGTGGGTGTACTTCCCTGAGGACGGCGCGAAGATCGACGACGACGGCTACATCACCATCCTGGGCCGCGTCGACGACGTGATCAACGTCTCGGGCCACCGCCTGGGGACGATGGAGATCGAGTCCGCGATCGTCGGCGTCGAGGGCGTCGCCGAGGCCGCCGTCGTCGGCGGCGACCACGAGGTCAAGGGCGAGGCCGTCTACGCCTACGTGATCCTCGAAGACGGCTACGACGGGTCCGAGGAGATGCGCGAGGCGATCATCGAAGGCGTCGAGGACGCGATCGGGCCGATCGCCCGCCCCGAGCAGGTGATCTTCACGCCCGAGCTCCCGAAGACCCGGTCCGGGAAGATTATGCGTCGCTTGCTGGAGGAGATCGCCAACGGCGAGGAACTCGGCGACACGACGACCCTCCGCAATCCCGAAATCGTCGAGGACATCCAGGCGAAAGTGTCCGACTGAGTCGGCGCGTCGACGCTGCCGCGCTGGTGTATCGCGCCTTCCGCACGCTCGTCGGCGCTGAAGGGTCGACCGCGATGAGATGGTACAGGACAGGACGGGACCGCAGTCGTTTCGTCCGTTTCGTCTCCTCGCTTGGAATTCATCCGTCCGTCGTCGATCTTGCCCGTCGAAGAATCGCCGGCCATCCCACCAATAGGTTTACCGGGAGACCGGCGCGATAGTACTGTATGAGCCGGTATGGGTACGAGGTCGACTCCGAGACCGACGTCGACAACATCGAGGGAAGCGCTCAGTCCTCAGCGGAGCAGGGGCACCTCGGAACGGAGTCCACCGAGGAGCGACTGCTCCCCGCAGAGGCGTTCTCGCTGCTCGGGAACGACACCCGTATCGAAATCTTACAGGCGATGGTGGACGCGGACGCCGACGCGACGCCGGTCGGTTTCACGGAGCTGTTCGAGCGGGTCGACATCGTCGACAGCGCGAACTTCAATTACCACCTGCAGAAGCTCACCGGCCACTTCATAAAACAGACCGAGGACGGCTACGAGTTCCGTCACCCGGGGCGAAAGGTGGTGAGCTCGATATTCGCCGGGACCCTCACCGACCGCGCCCAGGTCGGGTTCTTCCCGGTCGACGGCACGTGCCACTCCTGCGACGGCGACCTCCACGGGTGGTACGTCGACGAGGTCCTCACCATCGCCTGCGTCGATTGCACGACCGTTCTCGTGCGGTATCCGTTCCCGCCGGGCGGCATCGACGAGCGAACTCCCTCCGAGTTGCTGCAGGCGTTCCACCACTACGTTCGCCACCACTACTGTATGGCCGCCGACGGCGTCTGTCCCGAATGCACCGGGCCCGTCGAGACCGAGCCCGTCTACGATCCCTCGGAGAGCGACACCTTCGACGTGACGGTCGAACACACCTGCCAGCGGTGCGGATACGATCTGCAGTCGAGCGTGGGCGTGAATCTGCTCGACAACGCCGAGGTCCTGATGTTCCACTCGGAACGGGGCGTCGATCTGAGCACCGAGCCGTTCTGGCACTTCGAGTGGTGCGTGAGCGACAAGCACACGACGGTCCTGTCTGAGGACCCGCTCCGTCTGCGCATCGACATCCGGTGCGACGGGGACGAACTGCAGATCGTACTGGACGACACGCTCTCGGTGATCGAGACGACGAGGGACGACGCGCGCTCGGAGTGAGCGGCGCCGTTCTGTCCCCCGGGCCAGCGTCAAAACGGGGACGACCGATGATGCCTACCGGTCGGAACGGCGGGAGTACCGCCGTGCTGGATTACTCGAAGAGTTCGACGGCCTGTTCGTAGCGGGCGGTGGGTTCGTCCCAGTCGACGACCTCGAAGAAGTTGTCGATGAAGTCGCCGCGGGCCGGGCCGTAATCGTGGTAGTAGGAGTGCTCCCAGACGTCCAGCGCCAGGATCGGGTGGGAACCCCAGAGTGCGCCCTGGTCGTGCTTGTCGACGACGACGTTGCGCAGTTGGTTCGAGAACGAATCGTAGACCAGCAGCGCCCAGCCGCCCGCGTTGGACGCGGCGGCCTCGAACTCGCCCTTCCAGGCCTCGTAGGAGCCGAAGTCCTCTTCGATGCGGTCCGCGAGGTCGCCCGAGGGCTCGTCGCCGCCTTCAGGCGACATCGAGTTCCAGAAGAGGTCGTGCAGGATGTGACCCGACCCGTTGTGGGTCACGTCCCGGATCGCTCCGGCGGACGAGGAGAAGTCGCCCGCCTCGCGGTTCTCTTCGAGCGTCTCTTCGGCGCTGTTCCAGCCGTTCACGTAGCCCTGGTGGTGCGTGTCGTGATGCCACGTCAGCACCTGCTCGGAAATGTGCGGTTCCAGTGCGTCGTAGTCGTACGGCAACGGTGGGAGATCGTATTCTGCCATTGCTATCACCAGTAGCCACAACGGGCGACGAGAATATGAGCGTTTTCTGTACTGCCTTACGGTAATTTTGCTGTCATACTATCTTGGGCCGAAATACTGGTATTAGCGTACCAGTACCGGGTCCGAATCCGCAGGCGCAGAAAACCAACAGACGCGTGATAAGAATCGCCGGGGAGCGACCCGTACTCGATTCCTGTGATGCGTGATCCACGGAACGCATCGACGAATCTCACGCCGGCCCGAAGGTCACTCGAATCAGAGGTAGGCGGCGTCCCAGCGGACGGGCTTGCGTCGGTTGCCGCAGGCGTTGCACTCCAGGCGCTCCATCGTATCCATCGCGATGTCGAGGCTCTCGTCGACGCCGCACATCCAGCCGTACTTCTCCGTCCGGTCGCCGTCGAGATAGACCGCGAAGAACGGCGCGTCCGAGCCCCGGACGGACTCGTCGTAGGCGACGTGGACCGTCGTCCCGTCGGCGTCGCGCTCGACGAGCCCCGTGGGGTCGGTCTCTTCCTCGTCGAGGAACGTCGAGTAGACCCGCTCGGTGAAGGTCTCGCCGTGGATCTCGACGGGCCGTTCGCCGACCTCGCTGAAGCCCTGTTCCTCGTAGAACGAGACGCCCTCTTCGTTCTCGGTGAGCACGCGGCCCTCCAGGCGGTCGACGCCGCCGTCGACGAGCTCCTGTTCGAGCCGCGCGAGCAACTGCGAGCCGATCCCCTCGCCGCGGTGCGCCGGGACGACGTGGAGCCAATCGAGGTAGCCGACGGTCTCGCGGCCGTCGGAAATCTCGCTTTGGGCGAATCCGACGACGCTCCCCTCGTCTTCCGCGAGGACGAACACCTCGCTGTCGTCGCCGAGCGAGTCCGTCACGCGCTCTGTGCTGTACCACTTGTCGACGGCCGCGGTGATCACGTCCTCGTCTATGGCGTGGCCGTAGGAGGCCCGTAACGATTCGGTGGCGACCCGGCGAATCTCGTCGACGTCGTCCGTCGTCGCATCGCGCACGTCCATAGTAGTCGATTCGGCGTCCTCCTACTTGACATTCAGGGACATCGGCGCCTGGGTGGGACTCTTTCCCAATACGAACGGAGATACCCGGAAATTACTGAATGGATGTCAAATTCGACGCGTCGACGGCGGCGTGCCGCGCGCCCGAGCATATAAGTGCGCAGCGGACGCCCTCCCGGTATGAGCGGCCCCGACGACGGGACGGCGGACGAGGCGGCCGAGGACGCCGGATCGGTCACCTTCACCGTCGCCATCGAGCACGGCGAGACGATCATCACGATGCGCGGCGACCGCGACACCGCGGTGATCGTGCGCTCCGAGATGGGCGAGCGGATCTACCTCCCGCCGGAGGACTTCGAGCGCGAGGCCAAGAGCGCGAGTCCATATCAAGGCGCCGAGGACGCCAGCCCCTACCGCGGCGCCGAGAGTTCCAGCCCGTATCAGGGCGCCGAAAGCTCCAGTCCCTACCGCGGCATCGAGAGCGACAGCCCGTATCAGGCCGCGCGCGAGGAACTTCCGAGCGAGGGAATGGTCCCCACCGCGGACGGCTATCGGATCCGCCACCCCGAGCCCGCACGCGACGTGCGCGTGTTACGCTAAGAACCGCTCGCTTCCTGACTCCCGTCGCCGAGGATCTCCTCGTAGAAGCCGACCGTCTCGTCGACGACTTCCGCCCAGGTGATCGGCTCGTACTCGGGCGTCCCTTCGAGGTCGAGGCCGCGTTCGATCCCCGCGGCGATCGACTCCGAGTCGGGGTCGACCTCGACGACGCAGTCGTCGGGGAGCACCTCGTTGACGCCGCTTTCTGTCGCCACGACGCGGGTCCCCGCCGAGAGCGCCTCCGTGATCGTGATGCCGAACGGCTCCGCGAGCGACGGCGAGACGAACAGGTCCGCCGAGGCGTAGTAGTCGCCCAGTTCCTCCTCGGGCACGTAGCCCACCCACTCGATCCGGTCGTCGACGCCGAGCAGTTCGGCGAACCGCTTCAGCTGGTCGGTGAGGTGACCCGAGCCGCCCATCACGAGCGTCACGTCGTCGCGGCGGAGCTTATCGAGGGCGTAGACCAGGTGGGAGATGCCCTTCTGGTCGGTGTGGCGGCCGACGAAAAAGAGCATCTTCCCGTCGATGCCGAGCTCGGCCTTGTAGTCGCGGCCGGTCGTCTCGCACTCCGAGAAGCCGTTGTAGATGACTCGGCAGTCGCCGCCGTACTGCCTGCGCACCTCGTCGGCGGTGAGCTGGCTCACCGCGATCAGGTGATCCGCGCGCTCGACGAGGCGCCGCTCGGTCTCGACCTCGCGCTTCGGCGGATCGACGTTCCGGTCGTTCGAAAGCGAGTGGAAGGTGGTCACCCACTCGACGTCGGCGTTCGAGGCCGCGCGCGATCCCGGGCCGTAGCCGAACCAATCGTGGGTGTGGATGAGGTCCGCGTCCGCGGCGCGCTCGGCGAACGTCGAACTCATCCGGCCGACCCGGGTGATAATGTCGCCGTCGCCGGTCGGGACGGCGACGATTCCCTCCCGGTCCCGCGGCGCGTACTCGGCTGGGAGCACCAGTTCGACGTCGAGGCCGCGTGCCCGCATCCCGTCGAACAACTCCCCGACGTGGGTGTCGAGTCCGCCGCTCACGTTCGGGGGGAACCCCCAACCGAGCATCAGCACTTTCGGCGACATCTCTTTGGAACCACCACGTTCGATCACATAAGTTCTGTCGCCGCGGCAGCGTCCCGAGGGGCCGTCGATCGACGATAAACCGAAATCCGCTTGACGTGTCGGCGTCAGGGTCCCGTATGCACGTCGTCGTCAACGCCGCCGTCAGCGCCGACGGGAAGCTCTCGACGCGCCGGCACGAGCAGGTCCGGATCAGCGGCCCCGACGACTTCGACCGCGTCGATCGGCTCCGCGCGGAGAGTGACGCCGTCCTCGTCGGCGTCGGCACCGTGCTCGCGGACGACCCGCACCTCACGCTCGACGACCCCGACCGCCGGGCAAATCGGGAGCGGCGCGGCGAGGAGCCCACCCCCGCCCGCGTCGTCGTCGACTCGACGGGCCGGACCCCGACCGACGCGCGGATCCTCGACGACGCGGCGACGACGTACGTCCTCGCCGCGGAGGCCATCGCCGACGAACGCCGGGCGGCGCTCGAATCGGCGGGCGCGGAGGTGCTCGTCGCCGGCGAGGAGCGCGTGGCGCTCGCGGCGGCGCTCGACGCGCTCGAAGACGAAGGGATCGAGGCGCTGATGGTCGAGGGCGGCGGCGAGATCATCTTCTCGCTCTTCGAGGCCGGTCTCGTCGACGAGCTCTCGGTGTACGTGGGCTCGCTGCTCATCGGCGGCCGCGACGCCCCGACTCTCGCCGACGGCGAGGGATTCGTCGAGTCGTTCCCCTCGCTCTCGCTCCGGGACGTATCTCGGATCGACGACGGCGTCCTCCTGCGGTACGACGTCGGGACTGAGTGAGCCGCGGCGCCGACTCCGGCGGTCGTGCGGCGGTCGCCCCAACCCTCGAAATAGGTAAGAGGCTCCCCCGACTACGGGACGGTATGAGTACGCCAGAAGCGACCGGCGCGCCGATCCACATCGAGAGCCAAGCGCAGTTCGACGAGCTCGTGGCCGACCACGACGTCGTCCTCGTCGACTATCACGCCGAGTGGTGCGGCCCCTGCAAGATGCTCGAACCGACCGTCGAAGAGCTCGCCGCCGAGACCGACGCGGTCGTCCTGAAGGTCGACATCGACGAGCATCAGGACCTCGCGCGCGATGCGGGCGTCCGGTCGGTGCCGACACTGGAGTTCTACAAGAACGGCGAGTCCCAGGACCGCGTCATCGGCGTCCAGGACAAAGACGACCTCCTCAACGTCATCGAGGAGCTCTCGGCCTGACGGACGCGAACGTCGGCGACCGTCGGTTCTCGGAGTGAAATCACAGAATGGATCGAGGAGAAAGGGGGACCGTAGACTGGGTTTTCATTCGAGTTCGACTGCTGTGATCGGGGCGAGTTCGACGTTGTGGCCGGTCTCGGCACGATGGGCCTCCAGCTGCTCTTGGGCCACCCGTTCGCCGGCAATGACGGATTCGGTCGGGCAGTCGTGACAGACCAGGTGGTAGACGGACCGTTGCTCCTCGGAGGTGTTGGTGTCGACGGCGTGTGTCACGGTTGAACACTATCGCCGACAGCTATAACTAATCGTGAATTATGCATCCGATCGCTCAGTGTAACCACTGATTAATCGGGGAGCCCCGCGGTCACGGTCGTGATTGATCCGAGCGCTCAGGTCGACGGGGTACGGTGATCCGCGCCCGACCCGGCGGCGACGCGGCGCGGCGGGGAGGGCTTTTTACCCCCGAGAGAGAAAGAAGCGGTATGATCTCACTTGACGAGGCCGTGACGGCCCGGCTCGAATCGCACGGCGAGCGGTTCGAGGTGCTCGTCGATCCGGACGCGGCGCTGGCGATCAAACGCGGCGAGTTCGAGGGCGACCTAGAGGACGTGATCGCCGCCGAGGACGTCTTTGAGGACGCGTCCCGCGGCGACCGGCCCGCCGAGTCCGACTTAGAGACCGTCTTCGGGACGACAGATCCCCTAGAGATCATCCCCGAGGTCGTACAGCGCGGGGAGATCCAAATCACGGCCGAGCAGCGACGCGAGATGCAAGAACAGAAGCGCAAACAGCTGATCAACCGCATCGCGCGGAACGCGGTGAACCCCCAGATGGACAACGCGCCGCACCCGCCCGAGCGGATCGAGCGCGCGCTCGAAGAGGCGGGCTTCCGCGTCGACCCGATGGAGCCGGTCGAATCGCAGGTCGACGACGCGCTGGACGAGTTGCGGCCGGTGATTCCGATCCGGTTCGACGAGGTGACCGTCGCGGTCCAGATCCCCGCGGAGTACGCCGGCAAGACCCAGGCCCAGGTGCGGGAGTACGGTGACCTCGAACGCGAGGAGTGGCAGCCCGACGGCTCGTGGGTCGGCGTCGTCACCTTCCCCGCGGGGATGCAGAACGACTTCTACGATCTCGTGAACGAACACACCTCCGGCGAGGCGGAGACGCGCATCATCAAAGACAAGGACGAACTCAGCACGCGATAGCGGCGACAGCGGCCAAAATCGGCGCCGAAGACGATTACCCCTTCTTGAAGCCGACGAGGAAGCCGCCGGTGAAGCCCGCCGAGATCGACAGCGTCGAGAGGATCGTCGAGAGCCAGTCCGGCGGGGCGCCCGTCGCGGCGTTCTGGGCCGGCTCTATGATCCCCGCCGTGAGCCGCTCCCAGTCGACGGTGAGGATGCCGCGCGATTCGAGGAACTTGAAGAGCGCGAGTTCGAGGCCGACGATCACGGCGATGATCTTCGCGACCTTCTTCGCCGCGAACCCGATGATCCCCCCGATGACCGCGCCGCTCCCGAATTCGAGGCCGAGCTGAGTCGGGTCCAGGGACAACTGCAACGACTCGAACATAGCTGACCTCCGCTTCGGCGGTATAAGTCGTTTGTGGAGGTTCGGCCCCCGATCGTTCACGCGACTTGACATATATCGGGGCTCTGACAGGCGCAATATACAACTAATGTGGGACGAAACGGACCCCATCGGAATATGGACGAACGCGATATTCGCCTCCTGAAAGCTATCTCGGACCTCGGTACCGGGAGCCCGGAGCGGCTTCACGAAGAGACCGACATCCCGGTCTCGACGATCCACTACCGCCTGAACAACCTCCGCGAAGCGGGCATCATCGAGAACGACCTCTACGACATCGACCTCGAAGCCGTCGGCCTCGGCGTGACCGTCATCGTGGAACTGCTGACGGACTACAACGGCTCACACCACGACTTCGAGGACAAGATCCTCGACGTCGAGGGCGTCTCGCAGGCGTACTTCACGATGGGCGAGACCGACTTCGTCGTGATCGCACACCTCCCCGACCAGGAGATGGTCGAGCGGCTCATCACCGACCTGGAGACCATCGAGGAGATCCGGCGGACGAACTCGACGTTCGTCGTCTCGTCGCTCCGACACAGCACGCGGGCGTTCGAACACTACGATCTGGAGACGCTCCTGGAGGAACTGGCCGACGAGTGAAGAACGAACGGGCCGGACGCGATTTGAACGCGCGACCGTCTGATTAAGAGTCAGACGCTCTGCCGGACTGAGCTACCGGCCCACTGCAATCGCTCATTCCGGTGGGGTAAGTAAAGATGTTTCCTTTCGGCCGGCGGGCTCGGATACGGGGACGCCGCGCGAACGAGTGCTGTTAAGTGGCGGCCGACCGCAGTGGTCCACATAATGAGCGCCGGGGTCACTATCTCGTCGATGTCGTCGTACGCGATCCTCGGGTGCGGAAGCGTCGGCTACGCCGTCGCGGAGGATCTCGTCGAGGACGGCAAGGACGTCCTCATCCTCGACAAGGACGAGAGCCGGGTCGAGTCCCTCCGCGATCAGGACCTGAACGCACAGCAGACCGACATCGCGGATCCGGACGTCGTCGACGCGGTCGCCGATCGCGACGTCGTTCTCATCCTCGCGTCCGACGTCGAAGCGAACAAGGCCGCGGTGTCGGCGATCCGCGAGCGCGGCGGCGACCAGTTCGTCGTCGTCCGCGCTTCGGACCCCGTCTCGGAGGACGAACTCTCCGAGCTGGGCGCCGACGTCGTGATCAATCCCTCGGAGGTCATCGCCGACTCCGCGCTCCGCTCGCTGGAGTCCGGCGAACTGGAGTACAAGGCCCGCCAGCTCGCGGAGGTCCTCGAAAGCGCCGACGAGGGGCTCGCGGTCCTCACCCACGACAACCCCGACCCCGACTCGATCGCCTCCGCGGTCGCGTTGCAGGCGATCGCCCGCGAGCACGGCATCGACGCCGTGATCAACTACGACGGCGAGATCGGCCAGCAGGAGAACCGCGCCTTCGTGAATCTCCTCGGCATCGAACTCGTGCCGCTCTCGGAGGGCAAGCCGCTCTCGGAGTACGGCGCGGTCGCGCTCGTCGACCACATGAAATCGGGCGATCCCGAACTCGACGTCGACGTCGACATCTTCATCGACCACTACGAGCCCGAGGAGGCCATCGAGGCGGCGTTCACCGACGTTCGCCCGAACGTCTCCTCGACGTCGACCATCCTCACGAAGTACCTCCAGGAGTTCGACATCTCGCCGAGCGAGGCGGTCGCCACGGCGCTCCTGTACGGGATCCGCTCGGAGACGCTCGACTTCAAGCGCGAGACCACGCCCGCGGACCTGACCGCCGCGGCGTACCTCTATCCCTTCGCCAACCACGACACGCTCGAACAGGTCGAGTCGCCGTCGATGTCCCCGGAGACGCTCGACGTCCTCGCGGAGGCTATCCAGAACCGGGAGGTCCAGGGGAGCCACCTCGTCTCGAACGCGGGCTTCATCCGCGACCGCGACGCGCTCGGACAGGCCGCCCAGCACCTCCTCAAACTGGAGGGGATCACAACCACGGCGGTCTTCGGGATCGCCGACGACCGGATCTACCTCTCGGCCCGCTCGAAGGACATCCGGATGAACATCGGGAAGATCCTCGAAGACGCCTTCGCGGGGATCGGCGAGACCGGCGGCCACTCCACCCAGGGCGACGTCGAGATCCCGCTCGGCATCTTCACAGGGATCGAGACGAGCGACGACAACCGCGACACGCTCCTCCAGCTCACCGAGGAGGCCGTCCGACGGAAGCTGTTCGAGGCGATGGGCGTCGAGAGCGCCGAAAGCGGGAACGGAAGCTGACGGGCGTCGGGCTTTTCTCCGTCAGCGCGCTACCGTAGGGTATGAAGGCCTCTGCCGAGATCGTCGTCGACCGACCGCGAGAAGCCGTCTTCGAGTACATGGACGTCCCCGAGAACCAGGCACGGATCTCGCCCCGCCTCTCGGCGGTCGAGACCCTGGGAACGCTCGACAACGGCGGGAAGCGGGCGTCGTACACCTACCGCCTGGGGCTCGGCTTCGATGGCGAGGTCCGCGGCGTCGTCCACGAGCCGCCGGAGCGGGTCGTCTTCGAGATGGACGGCGACATCGAGGGCCGGATCGAGTGGACGTTCGAGGAGGACGACGGCGGGACGCGCGTCACCTACACGGCCGAGTACGATCTCGGGCTGCCGACGGCGCTCGACCTCCTCCTCAGGCCGCTCACGAACCGGTACAACCGCCGAGAGCTGGAGCGGACGCTGGCGAACCTCGCGGACAGACTGGCCGACGACTGATCGTGATTACTCTCACTGTTTCCAGCCGAACACCACCCCCGGTGACGGCGTTTGGTGGGAAGAGACGAGAGACGAGAGTAATCACTACGAGAACGGATCCGTCCCGCCGGGAGCGGGTGCTGCGGCCGCAAGCGGCAAATGAGTTCGGTCCTCAGGGGTCGCAACCGGACACCGTCCCGTATGACCCACCCCACGCCGATCCCGCCGGACGTCTTCGCCGACGCAGTCGCGCGATTGGACGAGTCCGAACTCGCCGCGTTCGTCGGCGCGCTCCAGCGGGGGACGGGCGGGGACGTCGCGGTCGAGATCGATCCCCCGTACGTCACCGTCGGGAGCGACGATACCCGGACGACAGTCCTCGTGGCGGGCGCGTCGGGCGAACCCGACCGACCGACGGACGCCGATCGGATCGTCCGGCCTGTCGAGGACGACGCGGATGCGGCCGACCCGTCGATTCTCACGCTCTCGGACCTTCGGGAGCAGTTGCTGTACGGACTCGCTCCCGAGGAGGCCGAGGCGGTCTGCGAGGAGTTCCTCGGGACGGCCGCGCGGTCTGTGTCCTACGCCTCCGAGATCGCCGAATCGACGGGGCCCCAGCGGACCGTGGGCGCGAAGACCGACGATTCGAGGCCTGGAGCAGGAGCGTCCGGCGGCCGTCAGACCCCGTCGTCGCAATCGAAAGGATCGAAACGGGAGTCGACCTCGACGGGTCCGAGCGGAAGGGACGCTGACGAGGGGTCGGACTCCCGGAGGCACCCGACGACCGCGACGCGCCTGTCGAATGCAGTCAGTACACGGCGTGCGGTCGTGGTTGCCCTCGTCCTCCTCGTCGCCGCGGGCGGTGTGGCCTCCGTGGCCGATCGGCCGCTCGGCGACGCCGCGGGACTGCTCTCGGGATCCGCCGGCGACGGCGGTGAGTCGCTGACAGGACCGGAGGGGGAGGTGACCGGCGCCGCTCCCGCGACGGGGACGGCGACGACCGAAGAGCCGGGGACCTCGACCGGTGCCGGAATGGAAGCCGAGGTCCTCGACGACGGGACGAACGGGAGCGAGGCGGGCGTTCAGGACGGGATCTCGGAACGCGAGCGACACTTCAGGCCGGAACCGACGTGTACGCGCTCGTTCCTGTTGGTCACGCAGATTCAGATGAACGCGCTGCGGTACAACGACAACGAGACCGACGCGGGCATCCGGACGGTCAGGCGGTTCGCCTCGCCCACGAACCGCCGCGCCGTCGAGAGCTTCAGCGAGTACGCCGAGGTGATCCGCAGTCCGACCTACGCGGCGATGCTCACCTACGAGAGCGTGCAGTACGACCCGGTCCGCACCGGCGAACGCACCGCACAGGTGCGGGTCGTGACGCGCGAAAACGACACCGTGACCGGACGCTACGCGTTCTTCCTGCGGAAGGTCGGAGACGGTGAGTACGACGGCTGCTGGATGACCGACGCCGTGCTGACGCAGTCGACGGTGGTCCTCGATGCCGATCCCGTCGCGAGCGAGGAGTCGATCGGCGCTTGAGGCCGTGCAGAGTGCGACTCGGTCCGGGGTCCGTTTCCGCTCTCGCTCGGTTGTTTTCCGTAGATACCGTTATTCGGCGTGATCGATAGGTCGTCTTCATTTTTGATTCTATCGGAGCAAAACCGACGGACTGGGGCGGGGTCAGATGCGCGGGACAGGATTCGAACCACGGTCGCTCTGCTCGCTCCGCTCGCGTCGCTCCCTGATTCGAATCCTTCGGAACGAGATTCGTCCTCGCTGTCGCTCGGACAGAATATGCGCGGGACAGGATTCGAACCTGCGGACCCCTATGGGACAGCGTCCTAAGCGCTGCGCCTTTGACCGCTTGGCTACCCGCGCGCAGACGCCACTACACCCAAGTCCCAAATCAACCTATCGCTCCGCGCGGAGGATTCTTATACGATCCCGACCCACTCCGGGTGTGTACAGCGCCCGCGACCGCGTCGCCAACGAGGAGTGGCTGGCCCGCATCGAACAGGCGGCCGACCGCCTGGACCTCGGGTCGGAAGCCCGCTCGTTCGCGACGGATATGTTCCTCTCGGAGGTCCCGGACGAGGATCGCTCGAAGCGGGCGATCGCCGCCGCGAGCCTCTATGCGGGCGCGCTGATCGCCGGTGAGGAGCGCTCGCAGTCGCGCGTCGCCGACGCGATGGACGTCAGTCGGCTCAGCGTCCAACAGAACTGGAAGCCCGTGCTCGAAGCGGCGGGATTCCGGCCGCCGTCGTGGTGAGGTCTCGGAGCCGAACCGACCGTCACCCGTCCGCGCTCGGCCGCTCCGCGCCGCGGCCCTCGCGCTCCGGGGTTATGTTGCCGTGGCGGTCGATCTCGCCTTTGACGATCCGAGTCGAGGAGATCCGCTCGCCGTCCTCCGCGGTGACGTGATCGACGACTTCGATCTCCAGCGGGTCGTAGCCGCGTTCACGCCGGATCTCGTTGATCCGCTCGCCCCCGTCTTTGGTCTCCGGAGAGACGATCAGGTAGTCGAACTGCTTTTCGGTGGCGATCCCGGTCGGCTCGGTCAGCTCCCGGACCTCGAAGTCGCGGTCGTGCGCCTCCGCGAGCGGCTCCAGCTCGGCGACGAGGTCGCGCTTCCGCTCGTCGAACGGCCGGACGTAGCGGTCGACGTGGCGGGTCTTCGGCGCGAGTTCGTCGCTCGTCAGCCCGACGGTGACATCACCCAACTCGAAGGCGCGCTCGAAGAGCGCGTGGTGGCCGTCGTGGACCGGATCGAACGTCCCGCCCAGCGCGACGTGCATATCCGGCCGAGGTCCTCCCGGAACTTAAACGGGACGGGTCCGGGTCGACGGTCTGCGGTCACGACTCGTCGGCGAACACCCGCACGTCGCCGTCGCTCGTCAGCCCCACGCTGACCGCGGCGTTCAGCATATTCTCGTTCGCGACGTCGCCGAGGACGCCGTAGAGGTGGGCGTACAGCTCCGGTCGGCAGTAATCGACTTTCAGGCCGGCCTCGTCGCCGCGCTCGTAGATGCGATCGACGAGGTCCTCGAAGCACGTCCCCGCCGGGACTGTGAATCGCGCGGGCGCGCGGAGCGTCCGGACCAGATCCAGCGTCCGTCGCGCTTTCTCGACGTTCTCCTCTGCGGCCCGTTCGATGGCGCTCACGTTCGAGTCGGTCGTGCCGAGCTCCGCTGCGACCTCCCGCTGTGTCCGCCCGCGCTCGCGGAGCTCTAACACCTCCACCTGTCGGTCGGTCAGGATCGTCGCCCCGGGGTCGGTCATACCCTGTCAAACAGATCCGTTTGAGGTAAGTTTATTGGTCAAACAGAATATGTTGCCCCTATGCCGACTCCCCCGCGCCGTCTCGTCCGCCGTCGGTCCGTTCTCGCGGGTATCGGGGCCGCGTTCGGTGGCGTCGCGGGCTGTGTGGGGACCTCGGGAGGCTCCGGGGGGACAGGGACCGTCTCGATGCTCGCCGCGGGCAGCCTGAACAACGCATTGGAGAACGGTCTCCGGCCGGCCGTCGACGCGCGACTCCGCGTCGAGTCTCACGGCTCGGCGCAGGTCGCTCGCCTCGTCGCGGAGGGACAGAAGGACCCCGACATCGTGTCCTTGGCGGACGTGGCGCTGTTCGACGGCCCGCTCGATCCCGAGTGGTACGCGGAGTTCGCTACGAACGCGATCGTGGTCGCCTACAACCCCGAGACCGAGGGCGGACGGCGCGTGGCCGACGCCGGCCGCGACGGGTGGTATCGGCCGATCGTGTCGGGCGAGGTCGATCTCGGCCGGACCGACCCTGACCTCGATCCGCTGGGCTACCGGACGCTCTTCGCGCTCGAACTCGCGACCGACTACTACGGCACCGAACGGGACCTCCGGACTGCGATTCCCGAGCGCGACCAGATCTACCCAGAGACCCAACTCATCAGCCAGTTCGAGACGGGCTCGATCGACGCCGCGATCGCCTACCGCAGTATGGCCGTCGAGCGCGACTACGACTACCTCGATCTGCCCGCCGAGATCGATCTCAGCGATCCCGCGTTCGCGGAGTCGTACGCGACGTCGACCTACGAACTCCCGAGCGGGAAGGTAATCGAGGGCGGCCCGATCAGCTACGGCTCGACGATCAGACACGACGAGCCCTCCGTCCGCGACGTCTTCGAGGCGCACGTCGCGGGCGACTACCTCCCGGCGTATGGATTCGACCGGCCCGATGACCACCCCCGATACAGTGGAGATGTTCCCAGCGAAATCGCGGGCTAGGCCGATCGAGGGGCGGCTCGACTGGCTCTCGGTGGCGTTCGTTCTCGGTGCGGTGCTTCTGGTGTACTACCTGTTTCCGCTGGTGTCGCTCCTCGTGAGCCAGCCGCCGGGGGCCGTGATCCGCCGTCTGTCGAGTCCGGACGTCGTCGCAGCCGCGACGACCTCACTGGTCGCTGCGACCGCGAGCGCCGCCATTGCGACCGCGTTCGGACTCCCGCTCGCGTACTGGCTCGCACGCGCGGACGGGCGGATCGAGACCCTGGTGACCGCGCTCGTGGTCCTGCCGCTCGTCCTCCCGCCGATCGTCAGCGGGATGGTGCTTCTCACCGTGGTCGGCCCCGAGACGCTCGTCGGGCGGCTCGCCGCGGCGAACGGCCTCCCGCTGACGCGCTCGCTCGCTGGCGTCGTCCTCGCGCAGACGTTCGTCGCCTCGCCGTTCGTCGTCGTCACCGCGAAGGCCGCCTTCGAGAGCGTCGATCGGAGCCTCGAATACGCCTCGCGGTCGCTTGGAAAGAGCCGGCTCGTCACGGTCAGGCGCGTGACGCTTCCGCTGGCCTGGCCGGGCATCCTCGCGGGGATCACGCTGGCGTTCGCGCGCTCGATCGGCGAGTTCGGCGCGACGATTATGCTGGCGTACTACCCGCGGACGATGCCCGTCCAGATCTGGGTCTCGTTCACGACGCTCGGCCTCGATCGGGCGTTTCCCACCGCCGTCGTCCTCGTCGCGATCGCCGTCGCGACGCTCGTCGTGCTCAACGCCCTCGGGCGGAATCCACTGGAGTAGCGATGCTCGAACTCACAGACCTCACGAAGCGCTACGACGGGTTCGCGTTCGGCCCCCTCGATCTGACCGTCGAGGACGACGTCCTCGCGGTGCTCGGTCCCTCGGGGAGCGGCAAGACGACGTTGCTGTCGCTGATCGCCGGGATCGTCGAACCGGACGACGGAACGCTCGCACTGCGCGGGCGGTCGCTTGTCGGCACGCCGCTCGAATCCCGACGGACCGGACTCGTGTTCCAGGACGGCGCGCTGTTCCCGCATATGACCGCGCGTGAGAACGTCAGGTACGCGGCCGCAGACTCCGAGCGCGTCGACGAACTGGCCGAACGCCTCGAAATCAGCGGCATCCTCCACCGCAAGCCCGGACAGCTGTCGGGCGGCGAGCGCCAACGGGTGGCGCTGGCCCGAACGCTCGCCGCCAACCCGGACGTGTTGCTCTTGGATGAACCGCTATCGAGCCTCGACGCGCCGATCAGACGTCGCCTCCGGAGCGAACTGCACACGCTCTTCGACTCGCTTTCGATTCCGGTGGTCTACGTGACCCACGACCAACGCACGGCGACCGCACTCGGCGACCGAATGGCGATCTTTCGAGACGGCCGGATCGAACAGATCGGCGACGCCGAGTGCGTGCTCTGTGAGCCCGCGAACGAGTTCGTCGCCCGGTTCACCGGCACCGAGAACGTGTTCGACGCCGTCGGCGACGGCCGGTCGCTCCGAGTCGGCGACCGCACACTCAACGTCGACGAATCCGTCCCGGAGGGAGCTTCCGTGACGGCCTGTATCCATCCCTCCCGCATCGGACTCGTCTCGCCGGACGACCAAGCAGGTGACGAGGCGACTACCCTCCCGGGAACGGTGGACCACTGGCTCAACGAGGGCGGAGAGTACCGGATCGTCGTCGACGTCGAAGGAGTTCCGGCACCGATCGTCGCGGCGGTCCAGCCGCCCGTGTTCGAGGCGTTGCGCGCGGCCGACGGGACAGCCGTCCGCGTCGTGATTCCCCGCTCTTCCGTTCACCTCATCCGGTAGCGTTCCCCTACTCCGGCGTTTCGGCCCCGAGAACCGTAGAATTCTGGATGCCTGCTTTCGAACTGATCGTAGATCCGCTCACCAAATTCTATATAGCGAGATACAATATATCAGTCGCTCTCCGAACGGCTGTCGTGTCAATACAACGAATAGATGTGGCGCTCGTAGGTCTCTCGGACTCGATCGCCCCAGTTGTGGGTGTACGTGTCGATGATGTCGCCGCCGACGTCGCCGCGGAGATACTTGACGATCCCCCGGTCACCGGTCCGATCTCGGAGGTGCGTCGTGAAGAAGTGCCGAAAGTAGTGCGGGGTGACGTTCTCGTCGGCCCCCCCGCCGGATCGATGCCAGCCGGCGGCCTTCGCGTGGCGCTCGACGATGTGATGGACCATATCCGGCGTCAGCCGCGCCCCCCAGGTACCAGACGTGCTAGCGAACAGGGGCTCCGCGGGAGATCGTGTCGCCGGGCGCACGGCGAGCCAGCGACGGAGCGCCGTTTCGAGCTCCTCGTCCACCGGAACGACCGTCGCGCGCTTCCGCTTGTTGGACGCCGAGCGTTCCTCGTCGTTGAGGACCTCGCCGGCCGTGGGTTCGGCAGAGACGTACAGCGACGGTCCGCGGCCGTCAAGCTGCGTCCGGGAGACGACGTCGCCGTTCGTGACAGCACGTAGCGGTGTATCGTCGGCCAGGGAGACGTCGCGCAAGTCCAGATTGCAGAGTTCGCCGACCCGCATTCCGGTCTTCAGGAGGGTACAGACCACCGCGTGATCGAGCGGATGGGTGACGTCGCGGACGAACTCCCGCATCGCCGGCAGGGAGATCTCACGGCGAGACGGGTCGGTGTCGATCTGTTCGTCCATCTCCTCCATCACGAGCGCCATCGGATTCGAATCGAAGGTCCCGACCTGCGTCAGATACGCGTAGAATCGATGGAGGTACGAGGCGTACGTCGCGATCGTGCTGTCGGCCGCGTCGGAACGCCTGAGCGTGTGTATCCAGGCCATACAGTCCCGATAGGTGGCCTCAGCGACGTCTATCGAGGCGTTCTGTGGATTCGCGCCGGGATCAGCGAGGAACGCCTCAAACCGTCTGAGAACCCGCTCGTACGCCTCGCGAGTCCTTTCTGACTTCCCGTGGTAGGTCATATCCTCCAGGAAGTAGGCGATCGGATCTTCGGGCCGCTCTGTGGTGACCGATTCACCGCTCATCGACGCCCTCCGCGGACTCCGCGAGGGTGTACCCGCCGTGACGACCGCTGTACTGCACGGCGTTCGACGCCTGTAACTCCTGGAGCGTCGCGTCGAGTCGGTCTTCGATATCGTCTGTCAGCTCTGCCAGCAGTTCGTCCCACGAACGGTACTCGGATGCCGAGAGGACGCGCTTGACGCGGCGCTCGAAGCCGTCCTCCGGATCGTTGGTCCGGTCGGACTCGGGGGTCGACGCCCCGGAATCGGCCTCATCTCCGTCCGTCGTCAGCGAGGGGACCTCGAAGTCTCGCCGCCCGGCCTGGACCATCGTACGAACGAACTCGCTTTGGCTCATTCCCAGCTCCTCGGCGTGGGTCGCCCACCGCTCTTTCTGATAGGCCGGCACGTACGTCATCACCGTGGTCCGCTCCGTATCCGATCCCTCAGTCGACATAGAACCGACTGCGAACGCGATCCACTTCAGTGTTTGCAGATACCAGGATAAGAGAGATTAGGTGTGTTTGTAAATGCGTCAAACGAGGGTTTGAGTTTAATTATTTGTGTGACTATGAGCAAATTTAGCAAGAGAGAATATACTTACACATCTAATATTTGTTGGATGCAAAAGGTCATAGTATGCCTGAGAAATCCCGCTATTTCTTCGATTACGATTTCCGATGAACAACTTCGATTCGGTGTCGGCGGGAACGAAAATCCAAAATCGGATCGGGGGTCTTCGGAACGTTACCCCTGGGGTCGATGGGGTGAAGAAGCCCTTCCAGATGTGAAGTCTCAAAAACAGTTTCGCCCGAATTGACGTGGTTTCTCGAACTCATCGTTCTCGACTCAATCACGTAGTGTTGAGATAGCGAACAGAGGTCCCCCATAATTGGTACAACGAGAATTCGACGGACTGTGAACGACATCCGTCTCCTCACTTCCCACGATGGTTCGTGACTGGAGTTCGCACCCGCTCGGTGGGAGGTCAGATTTTCGGATGCATTCGAATGGAGACTGCCGTTCGATTCCTGACCACCGCACTGATTCGATAGCGAGCGCGGTGAATCCCATTAGAGCGCATCAAGCCATCAGCGAGTGGGATTCTTCGTAGATACAGCCGATCTTCGGAGCCCGTGTGCAGGTAGATATGCGGAATCCTGGCCAACTACGGCTCCACTGAACTGTGCTGGGAATCACGAGTCAGTTCTCGCTACACAGGAACCAAAGCGGTCCTCACGAAAGGGTAGGATCTATTGGTCCCGACGCACGGGGACCTCCGGACGCTGAACGAGTCTGCGTCATCCGTTTTTGCATTCTCTTCTCGTCTAGTTTCGATCGACAGTAATATTTGGTAACATTCTACATATCCACGACTGTCTTCGCTCGCACTTGTAAATTATATACCGCTATATCGATTGGCCGGTGCTCACGCTATGCAATTTGGTTGTAAATTGGCACATCCGTGACGCGACTGAGTAACAGGAACTCAGATAGTCCGGATCCTACCGATCGCCGAATTAGATCGGTAAAATCGGTCACTTACCCTCGCTCACGGACAAACGCCAAGAATCGATCACCGAGAGCCACCAAGAGAGTCGGACGGAAGTAGCGGAGGCCGTGACGAGCGGCCCGTCAGTAAACTCAATCATCCGCCGGGACTTCCCGTTCGCGGCCTCGCTCGATCACGCCGTCGGTCCAGGTGCCGCGCCGGAAGTACAGTCCCGAGATGAGCACCATCGCGACGTTGGCGAGGGCGATCCCGTACCAGACGCCGGTCGCGCCGAGATCGAACCACGCGAGCAGGACGTATGCCGGCGGCACGCGGAGGAGAATCAGCCCGAGCACGCCGAAGATCATCGCCAGCCGAGTGCTTCCGCTCCCGCGGTAGGCGCCCTGGAGGACGTGGAACACGCCGAGGAAGGCGTACGTCGCGCCGACGATGCGGAGGTACTCGGCCCCGACCGCGACGACGCGTGTGGCGTCGGGGCCGGTGATGAAGACGTCGACGATGGCGGCCGCACCGAGATACACGATCACGGAGACGACGGCGAGCACGACAGCGGTAATGGCAGCGCTCGCGACGACCGACTGCTTCGCCCGGTCGGGCTGCTTCGCGCCGAGGTTCTGCCCGACGATCGTCTCCGTCCCGCGCGCGAGGCCGAGCGCGGGCAGCACGACGAGCGAGGTGACCCGCGTTCCGATTCCGTAGGCCGCGACCGCGTCGGCGCCAGCGAGCGCGACGAGCGCGGTGACGACCGTCACGCCCAGGGACTGGGTGCTCATCTCGATGCTGGCCGGGCCGCCGATCCGGACGATCTTTCGGATCGTCTCGCGCGTGGGAACGAAATCACGCGGTGCGAGGTGGATCCCGACGCGGCCGGAGAGCAAGAGCCCGATCGCGACGACGGCCCCTAGGCCCCGCGAGGCGATCGTCGCGATCGCCGCGCCCTGGACGCCGAAGCCGGTGAATCCGGTCGCGGCGAACAGGTCCGCCTGCAGCGCCGTCAGGCCCGCGACCTCGAACAGGAGATTGTCCTGGAAACCGAGGATCAGGAAGGGATCGGCGACGACGTTGAGCACGACGCCGAGGAGCATCAGGTACAGCGGCGTGCGGGTGTCGCCCCAGCCCTGGAGGAGCGACTGGAAGATGAAGAAGCCGAAGACGAACGGGATCCCCAGAAACATCGTCCGTGTGTAGGTCACAGAGAGGGCGAACACCTCGGTCCCGGGCGTCGCGCCGATCAGTCGGAGCAGCCACGGCGCCAGCGCGTAGCCGACTACCGAGAGCAGAACCGACGCCCCGATGACGAACGCGATCGTCTGCCCGGCGACCGCGCTGATCCGATCAAGGTTGCCCGCGCCCTTGTTCTGAGCGACGAGGACCGTCCCGGCGACGGTGAAGCCGGCGGCGAGGGTGATGATCAGGAAGACGATCGCCCACGAGAACGAGAGGGCGCTGACCGCGTCCTGGCCCAGTCGACCGACCCAGAAGGTGTCCGCGAGGTTGTAGGCGACCTGCAGGAGGTTCGTGAGCACGATCGGCAGCGACAGCACCACGAGCGGCTTGAGCAGGGGGCCGTCGGTGACGTTCACCGCGCGCCGCCCGCCCGAATCGGGGGCGTCGCTCCCGCTCATCGTTCCGCTCCCGTCGGGAGCGCGTCGTCGGTCGGAGGGCGGTCGCGGTGGACCAGTTGCAGTGCCGTCGTCAACGTCGTAGTGGTATCAGGTCCCGCTGGATAGCGGTTGCGTTCCGCGCCCGCGAGGACGTCGCGGACGCGGTCACGCGTCGGCGACGCGTCGGCGGAGACGGGCGGCGACGACGCCGACCACGAACGCGATCCCGACGTTCGTCGCCACGCCGAGGAGCCCGACCCCGACGGTGATCGGGAGGTCGTCCGTATCCAGGCCGGCTCGGCCCAGTTCGACGGCGATGACCGCGAGGACGACGCCCAGCATCGAGAGGGGAAAGGCGGCCACCGCGCCGACCGCGACGACGGCCGCGAGCGCGTAGAGGACGCCGAGGATCACGTTCGCGCCGGCGGTCCGGGCGCCGAAGGCGTACTTGCCCGCGACGCCGCCGCTGCCGTGGCACATCGGCATCGCGCCGACGGGGATCGCGAGGAGGTTCATCGCGCCCATACTGCTCGCGAGGTCGTCGGCGGAGACGTCGGCGTCGAAGTAGTCCGAGAGCAGGAGCGACGTCGCCACGGCGGCGTTGCCGACCGTCATCGCGAGCTGGCCGACGGTCGCGCCGACGGCGTCGGTCGAGAGCGCGACGGCGCCGGGAGGGACGAACGCGAGCGTTGGGAGGTGCGGGCTCGGCATCCCGGTCTCGGCGAGCGCGACGGCGATCCCGACCGCGAGGACCGCGAGCGTGCTGCCCCGACGGTATCCGACCGCGACGGTCCCGGCGACGACGCCGATCGCGACGAGCGCGTACACCGGGCCGCCGAGGCTCAGTTCGACGCCCGTGCGGAGGAGCACGAGCCCGACCGCGAGCTGGACGCCGCGGATCACCGGCCGGTCGACGTAGCGCTCGATCCGGGCCAGCGTCCCCGTCGCGCCGACGGCGAGCAGCGTGACGCCCGCGAGCAGGCCAGCCGCCGCGAGCTCCGACGGCGTGAGCGAGCCCGCGATCACGAGCGCGGCGAGCGCCTTCATCGGCTCGACGGAGATCGGGAGCCCGTAGTAGAGCCCCCAGACGACCTGGAAGACCGCGAAGCCGAGCAGCAACCGCGACAGCGAGAGGTCCGTGAGCGCCGCGACCGCGACGACGACCGGAAGAACCGTAACCGAATCCCCTAACGCCCCGGTCAGCTCGCTCCGGGAGAGTTCGAACCCCGAGAGCCGCCGGACGCGAGCGAGGTTCTCCATCACATTCGTACAGTATCCGGCCCTACATAACCGCTTGGTTCGGAAGGCGGATTCGGCTAGGAAGTAGATTCCGCCGTGTCAGGTCTGCGATCGCGATCAGTGGTGACGGTTACCCACTCCGAAAACGAAACCACGTACGGTTTCGTTCGTCGATGTCGACGACGGCGCGGACGCGATCAGACGGAGATGCCGCGGGTCGCCGTCGCCTTGAACGAGACGACCACGTCGCTTCCGGGCGCCAGCCCCAACTTCTCGCGGCTGTCCTGAGTGACAAGCGCCAGGAGCGGCTCCTCGGTCCCGATATCGACGGCGATCCGGGCGATGCGCTCTCCCGACTCGACGCCGGTGACCGTCCCCGAAAAGCGGTTTCGCGCGCTCGTGTGCTCGGGGACGGGGGTGTCGGCGGGGTCGGTCAGCGTCACGGCGTCGGCGCGGATCGACAGCTGTACGCGGCCCTCGCCCTCTGGGACGAGTGCGCGGACGGGCCCCGCGTCGGTGTCGACGGTGACGAGCTCGCCGTCCCGCGCCGTGATCTCGCCCTCCAGGACCGTCTCGGCGATGTCGGCGACGCCCTCGAAGCTCTGTTGGGTCCGCTCGAAGGCCGTGAGGAGATCGTTGGCGGTCTCTGTGAGTTCGCTCCCGCCGCCGCCGGACCCGCCGCGACGGCGCTCGACGAGCGATCCGAACGCCTCTTCGAGTTCGACGACGCGCCGCTGGGCGTGTGCGTACGATCGGCCGAGGACCTCCGCGGCGTGATTGAGCGAGCCCTCCCGGTCGATGGCGCGCAGGAGCGCGGCGTCGCGGGCGTCGAGCGTCACGCCGTCGTTCCGGATGTAAGCGTCGAACGAGGGGCGAACGTCCATAGCTGTTCTTCGTGGCCGCGAGCAAAAGCATTATGTCTCCGCTGATAAAACGGGGATGTATCTATGTCGGAACAACGATCCGAACGCAGAGACACAGCAGAGAGCGGATGGAGAAAGGCAGCCTCCCGTCGACAATACCTGACCGCAGCCGGTGCCGCGGGCGTCGCCGCCCTCGCCGGGTGTTCGGGCGGTAATAGCGGTGGCGGAGGGTCCGAAGACACCGAGACGGAGGCCTCCGGGGGCGACTCGACCGCCACCGAGACCGGGACGCCGACCGCGACTCCGATGGGTGACTCGATGACGATCTTCCACGCGGGGTCGCTCGCGCCGCCGTTCAGCGAGGCCGAGCCGCAGTTCGAAGAGGAGTACGGCGTCGACGTCACTCGCGAGGCGAAGGGCTCAGTCGCGTCGACCCAGAAGATCACCCAACAGGGTCGCTCGGCCGACGTCCTCGGCGTATCGGACTTCCGGCTGATCCGGAACCGGATCCTCCCGGACTACGGCGACTGGTACGCCATCTTCACGACGAACTCGATGTCGATCCAGTACCGCGAGGACTCCCCCGGCGCCGACGAGATCTCGTCGGACAACTGGTGGGAGATCCTCACCCGCGACGACGTCACCATCGGCCACTCCGATCCCGCAGTCGACCCCGGCGGCTACCGCGCGGTGATGTCCCAGCAGCTCGGTGCGATCGAGTTCCAGGGCGAGCGCCTCTACGACGACGCCACCTACCAGCAACTCCGGGAGAACTCGACGGTCCCGACGGGCACCGAGACCAACCTCGAAGGCCAGCTCGAATCCGGCGAGCTCGACTACGTCTTCTACTACCAGTCGATCTCAGCGAGCTCCGGCCTCCCGTACGTCGACCTCCAGCCCGAGGTCGACCTCTCGCGGGCGAACAGCGAGTACGCAGAACACTACGCGAAGGCCGAGGTCGAGACGGGCTCGGGGACGTTCACCGGCGCGCCGATCGCCTACGGGATCACCGTCCCCTCCGTCGCGGAGTCTCCGGGCCGCGGCGCCCAGTGGGTCGAGTACTTCGCGACCGACCCCGGCCGGACCGTGCTCGAGGACTTGGGGCTCGTGCCGGTCGATCCGATCGTCGTCCCGGCGGGCGCCGAGGACGCCGTCCCCGACAGCGTGATGGAGGTCGCGAGCGCGCAAGAGAACCTCGGCCCGCTGGAGCTATAGGCGGGGCCGCTCTCTTCTGGACTCACGATGGCCACAGAGACCGGACCCCGACTGGACGTCGACGCCGGCGGGATCAACAGCGCCGCGCTCGTCGCCGCGTTCGTCGGCCTCCAAGCGGTCGCGTTCGCGGCGGCGTACACCGCCGGGCGCCCCACGTGGTACGCCTACTTTATGATCGGGAGCACCGCGGTCACCGCCTACGCGCTCGACGGCTCCTCGTTCGTCGTCGCGAGCGCGACGCTCGGGAGCGTCCTCGTCGTCGCGCTCGGCCTGCCGCTGTTTATGTTCGTCGCGCGGCAGACGCCGTCGCTCGTCGTCGAGAAGGCCCTCGATCCCGGCGTTCACCGCGTGCTGTACCTCGGCGTCTACGGGCCGCTACTGGCGGCGCTCCTCAGCCTCGCGTTCGGCGTCCCGCTGGCGCACCTGCTGGCCGAGGGCTTCCGCGGCCAGCCGCTCGTCGAGAGCCTCGTCGACCTCCCGCTCGTCGTGCCGCACTCCGTCGCCGGCATCCTGATCCTCTTCGGCTTCGGGAAGGGCGGCGCGTTCCCCAACGTCTCCGTGCTGGGGTCGATGATCGGGATGGTACTCGCGATGGCGTTCGTCGCGGCGCCCTACGCAGTCAACGCCACGCGTGAGGCGTTCGAGGCGATCGACAACCGCCTCGAATACGCCTCTCGGATCCACGGCGCGAACCGCTGGGAGACCTTCCGCCGGGTCACGGGTCCGCTGGCCGCCCGCGGGATGATCACCGGCGGCGTGCTGGCGTGGGCCCGCGCCGTCTCGGAGTTCGGTGCGGTCGCCGTCGTCGCCTACAGCGTGGAGTTCTTCTACCCGTTCGAGGGCGGGGACGTGACCGCCCAGCACGCCCCGGTGTTCGTCTACAACACCTACCTCCAGGGCGGCCTCGAGGAGAGCGGCGCCGTGGCCTTCCTGCTCTTGGCGGTCTCTGCGGTCATCTTCCTGATCGTCCGCTACCTGACCGACGACAACACGATGGGGGGTGTGCCGTGAGCTACCTCGCCGCGGACGTCGTCTCGACGTTCACCGCCGAAGGGGCCGAGCCGTTCACCGTCAACGCCGGCGTCGAGGTCGGGGCGGCCGAGAATCTGGTCATCCTCGGGCCGTCGGGGAGCGGCAAGACGCTCCTCCTGGAGTCGATCGCGGGCTTCCACGAACACGACGGCACCGTGACCGTCGACGAGACCGACATCACCGACCACGCTCCGGAGGACCGCGACTTCGGCTTCGTGTTCCAGGACTACGCGCTGTTCCCGCATATGACCGTCCGCGAAAACGTCGAGTACGGGGCGCGCTACCGGGACTCGTCGCGCGAAGCCGACGAACTGCTCGCAGAACTCGGCGTCTCCCACCTGGCCGAGCGGAACCCGCCGACGCTCTCGGGCGGAGAGAAACAGCGCGTCGCGCTCGCCCGCGCGCTTGCGGTGCGTCCGGACGTCCTCCTCTTAGACGAGCCGCTCGCCGCGTTGGACGTGCCGACGCGGCAGTTGCTGCGGGACGATCTCGTCGACGTCCTCGCGGACGTGACCTCGATCTACGTCACGCACAACCGCACGACTGCGCGGGCGATCGCCGATCGGATCGCCGTGATGCAGGACGGGAGCGTCGTCCAGCGCGGCACGCCCGAGGAGGTGTTCGAGCGGCCCGAATCCCCGACAGTCGCGAGCTTCACTGGATCGAACGTCGTCGACCTCACGTCGGCACCTTCGCTGCGCTCGCGCCTGAACGGGACGCTCACGAACGCCGAGACGGACTCGGGGTCCGAGCCCGAGCGCGTCGCGATCAGGCCGGAGGCCGTCCGCTTCGACGGAGACGCGAGCGGCGACGGCGACGTCCGCGCGCGGGTCGAACGCGTCGTCCGTGAGGACGCGACGAACCGCATCACGCTGGCCTTCGACGACGTGACCGTCGAGGCGTTCGCCGACCGCCCGCCGGAGGTCGGCAGCGAGATCGTCGTCTCGTTCCCGCGCGACCGGCTCCACCCCTGCTGACGGCCGACCCCGACCCTCTCACTCACTCAGCTTCGACCGGCTCGATCAGGCTCGGGTCGTCGTTCGCGGGGCTGTTCACCCGCGTCGAGACCGGATGGGCCGTCCACTCCTCGCCGGGGTGCGGATCCAGCAGTTCCGCGGCCTCGTCGGTCGAGCCGTGGAGCCACTTTTCCTCCTCGTCGGGGTCGAGGACGACCGCCATCCGGTGGTGGAGGTCGGCGACGACGTCGTTGGGCTCGGTCGTGACGATCGCGAACGACTCGATCGTCTTGGGCTCGGTGTCGGTCGCGCCGCCAGCGCCGAAGTCGCCGAGGCCGGTCTGGGTGTGGGACGGCTCCCAGCGCTCCCACAGGCCGGCCATCGCGAACGGGCGATCGTCGTCGAGCGCGACCCGGTAGGGCCGTTTGGTCTCCCCCTCCTGCACCCACTCGTAGAAGCCGTCGGCGGGGACCAGACACCGGCGGCGCTCGTAGGCCTCCGAGAAGGAAGCCTTCTCGGAGACCGTCTCCGCGCGGGCGTTGATGCGGTCGTTGCCGGCGGACTCGTCGTCGGCCCACGAGGGGATCAGTCCCCACTTGAGGCGGCGGAAGGTGTCCGGTGCGTCGTTCCTGACGACCGGCAGCGACTGCCCCGGCGCGCAGTTGTACCGCGGCCCCGGCGGCTCCGCGAAGGTCGCATCGAACCGCGCTTCGAGCTCGTCGGCGGGCGTGAAGAGCGTGTAGCGGCCGCACATACCCGCCCCTGGTCGCCCGGGGGGAAAACGGAATCGGCCGTGGCGTTGCCCGCGTCCGTCCGACACCCTTAGGCCCCCGCCACCCCCTGACTCGGATATGCGAATCGAGAACAGCTTCGTCCCCGCGGAGGGCGTCGGCGAGGCCCGCGAGCGCTCGCTGTGGGAGGCCGGAATCGTGCGGTGGGCGGACTTCGACCCCGACCGCGCGCCGCTCGGCCCGAAGACGAGCGAGCGCGTCGAGTCCTTCCTCGCCGAGGCGCTCGAACGGCTCGACGACGGCGACGCGCGCTACTTCGGCGAGCGGTTCCCCGCCAAAGAGACGTGGCGCTTCTACGAGAACTTCCGCGACGAGGCGCTCTTCTTCGACATCGAGACGACCGGCCTCGACGCTCACACCGAGGATGTCACCACCGTCTCCGTCACTCGCGGCGGCGAGACCACGACGCTCGTCCGCGGCGAGAACCTCACGAGCGAGGCGCTCGCCGAGCAGTTCCGGGGCGCGCCGCTCGTGATCTCCTTCAACGGCAAGCAGTTCGACGTGCCCTTCCTCGAACAGAACTTCGAGGTCTCTATCGACGCGCCGCACTTAGACCTCATCTATCCCTGCCGGCGCATCGACCTGACGGGCGGCCTGAAAGCGATCGAGACGGAGGTCGGCATCGACCGCGACCGCCCGGATCTCTCGGGGC
The DNA here is from genome assembly GCF_041477585.1 of Halobellus sp. MBLA0158. Lineage (NCBI taxonomy): Archaea > Methanobacteriati > Methanobacteriota > Halobacteria > Halobacteriales > Haloferacaceae > Halobellus > Halobellus rubicundus. The sequence goes on from NZ_JBGNYA010000001.1 coordinate 1,966,842, forward strand.
GGGACGCCGTCCGGCTCTGGTACCGCTACGCCCGCGACGGCGACGACGACGCGCTCGACACGCTCGTCTCGTACAACCGCGACGACACCGAGAACCTCCGGAACCTCGCCGACGTCGTCGCCCGCCGGCTCCACGAGACGTCGATCGGCGCGGTCGCCGGCGAGCCAGCCGGAATCCCCGACCCGCGCTGAGGAGACGTTCGCTCGCCGACTTTTTGGCGAACCTAAAAGTTCAAATATCCCCGGCGGAAACGGCGGGTAATGACCGAGTACACCTTCGACGACCTCGCGGTCGTGATGGGGACCTACAACGAGGAGGCGGCCATCGAGACAGTCCTGGCAGACATCGACGACGTCACCGACGGCTGCGCGGAGGTCGTCTGCGTCGACAGCTCCGACGACCGGACCCCCGAGATCGCCCGCGAGCACGGCGCGACGGTGATCGAACAGCCGCCGATGGGCTACGGCTACGCCGTCCGGGAGGCGGTGCTCACGCCCGACCGACCGGTGGTCGTCACGACCGACTGCGACGACACCTACCCGATGGAGAAGCTCCCCGAGTTTCTGGATCTGATCAACGAGGGCTACGACGTGGTCTCCGGCGACCGGCTCTACCACGGCGCCGACGCGATGCCCGACTTCAATCGCCTGGGCAACGTCGCGTTCGCGCTCGTCGCGTCCGCGCTGATGGGCGAGCGCGTCCACGACACCACGACCGGGATGCGCGCCTACCGACGGGAACTCCTCCACGACATCGAGTGGACCGAGAACACCGGGCTGTCGGCCGAGCTCCTCATCCGGCCGCTGATGCGGGGCTACGAGGTCCGCGAGGAGCCGATTCCCTATCGCGAGCGCGCCGGCGAGACGAAGCTCGATCCGCTCGGCGGCGGCGCGGCCATCGCGAAGTCGATCGTGAAGGTGTGTCTCGAAGAGCGGTTCGGGTAGCGCGGCCGACGCGGAAGGCGGATCAGCGGATGATGTCCTTGATCCGCCGGGGTTCGCCGCTCAGCGCGGGGTTTTCCTCGACGATCTTCAGTACCTCGTGGTCGGTGACGTCGGGGTAGGACTTCTCTGTCGCCTCCTCGATGAGTTCCTTTTCGAGGCGGAACTCGGTCCCCTCGTAGACGACGTCGACGCCGTCCTCGTCGAAAGAGAGTGCGGTCATACGCGGATCTACTCGGCCGCGGAGTAAAAGCCCATCAGTCCGCGTCGCGGCGGGGTCGCTCCCGACCGCTCGTCCGACGGGCGTCTGACGCGCCGTTTATTACGACGCGTGCGCTGATGCGGAGTGTGGCACTCGGGAAGGACCCGCTCGACGCCCTGGAGATCCCCGACGGGACGACCGTCGAGGAGCACGACCTCGTGACCGACGGCGACGTCGTCGTCGGCGGGCAGAGCACCGTCGAGTTCGGCGTCCGCGGCCGGAACGTCCTCGCCGGCGAGCGCGTCACCTTCGGCGGCGACATCGAAGCCGAGGGCGACTGCCGGCTGGACGTCTGGTGCGACGTCGCCGGCAACGTCCTCGTCGGCGAGGACGCCTACCTCGGCGAGCGCGTCCACATCGGCGGCCGGCTGATGGTCTCCGGCGACCTCGACATCGGCGACGACGTCGACATCGAGGAGGGCTTCGAGGCCAACGGCTGGATCGTCATCCGCAATCCGGTGCCGACGCTCGTCTTCTACTTCGTCGTCCTCTCACAGCTCCTCCGCCTGGGCGAGAACGACGCGGCCGACGAACTCGCGGAGGCGCTCTCCGGCGACAGCGAGGACGACCCGCTCGTGATCCCGCGGGGGTCGACCGTCTCCGACGACGCCTGGCAGGCCTCGACGCCCGCGGTCGTCGGCGACGGCTGTCGGCTCCACGGCAACATCCGGGCCGAGCGGCTCGAAGTGGGCGAGGACAACAACATCTTCGGGAGCCTCCGCGCCCGCGGCGACATCTCGATCGCGGAGGGCACCCGGATCCACGGCGACGTGACGACCCGCGACGGGACGGTCACGATCGCCGACGGCGCCCAGATCCTCGGTGACGTCTCCTGCTCGGCGCTGGAACTCCACGACGGCGCGGAGGTCGACGGAACGATCCGCGCCCAGGGCGACGTTCGGCTCGTCCGCTCGAACGCCTCCCGCGACGCGGAGTGACAGGTCCCCGATAAGAGTCGAGTCGCGGACGAGATCTTATATACTGTACCGCGGCCAGCGCCGCCGTGACGTAGCGACGGCCCCGCGCCGGCCGCGGTTGTCCGGCCACCCGGTGCGGGCGAGGCGACGGACGGCCGGCTGTTTGCCCCTTGGGAAACTCAAAGACCCCTTTGTGCCATCGGCGCGTCTTTCCCGTGAGGTGTCGTACCCGTATCCGTGATGACATCGAGACGCACGCTTGCGACCCTCGCGCTCGTCGCGCTCGTCGCGCTGGCCGGCTGTGGCGCGACCGGCAGCGGCGGCGCGGGCGGCGGCGACGCCGGCGGCTACGAACAGGCCACCCAAGCGGCCGCGGGGCCGGAAGCCACCGGCGCCCCGACGGGAACCGCCGTCGCGCGGGACGCCGCGAGCGGCTCCGGCGGCGACGGCGGGGGCGGAGGCGGTGACGCCGTGAACGTCCAGGAGCGACAGGTGATCAGGACCGGAACCGTGGTCGTCGAGGTCGACGACTTCGAGCGCGCCCGGGCGGACATCACCTCGACGGTCGAAGGCTACGGGGGCTACGTCAGCGACACCGCTCAGGACCGCCGCGAGATCGACAACGAGACCTGGGTCCGCGGACAGGTCGTCCTGCGCGTGCCACAGGACCGCTTCGAGGGCCTCGTCGAGGACGCGAAGGCGCTCGGGGAAGTCGAATCGGTCGAGACCAACGCCCGCGACGTCACCGGACAGATCGTCGACATCCAGGCCCGACTGGAGAACCTCCGCGCGGAGCGCGACCGCCTGCGCGAACTCTACGATCAAGCGAACACCACCGAGGACGTGCTGGCCGTCCAGCGCGAGCTCTCGGACGTCCAGGGCGAGATCGAGCGCTTGGAGGCCCGACTGCAGTCCCTGCAGAATCAGGTCGCCTACTCGACGCTGACAGTCAGGCTGGAGGAGCCGCGGCCGACGCCGAACCGCGTCGCGCCCGATCGGTGGTACGACACGCCCGTCGTCTCGGCGTTCCTGCAGTCGGTCGACGGCGTCGTCGTGGTCGCCAGAGCGATCGTCGTCGGGCTTGCCTACGCGCTCCCGTACCTCATCGCGTTCGGCCTCCCGGTGGTGCTCGTCGGCGGCGCGATCTGGCGGTACCGCGGCCGGATCGGCCTCCCGAGCCGCGGCAACGGCGACTGATTCGAGCTACTCCGCGTCCGTCTCGTCTGCTTCGCCGCCCTCCTCGCTGTCGGCGCCCGGCCCGTCGCTGACGGTGACCTGTGCCTCCCGGACGACCGATCCGGCCATCTCGTAGCCGGGGCGGTATACCTCCGCGACCGTTCCCTCGGGCTGGTCGGCGTCCTCGACGCGCATCAGTACCTCGTGGCGCGTCGGGTCGACGTCCTCGCCGGCCGCCGGCTCGATCGCCGAGACCTCCTCCTCGTCGAGGATGCGGTCGAACTCCTCCAAGGTCGATTCGATCCCCGGGCGGATGTCGGCGTCCTCGTCCTGGTCGAGCGCGCGCACGAGGTTGTCGCGGACGCTGACGATCCGGCCCACGAAGTCCTCCGTGGCCCGCTCGCGGATCTCCTCCTGGCGCTTCTTCGCGCGCTTCTTGTAGTTCTTGAAGTCCGCCTTCGAGCGCTTCAGCGCCGACTCCAGTTCCTCGATGCGGCCGTCCCGTTCTTCGAGCTCGGATTCGAGATCGGCGACTCGCGACTCCAGCGCCGCGACCTCGTCGGCGAGCGCCTCGTCGTACTCCGCCACTCGGTCGGCGAGATCCGATTCCTCGTGGTCGTCCCCGGAGCCCGCCCCGTCGGCGTCCGCCTGCTCGTCGGGTGCGGCGTCGTCGGACACGTCCGCGTCCGCATCCGCCTGCGCGTCCGTGGCCTCGTCGTCCGCGTCTACGTCGGAGTACTCGGCGGCCGCGGTGCGGCTCTCGGGGGACTCATCGCTCATATCCGGTGAGAGTGGACGACGAGCCTTAAACGTGTAGAAAGGGGGTCGACCGGCGGGACCGCTGCGCTACTGTACTCTACTGGTACATCCCGATCGGCCGGGCCTGGGTGCTCTCCTCGCCGGCCTCCTCCATCCGCTTGGCGAGGCGCTCTTTCGCCTGTCGGATCTGCTCGGCGCGGTCGACGAGGTCGTCGACGGGCACGTCCAGCCCCGTCAGCGGTTCGATGCCCTGCTTGATCAGGATCCGGGCCGCCTCCGGGTCCGGGAACCGCGGGTCCGATTCGACGACCAGCCCGACCGCCGTCCGCCCGGACTCGACGGCGTGATTCAGGAGGACGCCCGTCGGTCCCGAGACGAGGCCCATCTCGTGTGGGACCTCGATCCCGACCTCGGAGATCCGATCGACGCCGTCGGCGATGCCGAGGCCGTACAGCGACGGGACGGTGCCCTGGTCCTTCTCCCGCGGGATCCCCGAGAGGTACAGCGGCGTCACGTTCAGTTCGTCGAACCACCCGGACAGGCAGTCGGCCAGTTCGACGGCGGCGTCCGGTCGGATCGGGACGTCGCTCTGGAGGACGAGCAGGTCGCGGTCGGCGTCGGCGTAGATCCGGACCGGCGGTCGGAGCTCGGCGTCGTCCTCGGCGTAGACCGCGACCTTCGGCAGCCCGTCGCAGTAGACGTTGGCGTAGTGGACCATCTCGAACTCCTCGACGAGGTGGTCGGCGGCGATCTTGCCGACGAGGCCGACGCCCGGGAACCCCTCGACCAGCGACGGTTCCGACAGCGACACGTCGGCGGCGAGCGTGGAGATGCGAGCCATACGGTCACCACGGCGCCGACCGTGGTAAAACCGCTGGGAACCGGACCGAACCACCGTGCTCGGAGGGGAGTCGCGGAACCGACACCCACAAGCGGGCCCGCCGAGTTGCCTCCCCTATGGAACCACTCGAGCGGTACGCGTCGCTCGTCGACGACTTCGACGCGTTCCGCAGGGCGTGCGAGCGGCCGCTCCCCTCGGTCGTCCGCGTCAACACCCTGAAGGCCTCCGTCGACCGCGCCCGCGAGGCGCTCGACGACGAGGGTGTCGACTACGAAGTCACCGACTGGCATCCCGGAATCTTCCGGCTCGACGAGCGCGGCCCGGGGACGTCGTGGCCGTACTTCCACGGCTGGCTCCACGGCCAGGAGGAGGTATCGGCGCTGCCCGCGCTGGCGCTCGATCCACGGCCGGGAGACGTCGTCTGGGACGCTTGCGCCGCGCCGGGGAGCAAGACCACCCAGCTCGCGGACCTGATGGACGATTCCGGCCTCCTGATCGGCAACGACAACAACCTCGGGCGGCTCTCGGCGCTCCGGCACAACGCCGAGCGCCTCGGGATCACGAACCTCGCGGTGACGAATCAGGACGCGCGGAACTTCTCGTTCAAGCCGTTCGGCGACCGCACCGACCACGACAACCGAGTCGAGGCCTTCGACCGCGCGCTCGTGGACGCGCCCTGCTCGTGTGAGGGGACGATCCGCAAGAATCCCGACGCTCTGGACCGCTGGTCGATGGACCACGTCGAGAGCGTCGCGGGCATCCAGAAGGGCATCCTCCGGCGGGCGATCCAGGCGACGCGACCCGGCGGCACCGTCGTCTACTCGACCTGTACCTTCGCGCCCGAAGAGAACGAGGCCGTCCTGGACCACGCGCTCGAATCCGAGGACTGCGAGCTCCGCGAGTGGGAGGCCCCCGACGGCTTCGAGACGGATCCGGGCGTCACCGAGTGGGACGGCGAGGAGTACGATCCGGCCGTCGAGCGGGCCCACCGCGTCTACCCGCACCGCAACGACACGGGCGGGTTCTTCTGTGCGAAACTGGAGGTGACGGGATGACTGACGAGACGGAGGACGGTAGCGGCGGCGACCCGCCCGAGAACGACGGTCAGCGGTTCGACCGCCTGCCGGCGACGCCCGACGAGCGCGAGGTCCCGGGGCGGCCGGCCCGCTCGGAGGTCGTCGACTGGTGGCACGACCGCTACGGGATCCCGCCGGAGATCTGGGACGACTACACCTTCTGGGAGAAGGGCAACGGCAAGCTCTGGGCGTTCGCCGCCGACGTCGTCTCCCCCATCTCAGTGGAGGGGCTCGGGCTGCGGATCCTCCGCGCGCGCCAGGAGCACTGGAAGCCCTCGACGAACGCGGTCCAGCGGTTCGGCGGTGCGGCGACCGAGAACGTCGTCGTCCTGGGAGGGGAAGAGGCCGAGCGCTTCGCCCGCGGCGACGACCAGGACCTGCCGCGCTGGGACGGCGACTGGGGCTACGTGATCGCCGCCCACGATATCGCCGGCGACGTCGACCCGATCGGCGTCGGGCTCTACCTCCACGGCGAACTCCGGTCGACGATCCCGAAGGGCCGCCGCGAGGACCTCTCGTAGCGCTACGGCTCTTTCTCCTCGATCGTCCCGCCGCCGAGGCTCTCCCACGCGACCCGATAGCCGAGCCGCGAGAGGACGGCGGATGTGTCGTCGATGCCGCGGTCCGCCAGCACCGACTCGGCCTCCGACAGCGACAGCCCCGGCTCGATGTCCGCCGCGAGCGCGTCGAGCACCGCCGGGCGAATCAGCGTCCGACCCACGCGCTCGTGCTCGGGGAACGACACCGACTCGATGGCTGAGGCGCTCACGCCGTGGTCGCGCGCCAGGGTATCGAGGTGGACCACGTCGTCGTCGGGGACGAGCGAGTCGGGGAGCGATTCCGCCGCGGCGTCGACCAGGGCCGACTCGTACTCCCGGAGGGCGTCGACGACGTCCTTCACGCGCACCCGATCGGTGAAGGTGACCACCCGGTGGTCGAGGGCCTTGATCTCCTCGCCGACGCCGAGGGACTCGTCGACCGCGACGAGAAGTTCGACGTCGTCGTCGACGCTTCCGAACTGGTCGAGCTTCTTCTCGACGTACTCGGGCGTCCAGAACCCCATCACCTCGAAGAACACCCGGAGCGCGGGCGCGTCGGCGCCGCCGGGCCGGTAGTCGAACGCGAAGTCGGGGATCATCGCCCGCGCGCCCGCCGCGAGCGGCTCGGGCTCCCGCGAGAGTTCCCAGTCGAGGTCGAGGCCGGCGAACCGGGCGGCGAAGTCGGCCTCGACGCCGCTGTCGTAGGTCGGTTCCGCGACGGGATCGACGTCCGGCACGGAGACGTCCCCCGAGTCGAGCCGGAGTTCGCGCTCGGTGCCGCGGTCGTCGATCGTCGCCGACAGCGACCACTCGGCCGTGCCTGCGACGCTCCGCAGGAGGCGCGCGAAGGCGGTCCCGTAGCGGCGAGTCCGCCGGAAGAGCGCGTCGGGGCCGGTCACGACGAGCTCGCGCTCGGCGATGCTGTCGTCCGCGTGGCCTCCGCTCCCTCCCTCACGACGGATCTCGTACATCAGACCGAGGCGTTTGACGGCCGAGACGAGCCGCTTCGGGTCCGAGCTCCGGACGCGGACCTCCGTCGCGTCGAAGAGGGCGGTCTGGGCCAGCGAGAGGTTGTACTGCTCGATGAGCTGGTCGGGATCCCACCGCGGCTCGAACGACGACAGCACCTCGTTTACCTCCCGATCGGCGTACAGCGACGTCTCGATGGACTCGACGTCGGTCCCGAGCGCGTCGGCCGCCGTCTCCAGCGCCTCCAGCCGGTCGCTCTCGGTCACGACCGCGCCGACTCCCTCCGCGGACTCGAAGACGACGCGCCTGACCCGCTCGGGCGGGTGCGGCGCGCGCGTCTCGAAGACCCCCTCGCGTTCTACGAGCGCCGCGAACCCGCGGACGAGCTTGAAGTCGTCGGCGTCGCGTTCGAGGTCGTCGAGCGCCTCGTCCAGGCGCCGGCGCGGCTCGCCGACGTGCCCCTGGAAGACGCCGATGACGCGCGCGGCGAGCGGCCGGTCCTCGCGTCCCGCGAACTGCGGATGGTAGCCGCCGCCTGCCCTGGAGACCCGGAGGAGGTCCTTTCGCAGCACGCTCCCGCGTTGGCGGCCGCGGGCCAAGAGCGTGCCGCTCTCGCAGGTCCCGAGGAGAAGACTCATCACCACGGCCGGCCGTTCGTGGCACGATGGACCGACGCACCGTACTCGCCGCCGCGGCCGGGTCGCTCTCGGCGCTTCTCGGCGGCTGCCTCGGCGCGGCGCCGGGAGCGACGGGTCCGCGCCACCCGCCCGACGCGCCCGCCGGCGAACCCCGCCGAACGACGGCCCCGCCCCCTCTCAGCGTCGGCACCTTCGACTTCGAGGCGACGGACGCGGGCGACCTCCGCGTGTTCGGGACGGTCCGGAACCGAAGCGACGCCGAGCGGACCGCGACCGTGACGGTCACCGTCGGCCTCGGCGACGAGGAGTTCGAGCGGGAGGCGTCGCTCGCGGTTCCCGCGGGGGAGACGGCCGAGTGGTCGGTGACGTTCGACGTCGCCTACGAGCGGTTCACGACGAACGGGAATCTCAGCGTCGACGTCGCCTGAGCACCGTCTCGATCACACTGATCACACTCACCGGCGCCGGTCCGCGACGCGCTCTTCGGCGGTCTCCTCGCTCACGACCTCGTACAGCAGCGCGCGTCCGCCGTCGTCCTTCGGGCGGAGGATCCGTCCGAGCCGCTGGGTGAACTCCCGCTCGGAGCCCGACCCGGCGAGCACGACCGCGACGTTGGCGTCGGGGACGTCGACGCCCTCGTCGAGAACGTTCGCGGTCACGACCCGCGAGTACGTCCCGTCCCTGAATCGGTCGAGGATCTCCCGGCGCTCGCTCGCGCCGGTCTCGCTCGTGATCGCCGGAAGCAGGTACCGCTCCGAGAGCCGATAGACCAGGTCGGTGTGGGCCGTGAAGACGATCACCCGGTCCTCGCGGTGGCGATCGAGCAATCGGCCGAGCGTCTCCACCTTCGCGTCGGCGTTCATCATGATCCGCCGGGCGCGCTGCTTCGCCAGGAGCGCCTCGCGGGCCTTCGGATCGTTGCCGGAACGCATCACCAGCTTCCGGTAATCGGAGCCGCTCTTCAGCGAGAGGTTCGAGCGCTTGAGGTAGTCGACGAAGGTCCCCTGGGCCGCCTCGTAGGCCTCGCGCTCCTCGGGGCCGAGTTCGACCTCGACGCGCCGGACCTCGTAGTCCGCGAGGTGCTCGCCCGCGAGGTCGTCGACGCCGGCCTCGTAGACTTTCGGCCCGACGAGGTCCTCGATGATCTCGTGGGCGCCGTCGGGGCGCTCGAAGGTCGCCGTCAGCCCGAGGCGGGCGGGCGCGGCCACGAGCCGCGCGACGTCGCGGTAGCCCTCGCCGCCGAGGTGGTGGACCTCGTCGAAGACGACGAGCCCGAAGTCGCCGCCGACGTCTTCGGCGCGCAGGTACGCCGAGTCGTAGGTCGAGACCGTGATCGCCTCCTGGGTCTGCTCCCCGCCGCCGAACTGCCCCACGGGGACGTCGAACTCGGTCTCCAGTTCGCGCTTCCACTGGTCGAGGAGGTCGATCGTCGGGACGACCACGAGCGTCGGCACCCCGAGTCGAGCGATGACGTCGACCGCGAGGACGGTCTTCCCGGCGCCCGTCGGGAGTTCGACGACGCCGCGGTCGTCGCCGGCGCGCCAGGCGTCGATCGCCTCCTCCTGGTACGGGCGGAGGTCGTACGCGTGCGACAGCGAGAGGGACGTCTCCGGGAGCACCCGATCCTCGAAGCGGACGTCGGCCTCGCGGAGCGCGCGCCGGAGGTCGGCGTAGCGGTGGGCGGGCGCGCGAGCGACGAGGCCGCGGTCGTCCCAGGCGACGCCCGGGAGCGAGTCGGACCCGACGTCGGACTCGTCGAGCCCGTCGATCCGGATCGTTCCGTCCTCGAACCGGAACGTGAGCACAGGCGTGAGTCCGTCGCGGTCGTATTTATATGTGGGCCGGTGGCACCGGGCGCGACGTCGCCGCCGCCGCGACGGCGCGCTTTTCACACTCGGGACGAGACGGTCGGGTATGACTGACGACGCTGACGCGGCCGATCCCGAAGCCGAAGCATCGAACGAGAGCCTCGACGACGTCGTGACGGAGTTCCTCCGCGACGTCGACGCGGCACGCGAAGACTACGACCGCGGCTACACCGACGCTGACGCGACGCTGTCGGTCGTGCTCTCGCACGTCGACCGACTGCGGGAGGCGTTCGAGGACAGCGACGAATAGCGGGGGCGAAACCCGACTCACTCGCCGATCAGGCCGCGGATCCGATCGACGTGCTCGCCGAACGCCGGGTCGGTGCGCTCGCGCGGGCGGTCGAGGTCGACGGAGACGACCTCCCGGACGCGGCCCGGATTGGCCGCCATCACGACCACCCGATCGGAGAGCTTCACCGCCTCCTCGACGTCGTGGGTCACGAACAGCACCGTCTTCTCTGTCTCGGACCAGATCCGGAGGAGTTCTCCGTGGAGCATATCCCGGGTCTGTGCGTCGACGCTGCCGAACGGCTCGTCGGCGAGCAGGATCTCCGGGTCGACCGCGAGCGCCCGCGCGATGCCGACGCGCTGTTTCATCCCGCCGGAGAGCTCCTTCGGGTAGGCGTCCGCGAAGTCCGAGAGCCCGACCAGATCGAGCATCTCGTCGATCCGGCGCGTCCGCTCGGCGCCGTCGACGCCCTGCTCTTCGAGGCCGAAGGCGACGTTGCCGCGGACGGTCCGCCAGGGGAACAGGCCGTACTCCTGGAAGACCATCCCCCGGTCCGTTCCGGGCCCGGTGACGGGCTCGCCGTCGAGGCGGATCTCGCCGCTCGTCGGCGCCTCCAGCCCCGCGATCGTCCGGAAGAGCGTCGTCTTACCGCAGCCCGACGGGCCGACGAGACAGACGAACTCCCCGTCGGAGACCGAGAAATTCACGTCCGAGAGCGCCTCGACGCGCTGGCGCTCCGACTCGTAGACCCTGCCCACGCCGTCGACGACGACCTTCGGGCTGGCGTCGGACTCGTCTGAGCCGGCCGCCGCGCCCGGGTCGTCGCTCACTCCCGCCACGCCAGAACCCTCCGTTCGACCCGGCGGAATAGCCCGTCGCTCACGAGGAAGACGAGGCTGATGACGCCCATATACGCCACGCTCACGTCCGTCGCGAGGTTCTGGGCGGCGTTGATGATCTGGAAGCCGACGCCCGGCGCGCCGAACAGCTCGGCGGCGACGACGATCATCCAGCACTGCCCGATGCTGGTCCGGATCCCCGTCGCGATCGAGGGGGTCGCCGCGGGCAGGACCACCTTCCGGATCATCGTGAGGTCGTCGTCGACGCCGAGGCTCGCCGCGACCTCCTTCAGGTGGGTCGAGACGCCCTCGACGCCCGCGTAGGCGTTGTAGAAGTTGATCCAGAAGGCGCCGATGCCGACGATGAACGCCGCGCCGCCGTGGCCGATGCCGATCCAGACGATCGCGAAGACGATCCACGCCAGCGGCGGGATCGGCCGGAGGAACCGAGTGACGGGCGTGAGCGCGTCGTCGAGGCGGGCGCTCCAGCCCATCCCGACGCCCAGCGCGATGCCGAGGACGCTCCCGACGACCAGGCCGGGGACGTAGTGGAGCAGGCTCTGTGCGAGGTTCGCGATCAGGCGCGTCGCCGGGACGGTGACGCCGACGAACGGGACGGCGAACGTCGTCGGCGCGGTGAACTCGACGACGAACGCGGTCGCGACCTCGACCGGCGAGGGGAGGAGGTACGTCCGACCCACCGCCATCGCCGCGGCCTGCCAGACCGCGAGGAAGACGACCGATCCGACGGCGCCGTACGCCAGACCGACCGTGTCGAGGCCCGAGGCTCCCTCGGTCTCGCCGTCGCTGCGGGACCGCGCGACGTCGGTCGTGCTCGACTCCGACGCCGTCCCGGCCTCGACGCTCATAGCGAGTCGTACACCCCGAAGTCGAACATCGCGTCGTTCGAGAGCGCCTCGCTCGTCTTGCCGAGCTGGGCGGCGTACTCCGAGAAGACCTGTGCGCCGTCGGCGATCTTGTGCGGGTCCGTGATGAAGTCCGACGCCGGCGAGTCCATCGCGCGGCGCGCGGTCTCGACCGGCAGCGACGACTCGCCGATGACGGTGCTGGCGTGCTGTGCGGCCTGATCGGGGTTCTCGGTGGCGAACGTCGTCGCGCGCTGGTGCTGCTCGACGAACGCCGCCGCCTGCTCGGGGTTGTCCTCGCGGAGCCGGTCGTGCATCAGCGTCACCGCCGCGGGCTGGCCGGGCATGAAGTCGCCCGCCCAGGCGATCGACTGGTACGGCGCGTCGTTCATCTCGGCGATGGTCGGGACCGGCTCCATAATCGAGGTGCCGTCGATCTCGCCGGCCAGGAGCGCCTGCCGAACCGGGCCGGCACCGCCGAGCGCCGTGATGTTCACGTCGTTTTCGGGGTCGACGCCGACGATCTCCGCGAGCCAGTAGCGGAGCAGGATGTCGGGGACAGAGCCCGGCGGGAACGTCCCGAACTTGAACTTCCGGCCGCGTTCTTCCTCGAAGCGGGCGAAGGCGTCGGCGCCCGAGTCGGCCTCCTCCCAGATCGCCGCGAAGTCGTCGTGGGCGAGGATCTGCATCGCGTTCTGGATGTTCGCGGCGGTGATCTTCGAGGGGATGCCCTTGTCCATCACGATCATCGCGGGGACGATCCCGAACATCATCACGTCGAAGTCGCCCGTCGCCGACGCCTGCACGATGCTCGGACCGTCGGAGAACACCTCCCCCTCGACGGTGGCCGACAGCTCGTCGAAGTACCCCTCCTGGTCCATCACGAAGTACTGCATATCGGGGTAGATCGGCATGTACGCGACGCGGATCTCGTCGAGGCCGCCGCCCGATCCGCCGCTGCCGCTACCGCCGCCGGTGCAGCCGGCGATGCCAGCCAGTCCGGCGGCCGAGACACCGGCCGTCGATTTGAGGAGTCGTCGTCGCGAGATCGCAGTCCCGTCGGTCATAGCGTCGTTCGTCATTTTACGACGTTAGGGGTCTCAGCCCTATTTAGACCGCGCACGCGGCGAGCATCGCGCTGATACTCGACGGGGCGAATCCGGCGCTTCAGCCGGCAGGCGTCCGAACGAAGGCGTATTTCAGAGGCATAAGGGAACAGATGCGTCGTAGATAGAAGAAAAAATTGCTTGTATATTTTCGCCGAGCCCCCGACCGCGACCAGCAAGACCTAACTCGGTGGCCTCCCCGGGCGAGCATATGACGCACTTTTCGGACCGTGTCGAGCAGGTGTCGATCAGCGGCATCCGCGAGGTCTTCGAGGCCGCCGGCGAGGACGCCATCAACCTCGGGCTGGGCCAGCCAGACTTCGCGGCGCCGCCCCACGCCCGCGAGGCCGCCGCGGAGGCCATCCGCGAGGGGCTCGCCGACGGCTACACCGAAAACAAGGGCACCCGCTCCCTCCGCGAAGCCATCGCCGACAAGCACGCGCGGGACCAGGGGCTCGACGTCGATCCCGACGACGTGATCGCCACCGCGGGCGGCTCCGAGGCGCTGCACGTCGCTCTGGAGGCCCACGTCGACGCCGGCGACGAGGTCATCATCCCGGATCCGGGGTTCGTCTCCTACGACGCCCTCACGCGACTCACCGGCGGGACGCCCGTCCCCGTGCCGCTCCGCGACGATCTCACGATCGACCCCGCGGCGGTCGAAGAAGCGATCACCGACGACACCGCGGCGTTCGTCGTCAACAGCCCCGGCAACCCCACCGGCGCGGTCTCGCCGCCCGAGGACGTCCGGGAGTTCGCCCGGATCGCCGACGAACACGACGTGCTCTGCATCTCTGACGAGGTCTACGAGTACACCGTCTTCGACGGGAAGTTCCGCTCGCCGATCGAGTTCGCCGACTCCGACAACGTCGTCGTCGTCAACTCCGCCTCGAAGCTCTACTCGATGACGGGCTGGCGGCTCGGTTGGGTCACAGCCTCCTCACGCAGAGTCGAGCGGATGCTCCGCGTCCACCAGTACGCCCAGGCCTGCGCCGCCGCGCCGTCGCAGTTCGCGGCCGAGGCCGCCCTCACGGGGCCGCAGGATCAGGTCGACGAGATGACCGAATCGTTCCGGGAGCGCCGGGACCTCGTCGTCGAGGGGTTAGAGGAGATCGGCCTCGACGTTCCCACCCCGGGCGGCGCGTTCTACGTGATGCCGGAGGTGCCCGAGGGCTTCGTCGACGAGTGTCTGGACCGCGGCGTCGTGATCGTCCCCGGCGACGCCTTCGGCGAGCACGGCGACGGCTACGCGCGGCTCTCGTATGCGACCGACGAGGACTCGCTGCGGGAGGCGCTCGACATTATGGAAGACGCCTACGACGCGGTGGTCTGAGCGCGACCTCGCTCCCGCGTAGGGCTGTCAGTTTCGACTGTGAAGCCACTCGTACCACTCCCCGAGGTCGACCAGTCGGCCGCTGACTCCGTCAGGCCCGTACTGGGTGAACACCTCGTCGACGGCGCGAGCGAGCCCTTCCGGGTCGGCGTCGGGGAGGCTCTGATCGTAGTAGAGTAAGATCCCCGCGTGATCGATCTCGCCGTGGAGCGCCTCGAAGTCCTTCGCGTTGTTCGTCAGCAGGACGCTGTCGGAGTCCCCGCACCACGACAGAAGTTCCGGATCGCTCGTGTGTTCTCCGAAGCGGTCTTTCGCCTGCTCGACCTCGTAGCCGCGTTCCCGGAGCAGTCGCTCGAAGACTCGTCCGACGTGCTCGTCCAGCAGGATCCGAACGCCCGTCACTGCACGGTCTCTTTGGGCTTCAGGGACGACTCGCGAACGCGATCGAACGCCGCTTCGTTCTCCCGTTCGAGTTCGCGCATCTCGTCGATGTGAGCGTAGTAATACGAGAGAGATTCGTACACGTCGGCGAGAGCGACGTCGAACTGATCCGCGACGTGGGCGGGCGACTGCCCGCCGTCTATCACCCGCGCGGCGACGTGGCGGACGCCGACGCGCGTGCCGGCAATCCGCGGCTCGCCCCCGAGTACGTCATCGTTACGGGTGATACTCATACGGCTCACTAAGCACCCTCATCGGTTATATCTTTTCGGCGGCTTCCGCAAGAACCGCAGAAGGCGCCCTCAGTTCGCCGTGCTGACGATCTTGATCACGTCGCCCTCCTCCAACTGATAGTCCTCCGCGATCCGACGCTTCGACCGCGCGTCGACCGCGTGGAGGTAGCCCTCGCCGATGTCGGAGTGGACGGCGTACGCGAGGTCCTTCGGCGTCGACCCGCGCGGCAGGAGGAAGGCGTCGGGGAGCACCTCGCCGGTCCCGTCGGTCCACTTCGACTCGCTCTGGACGGGGTAGACCGTCACCATATCCAGGACGTCGTAGACGGCGGTGTTGATCGCCTGCTGGACGCCCGTTCCGCCGTGGGCGTCGAGCACCTCGCGGATGGTGTCGAGGCCCTGACGCTGGGCGTCGGAGACGTCGCCCGCGATGCGGAAGTCGTCGTCGCCGGGGAGGTACTCGACGACGCCGCCCTCGGCCGCCGTTCGGAGGGCTTGCTCGCCGTCGGCGGTCGCGGGGATCACGGGCTTTTCTGCCTCGCTCAGTCGTTCGAGGTTCTCCGGCGGCGCGGCGTCGGCCTTGTTCGCCACGAGGACGATGGGCTTCGTCCGCTCGCGGATGTCCGTCGCCAGGCGCTCGCGGTCCTCGTCGGTCCACTGTTGGGGATCTTCGGGGTAGTCGAGCGCCCGGAGCGAGGCCGCGACGTCGTACTCCGTCGCGCCGAACCCAGTCAGCATCTCGGTCAGCGCCTCGTCGATGTCGAAGTCCGGCGAGCGCGACTTCCGGACGACGCTCTCCCAGTTGCGCTCGATGATCCCCGCGAGCCACTGTTCCAACTCGGCTTCGACGAAGTCGGCCTCCTCGACGGGGTCGTAGGTCCCGACCTCGACCGGCTCGCCCTTGGCGTCGGTGGCGCCGGCGGCGTCGACGACCGCCAGGATGGCGTCCGCGTCGGTGAGCGCGTCGAGGAACTGATTGCCCAGCCCGCGTCCCTCGTGGGCGCCGGGGACGAGCCCCGCGACGTCGAGCAGTTCCACGGGGACGTATCGGACGCCGTCCTCGCAGTTGCCGCAGCGCTCCTCCCGGTCGAGGCAGGGACAGCGCGTCCGGGCGTGGGTCACGCCGCGGTTGGGATCGATCGTCGTGAAGGGGTAGTTGCCGACGTCGACGTCGGCCATCGTCGCCGCCTTGTAGAAGGTAGACTTGCCCGCGTTGGGCTTGCCGGCGAGCGCGAGCGAGAGCATACCGGACGGACGGCCGTCTGCGGCAAGTAGGTTTCCGTCCGCACTCGGTCGTTCTGTCAGTCCGACGCCTCGCGAATCCGCCGCTGTGCGATCTCGTCGATCCGATCGGCGAGCTCCGCGGCGTCGGCGTCGCTGATGTCCGTGTCGGCGGTCGCCTCCTCGACGAGCTCCAGCGTCTCCAGCCTCTCGCGGATCGCCCGCCGCGACACCTCGTCCCACTCGACGTCGCCGTACTGTTCCATCCGCTCCTTGAGGGGTTCGCCCACGTCGACGGTGATCGATGGCACGCGTGTCATATGACACCACAACACACTGTGTTTTTCGGTCGTTTTCACCCGCTGAGGACCGGTCGGTCAGACGAGCGACTCGTAGACGATGCCCTCTCTGCGCGTGACGATCCGGCGGCCGTCGACGACGATCGGCGTCGCCATCGCGTCGAAGGCCTCGTCGAGGTCGGCGAACTCCGGCCAGTCGGTCACGACGAGCGCGGCGTCGGCGTCGTCGAGGGCCGCTTCGGCCGTCTCGGCGTAGTCGATGTCGGGGTATCGCTCGCGGAAGTTCTCGGTCGCCACGGGATCGTAGCCGACGACGTCGGCGCCAGCATCGACGAGCGCGTCGACGAGCGGGAGCGCGCGCGAGTTCCGGATGTCGTCGGTGCCGGGTTTGAACGCGAGGCCGAGCACGGCCACTCGCGCGCCGTCGGGGTCGACGTGCCCGCGGAGCAGTTCCAGGAGCCGGACGGGCTGGCGGTCGTTCACTTCCACCGCGGCCTGCAGCATCGCGGGCTCGTAGCCGACGTCGCGGGCCGCGGCGATGATCGCCGCGACGTCCTTCGGGAAGCAGCTACCGCCCCAGCCGACGCCCGCGCCGAGGAACGCCGCGCCGATCCGGTGATCCAGCCCGATCGCCTCCAGCACCTCCTCGGAGTCGATGCCGTACTCCTTACAGATGTTCGCGAGGTCGTTCGCCAGCGAGATCTTCGCGGCCAGGAAGCCGTTGTTGGCGTACTTGATCATCTCCGCTTCGGCGACGCCGGTCTCGACGATCGGCGGCTCGCCGGCCCGCTCGGCAAGCGGCTCGAACACCCCGCGGAGCGTCGCTTTGGCGCGGTCGCTCTCCGCGCCGAGGACGATCTTGTCGGGATCGAGGAAGTCCGAGACCGCACTGCCCTCCCGGAGGAACTCGGGATTCATCCCGATTCCAAGGTCCTGGCCGAGGACCTTACCGGACTCCTCGGCGAGGATCGGCGCGATCACCTCCTCGGTGGTCGTCGGCACGACGGTGCTCTTGGTGACGACGACGTGGTAGTCGTCCTTCTCGGCGAGCGCGGCGCCGAGCGACCGCGCGCCCGCCTCCATAATCGAGAGGTCGATGTGGCCGTCCGCCTCGGAGGGCGTCGGGAGCGCGAGGAAGGTCGCGTCGGTGTCGCGGACGGCGCCGTAGTCGGTCGTCGCCCGGAGCCGATCGCCGGCGTGTTCGACGACCAGCTCGTCGAGTCCCGGTTCGTGGATCGGCGCCCGCCCGTCGTTGATCGTCTCGACGATCTCCTCGTCGATGTCGACGTTGACGACGTCGTGGCCGACCTCGGCGAAGCAGGCCGCGATGGTCGTGCCGACGTAGCCGCTGCCGACGATGCTGATCTCCATAGGCCAAGGCACGCCAGCCCTGGATTTCAATTTTCGCTCTCCGTCCGGCTCCGAAGCGAAAGGTCGGAGTAGGGGGCGCCTCAACGCCACGCTATGTCGAGAGAGCAGGACGGGTCGGCGGGCGTGACGGAGTCGGAGGCCGCTGCCGACGACGTCGGCACCGAGCTCCTGTCCGACGACTCGTCGTGGCTCGTGATCTTCCTGAAGGGCGTCTGTATGGGCGCCGCGGACGCGGTTCCCGGCGTCTCGGGGGGCACGATCGCGCTCATCACCGGGATCTACGAGCGGCTGATCAGTGCGATCACCGCCGTTTCCATCGATCGGATCCGCGACGTCCTCCTCGGCGTCCTCCCGGACCGCCGCCAGAGGGCTTACGAGGCCCTTCGCGCCGTCGACACCGTGTTCCTGATCGTGCTGGGCCTGGGCATCGCGTCGGCGATCGTCACCGTCACCCGCGTCGTCCACGCGGGCATCCAGTCGATGCCGGTGCTCACCTTCGGGTTCTTCTTCGGCCTCATCGCCGCCTCGGCGTGGGTCCTCTTCTCGGAGGTCAGCGTCGATACGCCGCCCCGGATGGCCGCTGCCGTCGCCGGGTTCGCCGTCGCGTTCGTCGTCTCCGGCCGCGCGGCCGCGACGCTGGGCCAGAGCCTCCCGGTGACGGTGCTCGCGGGCGCCGTCGCCGTCAGCGCGATGATCCTCCCGGGCATCTCCGGCTCGCTCATCCTCGTGATCCTCGGCCAGTACGAGTATATGACGGGGACCCTGTCGTCGTTCGTCGACGGCCTCCTCGCGCTCGTGACCGGCGGCCCCGTCGATCCCGTCAGGGAACACGGCGTCGTCGTCGTCGCGTTCGTCGGGGGCGCCGTCGTCGGCCTGTTCACCGTCGCCCACGCCGTGCGCTTCGCGCTTGACCGCGCCCGGACCGCGACGCTCGCCTTCCTGGTGGCGCTGATCGTCGGCGCGCTCCGCGCGCCGGTCGTCCGGACCGGCGAGCAACTGGCCGACCTCGGTCGGACGTGGACGCCGACGGCGATCGCGCTGTTCGCGGGCGCTGCGGTCGTCGGCGCGGTGTTCGTACTACTCTTGGAGCGCTACACCGGGATCGCCGAAATGGACGAAGCAGTCTGAACTAAGCGACGGACGGCGCGAGGGCTACGCGGTAGGTCTCGAAGGACGGTGAGCCGGACGTGACTGACGACGGCAAGACACAGGATCTCCGACCGTCGCGGCGGTCGACTGGGCGCGCCCGAGTGGAGTCCGGCTCGATGGGCGCCCGCGCGGTCGGATACGAGGTCTTCGGCTGCGCGGCGGGCGGTCGGTCGTCGGCGCGGGGCGACCGTGACCCGAACGCCGACCGACCGCCGTCGCCGCAGTGTGTGTTCCCGTGACTGGTATCACTCCCGTGGGACGGCGAGGTTCACGAGCGATTCGCTGCCACACATCTCACAGACGCTGCCGCTCTCGATGCGCGCACCACACTCGCGGCACTCGTAGCGACTCTCGTCGGGATGGTATGGATCGACTGTCCCGTGGTATATCACCATATGTGGTAGCAGTACACACACGCTGATAACTGTTTCCCTGATACGGAAATTATGAGAACGGAACTCCTAAGATGAACTAATATTCTTCTGTTTCGACCACGTTTCGAACGCTATCTGCGAGCGATGTGGAAGAACGTCTCTTTTCGGCTCGTCGCGCCGACGGTTCGGAAGCCGGCGGTTTCGAAGGCGTCGACGGCGTCCGCGAGCGCGAACCGCTCGTCCATCGCCGGGCCGTCGTCGCCGGTGCCGTTCGCCGACCAGTCGAGGGTGACCACGCGGCCGCCGGGCCGGACGACGCGCGCGAGCTCTGCGAGCGCCGCCTCGGTGGCGAACTCGTGGTAGGTCATCGTCGAGAACGCGGCGTCGAGTTCGTCGTCCGCGAGCGGGAGCGACGACGCCTCGGCGGTCACGGTTTCGACGTTCTCCGGGAGCCCCTTCGCCCGATAGCGGTCGTGCATCTCCGCTTGGACGTCGACGGCGTAGACCGTCCCGGCGAACGGGGCCACCTCGTCCGTGTAGAATCCGGTTCCGCTGCCGATGTCGGCGACGACGTCCTCGCCGCCGAGATCGAGCGCGGCGAGCAGTTCCTCGCGGGAGCCGAAGCGGTAGCGGTCCGGCCGTTCGAGCTTGGCCGACTCGTCGGCGTCGAAGGTGTGAAATCCCATAGCAGAAGCAGGCGCGCGCCGGACCTAAGTGTGTCCGTCCGAGCGGCCAGCCGTGCGGTCGACAGTCACAGTTAACAGGATCGCGCGCCGACGAGTGGGCGATGGCACCGACACTCCGAACCCCGACCGAACGGACCTGCGAGCGGTGCGGTCGCGAGGAAGTCTGGGACGGCGACGCCGGCACCTGGCGGCTCGCCGAGACGGACGGCGAGCGCGCCGTCGGGAGCCCGTACTGCATCCACGAGTGGGACATCAACGGCTCGTTCGTCCCGTTCGAAGACGACCACCCCGCGACGGCCTAGCTACTCGTCACTCGGCCCGCGAGCCGAGTTCTTCCAACACCGAGGCGGTCCCGTCGAAGTACGACTCGTCGAGAACGAGGTCGGCGGCCTCGCGCGCGGCCGCGTCGGCGTTCGCGACGGCGTAGGACCGGCCGGCGACGCCGAACGTCGAGACGTCGTTCTCGCTGTCGCCGATCGCGACGAACGAGTCGGGATCGCGGTCGAGCGCCTCGGCGACCGCCTCCAGGCCGACGCCCTTCTCGACGCCCGGCGTCTTGAGGTGGTACGCATAGCCCGTGTCGACGACTTCGAGGTCGTACTCGGCGGCGACCTCGCGGAGGAGTTCCTCGTCGGCGTCGAGGTTCACGGCGATCTCCGTCCGTCGCCACTCGTTGACCGCGTCGAATCCGTCCCAGCCGAGGTCGCCGCCCCGCTCGACGAACGCGTCGGCCGCGGCCTGTGCGCGCTCCCGGTCGCCCTGGTAGGAGACGGCGCCGGCCGCGAGCACGACGCCGCCGTTCTCGGCGATCACGGTCGGCTCGATCCCGAGGTAGTGACAGAGGCTCACCGGGTAGGGGAACGCCTTCCCGGTCGCGAGGACGACCGGCGCGGTCCAGGCCTGGAGGTGGGCGAAGACACGCGGATCCAGGCGGCCGGCGGCGTCGGTGAGCGTCCCGTCGATGTCGAGGACCAGCGGAGGCTCGGAGGTCATCGACGCGGATAGGCCCGCCCGGGGGAAAGAAGCACCGTTTGGCGGGTCGCGAGAGCGGTCCGTGGGCCGCGACCGCGACTCGCTTACGCGTCGACCGGCTCGACGCCGATCGTGACGGTCACGCCCTCGACGTCCCACTCCTCGAAGAGCGCCGCGTCGCCGAGTTCGTCGGCGTCGACGAACGCCCGCGTGCGGGTCTCCTCGGCGACCACGTCGCGGTGGCGGTCGACGAACTCGGCGACCCGATCGTCGGCGACGTCGACGGCCGTCTCGATCTCGGCGTCGACCTCCAGGTCGAGCTGTTTGCGCATCTCTTGGATCCGCCGGATCACGTCGCGCGCGTAGCCCTCGGCCTCGATCTCCTCGGTGAGGGAGGTGTCGACGTAGACGGTGCCGCCGTCGAAGTCCGCGCCCGAGACGTGCTCGGGGGGCTCGGCCTCGTAGGTCACCATCTCGTCGGTGAGTTCGTAGGTCTCGCCGTCGACCTCGACGCCGGATTCGACCGCCGCGCGGGTCTCGCCCCGGACGGCCTCCATCACCTTCTGGGCGTCGGCGCCGAACTCGGGGCCGATCACGCCCATCTCGGGGCTGGCGCGCTCGACCAGTTCGTCGAACTCCGCGACGACGTCGATCTCGCGGGCGTTGACCCGCTCGGAGAGGAGGGCCGACAGCGACTCGACCGCGTCGGCGACGCCGTCGTCCTCGGTGGCGACGACGACGCGCTGGACCGGCCAGCGGAGCTTCCGGCCGCCCTGCTGGCGCGCGTTCGCCGCGGCCTCCTCGACGTCGCGGAGGACCGCCATCTGCCGCTCCAGTTCCGGATCGCGGCGGTCCGCGTCGGCCTCGGGGTACGACAGCGCGTGGACGCTCGTCGCCGATCCGTCGAGGTGCTGGTACATCTGCTCGGCGAGGTACGGCGTCACCGGCGCCAAGAGGCGGATCGTCTCGTCCATCACCGTCGCGAGCGTGGCGTAGGCGCCGCGTTTCGACGCCGAGTCCTCCTCTTCCCACATCCGCTCGCGGATCGCCTTCACGTAGAAGCGCGAGACGTCCTCGGTGAGGAATTCCAACACCGTGTTGAGCGCGGTGCTCACCTCGTAGTCCTCCCAGGCCTCTCTGGCTTCGGCCTCGACGGACTGGAGCCGCGAGAGGACCCACTCGTCGACGACGGTGAGGTCGCCGTCAGAGAGGTCGGCCTCGGCGGGGTCGTAGCCGTCGAGGTCCATATACGGCAGCGGGAAGCGGAAGACGTTCCAGAAGATGTTGAGCGTCGACTGCATTTCGCCCAGGCCGTCCCACTCGAAGGAGAGGTCGACGCCCTGCTGGTCGTGGCTGAGGAGGTACGCCCGCAGCGGGTCGCGGCCGGCGCGCTCGATGGCCTCCTCGGGGGTGACGATGTTCCCGAGCGACTTGGACATCTTTCGCCCGTCCTCGTCGTTGACGAAGCCGTGCATCATCACCTCCTCGTAGGGCGCGCGGCCGACGGCCGCAGAGCCCATTCCGAGCTGGGACCAGAACCACCCGCGGGTCTGGTCGTGGGCCTCGACGATCCAGTCGGCGGGCCACAGTTCGTCGTATTCCTCCGTCTCGCTCGGGTAATCGAGCGTGCCCCACGTCGCGACCGAGGAGTCGATCCAGACGTCGAAGACGTCGGGGACGCGCTCGTAGGTCTTGCCGTCCTCGGTGATCGTCAGCGGATCCACGGAGGGCCGGTGGAGGTCGAGTTCGTCGGGGTCGACGTCCTGGTCCGCGCGCTCGGCGAGTTCCTCGCGCGTGCCGATCACGATCCACTCGCCGTCGTCGGCCTGCCAGATCGGCAGGGGAATGCCCCAGTAGCGCTGCCGGGAGATATTCCAGTCGGGCGCGTCCTCGACGAAGTCTCGGAAGCGGTTGTCGCGCGCCCACTGTGGGTACCACTCTGTCTCCTCGATGTTGTCCAGGAGGTCGGCCTTGATGTCGGTGACCGTGATGAACCACTGGTCGGTCGCGAGGAAGATGATGTCCGTGTCGCACCGCCAGCAGTGACCGTAGCGGTGCTCGTGGGTGCCCGAGGCGAGCAGCGCGCCGTCGGCGTCGAGGTCGTCGATGATCTCCTCGTTGGCGTCGCGGACGAAGGTGCCCGCGTACTCGCCGGCCTGATCCGTGAACTCCCCGCGGCCGTTCACGGGCACGAAGACGTCGAGATCGAGTTCCTGGCCACGGGCGAAGTCCTCCTGCCCGTGGCCGGGCGCGGAGTGGACCAGGCCGGTGCGGTCGGCCTCGACGTAGTCGGCCGTGTACACTTCCTGGGCGCCCTCGAAGTCGGCGTGTTCGTTCAGGTGCGGTTCGAGGGGGTTGTCGTAGGTCCAGCCCGTCAGGTCCTCGCCCGCGTACTCGTCGAGGACTTCGTAGTCCTCGTAGCGACCCTCCTTGAGGACGTCCTCCACGCAGGGCTCGGCGATGTAGAGGACCTCGCTCTCGCCGCCCTTCTCGGCGCGGACGGCTTGGTAGGTCATCTCGCCGTCGACCGCGACGAAGGTATTCGCGGGGATGGTCCACGGCGTCGTCGTCCAGATGACGAGGCTTCCCGCTCTTTCTTCCAGCGGGAACTTCACGTAGATAGACGGCGAGGTGATCTCGTCGTACTCGACCTCGTTGGCGGCGATGGCGGTCTGACACCGCGGGCAGTAGTTCACCGAGCGCTTGCCCTGCTCGACGAGGCCGCGCTCGTCGACCTGCTGGAACGCCCACCACGCGGCCTCCATGTACTCGGGCGTGATGGTCTCGTAGGGGTTCTCCCAGTCCATCCAGACGCCGATCGACTGGAAGTCCTCGTCCATCGCCTCGCGGTTGCGGACGGCGAACTCCTTGCACTCTTGGATGAACTCCTCGATGCCGTACTCCTCGATGTCGCGCTTGGTCTCGAAGCCGAGTTCCTCCTCGACTTTGACCTCGATCGGCAGGCCGTGCATGTCGTAGCCCGGCCGGTCGGTGACGCGGTGGCCGGTCATCCGCTTGTACCGGATGACGGCGTCCTTCAGCGTCTTGTTCCAGGCCGTCCCGAGGTGCATTTGACCTGACGTGTACGGCGGCCCGTCGACGAAGAAGAAGGGCGGGTCGTCGGCGTGGGCCTCCTTCGTCGCCTCGTAAGCGTCGGCGTCGTCCCAGTACTCCTCGACCGCGGACTCGACCGCCGCGGGCGTGTACTGGTCGTCGACTTCGTCCATACTGGTGGAGTACCAGCGAACGTATATGAAATCCGTGGAACCGCCGCGTACGATCGGTTCTCGGAACTGGCGGGACCTACGACTCGGCCCGGACCGTCAGCTCGCTGCGAAGCGTTCCGGTCTCCTCGTCGTAGACGGGCAGGCGGACCCGACGGGGCGTCGCCTCGGCGCTGTACCGGACGACGGTCGTCGCGATCACCTCCTCGGTGTCCGGCGGCAGATCGAGTTCCGAGGGATCGCGCGACGCTCGCGCCATCGGCGCCGTCACCGTCCGCCAGCCGGTCCAGTCGAGGTCGCCGTACAGGATCGTCGGCGCGACCTGATAGGCGTCCGCCCGCGGCATCCGCGCCTCGTAGACCAGGAGGAAGTGCGAGGCGTAGTCGGTGTCCCGCAGTTTGTCGTCGAAGGTCCGTTCGTCCGTCGGATACTCATCGGTGAAGACCGCCGACACGTCCGACGGCCGTTCGGTGTAGAGCGCGGCGTGGCGGGTCGCGTCCGCGGACGCGGAGAGGCCGTCGGCGAACCACGGCTCCGACGCGGGGTGAAAGACCATCGTGGCGACGTCCATCTCGACGCGGTCACTGAGTTCTCGGCGCACTGTCCCAGTACAGCCAGCAATCGCGGTCACCGACAGGGCGGCGGTCGTCGAGAGGAGGGCTCTGCGGTTCACGGTAGAAATTCTCGAAGCCATCGGCATATATCCGTGGACTGGTCCCGATAATTTGGGACACGAAGCCTTGGATAGTGAGTGAATTACTCGTGTTGCTGTGCGGTAGTCGCATCGAATCGCACCGCGAGACTCGCAGTGCGAGTCTCGCGGCTCTTTTTTGGTGCAGATTTTTTGCGGGGGTTCGAGGCCGCGCGGAGCGCGGCCGAGGACCCCCGATAAAAAAGTGCGTGCTTAGAAATCGGGGAGGTCCTCGGGCGCCTCGTACTCCGACTCCCAGGTGATGTACTCGTCTTTCAGGACGTCACACACGGTCTGTCCCAGTTCGGTCAGCCCGGCGTTGATCGACGAGACCGTCTTCCAGGAGTCGACGTCGGGGTGGATCTCCCGCTCCTTCCAGTCTTCGGGGATGCCGGGCGCGTGATAGCCCACGCGGTCGGCGAAGTCGTCCCAGAAGAAGTCGAAGTGCGAGAGCAGATCCAGATCGAGGACGACCTCCCACTCGGCTTCGGTCACGTCCGTCGACTCGCGCCACTCGACGAAGGCGTCCTCCCAGGCGCCGTCGCGGAGGAGCGCTTCGAGGTCGTCGCGCCGGTAGTCGGTGTCGCCGACGATCTCCGCGTCCTCGTACTCGTTGGGGTCGACGGCGTCTTCGAGCTCCGGTACCGCCGGGGTCTCGACCGAGAGCGTCATAGGGCTCGATTCGAGCGCGACCGGGATATACTGTCGGGAGTCGAGGCGCGCCGCCGACCCGTCACCGGCCGCCGAGCCCGCCGAAGTCGTCGAACTCGTCGAAGTCGTCGCGCTCTCCCGGGGGATCGCCGGTCCGTTCGTCCGGCCCGCCGGGGCCGGAGGGGCCCTGTCGACCGTTCTCCGGGCCGCCGTCGAGGTCGAAGCGCTCGGGCGGTTGGCCCGCCTCGTCGAGGACGACGTCGGAGACCTCGATCCGGCAGTCGACGCGGACCGCCAGCGCGATGGCGTCGCTCGGGCGGGCGTCGAAGACGAACTCCCGGGCCTCGCCGCGCTCGTAGCGCTCGGCGTCGACCTTCGCGTAGAAGGTGCCGTCCGCGACGTCGTCGATCCGCACGCGATCGATCGCGCCGCCGAACTCGGTGAGCATCTCCACGAGGAGGTCGTGGGTCAGCGGCCGCTCGAACGCGTCGCCGGAGAGCGCGAGCTGGATCGCCCGGGCTTGGTCGGCCGTGACCACGATCGGGAGGTACTCCTCCCGCGCGGACACGACGACCGCCGGGATGTTCTCGCCGTCCGCGTCGACGCCGACGGCGATGCCCTCGACCTCGCCCGGGTGGTTCATACCTCCCCGTAGTGCGTCCTGGTACGAATACTTACGGGAGGCGGGCGGTGCCGCGGCAGTCCGCGGGCACCGATCACCGGCGCTGTCGGACGAACCAGACCGCGAACCACGCCAGCAGGACCGTCACCCCGCCGAGGAAGACGAGCAGGCCCGGCGGGATGCCCGAGGCGGCCGATTCGGCGGCGATGCGCGCGGATTCGGTGGACTGCGCCGAGAAGGTGCCGGCGTCGCCACCGCCGCCGGTCTGGGCGCCGAAGGGGAGCCCTTCGAGCGCGACCTGGGCGATAACGCTCACGAGGCCGACGACCGCGACGCCGCCGATCAGGCTCTTCAGCGCCGACGACAGCCCCGCCTTCTCCTCGTCGTTCGCCGCGACCACCACGAGCGGGCGGTCCGCGGGACCGTAGACGTTCATCTCCCGGCCCTTCTCGGAGTAGACGGTGTCGACCACCTCGACCGCGCCGGCCGATTCCAGGCGTTCGAGGTGGTACTGGACGTTCTGCAGGGACGTCTCGACTGAATCGGCGAGGGCGGCGGGGTTCGTCGGCTCCTCGTGGAGCGCGGCGAGGATCTTCCGGGCGGTCGCCGAAGAGAGGACCGAGAGCAGTTCGTCGGCGTCGTCGTCGTCGAGTCCGACGACCCGGGGGGAGGCGTCGACCTCGGGCTCGGACTGGGAGGGCAGGAGGCGGGCCATCGTCCGATCGTACGACGGGGTCCGATACAAATCTGTTGTTCTCGCGGGGTCGGTGCGGTCGATCGATCGACCGCTCCGCAATACACTTGCGTGCCGGCGTTGTACTGGTCGCTATGTACGTCCGGGACGCGAAGAACCGCGACGAGGTCTGGTTGCTCGACAGGATCGAGGAGGCCGACATCGACGATCCCGCGTTCCGGTCGCGCGACTACGTCATCGCGCTCGACGAGGAAACGTCGCGGAAGGCGGGCTTCGGGCGCATCCGCGTCCACAAGACCGACGCGGGGAACTTCTGCGAACTCGCGTTCGTCTACACCCTGCCGCCGTGGCGACAGCAGGGCGTCGCCGCCCACGTCATCGAGCGGCTCGTCGCCGAGGCCTCCGACGAGGGCTACGACACGGTCTACACGTTCACGCGCCAGCCCGAGTACTTCACGCCGTTCGGGTTCGAGCCGCGCGAGACGAGCGAACTCCCCGAGCCGGTGGCAGAGCGGCTCCGCCGAGTGCGGAAGGAGCGGGGCGAAGACGTCATCGCGATGGCCGTCGATCGGGCGGACTTCTCGGTGCCGACGCGGTTCCGCGAGCGCTTCAAGAACGCCTCGCCCGCGGACGAGCCCGAGGACGGCGAGGTCCCCGTCGAGGAGACCGCCGAGGACTTCGGGATCGACGCCGACGAGGCGACGTACAAGTACGACACCGGGAACTGAACGCGGTCAGGTCCGGTCGTCGAGGAAGTCGGTGCTGAAGACGATGTACGCGAGGACCGAACAAAAGAGGATCGGCGGGAGGATCGCGAACGCCCACAGCGGCTCGATCCCCCAGCCCAGGAGGAGCACGACGTCCGCGAGCCCGATCGCGAGGAACGGCGCGACCGCGAGCGCGGCGCGTTTCCGGTTCTTGCTGTCGTCGCCCTGGAGGGGCGCGTCGGGGTCGAACTCCTCGTCGGGCGCCGCGGCGTCGCCGCGGTCGTCGGCCGTCGTGGACGAGGCCATACCCGAAGTCGGCGCCGGAGCGACAAAAGCGCCGCGCTCGCGGCCGCGGGGAGGCCGTCGATATCGGTCGGATTTCGATTTCACCACGGACGATGGTGGCGTACAAGTCTTCACTCACCAGATCGTACGACTGCGTGCTATCTGACGAGCGATCAGTTGCAAACGTACCCTCTCCTTCGACCCCGAACCGGGAGCCGATCAGACGCCGTCCTCGGCGCGTTCCGCGCGTGAGACCAGTTCCACGAGGCCGAACAGCAGCCCGAGGAGCCCGCCCGAAATGACGACGCCGTAGAGCGCGAAGGCGAGTGGCGTCACCGGCAACGTCACGCCGGTGCCCAGGACCGGCATCTCCGAGGCGACCGCCGAGCCGTTGCTCCCGACGAACCACCCGATGCCGGCCGAGATCCCCACGATCGAGACCCCGACCGCGAGCATAATCCGGCGGCCGAGCCCCTCCCGTCCCGCGGCGGCGTCGGGAGTCGCGTCCGCGTCCGCGTTCGGTTCCGATTGCACACCCCCGCTACGGCGCGCGGGGGCCTTGCCCTTTCGGTCCGGCGTGGTCGGGATCTGCCAAGAGCGGCGGCGATCGGACCCGACGGCAACGTACAAACCCCGACCGCTCCAACGGGCGATCGATGACGGACGAACACGACCTCGTCGGGCGCGCTCGCGAGGCGCTCGAAGACGCGCACGTCCCCTACTCCGAGTACCGGGTCGGCGCCGCGCTGGAAACCGCCGACGGCTCGGTCTACGTCGGCTGCAACATCGAGAACGCGAACTACTCCAACAGCCTCCACGCCGAGGAGGTCGCGATCGCCGAGGCGGTAAAGGAGGGCCACCGGGCCTTCGAGCGGGTCGCGGTTTCGTCGGGCGCCCGCGACGGCGTGACGCCCTGCGGGATGTGCCGGCAGACGCTCGCGGAGTTCGCCGACCCAGGGTTGGAAGTGATCTGCGACGAGGGCGGCGACGAGACCTCGACGTACACGCTCGGCGAACTCCTCCCGAACGCCATCTCCACGGAGACGCTCTCGGACGCCGAAGCGAGGCGGGCCGGCGACCCGGACGGCGACGACGGCGGGTAGTTCGACCGCGGCCCGCGCGGGCGACAGTATATTTTCCCCGCGGACGGGAGTGCCTGTATGACCGACAGCGAAGACCCGAACGACGAGACCCAGTACCACCTCGCGGTCGGCCCCGACGACGTCGCCGACAGCGTCCTGCTGCCCGGCGATCCCGATCGCGTCGACAAGATCACGGCGCTGTGGGACGACCACGAGGAGCGCGCCGCCCACCGCGAGTACCGCACGGCCACCGGCACCTACGAGGGGACGCCGATCTCCGTGACCTCGACCGGCATCGGCAGCCCCTCCGCGGCCATCGCCGTCGAGGAGCTCGCCCGCGTCGGCGTAGACACGTTCATCCGCGTCGGATCCTGCGGCGCGATCCAGCCGGAGATGGACGTCGGCGACCTCGTCATCACCTCGGGCGCGGTCCGCCAAGAGGGCACCTCGAAGGAGTACGTCCGGGAGGACTACCCCGCGGTCGCCGACGGCGAGGTCGTCTCCGCGCTCGTCGCGGCCGCCGAACGCCTCGGCTACGACTACCACGTGGGGCTGACGATGAGCGCCGACTCCTTCTACGCCGGCCAGGGCCGCGCCGGCTTCGAGGGCTTCACCGCGGCGGGCTCGGAGTCGCTGGTCGAAGAACTCCGGGACGCCAACGTGAAGAACATCGAGATGGAGGCGGCCGCGCTCCTCACGCTCGCGAACGTCTACGGGCTCCGCGCCGGCGCGGTCTGTTCGGTCTACGCGAACCGCGTCACGGGAGAGTTCCGCACGGAGGGCGAGTCGCGCGCGGCCGAGGTCGCAAGCCTGGCGGTCCACCTGCTCGCGAAGATGGAGGCGGTGAAGGAGGAGGCGGGCGCCGACCGCTGGCACGCGGGCCTGTCGATCGAGTGAGCGAGGCGGGAACCGCGGAAACCGCACCACGGCGGATTTCGGCGTCGGCGGCGTTTCGCAGTCCCTTTATTCGATGCCGCCGCAGAGTCGCGTATGAGTACGCAGGTCGTCGTCGTCGGTTCCGGCTACGCGGGCGCCGGCGCCGTCAAACGGCTCGAAGATGAACTCGATTCCGATGCGGAACTCACCTGGATCTCCGAGAACGAGTACCACCTCGTCCTCCACGAGGTCCACCGCTGCATCCGCGACCCGAGCGTCGAATCGAAGATCGCGATCCCGATCGACGAGGTCAAATCCGACTCGACGGCGTTCGTCAAGGGGCACGTCACGGACGTCGACGTCGACGAGCGCGTCGTCGAACTCGACGGCGGCGAGGACGTCGACTACGACTACCTCCTCCTGGCCGTCGGGTCGGGCACGGCCTTCTTCGGCATCGACGGGCTCGAAGAACACGCCCACGAACTGAAGAGCCTCGACGACGCCCGCGCGATTCACGCCGACGTGAAGGCGGCCGCAGAGGACGCCTCCCGCGACGACCCCGCACAGGTCATCGTCGGCGGCGCGGGCCTCTCGGGCATCCAGACCGCGGGCGAGATCGCGGAGTACCGCGACGAGCACCGCGCGCCGATCGACGTCACGCTCGTCGAGGGCCTCGACGAGGTCTTCCCCGGCAACGACCCCGAACTCCAGGGCGCGCTCCGCAAGCGCCTCGAAGACCTCGACGTCGAGATCCTCACCGGCGACTTCATCTCCGAGGTCGACGAGGAGACCGCCTACCTCGGCGACGGCGAGGATGACCCGGCGCTCGACTACGACGTCCTCATCTGGACCGGCGGGATCACCGGCCACGACGAGGTCCACGGGATGGACCTCGACCAGGACGACCGCTCGCACCGGGTCTTCGCGGACGCGGACTTCCAGACCTCCGACGAGCGCGTCTTCGCGCTCGGCGACACCGCCCTGGTCGAGCAGGGTCCCGACGACGTCGCGCCGCCGACCGCCCAGGCCGCCTGGCAGGCCGCCGACGTCGCCGGCGAGAACGTCGCCCGCGCCGTCGCGGGCAAGCCGCTGAAGACCTGGCGGCACGACGACAAGGGGACGGTCGTCTCCGTCGGCGACGACGCCGTCGCCCACGACGTCAAACTGCCGGTGCTGGGCCGCTTCCCGATGAACGTCTTCGGCGGGCCCGCCGCGCGGAACCTCAAGAAGACGATCGCGGCCCGCTGGATCGCCGACGTCGCCTCGCCGCGCCACGCGCTGGACGCGTGGGACAGCCTGTAATCCGGCATCCGTAGCAGCGTCCACTCGTCGGCGGCGCGACGCCCCGACGGAGCAACCCTGCACGCAACGATCGGCGTGCGGAGTAATCACTATCAGACGGAAGCGTGGGAGCCGCGGCTGTCCGGGATGCTACGATGCCGGCGGCGTGGCAGAGTCGACAGTCGGGAACGGCGGCAGAGGCGAGTCGAGAGGCGGAAAGCGCCGAGAGATCAGTGCGAGGCGTCGCCGACGGGCGCGCGCATGTCCTCGATCCGGAGGATCAGGATGTTCCCGGTGTCGTCCTTGCCGTCGACGACGCCCTCGATGACGAGCTTCGAGAGTGGCGTCGGGCCGACGGTGACCTCGTCGCCCTCGTGGAACTCCCGTACCGAGCCCTGGATGTGGATCTCCGCGCGGCAGAGTTCCGGATGGTGAACCGACGAGAGGTCGATCTCGTCGACGTTGGCGTTCTCGACCTCCTCGCCGTCGTGGAAGAGCGGGACGAACGCGGGCTCGTCCATCTGATTGACGTCGAGCGCCTCGTAGGCGTTCGCGGTCGGCTTGTACCCGCCCTTGGGGCCGGGGACGCCCTCGACCAACTGGAGGGCCTTCAGGCTCTGCATCTGGTTCCGGATCGTGCCGGGGTTACGGTCCACCTCGGCGGCGATGTCCTCGCCCTTGACTGCATCTTCGGTCTCGCGATGGAGATTTATCAGCGCCGTCAGAATAGTTTTCTGACTGGACGTCAGTTCGATGGATGACATACCCGATCATTCGCCGTATACGGCCTTAAATCCGGTGGATGGTTTTACCGACTGTCAAACAGTCACCCGATTTTCGACCCGAAACCGTACCGGTATCTCAATATCGGAACATAGCGCTCGGGTCCGCTCCCTTCGTCGTCGGCACCGTCGGCGGAATCACTTTGTGCGTTCTGGCTCGTGAAGGCCTATGGACGGAGTGACGCGAACGGTCCAGATCATCGGTGCGCCGACCGACTACGGCGCCAACCGCCGGGGCGTCGATATGGGTCCCTCGGCGATCCGCTATGCGGGCCTCGCCGACCAGCTGAGACAGATCGGCATCGACGTCGTCGACGGCGGCGACATCCCGGCGCCGCGGGCCGAAGAGCGCGACCCCGAGGCCGAGACGCTCGCGAGCGGCCGGGCGAAGTTCCTCCGGGAGACCCGCCAGGTCGCGACCCGGCTGGCCGACCGCGTCGCCGAGACGCTCGCGGCCGGGGAGACGCCGCTGGTCCTCGGCGGCGACCACTCGGTGGCGATCGGCTCGGTCACGGGATCGGCCCGGGACGCGCGGGTCGGCGCCGTCTGGTTCGACGCCCACGGCGACTTCAACACGCCGGCGACGTCGCCGTCGGGGAACGTCCACGGGATGCCGCTGGCGGCGCTCCTCGGCGTCGGCGAGTTCGACGGCGTCGAGTGGGCGAACGCGGTCGGCCTCGACGCGGAGAACGTCGCGCTCGTCGGCCTCCGCGACGTCGACGGCGACGAGCGGCGGGCCATCCGGGACTCCCCGGTGACGGCGTTCACGATGTCGGACATCGACGAGCGTGGGATCCCGGCGGTCGTCGACGACGCCCTCGACGTCGCGACGGTCGGGACCGACGGCGTCCACGTCAGCCTCGATCTCGACTGGCTCGACCCCCGCGAGGCGCCCGGCGTCGGAACCCCCGTCCGCGGCGGCGTCACGTACCGGGAGGCCCACGC
This sequence comes from Halobellus sp. MBLA0158, assembly GCF_041477585.1. NCBI lineage: Archaea > Methanobacteriati > Methanobacteriota > Halobacteria > Halobacteriales > Haloferacaceae > Halobellus > Halobellus rubicundus. The sequence goes on from NZ_JBGNYA010000001.1 coordinate 1,999,787, forward strand.
GGCGCTGGAGGCGGTCGCCGAGTGCGACTGCCTGCGCTCGCTGGAACTCGTCGAGGTGAACCCCATCCTCGACGAGCACAACGAGACCGCGGCACTGGCGACGGAGCTGGCGGCGAGCGCGCTCGGAAAACAGATCCTGTGACGGGCGTGCGATGCGCCCCCACACCACGTTTCCGGTGAAATCGACCGGTTCGAAGGTGTCAGGTCGCGCGGCGGGCCAGTAGATCCCCCGCCGTCAGTCCCCGTCGCCGTCGCCGGATGCGGACGCGGACTCCCCTTCCGATTCGGCGTCCGAGTCGGCGTCGGCCGCGACCTCGTCGGCCGCCGTCTCGCCGGGGTGGACGTCGACGCTGGCGACGGCGTCGCCGGATTCCAAGTCCATCACGATCACGCCCATCGTGTTGCGGCCGACCGTCGAGATGTCCTCGACCGGGGTTCGGAGGATCTGCCCGTCGCCGCTCATCACGAACAGGTGATCGCCGGGGCCGACGGTCTCCAGTTCGCAGACGCGCCCGTTGCGGTCGTTGGTCTTGATGTCGATGAGCCCCTTGCCGTTCCGGGACTGCCGCCGGTACTGGTCGACGTCGGTCCGCTTGCCGTAGCCGTGTTCGGTCACGGTCAGCACCCACTCGTGGCGGTCGGGCTCGACGGCCGCGAGCGCGGCCACCTCGTCGTCGCCTTCGAGGTTGATCCCCCGAACGCCGCGCGCCGAGCGGCCCATCGACCGGACGTCGGCCTCCTCGAAGCGGATCGCCATCCCGTCGCGGCTCGCGAGGATCAGGTCCCGGCTCCCGTCCGTGACCTCGACGTCCGCCAGCGCGTCGTCCTCGTCGAGCTTCGTCGCGATGATCCCGGTCGAGCGGATGTTCTGGAACTGCTCGACGCTCGTCCGCTTCACGTAGCCGTTCCGGGTCGCCATCGTGAGGTACTTCTCCTCGTCGGCCTCCATCTCGGCGGTGTTGACGACGGCGGTGATCTCCTCGCCGTCGTCTAAGTCGAGGAGGTTCACCGCCGACTTCCCGCGGGCGGTCCGGGACATCTCCGGCACCTGGTAGGTCTTGAGCTGGTAGACCTGACCGTGGTTGGTGAAGTACAGGAGGTAGTCGTGCGTGCTCGCGACGTACACCGACGAGACGCGGTCGCCCTCCTTCAGTTCAGTCCCGATGATGCCCTTGCCGCCGCGGTGCTGGGCGCGGAAATTATCGAGGGGCATCCGCTTGATGTAGTCGTCTTCGGTGACGACGACGACGACGTCCTCCTCGGCGATGAGGTCCTCGTGGGTGACCGTCCCGGTGTCCTCGACGATCGAGGTCCGGCGGTCGTCGTCGTACTCGTCTTTGATCTCCTCCAGTTCGGACTCCACCACGGCGTCGAGCTCGTCGGGGTCGTTCAGGATCGTCTCCAATCTCCGGATGCGGGCCTGGACCTCCTCGTACTCGTCTTCGATCTCGCCGGCCTCCATCGCGGTGAGCGAGCCGAGCTGCATCGCGACGATGTGGTCGGCCTGCGCCTCCGAGAAGTCGAAGGTCGGCAGCGCCTCGCCGTCGACCTCGACGACGTGCTCGCCGCGCAGTGCGGCCTTGGCGTCGTCGCGGCTCTCCGAATTGCGGATGACGTCGACCACGTCGTCGACGTTCTCCAGGGCCGTCAGCCGCCCTTCGAGGATGTGCGCGCGGTCTTCCTTCTCTTCGAGTTCGTAGGCCGAGCGGCGGCGGACGACCTCGCGGCGGTGGTCGAGGTACTCCTCCAGGGTCTCTTTCAGATCGAGGACCTTCGGCTGGCCGTCGACAAGCGCGAGGTTGATGACGCCGAAGGTGGATTCGAGGTGGTGTTCGAGCAGTTGGTTCTTGACCACCTCGGCGTTGGCGCCGCGCTTGAGTTCGACGACGACGCGGATGCCGTCGCGGTCGGACTCGTCGCGGAGGTCGCGGATGCCCTCGATCTTCCCCTCGTTGACGTCGTCGGCGATCCGCTCGACGAGGCGCGCCTTGTTCTCCTGGTAGGGGAGTTCGGTGATGACGATTCTGTCCTCTTGGACCTCGAACTCCGCGCGGACGCGGATCCGGCCGCGACCCGTCTTGTACGCCTTGTGGATCGCGTTGCGGCCGACGATGTTCGCGCCGGTCGGGAAGTCCGGCCCCTTGACGTGCTCCATCAGGTCCTCGACCGTGCAGTCGGGGTGCTCGATGAGGTGGGTCGTCGCGTCGATCACTTCCCCTAAGTTGTGCGGCGGGATGTTCGTCGACATCCCGACGGCGATGCCCGAGGAGCCGTTGACGAGGAGGTTCGGGAACGCGGAGGGGAGGACCTCAGGCTCTTCCAGCCGGTCGTCGTAGTTGGACTGGAAGTCGACGGTGTCCATCTCGATGTCGGCCAGCAGCTCTTCGGCGATCGGCGCCATCCGGGCCTCGGTGTAGCGCATCGCGGCCGGCGGGTCGCCGTCGACCGAGCCGAAGTTCCCCTGGCCGTCGACGAGGGGGTACCGCATCGAGAAGTCCTGGGCCATCCGCGCGAGCGTGTCGTAGATGGCGGAGTCGCCGTGCGGGTGGTAGTCACCCATCGTCTCGCCGACGATCGAGGAGGACTTCCGGTGCGAGGAGCGGGCGGTCACGCCCGACTCGTGCATCGCATAGAGGATGCGGCGGTGGACCGGCTTGAGGCCGTCGCGGACGTCGGGCAGCGCCCGGCCCGCGATGACCGACATCGCGTAGTCGATGTAGGACTGTTCCATCTCCTGTTCGATCCGGGCGGTCTCGACCTCGGCGGCGATGCCCGCGCCGGGATCGAACTTCTCGGGGGCGTCCGAGCTCATATGTCGACCCACTCCGCTTCGGTGGCTCGCTCCTTGATGAACTGCTTCCGCGGCTCGACGGCGTCGCCCATCAGCACCGAGAACATCTTGTCGGCGGTGGCGGCGTCCTCGACGGTGATCTGCTTCAACACCCGGTTCTCGGGGTTCATCGTCGTGTCCCAGAGCTGTTCGGGGTTCATCTCGCCGAGGCCCTTGAACCGCTGGACCTGGGTGGGGTTGCCGTCGCACTGCTCCTCGATGATGCGGTCGCGCTCGGCTTCCGTCATCGCGTCGTAGGTCTCGCCGCGGTACCTGACGCGGTACAGCGGCGGCTTGGCGGCGTAGACGTAGCCGGCCTCGACGAGCGGACGCATATGGCGGTAGAAGAGCGTGAGAAGGAGCGTGCGGATGTGCGCGCCGTCGACGTCGGCGTCTGTCATCAGGATGATGCGCTCGTAGCGCACGTCGTCGATGTCGAACTCCTCGCCGACGCCCGCGCCGATCGCGGTGATGAGCGCACGGACCTCGTCGTTCTCCAACACTCTGTCGAGCCGGTGCTTCTCGACGTTCAGGATCTTCCCCTTCAGCGGGAGGATCGCCTGGAACCGCCGGTCGCGGCCCTGCTTCGCCGAGCCGCCGGCGGAGTCGCCCTCGACGACGAACAGTTCGGACTCGCTGGGGTCGCGGCTCTGACAGTCCGCGAGCTTGCCCGGCAGCGACGTCGACTCCAGGGCGGACTTCCGCCGGGTGAGCTCCTCAGCCTGTTTGGCGGCCTTGCGGGCCTTCGCGGCCTCGACGGCCTTCATCACGATCGCCTGGGCGGTGTCGGGGTGCTCTTCGAGGTAGGTCCCGAGCTTCTCGTGGGTCACCGACTCGACGATGCCCCGGACCTCGCTGTTGCCGAGTTTGGTCTTCGTCTGGCCCTCGAACTGCGGGTCGGGGTGCTTGATCGAGATCACGGCGGTGAGGCCCTCGCGGACGTCCTCGCCCTTCAGGGAATCCAGATCGTCCAGGAGATTCTGCTCCTTGGCGTAGTCGTTGACGACGCGGGTGAGCGCCGTCTTGAACCCCGTGAGGTGGGTCCCGCCCTCGCGGGTGTTGATGTTGTTCGCGAAGGCGTGGATCGAGCCCTGGAGCTCCTCTGTGGCCTGCATCGCGACCTCGATCTCGATGTCGTTCTCCGAATCCGAGTAGTAGATGACGTCGTCGTGGAGGACTGTCTTGGTCTCGTCGAGGTAGCGGACGAACTCCCGAATGCCGCCCTCGTAGAGGAACGTCCGCTCGCGGGCGACGTCCTCTGGGACGTCCTCGTCGGCGCGCTCGCCCTCGGGCGCATCGTCGCGGCCGGCCTCCTCGACCAGCCGGATCTCGACGCCGGAGTTGAGGAAGGCCAGTTCGCGCAGTCGGCTTTCCAGGGTGGAGAAGTCGAACTCGACGGTCTCGAAGATGTCGCCGTCGGGCCAGAAGCGGACGGTCGTGCCCGTCTCTTCGCCATCCTCGAGGTCGCGGACGCGCTCGAAGGCGCCCTCCTCGGGCTCGCCGTGGTCGAAGCTGTCGCGCCACAGCGCGCCGTCGCGTTTGATCTCGACCGCCAGGCGCTCGGAGAGGGCGTTGACGACGGAGACGCCGACGCCGTGGAGCCCCCCGGAGACCTGGTAGGACTTGTTGTCGAACTTCCCGCCGGCGTGGAGGACCGTCATGATGACCTCGACGGCGGGTCGGTCGTACTGCTCGTGGGTGTCGACCGGGACGCCGCGGCCGTTGTCCGAGACCGACACCGAGCCGTCGCCGTGGAGGGTGACTTCGATGTGGTCACAGTAGCCCGCGAGGGCCTCGTCGATCGCGTTGTCGACGACCTCGTAGACGAGATGATGTAAGCCGCGAGAGTCCGTCGACCCGATGTACATTGCCGGGCGCTTCCGGACGGCCTCGAGGCCCTCCAGAACCTGGATCTGCCCGGCACCGTACTCTGTATCGCGTGACATTGAACGTATCTTCGTTAAGCCACGTCCGTTCTTAAACCCTCGCACGCGCGGGCGCGAGAAGGAGAATGCGGAGTCAGTCGAACCGACAGCACAAAGGCATCGCCCGCGCTACCGACACGTATGAGCGACGCCGAACGCGACGCCCCGAAGCCGAGCGAGATCGGCAACGAGACGGACGCGCCGCCGGTCTCGGAGAAGCCGTACAAGATCATCTTCGAGGGGAACAAATGCATCGGCGCGGGCCGCTGTGCCGAGGTCGCCGACAACTGGGAGATGGACATTAAATCCGGGCTCGGACGGCCCCAGTCGTACTACATCGGCGAGGACGAACTCGACGAGAACGTCCGGGCCGCGGAGATCTGCCCCGGCAAGAAGGACAAGGGCGTCATCCACGTCGTCGACCGCCGGACCGACGAGGAGATCGCGCCGGACCCGCACGGCGACGGGACGCTCAGCGTCGACTGGTAGCGCGAGCGGTCGGGCGAAACGAAACCACTAACCCGACGTCCCCGGAATCCCCGTGTGCGCGGGGGTGGCTGAGCCAGGCCAAAAGCGGCGGACTTAAGATCCGCTCCCGTAGGGGTCCGCGGGTTCAAATCCCGTCCCCCGCATCCGAATCTGCGAGCGACGCGAGCAGTTCGGTTCTACGGACGGATCTGAATCAGAAAGCGTCGCGAGCGTTGATTCTGCGGCACTCACGGCGTGAATCGGAAAGCGACTGCGTTGCGACCGCGGAGTGGACCCCTCATCCGACGATTTCGGTCCCCGACGGGAGGTACTCCCGCGCGGTCCGCTCGGCCTCCTTGCCCGCCGGCACGAGCGTCGGCTCGGTGATGGGCTCGTCGAACCGATCCCGGTCGGGCTCGACGGGCGCCAGCATCTCGGTGAACATCGATCCCCGGCGGCCGGCCGCGCCGACGATGCCCCCGTAGACCGGCACGTCCTCCGGGAGGTCGTCGGGATGCGGGAACTGCTCGCGGTAGGTCCACGTGGCCCGCCGGAGGTAGTCCGCCGCCCGCTCCTGCTCGTACTGGCTCTCGTCGAAGTACTGCTGGGCGTGCGGGTCGTCGGGGCCGACCTCGCCGTGCTCCGGCGACTCGAAGAGGACCGACTCGGTCGTGGTGTGGACGTGCGGGAAGCGGAGGTTCGCCGTGTAGCTGTCCGGGTATCGGATGATCAGCGGGAAAAACAGCATCCCCGGGACGGTCGAACGCCGCTGGATGCGCCACAGCGCTTCGAGGTAGTAGACGGCGAGCTCGCCGGCCAGATCGTCGCGCTCGCCCATAATGTACGCCCTCGCGACGTCTTCGTAGTCGTCGCCGGCGACCTGGCGAAGCCGGTATTTGCACCGCTCGGCGATGTACTCGAACTCCCGGTCGTAGGCCGTCGCGACCGAAATCGAGGGGTCAGAGAGCATATCGGCCTTCCGGCGGCACCCCTCCGCGAGCTTCATCGCCGTCTTGTGGAGCTGCAGCTCGTCCTCGTAGTTCCGTAGCGGCATCCGGATCGCCCGCCCCTCCAGTACGTCCGCCCGATCGCGCCACCCTTGCTCCCCTGAACTCATCAACCAAACACACGTTCCAGTGAGATAATAACATAAGCGGTCGGGCGGCCGCGCCAGTCGGGCGGATCCGCCGGCTGACGAGAGGGCGACGCGAGGGCGGGCCGATCGCTCCGACAGGGGTAAAAACCACCGCGCGGTAGGAGGACCAATGAGTCAGGAAGCGGCCGAGGAGGGTCGCGTCCGCGTCGTCGGGACCGCCCACGTCTCCGAAGAGAGCGTCCGCGAGGTCGAGGAGACGATCGAGGCCGAGCGCCCCGACGTCGTCGCCGTCGAACTGGACGAGGGCCGGTACCAGCAACTGAAGGGCGGCGAGCCCGACGACATCGAGCCGAGCGATCTGCTCTCCGGCAACACGGTGTTCCAGTTCATCGCGTACTGGATGCTCTCGTACGTCCAGGCGCGCCTGGGCGAGAAGTTCGACGTGACGCCCGGCGCGGATATGCTTTCGGCAGTTGAGACCGCCGAGGAACTGGGCATCGACGTCGCGCTCGTCGACCGCGATATCAACGAGACGATGCGGCGCTTCTGGTCGCAGATGGGCCTCGTCGAGAAGCTCCGGATGGTCGGCGGCCTCGCGTTCGGCATCGGCGACAGCCGCGGCGTGGGGCTCGCGGGAGGGACGATCCTCGGACTGGTCTTCGGCCCGCTCGTCGCGATCTTCGGCGGCAGCGTCGGCATCGGACTCCCGGTGCTCTCCAGGGTCGCCGGCGGCGCGATCCTGGGTGTCGCGGCCGCGGTCGCCGTCTGGATCGCTTCGGCGTCGATGGCCTCGACCGAAGACCGCCTGCTCGCCGCGCTCGGCATCGGCGTCGCCGCGGGCGGTATCGGCGGCGTCGGACTCGGGCTCGCCGCGCCCGTCACCGACCTGCTCGGGTCCTTCGTCGTTCGCGTCGTCGGAAGTATGACCCTGGGCGTCTTCGGCGGCCTGCTCGTCGGCGGCGTGCTCGGGCAGTTCGCGGCCTCGTTCGGCTACGGCGACGTCGAGGACGTCGAGGAACTGGATATGTCCGAGATGACCGACACCGACGTCGTGAGCGCGATGATGGAGGAGTTCCGGCAGTTCTCGCCCGGCGGCGCGCAGGCGCTCATCGACGAGCGCGACGCGTTCATCGCGCACAAGCTGATCGCGCTCAGACAGACCGGCGCCGACGTCGTCGCCGTCGTCGGGGCGGGCCACCGCGAGGGGATCGAGCGCTACCTCGACCACCCCGAGGAACTCCCGCCGATGGAGTCGCTCACGGGCACCCAGAGCGGCCGGATCCCGTGGGCGAAGGTCGTCGGCACCGGCATCTCGGTCGTCGTCGTCGGCTTCTTCGTCCTGCTGGCGCTGTCGTCGGCCGGCGACGGCACCCTGCTCCGGCTGTTCGGCGCGTGGTTCCTCGTCAACGGCCTCTTCGCCGCGGGGCTGGCGAAGGCCGCGGGCGCGCGGTGGTCGTCGTCGCTCGTCGGCGGCGCCGTCGCGTGGATGACCTCGATCAACCCCTTCCTCGCGCCCGGGTGGTTCACGGGCTATATGGAACTCCAGCACGACCCCGTGAACATCTCCGACATCGGGACGCTCAACGAACTGCTCGCCGACGAGGAAAAGCCGATCCCCGATCTCTTGGAGGAGATGTTCGCCGTCCCGCTGTTCCGCCTCATCGTCGTCGTGGCGGCGACGAACGTCGGCAGCATCGTCGCCTCCGCGCTGTTCGTCGCGTACCTCCTGCCCCTGTTCGCGCTCGACCTCGGCGGCGCGGCGGGCGTGACTCGGCTCCTCTTCGAGGGCGCGCGGAACGGCTGGGAGATCCTCTGGAGCGTGCTCGGATGAACAGAGCGACCGGCGCTGCCGAGGCTCGCGTGCGGTCCGCATCCGCACTCGCACCCGTGCCCACAAGGGCCATCACGCTCTCGCCCCAACCTCGCCCACGATGAGCGCGCCCAGTCCCAGCCTCTCGTTCAGCTCGAAGGAACTCCGGGACCTGGCGCTCGCGTGGATCGCGCTCGGTCTCGCGTTCGCCATCTTCTTCGCCGGCGGCGGCCAGCGCGCCGTGACCGGGATCCTCCGCGGCGGCATCGTCGGCCCGCTCCTGCTCAGCCTGCTCACCGCCGGGATGGGCTTTCTCCTCCACGAGGTCGCCCACAAGGTCGTCGCCGTCCGGTTCGGCCAGGTCGCGGAGTTCCGCGCCGACTACGGGATGCTCTTTCTGGCCGTGGTGAGCGCGCTCGCCGGCTTCATCTTCGCGGCCCCTGGCGCGGTCCACCACCGCGGCCGACTCACCAGGCGGGAACACGGGCTGATCGCGCTGGCCGGCCCGGCGACGAATATCGTCCTCGCGGTCGTGTTCCTCCCGGTGTTCTTCGTCGGCCTGCTGGTGAACTCGGAGTTCGTCGCGCTCGCGGGCTCGCGCGGGCTGACGATCAATCTCTTCTTGGCGACGTTCAATATGCTCCCCTTCGGACCGCTCGACGGCAAGACCGTACTGGGCTGGAGCAAAACGGCGTTCGCGGCCTTCTTCGTCCCTTCGGTGGTGCTGACGATCGGCGCCTTCGTCGTCGGGTTCGGGTTCTGATCAGTCGCGGTCCGCCGACGGCTGTCGGTGGCCGTGCCCGGCGACGAGGGCGAGCGCGTTCGCCGCGAGCAGGCCGGCGAACAGCGCGCCCTCGCTCCCGGTGAGCCCGCCCGCGAGGAGCGGGAGGTAGGCCGCCGGGAGCAGGACCGCGATCCAGAAGCCGACGGCCGCGACGCCGCGGCGTCCGACGTCGGCCGCGACGGCCGCGAGGTCGATCGGCCGCCTGAGCGCGTCGCGTTCGATGGAGGGATCGAAAGATTCGGGGACACTGGACATCTGTTCTCGTCCGTACGAAGGGGCGGGACCCCCATATAACGCCGAGAGCGTTCAGTCGTTTCGCGACCGTTCACCGCGGGCTCCCGGCACTTTGGCGACGTTTTACGAGCGTTTTAGAAGGCCGTAGATCGTTCAAAGACTGATCTGATACGTTCTCGCCGCTTGTGGTGAACAGATCCGAACGGGACCTCAGCGCGCTCGCAGACCGGACGTATTTTGATTCCTCGCCGCGGGTGTCCGCGTATGAGCGACGACGACGCGGCTCCGGGGGGCTCGGACGCCGACGACGAGGAACTGACCTACGCCGACGCGGGCGTGGACATCGAGGCCAGCGAGGCGGCGACGGCGGCGCTGATCGGCGCCGTCGGCGAGAGCGAGGGCGACTACGCCGGGCTGCTCGACATCGGCGACCGCTACCTCGCGCTGGCGACGGACGGGGTCGGCACGAAGCTCCTCGTCGCGGAGGCGCTGGCGGACTACTCGACGGTCGGTATCGACTGCATCGCGATGAACGCCAACGACCTCGTCGCGGCCGGCGTCCGCCCGGTGGCGTTCGTCGACTACCTCGCGGTGGACGAGCCCGACGAGACGTTCTCCGAGCAGGTGGGCCAGGGGCTCGACGCGGGCGCCGAGGCGGCCGACATCGAACTCGTCGGCGGCGAGACGGCCGTGATGCCCGAGGTCGTCCGCGGCCTCGATCTCGCGGGCACCTGCGCCGGCCTCGCGGCCAAGGACGCCGTCTTCCCCGGCGAGGCCGAACCGGGCGACGCGCTCGTCGGCTTTTCGTCCTCGGGGATCCACTCCAACGGGCTGACGCTCGCGCGGACGGCGGTCACCCGCGAGCACGAGTACACCGATCCCTGTCCGTTCGGCGACTACGACACCCTCGGGGAGGCGCTCCTCGAACCGACGCGGATCTACACCCATCTGCTGGATCCGATGCGCGACCACGACGTCCGCGCGGCGGCCCACGTCACCGGCGGCGGGTGGACGAACCTCGAACGGCTGGGCGAGCACCGCTACGTGATCGAGGATCCCTTCGACGCCCAGCCCGTCTTCGAGTTCGTCCAGTCGGCGGGCAACGTCTCCGACGAGGAGATGCACCGGACGTTCAACATGGGGACCGGCTTCGTCTGCGCGCTCGCGCCCGACGACGCCGAGGCGCTCGCCGATGACACGGAGGGCCGCGTGATCGGCCGCGTCGAAGAAGGAACGGGCGTTTCGATCCGCGGGCTCGAACTCTGAGGGCGGGACGAAGCGGCCTCGCAACCGGATTACAGATGTGCGGCGACGTCGGCCTCGGTGATGATGCCGATGGTGTCGCCGCCCTCGACGACCAGGACCGCGGAGTGGTGATCCAGCGCCGCGTCGATCTCTTCTAACGTCGCCGACCGCTCGACGGTCGTGACCGACTCCCGCATCACGTCCGCGACGGGGAGCGTCCCGACGTCGTCCTGCTCTTGTGCGTGCCGGATGTCGCTGTTGGAGATGATCCCGACGGGGCGGCCGTCGCGGATGACTGGCAGTTGGGAGAAGCCCTCGTCGAGCATCACGTCGCGGGCGAAGCGCACCGAGTCGTCGGGGGCGACGCTCGTGACGTCGTCGTTCATCAGGTCCTCCGCGCGGACGACGCTGCCTTCGGCCTCTTCGAGCGCGTTGACGATCCGACGGAGCGTCGACAGCCGGGGGTCGACGTCGCCGCCCTCGATCCGGGCGATGAGCGGCTGAGAGACCTCGGCCATCTCGGCGAGCGTGCTCTGCGTCAGGTCGAGCTCGGTGCGACGCTGACGCAGGTCCTCGGGCGTGGGAAGGTCCATACCCCTAATTACCCGAAGTTATACGAAAGTGTTTCGGGGCCGGCCGCTCACTGACTGCGCTCTGTGTCCCGGTCGTCCTCGTCGGCCTCGGTCTCGACGACCTCGATGACGTCGAGGGGGACGTCCCGCAGTGCGCCGCCGACCTCGCTCTTGGCGATCCGGGAGGCGTGCTCCTCGCTGTCGGCGTTGAACACGTCGATCTCCAGGAGGAGTCCGACGAGCGCCGTGTTCGCGGCGATGAACGCCGAGTCGAACGGCTCGCCGCAGGCGGGACACGGCGTAGCGCCCACCTCGACCTCGACGTACTCCTTGTCCTTGTCGTTGAGTCGCTTTCCGGCCTCGCTGACGGCGACCCCGATGGCGTCGTCGATGTCCTCGACGTCGCGGACCAGCCACGCGGCCTCCATCGCGACGAGATAGTTGCTCATACGAGCAGGTGGTGCCGTGGGGTTTCGTGTCTTGTGGTTCGATCCCGCGGGTGCGACTCCGTGACACTGAGATCGTCCATTTCAGGCACCCTACGGTGCGTACGCCACTCCGATACTGCGCATAACTTATGCGAACGAACCGTGCTGTTGAGCCCGTTCGTACGGCTCGCGCTCGGTGAGAATCGGAATCGTCCGGGGATCCGTGGCGAACGACAGAACCGCATCACAGCGTCGGCCAGCGCCACAGACTCGACGAGAAAAGCTTATATACACCGGCTGCCGCGGGAACGCCAAGGCGATGATAGAAGACCTGCACCGGGGCATTACCCTCGTACTGTATCAGACGACACTGCTGTTGGGCATCCTCGCGATGCCGGTCGCGCTCGCCGCGCGGCGTCTGGGACTCACGCTTCCGGTCCGCCCGCTCATCGAATCCGCAGAACGGACCTACGAGCGCGCCGACGGCGGGGCCGAGGGTCGCTAGGGATCGAAACGCTGTTTCTGTGCGGACGTCGCTACGCCGTCAGCGTCGGCTACGCGGGCGCCTGCGGCGTCGACGCGGCCGGCGGGGCGATACGGGCAACAGCGGTGGGAAGGGTGGCATTTATCAGCGGCGGGCGTTAACTGCGGGTAATGCGTACTCCTACGAGCGACGACGTTTCGGGGCGTCTCGATCCGCTGAACGGCGAGCACTCCGGCGTATTTGCGCCGGAACTCGGCGAGTTCGAGAACGCCGAACAGCGGGCCCAACAGATGGGCGACAAAGAGACCAAGACGGGGACGACCACGGTCGGGCTGAAGACCGAAGACGGCGTCGTGCTCGCGACCGACATGCGCGCGAGCCTCGGCCGGATGGTCTCCTCGAAGAACGTCCAGAAGGTCGAAGAGATCCACCCGACGGGCGCGTTGACCATCGCCGGGTCGGTCTCGGCCGCGCAGTCGCTCATCAGTTCGATCCGCGCCGAGGTCCGCCTCTACGAGGCCCGTCGCGGCGAGGACATGAGTATGCAGGCGCTCTCGACGCTCCTCGGCAACTTCCTCCGCTCGGGCGCGTTCTTCATCGTCCAGCCCATCCTCGGCGGCGTCGACGAGGAGGGCCCCCACATCTACAGCATCGACCCGGCCGGGTCGATCCTCGAAGAGGAGTACACCGTCACGGGCTCGGGCAGCCAGTACGCCCTCGGTGTCCTCGAACAGGAGTACAGCGACGACCTCTCGATCGAGGAGGCAAAGTCCGTGGCCGCCCGCTCGATCAAGAGCGCCGTCGAGCGCGACCTCGCCTCGGGCAACGGCATCAACGTCTGTGTCGTCACCGAAGACGGCGTCGACATCACCCAGCACAAGGACTTCGACGACGTCCTGTAGACGGGCGCCCCGCGGTCACGGCTCGACGCGTCTTCTCTTGGATTCGACCGTCGAGTCCCGACTACAGCCAGTCCGCGAACGACCCGTCCAGGAGCGTCTCCCGCTGCTTCCGGATGTAGTCGCGCTGCATCCCGGTGACGGCGTCGGCGAAGGAGTCGCCGTCGGCCAAGTACTCTCTCACCCGCGCGACCTTCCAGTCTGCGGGCGTCGTCTCGTGTTCGACCCGCGCCCGGAGCGGGCTGACGTACTTTTCGGCCTCCTCTTCGGTACAGCCGGCGGCGGTGAGCCCGTCGACCGCGTGGGCGAAGATGTCCTCGTAGATCTCCGCTTTGTCCATCGTCTCCGCGCCGTCGTTGCGGATCCACCGCTGGCGGCTGTCGAGCCCGTCGCGCATCGCCGCGTAGAAGTTCTGTCTGGCGGTCGACCACGACTGGTCGGTCGCGGGGTGGCGGCGCCGCGGCAGGCTCTCCATCAGCCCCGCGAACGTCGCCTGGAAGGCGACCGAGTCCCGCACCGTCGGCTGGGCGGCCAGCGGGCGGAACTCGATCCGGGCGTTCGCCGACGAGCGCGAGGCGCCGTCGAAGACCGGGCGGACCCACCGCCAGTACGTGCCGTGTTTCCGGCGGAGGGTCGCGAACTCGTCGTCGAAGCGGTTGCCCTCCTCGACGGGCATCGGGACCATCGTGTCGTCGGCGGCGACGCGGTCGACCGCCTGTTCGACGGTCTCCAGGTCGTCGGGGAAGCGCACCTTCTTCACGTCGTCGGTGTTGAGCACCGACTCGAAGACGACGATGCGATTCTCGGCGTAGCCCTCCGAGAGGATCTTCTGGGCGCCGACGTCGTCGTAGAGGTCCGGCGGGAAGAACGGGGAGTTTACCCCGAGGGCGAGCAGCGGGCCGGCGATCCGGAGCGCGTACGTGAAGAGCGTCGGGAGGTCGGCGGCGTGAGCGACCTGGAAGTGGGGCTGGATCGAGGTGATGAGCGACTCGGGCATCACCGTGTCGGCCGACAGCGAGACGTTCGGCGCGTCGATCGTCATCTCCTCGGCGGCGTTCGGCCCGTTCGCCATCGTGTGATACCGCACGGCGCCGCTCATGTTCGTCGCGATGCGGACGCCCTCGGCCTCGACGCTGCCGGTGAGGTACTCCCGGGCCGTCTCGCCGGCGGGGGGAATCGTCCAGAGGCCGTCGCTGACGAGCCGGATCCCCTCGGCGCCCGTGCAGTCCAGGGCCGCGGCCAGTCGGGCGCGCACCTCCGACTCCTGGGCGCGGAGTCCGGCGGGGTTCAGGGGCTGGGGGCTGGTCGTCATCTCGGCGTTGTGGAGCCCAAGTTCCTTCTCGAAGCCGATGAGTTCGAGCAGTCGACGGGGGACGCGCATCAGGCCGTAGGTGTCGGCGTCGTCGTCGGAGGCCGACCAGCGGCCGTCCGCGACGGCGTAGAATTCGTATTCGAGGCCGACGATGGACTGGTGGTTGTCGAAGGTTCCCTCCCGGAGCTCCGACTTCACGACCTCGGCGTCCGTCCGGGCCTGGGCCTCGAACTCCTCGGCGTCGACGGCGAGGGCGTCGCGCACGTCTGCCGCCAGCTCCTCGGTCATAGGACTCCCTGGACGGCCGGAGGGCTTCAATCCCGTGGCTCGGGTCCCGCGGCGACGCTCGCGGCCGCCCGACGCAGTCGGTTCGAGTCGGCGGACTCTTGTCGGCCCGCCGGATAGGAGGAGTCGATGCAGTTCGCAGCGCTGGCAGCGCGCGCCGAGGAACTGGAGGCGGAACCGGGCGACCTGGCGACGATCGGTCTCGCGGCCGATCTCTTCGCCGAAGCCGACGAGGATCTCCCGACCGTCGTGCGGTTCCTCCAGGGGCGCGTCTTCCCGGCGTGGGACTCGACGACGCTCGACGTCGGGCCGGCCCTCCTCCACGAGGCCATCGCGCGCGCCGCGGGACAGAACGTCACGGCCGACGACGTCGAAGCCGACCTCGCGGAGATCGGCGAGATCGGCGCCGTCGCGGCCACCTACGACTTCGGCGGACAGCGCGGCCTGGGCGCCTTCGCCGGCGACGACGGCGACGACCTGACCGTCGCCGAGGTGGACGAAACGCTCCGTGAGATCGCGCGGGTCACCGGCGACGGGAGCGAGCGCCGGCGGCTCGACACCCTCTTCGGCCTGTTCAACCGCGCGTCGCCGAGCGAAGCGAAGGTCCTCGCGCGACTCGTGCTGGGCGAGATGCGGATCGGCGTCGGCGAGGGGACCGTCCGCGACGCAGTCGCGCTCGCGTTCCTCGACGGCGAGACGGGCGACGAGTCGGAGGCTGGAGAGGCGGAGGCCGATGACGGGGATGACGAAGATTCCGACGACGAGCCGATCTCGCCCGCGGACGACGCCGTCGCGGCCGTCGAGCGCGCCCTGCAGGTCTCGAACGACTACGGGATGGTGGCCGAGGTGGCTCGCGAGGACGGGCGCGCGGGGCTCGACGACATCGGCCTGGAGGTCGGTCGCCCGGTCCAGGCGATGCTCGCGCAGGCCGGGACCGCGACCGAGGCCGTCGATGACTGGGGCGAGGCGGCCGTCGAGACGAAGTTCGACGGCGCGCGCGTCCAGGTCCACCACGATGGCGAGGGGACGAGGCTGTTCTCGCGGAATATGGACGACGTCACCGACCCGCTGCCGGAGGTCGTGGAGTTCGTCGACCGCGAACTGGACGGTCCCGCCGTCCTCGACGGGGAAATCGTCGCCGTCGCCGACGACGGCTCGCCCTGTCCCTTCCAGGAGGTGCTCCGCCGCTTCCGCCGGAAGTACGACGTCGAGCGGATGCGCGACGAGGTCCGCGTCGAACTCCGCGCCTTCGACTGCCTCCACGCGGACGGGGAGGACCTGCTGGACGCGTCGCTGTCGGAGCGCCACGAACGACTGGAGGAACTGCTCGGTCACACCGACGCCGTCTCGGACCTCACCGTCACCGACGACCCCGAGGAGATCGCCGAGATCGAGGACGCGGCGCTATCGGCGGGCCACGAGGGGATTATGCTCAAGGATCCGGGCTCGACCTACGCGCCGGGCAAGCGCGGCCGTAACTGGCTGAAGCGCAAGCCCGACGTGGAGACGCTCGACCTCGTCGTCACCGGCGCCGAGTGGGGCGAGGGCCGGCGCGCGAACCTCCTCGGGACGTTCCTCGTGTCCGCGCGGATCGAGGAAGCCGACCGGACCGACGCGACCGACGACGCCTACGCCACGCTCGGGAAGGTCGCGACCGGCATCACCGACGAGCGACTCGAATCGCTGACCGAGCGGCTCGAACCGCACATCGTCCGCGAGGAGGGACAGACCGTCGACATCGAGCCCGCGGTCGTCTTCGAGGTCGGCTACGAGGAGATCCAGCGCTCGCCGACCTACTCCTCGGAGTACGCGCTCCGATTCCCCCGGTTCGTCGACGTCCGCGAGGACAAATCCCCGAGCGACGCCGACACGCTCGCCCGCGTCGAGCGCCTGGCCGACGGACAGTAGCGGATCGATTGCTCGGTGACGGCGGCGGGGTCGACGGCGGTCACTCGACGGCGGTACCCGGCTCGTAGACCTCGATCTCGTCGCTGGTAATCACCACGGGGTACTCCCAGATCACCGCCGACAGGCGGAGGTTCGCCCGCGCGGAGTCGAGTAGATCGTCGATCGCGTCCGCGTCGACCCACGTGTACAGCGTCTCGGCCTCGGTGGGGACGCCGTCGAGCGGGGGCTCACAGAACGCCGAGACGACCGCGTTCGTCCCGTCCTCGTCGCGGTCCCGGGAGTACCTGACGAGCGGCTCCGGACCCGACAGTTCTCCCGCCCCGATTGGCTCTCCGATGCTGCTCATACGCGGCTTTGGGAGACCTAGGAAATAAACGCAAGCCTCCGAGTATCGTATTTGATATTCGTGAGAGGGAGAGTGCCTCGCTCGCCGGAGCCTTCCGGAGGCTCAGAGCACGCCCATCGCCGACAGCCGCTCGGGGAGGTACGTGTCGGTGACGAAGTCCAGCCCGCGGGAGGCCAGCGCCTGCTGTTCGGCCTTCTTCTCGATGTCGAGCTGGAGTTCGATCTGCTCGGTCCAGTAGTCGGTCTCGAATCTGGGGTCCTCCAGTTCGGATTCGAGCGCGTTGACGTCCGAGTCCGCCAGCGGGTCGGTGGGGAGGTCGTACTCGACGATGTCCTCCGGCTGGATCCCGACGAAGCGCGCCTCGGGCGTCGCGAGGTACTCCGAGAGGTGCGCGGACTTGATCGAGCCGTAGGCGACCGAGCCGTAGATCCGGTAGGACCACGGGTCGCCGTCTGTGAAGACCACGAC
Source organism: Halobellus sp. MBLA0158 (assembly GCF_041477585.1). NCBI lineage: Archaea > Methanobacteriati > Methanobacteriota > Halobacteria > Halobacteriales > Haloferacaceae > Halobellus > Halobellus rubicundus. The sequence continues at coordinate 2,016,881 of NZ_JBGNYA010000001.1, forward strand.
CGGCAGGTCGAGTTCGTCGTGGAGGCGCTTCGTGATCCGGCGGGTCGCCCGGGCCGGCTGGCCCTTCAGGTGGACGACGAGGCAGTTGTACTCCTCGTCGAAGCCGTTCTCCACGAGGCGATCGCGCATCCCGCCGGTCTCGACGCAGAGCACGAAGTCGATGTCGTGATCGAGGAAGTCGATCGTGTCGGGGTTGTTGGGGATCTGGTAGCCTCCCTCGCCGACGTCCTTCTGGCAGTGGATCTCCCGTTCGCCGCGGCGGGTCTGCTCGCGGAGTTCGAGCGGGCCCATAAGCGTCGCACCCGACTCCTCGGGGCGCATGTGGAAGTCCTCGCGGGTGACGCCCGAGACGATCTCTAAGTCCTCGATCAGTTGGTTCGACTCGTCCTGACTCGAGAACTGCGCCTCCTCGTTGTCCCACGACTCCGAGAGGTAGTACAGCTCACGCAGCGTCGACGAGCGGTCGGCCTCCAACTGATTGACGAGGAACTCGATTGCGTAGGCGGCCTTCAGCAATTTCCGCGCGCCGCGGACGCTGTTGGCAGACCGCGTCGACGTGCGGTCGCCGTAGACCCAGACCTTCGATTCCTCGTCGAAGACGATGTTCGACTTCGTCCGCGTGGGGATGTTCATCTGGGGCACTTCGCCCGACGCGAACTGGTCGTAGAACTCCGCGGCGAGATCGACGAGCCGTTCCTGTGCGATTTCGTCGTCCTGTTTCGTGCTCATGGTTAGGCGTTGACCGTCAGTTTCTCCGCTTCGATGCCGTCGACGTCGACGTCGAACTCCGCGTCCCCGCTCGCCGTGTAGGTGAGTTCGACCGTCTCACCCGCCGGGACCGTCGGTTCCCACTTGACGAACCACTCGCCGTCGAGGTCGACGACGCTCGCGTCCTCGGGGAGGTCCGCGGGCTCGACCGAGACGATGTCTGTGATCTCGGGGTCCTCGTTGCGGTCGGAGTGGTTTTCGACGATCAGGGTGACGCTGTCGCCGTCGACCTCGCGCTCGACGCTGACGTTGTTCATAATCCGGGCCAGGGCGCCGTCGATGTTGGGCCGCGGCCGATCCGTGACCTCCGAGAGCTTGTCGGCCATCTCCGGGAGGATCTTCCCGAGGACGTCCTGCTTCTTCCGGCGCTTCTGCATCGAGCGCCGCTTGTTGAGGTAGGACTTGAGGTCGCGGGCGGCCTCGCGGATCGCGAGTTCGATCTCGTCTTCGATCGCGGGGATGTTCGCGATGGCGTCCTTGGACTCGCTCGTGAACGGGACGTTCGTGGACGCGACGTGGATCATAATCACCGCGGGGCCGTTCGGCATCCCCGACCCGCCGGGCTGGTCGAGCCCGTAGTTCCGCCAGCCGATCCCCTTCACGACGTCGGTCGTCGCACACGCCCCGCGCTGGTAGACGAGCGGCACGCGGTTGGCGAAGCGGAGGAGGTCGACCGTCCCGTCTTCGAGTTCGCCGCCGTAGGCGATGCCGGCCTCGACGATGAACGGGTCGCCGCCGTGGACCTCCGCGTCGCGCGTCGCCGCGGCGTAGAAGTCGGCGTCGAACTCCTTTCGAAGGCCGGCCTCGACGAGCTCGGCCGTGATCGGCGACAGGCAGTTCGTCGGCGGCGCGAGGATGTCGGTCTCGCGCATCGCCTCCAGGAGTTCGGAGGCGACGTCGCGCTCGCCCGCGACCTCCCGGACCTTCGGGACGTCGTCGGGGACGGTCCGCATCGTCTCCCAGACCGCCTCGACGACGTTCTCCCTGGCGGTCTCGCCGAAGGAGATCTCCTCCGAAACCAGGAGATCCGCCGAGCGGTCGACGTAGTCCACGAGGGTCGCTCGCGTGGCGCGGTGCGTCGGATCCCCGTCGCGGAATTTGTCGGCCAGCCGCTCGGCGATGCCGGCGACGGTCGCGTCATCCTTCCGCGTGCTCGTGGCCTCGTCGACGAGCGCGTAGAGGTCCGAGTCGAGGTCCCCCGTCAGGACCGCCCACGCCGCCTCGACGGCGTTTTCTCGCACCGTGTCGCCGAAGTTCGCGTCGAACTCGTCCTCGACGTCGTCGGCGACGGTGTCGACGATCCCCGCCAGTTCGCTGTGGGCCGTCCGCTCGCGCGACTGGAGGGTGTCAGCGACGCGCTCGGCGAACGTCGCGGTCGCCTCGGCGCCCTTGTTCGCGACGCTGTCTTCGATCGCGGTTTCGAGGTCGGTCTCGGGCTCGCGCGGCGCCGACCAGCCCATCTCGCGGCCGAAGTGCCGGTCCCGGAAGCGGTCGATGACCTTGTCGGCGGTCTTCGACCCGACGCGGGTGAACTCCTCTTGGAGGAAGCCCGACACCGAGTAGGACTCGGTGGCGTTGAGCATCTTGATCAGCGTCCCGAGCTCGACGCCGTGGGGGTGCGGGCGGATCTCTTCGGTTTCGGCAGGCAGGGACGCGCCCTCGACGCGCTCGTACCGCCGCGGCTCGTCGAGGCCGGGCTCGTCCAGAACCAAGCGGGCGTGGGGGTTGACGACCGCGGTGTGCTTGACATAGTCGTGGAGCTGCTGGCGCGCCCGCATGTTCGCCTCCATCTCCATCTCGATGCGGGTACCGTGAGTCGGCGAGAGTTCCGACTCGCCCGGTGCGCGCTCCTCTTCGACCTGGATCTCGGGCTCGTTGGTGTCGGTGTCGATGATTAGCTCGAAGTACTGGGCCGTCTCCGAACGCTGGGTGCGGGAGGTGATCTTCGCGGGCTTGCCGGAAGTGAGCTGCGAGTAGAGTACAGCCGCCGAGATGCCGATTCCCTGCTGGCCGCGGCTCTGCTCACGGGCGTGAAACCGCGAGCCGTACAGCAGTTTCCCGAACACCTTGGGGATCTGTTCGCGGGTGATCCCGGGGCCGTTGTCCTCGACGATCAGGGTGTAGTAATCGCCCGATTCCCTGATCTCGATCGAGATGTCGGGCTTGATCCCGGCCTCCTCGGTCGCGTCGAGGGCGTTATCGACGGCCTCCTTGACGGCCGTGACGAGCCCCCGCGCGCCCGAGTCGAAGCCGAGCATGTGCTTGTTCTTCTCGAAGAACTCGGCGATGGAGATGGCGCGCTGGCCCTCGGCCAGCTCCTCGGCGATCCCGCCGCCCTCCTCGCCGAGCGTCGACTGGAAAGACGTCATCTGCGGAGTCCTTCCTCGTGGACGGTTAAGAAGGGTTCGGGAGCGGGGTGAAAGTGAAACGACGGACGGCAGTCAGGTCCGCGGGAAACGCGGCGCTACTGCTCGACGTCGACCGACTCGATCTCGATGTCTTTCACCGGCTTGTCGTCGCTGTCGGTCGGCACGTCGCCGATCTCCTCTACCACGCTCATCCCCTCGACGACCTGCCCGAAGACCGCGTGGCGGCCGTCGAGGTGCGGCTGGGCGTCGAGCGTGATGAAGAACTGCGAGCCGTTGGTGTTCGGGCCGCGGTTGGCCATCGAGAGCTTGCCCGCCTCGTCGTGGTTCAGGTCCTCGTGGAACTCGTCGTCGAAGGTGTAGCCCGGGCCGCCGCGGCCGGTGCCCTCGGGGTCGCCGCCCTGGATCATGAAGCCGTCGATCACGCGGTGGAAGACCGTGCCCTCGTACAGCGAGTCGGTGCGGGTCTCGCCCGTCTCGGGGTCGCTCCACTCCTTGTCGCCCGTCGCGAGGCCGAGGAAGTTCTCGACTGTGCGCGGCGCGCGCTGTTCGAACAGTTCGACGGTGATGTCGCCCTTCGTGGTTGACAGCGTCACGACGGGGTTCTCGGGGTTTTCGAGTTCGGCGTCGTCGACCATAGGGGAGGAAGGAGCGACCGATACAAAACGGTGTCCACTCGGCCTCTCGACGCCCGCGCCGACTCACTCCGCGAGCGGCCCCGACGGAACGGCGCTCACGTGCATTCCGACGAAGCGCCACGTCGAGTCTGCTTCGTCGCCGACGCCGTCGGCATCGCCCTCGCGCGCTCGCCGTTCGAGCGTCCCGCTCCAGCGACTCTCGAAGTCGTATTCCCGCCCGGATTCGACGTCTCGCCACGCCATTTGGACGTCGTCGGAGAACCACGCGTGGTCGTCGCGTTCGGTAACCGAGAGCGCGTCGCTCTCGACGGTCCAGTCCGCCGTCGTTCGCGTCTGCGCTCTGAGCCCCGCTTCGATCTCGTCGTAGCCGGTCAGCTTCTCGGTGATCCCGTATTTCACGATGTCGTCGTCCCGCGCGAAGAACGGAGACAGCGGCTCGCCACTCCTAAGCGCGTCGTAGTACGCGCGGATCCGGTCCGCGGCGGTCGTCTCGCTGGTCATACTCGGCCCACGGCGGCCGCGGGGAAACGAGTGTCGGCGGTCAGAAACGAACAGCGGCGAGGAGACGGGACGAGAAGACGCCCGTATCAGAAGTCGCGGAGGTCTTCGAGGACGGCCGCAGCAGCGCCGGAGTCGATGCTCTCGCGGGCCATCTCCAGGCCCTCGTCGAGGGTTTCGGCGTCCTCGCGGGCGTAGATCCGGAAGGCGGCGTTGAGCGCGACCGCGTCGGCGAAGTGGTCCTCGCGCTCGCCGGCGATGATCTCCGCCGTCAGGTCCGCGGAGTCGCCCGCGACGTCGTCGGGGTCGACTTCGAGGTCCTCGTACTCGAAGTCCATCCCGTACTCGGGCGTCTCGATCTCGTAGTCGCGGAAGTCGCCGTCGGTCCACTCGCCGACCTTCGTGTAGCCGGGGCGGATGTCGTCGTAGCCTTCCATCCCCTGGAACATCACGACGCGGTGGGGGCTCTGGGAGTCCATATTCTCGAAAGTCTCGACGATCTTCTTCGCGAACGCTAGGTGGTAGAAGGAGCCGAGGTGGACGTCGGCCTTCGCGGGGTTGGCGATCGTCTCGACGGTGTTGACGAACGTGCGGACGCCCATCTGATCGCGGCGGTCCCACAGGGCGTGGACCCGCGGCGCGAACTCGGGCTGGTAGTAGAAGCCGAAGCCCGTCTCGTCGACCATATCCGCGCTCTCGTTCGGGACGAGTTCGGTCCGGATCCCGAGTTCGTCGAGGACGTGCTTGTAGGCGTCCTGTTTCTGCGTCGGGACGCGGTCGCCGGAGTGGACGACGACCGGCGTGCCCGCGCCGGCGGCGACGATGCCCGCCGCGGCGCCCAGGATCGCGGTGTCGCCCTTGCCGTCGTAGTTCGCCCCGCAGTCGACGGGGTCGGCGTCGGGCTCGGCGTAGACGACGTCCTCGGCGATCACGTCGGCGTAGGCCGCGAGCTCCTCGGCGTTGTTGTGCTTCCAGCGGTTCGCGAGCCAGAACGCCCCCAGCGTGGTGGGGTCGGGCTCGCCGGCGAGGATCCGCTCCATCGCTTCTGTCGCCTGCTCGCGCGTCATGTCCTCGGCGGACTTGACGCCCGTGCCGACGACCTCGGTCATCAGGCGCTTCAGCGGCCACTCCCCGAATTCGGCGGGCTCCGTCGCTTGAGCCATACGAATCGATTCGGGTTTGAGCATAAAAAGTGACCCGTTCGATTCCCACCTGGGAAGAGCCGAGACGGGAGCCGAAATAGGTACGTCCGTTCGGTCCCAGGTGTCGACAATGAGCGCACTGGACGAGGACTGGCGCGCCGACCTCGATGCGGTGGACGCCGCCCTGATCGACGACTACCAGAGCGGCTTTCCCGTCGTCGAGCGCCCGTTCCGCGCCGTCGCCGCGGACCTCGGCATCGACGAGGCGGAGGCGCTGGAACGGGTCCGTCGCCTCCGCGAGCGGGGCATCTTCCGGCGCTTCGGCGCGGTGCTGAATCCGCCGGTGATCGGCAGTTCGACCCTCGCGGCGGTCGCCGCGCCCGCAGATCGGTTCGACGAGGTCGCCGAGGTCATCAACGGCTACCGCCAGGTGAACCACAACTACCGCCGCGACCACACCTGGAATATGTGGTTCGTCGTCACCGCGGCTTCGAGGCGGAAGCGGGACGCGATCCTCGCGGAGATCGAAGACCGCACGGGCTGTCCGGTGTTGAATCTCCCGATGCTAACGGATTACTACATCGACCTGGAGTTCCCCGTCGTCAACGACGACGCCTTCGCCCGCGAGAGCGTCGCCGCGACCGACGCCTCCGCGACGCGCATCTCCGAGGAGGCCGTCGGCGACCTCACCGAACTGGAGGCGGCCCTCCTGATCGAGATCCAGGACGGCTTCCCGCTGTCGGCGACGCCCTACCGCGACGTCGCCGAGGCGATCGGCGCCGATCCGGGGGACGTCGTCGACGCCGTCGAGCGCCTCCTCGCCGACGGCTGTATCAAGCGCGTTGGCTGCGTGGTGAACCACATCGTCACGGGCTTCGACGCGAACTGCATGGTCGTCTGGGACGTCCCCGACGACGAACTCGACGCGCGGGGCGAGGCCGTCGGCGAACTGCCGTACGTGACGCTCTGTTACCACCGACCGCGACGCCCCGACCAGGACTGGGAGTACAACCTCTTCACGATGATCCACGGCCGCGAGGCGGACGCCGTCGACGCGAAGATCGACGAACTCGCGGCGGAGCACCTCCCCTTCGATCACGAGCGGCTCTACTCGACGGCGACGCTGAAGCAGACCGGCGCGCGCTACGACGAACTGGTGAGCGCCGGGAGCGAGTCCTAACCTAATCGAGGATCGCCGACAACAGCTTGTCCTGTGCGGTCGCGAGGTGCTCGGAGAACGTCGAGGGATCGATGTCCAGTTCCGAAGCCACGTCGCCGGCGTTCGCGCGCTTCGGGTGCTCGAAGTACCCCATCTCGTGGGCCGTTTCGAGCACCTCCCGCTGGCGCGCGGTGAGGGCGCTCCGGTCGACGACGGCCAGATCGGACTCCTCGCGGTCCCCGTCCGAGCGGACGAGCCGATGGACGGAGACGCCGTCCCAGCCCTCGTCGAGCCGCCTGATCACGTCGCGGAGCGTGTCGACGTCGGGCGCGTGGAAGCTGATCATCAGGGCCCCGTCGCGGGTGTGGACGTCGCGGACGGGGCACCCGAACGCCTCCACCGACTCGCAGAAGCAGTTCCGGTCGGGCGAGCGGTCGAAGCGGTAGACCTGCTCGGACCCGTACGAGAAGACCTCCGTGAACTCCCGGTCGTCGTCGGGGAGGCCGTCTTCGAGCGGGGCCGCCTCGTCTGTCTCCAGCACGAACTCCTCTGTCATCGGCGCGTCGGGGTCGCTGGGTGCGGACTTCGTCACCGACGTCGCCGGCGCGTCGGCCGCCTCGGACGCCCGAACGGCCGGGCAGTCGGGCGGGGATTCGACGGTCACCTCCGCGCGGATTCCGGTCACGGTCGCATCCAGGCCGCCCTGCCTGATCAATAATTCGGGATCGATCCGGATCGACTTATAAATGCCCCCGATATTTGGGGTCTTTCTATAACCATTTTACCGGTGAATCAGCAACCGTCTAGGAGAGTTCACCGCGAGAACTCACCATCACGAACGCAACCATGAAACGACGACAATCCCCCGTAGCCAAACTCGGACACGTCGCAGCGCACACGCCGGACCTCGACGAATCGCTCTGGTTCTTCAACGAGGTGATGGGCTTCCAGGTCACAGAGCGCGACGGCGACACCGCCTATCTCCGCGGCATGCGCGACTGGGAGCACCACACGCTCAGCCTGACAGAGAGCGGCCAGACGGGCGTCGACCACTTCGCGTTCCGGACCGAGAGCGAGGAAGCTCTCGACGAGCTCGAACAGCAGCTGAAAGACGAGGGCGAAGAGATCACCCACGTCGAGGCCGGCGAGGAGAACGGCATCGGCGAGGCGATCCGGGTCGACAAGTTCGGCCACAACTACGAGTTCTACTGGGACGTCGAGAAGCCGAAGGCCCCGGAGGGCAAGCGCTCCGGTCTGCTGAACCGGAATTACAGCGAGTCGGTGGGCAACCGGATCGCGCCCCGCCGGATCGACCACGTCCACGTCAACGACCCCGGCGAGAACGCGTTCAAGCACGACGAGTGGCTGCGCGAGGCGATGAACTTCCAGCTGAACGAGCGCTACGAGGACAAGAACGGCGAGTACTGGGGCTGGTGGTACGCCGTCACGCCGCTCCCCCACGACATCGCCATCCACCGCGAGGAGCCCGGCGACCCGACGCAGTTCCACCACGTCGCGTTCCACCTCGACAGCCTCCAGGACCTCTGGACGGCCGCCGACATCTGCAGCGAGCACGGCATCGAGATCAACAACCGGAGCAACGGGCCCGCGATGCACGCGATCACCCGCGCGGACTGTATGTACGTCAAGGACCCCGCGAGCCAGCTCCGCCTCGAACTGTTCGCCGGGCCGGGCTATCTGAACTTCGAGCCCGACTGGGAGCCGATCGAGTGGAAGGAAGAGTCGCTCGGCGGCCCGACGAACCACCAGTGGCACGGCGGCGGCCCGACCTGGGACGGTATCGACTACGTCTGAGAACGGCCGCTCTCGACGTTCGCAATGCTATTTTCGCTGCTGTCGTAGCTACCCGGACAGCGGCGAGAGCCGATACAGCATCCGCGCGGCGCCGAGCGCCCCCGTCTTGGCGAGCGCGCCGCCGCGGTAGGCGCCGTACTTCGCGTAGAAGCCGCTCTTCCTGACGCCCGCGCCGGCGTAGTGGCGCGCCGAGGTCGGGATCGGCGTCCGCCGGCCCTCGACCCGCGTGGCCCCGTCGCGGATCGCGTCGAGGACGATCTCGGCGGTGAGGTCTGCGCGCTCGATCCCCTCGATCTCGATCTCGGTGTAGGCGCGGCCGACGTACCCCACCTTGTGGGCGTCGCTCCCCGCGACGCCGGGATAGCCGCGAGCGTTGGCGTAGCGGCGCGCGCGGCGGTTCTTCCAGCCGGTGAACGCCCAGGAGTTGTACACCTCGATCGCGTCGGGGTCGACGTCGCGGAGCCGGCGTTTGCGCACGCCGTGTCGGCTCCGCTGGAAGGGGTGCGGCACGATCGCGACGCCGCCGCGCTCGCGGACCCACGAGGCCGTCTCGGCCATCGGCGCGCGGTGCGGGGGCATCTCCTCGATCCCCAGCGCGAGCAGGTGTCCGTCGGCGGTGGAGACCTCGACCCCCGGGATCCCGATCAGGCCGTACCGGGGCGCCAGCTCCGCCGCGCGGACGGACTCGTGGATCACGTCGTGGTCGGTCACGACGACGGCGTCGAGCCCGATCTCGGCGGCCTGTTCGAGGAGGAGCTCGACGGGGTCGGTCCCGTCGTAGGAGGCCTCGGAGTGGACGTGGGGATCGAGTCTGACGGTCAGCGACACGGGCGATCGTACGAGCCGGTAGCAGTAAAGCCTGTCTGCCTGGCGCGCTCGTCCGGTGCCGACTCCGTCAGTCCAGCGCCGCGCCGATGCGCTCGCCCGTCTCGTGGCCGTTCCAGAGCGCGCTCGGGACTCGGCCCTCGCCGGCGACCCAGTCGCCGGCGAAGTAGAGCCTGGCGTCCTCGGCGGTCCGGATCGCCTCCGCGTCGACCGCCGAATCCGGGAGCGCGTAGCGCCAGCCCTGATCGTCGGTCCAGTCGGGGTCGCGGTAGCGGTCCTCGCCCAGGAGGTCGGCGACGCGGTCGCAGACCTCGGACTCGATCTCGGCGAGCGCGTCGTCGTACGTCTCGGTCGACCACGCGGGGCTCATCTGGACGACGAGGAGGCTCTCGCCGTCGGGGACGTGCCCCGGCTTGCACTCCTCGCGGGAGAGCCAGCCGATCGCGTGCTCGCGGTCGGGGTTCACGAGCCCGTACCACGGGTAGGATTCGCGGAACGGGTAGTGGAGAACGACCGTCCGGATCGTCCGATACGGCACCGCGTCGACGGCGTCGACGAGCGCCTCGCGGCGCGCGTCGTCCCAGTCGGTCGCGCGCAGTAGCTCGGCCGTCTGCGGCGCCGGCGGCGTGACGAGCAGCGCGTCGAACGGGCCGTACTCGCTCCCTTCGGTGTCGGTGAGCCCCCATCGGGTCTCCGCATCGGTCTCGCGGTCTGTCCCCCGAGCCCGGATCTCGTCGATCCGCGTCCGGCGGTTGACCGTCGTGCCCGCGCGGTCGAAGAGCCGCTTTGCGAGCTGGGTGATACCCTCGGTCCACGTCCGCTTTGTCGACTCGCGGTCGCCCGGTTCGATGGTCCCCTCCCCGTCGAACGTCCAGACCGGCTCGTCGATCTCGACCAAGCCCTCGGTCCCCAGTTCTTCGAGGAGCGCGGCCGTCCGCTCGTCGGCTTCCTTCACGTAGTTGGCGCCGTGGTCGTAGTAACAGCCGTCGCGCCGCCGGGTGGCCGCCCGGCCGCAGACGCCGCCGCTCTTCTCGAAGACGGTCACCGCGACGTCGGCGTCGCGGAGGGCGTACGCCGCGGCCGCGCCGGCCGCGCCCGCGCCGACGACACCGAGCCGTGGGGTCGATCCGTCCGCTTGCTCTGCGCTGTCGCTCACAGCGGGTAGAAGGACGGTCCGGGCTTCAGCGTTCGGGCCGGTCGGCCCGGTCGGCGCCGTCCCGCAGGTATTTCACCGCCCACCACCCAGGACCGCGTATGGAGTACGACGCGGTGGTCTTCGACAACGACGGCGTGCTGGTCGAACGGCCCGGTGTGGAGCTTCTCCGGTCGGCCGCGCGCGAGGCGTTCGCCGCCGTCGGAATCGAGAACCCGGCCGACGAGGACGTCGAGGCCGTCGCCTACGGCGTCACACCCGAGACCCTAACGCGGGTCTGCGGCGCGTACGGCGTCGACGTGGACGACTTCTGGGCGGCCCGCGAGCGGACGGCGAGCGCGGCGCAGATCAGCGCGATGGAGGGCGGCGAGACGGACCGCTACCCCGACATCGACGTGCTCGATGACCTCGCGGCCCCGCTCGGAATCGTCAGCACGAACCAACAGGCGACGATCGACGCGATCCTCCGCCACCACGGACTCGAATCCCTCTTCGGGACCGCCTACGGCAGGGAGCCGACCGTCGAGAGCCTCCGCCGGAAGAAGCCCGCACCCTACTACCTGGAGCGCGCCCTCGACGACCTCGGCGCCGAGTCGGCGCTGTTCGTCGGCGACAGCGAGACCGACGTGCTGGCCGCACACCGGGCGGGCGTCGACTCCGCGTTCCTGCGACGCCCCCACCGCGCGGACACGATGCTGGACGCGGAGCCGACGTACGAACTCGACTCGCTGCGGTCGCTCCGAGACCTTCCTGGCGTTACGCTGCGTGAAAATTAGCCCGGAACGGTTATGAGGCGGGTCGACGGACCTGCCAGTATGCGGATTCCGAGCGGGGTCAGCGGGTTCGACCACCTGATCCAGGGCGGCTTCCTCCCCGGGCGGCTGTACGTCCTCTCCGGCCCACCCGGCAGCGGGAAGACCACGTTCACGGCCCAGTTCATCGCCGAGGGGCTCCGGAACGGGGAGAACTGCCTGTACATCACGATGCACGAGTCGCGCGACGAGCTCGTCGAGGATATGTCGAACTACGAGTTCGGCTTCGAGACGCTCACGAGCTCCGAGCAGTTCCGCTTTGTCAACCTCGCCGGCCAGCAGGGCACGCGGCTCCTGAATCAGTCCTCGGGGAGCGGCAACCCCTCCAGCGTCCAGGGCCTGACCGACAAGATCGTCGGCTTCGTCAACTCCCGGGACATCGACCGGCTCGTCATCGACTCGACGATGCTCCTGGAGCTCTTCTTCGCCGACGGCGAAGAGGAGATGACGCGGTTCCTCACGGCGCTGAAGACCTGCGATGCGACGACGCTTCTCATCTCGGAGATGACAGACCCGAGCGCCTACGCCGACGAGCACTTCCTCGCCCACGGGGTCATCTTCTTCCACAACTACCTGGAGGCGACCGGGATGCGGCGGGGGATCCAGGTCGTGAAGATGCGGGGGACAGACATCGACTCCGACATCCGGTCGCTGTCGTTCACCGACGAGGGGATCGTCGTCGACCCGACCAAACGGGTGGACTTCTAGATGTACGAACGCGCCTTCGACGTCGGCTGGGAGTCGCTCTCCGCGGAGGAGGCCGTAGAGCGGATGTACGCGCTCGGGATCGCAACCGAACTTGGCCACGAGTTCCCCGAGGAGCGAAAGCGGCTCCGCGGGCTCGCGTCGACGGCCTACGAGCGGAGCGTCCTCGATCTGGCGTTCGAGGAGGGGCGCCGCGAGGTGCGGGACGTCCGCCCGAACCACGAGACCGACGAGGGCGCCTGGGAGGAGCTGATCGAGGCCGCCGACTCGCCCGCGCCCGCCCGCGAGTCGCTGTCTGTCGACCCGTCCACGGACGTCCCCGAGGTCGTGGACCGCCCCGGCGCGCTGGACGGCTTCGACATCGACGAACTCGGCCGGCTGCGGTTCCCCTCGCTGCTCAAGCGCGACGAGGAGTAACCCCCTCGGGGGCGAGACTCTTGGCGCTCCAGCCCCAACTGCGGGTATGGCCGACGAGACACCCGTCGAGAGCGGACGCGACGACGTCCCGGACTCAGAGGACGAATGGCGCGAGCGGCTCTCCGAGGAGGAGTACGAGATCCTCCGCGCCCGCGGGACGGAACCGAAGTTCAGCGGCGAGTACCTCGACGAGAAGGACGACGGCAGCTACCGGTGTGCGGGCTGCGGCGCGGTGCTCTTCGACAGCGAGACGAAGTACGACTCCGGCTCCGGCTGGCCGGCGTTCTACGACGCCAATCAGGACGCCATCGAGACGCGGACGGACACGCGCCACGGGATGCGCCGCATCGAGGTGCTGTGTCGGAACTGCGGCGGGCACCTCGGACACGTCTTCGAGGACGGTCCCGAGCCGACGGGCAAGCGCTACTGCATCAATTCGGTCGCGCTCGACTTCGATTCCGACGCGGAGTGAGGAGACGCGAAGCGGGCGACGCCGCCGCGTGTCGGGTCACTCCTCGACGGCGAGGTTCGTCGTCAGCACCGGGACGTCGGCGCGGGCGACGACCTTCTGGGAGACGCTGCCCATCAGATTGTTGGTGTAGTCGCCGCGGCGGGTCCCCATCGTGATGAGGTCGACGCTGACCTCGTCGCTGTACCCGAGGATCTGCTCTGCGGGGTCGCCCTCGCGGATCGCGGTCGTGACGTCGATGCCGGCCTCGCGCAGGCGGGTCGCCGCGCGGTCGACGGCGGCCTCGCCCTCGCCCTCCAGTTCGGCGACGACCTCGGTCTTCATCTCGTCTTGCAGCGTGAGGAAGGCCCGGTCGTCGATGACGTAGAGGACGTGTACCTCGGCATCGCGCTGGACGGCGATGTCGGCGGCGGTCTCGACGACCGCGTCCATCGACTCGGTGCCGTCCGTCGGGAGCAAGATTCGCTCGAACATATGGCTCTGTGGGTGCTTTCGGCTGGGGCATCCTATATCCTCCTTTCTCGTCCCGTCGGCTCGGTTCGGCGAACGAGTCGTTGAAGTCGCTGCCGACCCAGGGTACCGGCGATGGACCTCCGGCTCCCCAGTCGGCGACCCTCCCGGGCCGAGACGGCCGTCTTCGTCTCCGGGGTCACGAGTATGGGCCTCGAAATCCTGGCCGGGCGGATCCTCGCACCGGCGTTCGGCAACAGCATCTACACGTGGGGCGGCATCATCGGCGTCTTCCTCGCCGCCCTGAGCCTCGGCTACCACCGCGGCGGCCAGCGCGCCGCCCGCAACGCCTCCTACGGCCGGCTCGGCTGGATCTTCCTGGCGACGGCGCTCTACGTCGCGGGCGTGATCCTGATCGGCGACGCCGCGGTGCAGGCGACGGAGCTGTTCCCGCTCCCGAGCGAGTTCGCGTCGCTGCCGGCGATCACGCTCCTCTTCGGCCCGCCGACGTACCTCCTGGGCTACGTGAGTCCCTACACCGCCGAGCTCGCCGGCGGCGACGTGGGCGCGACCGCGGGCCACGTCTACGCCGTCGGGACCGTCGGCAGCATCGTCGGCGCGTTCGGGACGACCTACCTCCTCGTGCCGACGCTCTCGGTCCCGCAAATCGGCCTCGTGCTCGGGCTGACGGCGCTCGTCGCCGCGGCAGCGGTCACCGCGCCCGACCTCCGCGGGACGGCCGGGCTCCGCGTCGGCGTCGTCGCCCTGGCGCTCGTCGCCGCGACGGCGACGGGCGGCCTCGGCCCCGCGGTGGCGGGCGAGACGGTCTACGGGACACAGACCGCCTACCAGGAACTCCAGGTCGTCGACCGCGGCGACGTCAGGACGCTGTACCTCGACGGCCAGCGCCACAGCGCGATGGACCTGACCGACCCCGACAGGCACGTCTTCGAGTACACGCGGTACTTCCACGCGCCGCTCCTCTTCACCGAGGACGCCGACGCGGTCGACCGCGTGCTGTTCGTCGGCGGGGGCGGATTCACCGGCCCGCGGATCTTCCACGAGACCTACCCGAACGTCACCGTCGACGTCGTCGAACTCGACCCCGCGGTCGTCGACGCCGCCGACCGCTACTTCGGCATCCCCGACTCACCGCGGATGAACGTCCACGTCGGCGGCGCCCGGCAGTTCCTCGAATCGACGAACCGCACCTACGACGTGATCGTCCTCGACGCCTACCGGAAGGACTCGGTGCCGTTCCAACTGACCACGGTGGAGTTTATGCGCCTCGCCGCCGACCGGCTGGACGACGACGGGGTCCTGCTCGCGAACCTCATCGCGGCGCCGACGGGGCCCGCCTCCGACTTCTACCGCGCGGAGTACAAGACGATGGAACAGGTCTTCCCGCGGGTGTACAGCTTCCCGACCGCCGGGGGGCCGGTCGTCCAGAACATCGAGGTGATCGCGACGAAGCAGACGGGGCTGGTGTCTGAATCGGAACTCCAGGGGCGGAACGACCGCCGCGACATCGGGATCGACCTCGCCGCGGATCTGTCGTCGTACCGACGCGGCGAGCCGACCGACGACGTGCCCGTGCTGACCGACGACCGCGCGCCCGTGGACAGCCTGCTCGACGAGGCCGTCGGCCAGCGGTACGTCCGCGTCCGGACGAACGAGTCGACCAACGGAACGGCGACGGCGGCGGCAACGGAGTAGGTACTGGGCCGACCAGTTCGCACCCGCCCGGATTCACCGCGAGAAGGAATGAGACGACCGAGAGATGTCGTTCACGCCACGAAGAGCAGCACGTACAGCAGTGTGGCGAACGCCGCTGCGAGCAGCGCGTGACCGATGCCTCCCGCGACCGCACAGACCCCGGCGACGAGGCGTTCGAGCGGCGTGAGTTCGGCGCCGAACGTCTGCCGTTCCAGGTGTTCGATTGCCATTGGAGTCACCTCCTATCTGGACAGTCGTACGGAGTACAAATACACCTGCCGAGGATTCTTATCGAGTGGGAACCGGAACGTGGCCGAATCGAAACCGCGAACTCAGAAGCCCAGGCTCCCCCAGCGGATGTACACCATCACGGCAACGATGCTGAGTTGCAAGACGCCCTGGAGTCCGCTCAGTTTCGCGTTGCGCATCCCGATCCGCCCGATGAGGTCGGCGTCGGGATCCGAGGAGGTCATCTCCAGATACATCCGCGCTTCGCCGGGCATCAGCACGCCGAAGCCCAGGATCGTGAGCACGCTGACGATGGCGAGCGCGAGGAGGATCGGGAGCCCCGGCATCGCCAGCGCGCCGAGGTTCGCCACCAGCGAGACCGCGCCGCCGCCGACGATGATTGCGAACAGCGCGAGCCAGCGCCAGTCGGTGAAGGCGTCGAACTGGAACGCGACCGCGGCGAGCGCCGGCCCCATCGCTACGACCGAGAACACGCCGCCCCAGGCCGCGAGCCCCGGGAGGTAGCCCATCTCGCTCGCGAGGACCATCCCGCCGATGATCGTCGTGAACGCCAGGGTCGGCATCAGGAACGCCATCTTCGGCGTGAAGCGCTGGAACACCTCGGCGCGCTCGTCGACGTCGAGGCCGCCCAGCACCGGCCCCAGGACCAGCGCCATAAACAGGTCGGTGCCGGTCCAGAGGACGCCGGCCATCACGTGGACGTAGGTCAGTTGCTGTACCGTTCCGAACGCGATCGCCGCGAGCAGGAGTCCGAGCGGGAGGACGACCGCGCCGACCCCGAAGGCGGGGTTCGCGCGGTTCGCCATCCCGCGGATCGTCCCGGTGATAGAAACGCTCACGCACGGCAGTCCGTCCGACGCCCGCATATATTTTATCGAACCTGACACGACGCGCCGCTTCCGCTCCGAGCGTCCGCTCTCAGGATGGCTATTGTCAGTCCAGGGTCACCGCGGCCGGGCCGCTGGTGTCGATCTCGAAGCGCGCGCCGCCGTCGCGCCCGCTCGTCGCCCGCACCGACCAGCCGTGCGCCTCGACGACCTCCTCGACGATCGAGAGCCCCAGCCCCGTCCCGGTCGGATCGGTCGTGTAACCGAAATCGAAGATGTGCGGGCGCTTCTCAGCCGGGATCCCGGGGCCGTCGTCCTCGACGAAGAACCCCTCGACGGCGTCGCCTTCGCCTGTTCGCAGGGGACCAACCTTGACCGTGACGCCGGGATCGGCGTGCTCGACCGCGTTCCGAAAGAGGTTCGCGAGCACCTCCTCCAGCCGGGAGGCGTCCGCCGAGACCACCGGCAGGCCCGCCTCGATCTCGACGCTCGCGTCCCCGCGGACCTGCGTCCACGCGGTCTCCGCCAACGCGGCGAGGTCGACGGGCTCGCGCTCGGCGATCGAGCGGCCCTGCCGCGCGAGGGTCAGGAGGTCGTCGATCATCCGTTCCATCCGCGCGTGGGCGTCGGCGACGCGCCCGAAGTGCTCATCGGCGTCGGTCTCCAGGGCGATTTCGAGGAAGCCCCGGGCGGCCGTGAGCGGGCCCCGGATGTCGTGGGCGACGACGTGGGCGAACTCCTCCAGCTGCTCGTTCTGCCGCCTGAGTTCGCGCTCGTTCGCGCGGATCTGCTGTTCGTCCGCGACGCTCGCGAACGCGGCTTCGAGGGCCCCCGCGAGCGTCTCCAGCACCTTGGCGTCCGTCTCGTCGAAGGCGTCGGGCGCTTCGGCGGCGACGGCGAGGACGCCCCACTGACCGACGGGGACCGCCACCGCCGACCCGATGGCATCGAGGCCGTCCGATGTCGCCCACCCGCCCCGGAAGTCGCCGAGCCGCGTCCGCTGTCCCGTCTCGAACGCGTCGCGGACGACGTCGATCCCGTCGCCCGCAGTCGCCGCCGAGAGGGCGGCTCCCTCGCCCACCAGTTCCCTCCAGGCGTCCGTCGCGGCGAGCCGGTCGAAGGAGTCGGTCGTCTCGTCGTGGCGCCAGACCGCGGCCGCCGGGAAGCCGACCGCCTCCGACGGCGCCTCGACCGCGATCGAAGCGACCGCGTCGTCGGTGTGGGCCTCGACGAGCCGCTGGGTCGCCCGCCGCAGCGCGTCGAGCCGGCGCTGTCGCCGCCGCTCGCCGGTGACGTCCGTGACGGTGACGACGGCGCCCCCGGTCCCGTCGTCCGCCTCGGTGACCGGCGCGGCGTTGATCGAGAGGTCGCGCCGCGTCCCGTCGGGCCGCTCGATCGAGCCCTCGACGCCCGTCACGGTCTCGCCCGCCATCACCCGCTCGAAGAGGTCCTCGAACACGGGGCGCCTGGACTCGGAGATCGCCGGGTACTTCGTCCCCACCGCCTCCGATTCCGGAATCCCGAAGAGCGACTCCGCGGCGTCGTTCCACCGCCGGACGACCGCGGACGCGTCGACCTCGATGATGGCCAGCGGGGAGGCCTCGAGGATGGAGACGACCTCCCGGGTGAGCGATTCGAGCTCGGACTCGTAGCGGTCCCGCTCGATCTCGTAGCCGAGCCACTGGACGACCAGTTCGACGAAGGCCCGCTCGGCGTCCGAGAAGTCGCGGTCCCTCGGCTCGGGACTGGCGAAACAGACCGTCCCGTAGAGCTCGCCGTCGACGACGAGCCTGCCGCCGAGGTAACAGCGCAGCCCCGACTCCCGGTACGCCGCGTCGTCGGCCCACCCCTCCTCGGGCGCGTTCCGGATCCCGAGGAGGCCCTCGCGCTCGATCGTCCGCCGGCAGTACGCCTCCTCCAGGGACCGGGTCGCTCCGGGCTGGAGGCCCTCGTGCTCGCCGACGGCCTCGACGACGCGCTGCTCCCGGCCGTCGATGCGCGTCACGAACCCGATCGGCAGGCCGAGCCGCTCACGCCCGATGTCGAGCAGTTCCCGGAGCCGCTCTTCCATCGAAAGCCCCGTCCGGGAGGCGCGGCCGTGGAGGTCCGTGAGGGCGCGCTCGTTGGCGCGGAGTTCGGACTCCAGCCGCTGGCGCTCCGTGACGTCGACCGCGACGCCGATGACGCCGTCGACGTCACCCGACTCGTCGTATGCGGGCTCGTACCACGCGTCGAAGACGACGTCCCCGAGTTCGACGGTCCGCGAGACCGACTCGCCGTCGAGCGCCCGGCGGCACGCGTCGCGGATCTCCTCACGCCCTGCGTACACCTCGTCGATCGACTGGCCGACGACCTGGCCGGGCTCCCGCCCGAGGGCGTCGAGGCCGCGGCCGGTCGACTGCACGAACACGCCGTCTTCGTCGAGCTCGAAGAGGACGACCGGGACATTCTCGGTCAGGGCCGACAGCCGCTCGTTCTGCTCGCGGAGGTCGGAGACGAGCCGCTTGCGGCGGGTGATATCCCGCGCGAAGCCGACGTGCCGGGTCAGTTCGCCGTCCTCGTAGATCGGCACGCCCTCGACCCAGACCCAGCGCTCGAAGTCCTCGCCCTCGTTGACGCGGTACTCCGTCTCGACGCGCGAGCCGTTCGCGAGTCGCTCGATCGCGTCCCGGACCGTCTCGCGGTCGTCGGGGTGGACGCCCGCGAGGAAGTCCATCGGATCGGCTTCGAGCGCGTCGGTCGACCGCCCCCAGATCCGCTCGTAGGCATCGTTGATGAACAGGCACTGCTTCCAGTCCGCCGAGAACATCCAGAACACGTCGGGGCTGTGCCGGGTGAGAAGCGAGAGGCGCTGGCGGCTCTCTTCGAGGGCGGCCCGGTCGCGCTCGCGCTCTGTGACGTCGCGGAGGATCGCCAGCACCCGGTCGTCGCCGTCGATCTCCGTGCGGTGGAGCGACACCTCCGCCGTCCTGATCTCGCCGTCGGCCCGTTCGACCAGCCACTCGAACTGCTGGTCCCGCTCGGCGGCCCGATCGACGAGCTCCGCCGCGGCGCGCTCGACCTCCTCGGGCGGGCCGCTGCTGAACTGCGTCACCGGCCGGCCGACGAGGGCCTCGACCGAGTAGCCGGTGAGATCGGCGACGGCGGGGTTCGCGTCGACGACGACGGCCGTCTCGGGGTCGTAGACGACGATCGCGTCGGAGACCTCCTCGAAGAGCTGGCGGTAGAAGTCGCCGGAGGACATACCCGAAAGACTGTCAGCAGCGGAGTAAATCTTTCCCGCTGATACGTGCGGCCCGAACCGGATGGGCGCGGGCTGATGATGTCGTCAGACATCATCAGGACTCAGCGGGGTGAGAGCGGACGCCGAGTCGGCGTCGCAACTGTCGTTCGTAACTGTCGGAAAATCGCGGATCGTCGTCGCCTTCGTATTACGGAGCGGCGACGGGTAGAACCGGATTAGACGCGGACGACGTTCGTCGCGCGGGGGCCCTTGGGGGCCTGTTCGATCTCGAATTCGAGTTCCGTACCCTCAGTGAGATCCTCGCCACCGACGTCTTCCATGTGGAAGAACACGTCCTCGTCAGCGTCCTCTGTCTCGATGAAACCGTAACCGCCCGTGTCGTTGAAGAAGTCAACCGTACCGTTTGCCATTGCAAATAGACGAATGCGAGGTATACGGATAAGGCTTCTGAATCTATTTTTCAAAATCCCGAATACGATTTACGAACATTCGATTTTCGTCGAATCCGTTTTGTCGTCTTTCGTTCGGTCGGTTCCGCGCGGCAGATCCCGTCGGTTCGCCGATTCGCGGGCGCCGGTCGACGGAAACGACAGATTTCGTTTCCTCCCCCCGAGACGGCGGGTCGTGTGCGGGTCGAACGTCACTCTCGACCGGCGTCGGCGACTCTCGCGGGGATCTACGCCTCTCGCGGGAAGTTGTCGATCGTATCCGCGCGGAAGGCGTCCTCGTCGAACTCGTAGTCCGCATCGAAGAACTCCAGGATCGTCTCGGTGTCGCGCATCGCGTTCTTCAGACTCGTCGAGGCGCCCGGCGAGGGCGTGATGTTGAAGATGATGTCGTCGCCGACGATCTTCGCCTCGCCCATATCCAGGGACTTCGCGCTCGTGTCGACGATCTGGGGGCGGACGCCGCCGTAGCCGCTCGCGCGGTCGATGTCGTCGAGGTCGACGCTCGGGACGACCTTCTGGACGTGCGGGAGGAACGCCCGCGGGCCGACCTCCGGGAGGTCGTAGAGCAGATTCCGGACGACGAACGGGAAGAGGATCCGGTCGGCCAGGATGTTGGCGTAGCTCAGGAACGACGCCGGATCGAAGCCGAAGACATCGAGGAAGTCCGGGACCGTCGAGAGCCGGCCGCGCTCCAGCGCCGGCACGAGCTTCGCCGTCGGCCCGAAGCGGGTGATGCTCGGGTCGTGGACGTCGGCGTCGCCGTGGACCGCCGCGAAGGGGAGCTTCTTCATCTGGAGGGTGTAGACCTTCCCGTTCAGCAGGTCGTTCGCGAGGAAGAAGCTCCCCGCGACGGGCAGGAGCGCCATATCCTCGCCGTAGCCGAGTTCCTTCGCGATCTGGAGGCTGTGAGAGCCCGCGGCGACGACGGCGACCTCGCAGTCGAAGGGCCCGCGGTCGGTCGTGAGCGTGTAGCCCTCGGTGTTGCGGGTGACGTCCGCGACTTTCGTGCCCGTGAAGACGTCGACGGAGGCCTCCTCGCGGGCCTGTTCGACGAAGGACTTCGAGGTCGCGCCGTAGTCGACGACGTAGCCGTCGGGCGTCTGGAGCGCGAGCAGGTCGACGTCGGGGTCGCGGCCCTCGACGACCTTCGGTTCGATCTCGGCGATCTCCTCGCGCCCGATCGGGCGGAGCTTCGGGAAGAGGTCGCCGAAGCCCTCGTCGTGGTAGCGCGTCTCCAGTTTCTCGACCTCGTCGTCGCCCACGCCGAGCACCATCTTGCTCCGCTTTGCGTGCATCTCCCGGTCCTCGTCGTGGTTCTCCAGGTAGCCCGCCAGCAGCTCGGCGCCGGTCTTGACGCTTTCTGCCTTCTCGTAGGTGTAGTTCGTCTCGATGTCGCCGAAGTGAAGCGTCTGAGAGTTGTTGGTGTGATGAGAGTTGATCGCCGCGATCTCGGGTTCCTTCTCGATCAGCGCGATCGATTCGATGTCGGTGAACTTCGCCGTCGTGTAGAGGAGCGATGCGCCGCTGATGCCGCCGCCGACGATGACTAAGTCATATTTGCCAGACATACTGAGTCCCTGTGGGTGTGACTACCTCGGTCACTGCGCTCCAACGGGATAACTCCATATCTTTCGATCGGCGTTTAGACGATCGACGAAGTCGATTTCGACGGTTTCAGGAATCGATGGGGTCGCTCCAGTTGTGGGAGAGACACCCACCCGGACGCCCGCCGCATCGTGTGGTTCTTCCGTCGGCGTTTGAACGAACGGGTATGGGATTCGGAAGCTACGACGAGTCCGAACAGCAGGACGCGAGCGCGGACCAGGAGACCGACGGCGAGGCCCTCAACGTCCACGAACACGACCACGACGGCGACGTCGCCGTCGAGTCCGACGTCGACACCGACGCGCTCGTCGACCGACTCGGCGAGATGCGCGAGGAGTAGCGGTCAGTCCGCTCCGGGGAACCCCTCGACGATCTCGACTCCGGAGGACGCGCCGATGCGCTCGGCGCCCGCATCGAGCATCGCTTTTGCCTCCTCGTAGGAGCCGACGCCGCCGCTGGCCTTGACCGGGAGGTACTCGGCCATCAGTTCGACGTCCGCGACGGTCGCGCCGCCGTCGGCGAACCCCGTCGAGGTCTTGACGAAGTCGGCGCCGGCGTCGACGGCGGCCTCGCAGGCCCGGTGTTTCTCCGCGTCCGTGAGGAGCGCGGTCTCGATGATGACCTTCACCGGGATCGGGACCGCGGCGACGACCTCCGCGACGTCGCTTTCGACGCCCTCGTCGTCGCCGGCCTTCAGCCGCCCGACGTTGATGACTATGTCCAGCTCGTCGGCGCCGGTCTGCCAGGCGTCGACCGCCTCGCCGTGCTTGGCCGCCGTCGAGTGCTGGCCGTGCGGGAATCCGATCACGGTCGCGATCGTGACCTCGGGCGCGTACTCGACCGCCTCGGCGATGTAACACGGCGGGATGCAGGCGTTCATCCCGTACTCGCGGGCCTCGTCGAGGACCCGCTCGACGTCTTCGATCGTCGTCTCCGGGCCCAGCACCGTGTGGTCGATGCGGGCCGCGAACTCGGCGCTGTCCATACCTCGTCCCTCGACGGCCAGCGAAAAAAGCCACCGGGTCGGACGGCCGTGTCCCCGTGCCGGGACGCTGGAGCGCTTCGGTACCGTTTTGCCCGCGGGAACGGACGCCGAGATATGGCGATACTCCCCGAGGGGTTCGCGCTCCCGCCGCCCGCGTATCTCCTCGTCCTGGTCGCGACGGGCGGGATCGTCGGACTGGCCCTGCGCCGCCGTCGCCCGCGGGTCACGCCCGCGCGCGTGCTCGCGTTCGCGCCTTGGATGGTGCTCGGATCGGCCGCCCACGTCCTCTACGTGGTCGACGCGCTCCCCAGCGTGATCCGCCCCCTCGCGGGCACGCCCGCGGTGTACCTCAGCGTCGCGATCGCCGCCGCGACCGCCTGGCTCGCGGTCGACGAACTGCTCGACGGATCCGGAGACGGACCGACCGTCGCGGGGGCGCTCGCGGGCACGGGCGGCCTGCTCGCGCTCGTCGCCGTCGGCGCAGTCCTCGCCGCGGGCGCCGCGGCCGGGACGCTCTCGCCCGCGCTCCCCGCCGCGGGGGTCGCGGTCGCGCTGGCCCTCTCCGCGGCGGTCTGGACGCTTCTGACGCGAGCGGTCCCGGACGTGGCGCGGACGGGCGCGCTCGGCGCCTTCGCCGTCTTCGCCCACACGCTCGACGGCGTCTCGACGGCGGTCGGCGTCGACCTGCTAGGCTTCGGCGAGCGGACGCCGCTGTCGCGGATCGTGATCGAGTTCGCCGCCGGGCTCCCGACCGCGGGGGCGATCGGCGGGGGCTGGCTGTTCGTCGTCGTGAAGATCGCGGTCGCGGCCGTGGTCGTCTGGCTGTTCGCGGACCTGATCGAGGAGGATCCAACGCAGTCGCAGCTCCTCCTCGGTTTCGTCGCGGCCGTCGGCCTGGGGCCGGCCGTCCACAACGTCCTGCTGTTTACGATCTCCGCGCCCGGGTGATCCCCGGGGCGGGCGAAGCGACAGAGCGCTTTTGTGACGCGGGAGCGTCGTCTCGGGAAATGCCCCGAGTCATCTGCGCCGGACACCTGAACTGGGACGTGACGCTCCGCGTCGACGCGCTGCCGTCGCCCGACGGCGAGGTGACGGTCGACTCGCGCCGGCGCGGCGGCGGCGGGAGCGCGGCCAACGTCGCCAACGGCCTGTCGGACCTGGACGTCGACGCGTCGCTGCTCGGGAGCGTCGGCGAGGACGAACACGGGTACGTCGCCCGCGACGAACTGGCCGAAAACGGCGTCGACGTCTCGAACGTCGTCGTGACCGGCGAACTGGAGACCACGACGAAGTACATCGTCGTCGAGCCCTCCGGCGAGGTGATGGTGCTCGGCTGTCCCGGCGCCAACGAGGCGTTCACCGCGGCCGATCTCCCCGACTCGGAACTGGCGGCCGCCGACCACCTCCACCTGACGAGCCAGGACCCCGAGACCGCGCGGCGGCTGGCCGAGCGGGCGCGCGAGCTCGACGTCCCGGTCAGTTTCGACCCCGGGCGGCGGATCGACGACCGGGGATACGGCCCGGCGCTCACGACCGTCGACTACCTCTTTCTCAACGACCGCGAGGCGGCGCTCGCCCTCGACGCGTTCGATCTCGCCGAGCAGACGCTGGTCCTGAAACACGGCCCCGAGGGGGCCGAGATCCGCCGGGGCGACGAGCGCACGGCCCACCCGGGCTATCCGATCGACGCCGTCGACACGACCGGCGCGGGCGACGCCTTCGCCGCGGGCTTCATCGCGGCGCTCGCCGACGGCGGCTCCGACCAGCGGGCGCTCGCGGTGGGCAACGCCTGCGGCGCGCTCGCCTCGAAGGTCCCCGGCGCGCGGACGACGCTCACCTGGGAGGAGATCCGCGCGTTCATCGGCGAGTGAACGGAGCGGCGTCCGTCTCGGCGGTCACGGACGTCGATCGACGGCGTCCCGCACGATTGATGGCGTCGCGGGGCGCGAGTCGTCGAAGCGGAGCCCTTTTGCTCGCGGGGCGAGAGGAGACCGACTCGTGACGGTTCCACTGGCCCTCGTCGTCGGCGGCACGCCCGTCGTCCGCTTCGCGCTGCTCGCTGCGGTCTGCGGACTGCTCGGAGCGCTCGTGATGGACGTCCCGATGGCGAACCAGGAGCACGGATTCACGCCGGCGTACGTCGCCGCGGGCACGCTCCGCCGGGTCGGCGCCGAGGAGGTGTCGTTCGAGTCCGCGTTCGTCTTCCACCACGTCACCGGAGGCGTCGCGGGGCTCCTGTACGCAGCGGCGTACCTGGCGTTCGGGCTCGCGTCGGCGGCCCTCGCCGGCCCGGGGGTCGCCCTCGGCGGCGTCGCCGCCTTCCCGCACGTACTCGCGACGCTCCTGGTCTCGGGGTTCGTCTACGGCTTCTTCGCCCACCTAGTGCTCCCGCGGGCCGGCCGCCGGATCTACGAGGAGCGCGCGACCGCGGTCCGGGGGCAGTGGCTCCGCTCGACCGTCGTCTTCGGGATCGTCCTCGGCGTGAGCGTGCCCGCGGCGACGACGCTGCTCTGAGTCCGGGCCGAAACCGGCCGAGTCCCGGCCGCCGCTCGATCGACCGGGTCGCTTTTCACCGTCTCCCGTGAGGTGTCCGTATGGCGAAACAACCCCACCTCCTGGTCGAGTCGGGCGACGTCCACGAGACCGCGCTCATCCCGGGCGATCCCGGCCGGGTCGACCGGATCGCCGACCAGTGCGAGGACGCCGAGACCGTCGCGCAGAACCGCGAGTACAAGGTCGTGAACGCGACCTACGAGGGCGTGCCGCTGACGATCTGCTCGACCGGCATCGGCTGTCCCTCGGCCGCCATCGCCGTCGAGGAACTCTCGGCGGTCGGCGTCGAGACGCTGATCCGCGTCGGGACGACCGGCGCGCTCCAGCGCGGGATCGAGATCGGCGACATGGTGGTCGCGACCGGCGCCGCGAAGGAGGAGGGGACCTCCAAGCGCTACGAGGACAGCGTGATCCCCGCGGTCCCCGATTACGACGTGCTCTCGGCGCTCGTCGACTCGGCCGAGGCGAACGGCGAGGACGTCCACGTCGGCCCGATCGTCTCCGACGACGCGTTCTACAACGAGAACGACGCCTACGTCGAGGAGTGGGAGGCCGCGAACCTCCTGTGCGTCGAGATGGAGGCCGCCGCGGTCTTCTCGCTCGCCCGCCGGAAGGGCCTGGCCGCGGGCGCGATCTGCACCGTCGACGGCAACCTCGTCGAGGGGACCCAGAAGGGCGCCGACTCCGACTCGGAGCTCCCGGAGAAGGCGAAGAACAACGTCGAGCGCGCGATCTCGCTCACGCTGGACGCCGTCGTCGACCTCGCGTAGGCGATGCTGGGCGAGCGGCTCTTCAACGCGGCGGCAGAGCGCCTCGCCGCGGCGCGGAGTCGCATCCGGCGGATCGAGCGCCGGGAGCTCTCGGAGTTCCGGCGGTGGATCCAGAACACCGACAATCTGCTGCACCTCTCGATCGTCCTCTTCGTCCCCGTGGTGATCGGGATCGTCACGTACCTCTCGAACCACGTCCAGACGCTGTCGTTCCTGCTCTTTCCGCCGCTGGCGTCGGGGACGTACACGCTGTTTTCCGACCCCGACGGCCGGCACGCCGATCCGGTCCGCTTCGTCGCGAGCCTGAGTTCGGGCGCGCTCTGCGGGCTGGCGGCCTACTCGACGACGGCGTGGCTCTACGGCGACACCGGCGGCGCGTTCGTCCACCCCGAGAGCGCCGCGCTCGCCATCTTCCTCACCGGGCTCGTGACGTGGGCGGGCCACGTCGAGGCGCCCTCGGCCTTCTCGACGGCGCTCTTGGCGCTCGTCACCGGCGACGTCGACCCCGTCACGTACGTCGTCAGCGTTTTCCTCGCGGCGGTGTTCGTCGCGGGCGCGTTCGTGATCTGGCGCGAGAGCTTCTACGAGAAGCGAGCGGAGTACCTCTACGAGACGGTCCACGGCGACGACCACGTGCTCGTTCCGATGCGCGGCGAGACCGCCGAGCGGACCGCGCTGTTCGGCGCGCGCCTCGCGGCCGCCCATGAGGCGGGCAAGGTAGTCCTGCTGGAGGTCGTCTCCGAGGAGCGGGCGGACGCGTTCGACCCCGACGATCCCTCGCCGTTCCACGAGTCGATCGGCGACTCCGACGGCCCCGAGGAGGCGGATCCCACCGAGACGGATTCCGACGCGGCGGCGCGCGACGGAGCGGTCGCCGGCGACGCCGACCCCGACGCGGGCTCGACCGAGTCGGGCCCGATGCTGATGCGCGAGACCGTCCAGCGGCTCGAACGCTGCGCCGCGAGCATCCACACCCGCGTCGGCGTCCCCTGCGAGGTCGTCGTCGTCTCCGGCGATCCGGTCACCGCGACGGTCGAAGCCGCGCGGGACGCCAACTGCGACCTCGTCGTGACGCCCTACGAGGAAGACCGGGGCACGCTGTCGTCGTTCGTCCGGGGCGTCTTCGCGAGCGACCTCGACGCGGTGGCCTTCCGATCGATGCTCGACCGGCGGCGGTGGACCCGGGTGCTGGTGCTCGTGGCCCGCCCGGGCGACGTCGCCCACGGGATGATCGACTTCGCCACCCGGCTGACCGGCGACCGCGGGACCGTGAGCGTCACGACCTGCATCGGGAGCGAGGTCGAGCGCCGGACCGCCGAGACCCACCTCGATCACCTCGTCGAGACCGTGAGCGGCAACGTCGAGACCCGGGTGGCCCGCTCCGACGTCGACGACTTCATCGCGGCGAACGCCGGCAACTACGACCTGCTCGTCTTGGGCTCCAGCGGCGAGCGCTCGCCGGCCTCGCGGTTCGTCTCCCCGCCGACGTTCCAGCGGCTCCAGGAACTGGACTGCGACGTCGCGGTCTTCGATCGGGGACGGCCGTAGGCGGGAGACCGAGCCGGAGTCCGAGCGAGGCGCTACTCGTCCTCGTTCTCGTCCCGGCCTTCGGGCGCGTCTCCCGCGTCCGGCTCCGCGTCAGTGTCGGAGTCGAAACTGAAGCCGGTCCCGTCGGCGTCCTCCGACTCGCCCGACGCCGACGTGTCGCTCTCACCGTCCGCTTCCGAGAACGACTCGTCGGCCGCCTCTGATGCTCCGCTGACGGCCGCCGCGGCGCTTTCGAGGTCCTCTTCGCCCGCGCCGAGCAGACGCTCTTCGAGTTCCTCGGCGCCGTGGCCGCCGAGCGCGGACTCCGCGAGGAAGTGCGCGCCGAGGGTCGCCGGGCTGATCACGGTGTCGGCGCCGGCGCGCTTCAGCTTGTTCACGTTCTCCCGCTGGGTCGCGGCGGCGACGATCGTCACCTCGGGGTTGAGCTGCCGCGCGGTCAGGATCGCCAGGGCGTCCTCGGCGTCGTTGTTCGTCGCGGCGACGACCGCCTGAGCGACCCCGACCTTCCCGCGGTGTTGGGCCTCCTCGTCGCTCGGGTCGTCTGTGAGGACCGTGTAGCCCCGATCGGAGAGGCGCCGCGCGCGCTCCTCGTCGGGGACGACCACGAGGACGTCCGCCTTCGCCGAGAGCTCTTCGAGAATCGGTTCCGTCAGGTCCCCGAAGCCGAGTACGAGGACGTGGTTGTCGAGTACGTCGAGTTGTTCTTCTGTCATACGTCCGAGTGCTTTCGAGAACTGCGCTTCGATCAGCGGCGTGAAGACGACCCCCAGCACCACCGCGAACGACGAGACCGTCACCAGGAGCACCGAAAGCGCGAACAGCTTCCCGACCGCGGAGGTCGGGGTGATGTCGCCGTAGCCGACGGTGCTCCCCGTGACGAGCGAGAAGTAGAAGGCGTCCAGCAGGGTGTCGACGCTGTTGAAGTGCTCTCGGAGCGCGAAGGCGCCGGCGGTCCCGTAGCCCTGCGCGCCCGCGAGCGCCGCGAGCGACGCGATCTGGGTCGTCGACAGCGAGATCTCCCGGTCGAACGCGCGGAAGTTCAGCCCCACGATGACGAGGGCGAACGCCGAGAGCGCGACGAGCGGGATCGACAGGCGCGAGGACTGGAGGAGCCCCTGCAGTCCGGAGATCGGAAAGAGCAGCAGCGCCGCCCACCACGCGCTCCGAAGCCGCCGGCGGAGGCCGAAGGCACACACGAGCAGGACGAAGCCGGTCAGCGTGCCCGTGAACGCGGTGATCTGCTTTACGACTCCCGGAACGACGACGCCGAAGAAGAGGAAGTCCGCGGCCCCGCCGACGCCGATGTTGGCGATGCCGGTCACGACCGAGACCACGCCGACGACGAGCGTCAGCACGACGGAGGCGCGCGCGCCGATCCAGTCCCGAGAGATCGCCATACGTTCGGGTCCCGCGCCGCCGCCTTAAGAATCTCGCGCTCGCGCTCGAAAAGCGTAAAGCGCCGGGCCGAGTGAGGCCACCGATGGCTTCGCTCCCGGTCGAAATTCTGTACGGGCTCTATCTGGGGATCCTGACCGGCCTCGTCCCCGCGCTCATCGCGTGGCTGCTCGGATTCGGGTTCAAGTACTTCACGGGCATCACCGTACCCGGGCTGGGGGTCGTCGCCCTCGGGGTCGCGATCGCCGGGCTCAACGGGGGCCTCTTGGCCCTCGCGGACCCGAGCCTCACCGGCTCGACGAATCAGCTCCGACTGACGATCGCGCTCCTGGTCGTCCTGATGGGCACGCTCTACGCGCACGGCCAGGGCGACAAGATGGGCGCGTCGCTGCCGAAGCGCCTCAGCCTGCGCGAACTCACGAAGCGGACGCTCTCGGCGGACGTCGTCGAGCTGGTCGGCGGCCGCGGCCAGGTCCGCATCTCCGTCGTCGGCGACGTCGGCGACCTCGAAGGCTATCCGCCGCTACCGGCCGCGCTCCGGGAGACCATCAGGGACGATACCTGGACCTTCCCCGCGGACCTCCCGCTCCCGGAGCTCGAATCGCGGGTCGAGGCCGCGCTCCGGACCGACTACGACCTCGTCGAGGTGTCTGTCACCCTCGACGAGCGCGGCCGGGCGTCGATCGTGGCCGCCCCGCCGTCGAGCGGGCTCTCGAAGCACCTCGACCCCGGCGAGCGCGCCGTCTCCGTCGAGGCCCTCGTGCCGACCGGCGCCGCGCGCGGCGACGAAGTGATCGCCTGGGCCGACGGCGAGCGCTACGAGGCGACCGTGCTCGGTGTCGTCGACGAGGCGGACGCGACCGAGGCGGAACCGACGCCCGAGCCTGACCTATCGGAGGACGAAGACCAGCCGGTGGCCGCCGAACCGACGGCCCCGGCGGCGGCCGGCGGTCGCGCCCGACTCACGCTCGCGGCGTCGCGAGCGACCGCGACATCGCTGCTCGCGGCCGACGACGTCAGGGTGGCGGTGCGGTCCCGCGGGAGCCGACGCGAGTTCGAGCTCGTCGGGCTCCTCCGACGGACCGGCAAGCGCTTCCGGCGCGTCACCGTCCGCGAGGGGACCGACATCGCCGGGACGACGCTCGGCGAGACGGCGGTCCGGGACGCCTACGGCGTCGCGGTGCTCGCCGTCCGCCACGGCGGCTCGTGGGTGATCGCGCCGCGGGGGTCCCAGGCGGTCGACGCCGGCGACGACCTCCTCGTAGTCGGGAGCAAGAGCGACCTGGACGCCTTCGCGGGGGTGGTGGCGTGACCCCACTCCAGGTCGGCGGCGCGATCCCGGACGATCCGACGCTCGTGAGCGCGGGGATCCAGGTCCTCGGGCTGTCGGCGCTGGCCGCGGGGCTCGCCGCGCTCGCGGCCATCGTCTACCGCTGGTACGCGCGCGAGGAAATTCCCGCGTGGTTGGCAACGCTCGTCGGCGCGGCGGGCGTCGCGCTCTACCTCAACGCCGTCGGGCTGTTCCAGCGCGCGGTCGGGACCGGCGCCACGGAGATCTTCGACCCGTCGACCGTGCTCGTCAACGCGGTGACCCTCGGCGCGGCCGTCGTGGTCTCGCCCGCGGGTCGGGCAGTCGGCGACCGACTCACCACGAGCGCGTTCGCGATCGCGGGCTCCCGCCAGCTCGACACCGACGTGAGCCGGATCGTCAGCAGCGTCGGCCGCGTCCGGCCGGTCGAACTCCCCGAGGAGCCGGGCGACATCGACGACATCGAGGGCTACGACCCCGTCCGTCCCGCGACGAAGGAGGAACTGGCGGGCAAGACGCTCCTCGTGCCGCGGCACCTCCGGGGCGAGGACCTCCGCGAGCGCGTCGTCGCGAGAATCAAGGAGGACTACGCCGTCGGCTACGTGGACCTCGAACTCGACAGCGACGGGGCGGTCACGCGACTCGGTCTCGGCCGTCGCATCGCCGGCATCGGCACCACGCTCGCGCCCGGCTTCGCGGCCGTCGCAGTCCAGGCGGACCCCGGTGCCGGCGCGTCCGCCGGCGACGCGGTGCAGTTGTGGCGGCGGGTCGAGCCCGACGAGACCGGCGCCGACACCGACGCGGAGGCGCCGGGCGTCGGGAGCGCAGAGCGCGTCGCGAGCGGTGAACTTCGTGCGGCGGGCGACGACGTCGCCACGGTCATCCTCGACGAGGCCGACGTCGCTGGCCTCGACCCGGAGGGGACCTATCGCCTGCTGACGCTGCCGACCGACCCCGGCGCCGAGCGGGAGTTCACCTCGCTCCTCCGCGCGGCCGACGAGACGATGGACGTCGTGACCGTGCAGGCGGGAAGCGCCCTCGACGGCGCGGCGCTCCGCACGCTCGAAGCGACGGTCGCGGCCGTGCGCTCGTCGGGCGGCGCGATCGAGCCGATCCCCCCGCGGAGCCGCGAACTCGCCGCGGGCGACGACCTCTACCTGGTCGCGCGACCTGAGCGCCTCCGCGAGATCGCGGGGCTGGCGAGCGCGTCGTCGGGGGACGGCGCCGGGCAGTGACCGAACGCCGGCCGCCCCGTCAGCGCGGCAGATCGTCCGCCGGTCCCACTGCGTAACGCTCAACTCGGCCCGGGCGCGAGTGAGGGTATGGACACGGTCAACTGGCGGCTCTTCGCCGACCTCGCCGAGGTCGCCGGCGGGCGGGAACACACGGTCTCGATCGAGGCCGACGCCACGGTCGAGGACGCGCTCGCGGCCCTGCTCGACGGGAGAGACGACCTCCGGGAACGGATCTTCGACGGGGACGAGCTCACGGACGACGTGAATCTGATGCGGAACGGCTCGCCGACCTCCCTCTCGGAGGGCGTCGACGACGGCGACGAACTCGCGATGTTCCCGCCGGTGACGGGCGGGAGCGGAATCGGACGCGGCGACGCCTGAGGCGGCCGCGACGGGACTACGACAGCCACTCGTCGGGCTTGGTGTCGTAGTCGACGTCGGCGGCCTGGATCCGGCGCTCCAAGTCGGGATCGAGATCGAACTCCTCGAAGCTCTCGCCGTCGTAGCGGATCCGGAGCCCCACCTCGGTCGGCTCCGGCTCGCGGTTCCGACGGCGCGCGACCTCGACGTCGTGTTCGTCGTACTCCTTCCGGATCGTCATCAGGTGGACCGGCCGGCCCCACAGCTCGTGGACGCGTTCGAGGACGTCCTGGGCCTGGTCGAGGTCGAGCATCACGCCGTTGTAGCGGTGGCCCAAGAGGAGCTCGCCGCGGTTGCCGAAG
Source organism: Halobellus sp. MBLA0158 (assembly GCF_041477585.1). NCBI lineage: Archaea > Methanobacteriati > Methanobacteriota > Halobacteria > Halobacteriales > Haloferacaceae > Halobellus > Halobellus rubicundus. The sequence goes on from NZ_JBGNYA010000001.1 coordinate 2,048,705, forward strand.
TTGTCGTCGAAGACCGCGATCGTCGGCTTCCCGAAGTTGGTGAACTGCAAGAGGAGCTTCTTCTTCACGTCGTCGGGGTCGACAGAAGCCACCCGGAAGTCGCCGGTCGAGCGGGTGTACTCGTAGGTGAAGTAGTTGTTCGACTCGACGAACTCCGGCGAGAGGAACGCGTCGACGAACGTCACGTCGTTGTGGCTCTCGCGGACCTCCCGCATCCGATCCCAGCCGGCCGTCCGGTCGACGTCTGCGATCGCGGCCTCGACGGTGTCGTACTTCTCGTCGTCGAACATATAGCGGGAGAGCTGTTCGAGCTTCTCCCGGCGAATCCGGCGGAGGAATCCGCGGTACTGCGGCTTCACGAGCGAGAAGTGACGCTCCGCGAGCCCCTCGTAGGTGAGCACCTTCCAGGGGTATCGGTCGACGTCGACCGCCTCGGGGTCCGACAGCGCCCGATCGAGCGTCTCCCAGTCGACGCGGGGGTCGCCCTCGGGGAGCGCCGCGAGATCTGAGAGCGTCTCAGAGCTGACCCCGTCGATCGCCGGGTGGGGCTCCAGGCGGTCTTGGACCTCGTCGAAGTCGACGACGTCGTGGAAGTTCCGCCAGGTGATCCCCTCGACGCGGAGGAGCTTGTCGGCGACTTCGCGCCTGTTTTCGGCGTTCTCGACGTACTCCCACAGCTCCTTGCCGAGCTTGTAGGGGTTCAGCCCCGGCGAGCCGAGCACCCTCGATTGGTGGTCCGCGTAGGTGAGGAACTCGTCCCTGCCGGCGAAGCGCTCTTCACCCATCATCAGCGACTCCCAGTAGGCGGCCCAGCCCTCGTTCATCGTCTTCGTCATCTTCTGGGGGGCGAAGTAGTACGCCTCCCGGCGGAGCAGATCCAGGATGTCCTTCTGCCAGGACTCCATCTCGACGGCCTCCTTGCTTTCGGGGTCGTAGACCGTCCCGTGCTCGCGGAGGAACCCGAGCACGTCCGTCCGCGGGTGGTCGAGGTCGGCGGCGGCCGCCTCCGCAGCGGCGAGTTCGTCGAGCCACTCGTCGTCGAAGACCGCGCCCTGGACCGTCTCGGAGAGGTCCATCTCGTCGAGTCGCTCCCGGAGGTCCTCCGGTTCGGTGGGCTCGCCGTCGCGGTCGGCGTCGATCGGGTGGTGCTGGTCGATCGTGTCCTCCAGGCAGGTGACGGCGTCGACGAAGCGCTCGACGGCCTCCTGGTCGATGTCGGGGTCGTCGACGTAGCGCTGGATCGTCTCGGCGTGGCGCTCCAGCATCGCGGCGGCGTCGAGGTCGCCGTCGCCCGAAAAGCGGGAGAACCACTCGTTGTTGCGGAAGAAGTCCGCGTGCGCCTCGACGTGGGTGATGACCGCCTTCTGGTCCGCGAGGGAATTCGACTCCTGGAGGAAGGCGTGGCTCGGATCGTCGTTGTTGACGATCTCGAAGGCCTTGCCCATCCCGAACTGGTCCTGCTTCCGCTGGCGGTCGTAGGTCATCCCCCAGCGCCAGTGCGGATAGCGGGTCTGGAAGCCGCCGTAGGCGATCAGTTGGTTCATCTCGTCGTGGTCGACGATCCAGTAGTTCACCGGGTAGGGGTCGAGTCCGAGCTTGCGGGCGAGGTTCGCGGCCTCCTCGACCGGCTCCTCCAGTCTGTCGGCCTCCTCGCGGGCGACGCGTCTGAATCGGTCTGGTCTGCTCATTCGTTGCCTCCGTCGGATCCTGATTCGGTCGACAGCACCTCGTAGATCGCGTCGGTGACGTCCTCGGCGGCGCCGACGCGGGCGACGACCACGCCGTCACCGTCGCCGAACGCGCTCTCGACCTCCTCTGCGTGGGTCGCGTTGATCGCGGTCCCGCCGGGCTGGGTCTCCACGTAGGCGTGGAGGTTCGCCGGGATGTCCCGCATCAGCGGGATCACCTTCTCGGTCGTGTCGTTCGAGGAGTTCTCGGAGTCGCCGGCGGCGAAGACGTAGCGGTTCCACTCCGCCCAGGGGTACTCCTCCTCTAAGATCTCCTTCGCGAGCTCGTAGGCGCTGGAGATCCGGGTGCCGCCGCCCGAGCGGATGCCGAAGAACTCCTCGCGGTCGACCTCCCAGGCGTCGGCGTCGTGGGCGATGTAGACGAACTCCGCGTTGTCGTACTTGCCCTGGAGGTACCAGTCCAGCGGCGTGAACGTCCGCTCGACGAGCTCGCGCTTGGTCTCCCGCATCGATCCCGAGACGTCGCGGATGTTGACGACGACGACGTTCTTCTGCTTCTTCTCCTCGATCTCGGGGTGACGGTAGCGCTCGTCGTCGCGGCGGAAGGGCACCTCCTTGAGGCCCTTCCGACGGATGCGCTGGACGGCCGTCGTCCGCTCGACCTCTTCGGTCATCTGCGCGAAGGAGTCCCAGCGGCCCCGTTCCTCACCGGGGATCGCGTCCCACTCGGACTCGATCCACGCCAGCGAGACGAGGATGTTCTCACCGCGACACCACTCGTAGACGGACTCGGGCGTCGCGCCCGCGACGCGCATCGCCTCGCGGACGAACTCCTCGTCGAAGTCGGTCGCGAGCTTGCGCTTGAGGCCCTGTTTGAACAGGCGCTCGAAGTCGAGCGTGCTGTTCGGCCCGGTGCGCGTGACGTCGGTGAAGTCGCCTTCGACCTCCTCGATCACCTCCTTGCCCTTGGGTTCGAGGTCCAGGCCGAGCTCCTCGTCGAGCTCCTCGGCGAACTCCTCGGGGTCCATCTCGTAGTGGCCGTGCTCGCCGCCCTCCTCGCCCGGCTCGCCGTCTTCGTCCCCGTCTCCGTCGCCGTCGCCGGGCTGGGCCTCCGGCTGGCCCACGGGCTGGCCGACGTCCGGGGTGTCCCCTTGGCCCTGGCCGACGCCACCCTTGTCGAGGCGGTCGTACTCGAACTCCGGTAGATCGACGACCTTGATCGGGATCTCGATCGTGTCCGACTCCGAGCCGCTGAGGTCGCCGTAGCGGATGAACGACTCCAGGTCCTCGCGGCGCTCCTCGCCGATCTCCTTGAACCGTTCGAGGTCCTCTCTCAGTCCCATCGGTGGCGCACCTCCCGGAGGACCGCCCGGCTCGTCAGTTCGGCGGAGGCCTCGGTGTAGCCCCGGGTCGTCAGCTCCGCGATGGTCTGGTCCTTCAGCCGCTCGGTTTCGGTCCCCTCCGGCGGGTCGTCCCACTGGGCGGGGTCGAAGTCCTCGTAGAGCCGCCTGACGTCGCTCCAGTCGTAGGTGTCGAGCACAGAGCGGATCACCGGGATCTCCGAGAGCTCGACGTCGTCGACGGTGAAGCCCTCGTCGCGGTTCTCCCAGGCGTAGCGGTTCAGGGCGGTGATGATCTTCTCCCTGCGGAACTCCGCCACCGCGTCGGTCGGGCGGTTCCCGAGGTAGTCCTCGTCGGCGAAGCGGCCCAGCTGTTCGGTCTCGAAGAGTTTCATCAGGAGCGGGTCGGGGTCGACGGGGCCGCGTTCGGTCTCGACCTGCTCGTCGCCGGCCCACGCGTAGACGTGTTCGACGTACTCCGCGACCGTCTCGCGATCGACGGAGCGCTCTGCGAGCAGCGCCGAGAGGACGTCCGCTTCCTGGCGGTCGAGGATGTACTCCTTGGCCTGGGTGACGCGACCCTCGTACTCGGCGCGCTCCGAGCGGGAGAAGACCGGCGCGTCCTGGAGTGCGTCGGCCATCGCGTCCAGGACGTCCTCGGGGAGGAGCACGCGTTCGACGTCGAGGTCGGCGTGGCGCCGTCCGGTGTCCTCGTGGAGCAGGTCGGCGACGACGTCGCGGGTGAACGTGACGGGGATGCCGTGGACGCCGTCGTCGCCGTCGAAGTCGAACTCCTCGACGGAGGTCCGGGTGTCGCCGTCCTGGACGTAGCCGAAGTCGAAGAGCAGCGCCTTGTCGACCAGCTCGTAGCCCGACGGCACGTCGTCGGTGTCGAGCCGCGTGAGGACGCTGTACATCGCCGCGGCCTCGACGGCGTGGGGCGCGAGCTCGCGCTCGTTCACTGATCCGGGGCCGCTCCGCACCTCGACCGAAAGCGGCGCGCGGATCCGCTCGCGGAGGTCGGCCTCGTCGGCGACGGTCCACACCGAGGTCTCGTCCGTGAGCTCGCGGCGGATCAGCTCCGCTTCGAGCGAGACGTTGGTGAGGTACCGGAACTCGTGTTTGTCGAGCCGACGCTTGAGCGCCTTCAGCGGATCTCGGCCGTTCCGGTCGGCGTACTTGTCGAGCTCGGCGTCGAGGTCCGGGTTCGAGATGATGAGCAGTTGGGTGTCGACGTCCATCCCGATGCCCTTGTCGAGCTTGACGTGGCCCTCGTCGGGGACGTTCAGCAGTTTCTGGAGCAGGTCCGCGTGCTGGGCGGCGTCCTCGACGATCGTGAGCAGGCCGTTGCCCTGCGAGAGCACGCCGTCGTAGCTGAACGCCTGGGGGTTCTTCCGACCCCTGGAGTCGAGTTCGCGGAGCATCCCCGGCATCCACGAGCCGACGAGGCGCTCCTTCGGCGTGCCGTCGTCCTCGGAGTGGAGGACGCCGATGCCGCGGCCGACGTCGACGACGTAGTTCTTCACCCGGAGGTGGGTCGGGTCCGTGACCGCCGAGAACAGCTCGCGGGTCCCCTCCCGGCGGTACCGCTCTTCGAGGTGGTCGTAGGCCTCCCGGGAGAAGGGATCGAGGTCGTTCCCGACCGCGATCGGTACGTGGTCGCCGGACTCGCGGTTCAGCGCCTCCAGCAGATCGGCGCGGACGTCGTCGGGGAACACGGAGAGGGGATGGGCCTGGACGGGGCTCTCGTACCAGTCCTCCTCGCGGTCGGGGTCAGCCTCCCCGCCGTAGGAGAGCCCGCGGGTGTCGCGGCCGGCGGCGATGTTCCACTCGACGGTGTAGCGCCGGCCCGAATCGGTCCGCGAGTACGCGCGCAGGCCGTTGATGAGACAGCGCTTCAGTTCGGACTTGCCCGTGGCCGTCGGCCCGTCGAACCAGAGGATCTTCTCGGATTTGCCCCGCTCGGCGGCGATCGTCCGCAGGTCGTCGACGAAGCGGTTGAGGACCTCGGTGTTGCCCAACACGGCGTGTTCGCCGTCGTTCGCGGGGTCGTCGAAGAAGCGGTAGCGCTCGCGGATCTCGCCCTCTTCGAGCACCTCGCGGGTCCCCATCGACTCGATCGCATCGAGCAGGTACTTCGAGGCGTGGGCGGCGATCGAGGGGCGCTCGAAGGCGGCCTCGACGTACTCTGCGAGGCTCATCGGCTCCTCGTAGGTGCCGCGGAGGTGCTCGTCGGCGCGTTCGACGTAGTCCCGCGCGGCGTTCGTGTGTGCCGTCATCTTAGCCCTCTAGCTCGCTCTTTGCCACCTCCGCGCCGGCGAACTCGAGCACCTCGCGTGCGCCCTCCGAGGAGTACCCCTGCTCGATCAGCGCGTCGATCCACGCGCTCCGCTCGTCGTCGTCGAGTTCGTTGGCGCTGACAAGCGCGGAGAAGTTGATGTTGTGCTTCTTGTCCTCCCAGAGCTTTCGTTCGAGGGCGCGGCGCAGGCGGTCGTTGTCCTGCGGATCGAAGGAGGTGCCGTCGCGGGCGCGCCGGGAGACCCAGTTCGAGACCTCCTGGCGGAAGTCGTCCTTCCGGTCCTCGGGGATGTCGAGCTTCTCCTCGACGGACCGGAGGAACGTCTCGTCGGGGTCCTGTTCGCGCCCGGTGAGTTCGTCCTCGACGGTGTCGTCGTCGATGTAGGCCATCACGTGGTCCATGTACTTCTCGCCCTGGCGGCGGATCTCGTCGATGTCGTAGGCCAGCGCGTGGCGGACGTCCTCGATGGCGCGCTCTTTGTACTCCTCGCGGACGAGTTCGAGGTAGCGGTAGTACCGATCGAGGTTCTCCTCGGGGATCGAGCCGTGGTTCTCGAGGTTGGCCTCGAAGTGCGAGAAGACCGTGAGCGGCGAGAGGTACGAGCGCCCGCGGTGGGTCGAGTCCATAATCGCCTCGGCGATCTCGTCGCCGATGAAGCGCGCGGAGACGCCGTCCATCCCCTCGGCGATGTCGGCCTTCTCCTCGCCGGCCTCCCGGAGCTTCCGGACGTCGACGTCGTCGCCGTCGTCGATCTCTCCGTTATACGCCTTCGCCTTCTGGACGAGCGAGACGTTCTCGTCGGGTTCGGTGATCCGCGTGAGGACGCCGAACAGCCCCGCCATCTCCAGGGCGTGGGGCTCGATGTGCATATCCGGCACGTCGGCGTTACGGAGCATCTTCCGGTAGATCTCGGCCTCCTCGTCGTACTCTAATACGTAGGGGAAGTCGATGCGCTTCGTCCGGTCGTTGAACGCCTCCATCTTCTCGTCGCCCTTCTTCTCCCTGTACTCGGGCATGTTCGTCCGCCCGACGATCACCTGGTCGATGTCGATCCGGGGGTTGTTCTTCGGCTTGATCGTCTGCTCCTGGGAGGCGTGCAGGAAGTCGTAGAGGAACTCCCGCTGGAGCTTCAACAGTTCCTCGCCGGAGAACAGTCCCCGATTCGCGTTGCAGAACGCGCCGGAGTAGTCGAAGGCGCGGGGGTCGGACTCGCCGTAGACCGCGAGCTTCGAGTAGTTGACGTCGCCGGTGAGTTCGGTCTCGTCCTGATTCTTCTTGTCCTTCGGCTCGAAGGTCTCGACGCACTGGCGCTTGTTCTCGCTGGCGAGGAGCCGGACGATCTCGACGTGGTTCTCCAGGACGGTCTGGAGGTCGTCGTCGTAGCGCGCCAGGAGCTTGTCGAGGTAGAACTCGGAGGCGGGATCGAGCGTCTGGTCGTTCCGGATGGTGTAGGGCGCCTCCAGCCGCTCGTTCAGTCGGTCGATCACCTCGTCGCGCTGCTCCTGGGGGAGGAGCACGAGCGGGTCCTGATTCATCGGCGAGGTCACGACGTCGTCCTCGGGGTCCTGATCGCGGATGACCTCACAGAGGTCGGTCCAGCGGAAGGTGTACATCCGGCCCGCGTCGGTCGTGGTGTAGTCCTCGAAGTAGCGCCGGACCATCCAGTCGAAGTGGGACTTCCCGGAGCCGACCGGGCCCAAGAGGAGCTTGATCCGCTTTTCCGGGCCGAGTCCGCGGGCGCCGGACTTCACCTTGTTCACGAACTCGTGGATCGACTCGTGGACCTCGCGGCCGTAGAAGGTGTTCTCGCCGTCGTGGAGCGGGTCCTCGGCGGCCATTCGGTACTCCACGACGCCGGCGTCCTCGTCGTAGTCGGTGCCGTAGTGGTCGAACATATCCGCCACGCGCTGGTGGGCGTTGCGGGCGATTCGCGGGTCCTCGTACACCGCATCAAGGTACCACTCGAACGACTTCGCTTCGCGGAGGTCCGAGGGAACCGAGTCCTTGTACTGCCGACTGAGTGATTCGAGGGTTTCTCTGTCACCGTTCATTGTTTCTCCGTCTCGGGGAGCGACGTCGGGACCGGTCCTCGGGAGGCCGGCCCCGCGCGAACGATGACGCGTTCGCGGCACCACCGGGACGTAGCTCCCGTTGGTCACGCAGGCGGCGAGACGGCGCGAGGCAGCGGCGACGAGACGGCGACAGGGCGACAGAACGTCGGTATTCGGCGCGTGATGCGTGTGCGGGCAGTCGCTCGATCCGATCGACCGAGACTGAGAGTGTGTGAGGGATACGCACACATAAGCCTTCCTTCGGTTTCGCGGTTTATGCCCGCGCGGTCACCGAATCAGTCCGAACGCGACGATATTTGTAGGCTCGCACAGAAACGTCCTCGTATGGACGACCCTCCCGAGGAGGCAGGGCCGGAAGGCGAGGCCGCGGCCGACGCGGACGCGTCCCCGCCCGCCGAACCGCCCGACGGCTGGACGCTCTGGAACGACGAACCCCGCGGGCGGCGGATCCTCGTGTTCCGCCCCGACGTGTTCAACGAGCGCGAGGGCCTCCCCGCGGCGTGTCTGCCCACCATCCTGATCTCGAACCGCTCGCGCGCCCCGCGTCCGGGCGCCTCGCGGGTCCGGACCGCGACCTGGCACGTCGTGCTCACCCTAGAGCCCGAGGTCGAAGCCGTCGCGGAGTCCTACGACAGCCGGGCGGCGGCCATCGAGGGGGCTCACGATCTCGCGCGCCGCTTCGCCGCGGGCGCGGTCGACTACCGGGAGGCGTACCAGATCCCGCGGGAGGAGTACTTCGAGCGTCTCGACGCGGTCATCGACGGCGACGGGGACGAGCCGTAATCGCTCCTGTCTCCGTCTACCACTCCGCGAACGGCACGCCGCCGGCCGCGTGATCGACGTAGGCCGACTGCATCACCCTGATCGCCTCCGGGAGGTCGGCCCCGTCGGTCCGAGCCTCCCGGACCCGCGCGCGCTTCCACGCGCTCGGGCTCGTGTAGGTCGCCTCGCGGCGCGCCTCGATCGGCGACAGCGCCCACTCGATCGCCTCGGCGCCGACCCCGAGGTCGTCGAGGCCGCGCCGCGCCAGCGAGAACAGTTCGTCGTAGATCCGCGGCGTCGCCGTCGTCGCCTCGCCGTCGCGGTCCACCCAGCGGAGGTCCGCGTCGGGACCGTCTTCGACGGCCGCGTAGAACGACGTGCGGGCGTCCTCCCACGACAGCGACGCGAGCGGGTGGTCCGTCACGTCGACGCCGCGGAGGACGCCGGCGACGAGCGCCTGGAGCCCGACGGTGTCGCGGAGCGTCGGCTGAGTCGGCAGCGGGCGGTACTCGATCCTGACGGAGGTCCGAGTCCCGTCGGGGTCGACCTCGCCGTCTGGCCCGCGGGGGAGGTCCCCGCCAAAGACCGGGCGGACCCACCGCCAGTACGTGCCGCGCTTGGCGCTGAAGGCGGGGTACGGGTCGGCATCGGCATCGGCCTCGGCGTCGGCGCCCGCGTCCTCCGCGTCGCCGCCGGTTCCGACCGCCCGCATCGCATCCGGCGCGGCGACGAGCGTCGGGTCCGTCGCGATCCGGTCGATCAGCTCCCCGATCGTCTCGACGTCCCGCGGGACGCGGCACTTTTCGGCGCCGTCGTCGACGGACCGCTCGAAGATCGGGATCCGGAGTTCGTGGGGCGTCCGGTCGACGACGTCGGGGTCGGCGCCGAGGTCGCCCTCGTAGCAGTCCGCCGGCAGGAACGGGGAGTTCGCAGACAGCGAGAGCAGCGGCCCCATCGTCCGCGTGGCGACGTTGAGGTACTCCGGCACGTCGTCGGGATCGGGGATCTGGAGGTGCGGCTGCATCGACGTCGCGAGCGACTCGACGAGCATCGAGGTCGCCTCCTCGAGCCCGGGCAGCCCGAGTTCGATCGTCCCGTCGTTGGCCTCGCGGATGGCCTGATCGAGCGCGACGTACCGGGGGACGGGCCGCATGTTCGACGCCCGGAAGACGCCGTCATCCTCCTCGCCCGCGTCGAGGTACTCGCGCGTGCCGACCGCGGGGCCGACGGTCCACATCGCATCGAGGACGAAGTCGCGGCCGTCGCCTTCGAGCGCCGTCCGCACGTCGCGGAGCGTGGTCCGGAGCTCGTCGAACTGCCGCCGGAAGCCGGCGTCCGAGACGACGTCCGGGGCCGTGTGGAGCTCGGCGTTGTGGAGGCCGAGCTCCCGGCTGCAGCCGTCGATGTCGAAGACGTGCTCGGGCGCCGGCGCCAGCGCGCCGTCGGCGTCGATCACGTACCCTTCGAGTTCGAGCCCGACCGCGAACGTCGCGGTGTCGTAGCTGCCGTCGCGGACGGCCGCCCGGAGCGATTCGGCCTCCGATTCGACCCGTGCTTCGAACGCCTCCCGCGTCTCGGGATCCAGGGCGTCGCGGACGGCGTCGGTCGTCTCGGTCATCAATCAGGTATCGATACCGACGGATAGTGAGGCTGTCGACTGCGGATCATTCCGCCTCCCGCTCGTCGGCGCCCGCTCTGTCCCGCGCGGTCGGGCTCTGTCCGCCCTGGCTCCCGCCCGTCGTCCGGAGGATGAACGGCCCGATCGAGAGGGTCCGCTTGGCGACGGTCCCGATCCGGAGCACGAACGACAGCAGGGCTGCGAAGGGGACGAGCGCGACCGCCGCGGCCGCGGCGACGACCCAGACGAAGTGCGTCACGCCGAGCGTCGAGCCCGCGAGCGAGTCGAGCGACGCGTGAAACAGGAGCATACTCGTGGCGACGACGAGCGCCGGAAGCGCGGTGTAGAGCATCGCCCGCGAGAGGTCGACGAGTTCCCACTGGAAGTAGAGCGTCTTGAAGTGCTCGCGCGCGGGGCCGAACAGCGTCAGCACCGACACGAGGTCGTCGAGCGCGTCGCTCGTGGCGCCGTCGTCGCCGACGCGCTCGTCGCGGAGGCGGCGCGCCTCCTGGACCTTCCAGGAGTAATTGAAATCCAGCGCCGAGGAGAGCACCGCGAACGTCCCGAACTGCCGGTTCGAGAGGTCGTCGCCGACGCGCGAGGCGTGCCGGCGGAGGTCCTCGGCGTAGTTCCGGACCTGCTCTGCGACGTCGTCGTCGAGGTCGGCGTCCGTCGCGGCGTCGCGGAGGCGTTCGGCGCGCGTCTCGACGGCGTCGACCAGCCGTCGGAGGAACGCCGACGGCGTCGCGGGCGCGACGTCGAGGCCCAGTTCGGACTCGACGTCGCGCCGGAACGACATCGCGCCCTCCATTCGGTCCCGCTGGTCGCCGAGCGTCCCGAGCTCCTGCGAGAGGACGAGCGAATTGATGGAGACGACGAGCGTGACGCCGGTGATCGTGGCGGTCACGAAGCCCTGAAACAGCGTCTCGATCGGATCGCCGGCGTCGCCGATCGGGGCCGGAGCGAGCACCGATGCGACGATCACGCCCGCGAAGAAGACTCCGACGGCGATGCCGGCGACGACCCATCGGTTCGCATCGAGCAGGATCCACAGCTTCGTGCGGCTCTCCTCGCCGCGCTGGCGCATCGTGTCGTCCGGTTCGCTCCCCGACGCCGACGAGTCCTCGACCATCGCTGTGGGGTTCGACGAGCGGACACAAAGAAGGCGGGGATGGGCGGTACGCGGCGCGCTCGCCGGCGCCGAGCTACTGCTCGTCGTCTTTCAGCTCTTCGAGTTCGGCCTCGACCTCGGCGTCGGAGACGTCCACGTCGACGTCGCTCTCGACGTCGTCGAGCTCCGCGTCGGCGTCCGCCTCGTCCCGGTCGCCGCTACCGCCGCTCTGGCTTTGGCCGTCGACTTCGGCCTTCAGCGTTTCGAGCTCGGCGTCGACCTCGGAGGCGGTCCGGCCGCTCTCCAGTTCCCGGTCGATGCTGTCCTTGTCCGAGAGCGCGTCGTCGAAGGCGCCGGTGTCGACGAGTTCGTCCATCGCCTCGGCGCGGGCCTCCATCTCGTCGGTCCGCTCCTCGGCGCGCTCGATGGCGCGAGAGACGTCCTCCATCTCGTCGCCGACGCCCGTCATCGCCTCCGAGACTCGGGAGGAGGCCTCGGCGGCCTCGTAACGGGCCTTCATCGTCTCCTTCTTCGTGCGGAACTCCTCGATGCGGTTCTGGAGTTCGTTCTTCTTCTCGACGAGGTTGTCCTGGGTGTTCTGGAGATCCGCGATCTGGGTCTCCAGCTCTTCGATCTGGGACATCTTCGCCTGCTTCTTTTCGAGCGCCTGGCGGGCGAGGTCGTCGCGGTCCTGGCGGACGGCCTCCCGCGCCTGGTCGTTGTGCTTTTCGACGTTCTCTTCGAGCCGCCGCTTCTGGATTTCGAGGCGCTTCTTCTGGGTCGTCAGGTCGGCGATGCCCTGCTTTACGTCCTGCAGTTCGTCGCGCATCTGCTCGTAGGAGTAATCGAGCGTCTCCGAGGGGTCCTCAGCGCGGTTGAGGAGGGCGTTCACTTTCGATCGGACGACGTAGGACGCGCGTGAGAGGATTCCCATATCCCCGCATTGGGCACGCCGGAGTTAAAACCTCACGTGCCGAACGCGCCGGGGATGAGCGAGACGGTCTTCCTGCCGGGCGGCCGCGACGCCCGCGGGACGCTCGACGTCGCGGCCGACGCCGCCGCCTCCGACGGTGCCCACCCCGCGCGCTGCGTGGTCGCCTGTCCGCCCCACCCGCAGCACGGCGGCACCCGGAGCGACGGGCGACTCACCGCGGTGAGCGACGAATTGAACGGAAGAGACGTCGACTGCCTCCGCTTCGACTACGGCCCCTGGGACGGCGGACGGGGCGAGCGGACGGACGCGACGAACGCCGTCGCGTGGGCCCGGGAGCGGTACGACCGGGTCTCTCTCTTCGGATTCAGTTTCGGTGCGGCGGTCGCGCTCTCGGCCGCGGCGCGTGGTGCGGACGTCGACGCCGTCGCCGCCTTGGCGCCGCCCGCACGACTGGGGTCGGCGCGGGCGGACGTCGAAACGGATCCCGGAATCGGCGGCGTCGACGTCGTCGCCGACCTCTCCGAGATCCCGGCGGAGGTCCGCGTCGGCGTCTTCTACGGCGCCCGCGACGACGTCGCCGCGGTCGGGCCGGTGGTCGAGCTCGCCCGCGAGCGCGGCTTCGACGTCACGGAGTTCGCGGCGGACCACTTCTTCGTCGGCCGGGAGCGAACAGTCGCGCGAGCGATCGCGGCGTTCCTGCTGGAGCGCGACTGAGCGACCTGTTCGCGCGGGGCGGGTGCGCGTCGCCTCCGCCTACGACGCCTCGCCGTAGCCCGCGGCGAACTGGACGGCGACGCCAACGAGGGCCGCGACGACGACGAAGGTCCAGAACGCGGCCCAGGCCGCCGCGCCGAGGCTCGTCGTCGCCGCGTAGGTGAGGACGGCCGCGGCCGCCCCGCTGCCGATGGTAGCGAGGAAGGGGAGGTCGCTCCACTGGCCGCCGGCGTTGGCGTACTCCGCGGCGTAGCCCCAGACGTTCCCGAGCGTGACGCGGAGCACGAACACCGCGAAGAGGCCCGAAACCGCCGCGACGGCGAGCGCGAACGGGTCGAGCGCGAGCAGATCGGCCGCCGAACTGGTCGAGCGGCGGAGCCAGGTCCCGACTCCGACGACGAACGCGGCGGCGTCGAGGAGGTACCACGGGCGGAACTCGTCGGGGAGGACTGATCGCGGGGACATACGTCCGCGTTCGGCGCGAGCATTCAAGAAATCACCGCGGGATCGCCGCCCTCGATCGGACTCCCGACGGGGTCAGTTGTACCCGCGCCAGCGGTGGCCGCACTCGGTACATTTGAAAAAGCGCGTCGGAGGCTCGTCGGCCGAGCCGGTCTGCTTGATCGTGTACCAGGCCTCGCCGTTGCCGCACTCGTCGCAGGTCACGTCGCTGGCGGTCGGCTTGCCCTCGAAGTTCGCGTCCTCGGTGGTCTCGATGACGTCGTCGTCGCTCTGTGCCTCGGTCGAGACGAACTGCTCGGCCAGTTCGGCGTCCTGTTCGGCGCGGGCGCCGCAGTCCTCGTTGGTGCAGACCATCTCGCCGCCCTCGGAGACCATCATCGTACCGCACTCGTCGCAGAACTGCATTTGGCCGGACTGAGACGCTGCGGACACAAGTGTCTCTCGGGAGCGTCCCCGAAACTCGGCTCGGCCCGTTCGCCCCTGACGAGCGGCGAGTGGTGGACCCCGAACCCCGACTACTCGTCGACCATCGGGCAGTTCCGGACCCGGAAGTGCTCTGCGTCCTCGACGGCGACGATGTCGGTCCCCTCGTGGGTACACGCCAGCTCCGGCGGGTCGTGGAGGTACGGGCACTTCTGGCAGTAGTCCCCCTTCGAGATGACGTGTTCGTTCGGCTCATCGGTCGCCTTTGCCCCCTCCGTGTCCTCCCCAGCGGCGTCACCGGACGTCAGCGATCCGACCGCGATCGACGGCTCCGACGCGTCCTCCAGCGAGGACCACAGCGACTCCTCGTCGATCTCGGCGACGGACATCTTCCGGAACGGCTCGTCCGGATCGACGTCGGCCTCCGGCTCTACTTCCGATTCCGGATCGGCATCGAGGGACGCCGTCGACGCCGCACCGGACTCGCGTTGGCGCCGCCGCTCCGAGACCTGACGGGCGAGGTCCGCGAGCGGTGCGTCGGTTCGGGTGTCGGTGTCGGCGTCAGTGTCCGCACCAGCACCAGCACCAGCACCGGAATCCGACCCCTCACCCGACTTCGAACCCCGGTCTTCCGATTCGATCTCCTCGCCGTCGCCGTCGTCGGGAGTCTCGCTCATCGACCCTCTCCTCCGTCCTGACTGGTACTCCCCTCGGAGCCGACGTCGGAACCGACGCCGACTCCGGAGTCCGACATCCGCCCGCCGAACTGGAATCCGCCGAGGGAGTCGTCTTCGGCGTCCGTGCCGGCCTCAAGCGCGGGACGCTGGCCGACCGTCAGGCGGTTCGATCCGAAGAAGCCGCGCTTCGGATCGATCTCCTCGAAGGTCGCCTCGCAGTGCGGGCAGTAGGGGGAATCGAGCAGGCCGAGGTGGACGGCCTCGCCGCAGGCGCCGCACTTGGCCGTGGTGACGCCGTGGCGGTTGGCCTCCCGGCGCAGCGACGCCGCGGCGTCGCGCTCGTTGGCCCGCCGTTCGAGATCGGTAACGCGCTCTCGGACGTCGGCGATCACGGACGCCAGCGTGTCGAGCTTCGCGTCGTGGTCGTCGCTGAGGTCGGTGAGGTACTGCAACACCTCCTCGTAGTTCTCGAAGCCGCCTTCGAGGCGGCGCTCCAGGTCGGGGTGGTCGTGATCCGCGGGCGCCTTCGCGTCGGTCTCGCGCTTGACCTGGATGACCCGCTCGCGGACGTCCGTGATCTTCTCGTCCAGTTCGGCCTCCAGTTCGGCGATTCTCGACACCAGGTCCTCGAGGGCGTTCGCCACCGTGTCGGCGTCCGAGTCCGCGAACGCCTCCGCGGCCGCGGCGCCGTCGGTCTCCGGGCCGATGGCGCCGTCGTTTAGCGCGTCTCTGACAGCCGCTGGATCCGGCGTCGTGCCGTCCTCGAACAGTTCCGGGTGCTCGTCGAGGAGGCGGTGGGCCGCGAGCAGCCGACGGACGATCTCCGGGCGGGACTCGCCCGTGGCGGCCGCTCGATCGGCCACCCACGCGTCGAGGTCCTCGGGCAGTCCGTCGGCCTGCTCGCTCGACATCTATCGGTCGTTGGGACTCGCTGACTTAAGTATGTGCGCCCGATCCGGGCGAGGTCTTATAAACGAACACGGGACCACCGCGACCGTGCGCTGACATCCGACCCGCGTCGCGCAGCGGTCGTGCGGCACGTCGACGCGGAAACCGAACCGGTGCCGCCTGTCCGCCACTCCCGTACTGGTGCGTCCGACCGGCCGTCCGTCTCCGCCCGCGTCGCCGCTTCGAGCGCGACGTCCCCGAGTCGCTACTCCAGGTACTCCTCTTCGCGGTCCGCGTCGTCCGGGCCGCCCTCGTCGGTCCGGCGGGTGACGTCGACCTGGTAGTGCTGGAGGATGTCCCGACCGAGGAGGAGGGGGTAGTCCATATGCGAGCGGTCCTCGACGCTCGCGGTGACGGTGTGTTGGGTGCCGCCGATCCCGATCACGAGATCGACCACGGGGCGCGCCTTCCCGGACTTCACCGACCCGGACTTCACGCGCGTCATACTCTTGATCGGTCCCGCACCGATCTCGGCCGCCAGCGACGTGTCGATGCTCGTCCGGGTCGCGCCGGTGTCCGACTTCGCGAACGCCTGCGTCGACCCGCTGGTCCCGGAGACGACGACCTCCTCGATGTAGCCGATCGTCGGGCGCTCGCCGGCCGGGCCGGTCTCGACCCGCGGCATCCCGTCGGGCCGTGAGTCGTCGAGCGTCGCCGACAGCTCTTCTACCCGACTGTCGTCGACCTCGCCGCCGACCTGCTCGATGGCGAGCTTGGCGATGTAGGGGGCGGGGCTGCGGCCCGTGGCGCGGTGGAGGCCGCGGAAGCCCGCGGTGGGGTTCATCTCCAGGACGAACCACCCGTCGTCGCCCTCGATGAGGTCGACGCCGACGTAGTCCAGTCCCATCACCTCGGCGGCGTACAGCGCCGTCTCGCGCGCCTCCTCGGGCATATCGTCCGTCGCGTCGAGGACGTCGCCGCCGAGCGCGACGTTCGTCCGCCACTCGCCCTCGGGCGCGTAGCGGTACATCGCGCCGATGACCTGGCCGTCGACGACGTACACGCGGAGGTCGCGGTGCTTGGCCTCGTCGCGCTCGATGAGGTCCTGGAGGAACGCCTGCCGGTTCCCGACCTTCGGGTTCACGGGGTCCGTGAGGTCGACCTTCCAGGTCCCGCCGCCGTGGGTCCCGATCGCGGACTTGTAGACGCCGACCTCGCCGAAGCGTTGCCGGCCCTGATTCAGCCGGTCGTTCGACAGCGCCAGCAGCGCGTCGGGGACCTTGATGTTCCAGTTCGCCAGCGTCGACGCCGTCGCGAACTTGTGGACCGCGGTGAGGACGGCCGCGGGCTCGTTCAGCATCGGCCGGATCCGCTCGAAGGTGGTCGCGAGCCCCAGCAGCTCGGCGGGCTCTTCGGTGTTCGAGAGCAGCAGGCGGTTGGCGACGATGTCGACCTCCGGCTCGATCGCGACGTCGCCGTCCTCGATCGAGACCGCGGTGTTCTCGCGGCGGAGCCAGATGCCCTCGTGGCCGAGGTCGTCGACGGCGTTGAGGATCGCCTTCGTCTCCTTGCTGTTGTGAAGCGAGAGGACGCCAACACGGACCTGCTCGTCGGAGTCGCGTGGATCGGTCATACCTATCGTACTCCTCCGGCGGATGAAATTAATGCCGATCCGGCAGCGCGCGACGCGGCGTTCCGAGGTACGAGCGTTTATCCCGCCGGATGTCCGAGGGCGGGTATGAGCATAGACGGGGCCTTCACCTACAATGGGGGGAAGGTCGAGCCCGGGGAGCGCCAGAACCTCCGGTACGGCATCAGCGAGACGTACCTGGGGGATCCGGTCCGCATCCCGGTGACGATCATCAACGGCGAGCGCGACGGACCGACGGCCTTCCTCTCGGCGGCCGCCCACGGCGACGAACTCAACGGCATCGAAGTGGTGCGGGAGGTCGCCCACGAGTGGGACCTCTCGGAGCTCGCGGGCACTCTCGTCTGTCTCCCCGTGCTGAACGTCCCCGGATTCCTGGCACAGCAGCGCTACCTCCCGATCTACGACCGCGACCTGAACCGATCGTTCCCCGGCGACGAGACCTCGACGAGCGCCAAGCGGATGGCCGCGCGGATCTTCGCGAACTTCGTGGCGCCCTGCGACTTCGGCCTCGACTTCCACACCTCGACCCGGGGCCGGACGAATATGCTCCACGTCCGCGCGGATATGGCCGACGACGACATCGCCCGCCTCGCGCACGCGTTCGGATCGAACGTCATCATCGACAGCGAGGGGTCGAGCGGGATGCTCCGCACCGAGGCCGCCGAGGTCGGGGTCCCGACGGTGACGATCGAGATGGGCGAGGCCCACCGCTTCCAGCGCGGCCTCATCGACGAGGCGCTCCGCGGCGTCGAGAGCGTCTTCGCCGAGTACGACCTCTGGGACCGGTCGACCGTCCGCTGGCCCGGCTGGCGGACCGTCATCGACGACGACAACGAGAAGACCTGGATCCGCGCGGACGCCGGGGGAATCGTCGATATGCACTACGAGCGCGGCTCGCTCGTCCACGAGGGCGACCGGATCTGCACGCTCACCGACCCGTTCAAGAGCGACAACATCGCCGTCGAGGCGCCCTTCACGGGGCTCCTCGTCGGCGTGCTCGAAAACCCCGTGGTCTACCCCGGAAACCCCCTGTGTCACCTGGTCGAACTCGAATCCGACGTCCGGCAGGTCGTCGAGCGCGAGCAGTCGCGGCGGGTGCAGCCGAGAGCGGATCGGTAATCGAGCATCGATCGAGCATCGACCGGGCGGTTCGCGCCGTCGGTCGGAGAGACGGCGCTCGATCCGCACGACAGCGACGCCGTCGAAATCGCCGCCGTCCGGCGATCGAGCCCGGCTGTGTGCCGGGACGTACACGTAAGTTCTATAGTGGGTCCGTCCCGACGTCCAGAAGAGTATGAGTCAGTCTTACAATCGGGGCCGCATCGAGGACTTCGGCCGCTGGCGGGAGTTCTCGGCGGGAATGTGGGCCTGGGTGTTCCACAAGTTCACGGGCTGGGTGCTCGTGGGCTATCTCTTCACCCACATCGCCGTGTTGTCGACGGCACTGCAGAGCCCGGAGGCGTACACGACGACGATCCAGTCGCTGGAGAGCCTGCTCGTCGTGCGCATCCTGGAGGTCGGGCTGCTCGCGGTCGCCGTCTTCCACATCCTCAACGGGCTCCGACTCCTGTTCGTCGATCTCGGACTCGGACTCGAATCGCAGGACAAGAGCTTCTATGCGTCGCTGCTTCTCACCGGCGCGATCGTCGTCGCGAGCGTGCCGACGTTCCTCGCGGGGGTGTTCGGCTGATGGCCGAGCGCTACTCCTCTTTCGAGCGCGGCGGCCGCCGGTGGCTCTGGCAGCGCATCACCGCCGCGTTCCTGGTGGTCGTCCTCGCGTTCCACTTCTTCCTCTTGCACTTCGTCCACCACGCCGACGAGGTGACCTTCGCGATGTCGCAGGGCCGGATGCAGGAGCTCACCTACTTCTCGCTGATGATTCTCTTTCTGCTGACAGCCACGTTCCACGGCGTCAACGGCGTCTACAACGCCCTCGTCAATCAGGGCATCAGCGGGACCCGCAAGACCGCCGCGAAGCTCGTCCTCGGGCTCGCGAGCGTCGTCGTGATCGTCCAGGGTGTCAGAACCGCACTCGCGTGGGCCGGAGGCGTCCCGATCTAAGACAATGAGCACGCAACTCCCAGAACAGGTCGACGACGAATCGTCCGCCGACGAGGTCGAACCGCAGCCGGAGGCCCAAGAGCGCCGCCTCCAGAAGAAGCGCGACCGCGCCGCAGAGCAGGAGCGCCAGCGGCAGGCCGAGGAGGCCGAGAAGGCGCTCGACGACGAGGACACCTACCACCTGAAGGTGTTCCGCTACGACCCCGAGATCGCGGGGAAGAAAGAGCCGCGCTTCGACGACTTCCACGTCCCCTTCGAGAAGGGGATGACCGTCCTCGACGCGCTGATGTACGCCCGCGACACCTACGATTCGAGCCTCACGTTCCGGCACTCCTGCCGGCAGGCGATCTGCGGCTCGGACGCGATGTTCGTCAACGGCTCCCAGCGCCTCTGCTGTAAGACCCAGCTGTCGGACCTCGAAGAGCCCGTCCGGATCGAGCCGCTCCCGCACGCGGAGGTCGTGAAGGACCTCGTCGTGGACATGGAGCACTTCTACGACCAGATGGAGGCCGTCGAGCCGTACTTCCAGACGAACGACCTCCCCGACGGCGAACTCGAAGAGCAGCGCCAGTCGCGGGAGAACCGCGAGAAGGTGAAGATGTCGACGCGGTGCATCTGGTGCGGGGCGTGTATGTCCTCGTGTAACATCGCCGCGGGCGACAATCAGTACCTCGGCCCGGCCGCGCTCAACAAGGCCTACCGCTTCACGATGGACGAGCGCGAGGGCGAGGAGATGAAGCAGCAACGCCTCGAAATCCTCGAACAGGAACACGGCGTCTGGCGGTGTCAGACCCAGTTCTCCTGTACGGAGGTCTGTCCGAAGGACATACCGCTGACGGAGCACATCCAGGAGCTCAAGCGCGAGGCGGTCAAGAACAACCTCAAGTTCTGGTAATCAAAGGTACGACTATGCACGAACACGACGTCATCGTGGTGGGCGCCGGGGGCGCGGGGCTCCGGGCGGCCATCGCGGCACAGGAAGAGGGGGCCGACGTGGCCATCGTCTCGAAACTCCACCCGGTCCGGAGCCACACCGGCGCCGCGGAGGGCGGCATCAACGCGGCGCTGCGGGAGGGCGACTCCTGGCAGGACCACGCCTACGACACGATGAAGGGGTCGGACTACCTCGGCGACGCGCCGGCCATCGAGACGCTCGCCCAGGACAGCCCCGAGGAGGTCATCCAGCTCGAACACTGGGGGATGGCCTTCTCGCGCGAGGAGGACGGCCGCGTCAGCCAGCGGCCGTTCGGCGGCCTGTCGTTCCCGCGGACGACCTACGCGGGCGCCGAGACGGGCCACCAGCTGCTGCACACGATGTACGAGCAGCTCGTCAAGCGCGGCATCGAGGTCTACGACGAGTGGTACGTCCTCGATCTTGCCGTCTCCGACGAGCCCGAGCCCGAAGACCGGTCGTGCCACGGCGTCGTCGGCTACGACATCCAATCGGGGACGATCGAGGGCTTCCGCGCCCGCGACGGCGTCATCCTCGCGACCGGCGGCCTCGGCCAGGTCTACGACCACACGACAAACGCCGTCGCGAACACGGGCGACGGCGTCGCGATGGCCTACCGCGCGGGCGTCCCGATCGAGGACATGGAGTTCATCCAGTTCCACCCGACGACGCTTCCCTCCACGGGGGTCCTGATCACCGAGGGCGTCCGCGGCGAGGGCGGCATCCTCTACAACGAGGAGGGCGAGCGGTTCATGTTCGAGTACGGATACGCCAACAACGACGGCGAGCTCGCCTCCCGCGACGTGGTCTCCCGCGCCGAACTCACCGAGGTCAACGAAGGACGAGGAATCGAAGACGAGTACGTCCACCTCGACATGCGTCACCTCGGCGAGGAGCGGATCGTCGACCGGCTCGAAAACATCATCCACCTCTCGGAGGACTTCGAGGGCGTCGACCCCCTCGAAGAGCCGATGCCCGTCAAGCCCGGTCAGCACTACGCGATGGGCGGCATCGAGACCGACGAGAACGGCGAGACCTGCGTCTCGGGGCTGTACGCCGCCGGCGAGTGCGCCTGCGCATCCGTCCACGGCTCGAACCGCCTCGGCGGCAACGCCCTCCCGGAGCTCATCGTCTTCGGCGCGCGCGCCGGCCACCACGCCGCCGGCCGCGATATGAAAGAAGCGGAGATCCCGACGGGCAAGCGCGGCGACTGGGAGGCCGGCGACGTCGACACGCCCGTCGAACCGGGCGACGTGCCGGGCACCGGCGCCGGCGATGCGGTCGCAGACGGTGGCGCGGCCGCGTCGGATCTCGATCCCGACGAGCTGGTCCAGCGCGCGACAGAGCGGACCCAGGTGCGCATCGAATCGCTCCTGGACAACGAGGACGGGCGCAACCACGCCGAGATCCGCTCGGAGGTCCAAGAATCGATGACCCAGCACGTCAACGTCTTCCGGGAGAAGGAGGGCCTCAAGCAGGCGCTCCGTGACATCCGCGAGGCGCGCGAGAAGTACGCCGAGGTCGGCGTCGCCGACCAGTCGCGGACGTTCAACACCGACCTCCTGCACACGATCGAGACGCGGAACATCATCGACCTCGCCGAGGCGATCACCCTCGGCGCGCTCGCCCGCGAGGAGTTCCGCGGGGCCCACTGGCGGAAGGAACACCAGGAACGCGACGACGAGAACTGGCTGAAGCACACGCTGCTGTCGTGGAACGGCGGCTCGCCCGAACTGTGGTTCAAGCCGGTCATCCTCGAAGGCGAGGACAAGCGCTACGAGCCGAAGATCCGGAGCTACTGAGCCCCGTCTCGACTCCTCGGTATCGTATCTCCCGTTCCGGCGTCACCCCTATAGGGGACCGCAGCGTACCGCAGTGTGGAAGGGTGGCTCAGTGGTAGAGCAATCCGGCAGCGACCGTCACTCGGTCGCTCCGGCATACGGCTTCGCGTGGTTCGACTCCCGCCCCTTCCACTCCGAACCCCGTGCCAACGCGTCTCACTGTCGTCAGGAGTCGAAAGACAACCCGTCGATTCGGCGCGAAATCGCGATGAAGGATCGTTCGGGATTCTCGAAACAGCCGTTTCAGCCGCTCTGAAACCCCGTCACGAATCCGGGCAGTTCGACGATCGTTGTAGATGGGTTTTATTATCGTCGAACCCAACGATCCGGTAACAACGATGCAGCGCTCGATGCACTCTCAGCCGACAGCCGGGATCGACGCCCCGTCGATGCCGTCTGAACTCGAATCGCCGCGGGCGAAACTGGTCTATCTGTTCCTCTCGACCCACGGTGAAGCCTCACTCGCCGAACTCGAAGCCAGTCTCGATATGAAGAAGATCTCGCTGTACAGCATCCTCTCGACGCTCCGAGAGCGCGAACTGATCGATCAGGACGCCGAGCGGTACCGCCTCAGCTAGGCGCTGTTCCTCGCAGTTCGGAACGTAATCGATGCGGAGCGGAGCGTTTATGCACCGAATAGAGCCGTTCCGGCTCGGATCTAGACTTCGTCGCCGCTGTGGAAGAGGGTGAGCTCTTCGGCCTCGTAGATGTTGATGAGTTCGGTCACGATCTCGTCGTAGTCTTCCTCTCCCTGCCGGAGGGAGTCGAGTCGGGCGACGGTCTCCTCGTCGAGGTGTACCTGTGGCATACGTAGGGCCACGCCGCCGGGCAACTTAAACGCCCGGTCGCGACCCGGATAACGGAGCGAATGGCGAGACGGCGCGGGGACGTCGCCCCGCGGTCACAGCCCGACCAGCGCGATCGACGTCGCGATCGCGGCGCTCGACCAGCCGACGCCGACCCAGGTCAGCACGGCGAACGCCTGTCGGGCGCCCTCCTGGGTCCACCCGGAGTGGCCCCCGAGCCGGTCCTGCACCGCGCCCAGCGACTCGCCGAACCCCACGGTTCCGGCCCACGTGGCGACGCCGAACCCGAACACCAGCGCGCCGAGGGCGAAGGACGTGTCCGTGGCGGCCTTCGGTCCGGACAGCGGCAGCAGCGCGCCGGCGACGACGACGCCGAGGGCGGCGCCGACGCCGAGCCACCGCGCGATCGCGCGGCCGTCGGGCCGGCCGTCGGTCTCAGTCAACGGTCTCCCGCATCCGCGGGTCCAAGGCGTCGCGCATCCCGTCGCCGAGGAGATTGAAGCCGAGCACCGTCAGCGCGAGCAGTAGACCGGGGAAGAACGACCACCACCACGCGCCCGAGAACAGCCCGAACTCGACGCCGTTCGAGAGCATCATCCCCCAGGTCGGTTCGCCCGGGCTGGCGCCGAAGCCGAGGAACGACAGCGCCGCGATGTCGATGATCGCGAGGCCGTAGTTGAGCGTCGACTGCACGGTGATCGGCGCGAGGCAGTTCGGCAGGACGTGCCGGACGAGGAGCCGAGGGTCGGTCGCCCCGAGCGCCTTCGTGGCGTCGGTGTACTCGTCTTCGAGCACCTTCAGCGCCGCGCCGCGGACCACGCGCGCGAACCGCGGCGTGTAGACGAGCGTCAGCGCGGCGACGGCCCGCCACAGGCCCAACTCCTCGGGGAAGATCGTGACGAGCGCCAGCGCCAAGAGCAGCGACGGGAACGACAGCAGGACGTCCATCGTCCGCATGATGAGGTTGTCCGTGAGGTCGCCGTAGTACGCCGCGAGGATGCCCAGACCGACGCCGAGGACGGTCGAGGCCGCGACGGTGACGGTCCCGTAGAGCACCGCGTACCAGGCCCCATAGAGCACCCGGGGGAAGATGTCGCGGGCCTGTCCGTCGGTGCCGAACGGGTAGTCCATACTGGGCGGCGCCTCGGCGGGGTGTGTGCCGAACTGCGTCGCCATCAGGTCGCTCAGGTCGTAGGCGACCCGCGCGTACGCCGCGAGCACGATGACCCCGGCGATGATGACGAGCCCGGTGACGGCGAGTCGGTTCGAGAGCAGCTGCGAGAGGAACGGGCTCGCGCGGAGCCGCTCGACGATGCCTCGGTCGACGGTGCCGGTCTGTGTTTCAGTGCTCATTGTTCGATGCGGGGGTCGAAGACCGAGTAGGTGATGTCCACCGCCAGATTCACCAGCGTGTACAGCACGGCGAAGACCAGGACGGTCCCCTGGACGACGGGGTAGTCGCTACGGTTGATCGCGTCCACGAGCAGCGTGCCGATGCCGTTGATCTCGAAGACGGTCTCGGTCAGGACGGCCCCGCCGAGCAGGGAGCCGAACTGGATCCCGATGACGGTGATGACGGGGATGAAGGCGTTGCGGAGGCCGTGTTTCATCACGGTGATCTTCGAGCCCTGACCCTTCGCGCGGGCGGTCCGCATGTAGTCCTGGCGGATCACCTCGACCATCGACGAGCGCATCATCCGCGAGAGCAGGGCCATCTGGTAGATCCCAAGCACCACCACCGGCAACAGGAGGTGATAGACGGCCGAGCGGAACGCCGCGACGTTTCCGGCCAACAGCGTGTCGACGAGGATGAACCCGGTGACCGGCTCGATGAAGAACTCCGAGCCGATCCGGCCGCTCGTCGGCAAGAGGCCGAGGAACTGCGCGAAAAGCAGGATGAGGAGCGGGCCGCTCCAGTAGATCGGGACGCTGATGCCGCTGAGCGCGCCCACCCGGGTGAGGTGGTCGGCCCAGGTGTCCTGTTTCACCGCGCTGAGGACGCCGAGCGGGAGCCCGAACAGCAGGCCCGCGATCTCGCCGAGCAGCGCGAGTTCGATCGTGATCGGGAGCCGATCCGCGAGGATCTCGCTCACCGGCGTGCCGCGATTGACCTGGTAGGACTGGCCGAAGTCGAACGTCGCGACGTCGCCGAGGAACCGCACGTACTGCTGCCACAGCGGGTCGTCGAGGCCGAGATCGGCCCGGACCTCGTTGACGAACTCCTGGCTCGCGCGCTCGCCGGCGATCGTCACCGCGGGGTCGCCCGGCGAGAGGTGGAGGATGGCAAAGACGACCGTCGCGACCCCGAACAGCACGGGGAACAGCAGGAGGAGCCGTTTCAGGACGAACCGTTTCGAGACCATTCAGGGAGAACGGCGAGTGGGAGGCGGAAAAAGTCTGTGCTCGTTACTCGACCTCGACGACTTCGAGGTACGGCCCGCCGATGGCCGCGACGGTGTAGTTGCTCACGCCGTTGGAGACGCCGCGGACCTCGTCGGCGTAGTCGATGAACACCCAGGGGGCCTCGTCGTGGGCGAGCTGTGCGGCCTCACGGTAGAGCTGGGCCCGCTCTTCCTGGTCGGTGGTCGTCTGGGCCTGCTCGACGAGATCCATATACTCGCTGTTTGCCCACGCCGCGTTGTTCGAGGTGTTGAAGCCCTCGGTGTCCCAGGAGACCCAGTCCTGTCCCTCGGGGACCTCGGTCTGGGGATGGAGCAGGACGTAACAGAAGTTGTCGGGGTCGGCATTGTCGGTGTACCAGCCCGCGAGCGTCGCGTCGTGGCGCCCCTGGCTGGTGTAGGTGAGGTAATCGGAGAACTGCCGGTCGTCGATCGACACCTCGATCCCGACCTCTGCGAGGTTCGAGCGGATCGTCTGGGCGGTCGGGAGCGGCGCGGGGTTGTACCCGCGGGGGTTCTGGAACGTCGTCAGCGAGAACGAGAAGCCGTCGCCGTAGCCCGCCTCTTCGAGGAGGCTCTGGGCCTGCTCGGGATCGTACTCGTAGGGGCTGATGTCGTCGTTGTGCCCGAACAGCGCCGGCGGGATCGGCTGGTCGGCCTCGGTGGCGATCCCCGAGTAGATGTTCTCGACGATCGCCTGCGTGTCGATGGCGTAACTGATCGCCCGGCGGACCCGGCGGTCGCGGAACGCCTCGACCCGCGAGAGATTGAACGCCATATAGCCGATGTTGATCCCCGTCGCCGTCCGGTTCTCCGCGGTGTCGGAGCCCTCGATGATCTGCATACTGTCGGGGTCGAGCCCGTCGATGATGTCGAGTTCCTCCTCGACGAGGGCCTGCGCCCGCGTGGAGTTCTGCCCGCGCGTCAGGAACAGCACCTCGTCGACGTTCGGGGTCTCGCCCCAGTAGTCGTCGAAGGCGCTGAGCCGGATGCGGTTGTTGGCGTCGTCGAGGGTCTCGAGCTGGAAGGGGCCGGTCCCGACCATCTCCTCGTTGAGGTTGGTGTCGCCCTCGATGGCCTCCTGGGAGATGACGACGGCCGCGAACATCGCCAGGTTCCGGAGGAACGGCGCGTACGTCTGAGTCAGCGTGATCGAGAGCTCGTAGTCGCTCGGGGCTTCGACCTCCTCGATCCAGTTGCCCAGCGTGAACGGGCCGTACACGGAGGCGTCCTCGAAGTAGTACTCGTAGTCCTCGTCGACGAACCGCCGGTAGGTGGCGATGAAGTCGTCGGCGGTGAACTCCGAGCCGTCGTGGAACGTCACGTCCTCGCGCAGCGTCAGCGACACCGACTCCCCGTCGAGGGACCACTCGGTGGCGAGCCCCTCGGTGAGGGCCGCCTCGCCGATCTGGAAGCTGATCAGCCCCTCGTAGGCCTGATTGGTCACCTTCGCGACCTCGCCGCTCGTGGTGTTCTGCGGGTCCAGCGTGCTGGAGTGCGCCCCGCGGCCGTATCGGAGCCTGGTCGTGTCACCGCCGCCGGTGTCGCCGTCGCCCTCGGTCTCGGTGTCTTCCATCCCGCCGTCGGTGTCGCCCTCGGTCGCGGTGTCCTCACCGCCGCCCCCGCCGCACCCGGCGAGCGAGGAGATCGACGCCGCGGCGACCGACGCGCCGCCGGCTCGTTTGAGGAAGCTACGTCTCGAGGTACCGTTGGTATCAGGGACCATATGTCGGATATATAGTGCTATCTTGTTAATACTGATGGAAAAATAGAACTATTATGACATACATCCGGAAGGGGTCGTCTCGGCGCTCGCGCGCCGGGCGATTCACTCGTCGTGGAGGTGACAGGCCGCGGGGTGATCGCGTTCGCCGAGGCGGGGATGTTCCCGCTCGCAGACACTTTCGAAGGTCTCCCGGAGGGTCGCTTCGGCCCGGTCCCACCGGTCGTTCTTCAGATGCTCGAACGACTCCGCCACCACCGCTCTGGCCTCTTCGGGAAGGGGGCCGTCGAAGAAGTACTCGAACAGCGCCGGGTGCTCGTCGGTGGCCGCAGCGCCGCCGTCGGCGACGGCCGCCGGCGAGGACTCGGACTCGATGCGGACCTCCGATTCGATCGCGTCGAGGTCGATGTCGCCCGCTTCGAGGCGCTGGCGGTAGAACATCACCTCGCGGTAGCGCTCCTGGTCGATGTCGAGGTCGTCCGGCGGAATGATCGACGGACAGCGGGTCCGGAACCGACAGTTCGACGGCGGATCGATCGGCGAGGGTACGTCGCCCCTGAGGATGGTCCGATCGCCGGTGTCCGCCAGCGGGTCGGGTTCGGGGATCGCCGACAGGAGCGCCCGGGTGTAGGGGTGCTTCGGCGTCTCGAAGAGGTCGTCGGTGTCGGCGACCTCGACGATCTCCCCGAGGTACATCACCGCCACCCGATCGGAGATGTGCCTGACGACGCTCAGGTCGTGGGCGATGAACAGGTAGGTGAGTCCGAACTCCTCCTGGAGGTCTTCGAGGAGGTTGATGATCTGCGCCTGCACGGACACGTCGAGCGCCGACACCGGCTCGTCGGCGACGATGAAGTCCGGATCCACGGCGAGCGCGCGCGCGATGCCGACGCGCTGGCGCTGGCCGCCCGAGAGCTCGTGCGGGTAGCGTCCGTACTGGGCGCGTTCGAGGCCGACTGCCTCCATCAGCTCGAACACCCGCTCGCGGCGGTGGCCCTCGGCGAGGCCGTGGATCTTCAGTGGCTCCATAATCGTCTGGCCCGCCGTCATCCGCGGGTCCAGGCTGGACATCGGATCCTGGAACACCATCTGCATCTCCTTGCGGCGCTTCCGCAGTTCCGACTTCGACAGCGAGCCGAGGTCCTCGCCGGCGAACACGACGGTGCCGTCGGTCGGCGGGTCCAGGTGCAGGATGGCCCGCCCCGCGGTTGACTTCCCGCAGCCGGATTCGCCGACCAGCCCGAGCGTCTCGCGTTCCCGGACGTCTAGGTCGACGCCGTCGACCGCCTTGACGCTCCGGTCGCCCCCGCCGACGACGCGGTCCAGCGGACCGTCCTCCTGTTGGTAGTACTTCCGCATCCCGCGGACCTCGACGAGCGGGTCGCCGACGTCGGCCTCGCCCCCCGCTTCGACGCCTTCGGTCCCGTACGCGGCCTTGTCGAAGCTCTCGTGGACGCACTTCGCGCGGTGGTCGACGTCTTCCGGGCCGTGTTGCAGGTCGGGGATCTCACCCTCCAGACACCGGTCTTCCGCCCAGGGACACCGGGGCGCGAAGTGACAGCCCTCGGGGAGGTCGATCAGGTCGGGGACGTTCCCCTCGATCGGGGTCAGCCGCTCTTTGTCCTCGGTGGGGATCGACTCCAGGAGCGTGTACGTGTAGGGGTGGCTGGGGTTGTGGAAGATCTCCTCGACGGGGCCCTCCTCGACGATCTCGCCGGCGTACATCACGGCCACCCTGTCGCAGGTCTCGGCGACGACGCCGAGGTCGTGGGTGATCATCAGCACCGACATCCCGAAGTCCTCCTGGAGGTCGTCGATGAGGTCGAGGATCTGCGCCTGGATCGTCACGTCGAGCGCGGTCGTGGGCTCGTCGGCGATGAGCAGATTCGGCCGGCACGCAAGCGCGATGGCGACGAGCACCCGCTGGCGCATCCCGCCGGAGAACTCGTGTGGGTAGTCGTTCACCCGCTGTTTCGCCTCCGGGATGCCGACGGCCTGGAGCATCCGTACGACCTCGTCCATCACCTCTTCGTCGCCCTTCCGGCCGCCGATCTTCGGGAGGATCTCGCGGATGCCGTTGAGCCAGGAGTCCTTCTTTTGGCCGCCGTAGCGGTGCAGCCGCAGCGACTCCGCGATCTGCTCGCCGACGGTGACGGCGGGGTTCAGCGACGTCATCGGGTCCTGGAAGATCATCCCCATCTCGCCGCCGCGGATCCGCCGGACGGCCGCCTCGGGCGCAGACGTCACGTCGACGACGCCCTCCCGAATCTCGACGTCGCTCGGGGCCGTGCCGTCGCGAAGCCGGGCGCGGGCGTCGTCGTCGACGTAGACGAAGCCGTCGGCCGCGTCGTCGAGGGCCGCGGCGAGCGCCCCGCCGACGTCTTCGGGAGGCGCTCCCTCGGCGAGCCGGTCGGCGGCATCGCGGAGATCAGCCGCGAGGTCTGCGGGGTCGGCGTCGCGATCGAGGTCATCCGCCATCCCGCGGAGTTCGGCCGAGGCGTTTCGGGGCCGGTTTCCGGCGCGGAGGTCGCCGCCGAGGGACGAGACGGCTTCGACGAGCCCCGACGGATACGGGACCAAGGCGTTGCCGAACTCGTCGAGGAGCGAGGCGGCCAGCGCCGCGTCGCGGAGGGTGATGCGACCGTCGACGATCTCGCCCGGATCGTCGATGAGGTCCATCGCGGACAGGGCGGTGACGCTCTTTCCGGAGCCCGACTCCCCGACGAGGCCGACGGTCTCGCCCGGTTCGACGGTGAGGTCGATCCCGTCGACGGCCTTGACCGCGCCCCGTTCGGTTTTGAACTGGGTCCGAAGGTTCGAGAGCGAGAGGAGGTCGGTCACCCTCGCCGATTGCACAGTTTCGGAAAAATATCTTGGGGGAGCAGTGGAACGTTTTATGCCGCCACCGGCACGCGTGCCCGTATGAGCGACCCGCCCGCGGACGAGACGCCACCGAACGTACAGGCACGGGACGGCTGGACGGCCGTCATCGAGGACATGGAGGCCACGGCAGCGGAATACCGGGAGCAGGGATGGGAGACGCTCGAACTCCATCCCGGGGACTCGGTCCTCGTCGACTCCGGCCGTCGGACCGGCATCGACGTCCTCCTCCCGGATCCGGAGTTCGAAGAGCTGGAAGGGCTGGTCGAGCGCGGGTCCTTCCGCGACGTGGAGGTGTTCCGCGCGACGGGCGACGCGCTGGTGTACCTGCTCGTCGTCGAGACCGACCCCGACGACGAGACGGCGGTCTTCGTCCCCGCGTACTACGACCCGGCCGCCGGCGCCGACACCCTCGAATCGATCCGCGAGACGGGATCGATACGGCTCTTCTGCCGCCGGCTGAACGACGACACCGTGACGTTCGTCCACGACGACCCCGCGCCGTTCCTGCCCGAGACGCCGTAAGCACGGACCGGGGATCCGGCGCCGGAGTGACGACGAACGAACAGATCGAATTTCGAAGGACGGTAAATTGAAACCCTTTCGATGGAATACCTCGTGATATGAGACACATCGACGACTCGCCGATCACGCGGGACGGAAACTCCCTCATTCTCGCCTACGACCACGGGACCGAACACGGGCCCGTCGACTTCGAACCGATGCCGAAGAGCGCCGACCCCACGCACGTCTTCGAGGTCGGCCGCCACGACGCGGTGACGGCCATCGCCTTACAGAAGGGAAACGCGGAGTACTACCGCGCCTGGGAGCGTGAAAACGACGTCGGCGACGGCGCGCCGCTGCTCGTCAAACTGAACGGCAACTCCAACCTCGCAAAGCGGGACGACTACTACTCCCCCAAGCAGTGCTCGGTGCGGTACGCCGCCGAGGAGCTCGACGCCGACGCGGTCGGCTACACGATGTACGCGGGCTCGCTCCACGAGGACGAGATGTGGAAGGAGTTCCGCGACGTCCAGGAGGCCGCCCGGAAGCACAATCTCCCCGTGGTGATGTGGAGCTACCCGCGCGGCAAAGGGATCCAGGAGAACGACGAATACACGGGCCAGGAGGACCCCGACGTCGTCGCCTACGGCGCCCGCCTCGGCCTCGAACTCGGCGCCGATATGGTCAAGTGCAAGTACCCCGGCACGCAGGCCGGCTGGCAGCAGGTCGAAGACGCCGTCAGCGGGCTGAAGACGGTGATGAGCGGCGGGTCGAAGCGGAGCGACGACGCCTTCCTCGAAGACGTCTACTCGACGATCGCGGTCGGCGGCAACGGCCTCGCGGTCGGTCGGAACATCTTCCAGCGCGAGGACCCCGAGGGGCTCCTGGACGACCTCGAACGCGTCATCTTCGAGGGAACGGACCCCGCGGAACTGTAGGTCGTAGGTCGTGTAGGTCGCCGCCGCGCCGACCCCGCTACCGGGACGCGTCGAGTATCTCTGTGACTTCCTGCTTCGTCGCGGCCGCGAGTGCCCGCCGGGCCAGTTCCCGCGCGTCGGAGCGCGTCGTCTCCGCCACCGCCCGTTTTATTTGCGGGACGGCGGGCGGGCTCACGCTCAGTTCGTCGAAGCCGAGCCCGACGAGCAGTGGCGTCAGGTCGGGATCGCCGGCCATCTCGCCGCAGATCCCGACCCAGGCGTCGGTCCCCGCGGCCGCCGCGACGGTCGCTTCGATCGCGCGGAGCACCGCGGGCTGGCGGTAGTCGCGGAGGCCGGCGACCCGCTCGTCCCCGCGTGCGGCGGCCATCACGTACTGCGCGAGGTCGTTCGTGCCGACGCTGAGGAAGTCGACGCGGTCGAGGAGGTCCTCGGCGAGGAACGCCGCGGCCGGCGTCTCGACCATTACGCCGAACTCCGGGCGCGCGTTCGAGACGCCGTCCGCGTCGAGGTCGGCCGCGACGGAATCGAGCGTCTCGGTCGCGGCGTCGACCTCCTCGACCGTCGAGACGAGCGGGACCATCACCGACAGGCGCCCGCCGTCGGCGTCGCCCGCGGCGCGCAGCAGTGCGCGGAGTTGCGTCTCGAAGAGGTCCGCGTCGGGACCCAGCGAGCGTCGGACGCCGCGCTCCCCGAGGAACGGATTCTCGGACTCGGGACGGTCGAGGTAGTCGACCGGCTTGTCGCCGCCGACGTCGAGCGTCCTGACGACGACCCGACCGTCCGGGAACGCCGCCAGCGCCTCGCGGTAGACGTCGTACTGCTCGTCTTCGGTGGGAGGCGAAGACTGGTCGAGGAAGAGGAACTCCGTCCGGAAGAGGCCGATCCCGTCGGCGCCGTGCTCGACCGCGGCCCGGACGTCGGCTTCAGTCCCCGCGTTCGCGGCCACCTCTATCGGCGTGCCGTCGGCAGTCGCGACCGGGTCGCGGCGGACTTCGACGTCGGCGTCGGCCGCGGCGGCTTCCAGCGTCGACTCGGCCGGATCGACGACGACGGTCCCCTCGCTGCCGTCGACGACGACCTCGGCGCCGTCGTCGACATCCCGCAGCGCCTCGCCGACGCCGACGACCGCCGGGAGCCCGAGCGACCGCGCGAAGATCGCCGCGTGGGAGGTCGGCCCCCCGGAGACCGTGGCGAAGCCGGCGATCCGGTCGGGGTCGAGCCGGGCGGTGTCGCTCGGCGTCAGCCGCTCCGCGAGGACGACGCTGCCCGGCGGCAACGCGGCGAGGTCAGTCCGCTCCTCGTCGAGGAGGAGTCGGAGCAGCCGGTCACGCACGTCACGCAGGTCGTCCGCGCGCTCTGCCATCCGGCCGTCCAGGTCGGCAAACTCCTCGATCACCCGGTCGAACGCTCGCCTCACCGCGTGCTCGGCGGGGTATCCCGCATCGAGTTCCGCGTCGACGTCCTCTGTGATCTGCGGGTCGTCGAGGAACTGGACGTGCGCGTCGAACACCGCGGCCTCGGACTCGCCGAGCCGTTCGGCGGTGCGATCGCGCGCCCGGCGGAGCTCCTCGCGAGCGACCTCGCGGGCCTCCTCGAACCGATCGCGCTCCCGCTCGGCGTCGACAGAGTCGGGGTCGGGCGGGTCGCCGAGAGCGACCGCCGCGTCGGGACCGTACCAGACGCCGGTCCCGGCTCCCGACCGCGGGGCGACGCCGGTCCCCGAGAGCCGTCGTTCGGTCACCGGCTCAGAGTTCGTCTTCCGGGGTGGTCAGGATCCGCACCAGTTCGTCGAGCGCCGCCTCGGCGCCGTCGCCCTCGGCGATCAGTCGCACCTCCTCGCCGGGTTCGACGTCGAGGCGGGTGACAGAGACCATACTCACGGCGTTCACCTGGTCGCCGTCCACGCGACCGACGGTGATCTCGGCGTCGGCCTCGCCGGCGGCCTCGACGAACTTCGAGGCGGGCCGGGCGTGGAGTCCGTCCTCCGGGACGACGGTGACGACGCGTTCTGGCATCAGCGGTTCGCCTCCTCCGGGGTGCGGTCTGGCGTCAGGTCCGGCCGTGCGGCCCCGCTGGTCCTTCGGGACATCGGTGGTCGTACCAGGCACTCTAGATCTGTAAGTGTTCCTCGCGGTCGGGGGATCGAGCGCGGACGAGAGATCAAAAGCAGTCGATTCGAGCTCCGAGCACGAGCCCGAGCGCCGACTCGACGCCGAAATCGGGACTGCGAGTCAGTCCAGCCGCTTGAGGACGGCCGTGGTGACGTCTTCGGTTCCGGCGTCGCCGCCGAGGTCGGGCGTCCGGGGGCCGTCCGCCAGGACGGACTCGACCGCCGCGCGCACGTCGTCGGCCGCGTCGCCGTACCCGAGGTGATCGAGCAGCATCGCCGCCGAGAGGATCGCCGCCGAGGGGTTGGCGACACCCTCGCCCGCGATGTCGGGCGCGGTGCCGTGGACGGGCTCGAACAGGGCGTTGTCCGGGCCGACGTTTGCCGACGGGAGGAGGCCGAGGCCGCCGACGAGGCCGGCCGCGAGGTCCGAGAGGACGTCGCCCGCGAGGTTGGGGCAGACGACGACGTCGAACTGCGTGGGGTCCAGACAGACGCGCGTCGCGAAGGCGTCCATCAGGACCTCCTCGGTCTCGACGCCCTCGCGCTCGGCGACGTCGACGACGGCGTCGCGGAAGCGGCCGTCGGTCTCGCGCATCACGTTCGCCTTGTGGGCGACGTGGAAGCCGTCGGCGCCGCGCTCGTCGACGTACTCGCAGGCGAACTCCGCGAGGCGTTCCGAGGCCGAGGTCGTGACGACGCGCGTCAGCGTCGAGAGGTCGTCCGAGAGGCGGTCCTCGTGGCCCGAGTAGACGCCCTCGGTGTTCTCCCGGAGGAAGACGAGATCTGTCTCCGGGCGGACGGCGTCGACACCCGGGTAGGCCCGCGCGGGCCGGACGTTGACGAACGAGCCGACGGCCTCCCGGAGCGGGAGGATCACGTCGGCCGCGGTCTCGCCGGCGGCGCCGAACAGCGTCGCGTCGGCCTCGGCGACGGTGTCGTAGGTCTCCTGGGGGAGCGCCTCGCCGGTCTCGTCCTTCACGGCGTCGCCGGCCTCGGCGCCGACGAAGCGGAAGTCGCCGACGGCTTCGAGGACGGAGACGGCCGCGGGGACGACCTCCTTGCCGATGCCGTCGCCCTCGATGACGACGATCTCCTCAGACATCGACGTAGGGGAGTTCGGCGGCTTTCTCGGCGACCGCGTCGGCGTTGGACTTCATCAGCGCCGTCGTGTCCCAGACGCCCTCGGTGAGCGCCCGCCGCTGTGCGTCGTCGACGGTCGCTTCCACAGTTTTGTCGCCGTAGGTGACCGTCTCCGATTCGACGTCGACGTGGATCTCGCCGTCGGGGTTCTCGTCGATCCACTCCTGGAGGTCGACGATCGTCTCGTGGTCGGCGGTGACCGTCGGAATGCCCAGCGCGAGGCAGTTGCCGGCGAAGATCTCGGCGAAGGACTCGCCGACGATCGCGTCGATCCCCCAGCGCATCAGCGCCTGGGGGGCGTGCTCACGCGAGGAGCCGCAGCCGAAGTTGGCGTTGACCGCGAGGACCGAGGCGTCCTGGAACTGCGGTTCGTTGAAGGGGTGGTCCTTCTGGTTGTCGTCGTCGTCGAACCGCTGGTCGAAGAAGGCGAACTCGCCGAGGCCGTCGAAGGTGACGACCTTCATGAAGCGCGCCGGGATGATCTGGTCGGTGTCGATGTCGTTGCCGCGGACGGGGATCCCGGTGCCCGTCACCGAATCGATCTCGGGGATCTCGTCCGTCATACCGTGGTCACCTCCTGCAGGTCGCGCACGTCAGTCACTTCGCCGTTGATCGCCGCCGCGGCGACCATCCGCGGATTCATCAGGACCGTCCGGCCGTCCTTCGAGCCCTGGCGGCCGATGAAGTTCCGGTTCGAAGAGGACGCACACGCCTCGTCGCCCTGCAGCTGGTCCTCGTTCATCCCGAGACACATCGAACAGCCCGCGTTGCGCCACTCGAAGCCGGCGGCCTCGAAGATTTCGTCCAGGCCCTCCGCCTCGGCGGCGGCCTTCACGCGCTGGCTTCCGGGGACGACCATCGCGCGGACGTCCTCGTCGACCTGTCGGCCCTCGACGATCTCCGCCGCGCGACGGAGGTCGGGCAGGCGCGCGTTCGTACAGGATCCGAGGAAGGCGACGTCGATCTCGTAGCCCTCCATCGTGTCGCCTGGCTCGACGCGCATGTGCTCTTGAGCGCGTCGCGCCGTGTCCTGCTTGTCTTCGGGCAGGGACTCCGGC
Source organism: Halobellus sp. MBLA0158 (assembly GCF_041477585.1). NCBI lineage: Archaea > Methanobacteriati > Methanobacteriota > Halobacteria > Halobacteriales > Haloferacaceae > Halobellus > Halobellus rubicundus. Next base: position 2,083,756 of record NZ_JBGNYA010000001.1, read on the forward strand.
TCCGGGATCGGCTCGGAGATGCCGATGCCCTGGCCGGGCGTGGTGCCCCAGGTGACGACGGGCTCCAGTTCGGAGCCGTCGATGGTGACGACGTCGTCGTACTCGGCGTCGTCGTCCGAGCGGATCGACTCCCAGTAGGGTTTGAGCTCGTCGAACTTCTCGGGGTGCTCCTGGAAGTAGTCGGTCTCCTTGAGCCACTCGTAGGTGGTCTCGTCGGGGTTGACGTAGCCGGCGCGAGCGCCGCCCTCGATGGACATATTGCAGATGCTCATCCGGCCCTCCATATCGAGGTTCTCGATGGCCTCGCCGGCGTACTCGTAGACGTAGCCGACGCCGCCCTCGGTGCCGAGTCGGCGGATCACTTCGAGGATGATGTCTTTCGCCTCGACGCCCTCGCCGAGTTCGCCGGTGACCTCGATCTTCCGGACCTTCTTCTTCTCCATCGCGACGGTCTGGGTCGCCAGCACGTCGCGGATCTGGCTCGTCCCGATCCCGAACGCCAGCGCGCCGAACGCGCCGTGGGTCGAGGTGTGGGAGTCGCCGCAGACGATCGTCTTGCCGGGCTGGGTGAGCCCCTGCTCGGGCCCGATGACGTGGACGATCCCCTGATCGCCGGTGGATGGGTCGGAGAACTGGATCCCCGACTCGCGGACGTTCTCCTCCAGTTCGGACATCATTTCCTCGGCCGCGTCGTCGCGGTACGGACGCGACTGGTCGGCCGTCGGGACGATGTGATCGACGGTCGCGTGGGTCAGTTCGGGGTAGGCGACCTCCAGGTCGCGCTCCTGCAACATTCCGAACGCCTGGGGGCTCGTCACCTCGTGGATGAGGTGGAGGCCGACGAACAGTTGCGTCTGTCCGGTCGGCAGCTCCGAGACGGTGTGTTCCTCCCAGACCTTGTCGTACAGCGTGCCCTCACTCATCGACATCACCTTGGACGTCAGTGGATACCCGTGTTTCGGTCATCTTCGGATCAGTCGTCCGCGGCCGCCTCGGCGGCCTCTTCTTCCTCGTCGGCCCACGCGAACAGGTCGCGCAGCGGCTCGCCGACCTCCTCGATGTGGTGGGTCTCTTCGGCGTGCTTCAGCTGCGTGTAGGACGGCCGGCCCGCCTGGTTCTCGTTGATCCACTCGCGGGCGAAGGTGCCGTCCTGGACGTCTTCCAGCATCGCCTCCATGTTCTCCCGGACGTGCTCGTCGATGATGTCGTCGCCGCGGGAGAGCCCGCCGTACTCGGCGGTGTCGGAGACGGAGTCCCACATATTCGAGAGCCCGCCCTCGTACATCAGATCGACGATGAGCTTCAGTTCGTTCAGGCACTCGAAGTACGCCATCTCCGGGGAGTACCCGGCGTCGACGAGCGTCTCGTAGCCCTCCTTGACGAGCGCGGTCGCCCCGCCGCAGAGCACCGCCTGCTCGCCGAAGAGGTCGGTCTCGGTCTCCTCGCGGAACGTCGTCTCGATGACGCCGGCGCGGGTGCAGCCGATCGCCTTCGCGTACGCGAGGCCTTCCTCCTTCGCCTCGCCGGTCACGTCCTGGTAGATCGCCAGCAGACCGGGCGTGCCCTGGTCGTTCTCGTAGTTCCGGCGGACCAGGTGTCCGGGGGACTTCGGCGCGACCATCGTCACGTCGACGTCCTCGGGCGGCTGGATCTGGTTGTAGTGGATGTTGAAGCCGTGGGCGAACTGGAGCGTGTCGCCGGGCTCCAGGCTCCCTTTGATCTCCTCGAAGACCGCCGGCTGGACGGTGTCGGGGACCAGCACGGAGACGATGTCCGCCTCGTCGGCGGCCGTCGCGGGCGTCGCCACGCGGAGGCCGTCGTCCTTCGCGGCCTGTCGCGAGGACGAGCTCTTCCGCAGGCCGACGACCACGTCGACGCCCGATTCGGCGAGGTTCTGCGAGTGGGCGTGGCCCTGGCTGCCGTAGCCGATGACGGCTACTGTCTTGTCGTCGAGATACGAACTGTCCGCGTCGTCGTCGTAGTATACGGTGGTGTCTAGATCTGCGTCTGTCATTATGCGTTGAGTCTCTATTGTGCGTTTGTCGGTCGGGTCGGTTCGTCCGCGGTGCCCGGCTTCTCGCCCGGCACGGTCGCCTGATTGCCGCGCGCGAGCGCCGTGTAGCCCGTGCGGGCGATCTCGATGATGCCGAACTGCCGGAACGCGTCGATCGCGTCGTCGATCTCCTGCTCGTCGCCGGTGAGCTGGACCGTGATGGTCTTCGGCCCGGCGTCGAGCGTCTGGCCGTCGTACATCTCGGTGACGGCGTGGACCTTGTCGGGCTCGTCGCCCTCTACCTTCAGGAGGACGAGTTCGGTCCGCACGGCGTCGGCGTCGAGTTCGCCGACGGCGATGACGGGCTTGAGCTTGGCGAGCTGCTTTTCGACCTGGTCGATCCCCGGTTCGGGCTCTTCGACGACCAGGGTGATCCGCGAGTGGTTCTCGACGGTGGTCGGCCCGACGGTGAGGCTCTCGATGTTGAACTGCCGCCGGGAGAACAGCCCCGAGACCCGCGAGAGGACGCCGGGGTCGTCTTCGACGAGCGCCGAGATGACCGCGCGCCGCGGCTCGTGTTCGGCCTCGGCTTCGGGATCGATGCGGATCCCCTGGGAGTTGCGCCGTCCCTCCGGGTGGGGGCGCTCGTCCGGCGAGGGGCCTTTCAGTCCGTGCTTCGGCAGGTCTTCGTCCGAGTCGTCGGTCACCTTGAAGTCGTCCGAGCTCATAGCTGGTCCTCCGTGAGTGCGAATTTGCCGTTCGCGCCACCCGAGGGAACCATCGGGTAGACGTTCTCCGCCGGGTCGATGTGGAAGTCGATGACCGAGGGGCCGTCGTACGACAGCGCCTTTTCGACGGTGTCTGCGACCTCGTCGTAGTCGTCGACGCGGAAGCCGCGCGCTCCGAACGCCTCGGCCAGCATGTCGAACTCCGGACACCAGTTGTACTCCGCGGCCATCCGGCGGCCCTCGAAGAAGGCGTCCTGCCACTGGCGGACCATCCCGATGTACTCGTTGTTCAGGACCGCGACGGTGATGTCGAGGTCCTCGCGGACGGCGACAGAGAGCGCCTGGATCGTCATCAGGAAGGAGCCGTCGCCGTCGATACACACGACCTGCTGGTCGTCGTCGGCCGCGATGCGCGCGCCGACGGCGGCCGGGAGGCCGTAGCCCATCGTCCCGAGCCCGTGGCTGGAGACCCAGGTGCGCGGCTCGGAGAAGGTCCAGTACTGGGCGGCCCACATCTGGTGCTGGCCGACGCCGGTCGTGACGATGGTGTCGTCGGCGGTCGCCTCGTCGAGCACCTCGACGACGAACTGCGGCTTCAGCGGCTCGTCGTCCGGGGTCGCATAGTCCATCGGGTACTCGTCCTGCCAGGTGAGACACTGCTCGCGCCACGATTCGGCCTCGGGCGCGCGACCGATGGCGTCGTCGAGCTGGTCGAGGACGATCCCCGCGTCGCCGATCAGCGGGTAGTCAGCGTGGACGTTCTTCGAGATCTCGGCGGGATCGATGTCGATGTGGATGACCTCCGCCTCCGGCGCGAAGGTGTCGATGCCGCCGGTGAGGCGGTCGTCGAACCGGGTCCCGACCGCGATCAGCAGATCGGTGTGGGTGATCGCCATATTGGCGTAGCCCGTGCCGTGCATCCCCGCCCACGAGAGACAGAGGTCGTCGTCCTCGGGGAACGAGCCGATGCCCGGCATCGTCGTGACGACGGGGATCTCGTACTCGCGCGCGAACGAGCGCGCCTCGTCGGTCGCGTCGGCCTTGATCACGCCGCCGCCGAACAGCAGCAGCGGGCGCTCTGCGGCCTCGATCGCGTCGGCCGCCTCGCGGACGTCGGCCTCGTCGGCGACGTACTGCGGCTGGGTCGTCTCCGGCGGCGTCGCCGGGCCGGGCTCGGCGTCGGTCTCGCCGAGCGTGACGTCCTTCGGGAGGTCGACGAGCGTCGGCCCCGGTCGCCCCTCGTCGGCCAGGGCGATCGCCTCGCCGACGGTGTCGCCGACGGAGTCGGGGTCGTCGGCGAAGTAGTTGTGCTTCGTGATGGGCGCTGTCACGCCGGTGGTATCTGTCTCCTGGAACGCGTCGGAGCCGACCATGTCCGCCGGGACCTGGCCGGTGAGCGCGACGAGGCCGTCGGAGTCCATGTTCGCGTCGGCGATGCCGGTGACGAGGTTCGTCGCCCCCGGCCCCGACGTCGCGAGGCAGACGCCCGGCTCGTTGCGGACGACGCTGAAGGCGTCGGCCGCGTGTGCGGCGCCCTGCTCGTGGGCCATCGTGATGTGCCGGATGTCGGAGTGATACAGCGCGTCGTAGACGGGCATAATCGCCCCGCCCTGGACGCCGAAGGCGGCCTCGACGCCCGCGTTTTCCAGGGCGCGGATGACCGACTCCGAGCCGGTCGTTACGGGGCCGATGGCCCGTTCCTCGTCGGCCTCCTCTTCGGTCGCCGACGGCGGCTGTTCCTGCTTGCTCATCGGCGAGACCCTCCTGCGGGGGTGGTCTGCTGGCGGTGCGTCGGTCGTGTGTGTGGAGTTCGGGGTCGAGCGTCGTGTGGCATTGGCCTGGTGTTACGGTTGCTGGTCGGTCGAACGGCGGGCGCGAACTGACGAGAATCGAAAACGGGTGTGTGAGGGGCTAGGGGGCCCCTACGATGATCCGCGAGACGACGTCGAGACCGCCCTCGACGCCGGGCGACCGCCGCCCGTCGACGGGAGCCGCCGCTCTCCGAGCGGCGGACGTCGCGGGGGTGTGCGGTCGTCGCATCGTACCCGATAGATGATTCTGGTCCGTAATTAACGTTTCGCGCTCCGGTTCCCCGACGAGTCGCCCGGCGACGCGCCCGTGGCTCGGGGAAGCGAGCGAACGGGGCGCGCGCCATCAGGCGCGGACCTCCTCCTCGTCCTCGTCGGCGCGGTCGACGCCGACCTCGCGGGCGAAGCGCGTCAACACGTCGACGGTGACGCGCTCCTTCTCCGCGCCGTAGTCCTTCACGCGACGGGTCACGTCACGTACCTCGGTATCGGTCGGCGCGAAGCCGGATTCTTCGAGCCGCTTTCGGACCGAGTGCGTCCCGGTGTGCTTGCCGAGGACGAACTCTCGCTGGGCGCCGACCATCTCGGGGGTCATCACGCCCGGCTCGAAGGTGTCGGAGTTCTCGATGACGCCCGCGGCGTGGATGCCGCTCTCGTGTGAGAAGGCGTTCCGTCCTACGACCGGCTTGTTCGCCGGAACCGGGATGTCGCTCGCCTCCTCGACCATCCGCGACAGTTCGGTGATTCGGGTGGTGTCGATCCCCGTGTCCACGTTGTACAGCGACTCCGCGGACATCACGACCTCCTCAAACGCGGCGTTACCGGCGCGCTCGCCGATGCCGTTGACCGACACCTGCGCCTGCGACGCGCCGGCCTCGAAGCCCGCCATCGCGTTGGCGGCCGCCAGCCCGAAGTCGTCGTGGGCGTGGACGTCGATCCGCGCGTCGGTGTGCTTGCGCACCTCGCGGATCATCCCGGCGAAGCGGGTCGGCGTCGCGACCCCGCAGGTGTCCGGGATGTTGATCCAGTCCACGTCGACCTCGTCGACGGCCGAGATGATCTCGGCCAGGAAGTCGATGTCGGTCCGGGTGGCGTCCATCGGGGAGAACATCACCTCGACGCCCGCGTCCTTCACGCGCTCGACGCTCTCGACCGCCCGCTCGACGGCCTCTTCGCGGGAGGCGTGCATCGAGTCGGCCAGCTGCACGTCGCTCGTGCTGACGAAGACGTGGACCAGTTCCACGCCGGAGTCGAGCGCGGCCTCTACGTCTTTCTCGACGACGCGCGCCAGCCCGCAGACGGTCGTGTCCGTCGCGGCGGCGATGTCGCTCACGGACTCGAACTCGGCGTCCGAGTTGACCGGGAACCCCGCCTCGATGACGTGGGTGCCCATCTCGTCCAGCGTCGCGGCTATGTCCCGCTTTTCGTCGTAGCTGAACGAAGTGCGTGGCGACTGTTCGCCGTCGCGGAGCGTCGTGTCAAAAATCCGTACCTCGTCGATCTCGGATTCAGTTATTTGGGCTAATGTGCCCTGGAAGAACTCGACCAGCCGGGGTGTCCGACTGAGCCTCCATGTCGTCGTGAGACATTGTACTCGATACCTGCCCGGAAAGATATTAAAGGCTTTCGCTGTGGGGATCTGCGTCACGAGGGCCGAGAAAGGCGATTAGCGTCCGTTTCACCCGCTCTCGATGGATCTTGAGGCCGCTTTCCGAGTGATGGCACGAGCTCTCGGGCGTCGGCGACGCGAGCCCTCTCTCACCCGATCGCTGTCCGTTCGGCGTAAATTTCGCCTCGTTTTCGGAGTTCGTTCATCCCTCGCGGCTCGCGCGCGGTCGTTACTGGACGAACGACCAGCCCGGAATTCCGCGGTCGCTCGCCGACGACGAGCGCCGTGGGGCCGACGGCCGTCAGAATCCTTTTCGTGTCGCTTTCCGTTGAGGCGGGTATGAGCGACTTCAATCTGAATCTCTCCGCGGCCGAAGAGCACCTCGAAGACGACGTCGAGGGGGAGGTCGTCCTCGGGGTGCTGGACGGAACGACCGCCGACGAGGAGTGGATCGACACCGTCGAGCAGGGCAACGTGTTGGTGCTGGCCGTCGAGGGCGACCTCAACGAACTCGCGAACGGCTTCGCCCGGCCGGTGAAGGATATGGGCGGGAACCTGACGCACTTCCGGCGGTTCCTCGTCGTCTCGCCGCCGGGCGTCGAGATCAACACCGAACGGCTCTGAACGGGAGCGGGCCGTGCCCGACGGTCACGTCCCGGGCAGGAACGTCAGCACGTGGCCGTCGTCGTCGACGACCCGGAGTCCGCCCTCGGCCGCGGTCGGACCGGCGGCCCAGGGACCGCCCGCCTCGACGGCCGCGTTGGGGTCGACCGTCCGGAGCGCCAGGTCGACGTGGAGGCCGCCGCGGGCGTCGGCGATCCCCAGTTGCGGCTCCCAGAGTTCCAGGTCGACGGGTCCCGAGAGCCGGACGCGGCGCCGCTCGTCGCCGCGGTCGACGACCTCGAAGCCGAGGCGTCGGTAGCGCGCCTCGGCGCGGTCCAGATCCGTGACCTCGAAGACGACCTCGAAGATGCCCGAAAGCGGCGGGGCTTCCGTATCGACGGCCTCGTCCGGCGCGGTCGCGTCCGCCGACGTGTTCGACGCGTCGGCAGGGCTCTCCCCGTGGATGCCGCCGATCTCGACGCAGTGACCCGCGGGGTCGTAGACGTACAGCGAGTCGCTCGACCCGAACGAGAACTCGACGGGGTCGAGGTCGGCCAGGCGGCGTCGCCATCGGGGGTAGGCGGACCGGGACGTCGCGAACGCGAAGTGCGTGTGGACGCCTCCGCGGGGGCGGTCGACGGGCCGTCGGAGCACGAGCGCGGTCCGGCCCGCGCCGTCGTCGGGGCGCTCTGCGGCCTCGCCGATCGGGTAGCGGACGCGGGTCGCATCGGCCGCGTCGGCGGCGAGCCCGAGTCGGCCCTCGTAGAACTCCCGCACCGTCGCGAGATCTTTCACCTCCAGCCCGAGTCTGGCGAGCCCGGTGAGCATACGCGTGCTCCGGACGCGACGGGCAAAGAGGTACTGGACGTCAGAGGGGGAGGACAGTCTGACGAGGAGCATCGACTCGGGGGCGGCGGGCTCCGAGGACCCTCACCCGGCAAACCTATTTGACCGAGGTGTCTGTACGGAGAGGTGATGACCGAGAGCGGGGACCCGGAGCGTCCGATTTCAGACAGACACAGCGAAATCCGGGTCCTTCACGTGGACGACGATCCCGACTTCGTCGACCTCACCGCGTCGTTTCTGACTCGTATCAACGACTCTTTTTCCGTCTATACCTCGACGAACCCCGAGACCGTCCTCGAACGCGTCCGCGGCGAGCGCCTCGACTGCGTCGTCAGCGACTACGAGATGCCACAGATGAACGGCCTCGAGCTGCTCGAACGCGTCCGCGACCTCGACGAGGACGTCCCGTTCATCCTCTTTACGGGCAAGGGCTCCGAGGAGATCGCGAGCAAGGCCATCTCCGCGGGCGTGACGGACTACCTCCAGAAGGAGGTCGGGACCGAGCAGTACACCGTCCTCGCGAACCGGATCGAAAACGCCGTCGAGCAGAACCGCTCCCTAGAGGCGCTCGCCGAGAGCCAACGGCGGCTCTCGCGGTTCATCGACCAGTCGCCGCTCGGCACGATCGAGTACGACGAGAACTTCAGGATCGTCCGCGTGAACGAGGCGGCCGGGGAGATCACGGGCTACGAGCCCGAAGAGCTCGTCGGCGGGACCTGGCTGCCGATCGTCCCCGAGGAGGAGCGGCGGCACGTCGCCGAGGTCGAGCGACAGCTCCTGTCGGACCGCGGCGGCTACCAGAGCGTCAACGAGATCGTTCGGAAGGACGGCGAGCGCCGGCTGTGTTCGTGGCACAACCGCGTCGTCACCGACGAGGACGGCGACGTGATCACGATCTTCTCGCAGTTCGAGGACATCACCGAGAAGCGCCGCCAGCGGCGGGAGCTCGAACGGACGAACGCGATCCGCTCGACGCTCTTCGAGACGCTGCCGGTCGGCGTGCTCGCCGAGGACGCCGACCGGAACGTCCTCCAAGTCAACGACCGGCTGTTCGAGCTCTTCGAGTTCTCCCAGTCACCCGAGGACGTCGTCGGCGACGACTGCGAGCGGTTCGCGAAACGGATCAGCGGCCGGTTCGCGGAGCCGGAGCGGTTCGTCGACCGGATCAACGAGATCATCGCGGAACGCGAGCCGGTCTGGAACGAGGAGGTCGTCTTCGCGGACGGTCGCGCGCTCGAACGGAGCTACCGGCCGATCGAACTGCCGGAGGGCCGGGGGCACCTGTGGGTCTACCACGACGTCTCCGAGCGGCGCAAGCGCGAGCGGCGGCTGGAGGCGCTGAACGAGACGGCCCGTGAGCTGATGCGCGCCGAGACCAACGAGCGGGTGGCCCAGATCGGCGTCGACGCCGCGCGGTCGATCCTCGATTTGGATCTGAACGCGATCCACCTCTACGATCCCGACAAGGGGCTCGATCCGGTCGCCGCCACCGAGGGGACCTACGACGTGATCGGGGAGCCGCCCACCTTCTCGCTCGACGACAGCATCGCGGGGCGAGTGTTTCAGGAGGGGGAGCCGAGCGTCGTCACCGACGTCCACGAGGATCCCGATCGCCACAACGAAGACACCCCGATCAGGAGCGAGGTGTTCTTCCCGCTCGGAGACTACGGGATCCTCCTTGCGGGCTCTAAGGAGCCCGACGCCTTCGACGAGAGCGAACTCGTCCTCGGGGAGATCCTCAGCGTCAACGTCGTCCGCGCGCTTGAACAGGTCGAGCGCAACGAACGCCTCCGCGAGCGCGAGCGCGAACTGACCCGGCAGAACGCCCGGCTCGAACAGTTCGCCTCGGTGGTCTCTCACGACCTGCGCAATCCGCTGAACGTCGCGGAGGGCCGGCTCGAACTCGCGATGGAAGAGTGCGACAGCGAACAGCTGGAATCCGTCCGGAACGCCCACGAGCGGATGAAGTCGCTCGTCGACGACCTCCTGACGCTCGCCCGCAAGCGCGACACCGAGGTCGATCGGGAGCCGGTCCGGCTCGACCAGTTCGTCCGGACCTGCTGGGCGAACGTCGACACCGGCGAGGCGGCGCTCGAAGTCGAGACCGACAGGGAGCTCGCCGCCGACGAGAGCCAGCTCAGACAGCTGTTCGAGAATCTGTTCCGGAACGCCGTCGAACACGGCGGCGCCGACGTCACCGTCACGGTGGGATCGGTCGAGGGCGGCTTCTACGTGGAAGACGACGGCCCGGGTATCCCCGCAGAGGACCGCGACGAGATCTTCGAATACGGCTTCTCGACGGCGCGGAACGGCACGGGCTTCGGCCTCGCGATCGTCCAGCAGTGCGTCGAGGCCCACGGCTGGGAGATCCAGCCCGCCGAGGGGGAGGCCGGCGGCGCCAGGTTCGAGATCTACACCGACTGAGCCGGCCGGGGGAAGTCCGTGTCCCCGGCGCCGCGACCGACAGCATATATACGACGCCGACGCACGTCCCCAACGATGACGCTCGATCTGTACCCCGAGGCGCGCGAGGCACTGGACCCCGACGACGGCGAGGTAGACACGACGGAGCTTGTCGTCACCGACGACGTCCTGGTGAAGGGGTTCGCGCTGGGTCCCGGCGCGGAGCTCGAACCGCACGAACACGCCGACAGCACCAACGTCTTCCACGTCCTCGAAGGCTCGGTCGTGGTCGTCCGCGATGGGGCGGAAGAGACCGTCGAGGCGCCGGGGGTCGTCCGACACGACCGCGGAGCCGTCCACGGCGCGCGCAACGAGTCCGACGACGTCGCCGTCTTCACCGCGAGCCTCTGCCCGCTGCCCTGACGGGGGTGACGTGGCTTCCGACACCGGGTCGGATTGCCCCCGTCGCAATCACCAACGGCGTGTCGCCCCTCCGTTGCGGTGATGAGCCGCGTTCGCGTCGCGACCGGCGCCCGCCTCCACTTCGGATTCGGCAATCTGAGTCTCGACCACGAGCGACTGTACGGCGGCCTGGGTGTCGGTCTGGACGCGCCGCGGACGGTGGTGACCGCCGAGCCCGCAGACGACGTCGCGTGCGCGCACGACCTCGGCCGCGAGTACGCCGAGCGCGCGGTCGAACTGCTCGGCGTTTCGGGCGCGTCGGTGGCCGTCGAGTCGACGCTACCGCGACACGTCGGACTCGGCAGCGGGACGCAGTTGGCGCTCGCGACCCTCGCGGCCGTCGCCCGCGCCCACGGCTGTGACCCGCGGGCGAGGTCGCGGGCGCCGGAACTGGGACGCGCCGGTCGCTCCGGCGTCGGCGTCGCGGCGTTCAAGCGAGGCGGCGTCGTCGTCGACGGCGGCCACCCGAGCGAGGCGTTCACCCCCGAGCGCCCGGCCGACGGGACGTGGGAGACGCCGCCGGTCGCGATCCGTCGCGACGTGCCCGAGGGATGGCGGTTCCTGCTCGTCGTCCCCGAGGCCGACGTCGGACGGAACGGCGAGTGCGAAGACGAGAGTATGCGCTGTGTGATCACGGACGCCGACCCGGGCGTCGCCGACCGGATCGCGGGCGTCGTCCTGCGGCGGCTGCTGCCGGCGCTCGCCGACGGATCGGCCGCGCGGTTCGGCGCCGCCGTCGAACGGATCGACCGACTCAACGGCCGCTGGTACGCCGACGAGCAGTCGGGGATCTACCGCGAGCCCGTCGGGACGCTCGTCGACTTCCTCTCCTCTGAGCCGTCCTGTTTCGGCGTCGGCCAGTCCTCGTGGGGCCCGTGCGTCTACGGCGTCACCGACGTCGACCACGCCGACGCGGCGCGCCGGGCCGGGGAGGAAGCGCTCCGATCGGCCGGCCTCGACGGCGAGGTGCGCGTCGTCGCGGGACGGAACGAGGGCGCCGAGATCGTCAGGACGTAGCCTCGGGCGACCGCGCGGAGCCTCGGACGGTGGCCCGAAACCGTTAACGCCGCCGCCGGAAACGTGTGCGTATGGACCGAATCCCGTTCGGGGTCTCGCGCTTCGATCGGATCGTCGACGGCGGCGCGCCTCCGGGAACGGTCGTCCTGCTGGTCGGCGAACCCGGGGCCGGGGCCCGGGAGTTCATGTACACCAGCGCGACGATGAACGCGCTCGCCCACGGCGACGAGGAGCTCTTCGAGCTCCACTACGGCGACCTCCACGAGGCGGCGTCGCCGCCGCCGGAGGTCCACTACCTCTCTTTCACCGCCGACGAGTCGAACGTCCGCCGCGAGATGTCCTACGTCCTCGACGACGAGCTCGTCGAGGCCGCGGCCGACGGGATCACGGTCCGGGACTTCTCGCCGGAGTTCTTCCAGCTGAGCCCGGTCCCGCGGGAGTGGTACCTCGGCGAGACGACGACCCTGCGCGACCTCGGCGGCCGCGAGGAGCGCGCGGACGTCCTCACGGCGCTCGGCCAGTACCTCAACGCGAACGCCGCGGAGAACCTCGTCGTCATCGACTCCATCACCGACCTCGTCTCGGCGATCTCCGACGAGATGGCCTGGAACGACATCGCGATGCTCATCCGCGGGCTGGGGAAGGCCGCCCACCGGTGGAACGGCCTCGTCCTGGCGTACGCCAGCAGTGAGACCCTCGAACCGACCGAACTCGGACACCTGATCGACGCCGCCGACGGGACGCTCCAGTTCGAGTGGGAGTCCGGCGGCTCCAAGCGCGCGCGGACGATGGTCGTCCAGGAATTCCGGGGCGTGCTCTCACAGATCGAACGCGAGAACATCGTCCGCTTCGAGACCGAGATCCACGAGGGCGGCTTCGACGTCAGCGACGTGCGGAAGATTCGCTGACGTTGACCGAATGGGCGCTTGCTGCGGGAGTCGGACTCAGGACGCCGATTCGGACTCTGACTCTGACTCGGACTCGGACTCGATCTCGCTCACGCCGACGATCTCGAATCTGGCGCCGCCGTCCGCCCCGTCGACCGCTCGGATCTCCCAGCCGTGGGCCTCGACGATCTCCGAGACGATCGAGAGCCCGAATCCCGTGCCGTCCGAGGCGGTCGTATAGCCCGCCTCGAAGATCTCGTCGCGGGCGTCTGCGGGGATGCCGGGCCCGTCGTCTTCCACGTAGAAGCCGTCTTCGAGGCAACCTACCGTCACGGTGACGTCGGCGCCGCCGTGCTCGATGGCGTTCCGGAACAGATTCTCGAACAGCTGCTGGAGTCGCTCGGGATCGGCCTCGACCTCGCACTCGACGTCCTCGGTGACGACGAGGTCGGCCCCGTCGGCGGCGATCATCGACCAGGACTGCTCGGCGAGCCGCGATATCACGACCCGCTCGGTTTCGTCGATCGAGGCGCCCTCGCGGGCGAGAGTCAGGATCTCCTCGATCAGCTGTTCCATCCGCTCGTGGGCGCGCACGACCGCGTCGAGGTGGTCGACGTCGCCGGAGTCGATCGCGAGCTCGGTCCGGCCCTTCGCGACCTGGAGTGGGTTGCGGAGGTCGTGGCTGACGATGCTGGCGAACTGTTCGAGCTTCTCGTTCTTCGCTTCGAGCTCCCGCCGGTACTGCTCGCGGTCGGTTACGTCCGTGAGGACGATCGACCGGCCCGTCTGAGCGCCCCCGGTGGTGAAGGGGTTCGACGAGACGTTGAAGTAACGCGTCTCCCCGTCGGTCTCGGTCTCGAACATCGGTTCCTCGTCGTCGAGCGCGGCTGACAACTGCGGCGCTACCTCGTCGAGCGGTTCGTCGATCCCGTCCGCGAGGCCGGGAAAGACCTCGCTCGCACGCGCGTTGAAGTCGCGGATCTCCCCGTCCTCGTCGAGGACGACGATCGGGTCGGCGGCCTCGCCCGCCACGCGGACGTACTGGAAGCGGTCGAAGTAGATGGAGAAAACGCCGACCGCGAACGCGGCCACCCCGATCGATGAGTAGGTGATGTCGAGCGCCCACGGGAAGATGGCGCCGGCGACGTCGAAGACGACCGGGATGCCGGTCAGGGCCAGCAGGACGAAGAGCGGCCTGGTGTCGGTGTTGACGCGGACGAACAGCTCGAAGAGCGTGAAGAAGCCGACGGCGGTGAGCGCGTAAGCGACGCCCATCACGAGCCAGTGGAGCGGGCGGTGTCTGACCTGGAGGTACGCAAAGGGCGTCTCGACGACCTCCGTGACGAAGTACCAGTGGTGGACCGGATTCGTCACTTTCACCGCCACGATGAGGAGAAACACCGCGAGGAACGCCTTCCGGACCGTGGTACTGCGGTGGAGCGACCGCCCGGTGTAGGCCGAACAGAAGTACAGCCACGGACCGACCGACGCGAGGCCGACGACGAGGCCGACCTCGTAGAAGACGTACTGGAGCGTCGGTGTCGGCATCGTCAGATATCCGACGTGGGCGGCCGCCCAGCCCCCGCTCGTGACGAGGAGCCAGAAGAGCCCTCGGCGGGTCTCTTCGTGTTCGATTCGGCGGCATCTGGGGACCATCCAGAGGCAGGCGACGGCGGCGGCGGCGAACGCGAGAACGTATATTCCGTAGAGCGCGCCAGACGATAGTGAAAGCGGCATTACTTGACATAGGGACATTGTCAGGAGTCGGTATTAAGCCACCGACCCGGCGCAAAACGGAACGCGGGTGTGGGGTGTCGATCGGCGGTTTGGGTGCATTCCCCGTGGGTGCCTCTGACTCGGGCGGCGGGTGGAGACGGGACCGGCCGCCAGCGGTGAGTGCCGCGAGCGGGCGGTCAGCCCGGCACGCGGCGGTTCGAGGCCGGCCGGAGCAGGACCGGCCTGATAGTCCGCACCCGGCACGCTGTCAGCGCGGCGGGATGCCGCGAGTACGGCCCCCCTGTGCCGGGGGTGCGGGCGTCGCCGACCCGTCCATCCATCGGGTCGGCGTACCGCGACGCCGCCGAAGCGACGTCGCAGTTACCCCTTGGACGGGGAAGTACTTCAACTGAGGAGACCGTCAATTCGGATTTGATCCGCGGCGAAATCCAAATCCGGCTAAATTCGGCTAAAACGTCAACGGATCGACCGACTGCGTCGGGGTCGAAAATATGCGCTCGAACGTCCTCTGTGCCGTCCTTCCGCCGTCTTCTCGCTTTCTCGCTGTCTTCCTGCCCCTCTCTCGGTTTCCTCGTCGCTTTCTTCCCGATCGCCGCCAGATGGATCATCCCTGACGCGCGTTCCGGCGGACCGACGGCCTTTCGGTCGGAGAAGTGGAGCCGTCGGGTATGTGGTCCCGAGACGCCCTCCTGTTCGCCATCCTGCTCGCACTGTTGAGCCTCGCGTACCGCCTGCCCGCGGGGGGCGGTTCCCAGCCGCTCTTGGCCGCCGCGGGAATCCTCGGTGTCGTCGCGTTCGCCGGCCGGACGCTGTATGCGGTCGCCGAAGCGTTTCGGCCGCCGGAGTCGGACGCCGGGAGCGACGCGGCCTGACTGACGCCCGCCGATCCAGCGGGTGCTCCGGGCTCCGGATCGGGCGACGCTTTTTGTAGGATCCGGCGCTAGCCGACGTATGGCGACGATCAAAGACAGCGTCCACGACCACATCGAGGTCGAGGGCGTTGCCGAAGCCCTCCTCGACACCGAGCCGGTCCAGCGGCTCCGACACATCAAGCAACTGGGCACGGTGCAGTTGGTCTACCCCTCGGCGAACCACACGCGATTCGAACACTCCCTGGGCGTGTACCACCTGGCCGACCGCGCGCTCGACCACCTCGGCATCGACGGCGTCCAGGGCGAGCGCATCCGCGCGGCGGCGCTCCTCCACGACGTCGGCCACGGGCCGTACAGCCACAACGTCGAAGAGGTGACCCACCGACACACCGGGAAGTACCACGACGACGTCGGGGAACTCCTCGCGCAGGGCGAGGTCGGCGAGACCCTCCGCGAACACGACCTCGACCCCGAGCGCATCGCGGGGCTCGTCGCCGGCGAGGGCCAGTACGGGCAGTTGGTCTCCGGCGAACTCGACGTCGACCGGATGGACTACCTCGTCCGCGACGCCCACCACACGGGCGTCCCCTACGGCACGATCGACCACGAGCGGCTGATCCGCGAGCTCACCTTCGTCGACGGAGAGCTGGTGCTCGCGGAGGGGAACGTCCAGACCGCCGAGTCGCTCCTGCTCGCGCGGGCGCTGATGAACCCGACCGTCTATCAACACCACGTCGCCCGCATCTCGAAGGCGATGCTCCGCCGGGGCGCAGAGCGGCTGCTCGATCAGCCCGACATCTCGGCCCAGCAGCTCCGCCGGATGGACGACCACGACCTGCTGGCCGCGCTGCGGGCCACCCCCGAGACGAGCGAAGTGGCCCGCCGCCTCTTCACTCGCGACCTCTACAAGCGGGCGGTCTGGGCCGAGCTCGAAGCCGTCCCCGAGGACGTCGTCGACGCCGACGTCGAGACCCTCCGGGACCTCGAACGGGCCGTCGCCGAGCGGACGGGGCTCGCCCACGAGGAGGTCGTCCTCGACGTCCCCGAGCGGCCCTCGATGACCGAGTCGACCTCGCGGGTGATGGTGAGCGGCGAGATGCGGCAGCTGGGCAAGCAGTCGCCGCTGGTGTCGGCGCTCCGTACCGCCCAGAAACAGCAGTGGCGGCTCGGCGTCTACGTCCCCGCGTCCGAGACCGACCGCGCGGGACGGGCCGCCGTCGAGGCGCTCGGGCTCGATCTCGACGGCGCGCTCGTTTCGGACGTCCGGCCCGGCGTGACGGCGACGCTGGACGAGTTCACCGACTGATCCCCTCCGGGCGCCGCCCTGCCGAGGGTTTCAAGCCGCTGGGTCGGCGACGATGAGCCGATGCTCATCGAGGGGACGATACTCGCGGGGCCGTCGTTCGAGCCGATCGAGGGCCGCGTCGTCGTCGAGGACGGGGAGATCCAGGCGGTCGAGGAGGCCGAGGTGCATTCGGAGAACATCGTGCTGCCGGCGTTCGTCAACGCCCACACGCACATCGGCGACTCGATCGCCAAGGAGGCGGGCGCGGGGCTCTCCCTGGACGAACTCGTCGCGCCGCCGGACGGGCTCAAACACCGGCTCCTCCGCGCCGCCAGCCGGGAGGAGACCGTCGGCGCGATGCGGCGCTCGCTCAAGCTGATGGGCGACACCGGCACGGCCGCCTGCGTGGAGTTCCGCGAGGGGGGCGTCGAGGGCGTGGAGTACATCCGCGAGGCCGCCGCGGACCTCCCGATCGAGCCGGTCGTGCTGGGCCGAGAGACCGAGGCCGCGATGCGCGAATCGGACGGCTTCGGCGCCTCGGGCGCGCGCGACGGCGACTTCGACAGCCTGCGGACCGCCACTCGCGAGGAGGGAAAGCTCTTCGGCATCCACGCCGGCGAGCGCGACCCCCACGACGTCAACCCCGCCTTGGACCTCGATCCCGACTTCCTCGTCCATATGGTTCACCCCGAGCCCCTCCACTACGAGCGGCTGGCGGACAACGAGATCCCCGTCGTGGTGTGTCCCCGCTCCAATCTCGTGACCGGCGTGGGGGTACCGCCGGTCCGCGAACTCGCCGAGCGGACCACCGTCGCGCTCGGCACCGACAACGTGATGCTGAACTCCCCGTCGATGTTCCGGGAGATGGAGTTCACCGCGAAGCTCGCGGACGTCTCCGCCAGGGAGGTCCTCCGGATGGCGACGCGGAACGGCGCCCAGATCGCGGGGCTCGACTGCGGGCTGATCGAGGCCGGGCGGCCGGCGAAACTGCTCGTCCTCGACGGCGACTCCGACAACCTCGCGGGCGCGCAGGACGTCGTCCGCGCGGTGGTCCGCAGGGCCGGCGCCGCCGACGTCGCGGACGTGATCCTCTGATACTGACTGACGACGAACAGTACGCGGCCCGTCGGCTGACCTGCGCTTCGATATAAATCCATCTACCTGCCAACGACTCACACGGAATAATCGACATACAGCGTCGACCCGAACCACAGCCGGAGAGACCGCTGTCTAGTAACCTTTAACCGATTTAGACCAGTAGTTAGCGACAAGATGGCGAGCAACAAGATTCTCGGTATCGACCTCGGTACCACGAACAGCGCGTTCGCGGTGATGGAAGGGGGCGACCCGGAGATCATCGTGAACTCCGAGGGCGAGCGG
Source organism: Halobellus sp. MBLA0158 (assembly GCF_041477585.1). Classification (NCBI taxonomy): domain Archaea; kingdom Methanobacteriati; phylum Methanobacteriota; class Halobacteria; order Halobacteriales; family Haloferacaceae; genus Halobellus; species Halobellus rubicundus. The sequence goes on from NZ_JBGNYA010000001.1 coordinate 2,101,386, forward strand.
ACGACGCCCTCCGTCGTCGCGTTCGACGACGGGGAGCGACTCGTCGGGAAGCCGGCGAAGAATCAGGCCGTCAAGAACCCCGAGCAGACGGTGCAGTCGATAAAGCGCCACATGGGCGAAGAGGACTACACCGTCGAACTCGACGGCGAGGACTACACGCCCGAGCAGGTCTCGGCGATGATCCTCCAGAAGATCAAGCGCGACGCCGAGGAGTACCTCGGCGACGAGGTCGAGAAGGCCGTCATCACGGTCCCCGCGTACTTCAACGACCGCCAGCGCCAGGCCACGAAGGACGCCGGCGAGATCGCCGGCTTCGAGGTCGAGCGCATCGTCAACGAGCCGACCGCGGCGTCGATGGCCTACGGCCTCGACGACGAATCCGACCAGACCGTCCTCGTCTACGACCTCGGCGGCGGCACCTTCGACGTCTCTATTCTGGATCTCGGCGGCGGCGTCTACGAGGTCGTCGCCACCAACGGCGACAACGACCTCGGCGGCGACGACTGGGACGAGGCCATCGTCGACTACCTCGCCGACGAGTTCGAAGACGAACACGGCATCGACCTCCGCGACGACCGGCAGGCGCTCCAGCGGCTCGAAGACGCCGCCGAGGAGGCGAAGATCGAACTCAGCAGCCGGAAGGAGACCACGATCAGCCTCCCGTTCATCGCGACGACGGACTCGGGCCCGCTCGACCTCGAAGAGAAGCTCACCCGCGCGAAGTTCGAGTCCCTCACCGCGGACCTGCTCGACCGGACGGTCGACCCGACAGAGCAGGCGCTCTCGGACGCCGGCTACGACAAGTCCGACATCGACGAGGTGATCCTCGTCGGCGGCTCCACGCGGATGCCGCAGGTCCAAGAGAAGGTCGAGGAGATGACCGGCAAGGAGCCGAAGAAGAACGTCAACCCCGACGAGGCCGTCGCGCTGGGCGCGGCGATCCAGGGCGGCGTCCTCGGCGGCGAAGTCGACGACATCGTCCTGCTGGACGTCACGCCGCTGTCGCTCGGGATCGAGGTGAAGGGCGGCCTCTTCGAGCGGCTCATCGAGAAGAACACCACCATCCCGACCGAGGAGTCGAAGATCTTCACGACCGCGGCCGACAATCAGACCTCGGTGAACGTCCGGGTCTTCCAGGGCGAGCGCGAGATCGCCGAGGAGAACGAGCTCCTGGGTGAGTTCCAGCTCACGGGCATCCCGCCGGCGCCGGCCGGCACCCCGCAGATCGAGGTCGCCTTCAACATCGACGAGAACGGCATCGTGAACGTCGAGGCCGAGGACAAGGGCTCCGGGAACGCCGAGTCGATCACCATCGAGGGCGGCGCGGGCCTCTCCGACGAGGAGATCGAGGAGATGCAGCAGGAGGCCGAAGAACACGCCGAGGAAGACGAGCGCCGCCGCGAGCGCATCGAGGCGCGCAACGAGGCCGAGAGCACGATCCAGCGCGCGGAGACCCTACTCGAAGAGAACGAGGAGAACGTCGACGACGACCTCCGGGAGTCGATCGAGGCGAAGATCGAAGACGTCGAGGAGGTCCTCGAAGACGAGGACGCCACGAAGGAAGAACTCGAAGAGGTCACAGAGGCGCTGACCTCCGAACTCCAGGAGATCGGCAAGCAGATGTACGAGGCCCAGCAGGCCGCCGGCGGCGCGGGCGGCGCCGGTGCGGGTGCCGCGGGCGCAGGTCCCGGCGGCGCCGGTCCGGGCGGCGCGGGCCCCGGCGGAATGGGCGGCGCCGGCGCGTCCGGCGACGGCGACGAGTACGTCGACGCCGACTTCGAGGACGTCGACGACGAAGACGAAGAATAGCCGGAGCACTCGTCTGCTCACGAGATTTTTCTCGTAGACGTCGACATCGAGGACGAGGAGACGGGCGCGCGGCCGTCTCCTAGCCGTCTCCCGTTTCGAAACCGCCGGACGAAACGGGGACAGATTTATGTACTTCATCTAGTATTTACCGGCGGAGATATGACAAAAGCACTCAAAGCATCCGGATTCCTCGGTCTGGCGACGATGATGGCGGTCGGCCTGCACCAGTTCGTGATTCTCTCGGGCGGCAACCCCGTTCCGCCGTGGATGATCGGCGGACACGCCCACCTGGGCGTGCTCTCCATCCTGGCTATCGTGATGGGCTTTGCCGTGCCCGCGCTCGGCGTCACCGGGCAGCTTCGGACGGCCGTGACGGTCCTCTACATCGCCGGGCAGTGGGGGATCCCCGGCATCGTCTGGCTCGGCGAGGGGTTCGGCCTCACCTTCCTGATGCCGACGGGCTTCCTGTGGGGGCTCGCGCTCATCGCCTCGATGCTCATCATGTTCTACGTGACGATCACGGGCGACGGCGACGCGGGCGACCGCGGCCCGACGGCGACGGCGCCCGCGGACGACTGACCCGCTGGCGGACGGTCGGCGTCAGCGCGGCGTCTGACACCGAACCAATACTTTTCCCGTAGGCCGCGCACGGATCTCCTATGCCGATAAGCGACGACGAGTGGGAGTCCGGTAGGGCGTGGACCGATCTCGAACGCGCGGTCGCGGAGTTCCTTGGCGCGGTCGGCCCGCGCGCGTACTCGGTGCCCGAACTCCACGAATTACTCGTCGACGGCGGGACGGTCGCACCGCCCGAGTCCGACGAGGCGGGCCTCGACGTCGTCCGGGACGACGAGCACGACGAAACGGCATCCGCAGATTCCGAGCGGGTCGACGTCGCCCGGATGGACGTGACAGAGCGAGAGGTCCGCGAGGCCGTCACCGGGCTCCGGGACGCGGAGTACCTGGACTCGAAGGAGATCCGGACTGGCGACGGCTTCGTCACGTACTACCGGCGGTGCGACTGCGGGATGTTCTAAGCACGTTCGTGTATACTTTCGGCCGAGAAAAGGCAGAAGATGGCATATGGACGGGTTTTTAGCCCCCGGAATCCGTACGATCGGATATGCCAGACGGGCGGGACCCATCGAACCCCACACCCGGACGCGGACCGACGGACGCGGGATCGGCGCACACACGAGCGAGCGACCCGGCGGAGACCCGGGCTGACCTCTCGGGGCCGACCGAGAAGTGCGGGGTCGTCGGCGTCGCGCTCGAAGACCGGGCCGCGGCACGCCCGCTGTACTACTCCCTGTACGCCCTCCAGCACCGGGGCCAGGAGTCGGCGGGCATCGTCACTCACGACGGCTTCCAGCAGCACAGCCACGTCGAGATGGGCCTCGTCGGCGACGCCTTCGACGAGTCCGACATCGAGTCGCTGGCGGGCCAGACCGGTATCGGCCACGTCCGCTACCCGACCTCCGGCGGCGTCAACGCCTCCTGTGCCCAGCCCTTCTCCGTCTCGTTCAAGTCGGGCTCGCTCGGGCTCTCGCACAACGGCAACCTCGTCAACGCCGACGAGATCCGTGACGAACTCGCCGAACTGGGCCACGCGTTCACCTCCGACGGCGACACGGAAGTGATCGCCCACGACCTCGCGCGGAACCTCCTCGAGGCCGATCTGGTCCGCGCCGTCAAGCGGACGATGGACCGCATCCACGGCTCCTACGCCCTGACGATTATGCACGACGAGACCGTGCTCGCGGTCCGCGACCCGCAGGGCAACCGCCCGCTCTGTATCGGCAAGCTCGACGACGGCTACGTCGTCGCCTCCGAGTCGGCCGCGATCGACACCCTCGACGGCGAGCTCGTCCGCGACGTCCGCCCCGGAGAGCTCGTCGTGCTCGAAGCCGACGGCTCCGGCTTCGACTCCTACCAACTGGTCGAACAGGAGAACACCGCCCACTGCTTCTTCGAACACGTCTACTTCGCCCGCCCGGACTCGATCATCGACGACACGCTCGTCTACGAGGCCCGCCGCGGGCTCGGCCGGAAGCTCTGGGAGGAGTGCGGCGTCGAGACCGACGTCGTGCTCCCCGTGCCGGACTCCGGCCGCGCCTTCGCCTCGGGCTACGCCGAGGCCGCAAACGAGACGACGCCCGACGGCGCCGCCCGCGGCGAGGACGAAGAGCCCGTCGAGTTCGCCGAGGGGCTGATGAAGAACCGCTACGTCGGCCGGACGTTCATCATGCCGACCCAGGACGAGCGCGAGCGCGCCGTGCGGCTGAAGCTCAATCCGATCAAGAGCACGATCGAGGGCCGCTCGGTCACGATCATCGACGACAGCATCGTCCGCGGGACGACCTCGCGCCAGCTCGTCTCCCTGCTCCGCGACGCCGGCGCCGAGGAGGTCCACGTCCGGATCGGCGCGCCGCCGATCGTCTCGCCGTGCTATATGGGGATCGACATGGCCTCCCGCGAGGAGCTCATCGCCGCCGACCGCTCGATCGAGGAGATCTCCGAGGAGATCGGCGCCGACAGCCTGGGCTACCTCTCGGTCGACGCCATCGCCGAGGTGCTGGACCAGTCGAAGCTCGATCTGTGTCTCGGTTGCGTCACCGGCGAGTACCCCTACGATATCGACGGCGAGGAGACCGACCGCGACGTGAGTCGCCCCGTGATCGGCGACCCCGCGCTGGCCGACGACTGAGCGGCGCCGACGGGGAATCCGGGCGCTAGCGACGCCTCAGACGCAGAAGAGGAACGGATTGACGAGCGCGACCCGGTCGCCGTCGTCCAGTTCGGTGTCGAAGCCGTCGAGCGTCTCGTTGAACCGCCCGTTCACCAGGATCCGCGCGTAGGCCCGCGTCTGTTCGCCGTCGGGGTTCTTCAGGAGGTCGCCGGGGACGTCGCCGGCGTCGATCGGCGCCCACCCGCGGGTGGCGGACTCGGCTTCGGTCTCGGCGATCACGAGGTCGCGGACGTCGTGTTCCTCGAAGAACGCCGCGGCGAACTCCCGCAGCGTGTCGCCCTCGAACGTGAAGGTGATGCTCGGCGTCCCGAGGGCGTCGCGGACGTGGCCGGTCGCGCGCACCTCGACGGTCGTCTCGGGCCGCTGTCGGAGATCCGTGGTCGATGTCTGGGCCATACGGGCGGTAGCACCGCCGATCGGTTAGGCGGATCGGCGAACATCTTCGCCCGGCGTCAGTAGACCACGTACAGGAGCAGGTAGACCACGTCGCCGAGGAAGAACGAGATCAGCCACAGCGAGGCGGCGATTCGGCCCACGCGGCGATGGGCGGTGTCGTAGATGGCGCTGACGGGCCGCGTGACCGCGAGCAACAGCACGTAGTACACGAGCGGGATGCAGACGATCGCCAGGAGGATGTGGACCGCCAGGATCGGGAGGTAGACGAACTGGTACACCGTCTCCGGACCCGGAAATTCGGCGGGGCCCTGAAGCGCGATCCGGTAGAGATACAGGACGAGAAAGGCGACGAAGAGCCCGAGCGTCGAGAGCATCATCGCGCGGTGGCGGTCGACGTCGCCGGCGCGGATGAACCGGACTCCGAGGACGATCGTCGCGATCGCGAGGGTGCTGAAGACGGCGTTGATGTGGGGGATCGCATCGAGGAATGCGGACGGCGCCGTCGGGAGAAGCCCCACCGGAACGGCTCCGAGAACGGTCCCGAAGACCGCCGCCAACGAGACGACCGTGAGCGCGGCCGTGAGTCCCGGCACGTGGTCTCGCGCGCGGAGTTCCATACCGGAGAATGCCGGACGGAGCGGTAAAAACAGTGCCGGCTCACGCCCGCTCCGCCGTCGAAAGGAAACTCATTTAAATTACCCCGGACAACCACTGAGTGCGTAATACGACACCGCGAGCGTGGGTAGCCAAGCCAGGCCAACGGCGCAGCGTTGAGGGCGCTGTCCCATAGGGGTCCGCCGGTTCAAATCCGGTCCCACGCATCGCACGGCGGCACACCCGCCACTCGATGCAGGTGCTCATCCCTTCGGGGACACAGCACCCACGCACAATTCTACCGCAGCTACCCCGGACAGCCACGGGTGCGGATTCCGTCACGCCGTCCGGGGGGTACGCTTTACACCGTGGAGGCAGTACGGGAGGCTATGCCGAAATACTCCACCGGTAGCGGCGGGGGCGGTGGCGACGGGGACAGCTGCGAACTCTGCGGTCGCGCCACCGGCTCGCTCCGGCGCGCGAACGTCGCCGGCGCGGAACTTCTGGTCTGCGAGGACTGCGCTCCGCACGACGACTCTCGGAAACAGAGCGGCTCGGGTGCCGGCGCAGGCGCAGGCACCGGAGGCGGGAACGGCGCCGGCGGCGACTCGGGGCCGTCCCGGAAGAAACGCGCCGCCCAGCGACAGGCGCGGATGTACGACCAGGCGAAGGGCGATTCCTCCCACTGGGAGGAGTCCGGGACGGACTACGAGCGCGACCGCCTCCCGTACCTCGTGACTGGATACGGCGAGCGCACCGAGACCGCCCGACAGGAGGCGGGGCTCACGACGGAGGAACTGGCGGCCGAACTCGACGTCGCGGAAGACGACGTGGTCGCGGTCGAGCAGGGCCGCGCGACGCGGGCCGGCGTCGGCGGCTCGCTGATCCGGGCGCTCGAAGAACGGCTGGACGTCGACTTGGTCGACGAGTAACCGATCAGCCGATCGGAACTGCCACCATTTTTGTCGGCGCCACGCCTGAGCGGACGTGTATGAACACGCGCGCACCGGCGGAGCCGGAGGTCCGCGAGTTCACCGCCGAGGTCGTCGACGTCGATGCCGACGACCGGACGGTGACGCTCGATCAGACGTACTTCTACGCCGAGAGCGGGGGCCAGCCCGCCGACACCGGAACGATCGACGGAATCCGCGTCGTGGACGTCCAGGACGACGGCGAGGTCGTGCGGCACACGCTCGCCGAGGAACCGGGCCCGGGCTTCGAGGCCGGCGAGACGGTCACGGGCGTCGTCGACGACGACTTCCGGACCTACTGTATGCGGGCCCACACCGCGAGTCACCTGCTCTACGGCGCCGGCCGGCGGCTCCTGGAAGACCTCGGCTACGGCGGCTTCGACATCTCCGAGGAGAAGGTCCGCGTCGACTTCACGACGACGACCGACATCGACGACGAGACGCTCGTCGAACTCGAACGGCTCACGAACCGCGCCGTGTGGGAGTCCCGGGACGTGAGCTGGTACGAGCTCCCGACCGAGGAGGCCACCGCTCGCGAGGACGTCGCGTTCAACACCAAGACCGAAGAGGGCGTGATGGCCGGCGCCGACACGGTCCGGATCGTCGAGGTCGACGGCTGGGACGTCGCCGCCTGCGGCGGCACCCACGTCTCGAACACCCGCGAGATCGGGCCGGTCACGGTGCTCGACCGCTCGAACCCCGGTGAGGGGCTCACCCGCGTCGAGTTCGCGGTCGGTCCCGACGGCATCGACCGCCGGGCGAGACAGCACGCCGCGCTCCGCGAGACGGCGGCCGAACTCGAAACGAACGCCGGCGAACTCGCCGAGACGGCCGCGTCGCTCCGGAGCGAGCGCGACGACCTCGAAGCGCGCGTCCGCGAACTCGAACAGGCGGCGCTCTCGAACGCGCTCTCCGACTTCGAGACCGTCGACAAGGCGGCAACGTGGCGACTCGGCGTCCTCGCCGACGCGGACCCGAACGACGCCGGCGACGCGGCCAAGGACGCCGTCGACGACGACGGCGTGGTCGTCGCCGTCGGCGACGGCGAGCGCCCGTTCGTCGTGGTCGCGGCCGGTCCGGACAGCGGCGTCAACGCCGGCGACGTGGTCGACGACGTGACCGACGCGTTCGGCGGCGGTGGCGGCGGCGGGCCACCGTTCGGCCAGGGCGGCGGCCTCGACGCCTTGCCCGAGGAAGTCCTCGACTACGTCCGGCAGTGGGAGCCGAGCGACTGACGCCGTTCGCTGACCGCTCTCCCTCGAACCGACGCTTCCGAAGCGCCTTTTCCCGTAGCGCTCCTATCGACTCCGATGATGGACGGTACGCAGTCGGACGCGAGGCGTCCGCTCGACGGGTTCGACGCCGCGGTCTGGGACCTCGACGGGACGCTCGTCCGACTCCCCGTCGACTGGGACCGGGTCACCCGCGACGTCGCCGCCGTCTTCGAGTCGGCCGGCCACGACGTCCCCGGCACGGACCTCTGGGACCTCTTGCAGCGCGCGGACGGGACCGACCTCGCCCAGGAGGTCGAGACCACGATCGCCGACCACGAGCGGGCCGAGGCGATACACGCCGAGCGGCTCCCGTACGCCGACGCCGTCGGCGGCTTCGACGCCGAGGGCGTCTGCTCGCTGAACTGCGAGGACGCCTGTCGGACCGCGCTCGATGTCCACGGGCTCACGCCGCACGTCGACGCCGTCGTCGGCCGCGACACCGTCGCCGCGCGGAAGCCCGACCCGGCGCCGCTCCTGGAGACGATCCGACGGCTCGGCGTCGACGCCGACGACGTCGTCTTCGTCGGCGACTCGCCGCGGGACGAGGAGGCGGCGCGGCGGGCCGACGTGGCGTTTCGGTACGTCGACGACGCCTCCCTGCGGCGATAGGCTAACAGGCGGCACGGCCGCTCGCGGGACGGTGTGCCGCACACCCGCGTTACGCCCCGCGGTCACTCTCAGCGCACGGCGGGGGTGGCGTCCCGATCGCACTTGAACGCTCGGAGCGACCGCCCCGATTCCGGCCGGGGCCGTTAAGTCCGGTCAGATCCGATTTCGCGGCGATGAGCTATCCCGTTCGCTACTACTGCCCCCACTGCGGAGCGGTCTTCGAGCTGGAGCGCGAGGGCTACCTCGCGGACAAGTCCGTCACCCCGTATCCGCTCGTCGGCTGGGAGTACGTCGCGCCCGACGCGGACTTCGAATCCGCCGACGGCGTTCGTCTCGTCTGCGGCGACGGAGCGGACGGCCTGCGGTGGATCGGCGAACGGAGCGAGGCCGACGACGTCGAGGACCCTTCGTCGGAGGCGCCGTGCGGCCGGGAGCTGTACCTCTCGTTCGTCCGCTTCGTCGACGGCGAGGAGGTCGAACCCGAACCCGACCGCGAGCAGACGACGATCGCGGGACCGGGTCCGTCGGGTCCGCGCGGACCCGACGGGCCTCGCGGTCCGGGCGGTCCGAGCGGCTCGGGCGGATTCGAGCGGTAGTCAGAAAACCAGAAAACGACGGCTCAGGGAAGGTCGACGTCGATACCGGCCACGTCGCCGGCGGCCTTCACGGTGTTCCACAGGAGCATCGCGCGGGTCATCGGACCGACGCCGCCCGGCACGGGCGTGATCGCGCTGGCCTTCTCCTTGGCGCTCTCGTACTCGACGTCGCCGATGAGCTCGGAGCCCTCGTCGGTCTCGACGCGGTTGATCCCGACGTCGATGACGACGGTGCCCTCGGTGAGCATCTCGCCGTCGATCATCTCGGGGACGCCCGCGGCGGCGATGACGATGTCGGCGTTGCGGGTCTTCTCGGCGAGGTCGTCGGTGCGGGAGTGACAGACCGTCACGGTCGCGTTGCCGCCCTTGTCCTTCTGGATCAGGAGGTTCGCCATCGGCTTGCCGACGATGTTCGAGCGGCCGACGACGACGGCTTCCGCGCCCTCGGTTTCGACGTCCGCGGCTTCGAGGAGCTTCTGGACGCCGTGGGGCGTACAGGGCTTGTACCGGGCGTTGCCCGCGACGAGGCGGCCGACGTTCTCGGGGTGGAAGCCGTCGACGTCCTTCGCGGGGTCGATGCTCCGCAGGACCTCGCGCTCGTCGACGTGGTCGGGGAGGGGCATCTGGACGAGGATGCCGTGGACCTCGGGGTCGGCGTTGAGTTCGTCGATGGTGTCGAACAGTTCCTCGGCCGGGGCCTCGGGGTCGATCTCGACGTCCTTCGTCGCGATGCCGACCTCCTCGCAGTCCTCGTGTTTCATCCGGACGTACGAGGCGCTCGCGGGGTCGTTGTTCATCAGTACGGTCGCGAGACACGGCGTCGTCCCCGCCTCGGTCAGCGTCTCGATGCTGTCGAGGAGGCCGTCTCGGACGTCCTGGGCGACGGCGTTGCCGTCGATGATCTCCGTCATATCCAACAGAGAGCGGGTAGCACACTTCAAATGTGCGGGTTCGGTCTCGCCGGGCGTCGGCAAATGTCGCGGGACGTCGTCGCCGAAAACGAATCCCGTAAAAGGAGAATCTCCTTAGATCAGACCTCTATCTCCGACTCTCCGCTACTGCTACTCGTAGAGCGGGTACTCGTCGCAGAGTTCCTGGACCCGCTCGCTCACGTCGGCGACGACGTCCTCGTCGTCGTAGTCGTCGACGACGCGGACGACGAGTTCCCCGACCTCGCGGACGGCGTCCTCGTCGAAGCCGCGGGTCGTCAGCGCCGGCGTCCCGAGACGGATCCCGCTGGGGTCGAAGGCCGAGCGCGTCTCGCCGGGCACCGTGTTCGCGTTCATCACGATGCCGGCCTCCTCGAGGGCGGCCTCGACGTCCTTGCCCGTCGTGTCCGGATGCGAGGGCCGGAGGTCCACGAGCACGAGGTGATTGTCGGTGCCGCCCGAGACGAGTTCGAGTCCCTGCTCGCGGAGTTCGTCCGCGAGGGCCTTGGCGTTCGCGACGGTCTGTTCGGCGTAGGCCTCGAATTCGGGCGAGAGCGCCTCTTTGAAGCCGACGGCCTTGCCCGCGATGTTGTGCATCAGCGGGCCGCCCTGCGCGCCGGGGAAGACAGCGTTGTCGACGGCGTCGGCGTGCTCCTCGTCGCACATAATGATCCCGCCGCGACCGGCGCGGATGGTCTTGTGCGTCGAGCCCGTCACGAAGTCGGCGACGCCGACGGGCGAGGCGTGGACGCCCGCGGTGACGAGCCCCGTGATGTGGGCGATGTCCGCGAGGTGGTAGGCGTCGACCGATTCGGCGATCTCCTGCACCCGCTCGAAGTCGACCTCGCGGGGGTACGCAGAGTACCCAGAGACGATGATGTCGGGCTCGAAGGTCTCTGCTTTCTCCGCGAGGTCTTCGTAATCCACGTAGCCGGTGTCGGCGTCGACCTCGTACTGCTCGACCTCGTAGGTCTTGCCCGTGAAGTTCGCGGGGTGGCCGTGCGAGAGGTGGCCGCCGTGAGTCAGATCCAGCGAGAGGATCTTGTCGCCCGGTTCGAGCATCGCCAGGTAGACGCCCATATTCGCCTGGGTCCCCGAGTGCGGCTGGACGTTGACGTGCTCTGCGCCCCACAGCTCCTTCGCGCGCTCGATCGCCAGTTCCTCGATCTCGTCGGCGTACTCACAGCCCGCGTAGTAGCGCTCGCCAGGGTACCCCTCGGCGTACTTGTTCGTGAGCGCGCTCCCCTGGGCTTCGAGCACCGCCTCGCTCACGTGGTTCTCGCTCGCGATCATCGCCAGCGTGTCCCGCTGCCGCTGTACCTCGTCTGAGAGCGCGTCGGCGACGGCCGGGTCGACGTCGCGGACGTGGCTGTAATCCATACGTGATACCGAGCCCGTACCTCCAATAAGTGTGTCCACTTCGTCTCCGGCGTCGCCGTCGGCGGCGACGCTACGCCCGCGAGCGATCAGTTCAGGAGGTCGCGCGCGACGGCCGCGAGCTCGTCGAGGTCGGCGTCGGCGAGGCGCTCGTCCGCGAGGCGGAGCCGAAGGCGGGGCCGACCCACGTCGATCGGGACCTTCTCGGTCTCGATCAGCCCTCGCTCTTCGAGGTCGCTCTTCGTGCGGGAGAACGTCGCCTTGCTCGCGATACCGACGTCTTCGCCCCACTTCGAGACGTCGTAGAGGAGCACCTCGTTCCGGGCGGCGACGAGCAGGCTGATCGTCACCTCGTCGATGCCGTCCGCGCCGTCGACCGACTGAAGCGAGTCGAGGACCCCGTCGAACTCGTCCCGGACGTCGCCGCCGAGGTCGTCTTCGAGCGACGACCGGACCTCGGAGAGCGCCGGCGTCCGGAGACGGAACGCCTCGGCGTCCTCGAAGCGCTCGCGGTACGCCTCGTGGGCGCTCTCGACGAAGGACTCGTCGTCGGTCGTCAGGCCGGCCACGCTGTCGCCGGCCGCGACGACGGCGACGACGGACGACTCCGTCACCAAGAGCGTGTTCGACGTGCCCTCTGCGGTGCTCCGGAGGTCCAGGGATCCGGACGCGACGAGATCGGACGCGTGGCTGGCGACGAGGAAGTCGCCCATCACCGACTTCAACTGCGACTCGCCGGCGAGGACCCGGAGTTCGGGCGGCGCGTCGGCGCCGACGGCGAACTCGACGAGCGATTCCACGACGGCGTCGCTCGGCCCGATCACGTAGACGGGGCCCGAGGCCGCCCGGAGGGACGACGACAGGACGTGCTCGACGCTGTCTCCGAGCACGTTCGACGCGGGGGACATACCTTGTCTCATTTACCAGTGTCTACTTAATTTTACCGCAGTCGGGGCTGTATATTCCCCGGACCGGACGCGAGAGGCATCTCGGGAGCGCTTCCGCGTTCCGAGACCCGGCGATTTTTCCCCGTGAGCGTCGAGGGCGGATCTATGCCCTACGAGATCGAACTCGCCGGCAGCGGTCCGGCCGCGGCGGCCGCGCGGGCGGCCTTCGAGGACGTCGACGCGACCGTCGGGACCGGCTTCGACGATCCGGCGCTGACTCTCGCCGTCGTTCCCGCCGGACGGGACGCCGCCGGACTGGTCGGCTCCGACGACCGCCTCGTGCTCGTCGAGATCGGCGGCGTCGGCGGCCGCCCGGTCGAGAGTCTCGACGCCGCGGTCTCGGTGTTCGACGCCGACGGGCCGCGGTTCGACGACCTCCGGACCCGCGTGGCCGCGACGACCGACGCCGAGGGCTCTCCCTCGGGCGACCGCAGCGCGGTTCGACTCGCCGGCGCGGTCGCCGGACGGCGCGCTGTGGCCCTGCTCGCTGGCGATACGAGCGTCGCGGACACCACGGTCGAGGTGTCCGGGACTGGCATCGCGGCCGAGCGGCCGGTACTTCCCGTGCCGGACCCGGACTCGCGGGATCGAACGGTCCGCCGCGACCACCGGTCGGTCGATGTCGACGACTCGCTGGCGCGGGCGGAGCAGGCGCTCGACGAGCGGACCGGACTCGTCGCTCAGGTCGGCGAGCGGGAATCGTTCCCCGTCCCGTACTACCTCGCCCAGATCGCGACGACCGAGGGCTTCAGCGACGCCCGCGCCGCCGAGTTCGCCGCGGGCGTGGACCCCGACTGGGACGTCGCCTTTATGAAGGCGCTCGGCGAGGGACTCGAACGTTACTGCGCCGGCGTCTATCGGCAGACGGAGTTCACGGTCGCGCCGGAGCGCACGCGCTCGCGGCCGGTGCCGCCGTCGGCGTTCGTTCTCCCCGAGGACACCACGCCGGTCGACCCGGACACGCCGACCCCCTGGGTCGCGGGCGAGGACCTCCACACCGGCGAGTCGGCGTCGCTGCCGGCGGAGTTCGTCCACTACCCGCCCCCGTCGGAGCGGCACACGCCGGCGATCACGACCGGCCTCGGACTCGGCAACTCGGGGACGGAGGCGCTGCTCTCGGGGCTCTACGAGGTGATCGAACGCGACGCCACGATGCTCGCGTGGTACTCGTCGTTCGAGCCGCTCGGGCTCTCCGTCCCGGATTCGCGCTACGACGAACTGCGGAAGCGCGCGCGAGCCGAAGACCTGTCGGTGACGTCGCTCCTCGTCACGCAGGACGTCGACGTGCCGGTCGTCGCGAGCGCGGTCCACCGCGACGGCGAGTGGCCGCGGTTCGCCGTCGGCTCGGGGGCCTCGCTGGATCCGGCCGACGCCGCGCGGTCGGCGCTGGCGGAGGCGCTCCAGAACTGGATGGAGCTGCGCTCGATGGGTCCCGAAGGAGCGGCCGAGGAAGGGGGCGCGATCGGGGAGTACGCCGACTTCCCCGCGGCCGCGCAGGACTTCGTCGATCCCGACGTGACGGTGCCGGCCGCGGAGGTGGGTCCCGCGGACGTTCCGGCTGGAGAGGCCGAGCTATCGGAGGCGCTGGATCGCGTCGCCGACGCCGGCCTCGACGCCTACGCCGCGCGGACGACGACGGCGGACGTCGCATCGCTCGGATTCGAGGCGGTCCGGGTGCTCGTGCCGGCGGCGCAGCCGCTGTTCCAGGGCGAACCGTTCTTCGGCGAGCGGGCGCGGACGGTCCCCGAATCGCTGGGGTTCGAACCGCAGTTGGATCGGGCGTATCACCCGTACCCGTAGGACCTGAGGCGCGACCGACGCTCCGCTATCGGGGCAAAGCGAACAGCCGACACGAACCGCTCGCGCGACGACGTGTCGGACACCCGCGGCCCGTCGCGCGACACATTCCGGGGAGACGCGGGGTCTGGCCGCGTTCGAGTATAAAAATCCGAGGCGGGAATCGGCTCAGACGCCGAAGGTCGCCCGGAGCATATCCCGGGTGCCCGGACCCAGTCCGACCGCGAGGACCGCGACGAGGAGCAGTATCGTGTACCGCGGGCTCTCCTCGAAGATCTCCTCTTCGAAGACCCAGAGCACGAACGTCGCCGCGGCGAGCTTCAGGACGAGGAACGGCCAGGTGTCGCCCGTGACGGCGAGCACCGACGCCGGCAGCACCGCGCCGGTGACGTCCACGACGAACTGATTCACCGGGTGCTTCGGGATCAGGTTCGGGCCGGCGCCGATCGCGGTCATCCAGTCGAGGCCGACGACGTTCGCGACGCCGTCGACGGCGTGGCCCCACAGGACCACGAAGCCGATCCGGCCGGTCCCGGCGTTCACCGCGGGCGCGTACCGCTCGATGAGCCACCAGGAGGCGGCCGCGGCGAGCGTCGCCCCGACGAGGGTGATGACGAGTACCTGCGGGTAGAATTCGACGCCCTCGGCGCCGGAGAGGACGAGCGAGACGAGATAGCCGAGCGTCACGGCGAAGATCGCCGTCCCGATCCCGAAGAGCAGCCGATCGTAGCGCTCGACGAGGTCCGCCCGCGACGCGGCGACGGCGGCGACGACGGCCCCGAGGGTGATGACGAAGACCGTGAAGTAGATGATCGGGCTGATGACGAGCGTGTTCAGGGGATAGCTGATGAGCGCGTCGGCGGCCGAGCCGGCGTCGTTCGCGTCCTCGACGACCCGGAGCGCGCCCCCGAAGAAGACGAAGGGCAAGAGCGCGTAGAAGAACGTCCGGTCGGTCCCGAGATCGAGTCGGCGGAGGAGGAACACCACGCCGATGAGGGCGACGAGCAGCGTCACCATGTACCCGACCTCGGAAACGAGCGTGTAGCCGGGGTAGGCGACCGGCTCGGCCGCGTTCGCACACGCCTGCGCGTCGTAGAGGTACTGGACCGTGCTCCCCGGCCGGACCGCACAGACCGCGGAGTTGGCGTCGGCCTGAACGGGGCCCCAGAAGTAGTGCCAGATGAAGCCGTCGTAGACGACCTCCGGGCGGACGAGCGTCCCGACGACGAGGGCCGCAAGCGCCAGGAGGACGCCCGCCCCCCAGAGGCGTTCGGGGTCCGATCCGACCCGGTCGGCGACTGTCGACATACACGGAACCCCGGTTCCGGACGTGTTGAGGATTCCGGTCGACGGCGGGCGATCGACCGCCGAGCGGCGCCGATTCCGCGAGGGAACGCCGATTACTCCCCGTCGATCTCGCGGGCGGCGTCGAGGAGGGCGTCGTGGACGCCGCCGTTGGAGGCGACGAGCCCGACCGAATCGTGGCGCCAGCGGTCCCCCGACAGGTCCGTGACGGTCCCGCCGGCCGCCCGCACCATCGCGACGCCGGCGACCGTATCCCAGGGGTGCGACCGGATGTTCGTGACGACGCCGTCCAGGGAGCCGTCGGCCACGCCCGCCAGCTCCGCCTGCGCACAGCCGATCCGGCGGAGGTCCCCGAAGCGGTCCACGACGGCCTGACACGCCCGGGTGTACTGATCGCGCGAGTCGAAGTCCCACCACATCGTCGGCGTGGCGACGCCGGCCTCGGGGTCTGTCTCCGCGGAGACGGTCACGGCCTCGCCGTTCCGGTACGTCGTCTCGCCGTCGGTCCAGTAGTCGTCGCCGAGGGCCGGCAGCGACGTCGCACCCGCCGCCGGGTCGCCGTCGCGGACGACGGCCACGGCCGTGCCCCACGAGCGGATGCCGCGGACGAAGTTGTTCGTCCCGTCGATCGGGTCGACGATCCACGCGGTCCCGGATTCCGGCACCGACTTCGAGGCCCCCTCTTCCTCGCCGACGATCGCGGCCTCCGGGTACTCACCGCGGATCACGTCGATGACGGCGGCCTGCGCGTCCCGGTCGGCCTGGGTGACGACGTCGGTCTTTTCGCCCTTCTGCTCGACGTCGATGCCCGTGCGGAAGCGGTCGGCCGCGACCGCCGCGCCCGCCTCGGCCGCCCGGCGGGCCAGCGCCACAAGGTCTCCGTTCGCCATACCGACCCTCCAGGCCCGCGCGTGGTAAACGTCTCGGACCGGGACCCGGCGACTCGATCGCCATCCCCGTGGTCCCCGTTCGCGCCGTTTTCCGGCGGTACGAGACGATTAACTCGATTTCGAGTCTGAGTACACTTTAGTGGTCGGGACCGTATGTGACAGATATGAACCCGTCCGACGCGGCACGACAGCTCCAGTACGCGGTCGCCTCGCAGGCCGACACCTACGACTACGAGATCAGCCACTGGGAAGCCCACGCCTACGAGGACGTCTTCGCAGAGGTCGCCGACCGCGGGGACCTCTCGGACGTGATGAACGTCGTCGAGGAACTCGGCGACCGCTTCGTCGACGGCACGCGACCCTCGGCGGCCGAGGCGCGGCAGATCGCCGACGGCGTGCTCACGGCCGGCGGACGGCCGCTCACGGACGGCGGCGAGAACTGATAGTGGTTACTCTCGTCTCTTCCCGCTGAACGCCGTCACTCGGGGCGGCGTTCGGCGGTAAACAGCGAGAGTAATCCTATGAGCCGGCTGTCGCGACGGACGCTCTTTTCACCGCAGTTTCGCGGAGTCAGTCTCCTCACTCGGAGTCGCTCGGCCGCAAGTGCTCGCAGTCGCCGGCGCTGACGACGCGCTCGCCGTCGTCGGTGCGGACCACGAGGCTGCCGGGGAGCCGGACGTCGACGGCCTCGCCCTCGATCGTCTCGGTCGGCGTCTCGACGCGGACGCGACGCCCGAGCGTCGCGGCGTACTCGCGCCACGCGTCCAAGATGTCGCTCGGATCGGCGCCCTCGCCGGTCAGCTCAGCGAACCGCTCCAGCACGCGCTGGAGGAACACCCGACGGTCGACGTCGCCGACCTCGGCCCGGAGGCTCGTCGCCCCGGGGGGCAGCGCGTCGGCGTCGACGTTCGCGTTCACGCCGATGCCGACGACGAGCCACGAGACCCGGTCGGCTTCGCCCTCCATCTCCGTCAGGATCCCCGAGAGCTTCCGCTCTGTGCGTCCCGCATCGTCGCGTCCGTCGTCCTCGGCCGCCACGAGCACGTCGTTCGGCCACTTGATCCGGGCGTCGACGCCGGCCTCGCGGGCGGCGCGGGCGACGGCGACCGCCGCGGCGAGGGTGTAGATCGGCACCTCCGCGGGGGGGCGTCGCGGGCGCACGAGCAGGCTGGCCCAGACGCCGCCGGCGGGTGATCGCCACTCGCGGTCGAGCCGACCGCGGCCGCCCGTCTGCTCGTCTGCGACCACCACTACGTCTTCCTCGCCGTCGGCCGCGAGCTCGCGGGCGCGGTCGTTCGTGCTCGGGAGCCGGTCGTGGTACTCGATCCGGTACGGCGCGTCGAGGCCGAACTCGATCGCCGCGGCGCCGTACTCCGGAACGGAGGCGACCTCGTAGCCGTCGTCGGCGCTCTCGATTTCGAAGCCTGCGTCCCGGAGGAATTCGATGTGCTTCCAGACCGCCGCCCGCGACACGCCCAGGCGGTCGGCCAGCGCCGGTCCCTCGACCGGCCCGTCTTCGAGCGCCGCCAGGACGTCGCGTCGGGTGTCGTTCATCGCTGGGGTCACGCCGCGCTATTCGAGGACGACGAGGGTGTCGCCCATATCGACGCTGTCGCCCTCGGCGACGAGGACGTCGGAGACGGTGCCGCCGCGCTCGGTGACGACGTCGTTCTCCATCTTCATCGCCTCCAGGACGCAGACCACGTCGCCGGCGCCGACCTCGTCGCCGACCTCGACGTCGACGGCCAGGATCGTCCCCTGCATCTCGGCGGTGACCTGCTCGCCGTCGCCCTCGACGACGACCTCCTCGTCGTCGGACTCGGCCGCCTCCGGGCGGGAACGGGTCGACGGCCCGCCGGCGTCGGCGGCCGCTCCCGCGCCGTTGGCGACGGCCTCGACGTCCGGGACCGGCGGCGCGCCGCGCTCTTCGAGGTTCACCTCGAAGCGCTTGCCGTTGACCTCGACGGTGAACTCCCGTTCGGTGACGTCGTCGCTCTCGCCGTCGTCCTCTTCCCCGGTGTCGTCGCTCCCCGCATCGCCCCACTGCTCGACCGCCTGATCGATGCGCTCGCGATCGAGCTCCTCGTCGAGGTACTTCGTCGTGTGCTCGCCCGCCCGGAACGTCTCGTCTGTCACCATCAGTCGGTGGAACGGGATGATCGTCTCGATCCCCCGGATCTCGAACTCCGAGAGCGCCCGTTCCGACCGGGCGAGACACTCCTCGCGGTCCCCCGCGGCGACGATCAGCTTCGCGATCATCGAGTCGTAGTCGCCGCCGATCTCGTCGCCCTGGCGGACGGCGTCGTCGATGCGGACGCCCGGCCCGCCGGGCGGGTCGTAGGTCTCCAGCGAGCCCGTCGCGGGCGCGAAGTCGTCGGCGGCGTTCTCGGCGTTGATCCGGTACTCGATCGCGTGGCCCTCGATCTCGACGTCGTCCTGTGCGAAGTCGATCTCCTCGCCGGCGGCGACCCGCAGTTGCCACTTCACGACGTCGATGCCGGTGACCTCCTCGGTCGCGGTGTGTTCGACCTGGATCCGCGTGTTGACCTCCATGAAGTAGAACTCCCCGTCTTCGACGAGGAACTCCACCGTGCCGGCGTTGGTGTACTCCGCCTCGCGGACCCCGCGGCGGGCCGCGTTGCCGATGCGCTCCCGGAGGTCGGCGTCGAGCGCCGGCGACGGCGCCTCCTCGATCACCTTCTGGTGCCGTCGCTGGAGCGAGCAGTCGCGCTCGCCGAGGTGCCGGACGTTGCCGTGCTCGTCCGCGAGGATCTGGACCTCGATGTGGCGCGGCGATTCGAGGTACTTCTCGACGTAGACGGAGGAGTTGTCGAAGTAGGCCTCGCCCTCGCGCTGGGCCGTCTCCAGTTGGTCTTCGACCTCGTCCTCGGAGTGGACGACCTTGAGGCCGCGGCCGCCGCCGCCGCCCTCGGCCTTGATCGCGACGGGGTAGCCGTACTGCGCGGCGATCTCCTTCACCTCGTCGGCGGACTCGACGGGCTCTGTCGTCCCCGGGACGACCGGCACGTCGGCCTCCTGCATCAGCGCGCGGGCCTTCGTCTTCTCGCCGAGGCGCTCCATCGCGTCGGCGGAGGGGCCGATCCAGGTGAGGTCGCTCGCTTCGACCTTCCGGGCGAACTCGGCGTTCTCCGCGAGGAAGCCGTAGCCCGGGTGGACGGCGTCGGCGCCGGCCTTCCGTCCGGCCTCGATGACCGCCTCGTGGTCGAGGTAGGAGTCGGCGGCGCGCGCGGGGCCGACGTTGTACGCCTCGTCGGCGTAGCGCACGTGTCCCGCGTGCTTGTCGGCGTCGCTGTACACCGCGACGGTCCGCACGCCCAGGTCGCGGCAGGCCCGCATCACCCGCACGGCGATCTCTCCGCGGTTAGCGACGAGCACCTTGGTGAACATTTGGCGATGTATTCCGAAACGCGGTACCTCTATCTGTCGGTTCCCGACGAATCGAGTATCGACGACCGTCGAATAATCCGGATCGGTGGCGATGCCAGAACTGACCGTTCGGCGGGGCAATCAGCCCAGGGCGTTTCAATTTTGAACGTCCGTGAAATACGTCGCGAATCCAAACCGCCTTATGTGTGTGTCTCCCACGCCCACCAATGTCAGTACGTGTCGGCATTCTCGGTGCGACCGGTGCGGTGGGACAGCGATTCATCCAGCTTCTCGACGACCACCCGACGTTCGAGCTCGCGGCGGTGACCGCCTCCGAGGAGAGCGCGGGCAAGACCTACCGCGAGGCGGCGAAGTGGCGCGTCAACACGCCGATCCCGGACGACGTCGCGGAAATGACCGTCGGCGCCACGACGCCCGACGACGTCCCGGACGACGTCGATCTGCTCTTCTCGTCGCTCCCGTCGGGCGCCGCCGCGGAAGTCGAACCCGACTTCCTGGAGGAAGGCTACGTTGTCTCCTCGAACTCCTCGAACGACCGGATGGCGCCCGACGTCCCGCTCACGATCCCCGAGATCAACCCCGGCCACCTCGACCTGATCGAGGTCCAGCGCGACGAGCGCGGCTGGGACGGCGCCCTCGTGAAGAACCCCAACTGCTCGACGATCACGATGGTCCCGACGCTCGCGGCACTGGACCAGTTCGGCCTGGAATCCGTCCAGGTCTCGACGCTGCAGGCCGTCTCCGGCGCGGGCTACTCCGGCGTCACCTCGATGGAGATCATCGACAACGCCATCCCGCACATCGGCGGCGAGGAGGAGAAGATGGAGACCGAATCGCGGAAGCTCCTGGGCACCTTCGACGGCACGGGCGTCGACCTCCACGGGATGGACGTCGCCGCCTCGTGCAACCGCATCCCGACGCTCGACGGCCACCTGGAGAACGTCTTCGCCGAGACCGAAGAGGACGTCTCCCCGGAGGAGGCGGCCGCGGCGATGCGGGAGTACCCGAGCGCGGACCTGCCCTCCTCGCCGGACCAGCTCATCCACGTCTTCGAGGACCTCGAACGGCCGCAGCCCCGACTCGATCGCGAGCGCGGCGACGGGATGCAGATCTCCGCCGGCGGCCTCCAGGAGACCGAGGCCGGCCTGAAGTACAACTGTCTGGCGCACAACACCATCCGCGGCGCGGCCGGCGCCTCGCTCCTCAACGGCGAACTGCTCGTCGAAGAGGGCTGGGTCTAAGGTACCTCCGTTCATCGTTTCGGAGTCGCGTCCGCCGGGGTCGTTTCCGTCCGCGGTCGTGAGTCGTCCGAACACGTTCCCCACCAGGTTTTGGTCGTTCGGTCCATATCCAACGGACGAGATGTCCGACACACCATCCGAAGGCGACGAAGCACCGACGTTCACCGCGACGTACAAGGGCAGCGACCACGAGACGTTCGACCTCGCCGACCACCTCGGCGACGGGCCCGTCGTGTTGGCCTTCTTCCCCGGCGCGTTCACGCCGCCGTGTTCGAACGAGATGGTGGCGTTGCAGGAGCGCTACGATGACTTCGCGGACGCGGGCGCGACGCTGTTCGGCGTGAGCGCCGACTCGTCGTTCTCGCTCGGGGCGTTCGCCGACGAGTACGACCTGGCGTTCGACCTCGTGAGCGATATGTCCGGCGACGCCATCGAGGCGTACGGCCTCTCGATGGAGATCCCCGACCTGGGGCTGTACGGCATCGCCAACCGCGCGGTGTTCGTCCTCGACGACGACGGCGTCGTCACCTACAGTTGGGTCGCCGAGGATCCCACGAACGAACCCGACTACGAGGAACTGCTGGCGGCCGTCGAAGCGGCCTGATCGGCCGGCGCGACCGAGTCGGCTCGGAACCTACTTTTCCGTCCGCGACCGAGCGGTCGTATGACCGAAGACGCGGTCCGAGCGGCGTTTCCCGAACTCGACGCGATCGAGGATCCGGACCTCCGCGCGGGCGTCGTCGACGCGTGGGCGACTGCGATGGCCGAAAACGGCGTTTCCGACCTCGCGTCGGTGCCGTGGCTGCCGCCGACCCAGCGCGAGCTCTCGCTTGACGGCGAGTACCTCGTCGATCACGTCCGCGACGTGGCCGCCGGCGCGATCGGCCTCGCCGAGACGCTGTTGGACCGCCGGGGCGACGCCCTCGCGATCGACACGGACGTCCTCGTCGCGGGCGCGCTCGTCCACGATGTGAGCAAGCTCGCCGAGTTCGACGGGATGGACGACACGGCGGTCTACGACCTGCTGGGACACCCCTACTACGGCGTCCACGTCGTCGCCCGAAGCGGACTCCCGGTCGAACTGGCGCACATCGTCCTTTCGCACACGAGCCGGACGGCGGTCGAGCCGGCGACGATCGAAGCCGAGATCATCAGGCGGGTCGACGAGGTGGCGGCCTCGGCGATCCGGTGGCGGGCGACCGACGACCTGCGGACGGTGTGAGCGGTCGGAGTCAGATTCGACGCGAAAACGGCGATCAGAGCAGCGCGAGCGCGAACTCAATCAGCCCCTGCATACCGCTGCGAATCTTCGGCGGACCGCCGTGCTCGATCACGTCGGCGGGAATATGCACCCAGACCGCCAAGAGCAACAGTAAGCAGAACTGCCGTGAGGAGATCAAGCTGGTGGAGCCATCTCGGGCCGTCGATGAGGACCGTGAGGATATCAAATAGATCAACGCTAATCCCAGCGAGCCCACAAGCGCCGACGACCAGAAGTGGTACCAGGCGGGATGTATCGGGTCGTACATTCATATTCCGAGACCCGATCTGCGTCCAGTTAACTGAACGGGTGTAATTACCAACGCTGAAAATCTCTCTCGTTTTGACCCGTCGCGCGCAGGCAGGGGTCGTCGTCGGATCAGAGACGAGCCGAAAAAGAGCGGCGAGCTAGCGTTCTTTCGCGCCGGGGTTCGTCACGGCGCCGTTCGCCGCCGAGCCGAAGTCGTTGCCGTACTTCGCGAGCACGCCGGAGGTGTACGCCGGCTCCGCGGGCTCCCACTCTTCCTTCCGGGCGTCGAGTTCTTCCTCCGAGAGGTCGACAGAGAGCTCCCGCTCGGGGATGTCGACGGTGATCTCGTCGCCGTCTTCGACGAGGCCGATCGCGCCGCCGACGGCGGCCTCCGGCGCGACGTGGCCGACCATCGGGCCGCGGGTCGCCCCGGAGAAGCGGCCGTCGGTCAGGAGCGCGACGTCGTCCTCGTGGCCCTGGCCCACCACGGCCGCGGTGACGCCGAGCATCTCGCGCATCCCGGGACCGCCCTGCGGGCCCTCGTTGCGGATGACGATGACGTCGCCCGACTCGATGTGGCCCTCCTGGACGTACTCCATCGCCGCCTCCTCGTTCTCGAAGACGCGCGCGGGGCCCTGGTGGTGGAATTTGTCGTCGCCGGTGACCTTCAGGACCGCCCCGTCGGGCGCGAGGTTGCCGGTGAGGATCTTGATCGCGCCCTCCTCCTGGTAGGGTTCGTCGACGGTGTAGATGAAGTCGCCCTCGATCTCGTCGTCGTTCGGGAGGTCCAGTTCGTCGAGTTCCTCCTCGATCGTCCGGCCGGTGACGGTCATCGCGTCGCCGTGGAACAGCCCCGCGTCGAGGAGGCGCCGGATCACGACCGGGACGCCGCCCTCCTCGTGGAGGTCGTTCATCGTCTTCGTGCCGCCGGGCTGGAGGTTCGCGATCTTCGGCGTCCGGCGGGAGATCTCGTCGAACTCCTCGATCGAGAGGTCGATGCCGGCCTCCGCGGCGAGCGCGAGCAGGTGCAGGACCGCGTTGGTCGAGCCGCCGATCGCGACCTGGAGCGCGATGGCGTTCTCGAAGGACTCCTTCGTGAGGATGTCGGAGGGGCGGATGTCGTTCTCGACGGCGTTGAGGACCGCTTCGCCCGAGCGGCGCGCGACGTCGTAGCGCTCCGGCGACTCGGCGGGCGCGTCGGCGGTGCCGAGCGGCGCCATCCCGAGGGCCTCCGAGATGGAGGCCATCGTGTTGGCGGTGAACATCCCGCCGCAGGAGCCCGCGCCGGGGCAGGCGTGCCGCTCTAAGTCGTCGAGTTCGTCGGCGCTCATCTCGCCCTCGGCGTAGGTGCCGACGCCCTCGAAGACGTTCTGGATGGTGACGTCGCGGCCGTCGTGCTCGCCGGGCATAATCGACCCGCCGTAGAGGAACACCGAGGGCAGGTCGGTCCGGATCGAGGCCATCATCATCCCGGGGAGGTTCTTGTCGCAGCCCGCAACCGTGACGAGGGCGTCCATCCGCTCGCCGAAGGCGACGAGCTCGACGGAGTCGGCGATGACCTCCCGGGAGATCAGCGAGGCCTTCATCCCCTCGGTGCCCATCGAGATGGCGTCCGAGATCGTGATCGTCCCGAACTCGATCGGCATCCCGCCGGCGTCCTCGACGCCCTCGACGGCCGCGTCGGCGACGTCGTCGAGGTGGACGTTACACGGCGTGATGTCGGCCGCCGGGTTGGCGACGCCGACCATCGGCGAGCCGAGGTCCTCGTCGTCGAAGCCCATCGCGCGGAACATCGCCCGGTGCGGGGCCTTGTCGGCTCCCTCGGTGACGTCCGCGCTGGGGAGGTCGGGGTCCTTCCCGCTGGAGAACGGCTCCTCGTCGCCGTCCTCGCGTTCGCGTGGTTCCTGCTTGCTCATACATCAGGGTTGTCGCAGCGCCATTAAAAGGCCACGTTTGGGGCGGTCGGCGTCGATCGATCCGACGCGGACGGCGGGGCGGCGGGCGGCCAGCGGCTTCCGAACTGTCCGGTACTTACAAGCGCTCGCTGGACGAACGGATATATAACACCCGAAGAATGGTTCAATCGGACATATCGCAGACGGAGTACGAGACGAGCCAGGAGCTGATGGACCTGCTCCGGTACACGGCGGAGTCGCTGAGCCTGGACTTCACGCGGTGGGACGAACAGCACGTCTCAGGTCCCAGCCTCTACTTCCTCGTCGTCGCCGACGTCGACGTGAGCGGGTACACAGATCCGCTCGGCGCCAACAAGTGGCCGGTCAATCGGTGCCGGGTGGTGTCGGGGTCGGCCGAGGCGTTCGTCGAGGCGGCGCGGGACGTCGCGTTCACCTGCGACGGCGCGATCGTCGTCGCCGCCGACGGGACCGTCCAAGAGCAGATGGTCCGGGTCAGGAGCCCCAGCCACGAGTCGACCGCGGCGTTCGATCTGGAGTACGCCGACTGGATGGGGACGAAGCATATGAGCGCGCTCGAAGCGTCGACGCGCGAGGAGGTGCTGTGGGCGGTGACGCTCAGCGAGGAGGACGGCCGCGTGACCTCGTTCCTGAACGGGACCTACCAGGACTACCCCCGCGAGGAGATCGGCGGGCGGTGGCGACCCGAGTGACGGCGGCCGCCGGTCCCCGTCCTCGAGTTCTGTGACTACTGTCAGTTCTCGTCTCCGTCCCCGTCCCGCGTCGCCAACCCCGCGAGGTGGGGCGCCTCGGGGACGATGATCTCCTCGCTGCCGAGCCGCGCGGCGTTCTCGCTCCCCGGCAGACAGAACACGGGGACCCCCTGGACGACGCCCGCGGTCGCCCGCGTCCCGACGATCCGGGTCCCGATTTCGGCCTCCGAGCGCCGTCGGAACAGCTCCCCGAACCCCGGGAGCGACTTCGCGAAGAGGTCCCCGACCGCCTCGACGGTCACGTCGTCGGGCGTCACGCCGGTCCCGCCGGTCGTCACCGCGACGTCGACGTCCTCGCGGTCGACGAGGCGGTCCACGGTCGACTGCACGGCGTCGAAGTCGTCCTCGACGACCTCGCGGACGGCGACGTCGTGGCCCTCGGCCTCGAACGCCGCCTCGATCACGTCGCCGGCGGGGTCGTCCTCCAGCGACCGCGAGGTCGATATCGTGACCACCGCCGCCTGCAGCGTGCCGACGTCGTGGGCGTGGTGGCCGTCGTGGTCGTGGTCGTGGTCGTGGTGATCGTGTCCGTCTCCGTGATCGTGGCTGTGGTCGTCCCCGTGGTCGTGATCCGAATCGTGATCGCTCATACACCGGGGTTTTCGCCCCACCGACAAAGGTCCACAGCATTCAGGTGGCCCTCGGCGATGGCGAGGCCGACACCGAATGAATGGACCGCGAAAACAGTCTGCAGCGAGGAGACGAGAGCGCGGGCGTCAGTTGTCGCCGGCCTTCGACTGCCACTCGTAGTCGCGGCGCTTCGCGGACTTCCCGAAGCCGCACGACGAACAGACCTTCTTCTTCACGTGGTAGGACTTCTCGCCGCAGCGTCGGCATTTGACGTGCGTCGTCTTGTTCTTCTTACCTTGACTCGGGGTGCCTGCGCCCGTCATGTTTGTATCGTCACGACGTTGTCGCCGCGTATAATCGTTGTGTCTTCGACCGCTGTGACCTCCAGTTCGGCCTGGACGGCGTCGTCGACGTCGGTCGCCGGCTCGAGGACGGCGTTCATGTGCTGGTCGTATCCGGCGAGCGTGCCGTAGTACGCCGTGCCGTCCTTCAGCGTGATCGTGACGACATCTTCGAGCGCGGCTTCGAGAACGTCGAGGGGTCGTCCGCTCATACCCCAAGCGCCTCCCGTTTCGGTATTAAATGTGCCGAACCGGCCCCGTCCCCGGGGAATTCGCCCGAGGCGTCGTGATGCGACTCCGGGTGTCGGGCCTGCGCGGCGGGCCGTCCGTATCCCACTCAGCTACGACGAGCCTCTTCTTCGACGAGCGGGACCGAGAGCACCACCACGCCGCCGGCGTAGTCGTCGTCGCCGACCGAGATCGCTCCGCCGAGCTGCCGGATGATGAACCGGACGATCCAAAAGCCCAGCCCGCTCCCGTGGCGGAGCGGCGTCTCCTCCTCCTCGAAGAGGGCGACGCGCTCGTGGTCCGGAATCCCGGGCCCGCGGTCGGCGATCCGGACGTCGACGTAGCCCGCCGCGTTGCTGGCCGAGATCGTGACCGTCACGACCTGGCAGTCCGCGTGCTTGATCCCGTTCTCGCAGAGTTCGACGACCGCGGGGTGGAGGCGCTCGGAGACCGAAAGCGCCGGGTCGACCTCGATCGAGGCCCGGACGGTGCTCTCGGGCCAGTCCCGCGTCACGGACGTCCGGACCGCGTTCGTGAGGTGTTCCAGGGTCACCGTCCCCCCGGCGTCCTCGTCGAACAGGCGCTCGATCTGTCGGGCCTTCTCCGCGAGGCCGATCCACCGGTCGGCGATGCGGTCGATCACCTCCGCGGAGGCGGCGACCTCCTCGTCGTCGTGCTCGGCGAGGGTTCGCGCGTGCCCGCGCAAGAGATTCAGATCGTTGCGGACGTTGTGGCGCATCAGTCGATTGAGGACGTCGGCCTGCCGCTCCCGGTGCTTCCGACGCGTGACGTCGATGTGGAGAAGGACGCGGCCGCGGGCGTCGCGTCGGGGCACGCCCTCGACCAAGGTGTGTATCAGGCGGCCGTCGGCACCCACGAGACAGTGTTCGACGGTCGAAGCGCCCAGGTGCGAGACCCAGCGTTCGTGACGCCAGTCGGCTCGGTCCGACTGCGACCCGTCCGTCGGGTCGGCGCCGGCCGACGAATCGGCCAACGGTTCCCTATCGCGTGCGGTCGCGCCCTCGAAATTCGAGGACTCGTCCGCCGCCGGGGCGGAACTCCACCGCCAGGAGTCGCCGCCGTCGGACCGGGTCGACCACGGGCCGTTCTCGGGCCCGGTGTCGGGCGTGGTCTCGGACGCGTAGACCGAACGCAGCGGCCGGCCGGTGAGTTCGTCGGACGACAGATCGAGCCGGCGGACGAACGCGTCGTTGCACTCTTCGATGCGCTCTATGCCCCGATCGTCGACGACGGTCCGAACCGCCAGCAACGGGAGTTGCTCGAACGCCCCCACGTCCCCCCTCGTGAACACCCCGTCACGATCCATCGTACATCACGCTTGTGCCAACGACTACCAGATAGGCTAATGAACCTTGCCTCGGAAATATCGAATCCGATAACTCCGATCCGATTCTGTCCCCGTTTCGAACGGTCGAATCGCTCGCCAATACGGCTTTCTGACTACCCGACTGCGCCGGTACAAACGGTGAGAATCAGGGCCGGCGTCTTTGAACAAGCGCGTGACCCGAGTGCTCGTCCGGCGGCGCGAGACGGGCGAGCGCCAACCCGGTTAGTTTTTAGTACCAGGCCGAGAATGGGTTCGTACCAGACTCCCGCGGGCAAGTGCCCGACCGCCGGGCACGCGGGACCGACGACCGACGCGCTGCAAGACGCCGGGGCCGATCGGTCCCGAGACCGGCCCACCCGGGGCCACGGAACTCGACGGGACGTTTACGTGAGCACCCTCGCCACGTCGGCGGACAGTCGCGACGACCGTCCGAACCGGTGGCTTTCGATGCTCGGATTCGACTATGGAAATCGAAATTGCGACAATCGGCGGATACGAAGAGGTCGGTCGACAGATGACGGCCGTTCGCGCGGGCGACGACGTCGTCATCTTCGATATGGGCCTGAACCTCAGTCAGGTCCTGATCCACGACAACGTGGAGACCGAAAAGATGCACAGCCTCGATCTGATCGACATGGGCGCCATCCCGGACGACCGGGTGATGTCCGACCTCGAGGGCGACGTGCAGGCCATCGTGCCGACGCACGGTCACCTCGACCACATCGGTGCCATCTCGAAGCTCGCGCACCGGTACAACGCGCCGGTCGTGGCTTCGCCCTTCACGATCGAGCTGGTGAAACAGCAGGTCGAAGGCGAGACGAAGTTCTCCGAGAGCTTCAACAACGACCTCGTGAAGATGGAGGCCGGCGAGACGATGTCGATCGGCGACTCCGGCAACGTCGAACTCGAGTTCGTCCACGTGACCCACTCGATCATCGACGCGATCAACCCCGTCCTCCACACGCCCGAGGGCGCGATCGTCTACGGCCTCGACAAGCGGATGGACCACTCGCCGGTCCTGGAGGACCCGATCGATATGGAGCGGTTCCGCGAGATCGGCCGCGAGGACAACGGCGTCCTCTGTTACATCGAAGACTGCACCAACGCGGGCCGGAAGGGCCGGACGCCCTCGGAGTCCCACGCGCGCTCGCACCTCGAAGACACGATCCGCTCCATCGAGGACTACGACGGCGGCATCGTCGCCACGACGTTCTCCTCGCACGTCTCGCGGGTCTCCTCGATCGTCGAGTTCGCCAAGGACATCGGGCGCCAGCCCGTGCTCCTCGGCCGCTCGATGGAGAAGTACTCCGGGACGGCCGAGCGGCTCGGCTTCGTCGACTTCCCCGACGACGTCGGGATGTACGGCCATCGCAAGTCCGTCGACCGGACGTTCAAGCGGATCATGAAGGAGGGCAAGGAGAACTACCTGCCCATCGTGACCGGCCACCAGGGCGAGCCGCGCGCGATGCTCACCCGGATGGGTCGCGGCGAGACCCCCTACGAGATCGAGGACGGCGACAAGGTCATCTTCTCGGCGCGGGTCATCCCCGAGCCGACCAACGAGGGCCAGCGCTACCAGTCCGAGCGCCTCCTGAAGATGCAGGGCGCCCGCATCTACGACGAGATCCACGTCTCGGGCCACCTACGCGAGGAGGGCCACTACCAGATGATCGACGCGCTCCAGCCCCAGCACATCATCCCGGCTCACCAGAACCTCGAGGGGCTGGCGCCCTACGTCGACCTCGCGGAGTCGCAGGGCTACGCGATGGGGCGGGACCTGCACGTCACGCGGAACGGCAATATGATCCAGCTGGTGGAGTGAGATGAGCTCGGAAGCGACGGAGGAACGGGTGCTCGAGGCCATCGCCGCGCGGCGCGAACTCGTCAACGACGCGCTCGACGACGACGTGCCGATGGGATCGCCCGAGCGGCTCTACGAGGCGACGCGCTACCTCTTGAAGGCCGGCGGCAAGCGGCTCCGGCCGACGGTCTCGCTTCTGACCGCCGAGGCGCTGGCGGACGTCGAGCCGCTGTCTGCGGACTACCGCGCGTTCCCCGCGCTCGACGGCACGGAGATCGACGTGATGTCGGCGGCCACGAGCATCGAGGTCATCCAGTCGTTCACGCTCATCCACGACGACATAATGGACGACGACGACCTCCGTCGCGGCGTCCCCGCGGTCCACAAGGAGTACGACACCGAGACCGCGATCCTCGCGGGCGACACCCTCTATGCGAAGGCCTTCGAGCTGCTCTCGGAGACGGGCGCCGACCCCGCGAACGGCCTCGAAGCCGTCCGGCGGCTGGCGACGACCTGCACGCAGATCTGCGAGGGTCAGGCGCTCGACATCGAGTTCGAGCGCCGGACCGAGGTGCTCCCCGAGGAGTACCTGGAGATGATCGAGCTGAAGACCGCGGTGCTGTACGGGACCGCGACCGCGACGGCCGCGACGCTGATGGGCGCCGACGACGACGTGGTGGAGGCGCTCTACCGCTACGGCATCGACTCCGGGCGGGCGTTCCAGATCCAGGACGACGTCCTCGATCTGACCGTCTCCTCGGAGCAGCTCGGCAAGCAGCGCGGCTCGGACCTCGTCGAGAACAAGGAGACGCTCATCACGCTCCACGCCCGTCAGCAAGGCGTCGACGTGGACGGCCTCGTCGAGACCGACGACGTCGACGACGTCTCCGAGGCGGAGATCGAGGCGGCGGTCGAGCGGCTCGAAGCCGCCGGGTCGATCGAGTACGCCGAACAGAAGGCCGAAGAGCTGACCGCGCGGGCGAAAGAGCACCTCGACGTCCTGCCGGACAACGAGGCGCGCGACCTGCTCGCGGACATCGCGGACTACCTCATCACCCGCGGGTACTGACGCGACCGCGTTCTCCCGCGGTCGCCTCACCGCTCACGCCGACAGCGCCTCGGCCAGTTCGTCGAACGTCTCGACCGTCAGGTCCGGGTCGC
The DNA here is from genome assembly GCF_041477585.1 of Halobellus sp. MBLA0158. NCBI lineage: Archaea > Methanobacteriati > Methanobacteriota > Halobacteria > Halobacteriales > Haloferacaceae > Halobellus > Halobellus rubicundus. The sequence goes on from NZ_JBGNYA010000001.1 coordinate 2,131,923, forward strand.
CGCCGAAGCCGTCCCAGGGGTCGCCCTTCCGATCGACCCGGACGCCCTGCATCCCGGCGTGCTGGGCGCCGTACACGTCGAACCACGCGGCGGTCACGTGCGCGATCTCGTCGATCGGCGTCCCCGTCCGTGCGGCGGCGTGGCGGTAGAGTTCGGCGTCGGGCTTGAACGTCCGCACCTCGTCGGCGCTGATCGTGTCCGCGATCAGGTCGCCGATCTCGGCGTGGTCGACCATCGAGGCCAGCATCTCGGGGTTGCCGTTGGAGACGACGTAACAGTCGTAGCCCGCCTCGCGGAGCCGTTCGATCCCGTCCCGGACGTCGTCGAAGACGTCGAGTTCGTGGTAGACGGCCAGGATCTCGTCGCGTTCCGAGTCCCGGATGTCGACGCCGTGGGCGTCGAGCGCGTACTGGAGCGCGTCGCGGTTCATCTCGTAGAAGGGCTGGTAGGCGTCGACGTGGTTGGCGACGAAGGTGTACTCGATCGAGCGCGCCCGCCAGAGCTTCGAGACCGGCTCGGGGTCGTCGACTCGGTCCGCGAGGGCGGCCTCGGCGGCGTCGACGTCGACGATGGTGCTGTACGAGTCGAAGGTGACCGTGCGGACGCGGTCGGGGGCGAAAGACATCGCCGGGGGATTACAGAGCCACCGACAAAACAGTGAGGCGGCGGTCCCGCGCGGCCGGACGGTTCTTGTCGGCGGCGGGTGAAGGCGAGATATGGTCTCGAACACGCGGCTGTACGGCGCGGCGATCGCGTTCGCCTCGGGTCTGTACTCGCTGTGGAGCGCCTCGATGACGGCGCGGATGGGCGTCGGCGGGTGGCTGATGGCCGCGATCGGCGTCGTCGTGCTCGTCCACGGGGCCGTCCTGCTCACGAGCTACGCGTCGCGACTGCGGAGTACGAGCGGCCCGCTGATGATCGGATACGCCGCCGTGATGCTCCTGCTCCAGGCGCTGTCGGGGGCCGGGATGACGACGATGGGCGGGTCGGGTCCGGGATCGATGAACGGCGGGATGGCGGACGGCGGGATGATGGGCGAAAGCGCGATCAGCGCCGGGATGGGGTGGGACGCCGGGATGGTGTTTCTCGCCCTGTTGATGCTCGTGAGCGGCGTCATTATGACGCGAGAGCGGGACTCGACGGAGATGTGAGTCGGCGGGAGCGACCGACGACGACGCCGAAGACGAGCACGAGCGGAACCGCGACCGCTCCGGCCCCCGGAATCCGCTTCTGTTTTTACCGGGGAGGACGCACCGACGCCTAATGGACGACGATCTACGCGAGCGCGTCGAGCGCGCGGCGGAGAAACACGCCCTGCTCAACGCGGTCAAGTACGAGAGCGACGCCGACGTCGGCGCCGTGATGGGCCCGCTGATGGGCGAGAATCCCGACTTCCGGGAACACGGCGACGAGATCCCGGGCGTGGTCGGCGGCGTCGTCGCCCGCGTCAACGACCTCTCGACCGAGGAAAAGCGCGAGCGGCTGGAAGAGCTCGCGCCCGAGGAGCTGGCCGAGATCGAGGCCGAAGACGAGGGCGACGACCACGACCTCCCGGACCTCCCGAACGCTGAGGACTACGACGAGGTGCGGATGCGCGCCGCGCCGAACCCCAACGGCCCCTGGCACATCGGCCACGCGCGGATGCCCGCGGTCATCGGGACGTACAAGGAGCGCTACGACGGATCGTTCGTCGTCCGCTTCGACGACACCGACCCCGAGACGAAGCGCCCGGATCTGGACGCCTACGACGCCATCCTGGAGGACATCGACTACCTCGGCTTCGAGCCCGACGAGGTCATCGTCGCCTCCGATCGCCTGGGGACCTACTACGAGCACGCCCGCGAACTGATCGAGTGCGGCGGCGCCTACACCTGCTCGTGTTCGGGCGAGGCCTTCTCGGACCTGAAGAACAGCGGCGAGGCGTGCCCGCACCGCGACAAGGACGAGTCGACGACGATGGCGGAGTTCGAGGAAATGGTCGACGGCGAGTACGACGCCGGCGAGATGGTCCTCCGGGTCCGGACCGACATCGAGCACAAGAACCCCGCGCTGCGCGACTGGGTCGCCTTCCGGATGATCGACACGCCGCACCCGCGCGAGGAGGCCGCGTCCTACCGGTGCTGGCCGATGCTCGACTTCCAGTCGGGCGTCGACGACCACCTCACGGGCGTCACCCACATCATCCGCGGCATCGACCTCCAGGACTCCGCGAAGCGCCAGCAGTTCGTCTACGACTACTTCGACTGGGAGTACCCCGAGGTCGTCCACTGGGGTCACGTCCAGGTCGACGCCTACGACGTGAAGCTCTCGACCTCGGAGCTCAAAGCGAAGATCGACGCCGGCGAACTCGACGGCTGGGACGACCCGCGAGCGCCGACCCTTCAGAGCCTCCGTCGGCGGGGGATCCGCGGCGAGGCCGTCGTCGAGGCGCTCACGGCGCTCGGGACCTCGACCTCGAACGTCGACCTCTCGATGAGTTCGATCTACGCCGAGAACAGAGAGCTCGTCGACGACGAGGCCGCGCGCTACTTCCTCGTCCGCGACGGGCGAGCATTCGATGTCGAGGGCGGCCCCGACGCGGGACACCCGCCGCTGCACCCCGACCACGAGGAGCGCGGCGAGCGGACGATCCCGGCCGATCGCGTCGTCGTCGAGCCCGAGGACGTGCCCGCGGAGGGCGAGCGCGTCTGGCTGAAGGGCTACGCCTGCGTCCGTCGCGAGGGCGACGCGCTCGTGGCGACCGGCGATTCCATCGACGCGGTGCGCGAGGGCGGCGTCGACGTGATCCACTGGGCGCCGGCCGAAGACAACGTCGAGGTGCGGATGCGGACGCCCGACGGCGACGTGAGCGGCGTCGCAGAGCCCGACTTCGCCGGGACTGACGTCGACGACGTCGTCCAGTTCGAGCGGATCGGCTTCGCCCGCGTCGACGACCACGGCACCGAGGAGTCGGTCGCCTACTGGACGCACCCGTGAGCCGGGGGCCGGACGCGGGATCGACGGAGGGCGACGGGGTCGACCGCGACATCGTCGATCTCACGCGGCCGGTCGAGTCCGGAATGCCGACGTATCCCGGCGATCCGGAGGTCCGAATCGAGCCCCACGCGACCCACACGGACGACGGCTACCGCGTCTCCCGCATCGCCCTCGGCAGTCACGCCGGCACGCACGTCGACGCGCCGGCCCACACCGAACCCGACGGCGCGACCCTCGGATCGTTCTCGCTCGCGGACCTCCGATTCCGCGCCCGAGTGGTCGACTGCCGCGGCGCGGGCGCGAACGAGGCGATCGGGGCCGCGGCGCTCGATCCGCTCCCGCTCGACGACGTCGGCGCGGTCGTCTTCCGGACGGGCTGGAGCGACGCCTGGGGGACAGGTCGGATGACCGACCACCCGTACCTCGCTCCCGAGACGGCCCGGCGGTGCGCGGAGGCGGGCGTCGCGGTCGCGGTCGACGCGCTCAGTCCGGACCCGACCGGCGGAGACGGCTTCGACGCGCACCGCGCGCTCCTCGGGGCGGGCCTGCCGATCGTCGAGAACGTCCGCGACCTCGGGACGCTTCCCGACCGCGCGTTCGAGCTGTGCGTCGTGCCCCTCGCCGTGGACGTCGACGGCGCACCGGCCCGCGTCTTCGCTCGCGTGTGAGGCGCGCGCCGCGCGGGATGGCCGGACGGATGCCCGATCACCCCGGCCCTGGCGACCGATCGGCGGGCGTCCGGCTTAATCCGGATTAAACGGCGGAAAAACGGCGGGAAAACCGGCCGAACCGCGGTTCACGGTCGTCCCGGTTTAGGTACTCTCGGGTCGTCCGTCCGGGTGAGGATCGACGATGAAGCGAACAACGATACTCGCCGCCGCGCTCGCGGTGCTCGTCGCCGCGACGGGCGCGGCGGTCGCGGCGCCCGGAAGCACAGCCCAGTCAGACGCCGGAAGCGCGGACGCGGCCGGCGACGCGCCCGCACAGGCGCAGTCAGGTGCCGAGGAGGCGGGCGACGCCGGGCCGCCGGACGAGCTGCCCGGTCCCGTCCCGGACTTCGTCTCGAATATCCACGGGCTGATCCAGCAGTTCATCGACGGCACGCTGGACTCCCTGGGGCCGAACGTGAGCGAGGCGGCCGGGAACGGCGACGAGAGTTCGACCGACGGATCGGACACGGACACCGCGACGACGACTCCGTGAGCCGATCCCGGCCCTCTCGGAGGGTGACCGATACCACTTTGGGCGGGTCGGACGAATAGCGAGGCGAACGCAGGACCCCTCCCGCTGAGTTGGCTATGGAAGGCAAACCGATCATCATCATCGCGCTCTTGGTCGCGGTCGGCGGCGGGGCCGCCGTCATCGGCGGCGATCTGCTCCCCGGAAACGGCGACGAGAGCACGGCACCGTTCCCGACCGAGACGCCGGGACCGAGCACGGCGACGGAGACCGGCGGCGGCTCCGGCGACGCGACCGCGACGGCGACAGCGACGCCGACGCCGCCGTTCGGATTCGTGATCGAGGACATCACGTCCTGCGGGACGACCTGCCGGAACGTCACCTCGACGCTCGTGAATCAGCAGGACACGACGGCCTCGGACATCACCGTCTACACGCGGATCTTCGCCGGCCGAGGCGTCGGCAGCGACGACGACGTCATCTGGCGCGGCCAGGAGGGCGTCGGCACGCTCGGTGCCGGCGAGTCGTATACGACGACCCGCCAGGTCGAACTGTCCTACTCGGAGGCGCTCGCGGTCCAGAACAACGACGGCTGGATCACCGTCCAGACGACCGTCGAGACGGCCGACCAGACCGTGACGTTCAGCGACGAGCGGCAGGTCGCCTGACCGGCACCTCACTCCCGGATCCGGAACGTCCTTACCCGCAGGCGCCGAACCGCGCGGTATGGTGCTTGAAGTGCGGGCCGTCTCCGACCTCTCGCCCGACGAGCGCGCGGCCTTCTTCGACCGCGACGCGGGCGTGAGCGACGTCCGGAGCGACGTCGAGGAGATCGTCGACCGGGTGCGGACCGAGGGCGACGTGGCCGTCCGGGAGTTCTGCCGGGAGTTCGACGGCGTGGAGGTGGGCAACCTCGACGTGACCGACGACGCCGAGCGGGCTTACGACGAGATCGACGCCGAGGTGCGCGAGGCGATCGAGACCGCCGCGGCGAACGTCCGGGCGTTCCACGAGCGGCAGGTCCCCGAGGACTGGCGGGACTCGTTCGGCGGCGACTCGGGCGGCGTCCGGGAGCTCGGCCGCCGCTTCCGCCCGTTGGAACGCGTCGGCGTCTATGCCCCCGGCGGGACCGCCGCCTACCCCTCCAGCGTCCTGATGGGCGTCGTGCCCGCGAAGGTCGCGGGCGTCGACCACGTCGCGCTCGCGACGCCCCCGGCCGAGGAACTGAATCCGGTGACGCTCGCGGCCGCCCACGTCGCGGGCGCGGACCGGATCTACAGCGTCGGCGGCGCGCAGGCGATCGGCGCGCTGGCGTACGGGACAGAGAGCGTCACGGGCGTCCAGAAGGTCGTCGGCCCCGGAAACAAGTGGGTCACCGCGGCGAAGGCGGCCGTCCGCGGCGACGTCGACATCGACTTCCTGGCCGGGCCCTCGGAGGTCCTGGTGCTCGCCGACGAGACGGCCGACCCCGACCTCGTCGCCGCCGACCTCGTCGCGCAGGCCGAACACGACCCCGCCGCGTCGGTCGTCGCCGTCACTGACGACGAGGCGCTCGCCGCAGACGTCGTCGAGGCCGCAGGAAGCGAGATCGACGAGCGCGAGCGCGCCGGGGTGATCCGCGAGGCGCTCGAAAACGACGCCTCGGGCGTCCTCCACGCCCGCTCGATGTCCGAGGCGGTGCTGTTCGCCGAGGAGTACGCCGCCGAACACCTCTCGATCCAGGCCGACGACGACGAGGCCCTGTTGGACCGGATCACGAACGCCGGGAGCGTCTTCCTCGGACCGCACACGCCCGTCGCGGCCGGCGACTACGCCTCCGGGACGAACCACGTGCTCCCGACCTCAGGCGGCGCGAAGCGCTACGGCGGCCTCTCGGTCGACGCGTTCCTCCGATCGACGACGGTCCAGCGCCTCGACCGCGACGGCCTGGACGGCCTCGCGGACACGATCACGACGCTCGCCGAGGCCGAGGGGCTGGAGGCTCACGCCGAGAGCGTCAGGGCGCGGTTCGACGACGGAGACGCCGGGGCGGGATCCGATTCCGGCCCCGAGGCGGAGCCCGAGTAACGGATGGTCGCCCGCCGCCCGCCGACGTTCGCCGACGCCTGCCGCGCCGTCCTCGACGACCCCGCGGGCGACCACGCCGCCGACACGACGCTCGCGCCGATCCACGCGCGGACCGTCCCCGAGACGTGGGGCGAGCGGCGCGCCCACCTCGTCCGGACTCGCTTCCCGGCGGACGTCGAGCGGGTCCTCGAACTCGGCTGCGGGATCGGCGCGCTCCTCGGGCCGCTGAGCGCGCGGTACGACGTCGTCGGCGTCGACGACGCCCGCGCGTACCTCCGCTTTCCGGCCGCGCGCGGCGAGGCTGTCGTCAGGGGTTGGCCGACAGATCCCCCGGTCGGAGCCGCCTTCGACGCCGCCTGTGTCTTAGAGCGTAGCGCCGCGCGATACGGGCCGCTGGACCTCTGTGTGGCCGCCTACGGATCGCTCCGCCCCGGCGGCATCGTCGTCGTCGCGGCGCCGACCGACCCAGATGCGGTGATCGAGCCCGGAGTCGAGACGTACAGCGGCGCGCGATACTTCCTGGAGCGCGCGGTCGACGTGGCCGGCGACGGCACCGCCGTCGTCGACTACCGCGTCACCGACCGGCGGACCGGCGACGCGGCGGTGGCGACCGAGCGCCGAACCGTCGCGACGACCTCGGCGGACGGACTCGCGGCCGCGCTGCAGACTGCGGGCTTCGAGGACGTGCTCGTCTCCGGGGAGAGCGATCTGCCGGGCCTCGTCGTCGGACGCGGCGTCCGCCCCGTCGAGACCGGCGCGGCGGGCGCGGACCTCGAAGCGCTCCCGTCCGGAGACGAGGAGCGAGAGCGAGAGTGAGAGCGGGGACGAGCCCGAACGATCAGTCGGAGTCCTCGCTGCGGATCGTCAGGACGGGCACCGGAGAGCGTCGCACGACCCGCTCGGTCGTGCTCCCGAGGAGATACCGATCGAGCCCGCGGCGACCGTGGGTGCCCATCACGATGACGTCGGCGTCGACGGCGTCGGCGTAATCGAGGATCGTTTCGACCGGATCGCCCGTCTCCACGGCGTCGACGAGGTCGACGGTGTCGGTGAGGCGTTCTGTCGCGTCGGCCAGGATCCGCTCGCCCTCCTGTTCGAGCGCGTCGACGACCTCGCCGCCGAGCGTCGTGACGCTGTCGCGGTTGCTGTCCGCGACATAGAGGAGATGGAGCGTCGCGCCGTGGTCCCGCGCCAGCCCCACCGCGTGGTCGAGCGCCGCGTTGGCCTGGTCGCTGCCGTCGGTCGGAACGAGGATGGTGTCGTACATACCTGGGGGTTCGCGAGCGGAGGGGATATAACCCTCGCAGGCCGGCGTAATGGGATCCGGTTATCCCCTCGGGGGGTCGGTGGCGTCAACATTAACATCGTCGGCGCGGAAGGGGTGTGTATGAGTACAGAGACGGCCGGCGGCGACGCCGACGCGACCGTCACCGTCACCCAGGAGGCTGCCGAGGAGGCGCTCGGCCTCATCGAGTCCGAGGGGCTCGACACCGACGAGGCGGGACTGCGCCTGTTCGTCCAGCAGGGCGGCTGTGCGGGCCTTTCCTACGGGATGCGGTTCGATCACGAGCCGGAGCCCGACGACGCGGTCGTCGAACAGCACGGCCTCCGGGTCTTCGTCGACCCGGCGAGCCAGAACTACGTCGGCGGTTCGACGCTGCGCTACGAGGGCGGCCTCCAGGGCGCGGGCTTCCACGTCGAGAACCCGAACGTCGTCAGCGAGTGCGGCTGCGGCGAATCCTTCCGGACGTAACGCGGCCGGCCCCCCACCGACGGGCCGAGCGTGAGGCCTATACTGCCACGTCGTCAACCCCGGGTATGGCTGTCGAACTCGATCCCGTCGCCGCGCCCGGCGGCGAGACGGTGTACGTCGATCGCGACCGGGCCGAACGGGGGGCCAAGGGGCCGTTCTACGTCGCCTACGCGACCCCCGACGGGACGGAGCGCTGGGGGTTCTTCTGTGCGAACTGCGAGTCGGCGGACAACGCGATGGACACGATGGGTAGAATCGAGTGCAACGTCTGCGGCAACATCCGCAAGCCCGACGAGTGGGACGCCGCCCACGAGTAATCCGACTGAAATCGGAATCTGAGCCTCCGTCGCCCGCGATTCCCAGGTGTGTGATACCGTAACAAGCTTTATGCACCAGGCTGTCGTAGGTCCGAGTACATGCCCCCTGTCAGCATGCCTCCCTCGGAGGACGCCCGGGCGATCTTCAGTCGGCTGGGCTACAGTGTCTCTGGCGACGGCGCGGAGTTCGTCGCCGAGCGAAAGTGGCGCACCGTCCGCGTCACGGCGCTTGCGGACGGCGACGACCTCAACGGACGCCGCGCGCTCGCGGACGGCGGCGAGCCGTCGAACGACTATCAGTTCCGATGCTTCGTCGCGCCGAAGGAAGCGACAGGGGACGTACAGAATCGGCTCGCGAGCGTCGATCCGGGATACGAGTGGGCCGTGATCGGCGTCGACGACGACGGCGACTACGACGTCCACCTGCCGGACGCCTCCTGAACGCCGTCGGCGTCGGAGCCGACACCGCGCGTTTTTCGATGCCGGCCCGACCGACTCGAACGGACCGAGAGCTCGCGGCTCGTCGACCGCGTCGCTACCGACCCACGAACCGTTTTGTATCCGGCGGTACCTACCCGTCGGTATGTCGGACTCCGGGCTGTCGAGCGTCGTCGAGAGCCGCCGCGTCAACGCCGCCCTCGCGGGGAGCATCGCGCTGTTCCTGGCGGCCGCGGCGGTCGGGCAGTTCCTCGACGGGGAACTGGAGTGGGCGGGGTTCACCGTCGCGGTTCTGGTGGTCGCGTTGATCCCGCCGGTCGCCCGCCGCCGCCCGACGGCGATGCTGCCCTGGGAGGTCGTCTTCCTGGCGGCGCTGCCGATCGTCTCCCGCGCGCTCGTCGCCGGCGAGACCGTCGGCGGGATGACGTTCTCCGGGCGGATCATCACCTACGTCGCCGTGGCGGCGCTCGCGCTCTTGATCGCCGTCGAACTGGACGTGTTCACGGGCGTGAAGATGAACCACCGCTTCGCGGTCGTCTTCGTCGTCGTGACGACGATGGCCGCCGCGGGCCTCTGGGCGGTCGTCCGGTGGCTCTCGGACGTCCTCATCGGGACGCGGTTCCTCTACGACGGCCGGACGGAGCACGTCATCGAGGAGGCGCTGATGTGGGACTTCGTCGCCGCGACGCTCGCCGGCGTCGCCGCCGGCGTCCTGTTCGAGTACTACTTCCGGCGGCACGCCCGCCTCCTGAAACGGATCCCCGACGCCGAGCCGGGCACCAGGCCCGACGGCGAGGAGGTGCCCACCCGATGAGGGTCCGCGACAACCTCCAGATCACCGTGCGGCGCCAGCGTCAGGCCGCGCGCGCGATGCAGTTCCTCCTGGCGCTGATGTTCCTGAGCGGCCTCGCGCTCCGCAACGCGGGGGTCGCAGTGAACGCGCTCGTGGGCCTGCTCGTGACGTTCCTGCCGGGCGTCCTCGAAGAGGACCTCGGCATCCCGATCGACGCCGGCCTCGCGCTGTGGATCACGGCCGCGGTCTTCCTCCACGGGCTGGGGACGATCACGATTCCGGGGATCGGCAAGCCCTACGCCGACATCTGGTGGTGGGACCACCTGACGCACGCGCTGTCGGCCAGCCTCGTCGCGGCCGTCGGCTACGCGACGACCCGCGCGGTCGACATCCACTCGGACGCCGTCACGTTCCCGCCGCGGTTCCAGTTCGTCTTCATCCTGCTTTTCGTCCTCGCGTTCGGCGTCTTCTGGGAGGTGATCGAATTCGCCATCGGCCTCGCGGCCTCGCTCACGGGAACGCCGGGCGTCCTCACCCAGTACGGCCTCGGGGACTCGATGCTGGATCTCGTCTTCGACACCGTCGGCGCGGTCCTCGTGGCCATCTACGGGAGCAATCAGCTCTCGGATGTCATCGACGCCCTGACGGCGCGACTCGAAGCGGCGCAGGGCTGATCCGGCGCCGCTTCACCGTCCGCTTGCCCCGGCCGTGTGACCGATTCCGTCGCTCCGCGGGAGGTCGTCGGGACAGGCCCGATCCGGCGTTCCGTCTGTCGCACCGTCGTACGTGTTCCCGCAGACTGCCCGCTGGTCGTCCTGGCCCCTGACGGCGGGGAACGCGATCGCTTTGTCGTCGAAGCCGGTGATTCGGTTCCCGTAGACGGCGTTGTCGGCGCCGCCGCGTCGTTCGATCTCCGAGGGGTCGTCTTTCGCCGCCCGCGCGTCGCGAGCCTTGTAGCTTCCCACTTCGACGCCGTGGCCGTTCCCGTTCCGCAGGTCGCACCACCGGACGGTCGCGCCGAAGCTCTGGAACCGCACGGACGCCGCCGGGGAGTCTTCGGTGTTCGCCGAGCCGCCGCCGTCGGTGCAGTACTCGACGAGGATGTCCGAGGTACCCAGTTTCGTGTTCACGATCTCGGAGTGGGGGTGGCCCGCGCTGTTGTCGAGGTGATGCACGTGGATGTCCGACGTCCGGTCGTACTCGGTCCAGGGGTGCCAGTCTTTCCCGAGGTTGCTCGGTGAGGTCCCGACGTAGACGATTTCGCCGTTGTGCCCCGGCGTGTCGGTCAGGAAGTACTTCGTCCCCGCGGGGCCGATCACCTCGAACGGCCCGACCGTCGAGTGCTGGGTGCGTTCGAGGCTCACCAGCGACTTCTGCGTGTTGCCGATGCGGTGCGGCGCGATCACGAGGTCTTCGAGGTACTCGTCGGTGTCCGTCGGCGGCCGGGCCTGGACCAACTGCGCGCGGCTGTAGGAGTTGACATCGTCGGGCGCGTCGGGATTCTCCAGCCCGTCGATCGAGAGCCCCGTCAGGTGGATGTGGCTGTGACGAATGAACACGACGTTATAGATCCGTGGATCGCTCCGGAGGACCGCCTCCGGTGGCCCGGTGATCGTGATCGGCGCGCCCGGTTCGCCCCCGTGCGGGGGCTCGATCTTTTCAGTGTACGCCCCGGGTCGAACGTGGACGGTGTCCCCCGGTCGCGCGCGTTCTACCGCCTCCTGGATGAATTTGTGCGGGTCGTCGCTCGTCCCCGACGCGCCGAGGGAGCCGTCAGGCGCGACGAAGATCGTGTTCGGCCGCTCTCGCGGAGTCGAGGTCTGCGGTGCCCCCGTCGTGGACCCCGACACCGTGTCGGCCCCGCCCGACGTCCCGCGTCGGTCCGTCCCGGCACAGCCGGCGAGCAGGCCGACGCCGAGGGCCGAGAGATACGACCGTCGTTTCATACGTCGCCCTGTGGTCGCGGCCGAAAGTAGCTATTCGACGCGAGCTGACATATCTTGGGCGGCGTTGGGGTGACGAGCGACAGCCGCCGCCTCCCCGAGACTTATCGTGCTCCGTGCTGTACCTCCGCACGGCGATGGTCTTCAAGAAGGTCACCCTAATCGGTCGTAGCGGAGAGAGCTTCGACGAGGCGGTCGACGACGCGATCGACCGCGCGGAGGAGACGCTCGACAACGTCCACTGGATCGAGGTGGACGAACTCGGCGTCGAGATCGCCTCCGTCGAAGACAGAGAGTACCAGGCGGAGGTCACCGTCGCGTTCCAGCTCCGAGACGGCGACTAGCGGACGCGAGCCCGGCCGCGACGACCGGCGCGTCGGCCCGACCGTGACACACCGACGATTTCTTCTCCGTCGCCCGACCAGTCAGTGACAATGCCGCGTCTCCTCCACTACTCTGACATCGAGAACGTCTACGACGACCCGGTCCGCGTGGGTCGGCTGGCGGGCGCGGTGCGCTCGCTCGACGGCCCGGACGCGGTGGTCTGCGGCAGCGGCGACGACACCGCGCCGGGCGTGCTCTCGCTCATCGAGCGCGGCCGGCAGGCGCTCGATTTCTTCCGCGCTGTCGACGCCGACGTCGAGACCTTCGGCAACCACGACTTCGACTACGGGCCGGCGGCGGCGCGGGACCTCGTCGCCGACGCGCCCCAGACTTGGCTCTCCGCGAACGTCTTCGACGCCGACGGCGAGCGCTTCGCGGGCGACCACGTCGCCCCCGCGACCGTGATCGAGGTCGACGGGGCGCGCCTGGGGTTCTTCGGCGTCACCGACCCGGCGACGCCGTCGCTGAATCCGATGGCCGGCGACATCCGGGTCACGGACCCCTACGAGGCCGCCGCCGAGGCCGTCGCATCCCTCCGCGAGCGTGACGTCGACTACGTCGTCGCCGTCTCGCACCTGGGCGGTGGCGACGACGAACTGGTCCGCCGGGTCGACGTCGACCTCGTCCTCGGGGGGCACGTCCACGCCGAGCGCCGGGAGCGGGTCACCGGGACGCCCCTGCTCCGGCCGGGCGCGAACGGTCACGTGATCTTCGAGGTCCGCCTCGGCGACGGGATCGACGTCGTACGCCACGAGACGGGCGACGCGCCAGTCGCCGAGGACGTCGTCGAGGCCCTCGAAGGCCGCGTCGACGCCGCCGGCTTGGACGAGGTGGTCGCCCGCGTTGCGGAGCCACTGGACCGGAGCGAGGAGACGGTCTTCGGCGGCGAGTGCCGACTCGGCAACTTCGTCGCCGACGCCTACCGGTGGTCGCTCGGCGCCGACGTCGGCCTCCAGAACAGCGGCGGGATCCGCAACGGGCCGCCGCTGTCGGGCGACGTGACCGTCGCCGACCTCGTGAGCGTCATCCCCTTCGAGGAGCACGTCGTCCGCGCGGAGGTCACCGGCGCGGAACTCCGCGAGATCGCCCGCGAGTCCGCGGCCAGCGTCGTCGACTTCGGCGAGCCCGGCTGGTGGCACGGCCACTTCTCGGGGCTGTCCGTCCGCTGGGACGACGGCTCCGACGAGCTGCTCTCGGTCCGCGTCGGCGGCGAGCCGATCGATCCCGAGCGGCGCTACACGATCGCTACGTCCGCCTATCTCCTGCATACGGACCACGAGTTCCCGACGCTCGGCGAGCGACACCGCGCGGGCGAGGGCGACATCCAGTTCGAGGTGCTCGCCGCCTACGCCCGGGAGTTCGGCGTCGGCGCGGCCGTCGAGGGGCGCGTCCGGCGATACGGAGCCGACGAGGCGGAGTCGGCGCTCCGCGGGGAGTCGGAATGAGACGCGGGACCGCGCCGCCGATCCCGCGGCCGAGTGGAAACGTTCAGGGGCCGCGGGGGCGTTCGCTCCGACGATGACGCGCGTCGTGGTCCCCGTCCGGTATCCGCTGTCGAAGCACTCGCGAGCGACGCTGTCGGAGGCGATCCGGATCGCCGACGAGCGGGAGGCCGAGCTCACGGTCCTGCACGTCGACCTCTACCAGGAGAGCCACGGCGTGACCCGCGCCGAACTGAAGCGCGCGGTCGAGGTCGCCTTTGGCCCGCAGGACCGGACGCGGTACGTGGTCCGGCGGGGGTTCCTCGTCGAGGAGACCATCCTCGAGGAGGTCGCGGCCGACGAGGCCGACATCGTCGTCTTGGGCTCCAAACAGGCGAGCCGGTGGCGGAGTATGCTCCGGCGCTTCCTCGACGACCCCGACATCGAGTCGTACCTCCGCGAGAAGCTGGAGTGTACCGTGATCACCGTCCAGGCCGAGTAGGACCCGACGCCGCGGGGGGCCCCGGCCTCGCGACCTCGGCGGCGCTCGGGTCACTCCTCGCCCGCGCCCGAGGACGCGTCTCCGGGCGGGGCGCCTTCCGACGGTGGCCCGTCAGCGATCTCGGCGTCCCGCTCCCGACGCGTCGCGGGCGCCGCTTCGGCGGCGACGTCGGATCGGTCCCCTCGCTTCCCGACCGTCGCGTCCAGCGTCCCGCTCGTGTCGTCGAAGACGAGGTGACGGTGCGGGTACGCGAACTCGACGTCGCCGTCGGTCTCGGCGACGCCGTCCCAGATCCGGTCGCGGACCCGCGACTCGACGGTCGGGATCTTGTACGGCTTGTGCGCCCAGTAGCGCAGTCGGAGGAGCACGCCGTCGTCGGCGAACTCCGAGCGGAGGACCGTCGGCCGCGCGGGGTACCGGGCGCTCCCGATGCGGATGTCCGGACCGCCGCCGATGACCGCCTCGTCGTCGGCGGCTGCGCTGCGGAGCAGCTGCTTCGCGCGCTCGGTGTCCGACTCGTAGGTGACGAGGACGTCGAGCGAGAGCCGAACGCGCTCGTCCTCGGCGGAGTAGTTCGTGACCAGCTGATCGCGGATCACCGAGTTCGGAATCACGAGGAAGGTGTTGTTGAGCGTGAACAGCTTCGTGTAGCGGATCGTGATCTCGTCGACGAAGGCGCGGCGACCGTCGGTCAGTTCGATGAGGTCGCCGATCTCGTACGGCTGGTCGGCGAGGATGAACAGGCCGTTGATGATGCTCCCGACGATCGGCGCGAGGACGATACCCAGGACCGCCGAGAACACCGTCACCGAGAGGACCAGATCGCCGACTTCGAGGCCGAGAATCCTGGCCGCGCCGCCGGCGGCGAGCAGCACGACGCTGACCCGAATCAGGCGCAAGACGGTCTGTGCGACGCTCTGGCGTCGGAACTGCTTGGCGACAGAGCGCCCGACCAGCCTGACGACGTACCGCGAGAGGAGGACGCCGAGGCCCAACATCAGGACTGCGCCGACGATCCGCCACCCCGGGAACTGGAGCCACTGCGGCACCGTCGCCGCGATCGGTCCGCTGGCGGGGGCCGTGGTGCTCGCGGCCGTCGTAGCCGACTGCATATCTCCGTCCACGACGGGGGCGAACAAAAAGCGTTCTTCCCGTCCGGGTAAAGTGATAAGTCACCGCTCCGTGTCGGATCGGTATGGCAGGCGCCTCCGACCGCGAGCCCGACTTCACGATCACCCACGACGCCGACCCGAGCGAGACGCTTCTCGTCGGCCTCTCGTCGTTCGGCCTCGCGGGGCTGACCGCCGTCGACTACCTCGTCGATCACCTCGACCTCCGCGAGCAGGGCCACCTCTCGGCGGAGGGGCTCCCCACCGTCACGCCCTTCGAGGAGGGTCGACCGCGACATCACACCCGGCTGTTCTCCCGCGACGACCTCGACGTCTCGGTCCTCGTCGGCGAGCTGTTCGTCCCCGTCGGCGCCGGGCGGGCCTTCGCGGACGCGATCCTCGACTGGACCGAGGCGAACGGCGTCCGCGACGTGGCGATCCTCTCGGGCGTGCCCATCCCCCACGGGCCGGACGACCACCGGACGTACTACATCGCGACCGACGACTACCGCGAGCGGTACCTCGGGGAGTCCCCGATCCCGCCGATGGGGCGGGGGTTCCTCGACGGGACCAACGCGGCGCTCATCGAGCGCGGCCTCGACTCGCCGCTCGGCGTCTGCACGTACGTGACGCCCGTCCACGCCCGCGTGCCCGACGTCGAGGCGTCGATCCGCCTCGTCGAGACGGTCCAGTCGGTGTACGGCCTCGACGTCGACGCCGGCCCGCTCGAAGCGTTCGCGGGCGAGATCGAACAGTACTACGCCGAACTCGCCGAGCGGATGGACGCCCGCGACGAAGACCTCCCCGAGGATCGGATGTATATGTGACCGTCGATCGTGGAAAACGACGTTTCGGAATCTAGTGCTACTCGAAGCATAGTAAATTGTAAGTGGGCGCGACGAGACGGGCTCGTATGGCAGACGAACTCCGGACGACGCTCGAACGCGTCGGAGAGCGATTCAACCTCGGCGAGTACGAGATCGAGGCCTACCTGGCCGTCCTCGAACACGGCGAGCTGACGGCCTCGGAGATCGCCGACGGGACCGAGATCCCCCAACCGCGGGTGTACGACACCGTTCGGAGCCTCTCGGACCGCGGCCTCGTCGAACTGCGGGAGTCGCGGCCGATGAAGGTCGTCGCCGTCGACCCCGACGACGCCTTCGGGAACGTGAAGCAGTCGCTCGACGACCTGGTCTCGGAACTGGAGGCCCGATACACCGCGCCGGCGCGGGACACCGAGGCCGTCTCGCTGGTGAAGTCGCGGTCGACGATCCTCCGGTACATCGAGGAGATCATCGACGACGCCGAGTACGAGCTCGTGCTGTCGCTCACGCCGGACCTCCTCCGTCGCTTCCGCGACGACCTCGCGGCCGCGATCGACGACGGCGTGAGCATCGACCTGCTCGTGACGCCCGCCTCGCGCGCGCCCGACCCCGAGGAGTTCGACTACCTGGAGATCGCCACCGTCGCCCGCGCCCGCCGCGGGATCACGACGCCCGTGCTGGCGGTCGCCGACGGCAACTACTCGATCTACGCGACCCAGGACGCCCTCCGCGACGACCGCGACCGCTACGGCGTCATCTTCAACCGCTCGGCGCTCGGCTTCCTGGTCTCGGGCTTCTTCGGGACCGTCCTGTGGACGACCGCGGAGACGCTCGTCGCAGACGGCAAGCGCCGGCCCTTCCCGCGCCGCTACGCGTCGATCCGCCGCGCGGTGAAGGACGTCCGGGAGTTCGACGGGCCGTTCTACGCGTCGGTGACGGGACGGGACGTCGAGACGGGCGACCCCGTCCTCGTCGAGGGCGAGGTCGAGACGACGACGTTCGAAGAGACGGAGGAGGTCGCCTCGCTCCGCCTGGAGACCGAGGAGGGCATCCTCGAAGTCGGCGGCCTCGTGGCCTCGCTCGAAGACGTCGAGGCCCAGGAAATCATCCTCGGGCGGGACGGGATCCCGGACCGCGACCAGTTCGAGTGACCGGGGCTCCGCCGGCGGCCCGACCCGTCAGGACCCGCCGATCGCCTCCCAGTCGGTCACGTCGGTGACCGTCCGGTTCCGGAGGTCGACGACCGCGGTGTACCGCGTCTCGCCGGTCGCGTTCCGAACCCTGACCACCGCCTCACCGGGGACGTAGCTCCGATTGCGGGTGACCGTGACCGAGCCCGACTCCGAGGTGGAGTCGACCCGGAAGACGGACGCGTCTCCCTCGCCGGCCCCGCCTTCAGATGAAACTTCGTATTCGACGTGTCGACCGACGTCGAGCCGCTGGATCGGTTCGACGACCAGTCGCGGATCCCGCACCGTCGAGAGGTATCGCCGGAGCGTCCTGTTGTTCCGCGCGACGGCCTTCGCTCGCTCACGCTGGCGCTCGGTGAGCGGGCCCTCGTCGACCGAGAGGCTGTACCGCCTCGCTCCGGTGCGTTCGATCTCGACGCTCCGTATCTCGCTCGTGTCGTTCGCGACGACCGCCTCCCGGCCGTCGCCCGCGACCGTGACCGAGTCCTCGGAGACGACGAACGCGCCCCCGGGGTCGGGAGTCGCCGGGCCGATACCGATCGCGACGCCGATACCACCGATCGCGACGCCGACCGCCGCCAGTCCGAACAGGAGGGCGATCGGCGAGCGGGGAGCGGATACCATCACTCGACCGTTGTGTGAAAGGCCTCATCAGCGCTTCGTCGGAAGGCGTTCGAAACGGCTTCGAAACGCGTTTCATCGGTGTTTCAGTCGCTTTCGCGGGCAAATAGGATAACTTACATACGGGTCGAAATGCCAAGCCCCGACGATGGAAGCCCTCCGAGACGACCGCCTGATCGCGGCGACGGTCTTCGTCGTCGCGACGCTGGTGTTGACGGTGCAGTTCCTCACCCCCTCGCCCGTCGTCGTGTCCGTCGGAGACGGCGGCGCAACGACGACCGAGCTGGGGAGCTACTACACGCGGGAGGACGCCGCCCTCCTCGCCATCGCGGCGTGCCTGTTCGGCGCGGCGGGGACCTACCTATTCGCCTCCCTCCGCAGCGATCCGGCGACAGGGGAAAACGAAGCCGACGCTCAGCCCGAACCCGAGACGTCGAATCCGGGGTCGGAGTCCGAACGGGAGTCGGAATCAGCACGCGAGGACACCCGCCGGGACGAGTGGGCGGCGACGGCGGACCGCCTCGCCGGCACCGAGGAGACCGTCTACCGGACCGTCCTGGAAGCGGAGGGAGAGCTCCCGCAGGCCGAGGTAGTGGAGCGGACCGACCTCTCGAAGGCGACCGTCAGTCGGGTGCTGGACAGCCTGGAGCGCCGGGATCTGGTGGATCGGCGTCGGCGCGGCCTGGGGAACGTCGTGCGCCTCCGCTGATCGTGGCCCGGCGGGAGACACAACGGCTTTACCCCTCCCTTCGCAATCGGATTTGACTGATGGAGTCGCGCACGCGGACCTACCTGGAGGGGCGGTTCGGCGACTACTACCGCCGGAGCGACGTCGCCCTGCCGCCCGCGGCCGAGCGCCGCGAGTGGGGGCACATCCCCTGGAGCGCGGGCTCGACCACGATGGTCCGACACCAGTCGCTGCTGGACATCGGCGACCTCTCGGACTTCCTCCACCGGACCGCGCCGCGGCACGTCTACTTCTCGTCGGCGCGCTTCGCCGACCCCGGCGCGGGCTCGATGGACGAGAAGGGCTGGCAGTCCGCGGACCTCGTCTTCGACCTCGACGCCGATCACCTCCCGGCCGTCGATCCCGCGGAGGCCTCCTACGCGGAGATGCTCGCGGCCTGCAAGGAGGAGCTCCTGAACCTCCTTTCGTTCGTCGACGACGACTTCGACTTCTCGGACGTCACGGTGGTCTTCTCCGGCGGCCGGGGCTACCACGTCCACGTCCGCGACCCCGAGGTCCGGGGGCTGGACAGCGAGGCCCGCCGGGAGATCGTCGACTACGTCCGGGCGATCGACCTCGACGTCGACGGCCTGATCGAGACGCGCTCGGTCCGGGGGACGACCCGGCGGATGCTCCGCCGCCGCGGCGGGTGGGGCGCCCGCGTCCACCGGCGGCTCGTCGACCTGTCCGAGCGCCTGCGGGAGATGGACGAGGGCGATGCGCTCGATCGCCTCCAGGAGCTGGAGGGGATCGGCGCCGGGCGCGCGGAGACGATCCTCGGCCAGATCGAGCACAACTTCGACGCGATCCGCGAGGGCAACGTCGAGGCCGGCGGCCCGGGCACGCGGATCCTCGTCGAGGCGCTCGCCGAGGAGGCGATCGAGGCGGAGACCGCGCCGATCGACGAGCCCGTGACGACGGACACGAAGCGGCTCATCCGCCTGCCGGGGAGCCTCCACGGCGGGTCCGGCCTCGCGGTGACGCCGCTCGATCGCGACGAGATCGAGGCGTTCAGGCCGCTTGAGGACGCGATCCCGGACCGCTTCCGCGGGCGGGAGATCCGGGTCTCTGTCACCGAGCCCGGCCCGGTCGACTTCGACGGCGACACGTTTACTATCCCGGAGGGAGAGCAATCCGTAGAAGAGTGCCTCGGGATCTTCTTGATGACCCGGGGACGCGCGGAGAAGATCAAAGAGTGACACGAGTGAGGGACCGAGAATGGATCTAGACGAGCTGCGGAGCGTCCAGCGGACCGAGCGTCAGAAGGACAGCCTCCAGCACCTCCGCGACTCGTTCTACGAGGACGTCGCCGACTACATCGCCGACCGGAAGGCAGAGCGCAAGCGCCTCGCCCAGGATGCGGACGACCCGTTCTCGGACCCCGACGTGGGGCGGCTGACCGACGAGATCGAGACCGCAGAGGACGTCGTCGAGGCCATCTACGAGCGCCGCGTCGGCAAGGTCGTCAAGCTGGCGTCGTTCGCGGCCGCGGATATGAACGCCGACACCGGCGGCCTGACGGCCGAAGAGCGGAACCTCTTCGAGGACCTCGTGGCGCGGATCAAGGGGAACCGCGAGACCGTCCTCGACGTCCTCGCCGGCGAGGGAGGCTCGTCGGGGGAGTCGCCGGCGACGTCACCGTCGACGCCGTCGGAATCGGCCGCGGCCGGCGGCGCGGACCCCACGCCGGCCGACCCCTCGCGAGCGCCCGAATCGGAGCCCCAACAGAGCGCGTCGCCAGCGGCGGACGACGGCGCCTCAGCGTCCGACGGGACGCCGCCGACGCCGGACGACGTCCTCGCCGAGGCGATGGGCGGCGGCTCGGCCTCCGGCGAGGCCGCGTCCGCGGACCCGACCGAGAGCGAGGGGTCGGATCCGACGGTCCCCCCGGACGCCCCGCCCGATGCGGTCGCGGCGGACGCCCCGGTCGTCGGCGACGAGCAGAGCGACCAAGGCCCAAACCGAGAGCCGACGAACGGTGACGGCCGCGACGAGGCTTCCGACCCGCCGGGTGGACCGGAGGCCGTCCGCGACGGAGGCGTCGCCGCGGCCGCCGACTCGGGAGGGTCCGCGACCGACTCCGCTGGTGAGGCCGCCGGCGACGACGCGGCGGCCACTGCCGAGTCCGCGTCCGACTCCGACGCCCGAACCGGGGACACAGAGCGCGTGACGCTCAAGATCACAGAGGACGTGGGGCGGATCTTCGGCGTCGACGAGCGGGAGTACGACCTCGCCTCCGAGGACGTCGTCACCCTCCCGACGACCAACGCGGGGCCGCTCATAGAGCGGGACGCGGCCGAGCGACTGGAGTGAGTCGGCAACCCCCGCGGTCGAACGGTACGTTCAAGCGGCCGAGCGCGGAACCCCCACTGTGCTCGACCAAGGCGCCCCCGCACCGAACTTCGAGTTGCCCGACCAGTACGGCGAGCGCGCCTCGCTCGCGGACCACCGCGGCGAGTACGTCGTAGTCTACTTCTACCCCCGCGCCGACACGCCAGGGTGTACGACCGAGGCCTGCGGCTTCCGCGACGTCTACGACGAGTTCGAAGCGCGCGGCGTGACGGTGTTCGGCATCAGCGACGACCCCGTCTCTGACCTCGCGGACTTCGCCGACGACTACGACCTGCCGTTCCGACTGCTCTCCGACGAGGACGGCGCCGTCGCGAGCGCCTACGACTCCTACGGCGAGAAGAATATGTTCGGCAACACCTTCGACGGCGTGTTCCGGAACACCTACGTCGTCGATCCCGAGGGCGAGATCGCGCTCGCCTACGAGGGCGTCTCGCCCGAGGACCACGCCGTCGAGATCCTCGACGACCTGGCCGACCTCGGCGTCGAAGCCTGAGGCGATCGACACCGCGTTTCCGGTGAAAGAAACGGTAAACAATGGGTTAGTTTTTCAACCGTCTCGACCATCAGATTCGCGAAAAATCCGCGTTCAGTCCGGCGTGGAATCCGGGATCCGGAATCCGATCGGCGAGCGCTACTGGAACGTCCGGCTGACGCCGGCGTCGGGTTCGCGCTCGACCTCGTTCTTCTCGAAGCGGTCTTCGATCTCCTCGTAGCGCTCGCGGGTCTCGGCCGTGACGCTCGGGCCGACCTCGTCGAGCGCCCGCTCGAAGTGGTCCATCGTCACGCGGACGTTGCCGATCGAGTCGGCGACCTCCTCGCGGGAGACGCTGTTGATGAACTCCCGGCTGGCGGCCATCGAGGCCTCGCGGCAGACCGCCTCGATGTCGGCGCCGACGTAGCCTTCGGTCCGGCGGGCCAGCGAGTCGAGGTCGACGTCGTCGGCCAGCGGCTTGTGCTCGGTGTGGACCCGGAAGATGGCCCGGCGGGCCGCCTCGTCGGGGACGGGCACGTGGACGTGGCGGTCCAGCCGGCCCGGCCGCAGGAGCGCCGAGTCGATCAGGTCCGGGCGGTTCGTCGTCGCGACCACGACGACGTCCTCCAGGGTTTCGAGCCCGTCGAGTTCGGTGAGCAGCTGGGAGACGACGCGCTCGGAGACGCCCGAGTCGCCGGTGTTCGAGCCGCGCTCGGTCGCGATCGAGTCGATCTCGTCGAAGAACACCACGGTCGGGGCGTTCTCGCGGGCCTTCTTGAAGATCTCGCGGACGCCCTTCTCGGACTCGCCGACGTACTTATCGAGGAGTTCGGGGCCCTTCACCGAGATGAAGTTCGACTCGGACTCGTTGGCGACGGCCTTCGCGAGCAGGGTCTTCCCCGTGCCCGGCGGGCCGTACATCAGCACGCCCTTGGCGGACTGCATATCCATCGCCTCGAAGACCTCGGGGTAGTCGAGCGGCCACTGGATCGTCTCGCGGAGGCGCTCCTTCGTGTCTTCGAGGCCGCCGACGTCCTCCCAGGTGACGTCCGGCACCTCGACGAACACTTCGCGGAGTGCCGAGGGCTCGATGCCCTTGATGGCCTCCTTGAAGTCGTCCTTCGTGACCTCGATCGAGTCGAGCACGTCGGCGTCGATCTCGTCGGATTCGAGGTCGAGTTCGGGGCGGATCCGCCGCAGTGCGGTCATCGCGGCCTCCTTCGCGAGGCTCTCGATGTCGGCGCCGACGAAGCCGTGGGTGTTCTCGGCGTACTCGTCGAGGTCGACGCCCTCGCCGAGCGGCATGTTCCGCGTGTGGACCTGGAGGATCTCCTTTCTGCCGTCCCTGTCGGGCACGCCGATCTCGATCTCGCGGTCGAAGCGGCCGCCGCGCCGGAGCGCGGGGTCGATCGCGTCCACTCTGTTGGTCGCGCCGATGACGACGACCTCGCCGCGCTCGTCGAGGCCGTCCATCAGCGATAGCAGTTGGGCGACCACGCGCCGCTCGACGTCGCCGCCGGCCTCGCCGCGCTTGGGCGCGATCGAGTCGATCTCGTCGACGAAGACGATCGCCGGCGCCGACTCCTCGGCCTCCTCGAAGATCTCGCGGAGCTGTTCCTCCGATTCCCCGTAGTACTTCGACATGATCTCGGGACCCGAGATCGTGTGGAAGGAGGCGTCGATCTCGTTGGCGACGGCCTTCGCGATCAGGGTCTTCCCCGTGCCCGGCGGGCCGTGCAGGAGCACGCCCTTCGGCGGCTCGATGCCGAGCCGCTGGAACAGTTCGGGGTGCCGCATCGGGAGTTCGATCATCTCCCGCACCTGTTCGAGCTCCTGGTCGAGCCCGCCGATGTCCTCGTAGGTGACGTTCGGCGTGTCGCTCTCCTCGTCCGCGCCGGACTGGATCTCCTCGGCGGGCGTCTGGCTGATCGTCACCTCGGTCGAGTCGGTGACGACGACCGTGCCCTCGGGCTCGGTCGAGGCGACCTTCAGCGGGATCGGCTGATTCGACGCGGACATAAAGCCGAATCCGAAGGGGACGCGGATGTTTTGCCCCTGGGTGACCGGCTGGCCCGCGAGCTTGTCGCGGAGGTGCGCGCCGATGTTACCGCTGATCCGGAGGTTCTGCGGGAGCGCGACCGAGACGGACTTGGCCGGCTTGATGTCGGCCTTCTCGACCTCGACGCGGTCGTCGATGCCGACGTTCGCCTGCTGGCGGAGCCGGCCGTCGATCCGAATGACGCCGGAGCCCGTGTCCTCGGGGTAGCCGGGCCACACGCGGGCGATGGCGGTGCCTTCCTTGCCGTCGATTCGGATGTAGTCGCCGCCCTCCAGGCCCATCTCCTCTGCGGCCTGGCGGTCGATGGCCGCGAGCCCGCGGCCGGCGTCCTTCTGCTTGAGGGGCTTGACAGTGAGCTTCATCTATTTTTCACCCGTGATGGTGAGTACGCCGTTGTTCGTCGTGACCGATGCCTCGGGTCCGGGGAGTTCGAACTCCGCCTCGGAGACGTCGTCGTCGATCTCGGCCACGATGATCGCGGTGTCGCCGACGACGTCGACGTCGAGATCCTCGTCGGCGACGCCGAGGTCCGCGACGAGAACCCAGCTGTCGTCGTATTCGTACCGGCGGACGATCCGCTCGTCTCCACCGGCGAGTTGCGTGTTGCTCATCGTTGATTCCTAACTCAAGGTTAGTCGCTTAAGTATTTAAATCTGTCGCACACGAATCGCAGTACAGCGGTGGGTACTGCGATTGACCGGTCGAATTGCAGTTCGGGCCGAGACGTCGGTGGCGTCGGTCGATTCCGTTCAGTCGTTCGAGGCTTTATGACCCTGCCTCGCGAACCGACGCGGTATGGACACGGTCACACACCACGGTCGGGAGACGGCCTACCGGACGGTCGATCGGGGCGGGGCCGGGCCCGCCGTCCTGGCCGTCCACGGGAGCGGCGGCACCCACCGGGTCTGGACGCCGCAGTCGACGCTGGCCGACGAGTATCCGATCACCGCGCTCGACCTCAGCGGCCACGGCGAGAGCGACGACGTCGCCGCGGAGCCGGGCTACGAGACGCTCTCGGCGTACGTCGACGACGCGGTCGCCGTCGCCGAGGCCGTCGACGCCGACGTCATCCTCGGCAACTCCCTCGGCGGCGCCGTGGCGCTCCAGGCCGCCTTAGAGCGGGAGGTCGACCTCGACGGACTGCTCCTCACCGGGACCGGCGCGCGGCTCCCCGTCCTCGACGACGTGCTCCAGTGGGTCAAAGACGACTTCGACCGCGTGGTCGAGTTCTTCCACGAGCCCGATCACCTGTTTCACGACGCCAACGAGCGGACGCTCGAGCTCTCCCGGCGCGCCCTCCGCCAGACGGGGCGGGCCACGATGGAGCGGGACCTCCTGACCGCCCACGACTTCGACGTCCGCGACCGGCTGGGCGAGATCGCCGTTCCCGCGCTCGCCGCCGTCGGCGAATACGATCGCCTCACGCCGCCGCACTACCACGAGCGGCTCCGCAAGGACATCCCCGACTGCGAACTGCGGATCCTCGACGACGCGGCCCACCTCGCGATGCTGGAGCGACCGGACGCCTTCAACGACGCCGTCGCCGACTTTCTCGACCGACGCGTGGGAGACTAATCCGCCCGGCCGCGGCGATCGGAGCGTCGCAACGGCCCAAATCGGCACGCCTTTGCGCCCGCGCTCGAAGCCCGGAACCGTGCAGCCAGTCGAGACGTCCGACCCCGACGGGGTCGACTA
The DNA here is from genome assembly GCF_041477585.1 of Halobellus sp. MBLA0158. Taxonomy (NCBI): domain Archaea; kingdom Methanobacteriati; phylum Methanobacteriota; class Halobacteria; order Halobacteriales; family Haloferacaceae; genus Halobellus; species Halobellus rubicundus. The sequence continues at coordinate 2,156,745 of NZ_JBGNYA010000001.1, forward strand.
CGGGTGGGTGATGCAGACGACGTTCGTGCTCACCATCGTCGTGGGCGCGCCCGTGGTCGCCCTGCTCTCGCTTCGGACGCCGCTTCCGACCTGGGGCGCCCGCGTCGAGTTCGCGATCCGCGTCGGCGCCGTCGTCTGGATCGTCGTCGCGCTCGCGGTGTACGCGTACGCCCGCCGCTTCGACGCCGGCGACGGCGGCCGGGACCCCGACGAGATCGACGGCGACGAGGGCTCGTAGGGGCCACGGTCCGCCGCCGTCGGAAGGTCTTTCACCCGAGTCGTCCACGCTCAGGTATGATCGACGAGACCATCGCCGAGATCCGGGAGATGCAGACGCACAGTTCGTCGGTCGTCGCCGTCAAGGCGACCCAGGCGCTCTCGGAGCTCGCCGCCCGCGATCACGCGACCGTCGAGGAGTTCGAGCGCGACCTCGAACGGAACGCGAGCGCGCTCAAGCGGGCGAACCCCTCGCACGCCTCCCTGTTCAACGCGATGGAGACGGTGCTCGTGAACGTGGTCGACCGGAAAGACACCGTCGACGAGGCCAAGGAACTCCTCGACGAGGTCATCGACCGCGTCGTCGAGGACGTCCGCGAGGGGAAGTCCCGCGCGGCGCAGAAGGCGGTCTCCACCTTCGAGGACGGCGAGACGTTCCTCACTCACGACTACTCCTCGACCGTGCTGGAGGCCGTCGAGACGGCGGCCGGGGAGGGCCGCGACCTCACCGCCTACGTCACGGAGGCCCGCCCGCGGTTCCTCGGCCGCAAGACCGCCCGGCGGCTCGCGGCGGTGGACGGCATCGAACCGCACCTGCTCGTCGACGGCGCGGCCGGGTCGTTCCTCGGCGAGTGCGACCGCGTGATCGTGGGGATGGACTGCATCGTCCAGGACACCCTCTACAACCGCGTCGGCACGTATCCGATCGTCGCGACCGCGAACCACCTGGGCGTGCCGGTCACGGTCGTCGGCTCGGCGGCGAAGATCGTCGACGACGGCTTCGTCTTCGAGAACGAGTACCGATCGCCCGCGGAGGTCTCTCTGGAGCCGATCGAGGACGTCCTGATCGAGAACCCCGCCTACGACGCGACGCCGACGGACCTGATCGATCAGGTGATCACCGACAACGGCGTCCGCGAGCCCTGATCACTCGCCGACGACGGACCGCCGGAAGAAGTCGGCGAACCGCTCCCGCAGGGTCGCGCCGTCGCCCAGTCGAAGGTAGTACGCGTCGCCGCCGTCCTCGTAGTAGCCGGTGATCCGCCGCTGGATCTCGAAGCCGAGGTGCTCGTAGAAGGAGAGCGCGTCCTCGTTCGTCGCTCGCGCGTGACAGGAGATCGAATCGTGATCCTGGAGCGCGGCGGCGACGAGGCGCTTGCCGTAGCCCTCGCCGCGGCGCTCGGGCGCGACCGCGAGAAAGAGGATGTAGCCGTCGCGGCGGACCGACGCGAAGCCGACGAGGTCGTCCTCCTCGAAGAGCAGGTGGTCTTCCGCGCGCCGGTAGGCGTCGACGAAGAACGTCCGCCGCTGTTTGAGGACCCCCTCGCGCTCCCGGATCCGCTCTTTGAGGTCCCAGGCGGCCTCCGCGTACTCCGCGGATCCGGGTGCGTCCACCCTCGTCTCGACGTTGACGCTCACACTCCCGTATAGACCCACGACCGATATAATTCCACCGTCGGTTCGGAATCCTGCCGGAGCGTCGCCCCCGAGAGAGCCGATCAGAACGCGACCACGAGCGCGAGCGCGACGAGGACCGAGCCGGTCAGGAGGACCTGCGCGACCGTCGACGCGAGCACGCCCACCGTCGAGTAGAGCGCGATCCGGAGGCTCGCATCGGCGTCGGCGTGCTGGGCGAACTCGACCGCGAACACGGTCGCCGCGAGGCCGAACACGAAGCCGACGGGGCCGGCCACGAACAGGAGCACGACGCCGACGACGACCGCGGCCGCTGTCGTCGCGAGCGAGGCCCCGCCGGCCCGGGCGGCGATGGCGCCGCCGAAGTAGTCGACCGCCATCGTCAGGAGCCCGACGGCGACGAGGGCAATAACGACGGGGAGCGAGGGGTCCGCGTACCCCGTCGACCACCAGTACAGCGCCACCGCCGCGACGGAGAGCGCCCCGCCGGGCAAGAGCGGGAGCGCGGCGCCGACGACCGCGAACGCGGCGAGGCCGAGCGCGAGCCACGCGAAGAGGTCCATATCCGGGAGTCGTCGCCGGCGGAAATGAAGCCGGCGGCTCGGCGGCGTCCCCGTCGACGCCTACTCCTCGAACCGCGCTCGCTCTCGGCGGACGACATCGCGGCCGGCGCCGTAGCGGTCGACGAGCGTCCCGCACGCCGAGCCGAACGCGCGCATACACTGCCGCGTCGAGACGAAGCCCAGTTCGTCGGCGACGTCGCCCCAGGGACGGGTCTGCAGGACCTTGCGCACGAGCAGTCGCTCCTCGCGCGGCGTCAGTCCCACCTCCTCGCCACCGGAGTCTCCGCCCGCGGGCGCGCCGACGAGCGCCGCGAACGCCAGCCGTCGGAACGCGTCCGGCGCCGTCGCGTACTGGCCGGGCCCCGCGGCGGCGCCGACGACGACGCGCCACTCCCGATCGGAGAGCGTCGGCGGCTCCTCGGGCGGCGGACACGACGCCAGGGCGGCGCGGACCACGTCCGGGTCGGCGTCGCGGAGCTGGTCTGCGAGGATTCCCGGCGCGCGCCCGCGGAACCACCGCGCGTGTCGGTCCCGGAGCTTCCGTCCCGCCTCCGAGAGCGGATCGAGCATCAGCGCGGAGTACTCGCCGCTGGACTCGTTGCGCGTCGTCGAGAGGTGAACCGTCTCGAAGCCGTTGCGTTCCCAAAAGGAGCACAGTTCGGGCGTCGCGCCGTATCCCACCCCGAGGTAGTCGGCGGCGCCGTCGAACTCCGCGCGGATCTCGTCGAGGAGCCGCGACCCGAGCCCGCGGGATCGGGCGGCGTGATGGGTCGCGATCCGGACGACGCGGTAGCCGACCGGGACGCCTGCCGCCTCGTCCCGAAGCTGGCTCGTGAACACGTCAGGCAGCATATTCCCCCGGACCCGCTCGCCCTCGTACATCGCGCTCCGCGTCTCCGCGTCGAGCCCGCCCTCGCGCGCGAGCAGCGCGACGCTCACGACGTGGCCGTCGTATTCCAGCGCCCGCACGCGGAGGTTCGGCGCGTCGAGCAGCCGCGCGAGGTCGTCCGGCTCGGTCCGGTAGTGCGCCAGGACGAGCAGGCCGAACACCTCCCGGAGCAGCGATTCGTCCGCGGCGAGCTCGTCCGGCGTGAGCCGGCGGTAAGCGACCGACGACGGCTCGGCGTCGGCGACGGCCTCGTCGACCGGTGGGCGCGCGTCCAGAAGCAACGCACGAAAGGCCCAGGTCTCGACCGGATCGCCGGGCGCGTACCGGATCGGCTCCCGCATCGAGACGTCGGTCACGACGTGGGGCGCCTCGGTCAGGTCGTCGCGGAACCGCACCGAGAAGCCCCGACCGGCGCCCTCGTAGCCGTGGACGGTCGTGACGAAGGCGACGGCGTCGGCGTCCAAGAAGGCCGAGAGCAGCCGAACCGGAAGCGCAGCCGCTTCGTCGACGATCACGGCGTCGGGGGCCTCGGGGAGGTCGGCGGCCTCAGCGGGTGGGGAAAAGCGGACGCGACCGCCGCCGGTCGCGACGAGGGTCCCGTCCGCGTTCGCACCTTCATTTCCCTCTCCCGGCTCATCGAGCGCGCCAAGTGCGTCGAGAAGCTCCCGGGCGCGGGCGAAGACGTCGGCCGCGTTCCGCCGGTCCGGCGCCGTGACGAGGACGTCGCTCCCCGCGGCGGCGAGCGAGCCGGCCGCGAGCCCCGCGGCGCTGGACTTCCCGCGCCCGCGGTCGGCCTCGACGACGACCGCCTGCGGAGTCGCGATGTCGCCGTCGCTCTCTCCCGTGCCGTCCGGCCCCGCGAGCGCCTCCAGCGCGCGGACCGCCCGGCGCTGATCCGTCGTCAGACACGCTTCGTAGGCGGCCTGGGGGAACCGCCGCGAACTTTGACTGGAGGGCGTGATCGCCGTCGAGGAGCGACTCGCAGCGGCGGACACACCGGAGTCGTCGGGTCGCCGCACGACCGTCCCCGCGTCGACGTCGACGATCGCGACGCCCGGATGCGTTCGCAACGTCTCGACGAGCCGGCGGCGGAAGCGCCCGCCGACGTCGTCGACGCCGGACGGCGGGACTGCCAGCGACGCCTCGAAGTCGCCCGGCCGATCGGGCCACTCCTCCAGCGGCGGCGTCAGGAGCACGAACAGCCCGCCGCCGTCGACCGTCCCGACGAGGCGGCCGACGACGTTCGGCGAGAACGACTCGTGGGCGTCACAGATCACCGCGGTCCGGGTGGTCCCGAGGAGCTCGCGCGCGTGCTCCGGCGCGACGCGGTCGAACCGGAACCCGTCGCGGGCCGTGACGATCGTGACCTCGTCGTCGGGGACCTCAGCCCCCTCGACGGCGTCGAAAGCGGCGTCGATGCCGGCCTCGCGCGCGCCGGCGAGGACGAGCAGCCGGCGGTGGTTCGACTCGCGCGCCGCGTCGCGGAGGGCGGCGGCGAGGGCGGCGACGCTCATACCCGCGGAGAGACGGCGGTCGCGTAAGGGAATTGCGCTCGGCGCGGCCCACGGCCCGGGTGAGATTGGTGATCGGGCGGCGGGACCGGTGAATCCGCGTGTGGTCGCGTGACACGCCAGGGCGCCATTGAAAGCGCTTTTATGGGATCCCCAGCTACCGATGTGTACAGCCTGCCCGGGGTTGATGATACTCCCCGCCGTCAGGGAACCACCGTTTCCGGCGGGGCAGTCGAGCCCGCGAGCAGGAGAGGAACAAACCATGCCAGTCTACGTAGAATTCGACGTCCCAGCCGACCTCGCCGAGGACGCCCTCGAGGCCCTCGAGGTCGCCCGAGACACAGGAACCGTAAAGAAAGGAACCAACGAGACGACCAAAGCCGTCGAGCGCGGCACCGCCGAGCTCGTCTTCATCGCCGAGGACGTCTCGCCCGAAGAGATCGTGATGCACCTGCCCGAGCTCGCCGACGAGAAGGGCATCCCGTACGTCTTCATCGAGACCCAGGACGAGGTCGGCCAGGCCGCCGGCCTCGAAGTCGGCTCGGCCGCCGCCGCCATCGTCGACGCCGGCGACTCCGAGAGCCAGGTCGAAGACATCACGGCGAAGGTCGAGGAACTGCGGTAAGCCACGATGAGCGCAGAAGAGACCGCCAGCGACTCGACCTCCGCCGAGGTCATCGAGATCGTTGGCAAGACAGGGATGCACGGCGAGGCCATGCAGGTCAAGTGCCGCATTCGCGAGGGCTCGAACCAGGGCCGGATCATCACCCGGAACGTCCTGGGCCCCGTCCGCGAGGGTGACATCCTCCAGCTCCGCGAGACGCAGCGCGACGCCGACTCCATCGGAGGCCGATAAGATGGTCGAAACGCGCACCTGCGACTACACCGGCGAAGAGATCGAACCGGGCACGGGCACGATGCTCGTGAAGAACGACGGCACCATCCTCCACTTCAAGGACTCGAAGGCCGAGAAGAACTACCGCCTCGGCCGCGAGCCGCGCGATCTGGAGTGGACCGAAGCCGGCAGCGGGGACAGCGAATGAGCCACCACGACGAGCGCACCTTCGTGATGGTCAAGCCCGACGGCGTCCAGCGCGGGCTGATCGGCGAGATCGTCTCGCGCTTCGAAGAGCGCGGGCTGAAGCTCGTCGCCGGGAAGTTCATCCAGATCGACCAGGACCTCGCCCACGAGCACTACGGCGAACACGAGGACAAGCCGTTCTTCGACGACCTCGTCGAGTTCATCACCTCCGGACCGGTCTTCGCGATGGTCTGGGAGGGCGCCGACGCGACCCGTCAGGTCCGGTCGATGGTCGGCGAGACCGACCCCGCCGAGTCCGCCCCGGGCACGATCCGCGGCGACTACGGCCTCGACCTCGGTCGGAACGTCATCCACGCTTCCGACCACGAGGACGAGGGCGCCAACGAGCGCGAGATCGACCTCTTCTTCGACGACGAGGAGCTCCTCGACTACGAGCGGATCGACGAAGCCTGGCTGTACGAAGACGCCGGCGACCACTGAACGGTCACGACCGATCGGGTCCGCCGATCGCTTCTCCGATTTTTCGACCCCCGAGACCCATCGCTATCCTCTTTGGCGTGCGACGGGAACGCCGGGTATGCAGAAGACCTGTACGCGACTGCTGGCCGCATCGTCGCTCGTGTTCGGCCTCGCGGGCGCGCTCTTCCCGCGACGCGCCATCGACCTCGCCGGCCGGTTCGTGCTGGCGGGCTACGAGAACCCCGAAGACCTCGAACCCAGCGAGTGGTACGTCTCGGCGTGGCGGGCGCAGTCGGCGCTCTCCGCCCTGGCCGGAGCTGTCGTGCTGACGCTCGAATACGGACTCGACGGCGACGAGAACGGGGACGGAGACGCGGACGTCGGGGCCGAAGAGGCCGGCGCGGCGTAGCCCCTCCTACGGTCCGGGCTCGGGCGCGACGACGTCGATCTCGCCGGCGTCCAGTTCGGCCTCGACCTCGCGGGCGGCCGCCACCAGATTCTCCATCTTCTGGTAGGCGACCTCGCGGGGGAGCAGTTTGACGCCGCAGTCCGGCGAGACGGTGAGCCGCTCGGGCGGGACCACCTTCAGTCCCTCTTGGATGTTCGCCTTGATCTCTTCGACGGACTCGACCTCGGCGTCGTGGACGTCGACTACGCCCAGGGCGAGGTCGGGCTCGAAGTCCGGCTCCCGGAAGACCTCGATCTGCTCGTAGCCGTCGTTGCAGAGCTCGACGTCGAACTCGTCGATCGGGAAGTCGTTGATCTCGGGGTAGATCCGCGAGTAGTCGCCGTAGCAGACGTGCAGGCAGATCCGGACCTCGTCGGGGATGCCGTCGACGATCCGTTCGAGGGACTCGCCGACGATGGCGTGGTCGTCCGGCGTCGTCGCCAGCGCGGGCTCGTCGATCTGGACGTACCGCGCGCCGGCGTCGACGAGCTGTTCGACCTCCTCGTTCACCAGGTCCGCGAGGTCGTACGCCAGCGCGGCCTCGTCGTCGTAGGCCTCGTTGAACGACCAGCGCGCGAGGGTGTAGGGGCCCGTGATCGGCACTTTCACGGGCTTTTCCGCGACGTCCGAGGTGAACTCGAACTCGTCGACGAGCCACGGCTCGTCGTATTCGACCTCGGAGACGACCGAGGGCTTGTTGAAGTAGTTGTGGCCCCAGACCTTCACCGGGCCGTTGAACTCGTAGCCGGGGATCCGGTGGGCGAAGTACTCGACCATCTCTTCCCGCCGCATCTCGCCGTCGACGACGGTGTCGAGGCCGGCGCGTTCGTGCTCGCGGGTGATCACGCGCGCGGCGTCGTCGTGGGCTTCGCTCAGGTCCTCGTCGTCGAACTTCGCGTCGGGATCGTCGACGAGGTCGCGGACGCGATTGAGCCACGTCGGCTTGGGGTAGCTGCCGACGACGGTGGTGAGCAGGAAGTGCTCTGTGTCGTGGCCGTCAGGGCGGAACTGCTCGCGGTTGTCGGCGTCGCGGGCCATCAGGCCGTCACCTCCTGATCGAGGTCGGCGGCCGCAGCCAGCGCGCCGAGTTTCTCGCGGTACTTGTTCACGGGCAGGTAGAACGGCTCGGTGTTCGTCGAGAGGTAGACCGTCTCGAAGTCCGTCGCGGGCACCTGCTCGCGGAACCACGAGGCGCGCTCGCGCAGGGTCTCGCCGGACTCAACGAGCGTGTTCTGGCCGTCGGCGACGCCCAGCGCGACGTCCTCGGGACAGCCGTACTCGGAGGCGTTGTAGACGGTCTGCTCGCGGTCGTCGGCGACGAGATCGAGGCCGACCGCCGAGACGTCCGCGTCCAGGAGGTGCGCGTAGGTCTTCTCCGAGAGCGCGCCGAAGTAGGTGTGGACGACGACGTCGGCGTCGGTGGCCGCGGCGACGGTGTCGATCGCCTCGGGCACGTCCGGCGCGATGTCGTCGTCGGGCGGCGCGGCGACGAGCGAGGGATCGAGAAGGAAGAGCGTCTCGTGGTCGGGGAACGCCGCGACCTCGTCGGCGAGGAACTCCGCGACGGCGGCGAGGAACTCCGCCTCGTCGCCGTAGTGCTCGTCGGTCGCGAGGTCGGCGAGCGAGTAGGGGCCCGGCAGGACGGCCTGGAGCGGGGCGTCGCCGTCGAGGAGTTCCGTCGCCGCGTCCAGTTCCCCGGCCACGTCGCCGGAGGGCGTCAGCGCCTCGACGACGCGCGGGTCGCGGTAGAAGTTGTTGTTGTCGTAGTAGCGGACGATCCCGCCCGTGTCGACGCTGTCGTGGACCGCGAGCGGGTGCGCGAGCATATCGTCCCACCGGAGCTGGCCTTCGACGATCCGATCGAGGCCGGCGTCGCGCTGGTCGTCGACGGCGTCCGAGCGCGCGCGGTCGTACGCGTCGGCGATCTGTCCGGACTCGTCGCCGCCGATCAGGTCGCCCTTCTGATGCCCCTTGAGGTCTGCGAGCTCCGACTTCGCCCAGTCCGGGAGCGGGAACAGCCCGGGCGTCGTCGCGAGGAGTTCTGTCATCGCCCGTGGCTAAGAAATGCTGTTGCTTAATATTTGCTATGCACTAATATTTCTATTAGTAATTATCTGGCGTCGGACCGAAGCGCCACGACGGTGAGCGTCTCGAACGGATACGACTCCTCGACGACGACCTCGTGGGCGAACCCGCAATCGGCGGCGTGTTCGAGGACCTCGTCGTAGCCGGTGAGCGAACTGACGAGGAGCAAGACGACGCCGTCGGGTGCGAGCACTCGCCCGACAGAGTCCAGGAACGGATCGACCAGTTCGCGCCCGGACTCACCGCCCGAGAGCGCCCGCTCCATCCAGTCGTCCCACTCGTTGTCGGGGTCGGTCGGGAGGTACGGCGGATTGAACGCCACCGTGTCGAAGGCGCCGTCGGCGAACGGCTCGACGAGGCTGCCGCGGACGACCTCGAACGCGGGCGCTTCGCTCCCGTCGCCGTCGGAGACGGCGTCGACCGCTCGCGCGCGGGCCGCGCGGCAGGCGTGGGGATTGAGGTCGCTCGCGACGACGGCGTCCACCTCCGGGGCGTCGGTCGCGGCCCGCTCTGCGACCCAGCCGGAGCCGGTCCCGACTTCAAGCAGCCAGCCGCGACCCCGCTCGACGACCGCGGTGGCGAGCAGTCCCGAGTCCTCGGCAGGCTGGTAGACGTGGGTCTCGACGCCCCGGCTCTCGGCGAGGTCGCGGGCGGAGTCGTCGGTCACGAGGCCTCTCCGTCGGCCCCGTCGGTTTCGGACCGGTCCCCGCCGCTGTCCCCGCTGTCGGGATCGCCCCCGTCAGCGGCGGGCGGTTCGGCCGCGACCGACCCCTCCGGGGACGCGCCCTCGCCCGCGAGGACGAGGCCGCCGGCCTCCTCCCGGCCCGTCAGCTCGCGCTGCGGGAACGGGATCTTGATGCCCTCGTCTTCCAGCGCCTCCTTGACAGCGCCGATCACCGCCGTCTGGGAGCGCCACTTCCGCCGCGCGCTCGGATTGTCGATCCAGTACCGGACCCCGAGCACGACCGCGGAGTCGTCGAGCCGCTTGAGCACCACCTGGGGCGTGGGGACGTTCATCGGATCGTCGAGTCCCGAGACGGCCTGTTGGGCCACCTTCGCCGCGCGCTCCGGGTCGGCGTCGTAGTCGATGCCGACCTCGACCTCGATCCGGAGGCGACCCTTGCGGCTACGGTTCACGAGGCTCTCCGAGGAGACCACGTCGTTGGGGATCATCACGTACTCGCCGTCGAACGTCTGGATCCGGGTGTTGACGATCGTGATGTCGGTGACGATGCCCTCGTGGTCGCCGACCTGGATCCAGTCGCCGATCTCGAAGGGGCGGGAGAACATCAACACGAAGCCCGCGAGCAGGGCGCCGAGGGTCTGTCTCGCGGCCATCCCGACGACGATGCCCAGGAACCCCGCGCCGACGAGGATGCCGCCGATGTTGATCCGCCACAGCGACAGGACGATCACGAACGCCAGGAGGTAGAGGGACACCTGACCGACCCGGAAGGCGATCTCCCGCTCGTGCTCGCCGAGCGACGAGCGCGTCTGGGCGATCTCCTCGACGAGCTGTCGGATCAGGCCCGTCATCGTGTACGCGCCGATCAGGAAGAGCGCGGAGATGCCGATCCGGACGATCGTCTCGGGGCCGTAGTTGCTCCCGAAGACGCCCAGCAGTTCGTCCGAGAGCCCCCAGACCGCGACGATCCCGAGGCCGGCGACCGCGGCGACGATCATCGTGCCGATCGTGACGAGCACGTGCCAGGCGGTCGGCGGGAGCCGATCGGGCTCGACCGCGTGGATCCGCTCGGTCCGGGCCAAGAGTGCCATCACGATGACGCCGATCGCGAACGTAACCGCGATCCGGGCGGGCGTCGACGGGACGAGCTGCGAGACGCTCGCGAGCGCGTCGCCCACGCCGCCGGCGGACGTCTGGGTCGTCTGGATGGGGAGACTCACGGGGAGCACCTCAGCGGCCGTGCTCGTCTGCGATCTCGGCCAGTCTGGCGAACGTCTCGGGCGCGAGCGAGCCCGCGCGCTTGCGGAGCAGATCCGGGTCCTCGGCCTCGACCGCCTCGACGACGGCCTCCGGCTCCGAGAGTCCAGAGATGTGCGCCGTGTTCCGGATGCCGTTGCGGATCGTCTTCCGCCGCTGGGTGAAAAGCGCCTTCACGAAGTCGAAGAAGAACGCCTCGTCGTCGACCGCGTAGTCCGGCGCGCGTGGCGTGAGGCGGACGACCGCGCTCTCGACGGCCGGCGCGGGGTCGAACGCGTCCGGGGGGACGATCTCGACCACCTCGACCGCGGCGTAGTGTTGGGCGCTCACAGAGAGCCGGCCGTAGTTGTCGGTGCCAGGCTCGGCCGCCATCCGCTCGCCGAACTCCCGCTGGAACATCAACACGAGCGGGCGCCCCTCCGGCAGGAGTCGGAAGGCGATCTCCGAGGAGATGCCGTACGGGAGGTTCGAGACGCAGGCCGAAAACGCCGGGAGATCGACCGACAGCGCGTCGCCTTCGAGCACCGTCAGGCGGTCGGAATCGACCTCGGAGGCGAACTCCTCCCGGAGGAACGCCGCGAGGTCGGGGTCGCGCTCGATCACCGTCACCGCGTCGGCGACGGCGAGCAGCCGGTCGGTGAGCGCGCCCGTGCCGCCCCCGATTTCGAGGAGGTGCGTCGTGTCGGCATCCTCGGGGAGGTACGTCGGGATCCGATCGAGGACCCGGTCGTCGACCAGGAAGTGCTGGTCGCGGTCGGGGTCGCCGCGGATCCCGGCCCGCCGACGGAGGTCGTCGGGGTCGCGGAAGGCGGCGTCGGGCGTCGTATCAGTCATCGGTGTGGGTTGCGCGCGGGAGCGGGTAAACGTCTCGGCTCGGTGTGTGGTGCCTGCCGTCGGACTACTGCTCGCGGCCGACGAACGTCTTGTACTTCAGGTCGTCGTCGCGGAGCTCTTCCATTATTCGCTCCGTGAGCACCTCTCGGGGGTTGTGGAGCCCGGAGACGCGGTCTTCGAGGTCCTCGAAGCTCTCGAAGGGCCCCCGCTTGCGCTGGTCGAGGATGTTGTTCCGGAGCTTCTTGCCGATCCCCGGGAGCAGATTCAGCTGGTGGAGCCGGAGCGTGATCGGCTGGGCGTCGTTGTAGAAGTCGACGAACCGCTGTTCGTTCGCGTCGATGATCTCTTCGACGGCGTACTCCAGTTCCGCGTTCGCGTTGTTCGAGAGGTCGTCGTAGTCGACCTGCTTGAAGCCCGAGACGACGTCGCGGGCCTCGGTGGGCCCGATCACGACGCGGTCGCCGATCGAGATGTCGGCGTCGTCCGAAAGCGTCAGTTCGAAGAGGCGGAAGTCCCGCTCGCCGAGGGCGTACGCCAGCGGCGACTTCCGGTGTCGCGGACGGTCGTCGTCCGCTCGCCCGTGCGGGAGGTGATCGAGGATGACCGCATAGCGTGCCTCAACGGCCTCGGACTCGTCCGCCGCGTCGGCGGCGCTTTCGTCCGACTCCGTCGGGGCGTCGGGACTCCCGCCTTCGGTCGTAGTCATACACAGACCTATGCCTACGGATTATTTAAAAAGTGGGCCGACGGAGCCGACAGCCGCGCCGCGACGGGGAAACCCCGACGGGTGGCGGCGCGGGCCGTCAGACGTACTTCGCGACGACGTTCAGGATGTCGTCCAGTTCGTCGCCGTCGAGGGCGTACCGCTCCTGGGCGTACACGGCCCGGAGCTCGTCCCGGCTCTGTGGCAGCAGATCCGCGATCTTGATCGCGGTCTCCGGATCGACCTTCTCCTGTTCGAGGAGCTCCTCGACGAGGTCCCTGGACTCCTCGGGATCGAGGTGGGCGAACCGATTGACGTGCTCGATCGCCCGCGCGAGCTCGTAGCGCAGCTCGCGCTCCTCGTCGGCGGCGCGCTCGGCCTCGACGTCCTCGAGGAGCACCTTGACCTCAGAGACGGTCAGGTACTCCTCGTCGACCTTCTCTTTGAAGATGGTCATCGCGTGCGCTACTCCTGCGCGCGCAGGTGGGCCGGACGGGTGATGAGCGTCTTTTCGGTGCCGCCGTCGACGATCCGAACCTTGAACGCTCGGCCCTGCTTCCCGACGACTTCGCCGGTGTGACCGTTGAATCGGGGGTGGAAGCGACCTTCCTGCACGCTCGGGTCGATCTTCAGGTGGACCTTCTGACCCTCGTCGTACTCGGCGATGGCGCGCTGCGGCGGCGACGTCCCGCGGTTTCGGGGCTTGTTCGAGAGCTTTCCTCGCGTCCCGTGGAGTGGACCGTTGGAACTCGGCATAGTCGTTGGAACCCCCTACTTCCGACGCGGTTATAAAACGCACGTTCCAGTTCCGCCGGCCGCGACCCGCGCGAGCCACCGACGCCGCGGCCGCCGGAGGCCGATCGATCTCGACAAAATCTAAACCACGGGGTGTCGTACGGCCGAGTATGGCACAAGAATACGCATCCGGGGGACAGCTTCCCGACGACGTTGAGGTCGAGGGCGCACTCGCGGGCGACGGCGGCTCGGCACACGGAGACTCCAGTTCCCGGCTCGAACAGTTCGGGCTGGGGGTCGCAGCGAGCATTATGCTCGGCGGCGTCGTGGGGGTCGCCGCCGCCTCGGCGCTCGAAGGGAGCGCCGTCGCGCTCATCGTCGCGATCGGACTCGGCTTCCTCTTTTCGCCCCTCGTCGGGCTCCTCACCCTCCGCCGCGCCGAATAGTCGGTCCCTCGCACCGCTCTCGGCTCGGACGCGACCCGGAATCGACGCGACAGGTGCAGCCGCGGCTGGCGGACGTTCCGGGCGGGAGAAAACGGAGCGGAGCGCGCCGAAAACTCAGATGCGGCCGACGTTTTCGACCGAGACGCTCTCGACGCCGTCGACGTCGGCGAAGGCCTCTTCGACGGCCTCGGTGCCGCCGGCGTCGTCGGGGACGATCACCGTCGGGAGGAGCGCGACCAGGCCGAACGCGACGTCGTCACGCTCGAAGCCGTTGATCTTCGCGCCCTCGGGCAGTGACTGTTCGAGCCGCTCTTGGAGCTCGTCGAGGTCGATTTCGGGGCTGTTCGGCATTACCTTGATCTTGGCTGCGACTTTTCCCATCGTTCAGGGTCCCATGAACCCGCAGTCGGGGCACTCGTAGAGGTTGCTCTGCTTTCGGCACTTTGCACACCGCGAGATCTCGTGGCCGCACTCCGGGCAGTCGAACGTCGCCGCGCTCATCCCGGAGATGTTGATGCCACAGGACACGCACTGTCGGGCGTGTCGCTGTTCGGACTGGCTCATACGCTATCTGACCCTCCCGCGACTTTTAACGGTTGTCTTTCCCGGTCACCCCAGCAGTATCGGGCCGAACAACACCCCCATCAGGTGGACGCGACGGGCGCCGACGCGGGGCGGCAAGAGCCCGACCAGCGCGGCGAGGCAGAACACGGCTCCGCCCAGCACCCCGGCGAATCCCACGGCGAGCGCACCCAGGAGAGCGAGCACGGCGAGCGCGAGGGGCCGACGCGGGAGCCGGCGGACGGCGCCGAGGTACCACTCGCCGACCGTCACGAGCAGGCCGATCCCGGCGCCGGCCGCGAGCACGAGCACGGCGAGCGCGCCCGCCAGGGACCACGGATCGAGCGTCGTCCCGACGCCGACGCCGCTCCCGAGGGATTCGAGTGCCACGGTCACGCCGCTCCGGGGTGCGCCCAGAACCAGGAGCGACGCGACCGCGAAGACCGCCGTGGCCGTGTCGGCGCCGCTCGTGGCCACGACGTAGGCCCGATCGGAGCCGCGGCCCGCCGGGCCGCTGCCGCCCGCACCGCCGAGCGCCAGCACCGCCGCGACGCCCGCGGAGACGCCCGGGAGGTAGCCGACGAGCGCGCCGCCGCCGGCGCCGGAGCACGCGGCCCGGAGGGTCGCCGCCGGCGACAGCCCGAGTTCGGTACCCTCCTGCGGCGGGATCTCGCCCCGGGCGGCCAGCGCATCGAGCAGCACGGGCGCGCCGAACAGGCCGCCGAAGAGCGGGGCGAGCATCGACGCCGCGTCGGGCGGGGCCAGCGGCCCCGACGCCGGGAGATCGAGCGTCAGGAGACCGAGCGCCGTCGCGGTCGCGAGACAGAGCAGGCCCCCGACGCGGGCGCGCCGGGTCGGCTCGGCGAGGATCAAAAGCGCCGCGACGAGCGCAAGCAGGAGCGGGAGCGCCGAGAGTAACAGTCCCCGCCCAGCGGCGATGGCGAGCGAGAGCGGGATCGCGGCGAGGACGGCGACGACGAGCGCGACGCCGCTGCCGAGCGCCGACAGGCGGATGGCTTCCCGTCCGCGACCCGCGACCACGAGCCGATGCCCCGGCAGGGCGCCCGGGGCGGTCGCGGCGTCCGGAACGCCCAGGACGAGCCCGGGGACGATAGAGAGGAACGTGTGGACGACGCCGGCCGAGAGCACCGCGGCGGCGACGGCGGCTGGCGGGCCGTCGATCCCCGGCGCGAGGCCGGCGAGGAGGAACGCGACGCTGTTGACGTGGAGCCCGGGGACGAGTCCCGTGATCGTCCCGAGGGCCACGCCGAGCAGGGCGTACGCGAGCGGCGTCGTCGGCGATACCATCGGCGGGAGTGGGCCCGTCCCGGTATTTGAACCCTCGCGGCGAGACGGCGCACTCCACCATTCTATCCCTTCCCCGGATCGGGGGGTTTTTCGCCGGAGCCGCCCGAGAAGGGGCCGTGTCCGACGCACTCACCACGGGGTGTCGCGCGCTCGACGGGCTCTTGGGGGGCGGTTTCGAGCGCGGCACCGTCACGCAGCTCTACGGCCCGCCCGCGGCCGGCAAGACGAACGTCGCGCTCTCGGCGGCGGTCCGGGTCGCGGGCGCGGGCGATCGCGCGGTATACATCGACACGGAGGGGCTCTCGATCGATCGCTTCCGCCAGCTCGCCGACGCCGTCGCGGGCGACGACGCGACGGTCGAGGAGATCACCTCGCGGCTCATCGTCTCCGAGGCCCACGACTTCGAAGAGCAGGAGCAGGCCGTCCGCGACGCCGAGGAGTTCGCCGAGCGCGCCGAACTGATCGTCCTCGACAGCGCGACGGGCTTCTACCGGCTGGAGCGAACCGCCGACGGCGAGGCCGGCGAGTCGCTCCGCCGGGTCGCACGGCAGGTCACCCACCTGCTCTCGCTGGCGCGGAAGCACGACCTCGCGGTCGTCGTCACGAACCAGGTCTTCACCGACCCCGACACCGACCGCGCGCGGCCGCTCGGCGGCCACACGCTCGAACACTGGACGGGCGCGGTCGTACGCTTGGAGCGGTTCCGCGGTGGAAACCGCCGCGCGACGCTCGAGAAACACCGAGCGAAGCCCGCCGGCGAGTCGGTGACCTTCGAGATCACGGACGAGGGGCTGGCAGCGACCGAGGTCTGACGGGGTCGAAAGCGAAGACGGAACCGGGAGACGAGAAGGAGCGAAAGCGAAGCGCCGACCCGATTACAGTTCGCCGAGCTTCCGGATGAGCTGGCCGCGGTACTTCTCGTCGGCGTTGAGGCCCTTCAGTTCGAGGACGTTGCGTTCGAGCTTGTCGAGCGCGACGTGGAAGGCGTGTTCGGCGCCGTAGCCCTCGCCGCTGCCCGCGACCTGGCCGTGGCTGGTCCGCAGGCGGATCTGACACTGGATCAGCGGCGTGCCGCGGAGCTTCTCCTTGTGCTCGTGGAAGCGCACGTGCGCGTGAAGCACCTGCATCTGCTGGTACTTGTCGACGACCGTCGTGATCTCCTCGACGATCTCCTCGCGGGAGAGCGTCTCCAGCAGCCGGACGTTGGTGATCTGAACGTCCATGCTCTCCTCTTCGGTGAAGGTCAGCGCGCGCAGGATGTCCGTCTTGGTGACGATCCCCTTGACCTCCTCGCCGCTCTCGGTCGGGGTCACGACGAGCCCGGAGAGGTCGTTCTCGAACATCCGCTCGACCGCGATGTCGACGGTCTCGGCGGGGCGCGCGGTGACCACCGGCGAGGACATCAGGTCGTAGACGGGGAGATCGAGCATCCGGTCGAGGTCGCCGCGCCGGTCGCCCCGGCCCTGGCGGTTGTCGTCGCGGACGACGAACTCGACGAGGTCGTGGGTGGTTATTATCCCGGTGAGCTTGCCGGAGTCCTCGTTGATGACGGGGAGCCGCGAGATACCGTGCTCGCGGAGTCGGTTGATCGCCTGGCCGACGTGGGACTTCTCGCCGACAGTGACGACGTCCTCGGAGTAGATGTCCTCGACGGAGATCGCATCGAGACTGTCGATGACGGCGTCGAGGATCGCGTCGCTGGTGACGACGCCGTAGAGCTTCGAGCCCTCGTAGACGGGCGCGATCTTCACGTCGCCCTCGACGAGCATCCGCGCGGTCTCGCGGACGTCCTCGTGGCGGTCGACGCGCGGTGCGGACTTCATCACGACGGAGGCCTTCGTGTCGTCTTCCATCCGGGAGCGCACGAGCTGCTTTTCGCCGATCACGCCGGCGTACTCGCCGTCTTCGGTGACGACGATCCCCCGCGGGTTCTCGCGCTCGAAGATCGCGCGGATCTTCCCCAGGCGCTTGTCGGCGTCGACTTCAACGAAATCAGGAGTGGCAATATCAGTAATATCCATAATGGAGTAGCCTCCGCCTGATCGTAGGCCGCCTGCCGCCTTGAAACTTCGTCCCGTTCTCACCGCGCTGGCAGCGGCGAACGCGCCGGGAGTGTTATTTTCCCGACAAAATAGGCGTCAGTCGTCGGCTCTGGCGCTCTCGAACTGCTCGGCCGGGAGGCGGAGTTCGGCCAGTCCGGGCAGGTGTTCGATGTTGAACACGACCTTCAGATCGTCGGTGACGGGCTCGCCGATGCAGGACAGGCGGACGCCGCGCTCTTTCATCTCGTCTGTGAGGACCGTGCTCACGGGCATCTCCACCTCGCCCTCGACGACGGCGACGGCGCAGTTCGCGCACGCGCCGCCGCGGCAGGCGTAGGGCCACGCGAAGCCGTAGCGCTCGGCGGCTTCGAGCAGCGTCTCCCGCTCTTCGACGACGAGGATCCCGTGGCTGTCGACCGGGAGGTCCGCGGCCTCGGCCTTCTCGAAGAGGTCCTCGTCGGTCAGTTCCCAGCCCCGCGCCTGGGCGACCTCGTAGTCGAGGTACTCGACGGTCGGGCCGAGCGTCTCCTCGTCTTCCGCGCCCTCGTCTTCGTCCGATTCGTTCGCCGCATCCGCCCGCCCGTTGCCTCGGCCGCGTCCGCCCTCCCGGCCGTCCCCCGAGCGACCCCCTACCCCGTCTCCGGTCGCGTCGCTCTCGAAGGTCGAGGGATCGCGTCCGGCCGAGATGTGCTCGTAAGCCCGTCGGACGCGCTTGAACTCCGCCAGCGACCCGCCGTGGTCCGGGTGGGCCTCCTTCACCCGCTCCCGGTACGCCCGGACGACGTCGTCCTCGTCGGCGTCGGCGTCGATCCCGAGTACGTCGTACGGCGACTCCACGGGGGCCTTTGGGAGATGGCGTGGTTAAGTCCTCCCCTCTCACCGTCGTCGCGTGGCCGTCGCCGCCGCCAGGAGGATCGCCGCGACGGCCACGACGATGCCGAACCCCGGCGTCGACCCGCCGCTCGTTCCAGGCGTCGAGCCGGTCGCTTCCGTCGGCGACGACGGCGTGGCGGTGCCCTCGATCGAATCACCGTCGCTCCCGTCCGCCGCGGCAGAGTCAGCGGCGGTCGTTCCCGGAGTCGACCCGCCGACGCCCCCGCCCGCCGACGCGTCGTCGACGCCGATCGCGAAGACCGAAAAGCCGGGCGTCGTGGCCTCGTAGACGCCGTCGCCGAGCGGCGCCGTGTCCAGGCGCTGCCACGCCCCATCGTGGTAACGGTAGAGCCGAACGCGCTCGGGCGTCGTGCCCGGGGGCAGCGACGACTCGGAGACGGCGAACTGGAGGGATGCCCCCGCGATGCGGTCATCGGGGAGATCGACCGCGTCCGCCCGGAAGTACCCGACCGCCGTCCCGTCGTCGAGGGAGGGCGCGTCCGCGGTCGTCGGCGTCGGCGGCGTCACCGAGACGCTGAAGTTCGCCGCGTCGCCGGAGGGCCGTAGCCGGAGGCCCGTGACGCCCGCGACCGCCGACGTCGCCGCGTCGCCGAACTCCGCCGACACCGTCTGGCCGGCAGCCGCGCGCTCGACGGTGACCGAGACGCCGCCGGCGGTCCGGTCGACGCGAACCCGCGGGTCGGGCGTCGGTGTCGGGGTTGGCGTCGGCGTCGGTGTCGCCGTCTGCGGTGGGGGAAGCGGCGCTCCGCCCCCGCCACCGCCCCCTCCGCCGCCTCCGCCTCCACCGCCGTTCCCTCCTCCGTCGCTGCCGCTGTCGAACTGGAGCGCGTTGGTCGATTTCGACCCCGTGTTCCCGGCGACGTCCGTCGCCGATACGGAGACCGAGTACGAGCCGTCGGCGCCGATCCCGCCGCCGTCGACCGTGAACGTTCCGGTGTAGGTGTCGTCGTCGTCCGAATCAGAGAGCGACACCGTCCCCGCGCCGAACGACGCGGCGTCCGCTGAGACCGAATCGACCCCGCTCGTCGCGTCGGTGACCGTCGCGGAGACCTGGACGCGGTCGCCGTCTTCGACGGTTCCGTCGCCGTCAGTCGCGTCGGTGATGGACGGCGACGCGATCGTGGGCGGCGTCGAGTCGGGCGCGAGTTCGACGTCGCCCTCGGAGTAGTGGATCGGGATCTCCAGGCGGATCCCCTCGCTCGTGACAGTGCTCTCGGCGGATGCGGGCGCGGAGCCGAGCGCGGAGACGTTGATGCTCGCGGGGTCGGAGACGCCCCAGTCGTCGAGGACGGCCGTGGGGACGAACGCGTCGAAGAAGCCCCGGTTCTGCCCGCCGCTGGCGTTGAGGTGGGGCGCCGCGACGTACAGCGAGAGCGCGTCCGTGGTCGTGCTGTACGCCGGCGTGCCGAACGCCTGGGCGTCGGTCAGGAGCATCGTTCCGTTGAACCGATCCCGTCGCGCCCGGTCGAACACCGACAGGTCCGAGACCGCCAGGTCGATCGTCGCGGGCGAGCCGAAGTCGGCCGTGTCGGTCTCGGACCACGGCTTCGTCGTCCCGTCGAGTTGGGTCTCGTTGTACTGGACGTCCGCCGGATCGGCCGTGACGTTGATCGTCGTCGTGTCCGCGTCGACGGCGGTGACGTTCCAGGTGGCGTTCCGCCCGGCGCCGAGGAGGAGCCGCGGCGTCCAGTTCTTCACCGTGACGTTCACCGCGAGCGTGGTATCCGGTTCGACGCCGAGGTCCGAGAGGTCGGTCCGGTTGGCGAGATCGGAGTCGGCGGCGTCGCGAAGCTGGACCTGGAGCAGTCCGCCGCTCCCCTGGGTGAGATAGACGTTCGCGGTGACGTTCGACATGTCGGGCGCCGGGCCGTCAAGGTGCGTCACGACGACGTCCCGTGTCACCAGTTTCACCGTCGCGTTCGCGTCGCCCGAGCCGTCGTTGCCGGCCGCGTCCGCCGCGGTGACGAGCGCGAGCCGGTAGCGCCCGGCGTCCGGGAGCACCGTCTGATTGACGTACGTGCCTCCGCCGGGCGTGTCGAAGTCGGCGAGGGAGAGCGTCCGGACGCGCGCGTTGCTGTCGAGGTCGGTGATCGTGAGATTGACCGTCGAGAGAGTCTCGTTGCTGTCGAAGCTCGTGTAGAGCGTGCGCGTGTCTGTGACCTGGACGCCGAAGTCGGTGACGTTCGGCGCGGCGCGGTCGCTGACGTTGAGCTGGAGCGCGTTCGTCGCCGTGCTGTTTTCGTTGCCCGCGACGTCGACCGCCGTGAGGGAGACGGCGTAGCTGCCGTTGGGCGCGGCCTGGTCGGCGTCGACGGCGATCGTCGCGTTGTAGACGTCGTCGCCGTCGGGGTCGGTGAGCGCCACCGTGCCCGCCCCGAACGCCGATGCGTCGGCGGTGACGGCGTCGACGCCGCTGTCGGCGTCGGTCGCCGTGACGTTGAGTTCGATCTCGTCGAGGGCCGTCACGTTGCCGTCGCGGTCGCCGAGGTCGAGGGCGTTCGCGTCGGTGATCGACGGCTTCTCGCGGTCGACCGCGAGCGTCAGCGTGTTCGTCTGGGTCGTGTTCTTCGTTCCGCCCCGGTCGTACGCTTCGATCGGAATCGCGTAGGAGCCGTTCGGTGCGGCCGTCGACCCGTTCACCGAAACGGTCGCGTTGTAGACGCTGTCGCCGTCGGGATCGGTGAGACTCACCACGCCAGCGCCGAAGTCCGAGGCGTTCGCGGTCGCGTTCTTGACGCCGATTCCGGCGTCGGTCGCGGTGACGTTGATGCGGATGTGATCGTCGGTATCCACCGTCCCGTCGCCGTCCGTCTCGTCCACGGCCGTCGCGTCGGTCAGCACCGGCGGGACCGGCTCCGGATCGGTCGACGAGACGGTGACGCCCGCGTCGACGAGGCCGTAGCCGACGTCGTTGTTCGGCAGTGTCCAGTGATTCGTATCGTTCCCCGTCGATTCCAGAAGCGAGATCGCGTCCGCTGGCGTCAGCGACTCGTTCTTGTCCAATGCGAGCGCGACGACCCCGCCCGCGTGCGGCGCGGATGCGGAGGTGCCGTAGAACGGGTCGTCGACGCTCGTCGAGACGCCGTCGGGCGCCACCACGTCGGGCTTGATCCGGCCGTCGATAGTCGGGCCACGCGAGGAGAACGATTCGACCGAATTGTCCCCGTAGTACGTAGCACCGACCGTCAGGACAGCATCAGTCGTGGGATTGGTGACGCTCTGTACTGTCGTGTGCGGCGACAGCGAACCGCTGCTACTGAAGACGGTGAGATTGAGCGCTTCCGACCCGCTCTCGCGTTTGACGGCGACGTAGTCCGTCGAATCGTAGGTCCCGACAGCCTCCCTCGGCTCCCAGGTCCCGTCCTGGACATCGTCGGAGATGTAGGTCGGATTGTTCGGAAAGTCGCTCTTGGTGTCGAAGAGGTAGAGGTCGAGGTTCTGGTCGCTCTGCGGCCAGTCGTCCCACTGGAGGTATACGTTTCCGTTCCCGCTCACAGTCATCAGTTCCTGGCTGTCGGCGAAGTTCAGCCAGTCGTTGTTATCGCCGTCCTTCCAGGTGCCGTTCCAGTGTTCCCCGTCGGCGGTGTTGCCGGCCGAGACGCTCCACAGCGTCCCGTTCGCGGCCGACTGTCTGAACTGATCGTTGAAGTAGCCGCTCCCGTTCATCGGCCCGACGTTGTACCACGACAGCGACATCACGGCCACGTCCGCGGAGGTGTTCTCCCGGATGTACTCCATCGCGTCGTAGAGGCCGACCTCGGTACCGATGTCGATCAGAACGAGCGAGGCGTTCGGCGCGGTGTCGACGACCAACTCAGAAACCGCCGTCCCGTGGCCGTCGGATGTGTTCGAGAAGCTCCCCGAGGGGGCGTACACGTCGACGACGTTGTCGCTGATCTCCGGGTTCGTCGCGTCGAAGGCGACGTCCACCACCGCCACGGTGACGTTGTCGCCGTACTGGCCCGCGCCGTACGCCGGCGAGACGTTCATATTCGACAATCCCTCGCTCTCGACGCTCCCGCGATCGATCGCCTGGGCGACGGGGCGGTTCGGTCGGCGGATCCGCTCGACGGCCGGGGTGTCGGCGAGCGTTGTCAGCGCCGTCCGCGGGAGACTGGCCTGGACGAACCGGCCGTGTCGGACCGCGACCGCCCCCGCGTTGCCGCGAACGCGACGCGCGACGGCGTCCGCCGATCCGGGCGCCGCCTCGACGACGACGTCGACCATCTCGACGCCCGCCGTGGTCAGGCTGTCCGGCGTCGCGCGGCCGTCGCCCCCGCCCCGGCCGTCACCGCCGTCGAGCAGTCCGGCCGCGATCTTGGCCTCGGGCGGCGGGCCCGCCGCGTCGGTCGTATTCGAGCCGTTTTGTGCGGATGTCGGGGTTGACGTGGACGGAGGAGTCGCGGTCCTCTCCGCTCGGGTCGGCGGCTCGGCGGCCGACGACGAGACGGAGTGCCGGTCCGCGGCGCCGACCGCAGACGAGGCATCGTCCGGCCCGCCGAGTCCGCTCGCGAACGCCGGGGCGGCGCCGGCCGTGAGGAGCGCGGCGACGGTCACGAGGACGATCGCGGTCCGCATCTCAGGTGGGTTGCGGCCGCGACGGCGGCCGGACCGCGGTGACGTTCTCGTGCCGTGCCAGCCCGACGAGGTCGTCGACGGCGACGAAGCCCTGGACGAGGCCGTCGCGCCGGAGTTCGACGGTCACGCCGTAGCCGTCGGGGAGCGCCCGGCCGCCGGCCAGTTCGATCACCGCCTGGACCGACCCGTCCTCGTAGACGAGCCCGTGCGGGTCGGCGTAGGCGGTTCGGTTCTCGGCGGTCGCGAGGTCGTAGAGCCGCCGATCGAGGTCCGGAGGGCGGGAGGGAGTCGCCGCGGCGGTGGTCGCCGTCGGCGACTGCGTCGGGGACGCTCGCGTCGTCGCCGTCGGGTCCGAGATCGGTGAGCCCCAGCCTGTACACCCGGCCAGGAGGACCAGGCCGACTGCGAGCAGGGGCGGCAACGGGTCGCGAGCGCGGCACGTCACAGTTCGGAAGGAGGTCCTCCGCGGTATGAATATTATTGATACTCGATTGATACGCAGACGGTTCTTTCCCGATAAATCGCGGGAAAGCCATCGGAGGATCCCGCCAGACGTCGATCGCTACGGTTTTCACTCGATGTCCGAACTAGCTCGATATGCCGAAGGCGACGACCGACACCATCGCGACGCTCCTCGAGAGCGCGATCGAAGAGACCGACGACTCCGAGGTCCACTACAAGCTCCGAACTGCGCTGCAGCTGCTCGACGTCGTCGAGCGACGCCAGGAGAGCGCCATCGATCTGCTGACCGACGAGGAGTTCGACGGGGAACTCCGCGAGCGGCTCGAAGAACTGGGCTACCTCTAGTGTGGGACCGCCGTTCGGATCACGCGCTCCCGTGAACTGACGGAGGCCCCCGAGCGCGAGCGACGATCAGTCCCGGTCACTGCTCCCGCAGCACCGCCAGCAGGTGATCGGCGACCGGCGGGACGTACGTCGCGTAGTGGTACGCGTACAGGAGCCCGCCGTAGGTCTCGTTGATGGTGTACGTCGAGACCTCGCCGTCGTCCAGGTCCGCGACGTCCTCGTGGAACTCGCGGAGCTGGTACAGCAGCATATCGGTCGCCGGCCAGTCGAGTTCGAGCCGGAGCGCCTGTGGCTCGCCCGTCCAGACCATCCGAAGCGCGTCGACGGCGTCCCCGCGGGCCTCGGCGATCGGCGCCACCGTCTCCGGGACGCCGTAGTTCCCGGCGTCGATCTCCTCGACGACGGTGCGGAAGGTCTGGAGGGCGGCGAGTCCGACCGCGGCCTGGAGGCACCGACTTGCCGGCTGGCGTTCGAGGCCTCGGCCCTCGACGAAGTCGTCGCCGACGAGCTCTCGGGCGTGACGGTAGAGCTCGCCGGCCGGCGTCTCCTCGATCGACCGCGCAAAGGGCGGTTCGTCCAGGTCCTCGTACTCGTGGACGTCGGCGTGCGCCGAGGTGATCCGGTGCTGTTCGACGAGCCGCCCCGCCGTCGACTCGATCGCGTCGCGATAGGACGTCGGATCCGCGACCGACTCGCGGTAGGTCCCGCGGAGCGAGGTCGCGTCCGCCAGCGACGCCCGCGCGTACTCGACCGATGCGGCGAGGTCGCTCACCGCGAACGCCTCGTCGCGCGGCGCCTCCGGAAACGACGCGGGCTCCCGGAGTGACCTCCGGACGCTCTCGACGAGGCCCTCGATGTGATTGTGGACGAGCAGCGCCTCCAGCGCCGAAGCGCCGTCGTAGGTCCACGAGCGGAGGAAGTCGTACAGGTCCGATCGCACGCGCTCCCGCCGCGAGCGGAGTTCCTCTCCGTCGACCCGTCCGATCGCCGCGCGGTAGGCGGCGTTGATCCCCGCGGCGTCGGCCCGGACCGACCGGAGGTCCCCCAGCCGCTCTCTCGGAGCGGTCCGGTCGGGGAGATACTCCGATTCGCTCCCGCCGGACGGACCCGTCTCGTTCCCGCGCGCGTCCCGGAATCGATCCGTGACCGACGATCGGCGTTCCGCGAGCTCCGCAGCGAGCGCCTCGTTGGGGAGATCCGGCGATTCGGGAACCTCATCGAGGAGTGCGCGGATCCGCGACCGGTGGCGGTCGAACGCGCTCGCCGGAATCGACAGCGGGAACGCGGTCGGCGGTGTGGGCGGCGGCCGCTCGGCCAAGTCGGTCAGCGCCGCGTGATCGTACGAGAGCGTGTCGTCGTCGCCGCCGAGGACAGCGTCTCCGACGCCGCCGCAGCCCGCGAGCGCACCGGCGATGGCCGTCCCGGTCGCAGCGAGCATCTGCCTGCGGGTACGCCGGGTCATTCGTCCGCACCTCCCGCGTCTGTGGCCGCTCCCGTCGCATTCGTCGGCGTGACCGGCTCGAAACTGACGACCGTCGGCCGATTGTCGCACGAACTGCTGAACCCCATCCCGAGAGTGTTGAACGAGTCGCCCGCGAACGGGAGCCGGATCGCGACGCCGACGGTGTCTTCGGCGTCCCGCTCGCAGGCGACGTCCGCCGGACGCATATCGCGACAGTACTGGGAGTCGACGCCGTCGTCTTCCTCCGAGACGGAGACGAGCCGGAGGTCGTAGCACTCGGGGATCGGTCGCACCAAGAGCAGTATCGACTCGGTCTCGAAGTCGGTCGAGTCGACGAACTGTTCGAGCTGTCGCGCCTCCGGAACGTCGGCGAAGGACGGGACGTTCGCCCGTTCCGTGAGGTGCTCGTAGGTGTAGGAGCGGCGCGCGGCGGATTCGTCCTCGATGAGCGACGCGCCCTCGTTGTTTCGGACCTGCTCCCGTTCGTAGTCAGTGACGGGACGTTTCTGCTCTGCGAAGTGCGGCTCCGCCCCCGTCCGGTCGAGGGATTCCGAACAGCCGGCCACCGAGCCGACCACCGGGAGGGACGCCGCCGCGAGGAACCGCCGTCGGGACCAATCGGACATACGAACCAAGGGCCCGCCGATCGGTGAAGGTCTTTTGCCTCGCGCGGCCCGAGCCAGCCCTGTAACGGAGAGCGACGGCTTCGCGCGGAAGTAGTGGTGCTATTCAGCGATAGAGTGTCGGCGTCGCTCCGCAGTGCGATTCGGCGTAGAAAGAAGTGGGTTGGCTATCGATGTGGGGTGGTCCTTCCCGCCGTGATCAGGTGTCGTTGTTTCACTTCGCCTTCGGTGAATCAGTCGAACGGATCGGTCTGCGAACTGAAATCACAGTTATCTGCCTGACTCTGTTAGTCGTCATCGGTCTCGTCTGGAGAGATCTTCTGATAGATCGTCTCGACGAAATCAAAGACCAATTCGCCGGCCTTGAGAATGGCAATGACGACCTCTTCCATATCTCTCACATAAGACTTTCTGGAATAATGGTTTGCTGTACTGAGTGGGACCACCTCAGAGACGACTATCGATACTCTTCGACGTCGACGACCCGTTTGGTCGCCTCGTGGGTCAAGTCGCCGTCCGCGGAGACGACCGGCGCGCCCCATTCGCGACCGACGGCGGCCACGAGCCCGTCGACGCCGTCGAGATACGGTCCGCCGGGCTCGATCTCGTCGGCGATCCGGGCGGCCGTCTCTGCGAGCTCGTCGTCGACAGCGACCACTTCGCCCCAGCCCAACGCCGCGATCGCCTCGTCGACGTCGCCGTCGGGGTGGTTTCCGACACCGACGAGCGTCTCAGCGTACGCCGGTGCGGGGAAGATCCACGTCTCGTCGTCGCCGCCGTTTGCCGCGTAGTAGTCTTTCGTCGCCGAGACGCCGCTGAGGTAGTCGATGAGAAAGTTCGCGTCGAGGACTCTCATACGTTCCCGAGACCGCGCATCCGCTCTTTCCGCTCGTCTTTCGCGTCGGCGCGTTGCTCGCGGATCCACTCGCCTTCCGCTTCAGACAGCAGCCCGAATCCGTCCTCGAAGTCGCTGTCGGTCGTCTCGCCGAGCAGCCGATCGAGGACGTCGTTGTAGGACTCGCCCTCGCGCCGTCGGCTGTCGAGGCGCTTTTTCACCCGATCGCTGATCCGGATCTGCTCGTCGGCGGTCGCCATTACTCGTGTCAACGTTGGCGTTGACAGCGTAAAATCGTTTGGCACAGTCGTGGGGGGCACTGTTCAGATAAGATCGAAAAGTGAGGCGGTCGTAGTTCGTTGGTGCCTATGCAAGAACCCAACCGCCTCACCGGAGGTAGCGACTTTCCAGAGTTAGGTTTTGTGGAGCGAGAGGCGACACCCGAGTCGGCGATGAAGTTGGGTATCCAACTGCATTTGGCGGGATTATCGCTGTCGGATACCGTCTCTGTTCTTGCAAGCCTGGGTGTCGATCGGTGTCGCTCCACCGTTCACAACTGGATTCAGAAGGCAGACCTACAGCCTGCCGAGGGACAGAATCCGAATTACGTCGCGGTTGATGAGACTGTAATTCGAGTGAATGACCAGCGCTACTGGCTGTTTGCGGCGGTCGATCCCGACACGACTCGCCTGCTGCACGTGCGACTATTCCCGACCAGGACCCAAGCGCTGACCGAGATGTTCCTTGCGGAACTCCGCGAGAAACATCTCGTTTCTGACGCGATCTTCCTGGTCGATGGCGCACCCTGGCTGCAGGCGGCCTGCCACCGTCACTCGCTCCGATTCCAACACGTCACTCACGGGAATCGGAACGCCGTCGAACGTGTCTTCAAAGAACTCAAACGCCGAACTGAAGCCTTCGCAAACCACTTCAGACACGCTCGTCCTGAAACCGCAGAAACGTGGCTCCAAGCATTCGCCGTCTGTTTCAATCAACTAATCTGAACAATGCCGTCGTGGGGCGTCACAGAAATCTTGCTCCGGTGGCGTATTTCACGATCTCACAGTCGAATGAGTTCTCAGAGTCTGCCTGCGAATTTCACAGTGTATCTCCTACCGTCTCCTGTAGAGGAATCGCGTAGCACGGGAAGAGACGTTCTACTGGGCTCACACTGAGGCACTGTTTTGTATCCCAAGCAGGAATGCGTCGCTTATGGTCCCCTATGTTAGTGAGGTGCTGTTCAACGAACCGCAAGGCCGTCGTATGGCACTCATTCAGCTCGGCCTGTCGTTTACCTTCTTGTGTATGTTCGCGTATGCTTGGAGCGTCGGCGACGCTGGCGAAACCCGATGGTTACTATTTATGATCGCCGGAACCGCTCTGTCCGGAATCGCCGAGTCCCTCCCAGAGACCCAACTCCGGACGGTGGGCGTACTCCGTTTCGGGGCGGTCCTCGTATTGCTGTGCGTCGTCGCTGCGCCCCTCCTCGGTCTCGAATTCTTCTTCGGAGGATAACCGCTGGTGGTGACGGTCTCTGTACTGAGCGATTCGGTAGTAGTAATCTCATTCCCTTTCGGTGAATCAGTCGAAAGGATCCGTCTGTGTGTTCGCTGGCACTCCGTGAGATCACCAGTCAGCGAAGGAGGGCACCAAACCTTGATTGAGGAGCCGCCAGTCGAACCGCACGATGGTACAAGGCGGTCCAGCTGTCCAGGTCGGTGTGATTGCTCTCTCGATTCTGGGTCTCTGGATCGGTGCGCGCTTTTTGGTTGATGCGGTCGTTCGGTTAGCCCGCCGATTCGGTCTGTCGGACCTCACTATCGGACTAACCATTGTGGCGATGGGGACATCCACGCCGGAACTCACCGTCTCGGTTGACGCCGCGCTCAAAGGGCTAGGAGATATCGCGGTCGCAAACGTCCTCGGCTCGAATATCTACAATCTGGCGTTTATTCTGGGGGTGATTTCCTTGCTGAAAGTTATCCCAATCGCCGCATCGATCGTCCACCGTGACGGGATCGCGCTGTTAGCGAGTACCCTGCTTGGTGGTCTCGTCGTGTACGACCTCGAAATTTCGAGACCCGAAGGAGCGCTGTTGGTAGGAGTCTTCATCGCGTACACTGCCAATCTCCTGCGATCTAGCCAGAAATCCCCCGATCACACTGCCGAGGTATCGTCCGCTGGATCGGCCGCAACCCACCCGGTGACAGAGCAGGAGACGTTTCGCGGACGGGATGTCGTGTTTCTCTGTGGCGGGCTGGCGTTGGTCCTCGTGAGTGGCGATTATATGGTGCTGGCCGCTTCGGACTTGGCCCGCAGTGCCGGTATCTCGGAGTGGGTTATCGGTGGAACCATCGTCGCGGCGGGTACCTCGACCCCTGAGTTTGCCGTGTCACTTGTCGCTGTCCGGCGCGGAAGTCTCGGCGTCTCGGTCGGAAACGTCGTCGGGAGCAATGTCTTCAATATCACAGGAATTCTGGGGGTGGCAGCTGTCATCCAGCCGTTGATAATGAATAGTAGTCCTGTTGTGACGCTGGGATGGCTGGCAGGTATCTCCCTAGTGATGGTCACTGCTTTGTGGACGGGACGAGTTCTCTCTCGATTGGAAGGTGGTTTGTTCGCCGTTTCCGAGGTCGTCCGCTGGGTACTGGGTGCTGTTGGTCTACTCGGCTGATCGCGTTCCTCTCAGCGACGCGAAGTCCGCGTAACCACTGAATGGGCGCGAATCGGGGGCCTTGACCGAGGGCACACTATTCGGAGTCGTCGTCGAGGGTATCTTCGACAGCCTGAGAGTCGACTGCGTCAGGTGAGGGCGGGAGTTTGTTTTTCACGAGCCACAAGCTCGATCGATAGATCCCGTATCCCAATCCGGTGAACAGAATCAGGTCGACGATGTATAGTTCGATGAATTTGACGGGAGTGATTTGACTGAGTTCGAGATCGCCAAAGAGAATGAGAATCTCGAGCGTAATGACGAGGATTACCGCCGGCCCGAAGAGGACCAAGAACCCGATAGCAATGAGAGGGAGACGTTCCCGCGAATCGGTCGATTTCATACTAGCTGATACTTTTCGTACGCCAATGAGTACTTCGACCGATCTGCTCTTACCTGAGAGCGGATGGGAACAAAGACAGAGAAACGTGGTGAAGGGCCGAGTAAAAGCGAATGCCACGAAAACGAGGATCCCCGAAATACCTGCTTAGCGCGCGAGTTGTTTCCCGTATATCGATTTATCAGTCCTCTTCAAAATAAGGCGGCGTCTCCATTCCAGTACTTACCCACCACCGCCGTTTCCACCAAACGCGCCCTTCTCGGCTTCTAATTCGTTCTCACGACGGGATCGCTCGCTGTCTGGATCAGAAACGGATTCTTGGGAATCTTCGTTTGACTGCGTAATTGAGAGCACCCAGCCGATGCTGTACACGACCAAGCCGCAGCCGATGCCGCCCACCGTATCAAAAAGGTGCATTCCAACGAGTGACGTGATGACACTCAGCACCGGGCCACCGATAATGGCGTAGCCGAGATTCTCTCTCAGAAAGCGGTGCTCCCTCATACGGGACGCATTGGCTGAGTGATGGAAATACTTTGTCGCTACTCTTTGTTGAGCAAGTTCCAACGGAAGACCTCGAATCGGTGGCTTACAGGCGGATCTTATCGGTGACCTCCGAACGCTCTGTGGGAAAATCATCGAAATTACGGGAAGAATTTTGTTTGTACAGGCCGAATCCGTCGCTATGACCTCGAAGGCCGACAAGCGGGGCCGAATATATCTCCCGAAGGAGATCCGGGAAAAGCACGGCCGGCAGTACCGCATCGTCGATCTACCCACCCACGTCGCGCTGTTTCCCGTCGCAGACGACCCCCTCGACGCGGTCGAGACGGCGGTCGGTGACGCCCTCGCGGACGAGGACGTCGACGAACTCAAAGCCGAGGCCCGCGTGAAGGCCGCTCGTGAGGTCGCAGACGAACGGGACGCGGACGGGACCTGACGCCGGATGTACGTCGAGAGCGACTTCCTCTTCGCGCTGGCGAAGCCCGACGACTGGCCGAAGGAGAACGCGACGGCCGCGCTCGAATCTGACGACGTCTATACGTCACTCACCGCCTACACCGAATTTCTGGTGTATTGGTACGACGAAGAATCAGGCGAGTACACGGTCGATATCGCCGAACTCATCCCGAACCTCTTGGAACTCGTGCCGATTCGCCCGGCGGAACAGGAGGACGCGCTCCTCGTCGCGGTATCCTTTATCGAGGAGTACGGCACGACGCCGTTCGATTCCATTCACGCGGGTATTGCTCACACAAACGGCGATACCGTGCTTTCGACGAAGCAGGATTACGACACGGTGGGCGTCGAACGCGTCCCGCTCGATTCGTACCGCGACGATTCGAACTGAAAACTCCGAGCGGTGCCGGACCACCGTTTCCGTGTACGTTCCTCACTGCGACGTTCCGTATCCCGCCTCCGTATGCAGTCGATCACAGCAATACGAAAGTCGCACAGGAGCTCCATCTGGATCCCGACGAGGCGCTGTTGTTCAAACCGGGAGGCGACGAGCTGTGCATCCGAAAGGGAGTCCACTGAGAGAACTGAGTGGGCGGGGTGGGTCCGAAGAAAGACCTGTATGGCTCCAGCGATCAATTGCCGCTGGTATCACGATGGGCCGGAGCATCGAGATCACTGGCAATTCGCTCATTTATCTCTTCTATATCGTTTCGCTGGCCGGCCTCGTGGCGATTTTAGGCACTGTCGTATTTCCGCTTGAGGATCCTGGAAGCGCCGCGCTTGCCGTGCTTCTCGTGTCGTTGACGGCCGTGGGAATTATCGGGTTTTGGCGTCGGGTGACTGACCGCGACGGAGAGCATCTCGGGACCGTTGAGGATCTCGCGTACGACCCGATTGCATACCCCGGGCAAGCGGCCAAGCACAACTGGGCGAAAGCGATCCGTCGCTTGCGCGTCGATGGTGAGGAAGACGACGACTGACTCTATATCGGGCTCGCTCGTTAGTCGGTCGCCTCGCCGAGGTCGTCAAGTCCGTCAAAAAGTAGTGGGTTGGGGCAGATTTGAACTGCCGGCCTCCTCCATGTCAAGGAGGTGTCATAACCAGACTAGACCACCAACCCGCCTGGCGCATGCTCGCTCGCACTCTTCCGAGCGCATCTCCCGATTCCCGGTGTACGTAATTGAAGGTTTCGTTTCGCGGATCGGACGCCGTCGTCCGGTTTGAGGTCCGACGGCAGTCCAGCGTCCCAGACCCGACACGGGCCGGTCGTTCGGCCGATGGCGGCGATCGGCCGGAGTGACCGCTCCGATAGCCTTATACTGGTGAACGAATTTGTTCACTGTAACACGAAGACGTACATCGGTGATCACGATGACACTCCAAGATTACATCGAACGCGCGACGGAGGGAACGGATCTGACACAGGCGGAGGCCCGCGAGGCGGCCGGTCTGGTCTTCGAGGACGCGACCGAAGCCCAGATCGGGGCGCTGCTGGCGGCGCTTCGCGCGAAGGGCGAGACCGAGACGGAGATCGCCGGCTTCGCGCAGGGGATGCGCGACGCCGCCCGGACGATCGATCCCGACCGGGACCCGCTCGTCGACACCTGTGGGACCGGCGGCGACGACTACAACACCATCAACGTCTCGACGACGAGCGCCATCGTGGCCGCGGGCGCGGGCGCCGCGGTCGCGAAACACGGCAACTACTCGGTCTCCTCGTCGTCGGGGAGCGCCGACGTCCTGGAGGTCGCGGGCGCGGACGTCGAGGCCGAGCCCCCGGCCGTCGAGGAGGCGATCGAGCGCGACGGGATCGGCTTTATGCTCGCGCCGGTGTTCCACCCCGCGATGAAGGCCGTGATCGGCCCGCGGAAGGAACTCGGAATGCGGACCATCTTCAACGTCCTCGGGCCGCTCACCAACCCCGCCGGCGCGGACGCGCAGGTCGTCGGCGTCTACGACCCCGACCTCGTGCCGGTGCTCGCGCGCTCGCTCTCGCACCTCGCGGTCGACCGCGCGCTCGTCGTCCACGGCTCCGGAATGGACGAGATCGCGCTCCACGACGAGACGCGGGTCGCGGAGGTCGACGGCGACGACATCGAGGAGTACACGCTCACGCCCGAGGAGATCGGACTCGACGCGGCGCCGATCGACGCCGTCGCGGGCGGCACGCCCGAGGAGAACGCCGAGGACCTCCGGGGGATCGTTACCGGGACGGTCACCGGCCCGAAGCGGGACATCATCCTCGCGAACGCGGGCGCGGCGATCTACGTCGCGGGGCTGGCCGACAGCATCGAAGACGGCGTCGAGACGGCGGCGAAGGCCATCGACGAGGGCGACGCGACGTCGACCTTCGAGGCCCTCTGCGAGCCCGTCGACGCCGCGGCGGAGCGCTGACGATGGTGCGAACGAAGATCTGCGGCGTCACGAACGAAGCCGACCTGCGCGCCGTCGAAGGGGCAGGCGCGGACGCGGTCGGCGTCATCGCCGACGTCCCGGTCGAGACGCCCCGCGAAGTCGCCGTCGAGGACGCCGCCCGGCTCGTCGCGGCCGCGCCACCGTTCCTCACGACGACGCTCGTGACGATGCCCGACACGCCCGCCGAGGCCGTCGACGCCGCCGACCGCGTCGGGTCGGACGTCCTCCAACTGCACGGCGACTTCGCGCCCGGGGCGTTCCGGGAGATCCGCGACTCCGTCGGTGCCAAAATCGTCGCGGTCGTCGACGCCGAGGACCCGGAGCGCGCTCGCGACGTCGCGCCCGCGGTCGACGCCGTGCTCGTGGACTCGATCGACGGATCGGGCGCCGGCGGCACCGGCGAGACCCACGACTGGGCGGCGACGGCCGAAGTGACCGCGACGCTCGATGCGCCGGTGATCCTCGCCGGCGGCCTCGGGCCGGAGAACGTCGCCGAGGCCGTCGAGACCGTCCGGCCGTTCGCCGTCGACGTCGCGAGCGGCGTCGAGGCACGCGGCGGGCAGAAGGACCACGACGCGGTCCGGGCGTTCGTCGCCAACGCGGCCGCGGCGGGCGAGCGGATTGCCGGCGACGACGCGGAAGCGTCCGGGGGGAGTCGGACGGACGACGACCGGACGGTCGAGGAGGTATCGTCGTGAGCGACCGCGGCGACGACGCTGATAGCGTCAGCGCGCCCGCGCTGTCGCAGTCCCGCGAGTCGTTCGTCCGCGAGGTCGAGCGCGCCACCGCAGAGGCCGAGGGGCCCGTGGTCGCCCACGTGACCGCGGACCTCCCGGAGACGGAGCCGCTGTCGGCGTACGCCGCGCTCGCCGATCGGAGCGACTACGGCTTCCTCCTGGAGAGCGCCGAGAAGACGCCCTCCAGCGACCCCGCGGGCGCGTTCGCGCCCGACCACGCGACCGCGGACCGCCACGCGCGCTACTCGTTCGTCGGCTACGATCCCGACGCCGTGATCACGGTCGATCTCGACGGGACCGACGTCGAACGCCTCGGAGGTCGCGCGGCCGAGTACGTCGAGGCAGAGATCGGCGATAGCAACGACGGGGACGAAGACGCCGGCGCCGACACTCGGAGCGACCCGGACGTCCTCGACCGCCTCCGGGCGGCCTTCCCGGGCCTCCCGCGCGTCGGCTTCCCGGACGACGACCGCCAGCGGCTCCGCGGCGGGCTCGTGGGCTTCCTCGCCTACGAGGCCGTCTACGACCTCTGGCTCGCGGAGGTCGGGATCGAGCGCCCCGAGACCGACACGCCGGACGCGCAGTTCGTCCTCACGACGAAGACGCTCTCGTTCGATCACGCCGAGTCGTCGGTCTCGCTCGTGCTCACGCCCGTCGTGACGCCCGACGACGACCCGAGCGCGGTCTACGACGAGCTCCGAGAGGAGGCCGACCGCGTCGCCGAGACGCTCGCCGACGCCGAGGCGCCAGAGACCGGCGGCTTCGTCCGGACGGGCGAGTCCGCGGGGCCGAAAGCGGAGTACGAGGCCGCGGTCCGGAAGACGAAAGAGCACGTCCTCGACGGCGACATCTACCAGGGCGTCATCTCCCGCGTGCGGGAGCTGTACGGGCAGGTCGACCCGCTCGGGCTCTACGAGGCGCTGCGGGAGGTCAACCCCTCGCCGTACATGTACGTCCTGCGGCACGACGACCGCCACATCGTCGGCGCGAGCCCCGAGACGCTGGTGTCCGTGCAGGGCGAGCGCGTCGTCTCCAACCCGATCGCGGGGACGTGTCGGCGCGGCACGAGCCCCGTCGAGGACCGCCGGCTGGCCGGCGAGATGCTCGCCGACGGGAAGGAGCGCGCCGAGCACACGATGCTCGTCGACCTCGCGCGCAACGACGTCCGTCGGGTCGCAGAACCGGGCAGCGTCCGCGTCGAGGAGTTCATGAACGTCCTGAAGTACAGCCACGTCCAGCACATCGAATCGACCGTGACGGGGACGCTCGCGGGTCAGGACAGCGGGAACGGCGAGTACCCCGGGGGCGCCGACGCCTTCGACGCCACGCGGGCGACGTTCCCCGCAGGGACCCTGACGGGCGCGCCGAAGGTCCGCGCGATGGAGATCGTCGACGACCTCGAACGCTCGCCCAGGGGCGTCTACGGCGGCGGCGTCGGCTACTACTCGTGGTCCGGCGACGCCGACTTCGCGATCGTGATCCGGACGGCGACGGTCGAGGCGGGCGCCGACGGGGGCGATGACGTCGTCGCCGTGCGGGCGGGCGCGGGCATCGTCGCCGACAGCGACCCCGAAGCCGAGTACGAGGAGACCGAACAGAAGATGGACGGCGTGCTCACTGCCGTCGAGCGGATCGAACGCGACGGCGGCTCCGAGGGCGGGGCCTCCGACGGCGCCGAGAGCGACGAGGACGCCGAGGACATAGAGGAGGTGGCCCGATGACGCTCCGCCTGCTCGTGGTCGACAACTTCGATTCGTTCACCTACAACCTCGTGGAGTACTTCTCCGAACAGCGGGTCGACGGCGAGCGCGTCGACGTTGTCGTCCGCAAGAACACCGCGTCCATAGCGGAACTCCGCGAGATCGACCCCGACGCGATCGTGATCAGTCCCGGCCCCGGCCACCCGAAGAACGACCGCGACGTCGGCGTCACGAACGAGGTCCTGACGTCGCTCTCACACCGCATCCCCACGCTCGGCGTCTGTCTCGGCCTCGAAGCGGCCGTCTACGCCTACGGCGGCGAGATCGGCCACGCCCCCGAACCCATCCACGGGAAGGCGTTCCCGGTCGAACACGACGGCCGCGGCGTCTTCGCCGGCCTGGACCAGGGCTTCCAGGGCGGCCGCTACCACTCGCTCGTGGCGACGGCCGTCCCGGACGACTTCGAGGTGTCGGCGACGACGAGCCACGCGATCGGGGGCGGCGACGCGGGCGAGGGAGGAGAAGAGAGAGCGGGCGAGGCGCCGGAAGCGACCGATCTCGTGATGGGCGTGCGCCACCGCGAGTATCCGATCGAGGCGGTGCAGTTCCACCCCGAGTCGGTGCTCACGGGCGTCGGTCACGACATCGTGCGGAACTTCCTCGAAGAGTGCGTGCTCTCGCGATCGATCGACGAGCGCGCGCGGGTCTGAATTTCTCCCTTTTCCGGTCGGTCAGCCCAGGAGATTGATGCCGAAGAACGAAAGCACCAGCAGTCCGCCGACGACGAGCGCGGCGATGGTGACGAGCCGCCAGGCGATCTTCAGCGCGATGCGTCCCACGAGGACGACGATTCCGACGCCGACGATCACCGCGAGCGCCTGCCCGAGCGGCTGGGAGAGCAACCCCCCGAGCTGAAGGAGCGCGAGCGACGGCACGACCGATGCGAGTGCGGACATACCCGATATATCCCCGGTAGAGGGAATAAGTCTGTGGGGTAATTCGGGGACGTCGCGGACGGAGGCCACCGAAGAGCGACGCCGTCCCGCCGGCATAGGTATGTAATATGACTATTAGGGGCCTCTAGCGGATCGGAACGCGCCGGAGTCGACGCGCGACCCGGCGGAATCGCCGCCGAACTGGGTCGATCCGCCGCCGTCGGACACCCCATCTGTTCGGTTGGATATCGATAGACAGCGACGAGATATCTTCCGGATATTTCACTTTCACTCCGGTCTACTAACCTTGATAACTCGCTGGGTCGAACGGACGCCCGTCACGTCGGAGGCGTGCCACCGGCAGGGGGGAGTAAGGTATCTGATGTGATAGGTATTCGGCCGTCTGCTGATACCGAAGCCTTAAACCGACCTGCCGCACTCACAAGCCATCGTCACAAATGACCGGAACTGAGCCAGTCGCACGAGTCGAAATCGCCCGGTGGACTTCCACAGGGCGGGAGGAACAGTAAATGAGCAATCAGCCCGAGAGAGTCGACGACCTGGAACTGCCCGTCAAGCGGACCGACGGGGAGACGCTCGAAGAGCGACTCACCGCGAACGCGTACCACAACATTCTGCCGGCGCGGTACCTCCGCAAGGACGCCGACGGCGAACTCATCGAGTCCCAGGAGGACCTCTTCCCCCGCGTCGCGAAGAACGTCGCGCTCGCGGCGGCCGTCTTCGAGGCCGAAAACCAAGGCGTCGAGGTCACCGTCACGCCCGAGCAGCTGAAGCCCGACCACCCGCGTCGGGACGAACTCGCAGAAGAGGTGTTCGGCAAGGGCGTCACCGCCGACGCCGACGCCGAGACGGCGCTTTCTGTCTACAACGTCAACAAGTTCGCCTACGACACCGTCGTCCCCGAGCTGCCGGACGAGATCCGCACGCAGGTCGAAGAGACCCGCGAGGAGTTCGAGTCGCTGATGGACTCGCTCTCCTTCATGCCGAACTCCCCGACGCTGATGAACGCGGGCGACGAGCTTCAACAGTTGTCGGCGTGTTTCGTCGACTCGCCCGACGACGACATCGACGACATCCACCAGACCGCCAAGGAGGCCGCGCAGGTCTTCCAGAGCGGCGGCGGGATGGGCTATGCCTTCTGGCGGCTCCGCCCCTACGGCGACCCCGTCGGCTCGACCGGCGGCATCGCCTCGGGGCCGATCACCTTTATGCGGACCTACGACCAGCTGTGTGAGACCATCGCGCAGGGGGGCGCACGACGCGGCGCGCAGATGGGGGTAATGCGGGTCAGCCACCCGGACGTCATCCAGTTCATCCACGCCAAGAACAAGGACGTCTCTCTGGCCCACACCCTGCGGCTCAACGACCCCGACGACTACACCCACAACTCCTTCCAGGACGCCCTGGAGGAGGCGCGCGAACTCATCGACGACGAGGGCCGCGTCCCCAAGCACCTCCGGAACGCGGTCGAGGGCCACCTCTCGAACTTCAACATCTCGGTCGGCATCACGGACGACTTCATGGACGCGCTGTTCGAGGGCGAGGAGTTCACCTTCACCAACCCCCGGACGGGCGAGCCGCACGTCGCCACGCCCGAGACGAAGGAGCTCTACGAGATGTTCGACCTCGGCGAACACGTCGAGGTCGGCGAGGAACTTTCGGTCCCGGCCCAGGACCTGTGGGACCACATCGTCGAGGGCGCCCACGAGAACGGCGAGCCGGGCGTGATCTACCTCGAACGCGTCAACAAGCAGCACTCCTTCGACGTCGAGGAACACCCCGACCACCAGATCCTGGCGACGAACCCCTGCGGCGAGCAGCCGCTGGAGGAGTACGAGGCCTGTAACCTCGGCCACATCAATCTCTCGACGCTCGTCGACTTCGACGCGCCCGACTGGCGCGTCTGGTACGACGCCCACGGCGACGAGTACGACTCCTTCGACGACGCCGTCGACGCCTTTTTGGAAGAAGCGATCGACTGGGAGGAGTTCGACTACCGGATCGACCGGGGAACGCGGTTCCTCGAAAACGTCGTCACGATGTCGGACTTCCCGGTGCCGGAGATCGAACAGAAGGTCCGGGACATGCGGAAGATCGGCCTCGGCGTGATGGGGCTGGCCCAGCTGTACATCCAGCTCGGCATCCAGTACGGCACCGAGGCGGGCAACGAGGTCGCCCGCCAGCTGATGACGCACATCAACCACGAGTCCAAGCGGACGAGCCACGAGCTCGCGGAGACCCGCGGCTCGTTCAACGACTGGGACGACTCCAAGTACGCGAACCCGACCGAGTACCGCGAGTGGTTCGAGCACCACACCGGCGAGGACGCCGACGACTGGGCCGAGGGCTACCCGATCCGGAACCACAACACCACGACGGTCGCGCCGACGGGCACGACCTCGATGGTCGGCAACACGACGGGCGGGATCGAGCCCATCTACAACGTCGCCTACTACAAGAACGTCTCCGACGACGTCCAGGGCGACGAGATGCTCGTCGAGTTCGACGACTACTTCCTCCGTGTCCTGGAGGCCAACGACATCGACGTCGACACGGTGAAGGAAGAGGCCCAAGAGCAGATGGCCGCGAACGAGTTCGACGGCGTCTCGTCGCTGTCGACGGTGCCCGACGCGATCTCGGAGCTGTTCGTCGTCACCGGCGACCTCTCCGGCAAGCAGCACGCCGCGGTGCAGTGCGCCACCCAGGAGGGCGTCGACTCCGCCATCTCGAAGACCTGTAACTTCCCGAACTCGGCCTCGAAGGAGGACATGGACGAGGTCTACCGCTACATCTACCGCAACGGCGGGAAGGGCGTCACCGTCTACCGCGACGGCACGCGCTCGAAGCAGGTGCTGACGACGCGCGCGCAGAACACCGACTTCGCCGACGAGAGCGAGGCCGCGGAGGCGCTCGTCGAGCAGATCCGGGAGGTCTTCGGCGGCGTCGAGGGCTTCCTCGAGAGCGACGAGGTACAGGCGGCCATCGACAGCGAGGTCGAGCGGCTGCTTTCGGCCGCGGACGGCGAGACCGACCTCGGCAAGAAGCGCCCGCGTCCGGACGTCCTCCACGGCGTCACCCAGCGCATCGACACGGGCTACGGCAAGCTTTATGTCAACATCAACGAGGACCAGGATGGAAAGCCGTTCGAGCTGTTCGCGAACATCGGCAACTCCGGCGGCTTCACCGCCTCCTTCACCGAGGCGCTCGCGAAGACGATCTCGACGGCGCTGCGCTCGGGCGTCGATCCCAACGAGATCGCCAGCGAGCTCCAGGGCATCCGCAGCCCGAAGGTCGCCTGGGACAAGGGCGAGCAGATCAACTCCATCCCGGACGCGATCGGCACGGCGATGCGGCGCTACCTCGACGGCGAGATCGACAAGGGCTACCCGCAGCAGCAGAACCTGACCGAGCTGTCGGAAGACGGCGAGACGGAGGCCAGCACGCCCGGCCGGCAGACCGACGGCGGCGCGACGGTCGACGTCGGCGACGTGGACGTCGGCGAGTCCGCCGACCGGACCAACGCCGCGGCCGCCGGCGCCGACGACGCGACCGACGACCTGTTGGCGGCGGGCGAGAGCCCCGAGTGCCCCGAGTGCGGCAGTATGTCGCTGTACTTCTCGGAGGGGTGCAAGACCTGCGAGGCCTGCGGCTGGTCCGAGTGCTGAGGCGCTCGCTGGCGTAGCGATCGACTTCCGATTTTCGTCGCCGGACGCGAACCTTCTTGTCGACTGCGACCGCCCGGACGAACGTGAGCGACGCGACCGAGACGCCGCCCGGCCGGCCCTGTCCGCTCTGCGGGCGATCGATGGCCCGGCGACACTGCAAGTACGTCTGCCCCGAGCACGGGGTGGTCTACGACTGCAGCGACACATTTTGGTGATCTGATACTGGAAAGCGCGAACCGCCGATTCATAGTATATGAGTCTGGTGGCCGACCGTTCGGACTGCGGTCGGATCGGTGTCAAATCGGCACGAAGCGTTATATGAATTCAGTCCGTATCAGAGATGACAGATGCGTGGCCGGACGGAATCGCGACGAGACACCCCGACCCGTAGCACCTAACGATGGTGAGAGAAGAACAGATCCGACAGAGTAAGGCGATCCAGCGGCGCACCGGGAAGACGTTCCACCTGGCGACGCGCGTCCTGCCCGAGCGGGTCCGGCACGCGACGTACGTCCTCTATGCCTTCTTCCGGGTCGCCGACGAGGTCGTCGACGCCGAGGAGACCCCCGCGCCGGCGGAACAGCGCCGGCGACTGGAAACCCTCCGTCGCCAGGCCCTCGGCGAGGAGTCGTCCGACGACCCGGTGCTGACGGCGTTCGCCGAACTCCGCGAGCGGCACGACATCCCCGCGTCCGACGTCGACACCTTCATCGACGCGATGCTCGCGGACATCGACACCGACCGCTACGAGACCTACGAGGAACTGGAGGCGTACATGGACGGCTCGGCGGCCGCGGTCGGCCGGATGATGACCGAGATTATGGAGACGCCGCAGGCCGACGCGGCGCTGCCGCACGCGACGGCGCTCGGCGAGGCGTTCCAGCTCTCGAACTTCCTCCGGGACGTCCGCGAGGACATCATAGAGCGCGACCGGATCTACCTCCCGAGAGAGACTCTCCGGAAGCACGACGTCACCGAGGAACAGCTCCTGAACTTCGAGTACGACGAGAACTTCCGGGCGGCGATGGAAGACGAACTGGAGCGCGCGGAGGCGCTGTATCGAGAGGGCGTCGCCGGCATCGACTACCTCCCCGAGGACTGCCAGTTCGCGGTGTTGCTCGCGGCGGTCCTCTACGCCGACCACCACCGCGAGATCCGCAAGCGCGACTGCGACGTCCTCTCGACGACGCCGTCGCTGTCGGCGGCGCGGAAGCTCTATCTCCTGGCGAAGACGCGCCTCTTCTGGGCGATCGAGCGCGACCCCGTCGCGGTGTTCCGGCGGGTCAGCGTCGTTCCCTACCCCGAGGACGGCGACGCGGCGCGGGATCCCGGCCACTCCGGGCCGTCGCCGAGCCACCCCTCGGGAGCGTCGCGGCGGGGCGGCCGCGTCTCGGGCTGGCTCCGGGGCTTCACCGGCGGAGAGTAGCGAGCCCGCCCGACAGCGGCATATCGAACCGGTCCGTCCGGAGGAGACCGAGCCCGAACAGCACGGCCCCCGCGACCGGAATCCAGTTGCCGAACCACGCGTTGATCCCGCCCCAGAGGATGACAAAGGAGACCAGGTCGTCCAGCAGGAACTCACAGTCCGCCAGCCGATTCAAGAGCGCGCGCCGGTCGTAGCCCCAGTCGAGCGCGAGGGTCGCGACCGTCGCCGAGAGGACCCAGCCGGCGTAGTTCGAGAGCGGCACGCCGTAGAACGCGCCGCCGCTCGGGTAGACCCAGAAGCCGAGCGCGACCGCCCCGGGGTCGAGGACGACGTCCATCGCCAGCACCGCGGCGATGACCGCGGCCAATCTGACCCCGGTCCGCGCGGCGCGCTCGCCGAGCAGGAGCAGACAGAGGAGATAGGAGTTCATCACCAAGGGGATGAAGAAGATCGGAAGCCCCAGCGGGACGCCCGCGACGATCGGCCCGAGGTCGACCCCGTAGAAGAAGTCCCCGTAGGGAATCCCGGTGTGAACGCCCAGGTACTCGATCCCGTACGCGTAGAGCGTCAAGGCGCCGACGCCGGCCGCCGCTCGCCGGTCGGTGATCGGGAGGACGCCGACGACGAGCGGCGAGCGCATCACCGCCGTCCCCAGGAGGATCAGCAGGCCGTTGAACGCCAGCGGCTCGGGCAGGACGCCCTCGGCGCTGGCCAAGAGGAGCACGATCCCGTTGAGGGGGAAGAACACCGAGATGGTAAAGCGGTTCTCGCGGACGAGGCGTTCCAGCCGGCGCTCCCACTCCGCACGGAAGCGAGGGAGACCGGCGCGGAGCGAGCCCAGGCGCGAAGAGTCGACCGACTCCCGCGACTCCGGCGGGTCAGGCATTGACGAGCCTCCAGAGCGCGCCGAGAGTGAGAAGCGTCCCGACGGCGGTGTTGACGACGGGATACCACCAGTACGCCCGGTCGACGTCGACATCCGAGAGATAGATCGCGAACACCAACACCGGGTACGCCGCGAGGAGGAGGCCGATGCGACCGTCGACCAGTCCGAAGACGGCCGCCGCGGCGAGCCAGCACGCGAGGCAGTACGCGAGCGTCCGGCGCTCGCCGAGGAACGTCGCCGTCGTCCTGATCCCGGCCTCGCGGTCGGGTTCGATGTCGGGGATCGCCGAGAAGGTGTGCATCCCCATCGTCCAGAGCCACGCGGCGGCGACCGCCGCCAGCGGCGGATGCGAGCCCGCGACGGCGGCGTAGGCGGCCGCGCCCGGCAGGACGTAGAGCCCGTTCGACAGCGAGTCGAGGAAGGGCGTCGTCTTGAAGCGCAGCGGCGGCGCCGAGTACTGGAAGCCGAGCAGGAAGAAGCCCGCGAGGTACGGCCACGCGAGCGTGGGCGTAGCGGCGAACGTGGCCGCGCCCAGGAGCGTCGAGGCGACGACGACCGCGGCGACGACCGTATCGCCCCGCCAGCGCGCCTCTCGATCCGACTTCTTGGGGTTCTCGGTGTCGACGTCGGCGTCGAAGACGTCGTTGACGCCGTAGAGGAAGACGTTCGCCGGCAGGAGAAAGTACGCGAACAGCCCCACGGTGAGCGGCGTGAACAGCCCGCCCGTCGAGTCGACGCCGAACGCGACGCCGACGACGACCGGGCCCGCGAGGTAGAGCCAAAAGCGCGGCCGCGACAGCGTCAGCAGGTAGCGCACTCGCCCGAAGGTTCCCCCGGACATATCAGTTCAGCCCGCCCGCTCGGCCATCGCTTCCGCCGTTAGCTCGCCGCTGATGAGACACATCGGCACGCCGATGCCGGGCGTCGTGAACGCGCCCGTGAAGTAGAGGCCCTCGACGGCCTCCGATCTGTGGGGCGGCCGGAACAGCGCGGTCTGTCTGAGCGTGTGGGCGAGCCCCAGCGCGGTCCCCTTCGTGGCGTTGTAGCGCTCGGCGAAGTCGGAGACGCAGAAGGACTCCTCGACGACGATCCGGTCCCGGAGGTCGACGCCGGTGTGCTCGGCGATGTCGTCGAGGACGAGGTCGCGGTACTCCTGCCGCATCTCCGGGGTGTCCTCCAGCCCGGCCGCGATGGGCACGAGCGCGAAGAGGTTCGAGTGGCCCTCGGGCGCGACGTCGTCGTCGGTCTCGGAGGGAACACAGAGGTAGTACGCCGGGTCGTCGGGCCACGCCGGGTCGTCGAAGATCTGCTCGAAGTGCGCGT
Organism: Halobellus sp. MBLA0158; assembly: GCF_041477585.1. Classification (NCBI taxonomy): domain Archaea; kingdom Methanobacteriati; phylum Methanobacteriota; class Halobacteria; order Halobacteriales; family Haloferacaceae; genus Halobellus; species Halobellus rubicundus. The sequence goes on from NZ_JBGNYA010000001.1 coordinate 2,200,265, forward strand.
CCCAGTCGGTCGGCAGGACCAGGGTGTGGTGTTCGAGCGGGTCGACGTCGCCCTCGACGCCCAGATAGAGGAGGAACGCCGAGGGCGCGTAGGTCCGCGACTCCCAGTAGTCCTCGTCGTACTGGCGCTTCCCCTCGTCGAGGAGCTCCATCTCCGTGTGCCGGTAGTCGGCGTCGCTGACGACGTAGTCGGGGAACCACTCCGCGCCGGACTCGGTGCGGACGGCGAAGGCGCCCTCGCGGCCTTTGATCTCCGCGACCGGGCTGTCGAGGCGGTAGTCCACGCCGAGTTCCCTTCCCATCTCCGCGATGCCGTCGACGACGCCGCCGAGGCCGTTCTCGGGGTAGTACACGCCCATATTGAAGTCGACGTGGCTCATCAGATTGTAGAGCGCCGGGGTGTTGTTCGGCGCGCCGCCGAGGAACACCAGCGTGTACTGCATTATCTGCTGGAGCTTCGGATGCTCGAAGTACTCTTCGACGTGGTCCTGCATCGAGCCGACGAGCGAGAGCCCGCGGGCCTGCTTTGCGACGTCCCAGTCTATGAAGTCCGAAAGCGAGCTCCGGTCCTCGTAGACGAAGTGTTCCATTCCCACCTCGTAGTTCGTCTTCGACTTCTCCAGGTACTCGTCGAAGCGCTCGCCCGCGCCGGGCTCGTAGGACTCGAACACCTGTCGGTTCCGTTCGAGGTCCGGGACCATGTCCACGCGGTCGCCGTCCTTGAAGAAGATCCGGTAGTGCGGATCCAGGCGGGTGAGGTCGTAGTAGTCCGACGGCTCGCGGCCGAAGTGCGAGAAGAACCGCTCGAAGACGTCGGGCATCAGGTACCACGAGGGGCCCATATCGAACCGGAAGCCCTCGACCTCCAGCCGGCTGGCGCGGCCGCCCAGCTGGCCGTTCTTCTCCAGGAGGGTGACCTCCGCGCCCGCGTCCGCGAGGTAGCACGCCGTCGAGAGGCCGCCGAAGCCGCCGCCGATCACGACGACGTCGGCGCCGGCGAGCGCGTCGAGGTCCGGGGGAGTGTCCATAGCGGGTCGTGGGGCGTCGAAACCATAAATCGACTGACCGAGCGGGTCGCCGAGGCTCCCGGCGGCGAGAATCTTTACCTGCGAACGGACCCAGGAGTCGATATGACGCTCACCGACGCGACGGTCGTCGTGACGGGCGCGAGTCGAGGAATCGGCCGGGCGCTCCTGGGAGCGTTCGCCGGCGAGGGCGCCGCAGTCGTCGGCTGTGCGCGGGACGTCGACGCGCTCGACGAGGCCGTCGCCGACGCGCGGGCGACGCGGGAAGCCGCCGACGCCGAGCGCGACGCGCCGATCGAGGGCGTCCGCGCCGACGTGCGGGTCGCCACCGACGTCGAGCGGGCGATGGACGTCGCCGACGGGATCGGCCCCGGAGACGGAGTCGACGTCGTGGTGGCGAACGCGGGCGTCAACCACGGCGATCCCGGCGAGATGCCGATCCACGAGGAGTCCTACGACCGCTTCGACGACACGGTCCAGACGAACCTCCGCGGGGTCTTCGCGGCCGCGAAGGAGGGGCTCGCGCGGATGCCGGCCGACGGGCGCTTGCTCGTGCCGTCGGGGTCCGTCGCCGTCGACGCCAAGCCGGGGATGGGCGCGTACGCGGTCTCGAAGGCGGCCGCCGAAGCCGTGATCCGGCAGGTCGCTGCCGACGCCGACCAGACCGCGGCGGTCGTCGATCCCGGGATCGTCGAGACCGATCTCAGCGGTCCCGGCGGGCGCGCGCCCGAAGACGTCGCGCCGATGTTCGTGTGGGCCGCCGGCGAGGCCGACGCCGAGGAGATCGACGGCGAACGCGTCGATCTCCGGACCTGGAAGCGGGCGACGCGATCGCGGTGAGGCGGCTTTCCGACGCCGAATCCGGAGTAGTCTGCCGCGACGCCTCGCTCCGACACGCTTATTAAAACGAGCGTTCGTGTTATGAACGTGAGCGTTATTAATTCGGACGGCGGCTTTCATATCCGCGATCGGATCTCGACGGTCGGGCTCCTCGCGACGCTGGTGTTGGTGGGGCTTTCGATCCTCGCGGTCGCGATGAGCATCGAGAACCACGGGAAGCTGGTCGGGATCTCGTGGGTCGCGTTCCTGGCGATGGCGTTGGCGGCGCCGCTCGGAGCGCGGACGAGAGCCGAGAGCGGCGGCGCGCTGGTGTGGGGCTACGGGCTCGCCGCGGGCGCGATGGTGACGAGCGCGGCCGTCTTCCTGGTCCCGCAGGCGATCGGCCAGCACCCGCAGTGGGGCGGCTTCGGCGTCGCGTTCGGCCTGCTCGCGGGCTTTGCCTCCCACACGGTCGGGCATCGACTCGCCCATATGGACCTCCCGATCGACCGGACGGTCGCGGAACTGACCGCCCACGCCTTCTCCGCGGGCGCCATCATCGGCATCATCTACGGGAACATGCCCGAACTCGGGGCGTTGCTGGGGCTGGCGATCGTCTCCCACAAGGGACCCGCGGGCTACGCCGCCGCCCGGCGGCTCGCGAACGCCGGCCGGAACGCGTCGATCCTCCTCCTGCCCGCGACGGGCGTCGGGATCGCCGGCATCGCCACCTCGATGATCGCGCTGCCCGCGTCGGGGCCGGTCCGCGGCCTCGTCTTCGGCTTCGCGGCCGGCGTCTTCCTCCACGTCGCGATGGACTTCCTGCCCCGGTGTGAGATCGGCAGCGAGATCCACAGTATGCTGTCTGTCTCGGGCGACGCCCACGCGGTGCTGGACCGCCTCCGGGTCCACGCCGTCGTCTCGACGTCGATCGGCGGCCTCGTCGTCCTCGCGGCGTGGCTCGTCATCGCCTGAACGACGCGCCACGCCACCAGTTTTTCCGACTCACTCCGTCCCGGCGTACTCGCGGAGCACCGCCGACTCGGCCTTCCGGACCAGTTCGCCCGCGGTGCTCGTCGCGCAGTCGAGCGCGGCGGCGACGTCCACGATGCTCCCGGTCCGCGGGACCTCGTAGTAGCCGACCGACACCGCGGCGTCGAGCGCCGCGGCCTGCCGCTCTGTGAGCCGCGAGGGCGACGAGGACCTCGCGAACGGGCGAACGCGCTCGATCTCGATCGCTCCGAGCGCCGACAGCGACTCCCGGAGGTCCGAGAGCGCCGACGCCTCGCCGACGGCCTCGAAGGTCACCGGCCCTGAAGACGAAAAGACGACCGGCGGGACGAAGATCACGGCCGCGTCTGCGACGACTTCCAAGACGGGATCGGGGAACTCGTAGGCCGCCTGGCTGAGGAAGGCGTAGGTACCCCCGCCGTCGCGGACGAGCGAGCGCTCGGCGAGCGACTCGATCGCCGAGAGCACCGCGCGGACGGCGTCGGGATCCGCGTCGAACCACAGCAGCGTCGTCGCGTCCGCGGTCGGACTCCACATCAGCAACTCCGCACGCGAAACCGAATCGGTATCGACGACCGCCCGGTGGAGGGGATGCCGGAGGCGGTCCGGGTACTCGATCGAGAACTGGACCTGCTTCATTCGGCGCTGAGCCGACGTTCGCCCGGTCGGACCATCAATCATCGTGTTCGGTTCGCGGTCTGCTGATCTCGCCGCCGCGACGATTCGTAGTGATTACTCTCACCGTTTACCGCCGAACGCGACGCCCGGTGACGGCGCTCGGCGGTAAGAGACGAGAGTAATCACTATCAGGCCGGCGACGCCGCCAGCTCCCGCTCGTCCCGCTGTGCGCCCACCACGTCCGGCACGGCGCGCAGGAGCGCGCCGAGGTGGTCGGCGCCCTCGTACTCGTCGAACGCCGCCCCCGGGAAGTGATCGGCGAATCGACGGGCGCCGTCGATCGGCACGTTCGCGTCGCGACTCCCGTGGTGGAATCGGACGGCGATCGGCGGTCCGTCCGTCGCAGGGTCCCACCGAGCGGCGTGGCGGAACTCGACGGCGGCGGCCGCCGCGTCGCCGCCGACGGCTTCCAGGAAGTCGGCCTTGACGACCGCCGCCGCGTCCTCGGGGACGTCGTCGGCGCCGTCGGTGGTGTACTGGGCGACGACGGCCGCGGGGTCCAGCTGGGCGGAGAGCCACGCCTGACCGCGGAGAAGAGCTTGGAGAAGCGCGGGCGTCGACCGCGCCATCCGGTGGAGAAGCCGCTGAATCGGCGGCGTCTCGTCGGATAGCGCCGGGGGCACGGCGCCGGAGACGACGTCGAGCCGATCGAAGCGCTCGGGGTGTCGAGTCGCCGCCGCGAGGCCGTAGGGCGCGCCGCCGGAGAACGCGACGAGGCCGGCAGAAGCGACGTCGGCGTCGTCGAGGACCGCGACGAGCGCGTCCGCCGTCTCCTCGATTGTCCTGTCGGGCCACGGGTCCGACGCCCCGTATCCCAGGCGGTCGGGTGCGAACACTCGGACCTCGTGCTCTCGTGCGGCCGCATCGAGCAGCCGCCCCAGCAGACGGGAGCCGGGCGTCCCGTGGAGGAACAGGAGCGGTGTGCCGTCCGGGTCGCCGTATTCGGCGTACGCGACCGCTCGATCGCCGACCCGGACGACTCGGAGGGGTGCGTCGCCGTCGGTCTCGTTCGTCGGTGAGCGCGTGATCGTCATCGTCCTGGCGATGGATACGTGTGGTATCCGGGTGTCAATACTGCCGGATGAGTCCGGTGATTTATATTCTGGGTCCGAATCCGGACGCATTCTCCGCAAGCGACCCGATTCACAACGTCGGCGCCCGGAGTCGGCGTATGCGACTCACGGACGGCGTGTACGGCCTGGAACTGGACGTCGCGTTCGCCGGGCGGGAGCTCACGATCAGGCCCGTCGCGGTCGAGACGCCGCGCGGACTCGTCCTCCTCGACGTCGGACTTCCCGGCGGCCGCGAGGACCTCCGCGAGGCGCTCGCGGCCGAGGGGCTCGCGCTCGACGACGTCTGGGCGGTCGCGGTGACTCACCAGGACCTCGACCACGCGGGGTGTCTGGCGGCCGTCGTCGAGGAGACCGGTGCGGTGGTGATCGCCCACGAGGCCGACGCGCCCTATCTCGAAGGCGAGCGCGAGCTCATCAAAGGCGGGGACGACCGCCCCGACTTCGAGCCAGTCACGGTCGATTTAGAGATCGTGGGCGGCGAGACGTTCGCGACCGCGGCGGGCCCGATGTGCGCGGTCCACACGCCCGGTCACACCCCGGGACACACCTCTTACTTCCTTCCCGAGCCGGGGGTGCTCGCGGCCGCCGACGCGCTCAACGTCGTCGACGGCGCGCTCTCGGGGCCGCGCGAGGACGCGACGCCCGATCCGGAGACGGCCTGGGAGAGCGTCGCCGACCTGGCCGAACTCGACGTCGAGCGGACGTTCTGCTTCCACGGGGGCCACATCGAGGCCGGCCGCGAGGAGATCCGGGAGCTGGCTCGGGACCGAGGGCGCTGAGGCCGCTCAGAACCCGTAGTCGCGCTGTTCGTGCTGGACGCTCACCCACTTCGGGCGGGTGAACTCGTGGATGACTTCCTCGGCGTTGAACGCGCCGATGCCGGAGGCGCCGACGCCGCCGAACGGCATGTGGGGCTCCTCGTTGATCGGCTGGTCGTTGACGTGGATCATCCCCGTCTCGACGCGTTTTGCGATCTCGCGGCCGCGGCCGGTGTCGCCGGCGTAGACGCTCCCGGAGAGCCCGTAGTCGGTGGCGTTGGCGATCTCGACCGCTTCGTCGACATCGCTGGCCTTGATGACCGGTGCGACGGGTCCGAAGTGCTCGTTGCACGCGGTCGGCATATCGTTCGTGACGTCCGCGAGGACGGTCGGTTCGAGGACCAGCGAGTCCTCGACGCCGTCGAGTTCGTGGGCCTCGTTGCCGGTCACGAGCGTCGCGCCCGCGTCGACGGTGTCCTGGATGTAGTCGAGGATCTGGTCGCGCTGTGACTCGTTGATGATCGGGCCGACGATGTTCTCGGGGTCGTGGACGCTCCCGGTCGGGATCCCCTCGGCGTAGCCCGCGAGGATCTCGACGTACTGGTCGTAGACGTCCTCGTGGACGATGTGGCGGTTGATCGAGATGCAGATCTGTCCCGAGTGGATGAACGACCCGAACGCGCCGGCCTCGGCCGCGTCCTCGACGTCGGCGTCGGCGGTGACGATGTGGGCGTTGTTGCCGCCGAGCTCCATCGCGGGCGCCGCGAGGTTGCGGGCGGCCATCGACGCGACCTCCCGTCCGACGGGGGTCGAGCCGGTGAACGCGACCACGTCGGCGTCGGGGTGGCCGGCGACGGCGTCGCCGATCGCCGAGCCCGTGCCGGTGACGACGTTGAGCACGCCGTCGGGGAGGCCGACGTCCTCGAACAGCTCCGCGATGAGGAGGCCGCCCGTGACGGGCGTCTCCGAGGAGGGCTTGAGGACGACCGAGTTCCCCATCGCGATCGCGGGTGCGACCGCCCGCATCGTGAGGACGAGCGGGAAGTTCCACGGCGTGATGGCAGAGACGATCCCCTCGGGCCGCCGCTCGACGACGTTCTCCTTGCCGGGGATGTTCGAGCCCGCGTGTTCGCCCTTCATCCGCGAGGGGAACGTCGCCGCCTCCGCCATCTGGGCGACCGTGTTCTCGGTCTCGATGTTCGCCTTCGCCATCGAGGAGCCGCCCTCCGAGAGCAGGAGTTGGACCGTCTCGTCGAAGCGCTCTTCGAGGTTGTTCATCGCCTCCAGTACCGCTTCCTGTCGCCGCCCGGGCGCCGCGTCGGCCCACTCCTCCTGGGCGCGGGCCGCGGCCTCGTAGGCCGCGTCGACGTCCGCCTCGGTCGCGGCAGGCACCTCGAAGAGCGTCTCGCGCGTGGAGGGATCCGTCACCGCGAGCGTCTCCCCCGACGACGCGGACACCCACTCGCCGTCGATGTACTGTCGGGACCACTCGCTTTCGGCTGAAGTTGTCGCCATATAACGAAAGAATATGATTATCGTACTTAGGTGTTCACCTCGCGGACAATACCGACTCAACTCAGACGGCGACCGAGAGCGGTATATTCGTCAGATTCGCCGATATTGTCGGTTGGAAACGATCGAAATCCGCCTATGTCGGTTTTATTAGTAAATGGCCGATATTGCCGGCCATATACATATATCGACGAAAAAATCGGATTGTTACGAAAACTGTCCGAAAGCGTCGCTCAGATCTTCAGGACGCTGTGGACGTCCTCGCCGCCGAGGAGGTTGTCGTAGGCGTCGTTGATCTCTTCGAGGTCGTACTCGCGGGTGATGAGTTCGTCGAGGTAGTAGTCCCCGTCGAGGTAGCGGTCGATGACCTCGCCCGTCGTTTGCCGGGGGCTCGCGCCGCCGTAGAGACAGCCCTTCATCTCGCGCTCGCCGTCGAGGAGTTGCTGGGGCGAGATCGGGATGCTCTCGGCGGCCGACCCCGCGGTGATGATGAGTTCGCCGCGCGGGCCCAGGAGGGGAACGAGGTCGGCGACGAGCTCGCCGCTGGCGACGCCGACAGAGAGGATGACCGCGTCGGCGCCGAAGGGATCGGCGTCGCGGACGACCGATTCGAGGTCCGTCTCCTCGGGGTCGACGGCGCGGTCCGCGCCGAACTCCAGGGCCTTCTCGCGCTTCATCGCGACGGGGTCGCTCGCGATCACCGTCCCCGCGCCGGCGTGGGTCGCGCCCTGGACGGCGTTCAGACCGACGTTGCCCGCGCCGACGACGACGACGGTGTCGTTGGGCTCGATGTCCGCGCGGTGTGCGCCCGACCCGTAGCCCGTCACGACGCCGCAGCCGATGATCGAGGCGACGTCGGTCGGGAGTTCGTCCGGGATCGGGTAGACCTCCGACTCGGGGACGACGACCTCCTCGGCGAAGGTCCCGAGCGTGAGGAACTGCGCGAGGTCCTCGTCGCCGTCGTGGAACCGACAGGTGTCGTCGAGCAGGTGGCCCTCGTAGAGGCTCTCGCCGCCGCGGACACAGAGATGCTGCATCCCCTTGACGCACATCTCGCAGACGCCGCAGGCGGGGACCCACAGCGTGAGGACGCGGTCGCCGGGTTCGACGCCCGTGACGCCGGGGCCGACCTCGACGACTCGCCCGGCGCCCTCGTGACCCGCGACGACGGGATAGTTCCGCTGGAGGGCGCCCTCGACGGCGTGCCAGTCCGTGTGGCACGCGCCCGCGTACTCGATCTCGACGCGTACCTCGCCCGCCTTGGGATCGTCCAGTTCGACGTCCTTCACCGTGAATCCGTCCGTGTCCGGTTCGTCGACCAACGCGGCTGTGACAGTGCGTGACATCACATCAGACCGCGTGATCGATCGAAATAAGTGTAATTATTATTTAATTCACTCCGGCCGAAGTTAATGTATCGTGCGCGGCAGTCCGAGCCCAGTTATTAACTTAAACGACATATATTATTAGAAGGTGCGATTTCACGGCAGATTTATAGCAGCGATATTAATAAGACCGGAGCCACTCGGTTCACGTAATGACAGAATCGACCGGAGAAAACGAGGCCGCAGACGACCACGAAGCGCCCGACGTCGAGGGAAATCGGGGACGTCCGGACGCGTCCGGCGAGCGCGCGACGGCGACGTTCGAGGTCCCCGAGATGGACTGTCCGTCCTGCGCGGGGAAGGTCGAGTCGGCGCTCGCCGGGGCCGCGGGCGTCGACGACGTCGACCCGCGGGTCGCGAGCGGGACGCTCACGGTCGCCTACGACGCGGCCGAGACGGACGTCGCCGCCATCGGGGACCACATCGAACGGGCGGGCTACGGCGTCGCCGACGTCGACGTCCGCTCGGCGACGCTGTCGGTCCCGGGGATGGACTGCGCCTCCTGCGCCAGCAAGGTCGAGAGCGCGCTCGACCGCGTGGCGGGAATCCGGCGCTTCGAGACCAGCCCGACCACGGGGCGCGTCCGCGTCGACTACGGCCCGGAGGCGTCGCGCGAGGACCTCGTGGCGGCGATCGAATCCGCCGGCTACGAGGTAACGAACGGGGACGAAAGCGCGGGCGGAAATGAGAACAGCGACGACGCCGACGCCGAATCGGACGCCGGATCGGTCTGGACCAGCACCCGCGGGATCAAGACCTGGATCAGCGGCGGCTTTCTGACCCTGGGTCTGCTCTTCGAGTTCTTCCTCGCCGGCGCCAACGTCCGCGTCGCGAGCGTCCTCGGCGCCGAACTCCTCCTGGCGGACGTGCTCTTCCTCGTCGCCGTCGCGAGCGGCGGCCAGGTGATCCTCCGCGACGGCTACTACTCCGCGCGGAACCGCAACCTCGACATCGACTTCCTGATGTCTGCGGCCATCGTCGGCGCCTTACTCGCCAGCCTCGCGTTCGGCGAGGCCCTGTACTTCGAGGCCGCGACGCTGGCGTTCCTCTTCAACGTCGCCGAGCTGCTGGAGTCCTACGCGATGGACCGCGCCCGCGACTCCCTCGCGGAACTGATGGACCTCTCGCCCGACGCGGCGACGGTGAAGCGCGACGGCGAGGAGGTCACCCTCCCCGTCGAGGAGGTCGAACGCGGCGACGTCGTGGTCGTCCGCCCGGGCGAGAAGATCCCGATGGACGGCGCGGTCGTCGAGGGCGAGAGCGCGGTGAATCAGGCGCCGATCACCGGCGAGAGCGTGCCCGTGGACAAGACCGTCGGCGACGAGGTCTTCGCGGGGACGATCAACGAGGGCGGCTACCTCGAAGTCGAGGTGACCTCGACCGCGGGCGAGGACACCCTCTCGCGGATCGTCGAGATGGTCGCCGAGGCCGAGTCGAAGAAGACCGAGCGCGAGCAGTTCGTCGAGCGCTTTTCGTCGTACTACACGCCGGTCGTCGTCGCCTTCGCGGCCCTGACGACCGTTGGCGCGCCGTTCGTCCTCGGCGTGACGTGGCCGACCGCGGTCGTCTACGGGCTGACGCTCCTCGTGCTGGCGTGCCCCTGCGCGTTCGTCATCTCGACGCCGGTCTCTGTCGTCTCGGGCATCACGAGCGCGGCGAAGAACGGCGTCCTGATCAAGGGCGGCACCCACCTCGAAGCGATGGGCGCGGTCGACGCCGTCGCCTTCGACAAGACCGGCACGCTCACCACCGGCGAACTGACCGTGACCGACGTGGTCCCGCTGAACGGCAACAGCGAGGCCGACGTCCTCCGCTGCGCCCGCGGGCTGGAAGCCCGGAGCGAACACCCCGTCGGCGAGGCCATCGTCGCGGCCGCGGGCGAGGCCGGCGTCGGCGGCGACGACACGGCCGAGATCGAGTCCTTCGAGGCGCTCACCGGGAAGGGCGTCCGCGCGGACCTCGGCGGCACGCCGCACGTCGCGGGCAAGCCCGGGCTGTTCGAGGAGCTCGGATTCGACCTCTCGCACGTCCACGCGACCACCGACGGCGGCGTCGTCACCCGGACGGCGAAGCAACTGTGTGAACGGAACGACTGCCTCGACCTCCTTGAAACGACGGTCCCCGAACTCCAGTCCCAGGGCAAGACCGTGATCCTGGTCGGAAAGCCCGAGTCCGGGTCCGACGCCGAATCGGGAACCGAAGGCGGCGAACTTGAGGGCGTCATCGCGGTCGCCGACGAGGTCCGCCCGGAGGCCGAACGCGCGGTCGCCCGGCTGCGCGACCTCGGCGTCTCGAAGACCGTGATGCTCACCGGCGACAACGAACGGACCGCCCGCGCCATCGCCGAGCGGGTCGGCGTCGACGAGTACCGCGCGGAACTGCTCCCCGAGGAGAAGGTCGCAGCCATCGAATCGCTCGTCGCGGAACACGAGCGCGACAGCGCGCCCGGCGGCGTCGCGATGGTCGGCGACGGCATCAACGACGCGCCCGCGCTGGCGACCGCCACCGTGGGCGTCGCGATGGGCGCGGCCGGCACCGACACCGCCCTGGAGACCGCCGACGTGGCGCTGATGGCCGACGACCTCTCGAAGCTCCCCTATCTGTACGAACTCGCGGGCGACGCCAACGGCGTCATCCGGCAGAACATCTGGGCGAGCCTGGGGATCAAGGCGCTCCTCGCGGTCGGCGTCCCGTTCGGCTACGTCCCGATCTGGCTGGCCGTCCTCGCCGGCGACGCGGGGATGACCCTCGGCGTCACCGGGAACGCGATGCGGCTCTCGCGGGTCAGCCCCGACGAGTGATCACTCGGGCCCGCCCACGAGAGTGAGGAAGCGCGGCGGCACCCGCTCGGTCGTGTACACGCCCCGGCCCCGCTTCGTGATGTCGTGCCCAGCGTTCAGCATCGCGGCCGCGTCGACGACCAGGAGGACCGGGTCCGCGGCGTGTCGACTGCCGACCGCGAGCGCCTCGGCCTCGCTGTCGGAGAGGTGGACCAACTGCCGGCTCATCGGCCGCAGTCCCTCGCGGCGGATCTTCGCCACGCTGTCCGGGTCGGTGCCGTGATACAGCGTATCCGGCACGGGCCGATCCGTCGATTCCAGATCGACGTCGACCGAGTGGCCGTAGGTCGCGCGGATCCGATCGCCGTCGAGCTCGAACCGCCCCTTCGGATCGACGGCGACGACGCCCCTGACGGCCGTCTCTCCGACCCAGTCGTACTGTTCGGTCGCCGCGGCGACGACCTCGACGAACGGCGCCCAGCCCGCGTCGGTCAGTTCGATCCCCGCGTCGCCGGGGCCGTGGCGGAGCGCGTAGCTGAGAAAGCGCGAGAGCCGCTCGCGCCGGTCGCCGGACAGTACGATACTCACGTCGGCGCCGCAGTCCGGACACGAGTCGGCGGCGACGAAGCCGTGATCGGGACACTCGCGGACGCCGTGCATCTCAGGATCAGATAGCCGGGCGGCCGTCAAGTGCGGTTCGGCTCGTCGTCACTCGGCGCGCAGCCGAACGGCGACGTCGTCCGGATCGCGGACCTCGATCCCGCGGTCGATCTCGCGGGACTCGACGCCGGCGTCAGCGAGCCGGTCTCGGACCGCGACCAGGGTTTCGGTGTCGGGCACGACGATCTCGAACCACGAGAGGCCCCGACCGCCGGCCGGAGACGTCCGTCGGTTCCAGGTGTTGACGCCGACGTGGTGGTGGTAGTCGCCCGCGGCGAGGAAGAGCGCCCCGCGGTCTTCGACCTGCACGCCGAAGCCGAGGGCGTCGACGTAGAACGACCGCGCGTCCGGAAGCGACGTCGCCTCCAGGTGGACGTGGCCGAGGTCCGTCCCCGTCGGCGCGTCGGCGGCCCCGTCCGAGGCTTCGGCGAGCGACTCCAGGTCCAGCGGGTAGGTGCCCATCTCGGCCGTGCCGTCGGCGCTCCGCGGCCACGCCTCGCGCGGGCGGTCGCGGTAGATCTCGACGCCGTTGTCCTCGGGATCTGAGAGGTAGAGCGCCTCGCTGACGTCGTGGTCCGAGGCGCCCGAAAGGGTCCAGCGCTCGCGGACGCGTTCGAGGGCGGCGCCGAGCGCCGTCCGCGAGGGAACGCGGAACGCGCTGTGGAACAGCCCCGCCTGCGAGCGGTCGCGGGGCGCGGCCGCCGCATCGCGGACGAGTCGAAGCACGGGATCGTCGCCGGCGCCGAGCGTTGCAGCGGCGTCCGAGCGCTCCAGTACGTCGAGGCCGACGACCCTCCGGTAGAACGCGGTCATCTCGTCGAGGTCTTCGACGCGGAGCGCGACGCGGCCGAGTCGGGTCTCGTCGGGCAACGGGGTGTCGGGAGCGTCTGCTGTCATTGCGAGACGTACGCGGTCGGGCGTGAAGGATCTTCGTCTCCGGGGGATGAGAGCGAGATCAGAGCGCGTCCAGAAAGGCGTCGAACGCGCCGCTCTCGGGATGGACGTGGCAGTAAGTCCCGAGCGTCTCGTACTCGCAGAGCCCGTCGTGGTCGCCGTCGATGCCGTCGCCGCGCTCGACGTCGAAGGCGAAGCGGGCATCCTCCGCGGAGTCGGCCTCGGAGTAGTGGAACTCGTGGCCGCGGAGCGTTTCGCCCGCGGCCGCCGTGAGCGCGCCGTCGCGGGCGCGGAGTTCGACGTGATCGAGCGCCTGGTACCGCTCGCGCATCCGGACGTCCGCGGGGAGGACGCCGGCCATCCGGTGGGTCTCGCCCTCGACGGTCGTCAGCGACTCCGCGAGCGCCATCAGCCCGCCGCACTCGCCGTAGATCGGGCGCCCGTCGGCCGCCGCGTCGGCGATCTGCGTCAGTGCGGGGCTCTCCGACAAAGCCGCGGCGTGGAGTTCCGGGTAGCCGCCGGGGAGGTAGACGCCGTCGCAGGCCGGGAGCGCGTCGCCGGCGGTCGGCTGGAAGGTCACGACGTCGGCGCGCTCGCGGAGGCGTTCGAGCGTCGCCGGGTAGCAGAACCGGAAGGCGTCGTCGCGGGCGACCGCGACGCGGGCGCTGGTCCGCTCGCCCGCCGATTCGACGTTCTGCGGGCGCGGCGGCGACCGCGCGACGTCGAGCAGGCGATCGACGCGGATCCCGTCGGCGGCTGCGTCGAGCGCTTCGGTAGAGAGCGGCGACTCGTCGCCCATCCGGAGTCCGAGGTGTCGATCGGGGATCTCCAGGTCCTCTCGGGGCGGAATCCGGCCGAAGTACTGCAAGCCCTCGGGCAGGGCGTCGCGGATGCCCTGCTCGTGCCGGCCGCCGTGGGCGCGCTGGGCGATCACGCCCGCGACGTCGACGTCGCGGCCGGCGTGGGCGGCGAACTCCCGGAAGCCCACCGCGGTCGCGGCGACGCTCTCCATTCCCGCCTTCGCGTCGACGACGAGCACGACCGGCAGGTCGAGCGCCTCGGCGACCGCCGCGGTGCTCGATCCGTCGCCGTCGTAGAGCCCCATCACGCCCTCGACGACGCAGACGTCCCCCTCGCCGCGGTAGTAGTTCCGCCGGAGCCCCGCCTCGCCCTGGAGCCACAGGTCGAGCGTGCGCGATGGGCGACCGGCGACCTGGGCGTGGTGACTCGGGTCGATGAAGTCGGGGCCCGCCTTCGCGGGCTGGACGTCGCGGCCGGCGGCGTCGAGCGCACGGAGGACCGCGAGGGCGGCGACCGTCTTGCCGACGCCGGAGCGCGTCCCGCCGACGACGACGCCTCTCATACGCGGGTCGCGACCCCGGCGGTGCGCCGATGCTCCGTCACGGCCGGCCCTCCCCGTCCGTCGCGACGGGGCGGTTGGTCCGCGCGAGCTGTGCCTCGAACGTCTCCTCGCCGTCGTCGCCGGCCGCCAGCGCGCGCTGCTTTTCGACCTCGGCGTGGAGCGCGTCGGTGATCCGCGGGTGGGTGCCGAACGGGTCGGCGTACTCGATGCCGCCGCGGCCGAGTTCGAGCTCCTCGGGGATCCGCCGCTCCGTCGCTTCGGTCCGGGAAAGGAACAGCGGCACCGCGACCGCCCGGTCCATCGTCGCGTTGTAGCGGACGCACTCGACGGCCGGGTTCTGGAGGAGGTAACACGTCAGGACCTCGCCGTAGCCCGAGCGCTCGCGGAGCCGCGCGGCGTGGTAGTCCGCGGTCTGTCGGTGATACGGCTTCGAGCTGCTGCCGAAGCCGACGAGGACGAGCGAGACGTCCTCCGCCGCCGGGACGCGTTCGCCGCCGCGCTCGGCGATCACCTCGGTGACGGCGGGGCTGCCGCCGAGCGGCTCGCAGTAGCGCACGTCGCCCGGGACGTACGAGAGCGCCGCCGGGATCTCGGTGAGGGTGTCGTGGGTGTGTGCCGTACACATCGGGACCGCGTAGACCACGTCGCCGCCGACGCGCTCGAAGGCGCCGCGGAGCTCGCGGACCGGCTCGGACTCGTAGGTCGCCACCGCCACCTCGTCGACGTCGGCGCGGCGGCCGAGTCGCGCGGCGTGCGCGTCGAGGACCTCGCGGGCGTTCCGCGCCTCGCGGCCGATGAGCAGGACTGTTTCGGTTGTCATTGTGGCCTCCGATAAGACAATTTCAATTTAATTATCCCAAATTGGGTTGCTTTTGTGGTCGGGAGCATCCCGCAAATAAGTTGCGGTGACAGTGATTACTCCCGTCTCTCACCGCCGAGCGCCACCCCCGTCGACGACGCTCGGCGGTAAACAGTGAGCGTAATCATTATGAGTCACGGCGCGCGGACGACGAGCACCGAGAGGTCCGAAAAGCGGGAATCGCCGTCTCCGACGTCAGCGCCCGCGAGGTCGGCCAGCGTGGTCCGCGTCACCGACTCGTCGTCGTGGGTCAGCCGCTCGAAGACCAGGGCGTCGAGCGACGGGGGCGCGCCGGCATCGAGGAGGTCGCCGGCGACGTCCTCGGGCATCCAGTCGAAGGGGCGGGGAAGCACGAGCAGGTGGCGCTCGCCCGCGTCCGCGCGGAGGCGCCGGAGGTCGGCGTCGATCGAGCCGCTCTTGTGGAGCGTCACGAACGTCGACGCCTCCATCGGCGTGCGAGCCCGGCTCGCGGCGATCTGGAGCGACGAGACGCCCGGGATCACTCGGACCGGCGCGTCGACGGCGGCCTGGACCTTCCCGACGAACTGGTAGCCGGAGTGGTTCGGATCGCCCATCAGGACCGCGGTGCCCGACGCCCCGTCGGCGACACGGTCGGCGAACGCCGCGAGCGTCTCGGCCTCGTCGCGGTAGCCGCAGGTCAGGACCTCCGTGTCGGCGCCGACCGCCTCCGCGACGAAGTCGACGACGGTCTCGAAGCCCACGACGACGTCCACTTCCCGGATCGCCCGCTCGCCGCGCGGCGTCAGGTACTCGGGGTTTCCGGGCCCGATCCCGACCGCGAAGACCGGCTCCCGGTCCGCGTCGGCTCCGGCGCCGACACCGACTTCGGGCGCGGAGGCCGCCAGGGACGCCGGATCGGGGCCGCTGTCCAGGTCGTAGTCGTCGCTCACGGGAGTTCGATCTCCCCGCCGCGGGCGTCGCTGGCGACGTGGACGAGTTCGTTCGTCAGCCCCGCGGCGAGCCCACTCCCGCCGCGGCGCCCGACGTTCGTGATCGCCGGGACGCCGTGGGCGGCCGCGGTCTCGCGGAGGCGCTCGCGGCTCTCTGCGGCCTTGACGAACCCGACCGGCGTCGCGACGACGACCGCCGGGCGCGTCCCGTCCTCGATGCAGTCCGCGAGCGCGAGCGCGGCGGTCGGGGCGTTGCCGACGACCGCGACAGCGCCGTCGTAGACGCCCTGACGATCCAGTTCCAGCACCGAGGCGGCCGTCCGCGTCATCCCGGTCCGCTCGGCGAGGTCGGCGCCGTTGCCGATGGCCTTTCGCACCGGGCAGTCGTGGCCGCGGCCCGTGATTCCGGCCTTGACCATCGTGATGTCGGTCACGATCGGGGATTCGTCGAGGACGGCTCGCGCGCCGGCGACGACGGGCTCGGAGTCGGTCTCGCCGGTGAAGCGCACGAGGTGCTGGAACTCGGGGTCGCCGGTGGCGTGGACGCTCTTCTGTCTGATCCGGTCGGCGAGCGTCTCGTCCGGGACGAGCTCCCGGACGCGGTCCATACTCGTCTCGGCGATCTCCATCGCGTTCTCGGTGGTCGCGCCGAGGTCGGCGTACGACTCGAACTCCCCGTCAGTCGTCATCGCTCGGCACCTCCGGGGCGTCCGCGCCGCTCGCGCGGGCTTCGAGGTCGCCGTCGACCCGGAGATTGATATCTCGGAGCCGGTCGGTCGTCGCCTCGTCGGCGCCCCACAGACCCCTGTCGATCGCCTCCAAGAGCGTGTCGGTGATGCTCTCCAGGGCCCAGGGGTTGACGTCGCGCATCCACGCTCGTCTCTCCGCGTCGAAGGCGTACTTCTCGGCGACGTCCGCCCAGAGCGCGTCGCTCACGACGCCGGTGGTCGCGTCCCAGCCGAGCACGACGTCGACCGTCGTGGAGAGGTCGCCGGCGCCCTTGTAGTCGTGTTCTTCCATACTGTCGAGCCAGTCGGGGTTGAGCACGCGGGCGCGCATCGCCTTGCGCACCTTCTCCTCGTTCGTGTAGACATCGACGTTGTCGGGGTCGCTGGAGTCGCCGACGTAGGAGGCGGGTTCCGAGCCGGAGACCTCGGAGACGGCGGTGATGAAGCCCCCGTGGAACGCGTACCAGTCCGAGGAGTCGAACTCGTCCTGCTCGGCGGTGTCTTCGATCTTCACCGTGGCCTCGACGCCGCCGAGCCGCCGCTCGAAGGCGTCGTGCGCCTCCGAGACCGAGCCGCGCTTGCCGAGGGCGTAGCCGCCCCACTGGACGTACACCTCTGCTAAATCAGAGCGATCGTCCCAGTTGCCCTCGTCGACCGCCTTGTTCGTGCCCGCGCCGTACCCGCCGGGGCGGGTCGTGAACACGCGGTGTTTCGCCGCGGACTCGGGGTCCTCGACGCCCGCCGCGTCGAGTTCCTCGGTCTCCTCTTCGACGTGCTTCTTCACGTAATTCTTCTCGTGCGGCTCGTCGAGGTCGACCACCGCGTCGACGGCGTCGTGGATGACGCCCGCGGCCTGCGGGAACGCGTCGCGGAACAGCCCCGAAACGCGGGTCGTGACGTCGATCCGCGGGCGGCCGAGATCGTCGAGCGGGATCGGCTCGACGTCGTCGATCCGGCCGGCGTCGGTCCAGACGGGCTCGACGCCCATCAGCGCGAGCACCTGCGCGATCGTCTCGCCGCGCGTCCGGACCGTGGGCGTGCCCCAGGCGACGACGCCGACCTCCTCGGGGTACTCGCCGTGCTCGTCGGCGTGGCGCTCGGCGGTCCCTTCGGCGACCTCGCGGCCGACCCGCCAGGCGCTCTTGGCCGGGACCTTCCGCGGGTCGAGCGTGTAGAAGTTCCGAGCCGTCGGGAGCAGGTCGACGCCGCCGCGGGTGGGCGCGCCGCTCCCGCCGGGCGGGACGTACTCGCCCGCCAGCGCCTCCGCCGTCCGCGGGATCTCGGCCTCGGCCTCGGCGACGCGCGGGGCGACCTCCTCGCAGATGAACGCGAGCGCCGCCCGGAGGTCGTCGTGGGCGCCCGACGCCGCGCGGGCGTCGCCCAGCGGGTCGACGTCGACCACGAGGAGGTTCATATTCACCTCGTCGTCCGGGCCCGCCTCGGCCTCCGATTCGGGGAGGTCGAAGCCGTGTTCGGCGAGCGCCTCGACGAGGTCCAGGCTCGTCTCGTAGACCGCGTCCGCCGCCGCCGACAGCGTCATTCCCAGGTCGTCGTCGTAGGCTTCCGGCTCGTCCAGCATTCGCTGATAATCGACGCCGAGGACGCCCGCGACGGCCTCCCGCAGGCTCGGGCCGCCGGGGTTCTCCAGGCGGGTGAGCGCGACCAAGTACTCGGTCAGGCGGTCGCCCGCGGGCGGCTCGCCCATCGTGTGCAGGCCCATCCGGATCTGGGTCGTCTTGACGTCGGTGAGGTACGCGTGGACCCGCTCGACGAGCTCGTCGACGTCGACCGCGTCGCCGGCGGTTTCGCCCTCGGTGAGCGTCGCGCCGGCCTCGTCGGGACCGCGGACGTCCGCTTTCTCGTCGATCTCGCCGGCGATCCCGAGTTCGACCGCGAGGTCGAGGTCGTTCACCGCCTCGCGGAGCAGCGCTTCGAGGTGCTCGCCGTCGTCGGCGCGGGCGTCCTCCATCCCGGCCTCGCGGTACTGATCGGCCAGCTCCTCCAGTTCCGCGAGCTCGTCGTAGGTACCGGCGTTTCGCATCACCGGCGTGAGGTAGTCGACGATCGCCGCGTAGGAGCGGCGCTTGGCCTGCGTCCCCTCGCCGGGGTTGTTGACGATGTAGGGGTAGACGTTCGGGAGGTCTCCGATCAGCTGATCCGGCGCGCTCTCGCCATTCAGGCCGACGGTCTTGCCCGGAAGCCACTCCAGGCTGCCGTGGGTGCCGAGGTGGACGACGGCGTCCGCCTCGTAGGCGTTCCGGAGCCACTTGTAGAAGGCGACGTAGTCGTGCGGCGGCTGGAGGTCCGAATCGTGGTAGACCTTCGAGGGATCGATCCCGAAGCCGCGCGGGGGCTGAACCGTCACGAGGACGTTCCCGAACTCCGTGCCGGGGATCGCGAACGGCCTGTCGGGGGGGTCGCCCCACTCGTCGACGACGTGTTCCCGGAAGCGCTCGTCCGTCGATTCGAACCACTCGGCATACTGCTCTGGAGAGACGACGTCGACGCTCAGGTCGCGGACGTCCTCGGGCGCGACCCAGCGGTCGTCGAGGGTGAGCTGTTCGGTGAGCCGCTCGATGAGCGCCTGGCCGGTGTCGGGGAGCGATACCTCCGTCTCACCGCCGCCGAGGTCGTACCCCCGCGCGTCGAGTTCCTCCAGGAGATTGACCGCGCTCTCGGGGCTGTCGAGGCCGAACGCCGTCCCGATCCCGTCGTCGCTCGGCGGGTAGTTGTGCAGGACGACGGCGACGTTCTTCTCGTCGTTCGGGACGTGTCGCAGGCGCGCCCAGTTGACCGCGAGGCGCGCGGCGTGGTCCACGCGGTCGTCGATCGGGAAGTGCTGCTTGGGCGCGGTGCCGATCCCGGCCGCGTCGTCGGTGCGCTCCTTGCCGCTGATCGGGTGGGTGATGACGTTGCCGTCGAACTCCGGAAGCGCGACAGAAAGCGCCAGCTCGAAGCCCATCACGCCGGTATCGCTGGATTCGTAGCGGGAGCGCGAGCGCATCGTCGTCACGGTCTGGAGCACCGGCACGCCGAGGCGGTCCAGGAAGACGTCTTCGGCACTCCCCTCGTCGTCGGCGTCGCGGCCGCGCTCGTCCATCGACAGCGAGAACATGAACGACGAGAGGACGGCGTCGACGACCGGCTCCCCGCGGTCGTCGAGGAGCCACTCCTCGGTCACCCGTTCAGCGTCCCACTGCTCGTCGGTGTCGGTCGCGGGGTTGCAGAAGATCGGGAGCGCGTCGGCGCCCTGGGCCTCGATGGCCCTGACTTGTGCGTCGACGTAGCGGGTGTTCTCGTGGGTCCAGTGGGACTCGTAGAACCAGACCGCCACGGTCGGCGCGTCGGGGTCGTGGGTCGCGCGGAGGTCCTCGTAGGACGCGCCGGGGTGATCGGAGTGGTAGACGCCCTCGGTCGGGAGCGTCACCGGGTCGTCGTGGTCGCGGTCCGCCGCGCCGTACCGGTCGACGAGGAACCGCGCGCAGTTGGCCATATTGCTGGTGCCGCCGCGCTCCAGGTACTCGTAGACGCGCTCGCGGTCCGACGCGGGGACCGACGTGTCCTCGACGGCGTAGGCGTCGCCCGTCGACTTCACGACGAGCGGGACGCCCGCGTCGTCGAGCCGCGAGACGGCGCGGTCGTAGCCCGGCATACTCTCTTCGGCGCCGTGCAGCCAGAAGATCGCGGCCGTCGCGTCTTCGATCTCGTCGAGAAAGGCGTCGACGTCGGTCCCGTCGTCGAGGTCGCTCTCCGAGCGGACGATCCACTCGACGTCCGTCCGTTCGGCGGCCCGCTGGACGGCGCCGAGTTCGTTCTCGGTCGCGAGATACAGTCCGATTGTGGGTTCGGCTGGTGGCATAACGTTGTTAAACCTCTATTTCTCTAACTCAAGTATGGTTGATTTAGCTGGCGGCAAAAATCCTTCGCACGGGGGGAGGGAGGGGCTCTCGTTTCCCGAGATCGTCGGCCAGGAGGACCTCAAGCAGGCGCTGCTCGCGGTCGCGGCGAACGGCGACCTCGACGGCCTCCTGATCCGGGGGGAGAAGGGCACGGCCAAGTCCACGGCGGTCCGGGCTCTGAGAGACCTCCTGCCGGAACAGCGCGCGGTCGCGGACTGTCCCTACGGGTGTCCCCCCGACGATCCGAGCCGCCAGTGCGCCGACTGCCGCGAACGCACGGATCCGCCGACGGCGACGCGCTCTGTTCCGCTGGTGACGCTTCCGCTCGGGGCGACGCGGGATCGCGTGGTCGGCACGCTCTCGGTCGCGGACGCGCTCGGCGGCGACCACGAGTTCGACCCCGGTCTGCTCGCCCGCGCCAATCGGGGGTTCCTCTACGTCGACGAGGTGAACCTCCTCGACGACCACCTCGTCGACGTCGTCCTCGACGCGGCCGCCAGCGGCAGCAACCGCGTCGAGCGCGACGGCGTGAGCGTGCGCCACCCCGCCGACTTCACGCTCGTCGGGACGATGAACCCCGAGGAGGGCGACCTCCGGCCGCAACTCCGCGACCGGTTCGGGCTCTGCGCGACGGTCACGGGCTGTGAGGACCTCGACGACCGGGTCGCCATCGTCGAGCGCGCGCTCGGGGAAGACACGAGCGGTACCGACGTCGAAGAGGAAAGCGGCACCACGGTCGGAGAGCTACGGGACCGCCTCCGGAGGGCGAGCGACCGCCTCGACGACGTGACGCTGCCGACCGAGTTCGCGCGGGAGATCGCAGAGCTGTGCCGGGACGCCGGACTCGACGGCCACCGCGGCGACATCGCCACGGCGCGCGCCGCGCGGACCATCGCGGCGCTGGACGGGAGAATGAGAGTCATCGAACCGGACGTCCGCCGGGCCGCCGAACTCGCGCTGCCGCACCGGCTCCGGTCGCGACCCTTCGAGGACGCGCCCGATCCGGAGGACCTGCTCGACGAGCAGTTCGGCGACTCGCCGGACGGCGAGAACGAGGGGAACGGCGACGAGTCGGACGGCTCGGCCGGCGACGACGGGGCCGACGGGGCGCACGACGAGGGCGAATCCGAGTCCCAGTCCTCGTCTGCGGCCGAAGAGCGGAGCGACGAGACTGAGCGCCGCGAGGACGCTAATCCGGATGACGACGCGGGAGACAGCGAATCCGGAAAGGGTGGCGGAACCACATCCGGAAAGAGCGAATCGTCGGGAGACGGAGAACCGGACCGCCCGGAGCCGGATTCCGGACGGGATCCACCGCCGTCTGCGGAGGGTCGGACGGCAGATTCCGCCCCGGACGACGTGGCGGAAAACGAGGCGTCCGAGGATGCGGGCGACCGAGACCGGGAGAGCGACGCCGAGGAGCGAACTCCCCTCCTCCCCGGCGCGTCGCGAGCGCCGCGCGCCGAGGTCGGGAGCGCGGACGCGCCGGAGCTGACAGCGCCGGACGTCCTTGGGGAGGTCGAGGGGAGTCGGGGCGGCGGTCGCGCCCGGTCCCGCTCCGCAGACGCGACGGAGGGCCCGCGCGTTCGGACGCGCCGAGCGGAGTCGAACGACGACGTCGACGCCGCGGCCTCGGTCCGCGCGGCCGGTGCGCGCGGCGCCACGAGCGTCGAGTCCAGGGACCTCCGGCAGTCGGTCCGGCAGACCGACGCCTCGACGCTCGTGGTCTTCGTCGTGGACGCGAGCGCGTCGATGCGTCCGGCGATGCGAGCCGCGAAGGGGACCGTGCTGGAGCTCCTGCAGGACGCCTACCAGGAGCGCGACGAGGTCGCCTTCGTCGCCTTCGCCGGCGACGACGCGGAGGTGCTTCTCCCGCCGACCGACAGCGTCACGCTGGCGGCGCGGCACCTGAAGGACCTGCCGACCGGCGACCGAACGCCGCTGCCGGCGGGGCTCCGATCCGCGAGCGACGTGCTCGACCGGGCCGATCCCGCGGCCGGCGTGGTCGTCGTCGTCACCGACGGCCGCGCCAACGTCGCCGACGGGAGCCCCGTGAAGGAGACGCGCGCGGCGGCCCGCCGACTGGCCGAGCGCGACCCCCGCGTCCTCGTCGTCGACGCCGGCGAGGGCGAGAGAGGCAGGCGTGGGCTGACCGACCTCGTCGCGACGGAGACGGGCGGCGAGCGCGTCCCGCTGTCGGCGCTGTCGGCCGAGCGGGTCGACGCCGCCGCGGGCGCGGCCGACGAAAGCTGAGTTTCGCCGGTCCGGAAGTTTTACAATCTCACTTGATTTTTTGAAACTGTGGTTTAGAATGGCGACAGCCAACGACACCGTACACGGTCGGATCGAACAGGCGCAGGTCGAACTCTCCCCCACGAAGGTGGCCCTCGGACTCGCGCTCGCCGCAGCGCTGGGGTTCGCGCTCCTCTTCGTGCAGGAGCCGATGCTCCACGACTCGATGCACAACTTCCGCCACGCCGCGGGCATCACCTGCCACTGAGGCCGGAGAATGGAGACGCTCACCGAGTATCTGAGACGCGGCGTGCTCGCCGGGGCGGTCGCGGGCGTCGCCTTCGGACTCCTGCTCGCGCTCGTCGCCAATCCCCTCGTCGGCGTCGCCGAGGGACTCGGCCACGGCGGGCACCACGCGCTCGACGGCCACGCCCACGCGAGCCAGGATCCGAGCGTCGTCTCCGCGACGGTGACGAACGCCGTGAGCGTCGTCTCGGGCGTCCTCTGGGGGATCCTCCTCGGCGGCGTCGTCTTCGGCGCCGGGTTCTACTTCCTCGAACCGATCCTCCCGGGCCGGGGCGCGACGCAGAGCTACCTCCTCTCGGCTGCGGGCTTCGTCACCGTCTCGGGCGCGCCGTGGCTGGTGCTGCCGCCCCGACCGCCGGGCGTCGTCGAGGCGCTCCCCGCCGACACGCGGACGCTGCTCTACGCCGGGATGATGGTACTGGGCGCGGCCGTCTGCCTGCTCTCGGGCGTCGCCTACGACCGCTTCCGGGCCGAGCGGAGCCGGTCCGTCGCGGTCGCCGGCGCGCTGCTTCCGTTCGGGCTCCTCGCGGTGCCCGCGGTGCTGGCGCCGGGGGCGTCCTCCGCGGCCGCCGAGAGCGCGCTGCCGCCCGAGCTGGCCGCGGGCTTCACGGGGCTGATCGTCCTCGGGCAGGCGCTGCTGTGGCTCCTGCTCGCGGGGACGCACGCGCGGCTCCGGCGAACGGGCGCCGAGAGCGGTTCCGGAACCGTCGGCGTCGACTCTCTGGCTGACTGATGCGCGATCGCACCGCCGAGGTCCGCGAGCGCGGCGTGTCCGACCACGTGCTGGTCTGCACGCACAAACGAGAAAGCGAGTACGCGGCCTGTGCGGAGGCCCACGGGCCGGCAGTCTACGAGGCGGTCGCCGAGTGGTTCCGCGACCGCGACGTCTTCTGGTCCCGCGTCCAGGTCGCCCGGACCAGCTGTCTCGGGCTCTGCAGCGCCGAGGGGACGGCGGTTGCGATCCACCCGCGGGGGCGCTTTTACTCCGACGTCCGGCCGGCGGACGTGACCGACCTCCTCGCCTCGGAGTTCGGTCCCGACGCGACGCGGTTGGGACTCGCCGGGGCGGACGAGAGTGATTGCTCTCACTGTTTCCCGCCGAACGTCACCTCCGATGGCGGCGCTCGGCGGTAAGAGACGAGAGTAATCGCTATGAAAAGCGCGGCCGTCCGCTTCTCCTCTTACTCCTCGACCGGGAACGTCTCGTGGAGCACGTCGTGGGCGTCGCCCAGTCCGTCGAGGACGCTCTCGCCCTGGTCGGTCAGGCGCGAGAGCGCGCGTTCGGCGTCGCGGACGGCGACGAGTCGGCCGCGGAGGTAGTCGTATTCGGGATCGTCCGCGTCGCTCTCGGCGATCTCCGCTTCCAGGTCGACGAGCGCGGCGTCGAGGTGTCGCTGGAGCTCCGAGAGCGTCTCCGCGTTCGCCAGGGCCTCGATCGGGCCCTCCAGGTGACCGTCCAGTTCCTGTTCGGCGTGCTCGCGCACGCTGCGGTCGGCGGTGCCGAGCACGTTCATCAGTCCGAGTCGTAGCGCTTCGATTTCGTGGCAGCTCATTGCTTAGAGTGTCTGATCGACGAGGTCCGAGACGATGCGGTCCCGATCGAGGTGGGACGAGACGATGCGTTCGGCGTCCGCGGCGTCGACGCCGCCGTACCAGACGCCGTCGGGGTAGACGGCGACCATCGGGCCGTCGCCGCAGCGACCCAGGCACGACGAGCGCGTGATCCGCGCGTCGCAGGCGTCGGAATCGCGGGCGGCCTGCCGGAGGCGTTCGAGGACCTCCGGCGCGCCGTCGGCGGCGCAGGTCTGGTTCGTGCAGACCGCGACGTGGTGGGCCGGCGCGTCGTGGACGTGCGGGTCGTCGTCGACGTCGTCGCGGTCGGCGTGGGAGGCCTGGTGGGTCAGCGCGCGCAGCGTCGCCCGCGCGCCGCCGACGTCCGCCTCGTAGCCGTCGAGTTCGACCTTGTACTTGCAGGTGTCACACGACATCTCCACCGACTCCGTGCGCGCCTCCTGCCAGCGGTCGCCGAGCACGTCCAAGAGTCGGGGGTCGGTCCCCAGCGGGTCGCCCGCGGCGGCGTCGACGTACGGGTACTCCCCGTCGAAGTCGGCGGTCCACTCGCGGACGCGACCCGTGAGCACGCCGTCGCCGAGCATATACGGGAGCACGACGACGCCGTCGGGGCGGTCCTTCGCGAGCGTGTGGAGCGCGTCCGTCAGCTCCGGCTCCGTGACCCCGACGAACGCGGTCTCGACGCGGTCGAACGCCCGGCCCTCGTAGAGCAGCCGCGCGAGCTTGTGCGCGTCGGCGTTCGCGTCGGGGTCGCTGGAGCCGCGGGCGCAGACCACGACCGCGACGTCGTCGGTCTCACGGTCGAGCCCGAGCGTCGCCTCCACGTCGGCCGCGCGGTCGTCGAGGAGGTCGACGAGCGCGGGGTGGATCCCAAGGTGCGCGCCGTTGTGGATCGTGAGCGACGGGTGGGCGGCGCGGGCGCGCTCGACCGCCAGCGGCACGTCGTTCTTCACGTGGCTCGCGGCGAACAGCGAGAGGTGGACGACCGAGATCCGGGAGACGCTGGCGGCCAGCCCGTCGATCGCGTCCGATAGCGACGGCTTCGCCAGTTCGAGAAAGCCCGCGTCGACGGGGACGCCGAGCCGGTCCTCCAGGCCGGCGGCGAGCTCCCGCACCTGGTCGTTAGACTTCTCGCGGCGGGAGCCGTGACCGGCCAGGAGGACGGCCTCGTCGTCGAGCCTCGCCGACGCGGCCGAGGCGTTCGTCGTCATTCCGCGAGCGACCCCACCTCGCGGCCGGCCGCGCGCTCGACGCTCCGCCGGAGCTTCCCCCGCCGCGAGTCCGAGTACAGCCCCGAGGCGTCGCTTCCGGCGTAGAGCCAGCGGGCGACCTCCTCGACGTCGGCCTCGTCGGCCAGGCCGAACCAGTACCCGCCCGAGGAGGTCTCCGAGAGGTCCTCGGTGGGGGCGTGCGGCTCGGCGGCATCGAGCTGCGACCGGACCGTCTCCAGGCACGCCGCGTCGTCGTGGACGAACGAGACGCCGACCGACGCCGACGACTCCCGGAAGCAGACGGTCCCGCAGGCTTCGAGGATCCCCCGGGTCAGCTGCGGCCGGTGGTCCGCGAAGGCGTCGAGCCGGTAGCCGCCGGGTTGGTCGTCGATCGGGAGCCCGAGCGCCGCGGCGGCGCGCTCGGCCGGCGCGCCGAACACCTTGAGTTCGTACTCGTCTTCGAACCGGACGATCGAGGCGTCGTGGGCGGACTCGCGCTCTGCGACCTGGTGATCGCGATCGGTCCGCGCGGTCCCCGCCACGGTGGCGAGTGCGTCGGCCGCGGTCGGGTCCGCGGCCCGGACTGTCACGCAGTCCCGCGAGAGGTCGCCGTCGCCGACGACCCGGCCCCAGAAGTACGCCGTCTCGGGGGTCGCGGCGAGCAGGTCCGCGGCGGGCTCAGGCATCGGCGTCGCGGCGTCGCTCATCGTTCGCCCCCTTGGGCCTGCGCCGTCGCCCCTTCTGTCTCGGCGGCCGTCCGCGTCACCTCGATGGCGTCGAGCGGACACGCACGGGCGGCCGCTTCAGCGTCCCTCAGGCGGTCGTCGTCGGCGTCGACGACGAGTTCGTCGCTGTCGGTCGGATCCGCGGCGGCTCCGTCTCCCGCTTCGATCGCCGCCAGCCCGTCGTCGGCCTCGACGAAGCGGTCGTCGCGGACGAGACACGCGAAGACGCCGTCGCAGGCCTCGCGGTCGAGTCTGATGCGGTACTCAGTAGTCATACTTGGACTCGTAGCCCCGCGGCGTCACCATCCGGTCGTCCCAGACGTAGGTCTCCTCGTTGCCGACGAGGATCGTGGTCGTCATATCGATCAGGTCGGTCTCGCCCAGCTCTTCGAGCTCGCCGAGGTCGACGATCTCGACTTCCTCGTCGTCCCGGCCGGCGCCGTGGACGACGCCGACGGGGGTGTCGGGATCGCGGTGCTCAAGTAAGATCTCACAGCACTTCCGGAAGTTCTCCCGGCGCTTGCGGCTCCAGGGGTTGTAGATCGCGATGGTGAAGCCCTCCTTGGCGGCCGCGTGCAGGCGGGACTCGATCGTCGGCATCGACGTCAGGTGATCCGAGAGGGAAATGCTCACCGTGTCGTTCACGAGCGGCGCGCCCAACCGGGCGCCGCAGGACTGCGCCGCCGGGACGCCGGGGACGACCTCGAAATCGACCAGATCGGCGGTGGCGCCCTTGGATTCCAGGATTTCGAGCGCGAGCCCCGCCAGCGCGTAGACGTTGGGGTCGCCGCTGCCGACGATGGCGACGTCGTTGCCGGCGAGCGCGCGGTCGATCGCCTCCTCGGTTCGGGAGACCTCGCCGCACATCGGCGTGTCGTAGAGTTCGTCGGCCGACTCTCTGACCTCTTCGGGCAGGAGCTCGATGTAGGTCGTATAGCCCACGACGTGCTCGGCGTCGAGGAGGGCGCCGCGGGCGCGCTGGGTCATCCCCTCGGGCTCGCCCGGGCCGAGGCCGACGGCGACGAGGCGGCCCGGGTCGGCGTCGAAGTCGTCGACGCTCGCCTCGACCTTCTCCTCGGTTTGCTCGCGCTTCGAGGCGCCGCAGGCGGAGTCGGACGAGTCGGAATCGGCCGTCGCCGAGGACGGAGACGACGAGGCGCCGCACCCCGAGGAGTCGCCCGCGCTCGCGACGCCGCCGTCGGTCTCCGCGTCCGGGGCCGAGGCGCCGCATTTCGATTTCGATGTCGCGTTCGATGCCGCTTCGGTCGAATCGGTGTCGGTGGTGTCGTCAGTGCTCATTGGTGTCAGAAGTCGTCGACGTCACGCCCGCCGCGCGGGGTGACGAGGTACTTTCGCTCTCGATTCTCCCAGACCGCGGTCTCGTGGTTGCCGATCAGGATGGACGTCCCCATCCCGCCGACCTCGTCGTCGTGGTCCGTGGCTTCGCCGAGCGTAGTGATCGTGTGCGTCTCGTCGTCGAGGTTGCGCCCGGCGTCGCCGCGGCCGGCGTCGTTGAAGATGCCGACCGGGACGTCGTCGGCGCGCTCCTCGCTCACCACTTCGATCGCGCGCTCGTAGTCGCGCCAGCAGTTGTAGAGGACGATCACGAAGCCGCTGATCGCCGCCGCGCGGAGCTTCTCTTCGATCTCGTCCCAGCCGCGCCACTTGTCCGACAGCGAGACCGTACAGAAGTCGTTCGACAGCGGCGCGCCGAGGTTCGCCGCGCCGCCGAGCGCCGCCGTCACGCCGGGGACGACCTCGATCGGGACGTCGTCGGCGCCCTCGGCGTCGGCCATCGTAAAGAGGAGGTCGCTCTTGCCGTAGACGTTCGGATCGCCGCCGGAGACGTGGGCGACGTCCTGGCCCGCGCGGACGCGCTCGAAGGCCTCCCGTGCGAGTTCGATCTGCCGCCCCATCGTCGAGCGGACGAGCGTCTGCCGGCGTCCGTCCGGGCGTTCGAGGATCGTGCCCGTCTCCTCACCGGGCCTCTGATCGCCCGCCGAGGAGGCCGCGTCGCTCGCGGCCGATCCGCCGTCGGCGGCCGCCTCGACTTCGGCGGCCTCGGGGGGTAAGGTCCCGTCGCGCCGGAGGAACTCCTGGTAGAGGTTCGAGGCGATCACGCAGTCCGCCGTCGCGATCACGTCCGTCGCGCGCTGGGTCATCGCGTGCGGGAGGCCGGGGCCGATGCCGACGACGTAGAGCGTGCCGCGGTCGTCGTCGGGGGAGGCGTCGGCAGAAGTGCCGGGAGCGCCCGCCATTCTACCGCCCCACCGCCACGGTCACGGCGTCGTCGAATCGCTCTTTCTCCCGCGCGAGTTCGTGCTCGCGTCCCCCGGCGATGGCCGACGCCTCGGCGATGCCAGGCCAGCCGATGAGCTCCTTCGAGCGCGACGGCGACGGGCCCTCGAAGCCTTCGAGCGTCTCCTTCTCGAAGAGGACTACGCCCGCGCCGATCTCCTGGGCGGCCGCGTAGAGCCCGTCTTCCCCTTCTTTTCGGGTTCCGGTCGCGACGAAGTCGACGTCGTCGAAGTCGAGGTCCAGGTCGCCGAGCGCCGACTCCCAGGCGTCGAGCACCTGGGCCTTCTCGACGCCCGCGACGGTCCCGGTCCCGAGGACGACGCCCGCCTCGCCGTTGCGCTTGAGGACGGTCACGTCGTCGTCGACCAGGACGGCGCGCGGGCCGTCGAGACGGACCACGGGGCCGAGGTTCTCATTCAGGACCGCGAGGTTCGTCGCGACCGTGGAGTCGCCGTTGACCACGTGGGCGTCCAGCGCCTTCGCCTTGCTCTCGACGCCCTGCTTGCCCGCGGCCTCGCTCGCGGTCGTCATCGCGGGCACGGCCCCCAGCTGCGAGAGGTCGTGGGCGACCTGATTGGCGCCGTGGTGGCCGCCGGTGATCGGGATCGCCCAGGTGAGTTCCTCGTCGACGACGACGATCGCGGGGTCGTCCCACTTGTCGTCCAGCAGGGGCGCGGTCTTCCGCATCGCGATCCCCGAGGCCATCAGCCCGACGAAGCAGTCGTACGCGCCCCAGTGCTCGGCGAAGACGTCGCCGTGGTACTCGATTACGTCGACGGTCTCGTACGCGTCGCCGATGCCGTCGACGATCTCGCGGGCGGTGTCGAGCTTCCGCTCGAAACTGACGATCGCGATCTCTTCTGCGACCTCGCCGTCGGAGTCGGGCGTCGAGCAGTGGCCGCCCGAGCCCTCGGTGTCTGTCGCGCTGTTCGCCTCGTCCGTGCCGTCCGTGTTCGCGTCCGTGCTCATACTTTCATCTGCCTCAGTCGTCGGCCTCGCCGTTGGCCGTGTCATTCTCCCCGCTCTCGCCTGCGCCGCGGTTCGCCCAGTCGCCGTAGAGGTAGGAGCGCTCGTAGCCCTCCTTGCGCGCCGCGTCGCCGATCACGACGAGCGCGGAGGCGCGGTAGCCCGCCGCCTCGACGCGCTCGCCGATCGTCCCGATCGTGCCCTCGATGACGTCCTCGTCCGGCCAGGACGCGTGGTAGACGACCGTCACGGGCGTGTCGGGATCGCGGCCGGCGTCGAGGAGGCGGTCCATCGTCTCCGCGACGGCGTGGGTCCCGAGGTAGACGCAGGTCGTCACGTCGCCCATCTCGACGAACTCGGCGATGTGGTCGTCCTCGGGGACGAGCGTCTTGCCCTGCGGCCGCGTGAAGGCGACGTGGTTGGCGACGCCGTTCAGCGTCAGTTGGGTGCGGAGGGTGGCCGCGGCCGCGAACGACGAGGTCACGCCCGGGACGATGTAGGTCGGGACGCCCTCGTGTTCCAGTGCATCCATCTGCTCGACGGCCGCGCCGTAGATCGCGGGGTCGCCGCTGTGGAGGCGCACGACGTCCCTCCCCGCCTCGTAGGCGTCGCGCATCAGCGGGACCAACTCCTCCAAGTCCTTGCCGATGCTCGACACCGTCTCCGCGTCGGCGCAGTACTCCTCCAGGAGGTCACTGTTGACGAGCGAGCCCGCGTGGACGACGAGGTCCGCGTCCTCGACGAGCTCCCGGCCGGTGACGGTCAGGAGGCCGGGATCGCCCGGTCCGGCGCCGATGAAGGGGATGCCCTCGCCGACGTCGCCGGCGTTCCGCGCCTCGATGCGGGGATCGCGCTCCCGCGCGCCCGCCGCGGTCTCAGCGTCGATGGCGGTCTGTGGGTCGGCCGCGCCGGTGTCGGTCATCGGCGCACCCCGTCTCCCGCACGCGGGTCGTCGCCGCCGGCTTCGCCCTCGGCGCGCTCCGTCTCGCCGAGCCCGCTCGCGGCCGATCCGCCGTCGGTCTTGGCGGTCGGCTCCGCGTCGGACTCGGCCGCTTTGGACGCGTCCTCAGTGTCGAACGCGGCGGTGGCGGGCGTCGCTCCCGCGCCCCGCTTTTCGGCGTAGGCCAGCGTGTAGTAGTCGCGGTCGTCGATCTCGCTCGGGTCGTCGGTCACGACCGTCTCGCCCTGCTCCATAAACAGCCGCCGGCCGTAGACGACGTCGTAGCCGGCCTCGGTGAGACCCTCGTGGGTCGCGGGCGCGTCGGTGACCTTGAAGAGGATCAGCCGGTCCGGACCGACGGGCGCCGCGCCTCGAGCGGCTTCCCGGAGCGCGAGGCGCTCGCCGGCGGCGACTTCCACGCCGAGCGCGGTCGCGAAGGCGGTCACGGCGCTGACGCCGGGGACGACTTCGAGATCGACCTCGGGGTGGAACGCCGCGAGCGTCCGGCGCAGGTGGCCGAACGTGGAGTAGACGTTCGGGTCGCCGAGCGTGACGAACGCGGCGTCGCCGTCGCGGGCGCGCGGCGCGATCTCCGCGGCGGCCGCCTTCCAGGCGCGCCGGAGTTCGTCCTCGTCCCGCGTCATCGGGAAGTCGAGGTCGCCGATTCGCTCCTCGGGGACGTGCTCGGTCGCGACGCTCCTGGAGAGCCGGCCGGGCGAGTAGACGACGTCCGCATCGTTCAGCACGCGCTTGCCGCGCACCGTCACCAGGTCGGCGTCGCCGGGGCCAAGCCCGACGCCGTAGAGCGTCATCGGCGGCCTCCGTCCGCCGCGGCGTCGGGTGCCGCGTCGACTCCCCCGACGAGCATATACACTGGATTCTCCGAATCGAAGCTCGTCGCGCCGGCGAGCTCGTAGCCGTGACTCACCTGGAACTGGACGACCTCCTCCAGGAGGCCGCGCTCGCGGAACGCCTCCGTGGCCGCACCGGCCACTTCGAGCCGCGAGACGTTCATCACGATCCGGTCGACGCCGGTCTCGACGGCGCGGTCCAGCACCGCCTCGTAGTTCCGACTGCCGCCGAGGAAGAGGGTGTCCGCGTCGTCGGGGAGCCCCTCGGGCGCCTCGGTCGCGCGGAGCGTCACGTCGGCGTCGGCGACGTCGATACCGTTCGCCGCGAGGTTCTTGCGGGTCGTTTCGAGCCGGTCCGGCTTGCGTTCCAAGGCGGTCACGCGGCCGGCCCGGCGGGCCGCTTCGGCGGTCACGGCGCCGGTACAGGAGCCGACCTCCGCGAAGTGGTCGGCGGGGTCGAGGTCGAGTTTGGCGAGGAGCACGGCCCTGACCTCGGGCTTCGTCGGGCCGGCCTTCGCGTCGTGCGGGAGCGATACCTGAGCCATCGACGGAAACAACTTCCGTGGACCGTAAAACAATTTTGGTTGTTTTAGGAAAATCTAGATTGTTCAAAACGGCGCGAATCGGGACGCTCGCGCAATCGGACCGGAATTAGGGCAAAGGTACTTTAGTTCCCGGCCGTGAGGACGAACGATGGCCGAGAACGCGGACGACGCGGAGGAGTTCGGCGTTCTGCGGAGCAAGCGGAACGCGACCAGGTACCAGATCCTCGTCCAGATCGCCGAGCGCCAGCCCGCGGTCAATCAGCAGGAGATCGCCGACGCCATCGGCATCACGGCCCAGGCCGTCAGCGACTACCTGCAGGACCTCGTCGAGCAGAGCTACGTCAACAAACACGGCCGGGGCCGCTACGAGGTGACGAAGGAGGGCGTCGACTGGCTGATCTCCCAGACCGACGAACTGCGCCGCTTCATCGAGCACGTCTCCGAGGACGTGATCGGCCAGGTCGAGATCGAGACCGCGATCGCGACGACGGAAATCCGCGAGGGCGAGACGGTCTCGCTGACGATGCGGGACGGCGTCCTCCGGGCGATGGCCGGCGACACGGGCTCTGCGACGGCGGTCGCGGTCACCGACGCCGACCCCGGCCGGGACGTCGGGATCACGAACGTCCAGGGCGTCGTCGACTACGACCTCGGGACCGTCACCGTGGTCGCGGTGCCGCAGGTCCAGAACGGCGGCAGCGCCGCCGTCCCGACAGACCGGGTCCGAGCGCTGGCCGACGAGCACGACCTCGTGGCGGTCGCCGAGACCGTAGCGGTCGCCGTCGCCGACGCCGCCGACCTCGATCCCGACATCCGTTTTGGGAGCGCGGTCGCGGTCGGGGAAGCCGCCGCCAGGGGCTTGGACGTGCTGCTCGTGGCCGCCACCGACGTGCTGTCGAGCCACACCGACAAGCTCCGCGAGCAGAACGTCAGCTACGAGGTCGTCGACATCGTCGAGGACTGAACCGAGTACGCTCGTCTCTTAGCCCCGTCAACGGGGATGGCGCTCGGCGGGAAACAGTGAGAGCATCAGTATGACTCCCACGCTCGGATCACCGCGAGGAGTCCCGCCGCCGATAGTGCCCACACTGCCGCGTTCCCGCCCCTTATCCCCGTCAGGCTCCTCGAATCACGTATGTCGACCGACGAGAGCGATCCCGAAAGCGGGAGCGCAGACGGCAGCCCGGTCCCTGGTGAAACGGTCCAACACGGGACAGGCGTCACCTCCAACCGCGCGTTCCCGACGAGCCACTACGCCGCCCACCTGGATCCGTTCGTGCTCTTCGAGCGCTTCTACATCGATCCCGACCAGGGCTTTCCGATGCACCCCCACAAGGGGTTCGAGATCGTCTCCTATCTCCTCGACGGGGGGATGGCCCACGAGGACTCGCTCGGCGTCTCCCACACGGCCTACGAGGGCGACGCGATGCGGATCACGACCGGCGGCGGCATCCGCCACTCGGAGTTCCCAGCCGACGGCGCCGCCTGCAACGGCCTCCAGCTGTGGGTGAATCTCCCGCGGGAGGACAAGGAGATCGACGCCGACTACACCGACGCGAGCGCGGACGAGCTCCCGACCCGCGAGGCCGAGGGCGCGACGGTCACCATCGTCGTCGGCGACGGCTCGCCGATCGACCTCCGCACCGAGATGGAGTACCTCGACGCCGTCGTCGACGACGCCTGGACCTGGTCGGTTCCGGAGGGCTGGTCCGGGTTCCTGTACGGCGTCGAGGGCGACGGCACCGTCGCGGGCGAGCCCTTCGGCGAGGGCGACGTCCTCCCCGTCACGGAGGCTCGCGACGTCGCGGTCGCGACCGACTCGCGCCTCAGGGTCGTCGCCGTCGCCGGCCGACCGCACGGAGAGCCGATCCAGCAGCGCGGCCCGTTCGTCTTCTGAGGAGCGCAAGACCGGCCTTGATATCCCCCGCGCTCGAACGGCGGGTATGGCGACGGAACTGACCGAGGGCGTGTGGCACTTCTCGCTGCGGGGCGTCAACGCCTACCTCGTCTTCGACGACGTGCCGACGCTCGTGGACGCGGGGACGCCCCTGGACGAGTCGCGGCTCCGCGCGGAACTCGGCGAACTCGGGATGGAGCCCGGCGACGTCGGGCGGGTGCTCCTCACCCACTACGACCTCGACCACATCGGGACGCTCGGCGCGCTCGCCCCGGAGCTGGACGCGACCGTCTACGCCGGCCCCGACGACGCCGAGATCCTGACCGGCGCGCGCTCGCCGCCGATCTCGAACCACAAGGGCGCCTTCCAGCGGCTCGTCGGCGTCTTCACCTCGGCCCCGAACCTCGACGTCGAGCCGATCGACGACGGCGACACAATCGGCTCGTTCACGGCGTACCACACGCCCGGCCACACACCGGGCCACGTGGCGTACGTGAGCGCGGACCTCGACGCGGCGCTGCTCGGCGACCTCGTCGCGGGCGCCGACGGCGCGCTGGAGCCCTCCGGCTGGGCGATGAGCTACGACACCGAGCGGGTCCGAGAGAGCATCGACGACCTGGCCGCCCGAGCGCCGCCCTTCGAGGTGGCGTGTATGGGCCACGGGACGCCGCTCACGGCCGGCGGCTCGGAGGCGCTCGCGGCCCTCGCCCGAGAGTGATTTCAGGGCCCGAGAACGTCCAGCACGACGACTGAGAGGTAGAGCTGTCCGAGACCGGCGACGACGAGCAGGGCGCCGGCGGCCTGTTTCATCCGCCCCGCATAGCGGCCTGCGTCGCGCCAGGCAGTCACTCCGGCGTCCGCCAGCAGCGTCACTCCGACGAGCGGCGCCGCCACCGCGACCGCGTACCCCGCGAGGACGAGCGCGCCCTGTCCCGGCGGCAGCGCCGACGCCTGAGCGACGACGCCGAGGAACAGCGGAACGACACAGCCCGCGGCCGCGACGGCGTAGACCGCGCCGAAGGCGCCGAAGCCGACGAGCGACTCGGGCCGCGCCGGGAGGGACGGCGTCGGCGCCGTCCACCCCGAGAGGACTAGCAGGCCGAAGGCGACGAGCGCGAGGCCGATCGCCGGCTCGACGACCGGCAGGAGCGAGGTGAGCCGCTGGCCGAGCGCGAGCGCGAGCCCCGCGACGACGCCCAGCGAGACTACCGCGCCGGCCGCGGCGACGACGCCCGAGACGAGCCCCGAGGCGCTCTCCGTCCGCTGGAGGTAGTAGCCGACGTAGCCCGGTAGCAGCGGGAACGCACACGGCGCGAAGAACGTCGCGACGCCGGCGCCGACGGCGAACGCCGCGGTTCCGAAGAAGGCGGGGGAGAGCACGGTTAGGACCGAGGCGTCCCGGACGCCGAACCGGATTCGAGCGCGCGCTCGACCTCACGCCGGAGCGTCGCCGTCGACGCCACGCCGGCGTGGGTCCAGCGGATCTCGCCCGAGGCGTCGGCGACGGCCAAGTAGGGAAGGCCCGAGGCGCCGAGGGCGCTCATCAGGTCCGATTCGGGGTCGAGGCCGACCGTCCAGGCGCCGTCGTGGGTCCGCCACCACTCCCGGACGTCCGCGCGGGAGAGCGTGCCGCCGATCCGCTCGTTCGTCACCGAGACGAACGCGACCTGGTCGCCGTACTCTTCGTGGACAGTCGAGAGCGCGTCCATCTGCTCCTTGCAGGGCGCACACCAAGTCGCGAACAGGTCGACGACGGTGGGCGCCCCGGGCGCGGGGATCCGGACCTGCCCCGCCGTCGAGCCGCGGGCGTCCATCGTCTCGACGCGGAGCGGAAGCGCCGAGTCCGACCCGTCGAGTCCGGGGAGTCGATCGGTGACCGCGAGCGCGCTGGCGCCCGTCAGTCCGAGGCCCGCGAGCGCGGTCACGACTCGGCGGCGGTTCATCGGTCCCGGACGGTCGCGAGGTCTTCGATGATCGCTTCGGCCCTCGGCTGTTTCGTCCGGTAGGCCCGCTCGACGTAGCCGTCGGCGTTGACGAGGAACGTCAGGGCCGAGTGCCTGAACATATACATCTCCATATCCTCGGGA
This sequence comes from Halobellus sp. MBLA0158, assembly GCF_041477585.1. Classification (NCBI taxonomy): domain Archaea; kingdom Methanobacteriati; phylum Methanobacteriota; class Halobacteria; order Halobacteriales; family Haloferacaceae; genus Halobellus; species Halobellus rubicundus. Next base: position 2,236,249 of record NZ_JBGNYA010000001.1, read on the forward strand.
TGGGTCCGCTGGAAGGTCACGCCGAACTCCTCCGCGACGACGGACTCGGCCCGCGATTCGGATTCGGGACGGAGGAAGTGCCAGTTGCCCGCGTCCATCGCGACGTTCATCTGCTCGCCGTAGGCCCGGAGGCGCTCGGCGTCGTCGCGCTGGGGGTCGAACGTCGTCGGGAGGAACGTCACCGCGTCGGCGTAGCCCTCCTCGATCGCGTGGGTCTGGACGCTCCGCATCGTCTGTATCAGAACAGGACAGACCGTGTTGCAGTGGCTGTAGAAGAAGGTGAGAAGCGACGGCGTCTCGACCTCGCGGGTCGACACCTCGGTCCCCTCGATCGGCGCCGGGAGCGTCACGTCGGGGACGCGCTGGCCCCACGCGGGGTACGGGAGGTCCTCGCTCGTGTACTCGCGATCGGGCTCGGGGAGCGCCACGTCGGGGTTGTCGTCGCCGAGGCCCAGACAGCCGGCGGTGCCGACCGCGCCGCCAACGCCGATCCCGCCGGCCGCGCCCCTGAGGAAGGTCCGTCGTCGCATCTTGGTCGAGCGGAGTTCGACCTTCGGGGGCATAAGCGGACGGATCGGTTCTCAGCGTCTGGGTATCGGGTGGCTCCCCTCGCCGATCGCCGTTCGCGAACCTCGGGACCTCACGGCCGCCAGTCGAGGAGCGCCGCGGCGACGAACACCGCCAGCCCGCCGAGGAAGAAGAGGAGTCCGGGCTCGGCCAGGAGGAGCACGCCGCGGACGAGCGGATGCGACGGCGCCGCGCCGAGGCTCGCCGGCTCGAAGAGCGACGCCGCCGGGCCGCCGAGGAAGCGCTCGGCGCCGACCTGGACCGCGAGGCTCGTCAGCGCGAGGACCGCGACGCCCGTCGCCCAGTCCGCGAGCGAGCGCCGGAGCGCCCCCTGCTCGGCCGACGAGGCGTCGCCGACCAAGACGATCGGGTCGGCCGCGGGCCCGTAGACGGTCATCTCGTTGCCCTTCTCGGAGAGGCGCGTCCCGACCGACTCGACGACGCCGGCCGACTGGAGCTTCGAGAGGTGGTAGTGGACGTTCTGGACCGACGTGTCGAGGTCGCGGGCCAGCTCCGAGGGCGGCGCGGGCTCCCGGTGCAGCGCGCTGTACAGCTCGCGGGCGGTCTCCGAGCCCAGCGCGTCGACCAGTTCGCCCGCGTCGTCGTCCGCGACGTCGACGACCGCCGGGGACGCGTCCGGCGCCCGCGTGCGGTCCCCCAGCCTGGCGATCGGGGATGACATACGCGACCATAGCGCCACCGGGCACATCAAGGTCCGCGTAGCTCAAACGCGCGTTTGAACGCTCCGAGAGCGGCTTCGAGAGTCGTCGAGGCTACCGCGAACGGGCGCGCTGGACCGCGGCGACGGCGTCGAGCCGACCCCATCCCGAGGCGAGGTCGGTGCCGGGGCGGCCGACGTCGCCGGCGGACGCGCGGAGCGCCGTCACGACGTCCGCGGGCGAGAGCGACGGCGCCGCGCCGCGGAGCAGGGCGACCACCCCGGCCGTGCGGGCGGCCGCGGCCGACGTCCCGGGGCTGCCGTCCGCGATCCAGGGACGCGGCGGCGCGACGACGTCGACGCCGGTCCCCCCCTCTCGGGTCGGTCCGCGGCCGCTGTACGGGGCCACGGCGTCGGCGGTCGTCGCCGTGGGCGAATCGGCGACGGCGGCCGGCGAATCCCCGTCCGTGACGCCGACGCCGACGACCCCCGGGACGCTCGCGGGGACGGCGATGCTCCCGAGCGGCCGCGCGGGCGAGAGCGCGTGCGTCGGCGTCGTGACCTCGATCCGCCCCGTTCGGGCGCCGCCCGTGGACCGGGCCGCCGCGGCCGGCCGCACGACGAGCGCGTACGTGCCGTCGTCGAGGTCGGCGACAAGGCGCTGTCCCGCCCGCGACGCGGCGGGCTGGGAGACCGCGACGAGGTTCCACCGCTCCCCGTCGTCGACGGCGCGCAGCAGCGCGAGCGTGAGGTCGGTCCGGACCTCAGCGTCCGCGACGAGCCAGGCGACGAACCGGCCGCGGACGGAGCCCGCGCCGGCGCCGTCGGCGGAGAGCGGGCGAACCCCCAGTCGCGTCGGGTCGGCGTCGCCGTCGGCGGCGACCGCCGCGAGCGGGCCGCGCCAGTGGCCGAGCGCCGCGTTCCCGGTGGGCGCGACGACGGTAGAGCCCGCCCCGATCGCGCGCCGGACCGCGCGGTAGACGTCCGTGCCCGGCCTCGCGACCGCGCCGTGGGCCGCGACCGGCGCCAGAATCACGTCCGTCCCGCGCTCGCGACACCACTCGACCGCGTCGACGAAGGCCGACTGCTCGCGGAAGGACGCGAGCGAGAGGGCGGCGTCGGGCGCGAGCCGCGCCACGGCGGCGGCGGCCGCGGTGCCGTGGGTCGTCCGGTCGACGACGGCCCGGTCGGGGCCGAACTGCCGGATGTCGGCGACCGCGTCCGCGAGCACGTCGTGCGTCGGATCGAAGCCCGTCGGATCGAGGACGGCGACGTCGACGCCCGCGCCCGCGACGCCCGCGTCGTGGATGCGTGCGATCGGCTCGTCGTCGACATCGCTTCCGCCACGTCCGCCCCCGTCGTCCGAAGGGTCGCCGGCGGCGTCGAAGCGAGGGAGCCGGCGGGCGCTCGCGAGGCTGAGCGCCGCCGCGCCGCCGACCGCGAGCGCCCGCCGCCGGCTGATTCGGAACCCCTCGTCGTCGCGTCCGTCCGTCACGTCGCCGACGGTTCCGGCCGGCGGCGCTTGAATCTCCCGGACCGGGCAGTAGCGTAAACGGCTGTCGAAGCAATCGGTCGTTCTTAACCCCGCGGCGTCGTCTGTCGACCCGTATGCCCTCCACGGAATTGCGGTCCGACGCGACGGATAGCCCGAAGCGACGACGGCGGCACAGAGAGGTGCGGGATGCGTAGCCGATTCGCCCGCGTGCTCCTGGCCGCGGTCGTGCTGACGAGCGTTCTCGCGCCCGCCGTCTTCGCGACCCCAGCCGCCGCCGATCCCAGCGTCGCGATCGAGTACGAGGGCGACCGAGTGACGGTCGCCAGCGGGCCCTCGCAGGTGATCCGCGGGACGGCGGACGCGCCGACCGGCACGGAGATCCTCGTGCGGGTCCGCTCGACCGGCGACACCTCGCCCGCGTTCCTCAAATCCGAGTCAGCGGTCGTGACCGACGACGGCACCTGGGCGGTCGCGTTCAACTTCTCGGACATCGGCGCGGGCGGCACGATCGCCCTCACCGCGCGCTTCGAGGACGGCTCGGCCGAGACGAGCGTCGACGGCGAGATCGTCGCCTGCGAGGGCGACTGCGCCGACAGCACCCCCGACGCGACGCCGACGCCGATCCCCGAGCAGACGGCGACGCCGACCCGGACCGACGGGGCCGATTCGCCCGTCGCCTTCGGCGAGAACATCTTCCTCGTGAACCGCGGCGGCGTCGCGGCGATCCCGGTCTCGTTCACCGGCGACGCGAACGCGGCCGTGATTGTCGTCGGCAACGAGACCAAGGTCAACTACGAACTCGACGCCGTCGTCCGCGACGAGGACGGCGACGGCGAGGCGGTCCTCTACGTCGACACGTCGCTGGCGGGGCGCGGCGGCGAGACGGTAAGCGTCTCCGGCGGCGACACCGTCGACGTGCGCTCGGAGACGTCGCTGGACGCGATGCTCGATCCCGCGAGCTACGACGTCTCGCTGTACGCCGGTACAGAGAGGGACGACCCGGTCGACGTGGGGAGCCTCGTCGTGCAGGAACAGTCGTCGCAGACGCCGACGAGCACGCCCGCGGAGATCGACGAGAGCGACGTGGCCTCACCCGACGGCGACGGACTCGGCCCGCTCGCGCTCGGCGGCCTCGTCAGCGGGGCCTTCCTCGTCGGCGGCGCGGCGCTGGCGGCAGTGCTGCTACGCGGGTGATGATCTGTTTACCGGATGGTAAGATACTTCCTTCCGGCGGGAAAATGGGGAGGTATGGTAGACGTAGCAATCGTCGGCGGCGGACCCGCCGGACTGAGCGCGGCGCTGTTCGCCGCGAAGAACGACCTCGACACCGTCGTGTTCGACACCGACGAGTCGTGGATGCACAAAGCACACCTGTTCAACTATCCCGGCATCCGGAGCATCAGCGGCGACGAGTTCCTCGTCGTCGCCCGCGGACAGGCCGAAGACCGGGGCGCGTCCCTTCAGGATGCCGAGGTCACGGGCGTCGAGCAGGCAGATGAGGAGTTCGTCGTCTCCACCGACGACGACGAGTACGTGGCCGACTACGTCGTCCTCGCGACGGGCGGCAACCGCGATCTCGCGGAGGACCTCGGCTGCGACTTCACAGACGAGGACGTCGTCGACGTGAACCTCGACATGGAGACCTCCGTCGAAGGCGTCTACGCGACGGGCGCGATGGGCCGCGCCGAGAAGTGGCAGGCGGCCATCGCGGCCGGCGACGGCGCGGCCGCGGTCCTCGACATCCTCTCGAAGGAGAAGGGCGAGTACTACCACGACTTCGATATGCCGTCGGACGTCCCCGAACTGTAACCGGGGGACTCATAGTGATTACTCTCGTCTCTTACCGCCGAGCGCCGTCACCGGGCGTCGCGTTCGGCGGTAAACAGTGAGAGTAATCACTATCAGGCGAGAAGCGAATCGTAGACGAACTCGTCGATAGCCCGGCGGGCCTCCGCCGGCGCGTTTTCGTGGCCGAGCGCCAGCCGCCGCTCGCGCGCGGCGTGGATCACGTCGGTGATGAGCTGGCCCATCAGGTCGGCGTCGACGTCGCGGAACGCCCCCGACTCGATGCCGGCTTCGACCACCGTGACGATGCTGTCGCGGATGTGGTCGTAGTGGTCGTTGAAGATCTCGCGGTGTTCCTCGTCGTTCTGGGCGTAGGCGAACAGCTCGTGGTACACCTTCATCCGGTCCCAGTGGGAGAACTCGTCGAACTCCGGCCCCAGGAGACACCGGTCGATCCGGGCGTCGAGTTCGGTTTTCGGGTCGGTGTCGGGCTCGACCTCGACGCTTCCCTCGTACTGTTCGATGACGTATTCGAGGAACGACGAGAGGAGATCGTACTTGCCGTCGTAGTGGTAGTGGATCACCTGCCGGGAGAGGTCCATCTCCGCGCCGATGTCCCGCATCCGGAGGTCCTTGTAGCCGTGCTCGCTCACGGCCCGGAAGGTGGCCTCCATAATCTGCTCGCGCGTGTCCGTGGTGCCGACGTCCCCCGTCGAGTCGTTCCCCCGAGATTCGCTCATACGCGTCCCTTCTCGTGAGGGACACATATCGGTTTCTCCCCGCCGAGCGCGCTCAGTCGTCTCCGGGGTCAGTCCGCGAACTCGACGCCGGTGATCTCGAACCGCGCGCCGCCGTCGTCGCTCTCGGTCGCTTTGATCTGCCAGTCGTGGGCCGAGACCACCTGCGCGACGATGCTCAGCCCGAACCCGACGCCCTTCGAGGAGGTGGAGTAGCCGGTCTCGAACACCTTCTCGCGCTCGTCGGGCGGGATCCCCGGCCCGTCGTCTGCGACGTAGAAACCGTCGTCGAGGTCGCCGACCGTCACGGTGACGTCCTCGCCGCCGTGTTCGACCGCGTTGCGGATGAGGTTCTCCAGGAGTTGCTGGAGTCGCGACTGGTCCGCGCGGACGACCCGGTCTGTGCGGGAGTCGAGCGTCGCCGACCCCGTCTGGACGCTCTGCCAACTCCGGTCGAGCAGCGTCGAGAGGTCGACCGGCGAGCGGTCGGTGACGGGCTGGTCGCTCCGCGCCATCGTCAGGAGCTCGTCGATCAGCGTCTGCATTCTCTCGTGGGCGCGAGCGACGTGGGCGAGGTGTTCGCTGTCGCACTCGCGCATCCCGAGTTCGAGCCGGCCCGAGGCGACGTTCAGGGGATTCCGGAGGTCGTGGCTGACGACCGAGGCGAACTCTTCGAGCTGCTTTTCGCGCCGCTTCCGGTTCGAGATATCGCGGCTGATGCTGAGGATGGCGGTCTCGCCCTCGTAGGTGATGAGGCTCGAGCTGATCTCGACGGGGATCGTCTCGCCGTCTTTCGTCTCCCGGACGGTCTCGACCATCTGGATCTCGTCTTCCGGCATCGTCTCGATGAGCCGGGTGATCTCCGCGGGATCGGTCCCCGCGTCGATGTCGTGGGGGCGCATCGAGAGCAGCTCCTCGCGGGAGTAGCCGGTGCGTTCGACGGCCGCGTCGTTGACCGCGAGGAAGTTCATATCCGTGTCGATGACCCAGGCGGCGTCGTTCATCCCGTTGAACAGCTCCTCGTACTCGGCGCGGGCCTGTTCGAGCTCCCGCTCCCGGCGGCGGTACTCGGTGACGTCGTGGACGGCGCCTCTGAGGGACGTCACCGCGCCGTCGGCCGTCTTCGGCTCGCCGTGGAACTGGAGCCACCGGTGGTCGTCGCCGGCCGTCCGCGCTTCGACGTCGAACGGCTCGCCCGAGTCGAACGCCCGCTCGATGGCGCCTTCGACGCGGGCGCGGTCCGCATCCCGGAGGGCCTCAAGGACGTCCGACAGCGACGGGCTGTCTCCGGGGTCGAGAGCGAGGAGTTCAGAGAGGTGATCCGTCCAGGACAGTTCACGGGTCTCGGCGTCGATCTCCCAGCCGCCGACGCCCGCGAGCCGCTCGGTCTCGTCCAGCAGGTCCCGGATCCGCACGAGCTCCCGCTCGCGATCGCGGTGCTTCGTGATGTCCCGGGCGACGGCGACGACGCCCTCGATCGACCCGTCGACGTCGAGCGGCGTCAGCCGGTACTCGACGATGGCCCGCCCGTGCTCGGGGAAGTCCGCCTCCACCTCCCCCAGCAGTTCGTCGCGCTCGCCGTCGAGGAGCTCCTGGTACGGATCGCCCTCCGAGACGGACCTGATGTGGGGGATGAGCCCGCTCATCTCCCCTTCGAGGGCCTCCCGGCTGGTCCCGTACCAGTCGGCCAGGTACTGATTCACCATCCGAAAGCGGCCCTCGGCGTCGTAGATGCACGCTGACTCGTGCATCGTGTTTATCATCCGCTCGTAGCTGCGGAGCTCACGGTTTCGCTCGGCCAGCGCGGCCTGCGACCGGTAGTGTTCGACGGCGTTCGCGATCCGGTTCGCCAGAACCGCGTACTGGTCCGTCCCCGGCTCTTTCTGGAGGTAGTCCGTCACGTCGGCCGAGATGGCCTTGCTCGCGATCTCCTCGGAGCCCTTGCCCGTAAAGAGGATGAAGGGCAGGTCGGGGTGGTCCTCGCGGACCGCTCGGAGCAGTTCGATCCCGTCGCGCTCCGGCATATCGTGGTCGGAGACGACGCAGTCGATCGCGTCCGGGTCGTCGTCGAGACGGGCGAGCGCCTCCCCCGGGGTCGTCACCGCCCGAACGGACAGGCGGTCGTCGGCCCGTTGGAGAAACGTCGCCGCCATCTCGACGAAATCCGGATCGTCGTCGACGTGGAGCACCCGGATCTCGTCGGTCGCGACGCCCATCATTGATCACCAAGCGAAGTCGATCGGGAGCGGCAATAAAACGCCCGGCGGTCGGGGGATGCCGTCGGCGGCGGGATGCTCGTCGGACCGGTCGCCGCGGTCTCTGATGCGACCACGCCTGACGTCCATCCGAGGGGATCTACGCGTGCTCGTGTTCATAAACGTCGGCCGGAAAGTCGCGTTCGCCGGCCTCGATCCGCACGTCGAGCCAGTTCGACGGCGGGACGAGCGGGCACTCGTACGCGGGGTTGTACGCGCAGGTGGGGCTGTACGCCCGATTCAGATCCAGGACCCAGGTGCCGTCGTCCCGCCGGTCCGGCCCGGGTTCGAGGTCGACGTAGCGGCCGGCGCCGTAGGTCTCCTCACCGCTCGTGACGTCGCGGAAGGGGACCCACAGCCGGTCGCTCCCGTCGGTCGGCTCGAAGGCGTCGAGAGACATTTCTGTCCCGTCGATCTCGAACTCGAAGCGACCGACGCGGCGGTAGGTCTGCTCGCCGTCGGCGGTGGTCTCGACGGTGACGGGCTCCGGCTCGTCGTACCGCCGCAGCCCGAGCTCGAATCGGTAGTCGGGGTCGGGCTCGTAGTAGTCGAGCCCAGGGAAGTCGTCGCCGCGGAGCTCCGGCGGGATCGGCGAACGCTGATTCTCCCGGAAGTACCGCTCCTTCCGTTCGCGGTTCCGCAGGAGTTCCGTCCGCCACTCGTCGTCGGGGTGTGAGGTCATAGGGGTGAGAGCCGCGCCGATTCGCGCGGGTGCCACGATATTGTACGCATCGAACAAAAACACTTTCGCGGGCGGCAGTCGGTTGCGCACGAGCGCGTGATTTGAATAATATATAAGATATAGTACTATAGTTTTTATCTTACTTATTTTACTGTATTGTATTAAGATTGTTTTTATATGCAATTCAGACCAGTATTAGAAATATTTAATCTGGTAGCTTCAAATTTCCATAACTATATTGTTCTGTTTCTATTTTCACATTCGAAGAACACTCGCTAACGCCTACCAAGCGTGAAGTCGATTTCTCGGCCCGAATTGATCGTCGAGGTAGAACGGACTGTTGCCATATTAAAATGTTTTTGACGGCCGATCCAGCTGTGGACGGATGCCGTGGCTGACCCCGGCAACGACCGAGATTCCCGTCGAAACGGACTCTGTCATACTTTCTCAAATTATAAGGTAGATGAACGCGACAGTTTTGGATATGCACCACAGTTCGACCGTCGAGGTGCCGGCAGTGAAGGATCTGTCCCGGATCGCGGCCGAGAACAACCCGGACAAGGTTGCGTTCGGGAACGGCACCGACGGCGAGACGCTGACCTGGCGGGAGTTCGACGAGCGAAGCAATCAGGCGGCGAACGCCTTCCAGCAGTATGCGGGACCGGGAGATCGCATCGCCCTCCTCTGTGAGAACTCCCTCGAACACACGGTTCTCTGGAACGGCGGACTGAAGGCCGGATGTACGGTCTCGAATCTCCACATCCGGGCGTCGCCGAACACGCTCAAACACTGCATCGACTCGCTGCGGCCGAAGGTGCTCGTCGTCGACGAGGTGACGGCCGAGACCTACGAGGAGCGCCTGAAGGACAAGATCACCTCGGACATCGACGTCGTCGTCAACACCGGATCCGCGACGACCGACTACGAGGTCGGGATGGAGCCGTTCCTCGACGGCCAGTCGAAGACCGAACCGGACGTCCGCATGCGCGAAGAAGATACCGCGGTCGTGATGTGGACCTCGGGTACCACCGGCGAGCCCAAGGGCTGGTGTCACACGAACCGCGGGCTCTACTTCCGCGCCAACGCCCTGGTCAGCGTCTACGAACTCAACCGCCCCGCGAGACAGCCCCACGTGTTCACTCCCTCCTTCGCCGCGTGGTACTCGGTGGTGTTGCCGGCGCTCGTCTCCGGGGCGACCACCTACTTCCTCAGCTCGTGGGACCCCGAAGACTACTTGGAGATGATCCAGGAGCACGAGCTCACCTCCGCCCTCTTGGTCCCGACGATGTGGCGCGAGATCCTCAACCTCGACGACCTCAACGACTACGACCTGAGTTCGCTCAACGCCATCATGTCCGCGGGCGAGGTCCTCGACGCGACGACGCTGCGGCGGCTCAGAGAGAACATCTGTGGCGTCGTGAAGAACTCCTACGCCGCCACGGAGGCGTACGCGACCGTGATGGAAGACCCCGAACTCACAGAAGAGCGCGTCGAGAGCGTCGGCAAGCCCGTCCCCGGGGTCGAGATCCGGATCATCGACGAGGACGGCACCTACGAGGACGTAAAGCCGACCGGCGAGGTCGGCGAGATCGCCGTCCGCGCGCCCGACTGTCCGGTCTGGGCGTGGGAGCGCACCGACAAGACCGAAGAGGTGTTCGAGGACGGCTGGTGGTACTCCGGCGACCTCGGCTACCGCGACGAGGACGGCTTCATCTACCTGGAGGGCCGCACCGACCTGATGATCCTGTCCAAGGGGATCAAGGTGTACCCCTCGCCGATCGAAGAGCGGCTCAACGCCCATCCCGGCGTCAACGAGTCCGCAATCGTCGGCGTCGAAGACGAGGAGTACGGGGAGAAGGTGACCGCGTACGTCTACGCCTCCGATCCCGACCTGACCGCCGAGGAGCTCGACGAGTGGTGTTTGGAGAGCGACAACCTCGCGCGGATGGAACGACCGCGGGAGTACCACTTCGTCGACGAGTCGCTGCCGCGGACCTCCACCGGGAAGCTCGATCGGCTGAGCGCGAAGAACGAAGACCTCACGTAACGGGCACCGACGGTCGGTTTCTCCGTTTGCTCCGCTTTTTCCGTGTTCTCTGTTTTCCTCTCGGATCGGACGTCGACGCCGACCCGTGTATGAGGATAGATCACACATCTCTTGTTTGAAGGTAAAGCCAATATTTATATAATATACCAGAATCTTGAATTCCGACGGGCCTACTACCTAAATCTTAAGTAGGATACGATATTCCACTAAGGTGGAATACTACAATGAGCGAAAGAGCGTGGTCCTTCAGCGATAGTATGGCAGAGGCCGTCGAAAAGGCCGGCAGTCCCGTCGAACTCACCCGTGACCTGGGCGTCGGACAGTTCACCAAGGTCCCCGACGAGATCACAAACTGGATCGAAGAGCAGCGGTCCTGGCGCGAGAGCGTCGCCTTCGCCGACCAGTCGTATCACATGACCGACCACTACGTCGAGGGCCCCGACGCGCTCGACCTCTACAAGGACTTCGCGGTCAACAGCTTCGAGAACACCGAGCCCGGCAAGGCGAAGCAGCTCGTCGTCGCCAACCCCAACGGCAACTACATCGGCGACGCGATCTGGTTCCACCTCGAAGAGGACAAATTCCTGAGCGTCGGCAGCCGCCCCGCCCACAACTGGCTCCAGTACCAGATCGAGACGGGCGACTACGACGTCGACGGACACATCCAGGGACGTCCGGTCCAGACCGGAGACGACCCGAACAACTTCCGCTTCCAGGTCCAGGGTCCGGAAGCGATCAAGGTGATGGAAGAGGCCGTCGACGACGAGATCCCCGACCTCGGCTTCTTCAACTTCGGCGACATCTCCATCGACGGCGTCGACGCCAAGCTCCTCCGCCACGGGATGGCCGGCGAGCCCGGCTTCGAGTTCTGGGGCGACTACGAGGACAGCGAGAAGGTCAAGGAGGCCGTGATGGAGGCCGGCGAGGAGTACGACATCAAGCACCTCGGCGCCGAGGCCTACCAGACGCCGAACGCGATCCTCGGCTGGATCCCGCTCGTCGTCCCGGCCATCTTCGAGGAAGGGATGGAGGACTACCTCGAGTGGCTCGACGTCGGCGACGGCCTGCTCTCGATCGGCGGGAGCTTCGACTCCGACGACATCACCGACTACTACTTCACCCCGGTCGAACTCGGCTACGGCCACATCATCAACTTCGACCACGACTTCGTGGGCGCGGAGGCCCTCGAGGACGAGGTCGAAGACCCCGACCGGAAGAAGGTCACCCTCGAATGGGACGAAGACGACATGGTCGACATCTTCGCGTCGCTGTTCCGCGAGGGCGAGACCTACCAGTACATGGACTTCCCGCACCCGCGGTCGGCCGCGTGCCCGTACGACGAGGTCCTGAAGGACGGCGAGCACATCGGCGTCTCGACGGACAAGTCCTACATCTACAACGAGCGTGAGTTCCTCTCGCTCGCCGTCATCGACACCGAGTACGCCGAGCCCGGCACGGAAGTCACCCTGGTCTGGGGCGACCCCGAGGACAACGACAACAAGCGCGTCGAGCGCCACGCCCAGAAGGAAGTCACGGCGACGGTCGCGAACGCGCCGTACAGCGAAGACAAGCGGTAATCCCCCACAGACTGACCAGTCCGGTCCGAACCTGACGTCTGTCCCACTCCCGGTTCGGGTTCCCACGTTTTCGGTTCCCTTTTCGACGAGTCGACGGCAACGAGCCTCGGCATCAACACGATCGAGGAGCCCTGGGCAGCCGATCGAATCCAGAAACTGCAAAGTACCCCGGGGGGCTTCGGAGAGATATGACACGAGCCATCGTCGATCAGGACATCACACCCACCGAGCGGTTGCTCGACCACCTCGACGACTCCTGGGAGGTGACGGTCGGCATCGACGGCGACGAGGAGACGCTCGAGACCGAACTGGCCGACTACGACGTGGCCTTCGTCACCTCTCGGATCCCGCTCACGAAGGCGGTCCTCGACAGCGCCTCGGACCTGTCGCTGATCGGCAAACTGGGCACCGGCATCGACTCGATCGATCTGGAGGCGGCCCGAGACAACGGGATCACCGTCACCCACACGCCCGGCCACAACGCGCTCTCTGTGGCCGAACACGCCCTCGGACTCACGCTGGCGACCGCGCGACGACTGCCCGTCGCCGGCGAGATCATCGCCGAGGGGCGGTGGCGCGACGAGTACCCGCTCGGGACGCGGCTCTCGGGGTCGACCGTCGGCGTCGTCGGCTTCGGGAACGTCGGCAAGCGCGTGGGAATGCTCTTTTCGGGGTTCGACGTCGACGTCCTCGTCGCCGACCCCTACGTTCCGAGCATCGACGCCGAGCTCGCCCACGGGGAGCGGACGGACCTGGAGACGCTGCTCGCCGAGAGCGACGTCGTGATCCTCACCCCCGAACTCACAGACGAGACGCGCGGGCTGATCGGCGAGGCCGAACTCGATCTGATGCGGTCCTCTGCCCTGCTGGTGAACGTCTCTCGGGGTCCCGTCGTGGAGGAGGCGGCCCTCGTCGACGCGCTCCGGAACGGTGACATCGCGGGCGCCGGCCTCGACGTCTTCGAGCACGAGCCCGTCCCGGCCGATTCGCCGCTGCAGGACCTGGACAACGCCGTGCTCACGCCGCACATCGCGGCGATGACCGCCGAGTGCCGCGCTGGGAACATCGACCAGCTCGCGGAGAACGTCACCCGACTCTTCGCGGGCGAGGACGTCCTCGACCGCTACGTCCCGGTCGATCCCTGAGGCCTGCCCCGGGACCCCCCCTGGGATACACCGGGAACCACGATCATATCATAATAAAATAACATCCGGTATGCTCGGTTTTTCTATGGATTCGTTTGTGAGCCTTCTCCCATAACGCGACGGAGTAGCAGCGCGGGGACGGAATCACAGCGGGGAACGAGCATCGAGATCACCTGAGAGGCCACCGTTGTGCATCACCGCTCGTCCTCGCAGACCATCTCGGGCGTGTACGATCGGCGCGGGCCGCGACAGCGTCGGATCGGTGGGGGATAACATATACTATTATTTACTTATCCGATATGCTCGATTTAGGTCAGTGCCGGACGACTCGCGGAACGGATGATCGACGGTATCGACGTGAGAATAACGTTCGTACACGCATTATCGATCCCGATTCGAAACTCCTGGAGCCGAGACTCACAGGAGTACGTGTGTTATCTCGACCGAATAGCGCGTACAGATGGGATATTTTGTTCTCGTATAACGAATTTATCTCCGAATATATCGGTTCAATGGGTTCGGGCCCCGATAGCGGGTACGAACGACTGAGTCGCGAACGCGAGGTCGATCTATGGAGGCGGCGTATGGCGAACCCTTTGGGACGTGCCCCCGCACGACAACAAGCCACTGGAAAGAATCGAAGTGAGTCGCGCGAACCGATAACTTTCCTTATCATTTAGGATGGTTGTGTTCCCGGAGAGGCGAACCACCGTATCCTGGGCCTGAGACGGTCGAATCGGACGTTTCTCCGAACAAATCGGAAGGTTCACAATCATCGAAGACGTTGATGAGGTATGCCTACGGATCGGACATCGCTGACGACCGTCACGCGCGCGTTCGAGATCCTGGACCTGCTCTGGGAACTCGACGGGGCGGGGCCCTCGGAGCTAGCGACGCAGATGGACCTCCCCGACAGCACCGTCTACGACTATCTGCGATCGCTGAGCGAGACGCGCTATGTGACCCGCGAGGACGGCGAGTACCGGCTGAGCTCGTACTTCCTCACGATCGGCGGGAAGATGAAACACCGGAACCGCCTGTTCCAGGTGGCAAAGCCCGAGATGAAGCGCGTCGTCTCGGAGACCGACGAGCTCGTCGGCCTGACGATCGAAAACGACGGCCGAGCGGTCGTGTACCACCAGGAAGAGGGCCGCCAAGCGCTGAGTCTCGGGACCTACACCGGCGCCGCGACGCCGATGCACACGGTCGCGACGGGGAAAGCCATCCTCGCGTATCTGCCGGACGAGCGCGTCGAAGAGATCATCGCCGAGCGCGGGCTCGAACAGCGGACCGAGTACACGATCACCGATCCCGACGAACTGAAAGCGGAACTGGAACAGATCCGCGAGGACGGCTACGCCGTCGACTGGAACGAGCAGGTCATCGGAATGGGGATGGCGGCGGTCCCGATTCTCGTCGAGGACGGCGTGCTCGGCTCCTTCGGCATCGTCGTCCCCACCGGTCGGATCCAGGACGAGTCCTACCAGGAGGAACTCCTCCAGAAGCTCCGGGAGATGGCAAACACCGTCACCATCAACTACCAGTACGGAAACTGACCGTGGGCCGGCCGTCCGTCGATTCGCGCCGTCGCTCGGGAGCGGTCCCGAGGTGACCCACAGCCCTCCACGCCGAGCGTGCGCGTCGGCTCCGTCTCTCCACGTAGCGAATATCTCGGATGTTAATGATATTTGACTGTTCGGTTAGGCTCCGACGGCGACAGAGCGGACTCGGCCGTTCCGGGTTCGGACAGAATTACTCGAGGACCGATTCGAGGGGGTCGCGGACCTCGTCGGGGAGGGGCTCCGGCTTGTTGTCCGCCTTGGAGACACAGACGTGTTGTTCGCGGGCGCTGAATCGGGTGTTGCCGTCCGCGTCGGTGGCGGTGAATTCGAGTCCGAGGCTCTTGTTACCGACGTCGGGTTCGACGGAGATGGTGAGCACGTCGCCCACCTCGACGGGGCGCTCGAAGTCGGTGTCCATCGAGACGATCGGCAGGTGGACGCCGTACTCCTCCGGGATGTCCCAGTAGGCCACGCCGAGGTCGTCCATCAGTTCCTCGCCGGCGCGGTGCATCGCGTCGATCAGATTCGGATAGTAGGCGATACCGTGGGGGTCGGCGTCACCCCAAGCGCACTTCCACTCGAACTCGAACATCATCCCGATGTTTACCGCACCACATAAGTACCTTTGCTCACCGGCAGCAAATTCGACGCGACAGACGCGAAGCTATTAATAGAGGACTTGACAACGTCTCCCGAACAGATGAGTACACGAAGCCTGGAAGACCTGCTCGGATCCGTCGATTCGCCCGTCGAGATGCTGCGGTCGCAGGGCCGCGGCGCGTTCGGCTTCCCCAACGTTCCCGACGAACACACGACCTGGATCGAAGAACAGCGCGCGTGGCGCGAGACCTGCTCGTTCGCCGACCAGTCACACCACATGGTCGACTTCTGGGTCGAAGGCCCCGACGCGCTGGAACTGTTTTCGGACCTGGCGGTGAACGGCTTCGAGGGGTACGAACCCGGCACGGCCAAGCAGCTGGTGCTCGCGAACCCCGAGGGCTACTTCATCGGCGACGGGATCCTCTTTTACTTCGACGAGGACGACTTCGCGCTCGTCGGTCCGCCGCAGGCGGCAAACTGGGTGCAGTTCCACGCCGAGACCGGCGACTACGACGTCGCGACCGAGCGCGACGAGACCTCCGGCGTTCGCGACGGGCCGCCGACGAACTACCGCTACCAGATCCAGGGGCCCAAGGCGCTCGATGTAATGCAGTCGGTGGCGGACGAGCCGCTCCCGGACCTCGGCTTCTTCAACTTCACCGACATCACGATCGACGGCCGCGAGGTGACGCTCCTGCGGCACGGGATGTCCGGCGAGGCCGGCTTCGAGTTCTGGGGTCCCTGGGAGGACGGCGAAGCGATCAAGCGGCTCGTCCTCGAGGCGGGCGAGGAACACGGCATCCGCCAGCTGGGCGGGATGAGCTACGGGAGCTCCGCGGTCGTCTCGGGCTGGCTCGGGATGCCGCTGCCCGCGGTCTACGACAGCGAGTCGATGCGCGACTACCGCGAGTGGCTCGACGCGCGAAGCGTCGAGGGCTACTACTCCATCGCTGGCAGCCTTGACGCCGACGACGTCACCGACTACTACGTCACGCCCGTCGAGATCGGCTACGGTCGGCTGGTCGACCTCGACCACGACTTCGTCGGGCGGGAGGCGATCGCCGCGGAGCTCGACGACCCCGACCGGACGCTGGTGACCCTGGAGTGGGACGACGACGACGTGATCGACGTGTTCGGGTCGCTGTTCCGCGACGGCGAGACGAAGCGCTTCCTCCAGCTGCCGATCCCGTGGCGCTCGACGTCCCACCACGACCGCATCGAGAAGGACGGCGAACTCGTCGGGACGTCGCGGATGGGCGCCTACACCTACAACGAGCGGACGATGCTTTCCCTCGCCGTCCTCAACGTCGACCTCGCCGAGCCCGGCACGGAGGTGACGGTCGTCTGGGGCGAGCCCGACGGCTCGGCGAACCCCGCGGTCGAGCGCCACGAGTCGACCGAGATCCGGGCGACGGTCGCGCCGGTCCCGTACACGGCCGACAATCGGTGAGCGGTACGCGATAGGCGGTTCGCGGGCCGATCGGGACCGCCCGCGCCGGGCCTCGCGCGGATAGAGAGCAAATTTTATGCCGGCCCTGCGCCAAGAGAGCATAGATGAGCGCTCACACAGCGTATCGTCCGCTCGGAACGCCGGCGACGGCGACCGGGCTCACACCCTAATTACCCACACATGGCTTCCCAAGGACTCTCCGCGTCTTCGACGCGTACGACCGCCGAATCGCTGCTCGAAAACCCCCGGTTCGAGCTGATGCCGTTCGACAGCTTCGACGACGAGATCGAACACCTCCCCGACGGCGCGACCATCACGATCACGGCCTCGCCGCAGTTGGAACTGGAGGCGACCATCGAGGCCGCAGAGCGCGCCGCCCAGGAGGGCTACGAGGTCGTCCCGCACGTCTCCGCGCGATACGTCCGCGGCCCCGACCACCTGGCTGAGATCTGCGAGCGCCTCAAGGCCGTCGGCATCGAGGACATCTTCGTGCCGGGCGGCGACCGCGAGGAGCCGATCGGCGAGTTCGAGTCCGCCTACGACATGCTCGTCGCGCTCGACGACCTCGACTACGAGTTCGAGGAGATCGGCATCACGGGCTATCCCGAGGGCCACGACTTCCTCTCGGACGAGACGCTGGCGGAGGCGATGGACAAGAAGGCGCCGTACGCGACCTACATCGCCACGCAGCTGTGTTACGACCCCGAGGCGGTGCTCGAGTGGATCGAGGAGATCCGCGACCGCGGCGTCGACCTCCCGATCGAGGTCGGCATCCCCGGCGTGATGAAGTACGAGAAGCTCCTGAGCATCTCCCAGAAGGTCGGCGTCGGCGACTCCGTGAAGTTCCTCCGCAAGACTTCGGGCATCGTGGGGTTCATCAAGCAGTTCATCGGCTCGCGCGGCCGGTACCGACCCGACGAGCTCGTCGACGGCCTCGCCCCGCACGCCGACGAGTACGGCATCCGCGGGCTCCACATCTACACCTTCAATCAGGTCCCCGACTCCGAGGAGTGGCGGCAGAGCCGTCTCAACTGAGCCGGATCCGCCTCTCAGCGGGAGCGTTCTTTCAGTCAGCTACCATTATTCGGCCGTCGTAGCGCGGACGTCCGGCCGATCCGTCGAATCGTCCCCGAAAAGATTATTCGGGTCAAGGTAGACCTCCCCGGTAGGAACTCAGCATGGTCGAACACATTTCCGCAGACACACCGCGCGTGGGTCCGGAACGGCGGCCGGGGGCGTCCGTCGGACCGAGGAGGAACGATGTTGTCGGTTGAGCGAGGCGAGCCCGTGCTCTCGATCGAGGGGCTCACCAAGAAGTTCGACTCGGTGGTCGCCGTCGAGGACGTGAGCTTCGAGCTCCGGGCCGGGGAGATCCACGGTCTCATCGGGCCGAACGGCGCCGGCAAGACGACTACGGTCAACCTCGTCACCGGCGAACTGGAACCGACGAGCGGGAGCGTCCGCTTCAAGGACGACGACCTCGTCGGGCGCCCGCCCTCGGACATCGCCCGCCTCGGGATCGGCCGGTCGTTCCAGGTCGTCCAGTACTTCCCCGAGATGACGGTGCGGAAGCACCTGCACCTGGCGATCCGGGACCCCTCGAAGACCGTCCGGAGCGTGGTCGACGCCGACCCCGAAGACACAGCGCGGATCGAAGAGATCGCCGAGCGCGTCCACCTGAGCGAGCGGCTCGACACGGTGGCGAAGAACCTCTCGCACGGCGAGAAACGCTTCCTCGACATCGGCGTCGTCCTGGGGATGGACTCGGAGGTGATCCTCTTCGACGAGCCCGCGGCGGGGCTGAACACCTCCGAGACCGAGGAGC
Organism: Halobellus sp. MBLA0158; assembly: GCF_041477585.1. Classification (NCBI taxonomy): domain Archaea; kingdom Methanobacteriati; phylum Methanobacteriota; class Halobacteria; order Halobacteriales; family Haloferacaceae; genus Halobellus; species Halobellus rubicundus. The sequence continues at coordinate 2,254,634 of NZ_JBGNYA010000001.1, forward strand.
TAGAGGAGATCATCGAGGACCTCCGCGGCGACTACACCATCCTGATCATCGAACACGACATCGACCTCGTGCGGCGGATCACAGACCGGATCACGGTCCTCCACAACGGGAGCGTGCTCGCGACGGGGACGCCCGAGGAGATCGTCAGCAACGAGGACGTAAAGGAGGTGTACCTCGGTGAGTGACATCCTGACGGTGGAGAACCTCGACGCGTTCTACGGCGAGAGCCAGGTGCTCTTCGACGTCTCGCTGTCGGTCGACGAGAACGGCGTCGTCGGCATCTTCGGCCGGAACGGGATGGGCAAGACCACGATCCTCGAGAGCATCGTCAACCGTATCGACAGGAAGACCGGGACCGTCCGCTTCCGCGACCGCGACATCTCCGGGCTGGCCCCCCACGAGATCATCCGCGACAAGATCGCGTACGTGCCGGAGGACCGCGAGATCTACACCGCCCTGACGGTCCGCGAGAACCTCGAACTCGCGACGCCGAAGGGGCTCTCGGAGGCCGAACAGGAAGAGCGCATCGCGAACGTCTTCGACCGCTTCGAGCGGCTCGACGAGCGCTCGGCCCAGCTCGGCGGGACCCTCTCGGGCGGCGAACAGCAGATGCTCGCGATCGGCCGCGGGCTCGTCACCGACCCCGACCTCCTGCTCCTCGACGAGCCGACGGAGGGGCTCGCGCCCATCATCGTCGACGAGGTGGTCGAGGTGCTCGACGACCTCGTGACGCAGAACCGGGCGGTCCTGCTCGTCGAGCAGAACATCACGCGGACGCTGCCGCTCATCGACCGCGGGTACATCATCGAATCCGGTCGCATCGTCGCCGATGGCGACAACGAGGAGCTCGGCGACGAGGAGCTCCACGAGGAGTACCTCACGGTCTGAGCGGCGCCGCGAGACGCGGCGTTCACGCGCCGTTGGTTTCGGTTCGCTGACGGGTGCGTCTCGCCACAAGAAGATATAATAGGCAGTGGCGTAACCATCCGGCTACCGACGAATGATCATAAAAGATCCGAAAGCAGGAACCGGACGCGGGACGGGCGCTGGACTGGACAGCACCGTGACCCGCGGGCGGTGAACACGATGGTCGAAACGCTGTTTCTGACGCCGAACGACTTCGTCACCTACCTCCTCAACGGCATCAGCCGGGGCATGATCCTGTTCCTCGTCGCCAGCGGGCTGACGCTGATCTTCGGACTCATCGGCCTCATCAACTTCGCGCACGGGGCGATGGTCACGCTCGGCGGCTATCTCACCTACTACATCACGGGCGCGACCGGGAGCTTCTGGATCGGGATCGTCTCGGGGATTCTGATCGTCTCGCTCCTGGGGCTCGTCCTCGAACGGACGATCCTGCATCACCTCTACGAGGAGCCGCTCTTGGGATTCCTCGGGACCTTCGGCATCGGCTTGGTGATCGAGGAGCTGATCGGCTTCCAGTTCGGGGACCAGTCGCGGAGCCTGACCTCGCCGTTCCCGGGGACGGTCGACCTGCTCGGGGTCTCGTACCCCACCCACCGGCTGTTCGTCATCGTCGTCGGCGTCGCCGTCGCGCTCGCCGTCGGCGCGCTCTTGGCGAAGACGCGGTTCGGCCTGGAGATCCACGCGACGGCGAACGCATCGGAGACCGCCGAGATCCTCGGGGTCGACTCCAGTAAGGTGTACACGCTGACGTTCGTGCTCGGGTCGGCCCTCGCGGCCGCCGCGGGCGGGCTGACGGCGCCGATCACGTCGCTGACGCCCGGCGTCGGGATGACGTACATGCTGCTCGCGTTCCTCGTCATCATCGTCGGCGGGATGGGGAGCTTCAAGGGCTCGTTCCTGGTCAGCCTGATCGTCGGCCAGATCATCGCGTTCGGATGGCTGGCGCTCCAACCGACCTACGTCGAGATCAGCATCTTCGTCGCGGCGATGGTGTTCATCCTGTACAAACCGCGTGGCTTCTTCGGGAAACCGGAGGTGTTCGAATGAGCGTCGCCATCGACTCCGCCCGCCGGTACCTCAGCGAAGAGCGGTACCGCTGGGTCGGGCTGCTGTTCGTGATCGGCCTGCTCTTCCTGCCGATGGGCGTCGAGAACTACATGGTCGGCCTGATCACGAAGGCCATCATCTTCGGCCTGTTCGCCATCTCGGTCGACATCGCGCTCGGCTACACGGGGCTGATCACGCTCGCGCCGGCCGCCTTCTTCGGCATCGGCGCGTACTCCATCGCGAAGCTCGTGGTCGACTACGACGCCTCCTACTGGCTCGGCTTCCCGACCGCGATCGTCCTTGCGGCGACGATCGCCTTCCTCATCGGCTACGCCCCGATCAAGCGGCGGATCGGCGAGGTGTACTTCGTGCTGTTCACGATGGCGTTCGGCGTCATCGTCCACGACTTCACGTTCGTCACGACGTCGTTCACCGGCGGCTCGAACGGCCTGGCGTACGTGTCGCCGCCGGAGGTGTTCGGCATCAACCTCGCGGAGACGCTGCCGTTCTACTACTTCTCGCTCATCGTCGTCGGCGCGCTCGTGGTCGGGCTCTACCTGCTCCTCCGCTCGGACTACGGGAGCATCCTCCACGCGTCGCGGCAGAACGAGCTCCGGATGCGGTACCTCGGCTACGACACCGACCGCGAGAAGCTGCTGGCGTGGATCATCTCCGCGGTCATCTCGGCGGTCGCCGGGGCGATCTACGTCGGCACCGTCGGCGTCGCCTCCCCGTCGCTGATGGAGTTCGCGCTCACCGGCGAGGTGATCATCTGGGTCGTCGTCGGCGGCACCGGCACCTTCGTCGGCCCCTTCATCGCGGCGTTCCTCCTGACGCTCCTGGAGGACTACCTCGGCGGCGTCTGGTCGGAGGGCTACCTCATCATCCTCGGGGTGCTCTTCGTCGCGTTCATCTTCCTCCTGCCCGAGGGCGTGATGGGCCGGATTCAGGACCGCGAGGACTGACCTCCTCCGGTCGGTTTCGGCGTTTTCGCCCGTCGACTGTCCTGCGTGTATCGGAATATTTACTGGCGTCCGACCCGACTCTTCGGGTATGATCGGTGAGATCGACCACATCGAGATCGAAGCGAGCGACGCAGAGGAGATGGCCGACTTCCTGAAGAAGCTGGGCTACGAGGAGCTCCGCACCACAGAGCACCACGGCGAGTCCTTCGAGCTCGTCCCCGGCGAGGAGGACGGTCCCCTCTTCGAGATCCACACCGTCGAGGGCGAGGAGGTCCCCGGTATCAACCACATCGCCTTCGCCGTCGACAACATCGACGAGATCACCGACGAACTCGAATCCCAGAACGTCGACTCCATCGTCGGCCCCTACGACGTCGAGGAGACCGGCCGCACGATCACGAACTTCCGCGACCCCGACGGCCGCCGCTTCCAGATCGTCGACGACAGCGAGTAATCTCGCTCCCCAGTTCCTCGATTCTTTCACGGCCGCCAGCCGCGGCGCCGTCACGATCTCGGAGCGTCGGCATCGGAATTTATAACCCGGGCGCTGACCCATCAGTCGCGTATGGACCAGCACAACAGCTTCCGACACGCGATCGAGAACGACGAGGTGATCTTCGGCGCGCGCTCGTCGACGTTCTCCTCGACGGTGATCGAGATCTACGGCGAACTCGGCATCGACTTCGTCTGGCTCGACTTCGAGCACATGGGCCCGAGCCCCTGGGACAGCACCGTCTTCGAGGAACTGACCCGCGCGGCCGACGTCGGCGGCACCGAACTGTTCGTCCGCCTCCCGACCGGCGATCCCTCGCTGATCCGGAAGGTGCTCGACGCCGGCGTCCGCAACGTCTTCATCCCGCGGGTCGACACCGCCGAGGAGGTCCGCGAGGCCGTCAAAGCGACCCGCTTCGAGTACGACGGCGAGCCCGGCGAGCGCGGGATGGCCAGCGGCCGCTCGCGCACCTGGGGACTCGCCGGCGACGGCTACATCGGGACCGAAGACGAGGAGGTCTGCATCGGCGTGATGATCGAGAAGACCACCGCCGTCGACGAACTCGACGAGATCCTCTCGGTCCCGGAACTGGGCTTCGTCTTCATCGGCCCCTCGGACCTCTCGGTCCAGATGGGCCACCCCGGCGACAAGACCCACCCCGACGTCGCGAACCAGATCACCGAGATCCGCGAGGCCGCCCACGACGCCGGCGTCCCGACCGGCGTGATCGCAAACGACCCCGACGCCATCGAGGACGCCGTCGAGAAGGGCCACCAGATCATCCGGATGGGCGGCGACCTCGCCTCCGTCAAGTCCGTCCTCTCGAAGCGACTCGACGCGGTCGATCACCTGCGGTAGGAAGCGAGCCCCCGCCGAGGGCGCTCGCGCGACGCTCGCGACCGCACGAGGAGGCCGCACTGTCGAATGAATTATTATGGACGACGCGAGAGGTCGTGGTGTATGTCGCCGGAGCTTGCCCGTCTCAGTCACGTAGCGCTCGAAACGCCCGACCTCGAGGGGTCGCTAGAGTTTTTCGTCGACGCGGTCGGCTTCGAGGAGGTCGAACGCGAGGGCGACACCTCGTACCTCCGCGCGGTCGACGAGTTCGACCACCACTCGATCGTCCTCTCGGAGGCCGAGGAGGCCGGCGTCGACCACGTCGGCTGGCAGACGCGAAAGCCCGAGTACCTGAGCGAGTTCGAGGCGATCCTCGACGAGGAGGGCATCGACGTGACCTGGATCGACGCCGGCGAGGAGCTCGGCCAGGGCGAGGCGTTCCGCTTCACCACGCCAACGGGCCACGAGTTCGAGTTCTACCACGAGATGGAAAAGCCGGACCCGCCGGCCGAGCGGCGCTCGAAGCTCAAGAACAAGACCTACTCGCGGACCACCACGAACCCGATCGCGCCGCGGCGGATCGACCACGTCCAGCTGTGGGACCCCGAGGCCAACGACTTCCGCGCGTGGCTGAAGGAGGCGCTGAACTTCCGCGTCCAGGAGCGGTATAATCGAGAAGACGGCTCCCGCTGGGGGACGTTCCTCAGCGCCAACGGCAACAAGATCGAGGCCGCCGTGATCGAAGACGAAGAGGCCGCGAACGACCCCGCGCTGCACCACATCGCCTACAAGGTGGACTCCGCCGACGACCTCTTCGACGCCCACGACGCGATGAACGAACACGGCATCCCGACCGACGGGATCGGCCAGCACTCGATCTCCCGCGGGAAGTTCCTCTACGTGCGCGACCCCGTCAGCGGCCACCGGATCGAGTTCAACGCCGGCGGCTACCTCGTCTTCGACCCCACCTGGGAGACGGTCGAGTGGCAGGAGGGCGACCTCGAAGACCGGCAGTGGATCGGCCAGATCGAGTCGAAGGCGCGCGTCGAATACTAAACAGTCCTCGCGTTCGCGGTGGCCTCTGCGAACGGCGCTCCGCTCGGTTCCGGATCGAATATATCGGGAATTAACATCCAAATCTATTTAAGTCTCACCACCTACTTGCCAACCGTTGCCATGGCCAAAGAGACTAGTAGCCGGATCCGAAACACCCGACGACGAACGTTCATCAAGACCGCCGGGACCGCCGTCACGCTCGCTGGACTCGCCGGCTGTTCCAGCGGCGGGAACGGCGGAGGCGGCGGCGATACGGAGACGTCCGGAGGCGACGGCGGCGGCGACGGTCAGACGGGGACGACGACGAGCCCGTCGCTCGACGGCCCCGTCCGCGTCGGCCTGCTGACGCCCCTGAGCGGTCCGTTCGCGCTCACCGGACAGGAAGTCCAGCGCGGCGTCGAGATGGCGCGAGAGCACCTCGGCGGCGAGATCCTCGGACAGAGCATCGAGGTCGTCTCCCGCGACTCCGAGGGGAGTTCCTCCGGCGCGCTCGAAGGCGCCCGCTCGCTCGTCGAGCAGGAGGACGTCGACGCCATCATCGGCCCGTCGATCAGCTCGGCCGGGCTGGCGGTGCTCCCGTACATCCGGGACCAGGCCCAGATCCCGATCCTGCCCACGCAGGTGTCCTCGGTCAACGCCCGCGAGGGCGAGAACTGCACCGACTACTCGTACTTCATCTGGGTGAGCAACCGACACACGGTGCCCGTCGGCGTGGACTTCATCTACGACCTGCAGGAGAACATCGACCGCGACTACAACCCCGATCAGGTCCACTTCTTCGCGCCGGACTACGCGCTCGGACAGAACAACCTCGAGCTGCTCCGCGAGGAGATGAGCTCCCGCGGCGGCGAGGTCGTCGGCAGCACGCTCGCGCCGATCGGCACCCAGGACCTCTCGTCGTACATCTCCGAGCTGTCCAACAGCGAGGCCGACGTGATCACCGGCGTCCTCACGCCCGGGATGGCCGTCCGCCTCATCAATCAGGCGACGGACTTCGGCCTGCCGGACGAGAAGATCATGATGTTCAACTCCGGGAAGCCGGTCGACCAGATCACGCAGGCCAGCGTCGGCGCGACCGCCGACGGCTGGTACGGGACGTACTTCTACAACCCCGCCAGCGAGAGCGAGATCAATCAGGCGTTCATGGACCTGTACCCCTCCGAGAGCGACCTGCTGCCGAACGCCTCCTGCGGGAGCGGGTTCGAGACGATGCGCGCCATCGCGCAGTCGATCGAACAGGGCGGCTCGACGAACCCCGACGACATGGTCGACCAGCTCGGCGGCCTGAGCTGGGAGTCGATCTTCGGCCCGGCGCAGTTCCGCGAGGGCGACGGCCAGATCGAACTCAACTTCGTCGGCGCGACCCGTCAGGACACCGAGTTCACCGTCCTCGAAGAGTACCCGGACATCATCCCCGAGAACCGGTGCTGACGCCGCCTCGCGGCGTCCGCCCGCTCGGTCCGCCGGCCTGAGGCGGTCCCCCGGCTACGCGGTCTTTGCTCGTGAACCGTCACATACCCCGCGAGCCGTCGGTATCGACAGAAAGCGGAAAACCGCGCGTCGGTCAGTAATCGAGGACGTCTTCGATCCCCGCGGCGATCCGCGGCGGGTGCGGAATGTAGTAATCCTCCATCGACAGGAGCGGCACCGGGATGTCGTAGCCGGTGATGCGCTCGACCGGCGCTTCGAGGTACATCAGCACCTCGTCGTTGATCGTGGCGATGATCTCGCTCGCCCAGCCGCCGCTGTAGGGCGCCTCGTGGACGACGACACAGCGGCCGGTCTTCTTCACCGACTCGACGACCGTCTCGCGGTCCATCGGCGAGATCGTCCGGAGGTCGATCACCTCGGCGTCGGCGTCGATGCGGTCGACCGCTTCGAGGGTCTTCTGCATCATCGCTCCCCAGGAGATCACCGTGACGTCTTCGCCCTCGCGACGCACGGCGGCCTCGCCGATCGGGACCTCGTAGTCGTCGTCGGGGACGTCCTCCCGGACGGAGCGGTAGATGTGCTTCGGCTCCATAAACAGCACCGGGTCGGGGCTCCGGATCGCCGACTTGAGAAGCCCCTTCGTGTCGTAAGGCGTGCTCGGAATCACGACCTGGAGGCCCGGCACGTGGGCGTAGGCGCCCTCCAGGCTCTCGGAGTGGTGCTCCAAGGCGCGGATGCCGGCGCCGTAGGGCGTCCGGACGACCATCGGCGCGCTCCACTGCCCGCGGGTCCGCCAGCGAATCCGGCTGGCGTGCGTCACGAGCTGGTCGAACGCCGGGGGCAGGAACCCCGAGAACTGGATCTCCGCGACCGGGCGGAGCCCGAACACCGCGAGGCCGACCGCGCCGCCGGCGATGGCGATCTCCGACAGCGGCGTGTCGACGACGCGGTCGCCGCCGAACTGCTCTTTCAGGCCTTCGGTGGCCCGGAAGACGCCGCCGGTCTCGGCGACGTCCTCGCCGAAGACGACGACTCCGTCGTCCCGTTCCATCTCCTCTCGCAGCGCCATATTGATGGCGTTGATGATAGTTTCAGCCATTGGTCACCCCTTGGGTCGCCGCTCGATGTACGCTTCGAGGTCGTCGAGGTCTTCGAGGTCGCCCTCCATCTCGTCGAGCTGTCCCCGGAGGATCGGCGGCAGGTCCTCGTAGACGTACTCGAACAGTTCGTCCACGTCACGGGGGCCGTACGCGTCTGCGGCCTCGACCGCGGCGGAGAACTCCTCGTCGACCTCGGCGACGAGCGCCTCCTTGTCGACCGCGTCCCAGAGCCCCTCCGATTTGAGGAACGACTCGTAGCGCTCGATCGGGTCGCGTTCGAGCCACTCTTCGACCTCCTCGCGACCCCGGTACTCGGTGGGGTCGTCGCTCGTGGAGTGGCCCTCGGTGCGGTAGGTGAGCGCCTCGAAGAGGACCGGATGGCCCGCGCGAGCGAGCTCTCTGGCCTCTCGCATCGCGTCGTACACCGCGAGGACGTCGTTGCCGTCGACCCGGATGCCGTGGACGCCGTAGCCGAGGCCGCGTTGCGCGATGGAGTTGGCGTTCGTCTGCTTCTCGAACGGCGTCGAGATGGCCCACTGATTGTTCTGGCAGTAGAAGATCGCCGGGGCGTCGAGGACGCCCGCGAAGTTCACCGCTTCGTGGAACGCGCCGGTGCTCGTCGCGCCGTCGCCGAAGTGCGCGGTGACGACCGCGTCCGTGTCGGTGAGGTTCATCCCCCAGCCGACGCCGGTGGTCATCGGGAGGTAGCCCCCGACGGAGATGCCGATCATACAGTTCTGCTCGGTCAGGAAGCGCTGGGCGTCCTCGACCCCGCGCCAGAAGAGGATGATGTCCCGGAGCGAGACGCCCCGCTGGAGCATCGCGCTGGTCTCTCGGCCCATCCCGAGGAGCCAGTCGCCGTCCTGGAGGGCGTAGCCGCTCCCGACGATGCTGGCCTCGTGACCGCGGCTGGAGCCGACCGTGCCCATCTGGCCCCGGCGCTGGAGCTTGATCATCCGCTCGGCGTAGCGCTTCTCGACGAGCATCCAGCGGTACAGATCGAGGAACTCCGTTTCCTCTAGGTCCGGGACGTCGTCGGGGTCGTACCCCCCGTCTTCGTCGACGATCTGGTACTTCTCCACCGGGAGATCCTCCTGTGAGATCCAGGGAGCGTCCAGATCGATCGCCTCCTGTGATGTGTTTGTGACCATAGTGCGTGCCGTGCGTACTGGGGTCAACCGCAGGCCGCACAATAAGTATATCGCACCTTCGTCTATGATAGATTTCCAACTCGATCGTCCCGGCGGCAAAATTTAAATAAACATAAATTAACGATTGGAACGATGGTCCCGACCCAACCGATCCGGGAGAACGGGCGTATCGCCGCCACAGGCGGGGTGACAGCGCGATGATCGACGCCGAAGCGGAGACGGTCGTCGACTGCGACTGGCACTACCAGGACTCGTTCAAGGAGGTCGCCGAGTATATGCCCGAGCCCTGGCACACCAAGTACAAGAACAGCTTCTGGGAGGACAGCGGCGTCACCCAGGCGCTGAGTTCGTTCTTCCCGACGTCGACGGGGGATCGGCAGAACTACGGGAAAGTCCTCCGAGAACACTCGAACTACCCCGAAGAGCCCGAGGACCCCGAGCGCGTCACCGAGGGAATGGACTTCCTCGACATCGACGTCTCCCTGCAGATCTCGCATCTCATCCTCGCGATGGGCGGGGTCACCGCCGACGACGAGCGCGTCCAAGCGTTCACCAAAGGCTACATCGAGTACATGCTCGAAGAGGTCCTGGACCCCGACGAGGGCGTCTACGGCCTCGCCCCGATGCCCTACGGCGACGTCGAAGCCTCCCTCGACATCTTAGAGCGCGTCGAGGACGAGGAAGCCTACGTCGGCGCGTGCTTCGTCACCGCGGGCGCGAGCCCCCCGCTCGGCAATCGGAAGTACGACCCGATCTACGAGCGCTGCGAGGAGATGGACTTCCCCGTCGTCTATCACACGGGCGGATCAGGTCTCGACGAGTACGTCCGCGCCGGCTACCAGGAAATGATCGAGACCCACACGCTCGGCTTCCTCGAATCGAATATGTCCCAAATCGTCAGCGTCGCCTGCCAGGGCGTCCCCGAGAAGTACCCCGACCTCGACATCGTCTTTATGGAATCCGGCGTTACGTATATTCCCGGTCTGGTGAGCCGGCTGGACGAAGAATATCTCAAACGCCCCGAAGAAGCCCCACTCTTGGATACGCGTCCCAGCGAGTACATCACTGATTTCTACTTCGGGACTCAGCCACTAGAAGTCTCCGCGCGCAACGATCTCTTGGAACTGTGCTTCGATATGATCGGCACCGATCGCCTGCTCTATGCCTCCGATTACCCCCACTGGGACTTCGACAGCCCCTCGATCATCAACGAACTCCCGATGCTCGACGACGACGAACGTCGAGCGATTCTGGGCGGCAACGCCCTGGAGGTGTTCGAGATATGAGCGACGCGGAGAATCTGGTCGAGGTCGGGCCCGCCTCGGAGTTCGAGGACGGCGACGCCGAGATCGTCCAGGTCGGCCGCGCGGAAGTCGGTGTAATCCGGGCAGAGGGCGAGTTCTACGCGATCCGCAATCAGTGCCCCCACGACGGCGGCCCCGTCTGCAAGGGCAACGTTCAGAAGGAGTTAGTTGGGGAATTCAAAGGCACGGGCAAGCGCGTCGACCAACAGTACAGCGACACGGACATCATCTCCTGCCCCTGGCACGGCTGGTCCTTCGAGTTAGAGACGGGCATCCACATCGGCGACGACCGCATCCGCGTCCCCACCTACGACGTCGTCGTCGACGACGGCATCGTCTACGTCGACAGCGGTGACTAGGCGCGATTAGACGGGCGAAAAAATCGAGAACGAAGCGAACCGATCGACCCGTCGCCGATCAGTTCTCGGGGATGTACTCGTTGGTCGCGTACTGCGTCACGTCGAAGCCCTCCTCGACGAAGCCGAGGTTCACGAGCTCGTCCATCGTGTACTGGAGGCTGTCGAAGTCGATCGTGAGGTCCTGCCGGTAGTAGTCGTTGTTGGTCAGGAAGAAGCCGTCCACGAGCGGCTCGGGAAGCTCGAAGTACTCCGCGGCCAGCGAGACGACCTCGTCGCGGTTGTCGTAGGCGTAGTTGACCATCTCGCGGAAGTCCTCGCCCCAGGAGCTGATGGCGTCGCCCTTCTGGTCGAGGGAGTCGTTCGAGGCGACCGTGTACGCGAACGGGTAGGGCTGCTCCCAGGTCCCCTGGCTGTCGTAGACCTTGGTGAAGCCCTCACCGCGCGCCGAGACGGCGAAGATGGCCGGGAAGACGCCGCAGTCGATCCGGCCGTCGTTGATCGCGGAGACGAACGTCGGGAACGGCAGCTCGACGATCTCGGCGTCGTTCTCGGGGTCGAGGCCGACCTGCTGCATCTTCTTGACGACCAGCGCGTGGACGCCCGTGCCGGTGGCGTTGATGCCGATGTTAGCGCCCTCCATATCCTCGGGCTCCTGGATGTCGGAGTCCGGGCCGGAGAAGATCGTGATCCCGTACCAGTCGGGGTGGGCGTCCCAGAAGTCGGTCGCGATCATCGAGATGTTACCCGGCACGGCCTCCTGGCGGACGGCGGAGGCGTAACTCACCGTCGACAGCAGCGCCATATCGACGTTTCCGGCCGCCATCGAGTTCAGCGAGTCCGGCGTGCTCTGGTCGCGCTGGACGGTCAGTTCGTACTCCGAGCCCAGGTTCGAGAGCTGGTCTTGGATCTCCGGGATCGCAAACAGCGACGCGATGTTTTCGACCGGGACGGTGAACGCCAGCGTGAGCGACGGCGTGCCGCCGCCGGTGACGCCGGAACAACCCGCGAGACCGGATACGCCAACGGTGCCGAGCGCTGCGCCCGCTTTGAGGAACGATCGACGGTTGCTAAGTGTCATCATAAAGTATGGGCTATCAGAAGTACATAATTGTTTTGTTTATACTGGAACAGAAGCGTGAGGAAAATCCCTTATCACGGGAGAAATTGTCCCGGACGGGCAGGCTACTGGCCCTCGATCGTGATCCGGGGATCGATGAGCGTGTAGAAGATGTCGACGAGGAAGTTCCCGAGGACGATCCAGATCGCCACCAGGAGGAAGATGAACTGAATGACCGGGGTGTCGCGGGCGATCACGGAGTTGAAGAGTAGCTGGCCGACCCCGGGCCAGTTGAAGACGATCTCGATGAGAACCAGCCCGCTGATCGCGCGCGCCGAAACGGAGGGGAAGACGGTGATGACCGGCAGCGACGCGTGCTTCATAATGTGTCTGAAGCGGCGCCACTTTCCGAGGCCGAGCAGCCGCTGGTAGGTGGCGAACTCCTGGTTCCGCACCTCGACGACGCTGCCGCGCATCACCATCGCCGGGTAGTACATGTACTTGATCACGACCGTCAGGAACGGCAGCGCGTAGTGGTACCAGAAGCTCTGGGTCAGGAAGATCCCCCAGCCGGAGACCTGCGTCTGGACGTCGATCGAGACCATACTCCCCGAGGGGAACCACCCGAGCGCCGAGGAGAACACGTACACGAGCAGGATCGCGACGAAGAAGTCCGGCGTGGTCCCGAAGATGTTGGGCGGGATGATCCCGTAGCGTTCGAGCCGCGAGTCGGGGTTGTTGCCCATCAGCGCGCCGTACAGCGACCCGACGATGAACGCGACGATGACCCCCGGCAGCGCCAGGATCATCGAGTTGCGGACGGCGGTGCCGACGACGTCGACGACGGGCGTGCCGAACTGCCGGGACGTCCCGGCGTTGCCCGTCAGCATATTCGACATCCAGTTGAAGTACTGCACGTAGAGCGGCTCGTCGAGCCCCCAGGCCGCCCGGATCTTCTCGACCTGCTCCGGGGAGGCGCCCTGCTGTAACAGCAGGGTCGCGTAGTCGCCGGGCATCAGACGGAACGCGACGAACAGGAACGTCGCGATCGCGAAGATCAGGACGATCGAGACGGCGATCCGCCGCAGGTAGTAGTAGAGTTGGCTCACCGCGAGTCACCTCCGTCGCTGAGGACCGTCGGCGTATCGGCGCCCTGGGACGCCTCCTCGCCCTCGTCGGTGTGGAGGTGACAGGCGGCGTGGTGGCCGTCGCCCGTCACGTCCTCGAAGGCGGGCTTGCGGTCGCAGACATCCATCCGCTCGGGACAGCGGTCCTTGAACCGACAGCCCGTCGGGAGGTCCGTGGCGTCGCCGGGCGTCCCCGGGAGCTCCGCCCACTCGCGCTCGTGGTGGGGATCGGGGACGGGAATCGCCTGCAACATCGACTGCGTATAGGGGTGTTTCGGGTCGTTGAGGAGTTCGTGCGTCGAGGCGCTCTCGACGATCCGCCCGAGGTACATCACGTTCACCCGGTCGCACACGTACGAGACCGTCGAGAGGTCGTGGGAGATGTACAGCATCGAGACGCCGAACTCGTTCGTCAGATCGTTGAGTAGATCAAGAATTGACGCTTGCGTCGATACGTCCAACATCGACACCGGCTCGTCGGCAAGGATCACGTCCGGTTCGAGAATCAGCGCCCGAGCGATCGAGATACGCTGCTTTTCGCCGCCGGAGAGCTGTGACTCCGTCCGGTCGATGTAGTCCTCAGCGGGCGTAAGTCTCACTCGTTCGAGTATGTCAAGTATCCGTTCTTCGCTCCGCTCCATATCGTGGATTCGGAGCGGCTCCATCAGCGTCTGTCGGACGGTGAAGTGGGGATTGAGGGTGTTGAACGGGTCCTGGAAGATGATCTGGACGCGCCGGCGGAACTCCTTCCAGTCGGCCTTGCTGAACTCCGAGACCGGGTCGCCGTCGAGGTAGATCTCGCCGTCGGTGGGCTCGTGTTTGCCCATCACCGTCTTCAGGAGCGTCGACTTCCCGCAGCCGCTCTCGCCGATGACGCCCTGGATCTGGTTCTCCTCCAGTTTGAGATCGACGCCGTCGACGGCTCTGACGGCGTCTTGCTCCTCGCCACCGAACTTCGCGCGCAGCGTTTCCAGGATGTTGGCGCTGGTGTCGAAGTGCTTGTGGAGGTTCTCGAGTTCGACGACCGGGTCGTCGCCGTCGCCTCCCGACTGGGACGCCGCGTCGCGGCGGCCGGCCGGACCGACCCGCTCGGACGTCGTCCCCGATCGATCCGGCCCCGACGCCTCGGCGGACTCGGCCGGCTCCGTCCGGTCGTCCAGGTACTCCGACGCCAGCGACTCCATCTCGTCGCGCCGGATGCAGGAGACCTCGTGGGAGGCGTCTTTCGGCATCTGCTCGGCCGGCGGCGCCCCGTCGTAACACTCCGGTTCGGCCCACGGACACCGATCCGCGAAGGTGCAGAAGTCCACCTCCTCGCCGAGCGACGGAGGCGCGCCCTCGATGCCTTCCAGCTCCCGGTTCGGGAATCGGATGTCGGGGAACGCCCGCTGGAGCAGGATCGTGTAGGGGTGTCTGGACTCGTCGAAGATGGCGGTCGTCTCGCCCTGCTCGGCGATCTGGCCGCCGTGCATCACCGCCATCGAGTCGCACATCTCGAAGACGACGGCGATGTCGTGGGTGATGAAGAGAACGCTGAAGTCCCGGATCTCCCGCAGGTCGTCGAGGTACTTCAGGAACTGATCCTGCATGATGACGTCCAGCGCGGTCGTGGGCTCGTCGGCGATGATGAGCGAGGGGTCGAGCAGGAGCGAGAAGGCGATGATCGCGCGCTGTTTCATCCCGCCGGAGAACTGATGCGGGTAGTCGTGGACGCGCGACTCCGGCAGCCCCACGACGTCGAACAGCTCCTTGAGCTTGTCGACGGCCGTCTGGGCCGACCAGTCGGTGTGCGCCTGCGCCACCTCGATGGCCTGCTCGCTGACCTTCGAGAGGGGGTTGAGGCTGTTCATCGCGGACTGGGGGATCACGGCGATCTCCTCCCAGCGGATCTCCTCGTCGTACTGATCGTCGGGAAGGTCCTGGATCTCCCGACCCTTGTACTTCACAGAGCCCGCGGAGATCCGCCCGTTGCGATCGAGGGAGTTGATCACCGCGTGCGCGAGGGTGCTCTTGCCGCACCCGCTCTCGCCCACGAGGCCGAAGTACTCGTTCGAATCGATCGAGAACGACGCGTCGGAGACCGCCTTGAGGTCGCCGCTTTTCGTCTCGTAGGTGACGTCGAGGCCGTCGACTTCCAGTAGTGGGTCCGTCATCTTACTCACCGAACTCCGAGATGTCAGTTTCGTGGACTCGTTCGTAGCCGCGTCCCAGCATAAAGATCGAAAGCACCGTCAGCGAGATGGCGAACCCGGTCGTGAGGGTCCACCACCACGCGTCGGTCATATAGCCGGACTGGTAGGCGTTCCGAAGCATCAGGCCCCAAGTCGGCAGTTCGAGGTTCGCGAAGCCGAGGAACGCAAGCGAGGCGCTGATCAGGATCGTGAGCCCCGTGCCGAGCGCGAAGAAGAGGACGATCATCCCGCCGATGTTCGGCAGGATGTGTCGCGTGATGATGTAGAGGTCGCTCGCGCCGAGCATCTTCGCGGCCTGGACGTGCTCGCGCTCCCTGATCTGGAGGACCTGCGACCGAAAGACGCGGGCGTTGTTCCGCCACAGCAACACGCCGATCACGAGGATCGTGCTCCAGAAGCCGACGCCGAAGTACGCCGCCAGCACGATCGCGGTCGGGATCAGCGGGATGCCGAACGCGAAGTCGGTAAAGCGCATCAGCACGTCGTCGACGCGACCGCCGTAGTAGCCCGCGGTCACGCCGATCAGCGTCCCGATGCCGACGATGATCGCGCCGCCGAAGAGCCCCGTCGTGATCGTCGGTCGGGCCCCGATCAGGAGCCGCGAGAGCACGTCCTGGCCGCGGGAGGTCGTCCCCAGCGGGTGCGTCGCCGACGGCGGCTCCAACTGGGCGATCTCGCCGTTGACGATGAAGATCTTGTTCGGGTCGTACGGCGCGAGCTGCGGGCCGACGGCCGCCAGAAACAGGACGAAGAGGAACGCGAGGAGGAACACGACTGTCAGCCGGTCTTCGAGGTACAGCCGGAGCGACGATCGGAGATTCCGGAAGAGATAGTGATTCCTCAGCCTGCGTATGGGTTTCATATTGGCAAGAGGGCTCATACCAAGCCCAATGGAGTTGTGGTTTATAGTTCTTGCCAATAGTTCGTGTAGGTGTTCCGGAACGCTACACGCCGGCCTCGTCGAGGAGGACGGACAGTTCGGTTTCGAGCGCGTCGACGCCGGGGGTGCCGACGTACCGCGAGTCGATCTCCCCGCCCGCACAGAAGAGGATCGTCGGCGCCGCGCCGACCTCGTACTCCTCGCGGAGCGTGTCGACGTAGTCGGGACCGTAGACGGCCGCGAACCCGACGCTCTCGGGAATCCGATTCCGGTCGAGGACCGTCTCGAAGTCCCGCTTGACCGACTCGCAGGGCTCGCAGTCGTCGCGCCAGAAGTACAGTACCGAGGCCGCGTGCTGCTCGATAAACGGCTCGATCTCCTCGGCCGACAGCGACAGGAACCCGGAGGGGACGGGCTCGTCGGCGGCCGCCTCGCTCCGGCGGATCGACTGGGCGACGAGGACGCTCGTCGGTCGGTCCAGCGTCTCCGTGGTCTCGAAGACCGCCACGGCGTCGGCGAGGAGGTCCGGACTCGACGCCAGATCCTCGCGCGGCACGCGTTCCTCGTTGGCGTAGTCAGCCAGGAGATCCTCGCGGGCGTCGTCGTCGAGCGAGTCGACGCGATCGCTCGCGTCCGCACGCGCCGCCGCGAACGCGTCGGTGACGATCAGGTCGCCGTCGGACTCGGCGAAGAGGCCCTCCGCGCGGAGTCTGTCGTAGAGGTCGTCGGGGTCCGGTTGCATACTCAGCATAACTCGGAAGGCGGAGATAAGCGTTGTTCTGCCCCTCAGGAGATGTCGATGCAGACGTTCTTCGTCTGGAGGTGGGACTCGAAGGCGTACATCCCCATCTCGCGGCCGATCCCGCTCTTCTTGTAGCCGCCGAACGGGGTCGCCGTCGAGCCGCCGAACCACTGATTCACGTAGACGGTGCCGGCCTCGATCTCCTTTGTCATCCGCAGCGCCGTGTCGAGGTCCTGGGAGAAGACGCCGCTCGTGAGGCCGAGTTCGATATCGTTGGCGATCTCGATCGCCTCGTCCTGGTCGGAGAAGGGGATCACACAGAGGACCGGGCCGAAGATCTCCTCTTGGGCGATCGTCATCCCGGTGTCGACGTCGGAGAACACCGTCGGCTCGACGAAGTAACCGTCGCGGTCGGGGGCTTCGCCGCCCGTCTCCAGCGTGGCGCCCTCCTCGATACCGGTCTCGATGTAGTCCATCACCTCTTCGAGGTGGGCCTCGTGGTTGAGCGGGCCCATATCGGGGTCGTCCATCCCGGCGCCGAGTTCGTACCCCTCGGCGCGCTCGACGATCATCTCGACGAACTCGTCGTAGACGTCCTCGTGGACGATCGCGCGGTCGGCGGCCGCACAGATCTGGCCGGTGTTGCTGAAGATGCCGATCTGGACCGCGGTGACGGCCCCTTCGAGGTCGGCATCGGGCATCACCACGGCGGGGTTCTTCCCGCCGAGTTCGAGGGTGACGGGCGTGATGTTCTTCGCGGCGGACTCCATCACGGCCTGGCCGGTCGGGACGCTCCCAGTAAAGGAGATGGTGTCGACGTCCTCGTGGCCCGACAGCGCCGCGCCGGGTTCGGTCGCGCCGGTGACGACGTTGATCAGCCCGTCGGGGACGCCCGCCTCCGTGCAGATCTCCGCGAGGTGCAGCGGCGGGAGGGGCGTCGTGGGCGCGGGCTTGACGACGACCGCGTTGCCCGCAGCGAGCGCGGGGGCGATCCCCTGGGCCGTGAGGTTCAGGGGCGTGTTCCAGGGGATGATCTGCGCGCTCACGCCGTATGGCTCGCGCATCGTGAAGTCGACGCCGTCCTCGCCGATCGGGATGCTGTCGCCCTGGATCTTGTCGGCCGCGCCCGCGTAGAAGTCGAACGTCGCCGCCGCGCCCTGGATCAACTGCTTCGCGTATCCGAGCGGCTTGCCCTGATCGCGCGTCTCGATCTCCGCGAGTCGGTTGGCGTTCTCCCGGACCGCGTCAGCGACGTCCCGGAGGAGCGCGCCGCGCTCACCGGGGTCTTTCGTCTCCCACTCGGCCTGGGCGCGCTGGGCGGCCGCGACCGCGCGGTCGACGTCTTCTGCCGTCGCGGCGGCGTACTCCGCGATCGGTTTCTCGGTCGCGGGGTCGATCGTCGTCCGGTACTCCTCGCCGGCGGGCGCTGCGTCTTCGCCGTCGATGAACAGGTGGTATCGTTCCTGGGTTGCGAGTGACATTGTCTGGTGCCTGTGGAGCGGTCGCGAGGCTCCGACGAACCGCTGTGAGACACGGATTCGAACGTCCGATACATAACTCTATTCATAACTTTCGTTATAGAACACGGGGCCGACGGGACGAGTCCCGAGCGAGCACGGGAAAATCGAGCGGCGAAAATGCGAGACGGCGGGCGTATGCCACGGACGGTGAGGCCGGATCCGACGACGGCGATGACGGGGCCGAACCGCCCCGAGGGACCCTCACTCGCAGAGCTCGGGCAGGCAGGGGAAGTCGTCGGGGTTCTCACACGGCGAGGAGCCCTCGGGCCACTGCGGCGTCAGGTCCTTGTCCGGCGGGTAGTGGAGCCGGCCCTGATTGTCCCAGCCCCAGCCCGCGTCGCTGAGGATCTGCCGCGCACGCTCGCGGTTCGCCGTCGGCGAGTCCGCGATCCGCGTGAGCGGGTCGTTGCTGTCGGGCCGCCACGGGTGCGCCTTGCCCAGGAGCGAGGAGTGCAGTTCGGGCTCGCCGTCGCCGCCGTTGAGGAACTGGTCGATCAGCGTGCGGTTGATCGACTGGGAGACGGCGTGGCGGAACTCGGGGAACATCGTCGGCGCGAAGGAGTGCTGGGAGCGGAGCTCGTAGGAGACGAAGGAGTTCGAGCTCACGACGCGGACGTTGTCGCCGAGGGCCTCGCTCACCTGATTTTGGGTCTCGTTGGAGATGTTCAAGATCAGATTGAGCGAGCCCTCCTCGAAGGCCCGGCGGGCGCTCTGGTTGTCCTGGAAGCCCCGGTAGGTGAGGTTGCCCTGGACGTCGATGAAGTGGTCCTCGTAGGGCTCCATCGCGAGGAGCTGGCGGGGCTGGAAGTCGGTGACCTGGTACGGCCCGGAGCCGACGATCTCGTCGAGGTCCGGGTCCGTCGGGTTGTCCTCGGCGCCCGCGTCGACCCAGACGTCCTGGGGGAGCACGCCGCTCCAGACCGGGACGAAACCGGGGAGCCACCCGGGCTGGGAGTTCTCCATCGTGACCTCCAGGGTCGTCTCGTCGACCGCGGTGATCGACTCGTAGGGGTAGCTCGCGACGGGCGGGAACTGCGCGGCGTTCTCGTCGAGGAACTCCAGGGTCCACTTGGCGTCCTGTGCGGTGACGGGCTCGCCGTTGTGGAAGGTCGCCTCTTCGTTGAGCTGGAAGGTGAACGTCTGGTACTGGTCCTCGACCGTCCAGTCGGTCGCGATCCCCGGGCGCAGTTCGTAGTTCTTGTCGCGGATGACCAGGGGGAGATAGACCGTGCCGTTCCACGGCGTCGACGGGCGACCGGCCATATAGGCGACGCTCGGCATATTGCCGGGCGTCATACTGGAGACGATGCCGTCGGCGCCGCCCCGCGGCGAGGTGTTCCAGAGCCACTCGGGGTTCCGCGTGTTGGGGCCCGCTTCGCCGACCTCGGCGCCGTCGAGTTGGTCGGTTCGGAACGCGCTGGCGTTCGTGACGGTGGTCAGCGTGATCGGCGTGATGTCCTCTGATGCGGACGCGACGGCCTCAGTGACGAGCTCCCGGCGCTGTTCCGGATTCGGCGCGGACTGCTGCTGGGTGACGAGCTCGGAGAACTCACAGTCGGCGTAGTTGGCGACGTTGTCGCCGCCGTTGGCGCCCGCGTTGCGGATGTGGTAGGGGACGATCATCCCGTTCGGATCGAGGTTCCGCGGGAACGGCGGCGAGAGGTCGACGTGGAGATTGAACGTCCGGGCGTCGTTGTACGCCTCGTTCCAGAAGGTCGTGAGCTCCTTGACGTCGACGTTCATCCGGACGCCGAGGATCTCGCTCAGTTGCGTCTGGACGTGCAGCATCGACTGCTCGATGCCCGAGGCGCCGGCGACGCCGCCGAGCGCGACCCCGTTGAACGCCGGCACCCGCTCGCCGAGTTCCTGACTGCCGCCACCGTCCGATCCCGAGCCGTCGGAGCCGCCGGAACCGGACCCGCCGCCTCCGCCGCCACCGCCACCGCCGCAGCCGGCCAGGCCGGTCGCCGCGGTGGTCGCGAGGGCCGCGAGGTACGTTCGTCGGTCGAGACTCCCATCGTCTGGTGTGTCGTCTGTCATTGTATCACCGAGTTTACTGCGTCAGGATCTCCCGCGTGATGCACCCCGTACACCGCCGAAAGCGGGGTGGTATCTTCGGACCCCTTGGCCGGGGTTCTATATCTATAATAATAAATCCTTGGTATAGGGAGAACGCTGTATGGCTCCCCAACGGAGGGGATATCCGCCGTCACTCGCCGTGCCGGGCGATGTACTCCTTCGCCGCGGTGATCGCCGTGGTGCCGTCGCCGACCGCGGCGGCGATCTCGAGGGGGCTGTCCTGGCGGGCGTCGCCGGCGGCGTAGATGCCCGGCGCGCTCGACTCCATCCGGTGGTCGACGACGATTCGCCCCTCGTCGTCGAGGTCGACGGTCCCCTCCAGGAAGCCGGTGTTCGGGACGCAGCCGACGTTGACGTTGAGGCCGCCCAGCTCCAGCCTCTCGGTCTCGCTCGAGCCGCCGCGCTCGACCTCGACGCCGGTCAGGAGGCCGTCCTCGCCGACGACTTCGGTGACGGTCGTGTCGGTCCGCACCTCGATGTCGGGGTGGGATGTCACCTCGTCGACGAGCGTGTCGTCGCCGTCGAGCTCCGGCTTCGAGTCGACGAGAAGCACCTCCGAGGCGTACTCGGTCAGGAACACGGCGTCGATGAGCGCGTGGTTCCGGCCGCCGACGACCGCGATCCGCTCGTCGCGGTACAGCGGGCCGTCGCAGGCCGCACAGTGGAAGACGCCGCGGCCCTCGTACTCCTCCTCGCTGGGGACGCCGAGGCGCTGTTCGGTCCCGCCGGGCGCGAGGATGACGGCGGTCGCCTCGTACTCGTTGCCCCCGGTGTGGAGGACGTGCGGCTCGCCCGGTTCGATCCGCTCGACGGTCTCCAGTTGGACCTCGGGGTCGTACGCCTCCGCGGCCTCGACCATCTTGCCGCGGAGCTCCGTCCCGGAGATGCCGTCGGGGAAGCCGGGATACGACCGGACCTCGTGGCGGTTGACCAGGTCGCCGCCGATGGACTCGCGCTCGAAGAACAGGACGTCGAGACCGCTCCGGCCCGCGTAGGCGCCTGCGGTCAGTCCGGCCGGTCCGGTCCCGACGATGATGAGATCGTGTGTCACGGGTACTACCGGGATTCTGCCAGGGCGTTGAAAAAGGTTTCTACGAGCCGATTCGATCGTGAAGGCGTGCGACCCGATCGGTCCGACCAGTACCCTTAATAATAATTGGTATGGATTGCCAGCCGTGAAAGCAGCCAGACTCTACGGTGAGGAAGACATCCGTATCGACGACGTGGAGGCGCCGACGCCGGGGCCCGGAGAGGTCCTCGTGGACGTCGCGGCCTGCGGGATCTGCGGCTCGGACCTGCACTTCTACCAGCACCCCGACGACTTCTTCGACGACGAGGACCTCCCGCTGACGCTCGGCCACGAGATCGGCGGGACGATCGCCGAGACCGGCGAGGGCGTCGACATCGAAGTCGGCACCGAAGTCGTCCTCGGCCCCCACACCCCCTGCGGCGAGTGCTGGTGCTGCGAGGAGGGCAAGTACAACCTCTGTCGCGACCTGAACGCGACGTCGGCCCGCCCCGGCGGCTACGCCGAGCAGGTCGTCGAGAGCGCCGACAACGCGGTCCCTCTCCCCGAAAATGTCTCCCCCGAGGACGCCGCGATCGCCCAGCCGGTCAGCGTCGGCCTCCACGCGGTCCGCCAGTCCCCGCTCGGCATCGGCGACAGCGTCGCCGTCGTCGGCGCGGGGCCCATCGGCCTCGGCGCGATCCGCTCGGCGAAGGCGGCCGGCGCGGGACCGATCTACGTCTCCGAGCCCCAGGACTCGCGCCGCGAGGTGGCCGCGGAGTTCGGCGCGGACGTCCTCGTCGATCCGAGCGAGGAGGACGCCGTCGAGCGGATCCGCGAGGAGACGGGCCGCGGCGTCGACGTCGCCTTCGAGGCCGTCGGCCACGAGAACACGCTGCGTCAGGCCGTGGAATCGACCCGCGCGGACGGCCACACCACGGTGATCGGCGTGTTCAGCGACTCGGTCGAGTTCGAGCCGCAACTGCTCGTCCAGGACCAGCGGACGGTCGGCGGGTCGACCTCGCACCTTCTCGGGCCGCGCCTGACCGAGGAGTACGGCGTGGTGATCCGCCAGCTCGAACGCGGCGACCTCGACGCCGACCGCTACGTCACCTCGCGGATCGGCCTCGACGACGTCGTTTCCGACGGCTTCGAGGCGCTCCTGGCCGACGACAGCGACGAGCGGAAGATCCTCGTCTGTCCGTAGCCGAGTCCCGTCGCGAACGCGGAAAGAATCGGTAGAATCGGCGATTTCGACGATTTCGACGATTTCGACGACGACCGATTACTCGTAGAAGCCCTCGGTGGGCACCCAGTTCCGCTCGACGTCGCCGGAGTACTCCTCCAGAAGGGACTCCCAGTTGTCGGGGAAGCGGATCTTCTTCGTGACCGGGCCGCCGATCGACGTCCCGATGATGGCGTTGACCCGGCCGGGGCCGCCGATGGTGGCGATCTTCACCGCGTCGACGTCCTGGTACTGCTTGATCTGCCGCGGCGGGATCCCGTCGCCGTCGTCGTAGGAGCGCTTGTACTCGTTGAGCGTGTGATGGGAGTTCTCGACGAGGTACTCCTTGATCTCGTCTTTGCTCAGGTCTTCTTTTTCCAGCTCCTCGGCGTTGTAGGGGTTGATCGCGTGAGTGATCGTCGCGTTCAGATCCTCGCCCGAACTGGCGCGCATCGAGTCGGGCGTGTTCCGGATCATCCCGCGCAGGACGTGTTCGGCCTCGTTCTCGCTGGGGAACCACTGGACCCAGCCGTTGGGGCCGGCCAGCGAAATGGTGCTGTCCTCCTCCTCGTAGCCGTGGGTGACGTGGTAGGGCTCCCAGGGGCTGGCCTCCTCGTTCTCGCCGGCGAGCATATAGAACTTCCCGGGGTTGCCCATCACGCCCATGTCCTTCTCGCCGGGGTAGATCTTCGCCGTGTTGCGGTAGGCCATCCCCAGGGCGCGAGCGATCGTCTGGTTCGCGTGGAAGCTCGGGCCGAACGCGCCCGATCCGCTCTCGATGTCGAGCATCTCCCGGACGGGCCCGTTGACGATCCACTGGTAGGCCCAGGAGGCCGTCGATACGGAGAACTGGATCGAGTTCGAGTCGGGATCCGCCAGCGCGCGAACGCCCGCTTCGAGGACGGGCATATACGTGGGGAGACAGCCCGCCATCACGGCGTTGGCGGCGAGCTTCTCCACGGTGAGGGCGTTCCCGTTGTTGCCGAGGCGACCGACGACGTCGTCGCGGGGGCGGTCGATCCCGCGGAGCATCTCCTCGACGCGCTCGTCGGTCGGCGGGATGACGGGGAGCCCGTCGGTCATCCCCTCGCGGTACAGCGACTTGTTGATCTCGTCTAACGACTGCTCGGGGGCTTCGTTGTCGGACATAAATCGGAGAGAAGGCCTTACTGCGGCACCGGGTCGGCGCGTTCCTTGTCGTTCAGTTCGCGGGTGAGCTCGTCGACGATGCCGTCGACGACCTCTTCTGTGACCTCCTCGCGCACGCGGTCGAGGTCGGTCGTCTCACAGCGCACGGGCGTCTTCTTGTAGCGCAGGGGTCGGCCGCGCTCGATCGCGTTCGACTGGTAGTCGAGCTCGAAGCCCTCGTCGATCAGGCCGACGCCGGGCGTGCCGGCGTCCTCGATGAGCTCGACGCCCCACGCGAGGAACTTCGTACAGGAGCCGCAGTCGCCGATGGCGCCGATCGCGGTGTCGACTCCGGCGGCCCACTCCTTGACGGCGTCCTGCTCGTCGTCGTTCTTGATCTGATTGAGGTGCTCGACGTGGTACCACGTGAACTCGGCGTCGGGGTAGCGCGCTTCCAGTTTCTCCTTGACGGCCGTGAGAAGCGGCTCCGCGGCCGGCTTGCCGTTGTCGTAGAGGCCGATGGTCTTGCCGTCGAGCGAGTCGACGCGGGGGACGAGCGGCTGCTGTTCGGTGTCTTCGGTGTCCGAACCGGGTGTGATGAGTCCCATAGGCAATGTAACATTCTACCACGACATATAGTTTGGGTTGGCGGGTCCACGAGGGCCGAAGAGAGGAGGTTCGTCGGCTCCCGGCGGCGGCAACGAGCCCGCTATCCGTTATGTTAAAATATGTGGTTCTCAAAGCGCAACCCAGTATGGCGGATGTCTACGATCCGATCGAAACGCGGCCGTGGGAGGAGGTGCGCGCCGAGCACGAGCGCATCCTTCCCGAGCAGATCGACTACCTCCGGGAGAACTCCGATTTCTACCGTCGCCGGTTCCGCGAGTGGGACGTCGACCCCGACGACCTGACGACCCTCGACGCGCTCAGCGAGGTGCCGTTCACGACGAAGCAGGACGAGCGCGACTCCCAGACCGACACCGTTCCGGCCAAGCCGCTCGGCGAGCACCAGGCCGCGCCGAAGTCCGCGCTCAACCGGACGATCTCCTCGTCGGGCACGACGGGCAAGCCCACCTACTTCGGGCTCACCGCCCAGGACCGACGCAACTGGAACACCGTCCAGAAGCGCTCGTTCTACACCGTCGGCGTCCGGCCGGAGGACACCGTCCTCTTCGGCGCGGGCCAGACGATGATCACCGGCGGGACGCCGTACTTCGAGACCCTGACGAAGCTCGGGGCGAACGTGGTGCCCGCCGGCGGCGAGAGCACGGAGCGCCTGCTCTCCGTCGCGCTCGACGTCGAGCCGGACATCCTCTGGACGACCACCTCCCACATCCGCTACCTCTCGGAGAACGCCGAAGACGCCGTCGGCGTCGCGCCCGGCGACTTCGGCATCACGAAGGTTATCGGCGGCGCCGCGCCGGGCATCGCCAACCCCGAGATCCGCGCGGAGTTCTACGACATCTGGAACGCGGACCTCGTCCGCGAGGCGATGGGCCTCGGCGACGTCCTCGGGAGTATGTGGGCCGAATGCGAGGAGGAAAACGGGATGCACTTCCACGCGCAGGGGTTCGTCCACCCCGAGCTGATCGACCCCGAGACCGAGGCGGTGAAGCCGTTCGAGGCCGGCGCCGAGGGCGAACTCGTCTACACCCACCTGCGCCGCGAGGCGACGCCGCTGCTCCGCTTCCGCTCGGGCGACTACGTGAAGGTGATCGACACCGAGTGCTCCTGCGGGCGGACCGCTCCGAAGATCCGCGTCGTCGGCCGCGCCGACGACATGCTCATCTACAAGGGGATGAACGTCTTCCCCTCGGCGATCCGCGACGTCATCTCCGACGTCGAGGACGTGGCCCCGCGGCTCCGCGTGGTCCTCCCCGAGGAGGGCAAGGTGAACTTCGAGGAGCCGATCCCGATCGAGATCGCCCGCGAACCGGACAGCGACCGCGACGAGGCCGCGCTGGTCGACGAAGTCATCACCGAGGTCCGCGCGCAACTGAAGGCGCGGGTCGACCCCACTGTCGTCGACGTCGACGACCTGCCCGCCGGGGAGTACAAGACCAAGCTCATCGAAGAGCGCGACGGGTAAGCGCGACCGCGTTCGTTTTCTCGGTTCTCGACTGCGGTTTCGACCGCGATGGTCCGCGGACGGAGTAGGGAGTCAGAAGCGGCAGCGACGACCGGCCGCGTCGCTGCCGGACGGGACGAAATCCGGCGCGAAACGCCGGAAAACGGTATGTCTCTCGTCGGCGACGGTCGAGGCGTTACTGGGCCTCCTTCAGCAGATCGGCGCCCTTCTCGGCGATGGCGATGGTCGGCGCGTTCGTGTTCCCGCTCGTGATCTGCGGCATCACGGAGGCGTCGATCACGCGCAGGGAGTTCAGGCCGTGGACCCGGAGGTCGTCGTCGACGACGGCCATCTCGTCGTCGCCCATCTTCGCCGTGCAGGTCGCGTGATAGCCCGTGACGGCGTGGTTCCGGATGTACTCGGCGATCGCCTCGTCGGACTCCGCGTCGGGCCCGGGGCGGTGTTCCTCGTCGCGGATGTCAGCAAGCGCGTCGGCCTCGCCGATCTTCCGCGCCCAGCGGACGCAGGTGACGAAGTCGTCGACGTCCTTCTCGGTCGAGAGGTAGTTCGGGTCGATCTTCGGGTGGTCGAAGGGGTCGTCCGAGGTGAGGGTGAGCCGCCCCCGGCTGGTCGGCCGGAGCGGGAGCACCGTGATGGCGTAGCCGCTGCCGGGGTTCTGCGGCGAGAGGCCGGGCGCCATCCCGAACTGCATATCCGGCGCGGGGGGGTCGGGGTCCGAGCGCTTGAACGCACCGACGCTGACGCGGTCGTAGCGGCTGCCGCGACCGGCCTTGTCGGTGACGGACTCGACCTCCTCTGTGGTCTCGAAGGCGACGTCGACGCGGAGGTGGTCCTGGAGGTTGCGGCCGACGCCCGGGAGGTCGACCTTGACGTCGATGTCGTGTTCTTCGAGGTGGTCGGCGGGGCCGATCCCCGAGAGCATCAGGAGCTGGGGCGACTGGATCGCGCCCGCCGAGAGGACGACTTCGCCGTCCTCGGCGATGGCGGCCTGGTCGCTCGTCCAGCCCTTGTTGTAGACCACGCCGGTCGCGGTGTCGCCGCTGAAGGTGAGCTCGGTGACGTGCGCGCCGGTCTCGATGTGGAGGTTGTCGCGGTCGAGGATGGGCTTGATGAACGCCGCGGCGGTGCTGTGTCTGTGGCCGTCGGCGATCGTCGAGTGATAGAGGCCGACGCCGGTCTGGCGCTCCCCGTTGAAGTCCGTGTTCCGCTCGAAGCCGACCTCCTCGGCGGCCTCGATGAGCGTCTGGTCGAGGTCGTTCGGTTCCTCGCCGCGGGAGACCGTGAGCGGGCCGTCGGTGCCGTGGTACTCGGCGTCGCCCTCGGCGGTGAGGTTCTCCGAGCGCTTGAAGTACGGGAGCAGGTCGTCGTATCCCCAGCCGTCGTTGCCGAGGTCGGCCCAGTTGTCGAAGTCGTAGGCGTGGCCGCGGACGTAGGCCATCCCGTTGATCACGGTCGATCCGCCCAGCGCCTTCCCGCGCGGCCAGGCGATCGAGCGGCCGTTCAGTCCGGGCTGGGGCTCGGTCTCGAAGCCCCAGTCGATGTCCGAACCCAGGAGATCCCACACGCGTGTGGGGTCCTTCACCGCGGTTCGGTTCTCTTCTGGGTTCCCCGATTCGAGGAGCAGCACCTCGACCGACGGGTCCTCGGTCAGCCGGTGGGCGAGGGTACAGCCGGCTGCGCCGCCGCCGACGATAATGTAGTCGTACATCACGTACTATTGTGTACGAAAACTGTAACTAATACGTTTCGGAATAGGTAACACAGACGACTCGAACGTGCAGGGTCGTCCCGCCGCTGAATCTCCGACGTTCAGGAACGACCATCAGAGTTTGACGTGGTCAAATTAGCTACTGTCCTCCTTCGACCCGGATTACGCCAACAATTTCTCGCACGAAACGTCTCAGATTTAATTCGATAAATTCGACGCGTGCGTGAGACGGTAACAAACCGTATCCTCGCGACCCTGCGTTCAGGAATAACAGGCGTACACGAGTTATTCAAAATGGTCGTTCATTTTAGAGTGTTTGATGAGGTCAAAGATCACAGGTCCGCGCCGGTGTAGATCTCGATCTCGGCGTTGTTGGCCGAGCGGATCACGGCCTCGATGAGTTCCTCTTCGATGGCCGAACTGCGCCAGTTGTTGGCCGGCCCGGAGATGCTGATCGCGCCGGCGACGTCGCCGTCGTCGTGGATCACGGGCGCGCCGATCCCCTTGTTGCCGTGGACGACCTCCTCGTTGTTGACGGCGTACCGCTGTTCGCGGATCCGTTCGAGTTCGTCGTAGAGCGTCTCCTCGTCGGTGATCGTATGCGAGGTGTAGGACGGCAGGCCCTCCTCGTCGATGATCGCCGCGACCTCCTCTTCCGGCATATGCGCCATAATCGCCTTCCCCGCCGCCGTGCAGTGCATATGCGTCTGCGGCTCGTCCCGCTTTTCGACGTGGATCTGCTTGCCGACCGCCTCCTCGCCGAAGGTCTCGTGGAGGATCAGCAGCTTGCCGTTGTACTCCGTCGCGAGGTGGGCGACCGCGTCGTGCTTGTGCGCCAGTTTGTCCACCTCGTCCTTCCCCGCGCGGTAGAGGGAGGTCTGATTCCGGACGCGCTCGCTGAACGGGATGAACTCCATCCCCAGCAGGTAGCGGTCGCCCTCCTGCTGGACGAACCCGCGCCGCTTGAGGGTCGTCAGGTGGGTGTGGACGGTGCCGGGCGCGAGATCGACGGCGTCGGCGATCTCCGAGACCGTCGTGTCGCCGCGCTCCGCGATGCACCGCAGGATGTCGAAGGTCTTGTCGACCGCCTTGATCCGTCGTCCGCCGTGTTCGGCCGCCATAGTGGTTCGTGATAGCTCTGTGAGAATAAATTTGTTGTGATCAAACCGGAGTGATACCGTCCGAGAGGGCGCCGTCGCTGGGAGGCAACCGATCCAAAGAACCGCGGCGCTCGCGACGCCGTTCGGGAGCCGCTCAGTTCGAGATCGCTCAGTTCGAGGCGCTCGGCGTGAGCTGGCCGCCGCCGTCGACCTCGACGAGCGTGCCCGTGACGAACGAGGAGATCTCCGTCGAGAGGTACAGCACCGTCTTGGCGACGTCTTCGGCCTGGATGCCGCGGCCCATCGGCGAGTCGGGGCCGCCGCCGGGACAGACCGCGTTGGCCCTGACGTCGGGGCCGAGGTCCCGCGCGAGGTGCTTCGAGAGCCCGATGACGCCCCACTTCGAGGCCGTGTAGTTGGCGTTGCCGTTCAGGGTGACGTTGCGGCCCGCCATCGAGGAGATGTTGACGATCCGGCCGTTGCCGTGTTCGAGCATCTTCGGGACCGCGGAGTACGAGCAGTTGAACGTCCCGTCGAGGTTGAGCGAGACGACGCGCCGCCACTCCTCGGGCGAGAGGTCGGTGAACGTCCCGCCGCCGCCGCCGCCGGCGTTGTTGACGAGGACTTCGAGGCTCCCGTACCGATCGCAGGTCTGTTCGACCAGGGCGTCGGTGTGGTCGACGTCGGTCACGTCGCACTCGACGACCATCGCCTCGCCGCCGTCGTCGCGGATGCCCGCCGCCACGTCTTCGGCCTTCTCCATCTGGACATCCGCGAGGACGACGTTCGCGCCCGCCTCCGCCAGCAGTTCCGCGATCGCTTTGCCGAAGCCCTGTGCCGCGCCGGTGACGATAGCCGTCTCTCCGTCTAGATCGTACATACCTCGTCGACTCCGCGGGAGGTTATTAAATTTATGTTAAGGATAGGGCCCGGCGGGACTACAGTTGGTCCATCCGGGTGACGACGGGACAGTCGACGTTCAGGAGGACCTTCTGGGTCGTGTTGCCGAAGAGGGCCTTGCCGGTAGGCGAACGGCGGCGACCGCCGATGACGAGGAACCGGGGATCCTCGCGTCCGGCCTCGGTGATGATCTCCTCGGCGGCGTCGCCGATGCGGCCGCGGGGGTCGAGCCGCTCCGTGTCGAGGTCCTCGACGGTTTCCAACACGAGCTTTCTGGCGAAGCGCTCGGCGCTTTCGACCTCGTCGTTGAGCGAGAAGTCCTGGAACTCGGGGATGTCGCGGATCGACTGGCGGTGCTCGTCGTACTCCTCGGTCGGGATGACGTGCAGGACCGCGAGCGAGTCGTCGTAGGTCGTCGCGAGGTTGTGGGCGATCTCGATGACGCGCTTCGAACGCTCGCTTTCGTCGACGGCGGCGAGTATGGTCATCTCGACCGCGTGTTCAGCCCCGAGTGATAAAATAGTATCCTTCGGTGCGGCGACGGCGATCGACGGCGGGAGCGGAAAGCGGCGACAGAGCGGGACGTTCGAGCGGAGACCGGAGAACGAGCGGCGGGGAGTGAACCGGAAGTGGCCGAGAGACGCGGAAGCCGGTCGGGGCCGGACTCAGTCGAGCCCGCGGATCATATCGGAGGCCTTCTCGGCGATGGCGATGGTCGGCGCGTTCGTGTTGCCCGTCGTGATCCGGGGCATAATCGAGGCGTCGACGACCCGGAGGTCGTTCAGGCCGTGGACGCGCAGGCGCTCGTCGACGACGGCCATCTCGTCGTCGCCCATCTTGCACGTCCCGACCGGGTGGTAGATCGTCTGGACCGTCTCGCGGACGTGCTCGCGGAGGTCCTCGTCGCTCTCGACCTCGCCCTCGGGCCAGACCTCCTCGCCGCGGTACTCGTCGAGCGCGCTGGCGTGGGCGATCTCCCGGGTGCGCTTGACGCCCTCGACGAGCTTGTCGAGGTCCTCCTCGTGGGCGAGGTAGTTCGGATCGATGACCGGCTCGTCGAACGGGTCGTCGGAGGCGAGGGAGATCCGGCCGCGGCTCTTGGGGTGCAAGAGCGTGGTGCTCGGCGTGAGCCCGTCGCCCTCGGGGTTGTCGAAGCCGTGGTTCATAAAGTAGACGCGGGCGAGGAAGTACTGGAGGTCCGGCGCCGGGAGGTCCGAGTCGGTCCGCTCGAAGCCGGTGACCTGACAGAGGACCTCGCCGGGCTCGATCTCGGGGTCGCCCTGGAGTTCGTACGCCGAGGAGGCGACGAGGTGGTCCTGGAGGTTGCGGCCGACACCCGGGAGGTCGTGCTTCACGTCGATGCCGTGGTCTTCGAGGTGGTCGGCGGGGCCGACGCCCGACAGCAGGAGGAGCTGGACGGAGTCGATCGCGCCCGCCGAGAGGATGACCTCCTCGTCGGCCTCGGCGGTGTACGACGAGCCGTCCTGGACGTAGGTGACGCCCGCGGCGGTGTCGCCGTCGAACTCGATCTGGGTGACGCGGGCGCCCGTTTGGGCCGTGAGGTTCTCCCGGTCCAAGACCGGGTGGAGGTACGCGACGGCCGTGCTCTGGCGCTCGCCGTCCTCGACGGTGAGCGGGAGGGGGCCCATTCCCTCCTGCTGGCCGGCGTTGACGTCCTCGTTGCGGTCGAAGCCGACCTCGACGGCGGCGTCGATCAGCGCGTTCGTGACGTCGCCGTAGGGGTGCTCCTGCTCGACGCGGAGCGGGCCGCCCTCGCCGTGGTGGGCTGACTCGCCGCTCTCGTGGTCCTCCATCCGCTTGAAGTACGGCAGCATCTCGTCCCAGCTCCAGCCGTCGTTGCCGAGGTCGGCCCACCGGTCGTAGTCGTGGGGGTTCCCCCGGACGTACATCATCGCGTTGATCGCCGAGGAGCCGCCGAGGGTCTTGCCGCGCGGCCAATACTCCTCGCGGCCGTTGAGCCCCTCCTGGGGGACCGTCGAGTAGTCCCAGTCCACCTCCGACTTCATCAAGTGGGGGAACATCGTGGGGTTGTGGATCGCCTCTTTCTCGTCCGGTTCGCCCGCTTCCAGCAGCAGTACGTCGGCGTCCTCGTCGGCCGAGAGTCGGTTCGCCAGCACGCAGCCGGCGGACCCGGCGCCGACGACGACGTAGTCGTACGTGTTCGGCATGAAACATCAGGCCGGTCGGAACGATACATAATGAATTTTTTGAATGATATCGAGCTGTCACGAAAGCGGCGATTTGTTCCTCACGAACAACAATTAAGTTTTGAACACCGATATCTTCCCCCGATGTCTAGCGCCAGCGACGACGTCAGCCAGTCGAAGGAGACGATTCTCTCTCGGCACCGCGAGGCCGCCGCGGAGGTCGTCCCCGACCACACGCAAATGTACATCGGCGGCGAGTGGCAGGCGGCCGCGAGCGGCGAGACGTTCGACACGCTCGATCCGACGACCGGCGAGGTACTCGCGTCGGTCGCGCGGGGCGGCGCCGAGGACGTCGACCGCGCCGTCGAGGCCGCCTGGGAGGCCTTCGACGAGGAGTGGGCCGACACGACAGAGAGCGAGCGACAGGCGGTCCTCCTGGAGATCGCCGACCGCGTCGAGGAACACGCCGAGGAGCTCGCGAAACTGGAGACCCTCGACAACGGCAAGACGCTGATGGAGGCCCGGATCGATATGGGCTCGACCGCCGAGCAGTTCCGCTACTTCGCCGGCGCGATTGAGATCGACCGCGGCCAGACCGAGTCCGGCGACGGCTACCACGGCCAGGTGATCAAAGAGCCCTACGGCGTCGTCGGCCAGATCATCCCGTGGAACTTCCCGCTGACGATGGCGTCCTGGAAGCTCGCGCCGGCGCTGGCGGCGGGCAACTGCTCGGTCATCAAGCCGGCCGAGCAGACGCCGCTGTCCCTCCTCCGCCTGATGGAGATCGTCGGCGACGTGGTGCCCGACGGCGTCGTCAACGTCGTGACCGGCTACGGCGAGGAGGCGGGCGAGCCGATCTCGACCCACGAGGACGTCCGCAAGATCGCGTTCACCGGGTCGACGACGGTCGGCAAGCAGATCATGCGGAACGCCGCCGACACCGTCACCGACGTCACGCTCGAACTGGGCGGCAAGAGCCCGATCGTCGTCCACGAGGACGCCGACCCCCACGAGGCGGTCGAGACCATCGCCTTCGCCATCTTCGCCAACACCGGCGAGTGCTGTGAGGCCGGCTCGCGGCTGTTCGTCCACGAGGACGTCGCCGACGCGGTGCTGGAGGGCCTCCAGGGCGCCGCCGAGGGAATGACCGTCGGCGACCCCCTCGACGAGGAGACCGACCTCGGACCGAAGGTCTCCCGCGAGCAGGTCGAGCGGACGATGGAGTACCTAGAGAGCGCCAAAGAGGGCGGCGCGGAGTTCCTCGCGGGCGGCGACGCGCCCGACGACGAGGCGCTCGAAGACGGCTGCTTCGTCGCGCCGACGCTGGTCGAGGGCCTCGACCACGACCACGAGGCCGTCCAGGAGGAGATCTTCGGCCCCGTCCTGGAGGTCTTCCGCTGGGAGGACTACGACGAGATGATCGAACTCGCGAACGACGTCGACTACGGCCTCGCCGGCGGCGTCATCACGAACGACATCGAGAAGGCCGACCGCACGGCCCGGGACATCGAAGCGGGGTACATCTGGGTCAACACCTGGCACGAGATGTCGCCCGGCCTCCCCTACGGCGGCTACAAGCAGTCAGGCATCGGCCGCGAGATGTCGGTCGACACCCTGGACCACTACACGCAGACGAAAAGTATCAAGTACGGGCTCGACTGATAGTGATTTGGGGCCGCACTGCGTCACGGTACCAGACACCACTATCGTCACCACAAAACGAGCCATAGCGGATCACGGTCGCAGTCGCCAGCCCCACCTGTGCGGCGGTACCGCGGCCGCGACGCGCGGACCTCGGCACCGTCGTCATCTCCCTTCCGCCGTCCGAACGAGAGCCTCGGACCCGCGGGTCAAATTTTATATACCGAATCGATCATCAACGATTATGGCCCTCGTCGTCCCGCCGACGGCATCCGGTCGATCCCCGCCGCGCGGGAGAGACGCGCCGCCGAGGCGTCCCTCCGGACTCCCGACGGCGCCGCTTCGGGGTCGCTAGGAAACAGGAAAACCAATGTCCGAAAACTCACAGACGCCGCAGTCGTACGACGAGACGTACCGATCGCTCTACGAGGAGGGAATGACGGACGGGCTCCCGGTGGTCCCCCCGACCGAGGAGCGCGTCGAGGAGATGCTCCGCGGGATCGACCGCCCCCGCGACGACGTCGTCGGTCGCCTCGGCAACAACGAAAATCCCCTGACCGTCGAGGACCTCGCCGCCAACGCGGTGATGGCGGGCTGTGTGCCGCCGTATATGCCGGTGCTCGAAGCCGGCGCGCGGGCCCTCGCGGACCCCGAGTCGAACTCGATCCAGTTCTCCGTGAGCACGGGCTCGTGGGCCTACCAGTGGATCGTCAACGGGCCCGTACGCCAGAAATTGAACATCGAGAGCGGGTCGGGCGCGTTCGGCCCGAACTTCCACGCGAACCAGACCATCTCGCGGGCGCTCGGCATCGCCTACCGCAACACGGCGAAGATATACCCCGGCGAGAAGGATATGGGCGTGATGGGCAATCCCGGGAAGTTCTACCTCCTCGCGGGCGAAAACGAGGAGGCCAGCCCCTGGGAGCCCTACCACGTCACCCACGGCTACGAGGAGGACGACAGCACCGTCACGCTGTCGGGCCCCAACGGCTGGGTGCAGTGGCTGCCCGACGAGAACAGCCCCGAGAGCGTCCTGCGCGGGATGATCAAGAACACCCCGCGCGCGATGCGGTCGCGCTCGGGGGAGGACCTCAACGCGACGATCACCCACGCGATCAACCCCTACAACGCCGAGGAGTTAGAGCGGGCCGACCTGAGCAAGGACCAGATCAAGCGGTACCTCGTCGAGAACTCCGACGTCCGGACGGAGGCGCGACCCGATCCGTTGTCCACGTCGGCGACGTTCGAAGACACAGACATACCGAACCGACAGATATCACAGTACGGTGATGTTAATTCAGTGAAGATCACTTCGATCGGAGGTCCAGGCCGAGTAAACGCGATTATCGGAATGTCCATTGGCGGACCGGTAACGAAAAAGATCCGATTTCCGAATAACTGGGAATCGCTCGTCGAGGAGTACGAGTTCGAGCGGAACTGGGTGCCGACCGAGGGCTTCTACGAGTAGCCCGCGCGCCGCCGCCGCGCCCCGAGCGTGACCGGGCCGGTCACGACTCTGTCGGGAGTTCGACGACGAAGATCGCGCCCGGACCGTCGCCCTCGCCGAGGTCGTCGCGGTCTTCGACCCAGACGTCCCCGCCGTAGCTGTCGACGAGCGTGCGGACCAGATAGAGGCCGATCCCCGTCCCGGCGCTGTCGAGGCCCGCCTCGCCCTTGCCGAAGATCGACTCCTTCTGGGCGTCGGAAACGCCGGGGCCATTGTCGGCGACGCGGATCCGGACCGCTCCCTCCGCTCGCTCGATTCCGACCGAGACCTCGGGCACGTCCTTGTCGTTGTGCTGGACGGCGTTCTTCAGCACGTTCCGGAAGACCGAGCCGAGCAGGTCGTCGGCGACGACCTCGACGTCCGGGATCGACTCGCAGCGGACGACCGCCTCGGGGTAGCCGGACCTGATCTCGTCGACCTCGGACTCCAGGACGGGCCGGAGACGCCGGCTCTCCGGGTCGCTGTCGGAGATCAGGACGTTCGCCATATCGCGGGCCGTCGTCGTGAGTTCGACGGTGTGTTCTGCGTGTTCGCTGATCGTGTCGATGTACTCCTGGATCTGACTGTCGTCGCACTCGTCGGCCAGGAGGTCCGCGTACGCCGTCACGAGCTGGAGGTCGTTGCGGATGTCGTGTCTGAGGACCTGATTCAGGAGTTCGAGATCGTCGCGCTGGGCTTCGAGCCGGTCTTCGTACCGCTTCCGATCGGTGATGTCAGTGATAAATCCCTCCAGATACTCGGGGCCCTCCGTCGGGCCGTCGAGGTGCTGGCCGCGCTCCCACATCCACTTGATCGAGCCGTCGGCGGTGCGGATGCGGTACGTGACCTCGAACGCCGAGCCCTCGTCGACGGCGGTCTGGACCTCGGCGTCGACCCGCTCCCTGTCCTCGGGGTGGATGACGTCGAGCCCCCAGCTCACCGCCCCGGACTCGACGGTCTCGGACTCGTAGCCGGTGA
The DNA here is from genome assembly GCF_041477585.1 of Halobellus sp. MBLA0158. Classification (NCBI taxonomy): domain Archaea; kingdom Methanobacteriati; phylum Methanobacteriota; class Halobacteria; order Halobacteriales; family Haloferacaceae; genus Halobellus; species Halobellus rubicundus. The sequence goes on from NZ_JBGNYA010000001.1 coordinate 2,290,330, forward strand.
GTTCCGCACAGCGGCCGCCGACGAACTCCATCGGCCATCCGGCCTCGTTCCGGCACCGATAGACGACCCCCGGGAGGTTCTCGATGAGCGTCTGGAAGCGCCGCTCGGCCTCCTTTCGCCCCTGGATGTCGCGCACGACCGCGAGGACGCGCGGGCCGTCGTCCGTGTCGATCCGGCTGAGCTTCATCGACACCCAAAAGCGCGCGCCGTCGCTGTCGCGGGCGCGCCACTCGAACTGCCGGGCTTCGCCGGTTTCGGCCGTGCGCTCGATCCGGCGGACCGCCTCCTCGTGGGTGTACGGATCGACGCCCGCGCTGAGGGTCTCGACGGCGCCGTCGCGGAGGGCCGACGGGGAGTGGCCGTACAGGTCCGCGGCCGCGGCGTTGACGTCGACGATGGTCCCGTCGGGCCGGTGGACGAACACCGCCTCGGTGACCGCGTCGAACGCGCCGCGGAGTTCGTCGATCGACAGCGGCGAGCCGTCGGCCGGCGTCCGCTCTGTGGTCATTGTCCCGGATAGCGCCTTCGGCGATATAAATGACAGTGCCGGACCGACCAGCAAGCACTACTCTAATACGCCACCCGGCCGAACCGAGGCTATGGTCAACTACCGATACGCCGGCGACGCCCACGAACGGCTGTTCGCCTCGTATCAGGACGACTCGGACCCGTTCCCGACGAGCGTGACGGCGTGCTTCCCCGACCGGGAGCACCGACGCGAGGAGGTCGCGCTCCTCCAGGAACTGCTGTTTCCCACCTGCTGGAACGCCCCCGAACTGGTCCGCGACGAGCTGGCGGTCCTCGATCAGCTCGACGACCTCGGGACGCTCGTGAAGGCCGGGATCTGCCCGTACACCGACGGCCGGCCCGACGAGACGGTCTCGGCACTCATCGACAGCCTGCCGCGGATCCGCGACGTCCTGAAGCGGGACGTCGAGGCCGCCTACAAGGGCGACCCCGCGGCGAAGACGTACATGGAGATCATCCGGTCGTACCCCGGCTTCCTCGCGATCTCGGTCCAGCGGGTCGCCCACGTCCTCTACGACATCGGCGCGCCCGAGTACGCACGCGAACTGACCGAGTACGCGAAGACCCAGACCGGGATCGACATCCACCCGGGCGCCGAGATCGGCGAGTACTTCTTCGTCGACCACGGCACCGGCGTCGTCATCGGGGAGACCGCGACCGTCGGCGAGTGGGTCCGCCTGTACCAGGACGTGACCCTCGGCGCGCTCCACTTCGAAGAGGAGGAGGGCCAAGAGCACGCGCTCAAGAAGGGGTACAAGCGCCACCCCGACATCGGCGACCACGTCGTCATCGGCGCCGGCACGAAGGTGCTCGGGGACATCACCGTCGGCGACCACGTGAGCATCGGCGCGAACTCCTGGATCACGGAGGACGTCCCGGACCGGACGAAGGTCTACATCAAGGACCACCCGACACAGGAGCGGAAGCGCTACGACTGATCGCGGTCACTCCTCGAACTCGATGGTCGCGATGCGGTGCCGCGGCTGTTCGTCGTCGTCGTTCTCGTACTTGTAGTCGACGCCCTCGTCCTCGTCGACCGTCGCGGTGTGGGAGCCGTCGCAGAACGGCTTGTCCTCCGAGAGCCCGCACCGGCAGACGTAGATGTCGCCGTCGTGATCGTCGGGGTCGATGACGTCGGGGCCGTTCGCGTCGTGTGTGACTTCGCGTGACATCGTGTAGCACACGTGTCGCCACCCAGTTATAGTTCGTGGGCGAGCGCGCCCGTGACGAAAAACCGAAGCCCCTCGGTCGCGTGCGATCGTTTATGTCGAACGACCAGACGCTCGTCAGCGACGTGATGTCGACGGCGCTCGTGACGATCAGCCCGGACGCGACGCTCGTAGAGGCGGCAGCGCGGATGCGCGAACACAACATCAACGCGCTGTTGGTGCCGTCGACGGAGATCGCGATCGTGACGAGCACGGACGTGCTCGACGCGGTCGCGCGGGAGCTCGACCCCGCCGAGGTCAGTGTCGGCGACGTGATGACAAGGTCCGTCGAGACGGTCACGCCCGACCTGCGACTCACCGAGGCCGCGGCGATGATGGAGAACTTCGGCTTCAGCCACCTCCCGGTCGTCGACGACGACCTCGTCGGGATGGTCTCTTCGACCGACATCACCGCGCAGCTCTCCTGAGATGGACGTCGTCACCGCACTCCGAGCCCAGGAAGGCGTCACCTGCGTCGTCGGAGCGGGCGGGAAGAAGACGACGATGCGGACGCTCGCGGACGAACTGGGCCGGGCGGTCGTCACCGCGACGGTCCGGATCCCGATCTTCGACGACTGGGTGGGCCGGGTCGTCGTCATCGACGACCCCGTCGCGGCCCTCAGAGAGGCCGAGGGCGACCCCGACGCGTGGCCGCTCGGCGTCGTGCCCGAGCGCGAGCGCGAGGACCGCTACCTCGGCTACGAACTCGACGCGATCGACAGTCTCGCCGCGCGGGACGTCCCGGTGCTGGTGAAGGCCGACGGCGCGCGGATGCGGCGGTTCAAGGCCCCGAACGAGCGGGAGCCGCGGATTCCCAGGTGCGCGGACACGGTCGTCCCGATCGCGAGCGCCCACGTCGTCGGCGAGCCGCTCTCGGAGGGGATGGTCCACCGAGTCGAGGAGGTCGCGTCGCTCACGGGGCTCGACCCCGGCGAGGAGATCCGGCCCGCGGACGTCGCGGCGGTGCTCGCCAGCGACGATGGCGGACTGAAGGGGGTGCCCGACGGCGCGACGCCGATCCCGCTCGTGAATATGGTCGACGACGACGCCCTCGAAGCGAGCGCGCGCGAGATCGCCGCCGAGATCCACGAGCGCGCCGACGTGCCGGGGGTCGTCCTCGCGGAGATGCGGGCCGACGAGCCGATCGTCGACGTGGTCTAACGTCCGTCCCCGCGGAGGCGCTCGACGGCGCGGTCGAACTCCTCGCGGGTGTTGAGGTTCTCGAAGGTCTCTACCGACGTCACCCGCTCGATCTCCTCGCGATCGAGGACGACCTTCTCCAGGTCCGAGAGCGGCGCGACGATCCGGCTGTCGTCGCGTTCGAGCGCCCGGAGACAGGCCTCGCGCATCGGGGCGGCCCGGTAGACCGCCTGCGTCGTCTGGAACCACTCGTCGAGGCGCGGGACCGCGGCGTCGTGGCCCGCGGCCCGCTCGAAGAGGTGCTCCGCGAACGCGGGGTCGACGAACGGCATATCGCAGGCGACGACGAACGCGTACTCCGCGGAGACGGCCTCCAGGCCGCGGGCGATGCCGGCCATCGGACCCGCGTCTGGCTCGCGGTCGACGGCGAACGCCGGGTCGACCTCGGCGTCGGCGAACGCGTCGCTGATGGCGTCCTCCTGGTCCGATCGGCAGTTGATCACGACCTCGTCGACGACGCCCGCGACGCGGTCGACCACCCGGCGGATCATCGGCGTCCCGGCGAGGTCGGCGACGGCCTTGTCGCGGTCGCCGAAACGGGTCGAGCGACCCCCGGCGAGGACGAGTGCGGCGCGCATAGGAGCGCTTTCCCGTCCGGCGCAAAGAAGGTGACGAGCCGCGGGTCCCCCGGCGCACACAGCGGAGCGCATTTATCCCGCGGGCGAGTGCTTCCGAGCGATGCGGGAGGACGCGTGATGCGGGAAGACGAGCTCGCGACGGCCGTGGTCGAGCACTTCGAGGCCGCCTTCGACGACCCCGAGATCAGCCTCGAAGAGCCCTACGACCACTACGGCAACCGCGGGGCCGTCGACGTGTACGTCCGCACGGCGCCGCCCGAGCGCGTGTCCTATCTCGTCGAACTGAAGGCCGACCCCGCGGTGCGGATGGCCTCGGGCGCGAACGAGATCCTCCGGCAGTACCGGCGGATGGAGCGGTACTTCTACGCCGACGACGCCCACGACCTCCGGACGCGACTCGCCCGCGACGGGCCCGGCGTCCACCTGCTCTTGCTCTTCGCGCCGACCCGGAAGTGCGTCGAACACGTCTTCGAACACCGGCGCCTCTACGGCTCGGTCGACCCGGAGCTGGCGATCGACGGCGTCGACGCCGAGCGCAAGGTCGCCTTTCTGGTCAATCTCGACGACGCGGCCTCGGGCGGGCTCGGCTTCCTCTCGGTCAACGGCGAGGTCGGCGTCGACTCCCCCGGGTTTCTGGAGGCGGTTCCCGACGGGTCCCACCTGGCGGCGGCGATCCGGGAGGCCGACATCGACCTCGAAGGCGCCGACGGGGGCTCCGAGACGTCCTGACGCCGCTACCAGGCCCGCTCCAGGATGGCGACGATGGCTTCGGGAGTGGGATCGAGGCCGTCCGGCGCGACCGCCAGCAGGTCGTCGTCGTGAATCGCGGCCGCGACGTCGGGGAAGTCGGACTGATCGACCCCGTCGATGTCGCGGAGGCGGTTCGGGAGCCCCAGGTCGTCGCGGACGCCCGCGACGGCCTGGATGACCGCGCCGGCGGTCGCCTCCGGACCGCCGGTCGCGTCGACGCCGAGCGCCTCCGCCAGCAGGTCCCGGCGGCCGTCGATCTCGCTGAAGAGGTAGCGGAGGACGTGCGGCGCGACGACGCCGTGGATCGTGCCCTGGTGGACGTCGTACCCGTGGGAGAAGCCGTGGCCGAAGGCGTGGATGATCGACGCGCGGTAGCCCTCGCGCCCCGCGAGCCCGTACTGGACGGCGACGATCCCCGAGAGCACCTCGCGGAGCCGCGCCTCGTTCATCGGCTCGGCGCGGAGCGTTCCCAGCCCCGACCGGAGTAGTCGAAGCCCGCGAGCGGCCGTGCCGTCCGTGATCGGCGTCGCGAGCGGCGAGTAGAGCGCCTCGATTCCCTTGTCGAAGCCGTTCATCGCCGACGCGGTGAGGACCGAGGTGGGCGTCGTCCGATACAGGTCGGAATCGTAGAACAGCGCCTCCGGCATCAGGCGCGGATCCGAGACGCCGCCGCTCGGCGGGCCCTCGCCGGAGGATCCGGCGTCCGCTCCGTCCAGTTCGGTGCCGCGGTCGAGCGTGAGCGTCACGCCCGCCAGATCCGAGAGGTCGGCGCCGGCCAGCGTAGTCGGCACGGCGACTATCGGGAGTGGCTCGCCCCCGTCCGAAACCGATAGATCTCCCGTCTCGATCGCCCGTTCGGCTGTCGCCCGGGCGTCGTCGTGTGACGACAGCGCACCAAGGACCTTTGCGACGTCGAGGGTGCTCCCGCCGCCGACCGCGACGGCGACGTCGACGTCGTGATCGCGGGCGGTCTCCAGCCCGTCGAGCGCCGTTCCCAGGGTCTTCTCGGGCGTCGTCTCGGGGAACTCCGCGACCAGTCGATCGCCGAGCCCCTCGCGGATCGGATCCACGACGGCGTCGGTCCGACCGACGGTCCTCCCGCTCACGAGCATCGCGCGGTCGTACCCCAGGCGGTCGAGTTCGTCGCCGAGGCGCGCGACGCAGCCCGCGCCGACGCGGATCGCGCCGGGGCGGAAGTCGAAGGTGAAGCCCTCGGTGGGTGTCATAGCACCCTCTATGCCGGGATCCCCCAAAGGCCTACTCCCGCCACGGCGGCAGAATCCCACGGGCGAGAGTTTATGTCCGAACACGGAACCAGGGCACGCGTGCGGTGACCATCGCCCCGCGCCGTCCGCGGTTGTCCGGCACAGCGACGCGGGGGCAGTTCGAGTGCCGGCTGTCCGCCCCTACTCCGCCGCTTCGAGCGCCGCGATCGCGTCGTCGAACGCCTCCCGCGCGAGGTCGTCCGCGTCCTCGCCCGGGTGCGCCTCGCGGACCGCGGCCAGCGCCTCCGGATCGCCCAGCCGTCCGAGGACGTCCGCCGCCCACGACGGATAGCCGTTGCCGCGGCCGCGGTCGAGCAGGTCACAGAGCTCGTCTCGGAGCCACTCGCGGGACACCAGTCCCGGCGAGTCCGCCTCCGCCAGCCCGACGACGAAAAGCAGGTACCGTGAGACGTTCCGATCGCTCCGGAGTCGCGTCGCCATCTCCTCGGCGTGCGGAACGAAGAGCGACGGCTCTCGCTGCGCCACGCGAGCGAGCGCGTCGGTCGCGTAGACGGTCGCTCTGACGTGCGGCGAGCCCATCCACACCGCCGGCGCGGGAATCCCCTCGAAGTCGTCCGGATACGACGCGGCCGCCGAGAGCAGCGCCTCGATGTAGGGTGCGAAGAGCGCCGGCCGGTCGTAGAGGTGCTGCAGCGCCTTCGCGGCCGTCGATCGAGCCTCGCCGTCGTCCACGGAGAGCAGCGCGACGATCTGCGCCATCTCGTCGCGGGAGACGTCCCCAGGGTCGCTCTCGGCCGCATCGAGCAGGTCTGACGCCATCGACCGCCGGTCGTCGACGCTGTCGGGGACGGACACCTCCGACGGCGACGGAGCAGTCCCCTCCTCGCGGGCGTCGGTCTGATCTCGGATCGAATCGGATCTCTCCCCCGTCATCGTTCGAGCTCCAGCGTCAGGTCGTGCGAGTCGATGATCGCGCGGTAGACCGCGCGCTTGTCCATCCCCGTCTCGGCACAGAGGCGATCGATCTCCCCGCGCGTGAACTCGGGGCCGAGTTCGCGCAGGACCTGATGGAACGACGCCGAGTAGCGGGGCCGCCGGTCGTCGGTGCGCGCGATCAGCCCCGCGTCGACGAGTTCGTCGAGCACCATCTCGAAGTCGGGCTCGGTCGCCGGCGCGTCCGAGCGCACGCCGTACTCGTCGTGGCTCTCGAACTGGTAGAAGTGGTCCGCCGCCGAGCGGAGCGGCTCGTCGTCCTCCCCGAGGAACTCGTACACTTGGACGTGGGTGTCTTCGAGGGCCTCCGGGTCCGGGACCGGGAGGTCCGCCTCGAAGCGCCACAACAGCCCCTCGATCAGCTCGGGTTCGAGGTCGTATTCGTCGATCAGTTCCCGTGTGCGGTCGGTCACACGCCCACCTGGAACGGCGACACAATAAAAATACGGAGCAGGCCGGCGGGACGGGAGACCGAACCGCGTAAGTTCCCGAACCGACTCGGAGCGGGTATGGAGGTCCTCGGCCGCCTGCTCGGGCTCCTCGTGCTCTTGTTCGCCGGGACGGGTCTCCGTCGGGTCGGGATCCTGGGCCCCACGCGCACCAGGCGGCTCAACGACCTCGCGTACTACGTCGCGCTCCCGGCGCTCGTCTTCGTCTCGACGTACGACCGGGCGATCGGGGACCTGCTCACGCCGGCGCTCGTCGCCGGTACCCTGGCGGTGCTCTTCGGGACCGCCGGCGTCGCGTGGCTGCTCCATCGGAACCGCGTCGATCGGGAGCGCCGGGGCGTCGCGATCGTCCAGTCCTATCACTCGAATCTGGGCTATCTCGGCCTGCCGCTCATCGCCGCGACGTTCAGCGGCGACGTCACCGCGGTCGCGAGCGTCGTCCTCGGCGTCGTCTCGCTGACGCAGGTCCCGCTGACGATCGCCGTCCTGACGGGGATCAACGGGGCCGGAGCGTCGATCGGCGACGAGCTGACGGAGCTGGTCCGGAACCCGGTGTTGCTGACGCTCGTGCTCGGGCTGACGGTCGGCTCGATCGGCGTCTCGGTGCCGGGCCCGCTGACCGTCGGCCTCGACGCGCTCGGGTCGCTGGCGCTCCCGCTCGCGTTGCTGTGCGTCGGCGCGTCGCTCCAGTTCGAGCTCCCCGACGGCGACCTCGGGACGAGCGCGGCGGTCGTCGCCCTGAAGATGGCGTGGATGCCGGCGCTGGCCTGGGCCGTGTTTTCCACGCTGGATGTCGGCGCCGCCGCGTTCACCGCCGCGGTCGTGATGCTCGGGATGCCGACGGCCGTCTCGACGTACGTGTTCGCGAACGAACTCGGCGGCGACCCCGAGTTCGCGTCGCTGAACGTCTTCCTGACCACTCTCGCTTCGGTCGGGACGCTGTTCGTGCTCATTCAGACCGTCGGGTGAGCCCGACGAGCCGGCCTCACAGTGATTACTCTCGTCGCTTCCTGCCGAACGCCGTCACCGGGGGTGGCGGCGGTAAACAGTGAGAGTCATCACTATCAGTCGTCGCCCCGCGGGAGTCGCCCGGAGACGGCGAGGTAGTCGCGGACGAACACCGCGAGGGACGGCGCGAGCACGAGCGCCGCCAGCGGTCGGATCGCCGACAGGGACAGGACCGGCGCGAGGGCGAACGCGATGAACGCCATCTGGAGCCCGGCGAGCGGTCGCCGCAGGCGGCTCGGCGGGAGGTCGTAGACGGGCTTGCCGCGACGCCGACGGAGCCCGCGGCCCAGTTTGAACAAGTAGCGCGCCGCCGAGAGCGACAGGTACCAGACCGGGAGCTGTCCCCAGAGCACGGCGACGACGGGCGCGACGAGGAAGCCGGTGGTGTCGATCGCGAGGTCCAGTTTCGCGCCGAGCTCCGTCGTACGGTCGCGGCGGCGCGCCAGGAATCCGTCGACGGCGTCCAGCGCACACCCCGCGCCGTAGAGGATCGCCGGCGCCCACGCGACCGCGGGCGTCGGCGCGAGCAGTCCGAAGCCCGCGACGCCGGCGAACAGCGCGCCGCGGACGAGCGTCACGAGGTTCGGAAGCCCGAGCGACGCGTACGCGTCGGCGGGGGTCGCGGCGGCCTCGGCGGAGCGTTCCGGGCGATTCGCGTCCAGCCGGCGATACGTGAACGTCGCCTCGAACGCGAGGACGGTGAAGGCGGCCGCGAGCCAGCGGACGGTGGGCGACCGCGGCAGCACGCCGAAGTCGATCCCGATGGGGTCGGTCGGAGCGAGTGCGGGGCCGAGAGCGGCGGCGCCGCCCAGGGTCGAGAGCGCGAGGAGGGCGACCGCGGCGGCCCACTCGCGCCGGAGCGCCCGCGGCACTCGGTCGGCGGCGGTCACCGTTCGAACCCCGGGTCGGCGAGCGTCGCCAGCCGCTCGCGGTCCGCTTCGGTGAGGCGGAGTCGCGCGGCCGCGAGGTTGTCGACGACGTGGTCGGGATCGTTGCTGGCCGGGATGGGTACGACGCCGCGGTCGACATGGAACGCGAGCGCCGCGGCGGCCGGCGAGGCCTCGTGGGCGTCGGCGACGGCCGCCAGCGCGGGCTCGTCGAGCAGGCCCGGCGCCGACAGCGGCGAGTGCGCGAGCACGCGGATCCCACGGGCGTGGCACGCCTCGATCAGTTCGGTCCGGGGGAGATAGGGATGGGACTCGATCTGCACGATCGCGGGCGGCACGCGCGCCGATTCGAGGATCGTCTCCAGGTCCGACAGCGAGACGTTGCAGACGCCCAGCGTCCGCGTCAGCCCGCGGTCGACGAGCCGCTCCATCCGCGCCCACGTCTCGGCGAGCGGCACGTCGACGGCGTCGGGATCGCCGTCGGCGTCGGTCGGGAAGGTGAGCGCCTCCTGCTCGTCCGGCGGACGCTCGGCGAGCGCCCGGAGCGGACCCTGATAGCGCCAGGCGTCGGGCCAGTGGAGCAGGTACGAATCGAGGGCGTCGACGCCGAGTTCCGCGAGCGTGCCCTCGCAGGCCTCGGCGACGTGCTCGTGGTTCGTGTTCCAGACCTTGCTGAGCAGGAAGAGGCCCTCGCGGTCCGGCGCGCCGGGCGAATCGAGCAGGTCGCCGATCCGCGCCTCGTTGCCGTAGAGCTCCGCGGAGTCGAGGAGTCTGTAGCCGGCGTCCAGCGCCGTCGCGATCGAGTCGATGCGCTCGACGTAGTCGCCGTCGCGGTAGCGCGAGCAGCCGAAGCCGATCGGCGGGAGCCGGAGCGCCGCGTCACGGCCGGGGGAACCGACGCCGCGCACGACCGATTCGACGGATCGATCGGCGTCTTCGAGCGGACGGACGGGCGGTGGCGAGCGCTCGGTCTCCAGCGCGGCCCGCGTCGAGTCGTCCGTGTCGACGCCGACTGACTCGCCCGTCTCTGCGGCGCGTTCGATCGCGTTACAGACGGCGACGACGTGGGCGGCGCGTCGCGCGCCCGCGGTCGTCGGCCCGTCGGCCGCGACGCGCTCTGCGAGCCGTTCCGGCCCGGCGAGGTAGGCGCGTCGGCGTCGCGGGGCCGGATAGGGTGCCGAGACGTAGGGCCTGCCGGCGCCGCCGACGGCGACGGTGTCGCGGTCGGCCGCGAGCGCGCCGCTGTCGGCGAGGTAGAGCGAGCCGTCGTCGCCGTGGAGTTCGAGGCTGTTGAACTCCCGGCTCCGGTGGGGGGCATAGAGGCTCGCGGTCAGCCGGACGACGGGACCGGTCTCGAAGGCGAGCGTCGCCTCGACGTGCGCGGGACGCTCGGGCCGTCGGTTCTCGCGCGCGGGCCAGACGTCGAGCGCGTCCGCGGTCCGAACGCGATCGACGGGGCCGAACCACGTGACAAGGAGATTCAGCGGGTACACCGCGCCGTCGTACAGCGGACCGACCGCGAGGAACGATTCCGGCGAGTTGTGCCACTCGGTCACGCGGCCCACGTGAGCGTGGGCGTAGCCGAGGCGGATCGGCCCGAGGCGGCCGTCGCCGAGGAGCCACCGCGCGTGTCGTTGGGCGTCGCAGCGGTGATTGATCGGCGCACAGCCGAGCGCGAGACCGCGTCGCTCGGCCGTCTCGACGAGGGCGAACGCGCGGTCGGCGTCCAAGGCCAGCGGCTTCTCGCTGAAGACGTGCCGATCGCGAGAGAGGCACGCCTCGGTGACGTCCGCGTGAGCGGCGTGGCTCGTGAGGTTCGCGACGAGCGGCGCGGCCTCGGCGTCCAGCAGCGCGTCGAGGTCGTCGTAGGCGGCCGCGTCGTACGAGTCGGCGAGGCGCTCGGCGCGCTCCGCGTCGAGATCGCAGACGGCGGTCAGTTCGAGCGGGGACGCGTCGAGACCGGCGGCGTACTTCTCGGCCACCGCGCCCGCGCCGACGAACGCGCACTCCATCGGCGGCCGTTCGGACGGGGGCGACAAAAACGCGTGGGCGGATTCGGTTCGCTGGGAGACCAACAGTAATCACGCGGCCGACCCAACGGACGGTATGGCGCGCGTGGCCGTCCTCCACAACACCCTCGACCTCCAGGGCGGCGCCGACGTGGTCTGTCTGTCGACCTGCGCGGCCCTCCAGGACGACCACGACGTGACGCTGTACACGCTGTCGACGACCGATCCGGCGGCACTGGCCGAGCGGTTCGACATCGGTCTCGATCCCGCGGGGCTTTCGGTCCGGTCGCCGCGGGGCGGGAGCACGGCCGCGCGAGCGCTCTCCGCGGCGACGCCCGTGTTCGGACCGCAACTCCCCTTCCGGACCGTCCTCGTCCGTGCGATCTTCGAGCGCGAGGCCGACCGCTACGACCTGGCGGTGAGCACCGCGAACGAGGTGTCGCTGTCGCTTCCGTCTGTACAGTACGTCCACTATCCGCAGTTCCGCGGGCACCGATCGGGCGAGGCCGACGGAGACGGCGACGCCGGCAGACTGAACCGCCTGTGGAGTCGGCTGGCGGCCCCGACCGACGGCGATCTGAAATCGACGACGCTGCTCGCGAACTCCGCGTGGACCGCGGGCGTCGTCGAGCGGCGCTACGGCGTCGAACCGACCGTCGTCCACCCGCCGGTCGCGCCGATCGAGGGCGGCCGCCCGTGGCAGGAGCGGGAGAACGGCATCGTCGTGGTGGGGCGACTCGCGCCGGACAAGCGGATCCTCGATGCGGTCGAGATCGTCGACGGCCTCCGAGATCGGGGCCACGACGTCCACCTCCACGTGGTCGGCGCCGCACCGCCGGCGTACCGACAGTACGTCCGAAGGGTCGAGTCGGCGGCCGGGGAGCGCTCGTACGTCGCCGTCGAGACCGACGTCCCGCGATCGCGGATCGAGGAGTTGCTCCGGACGCACCGCTACGGCCTGAACTGTAAGCCCGACGAGCACTTCGGGCTCTCGGTGGCCGAATACGTCGCGGGCGGGATGATCGCGTTCGCGCCCGACGGCGGGGGTCAGCGCGACGTCCTCGACGGTCGCGACGATCGGCTGTTCGCCGGGACGAGCGAGGCGATCGATCTCGTTTCGGCCGCCATCGAGGAGGGGCATCGACCGCGGCTCGCCACCGACCGGTTCGCCCCGGAGCGCTTCCGGGACGCGCTCGGCAGCGCCGTCGAGCGGGCACTACATTGAAGTCGAACTGTGTCCATTGCGAACGTATGGCAACGAGCACGTCGACCGGCGGAACCCTCCGAACGGAGTCGCTCTCGGGACTGCACTGGCTCGGCATCGCGCTGGCGGCCGTCACCGGCGTGCTGCACCTCGCGCTGGGGGTCAGCTTCGTCGCCGGATCGCTCGGGAGCGGCCTGGGCTGGGCGTTCATCGTCGCCGGCGTCGGCTTCCTCGGCGGGATCGCCGCGATCCTCCTGGACTACCGACGGCGGCTCGTGTACCTCCTGGGAATTCCGTTTACGGCCGGACAGATCGTGATCTGGTACGTCGTCAACGCGCCGGACTTCTCGCCGCCGGGGATCGGGGATAAAATCGTCCAAGTGCTGTTCGTCGCCGTGCTGATCGTCCTGTATCGACGATCGTAGGCGTCCGTCGGGCGGTCGCTATTCGATGTGACCTTCTTGCCGGAGCTGGTCTGCGTCCTGCTCCGAGTAGCGCCACTCGATGTTGGCCTTCTCGTCCTGCCAGTCCCACGGCTCGACGAGGACGACGTCGCCCTCGTTGATCCAGGTCCGGTACTTCATTCGGCCGGGGATCCGGCCCATGCGGTTTTTGCCGTCCGCACAGCGGACGCGTACGTGGTTGCCACCGTTGTGTTCCGTGACAGTGGCGAACAGCTCGTCTCCGTTGGGCATTCGAAGGTTTCGACGCCCTGTTTCCTCAGTCACAATTACAGTACGTCGGGAAGACGGATAAAGTACCGGGTCCGACGCGTGTAGCGGTATCGCGTGACTCGGTATTTGCTCACACAATCGGGTGGTGTAGTCCGTTCGAGGCCCACTGAAACAAAATATAAATTATATATAATATAAATACAATATTTTTGTTTTATATGATTTGGGAAATTTGCTCAATACTCTCGAAAAGCTGTTTCAAATCCACTCTGATTCATATATAGTATATCAAATAAAATATAAGTATCTGGTATATAAAAAATTTGTACTTTTAGTAGTCCAAAATCTTGTCCGAAAATAGCGGACGAATTATATCACCTGTCCAGTCGAGAATTGAATCGTAGAATATCGAACACCCACGGATCTGAGAGCCGAAAATCAGCGTTAGAGAGCCGAATTCGTGATTATAAGACGTGACAGATGCACTTGGTGATTAACGCGATTTGGAATTCCCATAACAGACGTACTTCTGTTACTTCGATATCTGATAGTCGCCCACGTCGGGACAGCCAGTGTGACGAATAGCCGCTGTCGGGCGATCTTAGTCGGATTGTGCTCCGATCGGCGCACGGATCATCTCGTCCGGTATTGACGGACGTATTTTGTGAGAGCTCGGAGGTGGCGGTGAGGCCGTCGCTCCGACCCAGGTCTTACTCGTCGGCGCGGGATTCGAGCTTGTAGCGCTCGATCTTCCCGCTCGGGTTGCGCGGGAGTCCGTCGACGAAGCGGTACTCCCGCGGTCGCTTGTAGTCCGCGAGGTCGTCGCTGTCGCGACACCACTGGTCTAGTTCCGTCTCGGTCACGTCGCCGCTGCGTTCGACGAACGCCACAACGATCTCGCCCCACTCCTCGTCGGGGTGCCCGACGACGCCGGCGTCCGCGACATCGGGGTGGGTGAGGAGGACGTCTTCGACCTCCGTGGGGTGGATGTTCTCGCCCCCGCTGATGATCATATCGTCGACGCGCCCGGTGATGACGATCCGGTTCTCCTCGGTTCGGCGCGCCGCATCGCCCGTGTACAGCCACCCCTCGTGGATGGCTTCCTCGGTGGCCTCGGGCTTGTTCCAGTAGCCGTCGAAGGCCACCGGCGAGTCCGTGTTGACGATGAGTTCGCCCTGGGTACCCGGTTCGACCGTGTCCGCGGGATCGTCGCTCTCGACCGCGACGACGCGCGTTTCGAGGCCGACGTTCGCGGGGCCGGTCACGGTCGGGTCGCGGATGTCCTGGAGGTCGATGTACGCGAGCGTCCCGTAGACTTCGGTCGTCCCGTAGAGGTTCGCGATGTGATCCGGGTCGAACGTCTCGATCGTCCGCTCGAAGACGGACTGGCTCATCGGTGCCCCGGAGTAGCCGATCGTATCGACCGAGGAGATGTCGACCTCCTCGATCGCGTCGGTGTCGAGCATATTCGCGAAGATGGTCGGTGCCTCGTGGAGCGCCGTGACCCCGTAGTCCTCGATGGCGCGGACGGCGATCTCGGGGTCGAACTCCGACATACAGAGGTAGGTGCCGCTCATCGAGAGCAGGCCGCAGAGGATGCCGTGGAGGCCGACGGTGTGGTACAGCGGCATAATCCCGATCATCGTCTCCTCAAGGTAGTAGTGCTGGCCGAGAGAATTGATGATCCACCGCGAGGACGTCGAGTCTTGGTCGATCGGGATCCCCTTCGGATCGCCGGTCGTCCCCGAACTGTACAGCATCACGCTCGGGTCGTCGTAGTCGATGTCGACGTCGGGCTTCTCGGCCGAGGCGTCGGCGAAGTCCGCGAACGGCTCCGCGAAGTCGGGCGCGTCGTCGCCGACGTACACCATCGGGACGTCGATGTCGTCTGCGACCGACGTGACCGCCTCGCGGGAAATCTCATCGAAGAGGAACAGTTCGGGATCGGAGTCCTCAATGTGATACCGCACGCCGCTGGCGGCCAAGCGGAAATTGAACGGGACGGCGACGATGCCGGCCAGCTGGGTGGCGACGAACGTCACGACGTGCTCGGGCCGGTTCGCCATACAGATCGCCACTCGATCCCCCGGGTCGAGTCCCCGGTCGCGGAGCGCGGTGGCGAGACGGTAGGCGCGAGTCTGGAGTTCGGTATAGGTCAGCTCGGACCCGTCGTTCAGGTGGGCTATCGCGGTCCGGTCGGGCGTCCGGGCGACCGATTGCTCGAACGTGAGAGGGAACAACATACGCTACGATCTATTCGAACAGATGCTAATAATTTTTCCTCTGTGAACGGCGTCGGTGCGTAGGAGGCTGAACGCCGCCGAGCCGGGCGGGCTCAGTAGTAACGGTAATTGACGGCGATCTCCTCGGCGGCCGCGCGGACGTTCCGGATCAGGTCCTCCCGGTAGTCGTCCTGTTCGAGGCGGCCCGTTGGACACGCGACGGAGACGCTGCCGAGCAGTTCGCCGTCTTCGATCACTGGACAGGCGACGAAGCCGATGCCGACGACCTGTTCCTCCCGATCGATGGCGTAGCCTTCGTCGTTGATCGCGTCGAGTTCTGTCCGGAGTACGTCGGGATCGGTGACCGTGTGTTCGGTCACGGCTTCGAGTTCGTCGACGTCGAGCAGTTCGTCGACGCGCTCGTCGGGGAGGTGTGCGAGCAGAACCTTTCCGGCGGCGTGAGAGTGGATCGGCGTCCGGAAGCCGGGGTAGGTCCCGGTCTGGACGGAGGTGAGGTCGCCCTCTTCGTGGAGCATCACCCACTC
The DNA here is from genome assembly GCF_041477585.1 of Halobellus sp. MBLA0158. NCBI lineage: Archaea > Methanobacteriati > Methanobacteriota > Halobacteria > Halobacteriales > Haloferacaceae > Halobellus > Halobellus rubicundus. The sequence continues at coordinate 2,305,811 of NZ_JBGNYA010000001.1, forward strand.
GCCGTCTTCCTCCTGGCCGAGCTGGGCGAGTTCGTCGGACTGCTCGGAGAGCTTCCGGAGGACCACGTCCGAAGAGTGGAAGAATCGGTTGCGATACTTGAGCAGGCTCCCGCGTTCGAGGAAGCGGTAACCGATCCGGTACCGTCCCGCCTCCCTGACGACGAAGCCCGTGGCTTCGAGCGAGACGAGGTAGTCGTGGGCGGTGCTCCGATTGACGCCCATCAGCTCCGCGATCTCCGCGGGGCCGGCCTCCCGTTCGCGCTCCAGCAGGTCGAGGACCTCGAACGCCCGCGCGACCGTCTGGAGTGGGACGTCGGATGTCACAGGTACACGTCCGTCGCGGTCGGTATGAAACTCTGTCGCTCGGTGGGACCGCGACGAACCGGCGCCGCGGCGATTCTCCGACGGACTGTCGTCGAGTCCGAGAAAGTTTTAAATAATATTATGTGGAAGTTAGCGCCAGGCAGCACTATGACAGAGAGCCTCGAAGACGCGCTTCAGCAAGCCGACAGTCCCGTCGATTTCGTTCGCTCCCCCGCCCGAGGGGCCGATACCGGCCACCTCCGCCTGTTCACGGACCTACCCGACGAGGTGACGAACTGGCGCGAAGAGCAGTCCGCGTGGGCCGACAGCGTCGCGCTGGCGGACCTCTCGCACCATATGACGGACCTCTACGTCGAGGGCCCCGACGCGCTCGACCTGTTCGCGGATCTCGGAATCAACGACTTCTCGTCGTTCGAGCCGGGGCAGGCCAAGCAGTTCGCCGCGACCAGTCCCGACGGGTACCTGATCGGCGACGGGATCCTCTTCCACCTCGGCGAGGATGAGTTCAATCTGGTCGGCTACGGCCCGATCAACTGGGTCGAATTCCACGCCGAGACCGGCGACTACGATGTCGCGACCGAGCGCGACGAACACGGCGGCCTGCGCGAGGGGCCGCCGAAGACGTTCCGCTATCAGGTCCAGGGGCCCGACGCCCTCGACCTTATCAAGGACGTCGTCGACGGCGACCTCCCCGATGTGCCGTTCTTCAACTTCCGTCCGGTCTCGATCGCCGGCCACGAGATCAACGCCTTGCGCCACGGAATGCTGAACGAGCCCGGCTTCGAGTTCTTCGGCCCCTGGGAGCACGCCGAGGACGTTCGCACCGCCATTATGGAGACGGGGCGAGACTACGACATCCGCCGGATCGGCTCGAAGGCCTACCCGACGAACGTGATCACGGCGGCGTGGATGTCGATCCCGCTGCCGGCCATCTACCACGACCACGAGCTCTTAGAGGAGTACCGCGAGTGGCTCGACGTGAACAGCTTCGAGGGCGCACTCGCCATCGGCGGCAGCCTCGATTCCGAAGACATCACCGACCACTACCTGACGCCGGTCGAGGCGGGTCACGGTCGCTTCGTCGATCTCGATCACGACTTCGTCGGCCGCGACGCGGTGGCGGAACAGCTCAAGCAGAAAGAGCGGACCCGCGTCACCCTCGTGTGGGACCAGGCGGCCACGACGGACCTGTACGGCGGGGCGCTCTTCGACGACGACGCCACCTACCGCTACACCGACCTCCCGGTCGCCGACTGGGCGCTGACCCAGAACGACAAAGTCCTGAAAGACGGCGACGTCGTCGGGATCGCGAACAACACCCGCTACCTCTACTTCGAGCGGCGGATGTTCTCTCTGTGTGCCATCGACGAGGAGTACGCCGAGCCCGGGACGGAGGTCTCGATCCTCTGGGGCGAGCCCGACTCCGGTAACCCCCGCGTCGAGGACCACGAACAGACCGAAGTCACCGCGACCGTCGCGCCGGCCCCGTACTTCGAGGACAAGCGAAAGACCGCGGACTACAACGCCGACTGAGCACTCGACCACGCGCGGTCGGTCACGAGCCGCCTCGGCGGGGCACCCCCGCCGCAGCCGCCGTTCCGGACGATGACTCCGACCCGTAACGTGAGCTACAGAAAAATTTATAACATTCTTTCACAAAGGAGAGTCCGTGCCGATGAGTAACAGACGACAATTTATCACAGCCGCCGGGACGGGCGCGGTCGCGCTCGTCACGGGCTGTCTCGGATCGGGCGGCGACGGCGACAGCACCGATTCGGGAACCACCGACAGCGGGGGTAGCACGACGACGATGGGTTCGAGCGGGAGCGACGAGCCGATCACCATCGCGGCGACGGTCTCGCGGACGGGGTCGTTCTCGAGCGCGGGCGAGGACGTCGAGACCGCCTACCGGCTGGGCGAACAGTTGATCAACGACAACGGCGGCATCCTCGGCCGCGACGTCGACGTCATCATCCGAGACGACGAGAGCGACCCGCAGAAGGTCCGCGAGTCGCTGCAGACGATCCTCGACAACAACGACGTGGATATGATCTGGGGGACGTTCGGCAGCCTGCTCGTCGGGGCGGCAGCGTCGATCGCAGAGCGCGAGGGGCTCCCGATGCTGAGTGCGAACTTCGCGTATATGGAGCCACACCTCAACAACAACTACCAGTGGACGTTCGCGCCCTTCCCGAAGAGCCGCGATATGGCCAACGGCGCGGTGAAGCTCGCGAACCTCGCGCCGGAGGACAACAGGCCGGTGAACGTCGGCATCTGGCAGACGAACACCGGCTGGGGCGCCGAACTCGGCCGCGTCTGGTCCGAGGCCCTGGAGGCGAACGGCCACGAGGTCGTCGTCAACGAGAAGTTCCAGATCGGCGCCTCGGACTTCTCGACGCTCATCTCGCAGGCCAAGAGCGCCAACGTGGAGTACCTCCTCACGAACCCCGCGCCGGGCGGCGGGATCACGATGGTGAACCAGATGCAGGAAAACAGCTTCAATCCGAAGCTCGCGACGATCGAGCGCGCGGCGACGATCACGACCTGGCTGGACGCGACCGGCGTCGCGGGGCTCTACACCAACTCCACGCCGGGATGGGTCCCCGGACTGACGGGCGGCGGGAATCAGCGGATGCTGGAGGCCTTCCGGGCGCAAGACGACGTCGCGGCCGACGCCTACCCGGCGCCGACGGTCGGCGGCTCGTACAACGTCACCCAGACCGCGAAGCAGGCCATCGAGGCCGCGGGGTCGGTCGAGCCCGAAGCCGTCCGCGACACGCTCCTCGACACGGAGTTCCGAACGGTCCTCGGTTCGTTCCGGTTCGACGAGAACGGGATGCCCGTCGAGGGCGACCTCGCACCGCCGATGGGCCAGTGGCAGGACGGCCTGCTCCGACTGGTCATCCCCTCGGACGTCGACAGCGAGGCCTCGACCGACATCGAGTATCCGGCGCCGGCGTACGGCGACCGCTCGATGTGACGGTCCGCGACCGCCGTCAGGGAGAATCTTTCAGCCCCTATAAAAAATAACGAAACTGATACGATGGAAGACCTACGTGTATTCCGACGTGTAGTAGACCGGTACGGCGACCGGACGGCGCTCGTGACCGCGGACGCGACGACCCGGACCTACGGCGAACTGGGGCGGCGGACCGACGCGCTGGCGAGCGCGCTCGACGCCCGGATCGGAGACGCCCGGACTGCGTCGCTCCTCCGCAACGGCCCCGCGGCCATCGAGATGATGCTCGCCGCACAGAAGCGCGGCCGGGCGAACGCCCAGTTGAGCTTTCGCGGCGCCGCCGGCGAGCTCGATCGAATGGTCCGGACCGCCGAGGCGGAGGCGCTCGTCTACGACGCGGCGAACGCCGAGATGGCCGAGGCGGTCCTCGACCGATCGGATCTCGACGTCGCGCTGTACGTCGGCGACGACGCCCCTGACCGGCCCGAGGTGGAGTCCTACGAGGCGGCGGTCGAATCGGCGGACGCCGACTACGACGCCGTCGAGGATCCCGATGCCGAGACGGGTGTCCTCTACACGAGCGGATCGACGAGCGAGCCGAAAGCCATCTTGGAGGACCAGCGGCGCGTCTGGCTGGCGAGCTCCCAGGCGGTGATGGAGATGCGTCTCGGCCCCGACGACGTCGCCCTGGTGACGACGCCGTGGTACCACGACGTCACGACCGTCGCGTGGATCTACCCGCACCTCCAGGTGGGCGCGACGCTCGTGCTCCAGCCGGAGTTCGCCCCGCCGGAGACGATGCGGCTTCTCGACGAACACGACGTGACGGGCCTGCTCGCGGTGCCCGCCCAGCTCGAAGCGCTGCTCGACGCCGATTCGGAGGGCGACTACGACCTCTCGTCGCTGTCGTACGTCCGGACGGGGGGTGCGGTCGTCTCGCCGTCGCTCGTCGAGCGCGTCCGCGAGCGGATGACCGAGGGCGTCCACAACACCTACGGGCTGACCGAGGGCATCGCGAATCTGACCCACGCGTACCCCACAGAGCAATTGGAGAGTCCGGGTACGGTCGGGAACGCGTCGTTCAACTGGGACCTCCGGGTCGTCGAGGCCGCAGAGCCCGACGAGACTCCCGACCCGACGGCCACCGTCGATCGCGGCGAGACGGGCGAACTCATCGGCCGGGGACCGTTCGCCGACGGCTACCTGAACAGCCCCGAGGCGGAGGCGCGGCTGTTCGTCGACGGCGAGTGGCTCCGGACGATGGACGTCGCCCACGTCGACGAACACGGCCGGCTGCACATCGTGGACCGCGTGGACAATATGCTCGTGAGCGGCGGCGAGAACATCTATCCCCAGGAGGTCGAACTGGCGCTCGCGGACCACCCGGCGGTCCGAGAGGTCGCGGTCGTCGGCGTGCCCGACGAGGAGTGGGGCGAACGTGTCGGCGCCGTCGTCGTCGGCGACGTCGATCCGGACGCCCTCGACGAGTACTGCCGCGATCACGACGACCTGGCCGATTTCAAGCGGCCACGTTCGTACGTCGTCACCGACGACCCGCTTCCGCGGTCCGATACCGGAACGCTGCTTCGATCGGAGGTCCGGGAAAGGTATTTTAGCCGTTGATTTCGGAGTCGAATCTTTATAATTTGTAGAATAAATAGATAGTATTCCGATATATTATTCAAGTGATTAATATCCGATCTATCGGCTGTCGTCCGCGGTATGTGTCTAAAATACCAAATTAATATAATATCTGTAAATATTATAAACGGTCGGTATTATCTCTCCCATCGGCTGTGACACAACTCCTAAGCCGGTACGTAATAATGTATAGATATGGCTGATTCGCACAAGACAAAGAAAGCACATCGAGCGGAGACCCGGCGACGATGACGACGGACTCGGGGAATAGAACCGAAGAGGAAGATACAGAGTCCCCGGCGGAGTCGACGACCGACGCAAGCCCGTACGTCGGAGCCGGCCTGCTGGACGAGGCGATGGGACCGAGTTCGGCGATGGCGCACCTGTACCGCGGCGAGATCCACCGGATGAAACTCTGGCGCGAGCGGCTGGACAAGACGACGAACTGGGCCGTCGTGGTGATCGCGGCGATCGTCACCTGGGCCTTCTCCAGTCCCGACAATCCGCACTACATCATCCTCATCGGCGTGGCCACGCTCGTCGTCTTCCTGCTGATCGAAGCGCGTCGCTACCGGGGGTACGACATCTGGCGGACGCGTGTGCGCACGATACAGGAGAACGTCTGGGCCTACGGCCTGGATCCGGACGGCGGCCTCGCCGACGAGGCGTGGCGGCAGCACCTCGGCGACGACTATCGAACGCCGACGGTGAAGATCACCACCGAGGAGGCGGTCGCCCACCGCCTGCGACGGGTCTACCTCCCGCTGTTTGTGGTGTTGCTCGCGGCCTGGCTGGTCCGCATCACGGTGTTTTCACCGCGGGACTGGGTCGGGGCCGCCGCCGTCGGGATGATCCCCGGCGCCGTCGTCGTCGGGGCTGTCGCCGCCTGCTACGTCGCGGGCGCGGTCGTCGCGCTTCGCCCGCGGACCTGGCACGCCGAGGCCGAACTCCGGACCGAAGACCTTCGGAAACGGCGATGAGTGACGTCGTCTGAGAGGGATCGAATCCGAGTGTCGTCGCGAGAGCACTCCGTCGGGGGTCGCAGTTGGTGATGGCGCTTTTCCGGTCGGATGTACCCGCCGCAAGAAATTGTTTTCCGAAACGGAAAGAGTGCTTGGCTACAACCGAGACGTTGTTTTTGAATTAGACAATTTTATCAAGGTGAAAGAAGCATCTACGGGTGTATGACCTGGTCAAATCAGGACTGGTGGCCGAATCTGTTGCGGCTCGATATTCTCGACGACAACGCCGCAGACCTCAATCCGTACGGTGAGGACTTCGACTACGCCGAGGAGTTCCAGAAGCTCGACCTCGAGGAGGTGAAGGCGGACATCCAGGAAGTGATGATGTCGCCCCAGGAGTGGTGGCCGGCCGACTACGGCACCTACGGACCGCTCTTCATCCGGATGGCCTGGCACAGCGCCGGGACGTATCGCACCCTCGACGGCCGCGCCGGTGCGTCTGGCGCCCTCCAGCGCCTCCCGCCGGAGAGCAGTTGGCCGGACAACGTGAACCTCGACAAGGCCCGCCGCCTGCTGCAGCCGGTCAAACAGAAGTACGGACGGAAGCTCTCGTGGGCCGACCTGATCGTGCTCGCCGGGAACGTCGCCCTGGAGACGATGGGCTTCGAGACGTTCGGCTTCGCCGGCGGTCGCGAAGACGAGTACAAGTCCAACGAGGCCACCGAGTGGGGTCCCGAGACCGAGTGGGAGACGACCTCCCCCGAGCGCTTCAAGGACGGCGAGGTCGGCGATCTCAAGGACCCGCTCGCGAACACCGTGATGGGCCTCATCTACGTGAACCCCGAGGGCCCCTACGGCGAGCCCGATCTCGAAGGGTCGGCGGCGAACATCCGCGAGGAGTTCTCCCGGATGGCGATGAACGACGAGGAGACGGTCGCGCTCATCGCCGGCGGCCACACCTTCGGGAAGGTCCACGGCGCCGACGACGAGACGGAAGTCGGCCCCGAGCCCGAGGCGGCGCCCATCGAACAGCAGGGCCTCGGCTGGGACCACGACTTCGAGAAGGCCGGGATGATCACGAGCGGTATCGAGGGGCCGTGGAACGCGACGCCGACCCAGTGGGACACGGGCTACGTCGACAACCTCCTCGAGTACGAGTGGGAGCCTCACAAGGGCCCCGGCGGCGCGTGGCAGTGGCGCCCCGCCAGCGAGGAAGAGCGCGAGGACATCGAGAAGGCGCCGTCCGCACAGGACTTCGACGAGTCCGCAGACCCGATGATGCTGACGACGGACGTCGCCCTGAAGCACGACGAGGACTACCGCGAGGTCCTCGAGCGCTTCCAGGAGAACCCCGACGAGTTCCAGCAGGCGTTCGCGAAGGCCTGGTACAAGCTCCTCCACCGCGACATGGGTCCGAAAGAGCGGCTCCTCGGTCCCGAGGTTCCGGACGACACCTTCGTCTGGCAGGATCCGATCCCCGACGCCGACTACGACCTGATCGGCGACGAGGAGGTCGCCGAGCTCAAAGCGGAGATCCTCGATTCGGACCTCTCCGTCTCGCAACTCGCCAAGACCGCGTGGGCGTCGGCGTCGACCTACCGCGACAGCGACAAGCGCGGCGGCGCGAACGGCGCTCGCATCCGCCTCGAACCCCAGCGGAGCTGGGAGGTCAACGAGCCCGAGGAGCTCGAAACCGTCCTGGAGACCTACGAGGAGATCCAGGCGGCGTTCAACGACTCCCGCTCCGACGACGTCCGCGTCTCGCTCGCGGACCTGATCGTCCTGGGCGGCAACGCGGCGGTCGAGCAGGCCGCGGCCGACGCCGGCTACGACGTCGAAGTGTCGTTCGAGCCGGGTCGCACGGACGCCACCCAAGAGCAGACCGACGTCGAGTCCTTCGAGGTCCTCGAACCGAAGGTCGACGGCTTCCGGAACTACCTCGGTAACGCCGCCGAACTGGACGACCTCTACGACACGCCCGAAGAGCGGCTCGTCGACAAGGCGGAACTGCTCAATCTGTCCGTGTCGGAGATGACGGTCCTGGTCGGCGGGATGCGCGCGCTCGGTGCCACCTACGGCGACTCCGACCGCGGCGTCTTCACCGACGAGCCGGGGACGCTCACAAACGACTTCTTCGTGAATCTGCTCGACATGGACTACGAGTGGGAGTCGATCTCGGAGAACGACGAGGTCTTCGAGGTCCGCGACCGCGAGACCGGCGAGGTCGAGTGGGAGGCGACCCGCTTCGATCTCATCTTCGGCTCGAACGCTCGGCTCCGCGCGATCGCCGACGTCTACGGCGCCGAGGACGGCGAAGAGGAGTTCGTCGAGGACTTCGTCGAGGCCTGGAGCAAAGTGATGCAGCTCGACCGCTTCGACCTGGAGTAACGCCGCTCCCGGCGGTCCGTACGGATTTTTTCGTCCCAGTCGTTGAACGAGCCGCGGGTCCCCCCGAAGACCCGGAACTCACGCTCCCGGAACAGCGAAAAACGTTTATAGACACTATCGGCAAGGTAGAGACGAACGATTTCGTCCGCCCGGGCGCGTCGGCGTCGCCGACGGCGACCCACCAGGGCGATCCCGACGGTACGGGCCACTGATTTTGGTGGTACCTGCCCACGGCTTTCCAGATATGTATGAGCACTAACGACACCACGGACCCGCTCGAAACGGTCAGCGCACGGCTCGAAGAGGAGATCCCCGACGACCTCGTCGTCTCTCGGGTGGCCTACGAGGGACCCGAACTGGTCATCTACACCGAGACGCCGCGGAAGTTCGCCGAGCGCGACGGGCTGATCCGACAGCTCGCCAGCACGCTGCGCAAGCGGATCACCGTGCGGCCCGCCGCGGGGACGCAGTTGGACCCCGCCGAGGCGAAGCCGAAGATCCTCGAACTGATCCCCGACGAGGCCGGGATCACGAACCTCCAGTTCTACCCCGCGACCGGCGAGGTGCTGATCGAGGCCGAAAAGCCCGGCCTCGCCATCGGACGCCGCGCGAGCACGCTCCGGGAGATCACCCAGGAGGTCGGCTGGACGCCAGAGGTGCTCCGGACGCCGCCGATGGAGTCCTCGACGGTCGAGAACGTCCGCAACTTCCTGATGCAGGAACGGGACGACCGCCGAGACTTCCTCGAACGCGTCGGCCAGCGGATCCACCGGGAGCCCGACGAAGAGACCGACTGGGTCCGCGTGACCACCCTCGGTTGCTGCCGGGAGGTCGGCCGCGCGAGCTTCGTCCTCAGCACGCCGAACACGCGCGTGCTCATCGACTGCGGCGACAAGCCCGGCGCCGAGGGCGAGGTCCCGTACCTCCAGGTCCCCGAGGCGAACCCGATCGCCGACCTCGACGCGGTGGTGCTCACCCACGCCCACCTCGACCACTCCGCGCTGTTGCCGCTCCTGTTCAAGTACGGGTACGACGGCCCGGTCTACACGACCGAGCCGACCCGCGACCTGATGGGGCTGCTGCAACTGGACTACATCGACGTCGCGGCCAAGGAGGGTCGGACGCCGCCCTACGACTCCGAGATGGTCCGCGAGGAGCTCAAGCACACGATCACGCTCGACTACGGCGACGTCACGGACATCGCGCCCGACATCAAGCTCACGTTCCACAACGCGGGCCACATCCTCGGATCGGCCGTCTCGCACTTCCACATCGGCGACGGCTTCCACAACGTCGTCTTCTCGGGCGACGTCCACTACACCGACACCCGACTGTTCAACGGCGCCTCGAACGACTTCCCGCGCGTGGAGACGCTGGTGATGGAGTCGACCTACGGCCAGCGTGACGACTACCAGACCGACCAGGAGGACTCCGAGCGCAAGCTGATCCAACTGATCAAGGAGACCCACGACCGCGGCGGGAAGGTCGTGATCCCGGCGTTCGCGGTGGGGCGCTCCCAAGAGCTGATGCTCGTCCTCGAAGAGGCGATGCGCGAGGGCGACCTCCCGACGGTGCCGATCTACCTCGACGGGATGATCCGCGAGGCCACGGCGATCCACACGGCGTACCCGGAGTTCCTCCGGGACGGCCTCCGCGATCGGATCCTCCACGAGGACGAAAACCCCTTCCTGGCAGAGCAGTTCCAGCAGGTCGACGGCGGCCAGGAGATGCGCGAGGAGATCGCGGGCGGCGGCCCCTGCATCGTGCTCTCGACGTCGGGGATGGTCACCGGCGGGCCGATCATGTCCTGGCTCGAACTCCTCGGGGCCGACGCGGCGAACCGGCTCATCTTCGTCGGCTACCAGGCCCAGGGGACGCTCGGCCGCCGCATCCAGAGCGGCCGGCGGGAGATCCCGTTCAGCGACCGGGGCGGCCGCAGCGAACAGCTGACCCTCCGACTCGACGTCGAGTCCGTCAGCGGCTTCTCCGGTCACGCCGACCGGAGCGGCCTGGAGAACTTCGTCGGGACGATGAACCCCCGTCCCGAGGAGGTGCTCTGCGTCCACGGCGACGAGGCCGCGACCGATCAGCTCTCCTCGGGGCTCTACCAGAAGTACGACCTCCGGACGTACGCCCCGCGGAACCTCGAGACGTTCCGGTTCGACTGATAGTGATTACTCTCACTGTCTACCGCCACCACCCCCGGTGACGGCGTTCGGCGGGAAGAGACGAGGGTAATCGCTATGAACGGCCGACGGGCCCTCCGAAGTCGCCGCGAAAACGGGAAGAAAGAGCGGACCGAGAGCGTCAGCCTTCGACGGCCAGTTCGGCGTCCTGGGGCTGATCGTACTTCTCTTCGAACTCGCTGATGAGCTGGCCCATCTTCGCGTACCAGTCGTTGAGCATCCGCTGCATACTGTCGGCGATCCGCTCGGCGTCGGTCGGCGAGTAGACGTGGTAGTAGCCGCCCTGCTCGTAGTTCACCTGCTCCTTCTGGATGAACCCCGCCTTGAGCAGGCGCTGGATCGAGCGGTAGGCCGTCGAGCGCTCGCGGTCGACGATCTCGGCGATCTCGTCGACCGTCAGCGGCTCGTCGGCCTGCACCAGGACCTGGAAACACTGCTTGTCGAGTTGCTTGAGCCCGTGAAAACACTCCAGGAGACCTTCGCACTCCATATCCCGCTGGAGTTGCTCGGACATCGAGTCTGGCATTTTATCTGCCGGCACGTACGGACCGTTGGCTTATAAGGCTTGTTCAGACACTTCACAATTCTGTGGTACGACCCCGCGTGCCCGCCCGCGAGCGGCGATTCGGGCACGAGGCCGGAGCGCGGGAGCGGGGATCGACCGCGGTTCGGTCCGACCCGCCGCCGCGTCCTTTGAGTCGATGGCGGCCGGGGTTCCGAGCCGGCATCCGTTCAAACCGCGTGAAATCGACACGCTCGGCGAGTCAGCAGTCGTGATCTGTCGTGTAATGATTCCGAACGATACGAGAGACACACCGGCGATGATTCCCGTCTCATCGAACCGAATCTATCCGACCTGTCCGCGCCCGAACGCTCGCACGTCGTCCGATTCCGGCGCCGGATAGCACGCATAACTTATCTCAAACCATACGTGGGATACCCGGATATAGTATTGTACATCAAACCCAATACCGTTAAGTGAACGCGTCGGCTACGGTTCGCTGCGCAGAAATCCATGAAGTTCACAAGATCGCACGCAGGTGGTTTCGATGTTCGGGCTTGAGAGCGTCGCCGGACCGTTCGGGGCGGCGCTCCTGATCGGCGTCGTACTCGTCGAGGCGCTGCTGCTGTACGTCGGGTACGGACTGCTGGAGAGCGCGTTGGGGCCGACGATCGCCCGCGCCATCCGGGGTGACTGACCGATGGAGATACTCGGCGTCGCTGCGGGTCTGTTGGCGATGTTCGCGGGGTTCGGCGTCCTGATCGGCCTGCTCTTCGGCTTCTTCGGGATGGGCGGGTCGTTCCTCGTCACCCCGGCGCTGCTCGTGATGGGGTATCGGACCGACGTCGCGGTCGCCTCGGGGCTGGCGTTCGTCTTCGGGACGTCCGTGATCGCGACGCTGAAACACCGCGACCTGGGGCAGGTCGACTACAAGCTCGGCGCGCTGATGATCGCCGGGACGACCGCCGGCATCGAGGTCGGGAAGATCGGGCTGCATTGGCTCCAGGACCTCGGGCTGGCGAACACGGTCGTCAGCGTCGCCTACGTGGCGCTCCTCGGCGGGATCGGCGTGTTCATCACCTACAACGCGCTGCGGGGCGACGGCGACGGCGGCGTCAGCCACGACGCCGAGATGGACGCCGAGGAGGCCGCCGAGGACATCCCCGAGATCGCGAAGACGATCCAGTCCTACCGGGTGCCGCCGATGATGTCGATCAAGGGCGGCCTCCGCGTCTCGCTGTGGATGATCCTCGGCGTCGCGTTCGCGACGGGGCTTTTGTCGGGGTTCCTCGGCGTCGGCGGCGGCTTCATCAGGATGCCCGCGCTGTTCTACCTGATCGGCGTCCCGGTGCCGGTCGCGGTCGGGACCGACCTGTTCGAGATCGTCTTCTCGGGCGGGATCGGGAGCTTCCTCTACGCGATGGACGGCGCGGTCGACCTCGCGATCGTCGTCCCGCTCTTGGCGGGGAGCGCGCTCGGGGCCCGCCTGGGCGCCGCCGCCACGAGCCTCGTCGACGAGGACGACATCAAGGTCTACTTCGGCGTGATGCTCCTGCTCGGGTCGGTCGCCGTCGCGGTCCGCGAGGTCGGCGGCGCCATCGAGATGCCCGTGCTCAACGCGGTCTCGCTCGCGATCATCGTCGGCGCGGCGGTGCTCGTGAGCGGCGCCGTCGTCGTCAGTTCGGTCCGCGAACTCCGCGCGACCGAGCCCTCGGGCGCGGCGCAGTCTGCCGACTGATCGGCGAAGCAATCGACGGAGGCCGAAAAGCGAACTGCGAAAATCACGGTCCGGACGGACCGGTTCGGAGAGTTACTTGTTGTACGATTCGGGGATCAGCACGACGCCGTGGCGGCCGACGAACCGGCTGACCACGTCGCCGAGCCGGTCGTAGACCGCGGAGATCGACGCCCCGGGGAGGTAGAAGTCGGTCTCTGTCGTTCCGTTCGGTTTGGGTTTGCTTACTGTCGCCATCGTATATACCGATACGTACCGCACCCCTATGAGACTTCGTTAGGACTCGTTCGGGTATTTTTATTCTTCATCCATAATTTGTAGCCTGTTTTTGATTTTAGTATAGAAATGACGCCGCCGCCGGTCCATATCTATAATTCGTGAACGACCGGTCAGCCGGAGAGCACCTCGACGAGGTTCCCCTCCGGGTCCCGCACGAAGAAGATCGTCGTGCCGGACTCTGTGGTCTGGGGGTCGCTGACAGTCTCGACGTCGTCCGGCAGCGACTCGTAGCACGCCTCGACGTCGTCGACGGCGAGGCCGACGTGTGCGGCCCCGGCGGTGTCGATCCGCGGCTCCCCCTCCGGCTCGCCGGTCGAGTCGTAGGAGACGAGTTCGAGGCGGGCACCGCCGGCGTCGAGGTGTGCGAAGTCCGCGTGCGCGCCGTCGACGCCGACGCCGGTGGCGAAGGCGTCGCCGCCGACCGAAAAGCGCGAGAGCACCTCCAGATCGAAGGTGTCGCGGTAGAACGCGACGGCGCGGTCGAGGTCCGAGACGGTTAGGCCGACGTGGTGGGCGGTGGGCTCCATACCGGCGTTCGTGTGCCCGCTCCCAAAGCACCACCGGACGCCGGGCGCGGGCGGGTCCACGAGAGACGCCTTACGGGAGGTCGACGGCGACGCCCGATCGCTTACTCGCGGCCGCGACGGTGTTGTAGAGGAGCATCGCGACGGTCATCGGGCCGACGCCCCCCGGCACGGGCGTGATCGCGCTGGCCTTCTCCTTGGCGCTCTCGAAGTCGACGTCGCCGACGAGGCGCGGCCCCCGCTCGGTCGCGGACACGCGGTTGATCCCGACGTCGACGACGACCACGCCCTCGGCGAGCATCTCGCCGTCGATCAGTTCGGGCTCTCCCGCGGCCGCGATTAGAATGTCCGCCGTCCGGGTCTTCGCCGCGAGGTCCTGCGTCCGTGAGTGACAGACGGTCACGGTCGCGTCGCCGCCGGGCGCGCGCCGGAGCAGGAGGTTCGCCGTCGGCCGCCCGACGACGTTCGAGCGACCGACGACGACCGCGTCCTTGCCGGCCGGGTCGACGTCGTACGCCCGGAGGAGCTTCTGGATCCCGTGGGGCGTGCAGGGTCGGTACCGCGGCTCGCCGGCGACGAGGCGGCCGACGTTCTCGGGGTGGAAGGCGTCGACGTCCTTCTCGGGGCGGATCCGCCGGAAGACCTCGCGCTCGTCGACGTGGTCCGGCAGCGGCAGCTGCACGAGGATGCCGTCGACCGTGTCGTCGTCGTTCAGTCGGTCGATGCGGTCGAAGAGCGCCGCGGCCGGCGCGCCGGAGTCGATCTCGTGGTGGTCGCTTTCGATCCCCAGTTCCGCGCACGCCTGCCGCTTCATCGTGACGTAGGTCTTGCTCGCGCCGTCGTCGGCCATCCGGACCGTCGCCAGTCGTGGCGTGACACCAGCCCGGTCCAACGTGGCGACGCAGTTCCTGAGGGCCCCCCTGACCCGCTCGCTGACTTCGGTCCCGTCGATCGTGATCGCCTGTGATTCCTGTTGCATCGTTCGGAGTCGCCGTCGCTCCCTCGTCGCTTCGCCGTGTTCCCGACACGGGAGGCTCTGTCGGTCCAAAGAGCCCGTCGGTCATATTTGATCCCGATTAATAGTCAACCTCTTGAAGTGCGGTGGCCGATCCGGACCGAGAGCGCGCGCTGGCGATCCGACCGCGCGGTCGGTTCTCCGACGTCGCCCCGACAAAACCGCCGTTCACGCAAGGCTTTTGGCCGACTCGGCGCTACAGTCGACTCGACAGCTCCGGGGCGCGCGATGTGACCCCGGTGGAGGAAGCCGTTCCAGATGAGTGATATAACGGTCGTCACCGAGCGAGCAGCGTTCGTCAAGACGGCGGCGTCGGCGCCGTCGGAGGCCCGCGTCCCCGTGGAGGTCCGGGTCGCCGTCGCGGATCCATTCGAGGCGTACCGCCGCGTCCGCGGTCCCGACACCGACGGAGTCTACCTCGAAACCACGGGCGGACAGTCCGGCTGGGGGTACTTCGCCGTCGATCCGATCGAGCGGATCCAGGTCGACGAGCCCGACGGAGGCGGATCCGCCGACGCGGGAGGGACCGAGGCCGAGAGCGACTCCGAGACCGGAGACGCGAGCGCGGTCGCCATCCCGACGCCGGAGAGCCCGACCGTCGACGCGATCGACGGGCTCCTCGACCGCGAGCAGTTGGTCCGCGGCGACTGCGAGGTCCCCTACCCCTGCGGCGCGTTCGGCTGGCTCTCCTACGACGTCGCACGGGAGCTCGAAGACCTGCCCGACACGACCGAGTCGGACGGGCTCCCGCGGCTCCAGCTCGGCGTGTTCGACCGCGTGGCCGCCTGGGAGGAGCCGCGCGCCGAGGGCGAACCCGTCGAGCTCCGCGTGACCGCCTGCCCGGTCGTCGGCGACGACCCGGAAGCCGCCTACGAGGCCGGCCTGGCCGACGCGAAGGACCTCGCGGAGTCGGCGCTGAACGGCACGCCCGCGGAGGTCTCGCCGCCGGTCGACGCCGACAGCGCGGTCTTCGAGAGCGAGTGCGGCGAGGCGGCCTTCGCCGACCGCGTCCGCGCGATCAAGCAGTACGTCCACGACGGCGACACCTTCCAGACGAACGTCTCGCACAGATTAGTCGCGCCCGCGGCGGTCCACCCGGTCGAGGCGTTCGACGCGGTGCGGCGGGTGAACCCCGCGCCGTACTCCGGCCTCCTGGAGTTTCCGGGCGTCGACCTCGTCAGTGCGAGCCCCGAGCTCCTCTTGGAGGTCGAGGGCGACCGACTCGTCACAGAACCCATCGCGGGGACGCGCCCGCGCGGGGACACCCCCGAGGAGGACACCCAACTGGAAGCAGACCTCACGACGGACGAGAAGGAGCGCGCCGAACACGCGATGCTCGTCGACCTCGAACGCAACGACCTCGGGAAGGTCAGCGAGTACGGGACAGTCGAGGTCGCCGAATACCGGCGAGTCGACCGCTACTCCGAGGTGATGCACCTGGTCTCGCTCGTCGAGGGCCGGCGCCGCGAGGACGCGAGCCTCGCCGACGCCGTCGCGGCGGTCTTCCCCGGCGGCACGATCACCGGCGCGCCGAAACCCCGGACGATGGAGATCATCGACGAGGTCGAACAGACTCGCCGGGGGCCCTACACCGGCAGTATGGCGGTCTTCGGGTTCGACGACCGCGCGACGCTCAACATCACGATCCGCACGCTGGTCCGCCGCGGCGACGAGTACCGGCTCCGGGTCGGCGCGGGGATCGTCCACGACTCCGTGCCCGAGGCGGAGTACCAGGAGACCCTCGACAAGGCCCGCGCGCTCTTGAACGCCGTCGACGAGGCGCTCGGCGAGACCGCCTCGTTCGCCGTCGGCGACGACGAGCGAGGGTCGGAGGCAGAGGCGGGAGCGGACGTCGAAGCCGACGGCGGCGTCGACGTCGGAGAGTCACCGACCGCCTCCGAGCGGATCGAGACAGAGACCGAAACAGAGACAGGGACCGACACGGAGGCGGGAGAGCGATGATCCTCATCGTCGACAACTACGACTCCTTCGCGTACAACCTCGTCCAGTACGTCGGGGAGTTCGAAGACGTCGTCGTCAGGCGAAACGACGCCGTCGACGTCGAGGCGATCCGAGAGCTGGATCCGGACGGCATCGTCGTCTCGCCGGGCCCGGGAACGCCCCAGGAGGCCGGCGTCTCCATCGACGTCTTCGCGGAGACGGAGTACCCCGCACTCGGGGTCTGTCTCGGCCACCAGGCGCTGTGTGCCGCCTACGGCTCGCGCGTCGGGCACGCGCCCGAGGTCGTCCACGGCAAGCCCTCGCTGGTCCGCCACGGCGGCAGCCCGCTGTACGACGGCGTCGAGAACCCCTTCGAGGTCGGGCGCTACCACTCGCTGGCGGTCGAGCGCGGCGACCTGCCCGAGGAACTGGAAGAGACCGCCGCCACCGACGCGGAGGGCGTCGTGATGGGCGTCCAACACCGGGAAAAGCCCCAGTACGGCGTGCAGTTCCACCCCGAGAGCATCCTCACCGACGCGGGCAAGCGGATCGTCCGCAACTTCTGTACCTCGATCGCGGACTAGTCGTCCTTCCCTCGGTCGGGCGGCTCGACGTCGTGGTGAGTCTCGATCTTCGGGAGGCGATCGACCACGACGCGGACGATCGAGGTGTGCGCGTCGCCCCGTCCCTCGCGGTACAGCGACAGCGACAGCCCGACGGCGGCCAGCACCGCCAGGATCGAGAAGGGCGCGCCCGTGAGCACCGCCAGCGCCTGGAGGGTGTCGCCGCCGCCGACGAGCAGCACCGCGAGCGCGACGGCGGCCTGGAAGATCCCCCACAGCGCGATGGTCCCGCGGGAGGGCGCGACGCCACGCTTCGAGGCCAGGATGGCGGTGACGAGCGTCGCGGTGTCGGCGGAGGTCACGATGAAGACCACGATGAGCGCGAGGAACAGGAAGAGCAGCAGATCGCCGAGCGGGAGCGCCGACAGGAGCGGGAAGCCGGCGACGGCCTCCGAGCCGCCGCGGGCGTCTATCGCGCCCAGGAGGTCGACGCCGCCGCGGCGCTGCATCCACAGCGACGTCCCGCCGACGACGAGGAACCACGCGCCCGTCGCCAGCGAGGTCGCGCCGACGCTCGTGAGCACGACGGTCCGGAGCCGCCGGCCGCGGGAGAGCGCCGCCAGAAAGAGGCCGGCGAAGGGCGCCCACGAGAACCACCACGCCCAGTTCCAGACGGTCCACGCGGTGACCCACGAACCGCCCGTGTAGAGGCTCATCGGAACGAAGTTGACCAGATAGGCGCCGACCGCGTCGGCCCCGCGCTCGAAGACGAAACCCCGCGGCCCGACCACGAGGAGCAGGAGCGCGAACAGCGCGAAGAGCACGAGCGTGAGCCCGGCGATCCGGCGGATGCCGCGGTGGAGTCCAGAGACCGCAGAGAGCGTGTAGACCGCGGCCAGACCGCCGACGAACAGGATCGGACCGACCGCGCCGGCGGGGACGCCCCACTGGAACTGGACGCCCGCGAGGAACTGCTGGGAGACGAGGCCGATGGAGGTCGCGACGCCGCCGACGGTGGCGAAGACCGCGAGCGTGTCGACCAGTCGGCTCCACGGGGAGTCGAGGCCGTCGGCGCCGAGGAACGGCGTCAGGATCGACGAGACGCGGAGCGGCGCGCCCCGCTCGAAGACGAAGTACGCGATGGGGACGCCGAGGACGGCGTAGGCGCTCCAGGCGGAGACGCCCCAGTGGAAGAGCGCGTAGACGAGCGCGGCGTCGACGGCGCCGGCCGAGCGCGGCGCGACGTCGAAGTACGGCGGCGGCTGTCGGTAGTGAAAGAGCGCCTCGGCGGGCCCCCAGAACACGATGCCGGCGGCGATGCCGGCAGTGAAGACGAGCGCGAAGTACGTCGGGTAGGTGTAGGTCGGCTCCGTGTCCTCGCCGCCGAGCCGGACGCCGCCCCACGAGCTGAAGAAGACGACGACACAGAAGCCGACCGCGAGGAGCATCGCCCCCAGCAGGACCGGCCCCAGCCCCTGCAGGACCGCGCCGGTGAGCGCGTCGACGGCGGCGGTCGTGCCGGCGGGGAAGGCGAGCCGGAGCGCGAAGTAGAGCGCGAACACGACGAGCGGGAGCCCGAGGGTCACCCGGTCGTGGACGGCGACGAGTTCGGAGAGGAGCGTCCGCACCGAAGTCCGGCGGACGCGGACGAGCGAGGCGACCCCCGCGTCGTCAGGGCGGACGCGCTCGTACGGCAGCGTCGCGAGGTAGCCCAGCCCCGAGCCGAAAAAGAGGAGCGAGAGCCCGAGCCAGGTCTGCCCGCCGAGCGCGCGGCCGACGACGCCGGGGAAGAAGAAGCCGACGAGGACGACGGCGCCCGACCCGACGAACGCGAGCAGCAGCGCTTCCGAGAGGAGGCGCTGCGCGTCCGTCCCGTCTGGGGCGCTCATACGCTACGTGTTAGCGAGGACCATTATTAGCGTGTTGACTGGTCCGACGCGTCGTCGCCCGCCGGACCGTCGGTCGGCGGGCGGTCGTCGGGCGCTCCCGTGTCGGCGGCGTCGCCCTCGGCTGTCGATCCGCCGAAGCCCACGAGATCCGATCCGAGGCGGTCGCCGTCGTCCGGGTCTGCGCCGAGGACCGACGCGCCGAGGAGCCGGCCGCCGATCGAGCGGAGGTCGATCACCTCGTCGGCGCCGACGGCGTCGAGCTTCCGGACGTGGGTCTCCTCGTTGGCGACGGCGACGACCCGGACGTCGGGGTTGACCTCGCGGGCCGCGAGCACCGCGAGGACGTTCTCGGCGTCGTCGTCGCCGGCGACGGCCACGCCGCGGGCGACGTCGACGCGGGCGTCCTCCAGGGTGGACTCGTCGGTCGGGTCAGCGGTCAGGACCTCGAAGCCTGCGTCCCGCAGCCGGGAGGCGGCCTCGGCGTCTTCGGTGACGACGACGAGATCCGTGTCGTCGTCGGTGCGGTCGAGAAACGATTCGGCCACGTCGCCGTACCCGAGGACCACGACGTGGCCCTCCAGGAGTGAGAGGTCTGATGCGGTCATCGTTCCGAAGGCGGCCGCCATCCGCGATTCGATCGCCGGCCCGACTAGGGCGCCGACCGCGACGGTGAACGCGCCGGTGCCGAGGAGGATCACCGACAGCGAGAACAGTTTCGCTTCGAGGGTCGTGGGCGTGATGTCGCCGTAGCCGACCGTCGCGATCGTCACGATCACGTAGTAGAAGGCGTCGCCCCAGCCGTCGAGTTCGAGGAACTGCCCGCGGAGCCCGTATGCGCCGACGGTCCCGTAGAGCCCGACGCCCAGGATCGCCGTCAGCGACGCGATCTGGAACGGCGAGAGGTCGAGCGATCGGCCGAACTCCTCGCGGTTCGCCCCCAGGAGCGGCAGCGTCACGAGGACCGCGAGGAGGAGCGGGATCTCCGTCGTGCGGCCGGTCGTGAGCGGGAGCAGCGCCAGCCCCGGCAGAAGCGCCACCGCGGCGTACCACGCGATCCGGCGCCGCCGTCGCAGCCCGAACGTGACGAGCCCGAGCGGGAAGGCAAAGAGCACGCCCGCAAACCGGACGAAGATCGGCGCCATCGGCACCACCGACGCCAGCGGGCCCGCGACGACCGGCCGGGCCTGGCTCAGGTTCGAGAGGCCGGTCACGAACGCCAGGACCGTGATCGCCGCCACGAGTGCGACCGTGGGCTTCGCGCCGGAGAACTCCCGCCACTCGACGAACGGCACCCGCTCTGTCGGGTAGAAGACCTCCTCGAACGGCCGCGGCCCGGGCTCGCCTTGCGAGTCAACCACTATCGCATACACGCGGATCGGGGATAAAAACTGTACTGTCAGAGAAATTATGAGATGTGTTCGCGGCAGCCTCAAAACCCACCTCGCCGTAGGATCTGTATGCACACCACGGACCCGAGAGCCCCGCGAGGTGACCGCGCGTGAATCCCGCGATCCTCTTCGGCGCGGGCACGATGATCGCGTGGGGCTTTTGGATCATCTTCGGCGACGTCGCCTCCAACACCATCGATCCCGAGACGGCCGCGTTCCTCTCGTATCTCACGGCCACGGTCGTCACCGGGCTGTACGTCCTCCTCTCGGACGCCTCGTTCGCGGTGACCCACCGCGGCCTGGTCTTCTCGGCGGTCGCGGGCGTCGCGGCCGCCGTCGGCGTCGTCTCCACGTTCGTCGGGGTGACGGTCGGCTCGACGGCCGTGGTCTCGACGATCGGCGGGATGTACTTCGTGACCGCCGCGGTGATAAGCGTCGCCGCGCTGGGCGAACCGCTGTCGCTCCAGAAGGCCGCGGGGATCGGCCTGGCGCTCGTCGCGATCGTCGTCATCAATCAGTGAGGCCGCGAGCGTCCCGGCACAGATGATCAGTTCGCTGTCACGCTGTGGCCGAATGGGCGCTCCGCCGACTTTTATGATCTCCCACCGGGTACGCCCTGGCGGATGAAACGAACTATCAGCACCGACGACGCACCCGCCGCAGTCGGCGCGTACAGCCAGGCGACGACGAACGGCGATCTGGTCTTCACCGCGGGCCAGCTCCCGCTGACGACCGACGGCGAACTGCTCGACGACGAACCCGTAGACGAACAGACCCGCCAGTGCCTCCGGAACGTGGAGGCGATCCTCGAATCCGAGGGGCTCTCGCTGTCGGACGTCGTGAAGACGACAGTCTTCCTCGACGACATCGACGACTTCGACGCGTTCAACGAGGCCTACAGCGAGTTCTTCGACGAGGAGCCGCCCGCCCGCAGCGCCGTCGGCGCGGGGGCGGTCCCGAAGGGCGCGGCCGTCGAGATCGAGGCCGTCGCGACGACCGAGTAGCGGGGGCTGTCCGGGATCCGTCCGCGACCCATCCGCGATCCGTCCGCGGATCCCGACCCTTCCGATAACGAACGCTTAATGGATCCCGGTGGGTTATCCTTCAGCGATGACCGACGGGGCCCCCACCGACCTGCTCGTCGTCGACCTGACCGAGCGAACGGTCGAACGCGAGCGCCTCCCGGATCGGTGGCTCCGTGAGTACGTCGGCGGCAAGGGCCTCGGCGCGCGCTACCTCTACGACCGGCTCGACCCGGGGACGGACCCGCTCGGCCCGGACAATCACCTGCTGTTTATGCTCGGCCCCCTGAGCGGGCTGCTCCCGGGCGAGCCCCAGTTCGCGGCGATCACGCGGTCGCCGCTCACCGGGACGTTCCTCGACTCCTACAGCGGCGGCGCCTTCGCGGGCGCCCTCGTCGGCGCGCTTGACGGCGCGCTCGGCGTCGCCGTGACGGGCGCGAGCGACGAGCCGCAGGCGCTCGAACTCGAAGCGGGCGAGGCGACCCTCGCCCCGGCCGAGGACCTGTGGGGCCGGGACGTCGTCGAGACCTGCGCGGCGTTCGACGCGCCCGTCGCCTGCGTCGGCCCCGCGGGCGAACACCGCGTGCGCTACGCGACGATCGCCTCCGACGGCGGCGACCACCACGCTGGACGCGGCGGCGCGGGCGCGGTGATGGGCGCGAAGGGGCTGAAGGCCGTCGTCGCGCGCGGCGCGCCGCCGGAGCGTCCCCCCGAGATCGAGTCGCTCCGCGAGGCGTACGAATCGAAATACCGCGACGACGACGTCGGCCGCTGGCACGCCGCCAGCGCGACCCTTGAAACCGTCGACTTCGCCGACGAGGTCGGCGTCCTCTCGACGCGCGGCTGGCAGGAGGGCTCTTTCGACGGCGCGGACGACATCGGGATCGAAGCGGTCCGGGAGGCCGCCGTCGAGCGCGAGCGCGACGGCGAGGCGATCCCTGGCGGCTTCCGCGTCGAGACCGAGGACGGTCAGTCGGTCCCCCGCGGCGCCACGCCGATGTCGCTCGGCGCGGGCCTCGGCATCGACGACTTCGACGCCGTCGCGACGCTGGGGCAGGCCTGCGACCGTCTCGGCCTCGACGTGATCAGCGCGGGCAACGCCGTCGCCTGGGCGATCCGGGCGAGCGAGTCGGGGCTCGTCGACGCCGACTTCGGCCTCGACGAACCGCTCTCGTTCGGCGACGAGCGGGTCGCGGAGGCGCTCATCGAGTCGATCTCGCGCCGGGACACCGACGCCGCCGACGCGCTCGCCGACGGCGTCGACGCGGCGGCCGAACGGCTCGGCGCCGAGCAGTTGGTGCCGACCGTCAAGTCGATGGAGGTGCCCGCCTACGACCCGCGCGGGTCGCCGACGATGGCGCTGGCGTACGCGACGAGCGACCGCGGGGCCTGTCACCGGCGGTCGCTGCCGGCCGAGACCGAGGTGTTCCGCGACGAGTGGGACGAGGCCGACCGCGTCCGACTGGTGATCCGCGAGCAGACGATCAGTTCGGCGCTGTGGTGTCTCATCGCCGACGACTTCGCCGGCGCCGCCCTCGAAGACGACCTCGGCGCGGAGTGGCTGGCGGCGATCGATGCGCGGGCGCCGACGGATCCGGCCGAACTGCTCCGCGTCGGCGAGCGCACCTGGACGCTGACGCGCCTGTTCAACGTCCGCGAGGGGTTCGACGCCGGCGACGAGTCGCTGCCGACGGCGTTCCAACAGCCCCTGTCCGAGGGCCCCAGCGACGGGGCGGCGCTGGATCCCGGATGGTTCGACCGACTGCGGCGGCGCTACTACGCCGCCCGGGAGTGGAGCGCCGAGGGGATCCCGGCGCGGTCGCTGCTCGACCGCTTGGACCTCCTCGACGTCGTCGACGACGACACGCCCGTCGCGGCGTCGCCGCTCGCCAGCCACGACGAGTAGGCGTTGTCGTCCCGTCGCGAGGCGCATCGAAATTGATGCGGTGGACGCCGATTCGCAAAGCCGCCAGTCGGTCGAGAGGGCCGAGAAGATAGCCGTCGCTGGCGATCGTCGCGTCCGCGAAAGAACAGCGTGAATCTGTGAGCGGCGCCGACTGGTCGCGTCGCGGCGGCGGTGGCGATCAGTCGTCGGCGGGCACGTCGCTCGGCTCGGCCTCGTCGGGCTCGATCTCGACTTCGAGTTCGGCCGCGGCGGCCTTGTACTCGGGGATCTTCGCGCGCTCGTCGAGCACGGCGTTCGTCAGCTTGTTCGCGGAGGCGGCCGCGAAGTGCGGCGTCGTCCAGATGACGCCCTCTTTGATGTCTTCTGTGACGTGCGCTTCGACCTCGATCTCGCCGCGCCGGGACTTGACCGTGATCGTGTCGCCGTCCTCGATGCCGTAGCGCTCGGCGTCGTTCGGGTGGACGTCGACGAAGTTCTCGGGGTACTGCTTGTTGAGCCGCGGCGAGCGCCGGCTCATCGTCCCGGTGTTGTAGTGCTCTTCGAGGCGGGCCGTCGTGAGGACGAGCGGGTACTCCTCGTCGGGGACCTCCTTGGGCTCCTGGTGGGTGACGCCCTCGATCTGACCGAGGCCGCTCTCGGTGTCGAAGCTGTCCTCGTAGAGGAACTGGTCGCCCTCGTCGCCGGGCTCGTAGCAGGGCCAGTGGATGCCCTCCTCGCCGAGCGCGTCGTAGGTCATCCCGTGGTAGCTCGGACAGACCTGGCGGAGCTCCTCGAAGACGTCCTCGGGGTCGTCGAAGTCGAAGCCCTCGCCGAAGAGGCGCGTGCCGACCTCACAGAGGATGTCGAGGTCGTGCTTGGTGTTCTCGTGGACCTTCTGGACCGGACGCATCCGCTGGACGCGCCGGTCGGTGTTGGTGACCGTGCCGCCGCGCTCGGCCCACGTCGTCGCCGGGAGGACGACGTCGGCGTACTCGGCGGACTCGGTCATGAAGATGTCCTGGACGACCATAAACTCGACCTCGTCGAGGAGTTCGGCGACGTGGTTGGCGTCCGGCTCCGACATTACCGGATTCTCGCCCATCACGTACATCCCGTGGATCCCGTCGCCGATCGAGGAGGTGATCTCGACGTTCGTCAGGCCGGGCTCGTCGGGGATCTCGAAGCCCCAGACCTCCTCGACGCTCTCGCGCGCCTCGTCGTCGTCGACGAGCTGATAGCCGGGAAGGACGTTCGGCATCGCGCCGACGTCGGAGGTGCCCTGGACGTTGTTCTGGCCGCGCAGGGGGTTGACGCCGGTGCCGGGGCGACCGACGTTGCCGGTGATGAGCGCGAGGTTGATCTCGTTTTGGACGTTGTCGACGCCGCAGGCGTGCTGGCTCATCCCCATCCCGGTGAAGATGGCGGCGTTGTCGGCCTCGGCGTACTTCTTGGCCGCGAGCTCGATGTCTTCGAGCGGGACGCCGCACTCCTCGGCGGCGGCCTCCTTGTCGAAGTCTTCGAGCGTCTCGCGCAGGTGCTCGATGCCCTCGGTGCGCTCTTCGATGAAGTCCTCGTCGACCCAGTCGTTCTCCAGGATCGTCTTGAGGACGATGTTGAGAAGCGGGATGTCGGTCCCGGGCTTGAGCTGGAGGTGCTGGTGGCGCTCGGTCTCCTCGATGTCGAACGAGCGCGTGGTCTTGTTCGCGTGGGGGTCGACCTGGATGACGGTCGCGCCGTCGAGCATCGCCTGGCGGAAGTAGTTGCTGTTGGCGATGGGGTGCTGCTCGGCGGGGTTCGCGCCCTGGATCCAGAAGAGGTCGGCCTCCTCCTGGAGGTCCTCCATACTGTTTGTCATCGCGCCCGCACCGAGGCTGGTCCGGAGCGCCCACACCGTCGAGGCGTGGCACATCCGGGTGCAGTTGTCGACGTTGTTGGTGCCGAAGCGGCGCGCGAGCTTCTGGAGGAGGTAGTTCTCCTCGTTCATCGTCTTCGAGGAGCCGAAGAAGCCCATCGCGTCGGGGCCGTACTCGTCGCGGATCTCCTCCATCTCGGAGACGATGCGCTCGTAGGCCTCCTCCCAGGTGGCCTCGCGGAACTCGCCGTCCTCTTTGATGAGGGGGTCTGTCAGTCGGTCCTCGTGGTCGACGACCTGCGTCGCCGCGCCGCCCTTGATGCAGACGCGGCCGTCGTTGACGGGCGCGTCGCCCCACGGCATAAACCGCATATCGCTCGGATCCTCGCCGGGGTTTACCTGAATGCCGCAGCCGACGCCGCAGTACGGACAGATCGTCTTCACCGGCTCCTGATCTTGTTGCTCACTTGACATAATTTGTTTCCTCCGCGTGGTGGGTCATCTCGTTTGAAGAACTACTCTGCCAACCGTATGAATCTTTCTCACATACCGCTGCCGAGATACCCGGACGATACCCCGAGATGGCCGTTTTGCCCGGATGACCGCGATCGGCGATCCCGGAAGCGATTGCGGGTATCCGGACCCGCGGTCGGACGGGCGCCGAGAATACGTATCAGAAATCGGTTGTGTTATCGTCTATACAACGGCGGTCAGTACGTCACGCGCTTCAGGGAGTCGATGCCGCCGATCCACTGGTGGTCGTCGCCGTCGCTGATGTCGTTTTCCTCCCAGGCGACCGGCTCCCAGTGCGGGTCCAGCGTGAGGTAACTGCCCGTGTTGAACTCGATCCGGTGGCCGCTCGTCGGATCGCGGCCGTACATAAATTCGCCGCGGGAG
Organism: Halobellus sp. MBLA0158; assembly: GCF_041477585.1. Taxonomy (NCBI): domain Archaea; kingdom Methanobacteriati; phylum Methanobacteriota; class Halobacteria; order Halobacteriales; family Haloferacaceae; genus Halobellus; species Halobellus rubicundus. The sequence goes on from NZ_JBGNYA010000001.1 coordinate 2,331,763, forward strand.
ATGCCGTGCTGGCCGATCCCGTCGACCGGGACGTCGTTCTCGTTCAGCACGTTGTGCGCCGCGAAGAGGTCGTTCGCGTCGTCGACCTCGAAGGCGATGTGGTGGACCGCGGCGGGGTCGTCGTCGTTCTCGGACTGGACGATCGCCAGGTCGATCTTGACGCCGCAGGCGCTGAGGAACGTCCCCCACCGGGAGCCGTCCTGGAGGTCGTAGTACTCCTGGAGCTGGAAGCCCAGCACGTCCTGGATCCACTCGGCGCACTCCTTCGCGTCCTGGTCCCAGATCTGGAGGTGGTCGATCCGATTCGGTGCGATCGGGTGGTTGTTCGTGGGGTCGTATTGGCGGTTCTTGAGCTTCGAGCGGCGCTCCTTCGGCGGCTCGGGCTTTTCCATCTCGCCGTAGAGCTCGAACTGGTGGCCGTTCGGGACCTCGAAGCGGATCGCCTCGCCCTGCCCCGCTTCGGCGCCCGCTTCGACCCACGTGACGTCTATCCCCCGCTCTTCGAGTCGCTCGGCGAAGGCCGCCACGTGCTCGGGCTCTTCGGTCTGCCAGCCGATGTGGTCGACACCCGCCTCGTCGGCTTCGGTCAGGCTGAGTGAGTGGTGATCGTACTCCTCGACGGCCCGCAGGTACGCCGTCTCGTCCGTTCGCTCGACGATCTCCATCCCGGAGGTGTCGACGTAGAACGACAGCGACTCGTCCAGATCCGGTGTCTCCAGTGCGACGTGTCCGAGTCGTGCGACTTCAGGCGACATCACCCGCTCGTTGGCGTGAATTTATAATAAAAAGGCGTGTAGATACTCAGATTCTGGGATTTTCGCCATTGAGTGCTGAGAGCGTCGATATACGGAATCTCTGGAAATTCGAATCTGGCCGTCCGGGCGGTGGTCCGCAAGCGCCACGCTAAGAACCCCGGCGGACGTAGCACCCGTATGGAACTCACGCCAGCGGACGTCGAGGCGTACGTCGCGGACTATCCCGAGTACCAGCCGCTGTCGACCCAGGAGGACGAACACGTCGAGCTGCTGCCGGAGACGCTCGCCAGCGGCGACTACGGCTGGCGCGACGCCGAGTGGGTCGTTCAGTGGTACGGCCGACGGTTCCTCGGCCGGATGCCGAACGCCGACCGCCGGGAACTGGAGGCGGTCTACGACGAGAACGACTACGAGGACGTCCACGACGCCATCGCTGCGGCCGTCGACGCCGACGGCGTCGGCGAGATGATCGCGGCGCTGTCAGACCTCGCGGGCGTCGACGTCGCGATCGGATCGGCGTTCTGCCAGTTCATCGATCCCGAGCGCTACGTCGTGATCGACAGCCGCCAGTGGGACCTCCTCCGGGAACTGGGCGCTCTCGACGAGGCCTATCCGGACCCGCCGACGGTCGACGACTACGGGACGTACCTGGCGGCCTACCGGTCGGTGGCCGAAGGCTGTGAGTGCTCGCTGTGGGACCTCTACCGGGCGCTGTGGGTCATCGCCGAAGAGAACGAGTAGCGTAGAGAGGGAAGAAAAGGGAGCGGCGAGAAAGGAGGCGAAGAGAAAGGAAGCGGAGAGGAAAGAAGAAGAGAAGAGCCGCAAACCGAGGCGAGACGGCCTAGAACAGGCCGCTGATGTTACCGTCGGCGTCGATGTCCATCCCGGCGGCGGCCGGCTCGGCCGGCAGCCCGGGCATATCGAGGACGTCGCCGGTCAGCGCGACGATGAAGCCCGCGCCCGCCGAGGGGTAGAGCTCGCGGACTTCCAGTTCCCAGCCCTCGGGCGCGCCCTTCTTCGAGGGGTCGTCACTGAGGGAGTGGAAGGTCTTCGAGAGGCAGACCGGCACCTCGTCGAAGCCGAGGTCCTCCAGGCGCTCGATGTCGTCTTCGGCGCTGCCGGTGAAGTTGACGCCGTCGGCGCCGTAGATCTCGGTCGCGACGGTCTCGATCTTCTCTTTGATCGGCGCGTCGTCGGGGTAGAGGTGCTCGAAGTCCTCGGGGTCGTTCTCCTCGACTGCGTCGATGACGTGCTCTGCGAGGTCGACGCCGCCCTCGCTGCCCTCCGCGAAGACGTTCGACTCGGCGATCTCGACGCCGAGGTCCTCGCGGCAGTGCTCGACGACGGCTTCGATCTCCTCGTCGGTGTCGTCGGGGAAGCGGTTGAGCGCGACGACGACCGGGACGCCGAACTTCTGGAGGTTCGTGACGTGCTTGTCGAGGTTGGCGAAGCCGGCTTCGAGCTCCTCGATGCCGGCCTCCTTGACCTCGTCGAGGTCGACGGGCCACATCCCCATCCCGTGGTACTTGAGCGCGCGCACGGTGGAGACGAGCACGACCGCGTTCGGCGTCATATCGCCGAGGCGGCAGACGATGTTCATGAACTTCTCGGCGCCGAGGTCCGAGCCGAAGCCGGCCTCGGTGACGAGGTAATCGCCCATCCCGAAGGCCGCCTTGTCGGCGATGAGGGAGTTGGTGCCGTGGGCGATGTTCGCGAAGGGGCCGCCGTGGACGAACGCGGGCGTGCCCTCGATGGTCTGGACGAGGTTCGGCTTGATGGCGTCCTTCAGGAGCATCGCGGCGGGGCCGGTCGCGTCGATGTCGTCGACGGTGATCGGCTCGCCGTCCTCGGTGTACGCGAGGATGATCCGCGAGATGCGCTCTTTGAGGTCCGCGAGGTCCTCGGCGAGGCACAGAACGGCCATCAGCTCGGAGGCCGCCGTCAGGAGGAAGCGGCTCTCGCGGGGGGTGCCGCCGGAGGAGCCGCCGAGGCCGACGACGATGTCGCGGAGGGCGCGCTCGTTCATGTCCATCGCGCGCGGCCACGAGACGTCGTTGACGTCGACGTCGAACTCGTCGCTCTGGGAGATCTTCGCGTCGAGCATCGCCGCGATGAGGTTGTGCGCGGAGGTGAGCGCGTGGAGGTCGCCCGTGAAGTGGAGGTTGATGTCCTCCATCGGGAGCACCTGCGAGTAGCCGCCGCCGGCCGCGCCGCCCTTGACGCCGAAGACCGGCCCCAGCGAGGGCTCGCGGATGGCGATCAGCGCGTCTTCGCCGACGTGATTGAGCGTCTGACCGAGGCCGACCGTCGTGACGGTCTTGCCCTCGCCCAGCGGCGTCGGCGTCATCCCCGTCACCAGGACGAGGTTGCCCTCCTTCTCGTCGGCCTGGTCGCGGAAGCGGTTCACCGCGTCGTGGGTCAGTTTGGCCTTGTAGTCGCCGTACTGCTCGATGTCGTCGGAGCTGACGCCCCAGGAGTCCAGTACGTCCGTGATATGTTCCTTCTCGGCGTCCTGTGCGATCTCGTAGTCTGTCGGGAAGCCACCGTCTTCGTCAGACATTGTTGTCGGTGTTCCGGGGAGGCTACGTAAGCGTACCGGAAAAAAGTAACCGATATCCGATAAGTCGTGTTTCGTCGCGCCGACCGGCCACCGAAAACTCGTCCGATAAGGTCGGAGAAAGGATCGTGCTCGAACCGTGATCTCGATGGCTGTACGAGCTGCGAAGCGGCCTCTAACGCAGTATATTCGGGATATTGCCCACTAAGGGACCACCGGATGCGGCAGTTCGTGTGGGCAATGCTACCCCGATTTCGTCCGACATTATCGGTTATTTCGATTTTCTCGTATACATACGATATCTGAGTTTTTCCGCCCGGAGCGGTCTCGCTGCGATAGGTTAATCAGGCGACCGACGCCGATACGTTGGTATGAACTACCACGAGGCCGCCGAGTACCTGACCTCGTTTCAGCGACGCCGGCCGAAGCTCGGGATCGAGACCACCGCGCGGATGCTCTCGCACTTCGGCGACCCGCACCTCGACGTCGACGCGGTCCAGGTCGCCGGGTCGAACGGGAAGGGAAGCACCGCCCGGATGCTGGAGAGCGTCCTTCGGCGCGCCGGCGTGAGCGTCGGGCTCTTCACCTCGCCCGGACTGAACGACTTCCGCGAGCAGGTGCGCGTCGACGGCCGCAAGGTGCCGAAGTCCAAGATCGCCGAGTACGCCGCGGAACTGGAGCCCTGCATCGACCGCCTCCGTGCGGACGACGACGTGCCCACCCACTTCGAGGTGCTCACCGCGGTCGCACTCCGGCACTTCAGCGAGATGGACGTCGACGTCGCGGTGCTGGAGGTCGGGATCGGCGGCCGCTACGACGCGACGAGCGCGGTCGACCCCGTCGCCAGCGCGGTCACGAGCGTGAGCCTCGAACACACCGAGCTGCTGGGCGAGACGATCGAGGAGATCGCCACGGACAAAGCCCAGGTCGCGCCCGCGAGCCGGCCGCTCGTCACCGGGGCCGACGGCGCGGCGCTCGATGCGATCCGCGAGGTGACAGACGCCATCTCGGTCGGTCCGGCCGAATCATCCCCCGACGTCGTCGCCGAAGAGCGGGGGATGCACTCGAAGGTCGAAAGCGAGGTCTCGATCGCCGGCCCGGACTGGACGGTGGAGACGAACCTCCCGCTGCTCGGGAAACACCAGGCGACGAACGCGGGCGTGGCGGCGACGCTGGCGCGGCAGGTCGCCGACGTCGACTCCGCGACGATCGCCGAGGGCCTGCGAGCCGTCACCTGGCCCGGCCGCTTCGAGGTTATGGAGACCGAGCCGATGGTCGTCCTGGACGGATCGCACAACCCCGGCGCGACCGCGACGCTCTCGGACCTGCTCGGGCGCTACGAGTACGACGACCTCCACCTCGTGTTCGGAACGATGGCCGACAAGGACTACGGGGAGATGGCGGCGTCGCTCCCCGCGGTCGACGTCGCGTACGCGACGCGCCCGCATCTGGACCGCGCCGAGGGGGCCGAGGCGCTGGCCGAGACCCTCGCCGACCACGCCGACCGCGTCGAGACGATTCCGTCGGTCCCCGAGGCCACAGAGCAGGCCATCGAGGCCGCCGGCCCCGACGACTTCGTGCTCGTCTCGGGGTCGCTGTACACCGTGGCCGAGGCGCGTGACCGCTGGACGCGACTGCTGACGCCGGTCGATTCGACGCGCGACGCCCACGTCGACGCCGCGTTCGTCGACGCGGCATTCGAGCCCGATGCGGAGGGCGACGGCGAGACCGCCCCGGCCGCGGAGTCGGCGGCGTCCCGGTCGGGCGTCGATCGCCGGATCTTCCGGACGCTGCTCCGCCCCGAACAGGCCGAGCGCGTGGCCGAGCACCTCGCGGCGGTCGGTGGCGAGTGTCGCCGCTCGCGCGCGGGCAGTCCCGAGAAGCTCGTGGCGACCGTCCTCGCGGGCTCGACGGCGCAGCTCCGCGAGCTCGCGACCGCGCTCGACGAGGAGGGACACGGGCTCCGGCGGGTAGCCGACCAGCTCCGCGAGCGGCTGGATCCGACCGAGGTCACCGATGCGGCCGGACTGGGGGCGATCGCCGACGACGGCACCGCGGTGATGGGAATCCTGAACGTCACCCCCGACAGCTTCCACGACGGCGGCGAGTACGAGGCGTTCGAGGCCGCCGTCGAGCAGGCCGAGGCGATGGCCGAGCACGGCGTCGACGTCATCGACGTCGGCGGCGAGAGCACCCGGCCGGGCGCCGAGCCCGTGCCCGTCGAGACGGAGATCGACCGCGTCGTCCCCGTCGTCGAGGCCATCGGGGACCTCGGCGTCCCGATCTCGGTCGACACCCGGAAGGCCGAGGTCGCCGACGCGGCCCTCGAAGCCGGCGCCGACATCATCAACGACGTCTCGGGGCTCGCGGACCCCGCGATGCCGTTCGTCGTCGCCGACCACGACGCCGCGCTCGTGCTGATGCACAGCCTATCTGTCCCGGTCGATCCCGATCAGGATCCGATCTACGACGACGTCGTCGCCGACGTGGTCGACGAGCTGCTCGAACAGGTGCTGCGGGCCGAGCGCGCGGGCATCGACCGCGAGCAGATCGTGATCGATCCGGGCTGTGGGTTCGGGAAGTCGCCCGCGGAGTCACACGCCCTGATCGACCGCCTCGGAGAGCTTCGCGGCCTGGGCTGTCCGGTGCTCGTCGGCCACTCGCGGAAGTCGATGTACAAGGCGGCCGACCACGCCGACGACGGCCGCCTGGCGCCCACGCTGGCCGGCACGGCGCTTGCGGCCGACCGCGGCGCGGACGTGGTCCGCGTCCACGACGTCCCGGAGAACCTCGCCGCCGTCGCGGCGGCGGAGGGGCGGCTCGCGCCCGCCGAAGACGACGCGGAGTAGGCTACGAGTAGGAGTGCTTGAACTCCCAGTGGTACCGACAGCCGTTACAGGTCGCCCACTCGACGATGTCGAAGGACTCGGGGTGCCGCTGGCCGTGGACCATCTCGCTCCGACAGACCGGACAGGTGAGGTGTTTGAGCTCCAAGTCGGGGAACTCCCGGTAGCTGAACTCCGCGACGCAGTGGGGGCAGTCGATGTCGTCGCGGGCGTGGTGCTGGGGGATGTCGCCGCCGCAGCGCGGACACTCAAGGACCGCCGGCGGCCGCGAGGCCCACCCGTCGTCGCCGTCGTAGGTCGTCGTCGCGGTGTCCATCGCGGACAGCCGGAATTTGTTGGGGCCGTCGCCACGACGGAGCGGGCTGACGATCCGCTCGGCGAGGCGCTTTGCGACGCCGAAGAGCCCCTTGCCCGTCGCGACCAGCCGGTCCCAGCCGACGAGTCGGTCGCCCGCGCGCTTAGTCACCTCCCAGAGCGCCCCGATCGACCCTGCCATACGGGGCCAAAAGGAGTTCCACACCAAAAGTGACCCGGCCGATTCGCCGTTGCCGGGCGACAGATTTTCCCGTCATTCCGCCGAGGTAGAGGTATGACGTACGCTGCCGCCGTGATCGTCGGCGTCACCGCACAGATCGGTGATCCGTCGGCCCTCTTCGGACTCTCGGGGCCGGCGTACGCGGGTCTGTCGTTCGTAGCCGTCCTGGTCGTCGGGGCGGGGCTTCTCGCCCGGCGACGGGCGTTCGTCGACCGGGCGATCGATCGAGTCGCCTCCGACTCCGTGGTGTCGATCCTCTACGGCGTGGTCCCGTTCGCGCTCGTCGGATTCATCGGCGGCTACGTCCTGAGCCAGGCCGCCAGGGTCGGCGTCGGCAGCGCGGCGATGGTCCAGGGGTGGGTCCTCGTCGTCGGGCTCGTCGGGGTCGGCTTCGCCGGGCTGGGCTACCTCGTGGTCGGCGCGTACCTCACCCAGATCGAGGGTTCGCGGCGGCCGTGGCACGGCGCGGTCGTCGGGAGCGTCCTCAGTGCGATCCCGTGGCTACTCCTCCCGACGCTGCCGGCGCTGTTGGTGTGGTTCCTCGGCGCGTCCGTGGGCCTCGGGGCCCCGACCCGGCGCTGGGTCCACGGCGCCCGGACCGTCGAATCCGAGGCGGCCGACTGATCGATTCTGCCGGCACGGATCCGTTCGGACGGGCTATTCCTCGGAAAGACTCTTTCGCTTCGCCGTCCTACAGCGGGTATGGCGTCCGTCATCCTCCAGTCGATCGGCGGCTCGTTCGAGTCGATCGCACAGATCGCCGGCGTCGCCGGGACGCTCGTGTTGGTCCTGATGCTCGTCGCGGCCGGGGCGCTTGTCTACCGCCAGTTCTACGACGGCGGCATCGAGTGGCCCGACGAGGAACCGGACGACGACGAGGTCAGCCGCGGCGGCAAAGACGACGAGTGGGAGTACTACTGACCGGAGAGCACACGAGCTGAGGCTGTCGTGGGTGAGTGAACGAAGAGAAGGGGATCCGCACCGCCGGTCGGTCGTCGCGCGAAGCGCCGAGCAGAAGAGAGGGGGAGTGCCCGTTCCGGCCGCCGTCGGAACGGGATCGGACCGCTCGTGGGTCAGTCGCTGCTGACCGATTCGTCACCCGAGACGTCGGTCACCACCTCGTCGCCGGTGGTGACGACGTCGACGTCGCTCTCTTCGGTCATGTCCTGAATGCGCTCGGCGAACTCCTCGGATTCGAGGATCTGGTACTCGTTGTCCAGCCCCAGGTAGACGGTGTAGCACATCAGACACAGGATCACCGCGAACGGGAGCCCCGTGGTGATGGCCGCCGTCTGGAGCGCGCCGAGGCCGCCACCGTACAGGAGGAGCGCCGCGACGGCGCCCTCGGTGACCGCCCAGAAGATGCGCTGGGCCTTCGGCACGTCGTGCTTGCCGCCGGAAGTCAGGTGGTCGACGACCAGGGAGCCCGAGTCCGACGAGGTGACGAAGAACGTGATGACGAGCAGCGTCGCGATCGACGCCGAGATGGCGCCGAGCGGGTACTGATTGAGCATCACGAACATCCCGAGCGTCTCGAAGGCGCCGTAGCCGAGTTCGTTGTACGCGCCGACGACGGCGTTCGAGCCCTCACCGAGCGCGCCGTTGAGGGCGCTCCCGCCGAAGGTCGACAGCCAGATGGTCGAGAACAGCGACGGGAGGAAGAGGACCCCGAGGACGAACTCGCGGATCGTCCGACCCTTCGAGATGCGCGCGATGAACATCCCCACGAAGGGCGACCACGCGATCCACCAGCCCCAGTAGAACACCGTCCAGGCGGTGACGGTACCGCCGCCGGCGCCCATCGCGCCGCGGTAGAAGCCGAGGTTGACGATGTTCTGGAAGTACACGCCGAGGCCCTCGACCCAGGCACCGAGGACGAAGACGGTGGGGCCGACGAGGATCAGGAAGCCCAGCAGCGCGAACATCAAGTAGAGATTGACCGTGCTGAGGCGCTTGACGCCGCCGTCGAGGCCGGCGGCGACAGACGCCGTCGCGATGCCGGTGATCCCCGCGATGAGGAGGATCTGGACGAACGTGTTGTTCGGGAAGCTCGCGAATATCCCGAGGATCTCGGTCGAGACGTACTGGAGCCCGCTGTTCACCTGGGCGACGCCGAGCCCGAGCGAGGTCGCCAGCCCGAACAGCGTCGCGAACACCGTCACGAGGTCGATCAGGTGGCCCGGCCACCCGTAGATGCGGTCGCCGAGCAGCGGCCAGAAGATCGACCGGAAGGTGAGCGGCAGGCCGCGGTTGAACGAGAAGAACGCCAGTCCGAGGCCGACGAGGCCGTAGATGGCCCACGGGTGGAAGCCCCAGTGGAAGAACGTCTGTGCCATCGCCGCCGAGGCGGCCGCGCCGGTTCCGGCCTCGACGCCCCAGTAGCCGGGGACGTTGAGGAAGTAGTACACGGGCTCGAGGACGCTGAAGAACATCAGGCCGATGCCCATCCCGGCGCTGAACAGCATCGCCATCCACGAGAAGTCGCTGAACTCCTTTTCGGCTTCGACGCCGCCGATTCTGATGTTACCGAACTTCCCGAACGCGAAGTACAGCAACACCACGATGAAGATGTTCACCGCCAGGAGATAGAACCAGCCGAAGTTCTCGCCGATGAAGTTGAACAGCCACGTGTACGCGGCCGAGGCGCTCTCACCGAGGATGATGGTGACCGCGATGAAGAGCGCGATGATCGCCAGCGCCACCGGGAAGACGACCGGATGGATGTCGAACCCGAACTTCTGGATGTTGGTGTCGCCGGGCTCGCGGTCCGAGTCCGGATGGAACAGTTCGACCTGCAGTCCGTCGGACATCTCGCCGGTTTGCTCACTGTCTGACATACTCTACCTCCGCGTTACCGAATCGATGTTGATCGTTCGTTATCATTGTGCGGTCCTCAAACCGAGGCGTCGGTATCTCATCGGCGTCTCGGTCCGTTCTGCCGCTTTCTCAGTCTGTGGACGATGCAATCGTCGTGAGCCGTACCCACTTGTCACGTGTGGTTGTCGTGCCTCCTGAGTGGAGTGCTACACAACCTCATAGACTCGCAATTGTTCTACTACAATAAAGGTTAGGCAATATTCACCAGTAAGCGACTCACACGGGCGTTTTGAGATGTGGAAACGACCCCCATATGCCGAACCACCCCACCGCGGCGCTCGCGAGCGACCGCGACGCTGATTTCGCGTGGTTCGAACGGGGCGTGCGCTCTCCGTGTTCGAACGTAGCCGTAAATGACAGGTAACGTATAATTTGTGTTCTTCGCTGCCCGCTCGCCCCGAACGGTGTACGGATCCGACGGGCGAAGAACACGCATAGACAGCCACTACGGTCTTCGGTCGACACTACGTTTATGTCCGATCGGCCGACTGTGCGAGTATGCAGAATCCGCTCGCGACCGCGGCGATCGTCGTCGTCGTCGCGCTCTTCGGCGCGGCGCTTGTGGCGATGACGCTCCGGAACTACACCGTGGCCGGCCTGTTGTTCCTCAGCGCCAGCATCGTCATTTACTTCCGCGAAAATCGACTCGTGCGGGAGTGATCGACTCCCGTCGGCGCGCCGACGGCCTCGCGCTCACCTCAGATCTCTTCCATCTTCATCCGCTGGGTGATCACCGGCACGCGGGCCGTCCGGACGACCTTGTCCGTCGTGCCCCCGAGCAGTGACCCGAGCGTGCCCCGGTACGCCGACCCCATTACGATGGCGTCCATCCCCTCGTCGTCGGCGAAGTCGGCGATCTCCTCGGACGGCGACCCCGTCCTGAAGGCGGTGTCGCAGTCGACGCCGTGTTCTTCGGCGACGTCGCAGATCTCGTCGAGGGCCTCCTCGCCGTACTCCCGGTACCGCTGGCGCATCTCCTCTTCGTCGTCGCGGAGCGCGAGCGCCCGCGGCGCTCCGGGCAGATCGATGACATAGAGCGCCGTCACGCTCGCTCCGAGCGCCGCGGCGAGTTCGATGCCGTGCTCGGCGCCTTTTCGTGCCTCGTTGCTCCCGTCGTACGGTATCAGTATCTGGTCGTACATCGCTGCGAGCGAATCCTCACGACGCGCTTACAAATAAGTTTCCGCGCTGACGGGGACTGTGGGCCTCAGTCGGCTTGCCCGGCCGCTCGTCCCGCGCCCGCGGCGTCGACGCCGGGGCCCACCTCCAGGGCCTCGACGAGCAGCTCCGCGACGTCGACGATCTCGATGTCGTCCTCGTAGCCGCCGGTCTTCATCCCGTCTTCGTACATCGTCATACACATCGGACACGCCACGACGAACTTCTCGACGGCCGATCCGGCGGGCGTGTCCTCTAAGGCCTCGCGCATCCGCTCTTCGCTGGGCTTCGTCTCCTCGTCGATGTCCATCCAGAGCCCGCCCCCGCCGCCGCCGCAACAGAAGGAGTTCGAGCGGTTCCGCGGCATCTCCGAGAGGGTCGCGCCCGTCGCGCGGATGAGCTCGCGCGGGGCCTCGTACTCGTCGTTGTAGCGGCCGAGGTGGCAGGGGTCGTGATACGTGACCGTGTAGTCGAGCTCGTCGCCGCGGAGCCCGAGCCGATCCTCGGAGACGAGCTCTTCGACGGCCTGCGTCCAGTGGAGCACCTCGGTCTCGCCGTCGGCGTTCCACTCGCCGTCGAACTCGAAGTCCATCAGCGGCTCGTCGGCGAAGTCCTCGTACTCGACCTCCGGGTACTCGTTCTTGAAGGTGTTGTAGGAGTGGGGGTCGGTGCAGATGATCTTCTCGGGGTCGACCGCCTCGAAGCACTCGACGTGGTGGCCCGCGAGGTCGACGTAGAGGAACTCCTCGCCCAGCCGGCGGATGTCGTTGCCGTCGTACTTCTCGTCCTCGAAGAGGATGCCGTACTCGACGTCGGCGTGTTCGAGGATCTTCGCCAGCGAGCGGGCGACCTGCTTGTTCCGCTCGTCGTAGCTCGGGTAGTCGCCGACGTACCAGAGGTACTCGACGTCCTCCTCGCGGGCGTCGGCGAGGTCGAACTCCAGCTCCTGGGCCCAGTCGGCGCGGGCGTCCGGCGGGTCACCGAAGGTGTTGCCCATCGCCATGATGTTGTCGAAGGTGTCCTGGACGTTCGAGTCGACCTGGCCCGTGTCGGTGAGCTGGCGGTTCATCCGCGTGAACGACTTGAGGTGCTCGATGTCGACGGGGCAGGCGTCCATACAGGCCATACAGGCCATACAGGACTCCATCGTCGCCGCGTCGATCACGCTCTCGCCGCCGTCGGTCACGATGTCGACCTCCTCGCGCTCGCCCGCGTCGATCGCCTCGCGGTACTGCTTGAGATCGAGGATGACGTCGCGGGGATCGAGCGGCCGACCGGACTCCTTGGCCGGACAGACGGACGAACAGCGGCCGCACTTGGTACAGGCGTCCTGGTCGAGCAGTTCCTTCCAGGTGAAGTCGTCGACGGATTCGGCGCCGGTGTCGGCGTCGAGGTCCGCGGGGATGCCCGGCAGGCGCGCGCCGGCCTTCTCGTCGCGGGCGACGATGTTGACGTACGACGAGAGCATGTGGAACGGCTTGCCGTAGGGGACGGCCGCGACGAACGCCAGCGCCAAGAGCGCGTGGGACCACCAGACCGCCGGGTAGACGGCGGCCGCCATCGATTGACTCATCCCGGCGACCGCCAGCGCCTCGGCGAGGAACCACCCGACGAAGCTCACCGTCTCGAAGTCCGGAAAGCCTGTCCCGAGGATGCGGATCGCCTCGGCGAGGTAGCCGCCGACGCCGAGGAGGAAGAGCGCCCAGATGAAGAGGTCGTCTTCGAGGCTCGTGTGCTTGCCCCAGAGGCGCTCCTCGCGGGCGGCGTAGCGGCGGTAGAGCGCGACGCCGACGCCGACGACGAACAGGAGGCCCATCGCGTCCATCACCAGCGAGTACGAGAGGTAGAAGTCGCCGACGAAGAACGACTGCTCGGTGCCGAGCGCGGCGGTCACCGGCTGGTAGATGTCCATATCGATCGCGAGGATCGTCGTGCCGATGAGCAGCGTGAGAAAGCCCCACATAATGAGGGCGTGCATCACGCCCCCGGCGGTGTCGCGGTCCAACAGCTTGCGGTTCGAGAGAACGATGCGCGTCGCGTCGACGATCCGGCCCGGCAGATCGTCGAGGCGGTCGAACCAGTCTTCCTGGCCCGACGTGTAGCGCTCGACGTTCCGGTAGAGGCCGTACGCGAAGATCGCGATCGCGACGGCGGCGAGGAGGTAGAAGACCACCTCGCCGAGATGTCCGATGCGCCAGAACGTCGGCCTGGTAGTGGCTCCTTCGGCGACCATACCGATTGATTCGCCAATCTCGGCATAAAAGTTGGTGCGCTCGGCCGTGCGCGAGAGGAGGTGATTCCGCCGCGCACCGACTGCACGCGGCGTGTATCGATCGAACTGTCGACCTCGGTGCCGACATACGATTTCGATCCCGCCCGATCGGGAGACTCAGCCGGCAGGAGCGTTGACATCGACGAACCACAAATCATAATTTATCCTATATTTCGAGGTTCGGCGGCGCTCGCCCGCCAGTATTTTGCCCGGTTCGCTCCCAGAGGCGAGTATGAATCCGCCTGCTCGGTTCGACCACCCGGCGTGGACGGCGCTCGGCGCGAGTCTCGTGAGTTACGGCCTCGGACTGTTCGGGCTGTTCGTGTTGTTGTTCGTCATTCCGTTCGCGCTGTTTCTCCTGGTGTAGGTGCGGGGCGGTGACCCGCCCTGAGCGGCCGGCATAAAATGGCATTCAATATTCCGGGGGTAGCTAATTATCGTTAGGTGTAGAACAGTGTTATCGAACCGCTAGAAAACGCACGTTCGGGGAGCGCACCCACCGTAGTGGGCGAATCGAACGCAACAGCGGACAACGGATCTACGAGAGAGACCACAGAATGAGCACGAACGACTTCCCAGATCGCGCAGGTACAGTCATCATCGGGGCCGGGATCGTCGGCAGTTCGCTCGCGGGCGAGCTGGCCGAGCGCGGCCGAGACGACATCCTCCTGATCGACAAGGGTCCGCTCTCGGACCCGGGCGGCTCCACGGGGCACGCGTCGAACTTCATCTTCCCGGTCGAGCACAGCAAGGACATGACCCAGCTGACCTCCGACAGCCGGGATATCTATAGGGAGTTTGACACCTTCGAGAACTCCGGCGGGATCGAGGTCGCCCGCACCGAAGAGCGGATGGAGGAGCTGAAGCGGCGCGTCGTCTCCGCGAAGTCCTTCGGCGAGGAGGCCGAGCTCCTCACCCCCGAAGAGGTCGAAGAGCTCGTCCCCTACGTCAACACCGACATCATCAAGGGCGGATTCTACAGCAAGGGCGCCGGCACGTGTGACCCGCTCCGCGCCGGCGAGCTCTACCGCCAGCAGGCCAAGGACAAGGGCGCGCTCCGGACCGCGGCCAACACCGAAGTGACGGACCTCCACGTCGAGAACGGCGAGATCCAGGCCGTCGAGACCGACGCGGGCACCGTCGAGGCCGACGAGGTGATCATCGCGGCGGGGCTGTGGAGTCCGAAGATCGCCGACATGGCCGGCGTCGATATCCCGCTGTCGCCGGCGGTTCACCAGATGGTCTCGGTCGGCCCGATCGACCGCTTCGAGGACGGCGAGGGCGAGATCAACTACCCGGTCGTCCGCGACATGGACACCCAGATGTACGAGCGCCAGCACGGCAACGACATCGAGGTCGGCTCCTACGAGCACCGGCCGATCCTCTGGGACGTCGAGGACGTGCCGTCCATCGAGGAGGCGCCGCTGTCGCCGACCCAGCCGCCGCTGACCGAGGACGCCTTCGAGCAGTCGATGGAGCACGCCCTGGAGATCATTCCCGACGTACTGGACGACCCCAGCGCCGGGATCCGCCACTCCATCGACGGCCTCCTCTCCGTGACGCCGGACGGCCACCCGCTCCTGGGCCCGATCCCCGAGGTCGACGGGCTGTGGTCCTGTGCGGCCATCTGGATCAAGGAGGCGCCCGCGATCGCCCGCGAGGTCTCCAAGTGGATGACCCAGGGCCACCCCGACATCGACATCGTCGCCCACGACCACGTCGCGCGCTTCGACGAGTACGGCGAGACCAAGGAGTTCGTCAAGAGCCGCGGCCACGAGGGCTACCAGAAGATCTACGGCATCGTCCACCCGCGCGAGCAGTGGCAGTCGACGCGGCCGCTCCGGACGAGCGCGTTCTACAACCGCCAGGAGGAACTCGACGCCGAGTTCTTCGAGGCCGGCGGCTGGGAGCGCCCGCGCTGGTACGAGTCCAACGCGGACCTCGTCGAGGAGTACGAAGACGAGATCGAAGACCTCGAGCGACCCAACGAGTGGGACAACCGCTGGTGGTCCGAGATCATCCTCGCCGAGCACCTCCATATGCGCGACAACGTCGGGATGATCGGCGACACCGGCTTCGGTATCTTCGACATCATCGGCAGCGACGCCACGGAGAATATGCAGAACCTCTGTGTCGCCGAGATGGACGTCGACGTCGGCGAATCGGCGTACACGCCGGTGCTCGCGCCGAACGCCGGGTTCGTCTCCGACCTCACGGTCGCGCGCCTCGGCGACAACCACTACCGCGTCATCACCGGTGGCGCCCACGCCGGGCAGGACAAGACGTGGTTCAAGAAGCACCTCGAAGGCGACGCCGAGCTAATCGGCCGCTCCTCCGAGCTGTGTACCCTCGGCGTCTGGGGGCCGAACGCTCAAGAGCTGATGAACGAGGTCGCCGAAGAGGAGATGTCGACCGACACCTTCGACTTCGCGGATATGAAGGAGGTCACCATCGGCCCGGTGACGGCCAAGGCCTTCCGCATCTCCTACGTCGGCGAGTACGGCTGGGAGCTGTACGCCCCGATGGACCAGGGCCAGAAGCTCTGGGACACCATCTACGAGGCCGGCCAGGAGTACGACATCCGCCCGGTCGGCACGGGCGTCTACGGCGAGACCGGCCGGATGGAAAAGAGCTACCGCCTGATGGGCGCCGAGCTCGAAATCGACTACAACCCCGCCGAGGCGGGCCTGGACTTCCACGGCGTCAAGGACGCCGACTTCATCGGCAAGGAGGCCTACGCCGAGGCCATCGAAGAGGAGAACGCGGCGACGCTCTGTACGCTGTCGGTCACCGACCACGCGCCCGACGGTGGCGAGCCGCGGTATATGACCGGCGGCGAGCCGGTGCTCGACCAGGACGGCGAGGTCCTCATCGACGAGGAGGGGCGGCGCTCCTACGTCACCTCCGCCGGGACCGGGCCCTCTGTGGGCAAGCACCTCCTGCTCGCGTACCTGCCGCAGGAGTACGCTAACGAGGGCGAGGAGCTGCAGGTCGAGTACTTCGGCCAGCAGTACCCCGTCGAGGTCGAGGTCGTCGGTCACGGCGGCGTCTTCGACCCCGAGGGCGACCGCCTGTTCCGTAACGAGTACTGAACGCCGGCCAGCGCCGGATTCGACCACGCCACGTCGCGGCGGCGGGCCGTCCGCCGCCCGTCGTCCGCACACCGCGACCACCAACGATACGAAACACTATGGAAGTACTCACAGCAATCAAGCGCGTGCCCGAAACGGGCGCGAAGATCGTACTGACAGAGGACAAGCAAGATATCGACACCAGCTCGCTCGGGTTCACGTTCAGCCCGCACGAGGAGTGCGCCGTCGAGGAGGGCGTCCAGCTGGTCGAAGAGAACGGCGGCAACCTCACCGCGCTGACGCTCGGCGCGGACGAGGCCACAGAGCAGCTCCGCTCGGCGATCGCGATGGGCGCCGACGACGGGATGCTCCTCGAAACGGAGGGCGGCGAGTGGGGGCCGAAGGCCACCGCGAACGCCGTCGCCTCGGCCGTCGAGGCGCAGAAGCCGGACTTCGATCTGTTCCTGTTCGGGAACGAGTCCGCCGACGCGGCGAACCACCAGGTCGGCGTCCGCGTCGCCGAACAGCTCGGCGTGCCCTGCGTCACCGGGATCAAGGACCTGGAGGTCGACGGCGACACCGCCGTCGCCAAGCGGGAGATCCCCGGCGGCGCCGAGGTCTACGAGGTCGAACTGCCCGCCGTGATCACGGTCAAGGAGGGGCTGAACGAGCCGCGGTACCCCTCGATGCGGGCGAAGATGCAGGCCCGGAAGGCCACCGTCGACACCGTCGAGCCCGAGGCGACGGACGAGGAGCTCGAACTGGTCGAACTCGAAGTGCCCGAGACCGACGACAGCCCCGCGGAGATCCTCGGCGAGAGCCCGGACGCCGCGGGCGACGTCGTCGACGTCCTCGAAGAACTGGAGGTGCTATAACAATGGTACTCGCGTTAGTCGAACACGACGGCGGCGCCGTCGACGACATTTCGCTGGAAGCGCTCACCCTCGCCCGCGACGTCGCGGCCGGCGCGGACGAGGCGCTGGAAGTCATCGCGTTCGGCCCCGAGGCCGAGGGCGTCGCCGAGGAGGTCGGCGCCTACGGCGCGGACGTGGTGAACGCCGTCGACCACGACGCGCTGGACGCGTACGCGCCCGAAGCGTACGCGCGAGCGGTGATTCAGTGCGCCGAGGCGACCGGGACCGAAGCGATCGTCGCTCCGGGGACGGATCGCGGCGCGGAGACGCTGGCGCACGCCGCGGCCAAGCTCGACGTGTCGATGGCCGCCGAGGTGATCGACGTCGAGGTCGGCGACACCTACGAGATCACCCGCCAGCGCTGGGGCGGCACGCTCACCGAGCACGCCGAACTCGACGCCGAGACCAACCTCCTCACCGTCGCGGCCAACGAGATCTCGGCGAGCGCAGCGGGCGGCGAGCCCGCGGACGTCAGCGCGTTCGCGCCCGACCTCGAAGACGACGACACGCGCGTCCAACTCACCGAGGTCGAGGAGTCCGACGTCGAGGGCGTCCCGCTCGCGGAGGCCCGGGTCGTCGTCTCCGGCGGCCGCGGGACCGACGGCGACTTCTCGGAGATCGAGTCGCTCGCCGGCGACATCCCCAACGCGGCGGTCGGCTCCTCGCGCGCCGCGGTCAACGAGGGCTGGCGGCCCCACGACGACCAGATCGGCCAGACCGGCAACAAGATCGCGCCTGAGATCTACATCCCCTGTGGGATCAGCGGCGCCGTCCAGCATATGGTCGGCTGTAAGGGCGCCGAGAACGTCCTCGCGGTGAACACAGACCCCGAGGCGGCGATCATCCAGAAGGCCGACTACGCGGTCATCGCCGACCTCCATGAGGTCCTGCCGGCCGTCGAAGAAGAGCTAGAGAGCCGCGGTCACGCCTGAGTCGAGGCGTCCGCGTCGGATTTCCATTTTCAGTCGGAGCCGCCGACCCACCGCGCCAGCCCGGCGCTCGTCGCCATCTCCACGATCCCGAACGCGACCGCGGGCAGCGACGCGACCGTGGGGAGTCCGGCGGCGACGACGAGCGCGGCCGCAACGGCGAAATCGCGCATTCCAACGGAGAGGACCGAGGCGATCCGCGTCGGGCGGGACCGACCGCGGCTGAAGAGGAGACCGACCGCGTACCCCCCAGCGTTCAGCGCGACCGCGCCGACTCCGACGGACGCGAGCACCGGGACGTTCGCGCGGACGAGAGCCGCGTTGGCGGCGGTCACGCCGCCGATGATGAGCACGACCATCAGGGCCGAGACCGCGGGGTAGTAGTCGTCATAGGCGCCGATGCGGGCGGGCCGCCACGCTCGCGCGCCGACCGCGAGCGCCATCGGGGCGACCACGGCGACGGCGATCTGTTCGACGATCGGCCGCGCGGGGACGTCGACCCCGCCGCCGAGGAGCGTGACGACCGGGGGCACGACCCCGAGGCTGCCCACGCCGGCGGCCACGAGCGCGGTCGAGGACAGCGCCGTGTCGCCCCCGGCGAGTTCGGTCATCACGGGCGTTACGAGTTCGGGCGTGACCGCACCGAGAACGACGAAGCCGACCGTCAGTTCGGGCGAGAGCGTCAGCGCACGGGCGATCGCGTAAGCGAGTGCGGGCATCGTCAGGTGCCCCGCGAGGACGGCGGCGAGGTCGGTGGCGGCGATCTCGCCGAACCGTTCCGCGGAGAGCGTCAGCGAGACGCTGCCGATCATCACTGCGAGGATGGGCGTCAAAGCGCGCGTCACGACCGCGATCGACGGAAACAGGAAGCCGAGCGCGACCGACGCGAGCACCCACAGGAGGAGGTAGTCCTCGACGGTGTCGGTCGGAGAGGTCGGCATCGCCCGCCACTCGTCGTCCGCGGGGTTTGATCCCGTCGGTCCCGTCCCGAGGCGACCGCGATGCCTACCCCGTCGAGCGCGTGACGTCCTCGACGCTGTACTCTTCGGCTTCGATCGCGTCGACGATGCCCGCGGCGTGTTCGGCGCCGCTTGTCTCCACGGTGAACACGAGGTACGCCTCGCCGACCTCCAGGTCCGCCACCGAGCGGTCGTGGCGGACGTCGTGGATGTTCGCGCCCTGGTCGGCGATGATGCCGGAGATGTCCTCCATCTTCCCCGGCCGGTCGTCGATGCGGACCCGGAGGCGGATGCGCTGTTTCCGCTGGGTGAGCGCGTGAACCAGAACGGTCTGGAGCTGTGTCATATCGAGGTTGCCGCCGCAGAGCAGCGGCATCACCGTCTCGCCGGAGACGTCGAGGTCGTCGCTCAGGAGCGCGGCGACGGAGGCCGCGCCCGCGCCCTCGACGACCTGCTTCGCGCGCTTCATCAGGAGGAGGATCGCCCGCGCGATCTCGGTGTCGGTGACGGTGACGACCTCGTCGACGTTCGCCTGGATGACCGACAGCGTCGCCTCGGAGATGCCGCCCGTCGCGATGCCGTCGGCGATGGTGTCGACCTCGTCGAGGGTGACGGGGATGCCCTTGTCGAGGCTCTCGTGGACCGTCTCGGCCCCCGTGGCCTGGACGCCGACGACGCGGGTCTCCGGCGAGAGGTGTTTGATCGCCGTCGAGATGCCGCTTATCAGGCCCCCGCCGCCGATGGGGACGATCACGGTGTCGGCGTCCGGGAGGTCGTGGTACATCTCGGTGCCGAGGGTCCCCTGGCCGGCGATGATGTCGACGTCGTCGTAGGCGTGGACGAACGCCGCGTCGCTCTCCTCGACGGCGGCCTGCGCGTGGCTCATCGTCTCCTGGAAGTCCTTTCCGACCAACTCCACGGTCGCGCCGTAGCTCCGGGTCGCGTCGACCTTCGCTTGCGGGGCGTCAGTCGGCATGTAGATCGTCGAGTCGGCGCCGCACTTCGTGGCCGCGAGCGCGACGCCCTGGGCGTGGTTGCCGGCGCTGGCGGCGACGAACTCCTCGACGCCGTCGGCGACGTCCTGGCTGATTTTGTTGTAGGCGCCGCGGGTCTTGAACGAGCCCGTCCACTGGAGGTGTTCCATCTTCAGGTACACCTCCGCGTCGACGAACCCCCCGAGCGAGGTGCTCTTTTCGACCGGCGTCTGCTTCACGACGGTGTCGTCGTCGATGCGCTCGCGGGCGCGTTCGATGTCAACGTACTGCACGGGCAATGCGTCCGGGTCGGATTCGGGTTCGGTGTCGGTCATAGGTTCTGAAAGGGGGAGGTCTCAGCGGATGATCTTGTCGCGGCCGGGGTCGAACAGGGGCTCGTCTCGGACGGTCGCCTCGTACAGTTCGCCCTCACACCGGACCTGGACGTCGGTGCCGGCCTCGGTGTACTCCGTCGGGAGGTAGGTGTAGGCGATCGACTCGCCGATGCTGTAGCCGTAATCGGCCGCCTGGACGTAGCCCTGGGGTTCGCCGTCGACGAGGACGGGACGCCCCGAGAGCAGGACGTCGTCGGAGTCGTCCAGCGTGATCGGCGTGATTTCGTTTTCGATCCCCTCAGCCTTCGCCGCTTCGAGGGCCTCCTTCCCGACGAAGTCGGTGTCGAGGTCGACGGCGAAGCCGAGGCCGGCCTCGTAGGGGTTCGAGTCGGTGTCGATGTCTGTGCCCCACAGGCGGTAGCCCTTCTCCAAGCGCATCGACGAGAGCGCGCCGCCGCCCATCGGGCGGACGTCGAGGTCCTGGCCGGCCTCCCAGAGCGTCTCCCAGAGGCGATTTCCATATTCGCTCGGCGCCCACAGCTCCCACCCGAGTTCGCCGACGTAGGAGACTCGCAGCGCGATGACGGGCACCTCGCCCACGTAGATCTGTTTCGCGCTGAAGTACGGGAAGCCGTCGTCGGAGACGTCGGCGTCGGTACAGCGCTGGAGCAGGAGGCGCGACTTCGGCCCCCACAGCCCGATGGTGCTCTTTGCGCCCTCCTCGACCGTCACGGAGACTGTCTCGGGGGCGTGGTCTTCGAGCCAGCCGCCGTGGATGCCGGGGGAGTTGCCGCCGCCGGTGGTGACCATATACTCGTCGTCGCCGAGGCGGACGACCGTTACGTCCGCGAGGATGCCGCCGCCCTCGTTCAGGAGCAAGGAGTAGCGGACGTCGCCGACGTCGATGTCGACGTCGTTGCTGCACATCCGCTGGAGGAAGTCGCCGGCGTCGGCGCCCTCGACCATAATCGAGCTGAACGAGGTCATATCGAACATCGAGACCGCATCGCGGGTGTGGAGGTGCTCTGCGCCCTCGATCTTCGATCGATTGATGCCCTGCCAGCCGTCCTGCGCGGGGATCTGCTCGTCGTATTTCTCGACGAGGTCCGCGTTGGACTCGTACCACTGGGCGGACTCCCAGCCGCCGGACTGGTAGAACTCCGCGCCGAGTTCCTTCTGCTGGTGGTAGAAGGGGCTCGTGCGCAGGCCGCGGTGCTTCTCGGGCTGCCAGCGCGGCTCGACGATGCTGTAGACCTGGCGGTAGCGCGTCGCGCCCTTGTCGACGAAGTAGTCCTTCTCGCCCGCGTGGGGCTCGAAGCGGCGGACGTGGACGCCGCCGGTGTCGACCGGGCCCGACGGCAGGCGGGGGACGCCGTTCTCCATCCACTCGGCGACGATCTTGCCGTAGCCGCCGGAGTGGGTCCACCAGATGGCGAGCGCGCTCCAGAGGCCCTCGACCTTCGTCGGGCCGACCGCGGGCATCCCGTCGGGCGTGAAGACGAAGATGCCGTTCTCGGTCATCTCGTAGTCGACGTCCTGGGTGACGGGCAGGAGCTCGTCGAAGGCCTGCTTCGCGGACTTTTCCCTGTCGGGATGGGTGGGCTCTTCCCAGTGTTCGCGGGTGAATCCGTGGACGGACGCCTGGCCGTCCTCGGAGTTCTTCCCCATCGCGTCGGGGTCGACCGAGAGCGTCTCGTGGTTGTACGAGCCCATCCCCAGGCTGTTGCCGTGGGTCCGGAAGTACAGGGAGTTGTCCTGGTCGCGGCCGACGGGGCGGTGCGGCCCCTCGCTCATGTACTCCTGGATGTCGCGGTCGCCGGGCACGGGCAGGCCCTCGGTGTTCTCGCCGACGCTGCTGTCGTGGTCCGCGAGTTCGTCGAGGGGCTCGGTGACGACGTACTGGTGCTCGACGGGCGCGATCGGGAGGTCCAGGTCGGCGAGCTGTCCGGTCTGGTAGCCCCAGTTGTTGGTGGCGATCACACAGCGGTCGCACTCGATCGTGCCGCGGTCGGTGTGGACGGCGGTGATCTCCCCGCCGGCGACGTCGAGGTCCGTGACCTCGGTGTTGCCGTAGAAGTCGGCGCCGTGGCTGTTGGCGATGTACCACTGGAGCGCCGCGATGCCGTCGACGCGGCCGTCCGTGGGGGAGTAGTAGCCGCCGAGGATCTCGTCTTCGTCCACGAGCGGGAGGTGCTCTGTGACCTCCTCGGGCGTGAGGAGCTGGGGGTCCGGGAGCCCGTAGGACTCGGCCCACTCGACGCGGCGGCGGAGGAAGTCCATCCGTTCCTCGCTCCGGGCGAGTTCGATGCCGCCGACTTCGTCGTAGACCCCGGCGTCCGAGAGGAGGCGGCTGGTGTAGTGGGCCGCCTTGGTCTGGATCTTCGAGGGCGAGGTCTGGAACATGATCCCCGGCGCGTGGACCGACGACCCGCCGGTGACGGGGAGCGGTCCCTGGTCGATGACGGCGACGTCCTCGGCGCCGAGCTCGCTGAGGTGGTAGGCGACGCTGCAACCGACCGCCCCGGCGCCGACGACGACGGTCTCCGCCTGCGATGGAAGCTCTGCACTCATTCGTTCTCGTCCGTCGGTGTCGCTCTCACGGGCATAAAGACAACGGTGGCCCGGATAATCGACCAACGGCATCACCCTCCGAGGGTGGATAATACCGCATATTCAAGACGGCCGATCGGACGGCGTCGGACCGCGACCGCGGCTCGACGGCGAACCTCATTGAGACAGATTTTTGATACTATCGGTCGCGTCAGTCACGACGCGCCCGCGACCGTCGAGCACCGGCGGGGCCGAATGGCCTCACGCGTCGCCGACGCGGGGGCTCGGGTCGCGGTCGCGGACGGCGTCCAAGAGGTCACACAGCGCGTCGGCCGAGCGGTCGAGGAGCTCCGCGCCCAGGTCGGCGCTGGACTCGCGCGGGTCCCCGACGACGCCGTTGTCGGTGAACTCCTCGGAGTCGACCGCGAGGTTCACGCGGCCCTGCCAGTCGCCCCAGCGGTCGCTGCCGCCCGCCGCGGCCTCCTCCAGGCGGTCCTCGTGGACGGTCTCGGGGTTCGTGTGGCGGAGGAGGGACGTCTCCAGCGGCCCGGCGTGGCCCATATCCGAGCTGTGGTCGCCCACCTCGTCGAACCACGTGAACGGGACGGCGTAGGCGTCGTCGCGGCGGACGATCCGCGCGGTCACCTCTTTCAGCGCCGAGATGTTCCCGCCGTGGCCGTTGACGACGACGACGCGGTCCCAGCCGTGACTGGCGAGGCTCCCGACGATGTCGCGGACGTACGCGCGGAAGGTATCTTCGCTCGTCCAGAGGGTGCCCGCGAAGTGGCGGTGCTCCTCGGCGACGCCGACGGGAACGGCGGGCGCGACCATCACCGGATCGCGGTACCGCTCGGCGGCCGCGTCCGCGACCGCCTCGGCGTCGAGCGTGTCGGTGCCGAGCGGGGCGTGGGGGCCGTGCTGTTCGGTGCTGCCGACCGGGAGCAGAGCGAGGTGTGTCTCCGCCGCCTCGGCGTCGGTCCACGTCGTGGTCTCCAGATCCATATCCGGTTCGTGGCAAAGCGGACCGATAAACGTACGGCCCTCGGGCGGAGGGTTCCCAAACCCGGGGTTTTTGTCCCGCCGACGCCCGGTTCCGAGTATGGAGTACGCCCCGGTGAGTCACTCGACGAGCGATCGGCGCCTCGGGCGCTTTCCCTCCGGTCGGGACCTCTCGGTGACGGTCCACCACTACGAAGGGGGCCCGGGGCCGACGGTGTACGTCCAGGCCGCCCAGCACGGCATCGAACTCAACGGCCCCGCGGTACTGCGGCGCCTCCACGAGCGCCTCTGCGACGCCGAAATCGCGGGCACGGTCGTCGCGGTCCCGGTGGCGAACCCGATCGCGTTCGACCACCGGTCGTATCTGACGCCCGAGGCGATCGACGCGTTCAACGCGAACTTCAATCGCATCTGGCCGGGCGACGCCGGCGGGAGCTTCCAGGAGCGGCTGGTCGCGAACCTCTGGCCGCTCGTTTCGGCCGCGGACGCCGCGGTCGACCTCCACACGGGGATGCCGGAGATGCTCGAACACGTCCGGTTTCGGGAGTCGGATCCGGCGGCGCGGTCGCTCGCGGAGGCGTTCGGGACCGAGTTCCTGTTGGCCGACGAGGATCCGATCGAGGAGCGGGACGGCGACGGGGGGGACGGAGCCGCTGGCGGCGAGGACTTCGCGGGGAAGTTCCGGCAGGCGGCCGCCCGCGCCGGCGTCCCCGCGATCACGGCCGAGCTCTCGAACAGTCGGACGGTCAGCCGTCCGGCGGTGGAGACCGGCGTCGCGGGCGTGTGGAACGTCCTCCGCGAACGCGACGTGGTGGCAGAGCCCGCGGAGCCGACGGGCACACAGCGGCTCCTCCGCGACGACCTGCCCCGGGTGTTCGGGGAGGCGTCGGGGCTCTTCGAGCTCCGCGCGGACCTGTCGGTCGGCGACGAGGTCGCGGAGGGCGCGGAGATCGGGACGGTGTACGACCCCTCGTCGTTCGAGCACTTGGAGACGATCCGCGCCAGCGGCGACGGGGTGGTCTACTCGGTCGCCCGGGGGCGCGTCGTCGTCACTGGCGAGCGCCTGGCGAGCATCGCGAGCGTCGTCTGAGAGTAATCACTATGAGGGCGTCCCGACCGACCGAGCGGGCCGCCCCACTCGGGAAAACACGTCGGGTCAGAACCCCGAGTATTTGAAAACCCTCACCATTCCACACTCACCGTTAACGGGTCACAATGTGTCGTTTGCTATCACAGAGATGGCGTTTCAGCCGCACTCCTCGTTCGACGCGCTCGCGTCCGTGATCGAACAGCTCGGGGCTGGCGGGCGGACCGTCCGCCGGGCCGAGGCGGCCGCGGGCGACGAGGACGACGCGCTGTGCGCCACGGTCGAGGTCGCGATCCCGCTTTCTGCCCTCGCCGACGGCGCCGACGGGGGCGGCGTGTCGCTCGAACCGGTCGATGACGGCACGGATTCGGGCGTCGTGTTCGGGCTCGAACTCCCCGGGATCGACGCGGCGGGCGTCGACGCCGACGACGGAACGGACGTCTCCGTCCGCGCCGTCGAGGCGACGCTCGGGACGGAGTCGGTGGCGGCGACCCTCGAAATCGTGATCCGGTCGGCCGACACCGACGACGGCTCGGTCGTCGAGGACCGCGTCGGCGGCCGCGACGTCGCGAGCGGTGCCGGCGGGTCGTTCCGCCGCGGGAGCGATCGCCCGCGCGACAGCGGCGAATCGGCGCCGTCGCCCGAAACGCCCGAGGCGCCCGAGGCGGAGGCCGACGTGTTCGGCGGCGTGGAACCCACGGACGCCGACGATGCGGGCGACAGTGAGAGCGGGAACGCCGACGACGAGGCGGACGGGGCCGACGGGCTCGCGGCCGCCCGCGACGAGTCGGTGCCGCCTTACGAGGACGTGGCGTACCTGGCGCGGCTCTACGAGGTCTGTGACACCTTCGCGGAGATGAGCGAGCGGATCGAGATGGACGTCTCTGCGGAGACGGTGCGCCGGTACATGATCGACGCCGACGTCCACTCGCCGACGTCGTACGAACTCGGCGGCGCCGGGCGGACGCCGGACGACAGCGACGACGCCCGGAGCGGTTCAGCCGACGACGGGACCGACGAACCGGACGAGAGCGTCGTCGAGACCGCCCCCAGCGACGAAACGCCCCCCGACGAGGACGGGAGCGACGCCGACGGACGCGGGGACGGAGGCGACGGGAGCCGAAACGCGGAGGCCGCGGCGACGCCGGCCGAGGACCGCACGGAATCGGAGCCCGCCGATCGGGTCGCCCCGGAGTCGTTGCCCGACGAGCAGCTGGTCGCCGACGGGATCGGGCTTCCCGAGTCGCTGACGCTGCCGGACGTCGTGGCGGCCGTCGTCGACGCGCGGACGGTCTACGACGTCCAGCGCGAACTCGGCCTGGGCCACGATCGGACCCGGCAGCTGCTCCGCCAGCTCAACGTCCTCGATCTGGTGCTGTGCCGGGCGTCCCAGGCCGCCGCGCGCGAGGTCAGCGTCGAGACGGTGACCGCGCGGATCCGCCAGTGTACGCCCGACGGCGCCTGACGGCAGGGGCCTGCGCCGATGACGCCCGAGCGGGACGCCGGCCCATAAACAAAAGTGGATCCGCCTCCTTCTGACGGTATGGCATTGGGCGCCCAACGCGGCACGAAGACCGGTGCGGAGTTCCTGCTGACCGAGGCGCGGTTCGAGCTGATGCCGTTCGACAGCTTCGACGACGAGATCGGAGAACTGCCGGACGGCGCCAGCGTCGCGATCACGACCTCCCCGAAGCTCGGGATCGAGCGGACCGTCGAACGATCGGAAGAGGCCGCAGCGGCCGGCTACGAGGTCGTCCCGCACATCGCGGCCCGGTACATCGAAGGGCCCGAACAGCTCGACGAGATCTGCGGCCGGCTCCGGGACGCGGGGATCACGGACATCTTCGTGCCCGGCGGCGACAAGGAGGAGCCGGTCGGGGAGTTCGAGTCCGCCTACGACCTGCTCGTCGCGCTCGACGACCTCGACCACGAGTTCGAGGAGATCGGAATCACGGGCTACCCCGAGGGCCACGACTTCATCTCCGACGCGGAGCTCGCCGAGGCGATGGAGAAGAAGGCGCCGTACGCGACCTACATCGTCACGCAGCTGTGCTACGATCCCGACACGATCCTGGAGTGGATCGAGGAGATCCGCGACCGAGGCGTCGACCTCCCGATCGAGGTCGGCATCCCCGGCGTGATGAAGTACCAGCGGCTCCTGAGCATCTCCCAGAAGGTCGGCGTCGGCGACTCCGTGAAGTTCCTCCGGAAGACCACGGGCATCCTGGGCTTCGTCAAGCAGCTCGTCGGCTCGCGCGGGACCTACAAACCGGACGCCCTCATCGACGGGCTCGCGCCGTACGTCGACGACGAGACCTACAACATCCGCGGCGTCCACATCTACACCTTCAATCAGACGCCCGACTTAGAGCAGTGGCGGCGCGGCCGTCTCGACTGATAGTGTCACTCTCACTGTTTACCGTCGAACGCCACCCTCAGTAATGGCCTTCGGCGGTAAGAGACGAGAGTAGTCACTATGAGTCCGCAGGCTCTCCCTCGTCGTCTCGGAACGCGGATAGGATCTGTGCGGGCCGCGGCGACGAACACAGCCCCTCGGCGGACCGTCAGGTTCTGTCGGAAGTAAGATTATCCCGAGCGGGTCCCGAGACGGGAATATGACGTACGAGACCGTCGCGGAGGTCGACCCCGCCGTGGCCGACGCCCTGGAGGGCGAACGCCGGCGGCAGAACGAGACGCTGTCGATGATCGCGAGCGAGAACCACGTGAGCGAGGCCGTGATGGAGGCCCAAAGCTCCGAGCTGACGAACAACTACGCCGAGGGGTATCCCGGCGAGCGCTACTACGCGGGCTGTGAGCACGCCGACGAGGTCGAGGAACTGGCGATCGAGCGCGCGAAGGAGCTGTGGGGCGCAGAGCACGTCAACGTCCAGCCGCACTCGGGCTCGCAGGCGAATATGTCGGTCTACCTGGCGACGCTGGAGCCGGGCGATAAGATCCTCTCGCTGGACCTGACTCACGGCGGCCACCTCTCGCACGGCCATCCCGCGAACTTCGCGGGCAAGACCTACGAGGTCGAGCAGTACGAGGTCGACGAGGAGACGGGCTACATCGACTACGAGGGGCTCGCCGAGAAGGCCGAAGAGTTCGAGCCCGACATCGTCGTCTCCGGGTACTCCGCGTATCCCCGCGAGGTCGAGTGGGAGCGCGTCCAAGACATCGCGGAGTCGGTCGACGCCTACCACCTCGCGGACATCGCTCACATCACGGGGCTCGTCGCCGCCGGCGTCCACGAGTCGCCGGTCGGCGTGGCGGACTTCGTGACGGGGTCGACCCACAAGACCATCCGCGCCGGACGGGGCGGCATCGTGATGTGCGACGAGGAACACGCCGATGACATCGACGCGGCGGTGTTCCCCGGCGCGCAGGGCGGCCCGGCGATGCACAACATCGCGGGCAAGGCCGTCGGGTTCGGCGAGGCGCTCTCCCCCGAGTTCGAGGCCTACGCCGAACAGACCGTCGCGAACGCGAAGGCGCTGGCCGAGCAGTTGCAGGACCACGGCTTCAGCCTCGTCTCGGGCGGCACCGACAATCACCTCCTCCTCGTCGACCTCCGGCCCTCGCATCCGGACACGCCCGGAAAGGACGTCGAGTCGGCGCTGGAGTCGGCCGGGATCGTCCTCAACGCGAACACGGTGCCCGGCGAGACGCGGTCGGCGTTCAACCCCAGCGGCGTCCGGATCGGGACGCCCGGGGTCACGACCCGCGGCTTCACCGAGTCGACCTGCCGGGAGGTCGCCGACCTGATCGCCCGCGTCGTCGACGACCCACACGACGAGGAGACCGTCTCCGCCGTCGCGGCCCGCGTCGACGAACTGACCGACGAGTACGGCCTCTACGAGTAGGCGCTCGCCGCTCGCGGGCCGTCGACACGCACCGGGCCGCCGACGACTGATCACCGCGGAGCGCGACCGGCGACCGATTTATTTGTCAGGCTATCAATATCACCCCCGAGTATGTATCAGGTGCTTGTCCCGATCGACGGCAACGAGGCGCGGGCGCGCAGTCAGGCCGAATACGCGCTGACGCTCGCAGAGCGCGCGTCGGACGCCGCGGTGACGGTCCTGTACGTGGTCCCGCCGGACGCCCTGGAGACGGACGCCGGCGTCGATTTCACGGAGATCGGCGCGGCCGTGACGGCCGCGGAGTACCTCGAAGAACACGACGTATCAGTAGACCGACGCGTCGAGGGCGGAAAGACGATCGCCGAGGAGATTCTCGACGTCGCCGACGACGTCGACGCCGACGAACTCGTGTTGGGGGGCCGCAAGCGCTCGGGGGTTGCGCGGGTGCTGCTCGGGAGCACGGTCCACGACGTGTTCGTCTCGACCGAGCGGCCGGTGACGATCACCGGGCGGGAGATGTCGATCGAGCGAGGGTCGCGGCGGTTGGTGCTCCCGGTCGACGCCAGCGCCGAGCGCGTAAGCCACCAGGTCGACTACGTCACGAGCTTCCCGGACGCGCCGGAGGATGTCGAGGTAACGGTGCTGTACGTCTTCCCCGAACAGGACTACAAGGGCGCGCCGCCGCACGAGTTCGAAGACGTCGACGCCGCGGTGGAGACCGCAGACGCGCTCGAAGACGCCGGGATCGACACCGAACGGGTCGCCGTCGGCGGCGGCGTCGCACGGACGATCATCGACGAAGCGGAGGAGCGCGACGCCACGGGAATCGTGATGGGCGGCCGCAAGCGCTCGGGCGTCCAGAAGGTGCTCCTGGGCAGCATCACCCAGGACGTGATGCTCTCGGCGGACCGGCCCGTGACGCTCACCGGATAGCACCGGATAGCACCTCGGGGACGCCGTAGAACACGCTCGCCTCCGTCCTCGACGCAGTGCGACTAACGCGGCCGACGGCTGAGGCGCGTCGCGTCATTGGCACTGGCCGCGGTATCAGTAGGAGTTTTCATCGAGTCGGCGTCGGTGGGGGCGATAGTCGCCGCTGCGGGCGCGTGAAAAGCGAAAGAAAGCGGAGAGAACGGCACTCGAAGGACTGCGGGTCCCGTCCGGGCAGCCAGGCAGCCGTCAGGTCGGCATCGGACGGGCGGGTCGCGCGCTCAGTCGGACTGAGCGTCCTGGCGCGCGTTCAGCTTGGCCTGCTCGCGGGCGCTCGGGTTGACCGATTCCTTGAACGGCACTTCGGCGACCGTCGCGTACACCGGCTCGCCCTCGTCTTCGGCGTACTCCTCGGGGAGGTGGACCTGGAACTCGATGTCGAGGTCCTCCTCGTAGATCTCGTCGTTGAGCTGCGCGTCGGTCTCGGCCTGGAGCTTGTCGGCGGGGACGAACCCGAGCCCGATGTTCGTCTCGAGGTCGGGGTTCCACCACGGCGACGTCATGTATCCGCACTCCTCGCCCGTGTCGGGGTCGGAGACGATCCAGAAGTCCGGCGCGTAGTCGCGGATGGGCTCGCCGGCCATCTTGAGGCCCACGAGCTTGAGGTTGAACGGGTACTCGCCGTCTTCGATGAGCTCCTGCTGGCGTTCGAGCTCCTCCTTGCCGATGTAGTCGGCGTCCTTGTCGTCGGGGACCTGGTATCCGAGGTTGACCTGGAACGGCGAGGTCTCGTGGTCCATGTCCTGGCCCCACGAGAGGATGCCGGCGGCGATGCGGCGGTGGTGACCCGGCGCGATCTGCCGTCCGCCGTGGTCCTTGACCGTGTCGAGGACGGGGTCCCAGACGCGCTCGGCGTTCTCCATCGCGTCGCGCACGTAGATCTCGAAGCCCTTCTCGCCGGAGAAGCCGGTCTGGCTGATGAGCACGGGCGCGCCGTTGATCTCGGCCTCCATCAGGCCGTAGTACGGGATCTCGCTGACCTCCTCGCCGACGACTTCGACCATCACGTCCTCGGAGAGGGGGCCCTGGATCTGCATCGGGGCGACGTCGATCTCGTCGATCTCGACGTCGAAGTCCTTGCCGACGTTGACGCCCTGGAGCCACTGCATCAGCGTCGAGTCCGAGATGGAGAACCAGAACTCGTCTTCCTCGACGCGGAGGAGGATCGGGTCGTTGAGGATGCCGCCGTCCTCGTTACAGAGGATGACGTACTTGCCGTGCATCGGCTCGATCTCGGTGGCGTCGCGGGTGATGACGTAGTTCGTGAGCGCCTCCGCGTCGGGACCCTTCACGCGGATCTGGCGCTCGACGGCGACGTCCCACAGCGTCACCTTCTCGGTCAGCGCCTCGTACTCGGCCATCGCACCGCCGTCTTCGGGCTCGACGAGGCCGCGCGGGTGGTAGGTCCGGTTGTACACCGTACAGCGCCAGGCGCCCTCCTCGTTGAACGACTTGTCGAAGAACGGCGACTTGCGGACGCGGGTCGAGACCAGCATCTGGATTCCCGGGTCCCCGGTCTGACGGAGATTACGCGGGAGCACTCTGTCGGATTGGTCGATACTCGGGTGGTTCGGGTGGTCCCCTGACATCTTCTAAAAGAACACAACAAACCTCAATAAAAGATGACCCTGATAGTGACGTACTTTTATCCCGCACCGGCCGAAGCACCGTGCTAGACCAACCCTTCCCGCGCATCGCTTATGATTCTCCGCCTCAAAACGGGCCTATGAATCCGTCTCGCCCCGATCCCGGCCCGGACGCCGCCCGCGCGTTCCGGCTCGGGATCATCGCCGGCGCCATCGTCGGCCTCGCCTTCATCGGGCTGCTGTACTGGACCGGTACGCTGACACTGCTGTTGTTCGCGTACACGCTCACCCTCCTGTTTCCGGTGTATCTTGTGTTGGTTGCGGTCGTGCTCAGCGTCTGGCTCGGCTACGACAGGGACGCGACCGCGCTCCGCCCGGTGAAGGTCGATCGGTAGGACGACGCCGGCGACGGCACGGAGCGGATCGACGAACGTCGCTCCCTACGCAGGGGCAAGCGCCACCGTAAATACGCGTCCCGACAGACACCGTAGCGATGGCACGACTCGACCGCCTCCGAGTGTATCCGGTGAAGGGTCTCGACGGCATCGAGGTCGACGCCGCGGACGTGCTCGGCGGCGGCACGCTTGAACACGACCGCGAGTTCGCGCTCTTCGACGCCGACGGCGACGTCCTCAACGGCAAGCGCACCGACCGCGTCCACGACCTCTCGACGGACTTCGACCCCGACTCGGGCGCGTTCGCCGTGGAGACGCCCGCGGGCGAGACCGAGGAGTTCGTGCTCTCCGAGGAGCGGGAACGGGAGCGCGCCGAGGCGTGGTTCTGCGACTTCTTCGACCGCGACCTCACGCTCGAACGCGACGCCGAGCGCGGGTACGTCGACCGCCGCGAGATGGGGCTGTCGGTGCTGAGTAGCGGCACGCTGGCGGAGATCGCGTCGTGGTTCGACGACCTGGGCGTCGGGAGCGTGCGCCGGCGGCTCCGCGCGAACGTCGAGGTCGCAGACGTCCCCGCGTTCTGGGAGGACCGGTTCGTGAGCGCCGACGCGCCGGGGTTCCGCGTCGGCGAGGTCCGGTTCGAGGGGCTCGATCCGTGCGGACGGTGTGTCGTGCCGGCGCGCGACCCCGACACCGGCGATGAGCTATCCGGCTTCCGCGAGCGGTTCATTCGACAGCGCGAGGCGACGTTCCCGGCGTGGGCCGACGAGGACGCGTTCGATCACTTCTACACGGCGATGATCCTCGCGCGCCCGTTCGATGCGGACCGCGGGCGTCGGCTCCGCGTCGGCGACGCGGTGGCCGTGATGGACGAGTAAGAACGGGACTCCGACGTCAGGCCGCTCCGAGCCTCGTTTCGAGGCGGTCGAGTATCTCCCAGCAGAGCGGGACCGGATGGAGCCCGCCGAACGAGATGGCCTCGTAGTCGTACGCTTCCTCGTCAGTCGAACGCTCCTGGTAGTGGGCCCAGCCGTCGACGTGTGGGTTCGGCTCGTGGTGCCACCCGCAGTCGAAACCGGATGCGTCGCTGTAGTGGAAGGCGAACTCGGGGCGGGCGTCGACAGTCTCGCCCGCGTACCAGCGAATCGCCAGCGTCCCCTCGTCGACGTCGCTCCCGAGCGCGGACGGGTCGATCGCGGCCTCGACGTGGGTGAACTGATCCGGCGGATCGCCGCGTGCGTGACGGACGGCGGGATGGCCTTCGACCGTCCGGCGGAGCTCGAGCAGGACGGTGTGGGACGCTGCTCCCGGGTCGTAGCCGCCGTCGAACGCGAACATCGCAGTTCAGGCGGGCGTGGGGGCGCCACCGGCGTATTCGGCGTAGTGTTCGACCGCGTCTTCGACGAGGCGGAGGCGGTACCGGACGATGTCCCAGTCGTTCGCGGTCTGACGGAGATCGCGCGTCTCGCTCGCGGTGTCGGTCTCGGCGGCCCGCTCGCGGAGGTCGGTCGGCGAGTCGACCTCGTACCGGTCCCGCCAGGTCTCGATCTGTGCCTGGAGGTCCGCTTTGAGCGCCAGGAGGTCGTCGCGGTCGCGTCCGTCGAGGAGGTCCCGGAGCGCTCGCATCCGCGTGTAGAGGGGATCGGGGGCGTACCGCGTCGCGCCGTCGGTCGCGGTGGTTCGGAGGACGTCCATCTCGACGAGCCGCTGGAGGTGATCTCGCGCGGTGTTGTCCGCGACGCGGGCCCTCTCGGCGATCCACCCGGCGGACCTGGGCTCCGAGAGCGTGAGGGCGACGCTCCGGACCCGGTCGAACGCCGTCTGGTGTGCTTTCCAGGAGTCGATCCCCGGCCGGCCGGTCATACTGGCCGCTACGCGATCCGTTGCAATAGTTCTATTGCCGGCTCAAATAATTATGCTCGTATTCTGTCAGTCCGTCTGTTCGTGGTCCCGATCCGCGATCGTCGCCGCGATGAGGTTCCGCATTCCGCGGCGGAGGCGGCCGCTCATCGCCGTCGAGGAGAGGTCCATCCGGTCTGCGACCTCGCTGAGGGAGATGTCGCGCGGTTCGGAGAAGTAGCCCTCCGAGAAGGCCAACTGCAGCGCGTCGCGCTGTTCGTCCGTGAGGCCGTACGAGGACTGGCCGCTGGCGTCCTCGTTGCTGTAGATCTCGATGATGTCGAGCGCGATGTCGTTGGCGATGGCGTACTCCCAGATGGAGTTCAGCGCCGAGCGATCGGGTAAGAGGAGGTGGACGAGCCACCCGCCGTCTTTGGTCTCGGTGTGGACGAGAAAGCCGTTCTCGTCGGTCACGATCCCGCTGATCAGTCGGGTCTGCGGCGTGTGCTCGATGTAGTAGATGGCGGTGTTGTCGGTGCGGTCGATCAGCTCGAAGGCCTCGACGGTGACGTCGTCGTCGAGCGCCGCTTCGAGTTCGTCGGGGTCGTCGTATTCGATGAGGAACGGGAAGTACGTCGAGCCCGGATCGGTCGTGCCCTGGGTGATCACGCGGATGTCAACGTCGCCGAGCCGCTGGAGGGTCGGGATGAGCGCGAGGTGTTCGTGTTCGATGTGTACCTTAGCTGTGATCGACATAGGTGGTCTCCGTGGTCGGTTCGACGCGGCCGCCGAGCGCCGTCGGCGACGGCGACGTCGGGACCGAGCGTCGGTCGGTGATGCGGTCTCAGTGCGGTCTTGTGCGTCCGTCTAACGCCCGCCTACGTTTAGTTATCGGTCGGGCGGCCTACGCGGGCGCAGCCACCCCGCGGCTCGGAGCGATCAGGTCGAAACGCCCCGAGGGTTGGTCCGGGTCGCCCCCGCTTCGCGCTTGTTCTTGGCCGCGAGCGCGACGAAGATGACGAATCCGACGCCGCGCAGCGTGAGGTCCAAGAGGAGCGCGTTCACCGAGACGGTGACGCCGGCGAAGCCGAGGAGGTCGAACACCGACGTCGAGAGCAGCCGCGGCGCCATGAGCAGGAGCGAACTGACTGCGAAGCCCGCGCGCTCGGCGCGGTTGACCGATCCGTAGAGCGTGCCGATGACGGTCGCGCCGAGCGCGACGACGCCGAGGAACACCCCGACGACCGGCACGAGGATCTCCGGCACCGAGTACGACAGCTCGGCGAGGTCGCCGAAGTTGACGATGCGGTACTGCTCCCGCAGCGGGAGGTCGGCCGCGTCGGCTTTCCGTCTGAGGAGGACGATGCCGGGCGCGAGGACGAACGCGAAGGGGACGATCGCCTTGTTCAGCGACAGCGAGAACGCCTTCACGCCGGTCTCGAAGGGGTCGGACTTGGCGACGCCGCTGGCGGCGTAGGCCGCGACCGCGACCGGCGGGGTGATGTCGGCGATGACGCCGAAGTAGAGGATGAACAGGTGCGCCGCGAGCAGGGGGATCCCGAACTCCACGAGCGGCGTCGCGAGCATCGAGATCAGGATGATGTACGTCACGGTGGTGGGCATCCCCATCCCGAGGATGATGCTGGCGACGGCGGTGACGAGCAGCATCACGACGATCGAGCCGCCCGACAGCGCCAAGAGCAGCGAGGTGAGGTTCGGCCCCAGCCCGGAGACGCTGATGACGCCGGGGATGATCCCCGCGGCCGCGACCGCGACGACGACGGGGACGGCCGTCCGCGCGCCCTCCTCCATCGATTTGACGACGAAGGTGCCGACGCGGAACAGCTGATTGTCGCCCAGGTCCCGCCCGGTCCGGTCGCCCGCGGACTCGGCCGCGCCCTGGACCGTGGGGTTGAGATCGAGGAACTTCGACTGGACGTCGGTGTGGTACAGCATCGTCAGCGCGGCGGCGAGCATCGCGTACCAGCCGATCCGCGGCCCGACGATTCCGAACGCCTCGGCGACGGGGAGGCCGGCGCCGCCCGCGCCGCCGACCAGTTTCGTGAACGGCACGCCGGCGACGGCGAAGCTCCCGAGGTCGACGGCGAAGATGGCCGCGAGCGTCCCGAACAGCGTGAGGCGGGTCTCGTCGCTGTAAGCGGCGATAAAGGAGATGAGCGCGACGAGCGCGACGAGCGTGAACCACGCCGACCGGGAGACCGACAGGCGCTCGACGATGAGATAAAAGAGGAGCAGGAAGATCGGGACGAGGTAGAACCACCCCGTCTTGAGGTGTTCGATGATCGAGGTGGTCTCGGCGGCGTCGACGCCGCCGATGCCCTCCTGGACGGCCTTGAGGTGGACCATCACCCAGACGCCGAAGAAGAAGACGATCGCGGGGATCGTCGCGAGGATGATGATCTCAGCGAACGGCGTCGCGGTGTACTGCACCATCAGGAACGCGGCCGCGCCCATCACCGGCGGGAGGATCTGCCCCCCGGACGACGCCGACGACTCCACGGCGCCGGAGAACTCCGGCGAGTACCCGGACTGCTTCATCAGCGGGATCGTGAACGCGCCCGTGGTGACGGTGTTGGCGATCGACGAGCCCGAGATCGTCCCCATAAAGCCGCTGGCGAGGATGCTCGCCTTCGCGGGGCCGCCCTTTCTCGTTCCGGTGGCGGCGTACGCGAGGTCGATGAACCACTGGCCGGCGCCGCTCATCTCCAGGAAGGAGCCGAAGAGGATGAAGATGTAGATGAAGCTCACCGAGACGGTAACGGGGATCCCGAAGACCCCGTTTTCGGTGTTGTACCAGAGGTTCTGGATGATGTCGGGCCAGGTGAGCTGCGGGATCGCGAGCAGCCCGAGGAACGGCGTGTTGCCGCTGATGAGGTAGCCCCAGCGCGCGTAGACGATGAAGGTGGCGACGATGATCATAAGCGGCAGTCCGAGGGTGCGTCGGGTGGCTTCGAGCACCAGGAGGACGCCGAGGGCACCGAGGATGAGCGCCCACGAGACCTCGCTGAGGACGGGGACGCCGCCGAGGACCGGCGCGAGGAAGGGGTAGAGCTCAGTGACGGGAGCGCCGGATTCGAGGCCGAAGACCCGCATGTCCTGGATCTCCGAGAACTCGGTGAGGAAGTAGTACGCCGACAGCGCCGCCGTGATCATACAGACCACGTCGAACGGCGTGACGCGCGAGCGGTTCGGATCGACGAACGCCCAGCGGAACAGGTCGCGGACGCCGGTCACGGCGCGGGCGATCGGACTGCCCGCATCGAAGGGGTCGGTGGCGGCGTCGACGACGCGCCCGAGCGCTCGCGAGAGGAATCCGTCGCCCATACTCGCGGGGAACATCAGGAACGTCAGCGTCAGCGCGAAGGCGACGTGGACGGCGTTGGCCTGCAGGAGCTGCAGCGAGACCTGCCAGTCGGGGGCCAGCGGGATGGGAATCGAGAAGGTGAAGCTCCGCGCCGCGAGGAACAGCTGAAAGAGGGAAAACAGGATGCCGATGACCGCGACCGCGAGGGCGGCCAGCCCCTTCAGGGAGCGTCGACGTTCGATCTCGTCGATGAGCTCCTCGGCTTCTTCCCTGGATAGTTCCTCGACCTCTGCTTCGGGTGGCTCGCCGCCGTCGTCGTGGTCGTTCGTGCTCATAGGAGTGTTTCGAGTAGTGTCCGTCGCTCGATGTGGATCCGAACGTCGTTGCCGTTCGTGGCCGCGACTAAGTCATACTGTCGGTCGCCGACGATAAGCGTGTGGTCCGCGATCCGGCCCGGCGAGACCGCGATGCTCTCCAGTTCGGTGATGCCGCCCGGCGGCTCGTAGACGAGCGTCCCGTTGACGTTGGTGACGTTGACGCGGGCGGGAAGCCCCCAGCCGTAGGACTCGAACTCCATTCGGGTGTTGACGAGCGTGTCGCCGTCGACGCGGTACTCGTCGTAGACGCGCGTCTTCTCGACGCTGTGCATATATTCGAGCGCGACCGTGCTGCCGTCGTCGACGGGCTGGGTGACGTACTCCTCGCCCGTGTCCAGGTCCTCGACGACGAGGACCTGCCCGGTCGGGACCGCGACGGCGACGCCGACGGAGAGGAGGAGTACCGCGAGCGCCGCGGCTACGAGAACGCGACCGACTCGTTCGCCTTCGAGTGTGTTCCGAATCACGGGTGTCGTGTTCAGTTCCCGGCGAGACGAGGCCGGGGGGAGCGACCACCGTCACAGAGTGGGCACGGCAGTCGCTGGAAGCGACGTCAGCCGCCCCGATGGTGCGATGCGGCGGTCCCGCGACCGGTCACGGCGCTCGTGTGGCGTTGTCCCGAGAAGGGTGCGGGTCCGCCTGCTGCGGTTGCGGTGGTCCGTATGAACTGCCGCGGGCGCTTACGCGTCGAAGTACGCGGCCGCGCCCTCGTGGAGTTCGATCGACATCCCGTCCTGTGCGCTGTCGGCCGAGATGAAGTCGGTCTTGATCGTGAGGTCGTCGACGTTGTCGAAGATGGCCGCGGTGACCGTCTCGACGGTGTCGGCGGAGACGCCGGCGTTGGTGGCGATCATCGCCTGGACCGCGACGGTCTCGACGGCCTCGTCGACGCCGCTGTAGGTGCCGGCGGGGATGGTATCGTCGGCGAACCACGAGGCGGCGTCCTTGACGGCCTGGCGGTTCTCGCCCTGGATCGGGACGATCTGGATGTCGTTCGTGGTCGCGAGGTCCTCGATGGCGCCGACGGGCCAGCCGCCGACGACGAACGCCGCGTCGATGTCGCCGTTGGCGAGCTGTTCGGACGCCTGCGAGAAGCCGGCGTTCTGCTCGTTGTAGTCGGTGATGCCGACCGCTTCGAGGATCTGGTTCGCGTTGACCTGGGTGCCCGAACCGAGGTCGCCGGTGTTGATCGTCGCGCCGCTGAGGTCCGAGAGCGTCTCGATGCCCGTGCTCTGGAGGGTGACGACGGTGATCGTCTCGGGGTAGAGCGTGGCGACGCCGCGGAGGTTCTCGATCGCGTTGCCCTGGAACGTCTCGATGCCGGTGCCGTTCTTCGCGAAGTACGCGATGTCGTTCTGGATGAGCGCGAAGTCCGCGGACCCGTCGGCGAGGCTGCCGACGTTCTCGACGCTGGCGCCCGTCGACTGGACGGTCAGCGAGTAGTCGGTGTTCTCCTCAACGACCGTCTTGAACTCGTTCGAGAGCGGGTAGTAGGTACCGCCGGTGCCGCCGGCGTGCCAGCTGAGGCGCGTGCTCGTTCCACCGTCGCCGCCGCTGCTCTCGGTGGTGGCGGTGTCGTCGCCGCCGTCGCCGCCGCTCGTCTCTGTGTCGCTGTCGCCGCCGCTGCCACCGTTCCCGCTGCAGCCCGCGAGGGCCGCGATGCCTGCGATACCAGTCGCTTCGAGGAATCTCCGACGAGTCCGATTGTTCGTCATACGATTCTCCATAGCGCTCTATAGGTTTATATTTCTGGTGTTTTTTTCCTGATTGTGAGACATACTCAATCGCTAAAACCAGTTGCTTGAATACCTGAAATAGTACCGTTTCTTATAATAAAATAATACGTATAGTACTGACCGGGAGTTAATCTCGGATACGCAAAATAGTAATTTTTTCTTCAGTCTGTTTTTATTGCTATTGAATCGAATTCGAATTGCGTCGCACTCATCGCAAGATTTGGGATGAAATCCAAATCACACGAACACGGGATTCCGCTTGACCCTCAGTAAAGAACCCGGGTGTCGCGAAACTCCTCGGATAGATATCCCTTTCCGATGTGTCTGTATGCAAAGAGATGTCGTTACACTCGGTGGGATTCTGGTGTGACAATGGCCGCTGCGGTGGTCGACTCCGCCCTCGAAAAAATGGTGCCGCACCCCTTCTCGGGTTCAGCCGACGACCGGTCGGGGGTCGTCGTCGCCGCTCCCGAGGATATCTTCGACGATATCGTTGATGTCCGGAGCGCGGCGGTCACGCCGAGGTTCGTCTGTCGGGTAGTGCGGTACGAGGGGCATCCTATCACCCCATCGGGGCTACGATATCGGAACGGAAAATATCTCTGCTGTCGACGATTTGATCAGGACCTCGTATCGACCTCGTGGGCACATCGAACTCATATTTGATAACTGGGTCGGAAGATTTTATGCACGGTCGGCAGAGGGACGAGTATGAGCACCGTGACGAACGCACTCCAACACATCACCGGAGTTGGTCGGATCCTTGTGTTATTCGTCGTGTACGTGGCGGCCCTGACCGTGGGGACCGCGACGGTCAAGGTCAAACGAGGGATCGATCGGGCGCACTTCGGATCCGTCCGTCTGCTGCACCGGCTCGTCGGCACACGGGCAGTTCGCGACGAGACGTAGGCCGTTTTTCGATAATTTCATTCTCGCCACAGACGCCTCTCGTCCGGCCCGGTCAGCTAATCATCGAACACTCAGCGTCGGCTCAATCCGTCGAGCAGTACGAGCTGCTGCCGAGTCGTTGAGAGTGACCGACCAAGGTCGTTGAAAAACTGACGGCGAAAAGCTCTCGGGCTATCTCACTGCTGCCGGTAGACGAGGTAGCCGGCGGCCGCGAGCAGGATGATGACTACCAACGCGACCGGGAGGAACTCGAACCCACCCGGCTCCTGCGGCGTGTCGGTCGGGGTGTCCGTATCCGTGTCCGGTTCCGGCGTCGGCGTGTCCGGTTCCGCCGTGTCCGTCACCGGCTCCGGCGTGTCCGTCACCTGTTCGCGCGTCGTGACCGCGAACGGCGAGAACCCGGTCACCGGCGCGCTCAGCGTGACCTGATCGCCGGACTCGCTCGCAGTCGTTTCGAGCTGCTGCCAGGCGCCGTCGCGGTAGTGCTGGATCACCAGGTCGCCGGCGCTGATTCCCAGATCGTCGAGCCGCGACTGCGAGATGGTAATTGTCACTGTCGCGGTCTGGCCTTCCGGCGGGTCGGGCGCGTCGATGTCGACGCCGCTGACGTACTGCCCCGTCGGTGCGGGGGCGTCAGTCGGCGGACTGGGTAGCTCTTGGACGTTCACCTGCCCGGTCGTGTCGGGGACGTTGACGGAGACGCTCGTCGCGCCGGTGCCGCCCGAGAGCGACACCGTTGCGGTGCCGGTCTCGTCGAGATCGGCTGTCGCCGAGACGGGTTCGGGCGTAGCAGGCTGTTCGGTGATTACCGGCGCATCGTCGTCACCGTCGCCACCGGTGGGACCGGTCGGGCCGGTCGGACCGGTATCTTCTGGGTCCACCGTGAGCGATGCCGTTTCGCCCCCAAGGATATAAGTGAACGTTCCGGTCGAACTTGGGTTCACGCTGAAGGAGACGGTGTCGGATCCACCGGCCGAGACCGTCACCGACTGCGAGGTCAGCGCGTTCCCGTTCTCAGTCGGCGTGAGAGTCGTCGTTCCGCTCACCACGCCGTTGTTGGTGACGTTCGCCGTCAGCGTCGCCGAATCACCGACCGTGATCGATGTCGGGTTGACCGTGAGGTCGGTCACTGAGAGGTCCGACTCTCCGACGACGATGGCGAACCGCGACAGCGAGTCAGTGGTACCACGGTAGATGTAATCCGTCCGTGTCTCACTCACGCGCGTCGTACCGTCACTGACGGGTTCGTATCCGCTGCCGTTGTACCGGTACAGCCGGACGTCATCGGCCGAGGCACCGAGATCGTCGAGAGCCGCCTTGCGGACGCGGAACTCAAGGCTGACGTTTGTGATTTCGCTCGGGGTGATGCCTCGGGGAGTCGCCCGCAGGTATCGTACGGCGGTGTAAGGCTGGTCGCTATCGATGCTGGCTCCACCGAAGGCCGTCTCCTGCCCCTCGAAGAAGAGCTCATAGGTACTCGCCTGGGTCGCGGGCTGGATACCCGTTAGCGCGGCGTCAGTCGAGAGCCCCTGATCGAAGGTCCGTTCGGGTTGCAGTCCCGGCGCGACGTTGTCGTAGTCGGCGGTCACGCTTCCGAACTCAATGTTGATGACGGCCTCCGCGTTCGACAGGAAGACAGACGCGGCCGACTGACGTGGGTCGTTCGTGAGCACGTTGAGCGAGCCGAACCTGACACCGCGCTCCTCCGGCGACAGTGAGACGTTCAGGGTCTCGGACTCGCCGGGCGCGAGTTCGGTGTCATCCGGGCGATCGACAGAGTACACGTCCTCACCCAGAATACCGCTGACCGTCACGGCTTCCAGGCTGAGGTTTGCTGAGGCGTTGATGCCGTTCGTGATCGTCACGGTCCGGTTCGTCGTCGTTCCGGGCGCCGTCGCACCGAACTGCACCGCGCCGGGCGCAATGAGGTCCGTCGCCTTGCCGGTGGCAGTGAGGTCCGCACTCACCCTCGTCGCGTCCGGATCATCGCTACGCACTAGCACCCGTGCCGACCGCGGCTGTTCGTTCTGCGCTGCGGTGACGTTCGTCGGCGTGAACTCAACGGTGACGTCGCGGCTGCTCTGCGGCTGTAACGTGAACGGTGCTGCCGACGAAGCCAGTGTGAAGCGACCGGAGTTCTGTCCGAGGACCGAGAGTCTGGTCACGTTCAGCCGCTCGTTGCCAGTGTTACTAACGGTGAGCGTCGCCGTACTCGTCGTACCGACCCGGGTCTGTGCGAACTGAACCGTCGACTGTTCGAGTTCGATATTCGGTTCCGTTCCAGTGGTGCCGAGGCTTGCCGTTAGCGTCCCGTCGTCGGTTCTGATCTCGAGCTGCGCTGAGAGACTTCCCGTCAC
The DNA here is from genome assembly GCF_041477585.1 of Halobellus sp. MBLA0158. Taxonomy (NCBI): domain Archaea; kingdom Methanobacteriati; phylum Methanobacteriota; class Halobacteria; order Halobacteriales; family Haloferacaceae; genus Halobellus; species Halobellus rubicundus. Next base: position 2,373,958 of record NZ_JBGNYA010000001.1, read on the forward strand.
ACTCGGCGACGTCTGGACGGTGAAGGGTTCGCCACTGTCGGCAGGGATGGATGTCGTCGGCAGTCCAGACACGGAGAACGCCGCCTGATCAGCGCCCGTGATCGTGACGCTCGTCACCTGAAGCTCCGCCTCACCGTTGTTCTGGAGGGTGAGCTGGCGTGACGTATCATCGCCGACGCTCACGCGACCGAAGTCGACTGCGGGCGTCGAAAGCGATGCGTTGGACGTGATACCGGTACCGGAGAGGCTTCCGATATCTACGTCATTGTCCGCGTTCGTCTCGATCTGGAGACTGCCGGAGAAGGTGCCGGTCGACTCCGGCGAGAACGCCACTGTGTATGTCTGCGTACTGCCGGGCGCCAGCCGCACGGCCTCGTCGCCGCTGACAACACTGAACGCGCCTCCAGTCACGTCCGGCGCGTCGAGTTCGAGCGTCGCGTTGCCGGTGTTCTCCACCGTGAGCGACCGTTGCTTCGAGCTGCCCTCTCTGACGTCGCCGAACGTCTCGTTGAGATCGTCCGAGACGTTCAGTTCGGGCGCTGTCCCGTCTGCCGAAAGCGAGACAGTCTGGTTGTCACCGGGATCGTTGGTGGCGTTAATCGCCAGGTTAGCCTGCGTGGCTCCGGCGCCACTCGGGCTCACCTGGACGGGCACGCGCACGGTAGCACCCGGAACGAGTGTCGTCTCGCCAGGTCCGAACGCCTCGAAGTCGGAAGCTGCCGGTCCGCTCACCGTGACCCCTGAGAGATTCAGCCGAACGCCGCCGTCGTTCGTGACGACGACAGTCCGGTTCTCGGATGTCGTACCGACGGCTTGCTCGCCGAAGTCGATCGAGGAGACGTCCACGCCCGTATCAGGTGCCGTCCCGACGCCAGTGAGCGTCACGTTTCGGACCGGATCGTCCGTCGCGTTGGTCCGTATCGTCAGGGTGGCAGTTACCCGACCTGCGGTGTCCGGAGTGAAGCTCACAGCGGTGGTCGTGGAGAAGTTACCGCCAACCGTCTGTGTCGGCTGATCGGTCACAGAGAAGTTCTCTGCGCCATTGCCGCTGATGCTCACGTCTGAGACATTCAGCGTCGTCCCACGGAGCCCGGGGTTGATGATCCGAACGCCTTCGGTCACGGTCCCACCGTTGACATCGACGTAGCCGAACTGCAGTGCGGTCGTGTTGAGCGCCACTCTCGGCGGCGTCCCTTCGCCACTCGTCGCGACCGTGAATCGGTTCCTCGTGCCCACGTCGCTGCCGTTCGCCGCGAACGTGATCGACGCCGACTGCGGACCGATCGCGGTCGGCTCGAACCGGACCGTCACGTTCTCGGAGCTACCCGGTGCGAGCGTGTCGGGGAGATCGGATACGACGCTGTATGCTCCCCTGGCGCCCGTGACGCTCTCAACCGAGAACTCCTCCAGCGATTCGGCGTTACTCGCGGGGTTCGTGAGAGTCACCGTCTCTGTCACTTCGTCACCCTGACCGACCTGGCCGAAGTCGACGCTCGACGGGCTACCTTCCAGATCGGTTGCCTCGCTGGTCCCGCTCACGTCGATTTCGAGCGTCCGGTTCCCGAGGTCGTTCGTCGTGAGCGTCACCGTGGAACTCGCCGTCCCCGGTGCGATCGGTGCGTAAGTGACCGTCACGGTTCGGGTCTGGTCCGGCGGGATCCGAACCGTATCGCTCTGACCAGTCCCCGACACCCTGAACGGTGCGCTCACCGGAACGGCGTCGGCGGCGTCGACTTCGAGCATCGCCTCGCCGTCGTTCCGGATGGTGATCTGCTCGCTCGCGCTACCGCCCTGCGAGACGCTCCCGAAGTCAAGCGTCCCACTCGGGTCAGTCACGTTCGCGATCGGCGTTAGACCGTTCGCAGTGACGGTCAGTGTCGGATCGTCGACGTCCCCAGCGGCTGTGTTGAGCGTGATGTCTGCGGTTGGCGAGGAGCTCGTCGCATTGACCGTCACGGTCACGAGCGCCGTGCTGCCGGCGGCGATCGTCCCCGGATCCGTGGCCGTGAACTGACCGGTATCTCCAGCAGTTACGTCTGACGTTACGTCGATCGATTCAGTCCCGTTGTTCTCGACGAAGACCGTCGTCTCCACCGGCTCGCCCTGGGTGACGTTTCCGACATCGATGCTCGAACCTGCCGCGGGCGAGACGGCGATCGCTCCACCCCGGCCGGTTCCGGAGAGCCGCACCGGTTCTGTCGGGTGGAACGAGTCGTTCGTCTCGATCGTCAAGATCTGGCCGTACTCTCTGGGTTCATTCGGAGCGAACTCGATAGTGATCGTCTCCGAGCTGCCCTGAGCGATCGTCAGCGTCTCCGCGGTGGTCCTGGTGAACCCTGCCGCGGGGCTCGGAACTGTGACGTTGAGCGGCTCGTTCCCGGTGTTCGTCACGTCAATGGAGGCGGTTGAGCTGGAGCCTGTGTTCACCGGGCCGAATCTCAGCCGCGTCCGGCTGAAGTCGGCCTGTGGTGCTTCGCCGGTCCCGGTGAGGTTCACTGTCCGAATCGGGTCACTCGGCGTATCGGCACGGAACCGGAACGTCGAGTTCACCTCGTCGCGCGTCGTGGGCGCGAACGCGATCTCCACTTTCCGAGTCGAGTTCGCCGGCAGCCGGCTCGGGAAGGTGGATTCGTTGATGACGTACTGGCTGGCGTTGCCGATCGTCTGCGGCAGCGAGAGGGCGATCGCCCGGCCTCCGGTGTTGTTGAGGGTGACGGTTCTCACAGCCGTTGCCGTGTCCGCCCGCGACTCACCGGTCACCGGTGAGGCGTTGACTGACCCGTAACTCACTGTATCGTTCACTGTCAGCGGATTGGACACCGTCACGGACGTTTGCGCGCTGTTGTATGCGGTCCCGTCTTCGGTCTGTTTGCTGGCGACCGCCGAGTAGGTGCCGGCGACCCGGATCGACGTGGTGACGAGCCCGTCGTCTCCGGTTGTCACCACCGTGTCGCCGACTGAAACCGTCGCGTCGAGCGGTTCGCCGGAGCTCGCGTTCGTGACGTTGAATCGAATCGGCCGACCGGCGGTGACAGTCGACTCATTGGCGCTGATATTCAGATCGACGACAGTTTGCGATATCGCCACTTCACGGGGGCCGAACACGGTCGCCGAGTCGTTCACCACGACGCTCGCCGTTCCGGTCGTAGTGAAGGTGGTATCGTTGGAGACGGTAGCTTCCTCACCTGGTTCGAGTTTCACCTCGGTCTCATTCACGACCGTCTCGTTCGGGCCGTCGATCGTGACGTTGACGCTCACCGTGTCGTTGACTCCCCCGCGATTCACTACTGTCGAGTTGACGAACAGCGTCTCGCCTGTCTGTAAGGCAGTGCTCGACAGATCGAAGCCTGTCACGGCCGCAGCCCGTTCGACGGTGACGTCAGCGACAGTGAGGTTCTGCTCGCGGCTTTCCACGGCGAGCGTGCGCGTCACCGTATCATTGAACGTAGCGCTCAGCCGGGTGGTGTTTGTGTCTCCGGCGGGGACGAACACGCTCGTGTTGGATTCGACCGTTCCATTAGCGGTCAGATTCACCGTTCTGGTATCGCTGCGATCCCCGTCGTTTTGGAGGTCGACCTCGACGGTTATCGAGTTCCCCGCGTAGAACGGCGGTTCACTCACGAGGGTTGCGCCGGTGACCTCGATGTCGGCCGGTTCGACGACCTCGACGGTCGTGCTGGCCGCCGTGAAGAATTCCGTTCGGCCCGGAGCTTTCGTTGCCTCTGCGGTGAACGTCCCCGGTTCGGTGATGTTCACGGTAACGTTGCCGTTGGGGCCGGTCGTTCTCTCCTCACCGGCGACGATAACCGTCGCGCTTTCAACGGGGGTTCCCGCACGCGTGACAGTGAACGTGACGCTCTCTTCTGTCGTTATCGTTGCTGGGGATGCCGTGATGTCGAGTGGGACGGTTTCGCGGGAGACGACAACTGACTTGGGTGTGAGGTTCCCGACGCGGATCGGCACGTTCCCGATCCGTGCCACCGACAGATTGAGCGTTTGATTGAACGTCACGGTCTTGGTCTGCTGGCGGCCGATCGAATCGATCGTAGTGCTGTTTACCCTGGTCTCGTTCACGAACAGGGGTACCACGACGTTCTGATCGGGCGTCGTGCCGCGGTTCCGCACAGTGGCATTCACTACCACTGAGTCATTGATGGCGACCGATTTGGGGGCGACGGTGAATCCGGTAACAGCGGACTGCGGCAGGATGTTGACCGTCCCAGCCGTTACCGTGATTCCGTCGCCCTCGCTAACTACTAGGGTCCGGCTACCCGGACTATCGAACGCCGCTTGAAGGGAGATTGTCGTATTGTTTCCGGGTCCGAGGGTGACGGACCGGTTGTCGAGGTCGGTCTCGGATCCCTGAAGCGTCAGATTCACCGCCTCAGTCGTCTCTTCGTCGCCGATGTTTTCGAGTGTCACGTTGACCCCGACCGGATCGTCCGTGAACGTCTCCGACACGTTCACGAAGGCGTCAGTGATCGTAATGTTGCCCGGGGCAAGGACGTCGATCGTCTCGGTGTCCGGCTGGAAGGCAGTTGTTTCCGTCGACTCTTTGGTCGCAGTGATTTCGTACGTTCCAGGCTCGTCGGGGGCAGGTTCGACGACACTACCGTCGAGAATCCCTGTGTCGATTATCGTCCCGTTCGGTGCTCTAACTGTAACGTTCGCTGAGGTCAGGTTGCCAGTGTCTTCTCGCCTAACGGTCAGATTCACCGGGTCACCCGGATTCACTTCCGTCCGATTCGCGGTGAGATTGAGATCGACGACATCGCGTCTAACAGTAACGGCTATCTCGTCGGTCTGCGCCCCTGCCCGTACTGCATCACGGATCGAGAGAGTCGTCGTTTGGTTCTCCTCAAGGGTGATGGTGAAACTCACATTGGCCGTCTCTTCGGGTGCCAGAGTGCCGTTCTCCGTCTTGCTTGTCGGCTCTCCACCCTCAAAGAGTGTCGCGTTGAACGTTCCGTTCACTCCGCCGACGTTTGTCACGGTCGCGTTCGCGGCGAGAGTTGTACCGCTTTCGACGCTGAAATCAGAGGTGTTGCCGTTGACCGAGAAGTTGCCGTAGCTGAGTATCGCAGGCTGCAGCACGATGACGTTTCGGGTATCTGTGTCGTCCGCGCTTGCGACGGTGAGATTCAGATCACCGGCGTTGTCATCATTCGTTTCGTATTTGAGGCTGATGGTTTGGTTCTCGCCTCCAGCAAGTGTGAGAGCGGTACTGTTGACCGCCGTTCCGTTTGCCAAGAGACGGATAGTTTGCGTATCATCCAAGTCACCGAGGTTCTCGATTTCGGCCGTGACGTTGATCTCATCACCTGCCACGACTTCGTCGGTCAGCTCGCCGATGTCAACGTCGAACTCGGCCGGTCGATTCACGGTAACGTTGGTGGATTCCGAGGCGCCTTGTGTGGTGACGGTGGCCGTGAAGTTACCACGGTCGTCCGCAGTCGTCAGGTACGTGAACTCGGCTTGCTCTGTTGCTCCGCTTGCAACGTTGACCGTCTGGCTGTCGTTGAAGACCGTCTCCCCGTCCTGAGTGAGTTCGAACGTGATGGTCCGCTCGGCCGCAACGCCGCCATCGTTCGAGACCGTCGCGTTGATCTGGATCGGTTCAGTCTGGTTGACCTCTGTCACCGAATCATCCGCGATACCGAGCGTGATATTTGCAGGCTCAACGATGGTGTAAGTCGTGCTGTTGGCGGCTATCTGTGTGCCGTCGTCTTCCGAGAACTCGGTGGAGAGCGTGTAGGTCCCGTTGGACGGGTTCTGTACAGCGTCAGCGAGAATCGTGATATCCTCGTCTTCTGTAACGTCAGTACCGATTTCTACCGGTTCGGGGAGGGGTATTATGAGCTCGCTCTCGCCTCTGATCACACTATCGTAGGACGGTGAGAACTCCATGGAGTCCGGGAGTGTAACCGTCGGCTGAGAGTTGCTTAGCTCGACCGGAGTACCGAAGTCCACAGTGATGTTCTGTATCGTCTCTCCACCGGCATCACTCGTCACCGTCGCGTTAATCTCGTAGTCAGAGGTCGTATTAGCGATATTCGAGGTGGTATCCAGACTGATGTCGATGGCAGTGAGTTGCTCAACGACCGTCAAGTTCCCGGTCGCACTATCGTCCTCACTGAAGACGCCATACTCGAATGTGCCGGTCGTTTGTCCGACCTGGACGTTGGTGAACGTGACCGTTGTACTATTACCGCCGTCGATCGTTTCGGATTTCGAATCAACGACTTCGCCACCGATCCGGAGTTCGATCGTCTGGGTTCCGGTGGCTTCTCCGAGATTTGTCACGTTCGCGGAGACGTCGATGGTATCTCCGGTCGCGACAGTCGCCTCAGCGGGATCGAGGTTGGTGACGTTGAATTCCGCCGCTTCTCTGATGGTGACATCTGCGGAATCTGTATCGTCCGTACTCGCGACCGTCGCGTCGTACGTCCCGGGCGCAGTCTGTGAGGTGTCCCACTCCAGATCGAACGTCGTGGACTCGCCACCGGTGAGAGTGACACTCTTGTTGGCAACGACTTCGTCACCGACGGTTAGATTGATTTGCTGAGTGTCCCCGTCGATATTGACCGTGTTCTCGACGGTCGTGTTGACGACGACAGTTTCGTCTTCGACGACGTTGAGCGTGGAGTTTGCTTCGTTGATATTGACGTCGTAGAACGCGTCGTCAACGACGTTAACGTCTATCGAATCCTGAGAATCAAAGCCGTCGTAACTGGTAGCGTCGACCGAAATATCGTACTCTCCTGGTTCTTCCAGAGTAGTATTGAAGGTGATAGTTTGCTCGTTGCCTGAAGTAAGAACCAACTGTTCGTTAGTATCTACAACGTTTCCATTAACAGAGAAATCAATGTTACTAACGCCGAGTCCATCGCCGATATTTCTGATTGTTGCGTTGACTGTGACTTCTTCACCGCTAGCTAGCTGTCTGTCTGTCGATTCTTCAATATCGATAGTGTAATACGCACCAAGACTATTGGTTATTTGAACACTTGTCTTGTTAGTGTACAACTCTCCGGTTTCACTGTTCTCCGCAACGTGAATGATCCCGTATTCACTCGTGTCGAAACTATCGAGCGTACCTATTTCAAATGTCGTTTCAGTCCCCGTAGCGTTCTTTGCGACTATCGATGCGTTTTCTATTTCCGCATCAGTTGAGTTCTGGAATCGATCACCGATACCGCCGCCTATGAAGCCGAACGCATCGTCTATAGTAAAGATGCCAATTTCGTCACTCTCACCCAAATTTTGGCCCAAGAGTGAGGATCCTTGTTCGATCCTGCGAACACCATTGAATCCGGAAATAGTCGATGTAACATTGATACTAGCTGGATCGATACTCTGGAGGCTATCAATTTGAGCAGTTATTTCTCCACCAGAGAAGTCGGTTTCATCATAGAGGATAACTGCTTGTGTGATATCTTCTTCATCTCCAGGGAGATCTGCTTCCGCGCGGACTGTTACGTTCTCACCTGGACGGTACTCGGGCCGCGAAGCTTGTATCGTCGAACTTCCGCTCTGGACGATAGCGAAGTCCAGTCCGATCACGCGTGCATTATCGATAGAAGCGTTACCTTCATCGACACTTATGCTTCCGTTGTTGACAGCAAGGAAAATGTAATTCCCGCTGCCGCGTCCATCGGCTTGTAAGTCGTAGGTTATTTCTTCGTTATCGCCAATGGTGGTAGTCTCGAATACTTCAACGGTCGAACTCTCGTCATTAAGCAGATCATCTATTTGTGTGATTTGCGAGAACGCGTCAAGCCCCTCCGAGGAATCAGTCTTGACCGCGACAATATCAGCCTTCGATCCGTCAAATCGCTCAAGCGAACCAGTATCCTCGAAGTCAAATGTTAGCGTCCCATCTGGAGGGTGAACAGGAACAGTCCCCTTATCGCCCGGATATACTTCGGACTCAATTCCCTCGGCATTAAGGAATACGCTCGGAACGCCAGTCTCAATACTTACTGGACTATTCTCAACATCCACTTGGAGTCCTTGGAAGAAGAGGTTGAATAGGGCGACGTTGTTTGATGCCCGAATGAACCCATCCGTCGGGCCACCAGAACCCGTGGTTAACGTTTGAATACTGCCTTCTTCAGTCGTGCTTCCGGACTCTACAACCGCGCGAAATTCGTAGGTCGTTCCTGGTGTAAGGAATGCCAGCGATTCATTGTAAGTCCCGTTTATCTTTATACTTTGGTTCGGCGTCTTACGGAATTTGTTCTCTGAAGTTGGACGCCACTCGAAGTACACTACAGCGGAATCCTGAGTCAGATTATCTATTTCACCGTTCAGTGTAGCAGTGTAGTTTCCGACATTGGTCGCTGCAGACGTGGATACAGTAACACTACTCGTCGCCGCAGGAGATAGCGATGAACTATCCACGCTCAGGGATGAAGGAGCGGTTTCGGTCGAGGTCGACGTATCAGTCGGCGTAAGGGTAGGTGTTGGAGTTGGGGTAGGGGTAGGTGTTGGAGTTGGGGTAGGGGTAGGTGTTGGAGTTGGGGTAGGGGTAGGTGTTGGAGTTGGGGTAGGGGTAGGTGTTGGAGTTGGGGTAGGGGTAGGTGTTGGAGTTGGGGTAGGAGTAGGAGTTGACGTCTCAGTTGGAGCCGGCGTTTCGGTCGCTGTCGACTCACCCGATGTAGCAGTCGTCTCGTTAGTCGCAGCGTTATACGGTGATCCGAGGTCGGAACTCCCCGATTGCTCGATAGCGCCCGGTTCCTCGGACGCGAGAGCCCCCGAAACAGGCCCTACTACTACGGACAGAACCATCAGCCCCGCCAGAACCAAACTTAACAGCTTGGTCCTTTTGTCAGACGGTCGTCTCATAGTGTGTCGATACAGAAGGAGGGTAATAATACTTAGGCACAGTAACATATTTCATAATCGTACACGGATTGCCCAAATCGGAACTTGTCGATACCGAAGTTCTCCGCCCTGCTCAGATTTTCATATAGTGATAATCGACGAATTTTTGACCTTCAGACGTCTATTACTGTTTACCGCATTTCCGACATAGATATGTTGAGATCGAAATTTTTAGCCGATAGAAGAAATATATAATTTATGGTAGGTTCTAAAAACAAAGTATGATAATAGAGCATCTTACCCTGAGCCACAAATATCATATTTCGCATATTAACACACGTTTCGACCACAATCAGCGTAACAACGGCAATTCAGTATAACCGACCAGACGACAGCACGCGATCCGGCCACAAGAGAAGAACCGCTGCGATATGCGCAGCCTTCCGCCGATGGGTTCAAAACATCCGGCCGACGTGATACGCCTATGGTAGTGTCACGGCGACAACGGTTCGTCCACGCGCAGGTCGCCGCAATGGTGGCAGTCGCGTTCGTCCTCTCGCTTTTGGACTCGCTGACGGTCGAACTCTTCTTTGTCGTCTCCCTGATCGCTTTCCTCGTCAACGTCGAGTTGACCGCGCCGTTTCACGTAACGCCGGAGTGGCGGCGACGGCTCCGCTGGATCATCGCCCTCGGTCTTCTCGGCTTCAGCTATATCGTCATTCGACGGATTCTGGCTATTCTGCCACCGGGAGTGATCTGACCGATGGCGGACGCCACGACTCGCCACGCGAGATACGCGGTCGTTGGTTTGGCGATACTCGTTATCCTCTCGGTTGGCGTAGGATTCGCTACGAGCACGGCCCCGTTCAGTGCGTACAATGCGGCTTGGGACGGATCTACGAACCTCGAAGAGATCGCCGCCGACAGTGATACCGAGTTGACTGTAGCGACGACCGTCGAGTCGGCCTACGAAGGTTCCGAAAGCCATCTCGCGATCGTACTCTCGCCGGACAGATCATATACTGCCGCTGAGCGATCGCGTATTCGAGAGTACGTAATCGACGGAGGGACGCTGTTGGTCGCGGACGACTTCGGCGGTCACGCCACGGGATTGTTACGAGGCGTCGGTGCTCGGAGTCGATTCGACGGCCGGCTGTTGCGTGACGAACGCCGATACTACCGCACGCCGAACATCACGCTAGCGACTGCCACGAACAACTCGACACTGCTGTCGCCGGGAGAAACGCTCACGCTCAATCACGGGACAGCACTCAGTCCGAACGGGACCACAGTCCTCGCGACCAGTTCCGAGTTTTCGTACCTCGATACGAACCGTAACTACGCGCTTGACGAGGACGAAACACTCGAGTCGCGACCGGTGGTGACCCGCGAATCGATCGGAGAGGGCACGGTGCTCGTGGTCAGCGACCCGTCGCTGTTCATCAACGCGATGTCCGAACGTGACGGGAACCGGCGGTTCATCCGGGCGGTACTACAACGCCACGATCAGGTGGCTGTCGACGCGAGCCACACGGATCGCGTACCACCGCTGTTCGCGTGGCTGCTCTGGATGCGATCGACGCCCCCCGCACAAGTCGTCTTCGGAGTGATCGCCCTCCTCGGGATCGGCTTGGCAACGACACATCGGCACCTGATCGAGTCACGGCTAGGCGGTGACGAGCCGACAATCGCGATCGACCACGAGGCTATCGTGGCCTACATCAGCGCTGAACACCCCGAGTGGGACGACGCAGACGTCAACCGGATGATAGCAGGAGTTATCCCTGACCAACATAAAAAGGACGACGATGACTGATCCGGCCCGCTTGTATGATGACTTACAATCAGAGGCTTCACAGCTACTAATCGGGCAGGATACCGCGTTCAGATATCTCACAATTGCCCTTCTCACTCGAGGTCACGTGCTTCTCGAAGGCGTTCCTGGCGTCGCGAAGACCACACTCGCCGAGGCGTTCGCTCGCGTATCCGGTCTCGACTCACGACGAATTCAGATGACGCCCGACCTACTGCCGGCCGACGTCACTGGGACGAAAGTCTATCGGGAAAACACCGGAACCTTCGAGTTGGAGCGCGGCCCTGTCTTTGCAAACGTCGTCATCGCCGACGAGATTAACCGTTCGACCCCGAAGACCCAGAGCGCGTTGTTGGAGGCGATGCAGGAGCGGCAGGTCACGATCGAGGGCGAGACGCTGGATCTTCCGTTGCCGTTCATTCTGATTGCGACCCAGAACCCCATCGAGATGGAAGGCACGTTCGGACTGCCGGAGGCCCAGCGGGACCGATTCCAGCTCAAGATCAGTCTCGGAATCCCCGAACGGAGCGGCGAAGCCGAGATTTTGAGCAGATTCGATTCGGCGCCGGATCTGGGGCCACAGGACCTCGAGCGAGTCGTCACACCGGATGAGATACGGGCGGCTCAGGATCGCGTCAGCGACGTCCATTTGTCGGAGGCAGTGCGTAACTATATCCTGGATATCGTCGAGCAGACGCGGGCGACGCCGGAGGTGAGCCACGGAGTATCGCCACGGGGCGGGCTCCAGTTGCTCCGGGCAGCGAAGGCCAACGCGGCGATCGAGGGGCGATCGTATACAATTCCGGACGACGTCAAGGCACTAGCGGTGCCCGCGTTGGCACACCGGCTCGTGCTGAGTACCGACGCGGAGATCGGGGAGGTCAAGCCGGCATCGATCATCAGGGAGATCCTAGAGACGACGACGCCACCCAGTCCCCAGGCGTCGCCGGCCACGTCGGAAGCAGTCGGAGACGGCGGAGCGGTCGACGGTCAACTGTCCGCCTCGGAGGCCGCGGATCCGGCGGACTGGTCGGAATCGGCGGAGTCGGCGGAGTCGGAATCCGATTCCGAATCGGGCGCGGATTCCGAATAAGCGGCAGATTCGTCGTAGCCGAGGGTGATCCGGTGTCCGTCGTCGACGGTATCGACCGACACCACTTCGACCGGCGTATCGAGTCCACGGGCGAGGCCGACCGCGACGAACGACACCAGCGGGTGATCGAAGTTCGAGGGGGCGCCGTAAGAGACGTCCTCCACGACGATCGAGATGCGACCGGCCGGTTCGTCGACGTCGGTGTCGGCGGCGCGTGCAAGCTCGAACTGCTCGACGACGGCTTCGCCGAGCTGGGCGGCCAACTGGTCCGGACTGTCGGCGAGCGTCGCGGTTCCACGGCTGAACGCGGTCCACAGTCTCAGGCCGGTCGGGGTGAACGCGACGCCGCGTCGGGGGTCCTGGTTCGGAGAGACGAACGTTTCGCGAAGCGACTGGGTGTCCGGGAGCTCCCAGTCGACGGCGTGGGGAACGAACAAACGCACCCCCGCGTCGGTCTCGCCGGCCGTTTCGAGAGGCACGTATATCGATCGCTCCTGGAGTCCGAGTTCGCCGCGCAACGCGGTGGCGTGAGAGCGATAGGCGGCGTAAGTCGCCTGGCCAACGGAGGCGGGGACGAGTCGATCGGGCGTGAGGAAGTACAGGAGAGCGCCGCCGAAACCGCCGGTAGCCGCCAGAATCAGCAGCGTCTCTCGGAGCGCGGGGAGGATCCCGGCGCCGGTGAGCGCCACCGCACCGACGATCGCCATTGCGACGGCCGATCGGCGATACTGGGACTGCCTGGCTCGGAGGTATTCCCGACGGAGCCGTCGGTTCTCCTCTTCGAGGACGGCGATCCGTCCGCGGAGTTGCTCTCCGTCCTGAGTGCGGTCCTGACCGTCCCCGGTCTCCTCGGCCGGTCGTCGGTTCGACTCAGTGTCGGTGCTCACGTCGTCTCACCAACCAATCCCATCCGTACCAACTGGTATCTGTGGATCACATAAAAAGAGCCGGCACTCAACGCGCCGAACGCGAGGACGACCTGCCAGAGCGGATCGAACGCCTCCGCGAGACCCCAGACGACGGCGACGGCCCCCAGCGATCCGACAGAGAGGTCACGAACCGCACGGGACCGTGGGCGAGACTCGGCGGTGAAGTCGGCCGCGAGGAGTCCCCAGAGACCGATCTGTGCGAAGAGGCCGCCGGGGCCACCGAGTCCGGCGTGTGTCGCGGCGAAGGCGATCTGACCGAATCCGAAGGCGAAGTATCCGGGGACGAACCACCAGCCGAAGCCGACACAGGCAGCGACGACGACACCGGGAATCCCGATCGAGAGGGTCAGTCCGATCAGGACGAGACCGACGACTCCGGCGCGGAAGAGCGAGTCCCCGACAGCGAGTCGCGAAAGCGAGACGCGAGTGCTAGCCATCGGACGCGCCCTCCGGAGTCGGGGTTCGTGCCTCGTGTGCGCGCAGGAGGCCCGCGAGCCGGTCCTGCGGTGCGACCTCGAACGCGGAAACGCCAGTGAGTTTGTTCAGGCGCTTCCGGAACGACTCGAACTCCTCGTACTCGGCATACGCCGATTCGACGTCCGATAGCGCCGACTCGAAGAACACCGTCGGCGTGATGAAAACGAGCACGGCGCCCTCGCGCCGACGCAGGGCTTTGACCGCCTCGTACAGTTCGGCCCTCGCGGTGTCGTCGGTCAGAATGACCGCGTACAGCGATCCCTGGATGCGGTCGACGTACCGCCTGACGGTCGCAAAGAGGGGACGCGAACTGAATCGGTCCGTGTACTCGTTCGTCGAGCGGTAGTACGGCCGCAGGGTCGCGGCGTACTCCGTTCCGTCGTCTGCGATGATCGGTGTCTCGCGACCGGCAGTGAGATTCCTGGTGGTGGATATCGATTCTGTGGACGATCCGTCCGTAGGTTCGAGAGTCCTGAGCCGGGAGCGGACGCGGCGGTGCTGGGACTCGCCGGCTTTCGGCGGGAGGACGTTCGTCGCGCCGTCGTCGCCGACGGTGTAGAGTCCCACCGGATCCCCGAGTGCGTCGGCGCTGTTGACGTACGCCAGCCCGATTTCCCTGAGGAAGTCGAGTTTCGTCTCGCCGGCCGGTCCCGCGGCAGTTGTTCCGCGGTGGTCCAGAATGAGCGTCGTCTGTCTGGCCGACGGGACCTCGAAGTCGCGAATATGCGGGTGGTTCAGTCGCGCGGTCGCCTTCCAGTCGATCCGTCCGATGTCGTCGCCGTGTTGGTACTGGCGGATCTCCGCGGGCTCCAGTCCGGGACCGCGCTGGTCCGAACTGTGCTCGCCGAATCCGGCCGAGATCCGTTCGCCGCCCTGTCCGATGTGCATCCGCCGCGGGGCGCGGGGTTCGACGTCGAGTCGGAGCCGAGCGTCGTCGCCCTGTTCGAACGTTTCCGTGAAGAGGCCGTAGGCGGACTGGGCGGTGACGGACGGACGATCGAACGTCGTAGCCCCGGCGGTGGGGACCGAGAACTGCACGCGGGCGTGCGATGGGGCGTCCGCTGTGGGCGTGAGCGAACCGTCCGACTCGTCGGTCTCGTCGACGGCGAGCGGGAGCTGCGCGTCGACGGTCACCCCCAACGCTGTGGGCTCTGCGAGCTGGGCTCGGAGGGTCAACACGACGGGCTGGTCCGTCGGGACCCGCGTTCGGGACAGGGACTGCTCGACGCTGAGCGTGTCCGAAAGGCGCCCCAGCGCTGCGGCGAAGCGGGCTTGACAGCCGAGCAGGGCGCCGACCAGCACCGCAGCGGCGCCAACGAGAACGGGCGTGGCCAAGGCGACGCCGAAGAGACAGAGGACTCCGGCTACGCCGACCGCCGCCCAGAATCGAGGTGTCGGCCGCATCCGTGCTGTCTCGTCCGATCCGAAGCTTAAAACGCTACCCCTTCGTCACGCAGTTGACGTGATATACGAAAGACGTTTTACTTCCCGCCGTTCCTTGTTCTGTATCTGTGGTGTTGACAGGGGGAAGTGTGCGGATCGTCGTCGCCGCGCTGTTGGTAGTGACCGTCGCGCCGGCCGTTGCCACAGCCGATACGCAGCCGTCCGACTCCCCGATCGATAGCGATCGATCGGAGCGACCGTCATTCACTGACGTAGGTGTGGGAGGCGACCGAGCACAACAGACAGCGAACAACTCCACGATTCAACACGAGAACCCCGAAGAGACCAGCGGCGACGGCGACCTCGAAGCCGTCCAAAACTGGCTCAGCGGTCGGATGGGCGAGACGCTAATCAACTGCACTCAGCGGACCACGCTGTCGGAAGAAGTCGCGTGTTCGCGGCTCGACGAGGAGTACCCCGAGTGGCTCTCGAACTACGTCACGACGGCGCGCGACACCGACGGGTCGGGCGACGATCGGCGCGCCTCACAGTTCAACGAGACGCAACAGGCTCACGACGAGTACCGTGATGCGGTCCGGGAGTTCCGGGAGACGCGACAGGAGTACGAGGAAGCCCGGGAAGACGGCGACAGGGAGCGGGCGCGAGAGTTAGCCCGTGATCTCTCACGGGCTGCGACAGGCGTCAACGAGACCGCGGGGACGTTGACCGAGCGGTTCGAGCAACTCGAAAACAGCACGGGCATCGAGTTCGGACCCGCAATTCGGAGTACACAGGGGGTGGCCCAGAACGCGACGGCGATCGCGACGACCGTTCGGGAGCGGGAGTTCGTCGCAACGACCCTGGAGGTAACCGCGAACCGGACATCGATCGCGTTCGACGCGCCGGTCCTGCTCACGGGCCAACTGCGCACCCAAGACGCCCCGGTTTCGAACCGGACCGTCACGCTCGCGGTCGGGAGACAAACTGACACGGTTCGCACGGACGCAAACGGTCGGTTCGAACTCCTCTATCGCCCGGTGCTGTTACCGCAATCGGCAGACTCCGTTTCGGTCGCGTATCGGCCGGCACCGAGGTCCCTTTACGAACGGTCCGAGGCGGCAGTTAACATCACCGTGCGAGGGACGGCGTCGACGGTGTCGGCGACGCTCTCGGAGACGACGGCGGTGTACGGTGATACGGTTCGCGTCACGGGACAGCTCCGCGCGGACGGACGGGGCGTCGGGAATATGCCGCTCCGGGTCGCCTTCGCCGACACCGCGCTGCGAGTCCGAACCGGCCCGGAAGGGAGCTACACCGCATCAGTCGACGTGCCGGCGGACGTCACTCCGGGGAATCAGTCGGTCTCAGTCGAATTGGCGGTCCGTGAACGCGCTGTCGAGCAGACCTCTGCAACCCGAACGGTTCGCGTTCGGTCGTCGACGACGAACCTCACGCTTCGTCCCGAGGAGATAACGTCGGAGCGGATCCTGGTCACGGCAGTGCTCGTCACCGACGAGGGTCGGCAGGTACGCGGCGAACCCGTTCAGTTGACCGCGGAGAACGGTAGCCGTACGGTCACGACGGATGCCGACGGCGCCTCGACCGCAGCGCTCGATGTCACGAATCAGACCGGGAACCTGACCGTTACGGCCGCGTACCGTCCGTCGGGCGGGAACCTCGATTCGTCGACCGCGCGCCTTCGCGTCAGTGTTCCCGCGAGTGCGACGACAGCGGACGGGACGCAGACCGAGGGAGCGAGCGACGGAAACGGAGACGGAGCGAACGGCGGCTTCCCCGGCACCAATCCGACCCGATGGATCGTCGCATTCGCCGCGGTCGGGTTCGTCCTGGCCGGCGGCACCGCCGTTGCGGCGAGAGCCTACGGCATTCGACCCCGTGACGTCCTCGGACGACTCCCCCTCGGCGCGCTCGGCCTGTTCGGAACCGGCCCCGGTCAGGCGGCCGAGACCGGCGACGGAGACGAGAGTGGGAACGATGAGGAGTCCGCAGAGGCCCCGTCGACCACGGACGATGTATCCGGGGCCGGAGACGAGACGTCCGTGGTCAATGACGCCGAGGGACTGTTGGCCGAGGGACGGACTGATGAGGCGGTGATCACGATCTACGAGGCAGTTCGTGCCAAGTTCGTCGACCAGTACGAACTGCTCCCCGGCGTGACGCACTGGGAACTGGTGGACCGACTGCGGGGACACGGAACCGACGAGGTGGACGAATCAGTCGTCGGGCTCACGACGGCCTACGAGCAGGCGGCGTACGCCCCCGATGCGCTCGAAGCCGACGAGGCGACCGCGGCGATCGAAACCGCGGAACGGCTGCTTTCCCAGACCGACCAATTTTTGTGAACTCTCATCTGAGGGACATTCATGAGTCGGGACTCGGACTGGCGGTTACTTCTCCCAGAGCCCGTCCGGCATCTCCCCGCAGACCTGGCGGCTGTCGTCGTCCTCGCAGTGGCGACGACGGTGGCCGCGACCGTCCCGGGCGTCCGCGAGACCCCGCTTCGGATCATTCTGGGGCTCCCGTACGTCCTGTTTGTTCCCGGGTACGCGCTCGTGGCCGCGCTGTTTCCGGAAGCCGGCGACCCTCCAGCGGAGGACGACGTCGACGACGCCTCGAGCCGTGAGGGAATCGACGGGATCGAGCGCGTCGCGCTCTCCTTCGGGCTGAGTATCGCGGTCGTCCCGCTGATCGGACTCGTGTTGAACTTCACGCCGTGGGGAATTCGACTGGTGCCGATCCTGGTGTCTGTGACTGGCATCACGATCGTCCTCACGGCGGTCGCGGCCCGTCGCCGAGCCCAGTTGGACGAGGTCGACCGATTCCGGGTCCCGTATCGGGCGTGGATCGCCGGTGCGCGGCGGGAGCTATTCGAGCCGGAATCCAGGACCGATGCCGCACTCAACGTGCTCTTGGTCGTGAGTATCCTGCTCGCGGTCGGCAGCGTCGGCTATGCGGTCGCAGTCCCCGGACAGGGAGAGGCGTTCACCGAACTGTATCTCCTGACCGAGACCGAATCGGGCGAACTCGTCGCCGACGACTACCCGACCGAGTTCACGCAGGGCGAGACGCGGTCGCTGATCGTCGGCATCGGCAACCACGAACACCAGACGGTCCAGTACACGCTGGTGTCGCAACTCCAGCGGGTCGAAATCCAGAACAACACCACGCTCGTCCGGGAACGAAACGAGCTGAATCGGTACTCGCCGACCGTCGCGGACAACGCCACCTGGCAGGCTCGGGACACGATCACACCCACGATGACCGGCGAGCGCCTCCGACTCACATACCTCTTGTACAAGGGATCTGCGCCGCCGAATCCGACGGTCAACAGTTCGTATCGGGAGGTCCACCTCTGGATCAACGTCACCGCAAGCCAATGATCACTGCTAGCTACCCACTACGTGTCTGTTCGGCATCCGAGTGCGGGAACCACGCAGTACCGACTGCTTCTCACTGCTGATGGGATATCGACGAGCACTTTCCTTCGGGTGGGCCCGGCGGGACACCTTGGCCGTCGTGGTGATCGCGTTGACGGTCGCGTTCCTCGTCGGGGCCTCGCTGCTCGGCGTCACCCTCGGCGCGCAGACGACGGCGATCGCCGCGGAGTTCGAGACCACCTACGAACTCGCGCAGGGGACTGACGCTCCGGCGGGAGAGCAACCGCCCCCGGTCCAGTTCACGCTCGGCACGGTTTCCGGCGCGGGCCAACGGGTGACGGTGATCGGCATCCCAGCGGATGCGCCGAATATCACGGTCCGCGGACAGCGGATTACGTTCCCGACAGCGGAGCGCGGAACCGTAGCGGCGGCGACGCCTGAGGGCGATGCCGTGTTTTCGGGGCGCGACGGCGTAGCCGTGCAATCGCGAGCCTCGCATACGCTGTTGCCTGATTCGTGGTACGTCGCCCACCCGAGCACGGCACGCGAACTGGGGAACACGGAGTCGTATGCGATCCGATCGACGCCGACGCCGCGGACACCGCTTCTGTCCGCGCTACTGTTCTTCGTCTATGGGTCCGCCGAGTTGGTCGACGTGCTCCGGCTGGCGGCCGTCGGCGGCGGCTTGCTGGTCGGCGTGACGGTGTTCAGCGTCGTCCGAGTCACCGTCCGGGAACGCCGCCCGGACATCGCCGTCCTGCGTTCGACGGGCGCGACGCCGCGGCAGATCGTCAGTATGTACGGGCTCCGGGCGCTCGTCCTCACGGCAATCGGACTCGCGGTCGGCTACGGGTTCGGCCTCATCTTCGTCCGTGCCGTCGTCAACGTCGCCCTCGCGTACGGCCTGCCGACGACGCTCAACGTACAGCTCACGCCGCGAGTGTTGCGGATCCTCGTCCCCGCGGGTGGCCTGTTTCTGGCCGTCGGGGCCGTCTCGGGCGTCGGGGCCGCCTATTCGGCAACGGCGCACGATCCACAGCTCCGACCGCGGGTGACGAACGACGAGCGCCGCTCGCTGGGGCCGCTGTCCCGAATCCGTCGGCTCGGACGGCTGCGGCTGTTAGGGTGGAACACGCTCGTCCCGACGGCCGCGACGCTGACAGTGTTTATGTGTGCGCTACTCGTGCTGACGGCGGTCGCAGGCGCGTTCGGACCGTTGGCGTCAGGAACTGGGCGAACGATCACCGAGCCGGGAACGCCGCATCCGGTCGCCAGCAACGTCCCGGAATCGTACGCGGACGCGCTCCGCGCGCAGGGCGCCGAGGCCAGCCCCGAGATCCTCCTGTTTGAGGTGTACCGCGGCGATCCGATCGTCGCCCGCGGCGTGAACTTCTCTGCGTATCGGTCGTTTGCGGACATCGAATTGCGGACCGGATCGTTGCCGGCCGATCGAAGCGAGGCGTTGATCGGTGCGGACCTGGCGCGGTCGACCGGACTGTCGTCCGGAGAGACGATCGTAATCGGTGGGAGCACCGCGCCCGCGATGACACGTCTGGAGATCACGGGGACGTTCTCCGGGCGCGGGATCCAAGACGATCAGTTGCTCGTCAGTCTGCCGACCGCGCGTGACCTCGCGAACCGACCGGCGGATTCGGTCCACTTCGTGCGAGTCCGCGGGCTCGGTGTCGATTCGGCGACCGGCTCGACGGTCGTCGTCACCGACGCGCGCCTCACGCGGCGGGACGGGCAGACCGGTGTCGTCGTTTCGGTGACGAATCTCGGCCTGCGAGAAGCAACGCGGAGCCTGGATGTGACCGTCGGCGAGACGACGCGGACGACGTCGATCACGCTGTCGAGTCGCCGGACGACACAGCAGTTCGTGCCGTTCGATCTCCGGGACAGCGAGACGTATCGCCTCGTCGTCGGCGACATCGACAAACAAGCCGCTCTCGACGACGGCGAGGCGACAGGGGGATCCGCGTCAGCCAGGGGGCTATCGATCGACGTTCCGGACCCAGTTCCGGTGAACAGTACGCCGCAAATCGTCGTCCTGCGGGGCGGGACTCCGGTCCCGAACGCGACCGTATCAGCCAGTGGTCAAACGGCGGTGACGAACGACCGGGGAGCGGCCCGCATCCGCTTCGAATCGGTCGGTGAGACGGAAATAACTGCGACGAGCAGCGGGAACCGCACTACAGAGACGGTCTCGGTGACGCGGGACGCCGCGCGACGTCCGACGCTGTCCGTGGCGATCTCACCTGACACGCCGAGCATCTTCACGCGACCCGATGCGACAGTTCGACTGGCGAACCCGTGGGCGACCGATCTGCAGTCGTCGGTAGTCGTCAGCGCGCCGGGCGGTGAACGGTCGCGGAACGTCACGATCCCTGCCGGCGAATCGACCGAGTACGGGATCTCGCTCCCGCGCCAACCGCCGGGGGGCTACACCGTCACGGTGACCGCGGACGCGGAGAGCCAAGCATCGACGACGTACACGGTCCGCGGCGACGAGCGGTTGGGCGCGGCGCTCGCCAGCAGCGGTCGCTACACCGCCGGCAGCGGGATCACCCGGGCGATCCAGCTCGTGTTCGGAAACATCGAAGCGCTCGTGTTGGCGATCGTGACGCTGCTCGCGGTGATGACCGTCGGTAGCACGACCGCGGCGCTCACCCGCGCCGTCCACACCGCGAAAGACGAGATCGGGATCCGGCGGGCGACGGGGGCAACCCCGCGGGACGTGTTCGTCGCCGTGTTCGCCGACGCGCTCAAAATCGGCGCCGTAGCGAGCGTTCTGGCTTTCGCCCTCGGCTTCGGCATCGTTCGCTGGCTGCTGTCGATCGGCGAACTCCGGGTGTTCGGACTGGCTCTCGATCCGGTCCTCGCGCCAAGTATCGTGGCGGGCGCGCTCGGTATCGGTGTCGGAGTCGCGATCATCAGCGCGCTGTTGGCGGCCGTCGGGACGGTCCGGGCCGCACCGGCGACGCTGCTCGTGGACAGAAATATATCGGTGTCCGAAAAACGGGGTGATGCGAATGAGTAGTCGTCGTCACCAGGTCGGACTCGCGATCGTCGCCCTCCTCGGAGTCGCACTGGCCTTCCGTGCGGGGCCGCTCTACTGGAGCCAGTATCCCTCGACGTTGGACGGATTCAATTACGCCGCCAGCGCGCAGACGGCGATGGACACCGGCACGCTCGGGCTCACCGGACGGGCCGACAATCTCTTTTTCACGGCCGTATTCGCAGTCGCCGGTCTGGTGTTCGATACGCCTGCGCTTCGTGTGACCCAGCCGGCGGCGACGGTGATCGGGACCGGAATCTGTCTCGTCGGGGTGGCGATCGCGCGTCGTGCAGTCAAGGAATCCGCGACAGTTTCGGTGAGCGCGTCCGCGGTCGCGCTCGTGGTCGCCGGGCTTCTGGCCGTCGAGGGCCTATTCCTCCGTCGGACGACCGTTCCCGACTCCGACTTGGTCGGCATTCTCTTCACGCTGCTCGTCGCCGTCTCGCTCCAGTACGCTTACCGGACCGGTCGGCGACGGTGGTACGGGATCTCCGGCCTCTTCCTGGTCATTTTCCCGATCCTCCACACGTTCACGTCGTTCGTCGTTGGACTGGTGATCACGGGGCTGACCGCGCGGCACGTCTCCCGGCGGCTCTCGCTTCGGTCTCTCGTGGGCGGCGTAGTGATCGCGGGCGGATTCTGGGCCTATATGGCGATCTACTACCGGACGGCCGAGACGTCGCTGTCGCTGGCGGTGCCGTACGTCGATCGCGTCACGGCGTATCCGGGGCTGTTCGTCGCGTGGGCGATCGTGCTGGTCGTCGGGATCGTCTGGCTCCAGCACACGAGCCTCCGGATTCGGCGGGCGATCTACCTCGGGACGATCGGTGCCTTCTTCCTCGTCGTCGCGCTCAACGCCTTCACGCCGATCTACCCCGGGACGGCGAGCACGCCGCAGATCGTCCTCGCTCTCGTCGCGCTCCTAGCATTCGTCGCGCTGAGCGCAGCGGTGTCTCTCGATCTCATCAGCGAGGGGGACGGCGGCACGATCCTCCTGGCGCTCTTTCTGTCACCGGCAGTGATCATCGGATTCAGTCTGACTGCCTCCCTCACGGCCGAGTACTTCGCGACGGCGATGCGCGCACAGACGTTCCTGCATTTCCCCGTCGTCGCTGTCGCCGGCGTGACGCTCGCCCGCTTGCTCAGCCGCGATGGAAGCAGCGGCGTCCGCCGTTTCCTCCGACTCGCGATCGTCGTCGTGGTCGTCGTCGCGACCGTTACGACGGCGCCGCTCGCGTTCGTCAATATGGACACCGGTTCGGTCCCGAGCACGACGCTCGGGTCGGAGTACGAGAGCGTCGAGTTCGTGAGCACGGAGTACTCGGGCGCGTGGACGACCGATCACTCCCTGAGTCGGGTCGGAGGGCACACCTTCGGGGCGAACGTCTCCGTCACGCCCACCGCGTCCTGGCTCTCGGGCGGACCGTCACCGCGTTGTGCCGTCCTCTCCCAGCAGTCGTGGACGACGACCGGTGCGCACCTGTTCCCGAGCGGTCCGGAGACGGTCCCGTCCGACGTGTATCGGGAGTGGACGGGTTCCCGAAACGTCGTCTACACCGCTGGTGGACTCGACCCGACGGTCGTGTCGCTGCCGCGGTCGAACGCGACGGTATGTTGAGTTCTGACACTCGTCTTTGGCCGTATGTAGCACCGATGCCGCCCATAGGTCCGGAACGAACAGAGTCAGTTCAATCAGACGACGGGAGCAAATGATATACATACCGGACCCGACAATCGAGGCACACGATGGCCGGCCCAGTCCTCCGTGGCGAAGAACTCACCGTCGAACGAGGCGGGACCCGTATTCTCGATTCCGTCTCGCTGTCGGTCGATCCCGATGTCTCGTTGCTCGTCCGCGGCGCCAGCGGCGCCGGCAAAACGACGCTTTTCAACGTGCTCGGGCTCTTGACCACGCCGACGAGCGGCTCGCTGTTCGTTCGCGGCGAGGACGCGAGCGAGCTCCCAGAGCGGAAGCGTGCCGTCGTCCGCCGGGACACGATCGGCTTCGTCTTCCAGGATTTCCAGTTGATCCCGGACCTCTCGGCCTGGGACAACGCCGCGTTACCGCAGGACCACACCGGCAGCCGCGACGAGGACTGGCTCGGCGAACTCTTCGGCGCCTTGGGGATCGAAGACCTCGCGGACCAGTATCCGGCGACGCTGAGCGGCGGCGAAAAACAGCGAGTCGCCATCGCCAGGGCGTTGGCGAACCGCCCGGCGGTCGTACTGGCCGACGAGCCCACCGGCCAGCTCGATCCGAACACGGCCGAGCGCGTGCTCGATCTGCTCTTCGAGGTGAAATCACAGACCGACACGGCGCTCGTGTTGATCAGTCACGACCGAGGGCTGGCGCATCGGTTCGACGAGACGGTCCTGCTTCGGGACGGTCGGCTCGTCGAAGATAGCGACGATATCGACTACTCGCTGCCGGAATGAGATCGTTCGGAGGCTGAAATGCGGTTCGAGTCCACGCTCGTGGCGTCGTGGTCGCGCCGGGAGTGGCTGAGCGTCGCCGTGATCACCGTCACGGCCGCGTTCCTCGTCGGCTCCGGCGTCTTGTTGCTCACGGTCGGCTCGTACACCTCGACGCTCGAAGACGACCTCGGAAGCTCCGCGTCTGCGACGTACTACGGCTCCTACGAGACGGCGCAGACGTCCGCAGACGGGGACGACATCGTCTTCCCGCTCGTGCGTGTGTCCGTCGACGGCGACGGAGCCCACCGTGCGGTGGGGATTCCGCCCGACGCACCCGAGCGGATCGAGTCGGCGTCGGTCGCGTGGGAGTCGGCCGCGATCCCGCGGCCGCCGAGCGAGGGTCTCGCTGGCCCGGTGACGCAGCCGACGACACAGGAGGTCGACGGGGCGTCGATGCGCGTGACGCCGCATTCGACCGATTCACGTCTCTTCGCGTCGACGTGGTACATCGGAAGCGCCGAGACCGTCGCGAGCCTCGGCGACGCCGGCGCGCTGGTGATCGATTCCGGTACTGCCGGACAGAGCGGTGAGCAGCCGACGTGGCGACTCGACGGAGTCCCACTGATCGCGGCACTTCCGTTCCTTCTCCGTGGGGTCACTCAGATCATCCGAACGCTCTCGCTGGCAGTCGTCGGGAGCGGTGTCCTGATTCTCGTCGTCGTCTACAACGTCACGCGGATGTCGCTTCGCGACCGCCGCCAAGAGATCCGGGTCGCCCGCGCGACGGGGATTTCGCCCCTCCGATTGTTCGGCCTACTGGAGGGTCGGGTCGCGACCGTGACCGGGACCGGCGTCCTACTCGGATTCGCGGTCGGGCTCATCGCCACGAACGCGGTGATCAACGCGGCCACGTACGCCGGGTTGCCCGTCACGCTGCGGACGGTCCTCACCCCGGAGATACTCCGGTTCGTTCTCCTCGTCAGTGGATTCTTGTTCGGGATGGGACTGCTCGCGGGTGCGCTGGCGGCGGTGCCGGTGATTCGACGCGATCCCGCCGCGCTCGATGGGTCGGGTCGCATACGGGGTACCGGGCGCTCGCTCCCCGAGCGGCTCGTGTCGCTAGCGCGCCCGACGTTCGTCACCTGGCGAGCGCTGGTCCCGACGACGGCGACGCTCGCGGTGTTCGTGCTGATCGTGCTCCTGATCTCGGCGATCGGCGGGGCGGTGGCGCCGCTGGCGACCACCTCCAGCGGAACAGTCGTCGAAAGCGGCGCGCCGCACCCGCTGAACAGCCGACTCAGCGAAGACTACGCGAGCGTCCTCCGAGGTCAGAACTTCACCGCGAGCCCGGAGGTCCTCTACGCGCAGACGCTCGACGGCGATCCGTACCTGATCCGCGGCGCGAACTTCACCTCCTTCAGCGCCGTCACGGGTGCCCGGCTACAAACCGGCCACGCCCCGCGCGCGACCGATCAGGCGGTCATCGGAACGAGCCTCGCAAGTACACTCGATCTCGGCGTCGGCGAGACGATCACGGTCGGCGGCAGTGTCACGCCCGGCGTCCGCCGCGTTCGTATCGTCGGAACGTTCGCCGGAGACGGGATCACGGACGATCAGCTCGTCGTCCCCCTAGCTACGGCGCAGGAGTTAGCCACAGGAACGGGTCAAGTCCACCTTATCCGGACGAACGGAACGACGCAGGCGTTCGACGACTTGGCCCAGGACTCGGGTGGCATCGCCGTGACGGGTCTGTCGGGACAATCGTCGGTCGCAGCGGGGAGTGACTACACGGTCACGGTGACGACACAGAACCTCGGCGACGAGCGCGACTCCCGTACGGTGACCGTTCGCCTCGGGAATCGGAGCCAAACAGTCGAGGTCACCGCGGCAGCCGGGAGTACCACGCGGACGGACGTGACGTTCGAGAGCTTGGAGCCGGGTACCTACACCGTGGCG
Source organism: Halobellus sp. MBLA0158 (assembly GCF_041477585.1). NCBI lineage: Archaea > Methanobacteriati > Methanobacteriota > Halobacteria > Halobacteriales > Haloferacaceae > Halobellus > Halobellus rubicundus. The sequence goes on from NZ_JBGNYA010000001.1 coordinate 2,399,306, forward strand.
TCCGACGGGGTTACCAAGTCGCTCGATGTGTACTCTCCGCGTGCGTTCGTCATCCCGCAGGAGTATCCCGATCGCGCACCCCCGGGAGTGACGCTGATCGTACCGGCCGCGCTCCGGAACGGGACAACGGTCCCGGACGCGACCGTGACGCTGGGGGAACGACGTGCCCGGACCACGGACGAAGGGGTCGCACCGATCCGCGTACCCACCGTCGAAGGTGAGTACACCATCACCGTCGAGAAGGAGGGATACGCGACAGTGACTCACACTCTGGTGGTCGAAGACGGGGCCGCACAGGAACTGACCGGCCGACTCGACGTCCAACCCACCACTGGCACCAGACTGACCGACCCGACCGTCGAGATCCAGCTCGGGAACCCGTGGGGGACGTTCTTCGTTCGGAACGTCTCGCTCGTCACGCCCTCGACGGTCGAAACGCGAACCGTCGAGATGGCCGGTGGAAACGTCACGCGAATCACGGTCCCGGCCGCCGATGCGGGCTTCGATCGCCGAATTGCGCCCGGATCGTACGATCTGCGATTGGTATCGGACGGCACGGTGCTCGCGACGGCGACGTATCGTGTCAGCGGCGACGAGCGTGTCGCCGCCACGCTGGCTTCCCAGGGCGAGTATTCCTCGGGCACGGCCATCGGACGCGCGATCGAGAACGTCTTCGGCAACGTTCAGGTCCTGTT